>NZ_AUHM01000070.1 GCF_000423185.1 Inquilinus limosus DSM 16000 | reverse complement strand
CCTGGCTTCCGGGGTCAAATGCGAGCTGTCGAAGTCGAAGAACACCACGTAGCTGCGGTCGGGAACGGTATCGACCGCCTCAACCACGGCCGGCGCCGGCGCGAGAGGCGGATCGGCCGCCCCGGCCGCGACGGCGAGGCAGGCCCAGGAGGTGAGAACCAGAACGATCGGTCGAAGCATCTTCATCTCCCGCAATCCCGGCCGCCGCTGCCGCGGGCGGCGTTCCGTCAGCCCGCTGCGCGCAGGCTGGTCATCGCGACGCAGTTGCCGTCGAGCGGCATGAGCACGACCCTCGCGCCGTTGGGCAGAGACACCAGCGGCAGGTCGCCGAGCATGCCGGTCTGGCCCTTCTCCTGGCTGACGAGCTCGGTCGCGACGGCTTGGCAGCTGGCCTTGACCGGCGTCACCCGGACCAAAGTGCCTTCGCAGGAGCGTCCGACCGGAGCCGTGAACACGACGCCGGCTGCGGGCAGCCCCTGCGTCGACGGGCTGCCGCTGAGCGCGACGATCGATTCGACCGCATGCGCATCGGCCGCCCTGGTGTTCCACTGGGTCTGTGCGGCGTAGCTCGCATCGGCGGCGACGCCGCGGCCGAGCGCGGAGAAGATGTTGCCGCAGGTGCCGATCTTGGCCTGCTTGACGTGCTCGTCGAAGACGGTGGCGGTGGCAGTGGTGGTGGCCGCCGCCTGCTGCGCCGCGGCAGGCTGCTGGGTCTGGGCCGCCTGCTCCTGCGCCTTCGGCGCCTCCGCCGCCGGCTTCCTCGAATCCGCTGCCTGGGCCGGCAGCTGGGCAAAGCCGATCAGATCGAACGCGACGACCGCGCCGGCAATGATCGCGACCGAGACGGTCCCCAGAAGTAGAGTCTTGGCCAGTCGCATCGCATCTCATCCTTCTCTGAAGGGCGCCCAACCGGGCGCCCGGGTCATTTCATGGCCGACAGCGCGGCGAACAGCCCGTCGAGGGGGGCCTGGAACGAGACCTCGCCGCGGTCCGGGACGGTGTAGGTCACGGTGCAGTCGGT
>NZ_AUHM01000069.1 GCF_000423185.1 Inquilinus limosus DSM 16000 | reverse complement strand
TGTCGATCTCGACCACCTCGCGCAGCTTCTCCAGCGCCCATCCCGTCCAGTTCAGGTCGGGATCGGTCGGCCGGGCCTCGCCCGCCTCGCCATCGCTCTGTGCCATGTCCATGGAACATATCATGAACAAGGATGCGAGTTAACGCAACCGGAACATTCTGTCCGCTACGCAACCAGCAAGACGATCGTCGGCAGCACCATCCGTGCCGGTTCAACGTCATCCGTGGGACATAGCCGGGCGCGGCTTTGGCAGAGCGCCGGTGATCCGGAATGGGCGGGAGCGGACCTGAGGAGGAGGTACAGCGGCGCTGCGCCTTCTGACTGCAAAGGGTGAACAGCGGGCATTGCGCCGGGCTCCCGGGAGCGGACATGACCGCACGCGACCCGTCGCGGACTTCGAAGGCTCAACGGACCGCCCAGCCCGTGTTCGGGCATTTTTCAGTGGCGCAAGGAACATGCGCTCGGCAGTCGCGAGTGATATCATTCGTCGAGATGCTTCCGGGGGAAGGAAATGCAAATCGTAAGACTATCGTTAATGGTCTTATTAACCGTTCCAACTATCAGTTCATGTGCCTCCGGCCAAAGCAGAAGCAAATCTGATGCTGATGTCGTGGCGCAAAATTACATCGCTGCAAATTGTAAGAAGTTTGTTCTCAATGGCGCTCGCGTAGATGCGGAAGATTATGGAGAGGAAATCGTCATAACTATGGTTCCGGGCGACATTGATGAAGCAGAAAGGCAGGCAAAACAGCTAGGTGGTTTTCTGTTAGATCCGGAGATAATTTTCCTATTCAAGAAGAATCCATTGAAGATCCTTGGAGTCAGAGGATGCAGGAAGTACGCCTAAACGCCCCTCCTATTTGGATAGCGGACGCAAGGCCTCAGAGAAACGTATAGCAACGGTCTGTTTTTCCGCCCATCTCCGTCAGCCGAGTCGGTGGTGGCGGCCCCAAACCGGCCGTCGCGGCCATGCTTGAGAGCGGACATGACCGTACCCGACCTATTGGAGACACGCGAACTGCGGCGTAAGGTGAGACGATGAAGATCCAGCGGAGCACGATGGAACATGTTGAGCCGTGGGCGCGGTTACGTGCTGCACT
>NZ_AUHM01000068.1 GCF_000423185.1 Inquilinus limosus DSM 16000 | reverse complement strand
ATCGGCCGCTTCATCTCGCCCGACTGGTGGGATCCGACACAGCCTGGGGTGGGGACCAACCGGTATGCGTATTCGGGCAATGATCCGATCAACAAGAGCGATCCGACTGGACATGAAACGCTAACCCAACACCTAACCAAATGGGGCGCAAACGGTGTGTTAGCGAGGGGGCTCTTGACAGCGGCGATTGGCCTGAGCGGTCCCTGCACCTGCGCAGTTCAGAACGAAGGAGACGCCGACCTCAATGATCCAGGGATGGGCCCGGGCGTTGGCGGCGCAGTTCTCTCGGACGACAAAGCTTATCCAGCCTCTGGGTTCAAAGGGCGCCGGGGCAGCGCGGTCGAAGTTCTCCCTGGTTCTAACAAGGCTACCGAGATAGGAGGTCGTCGATACACCGACCACGCACTTGATAGAATGCAGGGCCGGGGGGTGCCACCTTCCGCCGTCGAAGAAGCCATTCAGAACGGAGTCCCGAGTCCGGGAAAAGATGGGCGCACAGTTTATACGGATCGTAAAAATGGCGTCGCTGTTGTTACAGAGCCAGACGGCACGGTTGTCACGGTTGAAACAGTCTCTAGGGATAAAAAGGGCGATACTGCAGGCAAGCCTGATGGAGGAGGCGAACAGGGTGAGGAAGGAGACAGAAAGGATAGTTCTCAGGAGCCAGATGATCGACCAGAGTCAGGTGATCGGCCAGATCCAAGTGATGAACCGCAATCACCGTAAAGGAATACACCATGCCCACAGGAAGGAATAAATGCCAGTCACGCGAGAGTCGCGCGTTGATACAAAGGATCCTTTTAAAGGAATGGGATCCAATAGGAATCGGCGAGATGGAAGGCTGGGAGACTCAATATGATGACTATGCAGCGAAAGTATACGTTATGCTTATGGACGACCGGGCGGGCGAGGACGAGATAGCTAGGTACCTGTATGAGGCTGCGGCCGACAGAATGGGCGCTAAAGACCCGGATATTCGAGCTCGCAGCAATGCAGCAGCAAGATCTATTGTGAACATTCGCCCGAATCTGGAGACACATTAGGAATTTCGGCAACAGCGCACTATAGCTATGTTTACCGGCGCTCGGCGAGAGTGGGATAGCTGCCACTCAGCTCATCATCGTACCGATCCGGAACTGCGTGGACGTCGAAGCTGCAGGTCACAGTACCGCACCTCTATCCTACAGACCGGGCCGCGCCGGCGGTATGGTGCAAGAACTGTCGGCAACCCATCGGCGCAGTGGATCGTGCGACGTTTCAGGCCCCCTCCCGGGTCGGCCGGCTTCACCTGATAGAGATGCTGATCGTGCTCGTGATCCTCGGGCTGGCGATGGCCGTGGTCGGGCTGGCCGTGCCGGACTGGCGCGCCC
>NZ_AUHM01000067.1 GCF_000423185.1 Inquilinus limosus DSM 16000 | reverse complement strand
CGGGTCGCAGCTCCACGGCGTGTCGCAGAGCATCACGACCATCCTCGGCGGCGACTCCAAGGTGAACCCGGACGGCACCATCACCGGCCCGACCTTCAACATCCAGGGCGGCAGCTACACCACCATTTCCAACGCCTTCGAGGCGGTGGACGGCAGCCTGACGACCATCAACAAGCAGCTCGGCGACATCAACAACGGCGGCGGCATCAAGTACTTCCACGCCAACTCGACCCTGGCGGACAGCCAGGCGATCGGGACCGACAGCGTGGCGGTCGGGCCGGCGGCCAAGGCCTCGACGACCAACAGCGTGGCCATGGGCAACGGGGCGGAGGCGAGCGCCAATGCCGGCGACGTGGCGCTGGGCGCGGGCTCGAAGACGCAGGCCGCGGTCGGCACCTCGAGCGCCTCGTTCAACAACTTCACGCTGACCGGCTTCGCCGGGACCAACCCGACCAGCACGGTCAGCGTCGGCGATGTCGGGGCCGAGCGCACCATCACCAATGTCGCAGCGGGGCGGATCTCCTCGACCTCGACCGACGCGATCAACGGGTCGCAGATGTTCGCGCTGGCGAACGTGGTCGACAACGCGATCATCGGCGGTGGCGGCATCAAGTACTTCCACACCAACTCGACCCTGGCGGACTCCGCCGCCATCGGCACCAACAGCACCGCCATCGGCCCGGCCTCGACCGCCAGCGCCAGCAACGCGATCTCGATGGGCAACGGGGCGAACGCCTCGGCCAACAACGCCATCGCGATCGGCGCCGGGGCGCAGGCGACCAAGGCCAACTCCCTGGCCCTGGGCGCGGGCTCCACGACCATGGCCAACCTCTCCGACGCGGCCTATGCGCCGGTGGTCGGGATGAAGCCGGCCGGGGTGGCCACGGGCGAGGTCTCGGTCGGCTCCTCGGGCGCCGAGCGCCGCATCACCAACGTCGCCGCCGGCTCGGCCGCGACCGACGCGGTCAATGTCAGCCAGCTGACGGCGCTGTCGAGCATGTCGGTGAAGTACGACACGGACGGCTCGGGCAACCTGACCAACCGGATCACGCTGCAGGGCGGCAACCCGAACGCGCCGGTCACCATCGGCAACGTCGCGCCGGGCGTGAACGGCACGGATGCGGTCAATGTCGACCAGCTGAAGGGCGCCTTCGACTCGCTCAACGGCAAGATCAAGGCGGCGCGGCGGGAGGCCTGGCAGGGGGCGGCGATCGGCATCGCGGCGTCGTCCCTGCAGTTCGATCCCCGCCCGGGCAAGCTCAGCGCCGCGGTCGGCGGCGGCATGTGGCACGAGCAGGGGGCCCTGGCCCTCGGCCTCGGCTACACCGCCGAGACCGGCTGGGTCCGGGTGAATGCCCGGGCCGTCACCAGCGGCGGGGATTGGGGCGCCGGCATCGGCGTCTCCTTCACCCTCAACTGAGGCGGGGGGCGATGCGGCTGGCGGGATGCATCGCGGCGGGCCTGATGGCGATGTCCGGGAGCGCCTTCGCGGTGGGGTGGGTGCA
>NZ_AUHM01000066.1 GCF_000423185.1 Inquilinus limosus DSM 16000 | reverse complement strand
GGGCGCGCCAGTCCGGCACGGCCAGCCCGACCACGGCCATCGCCAGCCCGAGGATCACGAGCACGATCAGCATCTCTATCAGGTGAAGCCGGCCGGTCTTATGGGAGGTTTGACTGGCCGCAATGCCTCTCTCCGTTGTCTGGCTGCCGATGGCCTTCATTGATACCACCGGGCGCGCCTCGATGCGCTGGACTAGACTATGAACATAGAGAGCGGGCGGCTACATTTCTCATGGGTGCTGTGTGTCTAGGCTAGAATTAATCTCCATCCTGAGAGGTGCAGTCCAAAGCGCTCGGGTGTGGCCAATTGAGTGCGTCATCACCAAATCCTGCAAAGCTCGGCCTCATTTCCTGCCTCCTATTATGTCAACTCGGAAACCAAACCCTGCGTCCTCGACAATGTTCTCAGCAATAGATAAAAATTCATTTCCCTTTTCGCTTGGATTGAATTTTAAAACAAGATTTATTACTAGCTTTTTTCCTTTTGTTTCTGGAAATTTTCTCTCAATTTCACCGCTTTCGAAAAAAGCAAGATAATTATTTATCTTATTTTGTAGTAAAATAAGATGCTTTTCCTCGTTCTCTGTCCAATCTAAATGATCGCTAATTGAAGCATACGCAATATTCTGGTCATTGCTAATGTTGATGAAATCTACAACATTGGATTGTTCTATAGACATGTAGGGCCTGCTCTTTCTGTTTCGAATTTACTATTAATATAATATCAAAAATGAGTAGCAATGCAACGAATCGACGCTCCTCTGACGGGCCGCTGGTGTCCTCTGATATATGACAAATATGGCTCATCATTCTGACTTTTTCCTGATCACGTTGACGGTCGTGGGAGGAACGTTCATCCCAGCCGGAAAGTTCTGCACGCCTGTGCTGACAACCGTTGCACCGGACCCCGCTATTTCCGGATGTGAAGCTCGTTGGTTTGGGGTCAGGGGAGCGGTTGCTGATGCCTTGCACTCAATGCAACCGATCTCTCCTGTGATTTTATCCCTTGTCAGAATATCCATCCTCGTTCTGACCCCTTTAGGCGTTTCGAGCAGAACCTCTCGTCCGATCTCAACTGTCCCTAGTTGCTGAAGGCTTGCCGCTGTTTCATCCTCAAAGGCCTTCCCGGCTGCTTTGTTCGAGATAATGTTTACAGCCTTTGGTGCAACAGCTTCGACAGGCTCGGTACCGATTGCTTTTTCCACCATCTTGCGGCCCAAAGAAACGGCACCTCTCTTGGGCAAGTTGGTGCCCAGTGTTGCGAGAGTCTCGAAATCATCCCAGCTGCTGTAAACAGCTCCACTTCGATACAAGCGATCGGCTTCGTCTTGCTTCGTCTGTTCACTTCTCTGCCTTTCGGCCTCTGCCTGGATTTGCTGGCTAGCAGCCGCGCCTGTAGGCATGCTTCCTTGCGCGTCAGCTGCTCCAGCCCACTGATGTCCGCTCGGATCGCTCAGGTTGATCGGATCGTTATCCGAATACGCATACCGGTTGGTCCCCACCCCAGGC
>NZ_AUHM01000065.1 GCF_000423185.1 Inquilinus limosus DSM 16000 | reverse complement strand
TAGCCGGCGGGGCGGCCGGCGGGGCGGCGGGGCGCTGGATCGGCGCCGCCGCGGGCACGGCGCTGTGCGGCCCGATCTGCGGCGTTGTCGGCGGCATCATCGGCAGCCGGGCCGGTGCCATGGCGGGCCGGGCCCTGGCCGGGACCATCGCCAATATGATGGAAGGGGCCAACGAGGCGGCCGAGACCCAGACCAGGCCCGGCGAGGCGACGCAAACCTGTGAAGACTGCAACAAGCAAGCCGATCCGTGTGCTCACCTTCGTAGGGGCAACGGCACCGGCCCCTATAGAGGCGGCGCGCATGGGGAAACTAAGAAGCCAGTGGGGGACGAATTGGATTCCCACCACACCCTCGCAAAGGACTGCTTTCCAAAATCGATGTGGGATAATCTTCCGGCGATACAAATGGATCCGCTGGACCACCGGAAGACCATGAGCAATGGCAATAAAGGACGGGCTGGAGCTGACTGGCGGGGGCGGCAGTGTGACCTAATAAAAAATGGAAATTTTGAGGAAGCGCTTAAAATGGATACCGATGATATCCGTAGAATCGCGCGAGAAGCCGGCGATCCAGAAAAATATGATGAAGCCTTAAAGGAGATGGAGGAATATGCACGGTGTCGAGAAAAGCATGGCTTAGTCAATCCCGATGGAGCAGAATCAGCTCCAGGAAGCGCTCCGGCTTCGCCTGGATCTTCTGGACCATTGACCTCATGAGGTGTCGTGGTGTTTGAGATAATTCCTGGAGAAGGCCTTGGCCCTCTGCGATTCGGAATGGGGCCGATAGAGATAGAACGAATACTTGGAAACAAGGAGGATCAGTCAGAATATGACGATGTTGTTGAGCTGTACTTTTCTAATTATATGAACTTGTCATTTCGAAATGATAAGTTATTCCAGATTGGTGCCACGCGGAGATCATCTGGAATAGCGTACAAGGGTATGGATATTTTTTCGGCGGATCCGATGGCGGTTCTAAGAGCGTTGGAAATGGACGCGGGTGGTGCTTTCGAGAGTTACGGATTTATTGTATTTCCCAAAATGGGTCTTTCTCTTACTGGTTTTCACGATGACGATCTGGATAATAAAGCAATGGCGCTATCTGTATTGGAGGAATGGCAATCTTCTTCCGACACGTTGAAGTCTATTAGCTTCTTGTGATTATAAAGAAGTAGAAAAATCACATAAACGCTATACGCATTCTCATTTTCGGACCTGCTAAAGCGGGTGCTGCCACACTCAAAAAAACGGACCGTAGGATCGTATCAATGGCCGACTTCCCTCGTAGTTTTCAGCGCGCTCTCGAAAAATTTGGGGAGCCGCAAGGTGGTGAGGCGGTGCCCACGTCAGTCTTCCGAGCCTATCAAGGGCGTCTGCCTGACGGCTTGCTTCGGTTCTGGGAACAGCACGGCCTCGGGATGTGGCTGGATGGATATTTCCAGTTCTGCAATCCGGATGTTTACCATCAGGTGGTCCAGGCCATTCTTGGGAACGACCCTCAGCTCAAGGCCGACCAAAGCCATCTGGTCGGCTTCTCCGCATTCGGACACCTGCTGGTCCGGAACGAAGAGCACCACCTATCTGATGGTGCTGTCGGGCGGCCAGGCGGCGGCGCTGCCGGAGGTGCGCGGCTTTATCGGCAGCGGCGAGGCCGGCCCCGACGCGCAGGT
>NZ_AUHM01000064.1 GCF_000423185.1 Inquilinus limosus DSM 16000 | reverse complement strand
GCGTGAGCATCTCGCACTGCTGCAGCGCGCAGCCGCGGCCATAGGCCTGGACATCGAAATCGGGCGGCACCTCTTTCATGGAACATATCATGAACGAAGCGCGTGCAGTTAAGCAATGAACATTGCGTTAACCGCGTCGCACGCCTCCGATGACGGACGAGTGTCGGGCCGATCCCATGTCGATAGTCCTGGAGTGCCGATGTGCCCGGCCCGTCCGGCTGCAGGATCATGCGGGCTGCCGACGGCAAGGACGGGCGGCGCGGCTTCCCACTCAAGTTCTTGGGGGCGGCTCAGGACTCGGTTCCGTCGACCGGCCGGCCCGCCGACGCTCTCCCCGGCCTCGATCTGCCTCACCGCCTCAGGCTTGAACTCCCGGCTGAAGCTGCGGTTCTTGGTTCTCCTTCTCAGAGAACTGTCCCAATTTTCCTTGTCTCACCGCAGGGATCCACTGCAAGACGCTCAGGTATGGAAATTGAGTTCGCCGTCGTCGGTTTTTATTTCTGTCCAATGTGACATAAATTGCATAACTTTCGATCTCATCTTCTGCCGGTCCATCGGTATATAATATTTTTAATATTACCGAGCCGTGGCGTTGTAGTCTTCAAACTCCCAGGCGCCAATACGAGCCATCTTTTTTGATATCTCCTCCCAGCTCTCTCCTTCAATGCTTTCGACGAGATTCTTGACGCAGTGATAAATATTTTCGGCATCGAAGTGATCCGTTATTAGTTTGTGTCTTCCGAGAATTACATGATGCATCCGACATTCTTTCTTTAGCCATTCTGGGCTACAGATTAAAATCTCAAATGCGTCCCCTCCAGCTTCACCCTGCGTGCCGACGATAGCCGTCACCCAGACTCCAAAAAAGTCTGCTCTCTCGGGCACATACGCTCGCAAATCAACTGTACGACTATAAAGTTCCTTCAGCTCTGCGTTCACAGTAGTGCTCCTGCCAGCTTGCGAACCGACCCGCCTGATGGAAATCGGTTCCTCAATATAGCCCACCTGTGCCGGTCAGACTCCCGTCATCGTTGGTGGGGGGTGCTCCGTTTGTACCACCAGAGCGTGAATCGGGCTTGATGTCCATGTGACCATTGCTGATGACTTGGCCTGATTCTGTTAAGCGGGAAAAGTTCGCCTGGACCCCCGTCGGGGCCAGCGTTGATCTCTTTGGAGAGGCTGGTCGATACGTTCTTGTTCCATCCGCGCTTACGATCGTTTTGCCGTCACTCGCTAAGCGATGACCAGGCCCAACCCAAGCTCGACCAAGCCTATCAGCTTCATCCGAGGTGACACTTACACCGAAACCAAAATTGCCTTTCTGCGTGGTGGCATCTCTGAAAACGCCAATCTCCTCCTCCACGGTTAGCGAGGTCAGCCGTTCGTTAGCGGCGACAACGTCCCCTTGTGGTGTCTCTGCCAGGGTTCCTACGTGAGAAACCACAATTTCGGTGCCGATCTGAACTGCAACGGCCTTTGCGCTTAGTTCTGTCAGTTCCTTTGCAGCTTTCGCAGCGGATGCACCGGCAGTCGCAGCGCCAATGGCGGTGTCTATTGCGAGATCACGCCAGCTAAACTTATCCCGAAGTCCCAGCGCCATTTCGGCGCTTTGCAGAGATGCGCTTGTAATCGCGCCAAAGGCTGCTCCCCAGACTGCTTGCGCTATATGTCCTTCCGGATCGCTCTTATTGATCGGATCGTTGTCCGAATACGCATACCGGTTGGTGCCCACCCCCGGCAGGGCCGGGTCCCACCAGTCCGGCGAGATGAAGCGGCCGATTTCCGGGTCGTAGTAGCGGGCGTTGAGGTAGACCAGGCCGACCTCCGGGTCCTCGCGCTCGCCGATGAAGCCCTT
>NZ_AUHM01000063.1 GCF_000423185.1 Inquilinus limosus DSM 16000 | reverse complement strand
GTCCTGCCCCTCGACGAAACGCTTCACGCCTGCCCCCGTTTGAGCCGCCCCGAGCAGCGTATCAGATCACAGCGTTTTCACACGGCCTGGACCCATTGCGGTCCTTCCAACCGTTGCTTTGGGATGACCGCTTCAGCCGCACACCGGCCAGCCTCGGTCGGCCGCCGGCATGCAGCTCATAGGCCAGGATCTCGTCCATCTCATACGCCGCGACGACGAAACGTCGCCGCTACAGGATGAAGTCGCCGACGACGAGAGCCAGGTTCCCGGTGAGCCGGATGTGGAAGTCGGAGACGCCATCGCCGTCGACGTCGCCGGCAATAGTGGTGATGATGCCGTTGGAATGGTAGCGCAGTTGGCCGGCGACGTCGGAATAGGGGGCGGTGCCGATGACGCTGAACGCTTGGTCGCCGGCGACGCCGGTGTCGGCATCGATTGCCGACAAGTCGATCTTATCGCCCTGCGCGCGGCTGAAATCGGTGATCCGGTCGGAGTTGGCTCCGTAGAGGCTGTCGCCGATCGTCGTGAAGACGAACCGGTCCGCCCCGGCGCCACCGGTCAGCACATCCTTGCCGATGCCGCCCTCGAGCACGTCGTTGCCCTTCCAGCCCTGCAGGCTGTTGGCAAGGGCGTCGCCGGTGAGGTAGTCGTCGCCCTGGCTGCCGGACAGGATCTCGAAGCCCGTCAGAGTGTCGCCCTCGGCGTCGCCGCCGTGGCCGGTGCCGGTCGCAAGGTTGACCGTGACGCCGATGGAGCTGAGATAGTAGCTGACGGTGTCGCTGCCTTCGCCGCTGCCGCCGTCCAGATTGTCGGCGCCGGCCCCGCCGCGGAGCACGTCGGCGCCAATGTCCCCGCTGAGGCTGTCGTTGCCGTCGCCACCTTCGACAGTATCGTTTCCGTCGGCCCCAGTCATCTCGTCGTTGCCCTTCCAGCCCTGCAGGGTGTTGGCAAGGGCGTCGCCGGTGAGGTGGTCATCGCCCTGGCTGCCGGAGAGGTTCTCGATGAGGAGCAGGGAATCGCCCTGGGCATCGCCGCCGCTGGCAGTGCCGGTGGCGAGGTCGACCACGACCCCGGTCGAACCGGTGAAGTAGCTGGCGATGTCGATGCCGTCGCCGCCATAGAGGACGTCTGCGCCGGCACCACCGTACAGGACGTCGGCGCCGGCACCACTGCCCAGCGAGTCGGCGCCGGCGCCACCGTGCAGCTTGTCGGCGCCGGCACCACCGCTAAGTTCATCATCATACGCCCCTCCGATCAGCTCATTGAACCCGTCCGATAGGGCCCGCAGGAACACGGGCCAGTCGGTGGCGCTGGCGTCGAGCACGACGGGGCTGTTCGAAAGAGATTCGGCGGAGGTTTGATAGACACCGTTGATGGTCAGATGGACACCGCCGGTTGCAGATCGGGCTTGGACTTGCTGGAAGCCGGTGATGCCGGGATAACTCGTGAGGTCGAGGTCGATGTCTCCGCCAATATCGAAGGCAAGGGTGCACCAAAGCTTATAGTCCCCCGTGACGTTATCGGTCGTATCGAAAAAGTCGAGATTGTTGACGACCGCCCTCCCACCGTTGCGTCGTATCGCAGCCGTCTCGGCACCGTCGACGGAGAAGACGTAATAGTAATCATCCATGGCGATCGCTCCCCGATCGACTTAATTCGCGAAACTATAGGTAGTGCTGGGGCCAGTGCGGGCGAAATACTCCCATCCGGGTGTCCTCTGATACTTTCGGCGGATCTGCATTCCGATTCCGCCGACCACCTGCCGGCGATTGAGCGCGCGCTGCGCAGGCGTCAATTGGTCGGGTCGCCGTCCTGCATTCCCTACGGAGACGCGTCGCTATGACCGCTCTCGGCGCACCGTGCGGACATTCTGCTTGCCGGCCCCGAACTTCCGCTTCCCGCCCAACCCGGACGGCCGGGGTCGCAGCCATTCGCCCAAAAGCGGCCGTCACCCACGGTGCCGGATAGCGGACATGACCGTACCCG
>NZ_AUHM01000062.1 GCF_000423185.1 Inquilinus limosus DSM 16000 | reverse complement strand
CCGTCGTCGCGCCGCTGGCATATTTCGTCTCCAGCGGCCGGCCCGCCGCATCATAGGTGATCGACGCGATCAGCCCCGGGATCGACTTCAGCCGCCCGGCCCCGTCATAGGTGAACGGGCTGCCGGTGCCCCCCCACCTGGCCGATGGTGTCGCCGGCGCTCGAATTGTCCGGATAGGTCTTGCCCAGCACCCGGCCGCCGCGGTCATATGCCGTCTGGGCCGTGAAGGTGGAGCGCGGATCCGGCTGGCTGCAGTTCACCGTCTGGTCCGCCCCCGGCTGCCACACCGTCCAGCGCTGCTTCACCAACCGGCTCGGGGCGCAGCGCCCCCTCCTGCCGGACCGCCGATCAGCCAGGCGATGCGCAGGGCCAGGCTGTGATGCCGCGGCTCAACGTCAGGACGCTGCCGCTGCTCGACCCGTCACCGAGGAACAGCAGGGCCGGGGCATCGCCGCCGGGCTCGATCGCGGCGCCGGTGAGGGCCAACTCCACCCCGTCCGGCACCGCCTGCCAGCGGTTAAGGGCGGGGATGCCGATGCGCCGGTCCTCGGGATCGAAGCGGACCAGCACAGGGCTTTGCTGCCGCAAGGCCGTGTCGCGCGCCTGCGTCAGCAGCCGCTCCAGCCCGGCGCCGGCCTCGCGCAGCGCCGAGCGGGCGCGCCAATCCGGCACGGCCAGCCCGACCACGGCCAGCGCCAGCCCGAGGATCGCCAGCACGATCAGCATCTCGATCAGGGTGAAGCCGGATGATCCGGGATAAGGCCTGAAGCGTCGCACGATCTGCTGCGTCGATGAGCTGCTGACAATCTTTGTACCATACCGCCGCAGCCGTCCGGCCCATAGGGAAGCTTCACTACATCGACTAATTATACGCCGTCACCGTAATTCAGCGCAATAGTTTGTAAAATTGTTAGGAGATTTTCCATATGCCAATATCACTGCATATACAAATTATGGATTCTCCTCCAGATCCAGATAGATACAAAAGCTTTTTGTCTTTTTTTTGTTTAAAGTATCGCTTAAATTCTTCTTTTTCCTTTCCGTCTGGAGAAGATAGTAGTTTCCGCCAGGCTATCCTGGACCGATCCCATAATATTTCATCTATTGACCCGATGGTCCATATTTCAATATCCACAATTCCCATTACGCCTCTGTATTCGCTGACGAGCATCTCGTCCACTTCTTCTGCAACAAGTTTGAAGGTATCAGGATTTTTTCTGATTATAGCCTTTAATATACCAGGCTTCTGTTCAATCTCAATGAGATCTGAATCATGCAAGGACGGGAGGCACAGCTCTCCAAATTGGTCCACATTCCACTCGATCCGTTCAGACATGGTGGAGATCCATTCTATGGTTTGTTGTACCCCCGGGGGGCCGGAGGATCGCCCGGTTCGGGATCGCGCGGGTCAGATCTATCTTTAGCGGTTGGCGGAGATCCATCGGCTGGCCTGCCGACGTCGTGAACATGATCTCTGTTGCCAATTCCTTTCTCATTTGGATGGGGAAGATTGCGCTGCTTCGTCGGAAAGCCATCGTCGCCGTAGATGGCTGATGTCTTTCTACCCCGAACTGTCGTGCCGGGCTTACCTCTCCATGGAACCGAATCCACGTCGAGGTCAATGACCCCTGCCTCGGGGTCGGCAGCAGGCTCATTGCTCTCACCTGTCGTCGTCGAGGATGACGAGGCGGGAAGGTCGGCATTGTCTTCCGAGAGGACACTAGTGCCAGTTCCGGTCCCATAGGGATCGAATGCAGAGTACACCTTCTCAGTCGGCCGCCCATACGGGTTGAATGCGGATCTAGGTGCATCTGCGGCATCCAATCCGCTTGTCGCACCTATGCCTAGTCCGATTCCAACGCCGGCGGTTACTCCAGCCGTGGCCTCTACGGCCGCTGGTCCCCAGGCAGGTGACGTCTTGGCCGCCCCGAGGGCCGCTGCTCCAAGGTACCCACATGGTGGGCAATGCCCGCTCGGATCGCTCTTGTTGATCGGATCGTTATCCGAATACGCATACCGGTTGGTCCCGACGCCCGGCAGGGTCGGATCCCACCAGTCGGGCGAGATGAAGCGACCGATGTCCGGGTCGTAGTAGCGGGCGTTGAGGTAGACCAGGCCGACCTCCGGGTCCTCGCGCTCGCCGATGAAGCCCTTGGTCTCCCGGGTCTCCGCGGCCGCCGGCACGGTCTGGGCCCGCTTGCCGTAGGGCGTGTAGGTCGACCACTCCTCGAACCCGCCGGCGCTGTCGGTCACCAGCCGCACCGTGTTCAGCCCATCCCGGTGCAGGAAGTAGGTCGCCGCCCCGGCGCCGTCGCCCACCCGCTTCACATCCGCATGCGGGTACTT
>NZ_AUHM01000061.1 GCF_000423185.1 Inquilinus limosus DSM 16000 | reverse complement strand
GCCCACCGCCTTCGGCTTGCCGGTCGACCCTGAGGTGGTGATGCAGTAGGCCAGGCTTTCCGGATGCCAGTCGACATCCGGCGCCTCGTCCGCATAGCCGGACAGGTCCCAGCCCTCCAGCGCCACCGCCTCGACGCCGTCGATCTCAGGCAGCCGGTCGATGAGATGCGCCTGGGCCAGCACCAGCCTGAGGCCGGTCTCGGCGATGGTGCCGGCCAGCCGCTCGCGCGGATGATCCGGATCCAAGGGCAGGTAGGCCCCGCCCGCCTTCGCGATGCCGAGCAGCGCCAGCACCATCTCGACCGAGCGCTCGGCCGCCACCCCGACCAGCACGTCCGGCCCGACGCCGCGGGCCGCCAGCGCCTGGGCCAGCCGGTTCGTCCGCCGGTCCAGCTCGGCGTAGCTCAGCCGCTCGGCGCCGAACACCAGCGCCTCGGCCTGAGGCGTCGCCCGCGCCTGGCGCCCGATCAGCGCCGCCACGCTCGGCACCGGCTCATAGGCCACGTCCGTCGCATTCCACCGCGCCAGGCGCTGCCTGTCGTTCTCGGTCGTCAGGGCGATCCGGCCGAGCGGCGTTGCCGCGTCCTCGGCCAGCCGCCGCAGCAGCGCCTCGAGCTGCCGCATCAGCTGGTCGATGCGATCCCGGCCGAAGGCGTCACGCCGCCAGCTCCAGCCGATCTCGAGATCGCCCCCGGCCTGCACCGTCAGGGTCAGCGCGTAATTGGTGGTCTCCAGATTCGCGACCTGGCCGAAGCGCAGCCCCTTGCCGTCGCGCTCGCGCAGCGCCTGGTCCACCGGGTAGTTCTCGACCACCAGGATGGTGTCGAACAGCGCCCGTCCGCCCTGCCCGGTCCAGCCCTGGATCTCGTACAAGGGCGTCGCCTCGTGCTCGCGCAGCGCCGCGTTCTCCGCCTGCAGATCCCGCAGCCAGTCGCCGATGCTCCGGCCCGGGTCGAGATCCGGCGCCACCGGCAGGGTGTTGATGAACAGCCCCAGCAGCGCTTCGGCATCGCGCAGCTCCGCCGGACGCCCCGCCACCGTCGCCCCGAACACCACCCGCCGCTGCCCGGTGATCCGCGACAGCAGCAAGGCCCAGGCCCCCTGCAGCACCGTGTTCAGCGTCACCCGCTCGCGCCGGGCGAAGGCCTTCAAGGCTTCGGTCGCCGCACTGTCCAGCCGCAGCCTGGCGCTGCCATGGCCCGGCTCGGGCTCCGGCGCCGGCAGCGCCGCGGCCATCAGCGTCGGCTCCTCCACCCCGGACAGCCGCTCCCGCCAGAACGCCTCGTCCGCCGCCTGGTCGCGCTGCCCCAGCCAGGCGATGTAGTCCCGGTACCGCCCGGCCACCGGGGTCGGCGTCCCGCCGTGATACCGCGTCAGCACCTCGCCGATCAGCCGCGACGTGCTCCAGCCGTCCAGCAGCAGGTGATGGCTGGTCAGGATCAGCCGGTGCCGCGCCGAAGCCACCCGCACCAGCCGCACACGCAGCAGCGGCGGCGCGCCGAGGTCGAAGCCCCGCGCCCGGTCCGACGCCGCCAGCTCCGCCAGCGCCTGGTCCAGATCGGGACGTCCCCGCCAGTCCAGCCGCTCCACCGGCGACGGCACCCGCCGCCGCACCAGCTGCAAGGGCTTGTCCCCCTGCCACAGGAAGCCGGTGCGCAGGATCGCGTGGCTCTCCACCGCCGCCTCCCAGGCCCGGGCGAAGCGGCCGGCGTCCAGCCCCTCCACATCCACCCGCAGCTGCGTCACGTACAGCTCCGGCGCCTGCAGGCTGTGGAACAGCATCCCCTGCTGCATCGGCGACAAGGGGTACAGGTCCTCGATCTCCGCCGCTGGCACCGGCAGCGCGTCCAGCTCGGCCTGGCTCAGACCCGCCAGCGGCACGTCCGACGGCGTCAGACCGCCCGCCCCCGGCGCGCCGCACAGCGCGACCAGCGCCTCGAGCTCGGCCGCGAAGGCCTGGGCCAGCTGCTCGATCGTGCCGGCATCGTGCCGGGCGGCGCTGTAGAGCCAGGTCAGGCCCAGCGCGCCCTCGGCCACCCGGCCGTTCACCACCAGCTCGGCGCCGAGCGGCGAGCCCTCCGACTGGTCCTGCCCGGCGCTCTCCGCCGCCAGGGCGAAGGCCCCCGCCGTCACCCCGTCGAACCGCCCGAGATAGTTGAACGTCACCGCCGGCCACGGCAGCGAGGACAGCGCAGCCTGCACGTCGTCGCTGCCCATGTAGCGCAGCACGCCGTAGCCGAGGCCGCGGTTCGGCACCGCCCGCAGCTGCTCCTTCACCGCCTTCAGCGAGGCTTCGAGACCCTCCGCCGGGGTCAGCCGCACCGGGTACAGGCTGGTGAACCAGCCCACCGTCCGGCTGAGGTCGAGCCCGCCCAGTTCCTCCCGGCCATGCCCCTCCAGCGCCACCAGCGCCGAAGCCTGCCCGGTGTGCCGGCACAGCGCCCGCGCCAGCGCCGTCAGCAAGAGGTCCTCCACCCCGGCCCGCCACGCCCGGCCCGCCGTCAGCAGACGCTCGGTCAGCGCCGCGTCGAAGCGCTGCCGGTGCTCCGCCCGCTGCGCCACGGTGTTCGCGCCCTCCGGCCGCGCCACCGGGACCCCCGACGGGCCGGCCAGCACGCCTTGCCAGTACGGCAGCTCCGCCAGCAGCTCCGGGCTCGACGCATAAGCCTGCAGCGCCCGGCCCCAGGCGCCGAAGCCGCTGCCCGTCTCCGGCAGGGCGATGTCCTCTCCGGCCAGGACCTGGCCATAGGCCGTCTGCAGGTCCTCCAAGAGGATCCGCCAGGACACGCCGTCCACCACCAGGTGATGGATCGCCAGCAGCAGCCGCTGGGTGCCGTCCCGGCGCTCGACCAGCACCGCCCGCAGCAGCGGGCCCTGCCCCAGCTCCAGGCTGCGCTGGGCCGCCTCCGCCACCGCCAGTTGCTCCGTCTCGTCGGCGACGCTGCGGAGCCACAGCCAGTCCTGCGCCGCCGGCTCGGCATGGGCCTGCGTCCAGGCGCCGTCCGTGCCCTGCACGAAGCGCAGCCGCAGCGCGGCGTGGTGGGCCACCACCGCCGCCAGGGCCCGGCCCAGCGCCTCGGCCTCGAGCCGCTCCCGCGGCGCCAGCAGCACCGACTGGTTCCAATGGTGCCGCCCTGGGATCTCTACCCCGAAGAACCAGCGCTGGATCGGGATCAGCGGCGCCTCGCCCGCCGCCGCCTCGACCGCCGCGGCCGCCTCGCGGCCCGCCACCGCCGCCAGCCCCCGCACCGTCTGGTGCTCGAACAGCTGCCGCGGCGTCAGCACCAGTCCCGCCCGCCGCGCCCGCGACACCACCTGCAGCGACAGGATCGAATCCCCGCCCAGCTCGAAGAAGTTGTCCGTGGCTCCGACCGACGGCACGCCCAGCACCTCCGACCAGATCCCGGCCAGGACACGCTCCGCCTCACCCTCCGGCTCGGCCCGGCTCCCGCTCTCCCACTCCGGCGCCGGCAGCGCCTTCCGGTCCAGCTTGCCG
>NZ_AUHM01000060.1 GCF_000423185.1 Inquilinus limosus DSM 16000 | reverse complement strand
TCCCGGCCAGGACACGCTCCGCCTCACCCTCCGGCTCGGCCCGGCTCCCGCTCTCCCACTCCGGCGCCGGCAGCGCCTTCCGGTCCAGCTTGCCGGTCGGCAGCAGCGGCAGCGCCGGCAGTACCAGGATCCGCGACGGCACCATGTATTCCGGCAGCTGCCCGGCCAGATGTGCCTTCAGTTCGGCTTCCAGCCCCTCGCCGGCCTCCGGCGCCGCCACATGCGCCACCAAGCGCTTGCCGCCGGGCGAGGCCATCGCCGACGCCACCGCGCCCTGCACCTGCGGGTGCGACAGCAGCCGCGCTTCGATCTCACCCGGTTCGATCCGGTAGCCCCGGATCTTCACTTGATGATCGGCCCGGCCGAGATAGTCGATCGCCCCGTCCGGCAGCCACCGCACCACGTCCCCGGTGCGGTACATCCGGCTGCCCGGTTCGCCATAGGGGTCCGGCACGAAGCGCTCGGCCGTCAGGTCCGGCCGCCCGACATAGCCTCGCGCCAGCCCGCCGCCGCCGATATAAAGCTCGCCCGCCACGCCGACCGGCACCGGCTGCAGCCTTCCGTCCAGCACATAGGCCCGGCGGTCCCCCACCGGCCGTCCGATCGGCACATAGGCCCCGTCGCAGGCCGTGTCGGCCGTCCCTTTCCACACCAGCGGCGTCACCACCGCCTCGGTCGGTCCGTAGCCGTTGATCAACGCCCGCGGCCGCAGAGCCCGGCGCACCCGGTCGTATCCCGCCGCTGGCATCGCCTCGCCGCCGAAGGAATAGAGGTCGACCGGCGGGCACTGGCCGGTCTGCTCGGCCCAGGCCGCCATCTCGGTGATGTAGACCGGAGGGAAGCCGGCATTGGTGACGCCGTGCCGGCCGATCGCCGCCAGCGTCTTCTCGGCCGGCCACAGGCTCTCGTCACGCAGCACCAGGCTGGCGCCGCAGGTCAGCGCGGTCAGCCAGCGCTCATGCGCGCCGTCGAAGCTGAAGGCGATGAAGTGGAACTCGCGCGAGCGCTCGTCCATGTCGTAGAGCGGCGCGGTCACTCGGCAATGCATGGACAGCGGGCCGTGGGCGACGGCGACGCCCTTGGGCTTGCCGGTCGACCCCGAGGTGTAGATCACATAGGCCAGGTTCTCCGGATGCAGCGCCACCGCCGGCCCGGTCTCCGCTTCCCCGGCCTCATCCTCGACCAGGATCCGTTCCAGCCCCTCCGGCAGCCTTCCGGCCAGCGAGGCCTGGGTCAGCACCAGCCGAAGCCTGCTGTCCGTCGCCACCTCCGCCAGCCGCGCCGCCGGCGCGTCCGGCGCCAGCGGCACATAGGCGCCGCCCGCCTTCAGCACCGCCAGCAGCGTCACCAGCAGCTCGACCGACCGCTCCAGCACCACGCCGACCAGAACGTCCGGCCCGACGCCGGCCTGGACCAGCCGATGCGCCAGATGGTTCGCCCGGCGCTCCAGCTCGCCCCGGCTGATCTCGCGCTCGCCGAAGATCACCGCCGTCCGGCCCGGCTCCGCCGCCGCCCAATGCGAGATCCAGTCCTGGACCGGGCGATACGGCTCGGCTTGGTAGGGTTCGATCTGCCAGGCCGCGAGTTGGGCGAGATCCGTCTCCGCCAGCATGGAGAGGGAGCCGAGCTCGGACCCGGCGTTCTCGATCAGGCGGTCGAGCAGCGTGTCGAGATGCCGGCTCAGCGCCTCGATCTGCGCCGGCGTGAAGGCGTCGCGGCGATAGCCATAGGCGATGTCGAGCGTGTCGCCGGCCTGGATCGCCAGAGACAGCGGGTAGTGCGTCGCCTCCACTGTCTCCGCCGCCGACACCCGCAGGTCGCCGCCGGCGCGCGCGGCGCGGTCGATCGGGTAGTTCTCGAACACCAGCAGCGTGTCGAACAGGCCACCCTGCCCGCCCCAGCGCTGGATATCGGCGAGCGGCGTGTGCTCGTGCTCGTGCAACGCCAGCATCACCTCCTGCACTTGGCGCAGCCAGTCGCCCACCCGGGCTTCGGGGTCGGGCTGCTGGATCACCGGCAGGGTGTTGATGAACAGGCCCAGCAGCGTCTCGGCGCCCGGCAGCTCGGCCGGGCGGCCGGCGACGGTGGCGCCAAAGGCGACGCCGGGCTGGCCGGTGTAGCGCGACAGCAGCAGCGCCCAGGCGCCCTGCACCAGGGTGTTCACGGTGATGCGCTCGCGCCGGCAGAAAGCGGTCAGCCGCGCCGTGCGCTCGGCCTCGCGACGGGTGGCCAGGACGCCGTGCCCGCCGCCCTTCTCCAGGGGCGCCGGCAGCGCGTCGGCCAGGCGGGTCGGTGCGTCCAGCCTCGCCAGCCGGCCGCGCCAGAAGGCCTCGTCCGCCGCGGCATCGCGGCCGGCCAGCCAGGCGATGTGGTCGCGGTAGCGGCCTGGGCCGGCGGCGGGCGCCGTGCCGTGATACTGCGACAGCACCTCGCCGATCAGCCGGGACGTGCTCCAGCCATCCATCAGGATGTGATGGAAGGTCCAGATCAGCCGGTGCCGGTCCTCCGCCATCCGCAGCAGCAGCACCCGCATCAGCGGCGGCGCCGACAGATCGAAGCCGCGCTCGCGCTCCCAGCGGGCGATCTCGGCGATTCCCGCCTCGTTGAGCCCCCTGCCGTCGCGGATCTCGACCGGCAGGGGCACGCTGCGCCGCACCAGTTGCAGCGGCGCCGGACCGTCCCACAGGAAGCCGGTTCGCAGGATGTCGTGCCGCTCGATCGCTGCCTCCCAGGCGCAGGTGAAGCGGCCGGCGTCGAGCGGCCCGTCGAAGGTCGCCAGGACCTGGTTGACGTAGAGCCCCGCCTCCGTTGCGTGCAGGGCGTGGAACAGCAGCCCCTGCTGCAGCGGTGACAGCGGATAGGCGTCGGCGACCTCCGCGGCCGGGATCGGCAGGGCGTCGATCTGGGCCTGGCTCAGACCGGCCAGCGGCAGGTCCGACGGCGTCAGGCGCGCCGGCCTCTCCGTTTCGGGATTTGATGCCGGAACCGCAGTCGCCGGCGTCGGTCCCCGACGCGCCGCCGCGGCCAGGGCCCGCACGGTCTGGTGCTGAAAAGTGTCGCGGAGAGTCAGGACCAGCCCCTGCCGCCGGGCCCGGGCGATCACCTGCAGGGACAGGATGGAATCTCCACCCCGATCGAAGAAGTTGTCGTCCCGGCCCACCTGACGCAGGCCCAGCACCTCCGCCCAGATCGCGGCGATCGTCTGCTCCGCCTCACCCTCGGGCTCGGCCCGGCTGTCGGCGTCGCTCTCCCACTCCGGCTCCGGCAGCGCCTTGCGGTCCAGCTTGCCGTTGGCCGAGACCGGCAGCCGCTCCAGCCAGACCAGCTTCGCCGGCAGCATGTAGTCCGGAAGGGTGCGGGCCAGATGCGCCTTGACCGCCGCCTCGTCAGGCTGGGTGTCGCCGGCGACATAGCCGACCAGCCGCCCCTCGCGCAGCAGCACCACCGCCTCCCGGATCCCGGGATAGGAGCGCAAGCCCGCCTCGATCTCGCCGAGTTCGATCCGGAGGCCCCGCAGCTTCACCTGGTGGTCCAGACGGCCGACATATTCGATCGCCCCATCGCCGCGACGCCGCACCCGGTCGCCGCTGCGGTACATCCGGCTGCCCGGTGAGCCATAGGGATCCGGCACGAACCGCTCCGCTGTCAGGTCCGGCCGCCCGAGATAGCCCCGCGCTAGGTTCGCCCCGGCGATGTACAGCTCCCCAGCCACGCCCTCCGGCACCGGGTTCAGGTCGGCATCCAGCACATGGATCCGGGTGTTGGCGATGGCATGCCCGATCGGCACGCTGCGCTGCCCCTCCTCCGGGCGGCAGGCCCAGGAGGTCACGTCGACTGTCGTCTCCGTCGGGCCGTAGAGGTTGTGCAGGCGCGCGCCCGGCAGGCGCTGCCGGAACAGCGCCGCGAGACCCGGCGTCAGCTCCCCTCCGCCGCAGAACACGTCGGTCAGGCTGGAGCAGCTCTCCACCCCCTCCTCTTCGAGGAACAGCTGCAGCAGCGACGGCACGAACTGGACCGCGGTCACGGCTTCGGCGCGGATCATCTCGATCAGATGGTCCGGCTCCCGATGCCCGCCGGGACGCGCCAGCACCAGCCGGCCGCCCGATGCCAGGGGCCAGAAGAACTCCCACACCGAGGCGTCGAAGCCGGCGACCGTCTTCTGCAGCAGCACCGGCGGTCCGGAGGTTTCGTAGGTCGCTTGGCTCCATTGCACCAGGTTGACCAGCCCGCCATGCCGGACCATCACGGTCTTCGGCTTGCCCGTCGAACCCGAGGTGGTGATGCAGTAGGCCAGGGCCTCCGGATGCCAGGCCACGACAGGAGCCTCACCCGGGTATCCGGAGAGATCCCAGCTTTCCAGGGTGACGATCTCGACCCCGTCCGCCTGCGGCAGCCGGTCGAGGAGACGGGTCTGGGCCAGCACCAGGCGCAGGCCGGTCTCGGCGATGGTGCCGGCCAGGCGCTCGCGCGGATACTCCGGGTCCAAGGGGAGATACGCGCCGCCGGCTTTCAAGATACCCAGCAGCGCCACGACCAGCTCGACCGAGCGCTCCACCGCCACCCCGACCAGCACGTCCGGGCCGACGCCGCGGGCGACCAGGGCCTGGGCCAGCCGGTTGGCCCGCCGGTCGAGCTCGGCATAGCTCAGCCGCTCGGCCCCGAACACCAGCGCCTCGTCATCGGGCTTCGTCCGCACCTGCCGCTCGATCAGCGTCGCCACACTCGATACCGGCTCACAGGCGCGGTCCGTGGCGTTCCAGACGGACAGGCGCTCTCGCTCCGCCTCCGTCAGCAGGTCCAGCCGGGCCAGCGGCCGGTCGGGATGCGCCACGACCTGCCGCAGCAGCCGGAGGAAGCCGTCGCGCCAGCGCTCCGCCGTCGCCCGGTCGAACAGCTCGGTGGCGTAGGTCAGCTCGGCGGAGATCCGCCCGGCCCCATCCTCCGCCGTCGACAGGCTCAGGTCGAACTGGGCGCTGCCGCCGGGTCGCGACAGGGTCTCGGCCTGCACGTCCCCCAGGTGCATGGCGACCGCATCGCGGCGCCGTCCGTGCTGCATCATCACCTGGAACAGCGGATTGCGGCTCAGGCTGCGCTCGGGGTTGAGCGCCTCGACCAGACGCTCGAAGGGCAGCGCCTGATGCGCCTGGGCCTGCAGCGCCGTGTCGCGCACCGACGCCAGCAGCGACCGGAAATCCGCCCGGCCGTTGACCCGGACCGGCAGCACCTGGGTGTTGACGAAGCAGCCGACCACCGGCTCGACATCCTGGCGCTGGCGGTTGGCCACGGGCACGCCGATGCGCAGATCGTCCTGCCCGCCGAGCCGCCGCAGCAGCACGGAGAAGCCGGCCAGCAGCACCATGAACAGCGTCGCGCCCTGCTGCTGCGCCAGCGTCCGCAGCGCCGCGGAGAGGTCGTCCGGCAGGTCGAAGGCGACGATGTCGCCGCGCCAGCTCGGCTCGCTCGGGCGCGGCCGGTCGGCCGGCAGCTCCAGCACCGGCTGCTCCGGGCCCAGCGTCTCCACCCAGGAGGCGAGCAGGCGTTCGATCTCGCCGGCCTCCATCAGCTGGCGCTGCCAGACCGCGTAATCCGTGTATTGGATCTCGGGCGCGGCGCGCTGCGCCCGGCCCGACCGGTGATCGTCATAGCCGCGCACCAGATCCTCGACCAGCAGGTCGAGCGACCAGCCGTCGGCGACGATGTGGTGCAGCGTCAGCAGCAGCACGTGCTCGTCCGCCGCCAGCCGGATCAGCGTCGCGCGCAGCAGCGGCCCGGCGGCGAGATCGAAGGTCTGCCGCGCCTCGGTGGCCGAGGCGTCGTCGAGCCGGTCCTGGCGCTCGCCCTCCGGCACCGCCGACAGATCGATCCGGGCCAGCACCAGCGGCGACGGCGGCAGGATGCGCTGCAGCGGCTCGCCACCGATCTCCGGGAAGATCGTGCGCAAGGCCTCGTGCCGCGCGACCAGCCCGTCCAGCGCCGCCTGCAGCGCCGCCTCGTCGAGGCGGCCGGTCAGGCGCAGCCCGCCGGTGATGTGATAGGCCGCGCTCCCCGGCTCTAGCGTCCACAGCAGCCAGAGGCGGCGCTGGGCGTGGGACAGCGGCAGGTCGCCATCCCGCGGCGCCGGCACGATCGGCAGGCGCTGGGCGCTGATGCCCTTGGCCTCGAGCTGGGCCAGGAACTGCCGGCGCTTGTCGGCCGGCAGGGCGGCGACGCGCTCGGCGATGGCGCGCAGCGGATCGGCCTGCACAGTCATGTCGTTCATTCGGACAGCTCCAGCGCGTCCAGGAGGTCGGACATCGCATCCAGTTCTGCCGCGGCGTCGGCGCGGCCATGTCGGTCGATCAGCGCGGCCAAGCCGGCGATGGTGCGAGCCTCGAACAGCGCCGCCAGCGGCAGCTCCACGCCCAGGGTCTGGCGCAGCCGCGACGCCATCCGGGTCGCCAGCAGCGAGTGTCCGCCGAGGTTGAAGAAGTCGTCGTGCCGGGAGACGTGGTCGAGGCCGAGGACGTCCTGCCAGATGCGGGCGATGGCCTGCTCGGTCTCGCCCTCGGGCTCGGCCCGGGTCTCGGCGCCGCTCTCCCACTCCGGCTCCGGCAGCGCCTTGCGGTCCAGCTTGCCGTTGGCCGAGACCGGAAGGGCCGCCAGCACCACGATGCGGGACGGCACCATGTATTCCGGCAGCAGCGCCGACAGGTGCTGCTTCAGCGCCGCCTCGTCCGGCTGCGCCTCGCCGGCGACATAGCCGACCAGCCGGCCCTCCCGCAGCACCAC
The DNA here is from genome assembly GCF_000423185.1 of Inquilinus limosus DSM 16000. GTDB lineage: Bacteria > Pseudomonadota > Alphaproteobacteria > DSM-16000 > Inquilinaceae > Inquilinus > Inquilinus limosus. The sequence goes on along the minus strand of NZ_AUHM01000060.1, from coordinate 622 downwards.
CACCGCGTCGCGGATGCCCGGGTATGAGCGCAGCCCCGCCTCGATCTCGCCGAGCTCGATCCGCAGCCCGCGCAGCTTCACCTGGTGGTCCAGCCGGCCGAGATACTCGATCGCCCCGTCCCCGCGCCGCCGCACCAGGTCGCCCGAGCGGTACATCCGGCTGCCGGCCGGCCCCTGCGGGTCCGGCACGAACCGCTCCGCCGTCAGGTCCGGTCGGCCGAGATACCCCCGCGCCAGGTTGACCCCGGCGATGTACAGCTCCCCCGCCACCCCCTCCGGCACCGGGTTCAGGTCGGCATCCAGCACATGGATCCGGGTGTTGGCGATGGCATGCCCGATCGGCACGCTCTTCTGTCCGGGCTCATCCCGGCAGGCCCAGAAGGTCACGTCGATCGCCGCCTCGGTCGGGCCGTACAGGTTGTGCAGCTCCGCCCTTGTCTGTTGCAGCACCTCGTCCTGCAGCGCGCGCGGCAGCGCCTCGCCGCTGCACAGGATCCGGCGCAGGCTGGCGCAGCCGGGCAGCTCGCCCGACGCCGCGAACGCCCCCAGCATCGACGGCACGAAGTGCAGCGTGGTGATCCTCTCGTCCCGGATCACCCGGCCCAGCGCCTCGGGGTCGCGA
>NZ_AUHM01000059.1 GCF_000423185.1 Inquilinus limosus DSM 16000 | reverse complement strand
GGTGTTGCCTCTCCCGCTTTCCCCGGGTCAAGCCCGAGGAGGAGAGGTCGGAGACGCGAAGCGGCTCCGGGTGAGGGGAGTTTGTCGAGGCCTGGGCCAGCCCTCACCCGGTCTCGCTGACGCGAGCCCGACCTCTCCCGCGTCCGGCGGGAGAGGCTATGCGAAGACGCTCGACATTCTGTCGGGCCGTGACGTGACCGGGCCTCAATTCATCCGGCTCTAAAGCAGGAACTCGGTCGGCGGGGCCCTGAGCGCGTCGAACACGACTTCGCCGTTGAGCAGCACGTCGTCGCCCGCATTGCCGATCAGGATATCGCTCCCCGCACTGCCGTCGAGGACATCGTCGCCCTCTTCGCCGCGGAGGACGTCGTCGCCACCGCCGCCGAAGGCGACATTGTCGCCGGATCCGGTGAACACCACGTCGGCGCCGTCGCCCCCGGACAACACGTCATCGCCCGCACCGCCGAGAATGACGTCGTCGCCTGCGCCGCCGTCGGCCAGGAGCCGGATTTCCTGGCCGCTGAGGCCCGACGCATCGATCGTGTCGTTGCCGCCGAGCCCGCGGATTTCGATCCGGTCACCCGCCGGATCCGTGCCGGTGATCCTGATCGTCGTGCTCAGGCCGAGCACCGTGATCACGCCGGCATCTTCGACGATCCTGATGGTGTCGTTGCCGGCGGTGCCCTCGATGACGACGACATCATTGGCGCCGCCGGGGACCCCGAAATCGAACAGGCTGATGTCGATGGTCCGGACGTCGGTCCCGCTGAGGTTGTGGATCACGAAGGTGTCCGAGCCGCCGAAAGAGAGCAGGCTGACGAACTCGGCATCGTTGGCGTCGATGACGGCGTTATCGACGTTGTTCGTGACCCTGGCCCGCGCGCCATTGGCCGAAACCTCGAACGTCTCGGCGGCGGAAGAGCCGGAGAGGCGCATCCCGTCGAAACCGGCCCCGCCTTCGACGACGTCGCTGCCGTCGCCGCGCTCACAGACGAACGTGTCGTCGCCGGCGCCGAGCAGAACGAGGTCGTTCCCTCGCTGGCCATCGACGAAATCGTTGCCATCGCCGCCCAGCAGGATGTCGGCGCCGCTGGTCCCGAAGATGATGTCGTTGCCGGCGCCCCCATCGAATGTGAACGAGCCGGCGCCCGTCGCGATGGACCCCGCTTCGATGCGGTCGTTGCCGGCCCCGCCGTTGATCGCGATCCTGTCGGTGGCGTCGGCACGCTGCACGGTCACGAAGCTCGGCAGGCCGAGGACGAAGAGATTGCCGGGCTGGCCGAGCGCGCTCACGAAGTCGTTGCCGCTGGTGCCGTTGAGGGTGACGGTGTCGACCTTGCCGTCGCCGGCGCCGCCGTTCTTCACGGCTTCGAGGTCGATCCTCACCTCCTGGACGAGCGTTCCGGTCATGTCGTTGACGACGATCCTGTCGGCGCCGCCCAGCACCTCGACATCGATGCGCTCGATCCCGCCGGCGTCCATCGTGATGTCGCCGACGTCGCGGGAGAGCTTTGCCCGCTGACCATTGGCCGAGATCGTGATCTCCTCGTCGGCGCCTGAGGCGTTGAACAGAAGCGTGTCGAAGCCGGCCTCACCCTCGACTTTGTCCGAGCCGTCGCCCGGATCCCATACGAAGACGTCGTTGCCGGCGCCCAGGAACGCGGCGTCATTGCCTCGGTCGCCGTCGATCGTATCGTTGCCGTCGCCGCCGAAGAGCCGATCGTCGCCGTGGCCCCCGAACAGAATGTCGGTGCCGGATTGACCGAGCAGGACGTCGTTGCCGGCAGCGCCATTGAGAATGTCGTTGCCGTCCTGGCCGTGCAGTGCGTCGGCGCCGGAGCCACCGGTCAGCGTATCGTTGCCCGAGCCGCCGAAGAGGTGCGCTGCCGGCAGCGGCCCGTTTGTCTCGTCCAGCCTGAGGGTATCGTTGCCGCCGAGCCCGAACACCGAGATCGCCTTGGTGTTGAAGACCGTCGGAAACACGCCCGGCAGGCCGCCTGCAAGCGGGACCTGGCCGTTGACGGAGATGACGCCGAGGGTATCGCGGCCGACGATCACCCCGTTGTCGAGACTGTCGCCGAGGACCGTGAGCGTGCCCGAGGCCGGGTTGAACACCGGCGAGACGGCTGCCGGCGCGGGTCCGGACTCATCCTCGATCGGGATGATCGGCGGGGTCTCTCCTCCGCCCGGCCCCGCCTGAACTCCGGCCGGCGCCTCGGCGGAGATCGCCGGGAAAGGCTGGTTGGACGACATGGTGCTGTCGCGGTTCACCTTCTTGTCGATCGGCATTGGCTCGTTCCTTGTCTGGGCAGCTGCGAGCGGCCGCCCGCCGCTTCGTTCTGACAGGAAGCTCCGCGGCCTGCTGTGCCCTGCGGGACTGTCCAGGGCTTTTTCGCTGTCGATCGGCATGCCGGATGACGGCCTGCGCCGGGCAGGCTTGATCTGCTGCACCATGCCACCGGCGCCCGATAGTGCAGCCCGGATCGACGCCTGGGCCCAGGCGGATCGCGACCGGTGGGCGCGGCGGCGGTCAGACATGGAGAGCATGGTGCAACTGATCGAGTTGCTGAAGCAGAGCGAGCATTGGCAGGACGACGACGCAACTATCTACGTCACACGGCCTTGGTCGCCCAGTGCGCAAGCTGTCCTGCTAAGCCCCCGCACCCGACACGGCGGCTTCTGTCGAGCAGAATGGTCAGAGATTCGCTTATTTTCTCGAGGCTTTTATTGCGCGCGATTTCTTGGATGACTTTGCCGCATCGCCCGACGGATCGGAGGCATCGGACATTCAACGCTGCGAGAGGCTTGTTCGCTATGCCGAAGAGGATGCTTAGCGAGCTCCATCCGTCGATTTGGGCGGATGGCGAATTTCCGTCTCCCACCCCTTTCTGCCGAACTGGCTTGGCTCGAAGGCGCCAGATCCGGACATGGCATGGCCGCCATCGGAGCGGACATTCGGCGGACTGGCTGGTTCGGCCTGCTGCTGCCGTTGCCCATCAGGCTGAGGTGACGTTAGCTGAGCGGCGTCGTGGAGGAGTCGAAGGAATGCAAAAGGACGCCGCGATCCTGAATGCGCTGGACTATCTGCGTGATCACTTCGGCGAGGCATCGTTCGTGCTCGCCGATCATTGGGCGGCCGATCGAAGGGCCGTGGGTGTAGCGCATCCGGCACAGCCTGATCGCCTCGTCTACATTACATTCAGCAATCATGATTGCCTCACATATTCGGCCATCCTGGAGTGCCGATCAGCTTCGAGCATTGAGCCCGCATTCGAGCACTGTGGGAGCTTCGAGGGACTCAGCTTGGAAGGCTTGGCCGCAACGGTGTCGGCGCATTTAGGAATTTAGAATTGGGCGGCGTGTACGAGCTGGCGACCGGCACGGCGAAGCTGATCTGATCTTCGCCGCAGCCCAGCAGGAACCCGGAAGGCCTGAGGCGGACACGGGGATGCGACACGGGTCGATTCCCGTGCCCGCCACGGCCGGCTATGTCCCGGACCCCTTCCACAGGAGCGGCCGCGGCTTGAACCCGAGGCGCGCCCTCGCCCTGCCGTTGGAGGCCCCGGTCAGGCGCGTGTGGTAGTAGACGGCCTCCTCGCCGGCGGTCGCCAGCGCGTCCTCCACGCTGATCCGCGTGGGCTCCGGCGCGCCGACCCAGCGGGCGAAGGCCGGCAGCCATTCGGCAACGGGCTGCGGATCGTCGTCGACCACGTTGTAGACACCCGGATCGGCATTCAGCGCGGCAACGGTCGCCGCGACGGCGTCGTCGATATGGACGAAGGACCACACCGCATTGCCGTCTCCGATGATCCTCGCCTCGCCCTTGCGCACCTGATCCGCAATGGCCCCGTCCGGCCGGTACCAGGTGCCGGGACCGTAGAAGAAGCCGTAGCGCAGGACGACCCCGTCCAGTGACGGCGCCGCGAGGACCCGGTCCTCGTACGCGCCCATGGCGCGCGTGCCCTCACCGACCTCGCCGGGTGCGTCGTATCTGAGCCTGGCGCTCTCATCGGCGAGCCGGCCCGCGGGCGCGTCGAGGTAGAAGCCGCGGGACTGCAGGATGTAGCGTCCGACTCCCGCCTCCCGGGCCGCAGCGAGAAGGTTGCCGCCGCCCTCGCGATGCAGCCGGGTGTCGTTCGGCAGGGACTTGATGATGTCGGCGGGATCGGCGGGCAGCCAGGTCAGCTGGTCGATCACGACGTCCGGCCGAGCCGCCTCGATCGCGGCCCGCACGGCCTTCGGGTCGAAGGCGTCCGCGAAGGATGCAGCGGCCCCCAGCTCGCGCAGCCGATCCACGCCCCGGCCGGCCCGGGTCATGCCTGTCACCTGGTGGCCGAGCGTGCACAGCGCGCGCACGAGCGGCAGGCCGATGGCGCCCGTGGCGCCTGCAACGAAGATCTTCACGAGCATCTCCCTGCTACTCGGCGGCCAGGACGGCCTGAGGCGTGTTGCGGAAGCTGATCGCCATGCGGTTGTAGGCGTTCATCAGGCCGATCGCGATGGTGAGGTCGACGAGCTCCCGTTCCTCGAACACCGCACGCGCGGCTTCGTAGGCGTCGTCGGGCACGCCGGTCTCGGACACGCGCGTCACCGTCTCGGCCCAGGCCAGCGCGGCACGCTCCCGCTCGTCGAAGAGGGGCCCGGCTTCCGCCCAGGCCTGCACCAGCGCGAGCTTCTCGATCTTCTGTCCCTTCTTCAGCAGGTCGCGCATGTGCATGTCGAGGCAGTAGGCGCAGTTGTTGATCTGCGAGATGCGCAGGTAGACCAGTTCCACGAGCGTTGCGGGCAGGCCGCTCTGCATCACGTAGCCGTAGACCCCGCCGAGGGCTTTGACTCCTGTCGGCGCGATCTGGTTGTAGTCGAGGCGCTTGCTCATGTGATCGCACTCCTTGCGAAACGGGATTTATTGGACGGGGGTGGTCAGGACCTTGTCGTCGGTATCGACGACGAAGACGGCGAGCAGCTTGGCAGGCCGGGTCGCACTCGCATTGCGGCTGACCGGATGGCTGGACCCCGGCGGCTCGTAGAAGCTCTCGCCGGCGCGGTAGACCCGGCTGGGCCCGTCGTTCACGCGGGACTCGATCTCGCCCGAGATGACATGGCCGTAGATGAACGCCGACTTCGCATGGATGTGTGACGGCGAGGCCCCGCCCGGCGCATAGTCGACGACCAGGGCGATCAGCGACTTGCCCGGGATGTTCGGGATCGCATGCTCGAAATTCGTCGTGACGGTTTCGCCTGTGGCCTGGGGCGCAGCTGTCGCGGCGGTTTCGCCCGGGCCGTGGGCCGCCGCCGGCGTCGCGACGACGAGAGAGGCTGCGAGGAGGATGATCGATTTGATGGTCATGGCGGTGGTTCTCCTTTCTCCCGCCTAGGTGACCTCTACCTGGTTCATAAAACAGCACCAGGAATCGACAAAACGCGTGTACCACGGACCCATGACCAAGACCCTGCCGCTGGAGCTCGATCGATCCGCGAAGACGCCGCTGGCCGAGCAGATCCGCAAGGGCATCAGCGCCGCGATCGAGAGCGGTGTGCTGGCGCCGGGAGCACGCCTGCCGTCCTGGCTCGACCTGGCGGCCCAGCTCGGCGTGGCCCGGGGCACGGTGCGTTCGGCCTATGAAAGGCTGTCGGCCGCACAGCTCATCGTCGCGTCGCGCGCCGCCGGCACCCGCGTCGCGGATCGGCCTCCTCTCGCCGTCCGGCGGGAGCAACGGCCCGATCCCGGGTCGTTCATGGAGATGTATCGGGAGCTCACCGCGGGGCCGGCGATCTTCCAGATGGGCGTGCCCGCGCAGGAGACCTTGCCCGCCAAGCTCCTCGCCAGGATCCGCTCACACGCCATCCGTGCGGAATCGAGCGCCCCGGCCATGTACCCCGATCCTCGCGGCGAGTTCGAGCTGCGGCGGGAAATCGCCGCCTATCTTGCCGTCGCGCGCGGGATCGAGTGCTCGCCCTCCCAGGTGGTCGTCACCGCCGGATACAGCAGCGGCCTCGGATTGGCGCTCCGCGTGCTCGGCCTCGAGGGACGGAAGGTCTGGATGGAGGATCCCGGCTTCCCGTTCACCCGGCATGGCCTGGAGCTCGCGCGGCTGTCGCTCGCGCCGATCCCGGTCGACGGCGATGGCATCGATGTCGACTATGGCCTGCGGCACGCTCCGGATGCGGCGCTGGCTGTCGTCACGCCGGGTCAGCAGGCACCCCTCGGCTCGACCCTGTCGCTGGCCCGGCGTCTCCGCCTTCTCGACTGGGCGGCCCAGGAAGGCACCTGGGTGATCGAGGACGACTATCTGGGCGAGCTGCAGCTGAAGGGGCGGGCCACGCCGGCCCTGGCTTCGCTCGACCGCGCCGGCCGCGTCATTCACATCGGCTCCTTCAGCAAGACCATCAGCCCGACCTGGCGCCTGGGGTTCGTCGTCGCCCCGGCACAACTGGCGGCCCGGTTCGCCGAGGTCGCGGCATGCCTCGCCCCGGCGCCCGGGCCGGGAATACAGCTGGCGACCGCGGCGTTCATGCGCGAAGGCCATTATCTGCGGCATCTCCGGCGGACCAAGCGCCTCTATTCCGCCCAACGCGACGCGTTGCTGGACTGCCTTCGGCCGCGCGCCGGGGAGGTCGCGGTCGCCGGACTGGCCGTACTGTTGTGGCTGCCGGCCGGCACACCGGATCTCTCCATCGCCAGGGAGGCGCTGGCCTTCGGATTGGCGCCCGTCCCGCTGTCGCTCTGGTACGCTTCGCCGGCGTCCGCGCGATCCGGCCTGCTCCTGGGCATCGCCACGGCGCCGCAGAAGCAGCTCGCGAGATCCTGCGACCGTCTTTGCGGGATCATCGAACGCTTCACGTGAGGATCCATCTTATGGCTGGCCCGCGGCCAGCATCATTAGAGGGCCGCGGCGATACTGGGGCATGGCGCTCCGGACGGCCTGCGCGCGGGTTAACGCAATGTTCATTGCTTAACTCCGCGCACCTCGTTCATGATATGTTCCATGAACACGCCGCACTCCGTCCCCACTCCCCAGCCCGCCGCGCCGGGCCTCGACCCGGCCGAGGCGGAGCGGGCGGCGCGCATGCTCGACCGGCTGGCGGAGATGGCGATGCAGCAGGCGGAGGCGATGCATCAGGCAACCATGGCCGCCGTCGCGGCCGACGACCCCGCCAAGGCCAAGGAGTTCGGGCTGGCCTTCGAGCGTGCCGGCCGCGGCGTCCGCCACGTCCTGGCGCTCAAGCTCCACCTCGCCAAGAAGCGCCAGGAGATGGCGGAGAAGGCCGCCGTCCATGCCCGCGACCGCGCCGCGGCGAAGGAGACGCGCCGCCACCGGGTGGCCCGCGCCGTCGCCTGCTCGGTCGCCGCCAACCGCGACCTCGATGCCGAGACCTGCGAGGCGCAGATCGCCGCGATGTGGAAGCGGCTGGTCGACGACCCGGCGATCGACGCCGACCTCTCCCTCTCCGAGCATGCGCTGGAGGCGATCGTCTTCCAGCTCTGCCGCGACCTGCGCATCCGCCCCGACCCGGCCTGGCTGGACCCGGAGTATTCCGGCGCCGACTGGTTCGGACGGCGGAAGAAGGCGGCCAAGGACGGCGACAAGCCCCCCGTGCCCTGGTGGCCCGAGGACGGACCGGATGCCGGCCGCTACTGGCATCTCGACGAGAGCGACAAGATCCCGGTCCAGGGCTGGTATGACATCGAGACCGGCAAACGGCTCGACCGCGCTCCCTGGCTGCCGAAACCGGGCAGCGGCTGAGCGCGGCCTG
>NZ_AUHM01000058.1 GCF_000423185.1 Inquilinus limosus DSM 16000 | reverse complement strand
GCGGCGCGGGGGCTGGCCGACCAGGCCCAGGCGCTGGCGGCGCAGGCGCAGGCGGCGACGGTGCCGGCGGGGGAGCACGGCTTCTTCCTGACCGGGCTGACGGTGTTCGTGCTGGCCTGCTTCGTCGGCTACTACGTGGTGTGGCGGGTGACCCCGGCCTTGCACTCGCCCTTGATGAGCGTGACCAACGCGATCTCCTCGGTGATCGTGGTCGGGGCGCTGATCGCGGCGGGTCCGGCGGTGGTCGGGGCGTCGAGCCTGCTCGGGGCGCTGGCGGTGCTGCTGGCCTCGGTGAACATCTTCGGTGGCTTCCTGGTCACCCGGCGGATGCTGGCGATGTACCGGAAGAAGGGCTGAGACGGCCCGTACAGGCGACAATCAGAGAAGGCGGGGGACGCGATGACGAGCCTGGCGGTGCTGGCGTATCTGGTGGCGGCGGTGTGCTTCATCATGGCGCTGCGGGGGCTGTCGAGCCCGGAGACGAGCCGGCAGGGGAACTGGTACGGGATCGCCGGCATGGCGATCGCGGTGGCGACGACCTTGATCCTGCTGCCGCAGGTGCGGAACTACTGGCTGATCGTGCCGGCGATCGCGCTCGGCGGCGGCATCGGCTGGGTGGTGGCGCAGCGGATCCAGATGACGGCCTTGCCGCAGCTGGTGGCGGCGTTCCACAGCCTGGTCGGGCTGGCGGCGGTGTGCGTGGCGGCGGCGGCGTTCCTCGACCCCGAGGCCTATGCCATCGGCACGCCCGGGGCGATCCATGTCGGCAGCCTGATCGAGATGGCGCTGGGGGCGGCGATCGGGGCGATCACCTTCACCGGGTCCCTCGTGGCCTTCGCCAAGCTGCAGGGGCTGGTCTCGGGCAAGCCCTTGGTGTTCCCGTTCCAGCACCCGCTGAACGCGGGGCTCGGGCTCCTGATCGTGCTGCTGATCATCTGGATGTGCGCCGGGCAGTCGGGGGCGGCGTTCCTGCTGCTGATCCTCATCGCCCTGGCCTTGGGGTTCCTGCTGATCCTGCCGATCGGCGGGGCGGACATGCCGGTGGTGGTGTCGATGCTGAACAGCTACTCCGGCTGGGCCGCGGCCGGCATCGGCTTCACCCTGCAGAACAACCTCCTGATCGTGACCGGGGCGCTGGTCGGGTCGTCGGGCGCGATCCTCAGCTACATCATGTGCAAGGGGATGAACCGGTCGATCGTCAACGTGATCCTGGGCGGCTTCGGCGGCGAGGCCAACGCCGCCGCAGGGGGCGGCGCCGCGGGCGACCGGGCGGTGAAGCAGGGGTCGGCGGAGGACGCGGCCTTCGTGATGAAGAACGCGCGCTCGGTGATCATCGTGCCGGGCTACGGCATGGCGGTGGCGCAGGCGCAGCATGCTCTTCGGGAGATGTCGGACCTGCTGAAGAAGGAGGGGGTGGAGGTGCGCTACGCCATCCACCCGGTGGCGGGCCGCATGCCGGGGCACATGAACGTGCTGCTGGCCGAGGCCAACGTGCCCTATGACGAGGTGTTCGAGCTGGAGGAGATCAACCGCGACTTCGCCCAGGCCGACGTGGCCTTCGTGATCGGGGCGAACGACGTGACCAACCCGGCGGCGAAAACGGACCCGGCGAGCCCGATCTACGGCATGCCGATCCTCGATGTGGAGAACGCCAAGACGGTGCTGTTCGTCAAGCGCTCCATGGCCTCCGGCTATGCCGGCGTCGAGAACGAGCTGTTCTTCCGCGACAACACCCTCATGCTCTTCGGCGACGCAAAGAAGATCAGCGAAGACGTGGCGAAATCCCTTGCGGCGTGAGAAGAACGAGAAGCACCACCTATCGCAAACCGTTTCCTCCCGACTGGGCCGTGTCACACCGTGGCACGGTCCTCTTTTTTGCATCGCAGCATAAACTGTCCGCGGGTCGAGTAAAAAAACGAAGACATCCGCTTTCCCGGCTTGCCGGACCGATTCTTCTGGTATACAAAATTCTGAATTCAGTCGACCAAAAAGCCTTCGCGGCCGGTCGCACGATCTGGGGCAGGGACGCCGATGCTGGTGGATGGGGTGACGCTCGATGTCGCGCCGCTGGCTGCCAAGGCCAGCTACAAGGCCAAGGCCTACCAGGCCCTGCGCGACGCGATCGTGCGCATGAACATCTACGGCCACAGCCGCCCGATCCGGATCGACGAGCGGCAGCTCTGCGAGGCGCTGGGCATCAGCCGGACCCCGGTGCGCGAGGCCATCGCGCTCTTGGAGCAGGAAGGGCTGGTGCGGTCGATGCCGCGGCGCGGCGTCTTCGTGGTGCGCAAGACCCGGGACGAGATCCGCGAGCTGATCGTGGTCTGGGCCGCGCTGGAGGGCATGGCCGCCCGCCTGGCGGCGGAGCGCGCCACCCAGGCCGAGATCGAGGGGCTGCGCGCCATGATCGCCGGCCAAGCGGCGGAAGCCGAGTCCTCGGAGCGCTTCGCCGCCGCCAACATCGACTTCCATCAGGCGCTGATCCGCCTCGGCGGCTGCGCCCTGATCACCGAGATGACCGAGACCCTGTTCCTGCACATCCGCGCCATCCGCTGGTCCCTGATCGGCCGGCCGGAACGGGCCGAGAGGTCGGTGGCGGACCACGCCGCCATCGTCCAGGCGCTGGCGCGGCGCGACGGGGATCTCGCCGAGACGCTGGTCCGAAATCATGCCCTCGACCTGTCGCGGTCGGTCGAGCGGCACGGGACCGGCTTCGAATGACCGCCCGGCGCCACGCGATGCCGTGCATCCCGAGCAAGAGGTGAAGGAGGAAGCGATCATGCCCGATACTGCAGTGAAGGAAGCGGCCGCGACGGAGGAGGTCATCTCCGGCGGTCACCTCGTGGCCAAGGCGCTCAAGGCCGAGGGCATCGACACCATCTTCACCCTCTGCGGCGGCCACATCATCGACATCTATGACGGCTGCCTGGACGAAGGCATCCGTATCATCGACGTGCGGCACGAGCAGGTCGCGGCCCATGCCGCCGACGGCTATGCCCGCGTCACCGGCAAGCCCGGCTGCGCCGTGGTTACCGCCGGCCCGGGCACGACCGACGCCATCACCGGCGTCGCCAACGCCTTCCGCGCCGAGAGCCCGTTCCTGCTGATCGGCGGCCAGGGCGCGCTCGACCAGCACAAGATGGGGTCGCTGCAGGACCTGCCGCATGTCGACATGATGAAGTCGATCACCAAGTTCGCGGCGAACGTGGTGACCACCGAGCGTGTCGCCGACATGTGCTCGATGGCCTTCCGCGAGGCCTTCGCTGGCGCGCCCGGCCCGGTCTATCTCGAGATCGGCCGCGACATCCTCGACGGCCATGTGCCGCTGAAGAAGGCCAGGCTGCCTGAAGCCGGCCATTACCGCTGGTCGACCAAGAGCATCGGCGACCCGCGCGACGTCGAGAAGCTGGCCGACATCCTGGTCCATGCGAAGAAGCCCTGCGTGCTGCTGGGCCAGCAGGTCTGGACCTGCCGGGCGGCCGATGACGCGATCAATTTCGTCCGTACCCTCAACATCCCGGCCTTCATGAACGGCGCCGGCCGCGGCACGCTGCCGCCGGGAGATCCGCACCACTTCCAGCAGACAAGGCGCTATGCCTTCGACAACGCCGACGTGATCCTGATCGTCGGCACGCCTTTCGACTTCCGCATGGGCTACGGCAAGCGCCTGGGCCGCAACGCCACGGTGGTGCAGATCGACCTCGACTACCGCACCGTCGGCAAGAACCGGGACATCTCGCTCGGCCTCGTCGGCGACTGCGGCGCCATCTTCGCCGCCGTCACCCAGGCCGTCTCCGGCCGGGTCGACAACGGCGCCAAGGCCCGCGAGCCCTGGCTCGAGGAGCTGCGGGCCGAGGAGGCGAAGATGGAGGCGTCGCGGCTGCCGAAGCTGAAGTCCGACGCCTCGCCGATCCATCCGCTGCGCCTGGCCTACGAGCTGAACGAGTTCCTGACCGAGAACACCGTCTATATCGGCGACGGCGGCGACGTGGTCACCTTCTCGGGTGGCGTGGTCAAGCCGCGGGCGCCGGGCCACTGGATGGATCCCGGCCCGCTCGGCACCCTCGGCGTCGGCGTGCCCTTCGCCATGGCGTCGAAGATCGCGCAGCCGGAGAAGGAGGTGCTCTGCCTCTTCGGCGACGGCACCTTCAGCCTGACCGGCTGGGACTTCGAGACCATGGTGCGGTTCGACCTGCCCTTCATCGGCGTGGTCGGCAACAACTCGCATATGAACCAGATCCGCTACGGCCAGATCCAGAAATACGGGCCGGAGAAGGGCAATGTCGGCAACAAGCTGGGCGACGTGCACTACTCCAAATTCGCCCAGATGCTCGGCGGCTACGGCGAGGAGGTGTACGAGGCCAGCCAGATCCGCCCGGCGCTGGAGCGGGCGCGGGAATCCGGCAAACCGTCGCTGATCAATGTCTGGATCGACCCCGACGCCTACGCCCCGGGGACCATGAACCAGACCATGTACAAGTAACGCGGCCGCGGGCGCGGGCTGAATCCACCGCCGCCCGCGCCCGTCCTGCACCGGCACAGATAGGGAGAGAGACCATGGGCAAGGCCCTGGATGGGGTGCGCGTTCTCGACATGACCCATGTCCAGTCGGGACCCTCGGCAACGCAGATCCTGGCGTGGTTCGGGGCGGATGTGATCAAGGTGGAGATGCCGGGCCGCGGCGACATCACCCGCTCGCAGCTGCGCGACAAGTCGAATGTCGACAGCCTCTACTTCACCATGCTGAACAGCAACAAGCGCAGCATCACTATCAACATGAAGTCGCCGCAGGGGCAGGAGGCCTTCGTCAAGCTGCTCGAGCAGTCGGACGTGCTGATCGAGAATTTCGGCCCCGGCGTGCTCGACCGCCAGGGCTTCCCGTGGGACCGGATCCAGAAGATCAACCCGCGGGTGATCTACGCTTCGGTCAAGGGCTTCGGCCCCGGCCCCTATGCCGATTGCAAGGCCTATGAGACCGTGGCCCAGGCCATGGGCGGGTCGATGAGCACCACCGGCTGGCAGGACGGTCCGCCAACCTCGACCGGCGCCCAGATCGGCGACAGCGGCACCGGCATGCACCTGGTCGCCGGCGTGCTCGCGGCGCTGCTGCAGCGGACCCAGACCGGCAAGGGCCAGCGGGTCGAGGTGGCGATGCAGGACTGCGTGCTGAACCTGGTCCGGGTCAAGATGCGCGACCAGCAGCGCCTGGCCGCCGGCCCGCTGCGGGAATACCCGAACAAGGAGTTCGGCGACGCCGTGCCGCGCTCCGGAAACGCCTCGGGCGGCGGCCAGCCGGGCCAAGCGCTGCGCTGCGCCCCGGGCGGCGAGAACGACTACGCCTATGTCATCATCCAGCCGCAGGGCTGGGCGCCGCTGATGCGGCTGATCGGCCGCGAGGAGCTGATCGAGGACCCGGCCTTCGCCACGCCGGAGGCGCGTCTGTCCCATCTCGACGAATGCTTCGGCATCATCGAGGGCTGGACCAGCCGGCGCAGCAAGATCGAGGTGATGCAGGCGCTGAACGACATCGACGTGCCCTGCGGCCCGATCCTCAGCATGAAGGACCTGATCGAGGACCGCTCGATGTACGAGCGCGGCATGCTGGTCGAGGTGCCGCACCCGGAGCGCGGCAACTACGTCCAGGTCGCCTCGCCGATCCGGCTCTCCGACAACGACGTGCCGGTCGAGCGCTCGCCGCTGCTCGGCGAGCACACGGATGAGATCCTGGCCTCGATCGGCTACGACGCCGACGCCATCGCCGCGATGCGCACCGCCGGCGCGATCTGACCTCACCCCGACAAACGACCGGATAGCCTCAGGTGGGTCCGGTCCTCCCCCACATCCTTTGCTGAGCGAGGACCGCCATGAATGGCCATGTCGACGTCCTGGACGACGCCCGGACGACCGCCCGCCGCATCCTTGACGCGGTGAAGCGGGACGGGCGCACCAGCCTGACCGCCCCCGAGGCCCGCGAGCTGTGCGAGGCTTGGCAGATCCCGATCCCGAAGGAAGCGCTGGCGACCACGGCCGACGAGGCGGCGGCCCAGGCCGAGGCGATCGGCTTCCCGGTGGTGCTGAAGATCGTCTCGCCGCAGATCCTGCACAAGACCGAGGCCGGCGGCGTGCTGGTCGGCGTCAAGTCCGCCGAGGAGGTCCGCGCCGGCTTCAAGCGCATCGTCGAGAGCGCCGGCCGCTACGACCCGAAGGCCGAGATCGTCGGCGTCCAGGTCCAGCAGATGCTGGTCGGCGGGCAGGAGGTGATCGTCGGCGCGGTCACCGACCCCAGCTTCGGCAAGCTGGTCGCCTTCGGCCTCGGCGGCGTGCTGGTCGAGGTGCTGAAGGACATCACCTTCCGCCTGGCGCCGGTTGACCATGACGAGGCGCTGTCGATGCTGGACGGCATCCAGGCCGCCGCGGTGCTGAAGGGCGTGCGCGGCGCGCCGCCGGTCGACCGCCAGGCGCTGGCCGACCTGATCGTCCGGGTCTCGCGCCTGGTCGACGCTGTGCCGGAGATCGTCGAGCTCGACCTCAACCCGGTCTTCGCCCGCACCGATGGCGCCATCGCCGCCGATGTCCGCGTGGTCGTCGACTTCGAGGCCAGGCCGGCCCGGCCGCGGCCGGCGAAGGACGCCATCCTCGCCAAGATGAACCGGATCATGCGGCCCGATGCGGTCGCCGTGATCGGCGCCTCGGCCGAGGACGGCAAGATCGGCAACTCGGTGATGAAGAACCTGATCAACGGCGGCTACAAGGGGAAGATCTATCCGATCCACCCGAAGGCCACGGAGATCCTGGGGCTCAAGGCCTATCCCAGCGTCAAGGACGTGCCGGGCGACATCGACGTCGCGGTGTTTGCGATCCCGGCCAAGTTCGTGGCCCAGGCGCTGACCGAGGTCGGCGAGAAGAAGATCCCGGGCGCGGTCCTGATCCCCTCCGGCTTCGCCGAGACCGGCAACCATGAGGGCCAGGAGGAGATCATCGCCATCGGCCGGAAATACGACATCCGCCTGATGGGCCCGAACATCTACGGCTTCTACTACACGCCGAAGAACCTGTGCGCGACCTTCTGCACGCCCTTCGACGTCCAGGGCCGCGCTGCCCTGTCGTCCCAGTCGGGCGGCATCGGCATGGCGATCATCGGCTTCAGCCGGTCGACCAAGATGGGCGTCTCGGCCATCGTCGGCCTGGGCAACAAGTCGGACATCGACGAGGACGACCTCCTGACCTTCTTCGAGCAGGACGATGCCACGCAGGTGATCGCCATGCATTGCGAGGACCTGAAGGACGGCCGCGCCTTCGCCGAGGTGGCGAAGGAGGTGTCGAAGAAGAAGCCGGTGGTGGTGCTGAAGGCCGGGCGCACCTCGCTCGGCGCCCGTGCCGCCAGCTCGCACACCGGGGCGCTGGCCGGCAATGACAAGGTCTATGACGATGTGCTGCGCCAGTCCGGCGTGATCCGGGCCAAGAGCCTGCAGGACCTGCTGCAGTTCGCCCGCGGCATCCCGGTGCTGCCGGCGCCGAAGGGCGAGAACGTGGTCATCATCACCGGCGCCGGCGGCTCGGGCGTGCTGCTGTCGGATGCCTGCGTCGACAACGGCCTGTCGCTGATGGCGATGCCGCCGGACCTCGACGCCGCCTTCCGCAAGTTCATCCCGCCCTTCGGCGCGGCCGGCAATCCGGTCGACATCACCGGGGGCGAGCCGCCGACCACCTACCGCAACACGGTGAAGTTAGGGCTGGAGGACGACCGCATCCACGCGCTGATCCTCGGCTACTGGCACACCATCATCACACCGCCGATGGTGTTCGCGAAGGTGATCACCGAGGTGGTGGACGAGATGCGGGCCAAGGGCATCAACAAGCCGATCGTGGCCTCGCTGGCCGGCGACGTGCAGGTCGAGGAGGCGGCGCAGTATCTCTACGACCACGGCATCGTTGCCTACCCATACTCGACCGAGATGCCGGTCGCGGTGCTGGGGGCCAAGTACCGCTGGGCCCGCGCCGCCGGGCTGCTGTGAATCAGGCATAGGCGCAGGGAAGGGGCGGTTCCGGGCATCGGCACCGCTCCCCCTCACCCGAAATCGCCAGGGCGATTTCGGCCTCTCCCGGGCGAGAGGTGACGTTTCCCTCTCCTCGGGGAGAGGGAGGGGGCCCGGCGCGCAGCGACGGGAGGGTGAGGGGGAGGGACGCCGATCGTGGAAACCACCCTCGAACCGGCACCTCAGGAAGGGCAGGGCATGAACATCCACGAGTATCAGGCGAAGGGGCTGCTGGGGCGCTACGGCGTGCCGGTGCCGCGCGGCGGGGTGGCGTACACGCCGGAGGAGGCGGTGCGTGTGGCGGAGGGTCTCGGCGGCGGTGTGTTCGTCGTCAAGGCGCAGATCCATGCCGGCGGCCGGGGCAAGGGCCACTTCCAGGAGGATCCGCAGGGCAAGGGCGGGGTCCGGGTGGTGAAGTCGGTCGAGGACGTCGCGGCGAATGCTGGGGCGATGCTGGGCCGGACGCTGGTGACGGTGCAGACCGGGCCGGCGGGCAAGGAGGTCGGCCGGGTCTATGTCGAGGAAGGCTGCGACATCGCCCGCGAGCTGTACCTGTCGCTGTTGGTCGACCGCAAGAGCGGCCGGGTGACGATCATCGCCTCGACCGAGGGCGGCATGGCGATCGAGGAGGTGGCGGCGGCGACGCCGGAGAAGATCCTGACCATCG
>NZ_AUHM01000057.1 GCF_000423185.1 Inquilinus limosus DSM 16000 | reverse complement strand
GACTGCTCTGCGATGCAATTGCCGAATGGGGCAAGTCTATCGGCTGTGCTGAGTTCGCATCCGATGCCCTATTGGACAACGTCGTGAGCCACAAGTTTCATGCGGCGCTAGGTTTCGAGGAGACAAAACGCGTCGTCTTCTTTCGCAAAAGCCTGTAGGACCATTCTTCGCCCATCTCGGCCGGCCTGACCGAATGGATAGCGCCCAAAGCCGCCGCGGAGCAGCCTTTCACCGATACTCGCACACGGGCCCCCGGAACGGGGAGCGATGATGATCCGATCCTTCCATGCGGCCTGTCCGCTTTGGGCCTGTTTGGATCGCCGGAGATGTCTGCTTCAGAGAACCCAGGAGGGCTGGCAATCGACGCAACGAGCCGTGTGCGGTCATGGCGCGTCCCCTGCGGCAGACCTCGAATGGCGAAGTGCGCAGCGCCTACCGTCACGGCGCCACCGGCCTGGCCTCGACGGTGAAGGCGTGGTCGAGCGTGCGATGTGCGCTACTCCTATGCGGGCCGCGGTACTCGAGTCGGCTTAGCCTTCCGTTTGCGAGTACCGCAGAACGCAGATAACCCCGCCTTTCTGGGGCGGGGCTCTGGATCAGATCTCGATCTGAATCGAGTTATAACAAAGGTGGTTGCGGGGACACGCGGCCAAGTACACTCACGCACGCTTATGGCCGACAGAGCTGCCTCTGACGCTCTCTCCATATCGTCAGTCCATGAGCCGCAGGCTGGCCGACCGCCGTCTATCAGATCAGCACCATCCCGCCATCGACGACGATCGACTGGCCGGTGACATAGTCGGAGTCCGCCGAGGCGAGGAAGCGCGAGACGCCGACGAGATCCTCGGCGACCGAGGGCCGGCCGAGCAGGATGGTCGAGGAGAAGGTCTCGAACGCCTCGTTGTCGTGCTGCGTCAACCCTTCCTCCTTGAAGCCCCTGTCGATCACCTTCCACATCTCGGTCGCGACCACACCCGGACAGATGGCGTTGACGTTGATCTTGTGGGACGCGAAGGCACGCGCCCCTGCCTGGGTCAGGGCGACGACGCCGAACTTGCTGGCCGAGTAGTGCGCCAGCGGCTCGTAGCCCTGCTTGCCGGCGATCGAGGCGGTGTTGATGATCTTGCCGCCACTACCCTGGGCGATCATCCGCTTCGCCGCCTCCTGCATGCAGATCAGGACGCCCAGGCCGTTCACATCCATCACCCGGCGCCAATCCGCCTCGGTGATCGACAGGAACGGCTTGGTCTGGGCGATGCCGGCGTTGTTGAAGATGGCGTCAAGCCGGCCGAAAGCGCCGACCGCCGCCTCGATCATGGCGGCGACACCGGCCCGTTCGGTCACGTCCACGGGGACGGCGACGGCCTCGCCGCCCTCAGCGCCAATGGCGGCGGCCACGCGCTTCGCATTCTCCCCATCGATGTCGGCCACGATCAAGCGGGCTCCGTCGGCGGCTAAGCCCATGGCGATCGCCTCGCCGATGCCCCGGCCGGCACCGGTGATGATGATGGAGCGGTCCTTCACGCTGCTGGGCATCTCGTCCCCCGTTACTGCAGGTCGATCAGAATCTTCAGCTCGGTTCCCGCAGGATCGAGCAGAGCTTCGAAGCCGCGGTCGACCACCTCGTTCAGGCGGATGCGGCGGGTGACGATCCTCTCGGCCTGCAGCAGGCCCGCCGCCAGCATCGAGGCGACGCGCGGCCACATAAGGGTCGAGTAGCACCACGACCCGCGCAGATCGATGTCCTTGCAGGTGATGGTGAAGCCATCGACCGCCGGCTTCCCGACGTGCAGCCCGACCTGGACGACCGCACCCTGACGCCGCACCGCCTGGATGCAATCGGCCAGGGCCGCCTCGGCCCCGACGCACTCGAAGGCAACGTCGACGCCGACATGCCCTTCGGTCCGATCGCGGATCGCCTCGACCACCCGGTCCCTCTTCGGGTTCAGCGCGACGACGTCGGGCAGCACCTCCCGCGCCTTATGCAGCCGGTTGTCGTTGGTGTCGGACAGGAAGATCAGGCTGGCTCCGGCCGCCCGTGCCGCCAGCACCTGCAGTTGCCCGATCGGCCCGGCCCCGGTGACCAGCACGGTCGCGCCCGGCCTCACGCCGCCGCGGTCGGCGGCATAGACGGTGACCGCCGCGGGCTCGATCAGCGCCGCCTGCTCGTCGCTGACCGCGTCGGGCAGGCGCACCGCGTTGTAGTCGTTGACCAGCGAATACTCCGCCATGCCGCCCCAGGCCCAGGTCAGCCCGACAATGCCCAGGCTTTCGCTCAGCTGATACAGGCCGCGGCGGCCGTAGTAGTCGTCGCGCGGCGCGACCATCGGCTGGATCGAGACCCGGTCGCCGACTGCAACGCTGGTGACCTCGTCGCCGATCGCGACGACTATGCCGCCGTACTCATGGCCCAGGATCTGCGGCAGCTTCGCACCGGTGTAGGGGTGCGGCTCGCGCGGGATGAAAATCGGCCCGGCGGCATATTCGTGCAGATCGGTGCCGCAGATGCCGCAGAAGCGATTGCGCACCAGCACCTGGTGCGGGCCGGGCCGCTCTGGCGGCTCCGGCACGGTCTCGATCCGGACGTCGTGCCGGTCGTGGAAACGCGCAGCTTTCATGGATTCGCTCCCGGTTGCGGCGCCGTGAACCCGGCGCCGTCCTTGTTATGTCAGGCTTCGGCCGCAGCGAAATGGGCGGCGAGTCGCTCGTTGACCGGCCCCGCCGCCTCCATCTGCGGCATGTGGCCCACGCCCGGCAGGCGCAGCACCGCAATCCGCTCCGGCAGGTTCTCCGCATGGGCCGGGTCGATGATCGCGTCGCGCTCTCCCCAGATGAGGAGCAGCGGCACCGCCGCCTCCGCGACCAGGGTGCGGAACGTCGTCGCCTGCCGCCCGTCCGGCAGGGCCTGCCGCGCGATCGCCGCCAGCGCCTCTCGCGCGCCCTCCAGCCGGGTGAAGCGCTGGATACCTTCGATCATGGCGGCGGACACCTGGTTCGGATCGGCGAACAGCATCTGCAGCGCGGCCTTCACCTCCTTCCGCCGCTCGGCCGCGATGAAGGAGCGGATGTAGCCGTCGTTCACCGTCGAGCCCAGCCCGGCCGGCGCCAGCCCGGCGACCGAGGCGACGCGGTCGGGCCGGCGCTCCAGCACCCGGAAGCAGACCGCGGCGCCGAGGGAGTGGCCCACCAGATGGACGCGCAGCGCGCCGGTCTCGTCGATCACCGCGGCCACGGCGTCGGCGAGCTCATCGAGGTCGCCCCGCTCGACCTGCTTGCCCGATTTTCCATGCCCCGGCAGGTCGGGGGCGTAGACGGGACGGGCCTGGGCCAGCTTCTCGATATTGAACAGCCAGTTGTCGGAATCGCCGCCGAAGCCGTGGACCAGGATGGCCGGCACACCATCGGCCTCCTCCCCCGCCAGCTTATAGGACAGCACCCGGCCATCGCGCTCGATCCTCCGCTCGGCGAGGCCGCCAGCCTCGCCTTCGGCCTCCGGGTCGCGCACCACGAAGCGGCCGATGAAGTCGTCGATCTCCGCATCCGGTACCGAGTCCGGCGCCAGCACGGCGAGCAGCGCGCCAACCGGCAGCACGTTCCCCGGCTGCGCCACCAGCCGGCGGACCAGGCCGGCGATCTGGCTTTCGTAGACATTGGTGATCTTGGTGGTTTCGATCTCGGCGATCTCCTGCCCCTTCTCCACGGTATCGCCCTCGGCGATCAGCCAGGAGGTCAGCGTCCCCTCCTCCATCGCCAGCCCCCACTTCGGCATCACGATCGGCAGCATCCCCGTCATCGCGTCACCCATGATGCGCGACGGCCTTCGCCGCCTCGACGATCC
Organism: Inquilinus limosus DSM 16000; assembly: GCF_000423185.1. Classification (GTDB taxonomy): domain Bacteria; phylum Pseudomonadota; class Alphaproteobacteria; order DSM-16000; family Inquilinaceae; genus Inquilinus; species Inquilinus limosus. The sequence goes on along the minus strand of NZ_AUHM01000057.1, from coordinate 5,745 downwards.
GGGCCGGGCCGGGGACGTAGAGATCCTCCAGCGCCGGCGAGAACGGCACCGGCGTGTGTGGCGGCGTGACCGTGCGGATCGGCGCCTTCAGGTCGGCGAAGGCCTCCTCCGCCACCAGCCGGGCGACGTCGGCCGCCATCGAGCAGCGCGGATGCGCCTCGTCGACCACCACCAGCCGTCCCGTCTCCGACACGCTGTCGAGGATGGTCTCGCTGTCGAGCGGCGAGGTCGTGCGCGGATCGATCACCGTCGCCGAGATGCCGTCGCATTTCAGTTCGTCCGCCGCCTGGTTGGCGAAGCTCACCATTCGGCCGAAGGCGACGATGGTGACGTCCTCGCCCTCCCGGGTCAGGTTGGCCTCGCCGAAGGGGATGATGTAGGGCTCGTCCGGCACCTCGCCGGTGTCGTCGTACATCACCTTGTGCTCGAAGAAGATCACCGGGTCGTCGTCGCGGATGGCCTGGATCATCAGCCCCTTGGCCTCGTAGGGCGACGACGGCAGCACCACCTTCAGCCCAGGGATATGGGTGAACAGCGGGTACAGGCACTGGCTGTGCTGCGAGGCGGCGCGGAAGCCGGCGCCGTACATGGTGCGGATGACCAGCGGGGTCACGGCCCGGCCGCCGAACATGTAGCGGAACTTGGCGGCCTGGTTGAAGATCTGGTCGAAGCAGACGCCCATGAAATCGACGAACATCAGCTCGGCGACGGGCCTGAGGCCGGTCGCGGCAGCACCGGCCGCGGCGCCGATGAAGGCGCTCTCGCTGATCGGCGTGTCCAGCACGCGGTCGCGGCCGAATTCCGGCAACAGGCCCTTGGTCACGCCCAGCACGCCGCCCCAGGCGTCGTCTTCCCCGGGCGCGCCGGCGCCGCCGGCATTGTCCTCGCCCATGACGATGACGCGATGGTCACGCCGCATCTCGCCGGCGATCGCCTCGTTGATCGCTTGGCGGTAGCTCTTCTTCGGCATGGATGCCTCCCCTTCAGTAGCGGACATAGACGTCTGTGGCGAGATCGGCGGCTCTCGGCAGCGCATCCGTCTCGGCCTCCCGCACCGCGCCGTCGATCTGGCCGGAGACCTCGGCCTCGACCGCGTCGAGCGCCGCGTCGTCCAGCAGGCCGGCGGCCGTGACCTTGCGGCGAAAGATCCTCAGGCAGTCGTTCTCATCCCGCAGGCGCGCGACCTCGCCCTGGCCGCGATAGGTCATCGCGTCGCCCTCGAAATGGCCATAGAAGCGCGTCAGCTTGACGTGCAGCAGCGACGGGCCGCCACCGGTTCGCGCTCGCTCCACCGCCTCCCGCGCTGTGTCGTGCACGGCGAAGAAGTCGAAGCCATCGACCTCCGCCGCCGGGATGCCGAAGCCAGCGGCGCGGCCGAGCTGACTGCCGCCGACCGACCAGGCGCTGGACGTGGCCTCGGCATAGCCGTTGTCCTCGATCACGAAGATCACCGGCAGGTTCCAGACCTTGGCCAGGTTGTAGGATTCCAACGTCGTGCCCTGGTTCGAGCCGCCGTCGCCGACGAAGGCCACGGCGACGCCGCCGGTCTTGAGGTATTTCGCGGTCAGCGCCGCGCCGCAGATCAGCGGCGGGCCGCCGCCCACGATGCCATTGGCCCCCATCATGCCCTTGGACAGGTCGGCGATGTGCATCGACCCGCCCTTCCCGCCGCACAGCCCGCCGCGACGGCCGTAGATCTCCTTCATCATGGCGGTGACGTCGCAGCCCTTGGCGATGCAGTGGCCGTGGCCGCGATGGGTGCTGGCGATGGCGTCGCGCGCGTCGAGATTGGAGCAGACTCCGACCGCCGAGGCCTCCTCCCCAGCATAAAGGTGGACGAAGCCCGGGATCTTGCCGGCGGCGAACTCGTCATGGACGCGATCCTCGAAGCGCCGGATCGTGACCATGCTGCGGTAGCTGTCGAGCAGGAAGTCGCGACTGTGCTGCATGTTTCCTCCGTCTCCGCTCCTTCTGCGAGGGCGGCGGCCAGAAGGCTGCAAGCACCGTGCCGGATCGGAAGTGGCCGGAATTCGCAACTTTCTCGAAGCGCGGGCGTCGCGGATGCGACACTGTCGCGGGTGGCGCTGTCGCAGACGAGACGGTAGCCGCGCCTCGGCTTTGTCGCCCGGCCGCTTTATGCGACACTCTTCCGGTCGCGTCACAGACGCGGGAATGGCGCTGGCAAGCGGCGGCCAGCACCGAGGACGAAAGCCGCATGGGAGGCGCCTGTCCGACATCTCGGCCTGCGGCCAGGCGCCGGTGGCAGTCGAGGTCCGTGCGCCAGGCATTGGAGGTGCGTGCGCGATGTCGGAGAACGGTCATATCGATCGCGTCCTGGCCGCCGCACGCGGGCAGGCCCCCATGCCGCCGTCGACTGGCGACGGACCGGTCGTCGTCCGGTCCTGGCAGCGCTGCGTCGCCAGCTACGGGCTGGAGCCGCACCACACCCCGCCCCCGACCATTCTGACCCAGTCCGAGCTGAAGGGCTTCCGGGCACAGAGCGACGACCTGATCGCCGTCGCACGCGGCGAGGTCGATCGGCTGTTCTCGCGCATCGGGCCCAGCGACTATATCGTCCTTCTGACCGACGCGGCCGGCATCACCATCGACTTCCGCTGTCCCGCCGCCCTCCAGGACGACGCCCGGCAAAACGGTCTTTATCTCGGCGCCATCTGGTCGGAGACGGAGCAGGGCACCAATGGCGTCGGCACCTGCCTCTACGAGCACCGGCCGCTCTCGATCGTCATGGACGATCATTTCTCGACCCGGAACACGGCGCTGACTTGTACCGTCGCGCCGATCCTCGGTGCCGGAGGCAAGGTCGCCGGTATCCTCGACGTCTCCACCGCGCGGCCGGCGGACCATCGCGGCCAGGCGATTCTACGCCAGATGGTCGCTGCAGCGGCGCAGCGGATCGAGAACCTTGCCTTCGCCCGACGCCATGCCGATCGCCTGCTGATCCGGCTGTCGCGCGACTCCGGCTTTGCCGATGCGGCGACGGAGCTGCGCATTGCCCTCGACGCCGACGGGCGAGTGGTCGAGACGACCGGCGCCGCAACCCGATGGCTGCTGCGGCGGGACGACAGCCTGGCCGGGCAGAATGTCGAGCGCCTGCTCGGCCATCCGCTGTCCCGGCTGCTCGCCGCCGACCGGCCCCTGACCGTTGAGGATGCGGGTGGCCGCCCGCTGCATATCCGGATCGAGGGGCGGCGCCATGCCCGACGCCCGGCGGCTGCTCCACCGAAGCTTGCGCGGCCCTCCCCATCACCGCCCTCCTACGATCTTGAAACGCTGGCCGGGGATGATCCGGAGATGCGCGCCCATGTGGCGATCTGCCGGCGCATCGTCGACCGTGGGCTGCCGATCGTCCTGCGCGGCGAGACCGGCAGTGGCAAGGGCCTGTTCGCCCGTGCTCTGCACAGGGCCAGCGCTCGAGCCGACGGTCCGTTCGTCGCCGTCAACTGTGCGGCGATCCCGCAGGAGCTGGTCGAGAGCGAGCTGTTCGGCTACCGGCCGGGGGCGTTCACAGGCGCCGCGCGCGAGGGTTTCAAAGGCCGTCTGCTGGAAGCCAATGGCGGCACCCTGTTCCTGGACGAGATCGGCGACATGCCGCTGCACCTGCAGACCCGGCTGCTGCAGGTGCTGTCGGATCGCGAGTTCACCCCTGTCGGTGGGACCCGTTCGGTCTCCCTCGATGTCTGCGTGATTTCTGCGACCTTGCACGACCTGCCGCAGCGAGTGCGGGACGGGCTGTTCCGTGAGGACCTGTTCTTCCGCCTCAGCGGGGTCTCGCTGGAGCTCCCGCCGCTCCGCAAGCGCGCGGATCGCACTCTCCTGATTCAGCGCGTGTTCGCGGAGGAGGCGGCAGCAGCCCGCGCAAGACTGGTCCTGACGCGGGAAACGCTGGAGCTGTGCCTCGCCCACACTTGGCCGGGAAACCTGCGCGAGCTTCGCAACGCGCTGCGCTTCGCCGTGGCGGTAGCAGAAGGCGATGGCGGAGCAGTTCTGCCGAATCACCTGCCGCCGCCGCTGGGGCTCTCCCTCAGCGCGGCTGCCGATCCTGATGAGGGCATCGCCTCGCCCGAAGCGCGTGCCATCCGGCTCGCTCTGGAGCGCACAGGCGGGCATGTCACTGCCGCCGCGGAATCTTTGGGCATCTCTCGTGCAACACTGCACCGGAAGATGAGGCGCTACGGGCTCGCCCACTATGGGGCTGGCCATCCCACCGGCACGTCGAAATCTGGATAACGCAAAGCCCCGCGGCTTTCACCTGCAAGGCTTAGGATCAGATGTCGATGTGGATGGAGTTATAACAAGGGTGGTTGCGGGGACACGCAACCAACGATTCTTGCGATTGGTGGAGAGCGACGTTCCGCGGCTTGCTGCATAACGCAACCGACCCATGTACCTGTTTGGCAAGCTCTGATCCGGTCATGACGACGGAGCCCGTGATTTCCTCCAAAATCCACAGAGCGGCCGTACTCGATTGCTATTCGATCGACGCGATGTCGGCCTATGCCACGGTCCAGACGCCGCGGCTGTGTGCCTCAATGGCCACGCGCATTCTGCCTCGCCGACCAGGCTAGTCGCAGGGCCCCATCTTCAGGCATCCCATCTCCGCCGCCCTAAGGAGCGGACCAATGGATGCGGAAACCATCGCCGGATCGAGGCGGACAATTGACGCGGCAACATCCAAGTAATACAGTCTGAATTTGAGGTCTAAGGCCGAAACGTCGCGGATCGAATTGCTCCGCATAAGATCATATAGAAATATTCATCCGCCTTTCGGGTGAAAGCCATGAATCGGCGACAGGCTTTTATTCCAAGAGCGGCATGTCGGACAGTTTCGGCCTGCTGCGATTCAGAGCGGTGCGATGTGCCAATATGGCGCAGGTTCTCAACTGCGGCAGGCACGTCGGGGGCGGCAGGATGATGCCGGCCGCCGATCCGGCAGTGCCGCGGGGGGAGATCGTCCGCGGCGAGGTCGAGCGCATTCTGGCGAGCGCGAGCTTCAGCGCCTCCGATCGGAACCGGCGCTTTCTCCGCTACATCGTCGACGAGACGCTGGCCGGCCGGGCCGACCGCATCAAGGGCTACAGCGTCGGCGTCGCCGTCTTCGATCGCGATCCGAGCTTCGATCCTCAGCTCGACCCGGTCGTCCGCATCGAGGCCAGCCGGCTGCGCCGCTCCCTGGACTACTACTATGTCACCGACGGCAAGGACGACGAGATCTGCATCACCATACCCAAGGGCAGCTACGTTCCCGCCTTCACCACCAAGGATGCGACGACCCCGCCGGCCGACCATCCGCCGACGGCATCCCCGGGCCCGGCGCTCGACGCCGCGGTCCAGCTCGATGCCCCTGCGGCGAGCGCGCCCGAGATCCAGCCTCCCCCGCACCGGCCCGGCCTGTGGCTTGGCGTGTTCGGAACCGCGCTCCTGGCCGCGCTCCTGGCGCCCGGCCTGCTGTGGCGCATGGGCGCGATCCCGTGGCCGGCCGCCGAGACCGAGGCGGCCAGGCCGCACGGGCCGGCCGTGGTCGTCACCCTGCTGCAGGAAGGCGACGCCGAGGCCATGCGCCTCCACCTCGGACCGGGCCTGACCCGTGAGATCATCGCCGCGCTCACCCGCTATCGCGAGCTCCAGGTCTTCGGCACCGACACCAGCCTCACCGCCACCGGCGAGAACCGCGTCGAGGCCCTGGCGCAACGATTGTCCGCCGACTATGTGCTGTCGGGAACCGTC
>NZ_AUHM01000056.1 GCF_000423185.1 Inquilinus limosus DSM 16000 | reverse complement strand
CCCGCGGCCTGCTCGCTGAGCTGCCCGAACTCGGCCAGTGCGATCGCAAAGCCCTCGCCGCCATCACCGGCACCGCCCCCTATCCCCGAGAGAGCGGCGCTTGGCTCGGCAAACGCCACATCCGCGGCGGCCGCCGCGAACCCCGCAACCTGCTCTACCTCGCCGCTCTCTCCGCCACCCGCTCCTCCTCTGACCTCGCCGCCTGCTACAGCCGTCTCCGGGCCAGAGGCAAAGCCCCCAAGCTCGCTCTCCTGGCCATCGCCAGAAAGCTCCTCACCCGCCTCAACGCCATGCTCAGAGATCACAAGCCCTGGATCGCTCTCCAAAACTGACCCCTCCAAACACGGTTGCTCACCAGACGGCCCCGTGCGAGGTGTCGCTGACCGCGGTCGTGTCCTCTCCGGCGGGCGAATTCTCAGCGGATGACGGCGGCAAGGACCTCGACATGCTGGTCCGCACGGGACCGGCTGCATCCGCCCCGGAGGGCCCGCTGGCGCTGGCGGTGGTCGAGCACGAGCGGTTCCTGCCGGCGGTGAGCATGTCGGCGAGGCGGCCAAGACCTACTTCCTCCATCAGGCCGTTGGCCAGGGCTTCGATGACGCCGCCTTCCTGGATCGCCGCGGCCGGCTCAGCGAAGGAACGATCTGGAATCTGGCCTTCTGGGACGGCGCCGCGGTGGTCTGGCCGGCGGCCGAGATGCTGGGCGGCGTCACCATGGGGATCGTCAAGCGGCAGCTGGATCGCCTCGGCATTCCCCAGCGCGTCCAGGAGATCACGCCGGCCGACCTGCCGAAGCTGGCCGGGGCCGCGGTCATGAACTCGTGGACGCCGGGCGTGGCAGTCGGCCGGATCGGCTCCGTGTCCTTGCCCGAGGCGCCGTCCTTCCTGGAGCTGCTTCATCGCGCCTACGGGGTCGAACTGTCCGCTTCTCCCTGAGGGATGGGCGCCCGGCCGGCCACCGGACACCGCCATCGACCCTCCGGCATCGTTACCCGATATGTGCCTAAGGACGCGTCGGCGGTGCGGGCAGCGGCTGGCTTCGCGCATGCCCTCGCCGACCGGCACCCCGCCGCATCGCCTGGGGCGGCTGGCCGAAGCAGCGGATGAAGGCGCGGCGCATCCGCTCCGGGTCGGTGAAGCCGACGTCGCGTGCGATCGCCTCGATCGGCTCGGCGCCGTCCTCGACCCGCGGCCGGGCGGCCTCGGCGCGCAGCCGCTCGACCGCCTTGGCCGGCGTCTGCCCGGTCTCGGCCAGGAAGGCGCGTCCGAACTGGCGCGGGCTCAGGCACGCCGCCTCGGCCAGGCGATCGACCGGCAGCGGCTCCCGCAGATGCTCGCGCGCGAAGCTGAGGGCCGCCTGGATCCGGTCGGTGGCCGGGGCGAGGTCGAGCAGAGCGGAGAACTGCGACTGCCCGCCCGGGCGGCGGTGATAGACGACCAGGGTCCGGGCCACGGCGCGGGCGGCGTCGACGCCCAAATCCTCCTCGATCAGGGCCAGGGCCAGGTCGATGCCGGCGGTGACGCCGGCCGACGACCAGACCGGACCGTCCTTGATGAAGATCCGGTCCATCTCGACCTGCACCCGCGGGTGCAGGCGCTGCAGCGTGGCGGCCTGCAGCCAATGGGTGGTGGCGCGCCGCCCGTCCAGAAGGCCGGCCGCGGCTAGCAGGAACGCGCCGGTGCAGACGCTGGTCACCCGCCGCGCCGCGGCGGCCTCGCGGATGAAGGCGAGCAGCCGCGGCGAACCCAGCGCTTCCGGAACCCCGCGGCCGCCGGCGACCACCAGCGTGTCCAGCGGCTCTTCGCCGAAGGGTTGCGTCAGCACCGGCAGCCCGGCCGAGCTCGTGACCGCACCGCCCCGCTCCGAGATCACCTGCAGCCGGTAGGGCGGCGGCACGCGGTCCCGCGAGGCGGTGTCGAAGGCGGCGAGCGGCCCCGACAGGTCGAGGATGTTGAAGCCGGGGAAGACCAGGAAGCCGATGGCGCGGGTCATGGCGGTAAATGAGGGAACTATGTCGTTTCAGACATGACCCTGCGCGGCGATACTGGCGCTGTCAACCCGTCCCGGAGGCCGCCATGGACACCGTCATCGTCTTCCCGATCTATCCCGGCGTGACCCATCTCGACTTCACCGGCCCGCACCAGGTGCTGGCGCGGCTGCCCGGCGCCAGGACCATTGTCGCCTCGATCGGCGGGGAGGCGGTCAGCGTCGACGGGCTGACCTTCTCCAACCTCGCGCGGCTGGAGGAGGTGGAGCGCTGCGACGTGCTGTGCGTGCCCGGCGGGTTCGGCTGCGTCGACGCGATGCGCAGCGCCGCCTATCTCGGCGAGATCCGCCGGCTCGCCGCCTCGGCCCGCTACGTCACCTCGGTCTGCACCGGGTCGCTGATCCTCGCCGCCGCCGGGCTGCTCGAGGGGCGGCGCGCGGCCTGCCACTGGGCCTGGCGCGACCAGCTGGCCCTGTTCGGCGCCATTCCCGATCCCGGCCGCGTGGTCCGCGACGGCAATGTCTTCACCGGCGGCGGCGTGACGGCCGGCATCGATTTCGCCCTGACCCTCGCGGCCGAGCTGGCGGACGAGACGGTGGCGAAGGCGATCCAGCTCGGCCTCGAATACGCGCCGGCGCCACCCTACGATGCCGGCCGCCCCGAGACCGCGGCGCCGGAGATCGTCGAGCTGGTCACGGCCCGCAACCGCGCCCGGATGCCGGACCGCGCCGCGATCGTCAAACAGATCGCCGCGGAGCGGCGCCGGGCCTGAGGACGGCCTTTCCTCCCAAGGATCCGTTGCCGGCTGCCTGGGCAGGGGCTAGCTTCGCGCATGACTTCCGACGCCCTGCCGCGCACCCGCCTCTACGTCGACGCCGATCTGGCGGCCGGGCGGAGCGTGGCGCTGTCCGAGGCCCAGGCACACCATCTGCGCGGCGTGCTGCGGCTGGCGCCCGGGGCGGGGCTGCGCCTGTTCAACCCGCGCGACGGCGAATGGCTGGCCAGGCTCGACGGTCTTTCCAAGGCCGGCGGTACAGCCTTGGCCGAGCGACAGCTCCGCCCGCCTGCCCCCGAGCCTGACCTTTGGCTCTGCTTCGCCCCGGTGAAGAAGGACGCGGTCGACGCGGTGGTGGAGAAGGGGACCGAGCTCGGCGCCGCCGTGCTGCAGCCGGTCTTCACCCGCTACACCGATGTGCAGCGGGTCAATCTCGACCGGCTGCGCGCCCACGCCGTCGCAGCGGCCGAGCAGTCCGAGCGTCTGGACGTGCCGCAGGTGCGCGACCCGGTCGGGCTCGAAGCCCTGCTCGCCGCCTGGCCCGGCGGCCGTACCCTGCTGGTCTGCGCCGAGGCCGGGGAGGCCCGCCCCATCGCCGATGCGGCCGCGGAGACGTCCGGCCCGGCCGCGCTTCTGGTCGGCCCAGAGGGCGGCTTCGCGCCGGCGGAGCTGGAAGCCCTGATTCGTCACGAATTTGTTCGACCCGTCGGCCTCGGCCCTCGTATCCTGCGCGCCGACACGGCGGCCATTGCCGCGCTCGCGATCTGGCAATCCCTGGCCGGCGACGGGTGTGGCCGGCCGCCGCATCGCGTTTGACCCCGTCCCGCTAGCCGAGTGTCCCCATGTCCGGTCCGCAGACCGCCAGCGCCGCCCCGATCGAGAGCAAGGCACAGCTCGTCGACTATCTCGCCGCCGGATCGAAGCCGGTCGAGGATTGGCGCATCGGCACCGAGCACGAGAAGTTCGCCTTCCGCCTGTCGGATCTGAAGCCGCTGCCCTATGACGGGCCGGACGGCATCCGCGCCGTGCTCGAGGGCCTGGCCGGCTGCGGCTGGGAGCGGGTGGAGGAGAACGGCAAGCTGATCGCGCTCGCCCGCGGCAAGGCCTCGGTGACGCTGGAGCCGGGCGGCCAGGTCGAGCTGTCGGGCGCGCCACTGCGCAGCATCCACGAGACCTGCGCCGAGGTGGCCGACCATCTCGCCCAGGTGCGCAAGGTGGGCGAGCAGCTCGGCATCGGCATGATCGGCCTCGGCTTCCAGCCGAAATGGCGGCGCGAGGACATCCCCTGGATGCCCAAGGGCCGCTACAAGATCATGCGCGATTACATGCCGAAGCGCGGCTCGCTCGGCCTCGACATGATGACCCGCACCTGTACCGTGCAGGTCAATCTCGACTTCGCCTCCGAAGCCGACATGGCGAAGAAGTTCCGGACCAGCCTGGCGCTGCAGCCGGTGGCGACGGCGCTGTTCGCCAACTCGCCCTTCACCGAGGGCCGGCCGAACGGGTTCCAGAGCTTCCGCAGCCACATCTGGACCGACACCGACCCCGACCGCACCGGCGACCTGCCCTTCGTGTTCGAGGACGGCTTCGGCTTCGAGCGCTATGTCGACTATCTGCTCGACGTGCCGATGTACTTCGTCTACCGCGACGGCCGCTACATCGACGCGGCGGGGCACAGCTTCCGCGCCTTCCTGAAGGGGGAGCTGCCGGTCCATCCCGGCCATCTGCCGACCCTGAACGACTGGGCCGACCACCTGACCACCGCCTTCCCCGAGGTGCGGCTGAAGAAGTACCTGGAGATGCGCGGCGCCGACGGCGGGCCGTGGTCGCGCCTCTGCGCCCTGCCGGCGCTCTGGGTCGGGCTGCTCTATGACGGCACCGCGCTCGATGCCGCCTGGGACCTGGTCAAGGACTGGACGACGGAAGAGCGGGCGGCGCTGCGCCGCGACGTGCCGCGCCTGGGCCTCGCCACCCCGTTCCGCGGCGGCACGGTGCGCGACGTGGCGCTGCAGGTGCTGGCGATCGCCCGGCACGGCCTCGCCGCCCGGGCCAGGACCGACGCCATCGGCGGCACCGAGGAGGGATTCCTGAACGATCTGCAGCGCATCGCGGACAGCGGCGAGACCCAGGCCTCGGAGATGCTGCGCCGGTACGAGGGCGAATGGGGCGGCTCGGTCGACCCGGCCTTCACCGCCTACGCCTACTGATCCGGCAGGGTTTGCCGGAATTTTAGGCATCCTTCTCGCGGTTTCGAGGAATTATGCTTGCGGCCCATGGCACATCCCTTGCTTGATGGTTTCGTCGAGCAGGGACGTGCCGGAGGGATGGTGCAGGCATTCGACGAGATGGGCGGCGGGCCGGTCCGGTCCCCCTATGCGGCCCTGGCGGAATGGCTGGCGGAGACGCCGGCGCCGGTCTTTGATTTCAAGCGCCGGGAGGCGGCGGCGCTGTTCCGCCGCATCGGCATCACCTTCGCCGTCTATGGCGAGGGTGGCGACCCGGAGCGGCTGATCCCCTTCGACATCATGCCCCGCGTGCTCGACGCCGCCGAATGGCGGCATCTCGAGCAGGGGCTGACGCAGCGGGTGCGGGCGCTGAACGCCTTCCTGCACGACGTCTATCACGGCCAGGAGATCCTGCGCGCCGGCCAGGTGCCGGAGCGGCTGGTGCTGCACAACCCCGGCTATCTGCCGGAGATGCAGGGGCTGGACCCGCCCGGCGGCGTCTACACCCATGTCGCCGGCATCGACATCGTCCGGGTCGGGCCGAACGAGTTCTACGTGCTGGAGGACAATGTCCGCACGCCGTCCGGCGTCTCCTACATGCTGGAAGGCCGCGAGATGATGATGCGGCTGTTCCCCGGCCTGTTCGCCCGGCACAGCGTCGCCCCGGTCGAGCACTACCCGCAGGAGCTGCTGGCGACCCTGACCTCGATGGCGCCGCGCAACTGCGACGGCGAGCCGACCGTCGCCCTGCTGACCCCCGGCATCTACAACAGCGCCTATTTCGAGCACAGCTTCCTGGCCGACCGGATGGGGATCGAGCTGGTCGAGGGGCCGGACCTGTTCGTGCGCGACGCCGTGGTCTACATGCGCACCACCCGCGGGCCGAAGCGGGTCGACGTGATCTACCGCCGGATTGACGACGACTTCCTCGACCCGCTGGTGTTCAACCCGGACTCGGTGCTCGGCGTGCCCGGCCTGTACCACGCCTACCGCGCCGGCAACGTGACCCTCGCCAACGCCATGGGCACCGGCATCGCCGACAACAAGGCGATGTACATCCACGTCCCGGCGATGATCCGCTTCTATCTGGGCGAGGAGCCGATCCTGAAGAACGTCCCGACCTGGGACTGCTCCAAGCCCAAGGAATGCGCCCATGTCCTCGACCGGCTCGACGAGCTGGTGGTGAAGGAGGTGGCGGGGTCCGGCGGCTACGGCATGCTGGTCGGCCCGACCGCCAGTCGGGCCGAGCGCGAGGCTTATGCCGAGCGGGTCCGCGCCCAGCCCGACCTGTTCATCGCCCAGCCGACCCTGGCGCTGTCGACCTGCCCGACCTTCGTCGACCAGGGCGTGGCGCCGCGCCATGTCGACCTGCGCCCCTTCGTGCTGACCGGCAGCGACCGCATCCGGATCGTGCCGGGCGGGCTGACCCGGGTGGCACTGCGCGAAGGATCGCTGGTGGTCAATTCCAGCCAGGGCGGAGGCACCAAGGACACCTGGGTGCTGACGGCATGACGGTGCGGGACGTCAAGGCAGGGTCATCGGGATGCTGAGCCGCACCGCCGACAGCCTCTACTGGCTCGGCCGCTACGTGGAGCGGGCCGAGAACCTCGCCCGCATCCTCGAGGTCGCCGACCGCATGGCGCTGACGCCGGACGGCGGCGGCGGGCGCCAGGACGAATGGCACTCCGCCGTTGTCATCTCCGGCTGCGAGGAAAGCTTCTACAAGACATACGAGGCGGCGACCGCGGCCGCGGTGGTCGACTACATCGTCCGAAACCCCGAGAATTCCTCCAGCATCCGTTCCTGCCTGCAGCGGGCGCGCACCAACGGGCGGGCGGTGCGCGCGGCGCTGACCCGGCCGATGTGGGAGACGCTGAATGCCACCTGGCTCGACCTCGACGGCAAGGAAGGGCTGATCGCCGGCGGCGGCCTGCGAGACTTCCTGGAATGGGTCAAGGAACGGGCAATGCTGTTCCACGGCGCCGTCGCCGACACCATGCTGCGCGACGATGCCCACATCTTCCTGCAGCTCGGCACCATGCTGGAGCGCGCCGACAACACCGCCCGGCTGCTCGACGTGAAGTACCACGTGCTGCTGCCGGCGCATGAGGAGGTCGGCGGCGGCCTCGACTTCTACCAGTGGGCGGCGGTGCTGCGCGGCGCCTCGGCGCTCGGCAGCTACTCCTATCTCTACCGCGACGGCATCAAGCCCTGGCAGGTCGCCGAGCTGCTGATCCTGCGGCCGGAGATGCCGCGCTCGCTCGCCGGCTGCCTGGGCGAGATGGTCGAGTTGCTCGGCCAGCTCGCCGACCTCTATGGCCGCAAGCACGAATGCCAGCGTCTTGCCGGGGAGATGCATTCGCGCTTGCGCTACGGCCGGATCGACACGATCTTGCAAACCGGATTGCACGAATACCTGACCGCGTTCATCCAGCAGAACAACATCCTGGGCCTGGAGGTCAGCAAGGCCTATCTGATCTGATCCGGCCCATGCGCCTCCTGATCCGCCACGAGACCCGCTACCGCTACGACAGCCCGGTCGCCCGCACCCTGCAGACGCTGCGCCTGACGCCGCGGTCGCATGACGGGCAGGAGGTGCTGCGCTGGCGGGTGGTGCCGCCGGCCGGGGCCAATCTGGCCCCGGGCGAGGACGCCTACGGCAACATCGTCGACATGCTGTCGCTGGAGCGGCCGCACGATTCGCTGACGCTGGTGGTGGAGGGCGAGGTCGTGACCCGGGACACCAACGGCATCGTCACCGGTGCCGAGGAGCGGTTTCCGCCCGCCTTCTATCTGCGTCCGTCGCCGCTGGCCCACGTGGACGCCGCCCTGGTCGAGCTGGCGGAGGCGGCGGCCGCAGCCGGGCGCGAGCCGCTGGCCCTGGCCCACGCGCTGATGCTGGCGGTGCGCGGCCGCATCGCCTTCCGGCCCGGCCAGACCCACGCCGCCACCACCGCGGCGGAGGCGCTGGCGGCCGGCGTCGGCGTGTGCCAGGACCACACCCATGTCTTCCTCGCCTGCGCCCGCCATCTCGGCCTGCCGGCCCGCTATGTCGGGGGTTATCTGCTGATGGCCGACGGCAGCGTCGAGCAGGCGGCCGGCCATGCCTGGGCCGAGGCCTTCATCGACGGGCTCGGCTGGGTCGGCTTCGATGCCGCCAACGGGGTGTGCCCGACCGAGCACTATGTCCGCGTCGCCGTCGGGCTCGACTACCGCGACACCGCGCCGGTCCGCGGCCTGCGCCAGGGCGGCGGCGCCGAGGCGCTGGAGGTCCTGGTCCGCGTCGGGCAATCCCAGACCCAGGCGCAGGCCTGACCGCTTTTCCTATCCATGACGGCCACGGATCGTCCCGCATGACCTACTGCCTCGGCCTCCTGCTCGAAGAAGGGCTGGTGATGATCGCCGACACCCGCACCAATGCCGGGGTCGACGCCATCTCCACCTTCCGCAAGATGCATGTCTGGGAACGGCCGGACGACCGGGTGCTGGTTCTGCTCACCGCCGGCAATCTCGCCGTCACCCAATCGGTGGTCGCGCTGCTGTCGGAAGCGGTCGACGCCGGCGACGGGCGCGAAAGCCTGACCACCGCGCCGTCGATGTTCCGCTGCGCCGAGCTGGTGGGCGAGGCGGTGCGCGCGGTCTGGAATCGCGACGGCGAGGCGATGCAGCAGCATGCCGGCGGCTTCAACGCCTCCTTCCTGCTCGGTGGCCAGATCGCTGGGCGCCGCTGCCGGCTGTTCGAGATCTACCAGGCCGGAAACTTCATCGAGGCGACGGCCGACACGCCCTATCTCCAGATCGGCGAGCACAAATACGGCAAGCCGATTCTCGACCGCGCCGCCCGCTTCGACACGAAGCTGATCGACGGGCTCAAGCTCGGCCTGGTGTCGATGGATTCGACCCTGCGTAGCAACCTGTCGGTCGGGCTGCCGATCGATGTCGCGCTGTACCGCCGGGATGCCCTGAAGCTGGCCCTGCGCAAGCGGATCGGCGAGGACGATCCTTATTTCTCCGGGCTGCGGCAGCGCTGGTCGGACGCGCTGCGGCAGGCCTATCAGGCCATCCCGGATCCGGACTGGGCCTAGCACCGGGCTATACGGGAGCTGACCAAGCGACTCGAAGCGGGTAGTATTTAGCAGGTTTCAAGGTTGAAATTGCCGGGAGCCTGAACCACCCTTGCAGTGTTGTATCGGCGTAACGCCGTGTCCACGGACCGACCGATAATGATAATGAGGAGACAGTGCCATGCGCATCGCGCTTCGTAGAACCGCCCTGCTTTCCGGTTTCGCTGCGCTCCTGGCGCTTGGTGCCTGCGCCGAGCCGCGGCCGGCGGTGGTGGAAGGCGGAACCCCGCCGGCACCGGCCCAACTGCCCGCCAATGTCCCGCCGGGCTCGACGCTCGAGAGCTCGAGCACCGTGGTGGAGGACGGCCGGGTCGTGAATCGCTACGTCTACCGCGCCCCGAACCAGCTGCTGACCAACGGCCCGCAGTGCACCAAGGGCGACCCGCAGTGCCCGTGACCGGCACGACGATCTGAAAGACGGAATGGGAAACCGGCGAAAAAGGGGGCCTCGGCCCCCTTTCTTGTTGAGCTGTGCGGCCCAGAGCCGTTTCGGCAACAATCTTTCTGCCCTTGCCCGGGCTCGTTCGTCCCGGCATGGTGCGCGGCACCGTTGGCTTGAGCTGGAGCGCCCATGCCCGTGCTGAGCAGCGCGGTCGACCCCCGGTCCGCCGCCTTCCGCGACAACGAAGCGGCCATGCGCGCGGCCGTCGACGACCTGCAGGCGACCGTCGCCCGGATCAAGCTGGGCGGCGGCCAGGCGGCGCGCGACCGCCACGTCGCCCGCGGCAAGCTGCTGCCGCGCGACCGCATCCGCGCGCTGCTGGACCCCGGCGCGCCGTTCCTCGAGCTGTCGCAGCTCGCCGGCCACGGCGTCTACCGCGAGGACGTCCCCGCCGCCGGCATCGTCACCGGCATCGGCCCGGTCTCCGGCCAGGAATGCGTCATCGTCGCCAATGACGCGACGGTGAAGGGCGGCACCTATTATCCGCTGACGGTGAAGAAGCATCTGCGGGCGCAGGAGATCGCGCGCGAGAACAACCTGCCCTGCCTCTACCTGGTCGATTCCGGCGGCGCCTTCCTGCCGCTGCAGGACCAGGTCTTCCCCGACCGCGACCATTTCGGCCGGATCTTCTACAACCAGGCGACGATGTCGGCCGCCGGCATTCCGCAGGTCGCGGTGGTGATGGGCTCCTGCACCGCCGGCGGCGCCTATGTCCCGGCGATGTCGGACGAATCCATCATCGTCAAGGGGCAGGGCACCATCTTCCTCGGCGGCCCGCCGCTGGTGAAGGCGGCGACCGGCGAGGTGGTCTCGGCCGAGGATCTCGGCGGCGCCGACGTGCACAGCCGCATCTCCGGCGTCACCGACCATTATGCCCGGGACGACCACCACGCCCTGGCGATCGCCCGTCGCATCGTCGCCGACCTCAACCGGATGAAGCGGCCGGACCTGGCGCTGCGCGACCCGGTCGAGCCGCTGTACCCGGCCGCCGACCTCTACGGCATCGTCGGCACCGACCTGAAGAAGCCCTTCGACGTGCGCGAGGTGATCGCGCGCCTCGTCGACGGCTCGGAATTCGACGAGTTCAAGGCGCTCTACGGCACCACCCTCGTCTGCGGCTTCGCCCATCTCTGGGGCATTCCGGTCGGCATCGTCGCCAACAACGGCATCCTGTTCTCGGAAAGCGCGCTGAAGGGCGCGCATTTCGTCGAGCTGTGCTGCCAGCGCGGCATCCCGCTGCTGTTCCTGCAGAACATCACCGGCTTCATGGTCGGCTCGAAATACGAGCGCGGCGGCATCGCCAAGGACGGCGCCAAGCTGGTCACTGCCGTGGCCTGCGCCCAGGTGCCGAAGCTGACTCTGATCATCGGCGGCAGCTTCGGCGCCGGCAACTACGGCATGTGCGGCCGCGCCTACGGGCCGCGCTTCCTGTTCATGTGGCCGAACGCCCGGATCTCGGTGATGGGCGGCGAGCAGGCGGCGAACGTCCTGGCGCAGGTCCGGCGCGACGGCATCGAGGCCAAGGGCGAGACCTGGCCGGAGGCGGAGGAGGAGGCGTTCAAGGCGCCGATCCGCGACCAGTACGAGCGGCAGGGGCATCCCTATTACGCCTCGGCCCGGCTGTGGGATGACGGCGTGATCGACCCGGCCGACAGCCGCCGGGTGCTGGCGCTGGCGCTGTCGGCGGCGCTGAACGCGCCGATCGGGCCGACCCGCTTCGGCGTCTTCCGGATGTGAGGGGCATGATCCAGACCAACTTCTTCGAATGGCTCGGCGAGACGCTGGGCAGCGTCATCGGCTTCATCATTCGCGCGATCCGGGCGGTGGTCGACGGCCTCGGCGGCGCCGTCGACGACTTCCTCGACGGCATGGCCCGCGCGATCGGGATGAACAGCTCGATCTTCTCCTTCGCGCTGCTGATCCTCGGTCTCTTCCTGCTCTACACTTCCGTCCGCTCCTTCATCGCCAAAGCGATCGTGGCGGGGATCGTCTGGGCGGTGCTGGGGCTGATGGTGCTGAGCTGGGTGGTGCGATGAGCGCGGTCCGGATCGAGATCGAGAACGGGGTCGGCACGGTCGTCATGGACCGGCCGGACCGGCACAACGCCTTCGACGAGCACGTCATCGCCGACCTGACCGCGGCTTTCGCCAGGTTCGGGGCCGATGATTCGGTGCGTGCGGTGGTGCTGCGCGGCGCCGGCAAGAGCTTCTCGGCCGGGGCCGATCTCGACTGGATGCGGCGCATGGCGGCCTATGACGAGGCCGCCAACCTGGCCGACGCCCGGGCGCTCGCGGCGCTGATGCGCACCATCGACATGCTGCCGAAGCCGACGGTCGCCCTGGTCCATGGCGCGGCCTATGGCGGCGGGGTCGGCCTCGTCGCCTGCTGCGACATCGCCATCGCCACCGAGGCGGCCAGCTTCTCGCTGTCCGAGGTCAAGCTCGGCCTGATCCCGGCGGTGATCAGCCCCTATGTCGTGCGCGCCATCGGCGCCCGCGCCGCCCGCCGCTATTTCCTGACTGCCGAGCGCTTCGACGCGGTCGAAGCCCGGCGGCTCGGCCTGGTGCACGAGCTGGTGGCGGGCGACGGGCTGGAGGAGGCGGCGCGGCAGGTCATGGCGGCGCTGCGCGGCAACGGCCCGGCGGCGGTCCGGGCGGCGAAGGACCTGATCGCCGCGGTCGCCGGCCGGCCGCCGGCCGAGGTCGAGGAGGACTGCGCCCGCCGCATCGCCGCGATCCGCGCCGGCGAGGAGGGCCGGGAAGGCGTTGCCGCCTTCCTCGAGAAGCGCAAGCCGTCCTGGCTGGGCTGATCAGCCCGCCGAGGTGGACCGGGCCCGCAGGACGTTCACCAGGAACAGCAGCATCGAAGCGAGGGTCAGCAGCGAGCCGATGATGACCACGGCCTCCTGCTGTCGGGTCACGGCCAGGTAGATGCCGCCCGGCAGCAGGATGGCGCCGGTCGCCGCGATCCAGAAATGCAGCACGCCCAGCCCGCCTGCCTTGGCGAGCCCCAGCCGGTAGCCGGCGCCGAACAGGGCGAGCGAGACCCAGCCGACCAGATTGATGTGGGTGTGCACCGGCACGAGCTGGAAGTCGTGGGCGATGCCCATCTGGATTCCCATCAGCATGCCGACCAGCCCCAGCAGCACGGCCAGGGTGAAGAACGCTCTGTCGATGCTCCGCATCTCATCCCTCGTGGATCGACGACGGCGGCCGGATCACTCGATCCAGCCCCGTTCTGCAGCGCGGAGGATGCACCGGATCGCCTTGGCCGACCTGTTACGGACGGCACAGGAAACCCGGTGCATCCCCGTCCCCTTGCGCATCCTCAATGTTGTCGAATCGCCGCGCCGCCGCACTCCCCTAGGATTAGGGGATCGCCGTCTGCCCAGGGATCACTCCGCCAGGCGATCCATCTGCTCCTGCAGCCGAAACGCATAGTCGTCGGCCAGTGCGTTCAGGGCTGCCGCACCGTCGCCGTGGAAGGATGATCCATGCATGACGCCGAGCGTGCGTGGCGACAGTCTAGAGCATTTTCCGATCAGTCGCGGTCATATCCGGCAGCAGTAAAGTAGTTCTGGCAATCGTCAGGTGTGAAGGCGTCGACGGCCAGTGCGATCGCCTGCCAGAGGTCGTCGACGGTCCTGGGGGCGAGCTTCTTGAGGAAGGCCTTGAGTTTGGAGAAGGCCATCTCGATCGGGTTGAAGTCTGGGCTATAGGCCGGCAGGAAGCGCAGCTTGGCGCCGGTGCCTTCGATGGCGCTGCGCACGGCAGCAGGTTTGTGGGCGGGCAGGTTGTCCATGACGACGATGTCGCCCGGGTTCAGCGTCGGGACCAGGACCTG
>NZ_AUHM01000055.1:2500-15113 GCF_000423185.1 Inquilinus limosus DSM 16000 | reverse complement strand
CCGCGCCGGTACGCTGCCACTGCTCAACCCACTTGATCGCCGTCGAGGCGGCAACCCCGAAGCGCTTGGCCGCAGAGCGCCGCGTCATGCCGCCGTCCACCGCCCGAACCAGCCGGTCCCGGATGTCCATCGAAAGAGGTCGCGTCATGCAAGCTGGCCTCCCTCACCAGCCTGCATCTTGAATCAGAATTCCCAGCCTTCGGGAATCCCCCACGATTCCTGAAGATCGGAAAGTGCTCTAGCCAGCCGACGGATGGTCGGCGCCGTCGTCGGCGTCAGGGCGCTGAAACCAAATATGTTCTCCGCGGCCCGGGCCGGGCCGACGATGTCGCCTTAGGTCAGGGCAGGACCGTCGCCGATATGGGTGAACAGGTCACCACACAGCAGCGTCCCGGTGATCTCCTCATACAGGAGCCCGGCGTCCCAGCCATGTGGGATCTGCGGCGTGTCGAGATGGCGCAGCCGCTTGCCGCCGAGGTCGATCACCTCGCCGTCGGCCAGGGGGCGCGGCGGCCGGTCGGCCATGTCGTTGATCGACACCAGGCAGCCGATCCCGCCCTGCACCACCTGGGCCCGTGGCGCCGCCACCAGCCACTCGTTCATGGCGCCGCATTCGTCGGCCTCGACATGGCCGAAGCCGATCCAGCGCAGCCGGTCGACCGGCATCAGCCGGGCGACGGCGGCCGCGGCGGCCGGGAACATCCGCCGCAGGCCGCAATGGAACAACAGCGGCTCCTCGGCCCTGATCAGGAACTGGTTGAAGGTGAAGCCGGCCGGCGGCGCGATCTCCGGCACATAGGTCGACAGCCGATAGATGCCGTCGGCGATCTCATCGATCCTGGTCTCGCTCATCGGTCCCTCCCTGAATCGGGTCGGGGTCCGTTCATCGCGGCTTCCGCCCCGACACCTGCGTGACGGCGAAGCTGGTCACCATTGTATCAGGCGTGCCGACGGATCACTCGGCCCAGTGCCCGTACAGATTCGGCATCAGCCCCGCCAGGGCGCTGAAGCGCGCCCAGGATTTCGCCTCCTTCGGGGTCCAGCCGGCCTCGGCAATCGCTGAGAGCCTGGGGAAGACCAGCCGGTCGAACACCCCGCGGTCGGTCATCGGCTCGGACCAGATGCAGGCCTGAACGCCCAGGAAGTGCTTCAGCTGGGACTCGGTCCAGCCCCGGGTGGGGTCGAACTCGTAGGTCTCCCGCGGGCCCGACCAGCCGGCCCAGCCGGCGCCCGGCTCGGACCAGGCGGTGCTCTGCGACATGTCGAGATAGTAGCGCTGCCCGGGCGAGACGACGATGTCGTAGCCGCGGCCGGCGAGCTCGGCGCTGACCTCGACCGAGCGCCAGCCGACCAGGTAGCTCCTGTCCTTCTCGATCACGTCGCCATGCGCCGCCTCCTCCCAGCCGCCGGTGACGACGCCGCGGGAGGCCAGGAAGCGCTGGACGCGCCGCAGGAACTCCGCTTGCAGCATCGCCGTGGCCGAGCCTTCGATGGCGTCGGCGCCGTGGCGGTTGCCGATGGTGTTGACCAGCTTGGCATGCTGCTCCGCCAGCGCCGCCCCGCCGACCTGTCGCAGGCGATCGAGCGCGAGCGGCGATCCCGACCAGGCGGCCAGCGGCACCTCGTCCGCGCCGACATGGATGATCCGGGACGGGAACAGTTCGATCAGCTCGTCGAACACGGTCTCGAGGAAGCCGTAGACCGGCTCGTGGGCCGGGTTCAGGCAGTTGTTGGGGAAGCCCTGCACCGACTGGTATTCGCCGTGCTCGCCCGGGTCGCGCAGATGCGGCAGCGCCTGCAGCACGGCGTGGCAATGGCCCGGGATGTCGATCTCCGGCACCACGACGATGCCCAGCCGGTCGGCCAGGGCGACGAGCTCCCGGATCGCCGGCTTGGTGTAATAGCCGCCCTGAGGCTCGGGCCCGGAGCCGAGCAGCGGCGGCAGCGCCAGCCCGTGGCCGCGCCAGGCGCCGATCCGGGTCAGCTCCGGATAGGCGTCGATCTCGACGCGCCAGGCCTCGTCGTCCGACAGGTGCCAGTGGAAGCGGTTCATCTTGTTCCAGGCCAAGAGGTGCAGGAACCGGGCGACCTCGGCCGAGCAATAGAACTGGCGGGCGACGTCGAGATGCGACCCGCGCCAGCCATGGGCGGGGGAATCCGTGATCTCGCCGCTCTCGGGGAACAGGAAGGTCTCGGGATGATGCCGGGCGCCGCGCCAGATCTGGCCGAGCGTGATGAGCCCGTAGAGCAGGCCGGTGCGCGTGCCGGCCCGCACGGCGACGCCGCTCGTCGTGAAGGCGATGCGGTAGGCCTCGGGGCCGAAGCCCGGCTCGATCCCGAGCTCGACGCCCAGCCCGCCCTCCGCCTCCGGGCGCACGATGCCCTCGGCCGGGAACAGCGCGCCGGCCAGCTCGGCGAAGGCGGCCACGGCCTGTCCGGCCTCGGCACTCCCGCCCCTCGGCGCGAGGCCGGCGGGAACCGTGCGGCGGCCGACCATGTCGACCTTCGCCGGCCAGGGGATGACGGCGATCGGGACCGGGGCCGAGGCCGGAACCGGGAAGCGCTCGGTGCCCCGCTTCAGGGGCGCGTTGTCGGCGGCCGAATGCGTCGGCGCGACGGCGACCGGAGCGGTCGAGCCGTCCGGCAGCACGAGATAGGCGGTGGTGGCGCCGTCGGTCCAGTGGCGCAGCGGATAGCTCAGCCCTCTTGCGGTCACCGTCCAGCTCCCGCCGGGGGCGAGCTCGGTGCCGGGTTCAGGCGCGAATTCGGAGTGATTCGACAGCCGTGCGGTCAGTGTGCCGCCCTCGATGGTCGCGGCCGGGTCGATCCGGGCGGGGCCGCTGACGCAGAGCCTGAAGCCCGACACCGGCCGGCCGGACCGGTTGGTCAGTCGCAGGGCATAGCTCAGGGCTTCGCCGTCCGCGGCGGGCTTCCAGAAGGTCTCGAGTCGGAACAGGG
Organism: Inquilinus limosus DSM 16000; assembly: GCF_000423185.1. GTDB lineage: Bacteria > Pseudomonadota > Alphaproteobacteria > DSM-16000 > Inquilinaceae > Inquilinus > Inquilinus limosus. Next base: position 12,155 of record NZ_AUHM01000055.1, on the reverse strand, counting down.
ACGTCATCGGGCAGGCCTTCGCGAAGAGATGATGGTCTAGACCACGATGACGTGATTCGGCTTTGTCCCGATATGCTATGCGGGGCGTCGGAAAGGCAGCAGACCATGATCAGAAGCGATGTCGCCGTGCTCGGGGCCGGAATCGTCGGGGTGTCGACCGCCCTGCACCTGCAGGCGCGCGGCCGGTCGGTGGTGCTGGTCGACCGCCGCGGGCCGGGCGAGGAGACCAGCCATGGCAATGCCGGGCTGATCGAGCGCGCCAGCGTCGTGCCCTACGCCTTCCCGCGATCGCTGCTCGACCTGCTGCGCTACGCCTCGAACCGGCGGGTCGACGCCCGCTATCACTGGGCCTTCCTGCCGCGGATCGCGCCCTGGCTGTTCCAGTACTGGCGCCATTCCTCCCCGGCCCGCCTGGCCGAGGCGGCGCGGGCGATGCTGCCGCTGATCGAGCGCTGCCTGGACGAGCACCGGCCGCTGCTGGAACAGGCCGGCATCACCCATCTGGCGCGCGACACCGGCTGGCTCACCGTCTACCGCACCGCCCGCGGCCTGGAGTCCGGAGCGGCGGAGACTGCCACCGCAGCCGCCCATGGCCTCAGTTTCGGCGTACTCGACCCGGCGCAGATCCGGGCGCTGGAGCCGCATCTGACGGAGGGGCTGGCCGGCGGCGTGCACTGGCAGGACCCGGTCTCGGTCTCCGATCCCGGCGCCGTCACCAAGGGTTATGCCGAGCTGTTCCTGCGCCGCGGCGGCCGCCTGGTGCAGGCCGACGCCCGGTCGCTGCAGCCGGCGGAGGGAGGCTGGAGCCTGCAGGGGCCGGACGGTCCGGTGCTGGCGCGAGACGCGGTGGTGGCGCTCGGCCCCTGGTCGCCCGACGTGATCCGGCCGCTCGGCTACCGCCTGCCGCTCGCGGTCAAGCGCGGCTACCACATGCATTACCGGGCGCGCGGCAACGCCGTGCTGCACCGCCCGGTGCTGGACGAGGAGCGGGGCTATCTGCTGACGCCGATGGCGCGCGGCCTGCGCCTGACCACCGGGGTCGAGATGGGCCACCGCGACGCGCCGCCGACGCCGGTGCAGCTCGAAGCGGCCGAGGCCGCGGCGCATACCCTGTTCCCGTTGGACGGCCGGGTCGATGACCGGCCCTGGATGGGCGCCCGCCCCTGCCTGCCCGACATGCGGCCGGTGATCGGCCCGGCGCCGCGCCACAAGGGGCTGTGGCTCGCCTTCGGCCACGCCCATCACGGCTTCACCCTGGGGCCGGTCACCGGCCGGCTCCTGGCCGAGATGCTGACCGGCGACGAGACCGTGGTCGACCCATCGCCCTACCGGGCCGACCGGTTCTGACAACCCGTTCGCTGCGTCGGGTTTGCGACGAACCATTGATGATAAGTTGAACGAGTGATTGCATGAATCTATTATGATAGCATAGCTATCGCATAAGTGAGGTGCAATCGATGGCGTCAATCACCATTCGCAACGTGCCCGACGAGGTGCATCGCGCGTTGCGTGTCCGGGCCGCACAGCATGGACGCAGCACCGAGGCCGAGATTCGCTCGATTTTGGAGCAGGCGGCGAAGCCGGCAGGCCGTTTGAAGCTCGGTTCGCTGCTGACGTCCATCGCACGTGAGGCCGGCGGATTGACCGACGCCGAAGCCGCGCATTTCGACCGGCTTCGCGACAAGACACCCGCCGAACCGATGCGCTTCGAATGATCGTCCTCGACACCAACGTTATATCCGAGCTGTGGAAAGTCACGCCCGATCCCAACGTGCTGGTCTGGATCGACGCGCAGGTGGTCGAAACCCTCTATCTGTCGGCTGTTACCGTCGCTGAAATCCGCTTCGGCTTGGCAACGATGCCGGCAGGCAGGCGGCAGAGAATTTATCAGGATCGCTTGGAGCGAGAGGTATTGCCGGCCTTCACAGGCCGCGTGCTGCCGTTCGACCTTGATGCCTCCCGCATCTATGCGGACTTCATGGTCCAAGTGCGGGCAGCGGGGAGAGCGATCGGCAAGGAAGACGGCTATATCGCCGCCACGGCCGCGGCACGAGGATTTGCCGTTGCGACACGCGACACCGGCCCGTTCGAGGCTGCAGGGTTGAGCATCGTCAACCCGTGGAAGGCAGAGAGTTCGACATAGTGCCGTCCCGAAGCACGGAAAACCGTGTCCGACGGCCGCCGGGGCGAGTTTCGGATCAGACGCCGAAGGCGGGGCGGCCATGCGTTCGCCAGGGTGGCGGGCGCCTGCCCAGGCCCTAGGATCGTCCGTCCGCAGACCGGAGGCCCCGATGTTCGATCCGGCAACGCTCGCCCTGTTCATGGCCGCCGCCCTGGCGCTGAACCTCACGCCCGGGCCCGACATGCTGTTCTGCTTCGCCAACGGCGTCGCCCGCGGCCCGCGCGCCGGGCTGGCGGCGGCGCTCGGCATCGGCGGCGGGGCGGCGGTGCACACCGTGGCGGCGGCGCTCGGCCTGGCCGGGCTGTTCGCCGCCTCGCCGACCGCCTTCGAGATCTTGCGCTGGGGCGGTGCCGCCTATCTGCTGTGGCTGGCGGTGAAAGCGCTTCGCAGCGCCGGCGCAGGCCTCGGCGCGGCCGGGCCGCTGCTGCCGCGGCCGGCGGGCCGGATCTTCCTCGACGGCATGGTCACCAACGTCCTGAACCCGAAGGTGGCGCTGTTCTTCATCGCCTTCCTGCCGCAATTCGTCGACCCGTCGCACAGCGCGGCGCTGCAGATCCTGGTGCTGGGCACGCTGCTCAATCTCTCCGGCACCGCCGTCAACGCCCTGGTCGGCATGTCCTCGGGCGGGGTCGGCCGGGTCCTGTCGCGGCGGCCGGTCGTGGCGCGGCTGCTGAACGGCTTCACCGGCATCGTCTTCCTCGGCCTGGCGGCGCGGCTGGTGCTGGCCGACGGGCGGCCGAAATAGCCTTTCGATTTCCCGCGTGCGCCGCGAGGCAGCCCTGTTAGATTGTTGCTCAAACCAGGCGGCTGTTCCGGGACGGGAATGTTCGACACGCTTCTGATCGCCAATCGGGGGGAGATCGCCTGCCGGGTGATCCGCACGGCGCGGCGCCTCGGGCTGCGCACCGTCGCGGTCCATTCCGATGCCGATGCCGGGGCGCGCCATGTCGCCGAGGCCGATCTGGCGGTCCGCATCGGCCCGGCCCCGGCGCGCGAAAGCTATCTGAAGATCGACGCCATCCTGGCCGCGGCCAGGGCGACCGGCGCGCAGGCGGTCCATCCCGGCTACGGCTTCCTGTCCGAGAATGCGGAGTTCGCCGAGGCCTGCGCCCGGGCCGGGCTGGTCTTCGTCGGTCCGCCGCCGGCCGCGATCCGCGCCATGGGCGGCAAGAGCGAGGCCAAGGCGCTGATGGCGGCGGCCGGCGTGCCGCTGGTGCCCGGCTATCACGAGGCCGACCAGGACCCCGCCCGGCTGGCGGCGGAGGCGGAGCGGATCGGCTTCCCGGTGCTGATCAAGGCCTCGGCCGGCGGCGGCGGCAAGGGCATGCGCGTGGTCGAGCGGGCGGAGGATTTCGCGGCCCAGCTTTCCGGGGCGAAGCGCGAGGCGGCCGCGGCCTTCGGTGACGACCGGGTGCTGATCGAGCGCTATCTGGCCCGGCCGCGCCATGTCGAGATCCAGGTCTTCGCCGACGGCCACGGCCACTGCGTCTATCTGTTCGAGCGCGACTGCTCGATCCAGCGCCGCCACCAGAAGGTGGTGGAGGAGGCGCCGGCCCCCGGCCTCGATCCCGCCATCCGCCGCGCGATGGGCGAGGCGGCCGTCGCCGCGGCCAAGGCCATCGGCTATGTCGGCGCCGGCACGGTCGAGTTCCTGCTCGACACCGATGGCCGCTTCTACTTCATGGAGATGAACACCCGGCTGCAGGTCGAGCACCCAGTCACCGAGGCGATCACCGGGCTCGACCTCGTCGAATGGCAGCTGCTGGTCGCGGCCGGCGGGGAACTGCCGCTGGGTCAGGACGACCTCGCCATCGACGGCGCCGCGATCGAGGTCCGGCTCTATGCCGAGGATCCGCAGGCCGGGTTCCTGCCGCAGATCGGGCGGTTGGCGCATCTGGCCCTGCCCGAGGCGGCGCCGCATGTGCGGGTCGATTCGGGCATCCGCCCGGGCGATGCAATCTCGATCCACTACGATCCGATGATCGCCAAGCTGATCGTCTGGGACCGTGACCGGCCGGCGGCGGTGCGGCGGCTGGCCCGGGCGCTGGATCAGGTGCGGATCGCCGGCCTCGCCACCAATCTCGGCTTCCTGCGGGCGATCGCGCGCCACCCGGCCTTCGCCGCGGCCGAGCTCGACACCGGCTTCATCGCCCGCCACGGGGCGAAACTGCTGCCGCCGCCCGCGCCGGCCTCGTCCGAGGACATCGCGCTGGCCGCGCTCGGCCTCGTGCTCGGCCGCGCCCGCGACCGGTCCAGCCCCTGGGGCCTGGCCGATGGCTGGCGGCTGAACGACGAGGCGGTGGAGATGCTGCGCCTGGCCGACGGCGACGCCGAGATCCCGGTGGCGGTGCGCTACCGCCGCCACGGCGGCCTCTCGATCGGCACGCCGGACGGGCCGGTCGAAGCCGGCGGCACGCTCGTGGACGGCGTGCTGACCGCGCGGCTCGGCGACCGCACGGTGCGGGCGACGATCATGGCCGCCGAGGAGCGGATTGCGGTGCTGCGCGACGGTGTCGACCGGGTCTTCGGCATCGTCGACCCGCTGGCCCATGCCGGCGAGGAGGCGGGCACCGGCAGCCGGCTGACCGCGCCGATGCCCGGCCGGGTGATCGCGGTTCTGGTCGAGGCCGGTGCCAAGGTGACCAAGGGCCAGCCGCTGATCGTGCTGGAGGCGATGAAGATGGAGCACACCGTGGCTGCGCCGGCCGACGGCACCGTGACCAGCCTGCCCTTCGCCGCCGGCGACCAGGTGGACGAAGGCGTGGCCCTGATCGGCTTCGAGGCGGCCTGACATGCTCCCGGCCAAGGTCCGAATCGTCGAGGTCGGCCCGCGCGACGGCCTGCAGAACGAGAAGGCGGTGGTGCCGCTCGAGGCCAAGGTCGGGCTGATCGACCGTCTGTCGGCTTGCGGGCTGACCACGATCGAGGCCGGCGCCTTCGTCAGCCCGAAATGGGTGCCGCAGATGGCCGATTCGGCCGAGGTGATGGCGCGGATCGTGCGGGCGCCCGGCGTCTCCTACCCGGTGCTGGTGCCGAACGAGACGGGGCTCGACGCCGCGTTGGCCGCCGGGGCGACCGAGATCGCGGTGTTCGGCGCCGCCTCGGAGAGCTTCAGCCGCCGCAACATCAACTGCTCGATCGCCGAGAGCCTGGCCCGATTCGCCCCGGTCGTCGCCCGGGCCAAGACAGCCGGACTCAAGGTGCGCGGCTACGTCTCCTGCGTGCTCGGCTGTCCCTATGAGGGCGAGGTGCCGGCGGCGAAGGTGGCGGAGGTTTCAGCCGCCCTGTTCGATCTCGGCTGCTACGAGATCAGCCTGGGCGACACCATCGGGGTCGGCACGCCGGGCAAGGCGGTGGCGATGATCGAGGCGGTGGCGGCGCGGATCCCGCGCGAGTCGCTGGCCGTCCATTTCCACGACACTTATGGCATGGCTGTCGCCAACATCCACGGGGCGCTGGAGCGCGGCGTCGCGGTCGTCGATTCGGCGGTGGCGGGGCTCGGCGGCTGTCCCTATGCCAAGGGCGCCACGGGCAATGTCGCGACCGAGGATGTGCTCTATCTTCTTGACGGGCTCGGCATCGCCAGCGGCGTCGCCATGGACCGGCTGCTCGACGCCACCCGATTCGTCTCGGGGGTGCTCGGCCGGCCGCCGGTGTCCAGGGTGGCCCGGGCGCTGATCGCCCGCGACGCCTGATTCATCCCGAAACGTGGCCGCGGCGGCGCGGCCATGGAGGAACTGTGCCTGTCCATCTGTTGAAGGTCGCCGTCGGCATCTCCGAGCCGGCCCAGCTCGCCACGGTCCAGCAGGGCCGGCGCCATGTCGTCGACGGGCGCGAGGTCGTGTTCGGCTACACCAAGCGCATGCCGACGCGGCGGGACGAGCTGATCGATGGCGGCTCGATCTTCTGGGTGATCCGCCACGTCATCCTGGTGCGGCAGCGGATCCTCGACATGGTCATGGTGACCGACGAGGACGACGACACCTATTGCCGGCTGCTCTACGACCCGGAGCTGGTGCCGGTGGAGGCCCGGCCGCTGCGTGCCTTCCAGGGCTGGCGCTATCTCGACCCGGAGGCGGCTCCGCGCGACCTGGGGGCATCGTCGGACAGCGATCTGCCGGCCCATCTGCAGCAGGAACTCAGGGCTCTCGGGCTGCTCTGAGCGGGGCGTCCGGGGCTCCGAAAAGAAATTCACGGAAGTGCAAAAAAGCTCTTGCGTGGTCCGGATCACCCCCCTATAACCCGCCTCACCGACGGCGACGCCGCGGCGACGAACTCGAAAGAGAGCGACGCAGCGGAGGGCAGCCAAAAGAGGTTGCAAAAGCCGGGTCGGTAACTTACATCGACGTTTCTGCCCTGGCGGGCCGTCCCTGTTGAGGGGAAGGCGCGACGGGCGGATGCGGCTCTGGAGGGGGAGAAGTCCTCTGTAGGGGCGCGGATCTTGGACAAGTGGGTTAAGTGGAGAAGGGATACGCGGCCGGCGGTTTGGTCTCTGAGTGAGAGGCGCAAACAAGCGGGCGCGGTATCTCGGACGCTAGTAGAGTCATGGGCGTCGGGTTGGAGCGATCCGGTCCGATGTTGGATGGCTCAGGTGTGTGAGGTGCGGCCCTGGTCGAGAGGCTGGGGTGGAGCGCTCCACAAGTAGGGTTGTTCCGGCTTCGGCTGGGATGATCTGAAGTCGAACCTGAGAGTTTGATCCTGGCTCAGAACGAACGCTGGCGGCAGGCCTAACACATGCAAGTCGAACGCCCCGCAAGGGGAGTGGCGCACGGGTGAGTAACACGTGGGAACCTACCTTCTGGTACGGAACAACCAAGGGAAACTTTGGCTAATACCGTATACGACCTCCGGGTGAAAGATTTATCGCCGGAAGAGGGGCCCGCGTCCGATTAGGTAGTTGGTGGGGTAACGGCCTACCAAGCCGACGATCGGTAGCTGGTCTGAGAGGATGACCAGCCACACTGGGACTGAGACACGGCCCAGACTCCTACGGGAGGCAGCAGTGGGGAATATTGGACAATGGGCGCAAGCCTGATCCAGCCATGCCGCGTGAGTGATGAAGGCCTTCGGGTTGTAAAGCTCTTTCACCCACGACGATGATGACGGTAGTGGGAGAAGAAGCCCCGGCTAACTTCGTGCCAGCAGCCGCGGTAATACGAAGGGGGCAAGCGTTGTTCGGAATGACTGGGCGTAAAGGGCGCGTAGGCGGTTCGTTGCGTCAGATGTGAAAGCCCCGGGCTCAACCTGGGAACTGCATTTGATACGGGCGGGCTTGAATCCAAGAGAGGGTGGTGGAATTCCCAGTGTAGAGGTGAAATTCGTAGATATTGGGAAGAACACCAGTGGCGAAGGCGGCCACCTGGCTTGGCATTGACGCTGAGGCGCGAAAGCGTGGGGAGCAAACAGGATTAGATACCCTGGTAGTCCACGCCGTAAACGATGTGTGCTAGCCGTCGGGCAGCTTGCTGTTCGGTGGCGCAGCTAACGCGATAAGCACACCGCCTGGGGAGTACGGTCGCAAGATTAAAACTCAAAGGAATTGACGGGGGCCCGCACAAGCGGTGGAGCATGTGGTTTAATTCGAAGCAACGCGCAGAACCTTACCAACCCTTGACATGGGGAGTGTGGGCCTGAGAGATCGGGTCCTTCAGTTCGGCTGGCTCCCACACAGGTGCTGCATGGCTGTCGTCAGCTCGTGTCGTGAGATGTTGGGTTAAGTCCCGCAACGAGCGCAACCCTCCTCTTCAGTTGCCATCATTGAGTTGGGCACTCTGGAGATACTGCCGGTGACAAGCCGGAGGAAGGCGGGGATGACGTCAAGTCCTCATGGCCCTTACGGGTTGGGCTACACACGTGCTACAATGGCGGTGACAGTGGGCAGCGAAGGGGCGACCTGGAGCTAATCCCCAAAAGCCGTCTCAGTTCGGATTGCACTCTGCAACTCGGGTGCATGAAGTTGGAATCGCTAGTAATCGCGGATCAGCACGCCGCGGTGAATACGTTCCCGGGCCTTGTACACACCGCCCGTCACACCATGGGAGTTGGTTTTACCCGAAGACGGTGCGCTGACCCGCAAGGGAGGCAGCCGGCCACGGTGAGATCAGCGACTGGGGTGAAGTCGTAACAAGGTAGCCGTAGGGGAACCTGCGGCTGGATCACCTCCTTTCTAAGGATGCCCGACATTCGGAGCCTAGGGTCTGATCATGGACCTGAAGGCCGCCGGCCACGCATCCCTTCTCCGTTCCAGCCGATGAACCGGTTGGTCTAGACGCGACGCTGCGGCGCCGATCCTTCGGGATTGGCCTTGGGGCAGCGAAGCGGTAGGCCGATCCCGGTTCGTTTAAGCTTCAGGGCTAGTAGCTCAGCTGGTTAGAGCGCGCGCTTGATAAGCGTGAGGTCGGAGGTTCAAATCCTCCCTGGCCCACCAGATCGGCCTCAAGTAGCGCAAAGCGCGATAGGCCAACCTGAAATTGGGGGCGTAGCTCAGTTGGGAGAGCGCGTGCTTTGCAAGCATGAGGTCGTCGGTTCGATCCCGTCCGCCTCCACCAATCTGGTGTGAGAAGGCGGTGAGCGACAAGGCCTCAAGTGGCGAAGCGATAGGCCATCAAGCGGCCAGGCTGGAATGTGAGAGGACAGAGATCCGCGGGCTTCGGCCTTGCGGCAGATCGCGAGAGCGATCGCGGATATTGGACATTGTGAAGAGAATGCGAAGACGGAACGATCGCCGTCTTGGCTCCGGGAGGTTCGCCTCTCTGGGCGCAAGGCGAGGATTGTTCCGGCTGCGGGGAGAGGTATCGATGTATGGAGACGGGTGTCCGGTAGGGCGCTTGCCTCTGTGCGCGGTGCTTCTCTTGTCAGAAGAAGCTGAGATCAAGCGTCTAAGGGCATCTGGTGGATGCCTTGGCACTGAGAGGCGATGAAGGACGTGGCACGCTGCGATAAGCTGCGGGGAGGGGCGAGCACCCTTTGATCCGCAGATCTCCGAATGGGGCAACCCACCGCTTATGCGGTATCCGTACCTGAATCCATAGGGTGCGGAGGCGAACCCGGGGAACTGAAACATCTCAGTACCCGGAGGAAAGGACATCAACCGAGACTCCGTTAGTAGTGGCGAGCGAACGCGGACCAGGCCAGTGATCAGATCTACATAACCGGAACCGTCTGGAAAGTCGGGCCATAGCGGGTGATAGCCCCGTACGGGTAAACCGGATCTGATCCTCGAGTAAGGCGGGACACGTGAAATCCTGTCTGAAGATGGGGGGACCACCCTCCAAGCCTAAGTACTCCTCAGTGACCGATAGTGCACCAGTACCGTGAGGGAAAGGTGAAAAGCACCCCGACGAGGGGAGTGAAAGAGACCTGAAACCGGATGCCTACAAGCAGTCGGAGCGGGCTAGTCCCGTGACGGCGTACCTTTTGTATAATGGGTCAGCGACTTAGCGTGTGCAGCGAGCTTAAGCCGAGAGGTGTAGG
>NZ_AUHM01000054.1 GCF_000423185.1 Inquilinus limosus DSM 16000 | reverse complement strand
GCCATGCACGGCCCCGCCTTCCTGGCCTATGTCGAGCAGGTCCTGGTCCCGACGCTGAACCCGGGCGACATCGTCGTCATGGACAACCTGCCCGCCCACAAACCTGCTGCCGTGCGCAGCGCCATCGAAGGCACCGGCGCCAAGCTGCGCTTCCTGCCGGCCTATAGCCCAGACTTCAACCCGATCGAGATGGCCTTCTCCAAACTCAAGGCCTTCCTCAAGAAGCTCGCCCCCAGGACCGTCGACGACCTCTGGCAGGCGATCGCACTGGCCGTCGACGCCTTCACACCTGACGATTGCCAGAACTACTTTACTGCTGCCGGATATGACCGCGACTGATCGGAAAATGCTCTAGGACCGCGGCTCCGCCGGCAGGCTGAACTGGAACAAGGGCGTCGAGGTCATGCGATCCGTCGGGCTTCCGAGCGGATGGTTGATCGACAGGCGCAACACCCGCGCCTGCCAATCGACGGCCCCAAGGAACACCAGCCGGCCGACGACGCGCGACCGCGGCTGGATCTGCAGATCCGGATTGTCCGGCGGCGGCAGGAAGGGATAGATCCGGCCGCGATCATCGGTCAGGAGCAGACTGTCGCGGGAGTTGAGCCGGCGTCGCTCGTCGGCCGGATTGAAGATCTCGACCGTGATGACAATGCTGGAGGGCAGGAAGTTCACGGTATCGACCGAGATGGTCATCCCGTTCGGATGCGTCTTGCTTTGCCGCACCCGGATGGCGACCGGGGCGGGAGGCTCGACGATCGGCGGCTGCGCCGGCTGTCCGAGGCCGCGTTCCGGTGGCGGCAGCCCCGGCTTGACCAGCGGATAGGTCGGTGTCGGCCTCCCCGGCGGGCGGGCCGGCTCCTGCGACGGCGGCGGCGGTTCGAGCAGGATCTGCGCCTGCATCCGGTCGACGGGGCTTGCGGCAATGGCCACGATCATGACGGTCCAAACGACGGAACGCCCCCCGGCGCGCAACGGTGTCTCGGCAATCCGGTACAATCGGTGACGGAGGACGGGACGGGCCATGATCGCCAAGTCTCCGTCGCGCGTTGCGGCCGCGCAATTCGGCGATTGGGTGAGCCCGCCCATCCCGCCAGGGGATACGGTCTCTCTTCAGAGCAAGAATATACTCCGAGGAAGCCGGCAAACCGGCGGCGCCGTCTCGTTCCGCGTCGGACCGAGACGCCATCCAAGTGCAGACCGGGGGCCTCTAGACGTAACCCTTCGGGACCACCGGACGACGGTTGTGCGCCAGCGCGAAGAAGTAGGCCTGGATGAAAACGCGCACCGCACTGGACAAGCTGCCGTCACCTCGTTGCGAAGCACGTATCCGGGACACGAGGACATTCACGGTAATGCCCTCCCGCGTCGCGATCTCCTCCAACCCGCTCCAGAATTGCTGTTCCAGCCGGATGCTGGTGCGGTTTCCACCGATCGTGACGTTGCGGGTGCGATGATCCAGAGGATTTATCAAGCGAAACTTCGTGGATCGCCCCATCGCCTTCGCCGCCTTCAAAAAGGGACTGCAGTATTGCCCAATCACAAGAGGCGCAGAATCTTGGAATTCGGTCTCTTTCATCGCCATTTGGGGTGACGGATTACCCCTTCCGCTGTAGTCGATCCAACGTCAAGCGGCGCCTCAATGTCGTGATTCGAAGTCCGACTTCCCTGGGCAGGCGGCTCACCTCATGACAATTCCATGAGCCGGCTGCACCATTGGTTCTGCGCCTGGTCGCACTGCTCTCCGGCTGCGACGGCGATTTGTGGTCGTGCCGCCCATCAGGCACGTGCGGCCCGATCAGGACAATTCGGGCGGACATCCCCTTGCTCGGCACGCCTATCTGACGGGCTGCATGCGCGGGATCGAGCCTGATGCAGCTTGAATGCTGCTTCTGTCCGGTTTCGGGCCGCGAGCTTCCGCATGATGCCGCGGATATGGATCTTCACCGTGCTCTCCGAAAGCCCCAGTTGATAAGCGATGATTTTGCTCGGCGTGCCGCGGGCCATCGCCTCGGCGACGGCAAACTGCCTTTCCGTCAGCCCGGACCAGGCGTCAACGACAGGGGGCTCCCGGTCCGCCACGGCGGAACGCCGGACCGTGGACACCGGAACGAAGACGCCACCCGCCATCACGAGAGACACGGCTTGGACAGCCACACCCAGGCCGACGCTCGTCGGAATATATCCGCGAGCGCCGCCTTCCAGGATCTCCGCCACAAATCGCGCGTCCTCGCGTTCCCCGAACGCCACCACCCGGACCTCGGGATTATCCCACGCGATCGATCGAATCTCCGAAGCGGCCTCGAATTCGCCTCCGTCCAGAGCGTCAATGTTCAACAGAAGCACTGTCGTCGAGATGCAGTCGGGATCGGCCAGCCATTCCCCGAGATCGGCGAAGGAACGGCTGTGATACCGCCGATCCGCCAACGAGAAGGCCGCGCTCAAGGTCTCTCGAGCGAGAGCGCGGCGCTCGATGATCGCGATGAGACCGATGGGTTGATCCGCGGACATGGCCGCCTGTTGACGACGGCTGGACCAATCCTTCCGAAACTCCCCAGTCTCCGCTATTCGGGGCGACGAAGCCGCCGGCACGGGGGATCCGTCGGGGCGCGACGGTCCGCTGCGAAACGCATGCATGTCCCCTCCTCCAGAGTTGCTGGCCCGCCAACCGACCCGGAATTGCAGGCCGGTCAGAAAGGCGCGCGACCGAGAACAGAGACTCGTCCGGACAAGGATCGAGCCGCCGCGTTGCCAAGAACAGGTTGTTCGATCCGAGCAGCCATCAGCGCTAGGATCGAATATCCAAAATGACGTTGGCCTCCCCAGTACAGAGGATTTTATGCAAATCTATCGCGAATGAAAGATACTGCTTTCGGATGATGCACGCATAATTTATTATGCACCCCCTGCCCTCCTCGACTTCGCGCAGCAGAGCGCCAACTGAGCAGACCACCATTCAAGCTAATGCCTCAGCAGCTCGGACGAGCGATCCAGACCTGCGTCTTCGGATTTGGATCCCCGCCCTCGACAAGGCCAATGAGGACCCGAAATGCTGATGAATGACGAGAATCCGGCTCGCACCCGGGCCGGCTCAAGCCGTCTATACCGTTTTTTGGCGTGGGAGGCGTCGCTCTGCGTTGGATTTCCGCCCAAGCCCGAAAAGGCTTGGCGTCCCCTACGGGATTCGAACCCGTGTTGCCGCCGTGAGAGGGCGGTGTCCTAGGCCTCTAGACGAAGGGGACTGAGGCGCGGGCCCGGATATAGGGGAGCCGGCGCGCCGACGCAAGCAGTTTTCGTAACTTTCCGCTGCGCTTATCCCGCGACCGCCGCGGCGCCCGGCGCGAGGCAGGCCCGCGCCCGCTCCAGCGCCGCCTCCACCGTCACGGAATCGGTGTCGAAGGCGGCGACGAAGCGCCAGACCTCGCCCTCCCAATGCGCCGCGACCACGCCCTGCCGTTTCAGCCCTTCGGCCAGCGCCGCGGGCAGGCGCACGAACACCTCGTTCGCCTCGACCGGATGCACCAGCTCCACCCCGGGCAGCTGCCGCAGCCCCTCGGCCAGCTGCCGGGCGCGGGTGTTGGCGTTGCGCGCCAGGCGCAGCCACAGCCCGTCGGCCAGATAGGCCTCGAGCTGGGCCGAGACGAATCGCATCTTCGACAGGAGGTGCCCGGCGCGCTTGCGGCGGAAGGCGAAGTCCGCCGCGCGGTCCGGGTCGAAGAACACCACCGCCTCGGCCATGACGCAGCCGTTCTTGGTGCCGCCGAAGGACAGCACGTCGATCCCCGCCTTCCAGGTCAGCTCGGCCGGGGAGCAGCCCTGCGCCGCCAGCGCATTGGCGAAGCGCGAGCCGTCCATGTGCACCGCCAGGCCCCAGCGCCGCGCCGTCTCGGCCAGCGCGCCGATCTCTGCCGGGCTGTAGACGGTGCCGGCCTCGGTCGCCTGCGACAGGCTGAGCATCGCCGGCTGGCTGCGATGCACGTCGCCGCGCCAATCCGCCGGGAAGACGGCCTGCAGCGTCGCCGGGGTCAGCTTGCCGTGGTCGCCTTCGGCCAGCATCAGCTTGGCGCCGTGGGTGTAGAATTCCGGCGCGCCGCATTCGTCGACCGCGACATGCGCCTCGCGATGGCACAGCACCGCGCCGTAGGGCGGAGTGAAGGTGGCGAGCGCCAGGGCGTTGGCCGCGGTGCCGGTCGGCACCGGGAAGGCGGCGACGCGGCGCTCGAACACCTCCGACAGCCGCTCCTCCAGCCGGCGGGTGGTCGTGTCGGCGCCGTAGGACGGCGCGCGGCCCTCGGCGGCGCGAGCAATCGCCGCCAGGATCTCGGGCGCGGCGCCGGCGACATTGTCGCTGGCGAGGTTGATCACGTCGGTCATGCCGATTCCTTCCGCTCGGGCGGCCTGTCAGGGGGTGGTGGTCAGAAGGGTCGCGGCGGCGCCGGTGCGCGGGTCGACGCTGCGCAGCTCCTGCCCGCCGCCGGGCAGTGTGATCAACATCACTGCGCGATCGCCGATCGCGGTGATGCTGGTGATGCGGCTGCCGGCGGGCAGCGCGGACGGTGCGGCGGCGGTCGTCGGCGCCGTGGCGGGAGCAGCGGTGGTCGGCGCCGGGGCGGAGCCCGGGACGAAGAACCGGCGGCCCAATTCCCCGACGACGACGGCGGTGAGCAGGATGATGACCACAAGCATCGCCCAAACGGTTATCTTCACCGCCCGCAATGTCCCAGCTTCCAGACGCACCGACCACTCCCATTCCCGTCGTCATCGGCCCGGACGCCGCCGGCCAGCGGCTGGACCGCGCCCTGGCCGCCGCGGTGCCGGACCTGTCTCGGTCGCGGCTGCAGGCGCTGATCGCCGCGGGCTGCGTGCGGGAGGGCGACCGGACAGTAGAAGACGCCTCGGTCAAGGTCAAACCCGGCCAGCGCTTCGAGATCCGCGTGCCGCCGCCGGTCCCGGCCGAGCCCGAACCCCAGGCCATCGGGCTTGATATCGTGTACGAGGATTCCCATCTCATCGTCATCGACAAGCCGGCCGGACTGGTGGTCCACCCCGCGGCCGGCAATCCCGATGGCACCCTGGTCAACGCGCTCCTCGCCCATTGCGGCGGGCAGCTCTCCGGCATCGGCGGCGTCGCCCGTCCGGGCATCGTCCACCGGCTGGACAAGGAGACCAGCGGGCTGATGGTGGTGGCCAAGACCGACGCGGCGCACAAGGCGCTGTCGGCCCAGTTCGCGGACCGCACCCTGTCGCGCACCTATCTCGCCCTGGTCTGGGGCCGGCCGACCCCGTCGGCGGGCACGATCGAGGGCGCGATCGGCCGCGACCCGCGGAACCGGCAGCGCATGGCCCTCGTTAGAAACGGCGGCAAGCCGGCGCGGACCCACTACCGGGTGCTGCGCCCGGCCGGGCCGGAGGCCAGCCTGGTCGCCTGCACGCTGGACACCGGACGGACGCATCAGATCCGCGTGCATATGACCTCGATCGGCCATCCGCTGATCGGCGATCCGGTCTATGGCCGACGCCCGCGCTCGGCCATCGGAAACGAAACGGCCCGCAGCTTTCCGCGGCAGGCGCTGCATGCGGCGAAGCTGCGCTTCCGCCATCCGGCGGATCAACGTGAACTCGAATTCACGAGGCCGCTTCCGGGAGACATGCGACATTTGCTCGTCTCCCTCGCGGGGGAAGACCGTATACCTGACTGCTGAAGTCGGGTATTATGACTGTGTCCGGGTGAAGAACCCGGAGGGCGCCAGCCCTAGGGCGTGGCGCCGGAGAGGGAGCAAGATCTATGGCACAAGCGTCGACCATGCCCGTCGTGGGCGCCGAATCCAACCTGAGCCGGTACCTGCAGGAAATCCGTCAGTTTCCGATGCTGGAGCCGCAGGAGGAGTACATGCTCGCCAAGGCATGGCGGGAGCATGGCGACACCGAGGCGGCGCATCGCCTGGTCACCAGCCATCTGCGGCTGGTCGCCAAGATCGCGATGGGCTACCGCGGCTACGGCCTGCCGATCTCGGAGCTGATCTCCGAGGGCAATGTCGGCATGATGCAGGCGGTGAAGCGGTTCGACCCGGACCGCGGCTTCCGCCTGGCCACCTACGCCATGTGGTGGATCCGCGCCGCCATCCAGGAATATATCCTGCACAGCTGGTCGCTGGTGAAGATGGGCACCACGGCGGCGCAGAAGAAGCTGTTCTTCAACCTGCGCAAGCTGAAGGGCCAGTTGCAGGCGATCGAGGAAGGCGACCTGAAGCCGGAGACGGTGACGAAGATCGCCACCGAGCTGTCGGTGCCGGAGCAGGACGTGATCTCGATGAACCGCCGCTTGGCCGCGCCGGACCATTCGCTGAACGCGCCGCTGCGCGTCGACGGCGAGGGCGAGTGGCAGGATTGGCTGGTCGACGAGCGCGAGAGCCAGGAGGCGCTGCTGGCCGACCGGCAGGAGCTGGGCAAGCGCCGGCAGCTCTTGAAGGACGCGATGGCGCATCTGAACGACCGCGAGCGCCGCATCCTGAGCGAGCGTCGCCTGCGCGACGAGCCGACCACGCTCGAGGATCTGAGCCAGGAATACGGCATCAGCCGCGAGCGGGTGCGCCAGATCGAGGTGCGCGCCTTCGAGAAGCTGCAGAAGGCGATCCGCAACGCCGCGGTCGAGGCCAAGCTGGCCCACTGATCGCGGGATCGTGTTGAAGCCGAACGGCCGGAGCCCCGCTCCGGCCGTTTTCGTTTTCCCCTCAGCCCTTCGGCACCCGGTCCATGAGCGGCACCCCGGCCGCGCAGAGCGGGCAGTCCTCCGGCCGCCAGATGCCGCGCTGCAGCGCCGCCAGGGCCAGGAGCGGTACGCCGTGCTCCGCGGCGATCCGGCCCGCCGCCTCGCCGAGCGTCATCAGGCAGGCGATGCCGGTCGGCACGGCGCCGTGGCGCTTCAGCGCCGCGAGCGTCAGGCCGAGCGCCGAGCCGGCGTTGATCGCGTCATCGGCCACCAGCACCCGCCGCCCGGCCACCGCGGCCGCCAGCGGCGCCGGGATGCAGTACTGGACCGCGCCGCCGTCCATCCGGCGCTCGGCATGGACGAAGCCGAGGCCGAGCTCGGCCGCGATGAGCTGGGCCAGGAAGGCGCCGCCGGTCAGCGGGCCGCAGACGATCTCCGCCCCCAGCGGCGCCGCCCGGCCGGCCAGCGCCGCGGCCCAGCCGCGCATCCGGGCGGCATCGAGGAACAGCGGGTCGAGATCGAGCCAGAGGTCGCCGTGATGGCCCGATTCGTAGCGGAAATGCCCGCGCTCGGCGGAAACAGCCTGCAGCAGCGCCTGTTCGATCGTCTCCGTCATCCGCCCGCCCTCCCAGCCGCGTCATGATGTCCGCGAACCGCTTCGCATCGAAGTGTTGTCTGCGATCCCCAGCCCCCCATTTCAACCGGACGGACACCGAGACGAGGAGCCCTGCCCGATGCGCATGCCCATCCCCGCCTTCGCCGCCCCTGCCCTCGCCGCCGCAGCCCTGCTGGCCTCCGCGACGGACGCCGCCGCGGTCGACGCCACCTACGACACCGAGAAGGGCCGGATCCGCGTCCAGACCATCGTCGACGGGCTGAGCCATCCCTGGGGTCTGGCCTTTCTGCCCGACGGCCGGATGCTGGTGACGGAGCGCGACGGCAATCTCCGCCTGATCGGCAACGGCAGGGTCTCCGAGCCGCTGGCCGGGGTGCCGGAGGTGGATGTCGGCGGCCAGGGCGGGCTGCTGGACGTCGCCGTCGACCCGTCCTTCGTCCAGAGCCGCATGGTCTATCTCAGCTACTCCGAGGAAGGCCGGGGCGGCAACTCCACCGCCGTGGCGCGCGGCCGGCTGAGCGAGGACGGGACGCGGCTGACCGGGGTCGAGGTGATCTTCTCGCAGAAGCCGAAGCTCGACAGTTCGATGCATTTCGGCTCACGCCTCGTCTTCGACCGCCAGGGCCATCTCTTCATCACCCTCGGCGAGCGGTCGCATGCGCGATTCCGGGACCAGGCCCAGCAGCTGGACTCGCATCTCGGCAAGCTGATCCGGATCTGGCCGGACGGCTCGGTGCCCGAGGACAACCCCTTCGCCGGCCGCAAGGACGCGCTGCCGGAGATCTGGTCCTATGGCCACCGCAACATCCAGGGCGCGGCGCTGGATCCCGACACCGGCGTGCTGTGGATCAACGAGCACGGGCCGCGCGGCGGCGACGAGATCAACATCCCCGAGGCCGGCAAGAACTACGGCTGGCCGGTCGTCTCCCATGGCGTCAACTACAACGGCAGCCCGGTCGGCACCGGCAAGCGGGAGGCGCCGGGCATGGTCGGGCCGATCCATCAATGGACACCGTCGATCGGCGTCTCTGGCATGGCCTTCTACACCGCCAACGCGATGCCGGGCTGGCGCGGCGATATCTTCGTCGGCGGCCTCGCCATCCCCAAGCTGGTGCGGCTCGAGCGCGACGGCGACCGGATCACCGGGTCGGAGGACCTGCTGGAGGATCTGGCCTTGCGCATCCGCCAGGTGACGCAGGGCCCGGACGGCGCGCTCTATCTCCTCACCGACGAGAGCGACGGCGAGATCCTGCGCGTCGGGCCGGCGGGGTAGGCGCGAGGACGGCCGCGCCATCCTCTCCTTCCCTAACCCGTCATTGCGAGGAGGCGAAGCCGACGAAGCAATCCATGCCTCCGCTCTTGCAGCCCTGGATTGCTTCGCTGCGCTCGCAATGACGGCGAGGGGCGGCCCGGCCTCAGTCCGCGAACGGATCGCGGACCAGGATCGTGTCGTCGCGCTCCGGGCTGGTCGACAGCAGCGCCACCGGCGCCTCGATCAGCTCCTCGATCCGGCGGATGTACTTGATCGCGGTCGGCGGCAGGTCGGCCCAGGAGCGGGCGCCCTTGGTGCTCTCCTCCCAGCCGTCCCATTCCTCGTACACCGGCTTGGCGCTGGCCTGCGCCGTCTGGCCGGCGGGGAAGTGGTGCAGCACCTCGCCGTCGAGCTCGTAGCCGATGCAGATCTTCAGCGTCTTGAAGCCGTCCAGCACGTCCAGCTTGGTCAGCGCGATGCCGTCGATGCCGCCGGTCTTCACCGCCTGCCGCACCATCACCGCGTCGAACCAGCCGCAGCGCCGCGGCCGGCCGGTCACGGTGCCGAACTCGTGCCCGCGCTCGCCCAGACGGCGGCCGATCTCGTTGGCCTGCTCGGTCGGGAACGGGCCGGAGCCGACGCGGGTGGTATAGGCCTTGGTGATGCCCAGCACATAGCCGACGCCCTTCGGCCCCATGCCGGAGCCGGCGGCCGCCTGCCCGGCCACGGTGTTGGAGGAGGTGACGAAGGGATAGGTGCCGTGATCGATGTCCAGCATCGCGCCCTGGGCGCCCTCGAACAGGATGCGCTTGCCCTCGCGCTTCAGCGCGTCCAGCCGGTCCCACACCACGCCGACATAGGGCAGGATCTTCGGCGCCACCTCGCGCAGCTGGGCCAGCAGGTCGGCCGGATCCACCTCCTCCGCCCCCAGCGCGCGCAGCAGCGCGTTATGGTGCGCCAGCAGGGTCTCGACCTTGCCCGGCAGCGCCGCGTCGTCGGCCAGGTCGCAGGCGCGGATGGCGCGGCGGCCGGTCTTGTCCTCATAGGCCGGGCCGATGCCGCGGCCGGTGGTGCCGATCTTGCCCTCGCCGCGCGCCGCCTCGCGGGCGCGGTCGAGCGCGCCGTGCACCGGCAGGATCAGTGCCGCGTTCTCGGCCAGCAGCAGGTTCTCCGGGCCGACCTCCACGTCCTGGGCGCGGATCCGCTCGATCTCGTCGAGCAGCGCCCAGGGGTCGACCACCACGCCGTTGCCGATGATGCCGAGCTTGCCCGGCCGGACGATGCCCGACGGCAGCAGCGACAGCTTCAGCACCTTGTTGCCGATCACGAGCGTGTGGCCGGCATTGTGGCCGCCCTGGAACCGCACCACGACATCGGCGCGGCTGGACAGCCAGTCGACGATCTTGCCCTTGCCCTCGTCACCCCACTGGGCGCCGACCACGGCCACATTCGCCATCGGAATACCTCGTGCTACTAAGTCTCAGATCTCGTCGAGACGGCCGTCCCGCAGGACCCAGCCGCAGCCGAGGCGGCGCGCCTCGACGAGAGGATCGGCGCCGGGCTCCAGCCCGGCGATGGTGACATAGCCCTGGGCGCGCAGCGCGGCGCCCTCGCCCGGCGCGGTGCCGCGCGGCAGGAACACCCGGCGCGGCGGCTGCGGCGGCGCGGCCGCGCGCAGCACCGTGTCCATGAACAGGGTGAAGCCGGTCGCCTCCTCGCCCTCGGCGCCATTGGCGCGGTAGCGGCCGCCGCGGCCGACCTCGCCGCGCGCGTTGCGGGCGAACAGGGTGAAGGCGACGCCGGTGTGGTACTCGAAGCCGCGATGCTCGACGAAGTCGACCGTCACCATGAGATCCGGCGCGGAGGCGCGGATCAGCCGCACCACCTCGGAGAGGCGGTCCAGGATCGGCCGGGTCACATCAGGCAGCTCGATGCCGGACAGCGCGGCCAGCGCCGCATCGGCCGGGCCGGAGGCGGCGAGCAGCCCGCCCAGCGCCGCGGCCGCGGCGCCGCCGAGCTGGGCGACGGCGGCGGCGTCCTTGCGGTCGAGCGCGTGGCGCAGCGCCGTGCCGGCCTCGCCCTCCACCCCGAGGGCGCCGAGCAGCGCCGGCACCAGGGTCGGCTCGGTCAGGTCCAGCGCCAGCCGGTCGACACCGACCGCCTGCAGCGCCTCGACGGCCAAGAGCGCCGCCTCGGCATCCGCCGCCGGCTGGGCGCCGCCGATCAGCTCGGCGCCGACCTGGGCGAACTGCCGTTCCGGCCGCAGCTGGGTGCCGCGCACCTGCAGCACCTGGCCGGCATAGGCCAGGCGCAGCGGCCGCGGCGCTGCGGCCAGGCGGGAGCGGGCGATGCGGGCGACCTGCACCGTCATGTCGGCGCGCAGGCCCAGCATGCGGCTGCCCATCGGGTCCATCAGCCGGAAGGTGTGCCGCGCCACGCTGGCGCCGACGCCGGAGAGCAGCGTGTCCTCGAACTCGACCAGCGGCGGCTTGACCCGGTCGTAGCCGTGGCCGCCCAGCACCGCCATCATGCGTTCGATCACCGCCGCTTCCTGCGCCGCGTCGGGCGGAAGGACGTCGTAGAAGCCTTCAGGAAGAAGGGCGGCGTTGGGTGCGTCGGTCATGACGTGCCGCACGCTAGGGCCTTCCTGCCCCCGGCGCAACGACGAAGGCGGCCCCTTCCCCTCGTCCCGCGCTCATCCCCCATGCGCGGCCAGGTATTCCCTCAGCGCGTCGGCGAAGGCGCGGCTGTCGACGGCGAGATAGGCGTTGTCCGCCCCGCCGTCCTGGAAGAAGCGGGTGACCACGGCGATGACGGCGTAGCCGCCGGCCTCCTTCATGAAGATCGGGCCGCCGCTGTCGCCCTTGGTCATGTCGCAATCGTGCTTCAGCGTGTTGTCGCGGCGCAGGGCCAGGGCGCGGCAGCCGCTATGCGCCGTCATCCGGTCGGGCGCGTCCCAGGCGTAGCCCGCCTGGACCAGCGGCACCCAGCGTCCGGTCGCGATCCGCGCCTCGTCCTCGGCGGTCAGCCGGTGCACCGCCATGGTGCCGGCCGCGTCGCCGATCGGGGCGTCGAGCAGGACGAAGGCCCAGTCCGAGCCGAAGGCGGTGCCCCGGCCCTCCTCCTCATCCGCATCGGCGCGGTAGTCCGGCGCCAGCCGGACCGAGACGATACCGGCCTCCGCCACCGCCTCGTCGCCGTCCCGGCCGGCGCGGAAGCCGAGCGGCTCGTCGCGCCGGCCGTCGTCGCGGAAGAAGCAGTGGGCCGCGGTCAGCACCACCCGCCGGCCGACCAGCGTGCCGGTGCAGGTGCCGCCGCTGTCGAAGCTGATCTCGCCGATCGCGGTCCACGGCATCCGGTCGGGCCGGACCATGCGGCGGTCGTCATGGCCGAAGAAATGGTCGCGGATGCCGGGAACGGTGTCGCGGCCCAGGCAGTCGGCGGTGTCGCTGCGCGCGTCGCAGCGCCCGGTGCCGATGCCCGGCTCGTCGCAGACGTCGTCGAAGGCGCTGGCGCAGCTGTTGATGTGGTTGCGCCGGGCATAGAACGGCCGGCAGTCGGCGAGATCGGTGCCGTCCGGGCAGACGCCGGTGCCGATCCCGGGCTCGTCGCAGGCGCCGTCGCGCGACCAGTAGCAGCTGTCGCCGCCGCCCGCGCGCAGCGGCCGGCAATCCGTGCTGTCGTGGCCGGCGTCGCATTCGCCGGTGCCGATGCCGGGCTCGTCGCACTGGCCGTCGAAGGCCCAGCGGCAGCTGTTGTCGCCGGTCTTGAAGCCGGCACAGTCGGCATCGTCGGTATCGGCGGCGCATTCGCCGGAGCCGCCGAAGCGCTGCTCGTCGCATTGCCCGTCGCGGGCCCAGCGGCAGGAATCGTCCGCGGCGGCCGGCCCGGCGAGGCCGACCAGGGCCGGCACGGCGAGCGCCACGGCGACGGCCAGGCCCTTCATCCCTCAGCCGCCGTGGGTGGCGACGTATTTCGCCACCGCCGTCTCGAAGGCCCGGCTGTCGACCGCGAGATAGGCCGAGCGCCCGCCGCCATCGCCGCCGTAGAAGCGGCTGACCACCGCCACCACGGCATAGCCGCCAAGCCGCTTGATGAAGATCGGGGAGCCGCTGTCGCCCTTGGTCATGTCGCAGTCGTGTAGCAGCGTGCCGTCCTCGCGCAGCGAGACGATGCGGCAGCCGACATGCTCGGTCATCCGGTCCGGCGCATCCCAGGCATAGCCCCCCTGCATCACCCGGACCCAGCGCCCGGCGGCGATCTCGGCGCGGTCCTCCGGCTTCAGGCGGTGCACCGACATGAAGCCGGTGACGGCGCCGATGTCGGCATCGAGCTCGACCAGCGCCCAGTCGAGATTGTACCAGGATTCGCCGCCGTGCCGGCGCCCCTCGCGGAAGCCGGGCGGCAGGAAGAAGCCGGCCACGCCGGCCTCGGCCACCCGGCTGGTCCCGGCGAGGCCGGCGCGGAAGCGGCGCGGCTTGTCCAGCGTGTCATCGTCGCGGATGAAGCAGTGGGCGGCGGTCAGCACCACCCGCCGGCCGACCATGGTGCCGGAGCAAGAGCCGCGGTCGAAGCTCAGCTCGCCGATGGCGCTCCACGGCATGCGGTCGACCGCGGCCAGGCGGCGGTGGTCGTGGCCGAAGAAATGGTCGCGGATCCCGGCCGGCGTGTCGCGGCCCAGGCAGTCGGCGGTGTCGGTCCGGGCGGTGCAGCGGCCGGTGCCGGTGCCAGGCTCGTCGCAGATGTCGTCGAAGGCGCTGGCGCAGCTGTTGTCGCGGTTGCGCCGGGCATAGAGCGGCCGGCAGTCGGACGCATCGGTGCCGTCGGCGCAGATCCCCGTGCCGATGTCCGGCTCGTCGCAGCTGCGGTCCTCCGCCCAGCGGCAGCTGTCGTTGCCGCCGGCCCGCACCGCCCGGCAATCCGCGGTGTCGGTGCCGCGGGCACAGTCGCCGGTGCCGATCCCGGGTTCGTCGCAGCGGTCGTCGAAGGCCCAGCGGCAGCTGTTCGGGCCGGGCTTGGCCCCGCCGGCAAGGGCGATGACGGGCACGCCGCCGCAGAGGCAGAGGACCATCCAGGCCGCCAGCAGGCGCGAGATCGGAACGGGCATGCCGGGACCGAGAGACCATCCGAGCGAGACGATCCGGTATCCTAGTCGGAACAGCGCGGCGAAACGATGGCGGATCGCGCAAACGGGCCCCGTATCTTAGGATGGGAACCGGACGGGCGGCGGCGGGTTTCCGGCTGCGCGATCAGGGGAGAGAACAGCCATGCGGTGGCAGGATCTGAGGCGCAGCAGCAATGTCGAGGACCGGCGCGGCATGCGCCCGGCCGCGGTCGGCGGCGTGGGCGGCATCGGCGCGATCGTGATCGTGCTGCTGGCGCTGTTCTTCGGCGTCGACCCCTCGGCGCTGCTGCAGCAGGTCGACACCGGCCCGGGCTCAACCCAGACGGAAACCACCTCCGCCCCCGGCGCGCAGGACGAGATGTCCCAGTTCCTCGCCGCCGTGCTCGGTAGCACCGAGGACACCTGGGGCGCCGTCTTCCAGGAGGCCGGCAGCCGCTATGCGCCGCCGAAGCTGGTCCGGTTCAGCGGCGCCACCCGCTCCGCCTGCGGCTTCGCCGACGCGGCGATGGGGCCGTTCTACTGCCCGGCGGACCAGATGGTCTATATCGACACCGCCTTCTTCGACGAGCTGGGCCGCCGCTTCGGCGCGCCGGGCGAATTCGCCGAGGCCTATGTCGTGGCGCACGAGGTCGGCCACCACGTGCAGAACCTGCTCGGCATCATGGACAAGGTGAACGCGCTGCGCAGCCGCGGTGGCGTCGACGGCAACGAGCTGTCGGTGCGGGTCGAGCTGCAGGCCGACTGCTTCGCCGGCGTCTGGGCCAAGCGCGGCGACCAGCAGAGCCGGTTCATCGAGCCGGGCGACATCGAGGCGGCGATGCAGGCCGCGGCCGCGGTCGGCGACGATACGCTGCAGAAGCGGTCCCAGGGCTATGTCGTGCCCGACAGCTTCACCCATGGCAGCGCCGAGCAGCGGGTGCGCTGGTTCCGCCGCGGCTACGACAGCGGCAACCCGACCACCTGCGACACCTTCTCGGCGCAGGCGCTGTAGGTCGGTTTCACCCGGCCTTGGCCTCGCGCCAGATCTTCACCAGCGGCCCGTCGGCGCCCAGCACCGGGTCGGTCGCAGGCACCGGCACGGCGCCGATCTGCTCGCGGACAGTGCGGCCGACCTCCTCGCCTTCGCTGACCATGTCCGGCTCGGCGCCCGGCGGGTAGGCGCCGATCACCAGCAGATCCGTGCTCGCCTCCTCGCTCTTGTGCCCGACCCCGGCCGGGATCACCACCACGTCCCCGGCCATGAGCTCGAGCGAGACGCCGGAGGCGCCGCCGAACCGCACCTTGGCGCGGCCGCTGGCCAGACCCAGCACCTCATGCGCGTTGCTGTGGAAATGGTGGAACGGGTAGATGCCGTTGCGCCAGCCATTGCCCCAGCCGTTCCGGGCGAAGCGCGCCTCGATCGCCGTCGCCATGTCGCCGAGGCCGAGCCCGCTGACCTGGCGGTAGACCAGAAGCGGCAGGGCCGGGTTGTTCGGCACGGTGCC
The DNA here is from genome assembly GCF_000423185.1 of Inquilinus limosus DSM 16000. Taxonomy (GTDB): domain Bacteria; phylum Pseudomonadota; class Alphaproteobacteria; order DSM-16000; family Inquilinaceae; genus Inquilinus; species Inquilinus limosus. The sequence continues at coordinate 1,913 of NZ_AUHM01000054.1, read as the reverse complement.
GCCATCCTCGAAGTAATGGGCCTCGACGCCCAGATCGGCTTCGGTCATGGCCAGACTCCTCGGCTGCTGCCCAAGGAGTCTGGCCCGGCGACGTCGCGCGGCAAGGCCCGGCGTGAGCTCTACGCCAGGCTCTTCGCGATGTCCTCGCACATTTTCTTTGCGTCGCCGAAGAGCATGAGGGTGTTGTCGCGGAAGAACAGCTCGTTCTCGACGCCGGCATAGCCGGAGGCCATGGAGCGCTTGACGAACAGCACCGTCTTGGCGTTCTCCACATCGAGGATCGGCATGCCGTAGATCGGGCTCGCCGGGTCCGTTTTCGCCGCCGGGTTGGTCACGTCGTTCGCCCCGATCACGAAGGCCACGTCGGCCTGGGCGAAGTCGCGGTTGATCTCCTCCAGCTCGAACACCTCGTCATAGGGCACGTTGGCCTCGGCCAGCAGCACGTTCATGTGCCCCGGCATGCGGCCCGCCACCGGGTGGATGGCGTAGCGCACCTCCACCCCCTCCTTCTTCAGCAGGTCCGACATCTCCCGAAGAGCATGCTGCGCCTGCGCCACCGCCATGCCGTAGCCCGGCACGATGATCACCGAGCGCGCGTTCTTCATCACGAAGGCCGCGTCCTCCGCCGACCCCTGCTTCACCGCCCGGTCGCCCGCGGCGCCGCCCCCTGCGGCGGCGTTGGCCTCGCCGCCGAAGCCGCCCAGGATCACGTTGACGATCGACCGGTTCATCCCCTTGCACATGATGTAGCTGAGGATCGCGCCCGACGACCCGACCAGCGCCCCGGTCACGATCAGGAGGTTGTTCTGCAGGGTGAAGCCGATGCCGGCCGCGGCCCAGCCGGAGTAGCTGTTCAGCATCGACACCACCACCGGCATGTCCGCCCCGCCGATCGGCAGGATCAGCAGGAACCCCAAGGCCAGGGCGATGAGGATCAGCAGCAGGAACGCCGCCCCCGACTGCCCGGCGCACATCCAGATGATCAGCAGCACGATCAGGAGCCCGAGCCCCGCGTTCAGCGGGTGCTGGAACGGGAACACCAAGGGCTTGCCCGAGACCAGCCCCTGCAGCTTGGCGAAGGCCACGAGGGACCCGGTGAAGGTGATCGCCCCGATCGCCGCCCCCAGCGCCATCTCGATCAGGCTGCCGACATGGATCGCCCCGGGCGTGCCGATGGCATAGGCCTCGGGGTCGAGGAACGCCGCCGCCGCCACGCACACCGCCGCCAGCCCGACCAGGCTGTGGAACGCCGCCACCAGCTGCGGCAAGGCCGTCATCTGGATCCGCTGCGCCACCACCCAGCCGATGCCGCCGCCGAGCGCGATCGCCGGCACGATCAGCCAGTAGTTCCGCACCTGCGGCAGCAGGATCAAGGTCGTCGCCACCGCGATCGCCATGCCGGCGATCCCGTACCAGTTCCCCTGCCGGCTCGTCTCCGGGCTCGACAGCCCCCGCAGCGCCATGATGAAGCACACCGCCGCCACCAGATACGCCAGCACCGCCAGGCTCGTCATCGCGTCCCCCGCCTTCTCTGATTGTCGCCTGTACGGGCCGTCTCAGCCCTTCTTCCGGTACATCGCCAGCATCCGCCGGGTGACCAGGAAGCCACCGAAGATGTTCACCGAGGCCAGCAGCACCGCCAGCGCCCCGAGCAGGCTCGACGTCCCGACCACCGCCGGACCCGCCGCGATCAGCGCCCCGACCACGATCACCGAGGAGATCGCGTTGGTCACGCTCATCAAGGGCGAGTGCAAGGCCGGGGTCACCCGCCACACCACGTAGTAGCCGACGAAGCAGGCCAGCACGAACACCGTCAGCCCGGTCAGGAAGAAGCCGTGCTCCCCCGCCGGCACCGTCGCCGCCTGCGCCTGCGCCGCCAGCGCCTGGGCCTGGTCGGCCAGCCCCCGCGCCGC
>NZ_AUHM01000053.1 GCF_000423185.1 Inquilinus limosus DSM 16000 | reverse complement strand
GATGCGGGCCGCCGACCGCCTCCGCCGGTCGCTCGGCCTCGACCCCTACATCTTCCCCGAGGACCCGGACGAACCCGACACCGGGTGACGGGCCGGCCTTCGTCCGGGATCGATCCACGCCGCGATGTGTTAGCGAGATGACGCCCGCCCCCGTGGGCGGTCTCCGCCGACACCGCAGGACACCCGGACCGCCGATGATCAACTTCGACAGCCTGTGGGCGCTGTTCGTCTTCTACGGCCTGAACGTGCTCTACGCGGTCGTGCTGCTCGGCCTCGGTTGGTGGCTGGCGCGATTCGTCGAGCGCTGGCTGCTGCGCCTCGCTGCCCGCACCCGGCATGTCGACCCGACGATCGCCGACTTCCTGGCGTCGCTGGCGCGCTACCTGGTGCTGGCGGTCGTCGTCATCGCCGTGCTGCAGATCTTCGGCATCCAGACCACCAGCCTGGTGGCGGTGCTGGGCGCCGCCTCCCTGGCCATCGGCCTCGCGCTGCAGGGCACGCTGTCGAATCTCGCGGCCGGCGTCATGCTGCTGATCTTCCGGCCGTTCAAGATCGGCGACGCGGTCGAGGTCGCGGGCAAGGCCGGCACGGTGCGGTCGCTGTCGCTGTTCATGACCGAGCTGGTGACGCCGGCCAACGTTCAGATCCTGCTGCCGAACGGCTCGGTCTGGGGCGCCGCCATCGTCAACCACTCGACCTATCCCGGCCTGGCGAAGATGGAGCTGACCTTCCCGGCGCCGGCCGGGCCGGCGGGCGAGGAACTGGCGCGCGAGATCGTCGCCGCGCTGAAGGCCGATCCGCGCCTAGCGCCGGGGGCGGAGCCGACCGTCGCCGTGTCGAAGCTGGTCGACCTGTCCAAGCCCGGCGCCGGGGTGGTGGAGCTGACGGTCACGGCACCCGTGGCCACGGCCGATGTCGGTGCGGTCAAGGCGGCGCTGATGGAGCGGATCAATGCGAGCATGGGCCGTCTCGCCGCCGGCGGCCTTGCCTCGGGCGGCAGCGCCCCCTAAAACCCGCGGGGCAAACCGGAAGACCCTGCCGCATGTCCTCGCTCGCCTCGAAGCTGACCGAAACCGTCGCCGCCGCCTTCGCCGCGGAGGGGCTGCCGCCGGAATTCGGCCTCGTCACCGTCTCGAACCGGCCCGATCTCGGCCAGTTCCAGTGCAACGGCGCGCTCGCCGCGGCGAAGCAGGCGCGCGCCAATCCGCGCGAGATCGCGCAGCGGGTCGCCGACCGGCTGGCGGCGAATCCGGATTTCGACAACGTCTCGCTGGCCGGGCCCGGCTTCATCAACCTGTCGCTGACCGACGTCGCCATCGCCGCCCATATCGACGCCCAGGCGCGCGACGAGCGGCTCGGCGTGCCGCTGGCCCGGCGGCGCCGGGTGGTGCTGGATTATGGCGGGCCGAACGTCGCCAAGCCGATGCATGTCGGCCATCTCCGCGCCTCGATCATCGGCGACAGCCTGCGCCGCCTGTTCCTCTTCGCCGGCGAAGAGGCGATCGGCGACGTGCATATGGGCGACTGGGGCACGCCGATGGGCATGGTGATCAGCGAGATCGCCCGCCGGGATCCGCAGCAGCCCTATTTCGACCCGGACTACACCGGCCCCTATCCGGAGGAGAGCCCGGTGACGATGGAGGATCTGGAGGTCCTGTATCCGGCCGCGGCCCAGGCGTCCAAGGCCGACCCGGCGCGGATGGAGGAGAGCCGCCGGGCGACCGCGGAGCTGCAGGCCGGCCGGCCCGGCTACCGGGCGCTGTGGCAGCATTTCTTCGACGTCTCGGTCGCCGGCATGAAGCGCGAATTCGACGCGCTCGGCGTCCATTTTGACCTGTGGAAGGGCGAGGCCGCGGTCCACGACCTGATCGAGCCGATGGTCGAGGAGCTGAAGGCCAAGGGCCTGGCCGAGATCGACGAGGGCGCCGTGATCGTCCGCGTCGCCGAGGAGGGCGACAAGACCGAGATGCCGCCGCTGATCCTGGTCAAGTCGGACGGCGCGGTGATGTACGGCACCACCGACCTCGCCACCATCGTCGACCGGGTGCGGACGCTCGACCCCGACCTGATGCTCTACGTCGTCGACCAGCGCCAGGCGCTGCATTTCGAGCAGGTGTTCCGCGCCGCCCGCAAGGCCGGGCTGAACGGCAAGGCGGGGATGGAGCATCTCGGCTTCGGCACCATGAACGGGCCGGACGGCAAGCCGTTCAAGACCCGCGCCGGCGGCGTGATGAAGCTCTACGACCTGCTCGGCACCGCCACCGACACCGCGCTGAAGCGGCTGGAGGAGGCGGGGCTGGCCAAGGAGTATCCGGAGGAGGAGCGGCGCGAGATCGCCCGCCGGGTCGGCATCGCCGCGGTGAAGTTCGCCGATCTGTCGAACCACCGGGTGTCCAACTACGTCTTCGACCTCGACCGCATGCTACGCTTCGAGGGCAAGACCGGTCCGTATCTGCAGTATGCCGCGGTGCGCATCAAGTCGATGCTGCGCCGGGCCGAGGCCGAGGGCATCGTCCCCGGCGCCATTCTGCCGGCGGTGAACGAGGCCGACCGGGCGCTGATGCTGCAGCTGGCGCAACTGCCGGACGCGATCCGCGGCGCCTACGACAAGCGGGCGCCGAACGAGCTGTGCGACTTCGCCTACACTTTGGCGCAGGAGTTCAGCCGCTTCTACAACGCCTGCCACGTGCTGAGCGAGCCGGATGCGGCGCGGCGCGCCTCCTGGCTCGGCCTCGCGGCGCTGACGCTGCGGCAGTTGGAGCGGGTGCTGGACCTGCTCGGAATCGAAATTCCGGACCGTATGTAAACGAACAGATCTGGTGTATCGTCCGACCAAAGGCGGAACGACGGGGCATACCCTGTTGTTCTACCATGAGGGCAGAAAGCCCCGCCGCGGACCGTCGTCCGCGGTCGAAGGAAGAGGACGGGTGATCATGACGGGTACCGCCGACCGGAGCGCGGCGCTCAGCGCCGCCTGGGCCGAGCCTTGGGCGTCCGCCGTCGAGTACTGGGTCGACGCGGCGCAGCGCACGGTGCTGTTCTGGGACGTGATGCGCCAGCGCGGCAACCAGTATCTGGAGCATGCGGCCGACCCGACGCCGCATGTGCTGTCCTACGAGTTCGAGCTGCTCCTCGACGGCCGCACGCTGGAGCGGCCCTGCAACTACATGCTGGTGCGGATCGTGCCGCCCGAGGGCGTGACGGTCGACCCGAACAAGCGGCCCTTCGTCATCATCGACCCGCGCGCCGGCCATGGCCCGGGCATCGGCGGGATGAAGCCGGAGAGCCAGATCGGCCGCGCCCTGCGCGCCGGCCATCCCTGCTACTTCATCGGCTTCCTGCCGGTGCCGGTGGCCGGCCAGACGCTGGAGGATACCGGCCGCGCCCAGGCCGAGTTCCTGCGCATCGTCGCCGAGCGCCACCCGAAGTCCGAGGGCAAGCCCTGCGTCATGGGCAACTGCCAGGCCGGCTGGGCGCTGGCCATGCTGGCCGCGGTCAAGCCCGACATCGTCGGGCCGATGATCCTGGCCGGCGCGCCGCTGTCCTACTGGGACGGGCCGCGCGGCAAGAACCCGATGCGCTATCTCGGCGGCCTCGCCGGCGGCGGCTGGCCGGCGGCGCTGGCCAGCGACCTCGGCCACGGCCGCTACGACGGCGCCCATCTGGTGCAGAACTTCGAGAGCCTGAACCCCGCCAACACGCTGTGGTCGAAGCAGTACAACCTGTACCGCAAGGTCGACACCGAGGTGGCGCGCTATCTCAGCTTCGAGAAGTGGTGGGGCGGCTATGTCCAGCTCAACGCCAACGAGATCGAGACCATCACCGAGGACCTGTTCGTCGGCGACAAGCTGACGGCGGGGCAGCTCGAAACCTCCAGCGGCCGCAAGATCGACCTGCGCAACATCACCTCGCCGATCGTGGTGTTCTGCTCGCAGGGCGACAACATCACCCCGCCGCAGCAGGCGCTGGGCTGGATCCTCGACCTCTACGATTCGACCGACGACATCGTCGCCAACGGCCAGACCATCATCTACGCCATCCACGACGACATCGGCCATCTCGGCATCTTCGTCTCCGGCCGCGTCGCGGCGAAGGAGCACAACGAGTTCATCCAGAACATCGACCTGATCGACACGCTGGCGCCCGGCCTGTACGAGGCGGTGATCGTCGAGAAGTCGGCCGACGACCCGAATGCCGGGCTGATCCGCGGCGACCATGTGGTGCGGTTCGAGGCACGCAGCATCAACGACCTGCGCGCTCTCGGCATCAACACCAGCGAGGAGGACAAGGCCTTCGCCACCGCCGCGCGGGTGTCGGAGATCAACCGGGCGCTCTACACCTCGATGGCCCGGCCGATGGTCCAGGCGCTGGCCAGCGAGCCGGCGGCGGAGCTGGGGCGGCGGCTGAGCCCGGCGCGGCTGCAGTACTCGCTGTTCTCGAACCGCAACCCGGCGATGCTGCCGGTGGCGCTCGCGGCCGAGCAGGTGCGCGCGAACCGTCGCCCGGCGGCGCCGGACAACCCGTTCCTGGCCTTCCAGGACCTGGTGTCGAGCCAGATCGTGACCGCGCTGGACGGCTGGCGCGACTGGCGCGACCGCTGGATCGAGAGCAGCTTCTACGCGCTCTACGGCAACCCGGTGCTGCAGGCGGCGTTGGGCATCGGCGACGAGACCTTGGCCGAGCGCCGCCCGCCGCGCCGGAGCGAGCCGGAGGAGGAGCGGGAGGCGCTGCGCGGCAAGGCCGCCGAGGGCGACATCCGCGACGCCGTGCTGCGCGCCATCCTCTACGTGATCTGGCCGATGCGGGCGGTGGACGAGCGCGGCTTCGCCACGCTGCGCCAGCTCACCGCCGACCACCTGCCGGGCCACTGGGGCTCGCTGGCCGAGTTCAAGCAGGCGATGCGCGGGCAGTACCTGATCCTGCGCTGGCTGCCAGAGGAGGCGATGACGACTCTGCCGGGCCTGCTGCCTGCGGACGTCGAGGCCAGGTCCCGCGCCTTCGCGGTGATCGAGGCCGTGGTCTCCGCCGCCGGTCCGGTGACGGGCGAGGTCAAGCTGCGGCTCGACCGGATGCGCGAGGCCTTCGGCGCCGCCGCGCCGGCCAAGCCCGCCGCCACGACGCGCCGCAGCCGCACCGGGCGGACGCTGAAGGTGGTGAAGTAGGGGGGCATAGAACCCCTCTCACCGCCGTTGCGAAGAGGCGAAGCCGACGAAGCAATCCATGCCTCCGTTCGAGCTGCGCCATGGATTGCTTCGCTGCGCTCGCAATGGCGGGTTAGGTGTTCCGAGGCCTTGCTTGGGGGCGTCAAGCGGTTTGGGTGAGTGTCCTTTCCGCCCGCTCATGTCGCCTCGACCCAGTGATTCCTCTTGACTTGAATGTTTCTGTTTTGTTCTATTTGCGATGTGACGCTTGCCGCCGCCAGAAGGCACGATGGTGAGGTCGGAGAGTCGATCTCAAACATCCGTCGGATCAGTCCGTCGTCGGTGGCCATTGGCGGGCGGCGTGGACCAGCGCCAGGACCCAGACCGTGTCGCCCTGGACTTCGTAGACGAGGCGGTAGTTTTCGTGCGGGATCAACTCGCGGATGCCGGGGATCTTCCCGGCGCGGCCAAGCATCGGGAAATCGGCCAGCTTTTGCCGCTGCATCCCCGAAACGCCGGTCCATCCGGCTCGCCGCCGACCGATTGTCGGCGGCTATATGATCCCGAATGTGGGTACGATCCTGCTCGGCTTCCGGCGTCCAGATGACCTTCACGAACCGGTCTCGTCGGCCTCGCCCAATAGTTCCGCACGCCGGGCCGCGAACTCGGCTTCGACCTCTTCATTCGACCGACCGCGGCCGGCTCGCATCGACGCACGCGCAATCTCGACCTTGCGGCGAAGGAACTCGTCGTACTCACGCTCCTCGCGACGGCGCTGGACGAACTCACGCATCAACTCCCGCATCACCTGCGAGGCCGGCCGGTGGGTTGCCTCGGCTTCGGCCATGAAGGCGTCACGGAGCTCCGTTTCGAGCTTCATCGTGAAAACGGCTTCTTTCGGCATGCTCGTCATCCCGCATCCGACAGATACTGAGGAAGTATATACGACCTCATTACCAGGCGCAAAGCGGGCATCCGCCGGCAGCTCAGCCCAAGCCGCGGATCGCCGCAGCCGCCGCCTGCGGGTCGGTCCAGCCTTCCGCCGCCACGCGCCGGAAATCGGCCTCAGGAACGGCAGCGACGCAGGGGACCTCCATCAGCTCGGTCCACCAGGACACGATCTCGGCATCGGCGTCGAAGCCGATGAAATCAGCGCCGGCCTCGCCGGCTTCCATCGCCTCGTGCCGGCTGGTGCCGACGGCGACGCCGACGATCGCCTGGGCGCCGACGGTCTTGCGCGCCGCGGCGTAGGCGCCGGGGCCGACCACCACGCCGTCGCAGTGCGTCCGGGCCGCCAGCGTCGCGTCATCGCGCAGCAGGAAGGCGACGCTGCGCTCCTGCGCGATGTCGCGCAGCCGCTCGACCGCGGCTTTCGCCGCGGCCGGATCGGCCGGCACCGCCATCTCGACGCAGGCGACGTCGCCGGCGCCGAGCGCGGCCGCGAACACCGCCGGATCGAGCTCCGGCGGGATCGCGAGATACAGTCGGTGATCGCTCAGGGCTTATTCCTTGCCCTGGAAGATGCGGACCAGGGTGTCAAGCAGCTCCAGCGCCTCTTCCCGCGGCCGGCGGAAGCAGTTGCGGCCGATGATCGAGCCGTTGCCGCCGCCGTCGCGGATGGCGCGGGCGTCGGCCAGGACCGATTCCGTGTCCTTGGCGGCGCCGCCGGAGAACACGACGATGCGGCGGCCGTTGAAGCAGGAGCGCATGACCTCGGCGACGCGCTCGGCCTGGGTGGCGATCGCGATCTTGGCGCCGTCGAACTCCTTCTTCGCCTCCTTCTGCTCGATGAAGTCGGTCGGCAGCTTCACCTTGATGACATGGGCGCCGAGCTGGCTGGCCAGGTGGGCGGCATAGGCCACGACGTCGATCGCGGTCTCGCCCTCCTTGGTGATGTTCCCACCGCGGGGATAGGACCACAGCACGGTCGGCAGGCCGACCGACTTGGCCTCGCGGATCAGCTCGCCGATCTCCTCCATCTGGTCCAGGCCGCGGTCCGAGCCCGGATAGATGGTGAAGCCGATGGCGGTGCAGCCCAGCCGCAGCGCGTCCTCGACCGAGGCGAAGATCGCCTGGTCGGCGTCCTCCTTGAAGCGCGACAGGCTGTTCGAGTGGTTCAGCTTCAGGATGGTCGGGATCTGGCCGTACAGCTTGCCGCTCGAGACCTCGAGCTGGCCGAGCGGCGCGGCATAGGCGTTCAGGCCGGCGTCGATCGCCAGCTGGTGGTGGTAGAACGGATCGTAGCCGCCGGGATTGACGGCGAAGCTGCGGGCGGGGCCGTGCTCGATCCCTTGGTCGACCGGCAGGATGATCATCTTGCCGGTGCCGCCGAGGCGGCCGTTCATCAGAAGCTGCGCGAGCTTGGCCTTCACCGCCGGGTTTTCGCTGTCGTAGTTCGACAGGATCTTCTGCACGCGCGGGCTGATTCTCATCGTCCGTCTTCCTCGATGCGGTGGGTCGGTCGGCTGCAAGGACTAGCCGAGTGGGTCGGCTTGTTCAACGCCGCTCACGCAAAGATGTTTCGTCATAAATTCGAGGTATCAGGCCGCTTCGGTCCGCGTCCGGATCGAGGACAGCATCAGGCTGGTCTCGGTCAGCGAAATCCCGTCGATCTGCCGGATCCGGCGCAGCGTCTGGTCGAAGGCCTCCAGCGTCGCCGTCTCGATCTCGGCGACGATGTCCCAGCGGCCATTGGTCGAATGCAGCGCCCGCACTTCCGGGAAGCCGCGCAGCCGCTGCATCACCCGGTCGGCGGCCTGGCCCTCGACCTCGATCATGGTGATGGCGCGGATCGGGAGAGGCTGGCTGCCGGCCTTGACCACGATGGTGAAGCCCTGGATCACGCCGGTGTCGACCAGCCGGTCGATCCGCGCCCGCACCGTGGCGCGGGAGACGCCGAGCGTCGCCGCGAGGGTCGCGATCGGGGTCCGGGCATCGGCACGCAGCAGCGACAGCAGCCTGTGGTCGAGATCGTCCATTCTGATCGGATCGCCTTTCCAGATTGCTCAATCCGCTGAGCAAAATAGCCAAGATGCCATCTTTATGTCACCTCCCGGCAGGCGGATAATCGTCTTTGGACCTCGCCGACGGGGATGGCAGGATATGGACGGAACGCAGACCGATCACGGACAGAAGCGGCCCTCGCGCATCGCCCTGGTGGGCGCGCCGGTCGAGGTGGGGGCCGGGCATCGCGGTGCCGTCATGGGCCCGGCCGGGCTGCGCACCGCCGGCCTGCTGCCCAGCCTGCAGGGCCTCGGCTTCGAGGTCGAGGACCTCGGCGACCTGGCGCCGACGCGGCCGCTGCCCGCCGTCGCCGAGACGCTGCAGATGCGCCACCTGCCGGAGATCGCGGGCTGGGCCCGGGTCCTCAGCGACAAGGCCCATGCGCTGATGCGGCAGGGCGTGCTGCCGATCTTCCTCGGCGGCGACCACAGCCTGTCGATGGGCACGGTCAACGGCGTGCTGCGCCATTGCCGCGAGGCCGGACGTGAGCTGTTCGTGCTGTGGCTCGACGCGCACACCGATTTCAACACGCCGGCGACCACGCCGTCCGGCAACATGCACGGCATGTCGGCCGCCCTGCTGTGCGGCGAGCCGGGGCTGGACGACGTCTTCGGCAGCGAGCCGCGCGAGCGCCTGGACCCGCAGAACCTCTGCATCTTCGGCGCCCGCTCGATCGACCGGGAGGAGCGGGCGCTGCTGCGCCGCCGCGGGGTCGACGTCTTCGACATGCGCCTCGTCGACGAATACGGCGTCTCGGTGCTGATGCGCCGGATCATCGACAAGGTCGCCGCCCGCAACGGCGTGCTGCATGTCAGCCTCGATGTCGACTTCCTCGACCCGTCCATCGCGCCGGGCGTCGGCACCACCGTGCCGGGCGGCGCCACCTACCGCGAGGCGCATCTGATCATGGAGATGCTGTACGACAGCGGCCTGGTCGGGTCGGTCGACGTGGTCGAGCTGAACCCCTTCCTCGACGAGCGGGGCAAGAGCGCGCTGCTGCTGGTCGACCTGGTCTCCAGCCTGTTCGGCCGGCAGATAATCGAGCGGGCCGGGGCGCTGGAGCGCGCGGCCTCGGGCGCGCAGTAAGACGGGACAGGAGCAGGATCATGGCCACGACGGCAAGCCGTCTCATCGAGACCGAAACCCGCCTCGGCGCCCATAACTACAAGCCGCTCGACGTCGTGCTGTCGCGCGGCGAGGGCGTCTGGGTCTGGGATGTCGACGGCAACCGCTATCTCGACTGCCTGTCGGCCTATTCGGCGGTGAACCAGGGCCACTGCCACCCGAAGATCCTGGCGGCGATGGTGGAGCAGGCGCAGAAGCTGACCCTGACCTCGCGCGCCTTCCGCAACGACCAGCTGGCCCTGTTCTACGACGAGATCGCGGCGCTCACCGGCTCGCACAAGGTGCTGCCGATGAACAGCGGCGCCGAGGCGGTGGAATCCGCGATCAAGGCGGTTCGGAAGTGGGGCTACGAGGTCAAGGGCGTACCGGCCGACCAGGCCGAGATCATCGTCTGCGAGAACAACTTCCACGGCCGCACCCTCGGCATCGTCGGCTTCTCGACCGACCCCGACGCGCGCGGCAATTTCGGGCCCTTCGCGCCCGGCTTCAGGATCGTGCCCTTCGGCGACGCCGCCGCCTTCGAGGCCGCGATCACCCCGAACACCGTCGCCTTCCTGGTCGAGCCGATCCAGGGCGAGGCCGGCGTCATCATCCCGCCGCCGGGCTATTTCAGGACGGTGCGCGAGCTCTGCACTCGGCACACCATCACCCTGATCCTGGACGAGATCCAGACCGGGCTCGGCCGCACCGGCAAGCTGCTGGCCGAGGCGCATGAGGGCATCGAGGCCGATGTCACCCTGGTCGGCAAGGCGCTGTCCGGCGGCTTCTACCCGGTCTCGGCCGTGCTCTCGAACTCCGAGGTGCTGGGCGTGCTCAAGCCCGGCCAGCACGGCAGCACCTTCGGCGGCAACCCGCTGGCCTGCGCCGTGGCCCGCGCCGCGCTCAAGGTGCTGGTCGAGGAGGGGATGATCGAGAATGCCGAGCGGCAGGGCGACTATTTCCAGGCCCAGCTCGCCGGGCTGCGCAGCAACCTGATCCGCGAGGTGAGGGGCCGCGGCCTGATGCTGGCGGTCGAGCTGCACCCCGAGGCCGGGGGCGCCCGCCGCTACTGCGAGGCGCTGCAGAAGCGCGGCGTGCTGGCCAAGGACACGCATGGCGACACGATCCGCATCGCACCGCCCCTGGTGATCACCCGCGACCAGGTCGACTGGGCGCTGGAGCAGTTCGCCGCGGTGATGACCGGGACGGCCTGAGCCGCCGCCCCGGCCCATCGCCGGGCTACTGCTGGTTCGACACGATGATGGCCACCCGGCGGTTCTCCCGCCGGCCGGCGGCGGAGCGATTGTCCTCGACCGGCGCGCTCATGCCCATGCCGGCCACCTGCAGGTCCTGGGCCGGGATGCCGGCCGCGATCAGGGCGTCGGCCACCGCCTGGGCCCGGCGCTCGGAGAGCTGCTGGTTGTACTCGGCCGTGCCGTAGTCGTCGGTGTGGCCCTCGACCTGCAGCCGGTGGATGTCGACCGACAGCAGCGCCTGCGCCAACTCGCCGATGGATTCGCGCTGGCCGGCGGCGAGCGTCGCCTCGTTGGTGCCGAACAGCAGCTTGCTGGACATGCCGAACTCCCAGCCGTTGTCGGTCAGCTCGAATCCCTGCTGCTTCAGCAGCGCGATCTGCTCCGGCGTCAGCCCGGACTGGCAGCCGGCCAGGGAAGCGGCGAGGAGGCCGGCGACGGCCAGCCCGATGGCGGTGCGTCTAGAGACGGGATGCAAGATCGGTTCCCCATTCCTCGGATGATGCCGGACCGGCGGCGAGTTCCCTGCCGCCCGGTCGCAGGCGTTTGGCGAGATACATGGCGGCGTCGGCCCGGTGCAGCAGCATCGCCCCGTCCCGGGCATGGTCCGGGAACACGGCGATGCCGATGCTGACCGAGGCGGTGACGGTGCCGCCGGCCGGCAGCTCGATCGGCTGCTTCAGGCTGGCCAGGATGTCGTCCGCGATGTGCAGCGCGTCGGCGATCTCGCCGACCGGCGCGAGCAGCACCGCGAATTCGTCGCCGCCCAGCCGCGCCACCAGATCGGTCCTGCGCAGCTGGCCCCGCACCCGGGCGGCGACGGCGGCCAGCACCGCGTCGCCGGCGGCGTGGCCGAGATCGTCGTTGGTCTGCTTGAAGTTGTCGCTGTCGAGGAACAGCACCGCGACCCGGCCGCCGGCCGCGCCGGCTTCCTGCAGCGCGCTGTCGAGACGGGTTTCGAAGGTTGCGCGGTTCGGCAGGCCGGTCAGGCTGTCGTGGCTCGCCTGGTGGGCCAGGGATTCGTTCTCGCGCTGCAGCCGCGCCTGCCAGGCTTCGAGCTCGCCGAGCAGGGCGTTGAAGTCGTCGGCCAGCTCGTTCAGCTCGGCGATCGCCGCCGGCGGCACCCGCCGGTCGAAGGTCCGTTCGCGGCGGACCCGGTGGGCCACGCTCGCCAGCGTCTGCAGCGGCCCGACGATGCCGGCGACGAGATAGCGCGACAGCAGCAGCGCGCTCAGCGCGCTCAGGGCCAGGCACACGAGCACCACCGCCATACCGATCGCCAGGAACCGCAGCAGCCCGCCGGCGCTGCCGTGCAGCTCGATCCGTCCGATCTCCACATTGTCGTGGACGATCGGCTGCAGCATGGGGGAGGCGAAGGCCATGTCGGCCAGGAGGCGCTCCAGCCCGAGCAGCGACGGCCCGGCCGGGCGGCGCCACTGCGCGAACAGCGTGCCGCCGGCGTCGTAGACCTTGGCCTCGGCCACGTCATCCTCGGCGGACGCGATCAGACTCAGCGCCTCCTCGGCGGCGGCACGGTCCTTGAACACCACCGCGGCTTCCACCGTGTAGCTCATCGAGGTGGCGATGAGCTGCAGGTTGCTGCCGGCATAGGCGCGCAGGGCGGCGAAGCCGGCGACGGTCAGGGTCAGCCCGGCCAGCGCCACCGCAAGCAGGGCGACGCCGAGATGCGCCCGCCGCAGCACGCTGCGCAGCGTCGGCCGCGACTCCCGGCCCCGCCGGCTCACGGCGATGTCTCCTTGCGCCGGCCGAGCTGCAGCACCTTCGGGCTCACCCGCACGCCGCTGCGCGCCACGGAATCGAGGTTGATCTGGAACGACACCTGCGTGCCCTGGACCCGCAGGCAGAACATGCTGCCGACGGTGCAGCTGTCGTCCTGTTCGCTGATGCTGAGCACCGGATGGCCGGCCAGGCGCGAGAACAGCTGCCGCCGCTCGGCGTCGTCGATACGGCCGAGATAGACGGCGTCGCAGTCGTCGCCGGGCGACGCACCGGGAGCCAGGCGGATCGCCTTGACCGGCCGGCCGGAGGGCTGGGTGGCGCCGGCCAGCAGGCCGTCGGCATACTCGGCCGGCCCGATCACGCAGAGCCGGAGCTGCGGCGGCTCGACCGGCCAGCGGGTGTAGCTGATGATGCCCATCACCACCTGCCGCACCGCGGCCGCGCCGTCGCGCGGCGGATCCTGGGGCTGCGCCCAGCCCGGACCGGCAAGGGCCAGCAGCACGGCGCCTGCCCGCGCGGCGAGCGAGGCGATCCGCGCCAGGGGTGCCAGCCACATCCGACAGCCGGACATCGCGATGGGGACGCCCGTCAACCTCGCGCGACAGCGCGACGCCGGCCTGGGACGGCAGGCGCCCGGCGATCTGGAGCGGTCGGGCGGGAAAGACGCAATCGGCGCGGCATCGGGAGAACGGGATCTCGAAACAATCTCAGGCTTCGGCAATGGGCACTTGTCCGCCAATCCGGCGACAATTGGCAGATATTTTTGAGAATATCATCATTGAGCCGGGCGGGCATCCCAAGACCTTGCCAATTCTGAGACGATCTGGGCCGGACAGGCCGGCATTCCGGGGCGGCACATCCTGGTGTAAGAGAGGTCCATGGAAGCCCTGACCGATCTCGCGGTCGACGTCCTGGAGGCGGCGGAGCCGCAGCGGAAGATCGACCTGACCCACCGGGCCGCTGCGGCCTGGCGGCAGCGCGCGATCCCGGCCCTGGGCAGCCGCCGGCCGCCGATGCGGCCGGCCCGCCCGGCGCGGCCGGAGCTGCGGCGGCCGGGCGACATGCCGAAGCGGCGCCTGGGCGGGGAGGCGGGCCGCATCGCGCTGCTGCACGCCCTGGCGCATATCGAGCTGAACGCCATCGACCTGACCTGGGACCTGATCGCCCGCTTCGCCACGGCGGAGACGCCGGAGGAGTTCTTCGACGACTGGGTCAAGGTCGCGGACGAGGAGGCGACGCATCACGGCCTGCTGTCGCGGCGGCTGGGCGAGCTCGGTTCCTCCTACGGTGCCCTGCCGGCGCATGACGGGCTGTGGCAGGCGGCGGAGGAGACGGCGGAGGACCTGCTCGGCCGCCTCTCGGTCGTGCCGCTGGTGCTGGAGGCGCGCGGCCTCGACGTGACGCCGGAGACGGTGGAGCGGCTGGAACGCGCCGGCGACGCCGACAGCGCCCGCATCCTGCACCGGATCTACACCGACGAGATCGGCCATGTCGCCGCCGGCCGGCGCTGGTTCGAATGGGAATGCGGCCGCCAGGGCAAGCCGCCGATCCCGACCTATCACGAGCTGGTGCGGCGCTACTTCCGGGCCAAGCTGAAGCGGCCCTTCAACGTGCCGGCCCGCGACCTGGCCGGCTTCGCCGCCGCCTTCTACGAGCCGCTGGCGGAATAGCGCGTCAGCCCTTCGGTTCGTAGATCACGTACAGCTTGCGGGCGGGCGACAGGTTCTCCCAGGTCCCGGCGAAGCCGGCCGGGATGACGAAGCTGGCGCCGGCCTCGAAGCGGCGGGCGGCGCCGGCACCGTCGGTCAGCACGACCGTGCCGGAGAGGAGATGGCAGAACTCCTCCTCCGTGTAGGACACGCGCCAGGACCCGACGGCGCCCTCCCAGATCCCGGCCGAGAACTGGCCGCTCGGGTCGCTGTAGAAGTTGCGCATCGTCTGCAGCGGATCGCCCGTCAGCACCTTGCCGGGGTCCGGTCGGTAGGTCGCGTCCTCCGACCGGGCGGCGGCGAAGTCGACGATATCGGCTGCGGTCTTGCTCATCTGGGCCTCGCTGGCGGAACGCTGCGAGACTGCCGGCTTCAGCCCTGGCTGTCGAGGCTCCAGGGCGGCCGGGCGAAGCGCTCGGCCAGGAAATCGACGAAGCTGCGGACCTTGGCCGACAGGGTGCGGGCCGGTGGATAGACGGCATGGATGCCGATCTCCGGCAGCCGCCACTCGGGCAGGACCTGCACCAGCCGGCCGGCGGCGAGTTCCGGGGCGGCGATGAAATCCGGCTGCCGGGCGATGCCGTAGCCCTCGCGGATCGCCACCTGGATGGCGTCGCCGTTGTTGATCTGCAGCCGGGCGCCGACGCGGACCTGCACCTCGCCCTCCGGCCCGGTCAGCACCCATTCATCGCGGTTGGCGCCGTAGGCATAGGCGACGCAGCGGTGGCGGGCGAGGTCGGATGGGTGCGCCGGGGTGCCGTGGGCGGCCAGGTAGGACGGGGCAGCGCAGAGCAGGATGCGGCAGGGGGCGAGACGGCGGGCGATCAGCGAGGAATCGGCCAGGCGGCCGATGCGGATGGCGAGGTCATAGCCGTCCTCCAGCAGGTCGACGACCCGGTCGTTCAGGGTCAGGTCGACCGAGACCTCGGGGTAGCGGTCGAGATAGACGGCCAGCGCCGGCGCGACGTGCAGCACGCCGAAGCTCATCGGCGCGTTGACCCGCAAGAGGCCGCGCGGCCGGGCGTGCAGCGCCGTCGCCTCCTCCTCCGCCTCGGCCACGTCGGCGGCGATGCGCTGCGCCCGGCGATAGAAGGCGGCGCCGGCCTCGGTCAGGCTCAGCCGGCGGGTGGTGCGGTTCAGGAGCCGGGTGCCGAGCCGGGCCTCGAGATCCAGGATCGCCCGGCTGGCCAGCGCCCGCGACAGGCCGAGCTGCTCCGCCCCTGCGGCGAAGCTGCCGGAGTCGACGATCCGCACGAACAGGTCCAGCGTGGTGAGGCGGTCCATGATTGTCAAAAGTGAAGCGACAATCTCGTGATGTCACGCCGGATTATCAAAGTCGATACCCGGGACCATTATCATCGGTGCGGCACCGACCTCAGCCGCGCTGGAGATCCGCCATGACCACGATGCCCGCGCTCTTCGTCTCCCACGGCTCGCCGATGCTGGCGCTGTCGGACGAGCCGACGGGCCGGTTCTTCGACAGCCTCGGGCCGTCGCTGCCGCGCCCGGACGCGATCCTGCTCGCCTCCGCCCATTTCGAGACGGAGGTGCCGACGCTGGGGGCGGTGCAGCAGCCGGAGACGATCCACGACTTCTACGGCTTCCCCGAGCCGCTGTACCGGATCCGCTATCCGGCCTCCGGGGCGCCCGGCCTGGCACGCCTCGCCGCCGACCGGATCGCCGCGGCCGGCCTGCCGGTCGCGATCGACGACAAGCGGGGCCTGGACCACGGCGCCTGGGTGCCGCTGCGGCGGATGTATCCGGCGGCCGACATCCCGGTCGCGACGCTGTCGGTGCAGCCGCATCTCGACCCGGCGCACCACTATGCGGTGGGGCGGGCGCTGCGCGGCCTGCGGGACGAGGGGGTGATGATCCTCGCCTCCGGCTCGCTGACCCACAATCTGCGGGCGCTGGACTGGCGCGGCGGCCCGGATGCGCCGGTCTCCGACTGGGCCCGGACATTCATCGACTGGGTGGCCGCGGCCGTGGCTGAAGGCCGCACCGAGGACTTGCTGAACTACCGCCGGCTGGCGCCGGAGGCGGTAAGGAACCATCCGGCGGACGAGCACTTCCTGCCGTTCTTCATCGCTCTCGGCGCCGGCGACCTTCCGGGCCGCCGGCTGCACGCCAGCGTCACCATGGGGGCGCTGGCGATGGACGCGTACGCGTTCTGAGGCGAGGAGCGGCCGTCAGGCCGCCAGCTTCAGCCGGCCCAGCGCCTCGTCCAGGCTGATCTCACCCACGAAGCGCCCGGTGCTGCGGGCGGGCTCGCCGCGCTCGACCGCATGGGCGAACCGCACCGCCGGGTCGGCCTCCAGCCGCTCGAACAGGCGCTGCAGGCCGGGATAGTCCCGCCGGTCGACCACGTCGTGGTACTTGGTCCAGCGGGCGATGCCGATGAAGTAGGCGTCGGCCAGGGTCCGGTCGCCCAGCAGCCAGTCCCGGCCCCCGAGCATTGCCTCCAGATCGGCGTGCGCCTTCGCCACCTTGGCGGCCCCATAGGCCCGCAGCACGTCGCGATCGGTGCCTTCGATGCCGTGCTCCAGCGCGTACCACAGCGGGCTGAAGGCGTTGAAGAAGGTGGTGTTGAGAAAGGCCAGCATCTGGTTCAGCCGGTCGAAGCCCGGCGTGCCCTGGGCGAAGGCGAGTCCCTTGTCGATTCCGCGCGCGCTCAGATGGTTCAGGATCGCCATGCTCTCGCTGATCAGCCTGCCGTCCGCCGTCATCAGCGTCGGCGTCTCGCCCACCGGGTTGAGGCGCCGATACGCCTCGCCCTGCACCACCGCCGGCATCTCGATGCGGCACAGCCGGTACGGCTCGCCGAGCCATTCCAGCGCCACGATCGAGCCGAAGGAGCAGCCCGACGGCACGCCGTAGAAGAGGATCGGTTCCATATGGGTTCCCTCGTGTTTTGGTCAGGACGAAAGATGCCCATGTGGACTTCGAGGCGGTAGCCATGCTGATGTGAACTCAAGGTCCACAAGTATGGACGATGGTCGTGCTCAACCTCAATGACCTGACGCTGTTCGTCCGGGCGGTGGACAGCGGCGGCTTCGCTGCGGCGGGTCGGCGGCTGGGGCTGCCGAAATCGACCATCAGCAAGCGCGTCGCGGAGCTGGAGGCGGAGCTCGGCGCCCGGCTGATCCACCGCACGTCGCGCAGCTTCGTGCTGACCGAACTCGGGCGCGACTTCTACGATCATGCCCAGGCCGCGCTGATCGAGGCGGAAGCAGCGGAGAACGTGGTGCGCCGCCGCCTGGCCGAGCCGAGCGGGACCGTCAGGATCACCGCCTCGGTGCCGACCGCGCAGTTTCAGCTTTCCGGGCGTCTGCCGGAACTGGCCCGGGCCTATCCGAAGATCCGGCTGCAGTTGCACGTCACCGACCGCTTCGTCGACCTGGTGCAGGAAGGCTTCGACATCGCTGTGCGCAGCCATTTCGCCCCGCTGCCGGATTCGGAGCTGGTGCAGCGACGGATGAAGGTCGAGCGGATCACCCTGGTGGCGGCGCCGGACTACCTGGCGCGCCGCGGCACGCCGCGGGAGCCGGAGGATCTGAAGGACCATGACGGGCTGCTGACCGGGCCCACGGCCACGGCCTGGCGGCTGCGCCGTCAGGACGGACGCGAAGAGCAGGTCGCACCGGTATCGAGCTTCGTGGCCGACGAATCCGTCGTGCTGCTGAAGGCGGCGGCGGCCGGGCTGGGGATCGCCTGCCTGCCCGAAGCCATGACCGCGGCGGCGCGGAAAGAGGGCACGCTGGCGCCGGTGTTGCCGGAATGGGAGGCCGGCACGGTGTGGACGACCCTGCTGACGACGCATCGGCGCGGACAGCTTCCCGCCGTCCGCGCCGTGATCGATTTCCTCTCGAAAGAGGCCGGTTAGAGCACTTTCCGATCTTCAGGAATCGTGGGGGATTCCCGAAGGCTGGGAATTCTGATTCAAGATGCAGGCTGGTGAGGGAGGCCAGCTTGCATGACGCGACCTCTTTCGATGGACATCCGGGACCGGCTGGTTCGGGCGGTGGACGGCGGCATGACGCGGCGCTCTGCGGCCAAGCGCTTCGGGGTTGCCGCCTCGACGGCGATCAAGTGGGTTGAGCAGTGGCAGCGTACCGGCGCGGTGGCGCCGCGACCGCGGGGCGGTGATCATCGCTCGCAGCGGCTCGAGGCCCATGCCGAGGAGATCCTGGGGCTGATCGAGCAGACGCCGGACATCACCTTG
>NZ_AUHM01000052.1 GCF_000423185.1 Inquilinus limosus DSM 16000 | reverse complement strand
AGGTACTGGATGCCGAAGGTCCAGCGATTGTTCGCATAGTCGTACTGGCGACCGCCCTGAAAGATGATCGTCGCCCGCAGATTGCCGTCGCCCACCGCCTTCTGGTCGAGAACGATGGCGCGTCGAATCTTCATCA
The DNA here is from genome assembly GCF_000423185.1 of Inquilinus limosus DSM 16000. GTDB lineage: Bacteria > Pseudomonadota > Alphaproteobacteria > DSM-16000 > Inquilinaceae > Inquilinus > Inquilinus limosus. The sequence goes on along the minus strand of NZ_AUHM01000052.1, from coordinate 20,782 downwards.
GGACTTCGGTGTAGTCGGAACCGGCCGGCATGCCGTACTCGCCGGAATCGACCACATAGTCCCTGTGAAGAACGGCGCCCCTGGTGCGATTGGCGGCGGCCCCGGCCACCACCTCGAGTGTGACCGGGAACTCCGCGACCCTCGAGGTGTCCCCTCGATTCCGCACGGATGTCCTGAAACCATGGGTGCCGACGGCGAGCGGCGTCCCGATCGACAGCATGCCGGTGTCGGCATCCACGGTCACGCCGGCGGGCGCGCCCGAGATCGCGTAGGTGTAGGCGTAGCCGAATTCCGAGCCGCCCCATGCTTCGAGATAGCCGACCGGGCCGGTTTCCAGCGACGAGACGACGAACCGGGATTCGGCGAGCCACCTGGCCGGACTTGCGGCCGAGGGCGCGTCCTGGTGGGCGGCCGCCGCTGAACACGCCAGGAGGAGCGCGGCACAGATGAGGCGCTTGATGATCATCGCTGCTGCGTGACGCCGAAACACCACCCCCTGGGACATTCGTATTTACATATCGCGCGCATCGTCGCGCGGTGATCTGGCAATCGGGTGTAGAGCCGCCGTTTGACCTCATCCTTTTGCCGGTACAGCCTCGCTCGGGGCGAGAGTCCGGGGGGCGGGATGCCCGCTGAGCAAAGAGGCCCGGAGCGTCGTGCAGCCGAGCCCGCCCTTCGGCGTAGGGCTTCACTCCAATAGGCAGATCAGAGGTCAGCGCGAGGGGTGTTAGCGTCCTGCATGGATCGGAGGACCTGCCGCGCGCCAGGTCGATGCAGGCCTGGGTGAATGCCGGGTGATTGAGGCGCTATCAAGGGGTCTCGGGCATTTATGATGATCGAAATTCTCTTCACCCATGCTGGCTCACACCGGCCTGTGACTGAGCCGGAACGGTGGAGGCCGGGCTTCAGCGGTGATCCGAGCGATGCCCGCTCGACGATGATCGCGGCGAGCCCGTTGTGAATTGGACCCTCACCGGGTTGGCGGTCGGCCTGTGCCTGTGGCTGCTGATCGCGCCGGCGGCACAGAGCGGGAAGCTGTACGAGTTTCCCTTCCTGGCCGCTGCAATCACATTCGCCTTCGTCCTGCCGCAACTGCCCGGCCTGGCGGTTGATCCGTTCATGCCGGCCGGGCTCTACGCCAAGACCATCAGCTTCTTGATTCTATGCCTTGCCATGTGCCGGCTGGGCTGGATGCCGAACCGTCAGCCGGTGATGCGGGCATTTCAATGGCAGTTCAATGAGCGGAGGCTGCTTCTCGTCTCCGCCATCATGTCGCTGATAGGGGCATATTTTTACTACAAGCTGAGCCTGATACCAATCGAGTTGGCAGTCGCTACGCAATTCACGGGCTACAACGTGGTGTTGGTTTTCTTCTCTAAGTACCTTCAATACGGCTTCGCTGTCGCTCTGCTGTGCTTTTTCAACAGGCCGTCGATTCCAGCCTTCACGATCGTTGCAGTCGATGCGATGTTCTTTCTCGAGCACATCCTGAGGACGGGGAAGCGCGGCGCGACGGCTGAGCTGTTCCTGCTTATTGCCCTCGCGCTCTGGTTCAAATGGCGCCGGGCCGTGCCGCATGGTCTGGTGCTGGCGGCGGTCCTGGGCGGCACTCTGGCGCTGACCAGCACCGCGGATTACCGCCAGATGAATGTCAAGAACGATGGTCCGACATTGTCGAAGATCACAGAGATCTCGGTCTGGGAGAATTTTCAACAGATCCTGACCTCCGGTGGCGCGGAGATGCGCAATGCAATGTATCGAATCCATATGGTCGACCGGAACCAATCCTTCGACTATGGCGCCTATCATTGGGATACTCTTGCCTGGAATTACATTCCGGCCCAAATAGTCGGGCAAGAATTGAAGTTTTCCTTTATGATCGGCATCGAGGATCAGTTCGACCGCGCCTACAACAAGCCGACCGGCACGACAGAGACAGGCTTGAGCGACGCCTACGCCTCGTTCTGGTATTTCGGTGCCTTCAAATTCTTCATCATCGCCTATCTGTTGAGCCGGCTCTACGGTGCGGCGATGGCCGGCCATACGGCGCCGCAGCTCTTCTACATGCAGCTGGCCGTTCCGGCGATGCATGCGATTTCGCACCACACGCAGGGGGTCCTCTCGACATGGGTCCATGTGCTGGTGTTCTTCGTGCCGGCTCTGCTCTTCGCCCGAATTCGCAAGCAACCCGCACAGTCCTCGGCCGTCGCGGCGTCCACGCAGCCTTCGGCCGTCGCAGCGATGGGGAGGGTGTCGTGAAAAGCCTTGATGCGCCGCGCCTCGAGCCACGTCTCGGCGGGCCGACCTTCGCCCTGAGCGACCGGCTGCGCCGTTTCGCCTGGTCGGTCTGTTGGGGCCTGCTCGGCGCCTGGACACCGCGGCCGTTCCACAAATGGCGGCGCCTGGTCCTGCTGGCCTTCGGGGCGCGGATCGATCCGACGGCGCGGGTCTATGGCCAGACGTCCGTCTGGTGGCCGCCTCACCTCACGGTGGGGCGCCATGCCGTGATCGCCCCCGGGGTCACCTGCTACAACGTCGCCCCCATCACGATCGGCGATTTCGCCGTGGTGTCGCAGGGCGCGCATCTGTGCACGGGTACGCATGATGTCGACGACGCGCGCTTTCCGCTGCGCGCGAGACCGATCGTCGTCGACGCCCAGGCGTGGGTCGCGGCGGAGGCCTTCGTCGGGCCGGGTGTCACGGTTGGCGAGGGCGCGGTTCTCGGCGCGCGGGGCGTGACCTTCCGGGATCTCGATGCCTGGGCGGTCTATGCCGGCAATCCCGTCCGCAGGCTCCGAGAGCGGACGAGATTTCCGCCGCCGCAGGGATGAAATTTCGCGGCCATTCCCGACCGCCCGGGCCCTCGGTCCCGGCGGCCGGCGGCTTCACGAAGCTTGATTGAGAGTAGAGGTTGCTCGCATGCGATATTTCGTGACAGGGACGGCTGGATTCATCGGATTCCATCTGGCGCGCCTGCTTCTCGCGCGCGGCGCCTCCGTCGTCGGATATGATGGGTTGACGCCCTATTACGACGTGTCGCTGAAGGAGCGTCGCCATGCCATCCTGGCCGAGAATCCGCGCTTCGAGCCGGTCATCGGCATGCTGGAGGATGCCGACACGCTCCGGCGGGCGGCGTCCGAGGCCAGGCCGGACGTCGTCGTGCATCTCGCGGCGCAGGCCGGCGTGCGATACAGCCTGGAGAACCCGCGCGCCTACATCGATGCCAACCTCGTCGGCTCCTTCAACCTGCTGGAGGTCGTCCGGGATCTCGAGGTCCGGCATCTGATTGTGGCCTCGACCAGCTCGGTCTACGGCGCGAATGCGAAGTGCCCGTTCACCGAGGTCGACTGCACGGATCAGCCGATGACCCTCTACGCCGCCTCGAAGAAGGCCGTGGAGGCCATGGCGCATGTCTATGCGCACCTCCACGGCATTCCGACCACGGCGGTGCGCTTCTTCACGGTCTACGGCCCCTGGGGGCGCCCGGACATGGCGCTGTTCAAATTCGTCTCGGCGGCGCTGAGGGGCGAGGCGATCGAGGTCTATGGCGAAGGCCGCATGGAGCGGGACTTCACCTATGTGGACGATCTGGTCGAGGCCATGGCCCGCCTCGCCGACGTGGTGCCGGTGAAAGGACGGCCCGTGGCCTTCGAGGGGGGCGAAGACAGCCTCTCGCCGATCGCGCCGTTCCGGATCGTCAATATCGGCGGCGGCGCGCCGGTCGGGCTGCTGCCCTTCATCGACACGATCGAGCGGCATCTCGGGGTGCGGCTGGTCCGGCGCATGCTGCCGATGCAGCCGGGGGATGTCCCCAGGACCTTCGCCTCCCCCGATCTGCTCGAGGCGCTGACCGGCTACGTCCCGCAGACCAGGGTGGATGCCGGCGTTCGCGCCTTCATCGACTGGTTCCGGGACTATCAGGGCGGGTTGGAACAGGCGGCGCCGAACGCGAATGGACGCCTTCGCCGGCCGCCGACGAGATCTCGTCGCAAGCTGAAGGCATCTTCGCCGAGACCGGCCGCGGCCGTGGCCGACACCAGCGCGGCCTGAGGGAGGGCGCCCCGCCCGCTGCGGCTGGCGGGGCGCTACCGCGAAGCGGTCAGACGAGGTCGACGGTCTCCGGGCGTGGCTGAAGGCCCAGCAGCCAGCGATAGACCGCCTCCAGCTCCGCGGCCACCACCGGCCAGGCGAACCGGTTCGCGACCAGGGCGCGTCCCCGGCCCCCCATCGCCCGGCGTTCGTCGTCGGTCATGCCCATCAGGCGCCGGATGCCGTCCGCGATGGCCAGCTCGTTCGGTTCGATGGCGAGCGCGGCCCCGTGCGCGAAACCTTCCGGCAGGTTGCATTGCGGGGTGAGGAGCGACGGCAGGCCGTGAGCCCAGGCCTCCAGGGCGGCATTCGGCATGCCCTCGCTGAACGACGGGAGGACGAATGCATCCGCCGAGGCGAAGGCGGCCGCCTTGTCCGGACCGTAGAGCGGGCCGATGAAATGCACGGTCTCGCCGACGCCGAGATTCGCGGCCAGCGACTTGAGCTCTGCGCAGTAGGTCTCGGGACCGGAGCCGACGAAGACGAGATGCCAGGGCGGCGATGCCGGAGCCGCCGGCCGGGCGTTGGCCCAGGCCCGGATGAGGGGGGGCGGGCCCTTCTTCGGTGTGAGCCGGCCGAGATACAGCAGGATGCGCGCATCGGCAGGCAGGCGCGCCCGCCAGTCCGGCCGTGGCGGCTCGGCGTCGGGCAGGGCGGCGCCGTTCGGGATGCGGCAGATCGGCGCCGTCAATCCCAAGGTCCGGATCGACTGCGCTTCCGACTCGCAGAGCGCGTGCAGGCATGAGGCCCGTCGCAGATGGGCATCCTCATAGGCCCGCATCGCGATCCGCTTCTTCCAGCCATGGTTCGCGAGGGCCCAGGGATCGAGCATGCCCCGCGGGCTGATCACATGGGGCTTCATGGTCTGCGCGGCCCACTGCCGCGCCGCGACCGACGTGTACATCCAGAGTCCGTGGACATGCAGCAGATCGGCACCGCTGTCGCGCAGCGCCGCCTGCAGGCTTCGGGAGTAGCCGAAGCTGCGGGGCCCCTGGACCGGCAGCAGGTGGACCGGGACGTCTCCCCATCCCACCCGATCGGAGTCCGCGTCGCGCTCCAGCGCGAACACTTCGACCGAGATCGCCGGCGAGCGGTGCATCGCTTGGCACAGCGCCCGAAGCGCCGCGGGTGGCCCGCCATCGGACAACGAGGCCGAAGCCGTCAGCATGGCGATCTTGATCCGGGCCGGAGCCTGACCCTGCCGGGCGCCGGAGGATTGCTCAGGCCGGAACGCAATGCCTTCGCGAAGCATGGTGGACCTCCTAATGACGGTGGGCTGCCGTTGCGGCTCGGACGTTTCCGAGCGCATCGCAAAGGCGTCGCCCATAGGCCAGGAGATCGAAATCTTTGGCCCGGAGCCTGGCATTGTGCGACATCTCGAACAGCCGGACGCGGTCGTCGCAAAGCAGATGGAGCGATTGGACAATGGCGTCGACGTCGCGGATGGGCACGATGAATCCGTCCGTGCCGTCCCGAACGACGCTGCCCGTATTCGGCGTCGTGATGACGGGAAGACCGGCCGCCAGCGCCTCATAGGTCACCGCGGCCGATCCTTCGCAAAGTGACGGCAGGAGGAACACGTCGGCCCACGCGTATTGGGCGATGATCTCCAGCCGAGGAACGGTGCCCGTGAACTCGACGACCCCCTCCAGGCCGGTGCGGGCCGCCGGCGGGACCGCGCCTCCTCCGACCATGCGGAAGACAGCCTGTCCTCTCATCCGTCTGGCCGCTTCGAGGACATAGGGCGAGCCCTTGCGCAGGCCGATGGTGCCGATGGTCAGGACCCGCAGCGGGCCGTGCCGCCGATCGCTCACGGGAAGCTGGAACCGGGTGTCGACGCCGTAAGGGATGACGACGCAGCGATCGATTGGACCACCGTCCTCCGCCACGCTCTGGCGGACGAATTCGGAAGGGCAGATGATGAGATCCGCCTCAGCCCATTCCGCTCTCTCGCGAGCGGCATACGCCTCCGTGTACGTGTCCTGGCTGGCTGCCGGATCCCAGTCCGGAAAGCGCTCCTGCTCCTCCCGTTCCAGACGATCGAGCAGCGCCCAGGCCGCGATGTTCTGATCGACGGCCGTCCACAGGCCGCGGGCCCGTGCCGCCTGGAGCTGCTCCAGACATTCGCGGACCATGCCGTAGAAGCCGGTGGCCTGGCCGAAGCCATGGCGGACGACGAGCTCGGACAGGCGCCGGCCGGCATCGAGCGCGGCCCACATCCTGTCGTTGGAGCTCCCGTCCGGCCGCATGCGCTGCAACGCGAAGGAGAGGCCGAGGCCGGTGAAGCACGTCATCCGCTGCGGGGGAATGCCGGACGGCTTCCGCCCGATGAGCCGCCGGATCCCGGCCGGTTGGAACCTGCGTGGGAGATATCCGATGACCCGGGGCCACCCCTTGGTTGCGCAGATATCGGTGTAGAAGTGCTCCAGCATCCCATGTGCGTTCAGGATCCGCGGCACGGCATAGTGCCTGCGGGCGCCGAGCTGGCTGACGACCACGCGTGCGTTCACGGCCGGCCCCTCTCGTCGGCGGGCGTCGCAGCCTCCCTGTGCCGGAAGGCGGTGCTGCCGGTCGCCGCGGGCAGAAACCTCGAGAGAAGCTTGGTCCATGCGGAGCATCCTCGGTCTTCGGTAAAGTGGTCTTCGAACAGCCGCCGGGCGTTGGCTGCCAGCTGGTCCAGCTCCTTCGGCGATTGCCGCAGCTCGAGGATATGGCGGGCCAGGGTTTCGCTGTCGCCGATGGCGACCGAATGTCCGCAACGATGCCGGCGCAGGTGCAGCCCGATCTCGCCGTCAGGGTCGCCGACGAAGAGGGTGGGCCGGCCGGCAGCCAGGATGCCGTAGAATTTGCTGGGGATGACGAAGGGTTCGAGCGCGGGCAGAAGCGACACCAGATGGACGTCCGCCAGGCCGAGGCTTTCGGCCAGGAGCTCTCGTGGCTGCAGCGGCTTGAGGATGATGTTGTCCAGCCCCTGCGCCCGTATCTCCGCTTCGATGGCGGCTCGCTTATGCCCATCGCCGATGAACAGGAAACGGATGTCGTCCCGGTGCCTCAACCGCGCCGCGGCGCCGAGAATGGTGTCGAATTCGTGGGCGCGCCCGAAATTGCCTGAGTAACCGACGATGAAGGCGTCTCCCAGATTCCATTCCCGGCGAAGTGGATTTGCGTCCCGGGGGACCGGCCGGATGGCCGAGCCGTCCGACCAGTGGTTGACGACGACGAGACGCTCGGCGGGGATCCGACGAAGCCCAAGGAGGCGGGCCATCCGTTCGATCGGCGCGACGTTGCATTGGGCTTGGCGAAGCGACCAGTCACGCAGCGCCAGAGCCAGCCGGCCGGCCCAGCCGCCTTTGACGACCGACAACTCCAGCGCGACCTCGGGAAACAGGTCGTGAAGCCAGTTCACCATCCGGGCCCGCTTCAGCCTGAGGGGCAGGGCCAGCGTGACGGAGAGGAGAGGGGGGTCGGTGCACACGACGCAGACATCGCCCGGCTTCGCGTGCCGCAGCACCCAGAGCGCGGCGCTGAGATGGAAGGTGGCGTAGTCGAGTGCGCGGCCCCAGAGCCGGCCGCGACCGAAGCCCGATGTCGCCAGGCGATGGATATCGACGCCGTTGGTCGTCTCGCGGGCCGACAGACGCCTGTCCCGGTCATTGTGGAAATGCCGGCTGGCCAAGCCTTGGACGGCAAAACCCCTCCGGGCGAGGCCGAAAGCCAGGCTTGAGGTCATACGGCTCGTCGCCGACTCGTCCGGATACAAATAGCGGTTCGCCAAAATAATCTTCATCTCGCCGTCGCTCACGGATTGCGGGGGCCAACGTCAAGTCAAGGATCAAGAGTGCTGTTGCTGACGAAGAAACAGCGAGCATTCGCGCCGGAATACGCGGTGGCACGGCATGTTCCCGCTGGTTCAACGATGTATCGAACTGAAACCGGAGACTGACCGGACGCTATTGTGGCGGAGGCCTTCCTGACCCAACAAGGGAGGCAAAGGCGGTATGGCAGCCGATCCGTCCGGAGCCATTCCCTTCACTTGTCGTAGGCGCAGGCCGACCGGTACGGAGTTTGCCGGTGTCGGGATCATCCGGACGGCGGAGGCGGGTTCGCTGGCTGATCGTTTTTGCCGATCGGCGCTATGCCTCTTTGCCAGCCTGTTGCTTTTGTCGGGAGATGTATGCTGAGGCTGGCGTTGGGAGAGATTATTATTATCATAACGATATATGAACGCGATTATTTCAGAAATCTGAGTAAGTCTCGTGGCGGCCGCGATGTGAAGTGTAGGTATTACTTCATATTTACTGGGGCGAGAGGGCGGGACCAATCGTTCCGGCGCATCGATTCTCGTCAGTGCCTCAAGACCGGGTTGGGACGGCAGCTCCTCATGGATCAGCGCGACAAGACGACCGATCGCGACGACAGCCCGAAGGGGCCATGATTCCGTTCCTGGACCTGGCGGCACAGCACCGCGGCATCGCGGCCGAGGTCGAGCGCGCGGTGCTCGACGTCGTCAGAAGCGGCGACTATGCCGCGAATCCCGCCATCACCGAATTCGAGGACGCCTTCGCCGGCTATTGCGGCGCGCGCGACGCGGTTGCCGTCAATGCCGGCATCTCGGCGCTTCACCTCGCTCTGCTGGCGGTCGGCGTCGGGCCCGGCGACGAGGTGGTGACGGTTCCGGCGGCCTTTGTCGCGACGGTCGCGGCCATCCTCTATACCGGGGCGAAGCCGGTCTTCGTGGACATCGATCCGCAAACCTGGACGATGGACCCGTCGGCGATCGAAGCGGTCTTGACCCCGGCGACCAAGGCCATCGTCCCGGTCCATCTCCATGGGCGCCTGGCGGACATGGACAGGATCCTGCCGATCGCCCGCCGCCATCGTCTCTGGGTGGTCGAGGACGCCTCCCAGGCGCACGGGGCGGAGCGCGACGGCGTTGCCGCGGGCACCTTCGGCGACATCGGCTGCTTCAGCTTCTATCCCGGCAAGGCTCTGTGGGGATGCGGCGACGGCGGCGCGATCGTCACGGACCGGACCGACCTGGCCGAGACGATCCGCTGCCTCCGGGATCTGGGCCAGATCGGCCGGCACAACCACGTTCGCCACGGCTTCAACTACCGCATGGATGCGGTTCAGGCGGCCGCCCTCGGCATCAAGCTGCGCTATCTGGACGAATGGGTTCGCGCCCGAAGGCGTATCGCCGCGGTCTATGACCAAGCCTTCGCCGGGGCCGCCATCCAGAGGCCGGCGGGAGGCGCCGGCGGAGACCACGCGTACCAGATCTACGCCATCCGGATTCCCGAACGGAATTTCGTCCGTTCCCGGCTGGCCCGGATCGGCATCGCCACCGCCATCCATTACCCGCTCCCCGTCCACCTCCAGCCCGCCTATGCCGGTCTCGGCTATGGCCCCGGCCGATTTCCCGTCTCCGAGGCGTTGTCGGCCCAGACCCTGTCGCTGCCGATCTATCCCGAACTGTCCCCCGCCGCGGTGGAGCGGATCGCGCGGGCAGTGAATGAGCTCTGCCGATCTTGAGACGCCGCGGCCGGCCGGCCGTTTGCACCATCGCCACGAAAGGTGAATCGCGTCATGTCCAGCAAAACCGCCGCTCTCGCCGGGAAGCGGGTGCTTGTCACCGGCGGCGCCGGCTTCATCGGCTCGACCCTCGTCGACCACCTCCTGTCGGCCGGATGCGACGAGATCCTGGTTGTCGACAACATGCTGCACGGTCGCCTCGAGCATCTCGCCGAGGCTGTGCGGAGCGACAAGGTCCGGGTCATCGATGTCGATATCCGCGATCGATCCGCGATGGCCCGCCTCGTCGCCGGCATCGACACCGTGTTCCATCAGGCGACGCTCCGCGCCGGTCACTGCGTCAGCGAGCCTCGTCTCGCGATGGAAGTGATGGCCGACGCGACCTTCGATCTGCTCGAGCAATGCGTCGCTTCCCGGGTGCGCAAGGTCGTGCTGGCCTCCTCCGCATCGGTCTGCGGCATGGCCGAGGGGCTGCCGAGCCCGGAGGGGCGTCGCGGTCTTCACCTCGATCGCACCCTTCACGGCGTGATGAAGTCCTTCTGCGAAGGCCTGCTGCGCGCATTCAGGACCATGTACGGCCAGGACGCCGTGGCCCTCCGCTATTTCGACGCCTATGGCCCGCGCATGGACATCCACGGGCCCTACACGGAGCAGATGATCCGCTGGATCGAACGGATCGAGGCGGCGACACCCCCGATCATCTACGGCGACGGGCTGCAGACGATGGATCTCGTCCATGTCGACGACATCGCCAGGGCGAATATCCTGGCGGCGACCACGGACGTCTCAGGCGTGGCGCTCGACATCGGCAGCGGCCTGCAGACCTCGTCTCTCGACCTCGCGCGGATGCTGGCGGGCGTGATGGGGCGAGGCTGGCTGGCGCCGGTGCACATGGCCGATCGGGGCGCTTTTCCGCTGGCCCGGCCGGCGGCGGATCCTCGGCCGGCCGAACAGCTGCTGGGGTTCCGCGCGGACAGGCCGCTCGAGACCGGTCTGCGCGAACTGGTCGCCTGGTGGCGCCAGGCCTCGTCCTGGACCGCCGCGGAGCCGGAAACCGGGGAAATCCCGCCAGGGGTGACGGCTCGATGAACCGGCGCCTGGCCGCCGCCGTTCCACAGCGCCGGCGAGACGCCTGGAATGAGAGCCGGGCCATGCCTATCGATGGAGGTTCTTCCCCTTTTGTACAGGCTGTCGCTCTGCTGCAAACCCCATAAATTATAGCTCACAGTCAAAATAAAATCCCTCTGCCTTATAGTTGTTCTTCGGAGCTGATCATGCCGCAAAAGATCGCCTTAATTGTCGGAGTAACTGGTCAGGACGGAGCGTATCTGGCAGAGCTGCTCCTGTCCAAGAATTACATCGTTCATGGAATCAAGCGGCGGTCCTCCTCCTTCAACACCCAGAGGATCGATCATCTCTACCAGGATCCGCACGCGGATTCCGTCCGCTTCCATGTCCACTACGGCGATCTCACAGATTCCACCAATCTTTGCCGCATCATCCAGGATGTGGTGCCGGATGAAATCTACAATCTCGGCGCGCAGAGCCATGTTCAGGTCAGCTTCGAGACCCCGGAATACACCTCGAACGCCGACGCCCTGGGCACGATGCGGCTGCTCGAGGCGTTACGGATCCTGAAGCTCGGCGACCGATGCCGCTTCTACCAGGCATCGACGTCGGAGCTGTTCGGACGGGTTCAGGCCGTTCCGCAGGACGAGCGCACGCCGTTCTATCCCCGCAGCCCCTATGCGATCGCCAAGCTCTATGCCTATTGGATGACCGTCAACTACCGCGAGGCCTATGGCTTCCACGCCTCCAACGGAATCCTGTTCAACCATGAGAGCCCGATCCGAGGAGAGACCTTCGTCACGCGGAAGATCACCCGGGCGGTCGCGGCGATCGAGCGGGGTCTCCAGAAGTGCCTGTACCTCGGCAATCTGGATGCGCGGCGCGACTGGGGTCATGCGCGAGACTACGTCGAGGGCATATGGCGCATCGTCCAACAGGACGAGCCCGACGATTACGTGCTCGCCACGGGCGAGACCCACACCGTGCGGGAGTTCGTCGAGCTCGCATTCCGGGTGGCCGGCCGCGAGATCGAATGGACCGGCAGGGGCGTCGACGAGAAGGGGCTGGATGCCAAGACCGGCGTCCCGCTCATCGAAATCGATCCGCGGTACTTCCGCCCGACCGAGGTCGACCTCCTGCTCGGCAATCCGGCGAAGGCCCGGGAGAAGCTCGGCTGGAGCCACACCACCCCCTTCGGCGATCTGGTCGCCGAGATGGTGAATTCGGATCTGGTCGCCGTGATGCGGGAGGCCGGACGAAATGACCGCTACGAATGACGCCGTCCGCCGCCTGCCGCTCGATCTGCGCGGCAAGCGGGTCTGGGTCAGCGGTCACCGGGGCATGGTGGGGTCGGCGCTGGTCCGCCGGCTTGCGCGGGAGGACTGCACGCTGCTCTTCGTCGACCGGGCGGAGGTCGATCTGACCAGCCAGGCGGCGACGGAGGGCTGGATGCGGCGGGAGCGGCCGGAGATCGTCTTCGCCGCGGCGGCGCGGGTCGGTGGGATCGTCGCCAATGCGACCTACCCGGCCGAGTTCCTCTACGAGAACCTGATGATCGGCGCAAATGTGATCCACGCCGCCTATCGGACCGGTGTCGAGAAGCTGCTGTATCTCGGATCGAGTTGCATCTATCCCCGCGACACGACCCAGCCCATCCGCGAGAGCCAACTCCTGACCGGGGCGCTCGAGAAGACCAACGAGCCCTATGCCGTCGCCAAGATCGCCGGGGTGAAGCTGGTGGAATGCTACGCCCGCCAGTACGGTTGCCGCTTCATCTCGGCGATGCCGACCAACCTGTTCGGCCCCAACGACAATTTCGACCTGGAAACCTCGCATGTGCTGCCGGCGCTGATCCGCCGGATTCACGAGGCGAAGGTCCGCGGCCAGCCGACCGTCGAGATCTGGGGGTCGGGGCGGCCGCGCCGCGAGTTCCTGCATGTCGATGATCTCGCCGACGCTTGCGTCATCGCGATGCAGCGTTATGAGGATCCGATGCCGATCAATATCGGAACCGGGGCCGACATCTCCATCGCCGACCTCGCTCTTCTGATCGCCAAGGTGGTCGGCTATGAGGGGACTTTCGCCTTCGACCCGCGCCGACCGGACGGCACCCCGCGGAAGCTGCTCGACATCGGGCGGATCACGCGCTTGGGCTGGCGGGCCGGAATCGATCTGGAAAGCGGAATCCGGAACACCTATCGCTGGTGGCTCGAGAATGCGCCGCCGCGCGCCGGAGCGGGCGGGCCAATGCGAGAGCGGGATCGCTCGCGCCAGGCGCGCGGCGCTCTGGCGCTCGGCTAGCTCCACGCAGATCAGCGAGCGGACGGCATCGCAGGCAAAGCGGCACCGAACCGGGCCAGAGCGCGCAGGCAGGCGGGCCGGTTCGCCGGAATTGGAGTCAAATCAAAATTAATTAGTCCTAAATGCGATGCAAGCATGGTATGCAATTGCGGGAGCAAGCATGCCGATAACGCTGCGGTCGCCTTCGGAAGACGGCCCGATGTCGCTGACGACGACCGCCAATCGGGCGGCCATATCTGATAAATGGAGCAGGGCGCGAGTGTTCACCCGTCATAAGATAATATTCCAAAATTACCCATATAGATCGCAAGGATTATATAATACTAAATGAGAATATTTCTGGTTTTCTTTTGGATGGAAGGATACATCGAGTGGTAAGGGTTTTGCAAAATGCATACCGATTTATGATGGGTGGTTTTTGTGCTTTTACTATCAAAAATAAGAATGAAGAAGATGGTGTCTTGAGCAAAACATAGGCGCAGATATGGCTGGATTGGAGGAGGCCTTTCTGTTGAAGATCGGCCGTTATTTCGCCCCATCGCCATCGGAGACCCTCGCTGTCACGAAATTGCTCGCGACCCGTCGGCGGTATGCCGCCCGGATAGAGATGTTGGAGGATACCGAGAGGCATCATCGGATTTTTGTCCTGAGTGATGGGTGGGGATATTCGTTCAAGGACCTCCCGAATGGACTGCGTCAGATCGTTGATTTTGTTCTGCCGGGAGACTTCTTTGGTCTGGAGAGCATTTTTCTGGATGGAACCGGCCTCGGCTTCGCCAGCGTCACACCGGTCGAGACCGCTCCGATCTCACCCCAATCGCTGATCGCCATCTCCAGGCAGTGGCCGCGCCTCGGCGGCGCGATCCTTTGGAGCGTCAGTCTCGAGAGCTCGATCGCGGGAGAGCGCCTGATCGGGCTCGGACGGAGGTCCGCCGCTGCACGCGTAGCGCATCTCCTGCTCGAGCTGTCCGTCCGGCTGGATTTCATCGGCCAGGGCAGCCCGTCGGGATTCCTCTGTCCTCTCACTCAGCACGACCTGGCGAATGCCCTCGGCTTGACCGCCATTCACGTCAATCGGGTGCTGCGAAACCTGCGGCAGCTCGGGCTCGTCGTCTTCCGGAACTCGGAGGTCGAGTTTCTCGACCGTGCCGGCTTGGTGGAGTTCGCCCATTTCGATCCGGCCTATCTCGGCCAGGGCCGTGCGATATCGCGCAAAATCTTCAACAGCTGAGGCATGAAGCGAAGCCTCTCCGGGGCCCCCTGAGACGCATCCCATTCCACTGGTGCTCCAGGTGGGCGGGGGCGGCGCTCGCATATCGACATTTTGGGGGCGACACTCCGACGCCCGACGGAGCCTGCGTTCGGGACCATGTCCATGTTCTCGATCATGCGGCCTCGCCGCGCCGGGGCCGCCTGCCTCGTCCCGAGCTCCCGAAGGCTGCGGCGCGAACCGGGCTGGCGGTCCTTGCGCGGCGACCTGCGAGCGATCATCCGATCGGTTCGGGCGTGGCGCTCCCGCCATCCGGACGGGCCGCGATTCTCCGGGCTTCGCCTTCCCTGTGGATGCCGGGTGCAATCCAACGGACGGGGAGCGGGCCGTGCAACCGGCTGATCGAACTGCATCAAAGGCGGCAGATCTCCCACTCTTTCCGGTCAGGCCCGTCGGTCGGTCCATCGGCGGAGCTGGAGCGCGACGCCAAAAAGGGGGAGCGCCATCCGCATCTCGGATGGGCCGTGCCCGCAGCAAGAATGCCCGCAGCGCGCGGGACTGGATCGGCCAGCATATTCCGAACATACCCCTTCAAGGAGGGTGACCCCAAAGGAGTACTGTTCGCCTAATTTAGGTTAATTCCCAAAACGTCCGAACCGCCTATTATACCTTATGACATACCCGAGCCGGAGGGCATCATGCCTAGGCCTGGGGTTGTCCGATCTATACTACGACTCCTGTGAATGTAGTGTGAAGGGATGGCAGTTTTGACTGCCGGTCCCCGAGGAAGCGAGAGATTGCAGGGGAAGACTGCCAAGACAATGGCAAAAGAAAAATTTAGATAAAACTCGAGATAATGTCGCTCTGGCAGCGGAGGCCGCCTTCATCAAGAGGGGGAAATAATATGTCGAATCATCTGGAATTTTCCACCAACGGAGCCGCCAAGAACTACATCGGATCGGTCGAAGCAAACGCCAAGTTGTTCGATCCGCAGGATCTGGTCGGAGCCAAGTCTGGTGCCGTGAACGAGTCAGCGCTCTTCGAAGCTTCCGACAATCCTCACATAGCGGTGATCGATTATCGTAAGCTTGAACTGGAATGCCTGATCAGAGGATTCCGCTCCCGGAATACCAATCTGGAAGCATTTGCATTCTCCAGTATAGAGAGCTGGAGGAACGCTACGGAAATCCATGATCAGGTTTCGGCGATACTGTTCAACATCGGATGGCGGAATGCAACCGATCCGGATGTCATGGGCGCTGTGAAGTCCTTGACGTCAGATTTTGGGGAGATTCCGACGATCGTCATCGGCGATGTCGAAGACATGGCCCATGTCATGAAGATTCTGGAGTACGGCGCCCGCGGCTATATTCCGACCAGCGTGGGTCTCGATGTCGCTATCGAAGCGGTTCGCCTGGCGCGTGCGGGAGGGGTCTTTGTCCCGGTCAGCAGCCTTGCCTCCTTTCAGCAGCATCTGTCGGGGGAGAAGCCGTCCCAGAACAGCGTGATGAATGGTCTCTTCACCGCCCGTCAGGCGGCGGTGGCGGATGCCCTGCGCCGGGGCAAGGCGAACAAGATCATCGCTTATGAGCTCAATCTCTGTGAGAGCACGGTGAAGGTCCACATCCGAAACATCATGAAGAAGCTCAAGGCGAAGAACAGGACTGAGGTTGCGTACAAGATCAATGACATGATGCCCAGAGGAAGTGGATTGGACAAGTCGATGTAGTTTGCTTTCGTATATGAAATTTCAAATATGAGATGGTCTGCCGTGATTGAGATCGCGCCAAATTCTGGTCATCATACGCGAAGCCTGCAAGACTATCTGCGGATCTTGCGGCGGCGGAAATGGGCCGTCTGGATCCCGGTGGTCGCGGCGATAGCGATTGCCGCCTTTCTCTACACGCAGGCGGTGCCCCGCTACGTCGCGGAGGTCGTCGTCGCGCTCGACGTCCGTCGGGTTCAGATTCTGCCGGCGGATGCCGTGGTCTCGCCCCTGCCTCAGGACAGCCCCGTTCTTCGGACCGAGCTCGACGTCATCGCGTCCCGGACGATGGCCAACCGCGTCGCCGATATCCTCGAGCAGGCGGGATACCAGCCGGACGATATCGCGCCGCCTTTGGCCGAGACCTTCCGGCAGAGGATCGTACGGTGGATCGGAGACGGATGGCAGGCCGTCGTCGGTTCCCCTCCGGCTCGTCCGCCGGAGCCGCAGTCCGAGGTCGAGGAGACGCCGACGCGGCGTGCCGCGATCGATCGCCTGCTCGACAACCTTCAGGTGAGCAACGACGGTCGCTCCTATACGATCTTCATCTCCTATACGGCCGATGATCCCGAATTTGCCGCGACCGTCGCCAACGCCTTCGGCGAGGCCTATCTCTCGTATCAGGCTTCGGTCCAGTCGGAGGCCACCCGGCAGGCGAGCGAATGGCTCGGCGCCAAGCTCGACGACCTGCGGCAGCGGCTCGAAGCCTCGGAGGCGGCGGCCGAGCGCTTCCGCCGCGACGCCGGGCTCATCGAATCCGACGGAACGACGCTCGAGACGCAGCGGATCAATGCCCTCAACATCGAGCTCGTCCAGGCCCGGTCCAGCCGCGCCGATGCGGCGGCCCGCCTCGAAACTGCCCGGACGCTGTCGCGGAGCGAGTACGGGCTGGACAATTTCGCGCAGGTGCTGAACTCCGGCACCATCCAGGCGCTTCGGGCCGAACAGGCGAGGATCGAGCGCAGCCTGTCCGAACTGCAGGACACGGGCGCCGTCAAGAGCAGCCAGCTGCCGTCCCTTGAATCGCAACTGGTCTCGCTCAAGCAGCAGATCGCGGCCGAGGTGCAGCGCATCCTCAAGAGCCTCGAGAACGAGCTCGATGTCGCCCAGCGCAAGGAGGCCGCCATTCTGGCCGCATTCCAGGAGGCCGAGGACGACCTGTCCAAGACCAGCGACGCCCGGGTGCAGCTCAACCAGCTCGAGCGCGAGGCGACCGCCGACCGCACGATCTATGAGACCTATCTCAACCGCTACAAGCAGACGATCGAGCAGGAGGGCTATGCCGTTCGGGAGGCTCGCATGGTCTCCCGGGCCGAGCCGCCATCCGTGCCGGCGAGCCCGAAGCTGGTCCCCTACGCCGCGCTCGGTCTTCTGGCCGGCCTCGGCCTCGGCCTCGGTCTCGCGCTGCTGCGCGAAAGCATCGACGACCGGGTCCGGTCGCCGAACGATCTGGAAGGCGCGATCGGACTTCCCGTGATCGATCTCGTTCCCCGGATCCGCGGGGCGAAGCAAGCCACGGCCGTGTCCGCTTTTGTGCTGGACCAGCCCCGATCCGCCTTCAGCGAGGCCATACGCGCCCTCCGGTCGACGCTCCAGCTGGCGCCGGCGACCCGACGCGCGCAGATCCTGATGTTCACCTCGGTGCATCCCGGCGAGGGCAAGACCAGCCTGGCGGTGTCGCTGGCGCGTTCGGTGGCCAGGACCGGCCTCAAGGTCATCGTCGTCGACGCGGATCTCCGCAAGCCCGCGATCGCCGAGCAGTTCGGAGCCGCCACGGCTCCGCCGCTGCCCGACGCGATCGGTGGCGTGCAGTCCTTCGAGGAGGCGATCCAGGTCGACCCGCGGTCACAGGCGCATTTCATCGCCCCGGCGTCGTCCGGGGACTCCTTCGATTTCATCCTCGGGGGCGTCCATCTTCGCGAGGCGCTGGCGAATTTGAGGAAGCGGTACGATCTCATCATCCTCGACACGGCGCCGGCCTCGACCTCCACCGATGCGGCGCAGATGGGGGGATTGGCGGACGCCGTGATCCTGGTCGTGCGCTGGGGACGGACGACCACGCAGGCGGTCGCGACGACCATCCGGCAGCTCGCCTTCCGCGGGGTCACGGTCTCAGGCGTGATCCTCAACGGCGTCCCTTCGGGGCGCCAGGGGCGCTACGAGGCCGGGCCTCCCGCCGCCGGATGGCCGCCGAAGATCGATCATTCTCATCCGCCGGACCTGCGTGGCCAGGGCATCGGCCTTGTCAAGGAAGCGTAGGGGCGACGTCTCATGATCACCAAGTTCCGGACGAGAACGACAGATGTGCCGCGGTCGCGGCGCCTTTCGGGCCGGCGGGCGGGCTACCTCCCTCTCTGCATGCTCGCGGCCCTGCTCTGGATGGAAGCCGCGGTGCCGGCCGCAGCGGGCGATGGGGCGTACCGCATCAACCCCGGCGACACCCTGGCGATCACGGTCTACGGGCAGGAGACGCTCTCGGGACCGTTCCGCGTCGGCCCCGACGGGATCATCGGCTACCCGCTGCTCGGCGACGTCGAGGTCGACGGGCTCACCACCGGCGAGATCGCCAAGCGGATCGGGGCCGGGCTGGAGGAACATGTCCCGTCGGGCAGCGCGGTGAGCGTATCGATCCAGGAATACTCGCCGGTCTTCGTCCTGGGAGAGGTCGAGAAGCCCGGCCCGTATCCGTATCGGCCCGGCATGATCGCGCTGGAGCTCCTCGCCGTCGGCGGCGGGTTGAAGAAGCCCACCCTGACCACGGAGAACAGCCGGCTCCAGCTCATCACCACCGGGCAGGAATATGCCGATCTCCAGTTGCAGCGCTTTTCCCTTCTGGTGCGCCGCGCCCGGCTGAAAGCGGAGATGAGCGGGGCTGAGACCTTCGAGTTCGTCCTGCCCACGCATGACAGTGTCCAGGACGCCGATGTGCTGAACCGGATCGTCGAAGGCGAGGAGACCCTGTTCCAGGTCCGCAAGGAGGCGCTGGAGAGCCAGGATCGGGCAATGCAGGCGCAGCGCGCCAGTTACGAGCAGGAGATCTCCACGCTGGAGCAGGCCATCAAGATGCACAACGAGGAGTTGGCTCTGTTGGCCGAGGACGTGAAGGCGATGCAGACCCTGGCCGATCAGAAGCTCACCCAGCTGACGCGGCTGCGCGAGACGCAGCGGAGCTATTCGGTGGCCCAGCGCGATGTGCTGGACCAGCAGTCCTATCTCGCGCGCGCACGCCAGAATCTGCTGGATCTCGAACAGCGGCGCATCGAGCTGCGGAGCACGCGGATCAATGAGAATGCTGCTGAACTGCGGGAGGCGGATCTCGAAATCGCCCGTGCCGATCAGAGAATGGGCTCGCTCCTCGCCACCCTCTCGGAACTCAAGCAGGAAATGACGAGCGCGACCGAGGCTGTGGCGGCCGTGACGACGAGCTATACGATCACCCGCCTTGTCGATGGCCAATACCAGGAGATCGCGGCGGATGAGCGGGCCGAGATCCGGCCGGGGGACATCCTGCGCGCCAGCCAGAAGATCGATCTGCGCGGTCCGCAATTGACTCTCAACTGACCGGCCGCCGCGCGCCCGGGCTCCGTTGTCGCCGCCCCGTCTGATGCAGAGACGGGGCGCCCCCTACTCCACGGTGACGCTCTTGGCGAGGTTGCGGGGCTGGTCGACGTCGGTGCCCTTGGCCACGGCGGTGTGATAGGCCAGGAGCTGGACCGGCACGGCGTAGAGGATCGGGGCGACGAAGGGGTCGACGCCGGGCAGGCCGATCGCCGCGACCGGTCCCGGCCCCAGCCTCTCGATCCCCTCCGGGTCGGAGAGGAAGATCACCTTGCCGCCGCGGGCCATCACCTCCTGCACGTTCGACACGGTCTTGTCGAACACCGCGTCGCGCGGCGCCAGCACGATCACCGGCACCTTGTCGTCGATCAGCGCGATCGGCCCGTGCTTCATCTCGCCGGCGGCATAGCCCTCGGCATGGATGTAGCTGATCTCCTTCAGCTTCAGGGCGCCTTCCAGGGCCAGCGGGTAGGACAGGCCGCGGCCGAGATACAGCACGTCGCGGGCCAGCGCCACCTGGTGGGCGAGGTCGCGGATCGTGGCGTCGTGGTTCAAGACCTCGGCCAGGCGGCTCGGCAGCTCGGTCAGGGCGGTGGAGAGCTCCGCCTCGCGCCGGCCGTCGATGGCGCCGCGCGCCCGCGCCGCGGCCACGGCCAGGCAGGCCAGCACGGTCAGCTGGGTGGTGAAGGCCTTGGTCGAGGCGACGCCGATCTCCGGCCCGGCCAGGGTCTGGATCACCGCGTCGCTCTCGCGCGCGATCGAGCTGTCCGG
The DNA here is from genome assembly GCF_000423185.1 of Inquilinus limosus DSM 16000. Taxonomy (GTDB): domain Bacteria; phylum Pseudomonadota; class Alphaproteobacteria; order DSM-16000; family Inquilinaceae; genus Inquilinus; species Inquilinus limosus. The sequence goes on along the minus strand of NZ_AUHM01000052.1, from coordinate 488 downwards.
CACGTTGACGATCGACAGCACGCGCTGGCCCTGGGAGCGGGCGTAGCGCAGCGCCGCCAGCGTGTCCGCGGTCTCGCCGGACTGGGAGACGAAGACGGCGAGGCCCCCCGCCGGCAGCGGCGCCTCGCGGTAGCGGAACTCCGAGGCGATGTCGATCTCGACCGGCAGCCGGGCCACGGTCTCGAACCAGTACTTCGCCACCATGCCGGCATAGAAGGCGGTGCCGCAGGCGACGATGGTGGCGCGCGGCACCTGGGCGACGTCGAAGGGCAGCGCCGGCAGCACGATCGCCCGGGTGGCCGGGTCCAGCATGGTGCGCAGGGTGTCGCCCACCACCGCCGGCTGCTCGTAGATCTCCTTCAGCATGTGGTGCCGGAAATCGCCCTTGCCGATCAGGGCGCCGGTCTGGGCGATCGGCTTCACCGGCCGGGCCACCGACCGATCCTCGGCGTCGTAGATCTCGACGCCGCTGCGCGCGATCACCGCCC
>NZ_AUHM01000051.1 GCF_000423185.1 Inquilinus limosus DSM 16000 | reverse complement strand
TCGCCGCCGTCAGCGACGTCTTCCCATGGTCCACGTGACCAATCGTGCCAATGTTGCAGTGCGGCTTCGTCCGCTCAAACTTCGCCTTCGCCATTATCTCTCTCCGTTCTTCTCACACGCGCATCAAGCAAGCTTGGCGCGGACTTCGTCGGCGATCGCCTGGGGCACCTGATCATAGTGATCGAAGTGCATGGTGTACTGGGCACGACCCTGGGTCATCGACCGCAGGTTGTTGACGTAGCCGAACATGTTGGCCAGCGGCACCATCGCCGAAACGACGCTGGCGTTGCCGCGGCTGTCCATGCCCTGGATCTGGCCGCGCCGGCTGTTCAGGTCGCCGATGACGTCGCCCATGTAGTCCTCGGGCGTCACCACCTCGACCTTCATGATCGGCTCGAGCAGCGCCGGCTTGGCCTTCGGAATGCCCTCGCGGAACGCCGCGCGGGACGCGATTTCGAAGGCCAGGACCGAGGAGTCGACGTCGTGGAAGGCGCCGTCGGTCAGGGTGGCCTTGAAGTCGATCACCGGGAAGCCGGCGATCACGCCGGTGTCCTTGGCCGAGCTCAGGCCCTTCTCGACGCCGGGGATGTATTCCTTCGGCACCGCGCCGCCGATGATCGCGCTCTCGAACTGGTAGCCCGAGCCCGCGGGCAGCGGCTCGAAGGTCAGCTTGACGCGGGCGAACTGGCCCGAACCGCCGGTCTGCTTCTTGTGCGTGTAGTCGATCTCGGCCCGCTGGGTGATGGTCTCGCGATAGGCCACCTGCGGCGCGCCGACATTGGCGTCGACCTTGAACTCGCGCTTCATGCGGTCGACCAGGATCTCGAGATGGAGCTCGCCCATCCCCTTGATCACGGTCTGGCCGCTCTCCGGGTCGACCGCGACGCGGAAGGACGGGTCCTCCTGCGCCAGGCGCTGCAGCGCCGTCGACATCTTCTCCTGGTCGGCCTTCGACTTCGGCTCGACCGCGACCTCGATCACCGGCTCCGGGAACTCCATGCGCTCGAGCACGATCGGCTTGGCCGGATCGCACAGCGTGTCGCCCGTCGTGGTGCTCTTGAGGCCGACCAGCGCGACGATGTCGCCGGCACTGGCCTCCTTGATCTCCTCGCGGTTGTTCGCATGCATCAGCAGCATGCGGCCCACCCGCTCCTTCTGGTTCTTGACCGAGTTCTGGACGTAGGAGCCGGCCAGGAGCGTGCCCGAATAGATGCGGGCGAAGGTCAGCGAGCCGACGAACGGGTCGGTCATGATCTTGAAGGCCAGCGCCGAGAACGGCGCGTCATCATTCGTCGGCCGGGTGTCCGGCTCGTCCGAATCGACCTTGTGGCCCTCTACCTGGGCGACGTCGAGCGGCGACGGCAGGAAGTCGACCACGGCGTCGAGCAGGGTCTGCACGCCCTTGTTCTTGAAGGCGGAGCCGCAGAGCACCGGCACGAACTTGAAGGTCAGCGTGCCCTTGCGTATGCAGGCGCGCAGCTGCTCCGGGGTCGGCTCGTTGCCCTCGAGATAGGCCTCCATCACCGCGTCGTCCATCTCGACCGCGGTGTCGAGCAGGGCCTGGCGGTACTCGGCCGCCCGGTCCTTCAGATCGGCCGGGATGTCCTCGAAGTGGAACTTGGCGCCGAGGCTGTCGTCCTCCCAGATCACCGCCCGGTTCTCGACCAGGTCGACGATGCCGGCATAGTCGCTCTCGATGCCGATCGGCAGGTTCAGCACCAGCGGGACGGCGCCCAGCCGGTCCTTGATCATGTCGACGCAGCGATAGAAGTTCGCGCCGATCCGATCCATCTTGTTGACGAAGCAGATCCGCGGAACCTTGTACTTGTCGGCCTGGCGCCAGACGGTCTCGGACTGCGGCTCGACGCCGGCGACCGAGTCGAACACCGCCACCGCGCCATCGAGCACGCGCAGGGAACGCTCGACCTCGATGGTGAAGTCGACGTGGCCCGGCGTGTCGATGATGTTGACGCGGTGGTCGCGCCAGAACGCGGTGGTCGCGGCCGAGGTGATGGTGATGCCGCGCTCCTGCTCCTGCTCCATCCAGTCCATCGTCGCGGTGCCTTCATGCACCTCGCCGATCTTGTACGACTTTCCGGTGTAGTACAGAATTCGCTCGGTCGTGGTCGTCTTACCGGCATCGATGTGCGCCATGATGCCGATGTTGCGGTACTTCTCGATCGCGTGGCTACGCGGCATGATCAGTCTCTCGGGCCGGAGGCTGGGTTACCAGCGGTAGTGCGAGAACGCCTTGTTGGCGTCCGCCATCTTGTGGGTGTCCTCGCGCTTCTTCACCGCGGCGCCGCGCTGGTTGGCGGCGTCCAGCAGCTCGTTCGAGAGGCGGTCGACCATGGTGGTCTCGGAGCGCTTGCGCGCGGCCTGGATCAGCCAGCGGATGGCCAGGGCCTGGCCACGCTCGGCACGGACTTCGACCGGCACCTGGTAGGTGGCGCCGCCGACGCGGCGCGAGCGGACCTCGACATGCGGGCGGACATTCGCCAGCGCCTCGTGGAAGGCCACGATCGGGTCGCCCTTGGTGCGGGCCTGCAGCTTGTCGAGCGCGCCGTAGACGATGCGCTCGGTGGCCGACTTCTTGCCGTCGAACATGAGGTTGTTCATGAACTTCGACAGGATGACATCGCCGAATTTCGGGTCCGGCAGGATCTCACGCTTCTCGGCGCGATGGCGACGGGACATGGGGAGACCTCCTTACTTCGGACGCTTGGCGCCGTACTTCGACCGGCGCTGGCGACGATCCTTGACGCCCTGCGTGTCGAGCGTGCCGCGAATGATGTGGTAGCGCACGCCCGGCAGGTCCTTCACGCGGCCGCCGCGGATCATGACGACCGAGTGCTCCTGCAGGTTGTGGCCCTCACCCGGGATGTAGCTGGTGACCTCGAACCCGTTGGTCAGGCGCACGCGCGCCACCTTACGAAGCGCCGAGTTCGGCTTCTTCGGGGTCGTGGTGTAGACGCGGGTGCAAACGCCACGCTTCTGCGGGCAGGCCTGGAGAGCCGGCACCTTGTTGCGCGCCCGCTGCGGCTGGCGCGGCTTACGGATCAACTGATTGATCGTCGGCATATCTGCCCTTCTTGGTTCTTCGACAAAACGGCCCGGCAAAGCGGCCCACCCTTCCGGGCGCCCGCCGCTGTGACGTCACGTTCCGAGAGAAGGATGACGCAAACGATACAGGACCCCGAGGCGCCCACACCTGCGGGGCCAACCGGAGTCCTTCGCTTGTCACGGCCGCACCATGATGCGCCCGCGGTCGTCTGTCTCTGCGGAAAGCGCGTCTAACCCGCCCTGCGGCGGATTACAGCCGGCTCCCGGAAAAGCGCGCGGACTATACGGATGCACCCCTGCCCCGTCAAGCCGCATCGATCGCATCCGGAACGATCAGGCGTCGCCGCGTTCCGGCAGCGAAACGGAGCCCAGCTTGTCGGGGTTCCGGGTCCAGAACACGGCCTTGATGCCCTGGGGCCCGACGGCGAGATCGATGGTGCCCATCAGCTCGTCGCCGTCCATGACCACGAAGCCCGGCTGACCGTTGATCCAGCGCGGCAGATAGGCGAAGTTCGGCCCGAACTTGCGCCAGACGCCCTGGAAGAACCGCGCCACCCTGTCGGCGCCCTCGATCACGTTCATCGCCGCACGCACCTTGCCGCCGCCGTCGCTGTAGAGCTTGGCGTCGCGGGCCAGCAGCGCGGTCAGCTGCGCCAGGTCGCCCGAGCGCAGCGCGTCGCGGAACGCCGCCACCATCGCGTCGTGCTGCGGCTGCGGCACCGGCTCGGCGACGAGGCCGCTGCCCTCCAGCTTGCGCCGGGCGCGGCTGACCAGCTGCCGGGTGGCGGCGTCGCTGCGGTCGAGCGCCGTCGCCACGGCGGCGTGCTCCAGGCCGAAGACGTGCTGCAGCAGATAGGCCGCGCGCTCGACGGGCGTCAGCCGCTCCAGCAGCAGCAGGAAGGCCGTGGTCAGCGTCTCGCTGCGCTCCAGCTCCTCGGCGGCGGAGGGGGCGGTCTCGCTCACCAGCGGCTCCGGCAGCCAGGGGCCGACATAGGTCTCGCGCCGATGCCGGGCCGATCGGAGCTGGTCGATGCACAGCCGGGTGCAGGCGGTGACCAGCCAGGCCCGCGGATTGTCGATCGTGCTCCGGTCGGCCGCCTGCCAGCGCAGCCAGGTCTCCTGCACCGCGTCCTCGGCATCGGCGTGCGAGCCGAGCATGCGGTAGGCCAAGCCCCAGAGCACCTTGCGGCTGGCTTCGAAATCCGCGGCGTCGGAGCGGGCATGGGCGTGGTCCATCTGCGTCTCGGTGGCGAAGGGCGACACGGACAAGACGGGACAGCCTTCCGGAATGTGACGTCGGGTCGACGCGATCAGCCTACACCCGCGGCGGCCAGATGGCGGGCGCGGATCTCGTCGAGCCCGGCGACGATGCTGCGGGCGTCGAAATGGGCCCGGGCCCGGGCCGGGCCTTCGAGCTGCAGCCGGCGGCGCAGCTCCGGATCGCCGATCAGGGTCTCGGCCGCCGTCCGGATGTCCTCCGCCGTCACCCTGGGCAGGATCACGGCCTTATCGGCCGTGATCTCCCGCAAACCTCCTGTGCCGGAGCAGATCAGGGCGGCGCCCCAGGTCAGCGCCTCCAGCGCGGTGCGGCCGAACGGCTCCTCATAGACCGAGGGCACCGAGGCGATGGCGGCGCGGCGGACCCAGCCCATCACCTCGTCATGCGGCATGAAGGGCAGGAACTGCGCCCGGTCGCCGGCCTCGGCCAGGGTGGCCTTGACCTGCTCGACGAAGGCCGGGTCGCGGCCGCGGCCGATCATCACCGCCCGCCAGTCCGGATGCGCCGCCAGCACCGGCTTCATCGCCCGGGCGAATTCCAGCGGCCCCTTCTCGGGGATCACCCGGCCGACCTGGATGATGATGTTCTCCTTGGCCTCGGGCGGCGGCGCCGGCTCGGCCATGTCGAGCCCGTTGTGGACGACGTCCAGCGTGCCCTTGTACCAGGGCGCATGCTCCCGGAAGTGCCGGCGCAGCGCCTCCGACACGAAGACGAATCCGGCGAAGCGGGACACCGCGGCGCGGTAGTGCAGCCGCCACAGCAGCCCCTTGTGGAAGCGGATGAAGTTGTGCCGGAAGTACAGCAGCGGCACCCGCGGCAGCGCCCGGGCCAGGGCCGAGGCGGTGACCCGGTGGGCATGCACCTCGATCAGCGACGGGTTCAGCGCCGCGATCTGCGGCAGCGCCCGCTTCATCCAGCGGCGATGCGGCTCCCCCTCCTCGAGCGGGATCGGGTGGAAGCGGATGCCGGGGAAAGGCTCGCCCGCATCCTGCCCGACCACGACGATGTCCTGCGCGTAGCGGCTGAAGGTGACGGTGTCGCGCGCATAGAGATCGACCGGGCTGGCGCCGACGGCGCCGAACTTCATCTTGCGCGGCAGGACGATGACGATGGGACCCATGGATACCTCCGGGCGCCTTTTATGACGATGCGCCGCCCCCGACGCCAGCCCCTCGCCGCCCCCGCCCGCCGGGTGCGACGCGCTGCGAGTTGATCGCAGGCGGGGCCGGGCCTATGCTCCGCCGCGGAATGGCGCGGCCGGCCTCGCTTCGGAACCGGGCCGCGCGTGAGGAGACGGTGTGATGCTTCGCTACGATGTGCTCGAACAGGCGACGGTGGATCGGACGCCGTTTCCGCATGTGATCTCTGCGGATGTGCTGCCGGAGGAGCGCCGCGCCGAGCTGGAGCGCGACTTCCCCGACATCCCGATCACCGGCTTCGTGCCGCCGGACGAGTACCCGGCCGGCGACGCGTTCAAGGAGCTGGTGTCGGACGTCACCAGCACGGAATTCGCCACCATGCTGGGCGCCAAGTTCGGCCTCGACCTGGCGTCGAAGCCGACGCTGGTGACGGTGCGCAAATGGTCGGAGCCGGCGGCCGGGCGGCCGCACACCGACGGGCCGGACAAGATCGTCACCGCGCTGGTCTATCTGAACCAGGAATGGGCCTCGACCGAAGGCTGCCTGCGCATCCTGCCGAGCCAGGACATCAACAGCCCGGGCGCGCGGGAAGTGGCGCCGACCTTCGGCAACTTCCTGGCGTTCCAGCGCTCCGACCATTCCTGGCACGGCCATCTGCCGTTCAAGGGCGAGCGCCGGGTGCTGCAGATCGCCTGGTGCGTCAACGAGGAGGCGATCGCCCGCAAGCGCAAGCGCCACGGCCAGTCGAGCTTCCTGAAGAAGCTGTTCTCCTTCGGCAAGAAGCATTAGCGGACCGAGGCGGCCTCCCCGCCGCCTTTCCCGATCCGATCGCCGACGGCTCGCGTTCCCGATTGGCGTCACACCAGCCGGAGCGGACCCGGGTACTGCGCCACGGTCGCATCGGCCGTGAGCAGCAGGATGCCTTCGGCCGTGGCCTGCGCGACCAGCAAGCGGTCGAACGGGTCCTTGTGGATCGGCGGCAGGGCGTCGACGGCGATCGCATGCGCGCCCAGAACCGGCAGTTCCTGATAGCCGTTATCGATCAGGCCACGGCGCAGCATCCGCACATCGACCTGGAAATCCGGCCGGTTCAAACCGCGCTTGATCGCGATTTCCCAAAGGCTGGCGACGCTGAAGACCAGCTCGTTCCCGGTGTCGGCCATCAAGTTGAAGGCGTCGGCCGGCACTCGTTCGGCGCCCTCCGCCGCCCGCAGCAGCAGATGGGTGTCGAGCAGCAGCTTCACGCCTCGCCCTCCAACATCTTCTCGATGTCCGCCGCCCCCATCGTATCGAAATCGTCAGGCACCGTGATCTGGCCGGCCATGAAGCCGAACCGTTTGACCTGGGCCGGCTCCGGGGCGTCGAGCGCCGACACTTTCACCAGCGGCTTGCCTGCCTTGGCGATCAGGAAAGGCTCGCCCTTCACAGCCTGTTCGATCAGCCGGGAAAGGTGCGTCTTGGCCTCGTGAATGTTATAGGTCCGCATCTGCCGATTAAGTCTAGTTCAGTGGACTAAGTCTATGCGCTGGTCCTTCGGCGTCAAGCCTGGAGACGAAGCCCCTCTTGGACCGGAAGCATTGAGCCGGGCGGCCGGCGCCCCATATCGGATCGGGGCGCCGGTCGGGCCGCCCCGATCGAGGGAGACGGTCATGCTTCCGTTCCGGACCCTTGCTGCCGCCGGCTTCGTGCTGGCCGGCTGCATCGCCGCGGCGCCGCCGGAGGTGCCGCCGGACCCGGCAGTGGCGACCAAGGTCCGGCAGCTCTCCGGCAACAATGCCTGCAGCGACCGGATCGCCGGGGCGCTGACCGCGGCGGGGATCACGGCCGACCGGATCATCGACTACGACCTGGCGCCGGCGGCCACGGGCGGGCGGCGCCACTCGGGCACCCGGCGGAACCAGCAGCGCCAGGCCTGGCTCAAGATGGCCGGCGGCGGCAGCGTCGTGGTGCAGTTCGAGCCCTCGACCTGCCGCATCGCCCTTCTTTTCGCCCGCGACGGCGCCGTGCTGCCGGCGGCCGGCTGAGGCCGGCGGTGCCTCAGTCCTCGTCGTCGCTGCTGCCGGTGATGCGGCCGAGCGAGTCGCGGTGGATCGCGAGGGTTATCGCGGGTTTGCGGTATTTTCGTGGTCCCACCCCGCCCTAGCGGGCAGCGAGACGCTCCAGCAGCGGCACGGCCGTGGCGACATCAGGCATGGCGGCGACCTCGCACGCCATCCGCTCCGCCGCCCGGCGAAAGGCCGGGTCGGCGAGCACCGCCTGCGCGGCCTCGCCTATCGTCCCGGCCGTGCTGCCGACGGGATCGAGCACCCGGGCGACGCCGAGCGCGGCGCAGCGTGCGGCATTGGCCGGCTGGTCCGCCCCGATCGGCAGCAGCACCATGGGCACGCCATGCGCCAGCGCGCCGATCACGGCGCCCGACCCGGCCTGGGAGACCATCAGGTCGCAGCGGGGCAGCAGCAGCGGCTGCGGCACGTAGCGTTCGATCCGGACATGGGACGGCTGCGGGCCGAAGGCCGCCGGGTCGATTTCGCGGCCCGTGGTCACGACCAGGTTGACCGGCAGGTCTCGCAGGCCCGCGATCGCCCGGTCGAGCAGGTCGCCGGCCTCCAGATGGAACACGGTGCCGAGCGTGGCGTAGACGGTCGGCCGGCCCGGCGGCAGCCCGGCGAGCCAGGACGGGGGCGGCCCATCCGCCGCGGCCTCCCCGACCGGCGGGCGGATCAGCCGCGCCGTGGCCGGCAGCGGGTGGGCGGGGTCGCGGAACGCAGGCGGCACCGGCGACAGCACCAGGTGCCGATGCAGCATCGCCAGATCCGGATCGGGGTCCAGGCCGTGCTCCGCCCGCAGCGAATTCAGCGGTGCCGCCACCAGCTCGGGCCGGACCAGCGCGCCGGCCGCGATCACCAGCACCGAGGCGTGCGGCAGGCCGAGGCGTTCCGCCGCCACCATGGCGCCGAAATCCATCTCGTCGCAGACCAGGAGGTCCGGCCGCCACCGGCCGCAGAGGTCCAGCAGCGCGGCCGCCCGGTCGCGCGCCACCCGCCCGGCGAAGCCGTCGCGCACCGCCCGGTCCTCCCGTTCGGCGTCGAAGGGGAGCAGCGGCGTCCGCTTGGGGGATGAGCGCAGCGTCGCCCCGCCGGTGGCGAAGGCGGCGAAGCCGGCCGCCTCGACCGCGGGCACCATCGCCGGCTGGCCGGCGAAGGCGACGGCGTGGCCGGCCGCCCGCACGGCCCGGGCGACCGGGACCAGCGGCAGGAAATGCCCGCTGCCGCCGGCGAAGCTGAACAGGACCCGCATCACCATCGCTCCAGAATAGCCACCCTCCCCTTTTGTCCCGGATCCGGGACAAAGAAAAACCCCCTCCGGCGGACCGGAGGGGGTGGTAGCTTTCGGAGACCGACGCCGGGATCAGGCGGCTGCCTCGCCCGAAGGCAGGGCGGGCTCGCCGCCGGCCTGCTCCTCCTGCTGCAGCCGCGCTTGGCGGTCGCGCTCGCCGGCGATCTGCCGCAGGCGGTTGACCACCGAGCCGGTGCCCGCCGGGATCAGGCGGCCGACGATGACGTTCTCCTTGAGGCCGGCCAGGTCGTCGACCTTGCCGGAGACCGCCGCCTCGGTAAGGACGCGGGTGGTCTCCTGGAACGAGGCCGCCGAGATGAACGACTTGGTCTGCAGCGAGGCCTTGGTGATGCCCTGGAGCACCGACACGCCCTTGGCCGGCCGCAGATTCTCGCGGATGGTCTTCTCGTTCTCCGCCTCGAAATCCTCGCGGTCGATCTGGTCGCCGAGCAGGAGGGTGGTGTCGCCCACCTCCGTCACCTCGACCTTCTGCAGCATCTGGCGGACGATCACCTCGATGTGCTTGTCGTTGATCTTCACGCCCTGCAGTCGGTAGACGTCCTGGATCTCGTTGACGAGGTAGTCCGCCAGCGCCTCGACGCCCAGCACCGACAGGATGTCGTGCGGCACCGGGTTGCCGTCGAGCAGCTGGTCGCCCTTGAGAACGTAGTCGCCCTCCTGCACCGAGATGTGCTTGCCCTTCGGGATGAGGTACTCGCGCTCCTCGCCCGACTCCTCGTTCCGCACCACGATGCGCCGCTTGGTCTTGTAGTCCTTGCCGAACTCGACCCGGCCATCGATGTCCGAGATGATGGCGTAGTCCTTCGGCTTGCGGGCCTCGAACAGCTCGGCGACGCGCGGCAGACCGCCGGTGATGTCACGCGTCTTCGAGCCTTCGCGCGGGATACGGGCCAGCACGTCGCCGGCCTGCACCTGCGCGCCGTTCTCGACCTGCAGGATGGCGTCGACCGAGAGGAAGTAGCGCGCCTCGAGGCCGTTCGGCAGGCGGATCACCTCGCCGCGGTCGTCGCGCAGGACGATGCGCGGCTTCAGCTGGTCGCCGCGCGGCTGCTGCCGCCAGTCGACCACCACCTTGGACGAGATGCCGGTCTGCTCGTCGACGACCTCGCGCATCGAGACGCCTTCGACCAGGTCCATATAGGTCGCCGTACCCGCCTTCTCGGTGATGATCGGCATGGTGTACGGATCCCACTCGGCCATCTTGCGGCCGCGCTCGATCCGCTCGCCGTCATCGACCAGCAGCTTGGCGCCGTAAGGCAGGCGGTGGCGCGCCTTCTCGCGGCCCTGCTCGTCGACGAGCTGGAGCTCGCAGTTGCGGCTCATCACCACCAGGACGCCCTGGCTGTTCTTGACGACGTTGCGGTTCTTGATCTGGACCTTGGCGTCGAACGCCGCCTCGATCGCCGACGCTTCGGCGCCGCGCTGGGCCGCGCCGCCGATGTGGAAGGTCCGCATCGTCAGCTGCGTGCCGGGCTCGCCGATCGACTGCGCCGCGATGACGCCGACCGCCTCGCCGATGTTCACCGGCGTGCCGCGGGCCAGGTCGCGGCCGTAGCACTTGCCGCAGATGCCGCCCTTGGTCTCGCAGGTCAGGGCCGAGCGGATCAGGATCCGGTCGATGCCGGCGACCTCGACCGCCTCGACCAGCGCCTCGTCGATCAGCTCGCCCTGCTTGACCACCACCTCGCCGGTCAGCGGGTGCAGCACGTCCTCGCCGGCGCAGCGGCCGAGGATGCGCTCGCCCAGCGGCACGATCACCTCGCCGCCGTCGATCACGGCGCCGGTGGTGATGCCGTTCCTGGTGCCGCAATCCTCCTCGACCACCACGCAGTCCTGGGCGACGTCGACCAGGCGGCGGGTGAGGTAGCCGGAGTTCGCGGTCTTCAGCGCGGTGTCGGCCAGACCCTTGCGGGCGCCGTGCGTCGAGTTGAAGTACTCGAGAACGGTCAGGCCTTCCTTGAAGTTCGAGATGATCGGCGTCTCGATGATCGAGCCGTCCGGCTTCGCCATCAGGCCGCGCATGCCGGCGAGCTGCCGGATCTGCGCCGCCGAACCGCGGGCGCCGGAATGGGCCATCATGTAGACCGAGTTCACCTGCCGCGTCGGGTCGGTGAGCGTGGCCTGGATCTCGGCCATCATCTCACGCGCCACCTCGTCGGTGGTGTTCGACCACACGTCGACCACCTTGTTGTACTTCTCGCCGCGGGTGATCAGGCCGTCGAGATACTGGTTCTCGTACTCCTTGACCAGCTCGGAGGCCTTGGAGATCAGCTTCTCCTTGGCCTTCGGGATGACCATGTCGTCCTTGCCGAAGGAGATGCCGGCGCGGCAGGCATGGGCGAAGCCCAGGCCCATCAGCCGGTCGCAGAAGATCACCGTCTCCTTCTGGCCGCAGTGGCGGTAGACGATGTCGATGACGTTGGTGACGTCCTTCTTCGTCAGCAGCCGGTTGACCAGCGAGAACGGCACCGACGGATGCCGCGGCAGGATCTCGGACAGCAGCATCCGGCCCGGCGTCGTGGTGACGCGCTGGACCACCGCCTGCCCGGTCTCGTCGACCGTGGTGAAGCGGGTCTTGATCCGGCTGTGCATGCCGATCACGCCGGCCGCCATCGCCTGCTCCATCTCGCCGATCGAGGCGAAGCGGGGCACCTGATGCGCGGTCAGCTTGCCGGACTTCAGCTTCTCGAACACCGACTTGACGTCGGAGGCTTCGACCACCTCCGCCGGCTTCTCGGGGTTCTGCAGGATGATGTCGTCATTGGCCAGCGCGGCGGTCAGCGCCTCGACGCTGTCGATCGAGATCGCCGGGCCGAGCCGGTCGTTGCGCTCCATCGACAGGTAGTAGATGCCGAGGACGATGTCCTGCGACGGCACGATGATCGGCTTGCCGTTGGCCGGGCTGAGGATGTTGTTGGTCGACATCATCAGCACGCGGGCCTCGAGCTGGGCCTCGAGCGCGAGCGGCACGTGCACGGCCATCTGGTCGCCGTCGAAGTCGGCGTTGAAGGCGGTGCAGACCAGCGGGTGCAGCTGGATCGCCTTGCCCTCGATCAGGGTCGGCTCGAAGGCCTGGATGCCCAGGCGGTGCAGCGTCGGGGCGCGGTTCAAGAGGACCGGGTGCTCGCGGATCACCTCCTCGAGGATGTCCCAGACCTCCGGCCGCTCCTTCTCCACCATCCGCTTCGCGGCCTTGATGGTGGACGCCATGCCGTACAGCTCGAGCTTGTGGTAGATGAACGGCTTGAACAGCTCGAGCGCCATCTTCTTCGGCAGGCCGCACTGGTGGAGCTTCAGCTCCGGCCCGACGACGATGACCGAACGGCCCGAATAGTCGACGCGCTTGCCGAGCAGGTTCTGGCGGAACCGGCCCTGCTTGCCCTTCAGCATGTCGCTGATCGACTTCAGCGGGCGCTTGTTGGCGCCGGTGATGACGCGGCCGCGACGGCCGTTGTCGAACAGCGCGTCGACCGCCTCCTGCAGCATGCGCTTCTCGTTGCGCACGATGATGTCAGGCGCGCGCAGCTCGATCAGCCGCTTCAGGCGGTTGTTGCGGTTGATGACGCGGCGGTACAGGTCGTTGAGGTCAGACGTCGCGAAGCGACCCCCGTCCAGGGGCACGAGGGGCCGCAGCTCCGGCGGGATCACCGGAACGACGTCGAGCACCATCCACTCCGGATGCGAGCCGGATTCGAGGAAGGCGTCGATCAGCTTCAGCCGCTTGACCAGCTTCTTGCGCTTGGCCTCGGAGCCGGTCTCGCGCAGCTCCTCGCGGACCTTGACGCGCTCCTCCGCCAGGTCGATGCCCGAAAGCATGCCCTTCAGCGCCTCGGCGCCGATCTTGGCGGTGAAGGCGTCCTCGCCGTACTCGTCCTGGGCGCGAAGATACTCGTCCTCGGTGAGGAGCTGGTTCTTCTTCAGCGCGGTCAGGCCGGGCTCGACCACCACGAAGCTCTCGAAGTACAGGACCTTCTCGAGATCCTTCAGCGTCATGTCGACCATCAGGCCGATGCGCGACGGCAGCGACTTCAGGAACCAGATGTGCGCCACCGGCGAGGCCAGCTCGATATGGCCCATGCGCTCGCGCCGGACCTTCGACAGCGTGACCTCGACGCCGCACTTCTCGCAGATGATGCCGCGGTACTTCATGCGCTTGTACTTGCCGCACAAGCACTCGTAATCCTTGATCGGACCGAAGATCCGGGCGCAGAACAGGCCGTCCCGCTCCGGCTTGAAGGTCCGGTAGTTGATCGTCTCCGGCTTCTTGATCTCGCCATAGGACCAGGAGCGGATGCGCTCCGGGCTGGCGATCTGGATCTTGATCTGGTCGAAGCTCTGCGGCGTCGAGACTTGGCCGACGAGATTCATCAACTCGTTCATGTACCTGCTCCCCCGGGGATAGGGACGGACGTATAGGGTTCACGCGGCCGGTCCAGGGGACCGGCCGCCGAAAGTTCAGTACGTGCGCTGCTCGAGCTCGACATTGAGGCCCAGCGACCGCAGCTCCTTCATCAGCACGTTGAAGGATTCGGGGATGCCGGCCTCGAAGTTGTCGTCGCCGCGGACGATCGCCTCGTAGACCTTGGTGCGGCCGGACACGTCGTCCGACTTCACCGTCAGCATCTCCTGCAGCGTGTAGGCCGCGCCGTAGGCCTCGAGGGCCCACACCTCCATCTCGCCGAAGCGCTGGCCGCCGAACTGGGCCTTGCCGCCCAGCGGCTGCTGGGTGACCAGGCTGTACGGGCCGATCGACCGGGCGTGGATCTTGTCGTCCACCAGGTGATGCAGCTTCAGCATGTAGATGTAGCCGACGGTCACCTTGCGGGCGAACTGCTCGCCGGTGCGGCCGTCATGCAGCGTGACCTGGCCCGAGGAGGCCAGGCCGGCCTTCTCCAGCATGTGGACGATGTCGTCCTCGCGGGCGCCGTCGAACACCGGCGTCGCCATCGGCACGCCCTTGCGCAGGTTGCCGGCCATCTCGACCAGCTCCTCCGAGGACATGTCCTGGATGTCCTCGTCGTACTGGCTGCCGTAGACGTCCTTCAGCTTGGCCTGCAGCGTCTCGATGGTCTTGCCGGTGTCGTCGCCCCGGCGCGACTGCGCCTGGTACTGGTCGATCACCTCGCCGATCTGGCGGCCGATGCCGGCCGAAGCCCAGCCGAGATGGGTCTCCAGGATCTGGCCGACATTCATGCGGCTGGGCACGCCGAGCGGGTTCAGCACCAGGTCGACATGGGTGCCGTCATCGAGATACGGCATGTCCTCGATCGGCATGATCTTGGACACGACGCCCTTGTTGCCGTGGCGGCCGGCCATCTTGTCGCCGGGCTGCAGCTTGCGCTTCACCGCGACGAAGATCTTGACCATCTTCATCACGCCGGGCGGCAGCTCGTCGCCGCGCTGCAGCTTCTCGACCTTGTTGTCGAACCGCGCCTCGAGGCCCTTCACCTGCTCGTCGAAGTGACGGCCCATGGCCTCGATATCGGCCATGCGCGCCTCGTCGGCGATGGTGATCTGGCGCCACTGGCCGCGGCTGAAGTCCTTCAGCTGCGCCTCGGTGATCTCGCCGCCGGTCTGGAAGCCCTTCGGGCCGGAGACCGAGGTCTGGCCGATCAGCAGGTCCTTCAGCCGGGCGAAGAAGCTGCGCTCCAGGATCGCGCGCTCGCTGTCGCGGTCCTTGGCCAGCCGCTCGATCTCGGCCCGCTCGATCGCCAGGGCGCGCTCGTCCTTGTCGACGCCGCGGCGCGAGAACACCCGCACCTCGACGATCGTGCCGGTGACGCCCGGCGGCAGCCGCAGCGAGGTGTCGCGGACGTCGGACGCCTTCTCGCCGAAGATGGCGCGGAGCAGCTTCTCCTCCGGCGTCATCGGGCTCTCGCCCTTCGGCGTGACCTTGCCGACCAGGATGTCGCCCGGCTTCACCTCGGCGCCGATATAGACGATGCCCGCCTCGTCGAGGTGGCGCAGCGCCTCTTCACCGACATTCGGGATGTCGCGGGTGATCTCCTCCTGGCCGAGCTTGGTGTCGCGCGCCATCACCTCGAATTCCTCGATGTGGATCGAGGTGAAGACGTCGTCCTTGACGATGCGCTCGGAGATGAGGATCGAGTCCTCGAAGTTGTAGCCGTTCCAGGGCATGAAGGCGACGAGCACGTTGCGGCCGAGCGCGAGCTCGCCGAGCTCGGTCGACGGGCCGTCGGCGATGATGTCGCCCTTGCGCACCCGGTCACCCACCTTCACCAGCGGCCGCTGGGTGATGCAGGTGCTCTGGTTCGAGCGCTGGAACTTCAGCAGGTTGTAGATGTCGACGGTCGAGGCCGAGCCGTCGGTGTCGGTCACCCGCACGACGATGCGGGTGGCGTCCACCGTGTCGATGATGCCGGAGCGGCGGGCGACGATGGTGACGCCGGAATCCCGGGCCACCGTGCCCTCCATGCCGGTGCCGACCAGCGGCGCGTCGGCGCGCACCAACGGCACCGCCTGACGCTGCATGTTCGAGCCCATCAGCGCGCGGTTGGCGTCGTCGTTCTCGAGGAACGGGATCAGCGCCGCGGCCACCGAGACGATCTGCTTCGGCGAGACGTCGACCAGGTCGATCGATTCCGGCTTCGACATCACGTAGTCGCCGCCCTGGCGGCAGGAGACGAGGTCGCCGACGAAGCGGCCCTCGGCGTCCAGCTCGGCATTGGCCTGGGCGATGGTGTAGCGGCTCTCCTCCATCGCCGAGAGATAGATGACCTCGTCGCTGACGCGGCCCTCGATCACGCGGCGATACGGGCTCTCGATGAAGCCGTACTTGTTCACGCGGGCATAGGTGGCCAGCGAGTTGATCAGGCCGATGTTCGGGCCTTCCGGCGTCTCGATCGGGCAGATCCGGCCGTAATGGGTCGGGTGCACGTCGCGCACCTCGAAGCCGGCGCGCTCGCGGGTCAGACCGCCCGGGCCGAGGGCCGAGAGGCGCCGCTTGTGCGTGATCTCGGACAGCGGGTTGGTCTGGTCCATGAACTGGCTGAGCTGCGAGGAGCCGAAGAACTCCCGCACCGCCGCCGCCGCCGGCTTCGCGTTGATCAGGTCGTGCGGCATGATCGTGTCGATGTCGACGGACGACATGCGCTCGCGGATCGCGCGCTCCATGCGCAGCAGGCCGACGCGGTACTGGTTCTCCATCAGCTCGCCGACCGAGCGGACGCGGCGGTTGCCGAGGTTGTCGATGTCGTCGACCTCGCCGCGGCCGTCCTTCAGATCGACCAGGATCTTCAGGATGGCGAGGATGTCCTCCTTGCGCAGGACGCGGAGCTGGTCGTCGGTCTCGAAGCCCAGGCGCGCATTCATCTTCACCCGGCCGACGGCCGAGAGGTCGTAGCGCTCCTGGTCGAAGAACAGGCCGTTGAACAGCGCCTCGGCGCTCTCCAGCGTCGGCGGCTCGCCCGGGCGCATGACGCGGTAGATGTCGATCAGCGCGTCCTCGCGGCTGGCGTTGCGGTCGATCGCCAGGGTGTTGCGCAGATACGGGCCGACATTGACGTGGTCGATGGCGAGCACGGTCAGGGTGTCGAAGCCCTTCTCCTCGAACAGGTCGAGGACGGCCTGGGTGACCTCGTCGCCGGCCTCGAAGAAGACCTCGCCGGTCTTCTCGTCGATCACGTCGACGGCCAGGTAGCGGCCGGCCAGGTCCTCGGCCGGGACCAGGATCTCGGTGACGCCCTGCTCGACCAGCTTGCGGATGACGCGCGGCGTCATCTTGGTGTCGGCCTGGGCCACCACCTCGCCCGAGGCGGCGTCGATCAGGTCGGCGGTCAGCTTCACGCCCTTCAGGCGCTCGCCGTCGAAGGCGGTCTTCCAGCCGTCCTTGGCGCGGCGGAAGTCGACGCTGTCGTAGAAGTAGCCGAGGATCTCCTCCCGGCTCATGCCCTGCGCCTCATAGGGCTGCAGGCCGCGGCCGTCCTTCGCCCGCGTCTCGCGCAGCGCGGCGGTGCCGGCCGAATCCAGCGCCATCAGCAGCGTCGTGGTCGGCAG
Source organism: Inquilinus limosus DSM 16000 (assembly GCF_000423185.1). Taxonomy (GTDB): domain Bacteria; phylum Pseudomonadota; class Alphaproteobacteria; order DSM-16000; family Inquilinaceae; genus Inquilinus; species Inquilinus limosus. The sequence continues at coordinate 7,731 of NZ_AUHM01000051.1, read as the reverse complement.
CTTGCGGCGGCGGTCGATGCGGACATAGAGGTGGTCCTTGGCGTCGAACTCGAAGTCGAGCCAGGAGCCGCGATAGGGGATCACGCGGGCGGCGAACAGGTACTTGCCCGAGGAGTGGGTCTTGCCCTTGTCGTGGTCGAAGAACACGCCCGGGCTGCGGTGCATCTGGGAGACGATGACGCGCTCGGTGCCGTTGATGATGAAGGTGCCGTTCGCCGTCATGAGCGGCATGTCGCCCATGTAGACGTCCTGCTCCTTGATGTCGCGGATCGAGCGCAGGCCCGTGTCCTCCTCGACATCGAACACGGTCAGGCGCAGCGTCACCTTGAGGGGCGCGGCGAAGGTCATGCCCCGCTGCTGGCACTCCTCGACGTCGTATTTCGGCTCTTCCAGCTCGTAAGAAACAAAATCGAGCTCGGCGCGTTCAGAGAAGTCCTTGATCGGGAACACCGACCGGAACACCTCCTGCAGGCCGACCACGGCCCGGGCCGCCGGCTTGACGTTCATCTGCAGGAACTGATCGTAGGAGCTCCGCTGCACCTCGATCAGATTCGGCATTTGGGCGACCTCGGGGATCCGCCCGAAACTCTTGCGGACGCGCTTACGGCCGGTGAAGGTCTGAGCCATGTGAGCCCCTCGTTTCCAACAAATGCCCGAACAGGTACGGAACACAAACGTCCGTTCGCGGCCGACCCCTAGGGATCGGCCGCGCCCGGACTACAGTGACAAAACAGCCTGAAGTGCCACGCGGGTCTTACTTGACGTCGACCTTGGCGCCGGCTTCTTCGAGCTGCTTCTTGATCTTGGCGGCCTCGTCCTTCGACACGCCTTCCTTGACGGGCTTCGGCGCGCCTTCGACGAGGTCCTTGGCCTCCTTGAGGCCGAGGCCGGTGATCGCACGGACCTCCTTGATCACGTTGATCTTCTTGTCGCCGGCGTCCGCCAGGACGACGGTGAACTCGGTCTGCTCCTCGGCCGGAGCGGCGGCGGCAGCGCCACCAGCCGCGCCCGGAGCCGCAGCAACCGCGACCGGAGCGGCGGCGGAAACGCCCCACTTCTCCTCAAGCAGCTTCGAGAGCTCAGCGGCCTCGAGGACCGTCAGGCTCGACAGCTCGTCGACAAGCTTTGCAAGATCAGCCATTTCGTTCTCCTAAGACTTGGTCTTTCTGGGTACGGATTCAACAGGTGCGGCTCTATGCCGCCTCGTCCTTCTTGGCATAGGCGCCGAAGACGCGGGCCAACTGCCCGGCCGGAGCCTGCAGAACGCCGGCGATACGGGTCGCCGGGGTCTGGATCATGCCCACCAGCTTCGCCCGCAGCTCGTCGAGCGACGGCAGCGTGGCGAGAGCCTCGACACCCTTCTGATCGAGCAGCTGAGGACCGAGACCGCCGCCGATGATCTGCAGCTTCTCGTTCTTCTTGGCGTAGTCGACCGCCACCTTCGCCGCCGCAACCGGGTCCTGGGAGAACGCGATGGCGGTCGGGCCGGTGAACAGGTCGGCCAGATGCTCGAACTGGGTGCCCTGAAGGGCGATGCGGGCGAGCCGGTTCTTGGTCACGCGGAACGAGGCGCCCGCCGCGAGCATTTGCCGCCGGAGATCGGTCGATTCGGCCACCGTCATCCCGCCTTGGCGGGTGACGACGACCATGTTCGCCGTCCGGAACGACTCCTGCAACGCGGCGATCTTCTCGGTCTTTTGTGTACGGTTCACGGATCGCCTCCGTTGTCGGGGCTCCGCCCCGGCCGATGCCGGAACGAAACCCCAGTCCACACTGGACCGGCCCTTGGACCCGCCCTCGAGGTGAGGTCGGGTCCGGTGCCGATCCGCTCTCCTGTCCCAGAAGTCCAAGCCCCGCACGGCGCCCGGGCCGAGGCCCGGGCGCCGCCGTTGATTGGGTTCGACTCCCGTCTATGCAGGTGGGTTTTAAGCGCCTTGCGACGCCCCTGCAGTCTCGGACAGGTTCGGGCGGGGCCGGGGCCCCCCCCTGTCCACTGCCCTTTCGGGCAGCGTATTCCTCAGGCGCCGGCGCCCTCGTGCAGCTTCGCCAGGTCCAGCTTGTAGCCCGGGCCCATGGTCGAGGTGACGGTCACCTTCTTCAGATAGGTGCCCTTGGCCCCGCTGGGCTTGGCGCGCTGGATCGCCTCGACGAAGGCGCGGATGTTGCCGATCAGCGCCTCTTCCGTGAAGCTGGCCTTGCCGACGCCGGCATGGACGATGCCCGCCTTCTCGGCCCGGAACTCCACGGCGCCGCCCTTGGCGGCCTTGACCGCGGCGGCGACGTCGGGGGTGACGGTGCCGAGCTTCGGGTTCGGCATCAGGCCGCGCGGGCCCAGCACCTTACCGAGGCGGCCGACCACGCCCATCATGTCCGGGGTGGCGATGCAGCGGTCGAAATCGGTGCGGCCGTCCAGGATCTCCTTGGCGAGATCGTCGGCGCCGACGATGTCGGCCCCGGCGGCCTGCGCCTGCTCGGCCTTGTCGCCCTTGGCGAACACCAGGACGCGCACGGTCTTGCCGGTGCCGTTCGGCAGCTGGACCACGCCGCGGACCATCTGGTCGGCGTGGCGCGGGTCGACGCCGAGATTCATCGCGATCTCGACGGTCTCGTCGAACTTCGCCGTGGCCGACGCCTTGAGCAGCTTGACGGCCTGGGCCAGATCGTAGGACGCCTCGGGGTTCAGCCCCTTGGTCGCGGCGCGCATGCGCTTGGAAAGCTTCGCCATGGCCGTTACTCCACCACCTCGATGCCCATCGACCGGGCCGAGCCCTTGATCATCTGGGCGGCCGCCTCGATGTCGTTCGCGTTGAGATCCTTCATCTTGATCTCGGCGATCTCGCGCACCTGCTTCATCGTGATCTTGCCGACCGTGGCGCCCTTGCCGGGCGTCTGGCTGCCCTTGTCGAGCCCCGCGGCCTTCTTGATGAAGTAGGTGTTCGGCGGCGTCTTGGTGACGAAGGTGAAGGTCCGGTCCGCATAGGCCGTGATCACGACCGGGATCGGCATCCCCTTCTCCAGGTTCTGCGTCTGGGCGTTGAACGCCTTGCAGAACTCCATGATGTTCAGACCGCGCTGACCCAGCGCCGGACCGATCGGCGGCGACGGGTTGGCGGCGCCCGCGGGCACCTGCAGCTTGATCTGTCCTACGACCTTCTTTGCCATCTCAGATCCCTCAACAACTGATCCCTCCGGCGGAACCGGAGGGACGGGGAAGCGCGGTTACGACCCCCGGAGGACTTCCCGGGAAGGTCTCCCGCGCCGCTTCCCCGCACCCGGAGGCGCGGGGTATGCCGACGACGATCGACGGATCGTCACGAAACCTTTTCGACTTGCGTGTACTCCAGCTCGACCGGGGTGGCGCGCCCGAAGATGGACACCGCGACCTTGAGCCGCGACCGCTCCTCGTCCACCTCCTCCACCACGCCGTTGAAGCTGGTGAAGGGACCGTCGGCCACGCGCACCGTCTCGCCGACCTCGAAGCTGATGGAGGGCTTCGGCCGCTCCACCCCTTCCTGGACCTGCTGCATGATCCGCATCGCCTCGGTCTCGCTGATCGGGATCGGCTTGTTGCCGGACCCGAGGAAGCCGGTGACCTTCGGCGTGTTCTTGACCAGATGCCAGGCCCGGTCGGACAGCTCCATCTTGAGCAACACGTAGCCCGGGAAGAACTTGCGCTCGGTGTTGACCTTCTGCCCGCGGCGGATCTCGACGACCTCCTCGGTCGGCACGACGATCTGCTCGAAATGGTCGGACAGGCCCTTCTGCTCCGCCTGCTCGCGGATCGATTCCGCGACCTTCTTCTCGAAATTCGAATAGACGTGCAGCACGTACCAACGCATCGCCATGGCTCAGCCCCCCATGCCGATGATGGAGGTCACCGCCCAGCCGGCGACCCAGTCGACCAGCAGGAAGAAGATCGACATGATGGTGACGAACACGAACACCATGCCGGTGGTGATCGCGGTCTCCTTCCGTGTCGGCCAGGTGACCTTCGCGGTCTCCTGGCGGACCTGCCTGAAGAACTGGACGGGGCTGGTCTTGGCCATGTCTACCAATCAAATCGCCGGTCAGGCGGGCTTGGCAGGAGTGGAGGGTCTCGAACCCCCAACCTTCGGTTTTGGAGACCGACGCTCTACCAGTTGAGCTACACTCCTCCGGGGACCGCCCTGCCTTCAGGGAAACGCGACGACGCGCGCTCGCCGCCCTGACCGCGGAGCGAACGGCCTTGTAGCGGAAGCGCCGGGCAGAATCAACACCTGTTCCGGAGCGCCCGATCGATTTCTCTCAGGCCGCCCGTTCGGCCCCGGTTCCGGCCGCCGCCATGTCCCGGAACAGCCGGTGCACCCGGCGGTCGGACGACAGCTCGGGGTGGAAGGTCGCGGCCAGGATCCGGCCCTGGCGCACCAGCACCGGGTCGCCGTCCCGCTCGGCCAGCACCTCGACCCCGGGGCCGATGCCGGCAATGCGCGGCGCCCGGATGTAGACCGCCTCCAGCGGCCCGCCCGGCAGCGCCGTCGGCGTCTCCAGGATCGCCGAATCGTTCTGCCGGCCGTAGGCGTTGCGCTCGACCGTGGCGTCGAGCACGCCGAGGCTGTCCTGCTCCGGATGCCGCACCCGGCGGGCCAGCAGGATGCAGCCGGCGCAGGTGCCGAAGACCGGCATGGTCCCGGCGAAGCGCCTGAGCGGGTCGAGCAGCCCGTCGCGCGCCGCCAGCTTCAGCAGCGTGGTGGATTCGCCGCCCGGGATCACCAGCCCGGCGAGGCCGTCGAGATGCGCCGGCAGGCGTACCGGGACGGGCTCCGCCCCGGCTTCGCGCAGCGCCCGGGCATGGGCCTCGACATCGCCCTGCAGCGCCAGGACGCCGATGCGCGGCATCCCGGTGCCCTGGTTCCGGTCCGTCACCATCCGCGGGTCTGCAGCATCTGGGCGGGCTCCAGCGCCGCCACCGCCAGCCCCTTCATCGCGCCCTGGCACTCGGCGCTGGCCTCGGCCAGGATCGCGGCGTCGTCGTAATGGGTGGTGGCGCGGACGATGGCGCGGGCACGGCGCTCCGCCTCCTCCGGCTCGGCGAAGGTCTGCGAATCCCGCATGAAGATGCCGGAGCCGACGAACACCGCTTCGGCGCCGAGCTGCCGCACCAGCGCGGCGTCGGCCGGGGTGGCGATGCCGCCCGCCGAGAAGTTCGGCACCGGCAGCCGGCCGGTCTCGGCCACCAGCCGCACCAGCTCGTAGGGCGCCGCCAGCTCCTTGGCGGCGCTGTACAGCTCCTCCGGCCGCAGCACGGTCAGGCCGCGGATGTCCTTGGTGATCTGGCGCAGATGCTGGACCGCATGGACGACGTCGCCGGTGCCGGCCTCGCCCTTGGTGCGGATCATGGCCGCGCCCTCGGCGATCCGGCGCAGCGCCTCGCCCAGGTTGCGGGCGCCGCAGACGAAGGGGGTGACGAAGGCGTGCTTGTCGACGTGGTGCGCCTCGTCGGCCGGGGTCAGCACCTCGGATTCGTCGATGAAGTCGACGCCGAGCGACTGCAGCACCTGGGCCTCGGCGAAATGGCCGATGCGGCACTTGGCCATGACCGGGATCGACACCGCCGCCATGATCTCCTTGATCTTGAGCGGCGAGGCCATGCGGGCGACGCCGCCCTCGGCCCGGATCTGCGCCGGCACCCGTTCCAGCGCCATCACCGCGACGGCGCCGGCGCGCTCGGCGATCTCGGCCTGGCGCGCATCGGTGACGTCCATGATGACGCCCCCCTTCAGCATCTCGGCCAGGCCGGTCTTGAGGCGCAGGGAGGTGGGGGTCGCACCGTTGCCGGTGCCGTTGGCGGCGGTCGTGGTCATTGGGCTCTCTCCGAACAGGTCCGCCCGAAGCTAAGCACTCGGTACTGGTCGGATAAGATCCACTGAACCGGCAATTTCATGGGGCCAGTTCGCCGCCCGGGAAGACCGGGGTCACGGGCAGTGGATTCGGATTCCTGCAGGAACGATGGTGCCAGTCAGGCCGCGCCGCCGCGGCGGAAGGACTGCACCACCTCGCGCAGCAGGGCGACGCCCTGGCGAATATCCGCCTCCTCCAGCGCGGCGTAGCCCATCACGAAGCCGGCGCCCGCATCGGCGCCTTCGGCCCCCGTCTCGGCCGGGACGATGCCGACCGAGCGCAGCGCCGCCGCCTCGGCGACGCTGCCGGCCAGCGCGGCCGGAATGTCGCAGAAGCGGACCACGAGGTGCAGCCCGGCCTTCGCGCCCTCGATCTCCACCGCCGCGCCGAAGGCCTGGCGCAGCGCCGCCACCAGCACGTCGCGTCGGCGCTGGTTGCGCCGGCGGGTGCGGCGGATATGGCGCTCGAAATGGCCGTCGCGGATGAGATGGGCGAACACCGCCTGGTCGAGCGAGGCGGTGTGCCGGTCGGTCAGCTGCTTGGCCCGCAGGAACGGCTCCACCAGCTCCGGCGGCAGCACCATGTAGCCGAGGCGCAGGCCGGGCGACAGCACCTTGGAGACGGTGCCGGAATAGATCACGAGGCCGGCGCGGTCGAGCGCCTGCAGCGATTCGACCGGGCGGCCCTCGTAGCGGTACTCGCTGTCGTAGTCGTCCTCGAGGATGGTGGTGCCGCCGCGCTCGGCCCAGTCCAAGAGGGCCAGGCGGCGCGCCGCCGGCATCACCCCGCCGGTCGGAAACTGGTGGCCGGGGGTGACATGAGCCAGCCGCGCCCCGGCCTCGGGCGGCGGCAGCCGGGCGGTGTCGAGCCCGTCGGCATCGACCGGCACCGGCAGCAGTCGGGCGCCGATCGCCTCCGCCGCCAGCCGGGCGCCGCCGTAGCCCGGATCCTCGACCACCACCGTGTCGCCGGGGTCGACCAGCACGCGCAGGGCCAGGTCGACCGCCTGCTGCGAGCCGTTGACGATCAGGATCTGCTCCGGTCGCGCCCGCACCTGCCGGGCCCGCGCCAGATAGTCGGACAGGGCGCCGCGCAGCTCCGGCAGGCCCTGCGGGTTCTCGTAGAGATAGGGCTTGCCGGCGCGGCGGCGGATCTCGCGCAGCAGCAGGCGGCGCCAGATGTCGGCGGGGAAGTCGGCGGCGCTGACCGTGCCGTAGTGGAAGCTGTAGCGCAGCCCGCCGCGGCGGGTCAGGCTCTCGATGTCGAGGCCGCGCAGCCGCTCGCTGTAGCGCGACAGCCGGGGCGCGCGGCGCCCTTCGGCCGCCGTGGTCTCGGCGACGGGCCGCGGCCCCGCCCCGGCCGGCAGCGCCGCGCCGACGAAGGTGCCGGCGCCCGGCCGGCTCTCCAGATAGCCTTCGGCCAGCAGTTGCTCGTAGGCCAGCAGCACGGTGTTGCGCGAGATCGCGAACTGGTCAGCCAGCGCGCGGGAAGAGGGCAGCCGCGTGCCGGGCGCCGCGGCGCCGGTCAGGATCGACGCCTTGAGCTGCTCGTAGATCTGGGTCTGCAGCGGCGCGTCGCGGTCGAGACGGATCACCATGGGGCCATCTTACATAGAGCAAAATGCGTGCGGCTCATTTGAAACCGTCATCGCTTGCCTTGCCGGTGCCGAGACTGTCGCCCGGAACGACGAAAGGGCGGGGAGATCCCCGCCCTTCCGCACGTATCGGCACTGGATGCCGCCCGAAAGCGGCAGCCGGTGTTACTCGATGATGGAGGCGACGACGCCGGCGCCGACGGTGCGGCCGCCTTCGCGGATGGCGAAGCGCAGGCCCTCGTCCATGGCGATCGGGGCGA
>NZ_AUHM01000050.1 GCF_000423185.1 Inquilinus limosus DSM 16000 | reverse complement strand
GACGGTTCCCGACAGCACATAGTCGGCGGACAATCGTTGCGCCAGGGCCTCGACGCGGTTCTCGCCGGTGGCGGTGAGGCTGGTGTCGGTGCCGAAGACCTGGAGCTCGCGATAGCGGGTGAGCGCGGCGATGATCTCACGGGTCAGGCCCGGTCCGAGGTGGAGGCGCATGGCCTCGGCGTCGCCTTCCTGCAGCAGGGTGACGACCACGGCCGGCCCGTGCGGCCTGGCCGTCTCGGTCTCGGCGGCCGGCCACGGGATCGCGCCCATGCGCCACAGCAGGCCGGGCGCCAGGAGCGCGGCCAGGAGCGCGGTTCCGAACACGCCAAGCCACAGGCCGGGCCGGTGCGGGGGAGGCTGGATCTCGGGCGCGCTCGCCGCAGGGGCATCGAGCTGGACCGCGGCGTCGAGCGCCGGGCCCGGGGATGCCGTCGGCGGATGGTCGGCCGGCGGGGTCGTCGCATCCTTGGTGGTGAAGGCGGGAACGTAGCTGCCCTTGGGTATGGTGATGCAGATCTCGTCGTCCTTGCCGTCGGTGACATAGTAGTAGTCCAGGGAGCGGCGCAGCCGGCTGGCCTCGATGCGGACGACCGGGTCGAGCTGAGGATCGAAGCTCGGATCGCGATCGAAGACGGCGACGCCGACGCTGTAGCCCTTGATGCGGTCGGCCCGGCCGGCCAGCGTCTCGTCGACGATGTAGCGGAGAAAGCGCCGGTTCCGATCGGAGGCGCTGAAGCTCGCGCTCGCCAGAATGCGCTCGACCTCGCCGCGGACGATCTCCCCCCGCGGCACTGCCGGATCGGCGGCCGGCATCATCCTGCCGCCCTCCGAAATACACCTGCCCGGCAGACACACAGTCCCGCGGCTGCGGTTCGGCTCCACGGGACCCATGATCCTGTTCCGGGCTGAGCTGCAACGCTCCGCTCGGCTTCGTTGCTTTGGGCATCAAATGCCGCGCCGGAGCGTCGTTGGCCTGACGCTTCCATGATGCGGCCGCCTCCCTGCGAACCAGCGCAAACTATACCGTAAAATACTCCCGGTTGTCCGCTTCAGATTCGATACTGCCAGAGCCGGATAGAGGTCGGTGGTGATGTGACCGACCCGGTTGCTGCGGCCATGGGACGGGGCTGCTGGTGCGATGCAAAGAGCCATCGATAGGTTTCCGGAGATGGCGCAGCTGATCGGCCGCCTGGCCGCGCAGAGCGAGACCTTCCGCTCTCTTTGCGAGGATCATCAATTGGCGGTCGAGACGCTGGAGCGGCTCGTGGCCCGCTGTCCGACCAACGACAAGATCATTGACGAATACCATACGCTGGTGAAGGAGCTGGAGGCCGACATCGAGACCGTCCTGCAGAAGATCAGGTCGTGACCGGATCGGGTGCCCGACCGGGCGGGCCACGAACACGCCAGTCGCGAGACGCTGCGGCAGGCACTCGCGTTTTCTGGTGGGGTGCTGTTTCGGAGCGGCGACAGGCAAATTACCCGAAGCTACCCGCACGCAACCTTGCTGCGGTCCTCATTTTCGGCAGGCTCGTTTTCGGTTTCGGCCATCATCTCGACGACAACACGCTGGAGGTCGCCATGAACGGATCGTGGACCTGTGCGCGGACGCTGAGCTGCGCCATCGCATGTTCGTCTCTGCTCGCCGTGTTCGCCATGTCTCCTGTCGCTGCCCAGATGGGGGCTGGCGAGAACATGCTGACGACGATGACGGCGACGGTGCAGTCGGTCGATATCGAGAACCGGACAGTGACGCTCAAGGACAGCGACGGCCGGGTGGCGACCTTCAATGTCGCGCCGGAGGTGGTCAATCTTCCCCAGGTCAAACCCGGCGACCGTGTCGATGTCAGCCGCTACGAAGCCGTCGCTATCGACGTGACCAAGGCGGCGGCCGGTTCGGTGCCGATGGCGAAGCAAACCACGACGATCGCACGGGCGGAGGAGGGGGAGCTTCCCGCCGGGCAGGCATCGCGGATCACCAGCATCACAGCCCAGGTCGTGGGGCTCAACGCCGCAGAGCACAAGATCATGCTTGTCGGACCGGCGGGAGGCATCCGCACGGTCTTCGTCAAGCGGCCGAAGCTTCAGCAGATGCTGTACGAGCTGAAGGTGGGAGACATGGTGCAGATCTCCTTTGCCGAGGCCGAGATCGCATCGGTAACGCCAGCGCAATAGCCGGGCTGCCGCTTTGGTCCGGTTCGGCGGGCCGGGGAAGGTCAACGCATATCTCCACTGACCTGACCACGGCATCGGGCCGCGCGGCGAACGACGTTCGCGCTCGCCCGATTGCACGTCAGCACTGCTGGATGCCGCAGGAACCGGTTGCACGAGCGGACTGCTTCGTGACGGCCGCCGCCGAACCGTGCCGCATGCGCATATGCAATCGTTTTGCGCTCGACAAGCCGAGCTACACGAATCGGCCAGAAGTTTTATTGCAATATTGCGCTGCGAATACGGAGGCGCCTTCATGAATGATCATCATTTGGAATGTTCGATCCACCGAGGCTCTCCCGTCGCACGGATCAAGCATTATGCGGGCGTCATTCATTACGCGACGGGTGCATATCCGTCGCTGTTCTTCCCGCTTCACCGACTGCTGGGTGAAGTGGATACCGGTCCGGCCGTGACTCGTGATACCGACCTCGTGATCGAGGGCTTTCCACGCTCGGGTAATACCTTCGCAGTTTGTGCTTTCAAACTGGCGCAGCCGGGGCCGGTGAAAATCGCCGACCATATCCATGTGGCGGCACAGATCATTCGCGCGGCGCGCTACCACGTGCCGGCCTGTATTCTCGCCCGGCGTCCCGAGGACGCGGTGCGCTCGCTGGTGGTCAAGTATCCGTTCTTGAATCCCCGACACGTGCTGCAGGGTTATGCCGGCTTCTATGAGAAGTGCCTGCCGTACAGGAGGCACTTTGTGGCCGCTACCTTCGACGACGTAACGACTGACTTCGGCGCTGTCATCGACCGGATCAACCGCCGCTTCGGCACCTGCTTCCATCGCTTTGAAGCATGCGAGGAAAACGTCCGCCGCGTGTTCCAAAGCATAGACGAACGGAACGCTCATGAGCCGATAGATCCGACATTCGGGAGCGCTCGTCCGAACTCGATAAAGGAACTGGCCAAGCAGAGCATCCGGCTCCGCGAGGACGATTCGGCGCTCGTGCGGTGTCGAGCCGTCTTTGAGGTCTATCGGTTGCTGGCTCGAGACGTCGACTCTCCGTTGGTCGATAGCCGGGCACGTGAGCTGCGCGTCCGGAATTGGAGGTTCGTCCCGTGAAGCCGCGGACCGAGGCGTTCAGCCAGGTGGGGAGCTCAGAAACCGTGCTGAAGAAAGCAGTGATCTCGGGTCCACCTGGAGCCGGCAAGACGACCCCCGCGACCGCCATCGCTCAACCCTGTGCACCCTGCACCTCGACACCGATGCTCGCTGTGGAATACCCGTGGACGTGGCCAATGAGCCCGGCGCGCTGCATCCCCGTTCAGACCTCTAGCCGATCGCGCTGGCCATACCCGTACACGACGGCGCTACGGACCAGCAGAGCCTTGGCGCGCGATGAGTGGAAAGACCGGTCGGTACCGGCGGCAGCCGCCGCGTTCCAGGTTGAGGCCGAGCGACATGAGCCATGCATATAAGCGACGCCATCACAGGAACATCGGCAAGGGAACCGAGCCGGCCCTCATCGGTGTGATCAACGCCGGCTCGTCCTCGCTGAAGTTCACATTCTACGAGAGCGATCAGCCAATTCTCTCCGGCCAGGTGGACGGGGTTGGTGTCCGGCCCTCGGCCAGGGCGACAGGGGCAGACGGCGCAGCGCTCGATCCGCCCGATCTCGGTCACACGCCGGTGACCGGTCCGGCGGAGGCGCTGCCTGGTCTCATCGAGTGGGCAAAGCAGAAACTCGCCGACCGAAGGCTGGCGGCGTTGGGCCATCGCGTCGTGCACGGCGGACTGCGATACTCCCGGCCCCAGCGGGTGACGCCGGCCCTGCTGGCCGAGCTTGAGTCCCTGATCCCGCTCGCGCCGCTGCACGAGCCACACAACATCGCGCCGATCCGCACCGCCCTTGCGCTCCGCCCGGACCTGCCGCAGGTGGCCTGCTTCGACACCGCCTTCCACCGCAGCATGCCGGAGGTGGCGCAGGCCTTCGCCCTGCCGCATGCACTCTACGACGAAGGAATTCGCCGTTACGGCTTCCACGGCCTCTCCTACGAGTACATCGCCTCCGTGCTGCCAGACCGGGCTCCCGAGATTGCTGACGGCAAGGTCGTGGTGGCGCATCTTGGCAACGGCTGCTCCCTATGCGGTTTTCGCGCCCGCAAATCCGTGGCGTCGACCATGGGCTTCACCGCCCTGGACGGGGTGCCGATGGGGACCCGCTGCGGCGACCTCGACCCCGGCGTGGTGCTGCACCTGATCCAGCAGAAGGGCATGGCGGTCGAGGATGTGGCGGACCTCCTCTACAAGCGATCCGGCATGCTCGGGCTGTCCGGCCTCTCGTCGGATTTTCGCGACCTGCTGGCGAGCGAGAGCCCGCGTTCACGCTTCGCCGTGGATGTCTTCTGCTATCGCGTCGCGGGTCATATCGGCTCGCTGGCCGCCGCGCTCGGCGGGCTGGACGGGATCGTCTTCACGGCTGGTGTGGGAGAGAACGCCGTGCCGGTCCGCGCAGCGATCTGCCTGGCCTGCCGCTGGCTGGGGCTGGAGCTGGACGAAGCAGCCAATCGGCGGCACGGACCGCGCATCAGCACCGCCGGAAGCCGTGTCGCCGCTTACGTGATCCCGACCGACGAGAACTTCATGATTGCCCGCCATGCACGCGCCTTGCTCGGCTCCCCCGACGAGTCGAGCTCCAGCGCGAGGAATCTGTAATCCAAGCGAGCTCTTTGACGTAGCACAGGTCGAACAGAGCCGCGCGCTCAGGGCGCCCTGGTGGACGCCTGCCCACGCATGGTCTCTTCAAACAGGACGACAACTGAGCGCGCGGCCGCTCGATAGCTGCGATCGGACACGGGAGGCGCCGCCTGCCATGGAACGATGTCATGCGGCGACGCGAGCGAGGTGTCGATCCATCTGCCCCATGAGCCTGCACCGCCATCGCCCGCGGGCGGCAGCTCGAAGTCCAACGGCTCCCAATATGCGTTGAGGATCAGGTACACGTGAAGTCCTTCGCGTGGGAGCACCGCCTCGAAGGCGAGGCTGTGCGAATGCTCGCCCCAGTCCGGCCTTCCGACCCTCACTCCATGCCAGGTCTTGTCCGCCTGCCGGATCAGCTGGGTCAGGCTCACGCGGTGGCGCTCATGCTCCGCATCCCGCAGCACGCGCCTTGCATTGAGCAGGGACACGAACCGATGCACGTCCGCGTGCTTCCCGACCAGCGCCCAGTCGAACCAGCTGGTCTCGTTGTCCTGGCAGTAGGCGTTGTTGTTGCCGGATTGGCTTCGCCGGGCCTCATCGCCCATGAGGATCATCGGCATGCCGATCGACAGCATCGTGACGGTCAGGAAGTTCTTCACCTGCCGGTTCCTCAGCTGCTCGACGGCAGGGTCGTCGGTCGGCCCTTCAATGCCGCAATTCCAGCTGCGGTTGTCGTCCGTTCCGTCGCGATTGCCCTCTCCGTTCGCCTCATTGTGCTTGCCGTCGTAGGAGACGAGATCGTTGAGCGTGAAGCCGTCGTGGCACGTCACGAAATTGACGCTCTGCTCGGCCTCCCGTTCCTCGTGACCGTAGATCTCCGGGCTGCCCACCAGCCGGTCCGCTACCCGCGCCACAGTGCCTGGCTCGCCCCGGAAGAAGGATCGGACGTCATCGCGGAACTTTCCGTTCCACTCCTTCCAGCTGTCTCCGATGAAGCTGCCCACCTGATAGAGGCCGGCCGCGTCCCAGGCCTCGGCAATGAGCTTCGTGCCGGCGAGCGCCGGGTCGGACTCGATGTCCCACAGGACCGGCGGGCTCGGGATCGGCCGACCCGACGGGTCGCGCGCCAGAATCGATGCGAGGTCGAACCGGAAGCCGTCGACATGCATCTCCTCGACCCAGTACCGCAGGCTGTCCACGATCATCCGGCGGACGATCGGATGGTTGGCATTGAGGGTGTTTCCGCAGCCGGTGTAGTTCGCGTATCGCGACCGGTCGTCCTCAAGGATGTAGTATGTGGGGTTGTCCAGCCCGCGGAAGCACAAGGTCGGCCCGGAGGAGTCGCCTTCCGCCGTGTGATTGAACACGACGTCGAGGATGACCTCGATCCCAGCGCGGTGCAGCGCCTTCACCATGTCGCGGAACTCGTCCACCGCCCCGAGCGGATCCCGACGCGAGCTGTATGCCTGGTGCGGCGCGAAAAAGGAGACCGGCGCATAGCCCCAGTAGTTGACCTTCCCCGGCGGGCAAGCCTGCGCGTCGAACTGGAACACCGGCAACAGTTCCACCGCGGTGATTCCCAGCTGCTGGAGATACGGGATCTTCTCGATCACGCCGGCATATGTGCCGCGGGTTGCCTCGGCGACGCCGGAACTGGGATGACGGGTGAAACCGCGCACATGCATCTCGTAGACGATGGTCCGCGCGGATAGCTGCCGCAGGGGCGCATCGCCTTCCCAATCATAGGCGGATGGATCGACCACCACGCTCTTCATCGCCGTCACGACATTGTCGCCGGGCTCGCTGGCGGCGATACGGTCGTAGCAGTCCGGAACGGCGACCCCACGGCCATAGGGGTCGAGCAGGATCTTGGTGGGATCGAAGCGCATGCCATTTGCCGGATCGAATGGCCCTTCGACCCGATAGCCGTAGATCTGGCCTGCCTTCAGCCCGGAGATGAACGCGTGCCAGTAGTGGTAGGTACGATTCCCGACGGGATCGAGGCGGATCACCCGTTCGGGCATCGCATCGTCGACACGGTCGAAGAGGAGCAGTTCCAGCCCGGTCGCGTGCTTGGAGAAGACGCTGAAGTTCACGCCCCGGCGGCAGCATGTCGCCCCGAGAGGGGAGCTGCTTCCCTGCGCGACATCCTCGCGGACGTCCCGCCGCGTCGCCCCTCGCTCGATTTCGAGCGTCGTCATGGTGTGCTCCGTCGGCTTCGGCGGGCCCAAGCATCCGTCTTTCGTCCGAACCGGTTCGGGCCCGGCGTCGGCTCAGCTCAGCCGGTTGCGGGATCGCTGGCCTCGCCATCGTATCTGCCGGATGATCGCCGGGACGCTTGCCCCACCTACGGAACGGGGCATGGCTTCGCGTCCCAGATCTCGGTTGCGTATTCGGCGATCGTGCGGTCGCTGGAGAACGCTCCGGAGCTGGCTACATTCATGATGACCTTGCGCGCCCAGCTCTCGGGATCGGCGTACAGCTCGAGCAGCCTCCGGTCCGCCTTGAGATAGGCCGTGAGATCCGCCAGGTGCATGTAGTGGTCCCCGTGGGTCAGAAGGGTCTCGCGCAGCGGCTCGAAGATGCCCAGGTCCTGACCGCTGAAATGATCCTGGACGATCAGGTCCAGCGCTGCACGGGTTTCCGGCTCGTTGTCATAGTGCCAACGCGGGCTGTACCAGCCGCGGCTGCCGGATACCTGTTCCGCCGTCAGCCCGAACAGAAAGAAGTTCTCCTCGCCGGCCGCCTCGGCCATCTCGATCGTCGCGCCGTCGCGCGTCCCGATCGTCAGCGCGCCGTTCATCATGAACTTCATGTTGCTCGTCCCGCTCGCCTCGTAGCCGGCCGTCGAGATCTGGTTCGAGACGTCGGTGGCGGGGATGAGCCGCTCGGCCAGGGACACACTGTATTCGGGCAGGAACACGACCTTGAGACGGCCGCGCACAGCCGGATGGGCGTCGATGGTCGCGGCCAGGTTGTTAAGGAATTTGATGATGAGCTTGGCCAGTTGGTAGGCTGGCGCCGCCTTGCCCGCGAAGAAGAATGTTCGCGGTGCCATTTCGAGATCCGGGTTTTGCCGGAGGCGATTGTAGAGCACGACCACGCGCAGCGCGTTCAGGAGCTGCCGCTTGTATTCATGGATCCGCTTGACCTGGCTGTCGAAGATCGAGTCCGGGTCGACGGCGACGCCGGATGTCGATTTGAGCCATTCGGCAAATCGCGATTTGGCGTCACGCTTCGCATTGCAGATAGCGCTGCGGAACCCCTGGTCTTCGGCCAAGGGCTTGAGCTTCGCCAGCTGGGACAAATCCGTGATCCAACCGTTGCCGATGGCGTCCGTGATGCTGCCGGCAAGGCCCGGATTGGCGAGCAGAAGCCAGCGCCGCGGTGTCACGCCGTTGGTCTTGTTGCTGAAGCGCTCCGGGAACGTCTCCGCCAGGTCCCTGACGGTCACCGTGCGCAGAAGGTCGGAATGAATGGCGGCGACACCGTTGGTGCTGTGCGAGCCGACGATCGCGAGGTTGGCCATCCGGATCTTGCGCTCGCTGCCCTCCTCGACGAGGCTCACGCGCTGGACGCGCCCTTCGTTTCCCGAAAACCGGGCGCGCACCTCGGCGAGGAGGAAGCTATTGATCTTGTAGATGATCTCCAGGTGGCGCGGCAGCAGCAGCTCGAACCACCGCAGCGGCCACCTCTCCAGTGCCTCGGGCAGGAGCGTGTGGTTGGTGTAGGCCAGCGTCCGCCGGGTCAGGCTCCAGGCCAGGTCCCAGCCGAGCTGCGCTTCGTCCAGCAGGATCCGCATCAGCTCGGGAACCGCAAGGGCGGGGTGCGTGTCATTGAGTTGGATGGCGATCTTGGCGGGCAGCGCATTCCAATCGGAGTTGCTCCGGCGGAAGCGCCGCATCAGATCGGCCAGGGAACAGCTGACGAGGAAATACTCCTGCACGAATCGCAGCCCTTGTCCGAGGCTCGTGGAGTCATCGGGATAGAGGACGCGCGTCAGGGATTCGGCAGTGAGGCGCTCGGCCAGCGCGCCGACGAAATCGCCGGCGCTGAACGCCTGAAAGTCGAAGACGTTGGGCGTGGCCGCGGCCCAGAGCCGTAGCGTGTTGATCGTCTTGCCGCCATAGCCGACCACCGGGCGGTCGAAGGGGATGCCGAGAAGGGTTGACGGCCGGCCCGTGACGACGGCGAGGGTACCGCCGCGCACTTCGAAGGAGCAGCTGAGCTTAACCTCAACCTGCTCCTGCGGCCGGGCGACCTCCCATGGATCGGGCCGCCTGAGCCAATTGTCCGGCTGCTCCTGCTGCCAGCCATCACGGATGGCCTGCCTGAAGATCCCGTACTCGTACCGCAGCCCGTACCCCATCGCCGGCAGCTGCAGCGTGGCCATCGAGTCCAGGAAACACGCCGCCAGCCGGCCCAGCCCGCCGTTTCCCAGCCCGGCGTCGGGTTCCTGCTCGAGCGTGGCCAGCCAGTCGATCCCCTTCTCCACGATCGCCCGCTGCGCCATCGAACCGAGCAGAAGGTTCGTGATGTTGTTGGACAGGGAGCGCCCGATCAGGAACTCCATCGAAAGATAGTAGATCCGCTTCGGATTCTCGCGATCATAGGTCTGCTCCGTCCGCAGCCACCGCTGCGAGAGGACGTCCCGCACGGACCGGGCGATCGCCTCATAGCGCTCTCGTGGTCCCACCCCCGCAGGATCGACGAGGCTGTCGAACAGGAGGTGCCGTTCGTAGAGGGCGTCCCCCGTACCGGTCAGCCGGATCGGACCGCATCCGTACTGCTCGATGATCCTGTCTTGGTCGGCCGCCGGTGCGCCTGGCGTCGCCAGCTTGGCCTTTCCGTCGCTGCCCATGGCCTCGTTCCTCCCCGCGACGCGGATGTCGCCCGGTCCGGATCCCTGGCTCTCGTCCTGCACGGCATCGGGTGTGATCGGCAGCAGTCAGGCCCCGAGAGGACCATTCCAGACCCGCACGGCGGGCACGCCGCGATACTCGCCGAGCACGCTGAGTGTCCCCGTGCCGAGGAGAAAATGCTGTCCGGCCTCCGGCGGCAGACCGAGCCAGCGGGCCGCCAGCACCCGCAGCACGTGCCCGTGGGCGAAGAGCGCGACGTCGCCTTCCATCGCACGGGACCGGGCGATCACCCGGTCCACCCTGGCGCCCACCTGCGCCGGGGCCTCGCCACCAGGGCAGCCGTCCCGAAAGATTAGCCAGCCCGGCGCCTTGGCCCGGATCTGCTCAGGAGTCAGCCCTTCATACTCGCCGTAGTTCCACTCCATCAGGTCGGGGTCGATGACGGCCTGGCGGCCGATCCCTGCCAGCTCGCAAGTCTCCCGGGCCCGCCGCATCGGGCTCACGAGAACGAGCGCAAACACCTCCCCGGCCAGCACGGACCGCAGTCGCTCGGCCGACTGCCGCCCGTTGTCGGTCAAGGGGATGTCCGTCGTGCCCGTATGCTGTCCGCTCAGGCTCCACGCGGTTTCCCCATGCCTGATGACGAACGTGTTCACGACCGCCTCCCGGTTCAGACGTTGTCGGCCTCCGTCGAACGCGCGCCTTCGGCAGCCTTCGTCCGTCCCCACGACCAGCCGGTGATCTCGGGCATGTCGTCGCCATGCCGGCCGATATACTGCTTGTGCTCGATGAGCTTGTCGCGGATCGCCTGCTTGGCGTACGCGGCCCGCGCGCTGAGTCCCGGCACGCGGTCGATCACATCGCCGACCAGATGGAACCGGTCGAGCTCGTTCATCACGCACATGTCGAACGGCGTGCTGGTGGTGCCTTCCTCCTTGTAGCCGCGCACATGAAGATTGCCGTGGCCGTTCCGCCGATAGGTCAGCCGGTGGATGAGCCAGGGATAGCCGTGGAACGCGAAGATGATCGGCTTGTCCGTCGTGAACAGCGCATCGAAGTCGCGGTCCGGCAGGCCGTGCGGGTGCTCGCTCGCCGGTTGCAGCTTCATGAGGTTGACGACGTTGATGACGCGGACCTTCAGCTCGGGAGCATGGGTCCGAAGCAGATCGACGGCGGCAAGCGTCTCCAGGGTGGGCACGTCACCACAGCAGGCCATCACCACGTCGGGCTCGCTGCCGTGATCGCTGCTGGCCCATTCCCAGATCCCCAGCCCTGCTGCGCAGTGCCTGATCGCCTCGTCCATCGTCAGCCACTGGGGAGCCGGCTGCTTGCCGGCCACGACGACGTTGACGTAGTTGCGGCTGCGCAGGCAGTGATCGGTCACCGACAGAAGGCAGTTGGCGTCGGGCGGCAGGTAGACGCGGACGACCTCCGCCTTCTTGTTGACGACATGGTCGATGAAGCCGGGGTCCTGGTGGCTGAAGCCGTTGTGATCCTGCCGCCACACATGGCTGGACAGCAGGTAGTTGAGCGAGGAGAGGGGGCGCCGCCAGGGGATGTGGTTGCAGACCTTCAGCCACTTGGCGTGCTGGTTGAACATCGAATCGATGATGTGGATGAACGCCTCGTAGCATGAGAAGAAACCGTGCCGGCCGGTCAGCAGGTAGCCTTCAAGCCAGCCCTGGCACTGATGCTCGCTGAGCATCTCCATCACCCGCCCGTCCGGGGCGAGATGGTCGTCCCACGGATGGGTGTCCGCCACCCAGGCGCGGTTGGTGACCTCGAGCGCATCCTGCCAGCGGTTCGAGTTGTTCTCGTCGGGGCTGAAGAGCCGGAAGTTCCGTGCCTCCATGTTCAGCTTCATCACGTCGCGGAGAAAGCGCCCCATGACCCGGGTGGACTCCGCGGTGGCGGCGCCGGGTGACGGCACGTCGACCGCATACTCGGCGAAATCCGGAAGCCTCAGATCCCGAAGCACCAGGCCGCCATTGGTGTGCGGGTTGGCGCTCATGCGGCGGGTGCCCTTGGGGGCAAGCTCGGCCAGCTCGGCGCGCAGCCGCCCGCCATCCTCGAACAGCTCCTCGGGCCGATAGCTTTTCATCCACTCTTCGAGGATGTGCACATGACTAGGATTCTCGTGCATCTCGCCCATCGGGACCTGGTGAGAGCGCCAGTAGTCCTCGGTGCGCTTGCCGTCGATCTCCTTCGGACAGGTCCACCCCTTGGGCGTGCGCAGCACGATCATCGGCCAGCGGGGACGCTCCCTGAAGCCGTTCTCCCGCGCGTCGGATTTGATGCGCTGGATCTCGCCAATGATGGTGTCCAGGGTCGCGGCCATGAGCTCGTGCATCGCGTCGGGGTCATGACCCTCGACGAAATGGGGCGTGTATCCGTACCCGCGGAAGAGGTGGTCCAGCTCCTCGTGGCTGATCCGGGCCAGCACGGTGGGGTTCGCGATCTTGTAGCCGTTGAGATGCAGGATCGGCAGCACCACCCCGTCGGTGACCGGATTGAGGAACTTGTTCGAGTGCCAGCTGGTCGCCAGAGGCCCGGTCTCCGCTTCGCCGTCGCCGACGACGCAGGCGACGATCAGGTCGGGGTTGTCGAACGCGGCGCCGTAGGCGTGCGAGACGGCATAGCCCAACTCGCCGCCCTCATGCATCGACCCGGGGGTTTCCGGCGCCACATGGCTGGGAATGCCGCCGGGAAACGAGAACTGGGTGAAGAGGCGCTTCATGCCCGCCTCGTCGGCGGAAATGTTCGGGTAGACCTCGCTGTAGGTCCCCTCGAGATAAGCGTTCGCCACCAGGCCGGGGCCGCCGTGACCTGGACCGGTGATATAGATCACGTCCAGGTCGTGCTTCCGGATCAGTCGGTTCAGGTGGGCGTAGATGAAGTTCAGACCCGGCGTCGTGCCCCAGTGGCCGAGGAGCCGTGGCTTTATATGCTCCTTGCTCAGGGGCTTCTTCAGCAGCGGGTTGTCGTAGAGATAAATCTGCCCGACCGAGAGGTAATTGGCAGCTCGCCAATAGGCATCGATCAGGGAACGTTCCTTCTCCGACAGTGCGTTCGCCATGAACTTCTCCTGTCCTGTACCGGTCTCTCCGAACCGAATGCCTCACGCGGCTGCTCGCCTGTCGAAGCGCGCCGGGCCTCGCAGGGTCAGTCGTCGTGCCAATGGTGACGATGGCCCGGGGTGGCGGATCTCGCCGGACCGGCTTCCATCGCGTCGGTGTAGGTGCCGAGGCTGGCAGCGCTGTTGCAGCGCGCGCGGTGGTAGAGCGCCCGCTTTCCTGCTTCCAGATTCTCCCTGCGGCCGTGCCATGCCTCCAGCGCCGGATCCTGGAGAGCGCGTCCGTAGGAGAAGCTGATTTTCCAGGGTTTGGGTCCGGGCTGCAGGTTGATGGCGTTCAGATGGGCGGTTGCCGCCCGGTCCTCCTGTCCGCCCGACAGGAAAACGATGCCGGGCACGGCCGCCGGAACGTGCCGCCGCAAGCAGCGCAGCGTGGCGGTCGCCACATCCTGCGCCGAGGATCGATGGCTGCACTCGCTGCCCGCAATCACCATGCTGGGCTTGAGCAGCATGGATTCCAGCGAAACGCCCTGCTCTGCCAGGGCCTGGAACACCGCCCGGAGAACCGTGCCGGTGACCTCCTCGCAGCGCTGGGCGGTATGCGCCCCGGTCATCAGCACCTCCGGCTCGACGATCGGCACCAGCTCTTGCTCCTGGCAGAGCGCCGCGTACCGTCCGAGCGCATGTGCATTGGCGCTGACGCATGCATGGCTGGGAAAGGCGTCGGAGATGCGGATGACCGCCCGCCATTTCGCGAAGCGGGCGCCCATGCTGCGATACTCGGACAGGCGATCCCTCAGCCCATCGAGCCCCTCGGTGACGTGTTCGTCCTGGGAACCGGCCAGCGCCTTGGCGCCGGTATCGACCTTGATGCCTGGAATGATGCCCCGCGTCACGAGAAACTCGGAGAACGGCGCCCCGTCGCCGCTCGTCTGGCGGATCGTCTCGTCCTGGAGAATGACCCCGCTGATGAACTCGGCAAGGCCTTCTGCAGCGAACAGCATCTCGCGATAGCTGCGCCGGCTCTGCTCCGTGGATTCGATCCCCAGCGTGTCGAACCGCCTGGTCAAGGTGGGGACGGTCTCGTCGGCCGCGAGAATCCCCTTCCCATCGGCGACCAGCATCCCCGCGGTCGCCTGCAGATCATCAGCCATTGTCCGAACCCCTGTCTGGACGCCTCCATCCCTGTGGTTGGCCACCGGCGGTGACGAACCGGTCGAAGGATAGACCGCAGGGGAGATGACGACTTTGCTCTGGCGCAAAATCGTCTGCGCGTGGGCGCAATAAGCTGCTTGTCTCGGTACCCGCGTGTTGGTGTCGGCAGAATGGAGGGATGCGCTGCAGGCCAACCTGTTCCATGGCGCAACTTCGCCGCACCGCGCGAGCCTGCGGACTCGGGGTGCGCGGCTCATTGAGCTTGCCGGAGGGCCGGAATGGACCAGGAGAAGGTTCGATTCAAGGCGATTGCCGCACGGTTTCACCGTGCGGTCAGGAATTTCTTCGGCTCTGAGGTCGGCTGGAAGGCTAAACTGATTATTGCTGGACTCGTCGCCCTGCTGTGCGCGGTCAATGGGCTGAACGTCGCCAACAGCTTCGTCGGCCGGCACTTCATGACAGCCATCGCAGATCGCGACAGAGCCGAGTTCATACGGCAAGCGCTGTTCTATATCGGCGTGTTCGCCGCCTCCACCGTGGTCTCGGTCATCGCCCGGTTTGCCCAGGAGCGCCTGGCGCTGCTCTGGCGCGAATTCGTGACCCGGCGGGCGATCACCCTCTATCTCGCCGATCGGACCTATTACCGACTGGACCAGTCAGGTGAACTCGCCAACCCGGACCAGCGGATCTCCGAGGATGTCCACGCATTCAACGATGGAACCTGGGCATGGACCGAAAGTCGAGGATGAGGAACTGATGCACGGGAAGGCGTGGGCTGGCCACCACCGTTCTCGCCGGTATCCATCTAGCCGCCAATCCTCGGCCGCCGTTCGCCGGCAGCAACGGAGATGCCGGTCCGTGCCTCCGCCGAGGCCCGCGGGAGATCATGCGCAAAGATGCCGGGGACCAGTAGAAAAGGCCGGCGGCTCTTGTATGGCGGCGACCGCACCCGGACGGTCCTGCTCAGCGCAAACACGGCGAACAGCGCCGCCGCCGCGGCCATGTAGTCGAAAAGCCCACCTATACCGAAAGCCGACATCACACCGGAGCCCAGCAGCGGCCCCAGGATGGAGCCGGCGCCGGAGATCACGATGAGCCGGCCGCTGACGGGAACGGCATGCTCCGCGGCCATGCGGTCGTTCGCGTGCGCCACGCAGACAGGATAGATGACCGACATGAAGCCGCCGAGAAGCAGCCAGCAGAGATAGAACCAGTAGGTGTGCGGACCAGGCGCGATCAACTGCGCAACGGCCGCGAAGGCGAAGGCCGCGAGCCCGGCCACGAGGCGGCGGTCGAAGCGGTCCGACAGCCGGGCGATGGGAATCTGCAGGACGAGGCCGCCGAAGATGGCGAGCGCCATGTAAGACGAGATCTGCAGCAGCGAATACGCGCTGGATTGTCCGTAAACCGGCACGAGAGCGTAGAACGAGCCGGTGATGAGGCCGGCCGCGAAGCAGCCGGCGACAGCGACCGGCGCCGCGGTCACGAGCTCACCGGCCCGGAGCCGGCCGCCGGGGGTGATCACCGGCTGCTCGGCACGCGTCGTGGCAACGATGACGAGAGCGGCACAGATCAGGATCGCTGCGAGGGCAAACAGCGTGAACTCGCCGGGGGATGCGAGATTGAGGGCGAACTGGCTGCCCGCGAAGGTCGCATAGGTCGCCACCATGTAGATTGCGAAGACGGTTCCGCGGTTGGCGCTGGTCGCCTTGGCGGTCAGCCAGCTCTCGGTGGCGACGAAGAGGCCGGCACAGCCGAAGCCGGTGAGCGCGCGCAGCACGGCCCAGGGCACCGGATGGAAGTACAGGGCATGTCCAAGAACGGAGCCCACGACCAGTGCGGCGAAGGCGGCGAAGGCGCGGATATGGCCTGCCCGCTGGATCAGGCGATGGCAGACAAGGGCGCCGGTCACATAGCCCGCGAAGTAAGCCGAGGTGACGACACCGATGACGGCCGGCTCGACGTCCCCGGCGCTGAGACGGATGCCGATCAACGTGCCCATGTAGCCATTGGCCAACTGGATCAGGCTGATGGCCAGGATCAGCGAGCCCACGGCCGCGAGGATTGCGATCATGTCACCTCCTGATCACGGCAATCCTGCCTCGGCTGCGCACCGCGCGACGAAGGCTCGGCCGCGGTCCCGGTGCCGGGCTGGTCGGCTGCCACAGCGGCCACACCATCTGACCGTTGCTTGACGGAACGCGCCCGTCGAAACGGGCGTGTCCAGCGAGGAGGGCCAGCCCCGACCGCCGAGCTTGCCGGGCCGGACGGATATCGCCACCATCAGCGGGGTCGCGACGGCGGTAAGGGCGGTCCGGGCATTCCCCTGCAGCGATGGACTTCGTCAGTCCGCTCCTGCTGGAGTATAGGCGAGACGAATTCTCAGCTTTTTGACATAGCGCAAATTCGGGCGAGATCGCGCGCGAATGGCTGTCGAAGTCCTGGCGGCTACAAACGACTCGACATCATTCTGCAATAAATTCGATGTGACTGACGTTAGGGATGAACGCGCATCCCCGTAACCTACGGTAAAATACTTCATCCATTGCCCTGCCGCTGATGTGCTGCGCTTCGCTCAGGGTGGCGACCCGAGACACGGGCCACGACCCCGGCCGCTCGACAGGCCGGTACCGAACGGGGGCATCGAAATGGCCAACACCACGGCACACGTCACCCTCGACCATGTCTCGTCCTCCTCCGCGCCGGCCGCGGGCAAGCTCACGCTGGTCCCGCTGATCGCCCTTGTCGTCGGCTCGATGATCGGCGGCGGCGTCTTCAACCTGCCGAGCGACATGTCGCGCGCGGCCTCGCCGGCCGCGATCGTGATCGGCTGGCTGATCACCGGCATCGGCATGCTGGCCCTCGCCTTCGTCTACCAGGGGCTGGCGCTGCGCAAGCCCCAGCTGAACGCCGGCCCCTACGCCTACGCCAAGGCCGGCTTCGGCGACTTCATCGGCTTCAACAGCGCCTGGGGCTATTGGATCAGCGCCTTCCTCGGCAACGTCGCCTATGCGGTGGCCATCTTCTCGGCGCTGTCCTATT
The DNA here is from genome assembly GCF_000423185.1 of Inquilinus limosus DSM 16000. Lineage (GTDB taxonomy): Bacteria > Pseudomonadota > Alphaproteobacteria > DSM-16000 > Inquilinaceae > Inquilinus > Inquilinus limosus. The sequence goes on along the minus strand of NZ_AUHM01000050.1, from coordinate 8,459 downwards.
TCGCCCCCGTCTTCGGCGACGGCAACAACATCATCTCCATCATCGGCGCCTCGCTGGAGCTGTGGGCGATCCACGCGCTCGTGCTGAAGGGCGTGAAGGAGGCGGCGTTCGTCAACGTCGTCACCACGATCGCCAAGCTGGTGCCGCTGCTGGTGTTCGTCGTCATCGGCGTCGTCGCTTTCAACTTCGATCTCTTCCTTGCCGCCTTCCGCGGCATGGGCCAGGCGACGGCGGAGGGGGGCGCCGGGCTCGGCAGCCTCCTCGAACAGGTGAAGAGCACCATGCTGGTGACGCTCTGGGTGTTCATCGGCATCGAGGGGGCGAGCGTCTATTCCGGCCGCGCAGCCGATCGGCGCGACGTTGGGCGAGCGACGGTGATCGGCTTCGTTGGCGCTCTCACCGTCTATGTTCTCGTCTCGCTCCTGGCCACGGGCATCATGAGCCAGCCCGAACTCGCCGGGCAGAAGGTGCCCTCCATGGCCGGCGTGCTGGCCCATGTCGTCGGCCCCTGGGGTGCGGCGTTGATCAATATCGGGCTCGTGGTCTCGGTCGGCGGCGCCTTCCTCAGCTGGACGCTGCTCTGCGCCGAAATTCCCTATACCTGCGGGAAGGACGGTACCTTCCCGCGATGGTTCGCGAAGGAAAATGCGAACGCCACGCCCGTCAACTCACTGTGGACGACGAATCTCGCCGTGCAGGCGTTCCTGGTGCTGACCTATTTCTCCAAGGACGCCTACAACTTCTTCTACTTCATCGCCTCGGTGGCGATCCTGCCGCCCTATGTGTTCTCCGGCGCCTATGCGCTGAAGCTGGCGCTGAGGGGCGAGACCTATGAGGGCGATGACCGGCAGCGCCGGCGCGCTCTCATCATCGGCCTGGTCGCCACTGTTTACGGGGTGTGGCTCGTCTATGCAGCCGGCCTCGAATACCTGCTCATGGCATCGCTGCTGTTCGTGCCGGGGCTCGTCGTCTACGCCATCGCCTGCCGCCAGCGTGGCGTGAGGCCCTTCGGCGGCAGCGACCGCATCATCGCCCTCGCGATTGTCGGCCTCGCCATCATCGCCTTCTATCTGATCGCCACCGGCACCATCAGCCCGCTGTGAGGCGCGACACCATGGCCAGCAGCAGTTCCGCCAACAAAAGGCTGGGCCTCGCCGCCTGCACCGCGCTGGTGGTGGGCAACATGATCGGCTCGGGCGTCTTTCTCCTGCCCGCGTCGCTGGCAGCCTATGGGCCGATGGCGCTCCTCGGATGGATCGTCACGGCGATCGGAGCCATGGCGCTCGCCATCGTCTTCGGGCGTCTCGCCCGCCTCGTGCCGAGGACGGGGGGACCCTACGCCTATACACGCGCCGGCTTCGGCGAATTCGCCGGCTTCCTCATCGCCTGGGGATACTGGATTGCGCTGTGGGCGGGAAATGCCGGCGTCGCCGTCGCCTTCACCGGCTATCTCGGCCATTTCGTGCCTGCCGCCGCGCATGGCGCGACGGGGCTAGCGGTGGCGCTGGCGGCGCTGTGGACGTTGACCCTGGTGAACATTCGCGGCGTCGGCACCGCCGGCATCGTCCAGGTCGCCACCACGGTGCTCAAGCTGCTGCCGCTGCTCGCACTCGTGCTCGTCGGCCTCGCGGCCGTCGTACCGTCCCGGTTCACCCCGCTCAACCCGAGCGGCATGGACCCGCTCGCCGCGATCGCCGCCTGCTCGGCGCTGACGCTCTGGGCGTTCCTGGGCCTGGAATCGGCAACCGTGCCGGCCGGCGAGGTCGACAATCCCGGCCGGACCATTCCGCTCGCCACCATGCTCGGAACCAGCCTGGCGGCCGCGCTCTACATTCTCGTCACCATCGTCGCCTTCGGCGCGGTGCCGCTGTCGGAGCTCGGCGGCTCGACGGCGCCGCTTGCGCTTGTGGCGGAGCGGCTGTGGGGGGCCGTCGGCGGATTCGTCATCGCGGCGGGCGCCATCGTCTCGACCTTCGGCACCCTGAACGGCTTTACTCTGCTCGCCGGCCAAGTGCCCTTCGGTGCCGCTCGCGACGGGACCTTCCCGGCCTTTCTCGGCGAGAGCTCGCCCTCGGGGTCGCCGGTGAACGCGCTCATCGTCTCCAGCCTGCTGTCCAGCGCGCTGATCGCCATGAGCCTTTCCCGCGATCTGGTCGATCAGTTCACCTTCATCATCCTCCTGGCCACGCTGACCAGCCTCGTCCCGTACATCTTCTGCGCTCTGGCCGAGCTTGTCCTCTACGCCACCGACCCGACCCGCTATCGCCCGCCGGACCGCATCGGCGGCCTGATCGTGCTCGCGACGATCGCCTTCCTGTTCTCGCTCGGCGCGATCTACGGCGCTGGGGCGGAGGTCGTGTTCTGGGGCTTCCTGCTGCTGGTCAGCGGGCTGCCGGTCTTCGTCTGGATCAAGCGCCACACCCTCGCCCCGCGCAGGGCAGAGCAACTTGGGCCGGCCGGAGCCGCCGGCCCGACTTTCGAGGAGACGCACTGATGTCGTTCAACCTCCGCAACCGTTCCCTCCTCACAGTGCAGGACTACACGCAGCGCGAGTTCCAATACCTCCTGGACCTCGCACGCGACCTCAAGCGCGCGAAGTATTCCGGCACGGAGCAGGAGCACCTGAAAGGGAAAGAGATCGTGCTGATCTTCGAGAAGACCAGCACGCGCACGCGCTGTGCCTTCGAGGTGGCCTGCCACGACCAGGGCGCGCATGTGACGTATCTCGACCCGGCCGGCTCGCAGATCGGCCACAAGGAATCCTTCAAGGACACGGCGCGCGTGCTCGGGCGCATGTTCGATGCCATAGAGTATCGTGGCGCCTCGCAGGCGGGCGTCGAGCAACTGGCCAAACATGCCGGCGTCCCGGTCTACAACGGCCTGACTGACGAATACCACCCGACCCAGATGCTCGCCGACGTGATGACGATGCGCGAGCACTCCGACCGGCCGGTCCACGACATCAAATATGCCTATGTCGGCGACACCCGCTCGAATATGGGCCATTCGCTGATGATCGCCGGCTGCCTCATGGGCATGGACGTGCGCATTGCCGGCCCGCGCAAGCTGTGGCCGTCCGACGAATTCGTCTCGATCGCCCGCGACCTCGAGAAGCGCTACGGCGCGAAGCTCACGATCACCGACGATCCGGTCGCTGCGGTGAAGGATGTCGACTTCATCCACACCGATGTCTGGGTCTCGATGGGCGAGGCCAAGGAGGTGTGGGCCGAGCGCATCGAGCTGCTGACACCGTTCCAGGTCAACGCCGCGCTGATGAAGGCGAGCGGCAATCCGCGCGTGCGGTTCATGCATTGCCTGCCGGCCTTTCACGATACCGAGACCACGGTGGGCAAGGACATCGCGGACAAGTTCGGCATCCGTGACGGGCTCGAGGTGACCGACGAGGTCTTCGAGAGCGAGGCCAACGTCGCCTTTGAGCAGGCCGAGAACCGGCTGCACACCATCAAGGCGCTGCTGGTCGCGACGCTTGGGGAGTGATGCCATGCTCATCGTCACGGCCCTCGGGGGCAACGCGCTGCTGCGGCGCGGCCAAGCGCTCACCGCCGAGAACCAGCGCGAGAACGTCGTCATCGCCGCCCGCGCGCTGGCCCCGATCGCGATGGAGCACCAGCTTGTCGTCAGCCACGGCAACGGGCCTCAGGTGGGCCTGCTGGCGCTGCAGGGTGCGGCCTACACCAAGGTCGAAACCTATCCCTTCGACGTTCTCGGTGCCGAGACGGAGGGGATGATCGGCTACATGATCGAGCAGGAGCTGGGCAACCTGCTGCCGTTCGAGCGTCCGCTGGCCACGCTGCTCACCATGGTCGAGGTCGACCCGGCCGACCCGGCATTCAACAACCCGACCAAATTCATCGGGCCTATCTACACCAGGGAGGATGCGGACCGCATCGCCGCGGAGAAGGGCTGGACCTTCAAGGCGGACGGCGACTCCTTCCGGCGCGTTGTGCCGTCGCCGATTCCGAAGCGCATCTTCGAGCTGCGTCCGATCCGCTGGCTGCTCGACCAGAACACGGTGGTGATCGCGGCGGGTGGCGGCGGCATCCCGACCATGTACGAGCCGGGCAAACAGCGACATCTCGTCGGCGTCGAATGCGTGATCGACAAGGACCTCGCCACGGCGTTGCTGGCGCGCGAGCTCGAAGCCGATCTGCTCGCCATCCTCACCGACGTGGACGCCATCTATGTCGACTGGGGCACGCCCGAGGCGCGGGCGATCCGGCGGGCCCCGCCGGACGCGCTCGCCGCCCTGTCCTTCCCCGCCGGTTCCATGGGGCCGAAGGTCGAGGCGGCCTGCCGCTTCGCTAGGGCAACCGGCAAGCGGGCCTGCATCGGGTCGCTGAAGGACCTGTCCGCAATGATCGCAGGCACCGCCGGCACCACCGTCACCCTCGAAGAGGGCGGCATCCAGTATGCGGCCACCGCGGCCCAGGGGGCGTCATCATGATCATGAGGCAGTTTGGTGTTCATTCCGAGGCCGGCGTGCTGAGGACCGTCATGGTCTGCCGGCCGGGCCTCGCCCACAAGCGGCTGACCCCCGGCAATTGCCGGGAGCTCCTGTTCGACGACGTGCTCTGGGTCCAGGAAGCCCAGAAGGAGCACTTCAACTTCTGCAACAAGATTCGCGAGTTCGGCGTCGAGGTGCTGGAATTCCACGACCTGCTCGCCCGCGTCCTGGAGGGCAGGGAGGGGCGCGAGTGGGTGCTCGACCGGCGCATCACCGCCAACCACGTGGGCTCCGGCATGCTGAAGGATCTGCGCGCCTGGCTTGACGAACTGCCGGCGGCCAAGCTCGCCGAGCACCTCGTCGGCGGCATCGCCCGCTTCGAGCTGCCCTTCGAACCGCGCGGCATGTTCGGCCGCTATCTCGGTCGCAGCGACTTCGTCATCCCGCCAGTGCCCAACACGCTGTTCACCCGAGACAATTCCTGCTGGATCTATGGCGGGGCGTCGCTGAACCCGATGTACTGGCCGGCGCGCCGCCCGGAGACGCTGCTCGTCGCCGCGATCTACAAGTTCCATCCGGAGTTCCAGGATGGCGATTTCAGGATCTGGTGGGGCGATCCCGACAAGGATTTCGGCCCGTCGACGCTCGAGGGCGGCGATGTCATGCCGGTCGGGAACGGGGTGGTCTTCGTCGGCATGGGCGAACGCACCACGCCGCAGGCGGTCGGGCAGCTTGCCCGGGCGCTGTTCGCCGGCGGAGCGGCGACCCGCCTCGTCGCCTGCCAGATGCCGAAGTCGCGTGCCGCCATGCACCTCGACACGGTGTTCACCCTGTGTGACCGCGACTTCGCCAATGTCTTCCTGGAGGTGTGCGAGCAGATCAGGTGCTACAGCCTGCGGCCGGGGGACGACGGGGAAGACGTCGATTATCACGTCGAGGACCGCCCGTTCCTGACCGAGGACGGCTCGGGCGTGGCCGCCGAAGCGCTCGGGCTGCAGCGTCTGCGCATCGTCACCACGGGTGGCGACAGCTATGAGCAGGAGCGCGAGCAATGGGACGACGGCAACAACGTCGTCGCCCTCGCCCCGGGCGTCGTCGTCGGCTATGAGCGCAACCAGTACACCAACACCAAGCTGCGCAAGGCCGGCATCGAGGTCATCACCATCGAAGGCGACGAACTCGGTCGCGGGCGTGGCGGCGGGCATTGCATGACCTGTCCGATCCTGCGCGACCCGCTTCAATAGTCTTGTCCCAGCGGGATGGGTGGGCGGAGGAGGGCACGGTGAAGACGGTTCTTCTGCGTGGGGCGGCGCTCGCCGCTGCGGGGCTGGCGGTCGCGATGCCGGCCTCGGCCGCCGAGACGAATGTGACCTCGGGTCTTCAACTGAAGATCAGCGGCTTCATCGGCTTCCAGTCGACCTTGGTGCTGAGCGACAGCCAGGACAGCGATTTCGGCCGGGACTACGACTTCCAGTCCAACGCGCGGCTGATCTTCGACATCAAGAACGTCACCGATTCCGGCCTGGAATATGGCGGCCGCATCCGGCTCGACTCGGTCAACCGCCGCGACGACGTCGACGTAACCCGTGTCTACGCCTATGTGCAGGGCGGCTTCGGCACCCTGACCTTCGGCGACGCGCCGACCGTTGCCGACGATATCGGCTACGTCTATGTCCATGACGATCTGGTCAGCGAGATGGGCGGCGGCGGGCTCAATTTCGGCGAGCTGCTGGACGGCGACTTCCCGGTCGGGGGCGGCAATTTCTATTCGATCAACGCCACCTATCTCGCCGGCCTGACCAACCAGGACACCCGGATCAAGTACACCTCGCCGACCTTCGGCGGCTTCAGCTTCGCCGTCGACTTCACCCCGGTGGTCGGCGGGGCGGACCATGCCGGCAATGGCGGCCGCAACGACCTTTTCGACGACGACGAGACCTATTACGAGAACGTCGTCACGGCCGGTATCAATTATCAGGACACGTTCGGCGACTGGTCGGTCCGGGCGGCGGCCACGGCCGCCTATGGCCATGGCGTCCAGACCTCGGCCTCCGGCGCAAACCCGCGCGGCAATGATCTCGATGTCTACACGCTGGGCGGCCAGGTCGGCTACCAGGGCATCTGGGCCAGCGTGAACTGGACCCACAATGAGAGCATCGCCGTGTCCGACAAGCCGGTCGACACAGTCATCGGCGACATCAGCTATCAGTGGGAGTCCTACCTGGTGTCGCTGTCCTATGCCTACACCTGGTCCGACAGGGGCAATGGCCTCGACTCGCAATACACCAGCGGCGAGGACCTGAAGGACAACCACATCGTCGGCGCGAACTTCACCTACACGCTGGCCCCGGGCCTGAACACCTATGCCCAGGTGATCTACGAGAAGCAGAACTTCCGCCAGGGCCAGGACTTCGAGAACGCCAACCTGATCACCGGCATCCTCCTCGGCTTCTGAGGCCGAGCCGTCAGGCCTCCTTGCCGAGTCACTCGATCTCGACTGCCTCCTTGCTCGCGTCCACCTCATCGATCCAGGCGCGCAGCAGGGTGTAGCCGACGGCAAGGATCGTCGGACCCAGGAAGATGCCGACGAGGCCGAACGCGATCAGCCCCCCGATCACGCCGGCCAGGATGAGGAGCAGCGGCAGGTCGGCGCCGCGGCGGATCAGGACGGGGCGGATGAAATTGTCGACCGTCATGGCCACCAGGCTTACGGCCAGGAGCACGGTCGCCCAGCCCGTGTCGCCGCTGACGAACATCCAGATCACCGCAGGCACAAGAACCAGCCCTGGCCCGATCTGGGCGATGCACAGCATGAACATCACGGCGCAAAGCACCGGCGCGAACGGAAATCCCACCAGGACCAGCCCGAAGGTGCCGATGGCGGACTGAATCAACGCCGTGACCACCACACCGAGCGCGACGCCACGGATGGCTTGGCCGGCCAGGATGACGGCCTGTTCGCCACGTATGCCCGCCAGGCGGCGGCCGAAGCGTTTGACCATCGCGGCAGCGGCTTCGCCCCGCGCATACATGATCGCCGCCACCGCGACCGTGAGCAGAAACTGCAACAGGACGCCCCCGAGGCCGCCCACGGCATCGAGGAACCACTGCATGATCTGGCCGGAATACGGCCTCACGTGGACCAGAAGCTCGTTAATGCCGGCCTCGCCGACATTCCGCCAGGCTCGGGCTGCGTCCGGGCCGACCAATGGCAATCGCTCCAGCCAGACGGGCGGCGGCGGGAACTCCGTCGACGTGACCGACACGCCCCATGCCACGATCTCCCCGGAATGCCGGACGATCGTGCCGACCGCGAGCCAGAACGGGACCACGAACACCAGCAGGATCGATACCGTCATGACCGTGACGGCAAGCCCGCGACTGTTCCACAGCCGAGCCTGCACCCGGCGAAGGAGGGACCAGCTCGCGATCACCAGCATTGCCGCCCAGATCATCGCGGGCAGGAAGGGCCGAAGGATCCAGAGGCATGCCCCTATCAGCGCAGCAATGAAAAGAACCGCCAGCGTGATCCGCGGGAGATCCTGTGGCGATACGGCCATGGTGACCTTTCCCCTGCATCGAGATGAACGCCAACTGAGGAAAGCCGATCACATCTGGGATGAGCAGGATCGACACCACCCGAGCAGCTAGGTTCCCGTCTTCGGAATATTGAGTCCGGCTTTGCGGAGGCCGTCGACGAGGGCGCGGATGATGTCGGGCGCGACGTTGCGGGCCTGCAGGTCGGGGACGACGCGGTCGCCGTAGTCCGGGTCGGCCTTGAGCAGCAGTCTGATCGCGGCGGCGGCGTCGTCGCTCCGGCCGAGCTGGGCGTAGGCGGCCGCGCGGGCGATCTGGGTGAACCGGTTGTCCGGCAGGTCGATCTTCAGGGCCTCGTCCAGCGCGTCCCGATAGCGCCGATCCATGTAGTAGGCGACAAAGAAGCCGAGGCGATAGAAGGTGGACTGGCCGGGGTTGCGGGAGAAGGACTCGGCCA
>NZ_AUHM01000049.1 GCF_000423185.1 Inquilinus limosus DSM 16000 | reverse complement strand
ACGGCGCTGGCCAGGCTGGCCTCGGCCTGGCTGACGTCGGTGCGCGTCACCTCGCCGACATTGAACCGGTCCTGGGTCGCCTGCAGCTGCCGGCGCAGCACCGCCTCGTTGTTGCGCTGCACGTCCAGCGCCGCCTGGGCCTGGACCACGTCGGCATAGGCGGTCGCCGCGTCCAGCAGCACCGTCTGCTCCGTCGTCTGGACCACCGCCCGGGTGGCCATGATCGTGTTCTCGGCCTGGTTCACCGCCGCCGGGGTCTGGCCGCCGTCATAGATGTTCTGCGTGATGGTGATGCCGAGCGAGGCCGGGTTGACCTCGTGCCAGTTGCCCTGCGATCCGCCGGTCTGAAGGGGCTCTCCCCGTTGGGCGAAGTCGGCGGTGGTGTTGCTGAACTCGCTGGAGATGCTGGCGTTGGCGGTGACCTGCGGCCGGTAGCCCGACAGCGCCTGGGCGATGCCCTCGTTGGTCGCCTTCAGCTGGGCGATGTCGGCGGCGAGGTCCGGGTTGGTGGCGTAGGCCGAGGCCAGCGCCTCCATCATCGACTGGGCCGAGGCCGGGGTGGCGCCCAGCGTCAGCAGGGCGGACAGCACCGCGGTGGAGAGCCCGAACCGTCCAATTCGTGTCATCGTCAACGCTGCCGCATCCTTGGGTCGACATCGCCAGCCCGGGCGTCGACGCCGCCCGCATGAAAAGGGACTCGGTCACGCCATAGGCACGCACCTCTGAGAGGTGATGGTTTCCGGATCCCGGTCTGAATACAAGTACTCCAAAGGGATATGCTTCCAATCACATGATACATTGCCGATTTGAAAATTCGCGCAATTTAGAAATCAATCGTCGATTGTAGATTAACTGGTTGCAGTGTACTCGTTGCCTGGTGGTTCGTTGCTGTCAAACACGGGGGAAGTTTCCGCCTCGCTCGCGGACAGGACCAAGTCGCTTTGCCCCGCCCTGAAGCGGGTGCGGCGCGGGCAGAGCGTTCAATTATTCCTTCCCAATCAAGCTCAGCTATCCTAAAATTTTCCCATTCTTGTATCGTTCCGGATGCCCTCTGCGCCGCTCGGACATTGGATGCGCCTCGATGCACGGGGAACCTATTGGCAAGTGCCCAGGCGCCAGGAGATAGCCCATTCTTCGCTTTCGCCGCGGGTGGAAACAAGGATTGCCGGGAAAGGCGGATCTCCTGACCGCCCGCCAGGATCGGCAGTTTTTTCTTGCATTCCAGCCGATTGTGGCCGTCTCTGACGGCGCCTTGCGGGGCTTCGAGGCGTTGATGCGCTGGCGGCATCCGGCCTATGGCGAGATCGCCCCCAGCATCTTCATTCCGGTTGCCGAGGCTTCCGGGCTCATCACTCATTTCGGCGAATGGGCGCTCCAGGATGCCTGCCGGCAGGCGGCTTCCTGGCCTTGGGCTGCGCAGGTGGCGGTCAACATCTCCGCAGCACATATCCGGTCTTCCGCATTTCCCTCCATGGTGGCGGCAGTGCTTGCGGCCGCCCGGCTGGCCCCCGCACGGCTGGAGCTCGAAATCACGGAATCGGTGCGGCTCGAGACATCGAAGGAGATTGGTGGAGTATTCGAGCAGTTGAGGAATCTGGGCGTTCGACTTGTGCTCGATGACTTCGGCACCGGCTGGGCTTCCCTCGATACGCTCCGCCGCTTTCCATTTGACGGGCTGAAGATCGACCAGTGTCTCGTGGCAGACCTTCCATCCAATCGGCGGGCCGTCGCGATCGTCCGTGCCATTCTGCAGCTCGCCAGGGAGCTGGGCGTCTGCGTGACGGCCGAAGGCGTGGAGGATGTCACCCAATTCCGGATCCTGCGGGATCTCGGCTGCGAACGGCTGCAGGGGTTTCTGGTCGCGGTGCCGGAGCAGAAGGCGGCGGCGCCGAGCAGGGATCTCTGGCGCGTGCCGGTGCAGTGAGCGATGGACAAGGCGAACGACCTGCCGCTGAATGAATAGTCCGCAGGCGCCTCGTCAGGTGCCGATGGTCCCCCGGGGAGCAGAATGGTCGCGATTGGTCATGGAAGAAGCGTCTCGGCTGCGGCAGCGATCGAGCAGTGTCGGGCGACGCTGGGGGACATCATCCCGCGCCTGTTGCTGGTTTTCTGCGGCGGAAAGCACGATGGTTCCGACATCGTCAAGGCGCTCAGGACGACCTTCGGTGACGCGGTCCCGATTGTCGGCGGATCGGCGGCCGGCATCATCTGGCGGGACGGCCTCGGCTACAGCGGATTGGAGGTCGGGCTCGTCGCTTTCGGAGAGGACGACTTCCTGCCGAAGGTCGTGGTCAATCGGGACCTGCTCCAGGATGAGCACGCCGCCGGCCTTTCGCTCGGACGGAGGTTGGCTGAGACCGCTGAGCCGGACTCCGTCGTGCTGATGTTCTACGACAGCGTCGCCAGCCTATCGCCGCTTCGGCTCCATCCGGCGAGCGATCTGGTCGACGGGCTCCATTCGGGCCTCGGTGGCCACAGGATCCGGCTGATCGGCGGGGGAACCCTGACCGACATGAATCTGTCCGATGCCTGGGTGCTCGACGGCACGTCGGTCGTCAAGCACGCGGCCGTCGCGCTCGTCTTTCCACCCGGCCTCAAGGATGAGACCGTCATCCTGCACGGCTGTCGTCCGGTCAGCACCTTCATGGAGATCACGCGCATCGAAGGGGCGGAGGTGTTCGAGCTCGACGGCCGGCCGGCGCTGGAGGTGATCGAGCAGATGCTCGGCGTGACGCTGGGCGACACCTCGTCACACAACCTGTCGCTGATCGCCACCCTGGGAGAGAAGCAGGGAGACCCCTATGCCGCCTATGACGAGAACAGCTATGTCAACCGGCTGATCCTGCGGGCCAACCGTGGCAGCGGCTCGATCACCCTGTTCGAGAAGGACTTCCGCCTCGGCACGCGGGTTCAGATCATGTCCCGCGACAACGCGCTGATGCTCGACAGCGTTCGCAACGGGATCGGCGCCATCAACCGGGCGCAGCAGGGCAGGCAGCCCTTCCTGGCGCTCTATATCGACTGTGCCGGCCGCGCCAGCGCCCGCAGCGGCGCCGCGGTCGAGGAGGCCCGGCTGGTGGCGGACGGCCTCGACCCCTCGATCCCGTTCCTCGGCTTCTACTCCGGCGTCGAGGTCGCGCCCTTCGACGGCTACAGCCGGCCCCTCGACTGGACCGGTCTGCTGACGGTGCTCTCGGCACGATGAGCGGCGATCCGCAAAGGGCTGCCGGCGTGTCGCCCGGCCAGTTGGAGCGGGAGCTCGCCTATTACCAGCGCGAGTGCAACGATCTCGGCTCACGGCTGCTGCGGTTGCAGGAGGAGCAGAGCCAAGCCTTCCGAGAGGCGCGGCGCAGCCGGACCCTGGCCAAGCTGATCCGTGAAGCCCACCGACTCGCCGACACGGTGATCGGCCCGGATGATCTCGGCGATCGGATCCTGGAGATCGTCGTCGACAATGCGATGTGCGACCGAGCGGCGCTTCTGGTCGAGGAAACCCGCGGAAGCCGGATCTTTCGTGTGACGCACGCCATCGGGCTGCGGGAGAGGACGGCCGCGCCCATCACGCTGCCGAGCGTTCCGGGCTTCTTCTTCACCACCGCTCAGTCCAGGATCGAACCGCCGGCCTACGAGCTCACGGGCATCCTGCAGCTGCCCTATGTCCTCTGGGCCTACGACCGCACGACCGGCCACGCCCTGATGATCGGCAACCGGTCCGAAGCGAATGTGAGCCGGGCTTTCGAAGCCGGAGACCAGGAGCTCATCGAGGGAGGTCTCTCGGTCTATATCGACGTGCTGGCCCGCAAGCAGGCGGAGCAGGAGCTGCGGCTCGCGATGCACGCGGCGGAGCAGGCCGACGAGGCGAAGGCCGCCTTCCTCGCGACCCTCAGCCACGAGCTGCGGACGCCGCTGAACGCCATCATCGGCCTGGCCGACATCCTGTCGTCGCAGCGGCCTTCGGCCCTGACCGTGGAGCGGTCCGTCGCCTATGCGGCCGAGATCGCCGGCTCGGGCCGCCACCTGCTGCACCTCATCAACGACATTCTGGACTATTCGGGCATCGCCCGGGGGCATCTCACCGTCCAGCCCGAATGGATCCGCCTGGAGCTTGCGGTGGGCGCCGCCGTCCGGGCGGCGCAGGGCATGGCGGAGGACCGGGGCGTCGCGCTGTCGATGTCGGCGATCGACCCCGCCTTCGGCCTCCTCGTCGATTCGGTCCGCTTCCGCCAGATCCTCGACAACCTGATCGGCAATGCGATCAAGTTCACGCCGCAGGGCGGCCAGGTCACCGTCGATGTCGAGATCGGAGCGGACAAGGCGACCCGGCTCCTGGTCCGGGACACCGGGATCGGAATGCGGCCGGAGGACATCGCGATCGCGATGGAACCGTTCCGTCAGCTCGAAAACGCGCTGACGCGCAAAACGGCGGGCACCGGGCTGGGCCTGCCGATCACGAAGGGCCTTGTCGAAGCCCATGGCGGTTCTCTCGCGATCATGAGCGAGCCGGGCAGCGGGACGACCGTCTGCATCGTGTTCCCGGCCGCCCTCGCCAGCCCGGGCCGGGCCGACGGTCCGCAGGCCGGGCGCTGATCCGGCCCTAGTGGGGCCACATCGGCACGATGCCCCTGGGGGTCGCCGACAAGGTTGCGAGGTTCTCGTCGATGGCACGGAACAGCCCCCAGGTTTCGCCGTAGTTCCTGGGAAAGCCGGGGCAGCCCGCATCCACGTCCTTCTGCCGGGCGTGAATGTAGTCCGTCCACTGCTTGGTCGACGGGCGGCGATGGTGGAAGTCGTGGCAGGGCGCGTCCCCAACCAGGACGATGACGCGGACCAGGAGCTGGACCGTGAGCATGTTCAGCCACCAGCCGCCCCAGGCGGCGAGGCCGGCCGGCGACCAGGCCGACTCCCGAGGCAGGGGCGCGCCCGGAAACACCCCGGCGGTCGCCAGGCAGACGAATTCCTTGTCGCGCGCGGCGATGAGCGCCGGCTCGGGAAACCGGTGCTCGCAGAGGATCCGGCCGATCGTCGCCCATTGCAGCAACAGGCTCAGCGGCAGGAACCAGATCAGGAGATAGGTGATGAACTGGCCGGTGAGCGCCGAAGCCAGCGCCGGAAGCGCCAGGGCGGCGATCGCCACGGCATTGTGCTGCCGGTCGTGCGAGCGCATGGCAGCGCGCATGCGGCGAAGCAGGAACCGGACGTGGAAGCCGGGCGAGAAGACGACGTTGACCAGCACGCGCCGCCACAGCTCACGCTTCGGCAGCGCCGGCTCGAGACGGCACATGCCGAGGACGAAATCGGCGAATTCGTCCTCCTCCGTCAGCAGCTTGCGGGCGCTGTGGTGGTGCATGTGCTCCTTTCGATAGTGGTCGAAATGCTTGAACAGAAAGACGGCGGAGATCAGCCGGCCCGCGGCGCGGTTGCGCTCCCAGGTGCCGAACACGGTTCCATGGCCGCAATGATGGAACACCACCACCTGGAACAGTCCAAGACCGGAGGTCGTGAGCGTCAGGGAGGCGAGGAGCAGAGCGACGCCGGGGGCCGTCGGAGCGGCAGCCGACAGCACGCCGAGCGACAGGCCGGCCGCGACCAGGAGGCATGCCTGATACACGAAATGCATCGGCGAGCGTGCGACCTCGGCCTCTTCCGGCGCGGGCCGGGCGGTCAGCCAGGATAGGAACGGCTGGACAATGGCGGGCAGTCGCGCAGCCATTTCGGCGCGCGGATCACGTCGTGCGGTGAGCGCCGCCGCGCGCGCACCGGCATCCCCAATTTCGGCGACAATAGTGGACATGAAACGCTCCTTCCGCATCGGCACGGCGTAATTCGTCATGACTCCGAGAGGAATGAAAGCCGTCTCAAAGGATGCGAATTACCTAAAAAGACTGCCTGATGCTCGCGAGCCGTGAAAGCAACAGTATCGCCCGTCAATAGATGGGCATCCGCACGCCGGTTGCAGCGTGGTCTTTGGACCAAGACGACATCCGTGCCGAGGTTCGAGGCGGGCGATCGGGCGGCCGAGTCAGAGGGTTGCCAGGCCCGGTCCCAGCCATGGGCCGATGCGGCGCGGTCCGATCAGCCGCTCAGGGCCGCCCGACCGTCCTGGCCTTGCAGAAGCGTGACTTCGACACGGTTCCGGCCCCGCGCCTTGGCGAGGTACAGCGCGCGGTCGGCCGCCCGCATCAGCTCGTCCAGGTCGATGTCGCAGACCGGTGCCACCGCCGCGCCGATGCTGACGGTCAGCGGGAACGCGCTTCCACCCGCCGGGTTGAATTCCTGCGCCGCCAGCTTGGCCCGGATCCGCTCCGCTATGGCGGCGACCTCGTCGAAGCTGACGCCGGTGATGACGACGGCGAACTCCTCGCCGCCCAGACGGGCCACGAGATCCACGGCCCGAGCCTCGAGGCGCAGCCTCTCGCCCAGCAGCGTGAGCGCGACGTCGCCGGCCTGATGGCCGAACCGGTCGTTGACGATCTTGAAGCTGTCGACGTCGATCATCAGCAGGGCGACATGCGCGGTCTGCTTCGCCGTCAGCACGCCTTCCAGATGCCGCATGAAGTAGCGGCGGTTGTAGAGACCGGTCAGCGGATCGGTCAGCGCCATCCTCAACGCCCCGTCGAACGCGCTTCGCAGCCGATCCTGGTACAGCTTCCTCCGGATCTGGTTGCGGGCCCGGACCTTGAACTCGCTCGGGTTGAACGGCCGGGAAATCCAGTCGTTCACGCCCAGGTCGAAGCCGCGGAGGACAAGATCCCGATGATCGGGCTCGGCGATCAGGAGAAGCGGGATGTCCCGGCTGACCACATTGGCCCGCAGCCGCGAGGCCAGGCGCAGGGGTTCAAAGCCCCTCATCGAGAGATTGATGACGATCAGGCTGAGCTCCTGGCACGCGCTGACGGCGATGGCTTCCTCCTCGTTGGAAGCCCGTACGGCCTGGACGCCGTCTTCGTTCAGGGCTCTTTCGACGCTCGCCGCGCCGAGGTCCCAATCATCGACGATCAGGGCTCGTGTCCCGTTCACCTCGACCCTGCCGATCGGCTCGGGCGCAAGGCCCAGAGCCCGCGTCGTCTCGTGCCGCGCCCTCCATTCGTCGAAAAGCTGCTTGAGGCGGACGAGGCCCTTGATCCTCGCGAGGAAGGTCTCCGTGTCGATCGGCCGGGTCAGGAAATCGTCGGCGCCGCATTCGAGGCCGCGCAGCTTCTCGGCGGCGCCGTCGAGCGCGGTGACCATGACAACCGGGATATGCAGGGTCCGTTCATCCGCCTTCAGGCGACTGCAGGTCTCGTAACCGTCCAGTTCCGGCATCATCACATCGAGGACGATGACGTCGGGCTGCCAGTCCTGCGCAAGCGTGATCGCCTCGGCGCCGCTCGATGCCATCAAGACGGCATAATATTGATCCTGGGCGACCACGCTCAATATATGAGCATTTGCTTCCGTATCGTCGACGATCAGCACCTGAGCTGTCATATGCTTCGTCTCAAGTTGAAATCATCGATATCAAAGTGGTGTGGCACTCATTCAATGATGTGGCCAGGACAGGTTCGGCTTCCGGCGATCGCGTCACAGCTATGGGAAGTATAACACGTCGGAACGGAATCTTACAGGATGACAGACTCCCTTACCGGCTGAGAGTCCATAGCGGCGCGAATGCGAGTCATATGCTGGAGTCGGAACAGCTTTCGCATAAAATCATATGAGGTCGATTGAAACCCCCTGAAAGTGCCTTCCGCTGTTTCGTCGAGCGGCTCTATTGGTCGCGATCGTCGCCGAGCTGTCGGAGATGCCGCCGTCGCTGGCCCGCGGATCTTTCGCCTGCAAGACCGGCCAATCAGCGGCTCTGTCATTTCAATAACCTCTACAAAAGAGGTACTCGCGTCCGAAAATAGTCTGCTTTAATCTTTGGCGGGGCTGGTGATCTTGATTTGGCCTGACAATAGGCGGCTCCAGAAGAACAGGAAAATAAAAGAGCGGGCGGCTGGGCTTTCCTTCTTGGGCCCGTTGCAGAGCCATGCATGGCCGGGCCGCTGTAGCGACACCTCAGCTGGGCAGATCCAAGGTGAATCGAGGACTTCTGATCTACGGCGCAGCGCTCGCACTCTTTCCGGCGTCATCGTCGATCATATACATGGAGTTGAGCGGGTCGTCGGGACCGCAGCCGGTCGAGCTGTCCTCGCCGGCGTCGCCGCGACCGCCGGGCATCGATCGTCAGACGGCTTCGCTCACCCCCGCGGACGAGGCATCGGCCTCCGCCATCGGTGGTGACGATGCCGGGCAGGGCCTGAATGCCGGGCAGGGGGACCAGCTGCGCTTCGACGCGATCCGGATCAATTCGGGGGGATACCAGGTCATTGCCGGGCGGGGTCCGGCCGGGGCCCGGATCACTCTGTTCGACGGCGAGGTGGCGATCGGGTCGGTCGATGCGGATGCGAACGGCGACTGGGTCTTCGTCTCGGAGGTGCCGATCGCGCCGGGCGATCATCAGCTCTCGCTCAGCGCCACGCGTGACGGCCACACGACCGTATCGGCCGATGTCGCGCTTGTCGTCGTGCCTCAGCGCGGCAAGGGTGCGGCGGGCTCGGACCAGGGCGGCGACGGCAAGCCGGTCGTCATCCTGATGCCGAAGGCCGGAGGCGCGTCCACCATCCTGCAGGCGCCGGACGAGGCCGCCGCGACGCTGCCCGGCCTGTCCATCGACGTCATCGACTACGACGAAGAGGGGGCCGTGATCATCAGCGGGCATGGGGCGGTCGGCAGCCTCGTTCGGCTCTATCTCGACAATAGTCCGATCGGCGAAGGCTGGATCGACACGGCGGGCATCTTCCGGATTCCCGCCAGCCGTCCGATCGCCCCCGGCACCTACCGTCTGCGGGCCGATCAGCTGGACGTCGAAGGCCGGGTGACCGACCGGACCGAGACGCCGTTCCAGCGTGCCGCGCCGGCCGATATCGCCGTGGCCGAAGGGCGGATCGTCGTCCAGCCGGGCAACAACCTGTGGCGGATTGCGCGCGGCGCCTATGGGCAGGGGGTCCTTTTCACCGTCATATACCAGGCCAACCGCGTCCAGATCCGCGATCCGGACCTGATCTATCCGGGCCAGATCCTCACCGTTCCGCCCGCCCGGGCCCCGGCGGCGACCGGTCGCGGCTAGCCATTCCCCGCCCTGCCCGCCGGGCACCCGGCCGGCAGGGCCGCAACCGCGCTTCCCGCCCGATGTCGCCTTTGTCCAGCCCCGCCACGGTGTGGACCCGCTCCCCATGGAATCGTCCCGGATGTCCCCGACGGCCCGTGCCGATCTCGTGATGCCGGGCGACAGCGGTCCGGCTCTGCCCGCCCGGCCGCACGACGCCGGATGCGCATCATATGGAAGCGGTACATGCCTTCGCCAACCGTGCAAGGCCCCTCGGGTATTCGTCGAAAAGCCCATTCAATCCGATGGCGGCAACACGGACGATCGCCGCGATGCTCCCTCCGATTGGACCTCTCGGAAGGCGATCGCCCAATGACATAGCCTCTGATGAGCACCGGCAGGCCGGCGCCATGCCCGCAAGGCGAAGCTGTCCGTCCGTCTCCGCAAAGCAAAGAGGAACACCGGATGAGAGTTCTGGTTACTGGCCATCGGGGCTATATCGGCACGGTGATGGTCCCGATGCTGCTCCAGGCAGGTCACAGCGTGACCGGATGCGATAGCGATCTCTATCGACGCTGCACCTACGACGCCGGCGGCGACATCGCGGACGTCCCCAATATCCGCAAGGATATTCGAGACATCACGCCGGGCGACCTGGAAGGCCACGAGGCCGTGATTCACTTGGCCGCCCTTTCGAACGACCCGTTGGGCGACCTCAATCCGGATCTCACCTACAGCATCAACCACCGCGGCAGCGTGCACGTCGCCCAGGC
Source organism: Inquilinus limosus DSM 16000 (assembly GCF_000423185.1). Taxonomy (GTDB): domain Bacteria; phylum Pseudomonadota; class Alphaproteobacteria; order DSM-16000; family Inquilinaceae; genus Inquilinus; species Inquilinus limosus. Next base: position 16,371 of record NZ_AUHM01000049.1, on the reverse strand, counting down.
GGCCAAGTCGGCCGGCGTCAGGCGCTTCCTGTTCGCCTCGTCCTGCAGCAATTACGGCCTGGCCGGCGACGAGATGGTCGATGAGACCGGGGCGCTCAACCCGGTGACGGCCTACGGGCGATCGAAGGTGTGGGCGGAGCGCGACATCTCCCGCCTGGCCGACGACGACTTCTGCCCGATCTATTTCCGTCCCGCCACGGCCTACGGGCTGTCGCCCCGCGTGCGCTTCGACATCGTCCTCAACAACCTCGTCGCCTGGGCGGTGACGAAGGGGCTGATCTATCTGAAGTCCGACGGCACGCCCTGGCGGCCGATCGTCCACATCCAGGACATCGCGCGCGCGTTCATCGCCGGCCTGGAGGCGCCGGTCGAGGCGGTGTTCAACCAGGCCTTCAATGTCGGATGCACGGACCACAACTACCGCATCCGGGACATCGCCGCGGTGGTGGCGGAGGTCGTTCCCGGCTGCCGTCTCGAAGTCGCGCCCGATGCCGGCCCCGACAAGCGGTCGTACCGGGTCAGCTTCGAGAAGATCGCCCGGGTTCTGCCCGCGTTCAGGCCGCAATGGGATGTGCGCAAGGGGGCCGAGCAGCTCCATGCCGCCTATCGCTGCTCGCGCCTGACGCTCGAGGAGTTCGAGGGGCCGCGCTACCAGCGGATCAGCCATATCCGGAAGCTCATGACCGAAGGGATCCTCAACGAGGATCTTCGCCATGTGGCCCGAGCGGATGCGCAGAGCCTGGAAGCCTACGCTGCCGAGTGACGACTTCATTACCGCAAGGGGCAGTCTGGACGGGCCGGGACAGGATCCGGGTGCGGCGTGGTGGTGAAGATCGGCTTCGACCGACCTCCTGCATCAACCGTATGACTGATCCGGTTGCCTCTTCGGAGGTATGGGTCCTCCCAATTTCCGAGTGAATCAGGATTTGGGATTCAACTAGTATTACTGCTGTGTTTTGATGTCTTTTGTTACTATAACAAAAATAAAATTGCAGATTGGTATTGGTCAATTTGATGTCTGTTTTGCATAACGAAAAAACACCTGTTCTAAGAATGGGCAGTGGAGGTGAGCCGCTGATTCCAGTTTCGGCCCCAAAAGCCGAATGCGAAAGAGGTTGCCATAATCATGAGCAGACATCGAGTTTCGATCGGATTGCCGGTCTACAACGGTGAGAACTATATCGCCGAGGCCATCAATTCAGTTTTGGCTCAGACCTATGCAGATTTCGAGCTCGTCATCTGCGACAATGGATCGACGGACCGGACCGAGGAGATCTGCCGGCGCTACGCCGATGCGGATCCCCGCATCCGATACCACCGCAATCCTCGGAATCTGGGCGCGAGCGCCAATTTCGGCCGAACCTTCGAGCTCGCAACGGGGGAGTACTTCCGGTGGCTCGCCCATGACGACGTGCTGGCGCCGACGTATCTCGAGCGTTGCGTCGCCGCGCTCGACCGGGAGCCCGACGCGATCCTGGCCCAACCGCTCGTCGGCATCATCGACACGAAGGGCGCGATCCTGTCCGTCCATGACAACGACGTCCAGCGGGCATGCTCCCCGCTCGTGTCGGAGCGGTTCGCCGTCCTGGTCAAGCACCCCCGCCGCTGCTGGGAGGCTTTCGGCCTGATCCGACGGGACGTCCTGGCCAGGACAAGCCTGCTCGCCCCGTATTCCTGTTCCGATGTGGTCCTCTGCATCGAGCTGGGCCTGCTGGGGCGCTTCGTCCTGGTGCCCGAACCGCTCTTCCTGAACCGGGAGCATCCCGAACGTTTCGCCCGTGCGGTCCTGGTCGACCGAACGGCGACCTGGCGGTGGTGGAACAACAGCGATCGCGCCCGCCTGATCGATCTCTGCCCCACCTGGCTGATTCAGGCGAACACTCTGAGGGCGATCCGCAAGCACGTCTCGAATCGGGGGGATCGCTACGGACTTTACCTCGCGCTCCTGCGCCATGTCCTCACGGGATATACGCTCTCGCGGCTGATCATCGAGCCGGTCACCGCGGCCGATCCCCGGATCCTGATGGCGGGGCGGCGGGTCAAGCGCTGGCTGCAGGCCCGGAGGGTTCCTGATTTCGGAGCGGCAGGGGTCGGATCCGGTCCCGAGGTGCCGAAATGAAGGTCGCCATTCTCGCCGGTGGCAAGGGATCCCGGCTTGCGGAGGAGACCGGGACCAAGTCGAAGGCCATGGTCCGGATCGGAGACGATCCGATCATCTGGCACATCATGAAATACTACAGCTCCTTCGGATTTTCGCATTTCGTCGTCGCGCTCGGATATCAGGCACAGTCGATCAGGACCTATTTCGAAGCGGCGGGCTCCGGCCCGGTCATCGCGGACGGCCCGCGGACGGTGGTCTATCCCAAGGCGGAGCCGAGCTGGACCGTCGAGCTGATCGACACAGGCCTCGAGACGCTGTCGGGCGGCCGGGTCAAGCGGCTCGCCCCCTATCTCGGCTCCGAGCCGTTCATGCTGACCTATTGCGACGGGCTCGCCGATGTCGATCTCGACCGGCTGCTCGCCTTCCACACCTCGCATGGCCGGCTGGCGACGCTGACGGCGATCCATCCGCAAGCGAGGTTCGGCCGTCTCGCGCTCGACGGCCATCGCATCGTCGCCTTCCAGGAGAAGGCCGTGAATCCGGACGAATGGGTCAACGGCGGATACTTCGTCCTGAACCCCGAAATATTCGAATACATCGCCGGGGACACGATCCAATGGGAACGAGAGCCGTTGACGGAGCTGGCGGCCGACGGCGAATTGATGGCCTATCGGCACCAGTCCTTCTGGCAATGCATGGACACCCTGCCGGAAAGCCTTCTGCTCAACGATCTCTGGCGAAGAGGCGATGCCCCCTGGAAGCGATGGGCGCTGGCCATGGTCGGCCTCGGGATGGCATCCCCGCCGGCCGTCCAGTCGGCGCTCCAGACCATACTCCTCTGATGAGAGCGCGCCACGGAGGCCCGTACGCATGCGGATCACCCGAAACGCGCGGGAGGTTCCAAGGGAAATGACCATGCCCCTCGATTCCGCCTGCCCCAGCTGCGGGGGCAGGGTGGGCGCCTCGTTCTACGACCTGCCCGCGATCCCGACCAACAGCTGCCTGCTGATCAGCGACCGTGAGGCCGCGCGCGACTTCCCGGTCGCTCCCCTGCGGCTGTCCTGCTGCCCGGATTGCGGCTTCATCTTCAACGCGGCCTGGGAAGCATCGCGCACGGTCTATTCGGATGCGTATGAGGAGACGCAGGGCTTCTCCCCGACCTTCAACGCCTTTCACGAACGCCTCGCCCGCGACCTGATCGCCCGGCACGATCTGCACGGCAAGCGCGTGGTCGAGATCGGCTGCGGCAAGGGGGAGTTCCTCGCCCTGCTGTGCCGGCTCGGGGACAATGACGGGGTCGGCTACGATCCGAGCTTCGTGCCGGGCCGCCTCGATGCCGCCGCAACCGGCGGGCGCGCCCGGTTCATCCGCGAGTTCTTCGACGAACAGACCGGCCCGGTGTCGTGCGACTTCCTGTGCTGCAAGATGACGCTCGAGCACATCCCGGATGTCGGCCGCTTCATCGGCATGATCCGCCGGGCCCTCGACGGGCAGGCGGATACGCGCGTCTTCTTCCAGGTCCCCAACGCCAGGCGCGTCCTGCAGGACGTGGCGTTCTGGGACATCTACTACGAGCATTGCTCCTATTTCACGGCTCAGAGCCTGTCGAATCTGTTCGAACGGTCGGGCTTCGCCGTCGATCGCGTTTGGACCGACTACGATGACCAGTATCTGATGATCGAGGCCCGGCCGGCGAGCACGCGGATGCCGATCTCCGCCCGCGCCGATGCAGTGGCGGAGATTCAGCAGGGGATCGAGGAGTTCCGGCAGAATGTGGGGACCGCCATCACCACTTGGCGCCGGTACCTGAAGGACATGGCCGCGGGAGGCAGGAGGACTGTGCTGTGGGGATCAGGATCGAAGGCGGTTGCCTTCCTGACCACCCTCGGCCTCGATGGCGAGGTGGCTTCGGTGGTGGACATCAATCCGTTCCGTCACGGCCGCTACCTGCCGACGACAGGCCACGAGATCGTGTCTCCCGACGAGTTGTCGACGATCCCGCCTGACCTGGTGGTGATCATGAATCCCGTCTACCGCGACGAGATCCGCAGGATGCTGCGGACCCAGGGGTGCGAGCCCGAGATCCGGTGCGTGTAAACCATGGGCAGGTCTGACATCGGCCGCAGACAGGTCGATCCGGTGCGCTGCGGCGCGGCGGGAGCCGCCGTCCCGTGCCGCGCGGCTTCAACCGGCGCTTCGCCAGCTTCACTCGGAGGATGTCCGTGATCGGCCGAAAGATCGCCCTGGCCGTCTCGGCCTCATGGCTCAGCCAAGTGATCCGGATCGGGCTCAACCTCCTCATTCTCCCGATCCTGTTCCATGCCATGAACCAGGAGGAGCTCGGGCTCTGGCTCGTTCTCGGCCAGAGCACGATCTTCCTCGGCATTCTCACGGAGGCCGGCTTTACGCCCACCATCACGCGGCGGATCGCCTTTGCAGCGGGCAAGGGCCGGGCCGGGCCTGGCCAGCCGCTGGACGAGGAGGCGCGGCGCGATCTCGCGGATCTGCTGGCGTCCGGCAGGATCGCGTTCCGCTTCGTGTCCATCGGCGTGTTCGTCCTCACCTTCGTGCTGGGCAGCCTGTATCTTTGGCAGCTGGATCTGCGGGAGGTGTCGCCGACCACGGCCTGGATCGCCTGGACCCTTCTGTGCGTCGGTTATGCCACCACGACGTGGTCCGGCCTCTGGACGGCCCTGGCGACTGGCCTCGGGTATGTGGCCGCGGGAACGATCATCGTCACCGTGGTCGGAGTCGCGGCCCTGCTGACGCAGATGGCGGTGGCGTTGGCCGGCGGCGGCCTTCTCGGGCTCGCGATCGTTTCGGCGATCAGCGGCGTCACGGTGCGCCTGGCGACCCGCCTCTATGTCCGGCGCCGGCAGCCGCAGCTGTTCTCCAACCCTGGCCGCTGGGACCGGACCCTCATGCGCAGCATGATGGCGCCTTCGATCCGGTCATGGCTCACGGCCGTCGGCTTCGCCCTGCTCTTCAAGACCGACCAGTATTTCATCGCGCTCTATGTCGATACGACCCAGGTGCCGGCCTACTATGCCGTCTACGCGCTCCTCCACAATCTCGCGATCCTGGCCCTGGCTCTGGGGCAGACCTCCAGCGTCTATGTCAGCCAGCTTTGGCACAGCGGCTCGCTGGAGAAAATTCACGACATCGTGCTGCGCAGCCTCCGCATGACCCTGATCCTGATGGCCTGCGGCGTGGCAACGCTCCTGGTCGTGGGCCGGGATCTCATCAGCGTCTGGATCGGACCCGAGCATTTCGCGGGCTACGGCGTGCTGACGGCCCTCGGCGCCATGTTCCTGTTCTGCGTGCAGCAGAACGCGATCCTCACCTTTTCCCGGGCGACCGAGAACGAGGTCTATGCCGTCCCCTTCCTTGTGGCGGGGGGGCTGAATCTCGTCCTGTCCTGGGCGCTCGTGCAGTATGTGGGTTTGCTCGGCGCGCCTCTGGCCACGCTGCTGGCCCAGGCGCTGACCACCAGCTGGATCGTCCTGCGCGATGGTCTGCAGCGGTTGCAGCTCTCCATCGGGACCTATGTTCGGACCTGTCTTCTGCCGTTGGTGCCGATCTCCCTGGCGACCTATTTCGCGACGATGGCGGTCGCGAGCGGGGCCGCACTGCCCAGCGCCCTCGACCGCCTGCTGGCCGGCACCGCGGTCGCAGGATGCGTGTGCCTCGCCGGCCTATGGATGTTCGGCCTGACCGCAGCCAACAGGGCGCAGGCGGGAGCTGCGTTGCGCACCGCCCTGCGCCGCCGCCAGCCCGCTGGTGCCGGGCGGCCGGAGCCGCCGATTCATCCCGGCTGATCATGGCCCGCGAGCCGGGGCGGGCGCCTCCGATGCGATGCGGCCCGTTTCTTTTTCCTACTCATTTCGTGGTAGCGGCTCGATCCGAATGCATACTTGAGAGAATAGTGTCGAAGCGAATAATTAATCCCGGTTACCTGCACCGATACATAGTAACTCAATCTTAATGGTGCGATCGTTCGAGCCTGTTTCGTTGCTAGGCTTTCATCTGAGCGCCGACTGCGCCGGGCCGCAATTTGTAGAGAACCGGACATGGACCAAACTTGAAGATCTGATGAGGCGGGTCTGGCCTCAGTTTGCGGCTGTCGTCCCGGCGGTCGCTCGGCACCGGAAAGGCGCAGCGGCGCCTATGGAGATCGGGGATGAATGTTCAGCTGATCGATACATCACGCGAGATTGTCGAAGCCCCGCATGAGGCAGGGCTTCCTGCTGCCGCCCGCTGCCGCCTGTGCGGCAGCCATCTCGAACATGTGTTCGTCGATCTCGGCTCCTCGCCGCTTTGCCAGACCGTTATCGCGCCCGAGCAGCTCGACGAGATGGAGCCGCATTTTCCGCTCCATGTGCTGGTGTGCGGGGACTGCTTCCTCGTCCAGCTCCGGGAATATGTCAGCCCGGAGAACATCTTCCGAGAATACGCCTATTTCTCGTCCTACTCGACGAGCTGGGTCGCGCATGCCAAGGCCTATTGCGAGATGATCCAGCAGCGGCTCGGGCTCGGGGCGGGCAGCCTGGTCGTCGAGATCGCGAGCAATGACGGCTATCTGCTGCAGCACTTCCTGCCGCTCGGCGTCCCGGTCCTGGGGGTCGAGCCGGCGGCCAACGTCGCCAAGGTGGCGATCGACAAGGGCATTCCCACCTGGGTCGACTTCTTCGGCTTCGAGCTGGCCGGCAAGCTCGCGGCGGCTGGAAAGCAGGCCGATCTGATCGTCGGCAACAACGTGCTGGCCCAGGTCCCCCAGCTCAACGACTTCGTGTCGGGCCTGGCCCGGCTGCTGAAGCCGGAGGGCGTCATCACGCTGGAATTCCCGCATCTCGAGCGGCTGATGGCGGAAAACCAGTTCGACACGATCTATCACGAGCACTTCTCCTACTTCTCGCTGGTCACGATCGAGCGGCTGGCGGCCAGGCACGGGCTGAGGCTGATCGATGTGGAGGAGCTTCCGACCCATGGCGGGTCCTTGCGGGTGTATCTGGCCCATGCCGGCTCGGCCCGGCCGACCGCGGGGAGCGTCCCCGACCTTCTCGCCCGCGAACGGCATCTGGGCTTCCACGATATCGCGACCTATGCCTCCTTCGCCGAGCAGGTCCGGCGTACGAAGCGGCGGCTGCTGTCCTTCCTGATCGAGGCCAAGAACGCGGGCAAGACCATCTGCGGATACGGGGCGCCGGGCAAGGGCAACACGCTGCTGAACTATTGCGGCATCGGTCCCGACTTCCTGGATTTCACGGTCGACCGGAACCCTTACAAGCAGGGCCACTTCACGCCGGGCATGCGCATCCCCATCCATCCGGTGGACGCGATCGACGCGGCCAGGCCCGACTACATCCTGATCCTGCCGTGGAATCTGAAGGACGAGATCGTCCAGCAGATGCGTCACGTCGCCGAATGGGGCGCGAAATTCATCGTCCCGATCCCCGAGGTGACGGTCATCGATCCGAAGGAATTGTAAGAATGAAAGTGGTTCTCTTCTGCGGTGGCTTGGGCACCCGAATTCGGGAATATTCAGAGAGTATCCCGAAACCGATGATCCCGATCGGACATCAGCCGATCCTATGGCACCTGATGCAGTATTATCGGCAATATGGGCACGCCGACTTCATTCTTTGCCTGGGCTATAAGGCCAACGTCGTCAAGGAGTTCTTTCTCAGCTACCGGCCGCAGAATTTTGCCGACTGCGTCGTTTCGGGCTTCGGCACCCATGTGGAGCTGCTGAGCGAGCCGGACAAGGACTGGCGGGTCACCCTGATCGACACCGGGATCTGGCGCAATATCGGCGAACGGCTGTGGGCAGTGCGGGATCATGTGCGGGACGAGGAGATCTTCCTGGCCAATTACAGCGACGGGCTGACCAACTGCGATCTCGACGACATGATCGACCGCTTCAAGAAGAGCGGAAAGATCGCCTGCTTCATGGCCGTACGACCGCCCCTGACCTATCACCTGGCGGATATCGACGGGAACGGCGAGGTGCAGGACTTCCGCAGCTCCGATTCGTCCGACATCTGGATCAATGGCGGATACTTCCTGTTCCGGCGCGAGATCTTCGACTACATGCGCGAAGGCGAGGAGCTCGTGCTGGAGCCGTTCCGGCGGCTGATCGAGGCGAACCAGCTCATGGCCTATAAGCATGAGGGATTCTGGCGCTCCATGGACACGCTGAAGGACCGGCAGGCCCTCGAGGATATGGTCGAGCAGGGCAAGATGCCCTGGCGCGCACCGTTCCTGTCCAAGGAGAAGTCCAAGACCCTGGTGCTGGCCTGATGAGGGCACTGGGTCTCGCGCGGCCGGGCGAAAGCCTGTCCGTGCTCTGCCTCGGGGCGCATTCCGACGACATCGAGATCGGGGCAGGGGGCACGCTTCTGTCATGGATCGCGGCCGGGATCCGGCTCCATGTCCACTGGTGCGTGCTCAGCGCCGCCGGCCCGCGCGCGGCGGAGGCGGAGGCCTCGGCCGTCGCCTTCCTCGCCGGTGCGGCGAGCTCCGTGGTCGAGCTCGCCGATTTCAGGGACAGCTTCTTTCCGTACCAGGGCGGCGAGATCAAGGCCTGGTTCTCCGACCTGAGGAGCCGCAGCCGCCCGGATGTCATCCTGACCCATCGCCGGACCGACGCGCACCAGGATCATCAGGAGACCTGCCGGCTCACCTGGAATGCCTTCCGCGACCATCTCATCCTCGAATACGAGATCCCGAAATGGGACGGCGATCTCGGCCGGCCGAACCTCTACGTGCCTCTCGACTCCGATGTCCTCGAGCGCAAGATCGAGCTTCTGCTCGCCCATTTCGGCTCGCAGCGGTCCAAGGACTGGTTCGATGCCGAGACCTTCCGGGGGCTGGCCCGCCTGCGGGGCATGGAGTGCCGTGCGCCGGGGCGCTATGCCGAGGCCTTCGTCCTGCCCAAGGGTGTGATCGGCTGATGTCGACAGGAGCGAGATCCGTCCGCGGGGACGCTGTGGTGATGAAACCACGAAGCACCAGGATCCGCCGGATTTGCGCGGTGATCATGCTGATCTCGCTCACCAGCGGTGTTGCCTTCGCCGCGGCCTTCAAGGCGGCCGAACCGCTGCTGCTCGTCCGCACCTCCCTCGAGCCGGCCGATGTCATCGTCGTCCTCGGCGGCAACGGACCGAGCCGGGCCCGGCATGCAGCCGCCCTCTACCGGCAGGGAGTCGCGCCGAGGGTTCTCGTGACGGGCGTCGGTGATTGCGAGAGCATCCGAAGCCACATGGTGGACCGGGGCGTGCCGCGGAATGTGATCCAGGTTGAATGCGCCTCCCAGAACACATGGGAGAACGCCGTCTTCTCGGCTCCCATGCTGACGGCGATGGGCGCACGACGCGCCGTCCTGGTCACGAGCTGGTTCCACACCCGTCGGGCCCTCGCCTGCTTTCGGCAGGTCTTGCCGCAGCTGGAGTGGATGTCGGCGCCGGTCGAGCGCAGCGAGTCGTACCGCCAGATGATCCGCGAGGACGGCGGCCTCATGGTCCTGAAGGAATATACGAAGATCGCATGGTATTCCCTTCGATACGGCGTCATCGCATTCTGAGAGCGAGGCCGTGTCAGCGCCGGGTTGCGGCCCGCGGCGTTGAAGAAATTCTCCGCATCGGTCAGGGACACGCTCGCCGGGCTCCAGCAGAAGGGGAGGGCCCGCAGCGGGCGCGAAATGGTCGTGGGTCAAATCCGACCCACCGGCCCAAGGGCTTTGTCGTTCCCTGCGCCCAAAGCCTGCATCCGTCTATCGGGATTCACCTTCCGGATAGAGCGGGCCACCAGTTTGTCCAAATCGAACATAGCAGGGCCGACGCCTAGAGTTATTCGAGGCGGGCTTCGGGTCGCCGTTTCATTGGCCTTTATGCGCTTTTCAGGCGCTCCACGAAGACTACGATTCACGAAAGGGGGCGCGATGCCGAACCTTGCCGCCCATCTGTTGAACGGCTTTCTCCTTGCGGTGGTTCTGGTCGTCTGGATGCAGCGGATCGCCCCCCGATTGGGGCTGCTCGACCACCCGACGGCACGCAAGGCGCATGAAGGGGTGGTTCCGGTCTGCGGCGGGCTGGCGATGTTCGCCGCCTATGTCATCGGGACATGCGTGCTCGAACCGACCTGGCGGGCCCCCTGGTCGTTCATCGGCGGTCTGGCGATCCTCGTCGCCGTCGGCGCGGTCGACGACCGCATCAATCTGCGTCCGTTGTGGCGGCTGCTGGCACAGGCGCTGGCGTCGATCGCGATGCTCGCCCTCGGCGGGCACATGATCGGCAATTTCGGCAGCGCCTTTCTGGACGCGCAGGCCGTGGCCGCGGATCCGATCGTGTCGGTCCTCGTCTTCTGCGTCACGGTCCTGTTCCTGGTCGGGCTGACCAACGCCTTCAACATGATCGACGGGCTCGACGGCCTTGCCGGCGGGACCGCCGCCTCCGCGCTGTTCTGGCTGGCGCTGATGGCATCCTTCCTCGGGCGTAGCGCGGCGATCGCGCAGCTGTTCGTGCTGCTGGCCGTCGTCCTCGGCTTCCTCACCTTCAACATGCGGCATCGGTGGCGGCCGCGGGCGCTCGTGTTCATGGGCGATGCCGGCAGCACGATGCTGGGCGCCGCGATCGCCTATTTCATCGTGGATCTGTCCTCGGGGCCGCAGGCGAGCATCCCGTTTCCCGTCCTCCTCTGGGTCTGCATCATTCCCGTGGTCGACACGCTCAGCCTGATGGTCCGACGGCTGCACGCCGGCCGGAGCCCCTTCTCCCCCGATCGCTGGCATCTGCATCACCTGCTCCTGGAACGGGGGCTCACGCATGCCACGGCGACCGGCGTGATCGTCGGCCTCTCCATCCTGTTCGGCGCCATCGCCTATATCGGAACCGTCATGGCGATCTCCGATCAGCTGCTCACCATCGGACTGCTGCTCCCGGTCACGGTCCATTGCTGCTTCGTCTGGATCTCGGTCCGCCGGGCACGGCCGCTTCGGCCGACGGCCACCACGCGTATGTGAATCCCGCAGGAGCGTCCGGATGAAGCTCGCGTATTTCGGCTATCCCCATATCGGCGGGACCTATTCGGTGTTCCGGCACTTGCGCGCCGGCCTCGCCGGAGCCGGCATCGAGCTCCGCTGGCTGGGCTGCGGCCCGAATGCCCATACTGCGGCGGACAGCCCGATGTTCCGCACGGAACGGGATCACGGCGGCACGGTCGGCCGGCCCGATGACGATGACCATGCGCGCACGCGGGCCGTGGTGACGGCCGTCGAGGATGGCTTCGACGGCGTGTTCGTGAACGTGCTTGCCGACCCCGTCCAGACCAATGCCGTCCGCTATCTCGATCCACGTGTCCTCCGGATCATGATCGTCCACAACATCACGCCGGGGACCTATGCGGCGGCCAGGGCGATCCGCGACCACGTCCATGCGACGGTCGGGGTCTCGCCGCGGATTCAGGCCGATCTCGTCCGCCGCTACGGCTTCGATCGCGACTGGACGGTCGCCATCCCGAACGGGATCGATACCGCTGGATTGGCAGTGGCGCGGGCCGTGCGACCATCGAAAGGCCTGCGGGTGCTCTATCTCGGGCGGGTCGAGGACCAGGCCAAAGGCGTGCTCTGGCTGCCGCGGATCTTCCGCGAGCTGCCTCCCGCCATCACCCTCACGGTGGCTGGCGATGGGCCCGATCTCGCCCGGCTGAAGGCACGATGCACAAGTCTCGGAAGCCGTCTCCAGTTCCGCGGTGCGGTGGCGCCGAGCCTCGTCGGCAAGCTCCTGGCGGAGCACGATGTGCTCCTGATGCCTTCCCGGTTCGAGGGGTTGGGGTTGACGCTGGTCGAGGCCATGGCCGCGGGCTGCGTGCCGGTCGCGTCTCACATACAGGGCGTCACAGACCTGTCGGTCGAGCACGGCGTGAACGGGTTTCTCTTTCCCGTCGGCGATACGCGGTCGGCAGCCCGGGCGATCATCCGGCTCGCCGAAGACGCGGCCGGTCGCGCGGAGATGGCGGCCAGAGGGAGCCGGAAGGCGCGCGACCACTTCGGCATCGGCCTCATGGCGCAGCGCTATCGCGACCTGATCGACAGCCTGCGATACTCGCAGCCTGCCATCGCGCCCTCGCTCGACCTCGGCGGATGGCGCCTCCCGTCGGGGCTGAGGCCCGGCCTCCGGACCTATCTGCCGACACCGCTGAAGAACGTCATCCGGACGCTGCGCGAGCGTCAGGCCTGAAGCACCGGGTCCGGCATCGGGATCGCTTCCCTGGCGGTGTGTCGCCGCGGCGAAGCGATCGCCGCGATTCCGGCATGGCCCGACACCACCCCGATTGAACATGCCACCCCGTCCCGAGGCCAGGTGTTCGCCGAATGCGACACCGGGCGCCGCGGGCAGGGCCGCACGGCCGGATGATTTCGGGCGCAATGGTTAGGAGCATGACGATCGGCTGCATGCGCCGGCCCGCCGCTGCGCGGCTCCCGGTCAGAGCTGCCGGACGAGATGCGGTGCGATGACGGCGCCGGCGCCCCGGGCGATCAGGAGTTCAGGCTGCGTCTCGAAACCTGCTCGATCCACTCGTTGCCGAACACGGCGCACCACAGGAAATATTCAGTCTGCGGCGGCAACTTCCGCTTCGCTGCCAGCTTCGGCCTGATGCCGAGAAGGAACTTTCGATCGAGAAAGCGACCCAGCGGCGACCGTGGTTCCAGCAATTTGTCAAACGCCGTCAGAAATGCCTTGTGCCCGAACTTGTCGGGCATCGAGGCCACAAATCCGCTCTTGGCCCGATAGACCATCGCGGCTGGCACGTGTCGCGCCAGCGCCGCCTTCAAGACCCGCTTCACCTCCGTCCCAGATCCGGGCCAGTCGACCGACGCGAACGCCACATCAATCATATCCGGCAGAAGGTATGGGTACACAACATCCAGCGACGTCCCGTCGAACAGCGATCGCGACTTCTGCGCTGTGATCGAGGCACAGCCCAGCGAGAGATCGAACGCCGCCAGCTGCAAGCGAGGATCAGGCGGAGACATGTGGGGCAGCCACTGAAGCAAATGCTCTTCGATGGCGCTGATGATGTCCTTCGATGGATGATAGGCAATGCCGCGCAGCGCGTTTTCAGCAACTGCAGAAAACGGATGCGGTAACTGATCGGCACGGCGGAGAATCCTCAAATAGTACTCGAGTTTGCTTACTCTCCCCCAGGCCCGTGTTGTCCGATATGCAGCGGCGCCGAGTTTCCGGCCCCAGGCCGGTAGCGAATAGACCCGCTGCCATTGCATTGCCCTGCCGAATTCCCCAAAGCCTGAATCTGCCCCCGTCCCTTCAAGAACGACGCCGCCGGGCTCGCACCGTGGAATGATCGCCCGGATCATCGCGCATGTCGGAGCTGCCGAGTGATCACCGAACAGAGTCCGGTAATAGCGGCCGGCATGCTGCAGCACATCGGCGACATCGGAGCCGCCGGTGTCCTCCACGATCCGCACGAACTTCAGCCCGAGATGCCGGGCCATCTGCTCCGCCAGCATCGACTCCGGATCGTTCGGGCCGAAGCAGTAGTTGACCAGGGTGACGTTCTTCAGCCCAAGTGCAGACGCTCTGGCTGCGAGGAGGCCTGAATCGACCCCGCCGCTGAACAGAATCGTGACCGGGCGCCCCGCGCAGTGCTGGAGCAGACAGCGATCAAGCGCAGCCACGACCGTCGAGATCTGCTGCTCGATATCCGGCGAGGGAGAGGCTTTGGGCAAAGGCCTCAGCGAGGGTTGCCTGGGAAGCGTTTGTATGCCGGTGTTGGAGATCGTCGCGGTTGTCCCGGGGATAAACCGGCGAATTGCTTTCCAAGGGCTGAGAGGAGGAACGACCGCGCCGAACTGCAGGTACGAATAGATGGCCGTTTCGTCGAGTTCGTCATGGGCCACGTGCAAAGCTCGCAAGTCATCGCTTATTTGGTGGGGTTTCTCATCTGTTCTGTAATATAATTGCTCTGTCCCGGTCAGCGGGACCGATATTTCCATTGCGGCTTGCTTCTCACGCCGCTGGAAGCCCATCGGCAACTGTGTCCCACTGCTTGCGAGCTCTCTGATCATCATCTTGATATCTCCACTGTCCACCTGCCGGGCGCCGATTGTCGGCGACGCCCGGCCAGTGATCGCAGCAGCTACTCGTTAAGGGGCGAAGGACTGCGGCGTGTTGCTGAAATCGGGCATGCAATGCTGCGCGGACTCCTCCGGCCGACGAACGGAAAGAGAGGCGGCCGGACTCTCGGGGGGCGGCACTCGGAACGCCGCTGAATAGGAACACTGTTTCCATAATGCGCAATTCGGCCCGGCCAGGCTCGCTAGAAGCCCGACAGGTCCGCTGGATAACCCTCCGGAAATGGCCGGTTGCCGCCGGGCGTGAGCTGACGGCCGGCATCGGTATCGTTCCATGACAGCCCCGGTGTGGCGTGCGAGGCCCTGACGGCCACGTCGTGCAGCCTCGGCACGAAGAGCCGGGTCCCCGCCGTCGGGCCAGGGCCGGCTTTCCAGTCGATGTCGAAATACATGGAATCGCCCTCGCCGGTGATGTCGGTGATGATGCCCCAGTTCGGCGACCGCACCGCGTCGGCGTAGACGATCGCGCCTTCCCAGGCGGCGCGGCCCCAGATCTTCCCATCGGACGAGGAGGACAGTGCGGCGACCGTCAGCCGTCGGCCGTCCCAGCTCACGCCGTCACGGCCGATGGTCAGGTTTTCGGGCGGCCATTCGGCGAAGACCGGCCCGGTGCCGACAAGCGCGCTGCCGCTGACATCCACCTGCTGCGTCGTCCACGAGCCCTTGAACGCAAGCGGCGCGTGCTCGACGCCGCGGAGGGTTGAATCGATGACGCGCAGCTGGCGCGGCGCGATCCCGTAGCCGCTGGTCACGGTGGAGTTCTTGAACAGCAGATAGTCCACGCCGGTCCCTTCGTTCAGGCCCGCGGTGGTGGTGCCGTCGAACACGACCATGCCGACCAGCTTGTCCAGTTCGCCGTCCTGCACCGATCCACCGGCGACCCGAGCGAAGCGAGCCTGCGTCGGAATGAACTCAGGGATGATGCAGTTCTCGAAGGTCATATCCAGGGCAGACGCCCAAAGCTTATTTCCGGGCGGACCTGTGTTCGGATTGACCAGGAACTCGATATCCTTGATGTGAGCTCGCAAAGTCAGGCGCTGGTCGTCACGATCGATCGCATAGATGCGAGCGCCGCCGAGGGAGTTCGGATTCTGGAGGGTCTCCCAGTAATTGTCCTTGTGCCTGTGCCGAAGAGGCCGATCCAGGACGACCCTCCTGCCGCTGATCGACGCCACCCTGGCGTATTCGAAATAACGGATATTGGGAGGGAAGCCACGCATCTGCTGGTCATAGGAACCGACCATCACGTAGCGGCCGATTGTGAGATTGCGGGCGTCGCTCGCATTCTTCAGCATCACAGCCTGATCGCCGATGGCGGTCGTATCGATCTTGTAGCCGATTGATCTCGGCTGCTCGCAGATCCAATCGCCAGCAGGGCTGACGCATTGGAAATATTGCCGCCCCAGCTGCAAAATGGCCGAGGCGATGTGGTAAGGGCTGTTTGGCGCGCTGTTGCGTAGCTTCGCGCGGACGCCCGGGGTGTCGCTCCGGATCTCGAGGTACTGGATGCCGAAGGTCCAGCGATTGTTCGCATAGTCGTACTGGCGACCGCCCTGAAAGATGATCGTCGCCCGCAGATTGCCGTCGCCCACCGCCTTCTGGTCGAGAACGATGGCGCGTCGAATCTTCATCAGGACTTCGGTGTAGTCGGAACCGGCCGGCATGCCGTACTCGCCGGAATCGACCACATAGTCCCTGTGAAGAACGGCGCCCCTGGTGCGATTGGCGGCGGCCCCGGCCACCACCTCGAGTGTGACCGGGAACTCCGCGACCCTCGAGGTGTCCCCTCGATTCCGCACGGATGTCCTGAAACCATGGGTGCCGACGGCGAGCGGCGTCCCGATCGACAGCATGCCGGTGTCGGCATCCACGGTCACGCCGGCGGGCGCGCCCGAGATCGCGTAGGTGTAGGCGTAGCCGAATTCCGAGCCGCCCCATGCTTCGAGATAGCCGACCGGGCCGGTTTCCAGCGACGAGACGACGAACCGGGATTCGGCGAGCCACCTGGCCGGACTTGCGGCCGAGGGCGCGTCCTGGTGGGCGGCCGCCGCTGAACACGCCAGGAGGAGCGCGGCACAGATGAGGCGCTTGATGATCATCGCTGCTGCGTGACGCCGAA
>NZ_AUHM01000048.1 GCF_000423185.1 Inquilinus limosus DSM 16000 | reverse complement strand
GGCAAGATCGGCATCGTCAGCCGGTCGGGCACGCTGACCTATGAGGCGGTGGCGCAGACCACGGCGGCCGGCCTCGGCCAGACCACCTGCATCGGCATCGGCGGCGACCCGGTGAACGGCACCAGCTTCGTCGACGCGCTGGAGCTGTTCCTCGGCGACCCGGAGACCGAGGGCATCATCATGATCGGCGAGATCGGCGGCGACGCCGAGGTGATGGGCGCCGAGTTCATCAAGGCCAGCGGCACCACCAAGCCGGTGGTCGGCTTCATCGCCGGCCGCACCGCGCCCCCGGGCCGCCGCATGGGCCATGCCGGCGCCGTCATCTCCGGCGGCCATGACACCGCCGACCACAAGATCGAGGCCCTCAAGGCCGCCGGCATCGCCGTCGCCGACTCCCCCGCCGCTCTGGGCAAGACCATGCTCGCGGCGATGAAGGGCTGATCCGCATCGGATGGCGTTCGAGGCCCCGGCCGGCACTGCCGGCCGGGGCTTCTTCATGTCTGGATCCCCTCGATTCGGATCGTCCGTTTCCTTAGCCCGCATTCCTCACCCTCCTTGCGCCCTGCGTCGCCTTGCGGCGAGTCGGATGCGGGGGCGGGACGCGACGAGCGTAGCCGCACTACGGTCGAGCGACCCGCCCTCGCAGGCGGCCGCCGCAAGACGACCCTCCGGGCCGCCGCCACAGGCCGGCAGGGCACAATGAGGGTGAGGAATGCGGGCTGGGATGTCGCGTTTGCGTTCTTTGCGTGGGTGATCTGTCGTATTGGCGTCGGAAATTGCTCGTTTCGCGCCCGACATATCTTTCATCGCAAAGACTTTCGGCGTAGGTTGCGCGCGCCACTTCGACCCCGTCCCGCGAGGGACCGCCCGGCCGCGGCGTCACGCGGCCGCCGACCGCCAGGGAAACGGCCGGAGACCGGCCGTTGAGAATGATGGGTAGCCCGTCGGAACAGAGTTCCTTCCTGTTCGCCCCGAATGCCGATTTCATCGCCGAGCTGCATGAGCGTTACCGGGCCGATCCGGCCTCGGTCGACGAGAGCTGGCGCGCCTTCTTCGCCGGCCTCGGCGACGGCGAGGCGGAAGCCGAGACCGGTCCGTCCTGGAGCCCGCAGAACGGCGCCGTCCCGGCGGTCCGGCTGAACGGCCTGGGCGAGGCCTTCGGGCTGGAGCCGCCGGCCGAGGCGCCGCCTGCCAAGGGTGCGAAGCCCGGCAAGGCGCCGGCCGCGCCCGCCGCCATCGACGCCGATGCGATCCGGCGCGCGGCCCATGACACGCTGCGGGCGATGCAGCTGATCCGCGCCTACCGCGTGCGCGGCCATCTGCTGGCCGATCTCGACCCGCTGGGCCTGACCGAGCACAAGCCGCACCCCGACCTCGACCCCGCCACCTACGGCTTCACCGAAGCCGACATGGAGCGGCCGATCTACGTCGCAGGCCAGCTCGGCCTCGACACGCCGACGCTGCGCCAGATCGTGACCCGGCTGCGCGCCACCTATTGCGGCCATATCGGCGTCGAGTACATGCACATCCAGGATCCGGCGATCCGCGCCTGGATCCAGGAGCGGATCGAGACCATCGAGAACCGCACCGAGTTCACCCCCGAGGGCAAGCGCGCCATCTATGAGCGCCTGACCGCGGCCGAGACCTTCGAGCGCTTCCTCAACATCAAATACACCGGCACCAAGCGCTTCGGCCTGGACGGCGGCGAGGCGATGATCCCGGCGCTGGAGCAGGTGCTGAAGCGCGGCGGGCAGCTGGGCCTCGAGGAGATCGTGATCGGCATGGCCCATCGCGGCCGCCTGAACACGCTGGCGAACTTCCTGGGCAAGCCCTTCGCCGCGATCTTCTCGGAGTTCCAGGGCAACCCGGCCAACCCGGACGACGTCCAGGGCTCGGCCGACGTGAAGTACCATCTCGGCACCTCGTCGGACCGCGAGTTCGACGGCCACACCGTGCACCTGTCGCTGACGGCCAACCCGTCGCATCTGGAATGCGTCAACCCGGTGGTGATCGGCAAGGTCCGCGCCAAGCAGACCCAGCGGCGGGACGAGGACCGCAACGCCGTCCTGCCGCTGCTGATCCACGGCGACGCCGCCTTCGCCGGCCAGGGCGTGGTGGCCGAGACGCTGATGATGTCCGACCTCAAGGGCTATCGCGTCGGCGGCACCGTCCATTTCGTCATCAACAACCAGATCGGCTTCACCACCGCGCCGGTCTATTCCCGCTCCGGCCCCTACTGCACCGACGTGGCGCGGACCGTCCAGGCGCCGGTCTTCCACGTCAACGGCGATGACCCCGAGGCGGTGGTGCATGTCTCGCGCATCGCCATCGAGTTCCGGCAGAAGTTCGGCCACGACGTGGTGGTGGACATGTTCTGCTACCGCCGCTTCGGCCACAACGAAGGCGACGAGCCGGGCTTCACCCAGCCCCTGATGTACAAGACCATCGCCAAGCACCCGCCGGTGCGCGAGATCTACGCCCGGCAGCTGATCGGCGAGGGCCTGCTGTCGGCCGAGGACGCCGAGGCCGTCGTGCGCGACTTCCAGAAGCATCTGGAGGAGGCGTTCGAGGGTTCGACCACCTACAAGCCGAACAAGGCGGACTGGCTGGGCGGCGCCTGGTCGGGCCTGACCACGGCCGAGGGCGAGGATCGCCGCGGCACCACCGCGGCGCCGGAAGCCCTGCTGCGCGAGGTCGGCAAGGCGATCAGCACCGTTCCGGCGGGCATCAACGTCAACTCCAAGGTCGTGCGCCAGCTCAAGGCCAAGGCGCAGATGATCGAGACCGGCCGCGACATCGACTGGGCCACGGCCGAGGCGCTGGCCTTCGGCACGCTGGTGGCCGAGGGCATCCCGGTGCGGCTGTCCGGCCAGGATTCCGGCCGCGGCACCTTCAGCCAGCGCCATTCGGTGATCGTCGACCAGGAGACCGAGGAGCGCTATGTCCCGCTGAACCATGTCCGCGACGGCCAGGCGCCGTTCGAGGTGCATGACAGCCCGCTGTCGGAATTCGCGGTGCTGGGCTTCGAATACGGCTATTCGCTGGCCGAGCCGCGGGCCCTGACCCTGTGGGAGGCGCAGTTCGGCGACTTCGCCAACGGCGCCCAGGTCATCATCGACCAGTTCATCTCCTCCGGCGAGCAGAAGTGGCTGCGCATGTCCGGCCTGGTGATGCTGCTGCCGCACGGCTATGAGGGCCAGGGGCCGGAGCATTCCTCGGCCCGCATCGAGCGCTACCTGCAGCAATCGGCCGAGGACAACTGGCAGGTCGTCAACCTGACCACCCCCGCCAACTACTTCCACGCGCTGCGGCGGCAGATCCACCGCGACTTCCGCAAGCCGCTGGTGGTGTTCACGCCGAAGTCGCTGCTGCGCCACAAGGAGTGCGTCTCGACCCTGGCCGACTTCACCAACGGCTCGACCTTCCATCGCGTGCTGCCGGAGACGGCGGAGCTGGTGGCCGGTGAGTCGGTGCGGCGGGTCGTGATCTGCTCCGGCAAGGTCTATTACGACCTGAGGAAGGAGCGCGAGGAGCGCGGCCTGAAGGACGTCGCCATCATCCGGCTGGAGCAGATGTTCCCGTTCCCGCGCAAGACGCTGGGGGCGGAGCTGGCGAAGTACCCGAACGCCGAGGTGGTGTGGTGCCAGGAGGAGCCCGAGAACCAGGGCGCCTGGTACTTCGTCGACCGCAAGATCGAGGCGACGCTGGCCGAAATCGGCCATCGCAGCGCCCGGCCGCGCTATGCCGGCCGGCCCGAAGCCGCGGCCCCGGCCACCGGCCTGCTGCGCCGTCACAACCAGGAACAGGCCAAGCTGGTCGACGAGGCCCTGTCGGCCGGCTGATCCGGAAACACCCGAGCACCGTACGCACGGACCGGAAGGAATGGAGACTCTATGAGCGTCGAGATCAAGGTGCCCGCCCTGGGCGAATCGGTGACCGAGGCCACCGTCGCCCGCTGGCTGAAGAAGCCGGGCGAGGCCGTGGCCGTGGATGAGCCGCTGGTCGAGCTCGAGACCGACAAGGTGACGCTCGAGGTCAACGCCACCGCGGCCGGCGTGCTGGAATCGGTGGTGGCCGAGGAAGGCGCCAATGTCGAGGTCGGCGCGCTGCTGGGCAGCATCGGCGAGGGCGCCGGCGCCCCGGCCGCCAAGCCGGCGGCCAAGGCCGAGGCCCCGGCGGCGAAGCCGGCCGAGCCCGCGGTGGCTGCGGCGGCCCCCGCCGCCAAGGCCGGCAACGGCGAGGCGCCGATCGCCATGCCGTCGGCGGCCAAGATCATCGCCGAGAACAATCTCGACGCCGGCGCCATCGCCGGCAGCGGCAAGGGTGGGCGCATCCTGAAGGAGGATGCGCAGGCCGCTGCCGCCGGCGGCGCCAAGCCGGCCGCCGCCCCCGCCGGCGGCGCCGCGGTGATCGAGATTCCCGCCTTCACCCGTCCGGAAAGCGGCCCGCGGCCGAAGAAGGACCGGGAAGAGCGGGTGCGCATGACCAAGCTGCGCAAGACCATCGCCACCCGGCTGAAGCAGGCGCAGAACAATGCCGCCATGCTGACGACCTTCAACGAGGTCGACATGTCGGCGCTGATGGCGCTGCGCAACCAGTACAAGGACAGCTTCGAGAAGAAGCATGGCGTGAAGCTGGGCTTCATGTCCTTCTTCGTGAAGGCCTGCATCGTCGCGCTGAAGGAGCTGCCGGCGGTCAATGCCGAGATCGACGGCGACGATCTGGTCTACAAGAACTACTACGACATCGGCGTCGCCGTCGGCACGCCGACGGGCCTGGTTGTGCCGGTGGTGCGCGACGCCGACGCCCTGTCCTTCGCCGAGGTCGAGAAGACGATCGGTGAGCTCGGCCGCAAGGCGCGCGACGGCAAGCTGTCGATGGCCGAGCTGACCGGCGGCACCTTCACCATCTCCAACGGCGGCGTCTACGGTTCGCTGATGTCGACGCCGATCCTGAACCCGCCGCAATCCGGCATCCTGGGCATGCACAAGATCCAGGAGCGGCCGGTCGCGGTCGGCGGCAAGGTCGAGATCCGGCCGATGATGTATCTGGCCCTGTCCTACGACCACCGCATCATCGACGGGCGCGAGGCCGTGACCTTCCTGGTCCGGGTCAAGGAGTGCCTGGAGGACCCGCAGCGCATCCTGCTCGACATGTGATCGACCACCCGAAGGGCGCGGCAACGCGCCCTTCTTCGCTTCCGGACGATGCCGCCGACCCGCCCCGCCCTTCTCGCCCTGCCGCTCCTCCTCGCCGCTGCCGCCCCGGCCGGGGCGCAGGAGGCCGAGGGCTGGGGCACCGGCAGCCACATGGGCACCGACTATGCCGGGCTGACCAACCCGGACGGCGCCCATCTCGGCGTCTACTGCGCCGAGGATATCGGACCGCAGGGCGGCGCGAGCCGCAGCGGCCCCTATGTCCTGTTCTCCCTGCCCCGCAAGCTGAGCCTGCCGGCGCCGGCCGCCGCCGTGACCTTCACCGTCGACGGCAAGGCCACGCCGGTGCCGATGACGGCCGAGGTCGGCGAGGCCACGACCGGCTTCGAGTGGCGCCCGGGCAAGGACTTCCCCACCGAGAAGATGAAGGCGCTGGTCGAGGCGATGCGCCGCGGCAAGGCGCTGACCGTCGGCCTGGCGGAGCCGGCGATCGCCGAGCCCTTCACCCTCGCCGGCTCCGGTGCCGCGCTGGAGAACATCCTGGACTGCGGCAAACGCTGACCGGGCCGGCATGAACGACGCCATCATCGATCGCCTCACCAACGCCCTGCGGCCGGTCGGCGGGCTGGTCGCCCTCGTCCTCGGCGGCTCCCGGGCCCGGGGCACGGCGGCCCCCGACTCCGACTACGATCTGGGCCTGTACTACGAGGCCGATGCGCCGCTGGACATCGGCCAGCTGGCGGCGGCGGTCGCGTCGGTGGTCGACGATCCGGAGACGGCACGGGTGACGTCGCCGGGCGAATGGGGCCCCTGGATCAATGGCGGCGGGTGGCTCACCGTCGCCGGGCAGAGAGTCGACCTCCTGTACCGCGACCTGACGCGGGTCCGCGCCGTCGTCGCCGACTGCACGGCGGGCCGGATCTCGATGGACTATCAACCGGGCCATCCGCACGGCTTCTGTTCGGCCATCTGGATGGGCGAGATCGCGCTGTGCCGGCCGATCCTCGACCCCGAGGGCATGGTCGCCGATCTCAAGGCGCGGACCTCGCCCTTCCCGCCGGCCCTTCGGGCCGCGCTGATCGCCCGGTTCCATTGGGAGGTGGCGTTCAGCATCGAGATCGCCGAGAAGGCGATCGCCCGCGGCGATCAGACTTATGTCGCCGGCTGCGCCTACCGGGCGCTGTGCTGCATCGCCCAGGTCCTGTTCGCGCTGAACGGCCGGTACCTGATCAACGAGAAGGGGGCGCTGGCCGAGGCGGAGACCTTCCCGGTCACGATCCCCGAAGCCGGCCGGACGGCCGGGCTGGTCTGGGCCGAGATCGGGGCGGCGGAGTATCGGTCCGCGCTGCAGCGACTGCGGGTGTTGGCCCGGTCTCTCGACGACGCCGTCCTCCAGGCGAAAGCCTCCTGATCCATCGTCATTCTTGACGCCGGCGGGGCGGAGCGGCTAACTAGAACGAACGTTCGATCGAGTGTGGTTTCGTGTTTCCCGACGTCGACAGCAAGCGATGCGCGATCCTGAAGGCGACGTTGGAGCTGGTGGCGGAGCGTGGCTTCCACGACACGCCCATGTCCCAGATCGCCAAGCGGTCGGGCGCCAGCCCGGGCGTGATCTACCACTACTTCGCCAGCAAGGAGGAGCTGATCCGCGACCTCTACAAGGAGGTCAAGGCGGTGAAGGCCAGGGCCATGCTGGAGGGCGACTTCGACGGCGTGTCTCCCAAAGAGGCGTTCAAGCGCACCTGGTGCAACGCCTACCACTTCTACCGGACCCACCGGCTGGAGGCGCGGTTCCTCGAGCAGTACGAGAACTCGCCCTACCACTGCCCGACCGACCTGCAGGAGCTGGCCAAGGAGGACCAGAACTTCGCCGTCCTGGCCCGCCGGCTGGGCTTCGTCGACGGCGGCAGCCCGTTCAAGCCGCTGCCGACGGAGATCGTCTATGATCTGTCCTTCGGCGTGGCCGCGCGGCTGGCGCGGCGGGCGAACGAGGCACCGCTGGACGACGCGACGCTGGACGACATCGCCGAAGGGTGCTGGCGCGCCGTCGCCCGCCATCCATAAATTTTTGATCGAATTAGATCGAACGTTCGATCTAGTGCTGTGACCCAGATCCGCGGCCAACGCGGACGTTGTGCCCGGCGCGGTGCCCGGTCCCCCGCACCGCCTTCAAATTGGGACATCGACCATGGTGAAGCTGAACATCAACGGCGCGGAGCACGAGCTCGACATCGATCCGCAGATGCCGCTGCTCTGGGCCCTTCGCGACCATCTCAACCTGACCGGCACCAAGTTCGGCTGCGGCCAGGCGCTGTGCGGCGCCTGCACCGTGCATCTCGACGGCCAGCCGGTGCGGTCCTGCCAGACCTTCGTCGGCGACGTCGGCGACGGCAAGATCACCACCATCGAGGGTGTGTCGGGCAAGGTCGCCGAGGCCGTGCGGACAGCCTGGACCAAGTTCGACGTGGTGCAGTGCGGCTACTGCCAGTCCGGCCAGATCATGTCGGCGATCGGCCTGTTGAGCCAGACGCCGAAGCCGACCGACGACGACATCGTCGCCGCCATGGACGGCAACATCTGCCGCTGCGGCACCTATCAGCGCATCCGCGCCGCGATCCACGACGCCGCGACGCAGCTGGCCTGAACCGGAGGGATGACCCCATGTTTGCTCAGCCAATCGTCGCCCCGGCCGCGTCCGGGACCGCCGACGGTCTCGCCAGGCCGAACCGCCGATCCTTCCTGAAGGGCGCCGGCGCCCTCGGCGGCGCGCTGGTGATCGCCGCGCATCTGCCGCTCGCCCGCCGCGCCATGGCCGCGGCCGGGGACCTTACCCCCAACGCCTTCGTCCGCGTCGCCCCCGACGACACCGTCACCGTGCTGATCAAGCACTGCGAGATGGGCCAGGGCGTGACCACCGGCCTGACCACCATCGTGGCCGAGGAGATCGACGCCGACTGGGGCCAGATGCGCTTCGAATTCGCCCCGGCGGACGCCAGGATCTACAACAATCTTTCCTTCGGCCCGATCCAGGGCACCGGCGGGTCGACCTCGATCGCCAATTCCTGGGACCAGCTGCGGAAGGCCGGCGCCACGGCCCGCGCCATGCTGGTGCAGGCGGCCGCCGCGGAATGGCAGGTCCCGGCCGGTGAGATCACGGTCGAGAAGGGCGTGCTGCGCCACGCCTCCGGCAAATCCGCCCGTTTCGGCGAGCTGGCGGCCAAGGCGGCGGCGCTGACGCCGCCGGCCGAGGTGACGCTGAAGGACCCGAAGGCCTTCACCCTGGTCGGCGGACATGTGCCGCGGCTGGACACGCCGGCCAAGATCACCGGCAAGGCCGGCTTTTCGATCGATGTCCGCCGCCCGGGCCAGGTGACCGCCCTCGTCGCCCATCCGCCGCGCTTCGGCGGCGCGGTGAAGAGCGTCGACGCCGCGGCGGCGAAGCAGGTGCCGGGCGTGGTCGACATCGTCACCATCCCGACCGGCGTGGCCGTTGTGGCCAAGGACACCTGGTCGGCGATGCAGGGGCGCGAGGCCCTGAAGGTCGAGTGGGATTTCGGCCAGGCCGAGGGCCGCTCCACCGATGCGCTGATGGCCGACTACAAGGCCATGGCGCAGACGCCCGGCCTGACCGCGGCCAAACGCGGCGACGCCGCCGCGGCGCTGCAGAAGGCGGCCAAGCTGGTGGAGGCGGAGTTCGAGTTCCCCTACCTGGCCCATGCGCCGATGGAGCCGCTGAACGGCGTGCTGGAGCCGACGGCCGACGGCGCGATCTGGTGGGCCGGGTCGCAGTTCCAGACGATCGAGCAGGCGACCATCGCCGCCATCCTGGGCCTGAAGCCGGAGCAGGTGACGATCAACTCGGCCTATACCGGCGGCTCCTTCGGCCGGCGCGCCACCCCGACCGCGGACTATGCGGCCGAGGCGGCGATGATCCTCAAGGCCACCGGCATGAAGGCGCCGATCCACCTGATGCGGACCCGCGAGGACGATATGAGGGCCGGCTACTACCGGCCGATGGTCTACCACAAGGTCCGGGCCGGGCTGGATGCGGACGGCAAGATCAGCGGCTGGGAGCACGTGATCGTCGGGAAGTCGATCATGATCGGCACCTCCTTCGAAGCCTTCGCGGTGAAGGACGGCATCGATGCCACCAGCGTCGAAGGCGCGTCGGACACCCATTATGCGGTGCCGGACCTGACCGCGACGGTGCACAACGCCAAGGAGGGCGTGCCGGTGCTGTGGTGGCGCTCGGTCGGCCACACCCACACCGCCCACGCGATGGAGACGGTGATCGACGAGCTGGCCCATGCCGCCGGCCAGGACCCGGTCGCCTTCCGCCTGGCGCTGCTGCGCGACCAGCCGCGGCATGCCGGCGTGCTGTCGCTGGTGGCGGAGAAGGCGGGCTGGGGCCAGCCCCTGCCGGCCGGCAAGGGCCGCGGCGTCGCCGTGCACAAGTCGTTCGAGACCTATGTCGCCACCGTGGCCGAGGTCTCGGTCGAGGGCGGCGCGCTGAAGGTCGACCGGGTGGTGGCGGCGGTCGATTGCGGCATCGCGGTCAACCCCGACGTGATCCGGGCCCAGGTCGAGGGGTCGGTCGGCTTCGCCCTCTCCGTCGTCCTGCGCAACAGGATCACGCTCCAGGACGGCGAGGTGGAGCAGGCCAATTTCGACACCTATGAGCCGACCCGGATGTCGGAGATGCCGAAGGTCGAGGTGCACATCGTGCCGTCGGCCGAACCGCCGACCGGCATCGGCGAGCCGGGCGTGCCCGGGCTGGCGCCGGCGATCGGCAACGCGGTCTTCGCCGCGACCGGCCAGCGCCTGCGCTCTCTGCCGCTCGACCTGTCGAAGCTGACCAGCACCTGAGGTGCTTTTCGCGGACGCGCATCGGATTCGCCCCGGCGAATCCGATGCGCGGCTCCGACCGCAAGAAGAGGGGAGGCTGGCGCCCATATTGTAGCTTGTGCTAAATTGTGACGCTGAACGTCAATCAATCGGCATGGGCTCAAAGCCTGGAGGATTGATGAAGTTCCCAGGTGACGGCGCCATCACGCGCCGGGAGGCGATCATCGGCAGCGCGGCGCTGGGAGGCGCGGCGCTGGCGCAGCTGGACGCCGCACGGGCGGAGCAGCCGGCTCATGCCGGCCATGGCGAAGCGGTCGGCGCCCATGGCGGCATGACCACGGTCGGGGCCGTCGACGATGCCCGGAACGGCTTCGATCCGTTCGCCATGCTGACCGAATGGGACACCGGCACGGTCAGCCGGGACAGCGCCGGCCGGACCGTGCGCGAGTTCGAGGTCACGGCGGAGGACAAGGAGATCGAGATCGCCCCGGGACTGATGTTCCCGGCCTGGACCTATAACGGCCGCGTGCCCGGCCCGGCGCTCCGGGTCACCGAGGGCGACCGCGTGCAGATCCGGTTCCTGAACCGCGGCTCGCACCCGCACACCATGCATTTCCACGGCATCCATTCGGCGCGGATGGACGGGGTCCCCGGCGCGGGCGCGGCCCAGCCCGGCGGCGAGTTCGTCTACGAGTTCGACGCCTTCCCCTTCGGCTGCCATCTCTATCACTGCCATTTCGTTCCGCTGCGCCGCCACATCCACAAGGGCATGTACGGCGCCTTCGTCATCGACCCCGATCCCGCCCGCCATCCCGACCAGGCCGGGGCCGCGCGCGGCCGGCTGCTCGGCACACCCGAGAACGCCGGATGGCAGGAGCTGGTGATGGTGATGAACGCCTTCGACACCAATTTCGACGACGAGAACGAGGTCTACGCCGTCAACACGGTGGCGCACGCCTATGCCAAGCGGCCCATCCCGATCGACCGTGCCAGGCCGGTGCGGATCTACCTCGTCAACATCACCGAATTCGACCCGATCAACTCCTTCCACCTGCACGCGAACTTCTTCGACTATTACGACCACGGCACGACGCTGACGCCGACGCTGCGGATGATCGACACGGTCATGCAGTGCCAGGCCCAGCGCGGGATCCTGGAGTTCAGCTTCAGGGACCACGAGCCGGGCCTCTACATGTTCCACGCCCATCAGTCGGAGTTCGCCGAGCTCGGCTGGATGGGCCATTTCGAGGTGCGGACATGATCCGCGCGCTCGGCTGGGCCTTGCTGCCGCTGGGCCTGATCGTGGCGATGGCCGCGGCCTTCCTCGCCGCCGACCCGCTGCGGAGCTTCTCCGCGGGCGTGCCGCCGGCCGAGCAGCTGACGGTCGAACGCACCGTGCTCGACGGCGGCGGCCTCTCGGTCCTGGTCCGCGCCGGCGGGACCGAGCCGATGGAGATCGCGCAGATCCAGGTCGACGGCGCCTATTGGGATTTCGCGCAGGAGCCGCCGGGACCGATCGACCGCCTGGGCACGGCCTGGCTGCGGATCCCCTATCCCTGGGTCCTGGGCGAGACGCACCACCTCACCCTCCTCACCCGCAGCGGTATCGCCTTCGAGCACACGATCGATGTCGCCGTCGCCACGCCGCCGACCTCGGCGGGCATGCTCGGCCGGTTCGGGCTGGTCGGCCTCTTCGTCGGCGTCGTGCCGGTCGCGCTCGGGATGCTCTTCTTTCCCGCCCTCAAGGCCGGCGGCGCCCGCGGGCTGACCTTCGCGCTGGCGCTGACGGTCGGCCTGCTGGTCTTCCTGCTGGTCGACACGATCGGCGAGGCCTTGGAGCTGGCCGCGCAGTCGGCGCCCGAGCTGCACGCGCCCGTGCTGGTGTGGCTGATCGCCGGCCTGACCTTCGCCCTCCTCATGGCCGTCGGCCGGCGCGGCGGCCGCAGGCTCGGCGGCGTCGGCCTGGCCGCGTCGATCGCGCTGGGCATCGGCCTGCACAATCTCGGCGAGGGGCTGGCGATCGGCTCGGCCTTCGCCACCGGCGCGGCCGCCCTCGGCTCCTTCCTCGTGCTCGGCTTCACGCTGCACAACATCACCGAAGGGGTCGGCATCGTCGCGCCGCTGCTGGACCGCCGGCCCGGCTGGCTGCTCCTCGCCGGCCTGGCGCTGCTGGCCGGCCTGCCGGCGGTGCTGGGCATCTGGATCGGCAGCTACGCCTATGCGGCGCATTGGGCTGCCTTTGCCCTGGCCGTTGGCGCCGGCGCCATCCTGCAGGTCGTCGTCGAGGTCGCGCTGCTGATGCTGCGGCGGGTGGATGACGGGACGCACGCCCGGGCGACGGCGATGGCCGGCATGATCGCCGGCATCGCCGTGATGTACGGCACGGCCCTGCTCGTGCAGGCATAGGGCCGCCCGCGGGACGATCGCCGGCCCAGCTCTGTGGACATCGGGTCGGGCCGATCGTCGGAATCGAGGCCCGCGCCCCGGCACGGGCCTCGATGTGCTCCAGGCGCCGACCTACAGCAGATAGTCGCCCTGCGACGGCAGGACGTCGCCGCCCAGCTCGATGCCGAGATTCTCGAGCGTGCCGATGGCGAAGCCGGCGAGGCCCCCGACGATCCCGCCGATGCTTCCGGCCAGGCCAGCCTCGCTGACATCGGCCCCGTACTCGACCCCGAGCTGCAGGCCGGTCCCGAGCCCGCCGGCCAGCCCCCCGGAATCACCGTTCAGCACGTCGCTGATCGGACCGAGATCGATGGCATCGCCGAGGGTCAGAGCACCGTCCACGATCGCGACTGCACTGACGGCCAACCCATTGACGAGATCGCTGCCGAGATGCAGCACGCCGCCGAGCGCCTCGCCGAGCAGCGGGATCTTGTCGACCGAGTCCCCGAGATTGTCGACCGCACCGATCAGCAGGCCGACAACACCGCCGAGCGCGCCGCCGACGACACCCAGGAGGCCGTTGCCGCCGGCCTCGGCTCCCTTGTCCAGGCCGACTTCCAGGCCATCGCCCAGACCATCGACCGGGTTGCCGCCGTCACCGCCCAGAAGCTGCCCCACGGCGCCAAGCAAGCCACCAAGAAGATCGGATTCCATATCGAGAATCTCCCACATTGCTTTGCACAATATCCGCACCCGGAGAAATGCGGATGAAATATCGCATAACCCGATATTCCATCTTTCGCAACACTTTGACTCGGATTCAAAAATGTTCCTTTATGGCAAAATATAATGAGAATTGACGACAATTACCCTTTCAAACGCATATGCTCATATTGAGGCATATTTGTTGGCCATTCGATCAACCTGACCACAGACGTTCTCTGCCCATTGCGTGTCGGAGAGAGCTCGGCAATGCTGACCCGCGGCAATTCGCACCTGACCGGCGCGGCAAAAAGGTCTAAAACCGCGCCGCGCGGCAACGGCCCACCCATGGGGCCGCGGGCAGCCGCGCCGGACCAGCGTGATGGGCTACGTCGTCAAAGAGATCTTCAAGACCCTGCAAGGCGAAGGCCGCCATGCCGGGCGCGCCTCGGTGTTCTGCCGCTTCGTCGGCTGCAATCTGTGGACCGGCCGCGAGCAGGACCGCACCGAGGCGGTCTGCCGCTTCTGCGACACCGACTTCCTGGGCACGGACGGGCCGGGCGGCGGCCGCTTCGACACGGCCGAAGCGCTGGCCGCGGCGATCGAGGCCTGCTGGGACGGCCCGGAAGCGGACCGCTTCGTCGTCTTCACCGGCGGCGAGCCGCTGCTGCAGCTGGACCGCGCCCTGCTGGACGCCACCCATGCCCGCGGCTTCACCGCCGCGGTCGAGACCAACGGCACGGTCGAGCCGCCGGCGGAGCTGGACTGGGTCTGCGTCAGCCCGAAGGCCGGCGCGCCCCTGCTCGCACGGCGCGGCGACGAGCTGAAGCTGGTCTATCCGCAGCCGGAGCTGCCGCCCGAGGCGGTGGCTGATCTCGACTTCACCCATTTCTGGCTGCAGCCGATGGACGGGCCGGACCGCGTCGCCAACACCGAGGCCGCGGTCGCCTACTGCCTGTCCCACCCCAAATGGCGGCTGAGCCTGCAGACCCACAAGCTGATCGGCATTCCATGAAAGTCGTCTGGCCATGAGGATCACCCAGGCCTTCACCTTCGAGGCGGCGCACCGGCTGCCGAACGTGCCGGCGACGCATCGCTGCCACCGGATGCACGGCCATTCCTACCGGGTCGAGCTGCGGCTCGAGGGCCCGGTCGACCCGGAGACCGGCTTCGTCGTCGATTTCTTCGACGTCGAGGCCGCCTTCGCCCCGATCCTGGCCCGGTTGGACCATTACTGCCTGAACGAGGTCGAGGGGCTGGAGAACCCGACGGCCGAGCACATCGCCGTCTGGATCTGGGACCGGGTCCGGCCGGCCCTGCCGCTGCTGGCCGCCGTCACGGTCTATGAGACCCCGAACTGCTGGGCCGAGTATGACGGCCGCTGAGCACGGCAAGGAGGCCGCGATGGACGGCGCGCTGGTGCTGTTCTCCGGCGGGCAGGATTCGACCACCTGCCTGGCCTGGGCGCTGGACCGCTTCGAGCGGGTCGAGACGGTCGGCTTCGACTACGGCCAGCGGCACCGGGTCGAGCTCGACGTCCGCCCGCGCATCCTGGACGCGGTCCGCGGCCGCTTCCCGGCCTGGGCCGGGCGCCTCGGCGCCGACCACATGCTCGACCTCGGCGTCCTGGGCCAGGTCAGCGAGACGGCGCTGACCCGCGACGTCGAGATCGCGATGCAGGACAACGGGCTGCCGAACACCTTCGTGCCCGGCCGCAACCTGGTGTTCGTGACCTTCGCCGCCGCGCTGGCCTATCGCCGCGGCCTGCGCCACCTGGTCGCCGGCGTCTGCGAGACCGATTATTCCGGCTATCCGGACTGCCGCGACGACACGATGAAGGCGATGCAGCTGGCCCTCAATCTCGGCATGGAGAGCCGCTTCGTCCTGCACACGCCGCTGATGTGGATCGACAAGGCCGAGACCTGGCGCCTGGCCGCGTCGCTGGGCGGCGAGGCGCTGGTCGGGCTGATCCGCGACGAGACCCACAGCTGCTATCGCGGCGACCGCAGCCGATCCCATGACTGGGGTTACGGCTGCGGCGAATGCCCGGCCTGCGCCCTGCGCGCCGAAGGCTGGCGTCGGTTCCGGGACGCCGGCTAGCCGCCCCGTGGGCTGTGTCCCGCGGCCTCGGCCACCAGCCAGTCGCGGAAGGCGGCGCGCAGCGGGTCGGGCCGGTCGGCCAGGGGCTGGGCCAGGAAATAGCCGCGCTGGGTGCGGAAGGGCGCGGGCAGGCAGGCGACGAGCTGGCCCGCGGCCAGCAGATCGTCGACCAGCGGCCGCCAGCCCAGCGCCACACCCTGCCCGGCCAGGGCCGCCTGCAGCACCAGCGGATAGTTGTTGAAGCGCAGCGACCGGCCGCGCGGCGCCCCCTCCACCCCCTGGCCGCGGAACCAGCCGGCCCAGTCGAGCCAGCGCGCCGGGTCCGGGCTGTCGAGATGCAGCAGCGGCTGGCCCAGCAGGTCGGCCGGCGCTGCCAGCCGCGGCAGCCGCGCCGCCATCTCCGGGCTGCAGATCGGCAGCACGCTTTCCGGGAACAGCCGGTCGACGGTGCAGCCGGGCCAGCGCCCGGCCCCGAAGGCGATCACCGCGTCGACGGCGCGGTCGCGCGGATCGAGCACGTCCTGGCTGGCCAGGATGCGGATCTCGACCCCGCCCAGCGCCGCCCGCAGCCGCGCCAGCCGCGGCAGCAGCCAGTAGGTCGCGAAGCCGAAATCGGTGGCGACGGTCAGCCCGCCCGGGTCGCGCGCCTGGCGGATCTCCGCCGCCGTGTCGGCGATGGCGTCGAGCGACCGGGTCACCACCTGCAGCAGCCGCTCGCCCTCGGCGGTCAGCGCCACGCCGCGGTGCAGCCGCCGGAACAGGGCCGTGCCCAGCCGCGCTTCCAATGCGGCGATCTGATGGGAGACGGCCGGCTGGGTGGCCCCGAGCTCACGCGCCGCGGCGCTGAAATTCGACAGCCGCCCCGCGGCCTCGAAGGCCAGGAGCGCCGGCATCGGCGGCAGGTCGCGGCGGCGGGTTGCCATAAGCCGCGATAATACCTCCATGAACGGCCGCCGTCTTCACGATCCTTTCGGTCGCACCCCACCCTGTCGGTTGAACCGAGGCGTGGTGCCCGTCGTTGCACAAGGGAGAGGCCGATCGTGGGAAGCGGAGCACGGCGACCGAACATCCTGATCCTGATGGCGGATCAGCTGACGCCCTTCGCCCTGCCGGCCTATGGCAACCCGGTGGTGCAGGCGCCGGTGATGACGGCGCTGGCGCGGGAGGGTGTGGTGTTCGACGCCGCCTACTGCAACAGCCCCCTGTGCGGGCCTTCCCGCGCGGTGTTCATGTCGGGCCGGCTGCCCTCGGCGATCGGCGCCTATGACAACGCCGCCGAGTTCCCCACCGACGTGCCGACCTTCGCCCATGCGCTGCGGGCGCTGGGCTACCGCACCATCCTGGCCGGCAAGATGCATTTCTGCGGCCCGGACCAGCTGCACGGCTTCGAGGAGCGGCTGACCACCGACATCTACCCGGCCGATTTCGGCTGGACCCCGGACTGGGACCGGCCGGAGGCGCGGCCGAGCTGGTACCACAACATGTCGTCGGTGATCGACGCCGGCCCCTGCATCCGCACCAACCAGCTGGATTTCGATGACGAGGTGGTGTTCGCGGCCGAACGGCGCCTGTACGACCTGGCGCGCGGCAGCGGCGGCGTCGCCGACGGCCGGCCGTTCTGCCTGACCGTGTCGCTGACCCATCCGCACGACCCTTTCGCCGTGCCGGAGCGGTACTGGAACCTGTACCGCGACGAGGACATCCCGCTGCCCGAGGACGCGCCGGCCGACGACCCGCATTCGCGCCGGCTGCGCAAGGTGTGCGAGCTGGACCGCACCCCGGTCACCGCGGAGCAGACCCGCCGGGCCCGCCGCGCCTATTACGGCGCCATCGCCTATGTCGACGAGCAGTTCGGCCGGGTGATGGCGGCGCTGCGCAACGCCGGCCTGGCCGAGGACACGGTCACCATCCTGCTGTCCGACCATGGCGAGTTCCTGGGCGAGCGCGGCCTCTGGTACAAGATGAGCTTCCTCGAGGGCGGTTGCCGCATCCCGCTGGTGGTGCACGCCCCCGGCCGCTTCGCCCCGCGCCGGGTCGGCACCGCCGTGTCCTCCGCCGACCTGCTGCCGACCCTGGTCGACCTCGCCGCCCCAGAAGGGGCGCCGCCGCACCCGACGCCGCTGGACGGGCGCAGCCTGCTGCCGCACCTCGCCGGCACCGGCGGGCACGACCTTGTCCTGGGCGAATACCTGGCCGAAGGCGCGGTGGCGCCGATCGTGATGATCCGGCGCGGCCCGTGGAAGTTCATCCACAGCCCGGCCGACCCCGACCAGCTCTACGACCTTGCGGCCGATCCGGGCGAGCGGGTGAACCGCGCCGCCGACCCGGCCGAGGCCGCCTGCGTCGCCGCCTTCCGGGCGGAGGTGGCGGCGCACTGGGACCTGCCGCGGCTGCGCGAGCAGGTCCTCGAAAGCCAGAGGCGGCGGCGCTTCGTGGACGCGGCGCTGCGCCGGGGCGAACCGCACGGCTGGGACTGGCAGCCGCGGCAGGACGCGACCCGGCAGTACATCCGCAACCACATGGATCTCGACGATCTGGAAGCCGCCGCCCGGTTCCCGCGCGTCACGCGCGGCCACAACCCCAATGGGGGACGACAACAGGGAGACTGAACCATGGCGCGCCTCATCGCCCTTGCCCTGACCGGATTGCTGCTGGCGGCCACGCCCGCAGCGGCGACCGATCCCGACAGCTGCGCCACCGTGCGCATGTCGGACCCGGGCTGGACCGACATCACCTCGACGAACGGCGTCCTCGGCACCCTCCTGGAGCCGCTGGGCTACACCCAGAAGGTGGAGACCCTTGCCCCGCCGGTGACCTTCGAAAGCCTGAAGAACGGCCAGATCGACGTCTTCCTCGGCAACTGGATGCCGGCGCAGAGTCGATTTATCGAGCCGCTGACAGCCGAGAAGGCGATCGAGGTGATCCGCCCGAATCTCGACGGCATCCGCTTCACCCTCGCGGTCCCGGCCTATGTCGCCGAGGCCGGGGTGAAGGATTTCGCCGATCTGGCGAAGCACGCCGACAGGTTCGACCGCAAGATCTACGGCATCGAGCCCGGGGCGCCGGCGAACCAGAACATCCAGAAGATGATCGACACCCAGGATTTCGGCCTGGGCGGCTGGACCCTGGTCGAATCGAGCGAGCAGGGCATGCTGAGCCAGGTGGACCGGGCGGTGCGGCGGAAGGACTGGATCGCCTTCCTGGCCTGGGAGCCGCACCCGATGAATACGAAGTTCCCGATCGCCTATCTCAGCGGCGGCGACGCCTATTTCGGCCCGAATTACGGCCGCGCCACCGTCTACACCGTGACGAAGCGAGACTTGTCGAAGAATTGCCCGAATCTCGCCCGGCTGCTGTCACAGCTGACATTCACGGTCGATATGGAGAACCAGATCATGGGGACGATCCTGGACGAGGGGGCGGACGGCCGCACGGCCGCCGCGCGGTACCTCAAGGCTCATCCCGATCTCCTGTCCGGCTGGCTGGCCGGCGTGACCACCCGCGACGGACAGGACGGCCTCGCCGCCGTCCGCGCCGCACTGAACCGGGGCTGAAGGAGGCCCGTGACGCATGTGGACCGTGATCCGGGGTTGGATCGAACAGATCTTCAAGCCGCGCTACCACCCGGAGCGGCACTATATGCGCGGACGGCAGTCCGGCAGCGGATCGCGCTGAGTCGTTCACCCGGCGACGATAGCCTCGCCGAAAAGAAGACCGTCATGGCGAGCCCCGAAGGGGCGTGGCCATCCAGGGGCCGCTCGCACCGGCCCTGGATGGCCACGGCGCTGCGCGCCTCGCCATGACGGTTTTGGATGGGCGGCAGGTGAGACGTACCCTGTCGCCCGCATCTCATCTCAGCCCTTGATGAAGGCCAGCAGGTCCGGGTTGATCACGTCGGCATGGGTCGTGCACATACCGTGCGGCAGGCCCTTGTAGACCTTCAGCGTGCCCTGCTTCAGCAGCTTGACCGAGAGCAGCGCCGAGTCGGCGATCGGCACGATCTGGTCGTCGTCGCCGTGCATCACCAGCGTCGGCACGTCGATCGCCTTCAGGTCCTCGGTGAAGTCGGTCTCCGAGAAGGCCTTGATGCAGTCGTAATGGGCCTTGGCGCCGCCCATCATGCCCTGGCGCCACCAATTGTCGATCACGCCCGGAGTGACCTTCGCCCCTTCGCGGTTGAAGCCGTAGAACGGCCCCTCCGGGATGTCGCGGAAGAACTGGGCCCGGTTGTCGGCCAGCGCCTTGCGGAAGCCGTCGAACACCTCGATCGGCAGGCCGCCGGGATTCTTCTCCGACTTCACCATCACCGGCGGCACGGCGCCGATCAGCACCGCCTTGGCCACCCGGCCGTTGCCGCCGTGCCGGGCGACGTAGCGCGCCACCTCGCCACCGCCGGTCGAATGGCCGATATGGACGGCGTTCCTCAGGTCGAGATGCGCCGCCAGTTCGGCGACGTCGGCGGCGTAGGTGTCCATCTCGTTGCCGGTGTCGGTCTGGCTCGACCGGCCATGGCCGCGCCGGTCATGGGCGATCACGCGGTGGCCCTGGGCCAGGAAGAACAGCATCTGGGCGTCCCAGTCGTCGCTGCTGAGCGGCCAGCCATGGTGGAAGACGATCGGCTGCGCGTCGCGCGGGCCCCAGTCCTTGTAGAAGATCTGGGTGCCATCCTTGGTGGTGAACAATCCGCTGCTCATGATGCTGTCTCCGGAGGGTTGAGGTGAAGGCGCGGCGGCAGCCTGCGCCGGAAAAGCATGCGGCAGGGCCGCCACGGCGGCGAGTCCGACTCCTGCCGTAAGGACCAGCCGGCGCGATACTCCGACCGACTCGTGCTCGCTGTGAACCATCTGCGGCTCCATTGATATCGCGATAACTGTTGTCGCGACAACAAACCGATACCCCATCACCGGCGGTCGCGTCCACAAAAATCTTATCGCAACATCGATTATCGTGATAAATATGACTGGAGTGTTACCGACAGGACCAATCCCGTGCCCACGCAGAAGGACCGCCCCCTCCCCCTCGACCAGCAGATCTGCTTCACGCTCTACCGCACCAGCATGGCCATCAACCGGACCTACAAGCCGATGCTGGACGAGATGGGCATCACCTATCCGCAATATCTCGTGCTCAACGTGCTGGGCGAGGGGGACGGCCGGACGATCGGCGCGATCGCCGCCCGGCTCTCCCTCGAATCGAGCACGATCACGCCGCTGGTGAAGCGGATGGAGGCGGCCGGGCTGGTCAGCCGGCGGCGCAGCCCGGACAGCGAGCGCGAGGTCCAGGTCCGGCTGACCGAGGCGGGCCGCCAGCTGTTCGCCCGCAGCCGGTGCCTAGGCGAGGCGCTGCTGCGCCGCTCCGGCCTGACCATGCCGCAGCTCGAGGCGCTCAATCGCCAGATCCAGGCGCTGGCGGCCACCCTCGACGGCCAACTCGCCGGCCGGGGCGAGGGCGACGCTAGGCCCGCATAGCATCGCCGGATGGCAGCCGCCCGCTCGACGCAGTTGCGGCAGCGCCCAGCCTCATGCAGTTTGCGGCCACCTTTCCGCAAGCTGAGTGCGAGCGATGACCGAACCCGCTGCCACCTATGACGTGATCGTGATCGGCGCCGGCCCCGGCGGCTATGTCGCCGCCATCCGGGCCGCCCAGCTCGGGCTCAAGACCGCCTGCGTCGAGAAGATGCCGACCCTGGGTGGCACCTGCCTGAATGTCGGCTGCATCCCGTCCAAGGCGCTGCTGCAGGCGTCGGAGAAGTTCGAGGAGGCCAGGCACGCTCTGGCCGGCTTCGGCGTCAAGGTGGCGGGGGTCGAGCTCGACCTGCCCGGCATGCTGGGCCACAAGGACAAGGTGGTGAAGGCCAACGTCGACGGCATCGACTTCCTGTTCAAGAAGAACAAGATCGACCGGCTGCTCGGCCATGCCCGCTTCACCGCGAAGGACCGGATCGAGGTCGAGGGCAAGGTCTACGCCGCCAAGAACTTCATCATCGCCACCGGCTCCGACTCGACCCCGCTGAAGGGTGTCGAGGTCGACGAGAAGCGGATCGTCACCTCGACCGGCGCGCTGTCGCTGCCGGAGGTGCCGAAGCATCTGGTGGTGATCGGCGGCGGCGTCATCGGGCTCGAGCTCGGCTCGGTCTGGGCCCGGCTCGGCGCCAAGGTGACGGTGGTGGAGTTCCTCGACCGCATCCTGCCGACCAATGACGGCGAGGTGTCGAAGCAGATGCAGCGCATCCTGGCCAAGCAGGGCATAGCGTTCAAGCTGAGCTCCAAGGTCACCGGCGCGACCCAGACCGACAAGGGCGTGACCCTGACCGTCGAGCCCGCCAAGGGCGGCGACGCCGAGACCATCGAGGCCGACTACGTCCTGGTCTCGATCGGCCGCCGGCCCTACACCGACGGCCTCGGCCTCGATGCCGCCGGCGTGGAGCTGGACGAGCGCGGCCGGATCAGGACCGACAAGCACTTCCGCACCAATGTCGAGGGCATCTACGCCATCGGCGACGTCATCGCCGGGGCGATGCTGGCGCACAAGGCCGAGGATGAGGGCGTGGCCGTGGCCGAGATCCTGGCCGGCCAGGCGGGCCATGTGAACTACGACGCGATCCCCAACGTCGTCTACACCTGGCCCGAGGTGGCCTCGGTCGGCCGCAGCGAGGAGGAGCTGAAGCAGGCCGGCGTGGCCTACAAGGCCGGCAAGTTCCCGTTCCTCGCCAACGGCCGGGCGCGCGCGATGAACGCCACCGATGGTTTCGTGAAGATCCTGGCCGAGGCCAAGACCGACCGCGTGCTGGGCGTCCACATCATCGGCGCCGAAGCCGGCACCATCATCGCCGAATGCGTGCTGGCGATGGAGTTCGGCGCCTCGGCCGAGGACATCGCCCGCACCTGCCATGCCCACCCGACCTTGAACGAGGTGGTGAAGGAAGCCGCCCTCGCCGTGGACGGACGCCCGATCCACATCTGAGGCGCACATGCCGGAGCGTCGGACGCGTGTCCTTGACGCTCCGGCCGCGATGGCGTTCCCATCGCCTTAACCATGTCTCCGCCCCGCCCGCCCCCGCCGCCGAACCGCACCATCGCCGCCCTCGCCTATGACGGGTTGTGCACCTTCGAGTTCGGCGTCGCGGTCGAGGTGTTCGGCCTGCCGCGGCCGGAATTCCAGGACTGGTACCGCTTCACCGTCTGCGCCGCCGAGCCCGGGCCGCTGCGCGCGATCGGCGGCGTCCAGGTCCAGGCCGAAGCGGGGCTGGAGGCGCTGGAGGAGGCCGGCACCATCGTCGTGCCCGGCTGGCGCGACATCCGCGAGACCCCGCCCGAACCGTTGCTGGCCGCCCTACGCCTGGCCCACGACCGCGGTGCCCGGCTGGTCTCGATCTGCTCCGGCGTCTTCGTGCTGGCCGCCGCCGGCGTGCTGGCCGGCCGGCGCGTCACCACCCATTGGCGCTACGCCGAGGCGCTGGCCGCGCGCCACCCCGAGCTGCGGGTGGTGCCGGACGTGCTCTATGTCGACGAGGGCACGGTGCTGACCTCGGCCGGCAGCGCCGCCGGCCTCGACCTCTGCCTGTACATCGTGCGGCGCGACTGGGGTGCGCGGATCGCCAACCAAGTGGCGCGGCGCCTGGTGGTGCCGCCGCATCGCGAGGGCGGCCAGGCCCAGTATGTCGACCGCCCGGTGCAGATCGAGGAGCGGCCGCGTCTGGCCGCGCTGTTCGACTGGGCCCGGCGGCACCTGGCCGAGGACCTGCCGCTGGAGCGGCTGGCCGACCAGGCGGGGATGAGCCTGCGCACCTTCCTGCGCCGCTTCCGCGAGGCCACCGGCACCACGCCGGGCGAATGGCTGGTCGGCGAACGCCTGGCGCTGGCCCGCGAGCTGCTGGAGACCACGGCCCTGCCGGTGGAGCGCATCGCCACCGAATGCGGCTTCGGCTCGGCCGACACGCTGCGCCACCATTTCCGCCGCCGCCTCGCCACCAGCCCGGCCCGGTACCGCGCCGGATTCGCTCACGGCTGAGGGAACCGCCATGCTGCGCCTGTTCGTCGCCATCGCCATCCCCGCCGCGCTGCGGCCCCGCCTGTCCATGCTGCAGGGCGGCGTGCCCGGGGCGCGCTGGACCAACCCGGCCGATTTCCACCTGACGCTGCGCTTCATCGGCGAGGTCGACACGCTGGAGGCGGAGGAGATCGATGAGGCGCTGCACGCCATCGCCGCGCCCGGCTTCAGCCTGGCGCTGGACGGCGTCGGCCAGTTCGGCAGCCGGCGCGCCGCCTCGACCCTGTGGGCCGGGGTGGCGGCGGAGCCGGCGCTGCATTTCCTGCACGCCAAGGTCGACCGCGCCCTGGTCGCCGCCGGCCAGCCGCCGGACGACCGCGCCTATGCCCCGCACGTCACCCTGGCCCGGCTGCGCGATGCGCCGGTCGAGCGGGTCGGCCGCTGGCTGCAGGAGCACGGGCTGTTCCGCGCCGATCCCTTCCCGGTCGACGCCTTCCACCTGTACCAGAGCCATGTCGGCCGCGAGGGCGCGGTGTACGAGATCCTGGAGAGCTATCCGCTCACCGCGCCCGAGCGCCCAGCCCCATCGCCTGGCGCATGAAGAAGCGCTTCACCGGCGGCAGGCGGCCGACGGCGGCGAGGCCGAGGTCGCGGGCGATCTGCACCGGGGCGAGGTCGGTCGAGAACAGCCGGTTCAGCCCGTCGGTCGCCAGGATCATGGCGAGGTTGTCCGGCCGCCGCAGCTGCTCGTAGCGCTGCAGCATCGTGGGATCCCCGAGGTCGAGGCCGAGCCGGCTGCGCTCGACCAGCAGCTCCGACAGCACGGCGATGTCGCGCAGGCCGAGATTGAGGCCCTGGCCGGCGATCGGGTGGATGCCGTGTGCCGCCTCGCCGATCAGCGCCGCCCGGCGGGCGCCGTAGCGCCGGGCGTGGACGACGCCGAGCGGATAGGTGAAGCGTTTGCCCAGCGCCCGCACCGGCCCCAGCCAGTCGCCGACCTTGGCCTGCAGCGCCGCGTCGAAGGCGGCGGCGGGGCGATGCACTAGGTCGTCGGCGGTGTCCGGATGCTCGGTCCAGACGATCGAGGAGCGGTGGTTGCCCTCGGCGTCGTCGGTCATCGGCAGCACGGCGAAGGGGCCGGCCGGCAGGAAATGCTCGACCGCGACGCCGTCATGCGGCTCGGCATGCGCCATGACGCAGACCACCGCCTTCTGCCGGTAGGCGAAGCTGCGCGCCGGGATACCGAGCTGCTGGCGGGTGAAGGAGGCGCGGCCGTCGGCGCCGATCACCAGGTCGGCCCGCACCACCCGGCCGTCGGCCAGGGTCACGGCGGCGTGGCCGGTCCCGGTCTCGATGCCGACGACCTTGGCCGGGGCGATGTGGCGCACCGCCGGCAGGGCTTCCAGCCGCTCGAACTGCGCCAGCCGCAGCAGCCGGTTCTCGACGATGTGGCCGAAGGGGGCGCCGTCCGACTCGCCGGCCATCTCCTGATGGTCGAAATGCAGGAACACCGGGGCGCGGCCGTCGGCGATGCGGATGTCGAGGATCGGCTCGGCCTGGCCCGCCACCGCGTCCCACAGCCCGGCCGAGGCGACGATGCGGCGGGAGCCGTAGGAGAGCGCGGTGGTGCGGCCGTCGAATTCCGGCAGGGTGCGGGCGGCCGCCGGCTCCTGGTCCAGGATGATGGTGTCGATCCCGGCCTGGCCGAGCGCCGCCGCCATGGTCGCCCCGGCGAGGCCGCCGCCGACCACCACGACCTGGGTGCGCAAAGAAGTGCTGTTGTTCATGGCGCGCAGCATCGGAGCGCGGTGCCGCGCTGTCCAGTGGCGCTGTGTCACGGCGGGATGGCAGGCCGCCATTCCGTGATAGGATGCCGGCCATGATCCGGATTCTCTTCCTGTCCCTCCTGATCCTGACCGCGGGGTGTTCCGAGCGGCGGGGCGTCGGGGTCGCCGCCGGCGGCACCTGGGGCTCGTCCG
The DNA here is from genome assembly GCF_000423185.1 of Inquilinus limosus DSM 16000. Taxonomy (GTDB): domain Bacteria; phylum Pseudomonadota; class Alphaproteobacteria; order DSM-16000; family Inquilinaceae; genus Inquilinus; species Inquilinus limosus. The sequence continues at coordinate 4,217 of NZ_AUHM01000048.1, read as the reverse complement.
GCGGCGCCGGCAGCATGATGTCGCTGTCGATCCCCTTCGGCCTGTGACCGGCAATTTCGCGTCGCGTATCGATCCTGATTCGTTCGTGATTCGTCCGGATGTTCCGCGAGCGTGCCGGACCGGCCACACCGTGACCGGAAAAGCGCGCCGGACCGGCCGGCGGGCGACGCCGGATTTGACAGGAGAGGTCAGAAGACCGGATAAAGTGATTGGAATCTAAGAGCTGTTTCGCGGCGGCGCCGGCTGCCGGAAGCGAGGGGAGAGGCCGGCGGCAGCCGGCCCGACACGGAATCAGGGTGTTGCAGGAGAGCATGCGGGGCGGCCGACTCAACGAGGCATTGGAACGGCTCGCGGACTATCCGTTCGCGCGGCTGGCGGCGCTGTTGTCCGGGGTGATGCCCCCGGAGGGGGTGGCGCCGCTGGCCATGTCGGTCGGCGAGCCGCAGCACGCGCCGCCGGCCTTCCTGGCCGAGATCCTGGCCGCCAACGCCGACAGCTGGAACCGCTATCCGCCCGTGGCCGGCACCCCGGCCTTCCGCGAGGCCTGCGCCGCCTGGCTGCAGCGCCGCTTCCGGCTGCCCGACGGGCTGGCCGATCCGGCCCATATCCTGCCGCTGTCCGGCACCCGCGAGGCGCTGTTCCTGGTGGCGGAACTGGCGGTCGACCACCGCCCCGGCGCCAACCAGGTGCCGGCGGTGGCGCTGCCCGACCCGTTCTATGCCCCCTATGAGGGCGCCGCGGTGATGGCGGGGGCCGAGCCGGTGTTCCTGCCGGCCGGGCCGGCCACCGGCTTTCTGCCCGATCTCGACGCGCTGGAGGCCGACACGGCGCTGCTGGCGCGGCTGAAGCTCTTGTACCTGTGCAACCCGACCAACCCGCAGGGTGCGGTCGCCAGCCCGGCGTATCTCGACCGCGCCATCGGCCTGGCCCGGGCGCACGGCTTCATCCTGGCGGCCGACGAGTGCTACGCCGAGATCTACGACCGCGAGCCGCCGACAGGCGTGCTGGAGATCGCCGCCCGCCGCAACGGCGGGTCGCTGGACAACCTGCTGGTCTTCCATTCGCTGTCCAAGCGGTCGAACGCGGCCGGGCTGCGCAGTGGCTTCGTCGCCGGCGATCCGGCGCTGGTCGCCGCCTTCCTGCGGCTGCGCAGCCATTCCGCCGCCGGCATGCCGCTGCCGATCCAGGCGGCCTCCGCCGCGCTGTGGGCCGATGACGCGCATGTTGTCGAGAACCGGGCGCTGTACCGGGCCAAGTTCGACGCCGCCGAGGCGGCGCTGGGCGGGCGCTTCGGCTTCCGCCGGCCCGAGGGCGGCTTCTTCCTGTGGCTGGATGTCGGCGACGGCGAGGCCGCCGCCCGCCGGCTGTGGGCCGAGGCCGGGATCCGCACCCTGCCCGGAGGCTACATCACGCGCCTGGACCGGCCGGAGATCGGCCGGCGCTGGCTGCGCGTCGCCGTGGTCCACGACGCCGAGACGGTCGGGCGCGCCCTGAACCGGCTCGGCGAGGTCCTGTCCCGAGCCGAGGCGGCGGAATGACGATGGCCGGAAGCTCCCGCGGTACTCGCACCGCCGTGACCCGCAGCTCCGGGCGCGGCGCCTCGAGCAAGCGCTCCTTCCTGCCCCCGGTGGTGCAGGAGTTCCTGCGCAACCGGGTGCGCGAGCTGAGCGGCCTCGGCATCGCCGTGTTCGGCTGCGGCCTGCTGGTCGCGCTGGTCAGCTACGACCCGACCGACCCGTCCTGGAACACCGCCAAGGCCGGACCCGCCGTCAACCTGCTGGGCCGGCCCGGCGCCCATCTCGCCGATCTCCTGATCCAGACGCTGGGCATCGGCGCCTTCCTGCTGGCCGTGCTGCCGCTGTTCTGGGCCTGGCGGCTGATGCGGCATCAGGCCCTCGACCGGGTGTGGTGGCGGGTCACCAGCCTCTTGTTCGGCGTGCTGTTCCTGGCCGCCGGCCTGTCGCCCCTGCCGGCGATCGAGGGCTGGGCCGAGCGCGGCTCGCTGGGCGGCGCCGTCGGATCGATGATCCTGCGGCGGATCTCCGACACCGTCATCCTCTCGGCCGGGCCGGTCGCCACCTTCTGGCTGGCGCTGGCCACCGGCGCCTTCGGCCTGCTGCTGGTGCTGATCGCGCTGGGCCTGTCCTCGGCCGAATGGCAGCGCGTCGGGGCCGTGACCGGCGCCGGCGCCCGCACCGGCGCGTCGATCACCGGATCCCTGCTGCGGGCTCTGGGCCGGATGCTGCAATGGCTGGGCCTGCGCACGCTGCAGGGCGCCGGCACCGTCGCCGCCAGCATGATGCGGCGCGAGCCCGCCCCCGCGACACCCCCGGCCTTCGCCATGCCGGAGGCTGGCCCGGCCGCGCGGCCGCGCTTCGCCCGCGCCAACCCGCCCGGCCCGCGCATCGCCGACCCGGGGGCCGAGCCCGGCGAGACGCCGCGCCCGCCGCTCATCATCGGCGGCGGCCGCACCGAGCCCGAGGACGACCTGCCGGCGGACGAGGACGATGACGATCTGATCGATCTGCCCTCGCTTCGTCCGGTCGAGGAGCCGCGCCGCCCGGCCACGCCGCCGCCCCCAGGCTCGCCTCAACGCGTCGCGCCCGCGGCGATCGAGCCGGCGCCCCGCCGCCCGGCGGCCCCGCCACCGCGGCAGACCAGCTTCGAGCTGGCGCCGCCCGACACCTACGAGCTGCCGCCGCTCGACCTCCTGACCCTGCCGGACCCGACCAAGCGCCCGGCCGTGGCCGACCCGCGGGTGCTGGAGCAGAACGCCGCGGCGCTGGAGCAGGTGCTGAGCGATTTCGGCGTCCGCGGCTCGATCGTGAAGGTCAATCCCGGCCCGGTGGTGACCCTCTACGAGCTGGAGCCGGCGCCCGGCACCAAGTCCAGCCGCGTCATCGGCCTGGCCGACGACATCGCCCGGTCGATGAGCGCCGTGTCGGTCCGCGTCGCCGTGGTGCCCGGCCGCAACGTGATCGGCATCGAGCTGCCGAACCAGAAGCGCGAGATGGTGCTGCTGCGCGAGCTGCTCGGCTCCGACCAGATGGAGAAGGCGGGGTCCAAGCTCGGCCTCGTCCTGGGCAAGGACATCGGCGGCGGCCCGATCATCGCCGACCTGGCCCGCATGCCCCACCTGCTGGTCGCCGGCACCACCGGCTCGGGCAAGTCGGTCGCCATCAACACCATGATCCTGTCGCTGCTGTTCCGGCTGCCGCCGGACAAGGTGCGCTTCATCATGGTCGACCCGAAGATGCTCGAACTGTCGATCTACGAGGGCATCCCGCATCTGCTGGCGCCGGTCGTCACCGATCCGAAGAAGTCGGTGGTGGCGCTGAAATGGGCGGTGCGCGAGATGGAGGACCGCTACCGGTCCATGTCCAAGGTCGGCGTCCGCAACATCGAGGGCTACAACCAGCGGCTGCGCGAGGCCAAGGCCAAGGGCGAGGTGCTGACCCGGCGGGTGCAGACCGGCTTCGACCCCGACACCGGCAAGCCGATCTTCGAGGACCAGCCGATCGATCTGACCGAGCTGCCCTACATCGTCATCATCGTCGACGAGATGGCCGACCTGATGCTGGTGGCGGGCAAGGACATCGAGGCGCTGATCCAGCGCCTGGCGCAGATGGCGCGCGCCGCCGGCATCCACCTGATCATGGCGACGCAGCGGCCCTCGGTCGACGTCATCACCGGCACGATCAAGGCCAACTTCCCGACCCGAATCAGCTTCCAGGTCACCTCCAAGATCGACAGCCGCACCATCCTGGGCGAGGGCGGGGCGGAGCAGCTGCTGGGCCAGGGCGACATGCTGTACATGGCCGGCGGCGGCCGCATCACCCGCGTGCACGGCCCCTTCGTCTCCGACGGCGAGGTCGAGGAGGTGGTGCGCCACCTCAAGGCCCAGGGCGAGCCCGCCTACAACGACGCGGTGCTGGAGGACCAGGAGGACGGCGGCGGCTTCGACTCGCTCGGCCTCGACGGCGAGGGCGGGTCGGGCGACGACCTGTACGACCAGGCGGTGGCGCTGGTGGCGCGCGAGCGCAAGGCGTCGACCAGCTTCATCCAGCGTCACCTCCAGATCGGCTACAACCGCGCGGCGCGGCTGATCGAGCGGATGGAGCAGGAGGGCGTGGTCAGCCCGGCCAACCATGTCGGCAAGCGCGAAGTGCTGGCGGGGAATCACTGAGGCGTAGGTTGGGTTCGCAAGGCGAACCCAA
>NZ_AUHM01000047.1 GCF_000423185.1 Inquilinus limosus DSM 16000 | reverse complement strand
CCGCGTCGTCATACGGGTCCAGCACCCCGATCAGCGCCGCGCCCTTGGGGATCAGCGCCAGCTCATCCAGCTCGCCCTCGCCCGCGCGCAGCGGCCGCCGCACCTTCAAGACCACATCGGCCCCGGCCAGCGCACTCGCCGCATCCGGCGCCACCTCCGCCCCCGCCGACCGGTACGCCTCGTCCGGCACCGCGCTGCCGAGGCCGGCCCCGGCCTCCACCACCACCGCCGCCCCCAGACCCACCAGCTTCCTCACGCTGTCCGCCGTCGCCGCCACCCGGCGCTCACCCTCCCACCGCTCCCGCAACACCACTATCCGCATGGATCGTTCTCCCTTCGGCGTTCTCGGCGATGGATCCGCAAGTTTTTCCCCGCGGCGACGCAACGTCCGACCATGCCTCAGCCCGCCGCCCGCTGTCCACGATCCTTCCACCTGAAACAGCGGAACCCGGACGGGGCCTCGCGCCTTGATTCCTCGAAGCCGCAGCGCCGCGCCCCGTCGCGGTTCGCGGCATGGAGAAACGCCCTCGAGGATCCACCTTGTCCACCTTCCTGCGTACCCTTGCCCTCACCGCCGCCGCTATCGGCGCCGTCGCCTGCGTGCCGCAGGACGGCTACTACAACGGCGGCTACTACAACGACGGCTACGCCGACAGCGGCTACTACGACGACGGCTACTACCGTCAGGGCGGCTACAGCCGCGTCGACGACCGCTACTACCGCCGCGACCGGAACGACCGCGCCAACAGCTGCCGCCGTGCCTATAACGGCGTCTGTGACGAGGGCCGCTATGGCGGCACCAATCGCTGCGACGACGGCACCGACACCGCCGACTGCCGCGGCTACGCCAGCCGCGACCGCGACCACGGCCCGAACAGCTGCCGCCGCGCCTATAACGGCGTCTGCGACGAGGGCCGCTACGGCGGCACGAACCGCTGCACCGACGGCACCGACACCGCCGACTGCACCGGCGGCGGCCGGCGCGGCCGGCGCGACTGGCGCGACGACGACGGCTGGCCGTTCGACTGAAGGCTGATCCGGGCGAGGCCGGCATCTTTCCGCCACGCTCGGCTCCACACGGCCGCGGCGTCGCCACGATCTCCCCGCATGGTCGGTCCTGCGACCGATCCTGAAGGGGGACCCGCATGACACCGATCCGCCTCGCCCTGCCCGCCGCCGCGGCCGTGGCCTTGCTGGCCGTGCCCGCCGCCGCGGCCGAGCCGCTGGCGCTGAAGCGCGTGCTGCTGTCGACCGGCGGCGTCGGCTATTTCGAATACGAGGCCAGGGTCACCGGCGATGAGACCCTGGACCTCGCCGTGCCGCTCGACCAGGTCGACGACGTGATGAAGAGCATCGTCGTCTATGACGACAAGGGCGGCATCGGCGAGATCAGCCTGCCCGGGCGCGAGCCGCTGGCCGCCGCCTTCCGCGAGATGCCCTTCGGGCCGGAGGCGCTGTCCTCCCCCGCCGACCTGCTGAACGCGCTGCGCGGCGCCGAGGTCCGGGTCGAGGGTGCCCGCGCCTTGTCCGGCCGCATCCTGTCGGTGGTGGCGGAGACGTCGAAGGACAAGGACGGTGCCCAGATCACCCGCCATCGGGTCAGCCTGATGACCGCGGCCGGGGTGCGGCAGTTCCTGCTGGAGGAAGCGGACGGGCTGCAATTCGCCGACCCGGCGCTGCAGTCGAAGCTGGATTCGGCTTTGGCCGCCCTCGCCCGCGATTCGGCCAAGGACCGGCGCACCCTGGCCATCCGCGCGACCGGCGACGGCGAGCGCACGCTGCGCGTCGGCTACGTCGTCGCGGCCCCGCTGTGGAAGACCAGCTACCGGCTGACGCTGCCGGCCGGTCCGGCGGCGGGGACGGCGGCGCTGCAGGGCTGGGCGGTGCTGGAGAACATGAGCGGCGCCGACTGGAACGGGGTCGACCTGACCGTGGTCTCCGGCAACCCGGTCACCTTCCGCCAGGCGCTGTACCAGAGCTACACCGTCGCCCGGCCGGAGGTGCCGGTCGAGGTGCTGGGCCGGGTGCTGCCCCCGGTCGACGAGCGAGCCCGCGACGCTGACGGCGCCGGGCCGGGCCGCGCCCGTGCCGCCATGGGAGCCGCCGCTCCGCCAGCGCCGATGAGGATGATGGCGGCGCCGGCCGCGGAAGCGCCGATCGCGGACGAGATGGCCGCCCCGCAGCAATACGCCCAGGTCACCGCCGCCGAGTCGGGCGAGACCGCGACCCAGGTCACCTTCCGCCTGCCCGAGCCGGTGACCGTCGCCGCCGGCCATTCCCTCCTGGTGCCGATCATCGACCGCGAGGTCCCGGCCAGCCGGGTCGACCTGTACCTGCCGCAGACCGAGCCGAAGCACCCGCTGGCCGCGGTCGACCTGAAGAACGACGGCCAGACCGGCCTGCCGCCCGGCGTGCTGACGCTCTACGAGCGCGGTGCCGATGGCGCCGTCGCCTATGTCGGCGACGCCCGGCTGGGCGCGCTGCCGGCGGGCGAGACCCGGCTGGTCAGCTTCGCCGTCGACCAGAAGGTGACGGTCGAGCGCGAGGACAAGCGCGACGACACGCTGGCCCGCGCCCGCATCGTCGACGGCGTGCTGGAGCTGACCACCACCCAGCGCGCCAGCGTCACCTACGCCGTCACCGGCGCCGCCGGCGAGGACCGCACGGTGCTGCTGCAGACGCCGCGCTTCGAGGGCTGGACCCTGGTCGAGCCGGCCGAAGGCCCAGGGAAGAACGAGGTCGAGGTTGTCGCCGGCCAGTACCGCATCCGCCAGGCGGTGCCGGCCGGCAGGACCGAGACCGTGACGGTGACGCAGGAGCAGCCGTTGGCGCAGACCATCGACCTGGCCGCGGATGCCGACGACCAGATCGCCGCCTGGGCCGAGGACCGCACCCTGCCGGCCGATGTGCGCCGGGCCATGGCGGATCTGGCCGGCCGGCTCGCCGTCATCCGCGACCATGAGGCCGAGGCCGAGCGGCTGGAGCAGCGCCAGGCGGAGATCGGCGAGGAGCAGGCGCGGCTGCGCGAGAATCTCGGCGCCGTGCCGAAGGACAGCGACCTGTTCCAGCGCTATCTCGGCAAGCTGAACGACAGCGAGAGCGAGCTGGAGCGGGTCGGCGCCGATCTCGCCGAGGCCCGCCACGCCGTCGACGCGGCACGGGCGGAGTTCCGCCAGTCGGTGCGCAAGCTCAACGTCTGACACCAGCGGCGGGAGATTCCGGACGGCTGGCGCTTCCAATACCGTCATGGCGAGGCGCGCAGCGCCGTGGCCATCCAGGGCCGGTCCGAGCTGCCCTGGATGGCCACGCCCCTTCGGGGCTCGCCATGACGGTTCGGTGTCTCCAGTCACCGCTATGAAGGACGCCCCATCCCTCCTGACAGAATGCTGTCAGGAGGGATGTCGTAATGTCTCCCCATCGACAGCCCGCAGCCGGGCCTCACAGATGGAGAGACACCGATGGCCTTCGTCACCGAGGTCGTGCTGTTCCGCGCCAGGCCCGGCATCGCGGTCGAGACCGTGGTCGAGGCGGCGGAGGGCTCGCGCCAGGCGCTCGCCGGGCTGGACGGCTATATCGACCGCAGCTTCGGCGTCGGCGCCGGAGGCGAGTTTGCCGACATCGTCCGCTGGCGCGACATGGCCGAGGCCGAGGCCGCTGCCAAGACGGTGCCCGGCCTGCTCGGCTTCAACCGCTTCACACAGGTGATCGACGGGCCGAGCGTTCGGCTCTATCACTTCAGGAGCCGTTCCCTCTGAACCTTCCGCCTGCCCCTTCGGCGGGCGTCCCGCCGATGCGCCGAGCCGACCGCCTGATCCAGATCCTGCTGCTGATGCGCGGCCGCGCCCTGGTCACGGCGCAGCAGCTCGCCGAGGCGCTCGAGGTTTCGGAGCGCACGGTCTATCGCGACATGGCCGACCTCTTGGCCAGCGGCGCGCCGATCGACGGCGAAGCCGGGGTCGGCTACCGGCTGCGCCGCGGCTTCGAGCCGCCGCCGGTGCAGTTCACCGCGGAGGAGCTGCTGGCGCTGAGCCTCGGCGCCCGCATGGTCGCGGCCTGGACCGACCCCGCCCTGGCCCGCGCCGCCGGCAGCGCCGCCCGCAAGATCTCCGGCGTGCTGCCGGAGGCCAGCGCCGCCTCGCTCGACGAGGTGCCGATCCATGCCCCCGGCCGCCGGCCCTATCCGGTCGAGCTGATGGAGCCGATCCGCATCGCGATCGCCGAACGGTGCAAGCTGCGGCTGCACTACAACGCGCCGGAGGCGACGACCGAGCGGATCGTCCAGCCGCTGGGCCTGTTCTTCTGGGGCAATCGCTGGACCGTCACCGCCTGGTGCGAGCTGCGCCAGGATTTCCGCAGCTTCCGCCTCGACCGGATCGATTCGATGGAGCGGCTGGAGGAGCGGTTCCAGCCTGTCTCGGGCCGGACCCTGCAGGACTATCTGAACCGCGAGCGCGAGGCGCGCGAGGCCGAGGAACTGAAGGAGCTGGCCTCCCGTTCCGGCTCCTAGAGGCCGCCGGCGGCGGCCGCCGAACCGACCGGAGGCGTCGCGTGCGATACATCCTGCTCTGGCTGCTCGGAGTGCCGATCCCGATCCTGATCCTGATCTGGCTCTTCTTCCGCTGACCGCGCCTCAGCCGGCCCGCCCGGCCAGGCCGAACAGGAAATTGAGGACCAGGGCGGCACCGGTGCGGCCGGTGATGTCGTCATGGTCGAAGGGCGGCGAGATCTCGACCAGGTCGAAACCCACCGTCTTCGGGTGAGCGCCGATCCGGCGCAGCGCATCCTGCACATCGCGCGCGTCCAGCCCGCCGGGGTTCGGGGCCGCGGTGCCGGGCGCCTGGCTCTGGTCGATGCAGTCGATGTCGACCGAGACATAGAGCGCATCCACCCCGTCGGTCGCCAGCGCCAGCGCTTGCTCGACCACCGCCGCCATGCCGCGGCGGCGCGCCTCCAGCGCCGGGATCACCGTCACCCCCTGCTCCGCCGCGTAGCCGGCGAGCTGAGGCGAATTGGCGAACTCCGCCATGCCGATCTGCACCAGGTTGCGCCCGGACAGAGCCCCGTCCAGCAGCTCCAGCGACTTGCGGAACGGCACGCCGCTGGATTCGGCGCCGAGATGCGCCTTGCGCAGGTCGTGATGGGCGTCGAAATGGATCACGCCCAGCCGCTTGCCGGGCCCGAGCGCCCGGACCACGCCCCGGATGATCGGGAAGGAGATCGAGTGATCGCCGCCGATCGCCACCGGCACGATGCCGCGGCCGACAACGGCCGCGATGGCCGCGCTGATCCGGTCGTGGCTGCCCGGCAGGTCGGTGACGACCGTCGGCACGTCGCCGACATCGGCGGCGCGGAAGCCGGTCATCGCCCGGCCTTCGCCGCTGCTGTAGGTGGTGTAGTACATCATCGACCGGCGCACGGCGTCCGGCCCATGGCGCGACCCGGTGCGGACCACCGAGGCGCCATCGAAGGGGATGCCCAGCAGCGCCGCCTGCAGCCCCTGCCACCGCCCGTCCCATTCGAGCCAGCTTCCGGCCCGGTGCTCACCGGGGTCGCCCTTCATCGTGTTGACCACGAGGCCAGGAGGCATCAGGCCGGGATCGGTCGCTTCGGACATGGTGTGCTCCGGTTTCGGGGATAGGTCGGTCAGTTCAGCTCGGCATAGGTGCCGCCGCGCCAGGCGTACATGACGTAGGACGGGTCGACGACGTCGCCCTTCGCGTCGAAGCGGATCGGCCCGATCACGGTGTCGAACGTCCTGCCGCTGCGCAGCGCCGCGACGATCGCCTCCGGCTCGGCGCTGCCCGCGGCCTCCGCCGCCTGGGCCAGCACCTGGAAGGCGGCGTAGCTGTAAAGGGCAAAGCCGTCCGGGCTCTCGCCGCGCGCCTTCAGCGCCTCGACCACCGCCTTGCCGGCAGCGCTGCTGCGCGGATCGGGCGGATGCGTCATCAGCGTGCCCTCGGCGGCGGTGCCGGCGATGGCCCAGAAATCGTCGGCCAGGATGCCGTCGCTGGCGACGAAGACGGCGGCCAGCCCCTGGTCGCGCGACTGGCGGATCAGCAGGCCGGCCTCCGTCTGGTAGCCGCCGTAATAGACCGCCTCGACGCCGGCGTCCTTCAGCTTGCTGACCACGGCCGAGAAGTCGCGCTCGCCCTGGTTGATGCTCTCGACCAGCACCTCCTTCAGGCCGGCGGCGTTCATCGCCTTCCGCGTCTCCTCGGCCACGCCGGTGCCGAAGGCGGAGCGGTCGTGGACGATCGCGACCTTCCTGTAATGCGCCGCCAGGTAGCGGCCGGACACCGAGCCCTGGGCGTCGTCGCGGCCGCAGACCCGGAAGATCTCCTGCCAGCCCTTGGCCGCCGCCTCGTCGGTCAGGGCCGGGTTGGTCGAGGCGGGCGTCACCATCGGGATGCCGCTCTCATGATAGACGGCCGCGGCCGGGATCGAGGAGGAGGAGCAGAAATGGCCGACCACCGCGGCCACCTCGCGGCCGGCGAGATCGTTGGCGACGCTGACCGCCTGGCGCGGGTCGCATTGGTCGTCGCCCAGCTCCAGCGTGACCCGGCGGCCGAGGATACCGCCCCTGGCGTTGATGTCGGCGACCGCCAGCTCGGCGCCGCTGGCCATCTGTTCGCCGAACGACGCCTCCGGCCCGGTGAACGGCCCCGCCGCCCCCAACCGCAGCTCCTCGGCCCGCGCGGCGCTCACATTTTCCGCCGCCAGCGCGGCGGCCGCCAGGACGGTGCTGGCGATCAGCATGCCTCGAATGGCGCAACCCATGACTTCGCCCCTGTCGGATGGTCCGGGCGTCTTGGCGCGCCCGGTGATGCATCCACCCTATCGTGACGCCTACTTGACACAAAATGATCAAATCTCAGGAAATAGATGATCTGAATTCATGAAGGCGATGCCATGCGCCTGCCCCTCGACCCGCTGCGCACCTTCGACCTGGCGGCGCGCCATGAGAGCTTCTCCCGCGCCGCCCGAGCCCTGCACCTGACCGACAGCGCCGTCAGCCACCAGATGCGGAGGCTGGAGGAGGCGGTGGGCTTCCCGTTGTTCGAGCGGCGCGGCCGCCGCGTCGTCCTGACCGGCGCCGGACGGCTGTTCCACCGCACCGTGCATGACAGTCTGGAGACCGTCGCCGCCGCCGCCACGCTGCTGGCGGCGCGCGCCGGCGAGCTGGCAGGGCCGCTGGTGATCGGCGCGCCGCCGATGTTCGCCAGCAAATGGCTGGCGCCGCGGATGGCGGAGTTCGTGCGGGCCCATCCGACCGTCGACTGCACCGTGCGGGTGCTGGACAACGATGCGGTGGCGACCGCCGGGGTCGATGTCGGCGTCACCTTCGGCGGCGGTCCTTGGCCGGGACAGTGGTCCCGCATCCTGGCGGAGGTGGCGCTGTCCCCGGCCTGCAGTCCGCGGCTGTTCGGCGACCGCGGCGGCGTCATCCCCGATCCGTCGGCGCTGGGCGAGGTGCCGCTGCTGCACCAGGACGACGGCACTGAATGGCGCCGCTGGTTCGAGGCCGCCGGGGTGAAGGCGCCGCATGCCGCGCGGCAGATGCATTTCTCCGACATCAGCGTCGCCATCGACGTCGCGCTGCACGGCGGCGGCATGGTGCTGGTCAGCGACGTCCTCTCCTCCCAGCATGTCCGCGACGGCGCGCTGGTGCGTCCCTTCCCGGTCCGGATCGCGGCGGAGGGGCAGTGGTGGGTGCTGTGCGACCCGCGCCGGCTCGACCTGCCGGCGGTGCGGATGTTCCTGGCCTGGCTGACCGCGCAGTTCGACGGCTGACGGAGCGAGCCGGCGGCACAGGGTTCAGCCCCGGCTTCACTCTGCAGCGAAGCCGAAATATCCATTACAGAACAAAGACTTGCGCCGTTGACCATGGCGGCCGCGCCACTATCCGGGATCATTGCCCGTCACCCGGATGCCATCGTGCCCGTCGCCACCACCCTCGGCCTCGCCCTCAGCCTGTCCATGGACGCCTTCGCCGCCGCGGTCGGCAAGGGCGTCGCGGCCCGCCGCATCCCGATCCGCGCCCAGGCGGCGGAGGCGTTGCGGGTCGGCGTCGTGCTGGGCGGGTTCGAGCTGGCCATGCCGCTGCTCGGCTGGGCGCTGGGCATCGCCTTCGCCGAGGCGGTGGCGGCGGTCGACCACTGGGTCGCCTTCGTCCTGCTCGGCCTGGTCGGCGGCCGCATGGCTTGGCACGGCATGGCGCCGGAACGGATCGCGGCACCGGACCGGCGGTCGGGCCTCGGCGCGCTGGTCATGGCCGGCATCGCCACCAGCCTGGACGCCACCGCGGTCGGGGTCAGCCTCGCCTTCGTCCGGATCGACATCTGGACCGCCAGTCTGACCATCGGCGCGGTCACCTTCGCCATGTGCCTGCTGGGCTTCCTGCTCGGCCGCAACGCCGGGGCGCGGCTCGGCCGGCTGGCCGAGGTGCTGGGCGGGCTCGGCCTGATCCTGGTCGGCGCCCGGATCCTGGTCGAGCATCTGGGAGGGGCTTGAGCTTCCTTCGACACCGTTGCCGAGTTGACCGCGATCCAGGACAGGCGTACTGTGAAAATATGAAGAACATCACAGTTTCTGTGGACGACGACACGTATCGGCGGGCACGCATGAAGGCCGCCGAGCGGGACACCTCTGTTTCGGCTCTCGTCAAACAGTTCCTGAATGAGCTGGCCCAGGAAGAGAGCGAAGCTGAACGGCTGAAGCGGGAAGAAGCCAAGCTAAGGGCCTCCATACGCTCGTTCCGCGCGTCGAACCGTCTGTCACGCGATGACATTCACCAGCGTGGCGCCTGAATTGTGGGTCCGTTCCTCGACACCAATATTCTGCTGTATTCGATCAGCAATGCAGCGGAGGAATCAGAGAAGCGCGACCGGGCGCTGGCGCTGCTGGACCGCGATGACTGCGTTCTATCAGTGCAGGTCCTGCAGGAATTCTACGCACAGGCGACCCGCGCCTCACGGCCCGATCCCCTTCCCCACGAAATCGCAGCGGGCCTGATCCGCACTTGGCTGCGCTTTCGAATCCAGGAGAACACCGTCGCGATCCTCGAGACAGCGCTGGAGATCAAGGCGCTTCACCAATTCTCGTACTGGGACAGCGCCATCATTGCCGCCGCTCGCGCCGCCGGCTGCCGCGAACTCTTCTCGGAAGACCTGTCGCACGGCCGCACGATCGAGGGCGTTACTGTCATCAATCCGTTCCGGTGACGCGGCGTCTGATGCGCCGCGCAGGTCCTACTCCGCCGCCAGCTTGGGCGCGGCCGGGGTGCGCAGCGCGGCCAGCAGCTCGGCCTCGCGCGCCTTGGCCTTCTCCCGGTTCTCCTCCTTGATGTGGCCGTAGCCGCGGATCTGCTCCGGCACCCGGGCGATGGCGACGCAGACGGCGTGCGTGTCCGGCCCCAGCCGGGCCAGCAGTTCCTCCACCACCGCCTCGTAATCGGCGATCAGCTGCCGCTCGGCGCGGCGCTCGGCGGTGCGGCCGAACGGGTCGAGGGCGGTGCCGCGCAGCCGCTTCATCCGCGCCAGCAGCCTGAACGCCTTCAGCATCCAGGGCCCGAAGGCGCGCTTCTTCAGGTGCCCGGTGTCCGGATCCTTCTCGGCGAGGGTCGGCGGCGCCAGGTGGAACTCGAGCTTGTAGTCGCCCTCGAACTGCGCCTCGAGCTGCTTGAGGAAGCTGCCGTCGGTGTAGAGCCGGGCGACCTCGTACTCGTCCTTGTAGGCCAGGAGCTTATAGTAGTTGCGGGCCACCGCCTCGGTCAGCTCCTCGCGGCCCAGCCGGGCCTCGGCCGTCCGCACGCGGTCGACCAGCGCCCTGTAGCGCGCGGCATAGGCGGCATCCTGATAGGCGGTCAGCTGCTCGACCCGGCGGGCGATCACCTCGTCGAGCGTGCGCGACAGCCGGTGCCCGTCCTCCTGCGGCGGCGCGGCCAGCCGGTCGACCCGGGCGAGGTCGTAAGCGGCGCGGCGGCCCCACAGGAAGGCAGCCTTGTTCATGGCGACCGCCGTGCCGTTCAGCTCGATCGCCCGCTCCAGCGCCTCGTGCGACACCGGCACCAGCCCCTTCTGCCAGGCGTAGCCGAGCATGAACAGGTTGGTGGCGATGCTGTCGCCCAGCAGCGCGGTGGCGAGGCGGGTGGCGTCGACGGCGTCGAGCAGCGCCGGGTCGCCGCCGTTCTTCGCCAGCGTCTGCAGCATCGGCTTCGCCGGGATGGAGAAGTCCGGGTTCTGGGTGAAGGCGCCGGTGATGGTCTCGTGGCTGTTCACCACCTGCCGGGTCAGGCCGGGGTGGATCTTCGACTGCGCCTCGCCCGAGGCCGCGACCACCAGGTCGCAGCCCAGCATCAGCCGGGCGCCGCCGGCGGCGATGCGCACGGCGTGGATATCCGAAGGATCGCGGGCGATCCGGACATGGCTGACCACGGCGCCGCCCTTCTGCGCCAGCCCGGCCTGGTCCAGCACCGAGACGCCCTTGCCTTCCATATGGGCGGCCATGCCGAGCAGCGCGCCGATGGTGATGACGCCGGTGCCGCCGATGCCCGTGATCATGATGCCGTAGGGCTGGTCGAGCGACGGCAGCTCGGGCTCCGGCAGCGCCGGGAACAGGTCGGTCACGCCCCCTTCCGTCTTTTCGGCCGCCGCCGGCTTCGGCTTGCGCAGCTTGCCGCCCACGACCGAGACGAAGGACGGGCAGAAGCCGTTGACGCAGGAATAATCCTTGTTGCAGCTCGACTGGTCGATGGCGCGCTTGCGGCCGAACTCGGTCTCCACCGGCACCACCGACAGGCAGTTCGAGGCCTTGGAGCAGTCGCCGCAGCCCTCGCACACCGCCTCGTTGATGAACACCCGGCGGGCCGGGTCCTCCATCGTGCCGCGCTTGCGGCGGCGGCGCTTCTCGGCGGCGCAGGTCTGGTCGTAGATCATCACCGAGACGCCGGGCGTGTCGCGCAGCTGCTGCTGGATGTGGTCCAGCCGGTCGCGGTGCTCGACCGCGACGCCCGCCGGCAGCAGCTTGCTCTGGGTCCCCGGCTCGCCGTAGATCTCCGGCCGGTCGGTGACCACGACCATGGTCTGGACGCCCTCGGCCCGCAGCTGGGCCGCGATCATCGGCACGGTGATAGTGCCGTCCACCGGCTGGCCGCCGGTCATCGCCACGGCGTCGTTGTAGAGGATCTTGTAGGTGACGTTGACGCCGGCCGCGAGCGCCGCGCGGATGGCCAGGCTGCCGGAATGGAAATAGGTGCCGTCGCCCAGATTGACGAAGACGTGCTTCGTCTCGGTGAACGGCGCCTGGCCGATCCAGGCCACGCCTTCGCCGCCCATCTGGCTAAAGGTCTCGGCATGCCGGTCCGGCATCCAGGTCGCCATGTAGTGGCAGCCGATGCCGGCCATGGCGCGGCTGCCCTCCGGCACCCGGGTCGAGGTGTTGTGCGGGCAGCCCGAGCAGAAATAGGGGATCCGGTCGACCGCCGCCTTGACGATCTTCTTCTGGCCCTCGCGCTCCTCCAGGTAGCGCACCCGCTCGGCCAGGCCGGGATGGTCCAGGTACTTCAGCAGGCGCCGGCCGATCGCGACCGCGATCTGCGCCGGCGTCAGCTCGCCGGTCGAGGGCAGGATCCAGTCGCGCTTCTCGTCGAACTTGCCGACGATCACCGGCCGCTTGTCGGCGTGCCAGTTGTACAGCTGCTCCTTCAGCTGGTTCTCGATCAGCGCCCGCTTCTCCTCGACCACGATCAGCTCGTCGAGGCCCTCGGCGAAGGCGCGCACGCCGGTCGGCTCCAGCGGCCAGGGCATGCCGACCTTGTAGATGCAGATGCCGAGCTGGGCCGCGAGGTCCCGGTCGATGCCGAGGTCGTCCAGCGCCTGGCGGACGTCGAGATAGGACTTGCCGGTGGTGACGATGCCGAAGCGATGCCGGCCGCTGTCATAGACCAGGTGGTCGAGCTTGTTGGCGCGGGCGAAGGCGAGCGCGGCGTACAGCTTGTCGCGCATCAGCCGCTCCTCCTGCACCAGCGGCGGGTCGGGCCAGCGGATGTTCAGCCCGCCGGGCGGCATCGGGAAGTCGTCCGGCAGCACGATCTGGACGCGGTTCGGATCGACGAAGACCGAGGCCGAGCTGTCGACGTTCTCGGCGATGGTCTTGAAGCCGACCCATAGGCCGGAATAGCGGCTCATCGCCCAACCGTAGAGGCCGTAATCCAGGATCTCCTGGACGTTCGCCGGGTTCAGCACCGGCATCATATGGGCGATGAACGCGTGCTCGGACTGGTGCGGCACGGTCGAGGACTTGCAGGCATGGTCGTCGCCGGCCATGACCAGCACGCCGCCGTGCTTCGAGGTGCCGGCGAAGTTGGCGTGCTTGAACACGTCGCCGGTGCGGTCGACGCCCGGCCCCTTGCCGTACCAGATGCCGAAGACGCCGTCGACTTTCGCGCCGGGCCACAGCCCGACCTGCTGGCTGCCCCACACCGCGGTGGCGCCGAGATCCTCGTTCAGCCCGGGCTTGAACTCGATGTTCTGCTTCTGCAGGAACTTGCGCGCCGCCCACAGCGCCTGGTCGTAGCCGCCGAGCGGCGAGCCGCGATAGCCGGAGATGAAGCAGGCCGTGTTCAGCCCGGCCGCCTCGTCGCGCCGTCGCTGCATCAGCGGCAGGCGGACCAGCGCCTGGATGCCGGTGAGATAGATGCGGCCGGAGTCGAGGATGTACTTGTCCTCGAGGCTCACGGGAGCAAGCGCCGTTGCCGTCATCAAATGCCTCCCGAAAGGCCGCCGGTCTGTCGCCGCGGCCACCCCTAAGAGGTAATCTTCTTTCGCCCCATGGACAATCGGGGGGAGGGCTCCGGCGAAAGAAAGCAATGGGGAACCGACAGCCTTGCTGTCCTTGATCCAAGATTTCCGCGTTTCCGGAAAACGCGATGGAAACGAACCCGACTTAGGCCTGGAGGGCGCCTGCGTCGCGCTCAGCCGCAGTTTCTCACTGTCATGCCCGGGCTTGACCCGGGCATCCAGGGCATGTCGATGCCGCTCTGGGTGGCCCCTGGATCGCCGGGTCAAGCCCGGCGATGACAACATGGGTTGAGACAGGAAAGGCCGCCCCCATCCGTCACATGCGACACCGGCGGGGATGACGGATCGGGGATCAGCCCCTAGATAGGTCGGGCGGCCGGGCCCGGCCGCGCGACTCCGGTTGGATCATGGCCGACGAAGAGAACAGTTTTGGTGGCCGGCTGCGCCGCTATGCCCGCGTCTCCGGCGCTATGGGCGGCCTCGCCGCCCGCATGGCGGGCGAGCGCTATCTCGGCTTCAAGGTCGACCGCGAGGCCCATGCCAACGAGCTGCGGGCGGCGCTGGGCGGGCTGAAGGGCCCGCTGATGAAGGTGGCGCAGATGCTGGCCACGATTCCGGAGGCGGTGCCGAAGGAATATGCGCAGGAGCTGCAGCAGCTGCAGGCCAACGCGCCGTCGATGGGCTGGCCCTTCGTCAAGCGCCGGATGGCGAGCGAGCTGGGCCAGGCCTGGCAGTCGAAATTCAAGAGCTTCGAGCACGAGGCGGCGGCCGCGGCCTCGCTCGGCCAGGTGCACCGGGCGGTCGGCCTCGACGGCCGGCGCCTCGCCTGCAAGCTGCAGTATCCGGACATGCAGTCGGCGGTCGAGGCCGACCTGAAGCAGCTCAAGCTGATCCTCGGCATCTTCGAGCGCTACGACCGAACGGTGTCGACCAAGCAGATCCACACCGAGATCGCGGAGCGCCTGCGCGAGGAGCTGGACTACGCGCTCGAGGCCCGGCATTCGCAGCTCTACGCCGAGATGCTGGCGAACGAGCCGAACGTCCATGTCCCCGAGGTGGTGCCGGAGCTGTCGACCAAGCGCCTGCTGACCACCACCTGGCTCGACGGCGAGAAGATCCTGACCTTCGTCCAGGGCAGCGAGGAGCAGCGGGCGCAGCTGGCGCTGAACATGTTCCGGGCCTGGTATGTGCCGCTCTACTATTACGGCGTGATCCACGGCGACCCGCATCTCGGCAACTACACGGTGCGGCCGGACGATTCGATCAACCTGCTGGATTTCGGCTGCATCCGCGTGTTCCCGCCCAGCTTCGTCGGCGCCGTGATCGAGCTGTACCGGGCGCTGGAGACCGGCGACCGCGACCGCGCCATCGAGGCCTACCGGACCTGGGGGTTCAAGACCATCACCAAGGAGCTGGCGGATGTGCTGAACCTCTGGGCCAGCTTCCTCTACGGGCCGTTGCTCGAGAACAAGGTGCGGCTGATCGGCGAGGCCAAGGGCGGCGTCTACGGCCGCGAGACCGCCGAGCAGGTGCACAAGGAGCTGCGCCGGGTCGGCGGGGTCGAGGTGCCGCGCGAATTCGTGTTCATGGACCGCGCCGCGCTCGGCCTCGGCTCGGTCTTCATCCACCTCAAGGCCCGGGTGAACTGGCACAAGCTGTTCAACGAGCTGATCGCCGATTTCGACCAGGAGGTCATGGCCAAGCGGCAGAAGGCGATCCTGAAGAAATACGGCCTGTCCCTGCCGGCGCCGAGCGCCTGAGGCTAGCCGCCCCACCGCGCGGGGAGGAAGGGCGCGGGATCCGCGAAGGGACGGTCTTCCGCCATCATCTCCGCCAGCAGGCGCCCGGTCGCCGGGCCCAGGGTGAAGCCCTGGTGGCCGTGGCCGAAGTCGAGCCAGAGCCCCGGGTGGCGCGGCGCCGGCCCGACCACCGGCAGCATGTCCGGCATGCAGGGGCGCAGGCCTGCCCAGGGCTCCGCCTCCGCGCCCGGGCCGAAATCGAGGAGCGTGCGCGCGGCCCGCTCGGCCCGCGCCAGTTGCACCGGGGTCAGGGGCGCGCCGGGCGCCGCCAGCTCGGCCCCGGTGGTGATCCGGAGGCCTCGTGCCATCGGCGCCATGACGTAGCCATGGGCCGAATCCAGCAGCGGCAGGTCGAGCGCCGCGCCGGGGTAGTGCCGGTGGTAGCCGCGCTTGAGCACCATCGGAAAGGCATAGCCGAAGCGGCGCAGCAGCGCGGGTGACCAGGGCCCGAGCGCGACCACGGCGTGCTCCGCCTCCACGGGGCCCTCGGCCGTGTCCACAAGCCAGCCGCCGGACCGCGCCGGCGTCAGGCTCTCCGCCGCGCCGTTCGCGAAGCGCCCGCCCTCGCGGCGGAACAGGTCGGCATAGGCGCCGACCAGCGCGCCCGGATCCCGCACGGTCCAGGGGTCGAGCCAGTGGATCGCCCCTGCCCCGGCGTCGCGGAGCGCCGGCTCGGCGGCGGCGAGCCGGGCCGGGGTCAGGGCCTCGGAGGCGACGCCGTATTCCGCCCGCAGCCGCTCCGCCTCGGCCACCGCGGCCGCCATCGCGGCGGCGTCGCGATAGAGGATGCGGAATCCGTCCCGCCGCACCAGGCCGGCCACATCGGCGTCCTGCATGAACTCTTCATGGGCCGGAGCGGCCTGGGCGATCAGGCGCGCATAGGCCGCCGAGATCCGGCGGTGGCGGGCCGGGGCGGAATGCCGCCAGTAGCGCAGCAGCGCCGGCGCGTGCCGCGGCAGCGACCGCCAGTGCAGATGCACGTCGTTCGTCCGCCCCGCGGCGATGGCGACGATCGAGGCCCAGTCGCGCGGCATGGGATAGGGTTCCACCGCCTCGCTCTGGATGATGCCGGCATTGCCGTAGCTGGTGGCCCGGCCGGGCTGCAGGCGGTCCACCAGGGCGACGTCCCAGCCGCGCCGGCGCAGATGCAGCGCGGCGGAAACGCCGACCATGCCGGCCCCGAGGACGATGGCGCTGCGCATCTCTCAGCCGGCCGGCCGCAGGCTCGGGGCCGGCGCCCGGGTCCGGATCGTCGCCGCCGCGACGACCGAGACCGCGGTCATCACCAGGAGGAAGTTGAACGCCGCGTCATAGGTGCCGAGGCTGGCGACGAGCACGCCCATGACATAGGGCGCGACCGACCCGGCGCTCTGCCCGCCGGTGTTGACGATGCCGACGCCGGTGCCGATCTGGTCGTCGGCCAGCACCTTGGTCGGCAGCGCGATCACGGTGGCGAGCACGAAGGATTTGAAGAAGTAGACCAGCGACTGGAAGAAGATCACCCCGGCGATCGTCTCCGACCGGTACATGGCGTAGAGGAAGATCCCGGTCAGGACGGCGCTGCCGATCAGCAGGTACTTCTCGCGCTGGGGGAAGAACCTCGTCATCACCCAGCCGCCGATGGCGGTGGCGATGGTGGCCATCAGGAAGGGCACCGGGGTCAGCAGGCCGACCGACTTCAGGTCGAGCCCGCGCTGCTGCAGCAGATAGGTGGGCATCCAGGAATCGAGGCCCTTGTTGACGCAGCTGAGCCCGAACCAGACCACCAGCAGCTGCCAGATCAGCGGGTTCTTCATCAGGTCGCGCACCGGCGTGCGCGGCCGCCCGCCGCTTTCGGCGACCCGCGGCGCCGGGCGCCGGTACGGCACGGCGAAGAAATAGCTGACGGCGAAGACGATGCCCGCCACCCCGACGATCTCGAAGGCGTGGCGCCAGCCGAAGGCGATGATCAGCGGCGCCATGATCAGCGGCGCCAGCATGCTGCCGAGATAGTTCGAGGAGGTCAGCAGGGCCGAGAATTTCGGTCGGGAATCCTTCTCCACCAGCTCCGCCACGCCCTTGACGCTGGCCGACGGGAAGCCGCCCTCCGCCAGGCCGAAGATGAAGCGGATGACCAGCAGCGAGGCCAGCGACCATGCCTGGCTGGTGAGGATGGTGAAGACGGACCAGGCGGCGATGGTCGCGATCACCACGTATTTGGAGCCGAACCGGTCGGCCAGCCAGCCGCCCGGGATCTGCATGATGGCGTAGCCGAGGAAGAAGATGCTGAGCACGGCGCCCAGCTCGTCCGGCTTCAGCCCGAACTCCTGGCCGACATGGGTCAGCGCCAGCGACATCGCCGCCCGGTCGATATAGGAGATGCAGAAGGCGACATACAG
This sequence comes from Inquilinus limosus DSM 16000, assembly GCF_000423185.1. GTDB lineage: Bacteria > Pseudomonadota > Alphaproteobacteria > DSM-16000 > Inquilinaceae > Inquilinus > Inquilinus limosus. The sequence continues at coordinate 18,525 of NZ_AUHM01000047.1, read as the reverse complement.
CAGCGAGAAGCCAATGATCGCCGTCCGGTTGACGGATATCTTCCTCAGCACGAACGCCTCCGCTTTTGTGTTCTGATGCTTGTCGCCCCCGGTTCTCCGGGGGTCGCGGCCCGGGGCCTATTCCCAGGTCATGAAGCCCGACGCCTCGTGCAGCGGCCGGGCGGCGGCCAGCGCCGCCAGGTCCGGCACCGGGCGGCGCAGCCGCGGATCGGAGGCGCAGGCCGCCTCCAGCGCCCGGGCGACGCCGAGGGTCAGCGCATCGCCGCCGCGCGGGCCGACGATCTGCAGACCGAAGGGCATGCCGGCCTCGTCGACGCCGAGCGGCAGGCTGATCGCCGGATGGCCGGCCAGCGTCACCGCATAGGCGAGCGCGAGCCAGTGAAAGTAGGAGCGCGTCGGCACGCCGTCGATCTCGGCCGGGTACGGCTCCGACCAGGGCCGCGGGCTCAGCGTGATGGTCGGGCTCACCAGCACGTCATGGGTCTCGAAGAAGGCCTGGAAGGCGCGGTAGATGCGGGTCTGGGCGGCCGCGGCGCGGGCATAGTCGGACAGGCTGTAGCCGAGCCCCTCCTCCACATTCGCGCGCACGTTGGGGCCCAGCATCTCCGGCCGCTCGCGATAGGTCTTCTCGTGCATGGCGAGGAAGACCGAGGCGCGCAGCACCGCAAAGGCGTCATCCGCGCCGGCGCAGTCCGGCGTCGCCTCCTCAGCCGCCGCGAACAGCGGGGCCAGCGCCGCCACCCGGCTGCGGAACACCCGCCGGATGTGCCGCTCCGTCGGCGCGAAGCCGAAATCCTCGGTGAAGGCGAGGCGCAGCGATTTGAGATCCAGGTCGGGAATCGTGGCCCAGCGGTCCGGCCGGCCGCGCACCGCCTCGCCCGGCAGCGTGTAGGCCAGGGGATCGCGGCTGTCGTCGCTCGCCATCACCGACAGCATCAGCGCCGCATCCGCCACCGTCCGGGCCATCGGGCCGTCGGTGGACAGCCCCGACCAGCCGACGCCCCGCTTCTCGCTGGCCACCAGGCCGTAGGACGGCCGCATCCCGACGATGCCGGAGAAGCCGGCCGGGTTGCGCAGGCTGCCGCCGGTGTCCGACCCGGTGGCCAGGGGCGCCATGCCGCAGGCCAGCGCCACCGCCGAGCCGCCGGAGGAGCCGGCAGCGGACTTCATCGGATCGAACGGATTGCCGGTGGCGCCGTAGACCGGGTTGCGGGTGTTGCCGCCCGCCGCCCATTCCGGCGTGTTGGTCTTGCCGATGATGATCGCCCCGGCCGCCCGCAGCCGCGCGACACAGCCGGCATCCGCCGCCGGCACATGCCGGGCGGAGATCGGGCTGCCATAGGTCGTCCGCAGGCCACCGACATCCTGGGTGTCCTTGACCAGCAGCGGCAGGCCGTGCAGCGGGCCCAGCGGCTCGCTGCGCATCACCGCGGCCTCGGCCGCCCGGGCCGCCGCGCGGGCGCCGTCCGCATCCAGCACGACCACGGCGTTGACCGCCGGGTTGACCGCGCCGATCCGGTCCAGGCAGGCCTCCAGCACCTCCACCGGGGACACCGTCCGGGCGGCGATCTGCCGGCGCAGATCGGTCGCTGTCAGATCGCAGAGGGCGCTCATGGCTGGCCTCGGTCGCTTCGAATTTTCCGATCATACGCAAGTTTTCAAATTCGGAAAGTCATTGAGCGTCTAGTGATCAAAAATGGATCCGCTCTCCCCATATGTTGCCCAGATCGCTTCCAGACCCGTAAAATTGGATGTTTCGGAAAGGCCCGGGGAGAGAACGGATGACACGTCGCCAGACCGGCAGCGATGCCGCGCGGACGCAGCTCGGCGACTGCCTCAAGGCCGCGCGCCAGGCCCGCGGGCTGACGCTGAAGCAGGTGGCCGAGCGCACGGGCCTCGCCCTCTCCACCCTGTCGAAGGTGGAGAACCATCAGATGTCGCTGACCTACGACAAGCTGCTGCAGCTCACCACCGGGCTCGGCATGGAGATCGCGGAGCTGTTCCACCCCGCGGCGCCCGCGGCGCCGGCCCCGCAGATGGTCACCGCCCGGCGCAGCATCAGCCGGGCCGGCCAGGGGCAGATCGTGGACACCCGCTACTACACCTACGGCTATGTCTGCACCGACATCGTCGGCAAGCGCATGGTGCCGATCACGGCCGTGATCCGCGCCCGCACGCTGGAGGAGTTCGGGCCGTTGCTGCGCCATGCGGGGGAGGAGTATTTCTTCGTCACCTCCGGGCGCGTCGCGGTCCACACCGAATTCTATGCGCCGGAGGTGCTGGAGCCCGGCGACGGCATCTATCTCGACAGCACCATGGGCCACGCCTATCTCAACGCCGGCGACGAGCCGGCCCGGGGCATCTGCGTCTGCACCGCCGAGACGCCGGACCTCTACCAGCAGCTGCGCGACCTCGCGGTCAACGGTGCCGCACCCGACGGGCCGGACGCCGAAACGCTGGATCGCCGCCGCCTATAGGGGGACAATGCAGCCAGACCCCGAGAGCCCCGGAGGCTGCATGACCATCCAGCATCTGCTCGTCCCCCTCAGCGGCCATGCCGGCGACCGCGCCGCGCTCGACGCGGCGCTTCTGGTCGCCAGGCGTTTCGACGCGTCGGTCGAGGTGCTGTCGCTCCGCCCCGACCCGCAGCGGGTCCTGGCCTATACCGGGGCCGAGATGGCGGTCGCCACCAGCATGCTGCTGGAGGGGGCGGAGAAGGCGTCGAAGGAGGTCGCGGCCCGCAACCGCGCCGTGTTCGAGGCGGCGGTGGCGGAGGCCGGCGCCGGGCCGGAGGTGGAGTACCGCGAGGACACCGGCAGCGAGACGGCCGCGATCGGCCACCGCGGCACCGTCGCCGACCTGATCGTGACGCCCGGCCCGGGCCAGGACCCGAACGCCAGCCGGGCGGTGCTGGAGGCGGCGCTGTTCGAGACCGGCCGGGCGGTGCTGATCGTGCCCGGCCCGGTGCCGGAGGATTTCGGCGACCGCATCCTGGTCGCCTGGGACGGCGGCAAGGAGGCGGCGCGCAGCGTCGCCGCCGCCCTGCCCTTCCTGGAAGCGGCGACGACGGTCAGCGTCTACACCCGCGACGAGGGCGAGGACCGCTGCACCGCGGCCGAGCTGGTGCGCTATCTCAGCCGCCACGGCGCGCCGTCGAACCGGATCGCCGACGACGACCCGAAGCAGTCGGTCGATGCCGCCATCCTGACCGCGGCCCAGCGCGCCAATGCCGGGCTGATCGTCATGGGCGGCTACAGCCACAGCCGGTTCCGCGAGATGATCCTGGGCGGCGTCACCGAGCACATGCTGTTCCACGCCGACCGCCCGGTGCTGATGGCGCATTAGCGCGCTGCGCGCCTCGGCAGCAGCAGCACGGCGCCGGCCAAGCCGATCACGGTGAAGCCGGCGCCGGCCAGGAAGGTGGCGCCGGACCCGATCCAGCTCCACAGCCCGCCCGCCAGCGCGCTGGCCAGCAGCAGCGCCAGCCCGCCGACCAGGTTGAACAGGCCGAAGCCGGTGCCGCGCCGGTCGGCCGGCACCGTCTCGGCCACCAGCGCCGCCAGCAGGCCCTGGGTCATGCCCATATGCAGGCCCCACAGCGCGGTGCCGGCCAGCACGGCCCACAGCCCGCCGTCGAGGGCGAGCACGAGGTCGGCCGCGATCAGCACGCCGAAGCCGAGGACCAGCAGCCGCTTCGGGTCGTGACGGTCGGCCAGCACCCCGGCCGGATAGGCGGACAGGGCGTAGGCGATGTTCATCACCACCAGCACCAGCGGCACCAGGGTGGCCGCCAGCCCGGCCTCCTGCGCCCGCAGCACCAGGAAGGCCTCGCTGAACCGCGCCAGGGTCAGCACCGCCGCCACCGCCACGACGCGCCAATAGGCGCCGCCGAGCCGGCGCAGCTCGTCGCGATGGATCGGCGACCGCGGGGCCTTGGCCGGCCTGGCCGTGTCCGGCTCGCGCACCCCGCCGATCAGGATCGCGACCGAGATCACGGCCGGGATCACCGCCAGCCAGAACACCAGCTGGATGTCGCCGCCGCCGGCCAGCATCAGCCCGATCGCCAGCAGCGGCCCGGCGAAGGCGCCGACGGTGTCGAGCGACTGGCGCAGCCCGTAGGCGGCGCCGCGGATCGCGGGCGGCGTCAGGTCGGCGACCAGCGCGTCGCGCGGCGCGCCGCGGATGCCCTTGCCGACACGGTCGACGAAGCGCGCCGCCAGCACCAGCCCGGCGCTGCCGGCCAGCGGGAACAGCGGCTTCGACAGCGCGCCGAGCCCGTAGCCCAGGACCGCCAGCAGCTTGCGCCGGCCGAACCAGTCGCAGAGCACGCCGGAGAACACCTTGACGATCGAGGCGGTGGCCTCGGCGATGCCCTCGATCAGCCCGATCACCGCGGCGCTGGCGCCGACCGTGGTCAAGAGGAAGACCGGCAGCAGGGCGTGGATCATCTCCGACGAGACGTCCATGAACAGGCTGACGAAGCCCAGCATCCACACGCCGCGCGGAATCGCGGCCCGGCTCTCCGGGCGGACGGGGCTCTCGGCGGTCATCGGATGCTCCGGTCGCGGCGGTCAGGCGCCCGATCTAGGGCCGGCGGCGCGCCGCGGTCAACGGTTCCAACCCCTCGGCCAGCATGCCGACCAGGCCGCGGGCATAGGTTCCGTCCGGGTCCAGGTCCGGATCGTAGATGGTCACGTTCAGCCCGATGCAGCGGGGCGAGGCCAGGAAGCCGCGCAGCAGCGCTGCCAGGCCGCCGTAATCCAGGCCCGGGCTGCCCGGCGAATCCACCGCCGGCATCACCGCCTGGTCGAGGATGTCGATATCGAGATGCAGCCAGAACGGGATCTCCGGCGTGCGGTCCAACACCGCGAAGCTGCGGCGCAGCGCCTGCTCATGCCCGAGCTCCAGCAGCTCGAACATGTCGATCCGGGTGATCGCGGTGTCGTTGATGTCCTCCCAGCCCCAGTCGGGGTCCCGGTCTTCGCGCTCGCCGATCTGGATCGCCCGCTCCGCCGGCACCAGCGGGTCCGGGACGCCGTCCCAGCGCAGCATCAGCGGGTCGCCGAGGCCGATGGCCAGCGCCAGGTCCATGCCGGCGGCCGAATGCAGCGGGATGTCCGGCTCGTAGTTGCCCGGATGGCGAAAGTCGCTGTGGCCGTCGAGATGGACCAGCGACAGCTCGGAATGCCGGCGGGCGCCGGCCAGGCAGCCGATCAGGATCGAGCAGTCGCCGCCGACCACCACCGGGAACAGCCGGTCGCGCAGCGCCGCCTCGACCGCACCGGCGACCTGTTCGTTGAAGCGGCGGATGGCCGGGCCGTTGCGCAGCACAGTGCCGGGCGGTTTCTCGGTGCTGTAACGCGGCCGCTCCAGGTCCACCGTCCGCACCGGCCCCAGCCGCGCCTCCAGCCCGGCCCGGGTCAGCGCCTCCGGCGCCCGCCAGGTCCCCGGCTCATGCCCCGGCCGCAGCGGCCTGAGCCCGAGATTGGACGGCGCCCGGATCAGGGCGGTGCCGGCGATGCCGCCGGCGAGAACCGTGGTCCCCATGGTCGTTCCCCCTTCTGAGGCGGGGCCCCTACTCCTCCCGCCCCCTTCCGGTGATCAGCCGGGCGCTGCGCTGGCCGGTGGTGTAGATCCACAGCCAGCTCAGCGCCACGGTCAGGCGGTTGCGCAGCCCGATCAGGAAATAGATGTGGGCGATGCCCCAGATCCACCAAGCCAGCCAGCCGCGCAGCTTGATCCAGCCGAAATCGATCACCGCGGCGCGCTTGCCGATGGTCGCCAGGCTGCCGGCGTGCTTGTAGCGGAACGGGCCGGGATCCGGCTTGCCGGCCAGCCGCGCCCGGATGGTGTCGGCCACGTGGCGGCCCTGCTGCTTGGCGGCCGGGGCGATGCCGGGCAGCGGCCTGCCCTGCCAGGCGTCCAGCCGGGCGGTGTCGCCGACCACGAAGATCTCCGGATGGCCCGGCAGGGTGAGGTCGGGCGCGACCATGACCCGGCCGGCGCGGTCCGACTCCGCCCCCAGCCAGATCGCGGCGGGCGAGGCCTGGACGCCCGCGGCCCAGATCACCGTCTTGGCCGGGATCCGCTCCGCCCCCAGCGCCACGCCCTCGGCGTCGCAGGCCGTCACCGCCTGGCCGGTGCGGATCTCGGCCCCCAGCCGCTCCAGCGCCTTTTGCGCGTAGTCCGACAGGTCCTCCGGGAAGGCGGCCAGCACCCGAGGCCCGGCCTCGACCAGCAGGATCCGCGCCTCCTTCGGGTCGAGGGCGCGGAAATCCTCGGCCATGGTGTGGTGCGCCAGCTCGGCGATGGTGCCGGCGATCTCCACCCCGGTCGGGCCGGCGCCGACGATGACGAAGGTCAGCAGCGCCCGGCGGGCCGCCGGATCCGGCTCGGTCTCCGCCCGCTCGAAGGCCGTCAGGATGCGGCGGCGGATCGCGGTGGCGTCGTCGATGTCCTTCAGCCCGGGGGCGAAGGGCTCCCAGTCGTCATGGCCGAAATAGGCGTGCCGGGCCCCGGTCGCGACCAGGAGCGTGTCGTAGGGCACCCGCTCGTCGCCGAGCTGCACCGCGCGGCCGGCGACGTCGACGCCGGTGACCTCGCCCAGGATGGTCCGCACCTCGGGCCGCCGCCGCACCAGGTGGCGCACCGGCCAGGCGATCTCCGACGGCGCTAGCGAGGCGGTGGCGACCTGGTACAGCAGCGGCTGGAACAGGTGGTGGTTTCGGCGGTCGATCAGGGTGATGTCGACCGGCGCGCCCTTCAGCCGGAGCACCGCCTCCAGCCCGCCGAAGCCGGCGCCGATGATGACCACACGATGACACGCTGCGGATCCGGTCATGGTGAACCTTTCGCCCAGGAACTCGCCCACCGTCCGATATTGCGGTGCAGCGGGCAAGAACAAGGGCGCCGGCCCCGCGACCGATGCGGATCCGGCTTGAAGGCCTTATGCTGCCTCCTCCCGGTGCTCGTAGATATGATCGACGATGCCCCAGGCCTTCGCCTCCTCGGCGGTCATGAAGCGGTCGCGGTCGAGCGTGCGTTCGACCTCGTCATAGGTGCGGCCGCAATGCCTAGCGTAAAGCAGATTGATCTGCCGCTTCAGCCGGACGATGTCCTCGGCGTGGCGCTCGATGTCCGAGGCCTGGCCCTGGAAGCCGCCCGAGGGCTGGTGCAGCACCACCCGCGCGTTGGGGAGGGCGATGCGGCGCCCGGGCGCGCCGGCCATCAGCAGGAAGGAGCCCATGGATCCCGCCGTGCCCATGCAGACGGTCGACACCGGGCTCTTGATGTATTGCATCGTGTCGTAGATCGCGAGGCCGCTGCTCACCACCCCGCCGGGCGAGTTGATGTACATCGCGATCTCCTTGCGCGGGTCCTCCGATTCGAGGAACAGCAGCTGGGCGCAGACCAGCGCCGACACGCCGTCGTCGATCGGGCCGTTCAGGAAGATGATCCGGTCGCGCAGCAGCCGGGAGAAGATGTCGAAGGCGCGCTCGCCGCGGCCCGACTGCTCCACCACCATCGGCACCAGGGTCATGCCGCCCATCGCAGCCCCCCGCGAACGGCCATGGCCCGCGGCCGCATCGCCGCGCGGCGGCCGGAACCTCGTCGTGGTGCCGGCACGCCGGCCGGCAGCGCCGTCGCCCGGGCGCCGATGCGGAAGCCGCTGTGCACGATGCGCAGGCGGGTGCCGCCGGCCGCGGTGCGGTCGAGGGTGAAGGTCACCACCGTGTCCAGCGCCCGGCCGCCGGCATCGCTGTCGCCGTCGCGGCCGCGCCAGCTGTAGCGCAGCAGCCGCGGCGGCTCCGCCGCCAGCACCTCGCAGTCGATCGGCTTCTCCGCCCCCGGCCCGCCGCGCAGGGTGAAGCGCCGCCCCTCCTCCGCCCGCCCGATCCCGGTCCGGGCGTCGTTCGGCAGCAGCCAGGCGCCGAGGAGGTCCGGCTCGGTCAGCGCCCGCCACACCTTCTCCGGCGGATGCTCCAGCTCGCAGTCGACGGTCACGGCGTCGGCCGGGTCGGGCTTCTCATGCATCGTCCATGTCCTCGAGCAGGGTCTTCAGGCGGTCGACGCGCTCCGGCCAGAAGGCGCGGTAGCGGTCGATCCAGTCCAGCAGCGGCGCCAGCCCTTCCGGCGTCGTCCGGTAATAGGCGAAGCGGCCCTCGCGCCGCTCGGCCACCAGCCCGGCCCGGCGCAGCGCGGCGAGATGCTGCGAGATCGCCGGCTGCGACACGGCGAACCCGGCCTTGAGGTCGGAGACGCTCATCTCGCCGTCGGCCAGCCGCTCGAACACGGCGCGGCGGGTCGGGTCGGCCAGGGCCTGGAAGATCTCGGGCGCGGTCATGCGGACATATAAGCCGACACTTATTCGATTCGCAACAAGGGACAGGTGCAGGCGGTTCACGCCGCCTGCATCCGGCCCGTCATTCCGGCAGCTTTCTCGGCAGCCAGAGCCACGCGATGATCCCGACCGCGAGCGAGAGCAGCCCGCCGGCGCCGGCCGCCACATGCAGGCCGGTCAGGAAGGCTTCCTTGGCGTGCAGCACCGTGTCGGCGGCCAGGTCCGGCCGGTCGAGCGTTTCGTCGAGCGTGCCCGCCACATCGGGGCCGAGCAGCCGGAAGCTGAGCGCGGCCAGCGAACCGAGCAGCGAGATGCCGAGCGCGTTCCCCAGCTCGTTGCTGGTCTCGGCGATCGAGCCCGCGGCGCCGGCGCGCTCGGCGGGGACCGCCGACACGGCGACCTCCGCGACGAGGCTGAAGGAGAGGCCGTATCCGACGCCGGCGACCATCGTCGAGGCGATGAAGGCCGCGACTCCTCCTTCCACCGTCGTGAGCAGCAGCAGGAGGACGCCGGCGCCGATCAGCAGATGCGTCGCCACCAGGGCGGGCTTCCGGCCGATCCGCTCCACGATGCGGGCCGTCCCAACGCATGTCGCCGTCAGCACGACCGCGCCCGGCAGGGTCAGCAGCGCGGCGGTGAAGACGTCGAAACCGAGCACCGATTGCAGATAGATACCCGAGAGATATCCGGTGGCGGACCAGACGACCAGGGACAGGAGGCCGGTCAGGATGGCAATGGAGAAGATGCGGTCGCGGAACAGGCCGAGGTCGAGAAGCGGAGCGTCGATCCTGGTCTGCCGGCGCAGGAACAGCGCGAGGGCGAGGATGCCGACGATCCCGGCCGCGGTCTGCGGTGGCGTGACGCCATAGGCGGCGGCGGTCTTGATCGAATAGGTGAACAGCAGGATGCCGGCGAAGGACAGGAGGAGGCTCGGCGCGTCGATGCGGCCGTAGCGTGTCGTCCGGACCTCCCGCAGCAGGATCGGCGCGGCGATCAGGAAGGCGAGGACGACCGGGACATTGATCAGGAACACGGCGCCCCATTCGAACTGCCGCAGCAGCATGCCGCCGATCACGGGCCCGATCGCGAACCCGGCGGCGAAGGTGGCCGCGAAGATGCCGATGGCCTGCGCGCGCAGCCTCGGGTCGGGAAAGAGGGCGCTGACGATGGCGAGGCCCGAGGGCAGCAGCGTGGCGCCGCCCAGGCCCATGAGGGCGCGGAAGGCGATCAGGCTTTCGGGCGTCTGCGAGGTGGCCACGCCCAGCGAACCCGCGCCGAAGACCGTGGCGCCGATCATGATCAGCCTCAGCCGGCCGTAGCGGTCGCCGATATTGCCGAAGGCGATCAGCAGCGATCCGACCACGAAGCCGTAGATGTCGAGGATCCAGAGCGCCTGGTCGGCGGTCGGGGTGAGCGCGGCGGTCACGCGCGGCATGGCGAGGTAGAGAATCGAGCCATCCATGGCCACGATCAGGACCAGCGGCAGCACCGCCATCAGCCCCAGCCAGGCGCTTCGGTCGGGTGCGCGGGCAACGCAAGCGTCGGTCATCAGGCAGACATCCTCTGTGTACGGCAGGCGCAAGGCGTGCCGCTTCGCCCGCCGGCAGCACAGTGCCGGCGGTGGTTGCGATGGAAGGGTGGCGTCTATATACTTAAAGTAACCTACTTTTGGTATATAGCGATGTCAAGCATGCCGGAGAGACGCCGGGACGCGCCGAAGCGCCTCCGCCTCAGCCGCGAGGAGCGGCTGCACCAGCTCCTGGACGTCTCCTGGCGTCTGGTGCGGGAGGAAGGGACGGATGCCCTGACACTGCCGCGGCTGTCGGAGGAAGCCGCCGTCGCCAAGCCGGTCGTCTACGACCATTTCAGCACCCGGAGCGGCCTGCTGATCGCCCTCTACAAGGATTTCGACGCGCGCCAGACGGCGGTCATCGACGCGGCGCTCGCGGCCCGCGAACCGACATTGGAGGGGACGGCCCGGGTCATCGCGGCCGCCTATGTCGACTGCGTCCTCGAGCAGGGGCGCGAGATCCCCGGCCTGCTGGCCGCCCTGGCCGGTTCGCCCGAGCTGGAAACCGTCAAGCGGGAGTATCAGCAGGTCTTCATCGGGAAGTGCCGGCAGGCGCTGGCCCCGTTCATCGGGCCGCGCGGCATAGCGCAGGCCGGCTTCTGGGCCATGCTCGGGGCCGCCGACGCCCTGTCCCATGCCGCCGCGCTCGGCGGGATCACGGCCCGGCAGGCGGAGGACGAGCTGTTCGAGACGATCGTCGCGATGATCGCCCGAAGCCATCGCCCGGCATGAAGGGCGTCAGGGGCCTGCGGCTGCGCAGTCGAATGTGCCCGGCCCGTCCCTCGGTATCACCCGCTCTGGCCGTTCGTCCGATGAACTCGGCTCGGTTGATCCGCTATCGTGTCACGGCACGCGGATCTCCCCCGATCCCGCTGATGTCCGCCGCCCGCCGCTGTCCCTGCCCCCGACAGGCTCAGGTCGAGCGGAGCCGTTCCGGGCCGCACCGTTCGCGCATCGGCGCGGGCAGCGTTTCCCATGCCCGGATCAGCTCTCCGACGGAGACGGCCCCCATCTTGCGCATGACGTTGCTGCGATGCAGCTTGACCGTCATTTCGCTGATGCCGAGGTCGAAGGCGATCTGCTTGTTCATGCGCCCGTGCGCCACCTCGCGCAGGACCTCGCGTTCACGCGGTGTCAACGTATCGAGGCGCTCGACGGCGCGGCGCGTGATCGCGGCCTTCGCCCGCCGCGCGGCATCCATCGCGACGCCGGCGGTCACCGCGTCCAGCAGCGTCTGGTCCCGCACCGGCTTGGTCAGGAAATCCACGGCGCCGGCCTTCATCGCCTGGACGGTCATCGGGATGTCGCCATGCCCGGTCAGGAAGATGATGGGCTTGGGGTCGCCGTTCTGGGCCAGTTGACGCTGCATGTCGAGACCGCTCGCACCGGGCATCCGCACATCGAGGATCAGGCAGCCGGGGCGGTCCAGGACATCGGACTCCAGCAATTCGCGGGCCGAGGCGAAGCAGGCCGGCTGGAACCCCGCCGACAGGATCAGCTCCGACAGCGCCTCCCGAACGCGCATGTCGTCATCGACGACGATGACCAGCGGCTGCTCCGCTTCGCTGTCCCGCTGCGGCGACGACGGCGCCGACCGCCGCGGGGGCATCCGTTCAACCCTCATGCTTACCCTCCATCTCTCGATCGCTCACGGCGTCGCCCACGGCGGTCAGCAGGGCGCGGAGGTCGAAGGGCTTGCGGAAGAACCCGCTGCTGCCCTGGGCGCGGCCCTGGTCCGCGATCTCATGTCGGCCGGTGATCAGGAACACCGGCAGATCCGGGCGCGCCTTCCGCACCCGGTCCCGAAGCTCGAAGCCGTCGATGCCGGGAATCCCGATGTCGGTGATCAGCACATCCACCCCCGACAACCCGCTGGCCAGCAGCGATTCCGCCGACGGATGACAGCGCACCTGGTAGCCGGCGGATTCCAGCAGGTCCTCCAGCGACTCGAGCAGTCTCGGATCGTCATCGACCACCACCACGACAGGCCTGCTTCCGCTCACGCTCAACTCCCTCCCGCCCGGCGTGAATGGGTGATCGGGATCTCCAGCCTCTCGGCGATCCGCACGAGATCGGCGAGAGACGCCGCCGCCATTTTCTGCATCACGTTCCTTCTATGGATCTGCAGCGTGACCTCGCTGATCCCGAGTTCGGCGGCGGCCTGCTTGTTGAGAAGGCCGCTCACCACCAGCGGCAGCACCTCGCGCTCGCGCGGCGTCAGATCGAGGTAGCGTCGCCTCAACGCGGCGAGCTCGGCGCGCTCCGATCGCTTGTCCCGATCCTGGGCGATCGCCGTCCGGACGGCGGACATCAGGTCCTCATCGCCGAACGGCTTGGTCAGGAAGTCCACCGCGCCGTGCCGGATGGCGCGCACCGAGGACGGGATGTCGCCATGCCCGGTGATGAAGACGATCGGCGGATGATCGCCTTCCGCAATCTGCCTCTGCAGATCGAGGCCGTTGATGTCCGGCAGTTCGAGATCGAGGATGAGGCAGGCGGGGGCGTCCGGCTTGTCGGCGCCGATATAGTCGCCGGCCGATCCGAAGGCGAGGGCCCGCATGCCGTACGATTCCAGCAGCTCGCCGAGCGCCTCCCGGATCCGCGCATCGTCGTCCACGATGTAGACGATCGGGTCATCCATCGTCATGGCGCCGCCGTCGGGTCGAGGGGCAAGGTGAAGATGAACGTCGCCCCCTGCGGTTCGTTCCTCTCCGCCCACAGCCGGCCGCCGTGCGACTCGACGATCGAACGGCAGATCGCCAACCCCATGCCCATCCCGTGCTCTTTCGTCGTGAAGAACGGCTCGAAGATCCTGTCGGGAAATTCGACTCCGCGGCCGTGATCGCTGACCTCGATCTGGACCACATCCCCCACCCGGCGCACGCGCAGCCGGAGAAGCCTGTCACCCGCGGCCGAGTCCATCGCGTCCATGCCGTTGCGGATCAGATTGATCAGGACCTGCTGAAGCTGGATGCGATCGAAGGCGGCCACGGGGGGGCCGCTCTCGACCTCGACGTCCAGGCGGACGCGGCGCCGCGCCGCCTCCTCGGCCATGAGCTCGCGCGCCTCGGCGACGACGCGATCCAGCGCCGTGCAATCCCGCGTCCCCGTGGACTGCTTGAACAGGGCGCGGACGCGGCTCACCACGTCGGCAGCGGCGTTCGCGTCGCGGATGATGCGCTCCACCGTCCGCTGCGCCCGCTCGAGATTCGGCGGATCCGCCGTAAGCCAGCGCTGGCAGGCGTGCGAGTTCGCCACGACGGCGGCCAGCGGTTGGTTCACCTCGTGCGCGATGGAAGCAGAGAGCTCGGCAAGGCTCGCCGCCTGGCTCGCCCGTGCCAGGCCCTCCCGCGCGGCAGGTCTTCAGGGTGAGCCAGATGCCGGGCCAACGCTTCGAAATCCTCAATGTGCTCCGGCGGCGCACCGACCTGCTCCAGATATCGTTTGCTGGCGGAGGTGATCTTGCCCGAAGGACCGAAGCTCAGGATATTGACGGGCACGGCGTCGATCATCTGCTGCAGCTGCCGCGTGCTGTTCCGCAGCGCCTCCTCGATGCGCAGCTGATCGTCGATGCGTCCCACCGCCGCCAGGCTGGACCCGATGGCGGCGGCCGATGTGATCGCCCGGGGCTCGCCTCTCTGGGAGTACCTGGCGCGCTTCGACGATCTCGGCATCAACCCGGCCTGGCTGGCGAAGCTCGGACCGCACCGTCTCAAGCGCATGCTACCGCTCGTGTTCGAGGAGCTGGCCTATGGCGATGCTGGGCTCGCCGTCGCGGCCTTCACCTCGAAGATGGCGGCGGGGATCGCCGCGACCACCGGCGATCCGGAGCTGGTCGAACGGTTCGGCCCGCTGCGGGGCTGCTGGATCGCGATCCTGGCGGACAGAGGGTCGGACGCCATCGACCATGCCGGGTTCGAGCTGGCGAAGGGCGCCCGGCAGTCGGAGGGCAGCCTGCGCGCGGTGGTGCGCGGGTCGGAGGTGGTCCTGAACGGGGTGTCCTCCGACTGGATCTCCTGCGCGCCGATCGCGGAATGCGCCCTGATCCATTGCCCTGCGGATTACGGTGACGGAATCGCGAGGCCGGACGGCGGGGTGTCCGGCATCGCTCTCCTGGTCCCGTTCGACCTGCCGGGGGTCGAGCGCGGCCCCCCGGTCGAGAAGATCGGCCAGCGCACGCTGCCGACCGGGCACGTCCGGTTCAGCGATGTCCGGGTCCCTGCCCGCTATATCGTCCGGGGCCGGGACGAGTTCTATGCCTCGTTCGCCGCCACGCACACCTCCGGCGCCATGAACGTCGCCGCCATCGCCGGCGGCGTCGCCAAGGCGGCCTTCGACTGCGCCCTGGAATACGCCCGGTTGCGCGAACAGGGCGGGGCGAAGCTGATTGCCCATCAGCATGTGAGATGGCGGCTCTGGGAGATGTGGCGGAAGCTCGAGATCTGCCGCGCCTCCGTGCGTCGGGGCGTGGCCTACAATTTCTCGGAGGAAGGGCCGCATCTTCTCGCCTCCATCACCGCCAAGACGACGGCGACCCAGACCGCCTTCGTGGCGATGGAGGCGATCCAGATCTTCGGCGCCAACGGGCTGTCGCGGAACCATGTCGTCGAGCGGCTGCTGCGCGACATCACCGTCTGCCTGATTCAGGGGGGCGAGAACCATTCCCTCGGCCTTCAGGGCGGCAACTGGCTGCTGCATTCCCTGAACGCCGACGACCGTGAACCCGGCGGTCGGGCGAGCGGCTGAGCAGATCGACGCCGGCGGCTGTTCTCGCACCTCCCTGAGATCATCCGGGAGAGGCCGATCTTGTTTGTCGAGGGTCCGGGCTCGAAGCTTGACGGCTTTGCCTCTGGTCCAGAGGCCCGCCCCGACATCGGCGGAAAGCAGAATGAGTCCCCCCTCCCCTCGCGGGAGGGGGTAGGGGAAGGGGGTTTTCGACACCAGGACCGGCCTGAACCTTTCCCGCTCTAGAGCGTCAGCCCGCAAGCCTGACGGATGGCGACCTGCACCGGCGATGGCGGCAACGCCGGGTCGAACTCGCCCCTCGGCAGCAGCGGCGGCTGCGCCATGAAGCGCGGCCGTCGCCCGCGGTGAGGCTGCGCGGCATGGACGAGGAAGGGATGGCACAGATAGACGGTGCCGGCCGTGCCGGTCGCCAGTTCGACCTCGCAATCCTCCGTCGACCGGTAGCCCCCGGCGGAAAGCTGCCGGAGCGTCGCCCCCGCCTCCCCATAGGGCAGCAGTTCCCGCGCGATGGTGGCGTGCGAGCCTTTCCGGATTCTCGTGGGCGCGTCGTCCGGGCCGACATCCGAGAACAGGAAGAGCATCAGCAATGCCCGCCCGCTGCTCTTCACATTGGCGCGCCACTCCATGAAATCCGGAGTGCCATCGCCGAAGCTCATATCCACATGCCAGCCGTCGTCGCCGGGCGGCTCCGGTGACGGAAAGCGGATCGGAAAGCTTCCGATGGCTTTTGGCGCAAGCCATCGCCCCTGGCCGACGAGTTGGTCGTAGGCCCTGTGCAGGGCCGGCGTGTTGGCCGCCTCGACGAAAGGGGGCGAGGCCTTGAACCCCACCCGCAGGACGGGCCGCGTCCAGCGTCCCGGTTCGTCCGGCGACAAACCCATCTCCGCCCACAGCTCGTTCCGGCATTGCGCCGCCAGGTCGGCGCCGAAGGCGTTTTCGATTTTGACGAAACCGTCCGCAATGAAGTCCTGGACCTGACGGGACGTCAGGCCGGTCTGTCCGATGTTGGGCATTGCATATTCTCCCGCTCGGCATCCGCATCGGCGGAGCCGGTTTGACCTGATCGGCGCAGATGCGCCGGAACGACTTGGGCCGTTCAGATCAGCGGGAAGAATGTAGACATGAACATCATGGCGGAACCATAGGCGGCGGCAGCAGGAGGAATCAAGACAGAGGGGATGTGCCATGCTGAACAGGTTTCGGCGTATCGGACTGCTATGGCACGGTCGGCACAACAAATGTTATCGCAAATTAAAAAATGTATAAAACCGCAGATCGGACTGTATATCACCAATTCACATCACATTCGGCTTTCAATATTGAGTGAGCACTGATAGCTTCAAATCTTAATAGACAATATAGTCTTGGAGGATCGGCCATGCGGACGCACTCGGGACTCCAGCACATCGCATTTGAACGGGTGGCCGTTGCGCAGGCGCTCGGCACACGACCCAGGCCGCGTGCCGCCGCGCCGAGGCGCATGCTCGTGGTGGAGGACGATTTCCTGCAGGCCGAGCAGGTGGCCGAAGGTCTCCGGTCCATGGGGCTGGAGCCTGTCGGCCCGGCCAGCAGCCTGGACGCCGCATTGGCGCTCGCCGAGACGCAGGAGCTGCACGGCGCCCTTCTCGACGTGCGCCTGCAGCGCGGGCTCCGGGTCTATCCGGTGGTCGAGGTGCTGTGGCGCAGACGGATTCCGTTCTGCTTCATGACCGCCTATTGCGAGGACCGGACCAGCGTGATGCCGGCGGAAGCCGTGCTCTACAAACCATTCTCGTCGACGGCGCTCCGGTCGGTCGTCCGCACCTTGCTGGATGCGTAGGTGCGCCGGCCTCGCCCCTCGACGACGGCGACCCATATGCCGGAACCGCTCGACCGGCCCGGATGCCGTCTGGCCTCGTTGCTTCCCACCGAATGTGGGACTACCGTCTAAACGCGCCCTGCTCCGCAGACGACCGCAGGCAGCGGCAGGCTCCGACCGAGGGAAACCTGATGACCGGTTCGCGTGGGTCGGCCGAGCCCGTGTTCCTGGCGACGCGGTTCAAGCTCGGCCGGCTCGCGACCGAGCTGCAGTGGCAGTCCCTGCTGCGGACCCTTCCGGTCGCCGTCTACATCACCGACCCGGACGGCTGGATCGTCTTCTACAACGAAGCCGCAGCGCTGCTGTGGGGCGTCCGGCCGGAGATCGGCGAGGCCAGATACAACGGCGCCTGGAAGCTGTTTCAGCCGGATGGGACGCCCCTGCCGCACAGCCGGACGGCGATGGCGCAGACGCTTCGTGAAAGGCGGCCGATCCTCGGCGTCGATATGATCGCCGAGCGCCCCGATGGCAGCCGGGTGCATTTCACCCCTTATCCGACGCCGCTGTTCAATGCCGCCGGCGAGTTGACCGGGGCCGTCGACATCCTGATCGACATCACGGAGCGGCATCGGGCGGAGCAGGCGGCGCAGCACCTCGCCGCCATCGTGGAATCATCGGACGACGCCATCCTGGCGAAGGACCTCGACGGCACGATCACAAGCTGGAACGGGGGCGCGCAGCACCTCTTCGGCTACACCGCCGAGGAGGTTGTCGGCAGGCCGATCATGATCCTGGCCCCTCTCGACCGCCATGACGAGGAAGCCCGCATCCTCGCCCGCCTCCGGGCGGGTGAGCGCATCGACCGCCTCGAAACGGTGCGGCGTCGCCGGGACGGCAGCCTGGTCGAGGTCTCGCTGTCGGTGTCGCCGGTCAAGGACGCCCATGGCCGTATCGTCGGGGCCTCGGCGATCGTGCGCGACATCACCGAACAGCGGCGGGCCCGGGAACGGCAGGCGATGCTGCTTCGGGAGATGAACCATCGGGTGAAGAACCTGTTCGCGCTGGCCAGCGCCGTGGTGAGCCTCAGCGCCCGATCCAGCACGGGCGGGGATCAGCTGGCCGAGGCCGTCCAGGGGCGCCTCCATGCCTTGTCCCGGGCTCACGAGCTCACCCTCGCCGACATCAAGCACGCGAAGGCCGACACCCCGGCCTCGCTGCATGCTTTGATCCGGACCATCGTGTCGCCCTATGAGGGCCTGGCGGGGCAGCGGGTTTCGATGTCCGGACCGGACGTCGCCGTCACGGGTCATGCCGTCACCGGGCTCGCGCTCGTCTTCCACGAGCTTGCGACGAATGCGGCGAAATACGGCGCGCTCTCGGTTCCGGGCGGGCAGGTCGAGATCACCTCGGCCTCGAATGCGGACCGGCTCGATCTCGGCTGGGTCGAGCGCGGTGGCCCGCCGATCGCGTCGGCACCGGAGACGGTCGGCTTCGGAGCCCGGCTCGCGGACGGCACGATCAAGGGCCAGCTGCAAGGCAGCCTGGATCGCCATTGGCATCGCGATGGGCTCGAGATCCGCATCGCGATCCCGTTGTCCCGGCTGTCGGACGAGCCTTCCCGCTCGGCTGGATCGTAACGGCGGCGATCCGCCGCTCCGGCTTCCGGCCGTGAACGTGATGTCCAGTTGCGTTAACTCGCGATCATGTTCATGATATGTTCCATGGATATGGCGCAGAGCGATGGCGAGGCGGGCGAGGCCCGGCCGTCCGATCCCGACCGAGGCTGTGTGGAAACGCGTGTTTGGTGAGGGCAGGTGGGGGTGTCGGCGTGCTACCGGCAAAGCAGATTGGGCAGATCGGATATCAGGCCCGGATCGCCTGGAGGCCGCCGACGCCGAGGATCGAGATCACGCGCTTGAAGTTGTAGGCGAGGACCT
Organism: Inquilinus limosus DSM 16000; assembly: GCF_000423185.1. Taxonomy (GTDB): domain Bacteria; phylum Pseudomonadota; class Alphaproteobacteria; order DSM-16000; family Inquilinaceae; genus Inquilinus; species Inquilinus limosus. Next base: position 133 of record NZ_AUHM01000047.1, on the reverse strand, counting down.
GGAGGCTCATCTCGGTGCTGACCCGCTGTAATCCTCGGGTCAGGAAATGGGTGGCGCCCATCCAGGCTTTGAGGGTGCCGAACGGGTGCTCGGCCGTCTGTCGGCGGACGCGCATGGCGTCCGGCGTCCGGTC
>NZ_AUHM01000046.1 GCF_000423185.1 Inquilinus limosus DSM 16000 | reverse complement strand
CAGCCGCATGCCGATCTCGGCGAGACGCGAGAGCATCTCGACCTGCTGCAGCGCGAGGCCGCGGCAATACGCCTGGATGTCGAGATCGGGCGGCAGTTCCTGCATGGAACATATCATGAACGAGAATGCCGAGTTAACGCAACTGCACATTGTGTTAACCGCCTGAGACGGGCCCGCCGCCTGGATCGCCACACCCCGCGGGAGTAGCCGGGCGCGCGCTTTGGCGGGGCGGGTGCTTCGGCCCGGTCACGGCCCGAGCACTACGCCTGGCACGACATCATCCGGTCGATCGATCAACCGTGGCGGCGCCCCCACTGGCCGCCCAATGGGTGGAATTGTAGGTGCCATGCTCAGAGCCTGTCGGAGCGGGACCTCGAGCGCTACGGCCTGAAGGTCACCGTCGGCCCGCCCGAGATCGAGATGGAGCCGCGTGAGGTGCGCGCGCCGGGCGGCTCAATCGAGACCGTCTGGACCTCGAAGGGCATCGACACCGACTTCGGCGACAACTGGATGCGGGGCGTCACCCCGCCCGAGCTGCGCAAGCCGCTGCCGCCGCCCGACGTGCCCGCTCCGGCGTCTCCGCCTCCGATGCCGGCGCCGCGAGACCCTGGTGTCACGTCGATGCCCGATGGCCTGGCGGAGGAGGACTATGTCCGCGCGTTCTTGCGGCCGTTCGGCGCCGACATAGGCCAGCCCGTTGTCTGGCGCGACCCGAAGGGATCTCGGATCACCTTGTCGGAAGAGCTGTTCCGCAACAGCCGGGGCGAGCTGAAGGTGACCAAGTTCGATCGCCACCGACAGATCCTCGCCCCGGCGATGGCCATTCTCGATCCCGACAAGATCTGGGTCGACTGGCAGAACATCGCCCCGAAGGACGCGGCGCCGAAATGGCGCCTGCGCCGGCGCTACATTCGGCGGTTCGACATGGACGGGCGGAAGGGCGGCATCGCCACCTTCGGCTGGATGGGCCAGGGCTGGAGCGGCGCGACGGCGTTTCCGCCGGACACGGTCTCGTATCTCGATCGCCAGCGCACGGGCGTTCTGCTGTATCAGCGCCATGACTACGGCCGGGAACCCGCCCCCCCGGGCCTGCCCCACGCCTTAACGATGCCGGGCGGTGCGGCTCAGTCGTGGCGGCAAAACAATGATATAGTCTCCCACTCTGTTCATGCAATGTGGTGCTCGATGGCGAAGATCGGCCGGAACGCGCCGTGCCCCTGCGGCAGCGGAAAGAAGTACAAGAAGTGCTGTATATTGAACAATTCAAAAAGAGATAATTCTCCTATCGATGAGAGTTTCATCAAGCAAGTCCAGTTAAAATTCGCCAGATCCGACGCAAATGAGCACAGGCGTCGCCTAATGCAAGGTCTCGGCAAGCCGATCATGTCGGTTGAGGTGTCTGGCCAGCGGGTAGTATTTGTTGGGCGCCGTGGGTATCACTCAAAGGACTGGAAAACGTTTCATGACTTTTTGCTCTCATATCTACGCATTGTTTTCCCATCAGATTGGGGCAACCTGGAACTCCAGAAGGCTCGTGGTGATCGGCACCCTATCATCGAATGGCTAACGATGTGGGGAGAGTTCAATCAGTCGGATAGGGTAACGCACGAGGCGGGACTCTACAGCGCTCAAGCAACGGGGGCTGTGCGCGCGCTTCTGGGGCTATCTTATGATCTTTATCTGTCCGCTCATAATGCCGAATTGCCTCCGCTACTATTGAAGCGATTAATGAACCGGGACAACTTCGAGGGTGCTCTATACGAAGCCTATGTCATCGGCTGCTTCGCCAGAGCTGGATTCAAGATCGAGTTTGAAGACGAGAGCGATGGCGACTCCTCTCATTGCGAGTTCATTGCGACCCACATGGATACCGGTCGGAAATTCGCAGTGGAGGCTAAGGCCGTTTCGGCGAGATCAAAGCTAGCCGGCAAGTCAGAGCATCCGGCGACGATTCGAACAAAGCTTCAGCAGGCACTCCGGAAGAAGGCCGCATACGAACGCATCGTATTTATCGAGTTGAGTCGGGCCCATGCTTTCGCGGTCGACGGGAGGCCGGTCTGGCTCGCATCTATCGAGGCGGAGGTGGCGGAACTTGAAGGCACTCTCACAATTCGGCGGACCGAACCTGATGGCTCGGTAACGGTTTCTCCAGCACCGCCCGCATACCTGTTCATCACAAACCGGCCGTACATGCACCACCTCGAAGAGGTAGCCGGCCCAAAGGAGGTGCTCGTCTGGGGGTTTAAGATTCCTGACTTTCCGCCTGGCCGTAATGCCAAACGCCTATTGGATGCAGTTCAGGGGCGGCGCCGGCATATCGAAATGTGGATGCTCTTCAAGGCTCTGGAGCAACACGCAGAGATTCCGAGCACCTTCGACGGCAGCCTCCCTGAAGAGGCGTTTTCCGAAGAACGAACGGAGCGAATATTGATTGGAAATTCATACCTATTTAACCATGACGGCAAGGAAATGGCCGGAGTTCTAGTCGAGGCGACGGTGTTGGAGGCAGAAAAGCTTGTCTCGGCAATATTGAGAACCGACGATGGCATGCATAACATGGTCACAATGCCTTTGACTGATGCCGAGTTGGCCGCTTACAGGCGGTCTCCGGAGACGTTCTTTGGGGTGGTAAAGAACGTTCCGAAGGGCATCAGCAGCCCACTCGACGCATTTGACTTTTTCTACGACGCCTACCGGGGAACTACGCGCGAGAAGCTGCTCGAATTCATTGGGGATCCCCCCGAAATCGAAGAGCTTCGAACACTCAAGCGCGATGATTTGCTCGACGTCTATTGTGAACGTATGGCGATGAATATGTGGCTGATGGACCCTAAGAACCGCCGAGACGAGACGGACGCGGGCGGGCGCCAAGCCTCTTTGGCTCCGAACCCCCAATGATGATCTGAATGCGCGTCCTAAGCCCGTTAGCCCCCCGTTAGCGTCGATCCTGCGGGCGCATTGGACATAGCCCCTACGCGATGGCAGCCTGAGGCCACCCTGGAGGGGCGCTCTGCCCCAACGATTGGGCCAGCTTACACCGGGGCCTCCCAAACTATCACAGCCCTCGATCCCGTTCCGATCGAGGTTCGCCTGTGCCCAACGCCCCGCTCAATCCCTTCGACGCCTTCCGCGCCGGCACCCGCACGGATGCCAGCGGCGCCAACGTCACGATCACGGCGGAGGATCTGGCGGCGTCGGCCGCCGCGTATGACCCGGCGCTGCGGCCCGCTCCGCTCGTCATCGGCTATCCCAAGATCGAAGATCCGGCCTGGGGCTGGGTCGGAAAGGTCGAGGCCAAGGGCAACACGCTGCGGGTCGCGCCCGAGCGGGTCGAGGCCGCCTTCACCCAGCTCGTCAATGACGGGCGCTACTCCAACGTTTCCGCCTGCTTCTCCCGCCGGATGCGAAATCCAACCCGGTGCCCGGCACCTGGTACCTCAAGCATGTCGGCTTCCTAGGCGCCCACCCGCCGGCGGTCGAGGGGCTGCCGCCGGTTCAGTTCGCCGCCGAGGACGACGGCGAGGGCTCGGCGCGCTCGCCGGGCCGTCCTTGGCGGGGCTGGCGATGGAGCTGTCCGGCCAGGGCCTGCCCCTCTTCGCCGCCTGCTGCTGCGGCGCGTTCGCCCTGGTCAGCGCGGTCCGGGGCCGCACTGCCGCGGCGGAACGGGCCTGAACCTCGAACGGGGAACCGGCGGCCGGGCTTCCTTCGCGGCACTTGGCCGCCGGCCGGATCAGAACCTCACGCGAAGCCTGGCGGTGAAGCCATGCTCCTGGGCGCCAGCGGCGATCTCCCCGCCGTAGGACGCGCCGAGCGACACCGCATTGGTGACGCCCGCGTCGAAGCCGGCTTCGATCACGGCTGCGTCCCGGGCGATCGGCGCGCCGGCGATGCTGAAGGCATCGCCTCCCGCGAAACGGAGCGAAGCCTCCGGCGTCAGGTCCCCGTACGCATGCCGCCAGGCGGCCGTTCCATGGACCATCATCGTCACGTCCGCGAGGAGGAAGCTGCTCGACGCGCGCAGCCCGAGCGTGGTGAAGGTCTCGTCCGTGGTGTCGCCGTCGCCGCGGAGTGCCGCCGTCCCGCCATGCTCCTCGAAGCTGTCGGTCTCCACCCGGACATGGGCGAGATTGGCGAAGGGCTCGAAGAAGGCGCTCCCCGCGTCGATCCGATAGCCGAGCTCGCCGAAGGCCTGGAACGTGCCGGCGCCGTAGTCCGCGTCGAGGCCGGCGGAATAGTCGCCGAAGCCGATATGCCGGCTGGTGTCGACCTCGTGCCAGGAATAGGCGACGCCGGTGCGGAAACCGAGCCCGCCCCACTGCGAGCCGCCGTAGAGGCCCAGATGGTAGTTGTCGCTCGACCCGGTCGATGAGCGCCGGTTCACATCGAAGGAAGAGCGGCTGTAGCCGGCCAGCAGGCCGACCCGCCACCTGTCGGCGATCGGCGTGTCGCCGCCGATCAGGAAGCCGGCGGTGCCGCGGTCGAGCCGCGCCGCATTGCCGTCGCCGTCGAGATGACCCCACCCGCCGAAGGCCCGGGTCCAGGCCGAGATCCGGCCGGTCGGGGCATCCGGCGCCTCCGGCGCGCCGGCGCCGGAGGCATCGGCCAGGAGCGGGGCGCCCGGGCCTCGGAGGGGATCGAAGGCGGCGCGGAGCCGGTCGTTGGCCGCGTCGCGCACGAAATGGCTGTCCTCGACCAGCGCACCGGCAACAGAGGCGTGGATCTCGCCGGACAGGCTGTCGAAGGCCGCCCGCGATTCCGCCCTCGTCAGGTTGAGGATCGCGTCGTGGATGGTGTCGCCCGTCCCCAACTCCTCCGCCCTGGCTGCGACCGCGCGCTGATTGGACGTCGCGGCCACATCGGCGAAGGCTGTGCCGGAGCGGTCGATGTCGAGGAAGACGTTGGTCGGGTCGTAAGCCAGGGCGAAGTCGAGGAAGGGCAGGTCCACGACCGGCGAACCGGTAAGGCCGCCATAGGTGCCGATGATGCCTCCATCGGCCGTCAGCAGGGTATAGCGGGTGTCGGTCGCGAAGCGGCCTGCGCCCTGCCGCACGACCTCGACATCGGCGCCGCGGTCGAGCGTCGCGCTGCCGGAGACGTCGATGAGGTCGGACGACTTGCCGGGCGCGATGCCGGCCTCGTAGGTGGAGCCGGCCCGCTGCACGAGATCGCCGTTCACCGCCAATGCGCCGACCGCCCTGGCAGGATCGAGGCCGCTTCCCGGTGCGACGGCGCCGCCCTGCCCCACCGTCAGCGATCCGACCGTCCCCGATCCGGCGAGCGTGCCCGCGCCTGCGACGCCGACCCGCGAGACGATGCTGCCGTCGACCGCGAGCGTGCCGCCAAGGATGGTTGTCGGTCCGGTATAGCTGCTGTCGCCGCTGAGGACGAGCGTGCCCGCGCCGCGCTTCGTCAGGTCGCCAGGGCCCGAGATCGGATTCGACCAAACCGACGAGTAGCCTTTCGTGTCGACGTCGAAGACGCCCGCATAGCGGAACTCCATCGGCCCGCCGACGGCCGCGCCCAGGTTGAGCAGGCCCTGGCCGTAGGTCTCGGGGGACCCGATGTCGGTGGCCGAGGTCAATATGGTCTCGATGGTCTGCCGGGCGTTCATGTAGGGGAAGGCGGACCGGACCACCGCCACGGCTCCCGAGACATGCGGTGTGGCCATCGACGTTCCGTCGTCGGGCTTGTAGCCCCCACCCGGCCAGGTCGAATAGATGCCGACAGACGGATCCTCCTCCGGGTCCTCGCCGCCGGGCGCCGCGAGACACCACTCCGCCGCGAGCCCGCACCGGTTGCTGTAGCTCGCGATCTTGCCGTCGCGATCGACGGCGACGACGGCGATCAGCGAGCCCTTCAGATCGGAGAAGTCCAGCTTGGCGACGGACGGATCCGTCGGCGAGATGAACCTGTAGGTGTTGGGGTTGTTCCTGTCGGCATTGTCGCTGTAGGAGATGTCGACAAACTTGTAGAGCTTGTTGGCCGCCGTATTCTCCGGCGTGATCAGCGGCAACATGCCGTTGCCGTCGGGCATGGCGGACGCAACCGGCTGGTTGCTGTACTCATTGCCCGCCGCAAAGACCATCACGACGTCGGCGGCAGCGGCTTTCTTCAGCGCCTCGTAGTTGGCGATCAGACTGGCCGGATCGTCGTAGATCGGCTGGTAGCCGAGCTGCCGATAATGAGGATTGTCTTTCCAGTTGCCGTTCTTGTCCTGGATCTGCTTCTCCAGCGTCTCAGGACCATAACTGCCGCTGATCACCGTGGCGCCGTGGCGCGCGGCGTACTCGATGGCCTTGGCCTCCGCATCGTCGACCCGATCGTCGACGATCGTGCGGAGCGGCAGGAGGGTGGCCTCGTACGCCACGCCCTGCATGCCCCGGCCGTCGCGCGCGGCCCCGATGATGCCGCCGACATGCGTGCCGTGCCCGTTTCCATCCTGGACATCACCCGGCGCGAGCGACTGCCCGAAATTTCGCAGAGCATCGGACACGCGGCCGGCGAATTCGGGATGGTTGATGTCGAGCCCCGTGTCGATCACGGCGACGACGACACCCTTGCCTGTATAGCCGAGCCGATAGGCGGGAAGCGCGTTGATCATCGGCACGCCCCAGTTCCGAGCGTACTCGGCATCGTTTGCCACCGGGACGGACAGGGTTGCCTGCTGGGCGAGCGAGATCTGCGGCGTGACCAATGCCGTCGTCGCCAGGACGCGGACTGCCTTCGATTTCGAGCGCATGGTTACCCCCCTTCCAATTCCGGTTCGCGGGCGACGGGTGCCCCGACGCGCTTTCGCCCGATTGGCCAATTGCTTCCAGGAAAGAAGCGCAGATCTCACCAATCTCCCCAAGCAGAACGAATCGATACGAAGAAAGCAACGCCCATTCCAAAAGTGAACCGGTTTTCGACAGCACTAGAATTGAGATCGCCATCCTTCCGTTCTGTGAAGAATTTTATAAAAATTCAACCAAACCCCTTCTTCGAATATGTCGCCAATCAAGCCTAGAGGCCACAATGACCCGGAGGCGGAGCTGTTTGCTTGAATCCTGACAGTGATTGTTGAACTATCCGGATCGGCCGGAACCGGCTGGTCGGGCTTGGCTTTCCAGAGGGGAGAGATGGAAGAAATGTCCGTTCATCGGAGGCTTGACGTGCGACAGCTGCTCATTGCTCTGGCTTCAGCCGTTTGCCTGTCGGTCGGCAGTCCCGGTCCGGCCGGCGCGCAGAGCGTGGCCGAAGTGAACAGCACTCTCGATTCTCTGTTCGGCGATCACAAACCCTATGAGCGATTCTTCACGGAGCTGAAGAAGGCCATCGCCGAGAGTGACAAGGAAACGGTCGCCTCGATGGTCGATTATCCTTTTCAGGCTCGCATCAATGGGAAAGCGGTGAAGCTCAGAGACAAAGAACACTTCGTGGCCGACTACGACCAGATCATCACGCCCAAGGTGAAGAACGCTGTCGCCAAGCAAACCTATGAGACACTGTTTGCCAACTGGCAGGGCGTGATGATCGGCGACGGAGTGGTGTGGTTCAGCGGCATCTGCAACGACGCGACATGCAATAAATCGGAGGTGCGGATCATCGCCATCAATGACTAGAAGCCGAGGCAGGTGGACCTGCATTCCGCCCCGATGCCCAATCCAAAATCCGGAGAAGCAAATGGCGCCAGCAAATCTGCTCAGAGCCGTCGCGCTCACCGCCGTCTTCGCGGCTCTCGGCGGTTGCCAGACGCTCGACGATCTGGACCGGGAGGCTTATCAGCGCGCATGCGACAATCTCGGCATCCAGCGCGGGACGCCAACCTACGACCAATGCATGCTGCAGCAGCAGAGGCTGGACAACGAAGACAACCAGCGATTTCTCGATCGTGAAGCGCTCAAAGGGGAACTTTGAGCGCGAATGATCAATGGCCCGCCACCCAGTCACGAGGGTTCCGCATGCGATCAGCCTACAGATATGGCGCCCGGATCATGCTTGCCGCCGGCGCCTTGGCACTGGCGGCATTCCCTGCCGCGGCCGATGAGACGCTGGGCTTCGACATCAATGTCACGCTGTCCGAGAAGGCCGCCGCCACCCTCGCTGCCCGGAAGGAGGGAATCGTCGCCTTCGCGTCCTACTACGGCGATCCCAAGCGGAGCGCGGAGAAGCACGCCGACGAGGTCGGTCAGATCGATCTCACGCCCCGGGACGAAGAGGTGGAGATCCCGGGGTCGGGCGGACGCGCCCATATCAGCGGCGCCAATGTCGACCAGAAGCGGATCGACTGGCTCGCCGGTCCGGTCAAGGTCAACCTCAACGTCGCGTCGGCGCGCAAGAGCGGTCCTGACAATCTCCTCGCCTGCGATTTCATCGATGGCGCGCTCGCCGACGTCCGGAAGGCGCCGATCACACTCCACTGCTCCCTGATCGAAGAAAATCCGGACACGAAGGCGTGGCCGTGAGGCGCTCACAGGGGCCGTTCTGCCTGGAGGCTGCGGTCTCCGCCGCCATGGTTGTTTGACAGGCTTGCGGTCGGCTTCCGGTTTCAGTGCGTCTCCTCATGGTCGAGCCCGGGCGGCCGCCGCAGATGGACGAAGTCGCCCTTCGCCAGATAGGCCGCCTCCTCCGGCGTCGAGGCGCGGCCGAGGATCGGGTTGCGATGGGGAAACCGGCCGAAGCGCGAGATCACCTCGAGATGCGACCGCGCCTGGCTGACGTGGAAGCGGTACTGCGGCCGCAGCCGCTGCGGCGCCTCGGCCGCCACCCGCTCGACCATCGCCACCACCTGCTTCAGCCGGGCCTCGTGATCCGGCCCCTCGGCATGGGCCAGCGGCATCAGGAAGAAGACCTGCTCCCAGGGCCTGGTGAGCGCGTCGTAATGGCCGTTCGCCAGACCGTCCCGGGTGATGCGCAGCACGGCGGGATCGTCGGCATAGGCCTCCGGACGGCCGGCGAACAGGCCGCGCGGGAACTGGTCGAGCACGATGATCAGCGACAGGCGCCCGAGAGGGGTGTCGAGCCAGTGGTCCAGGCTGCCGGCCCGGGCGGCGGCCAGCATCGGGGCGAACGGCACCAGCGCCGCATTGGCGCCGCCGCCGAACCACCAGCCGTGCAGCCGCAGATGCGTCTCCGGATCGGCCTCGTCGAGACCGTCCGGGAACCAGAAGTGATAGACCCTGCGCCAGTCCTGGGTGGTGGTCATGGGCGTCTCCATGGAATGCATCCGATCTCCGCCGGCATGCGGCCGCGGACGCCGGTGCGCGCCGCGAACCGGCGTCCTCCCGCCTCGACCGATCGAGGAGACAACCTCTAGCAGAGGCTTGCGACCGCGCTTGTGTCCGGGGGAACAGGCCGGGCCGGCGGTCAGGCCCCGATCAGGCCGAGCTGCAGCGCCATGGCCACGGCCTCGCTGCGGCTGGTCGCCTTCAGCTTGCGCCGGGCCGAGGCGAGATAGGCGTTGACCGTGTGCATCGACAGGCCGAGCTGACGGGCGATCTGCTTGCTGGAGGCGCCGCGGGCGACCCAGGCGAGGCAGTCGAGCTCGCGCGGCGCGACCAGGTCGGGATCGATGGCGGCCGGCGGCCGGGGCTGCGCCGGGCCGGCGAGCCGCCGCGCGACGGCCAGCGCCCGGCCGAGATGCGGGCCGATATGGCGCAGCAGCCGGGCTTCGGCCTCGCCCCAGCCCGGCCGGCGGCGGGTGCGCCAGACGGAGAGATGAGCCCCCAGCCCGTCGCCGCCGACATCCACCCAGTGGAGGCCGCTGTGCCGGCCCTGCGGCCGCGCATAGTCGTTGTAGAACTCGCTCCGCAGGAAGGCGCTGTCCGGCACCAGCATGCGGTCGACGAAGACCGTGCCGGCCGGCAGCCGCGGCAGCATCGGCAGCACCGGCCAGGTGGCGTGGTAATGCGCGTTGTAGAGCGGCACGAAGCCGGGATCGACGCGGAGGCGGACCGCCTGGTCCCGCGGCAGCGGCGTTCCGGTCGGATGCAGCACCACCGAAGAGTCGGAGCCGAGCAGGTCGGCCAGGCGGGACAGCAGGTCCGGCCAGCTCTCGCGGCCGAGCGCGGCGTCATAGGCCTGCGCGATCACGGCCGAGAGCGCGTCCTGGCTTGGCGGCCGCATCGGCTCAGCCATCGATCAGCCCCGCGGACAGCGCCATGGCGACGGCCTCGCTGCGGCTGGCGGCCTTCAGCTTGCGCCGGGTCGAGGCGAGATAGGCGTTGACCGTGTGCATCGACAGGCCGAGCCGCCGGGCGATCTGCTTGCTCGACGCGCCGCGGGCGACACCGGCGAGGCAGGCGCGCTCCTGCGGCGCCAGAAGGCCCGCCGCAGCCGCGGATCGGGGCGGGCCGGCGGCGAGGCGATGCTCTATCTCCAGCGCCCGGGCGAGGCGCCGCCCGACCGCGCCCAGCACGCGGAACGCCGACGCTTCCCAGGCCGGCTGCCACCGCTGCCGCCACAGGCAGAAGAACTTCCGGTCGAGCCCGTCGCCGTCCCCGACCCAGAACACGATGCTGTGCTTGCCCTGCGGCCGGATATGGTCGTTGTAGAATTCCGTCCTTGCATAGACCGCCTCCGGCACCAGCATGTGGTTGGTGCGGACCGATCCGGCCGGCAGCCGGGATATGATCGGCAGGGTCGGCGACATCCGGTGGTAATGGTCGTTGTAGGGCGGGATGAAGGCCGGATCGCAGCCGACATGGACCGCGCGCTCCGCCGGCGCGGCGTAGCCCGCCCGGAACAGCGCCCCGGATTCGCCGCCCAGCAGGTCCCGCAGGCGGGTCACCACCGTCTCCCACGCCTCGCCGCCGATGGCGGCGTCGTAGACCTGGCCGACCAGCCTGAGGATGTCGTCGTCGCAGGGCGGAGACGACGGCGGGATGCGCGGATCGGCCCGCCGCCGGCTCCGGCCGGGAGGTGGAGCCCGGATCGCGGATCGGCGGGCGGCGGACGGGTCAGGACGAACGAGCATCGGCCCTCATCGGGATGCGGCGCCCGGCGCCTGAACGGCGGCATCGGCGCCGGCGACACGCCGCGCAGGATTGCGTATGAGAGGCGATCTCAATGTTACGCCGGTCACATCCGGACATCCCGAAGTCCCCGCATGAATCCGGTCCGGCTGCGAGCCCCGCACGCAGACCGGGCCGGTTCCATAGCGCTATGACTTGGCACGACCTGCCGGACAAGCGATCATTTCCGCATCAATGCATGAGGCGGGCTCATCCATGAGGCTGGCGACGCTCGCGACCCCTCCGGACCGCCGGCGATGAGGCGGCTGCCGCCGCTCGATTCCCTCCGCGCCTTCGAGGCGGTGGCGCGGCTGGGCAGCTTCAAGCGCGCGGCCGAGGAGCTGGCCGTCACCGCCAGCGCCGTCAGCCACCGGGTCGCCGATCTGGAGGCGGAGTTGGGCGTGGCGCTGCTGGTGCGGCATGTCCGCCGGGTCGAGCCGACCTTCGAGGGCGAGGCCCTGGCCGCCGGGATGGGCCGGGCGCTGCAGGAGATCCGCCGCACCGTCGCCGGCGTCGACCGGCGCGGGCGGGCCCGCCTCAGGGTCAGCGCCATCCCGTCGCACGCCGTGCGCTGGCTGGCCCCGCGGCTGCAGCGGTTCCGCGCGCTGCACCCCGAGATCGATATCGACATCATCGCCGAGCTGGCCCTGGCCGACCTGTCGCAGCGCACCGTCGACATCGCCCTGCGCTTCGGCGGCGGCGCCTATCCCAACCTGCGGGTCGAGCGGCTGATGGACGATGCGATCTTCCCGGTCGCCAGCCCGGACTACATGGCGGCGAAGGGGCCGGTCGCCGCGCCGGCCGACATCCTGCGCCTGGACCGCCTGATCGACACCACCGCCCGGGACGACCAGAGCGGCGCGCATTGGCAGCATTGGTTCGAGGTCAACGGCCTGCCGCCCGACGCGGTCCATGACGGCATGAACCTGAACGGGTCGCTGCTGACGCTGGAGGCGGCGGTGAACGGGCTCGGCGTCGCCATCGCCCGCCGGACGCTGGTCGAGGAGGATCTGCGCCGCGGCCGCCTGCAGCGCCTGCTGGACGCCGAGATCCCGACCAACTGGAGCCACTATGCCGTGACCCTGCCCGCCGTGGCCGACTGGCCGCCGGTGCGGCGCTTCGTGGACTGGCTGAAGGCCGAGGCCGCCGGAGCCTGACCCCGCGTCCCGACGATACCTTATTTTTGGTGTATTGAGCCGGCCGCCCCGGTTGCGGACAATTCCAGACATCACGAGACGCTGTGCCGGCGGGCCGAACACCGCCGCAGCCGGCCTTCCGAATGCCAACAGATCGCCGGCCGGAGAACCGCCGGGATGCAGGCCGCGGCCCGCATCCCGGGCCGCGTCGCCGAGCCGCCATCGCTGGAGCCGACCCGTGAACTATGTCATGTCCTGGACCTCCGCTCGCCCGGCCGGGGTGCCGGCGATGCGGGATGCCGCCCCGATGCGGCTGACCGAGCGGCGCTACGCCGACGGCGAGACCATCTTCCTGCGCGGCGATCCGGGCGACAGCATCATGGTCGTCCTGTCCGGCCGGGTGGCCCTGCGCCTGATCTCGCGCCAGGGGCGGGAGATCCTGCTGGGGATTCTCGGCGAAGGCGAGATGTTCGGCGAGGTCTCGGCGCTGGACGGCCGCGGGCGCAGCGCCGATGCGGTGGCGCTGGGCGACTGCCGGCTGCAGGTGATCGACGGGCGCGATCTGCGCCGGATGCTGAAGCAGTCGCCGGAGGCCTGCCTGCAGATGATGGAACTGCTGACCACCCGGCTGCGCCGGACCAGCGACCAGCTGGAAGGCGTGGCGCTGCTGAACCTGTCGGCGCGCCTGGCCCGGCTGCTGCTGGCCCTGAGCGAGGCCGAGCAGACGGCGCCGGGGCGAGCGCCGCGGCTGCCGCGGACGCTGTCGCAGCGTGACCTCGGCCTCCTGATCGGGGCCAGCCGGTCCAAGGTCAATGTCCAGATCGGCCGCTGGTTGCAGGACGGCACCCTGAGCCGCGAGAACGGCGCCCTGGTGCTGCGGGACCGCGACCGGCTGGCCGAGATCGCGGAGACGGAGGACGTGTGAGTTGGCGAGTCGATGAGTTGATCGTCATTGCGAGCGCAGCGAAGCAATCCAGGGCGGCTCGCACCGGCCCCTGGATTGCTTCGTCGGCTTCGCCTCCTCGCAATGACGGCTGGGGGTACGTCGCGCCGGTCACCCCTTCACCGCCCCGGCCGTCATCCCGGCCACGATCTGGCGGTTGAGGAAGAGGAACACCAGCAGCGGCGGGATCGTGATCAGCACGATATCCATGAACAGCAGGTTGTACGACGTGTTGTACTGGCTCTGGAAATTGTAGAGCGTCAGCTGCACCGTGGCGTTCTTGTTGCCCGGCAAGTAGTAGAGCGGGTTGACGAAGTCGTTGAAGATCGCCACCGACTGCACGACGATCACCGTCACCGTGACCGGCCACAGCAGCGGCAGGATCACCCGGAAGAAGATGGCCAGCGGGCGGGCGCCGTCGATGATCGCGGCCTCGTCCAGCTCGCGCGGGATCGTGGCGATGAAGGCCCGATAGAGCAGGATGCAGAAGGAGAGGTGGTAGGCCACCTCGATCAGCACCAGCCCGTGCAGCGTGCCGAACAGGCCGAGGCCCTGCAGCAGCCAGATCGTCGGCACCACCGCCGGCGGCATCATCAGCCCGGCCAGCACCAGGAAGTTGACGAGGCCGGTCCAGCGCGTGCTGCGGCGCTGCAGCACGAAGCCGACCATGGCGCCGAGGATCACCAGCAGGGTGACGGCGCCGACCGTGAGGATGGTCGAGTTGACGAAGGCGGTGACCACCATCCAGTTCCGAGCGGTGACCACCTGGACAAGGTTGTCCCAGGCGTGGAAGCCGGTCGGCCAGGAGAAGTCGAGCCGCGCCGCCTGCCGGCGGTCCTTCACCGCGGTCAGCAGGATGAAGGCGAAGGGGACCAGGAACACCAGACCCGCGGCCAGGACGGCCGCGGCGCTGCCCCCGTAGCGGCGCAGCGCGCTCATTCATGGCCCTCCTTGCGGTTGAGGAAGCGGGTCAGCGGCACCGCCAGCCCGGCGATCAGCAGGAACAGCACCACGTTGCCGGCGGTCGACAGGCCGTAGAAGCCGGCCTGGTACTGCTTGTAGATGACCGAGGCGATGACGTCGGAGGAGAAGCCCGGTCCGCCGCGGGTCATGGTCCAGATCAGGTCGAAGGTCCTGAGGCCGCCGATGAAGCTGAGGGTGATCACGGTGACGGTGGCCGGCCGGCACAGCGGCAGGGTGATCCGGCGGAAGCGCTGCCAGGGGCCGGCGCCGTCGACCCGTGCCGCGTCGTGGTATTCGCGCGGGATCGAGACGATGCCGGCGATGAAGATCACCGTGGCCAGCCCGACGCCCTTCCAGACATCGACCAGGGCGACGGAGAAGATGGCGAGGCCGGGGTCGGTCAGCCAGCCCGGCCCCTTGATGCCGAGCACCGCCAGGGCCTCGTTGATCGCGCCCTGGGTCGGATGCATCAGCACCGTGAAGGTGATGCCGACGCCGACGGTCGACACCAGCACCGGGAAGAACACCACCGAGCGCAGGAAGCCGCGCGCCAGGATCTGCGAGGTCAGCAGCACGGCGAGAGCGAGGCCCAGCACCACCTTCAGGCCGGAGGTGGTGATCGCGAAGATCACGGTGTTGACCAGCCCCTGCAGCAGGAAGGGCTCGCGCAGGAACTGGGCGAAGTTGTCGAGGCCGATGAAGGTGGATTCGAACAGCGTCCAGCGCGTCAGGCTGAAATAGAGCGAGGAGAAGGTCGGCAGCAGGAACAGCCCGCCATAGATGACCGCCGCCGGCAGGTAGAACCAGGCCGGATAGGGCGACCCGGGCCGGCGCCGGGGCGCGGGAGCGAGATCGAGCGGCATGCTGCGGGTTATGTCTGCCACGGGCGTCCCTCTCCTGCGATCGATGTATTTGCAACTCCCCTGACCGCGCTCCGATTGCCTCTCCCACTTGCGGGAGAGGTCGGAGCCGCGCCAGCGGCTCCGGGTGAGGGCAAGCGGCCGCGATCCCAGGAACCAAGGCTTCAGAACTATGTGCGGATCATCCGCTCATCTGCGACAAGGCCGTTCTCTCGGCGAGACCGTGACGCCCCCTCACCCGGTCTCGCTTCGCGAGCCCGACCTCTCCCGCAAGCGGGAGAGGCAATGCGTTTCCGTACCCATCGTCGCTTGAACATCCGCCGCCTACCACCCGGCCAGGCCGAGCTGCTGGGCCTGCTTGCGCACGTCCTCGTCGTACAGCGCCGCGGCGTCGGCGGCGGGGCGGATGCCGGAGCCGACCTCGACCGTGATCTGCTCCAGCGCCGGGCCCTTCACCGGCGAGACGAATTCCAGCGCCGGCGCGTTCCGGGCCCGATCCGCGAAATAGGGCAGCATGTCCTTGACCGCCGGCGGCATCGTCTCCGGCAGCGTGCAGCTCCTGATCCGGAAGGGGCCGACGGCGCCCAGGGCCTTGAGCTCCGCCGCGCATCCCGCCGGGCTGGCGACGAAGGCCAGGAACCTTTTCGCCGCCTCGATGTTCGGGCTGGCCGCCGGGATATAGAAGCCGGCCGGCAGCCAGACGGTCAGCCCGTTGCGGGCGGGATCGTCGCCCGGCTGGGCGAAGAAGCCGATGTCGCCGAGCTGGTCGGGATATGTGGCCGCCAGCGCGCCGATGGCGAAGGTCAGCATCGGGTAATGCGCCCCCTCCCCGTCCGCCAGCATGCGCAGACCGTCCTCGTAGCTGGCGGCGCCGAAATCCTCGTTCTGGAAGCCGGCGGCGTGTACCGCCTCCAGTCGCTCGAAGCCTTTGCGGGCGGCCGGGGAGGTCGCGAACTTGGCCTGGTTGGACGTGTAGCGCTCGGCGAAATCCGGCTCGGCGGCCTGGACGTTGAAGAAGTCGGCCAGCAGCAGAAGCTGCGAGGTCCAGGTATCGCGGTAGGTCTGGATCACCGGCGGGATCCCGGCCGCCTTGATCTTCTCGTTGTTGGCCATGAACTGGTCCCAGCTCTTCGGCACCTCGAGGCCGAGCTGGGCGTAGATCTTGCGGTTGTAGAAGATGCCGCCGGCCATCACCGCTTCGGCCGGGGCGCCGTAGAGGCGGCCGCCCGCCGTGACCACGGCCTTGAAGCTGTCGTCGACATCCGCCTGCCAGGGCTCGTCGGTCAGGTCGACCAGGTTCTTCTGCGGGTTGATCGCCCGGAACAGCGAGCCGGAGTTGTAGTAGAAGATGTCGGCCATCGCGCCGGTGGCGAGCCGGGTCTTGACGATGTTGTCGCCCTCGCCGCCGCCCGGCCGGGTCTCGATCTCGATGTCGATGTCCGGGTTCGCGGCCTCGAAATCCGCGACCAGACCCTCGGCGAGGGCCTGGTTGTTGGACGAGCTGCTGACGAGCAGCGTCAGCTGCGTCTGGGCCTGGGCCGCCCCCGTCATCCCGGTGGCGATCCCGGCCAGGGCGAACAGGCCGGCCGCGAACGCCGCACGGGCATGCCGAAGCACGATGGTCATCCCGGTCTCCTCCCTGCTGTCCCGAAGGTCCTGCCTCGGATTGTGGATGCCCGCCCCGCGGCGGGTCACATCGACGTCATCCTCCCCCGATCCGGAAGGTGATGCGGTGGCTGCCGGGCGCGAGCGGTACGCCGGCCCCGGCAATGTCGCCGGCCGGCGGCGCACCGTCGACCGCGACGTCGCGGTATTCGGGCGGCAGGCGCAGCGACCCGGTCGCCCCGTCCGGCACCGTGACCGAATAGGTCACCCGGTCGCCCTCCACCGTCCAGCCGGCCGCGACGCGCCCCGCCGCGGTGTCGTGATGGGCGGCGACCGGCGACAGCGCCGGGATGATGGTCGGCTCGAACAGGATGTGCCGGAAGCCCGGCCGCTCCGGATCGGGCCGGAACCCCGCCACGCCCTCGAACAGCCACTGGCAGATCGCGCCATAGGCGTAGTGGTTGTAGGAGTTCATCGCAGGCTCGAAGATCGTGCCGTCGGGCTTGATCGCGTCCCAGCGCTCCCAGATGCTGGTGGCCCCCATCTTCACCTGGTAGAGCCAGCCTGGGACCTCCTCCTGCAGCAGCACCCGGCCCGCCAGCTGGCGCTCGCCGATTTCGGCCAGGGCCGGCAGCAGCGCCGGCGTGCCGATGAAGCCGGTGCCGACCCGGCCGCCGGTGCGCTCGACCGCGGCCCTGAAGTAGCGCCTGGCGGCCTCCCGGTGCTCCTCCGGGATCAGCCCGTGCAGGAAGGCGAGCGCATAGGAGGTCTGGTCGTCATAGAGCAGGCGGCCGGAGGGGGTGATGAACTCGCATGCGAAGGCCTGCTTCACCTCCTCCGCCATTCCGTCCAGGCGCTCGGCGATCCCCGCTTCCCCGACCAGCCGGGCGATCCGGGCCGTCAGGGTCCCGGCGATGAACAGGTAGATCGTCGCCGCGGCGTCGTCGCCGATGGTGGGCCAGGGCTTCTCGGTCGGGCCGCCGGGCTGCAGCCAGTCGCCGAAGGTGAAGCCGCGCTGGTCGCGGCCGGGTGGCGGCCGGACGATCGGCCCGTCGCTGATCGACCAGACGAAGTCGACCCAGCGGACCATCGCCGGCAGCGCCTCCTCCAGGATCGCGCGGTCGCCGTAATGCAGCCACAACGTCCAGGGGATGACCGCGATCGCGTCGCCCCAGCCGGTCGAGCCGGCGAAGTTGATGAAGTTCTCCGGCTTCATCCGGGTCGGGTCGGGCGAGACATGCGGGATCGCGCCGTCCGGCCGCTGGTCCGCCATCACGTCGCGGATGTATTTGCGCAGGAAGCCCTGGCAGTCGTGCAGATAGCAGGCGGCGCCGGCGAAGACCTGGGCGTCGCCGGTCCAGCCCAGGCGCTCGTCGCGCTGCGGGCAGTCGGTCGGCACCTCGATGAAGTTGGCGCGCTGCGACCAGATGGTGTTCTCGACCAGCCGGTTGACCAGCGGGTGCCCGGTGGTGAAGGACGCCGCGGGCTGGCCCACCGAGGTGATCGGGACCGAGACGATGGAGGTGACCTCGGCCCGCCCCTCGATCGCGATCCGGGCGTAGCGGAAGCCCTGGAAGGTGAAGATCGGGCGGTAGGATTCCTCGCCCTCCCCCTTCAGCACGTATTCCAGCCGCGCCTCCGCCGTGCGGAAGTTGGCGTTGTCGAACCGGCCGTCGCGGTCCAGCACCTCGGCGTGCTCCACGACGATCCGCGCGCCGCGCTCGCCCTTCACGGTGAAGGCGACGTAGCCGGCGCTGTTCTGGCCGAAATCGTGGATCGTCCGGCCCTCCCCGTCCGGCCACGACTTCACCACCGGCAGCGGCGGGCGCTCGCGCACCGGCCGGGTCTCGTGCGGGATCAGGACCGAGGCGTCGAAGGGCAGCACCGCGCTGCCGGCGGTCGCCTGCGGCTCGACCCGCGCATCGTAGATCTCGCCGAAATAGATCCCGGATTTGCGCACCGGCAGCTCGCCGCTGGCCCAGCTTCCATCGGTGGCGAGCAACAGCGCGCCGGAGCCGCCGCGCAGCTCGGCGATCGCGGCGATGTGCTCGCCCCAGACGTTGAACTTCTTCTCGCGGCGCCACATCAGCTGCGAGCGCAGCCAGCCGTCGGCGAGCCAGATCTCGATCCGGTTCTCGCCCGGCTTCAGCAGGTCGCCGACCCGGTAGCTCTGGTAGGACAGCCGCTTGTCGTAGCAGGTCCAACCCGGGGTCAGCAGATCCTCGCCGACCCGCCGGCCGTTGATGAAGCAGCGGTAGAGCCCGAGCGCGCTGATCCGCAGCACCTCGTCGCCGGGGGCCCGGTCGAGCCGGAAGTCCTTGCGCAGGAAGCTGGCCGGGGTGCCGACGCCCCGGTCGGCCAGCGGCCGCACCATATCGGCCGACCAGCCGGACTGCGCATCGCGACGGAGCTCCGCCGAGGCGATCTCCTGCATCCCCGCTCCTCCCCTGACGATGCCTGCGAATGGCTGTAGAATGTTCTACGTGTATCGTTCTACAGACCTCGCCGTTTGACAACCGGAAATCGGCACGATCAGGTGACGCGGGGCGCGGCGCGGAGGCGGAATGGAGGCGAACGGCAGGCGGACGCAGCGGGTGACGATCCGGGACGTCGCCCAGGACGCCGGCGTGTCGGTCGCCGCGGTGTCGAAGGTGCTGCGCGACGCCTACGGCGTCAGCGAGGCGCTGCGCGGCAAGGTGCGGGCCTCGATGGCGCGGCTGGGCTATCGGCCGCTGGCGGCAGCCCGCGGCATGCGGGGGCAGACCTACACGCTGGGCATCACCCTGTCGGACATCCGCAACCCGTTCTTCGCCGACATCATGACCGGCATCAACGCCGCGCTGGAACGCACGCAGTACCAGCCGCTGCTCGGCATCAATCAGGGATCGAAGGCGATCGAGGGAGACCTGATCGAATCGATGCTGGACCGGCAGATGGACGGGCTGATCCTGATCGCCCCGCATATCCCGGTGGACGCGCTCGCCACCCTCGCCCGGCGCATCCCGATCGTCGCCATCGGCCATCACCAGCCGGAGGCGACGGCGTTCGACACGGTCAACAACGACGACGAGCTGGGCGCCCGGCTGGTGGTGCAGCACCTGGCCGATGGCGGCTACCGCAACATCGGCATGTTCAGCCTGGCCCTCGACCGCGGCACGCCGGAGACGGCGGTGACCTGGAAGCGCGAACAGGGCTACCGGGCGGCGATGGAGGCGATGGGGCTGGGCCGGCACGCCAGCGTCACCCGCGCCGCCCTGACGCTGCGCGAGATCCAGACCGCGGCGCGGCACCTGCTTCAGGGCCCGGACCGGCCCGAGGCGCTGTTCTGCTGGACCGACTTCGTGGCGCTGGAGGTGATCAGCGTCGCCATCGGGCTGGGCCTGGCGGTGCCCGGCGACCTCGCCGTCGTCGGCTACGACAACACCATGTTCTGCGAGATGGCGCAGAACGACATGACCAGCGTCGACCAGTCCGGCGAGACGCTGGGGCTGCAATGCGCGCGGCTGCTGATCGAGCGCATCCGGGGCCGGGCCGAGGCCCAGCACCTGCTGATCCAGCCGCGCGTGGTCGCCCGCGCCAGCTCGCGGAGGCGGTGATCCGGCCTTTCCGTGCTAATGCGACAGGCGTTCGAGCGCGACGGATCGCCGGCGCGCTGCCGGCCTGGGAGAACAGCAGCCCCGCCACGGCCACCGTGCCGGCCATCGCGACGATGATGTGCTTGCGCTCGAACCGGTCGCCGATCAGGAGCCCGAACAGCGGGCCGACCGGCGCCAGCCGTCGACGCCTATGGGCTGGGCCGGCACCAGCCCATAGGTGATCAGGGCGACCGCCGGCACCGCCGAAGCCGACCGCCTGGGAGAAGGCGGAGGCGCGGCCGCGCAGACGCTTCCCGGCTTCTACGCGACCATCTGCTGCCAGAGCCGCGATGAGCGGCGCTGCGAGGACCGACCGGCGGAGGGCCGGATCGGCTCAGGCGTCCGTCGGATCGAGGATCCGCCGGATCTCGGTGATCCGGGTGGCCGGCAGGCCGGTGAGATCCGAATGCTGCCGGATCGTCTCCTCATCCTTCGCGAGAAAGACGCAGAAGGTCCGGTCGACCGCGACGAAGCTCTCGACCCACCGGATGTCGGGCGCCAACGCGTCCGTGCCCGACTGCGCGGTCGGTCCCCAGAGCTGCCGCCCCGCGATGCCGATGCCGGGAATGGTCCTCTCGATGACGAACAGTTTCATCCATCGTGCTCCTTCCGGTCCGCGGCCTAGAGCGCGAAATCCGCCGCGGCCAGGGCGATGGCGCCGGTGAGCACGATGGAGATGTCGGTCAGGGCGTCGCCGTCGACGTCGCCGGACACGGTGGTGACGCCGCGGGAGACGGCAAAGGCCAGTTGGCCGGCGACGCCGGTGAACGGACCGGAACCGATGAAGGTGAAGGCCTGATCTCCGGCCGCCGTGGCGACCGCGTCGATGGCCGACAGGTCGATCCGGTCGCCCTGGGCATGGCTGAAGTCCCGGATCGAATCGCCGAAGCCGCCGGGGGCGCTGTCGGCCGTGGCCAGGAAGACGAAGCGGTCGGCCCCGCCCCCGCCGTTCAGCAGGTCCGCCCCGTCCAGCCCGACGAGCGTGTCGTTGCCGGCGTTTCCGACCAGGATGTCGTTGAAGATCGATCCGCGCAGCACGTCGCCGCCGGCGCCGCCCTGGACGCCCTCGATGCCGACCAGCACGTCGCCCTGGGCCGTGCCGCCACTGGCGAGGCCCGTGCCCAGATCCACCGTCACCGCGGTGGCGTTCTCGGTGTACATCGCCGTATCGATGCCGGCGCCGCCGTCCAGCCGGTCGGCCCCGCCGCCGCCGCGAAGCACGTCGTTGCCTCCCAGGCCGAACAGCGCATTGCCGGCGGCGTTGCCGGTCAACGCATCGTCGCCGACGCTTCCTTCGACATTCTCGACGTCGGCCAGCACGTCGTCCTCGGCAGCGCCGCCCGCACCAGTGCCCGCAGCCAGACTGACCACGACCGGGGCGCCGCTCTGGGAATAGTCGGCGGTATCGACGCCGAAGCCGCCGTTCAGCCGGTCGGCCCCGGCCCCGCCGATCAGCCGGTCACTGCCGGAGTCGCCGAGGAGCTGGTCGTTGCCGCCATTGCCGAACAGCACGTTGGCGCCGGGGCTCCCGGTCAGGGAGTCGTCGAACCCGCTGCCGAAGGCGTCCTCGATGCCGATCAGCACGTCGCCTTGGGCATCGCCGCCGAGGCCGAACCCCAGGAACAGATCGATCGTCACCCCGGCCGTGCTGAAGCCGTAGCTGACCGCGTCGATTCCGAGCTCGCCGAGGAGCCGGTCGGCCCCGGCGCCGCCGAACAGGACATCATCACCATCGCCCCCGCCGATGAGGTCGTCGCCGGCTTCGCCGTGCAGGAAATCGGCGTCGCCGCCACCGGCCAGTACATCGTTGCCGCCACGCCCGAACAGGAAGTCGATGCCGTTCCGGCCGAAGAGACTGTTGTCCGCGTCCGACCCGATCAGGGTGTCGCCCAGGTTCGACCCATCGAGATTCTCGATGCTGCTCAGCAGATCGCCCTGGGCGTCGCCGAAGGAGCCGGTGCCGGCGCCGAGATCGACGAGCACCCCGGCCGCGCTGTTGCGGTAATCCACCCTGTCGATGCCGGCGCCGCCGTTCAGCGTGTCGGCGCCACGGCCCTCGATGAACTCGTCGTTGCCGTCCCCGCCATCGAGGATGTCATTGCCGTCATTGCCGAACAGTGAATCGTCCCCGGCGCCCCCTATCGTGACGTCGTCGCCTGTCCCGCCATCGGTCGAGTCATTGCCCTCGCCGCCCTCGATGCGGTCGGCGCCGGTCCCGGCCGCGATGAAGTCGTCGCCGTCGCCGCCGAAAATCCTGTCGTTGCCGCCGAAGCCGATGAGGATGTCGCTGCCGCCGAGGCCGAGGATGGTGTCGTCCCCATTGGTACCGCGCAGCTCGTCATTGCCGTTGGTGCCAGTAATGGTGGGCATGGGTTCTCTCCTGGAATTCGGCCACGGCGCCAATGACCGCGACCCGTGGGTGGGACGCGCCGATCAGCCGGAGATCCCGGGATCGCGGGAGGCCGGAAGGTCCGGGCCGATGCGGCGGCCGAGGCGGGGCAGCAGCATTCCCACCTCCTGCCGGTAGAGGCGGTAGCGGTCGCCGAACAGGGCGATGAGGTCGCGCTCCTCGAGCGCGATGCCGAGCAGGATGTAGCCGGTGGTGGCCGCCGCGAACAGCAGATGCCCCGCCGTCATCTGCGGCGTCGCCCAGAAGGC
Source organism: Inquilinus limosus DSM 16000 (assembly GCF_000423185.1). Classification (GTDB taxonomy): domain Bacteria; phylum Pseudomonadota; class Alphaproteobacteria; order DSM-16000; family Inquilinaceae; genus Inquilinus; species Inquilinus limosus. The sequence goes on along the minus strand of NZ_AUHM01000046.1, from coordinate 15,482 downwards.
CAGCAGGAAGCCGAGATAGATCGGGTGCCGGACCCAGCGGTAGAGCAGCGGCGTGCGGAAGACGGGCGGCGGCAGCGCCCGGCCGCGCAGCCGGGCGAAGACCTGGGCCAGGCCGAACAGCTCGAAATGATTGATGAGGAAGGTGCTGACCAGGAGGATCCCCCAGCCGAGCCAGAACACGGCGTGGAGGACGGCGGCCCAGAGCGGGTCGTCGAGCGTCCAGACCGCCGCCGGGATCGGCCGCCACTGCCAGAACAGCAGGATCAGCGCCAGGCTGGCCAGCAGCACATAGGTGCTGCGCTCGACCGCCGGCGGCACCAGCCGTGTCCACCACCGCTTGAAGCCCTGCCGCGCCATGACGCTGTGCTGCGCGGCGAACAGGCCGAGCAGCAGCGCGTCGATGATCACGGCGTCGGGCACGGGCCCCGCAATGCCGGAATCGATCGATTTCGGAACGGCGAGATTGCCGACGAAGCCGACCGCATGGAGGAAGGAGCCGAAGAACACGGCGTAGGCGAACACGCCGTAGAGAAGCATGACCGGACCCGACATGAGTTTCCCTCGTTTGCAGATGATCCGAAGCCCTGCGGCCGGGGGACGCCGCCCTTCGCCCCGCCTTCAGCCGACCGTGGCGGCGGCGCGTGGAGGCCGGCGTGGGGGTCGGCGTTGGAGCAGCCGTTGAAATCGATCCGGCCTCAATCCGGCCGGAACCTTCTTCGGGGGTCGCGATCGATGTCGGAGCGCGACAGCCCGAGATCCCTCAGCAGATGGTCGCCGAGCCGGTGCAGGGGGCACCGCCGGCCGGCGATGACGGCCAGCCGGCGGAGGGGGCCCAGCAGCGGCCGGAGCCCCGGCCACTGCGCCTCACGGCTGCCCGGCGCGCGCGGAGGCATGGGCGGTGGTGGGATCGACGACGCGGGCCACCTCGGCGATCCGGTCGGCCGGGAAGCCGCTCAGCTCCGCATGCCGCCGGATGACGCTCTCATCGGTCGCGAGATAGACGCAGAAGGTCTTGTCGGCCGCGAAATAGGACTCGACCCATTGGATGTCGGGCGCCAGGGCGGCCAGGGCCCGGTTCGACCTCTCGGCCGCCGCCCTGAGCTGCTCGCGCTCCAGGGTGCCGATCCCGGGAATCTCCCGTTCGATCACAAACCGTCGCATAGGGATCTCCTCTCCATGGTCATTCGACAGAGGCGCGAATGAACAGGGAGAGACTTCCAGCAGTGGCGGAACCGGGATAGTGGCAGATCGGAACAATTGATGCCGAACCGGCCAATATCCCGGCCCGGCCGATGGCGGGCCGGCCAGTCCGATGGCAGACTTCCCGCAAGGAAACGCGAGGCGCGTTGCAGGGAGGATCCGGATGAACAGCCCGATCAGGGTCTCGATCATTGCCGTGGCGGAGATAGAGCCTTGGATCGTGGTCGGCGTGCACGACGCGTTCTGGGCCGTCGGCACCCTGTGGAACCGGGTCATGGGCGAGCGCGAGAACCCGCGCTTCCTGCCCGAGATCGTCGCCGCGGCGCCCGGCCCCCTGAGGACCGGAACGGGCGTCCGGATCGAGCCGCATCGGACCATCGACGACGACGCGCGGACGGACATCGTCTTCGTGTCGTCGCTGCTGATCTCCTCCGGCGCCCAGTTCGGGCGCGACCATCCGGACGTGGTCGACTGGGTGCGGCGTTCATACGCCCGGGGCGCCCATGTCGTGTCCTCCTGCACCGGCTCGTTCCTGCTGGCGGAGGCGGGCCTCCTGGACGGCCGGGAGGCCACGACGCACTGGGCCTTCGTCGACATGATGAGGGCGGAGTATCCGCGGGTCCGCATCCTGGGGGACAGGATCCTGGTGTCGGCCACCGACGACCATCGGATCGTGACGGCCGGCGGCGCCACCTCCTGGACCGATCTGGTGCTCTACATCGTCGGCCGGTTCGCCGGCGCCGAGGAGGCCCGCCGCCTGGCCAAGATGTCGCTGTTCGACTGGCATCACGACGGCCAGAACCCCTATTCCCGGCTGACCACGCGGCCGCAGTCGGGCGACCGGCTGGTGCGGGACTGCCAGGAATGGCTGGCGTCCCACTATGCCGATGCCGACCCGGTCGCGGCGATGATCCGGCGGTCCGGCCTGTCCCGGCGCGGCTTCAACCGGCGGTTCAGGCAGGCGACGGGCCATGCGCCGCTGGACTATGTGCAGCGGGTCCGGATCGAGGAGGCCAAGCAGATCCTGGAGACCACGGACCAGCCGGTGGACGCGATCGCGGTCGAGGTCGGCTACGGCGATCCGGTCTCGTTCCGGCGCCTCTTCAAGCGCCTGGTCCACGACACCCCGGCGGCCTATCGGCGCCGCCAGCGCGTGCCGGAGGCGGTGCGCAGGCTCGGGATGAATGCCGGTGTGACCGAGGTCACATCCGCCGGCCAGGCCGGTGTGCCGTAAATCGACAGGCTCGGGCCGGATGGTCCAAGAGGTCGCACCGATGGCTGCATCCCTTCCCCGCTCTGGCGCACGGATCCGCGTCTGCGGCAGCGCGCGGAGCCGGCCGTGGTGACCGGCGTGGAAACGGCAGGGCCAGGCCTCTGTATCAGGCTGCTCGGCCCCCTCGCCGTGCGCCGCGGCGGCGCGGCGGCGGCGCTGCCGGCGTCGCGCAAGGCACGGGCGCTGATCGCCTATCTGGCGCTGGCGCCGCGGGCGGTGTCGCGCAGCCGGCTCTGCGAGCTGCTGTGGGACGTCCCGAACGATCCCCGCGCCGAGCTGCGCTGGTGCCTGAGCAAGCTTCGGGGCGTCGTCGACGATCCCGGCCGCCGGCGGCTGGAGACCGAAGGCAACGCCGTCGCGCTCGACCTCGCGGACTGCTTCGTCGATGCGGTCGAGGTCGCGCAGGCGACCCGGCAAGGACTGGAGACCCTGCCGCCCGGCCGGCTGCGGGCGTTATGCGACCTGTTCCAGGGCGAATTCCTCGACGGGCTGGAGATCGACCGCCATCCGGAGCTCAACGGCTGGCTGACGGCGCAGCGCCAGCGGTTCCGGAGCTGCCACATCGCCATCCTGGAGCAGCTGGCCCGGACCGCCGGCGGCGACGAGGTGTTCGGCTATCTGGAAGCGTGGCTGGGCCTTGCGCCCTTCGACCTGCGTGCCCAAGAGGGACTGCTGCGTCGCTTCTTCCAACACGGCCAGATCCGGGAGGGCGAGAAGCACCTGGAGGCGGCGGCCCGGCTGTTCGAGGCCGAGGGCCTGGACTGCGGGCCGATCCGCGACCTCTGGCGTGCCGTCCGGGCGGAGGCCGCGCCCCGGCCGGCGGCCCCGGCCGAACCAGCCCTGGCCTCCGAACCCGCCCCGGCGACGGCGACCCGTCGCGCCTCGGTCGCGGTGATGCCTCTCGCCGACCGGTCGCCGGAGGCGGCGCCGCGCAGCGGGATCGCCGACGCCTTCGCCCATGACGTCACCACCCGCCTGGCCAGGCTGCGCAGCCTGTTCGTCATCGCCCAGGGCTCGGTCTTCGCCCTGCACGACCGGCAGGTCGCCCCGGAGCAGGCCGGCCGGATGCTGAACGCCGACTATGTCGTCGGCGGGTCGCTGCAGCGCCGGGGGAAGCGCCTCGCCATCGCGATCGAACTGGTCGAGACCCGCACCGCCCGGCTGGTCTGGGCCGAGGTCTACACCCGGGCGCTGGACGACGCCTTCCTGGTGTTCGACGAGATCGGCGACCGTATCGTCGCCGCGGTCGCCGCCGAGATCGAGACGGTCGAACGCAACCGGGCGGTGCTGAAGCCGCCCGGCTCGCTCGACGCCTGGGAGGCGCATCATCGCGGCGTGCTGCACATGTACCGCTTCACCCCGGCCGACAACGAGCAGGCCCGGCGCTTCTTCGAGATGGCGCTGCGCCTGGACCGCAGCTTCGCGCCCGCCCATGCCGGCCTGTCCTTCACCCACTTCCAGAGCGCCTTCCAGGGCTGGGGGCCGCGCGAGGCGGAGATCGACCTGGCCTTCGACGCCGCCGGACAGGGCCTGGCCGCCGACGACCGCGATCCGGCCGCGCACTGGGCCATGGGCCGGGCGCTGTGGCTGCGCGGCCGCCCGGACCAGTCGCTGGCCGAGCTGGAGCAGGCGGTGGAGCTGAGCCCGAGCTTCGCGCTGGGCCACTATGCCCTGGGCTGCATGCATGCCCAGGGCGGCGATCCGGAGACCGCGATCGCGGCCTCCGACCATTCGCGTCGGCTGAGCCCGTTCGACCCGATGCTGGTCGGCGTGCTGAGTTCCCGGGCCGTGGCCCTGGCGCGGCTCGAGCGCCTCGACGAAGCCGCCGACTGGAGCGTCCGGGCCGCCGCCCTCCCGAACGCCCATGTCCATATCCAGGCGATCGCCGCCTGCTGCCTGGCGCTGGCCGGACGGCCGGACGAGGCGCACCGACATGCGGCGATGGCGCATCGGATGCGGCCGGGCTACCGCTTCGCCGACTTCCTCGCCGCGCACCGCTTCGCCCCGGACGCCGTCCCGTTGTTCCGGGCCGGGGCGCAGCGGATCGGGCTCGACTGAACTACAGGAGGCCCGGCACCACCAGCGCCAGCCAGGCCAGCAGCGGACCGATCAGCACGATGATGGCGCTGTAGATCAGCATCTGCCGGAAGAAGGCGTCGCGATCGACGTCATGGGCGTTCGCCACCACCAGCGCGCCATTGGTCGAAAACGGGCTGACGTCGACGATGGTGGTCGAGATCGCGATCGCCGCCACCATGCCGGGCACGCCGAGATGGCCCTGCATCAGCAGCGGCACGGCGAGCGGGATGGTCGCGCCCAGCACCGCGACCGAGGAGGCGAAGGCCGAGACCACGCCGGCGACATAGCACAGCAGCAGCGCGCCCAGCAGCGGCGCCGCCATGGTCGAGACGCCGCCGCCGACATAGTCGACCGCGCCGGCCTTCTGCAGCACGCCGATATAGGTGATGACGCCGCCGATCAGCAGCACGGTCGACCAGCTGATCTTGTCGACCGCGCCCTTCTGCCCGCGCGGGCACAGCAGGGCCAGGACCACGGCGACGCTCATCGCCACCAGCCCGACATTCAGGTTGAAGGCCAGCGACGCCACGGCCAGCACCACCAGGCCGGCCAGGGTCAGCGCCTGCTCGCGGTCGAGCGCGACGTGATGGTCCTCGCCCTCGCGATGCACCGCCCCCGGCCGGGGCTCGGCCGGCCGCGCCGGCGTGCCGCCATGGCCGCGCACCGGGACCGAGGCGCCGGCGGGGACGGCGTCGACCAGCCCCTCGAAATCCTCGGCCGGGCGCCGCACCGGCAGGCGATGGCCGCCGAACAGGAAGAAGATCACCAGCGCCACCGCGGCGTTGAAGCCCAGGCTGGACAGGAACAGCACGATCTCGTCGCCCGGCAGACCGGCGCGCTGCACCACCTGGTTGGTGATGCCGCCATAGATGCTGATCGGGGAGAAGCCGCCGCCCTGGGCGCCGTGCACCACCATCAGCCCCATCAGCATCGGATGGATCCTGTAGCGGGCGGCGAAGCGCAGCGCGATCGGCGCGATGATGGCGACGGCCCCGGGGCTGACCGCGCCGATGGCGGTCAGCACGGCGGAGACCGCGAACATCACCCAGGGAATGACGGAGATGCGGCCGCCGACGAGGCGCACCGCGTAGTGCACCAGCCAGTCGACCGTGCCGTTGTTCTGGGCGATGGCGAAGAGATAGGTGATGCCGACCAGGGTGACGAACAGGTCGCCCGGGAAGCCGGCCAGGATGGAGGTCGCCGACATGCCCATCACGGCGCCGCCGACCAGGAAGGCCATGGCGAAGCCGAGGGCGCCCATGTTGATCGGCAGGGCGGTGGCGACGACGAACATCACCACCAGCCCGATGATGGATGCGATCTGCGCAGACACGCGTTTCCTCTCCTGTCGTTCTCGTTGTCCGGTGGCGGCATCCCGTCGCCGCGGCGTCAGCCCGTCCGGTCGGGCTCCAATGTCAGGAAGCGCGCCAGGGCGCTGCCGGCGTTCAGCATGTGCTCGCGCATGGCGAAGGCAGCCTCGTCCGGGTCGCCGCGGGTCATCGCCCGCAGGATCCGGCCGTGCTCGTCGCGCGACTGGACCAGGCGGTTGGGATAGCGCAGCTGGGTGCGCCGGAACGGCAGCAGCCGGGCGCGCAGCTGCAGCGCGTGCTCGACCAGGAAGCCGTTGTGGGTGGCGCGGTAGATGCCCTCGTGGAAGGCCAGGTTGAAGGCGTCGTAGCCGGCGATGTCGCCGGATTGCAGCAGCGCCTCGGACTGCTCGTGCAGCTCGATCAGCCGGCCGCGCTCCAGCGCCGTCATCCGGTTGGTCGCCATGCGCGCGCACATCGCCTCGATCTCGGCCGTGACCTCGAACATCTCGGACAGGGTCTCGATCGTCATCGGCAGCACGACGATGCCGCGGCGCGGCCGGATCTCGACCAGCCCGGCGGCGGCCAGCTGGCGCACGGCGTCGCGCACCGGCGTGCGGGAGGCGCCGTAGGTCTCGGCCAGCTGCGCCTCGTCCAGCACCGTGCCGGGCGGCAGGCGGCCGGTGGAGATCTCGTCGGTCAGCGCCAGGCGGATCCGCTCCGACAGCGAGGCGCGGTCATCGGCGGGCGTATCCTGAAGGGCCAAGAGTCCGGCCTCCCCGTGCACGTTAATTGATTTTAACGACGATAGCGTATTCCAATGCCTTGCCAAGCGCAATCTCTGTATTCATATTCGATGGCACGCACGGCGTTTGTATACGCCGACCCGCCGATCCGACACGCTGCGGAGACACACCATGGATCAGCCCTGGTCGACGCTGCCCGCCCGCAAGCGGAGGCGCCTGGAGCGGGCCGCCGCCTTCGCCGACGGCCCGGTGCTGAAGCCGGAGCGGATCGGCGACGCGCTGGAAGCGCTGATCGAGCCGGGCGACCGCGTGGCGCTGGAGGGCGACAACCAGAAGCAGGCGGACTTCCTGTCCCGCACCCTGGCCGGGCTCGACCCCGGCAAGGTCCACGACCTGCATCTGCTGATCTCGACCCTGAGCCGGCGCGAGCATCTCGACCTGTTCGAGCGCGGCATCGCCCGCAGGGTCGACTTCTCCTTCGCCGGGCCGCAGAGCCTGCGCGTGGCCCAGCTGCTGGAGGACGGCAAGCTCGAGATCGGCGCGATCTACACCTATGTCGAGCTCTACGCCCGGATGTTCGTGGACCTGACGCCGCAGGTGGCGCTGGTCTGCGCCGAGAAGGCGGACCGGCAGGGCAACCTCTACACCGGCGCCAACACCGAGGACACGCCGACCATCGTCGAGGCCACGGCCTTCCGCCACGGCGTGGTGGTGGCCCAGGTCAACGAGATCGTCGACGAGCTGCCGCGGGTCGACATTCCCGCCTCCTGGGTCGATTTCGTGGTCGAGGCCGACCGGCCCTTCGCGGTGGAGCCGCTGTTCACCCGCGACCCGCGCCATATCGGCGAGCTGCAGATCCTGATGGGGATGATGATCATCCGCGGGATCTACGAGCGGCACGGCGTCACTGCGCTGAACCACGGCATCGGCTTCGACACCGCGGCGGTGGAGCTGCTGCTGCCGACCTATGGCGAGCAGCTGGGGCTGAAGGGCAGGATCTGCCGCAACTGGACGCTGAACCCGCATCCGACGCTGATCCCGGCGATCGAGAGCGGCTGGGTCGAGAGCATCCACTGCTTCGGCAGCGAGGTCGGGATGGAGGAGTATATCCGCGCCCGGCCGGACGTCTTCTTCGTCGGCCGCGACGGCAGTCTGCGGTCGAACCGCGTCTTCTGCCAGTTGGCCGGGCAGTACGGCGTCGACCTGTTCATCGGCTCGACTCTGCAGATGGATGCGGACGGCAACTCCTCCACCGTCACGCTGGGCCGGCTGGCCGGGTTCGGCGGCGCGCCGAACATGGGCCACGACCCGCGCGGCCGCCGCCACGCCAGCGACGCCTGGCTGAGCCTGATGACCTCGCAGGCGCCGGTCGCGCGCGGCCGCAAGCTGGTGGTGCAGACGGTCGAGACCTTCAAGGCGGGCGGCGTGCCGGCCTTCGTCGAGACGCTGGACGCGGTCGAGGTCGGCCGGAAGAGCGGCATGCCGACGGCGCCGGTGATGATCTATGGCGACGACGTCTCCCATGTCGTGACCGAGGAGGGCATCGCCTATCTCTACAAGGCCGAGGGCGGCGAGGAGCGGCGCGCCGCCATCGCCGCGGTGGCCGGCGCCACCGAGATCGGCCGGCGGGCCGACCAGAAGCGCACCGCGGACCTGCGGGCCCGCGGCATCGTCGCCTATCCCGAGGATCTCGGCGTCAGCCGGCTGCAGGCCCAGCGCTCGCTGCTGGCGGCGCGGTCGATCGACGACCTGGTGGACTGGTCCGGCCGGCTGTACCGGCCGCCGGCCCGGTTCCGCGGGTGGTGACGGGCGATGGGAAAGATCGACGCCTCACTCGTTTTGAGCCCCCCCTCCCCTCGCGGGCTACGACACTCGCACATCGATCGCCGAGAGCAACAGCGGGTACAGGAACGCACAGCCTCTCCCGCTTGCGGGAGAGGTCGGACATCCGAAGGATGTCCGGGTGAGGGGACAGCGGCCTTACCACACTCGCAGACCTCACCGTCAGCGAGCGCGAGGTTCGCCCATCTTGAAAGGATGCTTCCAGCGTCGCCGCCGCAAGGCCCTCACCCGGAGCCGCTTCGCGTCTCCGACCTCTCCCGCAAGCGGGAGAGGCAACGAAGAAAACCGGTCCAATCTCTCCCAGTCATCCTCAGCCCCGACACCCTCGCCGATCTCGCCGTCTGGGCGCTGGTCGAGGAGGCGGAGCTGACCCCGAAGCCGGGGCTGGTCGACCGGCGCGGCCCCGGGGCGCATCGCGACCTGGACCTGGAGACGCTGCGCCGCAGCGCCCGGGCCCTGCGCCCGGCCTTCCGCGCCATGGCCGAGGCCGCCCAAAGCCGTCAGCCGGACCAGGCGCTGCGGGAGGAACTGGCCGCGATCGGCCGGGACGGCGAGACCCGGATGATGGCGGCGACCGGCGGCAGCAATGCCCATCGCGGCGCGATCTGGGCGCTGGGGCTGCTGCTGGCCGGGACGGTGATCGCCGGCCCGGCCGGCCCCCGCCGCATCGCCGCCGCGGCAGCCGCGATCGCGCGCTGGCCGGACCGGTTCCTGCCGCATCGTCCGAGCAACGGCGAGCGGGTGCGGCAGGCGCATGGCGCCGCCGGCGCCCGCGGCGAGGCCCGGGCCGGCTTTCCGCATGTCGTCGACGTCGCCCTCCCTGCCCTGCGCGCCGGCCGCGCCGCCGGAGCAACCGAGGAGGAAGCCCGACTGGACGCGCTGATGGCGATCATGGCGTCGCTGGACGACACCTGCCTGCTGCATCGCGGCGGCCGCCCGGCGCTGGAGGCGGCGCAGTCCGGCGCCCGCGCCGTGCTGGTGGCCGGAGGCACCGCAGCGCCGGCCGGCCGGGCGGCGCTCAAGGCGCTCGACGCCGACCTCCTGGCCCGCTGGGTGTCGCCCGGCGGATCGGCGGACCTGCTGGCCGCCGCCCTGTTCCTCGACCGCATCGACCGGAGCTTCGCCCCATGGAACGCCTGAGCTTCGACTATCCCGCCACCGAGACCGTGCCGAAGCGCGCCCATGTCGGCGTCGTCGGCTCCGGCAATCTCGAGGTGCTGATCGAGCCCTCGCCGGACGGGCAGGCCCATATCCGCGTCACCACCAGCGTCGATGGCTATAGCGCCGTGTGGAAGGCGGTGCTGGACCGCTTCATCGCCCGCCACGGCGTCAAGGCATCGGTCGAGATCAACGATTTCGGCGCCACGCCCGGCATGGTGGCGCTGCGTCTGGAACAGGCGGTGGAGGCCACACGGTCATGAACGCCATCGCCCCACGGACGAGCTTCATCGAGCTGACCGCCCGCGACCGCGCCCGGGTCCTGCTGGACGACGGCAGCGTCCGCGAGATCCTGGGACCATTCGACCGGCTGACCTCGCCCTGGCTGCCGCTGCAGGGCATCCCCACCCAGTCCGACGACGGGGTGGTGCTGGCCCGCGGCACCATCGACGGCCAGCCGGCTGTGGTGGCCGCGATCGAGAGCGCCTTTCAGGGCGGCAGCATGGGCGAGGTCGCCGGCGCCAAGATCGCCGGCGCGCTGGAGCGGGCGCTGGCCGACCATGAGCGCGGCATCCCGACCCGGCCGGTGATCCTGTTCGAGACCGGCGGCGTGCGGCTGCAGGAGGCCAATCTTGGGCTCGCCGTCATCGCCGAGATCCAGGCCGCGATCCTGGCGCTGCGGCAGCGCGTGCCGGTGGTCGGGGTGATCGCCGGCATGGTCGGCTGTTTCGGCGGCATGTCGCTGGCGGCGGCGCTTTGCAGCACGCTGATCGTGACCCGGCAGGCCCGGCTGGGCATGAACGGGCCCGAGGTGATCGAGCAGGAGGCCGGGATCGAGGAGCTGGACGCCTCCGACCGCCGGCTGATCTGGAGCCTGATCGGCGGGGAGCAGCGCCGGGCCGCGGGGTTCGCCGATGCGCTGGTCGCGGACGACGCCGAAGCGATCGCCGCGGCGGTGCGCGCCGCCTTCGCCGCCGGAGCGCCACGGCGGCACCGCAGCGAGGCGGTCGAGCTGTACCGGGCGCGGCTGGCGGCGATCGACCCGGCTGCGCCGCCGACGCCGGAGCGGCTGCGGGAATTGTGGGGCGAGGAGAGCGCGTCATGAGCGAGATCGCATCCCGGGGCCGGATCTGGCTCTCGGCCCTGGCGGGGCCGGGAACCCTCATTGAGGGCGTGTCGACCGTGCTGGCCGCCGACGCGCCGCTGGGCGGCGAGACCGCGCGCTTCATCGCGGTGGTGCCCGACCCGGCCAACCGCTTCCCGCGGGCCCGGCACGGCGAGGTCGGGCTGGATGAGGGCTGGGGCTTGGCCGCGGCGGTGCGGGCCGTGATCGAAGCCGACCAGGATGGCACCCGCCGCCCGATCGTGGCGGTGGTCGACGTGACCAGCCAGGCCTACGGAAGGCAGGAGGAGATGCTGGGCATCCACCTGGCCTGCGCCGCGGCGGCCGACGCCTATGCCACCGCCCGGCTGGCCGGCCATCCGGTGGTGGCGCTGCTGGTCGGCAAGGCGATGTCCGGCGCCTTCCTGGCGCATGGCTACCAGGCGAACCGGATCCTGGCGCTGGCCGATGACGGCGTTCTGGTGCATGCGATGGGCCGCGAGGCCGCGGCGCGCGTCACCCGCCGCACGGTCGCCGAGCTCGACCGGTTGGGCGAGCAGGTGCCGCCGATGGCCTACGGCATCCGCGCCTATGCCGGGCTGGGCCTGCTGCACCGGCTGATCGAGGGCGTCTCCGCCGAGGTGCCGGGCGCCGCGGATGTCGAGCGGGTGCGGAGCGAGCTGGTGCAGGCGGTGGCCGACATCCGCGCCTCCGGCCGCCGCGACCTGTCCTGCCGGCTGGCCTCTCCCGAGGCGCAGCGGACCCGCGCCGCCTCGATCGAGGTGCGTCGGCGGATCGCAGAGCAATGGGATGCCGGCTGAGATGAGCGGCGTGGCCGGCGCCATTTTACCTCTCCCGCTTGCGGGAGAGGTCAGAGCCACGACAGCGGCTCCGGGTGAGGGCGTTTTCCCGGAGCCTGTGCCAGCCCTCACCCGGTCTCGCTGTGCGAGCCCGACCTCTCCCGCCCCGCGGGAGAGGTTACGCGAATGGCGCGTTGCGGAGCCGTTTCGACCGCACGACCTTCTTCGGATCGATGTCGTGGCGGTCGCGGAGATCGCGAGAGACCTGCCCCGCTGGGCCGCGGCGTCGCTGGCAGCGGTGCCGTGGGTGGTGGTGCGCCGGGTGCCGGATTACGCGGGCCTGCTGCCGGTCGGGATCCGCGGGTCCAACCGCGCCGAACGATGCGCCGCCTGGCTGCCGCCGGCGGCGATCGTCGAGCGTCGCACGCCGGAGGATCTGACCGAAGCCGCAAGCTGGCGCGGACACCCACGCCGGACCGAGGTCCCTGCCCTGGCCGTGCTCGACGCCGTCGCCGACCTGCTCTCCGGTTCGGCCTGGGGCCCGGCGGGGAGCATCGGCTTCGAGCTCGCCACCGGTCATCCCGCGGCGCATCGGGACAGCGATCTCGACATCCTGCTGCGCGCGCCGGGCCGGATCGGCCGTGGCGAGGCCGAGCGCATTCTGGCCGGCTTGGCGGAGTTGCCGGTCCGAGTGGACGTGGCGCTGGAGACGCCGCTCGGCGCGTGCAGCCTGGCCGAGATCGCCACGGGCGGTCCCGCCGTGGTCAAGACTGTCGTCGGCCCGCGGCTGGTCCACGATCCCTGGGCCGAGCAAGGGGCATGAGCATCGCCTTCCTGTTCCCCGGCCAGGGGGCGCAGAGCCCCGGCTTCCTGCACCGGCTGCCGGACCATCCGGCGGTCGCGGCGACGCTGGAGGAAGCGCGAGCCGTGCTCGGGCGGGAGATCCTGGAGCTCGATGATGAAGCGGCGCTGCAATCGACGGTGGCGGTGCAGTTCGGCCTGCTCGTCGCCGGCGTCGCCACTACTCGGGCCCTGGCGGCGGAGGGCGTCGTTCCGGCCATGGTCGCCGGCCTTTCGATCGGATCCTTCGCCGCCGCGGTCACGGCCGGGGCGATCGGCTTCGCCGATGCGCTGCGCCTGGTCGACACTCGGGCGCGGCTGATGGAGCAGGCCTGCCCGGCCGGGTACGGCATGGCGGCGGTGACCGGGCTGCCGCAGCGCCGGGTCGAGGCGATCGTCGCCACGATTCATAGCGAAGCCGCGCCGCTCTACCTCGCCAATCTCAACGGCCCGGCGGAGTTCGTGCTGAGCGGCGCCGATACGGCGCTGGACCGCGCGATCGACACCGTGCGGCAGGCCGGCGCGCGGCGAGCGGAACGGCTGGCCGTGGCCGTGCCGTCGCATTGTCCGCTGATGGACGGGGCCGCGGCGGCGCTTGCGGAGGCAGCCGAGGCGGTGCCGATCGCGGCGCCGGGCATCGTCCTCGTCGGCAACCGGCGCGCCCGGGTGCTGCGCGACGCCGCCGCGATGCGGGAGGAGCTGGCGACCAACCTGGCCCATCCCGTCCGCTGGTCGGACGGCCTCGCCCTGATGGTCGAGCTGGGCGCCACGATGGCCCTGGAGATGCCGCCGGGCGACGTCCTGACCCGGCTGGCCGCGGCGGAATTCCCGGAGCTGACCGCCCGGGACATGGCGAGCCTGTCCCTGTCGGGCGCGGCGGCCATCGCCGCACGCGCCCGATCGCTCTGAAGCTCAGCGGCCGACCAGCCGCTGCAGCTGCTCCGGATACCGGGCCCCCTGCACCGGGACCTGAGAGACCGCGTCATGGATGTCGCGGAGCTCCTCCGCCGTCAGCGTGACCGCCGCCGCGCCGATATTCTCCTCCAGCCGGTGCGGCTTGGTGGTGCCGGGGATCGGCACGATCCACGGCTTCTGCGCCAGCAGCCAGGCGAGCGCGATCTGGGCCGAGGTCACCCGCTTGCGGGCGGCGATCCCGCCGAGCAGATCGACCAGCGCCTGGTTGGCCTTGCGCGCCTCCGCCGAGAAGCGCGGCACGATGTTGCGGAAGTCGCCGCTGTCGAAGGTCGTGGTCTCGGTGATCGCGCCGGTGAGGAAGCCCTTGCCCAGCGGGCTGAACGGAACCAGGCCGATGCCGAGCTCCTCCAGCGCCGGCAGCACCTCCGCCTCCGGCTCGCGCCACCACAGCGAGTATTCGCTCTGCAGCGCCGCCACCGGCTGGACCGCATGGGCGCGGCGGATGGTCTGCACGCCGGCCTCGGACAGGCCGAAATGCTTGACCTTGCCCTCCCGGATCAGCCCCTGCACCGCGCCGGCGACGTCCTCGATCGGCACCTCCGGGTCGACCCGGTGCTGATAGAACAGGTCGATGCGGTCGGTCCGGAGCCGCTTCAGCGAGGCCTCGGCGACCTGCCGGATGCGCTCCGGCCGGCTGTCCAGCCCGGCCTGCGCGCTCCCGTCCCTGAAGCCGAACTTGGTGGCGATCACCACCTGGTCGCGGACGGGGGCCAGCGCCTCGCCCACCAGCTCCTCATTGGTGAAGGGGCCGTAGACCTCCGCGGTGTCGAAGAAGGTGACGCCGAGATCCACTGCCTTGCGGATCAGCGCGATTCCCGCCGGCTTCTCGACCGCCGGGCCGTAGCCGTAGCTCAGCCCCATGCAGCCGAGCCCGATGGCCGAGACCTCCAGGCCGCCACGGCCCAGTGTTCGCTTCTGCATATCCTGTCTCCTGATGGTCCGGTTCCGAATCTAGGAAGCGCGGCGGCATGCGATTAGCTGATAGAATCGGCATGAACTTATGAGGGGTGCTCATGAATGCCGCGGGAGAACCTGAATGACCTCCTCGCCTTCCTGGCGGTGGCGCGCGAGCGCAGCTTCACCCGGGCAGCGGCGCAGCTCGGCGTGTCGCAATCGGCGTTGAGCCATACCATCCGCGGGCTCGAGGAGCGGCTCGGCCTGCGGCTCCTGACCCGCACCACGCGCAGCGTCGCCCCGACCGAGGCGGGCGAGCGCCTGCTGCGCACCGTCGGCCCGCGCTTCGAGGAGATCGACGCCGAGCTGGCGGCGCTGAGCGCGCTGCGCGACAAGCCGGCCGGCACCGTCCGCATCACGGCGGCCGAGCATTCGGCCCATGCCATCCTGTGGCCGGCGGTCGCGAAGCTGCTGCCGGACTATCCGGACATCCGGGTCGAGATCATCGTCGAGGCCGGGCTGACCGACATCGTCGCGGAGCGCTACGACGCCGGGGTGCGGCTGGGCGAGCAGGTGGCGAAGGACATGATCGCGGTGCGCATCGGCCCGGACATGAGCATGGCCGTCGTCGGGTCGCCGGCTTATTTCGCGCGGCGGCCGCCGCCGCGGACGCCGCAGGACCTGACCGGCCACAACTGCATCAACCTGCGCCTGCCCACCTATGGCGGGCTGTACGCCTGGGAATTCGAACGCGACGGGCGCGAGCTGAAGGTGCGGGTCGAAGGGCAGCTGGTGTTCAACACCCTCGCGCTGCGGCTGGAGGCGGCGTTGAACGGGCTCGGCCTGGCGTACATGCCGGAGGACCAGGTACGGGAGCACGTCGCGGCGGGGCGGCTGGTGCGCGTGCTGGAGGATTGGTGCGCGCCCTTCCCCGGCTATCACCTGTACTACCCCAGCCGATGGCAATGCTCGCCGGCCCTGTCCCTGCTGATCGACGCGCTGCGCTACCGCGGCTAGAGCATTTTCCGATCAGTCGCGGTCATATCCGGCAGCAGTAAAGTAGTTCTGGCAATCGTCAGGTGTGAAGGCGTCGACGGCCAGTGCGATCGCCTGCCAGAGGTCGTCGACGGTCCTGGGGGCGAGCTTCTTGAGGAAGGCCTTGAGTTTGGAGAAGGCCATCTCGATCGGGTTGAAGTCTGGGCTATAGGCCGGCAGGAAGCGCAGCTTGGCGCCGGTGCCTTCGATGGCGCTGCGCACGGCAGCAGG
>NZ_AUHM01000045.1:28442-42652 GCF_000423185.1 Inquilinus limosus DSM 16000 | reverse complement strand
AGGAAGGCCAGGGCGAAGGCCCCCTCCAGCCGCTTCAGCGCCGCGGCGCTGGCCTCGCGCGGCGCCATCTGCCGGTCGAGGTAATGGCTGACCAGATGGGCGACGATCTCGGAATCGGTCTCGGTGGCGAAGACGTGGCCGAGCCCCTCGAGCTCGCGCCGCAGCTCCCGGAAGTTCTCGATGATGCCGTTGTGCACGATCGCCACCCGGCCGGTCGCGTGCGGATGGGCGTTGCTCTCGCTCGGCCGGCCATGCGTCGCCCAGCGGGTGTGGCCGATGCCGATGGTGCCGTCGATCGGCGCCTCGTCCAGGCGCCGTTCGAGGTTCGCCAGCTTGCCCTCGGCCCGGCGGCGCTCGATCCGCCCCCCGACCAGCGTGGCGATGCCGGCCGAGTCATAGCCGCGATACTCCAGCCGCTTCAGCGCCTCGACCAGCCGCGACGCGACCGGCTGCCTCCCGACAATGCCGACGATGCCGCACATCAGCCCCTCTTCTCCTGCTCGCGCCGAGCCTTCTCGGCCTTCTTCTTCTCGCGGTAGCGCGGCGCCCAGCCGGGCTTCTCCTCCTGCCGGGCGCGGCCGATCGCCAGCGCGTCCGGCGACACGTCGCGGGTGATGACGCTGCCGGCGGCGATGTTGGAGCGGTCGCCGACCGTGACCGGGGCCACCAGTACGGTGTCCGAGCCGACGAAGACCTCGGCGCCGATGCTGGTCTTGAACTTGTTGTAGCCGTCGTAGTTCGAGACGATGGTGCCGGCGCCGATATTGGTCTTCTCGCCGACCGAGACGTCGCCGAGATAGGACAGGTGGTTGGCCTTGGCGCCGGCCGCGAGATCGGCCGCCTTCAGCTCGACGAAATTGCCGATATGCGCCCCCTCGCCCACCACCGTGGTCGGCCGCATCCGGGCGAAGGGCCCGATCCGGGCGCCGGAGCGGATGGTCGCCCCCTCGATATGGCAGAAGCCCAGGATCTCGACCCGGTCCTCGATGGTGACGCCCGGGCCGAAGAAGGTCGACGGCCCGATCACCACGTCGCGCCCGACCTTTGTGTCGGCCGAGAACCAGACGGTCTTCGGGTCGATCAGGGTCGCGCCTTCCAGCATGGCGCGGCGGCGCAGCCGGTCCTGCAGGATCGCCTCGGCCTCGGCCAGCTCGACCCGGGAGTTGATCCCCATCACCTCGGCCGGGTCGCCCTCGACCACGCTGCAGGCCCAGCCGCGGGCGCGGGCGGCGGCCACCGTGTCGGTCAGGAAGAACTCGCCCTTGGCGTTGTCGGCCTTCAGCGCCGCGATCAGCTCGGGCAGGCGGCGGCCGTCGAAGGTCATGATCCCGGCATTGCACAGGCCGATCTGGCGCTCGAACTCGCTGGCCTCGGAGAACTCGACGATGCGGTCGAGGCCGCCGTCGCCGGTCAGCACCAGCCGGCCGTACTGGGCCGGGTCGGCCGGCCGCATGCCGAGCACCACCACGGCGGGATCCTCGGCGGCGCGCCGGGCTTCGACCAGCCGTTCCAGCGTCGCGGGCGACAGCAGCGGCGTGTCCCCGAACAGCACGATGACATCGCCCTGGAAGCCCTCGATCGCCGGCAGCGCCACGCGCACCGCGTCGCCGGTGCCCTTCTGATCCGGCTGGACGACGGTCGGCAGCGGCGCGACGCTGCGCGACACCGCCTCCATCCCCGGGCCGACCACCACGACGATCCGCTCGGGCGCCAGGGCCTGGGCAGCGGCGGCGACATGGCCGAGCATCGACCGGCCGGCGATCTCGTGCATCACCTTGGGCCGGTCGGATTTCATCCGCGTGCCCTTGCCGGCGGCGAGGATGAGACAGGCGACAGCGCTCACGGGCGGCAGCTCCAACGTCACAGGACAGCGTGGGGTGTGGTCTGCCACGACCGCCCGGAAAGCGAAATTCAATTATTGTTTCGGCGGGTTACGGCCTTCGGCTGAGATCAGGAGGCACCGGCCGCGATCGCGCGCAGATGCACCACGACGCGGCCCCAGGGCGACTCGCTCTCGATCCGCACCGGGACCGCCGGCAGGCCGGCGCGCGGCGAGGCCAGCCAGGTGTCGATCACCCGCTGGTCGGGCGCCCGCGAGCTGCGCTGGAAATATTCCGTCGGCCTCGTGGTGCGCCGTTCGTCGCCGAAGTTGAAGTCGCCGACCATCGGCGTCAGCGACAGGGTGCAGCGCTGGGCCGCGCCGCCATACACCCCCTGCTCCGCCTTCTGCAGCATCACCGTGCCGCCGTCGGTCAGGTCGGCGCGGTACAGCCGGCGGCCGTCGAACACCGGCACCTGGCCGGCGCAGGCGGCGGCGCCGACATGCAGGGCCTGCAGGATCGAGACCACGCCGCTCAGCGGGTCCACCGCATTGACCAGCCGCTCGGGCGGGATGGTCTGCTCGCGCTTCGGCTTCTTGCTCGGCACGACCTCGACATCCATCCGGCCGCCGCCGAGGAAGGTGATGGTGGTGGTCCTGCCGTCGTCGCCGTTGATCCGCTCCACCACATTGCGGGCCGGGCGCACCCGGGCGCCGTCCAGCGCACCGCTCGACCGGACGTTCGAACGCCAGTCGCTGAAGGTGGCGGCGATGCCGACGACATGGGCCGACAGGTCGACATCGTAGCGGTCGGTCCCGAGCGACAGGCCGGACGTCACCTCCAGCATGCGCAGGCCGCCGACATAGACGTCATAGGTCATGCGGGCGCCGGCATCGGCGGCGGCCGGGCCCGGCGCCGTGGCGATCAGGGCACAGGCCGAGGCGGCGATGGCGGTCCGAAGCAGTCGGGGCATGCGCGTCGGTGTCCTCGCTGTGGCGATGGGTCGCTAGACTGGGGTGAAACTGGGGCGCGATTGCGGCGATATCCAGATGCGGCCTCGGCTGTCGTCCCCAGCCGTCATTGCGAGGAGGCGGAGCCGACGAAGCAATCCATGCTTCCGCTCTTGCGGCCCTGGATTGCTTCGCTGCGCTCGCAATGACGCTTCTGGGAATTCCGAAAGGTTCATCCTGCGGGATGACCGAAGCCCAGGTTCAACGGCTTCCGTCATTTGAGGATGATGGTGGGCGCGACAGGGATTGAACCTGTGACCCCTCCCGTGTGAAGGGAGTGCTCTCCCGCTGAGCTACGCGCCCCCGCGTCGTCGGGGCCGCCTAAGTACGGGGCGGCGCCTCGGCTGTCAAGGCCGGATTGTCGGGTCGTCGGGGCGGCATCCATGACACGACCTGCTCCCGGCGGAATGAGGGATGCTGCCCGGCTCACGCCAGCCACGACATGGCGTGAAGGAAGAGGTTGGGCATCAGGATGTGGACGTCGTTGCCGGTCCTGGGGGGCGGCGAATAGGCGGTCCAGCGGGCCGCCGGGGCGCTGTAGACGCGATGCCCGCCCGGTCTCAGCCCGCCTTGCAGGTATCGCCGGAAGACGGCCCCGCCGGCACCGGAGAAATGCTTGTGCGGGCTGTTGGAATAGAGGCCGTCGAAATCGGTGAGGTCGGTCAGCAGCCCGCTCGGGGCGGCCTGGCGCGCGAAGGTCGCGAGGGCGGAGATGCCGACGCTGAAGCTGGCGGCCCCGATCGCGCGGACGGTGGGAGGGGTCGCGTCCCCGGTCACGGTGCCGCGGACGATGCCCAGCAGCTCGGTGATGCGGGCGACCGGGTCGCCGGCCAGAAAACCGAGCGTCGCATACATGTGCCCCGCCATGAACGGCACCAGCAGCACCTGCCTCCGGCCGGATTCGGCGAGCTGGGATCCGAGCCACGGCACATAGCGATAGACGTTGTCCCAGCGGCCCGCGAAGGTCGGATAGTCGGCATCGCTCAGGCCGGCCTGGCCCGGGGCCGGATGGAAGAAGATCTGCGCCTCGTCGAAGGCCTCGACGGTGGTCGGCACCGCAGCGCCG
This sequence comes from Inquilinus limosus DSM 16000, assembly GCF_000423185.1. Taxonomy (GTDB): domain Bacteria; phylum Pseudomonadota; class Alphaproteobacteria; order DSM-16000; family Inquilinaceae; genus Inquilinus; species Inquilinus limosus. The sequence continues at coordinate 38,756 of NZ_AUHM01000045.1, read as the reverse complement.
ACCCAATAGACCTTTCCCTGCCGCGTGATGCGGTACATCAGCCGGCGGATCGGCACCTTCGGCGTCACCGTGTCGAACGGGACGAGATTGCCGCTGCCGGGATCGACCCGGGTGACCGAGGAGGGCTCGACGATCCGGTAGCCGAACGTCGCCGGCTGGATGTCCTCGGCCGGCATGGTCTGGACCACCTCGTCGGCCGAGGGCGACGGACCGGGCCGGGGACCGGGGCCGGCCAGGAGGCGTGCATCGAGCTTGGCCAAGGTGCCGCGGCCGACGAAGCCGTCCCACTGCCGGCTGTCGGCCGGGAACGCCGATTGCTGGAACGCGATCACCGCCGCCGTGGTCCCGGGACCGAAGACGCCGGGCAGGTCGCCGCCATCCGCGAAGAAGCCGAGCTGGCTCAGGGCCTGCTGGATCCGGCGGACGGCATCGGGATCCTCGACCGACGGCTGCGGCTTCACCGAAGGCGGCCCGGCCGCCGCCCGCTGCAGGCGCATGTTTCCCGCGAGAATCGGATGCCTCAACGCCACAGGAGCCCCCCTCCGACGGATCTGTGCCGGAGTCTATGTGCGGCACGGATCCGGCTCCATCCCCCTGAATTCGGGGGGTGTCCGGGTCAGGCCGCCCGGCGCTGCTCGATCGCGGTCTCGACCAGATCCACGGCGGCGCGCAGCACCTCCGGCCCCGCCCCCGGACGGTGCGCGTTCTCGGCCAGGTGGCGGCGGAAGGCGCGGGCGCCGGGCACCGCCTGATAGAGGCCGAGGATGTGGCGGGTCATGGCCCCCAGCGGCACGCCCTTCGAGCGCATCGCCTCGACATAGGGCAGGAAGCCGTCGATCGCGTCGCGGCGGCTGCGGACCGGCCCGTCCTCGCCGAAGATCCGGCGGTCGGCCTCGGCCAGCATCCAGGGGTTCTGATAGGCCTCGCGGCCGATCATCACGCCGTCGACATGGGCCAGCTGCGCCTCGGCCGCGTCGAGCGAGGTGATGCCGCCGTTGATGGCGATGGTGAGGTGCGGAAAGTCGCGCTTCAGCCGGTGCACCACCTCGTAGCGCAGCGGCGGGATCTCGCGGTTCTCCTTCGGGCTCAGCCCGCTCAGCCAGGCCTTGCGGGCATGGACGATGAAGGTGTCGCAGCCGGACTCGGCGATCGTGCCGATGAAGTCGATCAGTTCCTCGTAGCTGTCGCGGTCGTCGATGCCGATGCGCGACTTGACGGTGACCGGCACGTCGCAGGCGGCGCGCATCGCCGCGACGCAGGCGGCGACGGTCGAGGGTTCCGCCATCAGGCAGGCGCCGAAGCGGCCGGACTGCACCCGGTCGCTCGGGCAGCCGACATTGATGTTGATCTCGGCATAGCCCCAGTCGGCGCCGATGGCGGCGGCGCGGGCCATCGCCTCCGGGTCGCTGCCGCCGAGCTGCAGCGCCACCGGCTGCTCGGCCTCGGAGAAGCCGAGGATGCGCTCGCGGTCGCCGTGCAGCACCGCCCCGGTCGTCACCATCTCGGTGTACAGCCGGGCGCGGCGCGAGATCTGGCGCAGGAAGAACCGGCAGTGCCGGTCCGTCCAGTCCATCATCGGCGCCACGGAGAGGCGGTGCGTGTCGGCGTTCGAGGTCATGGCTCGCAGTCTATCCGGGACGGTGCCGGGACCGAAGCCCCGGCACTGCTCAGGTTATCGCCCAACGGGCCGGCGGCGCATCGGCGCCGAGCCGCCGTCATTCGCCGGCGCCGGACGGCGGTCGCCGCCCTGATGAGCCGGGCGCTGGCCCTGGCCATGATGGCCACCATGGCCATGCGACCGCTGGCCCTGGGGTCGCTGCCCCTGGCCGTGATGGCCGCCATGGCCATGCGGGCGCTGGCCCTGATGCCCCTGCGGGCGGCCGCCACGCTGCTGCGGCTTGCCCTGGCCGCGCGGGCCCGGGCCGGCACTGCGCTGGGTGAAGGGGATGGTGGAGCGGTAGGCATGCTCCTCCACCACCGGCACCGGCTGGCGGATCAGCTTCTCGATGTCGCGCAGATAGGCGCGCTCCTCGACGTCGCAGAAGGAGATCGCCATGCCGTCGGCCCCGGCGCGCGCGGTGCGGCCGATGCGGTGGACATAGCTCTCCGGCACGTTCGGCAGCTCGAAGTTGATCACATGCGTGACGCCGTCGACATCGATGCCGCGGGCGGCGATGTCGGTCGCCACCAGCACCCGCACCTTGCCGTTGCGGAAGCCCAGCAGCGCGCGCTCGCGCTGGCTCTGCGACTTGTTGCCGTGGATCGCGTCGGCGACGATGCCGGCCTGGGTCAGCTGCTTGGCCACCCGGTCGGCGCCGTGCTTGGTGCGGGTGAAGACCAGGACGCGGCGGATGCTCTCGTCATCGCGCAGGATCTCGGTCAGCAGCGCGCGCTTGTCGTCCTTCTCGACGAACATGACGCGCTGGTCGATGCGCTCCGCCGTGGTCGCGACCGGCGCCACCTCGACCCGAACCGGGTCGGTCAGCAGCCGGCCGGCCAGGTCGGAGATGTCGGTCGGCATGGTGGCCGAGAAGAACAGGCTCTGCCGCTTCGCCGGCAGCGTGGCCACGATCTTCCGGATGGCGTGGATGAAGCCCATGTCGAGCATCTGGTCGGCCTCGTCCAGGACGAAGACGTCGAGCTCGTTGAGGCGGATGGCGCCCTGGGACATCAGGTCCAGCAGCCGGCCCGGCGTGGCGACCAGCACGTCGACGCCCTGCGCCATGGTGCGGATCTGCGGGCCCATGCCGACGCCGCCGAACACGGTGGTGCGGGTCAGGGGCAGATGGCGGCCATAGACGCGGAAGCTCTCGGCGATCTGGCTGGCCAGCTCGCGGGTCGGGCTCAGCACCAGGGCGCGGCAGCCGCGGCGCGGCGCGGTGCGCCGGTCGGCCATCAGCCGGTGCAGGATCGGCAGGGCGAAAGCGGCGGTCTTGCCGGTGCCGGTCTGTGCCACGCCCAGCAGGTCGCGGCCCTGCAGCAGATGGGGAATGGCCTGCGCCTGGATCGGGGTGGGGGTCTCATAGCCTTCGGCCGCCAGAGCCTTGAGGATCAGCGGGTTCAGGCCGAGATCGGTAAAACTGGTCAAAGGGGTACTTTCGGTAACAACGACGCCGAGCCACCGGGCCCGGTCCTTCCGGGTCGTGGCGATGAGCGCGGGTTGACGATGACGCCCCGCGCGATCTGGGCAGTCGGATGAATTCGATCGGGACCGACAGGACGCATCCCGGAGGGGAGCGCTCACGCGATCGGTGGCCGATGGCTGCCGTGGCAGCGCCCGGAATGTCGTGGCGCAGTGCACAAAAGTCAAGGCTGTCGGGGGCTTTGCATTCCTGCCGTGCATGGCACATTACAAAATTTCGTTCGGTTTTGCCGATCATCTGCTCTTGCCATCGATTTTCCTTGCAGCCAGCCCCGGGCGGCGGGACCGTGACGACATGAACGTCACCTTGCGCCAGATCGCCTATTTCACCGCGGTGGCGGAAGCCGGCTCTGTCTCGGGCGGCGCGGCGGCGGTCGGCATCTCGCAATCGGCGATCACCGACGCTCTGAAGGCGCTGGAGGAGCAGACCGGCGCAAGGCTGTTCGAGCGCCATGCCCGCGGCGTCATCCTGACCTATCCCGGCCACCAGTTCCTGCGCCACGCCCGCACCATCCTGGCCGCGGTGGCCGACGCCCAGAACGCGCTCAGGACCCTGCCCGAGGCGGTGCAGGGCACGCTGCCGCTCGGCGTCACCGCCATGGTCTCCGGCTATTTCCTGGCCGATCTGCTGGCCCGGTTCCGGCGGGTGTTCCCGAACGTCACGGTCGAGGTGATCGAGGAGGAGCGGACCTATATCGAGCACCTGATGATCAATGGCGAGATCGCGGTCGCGGTGATGATCGTCTCGACGCTGGAGAACCGCGACGCGCTGGAGAGCGAGATCCTGGTCCGCTCCGAGAGCCGGCTGTGGCTGCCGCCCGACCACCGTTTCATGGGGCGCGAGGCGATCCCGCTGGCCGAGATCGTCGACGAGCCGCTGATCGCGCTGGCGGTCGACGAGATCGTCGAGGCCAGCGACCTGCTCTGGCGGGCCGCCGGGCTGATCCCGAAACGCGTCCTGCGCACCGCTTCGGTCGAGGCCGTGCGCAGCCTGGTGGCGACCGGCGCCGGCGTCGCCATCCTGCCCGACATGGCCTATCGCCCCTGGTCGCTGGAGGGCGACCGGATCGAGGCCCGGCCGCTCGCCGATCCGCTGCCGACCCTCGATGTCGGCGTGGTCTGGCGCCGCGGCTCGCCCCTCTCCGCCCCTGCCGAGACCTTCATCCAGGTCGCCCGCACCCATCCGGCGCCGCGGCTGCGGTCGCTGTAGCCATCGGTTTTCCCGATAGCAAAACAGGATATTTCATATTTCTCGGGATCCCGGCAACGGACCTAGCATTCTCCCCAACAACAGAACCAACGGGGAGACCAATATGGGACCGCACCTCCGCCGGATCCTGGCCCTGGGCAGCGCCCTCGCCATGATCGGCGCCACCGCCCTGGCCGGCGCCGCGCCGCTGACCGAGATCGGCCCGGGCGAAGGCCAGGTCGATATCGTCGCCTGGGCCGGCTATATCGAGCGCGGCGAGACCGACAAGGCCTATGACTGGGTGACCGGCTTCGAGAAGGAGACCGGCTGCAAGGTCAACGTCAAGGTCGCCGGCACCTCGGACGAGATGGTGGCGCTGATGAACGAGGGCGGCTTCGACCTCGTCACCGCCTCCGGCGACGCCAGCCTGCGCCTGATCTACGGAAAGCGGGTGCAGGAGATCAACACCGAGCTGATCCCCGGCTGGAAGACCATCGATCCGCGGCTGCAGAACGCCCCCTGGTTCACCGTCGACGGCAAGCATTACGGCGTGCCCTATCAGTGGGGCCCGAACGTGCTGGCCTACAACACCGAGGTGTTCAAGGAGCCGCCGAAGAGCTGGAGCGTGGTGTTCGAGCCGACCACCCTGCCCGACGGCAAGCCGAACAAGGGCCGGATCGAGGCCTATGACGGGCCGATCTACATCGCCGACGCGGCGCTGTATCTGATGAAGGCGAAGCCCGAGCTCGGCATCAAGGACCCGTACCAGCTGAACGAGGAGCAGTACAAGGCGGCGCTCGAGCTGCTGCGCGGCCAGCGCCAGCTGGTGATGCGCTACTGGCACGACGCCATGGCCCAGGTCGACGACTTCGTCAACGAGGGCGTCGTCGCCTCCTCGACCTGGCCGTTCCAGGTCAACCTGCTGAAATCGCAGAACAAGCCGATCGCCAGCGTGATCCCGGAGGAAGGGGCGACCGGCTGGGCCGACACCACCATGCTGCATGTCGACGCGGCGCATCCGAACTGCGCCTACAAATGGCTGCAGCACTCGCTGAACCCGAAGCTGCAAGGCGACCTCGCCGCCTGGTTTGGGTCGGTGCCGGTGGTGCCCGACGCCTGCAAGGGCAACCAGCTGCTCGGCGCCGAGGGCTGCAAGACCAACGGCTTCGAGAATTTCGAGAAGATCCACTTCTGGACCACGCCGCGCCAGCAATGCGAGGCGCATCCGGAAGGCTGCGTGCCCTATCTGCGCTGGACCACGGATTACATCGCCATCCTGGGCGGGCGGTAGGCTTCGTCGGCGCCCTCTGACACAGGGCGCCGCCCCCTTCTTCCGTCATCCCCGCGAAAGCGGGGATCTCGCGAAGGCTTCGATCCGAAGAGATTCCCGCTTTCGCGGGAATGACAGCGTGTTTTGGGTGAGGAGCATCTCGCCACAAAACACACCCATCATCAGGGCGTTTGACCCATGACCGACCGCAGCATTGCCGTCCGCTTCGACCATGTCAGCCGCCATTTCGGCTCGGTGCGGGCGGTGGACGATGTCAGCTTCGAGATCCGCGACGGCGAGTTCTTCTCCATGCTCGGCCCCTCCGGCTCGGGCAAGACCACCTGCCTGCGCCTGATCGCCGGGTTCGAGCAGCCCACATCCGGGCACCTGCTGCTGCACGGCCACGACGTCTCCACCACCCCGCCCTATGACCGCGACGTCAACACCGTGTTCCAGGACTACGCCCTGTTCCCGCATATGAGCGTGTGGGAGAACGTGGCCTACGGGCTGATGATCCGGCGCGTGCCGAAGGCGGAGCGGCGGCGCCGGGCCGAGGAGATGCTGGCCATGGTCAAGCTCGGCGATTTCGCCGGGCGGCGGCCGGCCCAGCTGTCGGGCGGCCAGCGCCAGCGCGTCGCCCTGGCCCGCGCCCTGGTCAACCGCCCCTCGGTGCTGCTGCTGGACGAGCCGCTCGGCGCCCTCGACCTCAAGCTGCGCGAGGCGATGCAGGAGGAGCTGAAGGCGCTGCAGCGCCAGGTCGGCATCACCTTCGTCTACGTCACCCACGACCAGGGCGAGGCGCTGGCGATGAGCGGCCGGGTGGCGGTGTTCAACCGCGGCCGGGTCGAGCAGATCGACACGCCCGCCGCGATCTACGACCGGCCGGCCACCGCCTTCGTCGCCGGTTTCGTCGGCGCCTCGAACATGGTCGACGCCGCCACGGCCGGGAAGCTGATGGGCCAGGCCCGGCCCTTCGCCCTGCGGCCGGAGCGCATCCGGATCCTCGGCGACGGCCAGCCCGCGCCCGCGGATGCGGTCGAGGTCGCCGGCACGGTCGACGGCGTCAGCTTCCTCGGCGCCACCACCCGCTACCGCGTGGCGCTGGCCCCCGGCGGCGCCGTCGACGTGGTCGAATCCAACCTCGACGCCACGCCCAAGGCGCCCGGCCAGGCGGTGCGGCTGGCCTGGCGGCGCGACCACGCCCATCCGCTGGCGCCCCACCCACCAGAAGGTGTCGCAGCGTGACCATGGCGGCCACCCTCCCCGCCCCCGCGGCGGACGGCTTCGGCCGGCGCGCGGCGCGGATCCTGTACCGCAATGGCTGGCTGCTGCTGATCCTGCTGCTGACGCCGCCGCTGCTGTGGCTCGGCGTGGTCTATCTCGGCTCGCTGTTCGCCCTGCTGCTGCAGAGTTTCTATTCGGTCGACGACTTCACCGGGATGATCGTCCCGGAATTCACCCTGTCGACCTACCGGGCGCTGTTCACCGCCGCCAACATGGATATCGTGCTGCGCACGGCGGTCATGGCGGCGACGGTTACCATAGTATGCGCGCTGATCGGCTTCCCGATCGCCTATTACGTCGCGCGCTACGCCCGCGGCCGGGCCAAGGCGGCCTTCTACATCGCGATCATGCTGCCGCTGTGGTCGAGCTATCTGGTCAAGGTCTATGCCTGGAAGCTGATCCTGGCCCGCGAGGGCGTGATCACCTGGCTGGCGGCCGAGCTGCACCTGACCTGGCTGCTGGACGGCATCCTGGCCCTGCCGGTGGTCGGCGGCCCGTCCCTGTCCAGCGCCTATATCGGCACCGCCGTGGTCTTCGTCTACATCTGGCTGCCCTATATGATCCTGCCGGTGCAGGCGGCGCTGGAGCGGGTGCCGCGGTCGCTGACCGAGGCCTCGGCCGATCTCGGCGCCCGGCCGGCCCAGACCTTCCGCACCGTGATCCTGCCGCTGGCCTTCCCCGGCGTGGTCGCGGGGTCGATCTTCACCTTCTCGCTGACCCTCGGCGACTACATCATCCCGGGCATCATCGGCTCCTCCCGCCCCTTCATCGGCCAGGTGGTGCTGCAGCTGCAGGGCACCGCCGGCAACGTGCCGCTGGCCGCCGCCTTCACCGTGGTGCCGATCGTGATCATGGCGATCTATCTGACGGCGGCGAAACGTCTGGGGGCCTTCGATGCGCTCTGACGGCAAAGTGACCGCCGGCACCGGCGCTCCGCTCGGCCTGCGCCTGATGGCCCTCGGCGGCCTCTTGTTCCTGCATGTGCCGCTGCTGTTCATCCTGCTCTACGCCTTCTCCAGTGACGAGAAGACCTTCCAGTTCCCGCCGCCCGGCCTGACGCTGCAATGGTTCAGCGTCGCCTGGCTGGACCGGCCGGACATCTGGGCGGCGCTGTGGCTGTCGGTGAAGGTCGCCGCGCTGGCGACGGCGCTGGCCATCGTGCTGGGCACCTGCGCCGCCGCCGCGGTCTGGCGCAGCCGCTTCTTCGGGCGCGAGTCCCTGTCGCTCCTGATCATCCTGCCGATCGCCCTGCCCGGCATCATCACCGGCATCGCCCTGCGCTCGGCCTATGCGCTGATGGAGATCCCGTTCAGCGTCTGGACCATCATCATCGGCCACGCCACCTTCTGCATCGTCGTGGTCTACAACAACGTGCTGGCGCGGTTCCGGCGCACCTCCGGCTCGCTGATCGAGGCGTCGATGGATCTCGGCGCCGACGGGTTCCAGACCTTCCGCCACGTGGTGCTGCCGAACATCGCCACGGCCCTTCTGGCCGGCGGCATGCTGGCCTTCGCCCTCAGCTTCGACGAGGTGATCGTCACCACCTTCACCGCCGGCCAGCAGCAGACCCTGCCGATCTGGATGCTGACCGAGCTGATCAAGCCGCGGCAGCGGCCGGTGACCAACGTCGTCGCGATCATCGTCATCGCCGTCACCGTCCTGCCGATCCTCGGCGCCTACTACCTCACCCGCGACACCCACGACTTCTCCGGCTCCGGCAAGTAAGACCGGACCGCCCTGAAGGGAGAGCATCCATGGATATCGAGCTTCTGATCGACGGCGCCTTCGCGAAGGGCGAAGGCCAGGCCGAGCAGGTGCTGAACCCGGCGACCGGCAGGCTGATCGTCGAGGTGCCGGAGGCCTCGCAGGCCCAGCTCAACGCCGCCGTTTCCGCCGCCGCCCGCGCCTTCGAAAGCTGGTCGCTGACCACCCCGGCCCAGCGCGCCGCGCATCTCTTGAAGCTGGCCGACGCGATCGAGCGCGAGGCCGAGGCCTTCGCCCACCTCGAATCGCTGAACTGCGGCAAGCCCTATGCCCGGGTGCTGGAAGACGAGATGCCGGCGATCATCGACACCTTCCGCTTCTTCGCCGGCGCCACGCGCTGCCTGACCGGCTCGGCCGCCGGCGAATACGTCGCCAACCACACCAGCATGATCCGGCGCGACCCGATCGGCGTGGTCGGGTCAATCGCACCCTGGAACTACCCGCTGATGATGCTGGCCTGGAAGATCGCCCCGGCCCTGGCCGCCGGCAACACGGTGGTCATGAAGCCGTCGGAGCAGACGCCGCTGACCGCGCTGAAGCTGGCCCGCACCCTGGCCGAGATCTTCCCGAAGGGCGTGATCAACATCGTCGCCGGCCGCGGCGAGACCGTCGGCTCGGCCCTCACCAGCCACCCACAGGTGCGCATGGTGTCGCTGACCGGCGACATCGCCACCGGCCAGAAGGTGCTGCAGGCGGCGGCGAAGAGCCTGAAGCGCACCCATCTCGAGCTCGGCGGCAAGGCACCGGTGCTGGTGTTCGACGATGCCGATCTCGAGGCGGTGGTGGCGGGCGTGCGCGCCGGCGGCTTCTACAATGCCGGCCAGGACTGCACCGCCGCCTGCCGCGTCTATGCCGGGCCGAAGGTCTATGACCGGCTGGTGGCCGATCTGGCGGGCGCGGTCGCCAGCCTGAAATACGGCGCGCCCGACGACGCCGCGACCGAGCTGGGGCCGCTGATCAGCGAGCGCCAGCGCGACCGGGTGGCCAGCTTCGTCGAACGCGCGGCGGCGCAGAAGCACACCGAGATCGTGACCGGCGGCGGCAAGGCCGAGGGCGGCGGCTTCTTCTTCAAGCCGACCCTGGTGGCCGGGGCGCTCCAGACCGACGAGATCGTGCGCAAGGAGGTGTTCGGGCCGGTCGTCTCGGTCACCCGCTTCGACGACCCGGACGCCGCCATCGCCTGGGCCAATGACAGCGACTACGGCCTCGCCTCATCGGTGTGGACCGGCAGCGTGAAGACCGCGCTGAAGACCTCGGCCCGGCTGCAATACGGCTGCGTCTGGGTGAACGCGCATTTCACCCTGACCACCGAGATGCCGCATGGCGGGCTGAAGATGTCCGGCTACGGCAAGGACATGTCGATGTACGGGCTGGAGGACTACACCATCGTCCGGCACGTGATGCTGAATTTCGGGTGACTCCTCCCTCCTTTTTCCTGTCATTGCCGGGCTTGACTCGGCAATCCAGGGGCCACGGAGAGCGGCTCAGGCCGCCCCTGGATCCTCGGGTCAAGCCTACGGGTGTCCGGTTAAGGGTTTCGGGGTGCGGAAGAGGAGTCGGACTCAATTTTTATTGTCATCGCCGGGCTTGACCCGGCGATCCAGGGGCCACCCAGAGCGGCATCGACATTCCTGGATGCCCGGGTCAAGCCCGGGCATGACAGTT
>NZ_AUHM01000045.1:0-28432 GCF_000423185.1 Inquilinus limosus DSM 16000 | reverse complement strand
ATGCCGACGATGCCGCACATCAGCCCCTCTTCTCCTGCTCGCGCCGAGCCTTCACCGCGATGGATCGGCCGCGGCGGTGATATTCCCCCGCCGGTCCGCCGGCGTGCATCCCTTCGATCGGATGTCGCCCGTTCGCGCCGGCGGTGAGAAGGCAGCCGGCCAGAAGACCGATCGACGGACCGAGGATGGCCCAAATGATGAGGATGGTCGTCATGATGACGACCCGGGAAGAACGAATAAATTCATCTTCATGTGTCGATCCGACCGGAAAGGTCACAGTATTGACGAGAGGTAGGTGGATATCTTGGTTCCAGAAATCGCTTGCATATGATACGTGTAGATGCTTCGTGCGCTGAAGCTGGTCTTTCGCAGTAGCGGACGGATGATCTCGACAATTCCTTTCCGATGAAAGCCGGCTCGGCCCGGCCGCAACGCCGGTGTCGCGAAGACGTCGTTTCCCGAGGGGCGCCAGCCGGTGAGAGCGACACGCCGCTACGCCTTTCGGTGGTGCGCCTATTCCACCAAAAAACATGGATTTGGGCGGTCGTTGCCGCTGAACGTGCCAATTGTTCAGCAACTGCTCTCATGCATAGTCTTTGTCACAAAATAGTGATGCGGCGCTTACCGCCGGATCGTGGCCTTTATCTTCAAAACCCAAATAGCGGCGAGCACGACGACCATGGACAGACATCCTGCGGAACCCGGACCGGTCGACGCGGCGACGGATCGACGGGCCTTCCTTGCCAAATGCGGCCGCTTTGCCGTCATCACGCCGCCGGCAGTCACGATGCTGCTGTCGACCAGCTTGTCGTCGGAGGCGATCGCGAAGTCCGGTGGCAAGCCGGGGCGACCCGGAAGGCCCGGCAGACCGGGGAGGCCCGGCAAGCCCGGCAAGCCCGGATGAGCTTGGCGCTGAATTTCTTTGGCGCAGTGGTATCCGGCCGGACCGGGGTGAGGCTCCGCCGGGGTGAGGCGGTGGCCAGTCTGCTTCAGGACGTTCCGATTGGCTCGATCAGCTGAGAACGTCGCCGGGATGTCCGTCGCAGGCGATGCCATCCCGGCGGATCTCACCACCGCGGAAGGAACCGGCTTTGCCGTCGTGGACGGGCGCAAGCTCGTGTTCAGCGAAGCGCGACAGGAGATCTACGAGCTGAACGACATGGCGGCCTACATATGGTGCCGTCTGGGAGAGGGGCATCGACCGGCGGCTGTCATGGACGGGTTGGTGGATCTCGGGGTGCCGTGCGGGGCTGCCGGCGGCTACGTGCGCGAGGTCCTGTCCGAATGGCGCCGGCTCGGCCTCGTCGTCCCGGCCGACGGCGTTCCCGCCGGGCCGGTCGCGTCCCGATCGAGTGGCCATCGGCAGCTCCTCCGCATCGCCGGATTGGCGATCGAGATCCGCCACGCGACCGATGCGCTGGCCCGGCTCGCCGCCCCGGCCTTTGCCCATCTGCAAGCCGGCGGGCCGGACGCGAACGGTCGCCCGGTCGTGGATCTGTCGCTCTCGACCGAGCCCGTGGGAGACCGGTTTCGGCTGCGGGCCGGCGGGCGGGAGATCGGAACCTGCGACCTGGACGAGATCCTGCCGGCCCTGAAGGCGCAGCTGACGGAGGACGTCCTCGCCCATGCCGACTATTCGATCGCGATCCATGCGGCGTCGCTGGCGTGCCGCGGGCGCATGCTGCTCCTGTGCGGCGAACCGGGCGCGGGGAAGACGACGCTGACGGTGGCTCTGGCGCATCGCGGCTTCGGCTATGCCGGCGACGATATCGCCCTCCTGATGCCGACCGGCCGGGTGATGGGCGTGCCGTTTGCGGCGTCGGTCAAATCCGGCGCCTGGCCTCTGGTGGCCGGACTCCGGCCGGACCTGGACGATCTGCGGATCTTTCGCCGGTCCGACGACCAGCATGTCCGCTATCTGCCGCCCGCGGCTCCGCCGGCCGCCGAGCCGCTGCGCCTGGGATGGGTGGTGCTGCTTCGCCGACAGCCCCATGGGCCGGCCATGCTGACGCCCCTGGACCGGATCGAGGCGATGCGGGCCATTCTGGCCGAGGCGACGGCGCCCGGACGGCGGCTGTCCGCACCCGCATTCGCCCTGCTGGCCGGGGCGATGGCCGGCGCGGAATGCTGTGTCCTGAGCTATGCGGATCTCGACGACGCGGTCCGCGAATTGCGGCAGACATGTCTATGAGCAGGACGCCTTCGGAAGCGCTGATCCTGGCTCTGCGCGGAACGCCTCCGGCCGATGCGGACTGGCTTCCGGTGATCGAGGTCGCCAGCCGGTGCTGGATGACGCCGGCGCTGTTCGTCGCCCTCGACGGCTGCGGCGGGCTTTCGGCATTGCCTGCGGATGCGTGCGACTATCTGGCCTTCATTCACGACCGCAACCGGCAGCGCAATCTCCTGCTGCGGGATCAGCTGGTCGAGGCGGTCGCCGCCCTGAACCGGTCGGGCATTCAGCCGATCCTGCTGAAGGGGGCGGGGACCATCTTCTCCGCCCCCGAGCGGACCCTCGGCGCCCGGATGATGAGCGATCTGGATCTGCTGGTTCAGGACGCGGAGATATCCGTCGCGAACGCCGTCCTTGCCGGGCTGGGCTACCGCGCGGCGGAGGACGGGGAGCACGGCGTCTGGCGACCACAGGATGCGGGGGCGCTCGAACTGCACAGCCCCGGGACCGTCAGCGGCCTGGACGGTGCGGCGATCGCCGACGCCGCGCAGTTCTCGACCGTCATGCGGGACGCCGCGCAGGCCCGGCTGCCGTCGCCGACCCTCCGGGCGCTGAACCTGATCGTGCACGACCTGATCAAGGACGGAGACTATTGGCGCGGCACCATCGATCTGCGCCATCTCCATGATCTTGCGGAGCTTTCGCAGACGCCGCAGGGCATCGACTGGCTCTGTCTTTCCCGGCTCCTGGCGGGCCGGCTGCAGCGGAACGCATTCCAGACCCAGCTGCTGACCCTGCGCGAGCTGTTCGAGGTGCCGGTCCCCGACGCGCTGTGCCGGAATCTGGTGCCGAGGGCCCAGCATTGGCGAAGGATGGCTCAGCTTCGTCACCCCCGTCTGGCCATGCCCTTGCGGTTCGCAGGGGCCGCGGCCTGGCTCGGCCGACGCATCCGGACGAAGAGAGGCCCGCGCTTCACGGCCGCGGATTTTGCGCCGCGCGTGTTCCGGAAGCTCATGCAGGGCCGCCGCGAGGTCGCAGCGGCTCTGATGGGCATCCATCTCGGCCCCAAACTATAGTCGCTATCCTGCCCGCACGAGGCAGGCGGCCTCCGTCCCGCCCGCGGCCGGGCGCAGCGCCGGGCGGACGGCGCAGTCCTCGACCCGGATCGGGCAGCGGCTGACGAAGGGGCAGCCGGCGGGCGCGGCCAGCGGGCTCGGCAGGTCGCCGGACAGGATGATCTTGCGCCGCTGCCGCTGCGCCCGCGGGTCCGGCAGCGGGATCGCCGAGAGGAGGGCCTCGGTGTAGGGATGGCAGGGAGAGGCGAAGACCGCGTCGGTGTCGCCCTGCTCGACGATCGTGCCGAGATACATCACCGCCACCCGGTCGGCGATGTGGCGGACCACCGACAGGTCGTGGCTGATGAAGAGATAGGCGAGGCCGAGCTGGTCCTGCAGCCGCACCAGGAGGTTCAGGATCTGCGAGCGGATCGAGACGTCGAGCGCCGAGACCGGCTCGTCGCAGACCAGCAGCTTCGGCGACAGCGCCAGGGCGCGGGCGATCACCACCCGCTGGCGCTGCCCGCCCGACAGCTCGTTCGGATAGCGCTGGGCATAGGATCCCGGCAGGCCGACCAGGTCCAGCAGCTCCGCCACCCGGCGGCGGCGCTCGGCGCCGGGCGTGCCGCGGATCGCCAGCGGCTCGGCGATGCTGGCGCCGATCCGCATCTTCGGGTCCAGCGCCGCGCTCGGGTCCTGGAACACGATCTGCATGGCGCCGGCCAGGGCGCGGCGCTCGGCCGGGGCGGCATGGGTGACGTCGCGGCCCTCGAAGGCCACGGTGCCGCGCGTCGCCCGCTCCAGCCCCAGGATGGCGTAGCCGGTGGTCGACTTGCCGCAGCCGCTTTCGCCGACCAGCGCCAGGGTGCGGCCGGCTTCGAGCTCCAGCGAGACGCCGTCCACCGCCTTGACCACGGCGCCCCTGGCCGCGCCGCGGACCGGGAAATGCACCGCCAGGTCGCGGACCGAAAGCAGGCTCATGCCAGCGCCCCCACACGGTCGCCGTGCCAGCACGCGGCCAGATGGCCGATGTCGCCGTTGGCCGGCTCCGGCGGCGGCGCCTCGGCGCAGCGGTCATCGGCCAGCGGGCAGCGGGTGCGGAAGCGGCAGCCCTGCGGCCAATGCGCCGCGTCCGGCACCGCGCCGGCGATGGTCTTCAGCTCCTGCCGCCGCGGGCCGTCCAGCCGCGGCACGGTCGCCAGCAGCAGCCTCGTGTAGGGATGGGCCGGGGCATCGAAGATCGCGTCGACCGGCCCGCTCTCCACCACCGTGCCGCCATACATCACCGCCACCCGGTCGGCCATGTCGGCCACCACGCCCATGTCGTGGGTGATCAGCAGGATGGCGCTGCCGGCCTCGGCCCGCAGGATCTTCAAGAGGTCCAGGATCTGCGCCTGGATGGTGACGTCCAGCGCCGTGGTCGGCTCGTCGGCGATCAGGATCTCCGGCCGGCAGATCAGGGCCGAGGCGATCATCACCCGCTGGCACATGCCGCCCGACAGCTCGAAGGGGAACTGCCTGGCCCGGCGCTCCGGATCGGCGATGCCGACCCGCGCCAGCATGGCGACAGCCTCGGCCCGGGCCGCGGCGGCCGAGGCGCCGCGATGCAGCCGCAGGCTCTCCGCCACCTGGTCGCCGACGCGGACCAGCGGGTTCAGCGACGCCACCGGCTCCTGGAAGATCACCGACGCCCGGTTGCCGCGCAGGGCGCGCAGCGCCGCCTCGTTCAGCCCCAGCAGGTCGATCCCGTCCATGGCGATGGCGCCGCCGGCGATCCGCGCGGCGGCGGGCAGCAGGCGCAGCACCGACAGCGCCGTCAGGCTCTTGCCGCAGCCGCTTTCGCCCACCAGGGCCAGCACCTCGCCGCGGCGGATCGACAGCGAGACCCCGTCGACCACCGACCGGCCGCCGATGGCGACCCGTAGCCCGTCGATGGCGAGGAGAGGCGCGTCAGCCGGCATCGGCCGGCCCTCCGACCGCGACGCCGGACCAGGGGCTGGTCGGATGCGCCATGCCGATGCTGTCGCCCGTCCCGAGATCGCGCATCGCGGCCGAGGGGATGGCGAAGTTCACCGGATACAGCGTGTCCTCGACGATCTCGACCGGGAAGTCGCGGGCGACCGCGGCGGCCACATCGGGGGCGGCCGCCGCGTTCACCTTGATGGTCGGCGTGCTGGCATCGACCCGCGGCGTGTGGAAGGCCTCCTCCAGCGACATGCCGTAATCGACCAGGTAGGAGATCAGCTGCAGCAGCGCCGGGAAGATCGACCGGCCGCCGGCGGCGCCGATCGCCAGCTCCGGCCGGCCGTCGCGGCCCAGGATCAGCGGGCACATGTTCGCCAGCGGCTGGGCGCCCGGCGCCATGGAGTTCGGCTGGCCCGGCCGCGGATCGAACCACATCATGCCGTTGTTCATCAGGATGCCGGCCCGCGGCAGCACCACCTTGGAGCCGAAGCGGGACAGCAGGGTGTTGGTCACCGACACGAAGTTGCCCTGCGCGTCGACCACGGAGACATGGCTGGTGCAGCCGGGGTCGCGGGAAAGGCCGGCATGGCCCATCCCGGTCAGGCGGCGACGATAGGCCTCGCGCGCCGCCCGGGCGTAGGCCAGGGCCGCACGCGCATCCGGCCGGTCGCCCCAGCCGGTCCGCGCCGACAGAAGATCCAGCGCCTCCAAGAGGCTTGGGCCGCCGCTCAACCCCGGCATGGCCCAGACGTCCCGGCCGCGATAGGCACCGCGCAGCGGCTCGGCCCAGCGCGGCCGATAGGCGGCGAGGTCGGCGGCGGTGATGCGGGACCCGGCCTCGGCCAGGTCGGCCGCCAGGTCCCGCGCGGTCTCGCCCTCGTAGAAGTCGCGCGCCCCGGCCTTCGCCAGCCGCCGCAGCATCCGGGCCTTGGCCGGCATCGGGCGGTGCTTTCCGTCCGCCGCCTTCGGGGCCTCGCCATCCTCGAGCAGCAGCGCGGCCGTCGGCGCGAAGCGGGCCAGGGCCGCGGCTTCGATCGACAGGCAGTAGGCGGCGTACCAGTCGATCTCCAGCCCGCGCTCGGCATGCTCGATGGCGGGCGCCAGCGCCTCGGCCCAGCCGATCGTGCCGAAGCGCTCCAGCGCCGCGGCCAGGCCGGCGACGGCGCCGGGGATGCAGATCGAGCTGCCGCCGATCAGGTTGCGGTCCTCGACCACCGACGGCCATTGGAACCAGTTGCCGGTGTCGGCCTTCGCCAGGGGATAGTCGGCCGGGTCCAGCGCCGCCGGCGCCCGGACGTTGAAGTCCAGCGCCGAGACCGCGCCGCTCGATCCATCGGCATGCAGCAGGAAGCCGCCGCCGCCGATGCCGGACAGCCAGGGCTCGACCACGCTCAGCACCAGCGCCGCCACCACCGCCGCGTCCATGGCGTTGCCGCCGCGGGCCAGCACCGCCGCGCCGGCCTCGGCGGCAGTGCGGTGCTGGGCCGCGACCAGGCCGTGGCGGCTGCGGATCTCGGCCTTGCGCGCGCTCGCATTCATGCCTGGCGCCCGAAGCGGCGCGGCTCCACCGGGCCCGGGATGTCGGAGTCCGCCACGAACCGCCCGGCATTGGCCGAGCCGGCGTGATACGCCGCGACCTCGCCGACCGTGGCGATCCAGACATCCGGCGCCGCGGTGATCCGCTCCAGCAGGCGATCCAGCAGCCGCAGCCGCTGGGCCCGGCCGGAGATCCAGTCATGCACGGTCAGCATGAACAGGCCGTTGAGGCGGCGCAGGCCTTCCCACTCGTCCAGCCAGCCCTCCAGGATCGGTCCCGGCGCCTCGGGCGGCCACTGGTCGGTGCCGCCGCCGGAGAATTTGAAGAACACCGCGTCGTCGATCGCCCATTGCACCGGCACCTCGACCACGCCGTCGATCTCGTAGGGGTGGTCGGCGCCCATCAGCGAGCTGTCCCAGAAGCCGTGCCGGCGGATCTCCGCCAGCATGTGCGGGGTCATCTCCCAGGCCGGGGAGCGGAAGCCCTTCGGCACCGCGCCGGTCTGGCGGCGGAACACCTCGATCGAGGCCTCGAGGGCGCCGGTGAACTCGGCGTCGCTGCTCTGCGCCACGATCTCGTGGAAATAGCCGTGCAGGCCGATCTCGTGCCCGCGCTCCAGGAAGGCCGGCAGCAGCTCGGGGTTGGCCTCGGCCACCGCGCCGGGCACGAAGAAGCTGCCCTTGACGCCGAAGCGGTCGAGCAGGTCGAGCAGCCGCCAGATCCCCATCCGCGGCCCGAAGCGGCGCTGCTCCAGCTGGCCCAGCGAGCGCGTCGCCTCCGGCGCCCGCTGCTGCCAGAGATAGGGGGAATCCGCGTCGACATCGACGGTGAAGCAGAAGGCGCTGTCGCGGCCTTGCGGCCATTGGTAGCGCGGCCAGGGCTGGACCATCGGTTCCTCCTACGACTTGGCCTCACGGCTGGCCGATACGACCAGGGCTGTGAGGTGAGAGAGCGGGTGACAGGTGTCTGATACGGCCGGCCTTCGTTGTCTCTCCCGCAAGCGAGACTTTTCGGAGCTCAGCCGTTCGACTCGACCTATGCTTTTCATCCTCCCCGTTCCCTTGCGGGGGCTACGGCATTCACACATCGATCGGCGACACCGACGGCAGGCATAGGAACAGATTGCCTCTCCCGCAAACGGGAGAGGCAATCTGCTCTCGCGTCCAAGGCCTGTCCTGCCGATCGGCCGGCATTACAGCGGCGACTTCTTGGCCTGGTAGACGGCCATCGATCCGATCGAGTTGCCGCCGTCGACCGTCATGGTCGACCCGGTCATGTAGGCGGCGGCGTCGCTGGCCAGGAACAGCACGGCGTTGCCGACATCGGCGGCGGAGGACGGCCGGCCCAGCGGGATCGACCCGCTGGTCGCCGCGACATGCTCCTCGGTCAAGAGGCTGACCTTGCTGCCGGCGATGAAACCGGGCTCGACCGCGTTGACCCGGATGCCGAACTCCGCCAGCTCCAGCGCGAAGCCCTTGGTCAGCCGGTCCAGCGCGGCCTTCGACACGCAATAGGGAACCACGGTCCGCCGCATCTTGCGCGAGGCGCCGGAGGAGATGTTGATCACGCTGCCCTGCACCTTGGCGGCGATCATCTGCTTCGCCAGGGCGCGGGTCAGCAGGAAGGGCGCGCGCAGGTTGACGTCGAAGATCCGGTCCCATTCGTCGACGTCGATGTCGAGCAGGAAGCCGCTGGGATAGACCCCGGCGTTGTTGACCAGGATGTCCGCCGTGCCCCAGCGCTGGGCGATCTCGGCGGCCAGCCCGTCGATCTCGCCCTCGTCGCGCAGATCGGCGGCGTGGGTGAAGCGGTCGCCCGTGAGGTTCATCGCCAGGCGGTCGAGATCCGCCTGCGACGTGTCGGTCAGGCACAGCCTGGCGCCGGCCTGGGCGAAGGCGGCGGCGATCCAGCTGCCGACCACGCCGCAGGCGCCGGTCACCACCACGCGCTTGCCTTGCAGATCCTTCGGGATGTTCATGGCCACCTCATCGGCTGTGGGGGTCGAGCCGGTCGCGAAGCGCGTCGCCGATCAGGTTGGCGGCGAGGACCAGCAGGAACAGGCAGAGTCCGGGGAAGGTCGCGATCCACCAGGCGGTGGCGACGTAGTTGCGGCCGGTCGACAGCATTGCGCCCCAGCTGGCGGTCGGCGGCTGCACGCCGAGGCCGAGGAAGGACAGGCCGGCCTCGAACAGCACCATCAGCCCGAACTCCAGCGTCGCGACCACGGTCACGGCGCCCAGGATGTTCGGCAGGATGTGGCGGAACAGAACGCGCAGCGGCCCCGCGCCCATGAAGGCCGATAGCCGGACATAGGGGCGGCCGGCGATCGCCAGGGTCTGGGCATAGGCGACGCGGGCGTAGCGCGGCCAGCGCGTCAGGGCCAGCACCAGGATGACGTTCAGGAGGCCCGGCCCGACCACGGCGACGGTGATGATGGCCAGGAGGATCGCCGGCACCGACAGGAACACGTCGACGACGCGCATCACCACGATCTCGACCGGCCCGCGCAGATAGCCGGCGAGCATGCCGAGCACAGTGCCGACCACGCCGGAGATCAGCACCGACAGCACCGCGACCACGAGCGAGACCCGGGCGCCCCAGACCAGCCGGCTCAGCAGGTCGCGGCCGAGCTCGTCGCTGCCCAGGAGGTAATGCACGTTGCGGGCGACGGTGCCGGGCGGCTTCAGCCGGCCCAGCAGGTTCTGCGCGTTCGGGTCGTAGGGCGCGACCAGCGGCGCCAGCACCGCGGCCAGGGCGAACAGCGCCAGCAGGATGATGAAGGGCGCAGCGCGCCGCAGCGGGCGTCTTGCGGCGGGGGCCGGAGATGTGTCGACGGCGGCGCTCATCGCGACGTGCCCCCCAGCCGGATGCGCGGGTCGACGGCGCTGTACAGCAGGTCGGTCAGCAGGTTCAGCGCGACGGTGACGAAGGATCCCAGCAGCACCACCCCCTGCACGATCGGGAAGTCGCGGGCCAGGATCGACTGCACCGTCAACTGCCCCAGCCCCGGCCAGGCGAAGACGGTCTCGACGATCACCGCGCCGGCCAGCAGGTTCGAGATCTCGAGGCCGGCGACGGTGATCACCGGGATCGAGGCGTTGCGGGCGAGGTGGCGCAGCAGCAGGCGCCCGGTTCCGGCGCCGCGGGCGCGGGCGGTGCGGACATAGTCTTTCGACAGCTCCTCCAGAAGGGCGGTCCGCGTCACCCGGGCGAAGGTGGCCATGCTGAGCAGGCCCAGCGCCACCGACGGCATCACCAGATGGTCGATCCCGCCGGTGGAGGAGGGCGGCAGCCAGCCCAGCGTCACGGCGAAGACCAGGATCATCAGGATGCCGCTCCAGAAGGTCGGCATGCTTTGCGCCGCCAGCACCAGCCCGGCCAGCAGGCGGGCGGCCGAGCGGTCGCGCCAGAACGCCAGCGCCACCCCGATCGGGATGCCAAGGCCGCAGGCGACCAGCAGCGCCCCCGCGGCCAGCGCCAGGGTGTAGGGCAGGCGCGAGGCGATGATGTCCAGGACCGGAACGTGCTGCACCACCGACCGGCCGAGGTCGAAGCGCGCGATCTCTCCCAGGAAGGACAGGTACTGCACGCCGAGCGGCCGGTCGAAGCCCAGCGCGTGGCGCAGCGCCTCGATGTCGGCCTGGGTCGCCGTGTCCGGCACCAGCAGATAGGTCGGGTCGCCGGTCAGGCGCTGCAGGAAGAAGATCAGCGTCGCCACGCCGAAGATCGTCAGCAGCGCCTGGCCCAGGCGGCGGAGCAGGAAGGCGGTCATGCCTCCCGGTCCTCCTTATTCCGACCAGGACATGCGGTTCAGGAACAGGCTTTCGTTCGGGGTCGGCTGCCAGTTCAGCTGCTTCGCCGCGCCGTAGATGATGGCGGCCTGGTACAGCGGCACCACCGGCCCGTCGCCGGCGACGATCCGGTTGACCTTGGCATAGCGGTCGAGGCGGGTCGCCTCGTCCAGGGTCGAGCGCGCCTCGACCAGCAGCTGGTCGATCTCGGCGTTGCGGTAGTTCGACCAGCCGCTGCTGCTGTGCAGCAGGGGGAACAGCACGCCGTCGGCGTCCTGGCAGGCGCAGGACCAGCGCCCGAAGCCGAGATTCGGCCCCTCCTGCGGGTTGCTCTGCGACCGCTTCAGATAGGTGGCCATGTCGCTCATCGAGATCTTCACGTTGAGCCCGACATCCGCCAGCAGCTGCTGCAGCGCCTGGACGATGCGCTGGTCGAAGACCGGCGCCGTCGCCAGCTCGGCCTCCGTCTTCGCCGCGGGGCCGGCTTCCTCGATCAGCGCCTTGGCCTTCTCGGGATCGTAGGGGACGCCCTCGATCCCCTCGGTCCAGCCGAAATGGACCGGGGTCAGCAGCTCCGCCACCGGCTTGTCGTAGCCGCCCAGGATGCCCTCGGTCAGCCCCTGCTTGTCGATGGCATAGGCCACGGCCTGGCGCACCTTCGGGTCGTCGAAGGGCGGCTTCAGCGGGTTCAGCCGCAGATAGGCGACGCGCTCGGTCAGCACCACCAGCGGCTTGGCCTTGTCCGAACCCTCGAGCTGGGCCGCCAGGTCGCTGTCGAGGGTGACCACCAGGTCGGCGGTGCCGGACTGCAGGTCGGCCACCCGCGTGGCGGCATCCGGCACGGCGCGGAACACCGCCGTCTGGAACGGGCCCTTCGGCCCCCAATAGGCGTCGTTGCGGGTCAGCGTCACGGCCACGCCGCGCTGCCAGCTGTCGAACTTGTACGGCCCGCTGCCGACCGGGTGCAGGTTGAAGGCCTCGTTGCCCACCGCCTCGACCACGTGCTTCGGCACGATCGACAGCTTCACCAGCTGGGCCAGCAGGGCGGGGTAGGGGCCGTCGGTCTTCAGGCGGACCGTGGTCGGGCCGGTCGCCTCGGCGGCAGTGATCTTGTTGAACTGGCCCAGCTGCGGGCTGGCGAGCTTCGGGTCGGTGATGCGGCGGATGCTGTAGGCGACATCCTCGGCGGTCAGCTTCTGCCCGTCATGGAAGGTGATGTCGTCGCGGATCTGGAACTCGATCTCGGTGTCCGAGATGTACTTCCACGCGGTCGCGACCTGGGGGACGATCTCGCCTTTGTCGTCGCGGGTGACCAGGTTGTCGAAGACGTTGCGGTAGACGTAGTAGCTGTCCGGGTTCCATTGCATCTGCGGATCCAGCGAGGACGGCTCGTTCACCAGGTCGACGACGAAGCGGTCCTTGGCCATGGCCGGCGCCGCCGCCAGCATCGCCGTTCCGAGCGCCAGACCCAAGGCCGCGCCGAGCCACCTGTTCCCGATCCGCGTCATGCCCTGTCTCCCTGTTGTTGCGGCCGGTGCGAAGACGCCCGCGGCGCCGTCGCCTCCGGTCCGGTGTGTCGCCGGCGCCTGCCGCTGTCCGCCCCGGCCAGCTCGAGCGAGGCGGGCAGGGACAGCAGGGCGTCGGTCGCGAAATCCTGGAAGGCCGCGATCGCGGCCGCGATCTCCCGCCGCGCCGCCTCCGTGTCGCCGCCGGCCAGCGCCGCGACCAGATTCTCCCGCCCGATCGGCCGATGGTGCCGCCCGGTGAGGTCGAAGAAGGCCGCGATCCGGTCGGCGTGGTTCCAGGCCTCGTCCAGCCAGCGGCCGGCCAGCCCCCCGGCCTGCGCCGCGAGGTGATCCAGGATCTGGCGGTCCGTGCCGCGCAGCGTGACCAGGGACTGGCGATCCGCCCGCTCCCGCAGCGCGGCGCCCATGCGGGTCAGCGCCGTCAGCCGGGAGGCGTCCTCGGGCGACAGCCGGATCTCGGCCAGGCCGGGCTCTATGGCCCGGCGGGCGCGGATCACGTCGCCGATCAGCGCGCCGGTGACCGGGGCCACCCGCCAGCCGCGGCGCGGCTCGACGGCGACCAGCCCCTCGGCCGCGAGGGTGGTGAGGGCGGTGCGCACGGCGGCGCGGCCCAGGCCGAAGCGCGCGGCGAGCTCCGGCTCCGAGCAATCGGTGTTCGGCCGCAGCTCGCACTCGATCAGGGCCCGGCGCAGCCGTTTCAGCGCGAAGGCGGCTTTCGGCTCGGCGCCAGGCGGAAGGGCATGGGCGAAGGGCGAGGCGTGATCGTACATGCCCGCAGCGTGTCATTGTACGTGACATCTCACAAGACGAATCTGAAATTTTACGCATTCGGGGGTGGAATGTCGGCGATCGGAACACGGCCCGGTGACAACAGGTGGCTCCCGGACCAGCGGCCATTGAGATCGACTCTCCGCCCTTTCCCCGTCATGGCGAGGCGCGCAGCGCCGTGGCCATCCAGGGGCCGGTGTCGCGCTGGATGGCCACGCCCCTTCGGGGCTCGCCATGACGGGTCGATATTTCGGGTCACCGCTGCTTCGCTAGAAACCGGTTTACTAAACCGGTTTCTGATACTAGGCTGAGTTTCCGGAGGCACAATGGCGACCATTCGCGATGTCGCGCGGGAGGCGGGCGTTTCACCGGCCACGGTCTCGCGCTACCTGAACGGGAACATCGAGCTGCCGGCGGAGACCGCCGCGCGGATCGATGCCGCCTCCAAGCGCCTGGACTATCGCCCGAACCTGCTGGCCAAGCGTCTCAGCCTCGGCAGCTCCGAGACCATCGGCCTGGTCACGCCCGAAATCGCCAACCCCTTCTTCGCCGCGCTTGCCGCGGCGGCCGAGGACGAGGCGCGCCGCGAGGGCTACTCGATCCTCCTCAGCAGCACCGGCGGGGACCTGGAGATGGAGGCCGCCAGCATCGACCGGCTGGCCGCGCGCCATGTCGACGGCCTGCTGGTCCTCACCAACCGCGTCGATGACGGTCGGCTGCGGGACCTGATCGACGGCCGCACCGACGTGGTCGTGCTCGACGAGGACGTGCCCGGCGCGAACGTCACCCGGATCTTCGTCGAGAACGAGGCCGGCGCCTATGACGCCACCCGCCACCTGATCGAGGCCGGGCACCAGCGCATCGCCCATATCGGCGGCCCGGAGCAGCTCCTGAGCTCTCGCGAGCGCTTCGCCGGCTTCGCCCGGGCGATGGCCGAGGCCGGGCTGGCGGTCGAGGACGGCCTGGTCCGGTTCGGCGCCTATGAGCGCGACCACGGGCGCGGCGCGACCCGCGCGATCCTGGCCAATGGCCGGCCGACCGCCGTCTTCACCGGCAGCGACTACATCGCCGTCGGGGTGCTGCAGGAGCTGGCGGCCCACGGCCTGTCGGTGCCGGGCGACCTGTCGCTGGCCAGCTTCGACGACATGCCCTTCGCGGACCTCCTCAGCCCGCCGATCACGACCGTGCGCCAGCCGATCGAGGCGCTCGGCCGCCTCGGCATCCGGACGCTGCTGGCGCAGATCCGGGGCGGGGAGTCACCGCCGATCCAACGCCTGCCCACCGAACTGGTGATCCGCAGATCCGTCGGGCCGCCGCCGGGCAGGGGCAAGAAGGCAGGCTGATCGCGACGCCTGCCGCCGGGGAAGAAACGCGACAACAACAGCTGACACAGAGGAGAGCTTCATGGTTCGCACACCCCTGATGACGATGGTCGCCGCCGCAACCGTGGCGGGCGCCGCGATGCTGGCCGCCGCCCAGGCGCAGGCCGAGACCATCGCGCTGGTGACGATCAACCAGCAGGCGCTGTTCTTCAACCAGATCAACGAAGGCGCGCAGAAGGCGGCCGACGCCGCTGGCGCGAAGCTGGTGATCTTCAACGCCAACAACGTGCCCAGCGCCCAGAACGACGCGATCGAGAACTACATCACCCAGAAGGTCGATGGCATCGTGCTGGTGGCGATCGACGTCAACGGCGTGAAGCCGGCGATCACCGCGGCCAAGCAGGCCGGCATCCCGGTGGTCGCGGTCGACGCGCAGATCCCGGACGGCGACAACGCCGCCTTCGTCGGCGTCGACAACCTCAAGGCCGGCGAGGAGATCGGCAAGCACGTCGCCGATTACGTGAAGCAGAACATGGGCGGCAGCGCCAAGCTGGGCGTCATCGGCGCGCTGAACTCCTTCATCCAGAACCAGCGGCTGGACGGGTTCAAGAAGGCGCTGTCGGCCTCGGGCGTGAAGGTCGACATCGTCGACACGGTCGACGGCCAGAACGTCCAGGACGTGGCGCTGACGGCGTCGGAGAACCTGATGACCGCCAACCCGGATATGACCGCGCTCTACGCCACCGGCGAACCGGCGCTGATCGGCGCCGTGTCGGCCGTCACCAGCCAGGGCCGCACCGGCGACATCAAGGTGTTCGGCTGGGATCTGACCGCCCAGGCGATCGAAGGCATCGACGCCGGCTGGGTCGCCGCCGTGGTGCAGCAGGACCCGGCCACCGAGGGCAAGGTCGCGGTCGAGACGCTGCTGAAGCTGAAGAAGGGCGAAACCGTGCCGGCGATCATCAACGTGCCGGTGACCATCGTCACCAAGGCCAACGTCGACCAGTTCCGCAGCCTGTTCAAGTAACCCGCCGAGGCTGCCCCTTCGCCCGAAGGGGCAGCCGCCGACGCAGCGATCAAGCATGGAGGGACCGTTGGACGAACCCGTCCGCGTCCGCATGAGCGGCATCTGCAAGCGCTACGGCGCGATCCAGACGCTCGACAATGTCGACCTGACCCTGCGCCGCGGCGAGGTGCTGGGGCTGGTCGGCGACAACGGCGCCGGCAAGTCGACGCTGAGCAAGGTGCTGTCCGGCGCCGTGATCCCCGACGCCGGCACGATCGAGATCGACGGTGCCCCGGTGCGGTTCGAAAGCCCGGCCGATGCCCGCCGGCACCGCGTCGAGATGGTCTATCAGGACCTGTCGCTGTGCGACACGGTCGACGTCGCCGGCAACCTCTTCCTGGGGCGCGAGCCGCGGCGCGGCGTGATGGGCCTGTCCTTCCTCGACAAGGGCCGGATGCACGCCGAGGCGCGGCGGATGCTGGACGGGCTCGGCATCCGCATCCCCAACACCTGGCTCAAGGTCGAGAACCTGTCGGGCGGCCAGCGCCAGAGCATCGCCATCGGCCGCGCCGCCTCCTTCGACCCCAAGGTCCTGATCATGGACGAGCCGACGGCGGCGCTGGCCGTCGCCGAGGTCGAGGCGGTGCTGGAGCTGATCCGCACGGTCAGCGCCCGCGGCGTCAGCGTCATCCTGATCACCCACCGGCTGCAGGACCTGTTCCTGGTCTGCGACCGCATCCAGGTGATGTACGAAGGCCGCAACGTCGCCGAGCGGGCCATCGCCGACACCAACATCGAGGAGGTCGTCGACCTGATCGTTGGCCGGAAGTTCACCGCCCGCTCGGCCCGGATGGGCGGCGGCGCGGGCGCGGGGGCGCGGGCATGAGCACCGCGGGGAGCACTGCGATGACCGAGGACCACGCCGCCCCGGCAAAGGCCGACCGGCCGCCGGGGCTGCGCCACCAGGTGATGGCGAATGGCGGCGTCGCCAGCATCTTCATCTTCTTCCTGGCCGTCTGCATCCTGTTCGGCCTGGTCACGGACAGCTTCCTGACCGAGGCCAACATCCTGAACATCCTGCGCCAGAGCGCGCCGCTGCTGATCGTCGCCACGGCGATGACCTTCGTCATCACCACCGGCGGCATCGACCTGTCGGTCGGCTCCATGCTCGGCCTGGTCGGCGCCCTGTCGGCGGTGCTGCTGCAGGCCGGGGTGCCCTGGCCGGTGGCGCTCATCGGCCTCGTCCTGCTCGGGGCCGCGATCGGCGCGGTGCAGGGCTTCTTCATCGCCTATGAGGGCATCCCGGCCTTCATCGTCACCCTGGCCGGGCTCGGCATCATCCGCGGCGTGGCCCTCCTGATCACCCAGGGCTATTCGATCCCGATCGAGCCGACCAGCGCCTTCGTCACCATCGGCCGCGGCTGGGTGGCCGGGCTGCCGCTGCCGGCGATCATCGCGGTTCTGGTATTGGCGCTGGGCGTGCTGATCTTCACCCAGACCCGGTTCGGCCGCTACGTCACCGGCATCGGCGCCAATGCCGAGGCGGTGCGCCGCGCCGGCGTCAACATCCGGCGGGTGACGCTGCTGGTCTATGTCCTGTCCGGCGCCGCCGCGGCGCTGGCCGCCGTGGTCATCGCCGCGCGGCTGGGCAGCGGCTCGGCCAACTCCGGGGCGGGGTTCGAGCTCGACGTCATCGCCGCGGTGGTGCTGGGCGGCACCAGCCTGTTCGGCGGCCGCGGCACCATGGTCGGCACCGTGCTCGGCGCCCTGACCGTGGCGGTGATCGGCAACGGCCTGATCCTGGCGCATATGTCGCCCTTCCTGACCCCGATCATCACTGGCGTGATCATCCTGATCGCGATCTGGCTCAACTTCCGGATCTTCCGGACCACGTCCCGCCGCTGAGGCCCGCAATGACGACAGCAGACGATATCGGCGTGCGCTCCGGCCGGGTGATGACCGTGCTGGGGCCGATCCCGGTCGACGACATGGGCGTGACCCTGATGCACGAGCACATCCTGCTCGACACCTCCGGCTGGTGGCGGCGGCCGTGCTGCGCCAGCCACATCGCCCTGGCCGAGAAGCCGATCGACATCACCATGCTCGGCGAGCTGCGGATGAACCCGTTCCTGAACCGGGACAACTGCTTCCTGCTCGATGTCGACCTGGCGGTGGAGGAGCTGGGCAAGTTCGCCGAGCTGGGCGGCGCCACCGTGGTCGACCCGACCTGCTTCGGCATCGGCCGCGACCCGGAGGCGCTGCAGCGCATCAGCCGCCGCACGGGCCTGAATATCGTCATGGGCTCGGGCTATTACCTGCAGCATTCACACCCGGAAGAGGTGCGGACGATGGAGGTCGACGCCATCGCCGACAAGATCGTGCGCGACGTCGGCGGGGCGCCGCCGGCCGAGGACGATGACGGGCCGGTGATCCATGCCGGGCTGATCGGCGAGATCGGCATCAGCAAGGACTTCACGGCGCAGGAGGAGAAGTCGCTGCGCGGCGCCGCCCGCGCCGCCCGCCGCACCGGCGTGCCGCTGTCGATCCACCTGCCGGGGTGGGAGCGGCTGGCCCATCGCGTGCTGGACGTGATCGAGGAGGAGGGGGCGGATCTGCGGCACACCGTGCTGTGCCACATGAACCCCAGCCACGACGACCTGCCGTACCAGAAGGCGCTGGCCGACCGCGGCGCCTTCCTGGAATACGACATGATCGGCATGGACTACTACTATGCCGATCAGAAGGCGCAGTCGCCGAGCGACGAGGAGAACGCCCGGGCGATCCGCAGCCTGATCGATGCCGGCTACGCCGACCGGCTGCTGCTGTCGCAGGACGTGTTCCTGAAGATGATGCTGACCCGCTACGGCGGCTTCGGCTACGGCTACATCCTGAAGCATTTCGTGCCGCGGCTGCGCCGGCACGGCGTCGATCGCGCGACGATCGACCAGCTGCTCATCGACAATCCGCGGCGCGTCTTCTCCGCCGCCCACAACACCAAGGCCTGACAAATGGCGAAGCACAAGATCCTGCTGGCGGGCGAATCCTGGGTCTCGACCGCGACCCACATCAAGGGGTTCGACCAGTTCCCGACCGTGACCTACCACCAGGGCGCCGAGCCGCTGCTGGACGCGCTGAAGGACTCGCCCTTCGACGTCGACTACATGCCGGCGCATCTGGCGCAGCGCGACTTCCCGCAGTCGCTGGAAGGGCTGCAGGCCTATGACGCGGTGATCCTGTCCGACATCGGCGCCAACACGCTGCTGCTGCACCCCGACACCTGGGTGCACAGCCGGCGCACGCCGAACCGGCTGAAGCTGCTGCGCGACTATGTCCGCGGCGGCGGCGGCCTCCTGATGTTCGGCGGCTACTACAGCTTCCAGGGCATCAATGGCGGCGCCCGCTTCCACAAGACCGCGGTGGAGGAGGTGCTGCCGGTCGAGATCCTGCCGGTCGACGACCGGGTCGAGGTGCCGGAAGGCTTCGACCCGAAGCTCGTCGCCGACCACCCGATCCTCGCCGGGCTCCCCGGCCCCTGGCCGGCGCTGCTCGGCTTCAACGAGGTGAAACCGAAGCCGGGCGCGCAGGTGCTGGCCACGGTCGGCGCGGAGTACGGCGACCTGCCGCTGCTGGTGGTCGGGGAGTACGGCCAGGGCCGCAGTTTGGCCTGGACCTCCGACATCGGCCCGCACTGGCTGCCGCCGGAGTTCGCGGCCTGGGACGGCTATAGCCGCCTGTGGTCCCAGGCCCTGGCCTGGACGATCGGGAAGGGCTGAGAGTGCTTGTATTTGCGCCGGCCCAACCGAGTCCCCCCTCCCCCTGCGGGAGGGGGGTAGGGGGAGGGGGGTGTCGATCGAAGAAATTCGATGTGGCCGGTGGGCACCATCATCGTCAAAGCCGATCCGATCCGGGCCGGTTCAGGCTGAGGAAACCCCCTCCCCCTGCCCCCCTCCCGCGAGGGGAGGGGGGACAGTATTTTTCTAGCCCCATCCGGTAGCTCCGATGACCGTCCACGTCGTCGGCAATGCCTGTCTCGACACCCTGTACCGGCTCCAGCGCCTTCCGGAGCCGGGGGAGACGGTGGTCGCCGACGGCATGACGGAGGACCTGGGCGGCAAGGGGCTGAACCAGGCGGTCG
This sequence comes from Inquilinus limosus DSM 16000, assembly GCF_000423185.1. Classification (GTDB taxonomy): domain Bacteria; phylum Pseudomonadota; class Alphaproteobacteria; order DSM-16000; family Inquilinaceae; genus Inquilinus; species Inquilinus limosus. The sequence goes on along the minus strand of NZ_AUHM01000045.1, from coordinate 9,157 downwards.
CGGCGGCGCGCGCCGGCGCCCGGGTCCGCCTGTTCGCCGCCGTCGGCCCCGACCGGCCGGGCGAGGCGGTGGCGGAGCGGCTGGCGGCGGAGGGGATCGACACCGCCGGCCTGGTCCGGCTGGATTGTCCGACCGATCGGTCGATGATTCAGCTCGACGCCGCCGGCGAGAACACCATCGTCAGCGTCACCGGCTGCGCCGACCGCTTCGCGCCGCCGCTGGGCACCGATCTGGACACAAGGCTCGAGGCCGGCGACCTGCTGCTGATGCAGGGCAACCTGCGGATCGCGGCGGTGCGCGAGTGCTTCGCCCTGGCCCGCGGCCGCGGCGTCGGCACCGTGCTGAACCCGTCGCCGATCCGCGACTCCTATGCCGCCGTCCTGCCGCTGACCGACCTGCTGGTGGTCAACCGGGGAGAGGCCTGCCGGCTGGGCGGCGATGCCGACCCGCACCGGTCGGCGCAGACCCTGCTGCGCCGCGGCGCGTCGGCGATCGTCGTGACCCTCGGCGCGGCCGGCGCCTCGCTGGTGACGGCCGATGGCCGGCAGGATTTTCCCGCGCCTGCCGTCACGGCTGTCGACACCGCCGGCGCGGGCGACCTGCTCTGCGGCGTGCTGGCCGGGCTGCTCGACCGCGGCGTGGCGATCGAGGCGGCCTTGCCTTCGGCCGTGCGCGCCGCCGCCATCGGCGTGACCCGGCCGGGCGTATTGTCTTCCTTTCCGACGCAGGCGGAGATCCAGGCGATCCTGCCCCAGGCCCGAGGAGGGGCCGATCGATGAGCGAAACCAAGCCCGTGGCGGAGCCCCGCGGCCACGCCATCCGCGACATCTTCGGCCGGAGCAAGGCGGTGATCGGCGTCGTCCACCTGCTGCCGCTGCCCGGCGCGCCGCAGTACCGCGGCGGCGGGGTCGACGCGATCACCGACCGCGCCCTGGCGGATGCCGAGGCCTATCTGGCCGGCGGCTGCGACGGGCTGATCGTCGAGAATCACGGCGACATCCCCTTCGCCAAGCCGGACGACATCGGGCCGGAGACGGCGTCGCACATGGCGGTGATCGCCGACCGCATCCGCCGCCAGTTCGGCAAGCCGATCGGCATCAACGTGCTGGCCAACGCCGCCATCCCGGCCTTCGCCGTCGCCAGCGCGGCGCAGGCGGCCTTCGTGCGGGTGAACCAATGGGCCAACGCCTATGTCGCCAATGAGGGCTTCGTCGAGGGCGAGGCGGCGCGGGCCCTGCGCTACCGCGCCCGGCTGCGGGCCGACGGCATCCGCGTCTTCGCCGACGCCCATGTCAAGCACGGCGCCCACGCCATCACCGGCGACCGCCCGGTGGAGGAGCTGGTGCGCGACGTGGAGTTCTTCGACGCCGATGCGGTGATCGCCACCGGCCAGCGCACCGGCCACGCCGCCGATCTCGACTACATCCGCACCATCGCCGGCGCCACCACGCTGCCCTCGCTGGTCGGCAGCGGCGTGACGCCGGAGAACGTCAACGCCATCCTCGGCATCGTCGACGCGGTGATCGTCGCCAGCGCTTTGAAGCGGGACGGGGTGTGGTGGAACCCGGTCGATCCGGAGCGGGTGCGCCGCTTCGTCGCCGGCATCGACCGGTGAGGGCGGCGATGGCCCCCGAGATCGACCCCGCGCGGCTGCTGCGGCGGCTGGACGAGCTCGCCGCCTTCGGCGCCACCCCGGCGGGCGGCGTCGACCGCCAGGCGCTGTCGGAGCCGGAGATCGCGGCCCGGCGCTATGTCCTCGACATCGCCGCCGCCCGCGGCTTCCGCAGCTTCGTCGACCCGATCGGCAACCTGTTCCTGCGGCGCGAGGGCACCGACCCGTCGCTGCCGCCGGTCGTCGCCGGCAGCCACCTCGACAGCCAGCCGCGCGGCGGGCGCTATGACGGCGCGCTCGGCGTGATGGCGGCGCTGGAATGCCTGGAGGCGATCGACGATGCCGGCCTCGTCCACCGTCCGCCGGTCGAGGTGGTGGCCTGGACCAATGAGGAGGGCAGCCGCTTCGCCCCTGGTGCCATGGGCTCGATGGCCTATAGCGGCGCGAAGCCGTTGGCCGAGCTGCTGGCCAGCCGCGACGCCGAGGGCATCGCCGTCGCCGACGCCCTGCCGGCGGTGCTGGCCGCCACGCCGGAGGCGGCGCCGCGCCCGCTCGGCGCGCCGCTCGCCGCCTATCTCGAGCTGCATATCGAGCAGGGGCCGGTGCTGGAGGCGGAGGGGCTCCCGGTCGGCATCGTCACCGGCATCCAGGGCGCCCGCTGGTTCGAGGTGTCGGTGTCAGGCGAGGCCGGCCATGCCGGCACCACGCCGGAAGCCTTCCGCAAGGACGCCTTCGTCGCGGCGCAGCGGATCATCGCCGAGCTGCGCGCGGCCCTGGTCGACCCGGAGGACCGCACCCGCTTCACCATCGGCCGCTTCGCCCTGCACCCCGGCTCGGTCAACACCATCCCGGCCGAGGCAACGTTCTCGGTCGACCTGCGGCATCCGGAGGAGGACCGGCTGGACGCGCTGGAGGCCGCGGTCCGGCGCATCGTCGCCGACCGCGCCGCGCCCTGCCGGGCGACGGTCCGGCCGCTCCTGACCATTCCCGGCCGGCGCTTCCCGGACCGGATCACCGAACTCTGCGCCGAGGCCGTGCGCGACTGCGGCTTCCCGGAGCGGCGCCTGGTCTCCGGCGCCTTCCACGACGCCCAGTTCATCGCCGGGATCTGCCCGGCCGGCATGATCTTCGTGCCCTGCCGCGGCGGCATCAGCCACAACGAGGCGGAGCATGTCGAGCCCGAGCACGCCGTGGCCGGCACCCGGGTCCTGCTCGCCGCCCTGCTGCGGCTGGTGATGTAGGCGGCCGGGCCGGTCAGTCGATCACGACCACGGTCTGGTCGGCGTCCAGCCCTTCGGCGCCCTCCGCGACATGGACGGCGCTGACGGTGCCGGCCACCGGCGCCTCGTGCGGCACCTCCATCTTCATCACCTCCATGATGAACAGCGTATCGCCCGCCGCCACCGCGTCGCCGGGTTTGACCAGCACCTTCCACATGTTGCCCGCGGTCTGGGTCTTCACTTCGGTCGCCATGGCTTTCCCTGTCGTCAGATGGTGCTTCCTTGTTGTCATCACCGGGCTTGACCCGGTGATCCAGGGGCCGCGAAGAGCTGCTCGGGCCGTCCTGGATTGCCGGGTCAAGCCCGGCAATGACAGGAAAAGTGGGGCAGCCGGGGGTAGCCTCGGCTGCCTGCGCGGTTACACGCTCTCGATCGATGCCTCGCCGCACAGATCGCGCAGCCGGCGGGCCATGGCCTGGGCCTCGTCGACCGAGACCGCCTTGAAGTTGTAGATCTCGCCGGGCCGCGACTGGCCCAGCTTCCAGAAGGCCGCTTGCGGCACGGTGTAGGGGTTGATGAAGCCGCCCATCGACGGCCCGTCATTGACCAGGATGATCGGCGTCTGCCCGGCCAGGTTGATGGCGCCCAGCGGATAGCCCTGGTCGATGATGTTGGACGGCAGCGACCCGTGCTCCGGCGCCTTGTCCGTCGCCTTGTCGGTGAAGCTCCATTCCGGCCCGTCCAGGCGGAAGCCGGTGCGGTCGGACTTGGCCGACAGCTTCCAGTCGGCGGACAGGAAGCGGTCGTGCCCGGCGGCGTCGATCCAGTCGTCGTTCGGCCCGGCCACCACCTCGACGGTCCAGCGCTTCTCCTTGGCGAATTCCGGCCGTGCCTCCGCCTTCACCCGGCGGCCGGGCCGGCCCGCCGCCTCGGCCACCGGCACTACCTGACCTTCCTTCAACGCGCGGCCGCCCATGCCGCCGACGCCGGCCTTGTGGAAGGTGGCGCGGGCGCCCAGCCAGGGCTCGGTGACGATGCCCCCGGCCACGGCGATATAGGCGCGGGCGCCGGTGCGGGCGAAGGCCATGGCCAGGGTCTGCCCCTCCCGCACCGCCACCGACTGCCACATCGGCAGCGGCTCGCCGTCCAGCGTCGCCTGCATGTCGGCGCCGGTCACGGCGATCACGCCATCGCGCCGGAACCTCAGCGTCGGGCCCAGGAACTGGCATTCCAGGCCGGCCGCGCCCGGCGCGTTGCCGACCAGCACATTGGCCAGCCGGAAAGACCAGGAATCCATCGGTCCGGAGGGCGGGAAGCCCTGGTTCCAGAAGCCGATCCGGCCCGGCCAGTCCTGCACCGAGGTCTCGAGCCCCGGCTTGATCACTTCGAGCATGGGGGCCTCCCTCAGAACCGGCGGGCGGGGTCGAGCGACCCGACCCAGCGCTTGTACTGGCGGACGGAGAATTTCTGGTACTCGACCAGGTTGTAGACGTAGCTGCCGTCGGCGACGCGCCGCTCCGCCTCCTCGAACTCCTCGACCGTGCAGGGCACGAACTTCACCCGGTCGCCGGGGCGGAACAGGCAGATCGAGTCCGCGAACACGTCGAAGCGCTTCTCCGGGTCCCAGATCGGCACCGGGATGCGGGCGAAGATCTGATAGCCGCCGGGCAGGTGCTCGGGATAGATCGCGGTCGAGGCGCCGCCCATCCCGACCGTGCCCTTCGGCGTCCAGGTGCGCGGCGGGTTGTATTTCGGCGCGGTCAGCTTGCAGCGCGGGTCCAGCGCCATCATGAAGGGCAGGCCGGGCCAGAATCCCAGCGACGCCACCCAGTATTCGGTGCCGGAATGGACGCGGACGAACTGGTCGACGTCCGACAGGCCGTTCAGCTCGGCCACGAATTCCGGGTCGGTCTGCTTCGGCGCGATCTTGGCGATGTAGTCCTGCACGCATTCCCGCGTCCAGGGGTCGAGATAGACCGTCGGGAAGTAGAAGATCCGGCTCTCCAGCTCGATGTCGTCGGACGGGCCCAGGGCCGCGATCAGCCGCTCCAGCTCGCGCGACAGGTCGGCGTAGGAGATCTCGTCCGGCTCGTAATGGATCAGCATCGAGGCGAAGCAGGGCGCGGTCTCGATCACCCCCTTGGTCTTCTGCTCGGCGATGGCGGTGGCCAGGCCCTGGGCCATGAAGTTCAGCTCGAGATTCATCTCGTTGCCGAACTCGATCAGCATGTACCGGTCGCCGCCCGGCCGGAATGCCGGTGTCTCGTAGATCATCCCTGTCTCCCTGCCTGCCGCTTGACCGTTCTGGCACGGCCCTTCTGAGAAGGAGCCGTCATGGCGAGCCCCGAAGGGGCGTGGCCATCCAGTGGTCCCGGCCCCTGGATGGCCACGTCGGCTTCGCCTCCTCGCCATGACGATGCATTGAAGGACCTGCTCTGCATTGGCCTCAGCCGATCAGCTCGGCCTTGTGGGTGTCGACGAAGCTCGTGGTGGTGCGGCCGGCGCGGAAGGCGGGGTGGCCGACCGTGCGCGCCAGGAACGGCGCGTTCGCGACCAGCCCTTCCACCGTCACCCGGTCCAGCGCCACCAGCATCCGGTCGATGGCGGTGGCGCGGTCCGGGCCGTGGGCGATGATCTTGGCGATCATCGGATCGTAGAACGGCGTCACCGCATCGCCCTCGCGCACGCCGGTGTCGACGCGGATTCCCTCCAGCCCCTCCGGCAGCACCAAACGTGCCAGAGTGCCGGGCTGCGGCAGGAACATCTTCGCCGGGTTCTCGGCATAGAGCCGGCATTCGATGGCGTGGCCCCGCTGCCGGATGTCCTCCTGGCGCAGGGAGAGATCCTCGCCGGCGGCCAGGCGCAGCTGCAGCGCCACCAGGTCCAGCCCGGTCACCGCCTCGGTCACCGGATGCTCGACCTGGATGCGGGTGTTCATCTCCAGGAAGAAGAAATCCTCGCTGTCGGCATCGACCACGAACTCCATGGTGCCGGCGCCGCGGTAGCGCACCGCCTCGGCCAGGGCCACGGCGGCCGCGGTCATGCGGGCACGGGTGGCGGCGGAGATGCCGGGGGAGGGGCTCTCCTCCACGATCTTCTGGAACCGGCGCTGCACCGAGCATTCGCGCTCGAACAGGTGGACAGCGCTTCCGTCGCCGAAGCCGAAGACCTGGACCTCGACATGCCGGGCGTTGCGGACATAGCGCTCCAGGAACACGGCGCCGTCGCCGAAGCTGCGCGCCGCCATGCCCTGGGTCGATTCCGCCACCTTGCGCAGGTCCGCCGGTGCGTCGACGATGCGCATGCCGATGCCCCCGCCGCCGGCTGAGGCCTTGACCAGCAGGGGATAGCCGACCGCATCGGCCGCCGCCTCGATCCCTTCCAGATCGCCTTCGGGAAAGCGCCGGCTGCCCGGCAGCACCGGCACGCCCGCGCTTTCGGCCAAAGCGCGGGCACGGGCCTTGTCGCCCATCGCCTCGATCGACTCCGGCGTCGGCCCGACCCAGACCAGGCCGGCCTCGGCCACGGCGCGGGCGAAGCCTTCGTTCTCGGCCAGGAAGCCGTAGCCGGGATGGACCGCATCGGCCGCGGCCGTCCGGGCGGCTTCGAGGATGGCGTCGATCCGCAGATAGCTCTCGGCCGGCTTGGGCGGGCCGATCGGCACCGCCTCGTCGGCCAGGGCGACATGCAGCGCCTTGGCGTCGGCGTCGGAGTGCACCGCGACGGTGGCGAGGCCCAGCGCCTTGGCGCTGCGGATGATCCGGCAGGCGATCTCGCCGCGATTGGCGATCAGCAGCTTTCGCATCGTCCGGCCGCCCTCACGCCGCGCGCAGCCAGGGGCCGATGGCGTCGCGCACGGCGCGCGCCACCTCGACCGCGTTCGGCGTGTCGGAATGGATGCAGATCGATTCCGGCTTCACCGCCACGTCCTTGCCGCCCTGGGACGCGACCTTGCCCTCGGTCAGGGCGCGCAGCGACCGCTCCGCGGCGCGCTTCGGGTCGATGCTGCCGCGCGAGCGCACGATCACCAGATGGCCGTCGTCGCCGTAGTCGAGATCGGCGTAGAATTCGGAGATCATCCGGTGGCCGCGGCTCTGATACACCGTCTCGTGCAGGGTCCCGGCCATGCCCAGGATCGGCACCCGGAACACGTCGGCGGCGTCGCAGATGGCGTGCGCCATAGGCTCCTGCTGCGCCGCCATGCCGTAGAGGGCGCCGTGCGGCTTGATGTGGTTCAGGCGCATGCCCTCGGCCTCCAGGAAGCCCTTCAGCGCGCCGATCTGGTAGATGATGCAGTTGGCCAGCTCGTCGCGGCCGATCTTCATCTCGCGCCGGCCGAAGCCCTGCAGGTCGGGCAGCGACGGGTGGGCGCCGACCCGCACGCCGTGCTTGCCGGCCAGCTGCACCGTCCGGCGCATGTGGTTGAAGTCGGAGGCGTGGAAGCCGCAGGCGACGTTGGCGACGGAGATCAGCGGCATCAGCGCGTCGTCGTCGGCGATCCGGTACAGGCCGAAGCCCTCGCCCATGTCGCAGTTGATCTCGGTCATGCGGGATCGCTCCTCACTCGGTCAGAGGATGGGACGCAGGGCAGGGGAAGGGCAGGGCACGGCGGTGCCCGGGCGCGGAGCGCGCATGGTCGTCAGGGCCTCTCTGTCTGGATCCGGTCGTCTGGGCCGAACGGTGTCGCCGTTCGGGTCCGGGCCGGTTGTTGGCCCATCATTGCGCTGCGCAGCGGCCCTGTGAAATAGTATCTTCTTCAGAACGATATCTGGTTTTCCGATATCGCTCGACTTCAGGTTGTGGAGAGACCGTTTGAGAATGCGCTGGCGTGAGTCGGCTGGTGGTGGTTTCGAGAACCGGAGCGCAGCGGACGTTAAAGTCCGTGAGCACCGGAAGCGCAGAAACCGCCATCAGACGGCCGCGCCAGTAGCATTATCGGGCGGTCTCTCGTGAGCTTCTCCTTCCGCCAGATCCGTTACTTCATCGCCGCGGCTGAGCTCGGCCAGGTCAGCCAGGCGGCGGTGGAGCTGAACGTGTCGCAATCGGCGGTTACGGCGGCGATCCGGCAGCTCGAGGACCTGCTCGGCACCCGGCTGCTGTTCCGCCACGCCAGCGGCGTGTCGCTGACGCGCGAGGGGGCGCGCTTCCTGCCGCAGGCCCGCGCCATCGCCGCTGCGGTGGCGGAGGCGATGCGCGTGTCGGGGGAGGCGGCGCCGGTCGAGGGGCGGGTGCGGCTCGGCGTCACCTACACCGTGGCCGGCTATTTCCTGCCGCCCCATCTGGCGCGCTTCCGCCGCGCCCATCCCGAGGTGACGGTCGAGCTGCGCGAGGCGCACCGCACCGCGATCGAGGACGGGCTGGTGCGCGACGAGCTCGACCTCGCGGTGATGCTGACCTCGAACCTGGAGAACACCGACCAGATCGCGGCGGAGACGCTGTTCCGCTCCGCCCGCCACCTCTGGCTGCCGGTCGACCACCCGCTGCAGAAGGCCGAGCGCGTGTCGCTGGCCGAGGTGGCGCGCGAGCCCTATGTCATGCTGACGGTGGACGAGGCCGCCTTCACCGCCAAGCGCTACTGGGACCGCACGCCGCACCAGCCCAACATCGTGTTCCAGACCTCCTCGGTCGAGGCGGTCCGCTCCATGGTCGCGGCCGGGATGGGGGTGACGATCCTGTCCGACATGGTCTACCGGCCCTGGTCGCTGGAAGGACAGCGGATCGAGAAGCGGGCGCTGGCCGAGCCGGTGCCGACCATGGATGTCGGCCTGGCCTGGAAGCGCGACCTGGCGATGACCCCGGCCGTCCGCGCCTTCCGCGACCATCTCGGGCTGGCGTTCCATGCGGCGGGGGTGGGAATTTGAAGGCGGCCTTGGGCGGAAAGTGGACCTGAGAGAGGAGGTACGGCGGCGCTGCGCCTTCTGACTGCAAAGGGTGAACAGCGGCCATCGCGCCGGGCTCCCGGGAGCGGACATGACCGCATGCGACCGAGGCTGTGTGGAAACGCGTGTTTGGTGAGGGCAGGTGGGGGTGTCGGCGTGCTACCGGCAAAGCAGATTGGGCAGATCGGATATCAGGCCCGGATCGCCTGGAGCAGGCCGCCGACGCCGAGGATCGAGATCACGCGCTTGAAGTTGTAGGCGAGGACCTGGAGGCTCATCTCGGTGCTGACCCGCTGTAATCCTCGGGTCAGGAAATGGGTGGCGCCCATCCAGGCTTTGAGGGTGCCGAACGGGTGCTCGGCCGTCTGTCGGCGGACGCGCATGGCGTCCGGCGTCCGGTCCAGCCGCTGCTGCATGGCGTCGATGACGGCCTCGTGCTCCCAGCG
>NZ_AUHM01000044.1:0-37500 GCF_000423185.1 Inquilinus limosus DSM 16000 | reverse complement strand
GTCTGCGGCCAGCCAGGGGCCCCCCTTCCGGTGCGGGCCACTATCGCAAGCGGCGGGTCGGCCGACGACCACGGATCGCGATATTCCCAAGATGGGCATTGGTCCGGCCGTCGGCGAGGCGGGCGAATACGGCGTCGGACTCGAGAAAAGGCCCGCCCCACTGTCACAGGGGGGGCGGGCCCGCTGGAAACCGCACGGATCGTGGAAGGATCCGCGTCGACCCGGCTAGAGCATCAGGAGCAGGTCGTGATTCCGCTGCTGACCCAGGCATTGACCCGACTCTTGACGGTCGAGGTCAGCGGCGCGAAGGCGGAGTTCAGCGCCAGGGAGTCGTAAGTGCCGCCCGCGGTGTAGGCCGCGACGAAGTTCTTCAGCGCGGTGACCTTGGTGGCCGAGGCATAGCAGCCATAGAGGTCGAGCAGCGTGAAGCCGGTGATCGGATACGCCGACGCACCGGTGGGGTTGCGCATCGCAGCGGTGTCGGCCGCGGCGCCCCAGGCGGCCTGGGTGTTGCTCGCCGGCGGGGCGAAGGCGGCGACACCCTGCTGGGTGTAGGTCGGCGCCGCCGGACGCGGCGTGTCACCCGAGGGGGCGCCGCCATTGGCGTAGTCGGCCTGGTTCTGCAGATTGGCCGCGACCGGCGCCGGGCTGACCGCCGGCGCGGTCGCCTGCTGGGTGAAGTCCGGGCTGAGATACCCGACAGCGCCCTGGTTCGCGACCACACCGGCCGCCACGCCCTGGCTGCCGTTGGCCGCGGTGAAGGACGCCGGCCAGGTCACGGTGGTACCGACGCCGCCGCTCCAGGTGGCGAGGTTACCCGCGGGATGGCCGGTGGTGAGATCGGCCGTGCCGTTGCAGACCGTCGCGAGATGGCGCGAGAACAGGAAGGTCGTGCCACTCGAGTCCGAGCGGCGATAGACCCGGATCGGCAGGTTGGCGTGGAGCTGCACGCCGTTGTTGTCGGCGGTCAGGACCGGATGGTTCCAGTTGGTGATCTGGCCGGTGAAGATGCCGCAATAAGCCCGGCGCGACAGGAACAGGCCGCTGGTCCCGCCGGTCGTGAGCTTCGTGCCGGACGGGATCGGGCGGTTGATGTTGAGGCCGGTGGTGTTCACCGCGATCGCCACCGGGGTGCCGACGGTCGGGATCTGGATCCCCGGGCCGCGGGTCGGCTGGACGTTGTTGGCGTATGTGGTGAGCTGGGCGGAGGTCAGAACCGCGTCGCTGGCCGCGAAGTCGAAGAACGCCGGGCCGGAGCCGTAGCCGGTCGTGCCCTCGTTGTAGACGATGAAGGAGTTCTCATAGGGAGTGGGCGGCTGCGTGTTCGGCGACTGCTGGGCGAGGAACGCAGTCAGGCCCGCGCCGCTGCCCAGCGAGGCATAGGCGATGCAGTTCGCGCTCGCCGGGTTGCAGCTGGCGAAGGCCACGCCGGCATAGGTGTCGAACCAGGAGCTGGTGCCGCTGGCAGCGCGATACAGGCCGAAGGGCAGAGTCGCGCCGGCGCCACGGATGGCCTCGGCCGAAGCCGGGGCGGCATTGATCAGCAGAGCACCCGCGGCAAGCGCGAGCAGGCTGCAGGATTTCAGACGCTTGAACAAGTGTCGTCTCCTTCCTGACGTATCGATGAGGCGAAGCGATGGCCGCGGGCTTGCGGCCATCCGTCCTGGGAAGGTGCGCGTCCTGTAAGGTCCACCTTCCCTTTTCCCCCTTCCGGGAAGATCGGTGGGCCAGAAGAATCAGAACTGCACCGCTCCGATCACAGTATTGCAAACTTCGCTGATGAATCCGTGATCGAATCTTTGAGAATTCGTGACACGGATTCTCAGCAAATTTAAGAAATTTCCTCCATAGGATATAATAAAGCGATAACGGAGACAAAAATAACGAATGCCGTATCTTTGTCTCCGAGTTCGCCTTGGGCTTCAGAGGATCAGAGGACGAAATCGGTGGCGGCCAGGGAGCCGACCCCGCGGACCTCGATTTCGAGATCCGCCGCCTTGTCGCCATTCACATCGGCCTGGACCAGCACGGTTGACGCATCGACCAGCTCGATGTGCAGCTGGCCGGCCACGCCCGAGAAGGCCGCGGTGCCGATGAAGGTGAACGCTTGGTTGCCCCGGGCGGTGCTGCTGGCGTCGATCGCCGACAAGTCGATGATGTCGTGATCGGCGGTCGAGAAATCCTGAATGAAGTCGGCCGAGCCCGCCGCGCTCTGCGAGACGCTGCAATAGGCAAACACGTCGCTGCCGAGGCCGCCGCTGATCTGGTCCAGGCCGGCGCCGCCGGTGATGACGTCATCGCCGGCGCCGCCGTCGATGACATCGCCGTCGGCACCACCGAACAGCACATCATTGCCATCATCGCCGTACACGGTGTCGACGCCACTTCCACCAAGCAGCATATCGTCGCCGCTGTTGCCATACAGGCCATCATCACCGTCACTGCCCAGCAGGACATCGCTGCCGATGCCGCCGCCGATGCTGTCGTCGCCGGCGCCACCGTCGGCAAAATTCGTGCCGCTGCCGGTGTCGAGGAAATCGGCTCCGGCGCCGCCGAGCAGGACATCATCTCCATCATTGCCGTAGAGAAGGTCATCGCCGTCGGCGCCGTCGACGATGTCGCTGCCCGCGCCGCCCTGGATCAGATCGTTGCCCGCCTGGCCGAAAATCTGGTCGCTGTTCGCGGTGCCCGCGAGAACGTCGTCACCGTCGGTTCCGTAGATCACACTCATGATTCTCCCCCGATTGTCGGTCTTCAATCATGTTGTTGCCCGAGAGCGACCCGTACGACCCGGCACCAGAAAGGGTGCCAACTCAGGCATCGGATCTTCAAGATCTCGCCGGACCGTCACTATGATCCTATGGTGATTCTGTTTCAGTGGTGAGACTCGAGAATGAATGAATCAAATAATTTTCTGCTCATTTTTAGTAAACTTGATTCTCACATGATATCGATTCTTCATTTATATAAAATAATAACAACTATACTAAGTAGATATTCGGAATCGACGAAACAGAACAGCCGATATCGTCACTATCGCAATAAGCATCGGTACGGCGGCGAGATTTAGCCAGATCAGACGTCGCTCGATTGTTTCCACATCCTCGCGCAAGGCGCGCCGCACCTCGCGCAGCTCCCGCCGGGTGTCGACCACCTTGGCGCGCAGCGCCTCGATCGCGTCGTGCGAGGGGCCGGCGCCGCCTTCGGCGTCCTGGGCCGCCGCCATGTCGCGCTGGAACTGGGCCAGCCGGTCGGTCAAGGCGCTCTCGCTGTCCTGCAGCCGCGCCGCGGCGGCGCGGCCGATCTCCGCGATCCGGGTGAAGGGCCGGCCACCGGCGGAACGGTTGCGCAAGGCCGAGAGGTCCTGCGCCCCGGACAGATCCTCCAGCAGCGCCAGCAGGACGTCGCCATTGGCGGCGAAGGCCCGGGCCGGCTGGCCGGGCTGGCCGCGGGCGACCCAGAACCGGTCGTCCAGGATGTCGGTGTCGGCGATCACCGCCAGGTCGAGCGCATCGGTCTCGCGCTTGCGCGCCGCCGCGGCGTCGGCCGGGATGCCGTCGGGAAGCTGGTCGGCGAAGGCGCTGCGGGCGTGGCCGCGCAGCCGCGCCGCCAGCACCAGCCTCTCCCGGCCCGCCGGATGGTCGTTCCACAGCGTCTGCGGGTCGGGGCGCGGCACGATCTCGTCGACCTCGACAGGGCTGCCCTGGTCGGTGGTGAAGAGGAGCGGGGTGAAGCTGGTGGTCGCGTCCATCAGCGGCCGCAGGATGCCGGCGGTGCCGAGCGTGATCGGGCCGAGCCCGGCGAAGGCGGGGTCGGACGCGTCCCGGTTCTGCTCGCCCAGCGTCAGCCAGACCAGATGCTGCAGCTTCAGCGGCCGGCCGTCGTCGCGCCGCACGGTGATGCTGGAGGCTAGGTTGCGGTCGCCGGCGACCCGGCCGATGTCGAGCGCCACGCCCCAGCTGGTCCCGAACAGGCCGAGGGCGGAGAAGGAGGCGCCGCGGGCCGCCTGCTCCGGCAGCCGCTCCGCCGCCGCCTCGGACAGCGGGTCGACCAGCACCAGGGCGCGGCCCCCGGCCATCAGGAACTGGTCGATCGCATATTGCGCGGTCGGCGGCAGGTCGCGCGGATGCACCAGCAGCAGCACGTCGATCACGGCGGGGTCGAGCGCCTGGGATCCCTTGGCCGCGAGGTCGTTGATCGCGACCGGCCTGACGTCGAAGTCCTTCTGCATGTCGCGATAGGCGGTGAAGGCCGACAGCACCCGGCCGCCGAAGGCCAGCGCCCCGCCCAGCGGCAGTGTGCTGACCACCGCGACCTGCCGCCGGTCGGGCGAGGCCAGCCGCGCGATCATGCGGGTCAGCTGCAGGTCGAGCGTCGGCTCCTCCTCTGGCCGCAGGAAGGGGATCGCGACCCGGTCGCCGGCGCTGCTGCCGACCACGCCGAAATAGACCGGGTCGCCGCCGCGGCTCAGCGGCAGGCCGAGCAGCCCGTCCGCCACGGCGCGGTCCTCGGCGTCGCTGAACGGCTCCGGCGTCTCGCGGTGCAGGACCAGCCGATCGCCCGCGGCGGCGGCATAGTCCTCGAGCCGGGCCTCGACGCGGCGGGCATAGCCGGCGAGGGCAGGGGAGGCGGCGGCGAGCCGGTCGGAGACGACGAGGCGCAACGTGACCGGTTGGCGCAGCCCCGACAGCACCGCCTGGGTGGCGGCATCGAGGGCGTGGCGGCGGTCCTCGCTGAGGTCGAGCCGGTAGCCGCGCAGGGCGCCGTCGGCCCAGAGATTGACGCCCACAGTCGCCGCCAGCGCCAGGGCCAGGGCGGCGAGACCGGTCAGGCGGTGTCGGAGCGGGAGCCGCATCGCCGTCACCCCGCCCGCCGCAAGCCGAGCGCCACCGACGCCGCGAACAGGAAGAAGGCGGTGACGGTGGTGAAGAAGAGGAGATCGCGCAGGTCGAGCACGCCGCGCGCCATCGGCCGGAAATGCGGCAGGACACCGAACACCGCGACGGCATCGGTGAGGCCGGCCGGCAGCTGCTCGCCGAACAGCCCGGCCAGCGCCGGCGCGCCGGGAATGGTGACGAGGAGGCAGAGGGCGACGCCGAGGATGAAGGCGACGACCTGGTTGCGGGTCACGGCACTGGCGGCGGAGGCGACGGCGAGATAGAGGCCGGCGACCAGCAGGCTGCCGGCATAGCCGGCGGCGATCACCCGGTGGTCGGGCTCGCCCAGCCAGGCGACGGTCAGCCACATCGGGCAGGTCAGGGCCAGCGCCAGCGCCATCACCGCCCAGCCGGCCAGGAACTTGGCCAGGACCGCGGCGCCGGGGCCGATCGGCAGGGTGAACAGCAGCTCGACCGTGCCGGTGCGCGCCTCCTCCGCCCACAGCCGCATGGCGATGGCGGGGGCCAGCAGCAGGTAGAGCCAGGGCAGGAAGGCGAAGAACGGCTCCAGATCGGCCTCGCCGCGGCCGAAGAAGTCGCCGGCATAGATCGGCAGCGCTCCGGCCAGGACCAGGAAGACGATGACGAAGACGGCGGCGATCGGCGTGGCGAAATAGCCCGCCAGCTCGCGCCGGAACAGGGCGAGGCCGGCGCGCATCTCAGGCCGCCTCCGCCGGACGCGGCGCCCCCGGCAGGGTCAACGCCCGGAACAGCCCGGCCAGCCGGCCGTCCGGCGACCGTGCGGCCAGGGCCGCCGGGGTGTCGTCGGCGCGGATCCGCCCGGCGGCCATGATCACCGCGCGGCTGCACATCGCCTCGACCTCCTCCAGCACATGGGTCGAGACCAGGATCGCCTTGTCGCGCCCCATCTCGCGGATGGTGTCGTGCATCTGCTGCTTCTGGTTGGGATCGAGCCCGTCGGTCGGCTCGTCCAGGATGAGGATCGGCGGGTCCGGCAGCAGCGCCGCGGCCAGGGCGGTGCGCCGGCGGTAGCCCTTCGACAGCGTCTCGATCGGCCGGCGCAGCATCGGGCCGAGCTCGACCCGCTCGGCCGCCGCCGCCACCGCCGCGCGCCGGGCCCGGCCGACCAGCCCGTGCATTCCGGCAACGAAGCCGAGCAGGCCGGCCGGCGTCATCTCGGGGTAGAGCGGCGCGCCCTCCGGCAGGTAGCCGAGCCGCCGCCGCGCCGCGATCGGCCGCCGCAGAACGTCGATCCCGGCGAGGGAGGCGGTGCCGCCATCCGGCTCGAGGAACCCGGCCAGCATCCGCAGCAGCGTCGACTTACCGGCGCCGTTCGGGCCCAGCAGGCCGACCACCTCGCCGCGGCCGACCGCAAGCGAGACGTCGGCCACGGCGATCACGGGCCCGAAGCGGCGATGCAGGCGGTCGGCGCGGATCATGCGAGGATCCCTTAGACGGCGGCCGGGGCGGCGGTCCCGCCGGGGATATCGGCGATCGGGCCGAAGGTCTTCTCGTAGGACGCCACAGTCTCCGCCAACTTGCGCGCCAGGTCCTTCATCGTCACCGGGCTCATCGCCAGGCTGACCAGCCATTCCGTCGCCATCGGCTCGGCGGCGGGAGTCGCGCCCCCGACCACGATGCGGGCTCGGCCGACCAGCAGCTGCGCCTCGGCGGCATTGGCGGTGAGGTGGAACAGCGAGAAGTAGCGGGTGTCGGGGGAGAAGCGCTCGGCCGCGCCGTTGGCGGTTCCCGGGGCGGGCTGGGTATCGCGCGTCGTCATCATCGTCTCCATCGCTCCTGACGTGTCACTGGGACGGGGCGGCGGCCGCCGGCAACAGCCGGGCCAGGATCTCCGTCACCGCAATCTCGTTGATCGCCGGCGGGGCGGCGCCGACGAGGCCTTCGACATAACGGCGCCGCAGCTCCGCCGCCTGCTGCCGGCGCAGCGCCTCGACCAGCAGCGGCCGGACCTCCTCGAAGCTGCGCACCTGCGACTCCTTGCGGTCGATCAGGCGGATCAGATGCCAGCCCGCCTGGCTGCGGATCGGCGTGCTCAGCGCGCCTTTCTCCAGCCCGGCGACGGCCTCGCGGATCTCGGGGATCAGCGCGTCTTCCGCCAGCCAGCCCATGTCGCCGCCCTTGTCGGCGCTGTCCTTGTGCTGCGAGGCCTGGCGCGCCAGCGCGGCGAAGTCGGCGCCGCGGGCCCGGGCGCGCCGGCGCAGCTCGTCGATCCGGTCCTCCACCGCCTGGGCCTGGGCCGCCGACGCGCCCGGCGCCACCGGCAGGAAGATCTGCGCCAGGTGATATTGCGCCGGGGCGACGAAGCGGGCGGTGTTGTCGTCGTAGATCTGGCGCAGATCGGCCTCGGGCGGGTCGCCCGCCGGCGGCTCGGATCTGGCGGCGAGCCAAGTGTCGACGATCACCTGCTGCCGCGCCTGGTCGATCCGGGCCGCCACCTCCGGCCGCCCGGCCCAGTTGGCTTTCGCCGCCTCGGCGGCCACCGCCCGGCGCGTCAGCTCGGCCCGGATCAGCCCGTCCAGCGCCTCGCGGCTGGCCGCGGCCTGGGCCAGGATCTCGGGGTCGAGCCCCCGCAGGAACGCCTCGACCTCGGCCGGCGACAGGCCGATCGCGCCCATCCGGGCGACGGCCTCGGCCGGCGGCTGCTGCGCCGCGGCCGGCGCGGCGCCGAGCGCGAGCAGCGCGAGGAGGACCGGCGCGCGCCTCATTTCACGGGCTTCCGGTAGCGGGCGTCGGCGAGCTTGTCCTGAAAGTCCTGGATCAGGTTCTCCATCTCGACGCTCTTGAGCTGGGTGAACGGTTCGTTCTGCGCCAGCACGTCGCCGAGGTCCTTGCCGTCATAGGCGGCCAGCACCTCGCGGCCGAGCTTGTAGAGCTGGTCGTTGCTGGCCTGGCAGGCCTGGAGCAGGCCGGAGGTCTCGTCGAATCTGGCCTGCGCCGTGGCCCGCCGCCCCTCGGTGTCATGCAGCTGCGCCTGGGTGCGGCCGAGGCTGCGCCGGGTCTGGTCGAGCTCGCCGCGCGTCGCCTCCAGGGTCGTCTTGGTGGTGTCGAGCTCCGTCGCGAGCCCGTCCGCCTTCTCGGTCGCGGCTTCGAGCCGCCCCTGCAGCTGGGTGATCTGGGCGCGCAGCTGCTTGGCTTCGGCGTCGCGGGTGGCGATGGTCTGCTGCGCCTGGCTGAGCTGAGACTGCAGCGACGTCGCCTGGTTCTGGGCGGTGCGCAGGTCGACGGTGGCCCGGCGCAGCGCTTCGCGCAGCCGGTTGACGTCGTTCTCCTCCTGCGCCGCGGCCGGGGCCGCGAGCCCGAGCAGCACAGCGAGGCAGAGGGCCGGTGTCGTCCGGCGGTGGGTCGCATGCGTCATGTCGTGCCCCTCCCTCAGAAGCGGGCGTTGATGTCGAGCATCAGCGTGTCGACCGAGAATTTCGGACCGCTGATGGCGTCGCTGCTGAGCCAGCGCAGCCCGAGCCAGACGTCGTCGGCGACGCCGTAATTGCCGGCCAGGATGAAACCCTTGGCGTTGGTGCCGCCGTTGTGGAAGTCGCTGTCGGTGAAGGCGTCGACCACCGAATCCGACTCCAGATACTTGTAGGTGAAGCTGGCGTTCCAGTCGTTGCCGTGCCGGATCTCGGGATGGCCGACCAGGACGCGGGCCAGATAGGCCATATTGCCGCTCTTGCGGCCCTCCTCGCCGACGCGGGCCGTAACCGCCTTCTTGTCGTAGCCGAGATTGGCGACCAGGTCGCCGGTCAGCACGATGTGGATCGGATCGAAGACCGAGAGGTCGAGCGAGGCGGTGACGTTGAGCTCCTGGAACTTCGAGGCCAGGCCGAAGGCGACGAGGTCGTCGCTATCGACGGCGGGATTGCCCTTGTCGCCCACGTCCCACAGGCTGTTTCCCTTCTGCATGAAGGCCGGCACCGACAGGTTGCGGCGGTGATCGTCTTCGTCGATCGCCCGCGGGTCGCCGAGCATGTTGTTGAAGTCGTAATAGGCGACGCCGAGCTTGACCGCCGTGTCCTCGTCCGGCCGCCAATCGACGCCGATCTGGCCGCCATAGAGCACTTGGTCGCGCGAAGAGAAGGCGAATTCCTGCAGCGGGAACAGCCCGACCGCGGCCCAGGCGTCGAGCTGGTCCAGCACCGGCTGGCGGTAGCCGAGGGCGAAGCCGTCGAAATTGACGTCCTCGTCCCATACCAGGTCGGTCGAATAGAACGGGTTGCCGAAACGCCCGGCGTCGACCTTCAGCCTTCCGCCCGTGCCCAGCGGATCGCCCTCGTAGCGAATATAGGCGCGGTCGAGGTTGAAGTTCTTGTTGCCGAGCGCCGTGGCCATGTCGGCATTGGTCGAGACCGGGTCGAGGTCGTTGCCCGCGGCGAGACGGATGTCGGTGGAGAAGCCGGCGCCGAGATCGGCCTCGACCCCGAGGCGGGCACGGACCTGGCCGCGATAGCGATCATCGCGGGTGTCCAGCAGCGGCGGAAAGGCGACGGCATCGTCCAGAGGGGTCCCGTACCCGTCGTTGTTGAGCTCCTGGAAATCGAGGAACTCGGCATTGTTCGGGTCGTAGTAGTCGGCCCGGCCGCGCACCCGGACGTCGCCGTACAGCTTCACCTTGTCGAGCCATGCCGGCAGCGTGCCGGGGTCGCCCCAGCGCTCGGTCTTGGCCTGGGCCAGCACCTCCTGCTTGACCTCGTCGCGGATCTGGTTGCGCACCACCTCGGGCACATAGGGCACGCGCACGGTACCCGGCGGGGTACCGGGCGAAACCGCCTGGCCGCTGGCCGCCCGGCTCGCCTCCGCCGCCCGCGCCTCCTGCTCGGCCTGGGTCAGCAGCGCCTGCGCCTTGTCGCGCGACAGGATGCCCTCCTGGACCAGCAGACGGATCAGGGCCAGCGTCGTCGACTGCTCGGTCGGCGGGGTCTGGCCATAGGCCGCGCCGACGGCGAGAACGCTGATCGCGGCGGCGAGGCCAGTTCGCTTGAACATCAGATCCCTCATGCCCTGGTCTGCTGGATGTTGAGCTGGATGCGAAGGGTCACGGGCGTGCCGCTGGGCGGCCCCTGGCGGAAGGCGCCGAGCTTGCGCACCGCCTCCACCACCGCGCTGTCGACCGACGGGTCGCCGCAGGACTGCGCCAGCCGGACCTGGCCGATCCGGCCGTCCGGCGCGACCGAGACCGTCAGCACGACGGAGGCGCGGCGGCCGCGCACCGTCTCGCTGCCGTCGACGGCCCGGCGCAAGGCCATGTCGCGCTGCGCCGCGCGCTGCGATTCGACCAGGGCGTACTGGCCGTAGCCGCCGCCCCCGCCGCCGCCCCCGCCGGTGCCGAGCCCGGTGCCGCCCTTGCGCGCGGTGAGACAGGCCGCGCCGGCGCAGGCCTCGCCCTCGGCGTCGAGCGCGTCGTCGCCCGGCGCCTTGTCCGGCCCCGGCGGCTCCGGCTTGGCTTCCTCCTGCGGCGGCTCCGGCTTGGGCTCCTCCTGCACCGGCTCGGGCTCCTTGATCTCGGGGGTCTCGACCGGCTCCGGCGGCTTGATCTCGGGCTCCGGCGGCGGGGGAGGGGGCGGCGGAGGCGGCGGCAGCTCGACCATCTGGATCGGCGGCGGCTGGCGCGGCTGCTGCACCGGCTTGCCGCGCAGCACGGCCGCGCCGAGCACGACCACGGCCGCGACCAGGGCCAGGCCCATGCCGGTCCACGCGATCCGCCGGATCCAGGTGGTGCGGTCGGCCATGGCCCGCGCTCAGCTCGTCGCCGGACGCTGCGAGACGAGGCCGACCTGCTGCACGCCGACGCGGCGCAGCAGGTCCAGCACATCCATCACCCGGGCGTATTGCACCGCCTGGTCGGCCTTGATCACCACCGGGAAGTCCGGGACGGTCGCCTTGATCTGGGCGATGCGGCTCTCCAGCTCCGCCATCGATACCGGGATGGTGTCGAGATAGACCTGCCCCTGATTGTCGATCGAGATGGCCCGCATCTGCGGCTGCGACATGCTCGCCGCGGCGCTCGCCTTCGGCAGGTTCACCTCGATCCCCTGCACCGCCGCCGTGGTCATGATGATGAAGATCAGCAGCAGCACATAGGCGAGGTCGAGCATCGGCGTGACGTTGATGTCGTCATACGGCTTGTTCTCTTGCTGAATCTGCATGACGACCTCACCGGGCGTAGAATTCGGCCATCTTCGTCGTGAATTCGTCGACGAAGACCTGCATGTCGGCGGTGATGTCGCGGATCCGGCTGGCTAGGTAGTTGTAGCCGAACAGGGCCGGGATCGCGACGGCGAGGCCGGCGACGGTCGCGACCAGCGCGCCGGCGATGCCGGGGGCGATCGAGTTGATGTTGACCTGGCCGGATTCGGCGATCGCGGCGAAGGTGATCATCACGCCGACCACGGTGCCGAGCAGGCCGAGGAACGGCCCGCCGGAGATGGCGATGGTCAGCACCACCATCAGCCGGTTGGCGCGCTGGATCTCGCGCGTCAGCGTGGCGTCGAGCGTGGCGCGGATCGCCGCGATCGATTCTGGCGACAGCACCAGCCGTCCGCCCGACCGGCCGCGCGCCGCCTTGGCGCGGTGGGTGATCTCCTCGGCGCCGACATGGTAGAGCCGGTACAGCGAGGCGTGGCGGTACGACTTCGCCTCGCCGTCGGCCGCCAGCCGGGCCGGCGCGGTCGCGTCGTCCGGATCGCCCTGGTCGAGGGCGGCGAGGTCGGCCACCAGCCGGCGGAACGGCACCAGGAAGCGCTTGTTGGCGCGGTCGACCCGGTTGACGTAGCCGACCTTCGACAGCATCACGATCCAGCTCAGCACCAGCATCAGGCCGAGCAGCCCGATCACCACCCAGCCGTCGAGCGTGACCGAGGCGAGGATCGCGTTGAAATGGCCGAGGTCGAAGCCCGATCCTTCCTCGTCGACGCCGAAGACCAGCAGCCGGCTGTCGGCCGCGGCGCTGCGGGCGGCCAGCAGGATCGCCGGCGCTGGCCGCGCCACAGTCGCGATCTCCAGCTCGTCGAGCTCGCCGACATAGCGGGCGAAGACGGGGGCCGGCGGGGCCGCGGGCGCTGCCGGCTCGGCTACCGGGGCAGCGGCATCGGCCGGCGGCGTGCCGGGCGCGGGTTCCGCCGGCGATGGCGCAGGTGCGACCGGCTCGGGCGCGGGACGGGGGAAGAAGCTGCCCAGCATCGCGGCGCCGGAGAGCGCCGGCACGGGGACGGCGCCGGTTCCGGCCGGACGGCCGTCGACATACAGCGTCACCTGCCCGGCGGCGACAGTGACGGCGAGATGGGTCCAGGTGCCGGCGGTCACCGGCGCGGTGGCGGCGATACGCTGCGGTCCGGTCCCGGCGTCGACGCTGACGAAGGGCACCGCCTGGTCGAGGCCGATGGCGAGGCCGCCGGACTGGATCGCGCCCGCCACCGCCTCCTTCTCGTAGATCATGGCGTTGGGCTGCGGCGCGCCCGGCTTGATCCAGGCCGACCAGGTGAAGGCGCCGCCCTGCGGCACGGCCAGGCTGGGCGTGGCCGGCAGCATCACCGTGCCGTTGCCGTCGAAGCCGATGCCGCCGCCGATGAAGGAGGCGTCGACCTTCGCCGCCGTCGACTGCGCCGCGTTGTTGGCGTAGCCGGTGGCGTCGAGCGGCAGGACCCCGGGCTCGCTGAAATGCCAGACCAGGGCCTGGGCGGCGTCGTAGCCGGCGCGGGCGTTGCCGGTCGCCGCCGCCTCCTTGTTGCCCCAGTACAGCCAGATGGTCTGCGGCTTGTCCGCGGCCGCATTCGGCAGATCGACCCAGATCAGGCCCATCTCGAACAGGTTGTCGAACTTCTCGACGTGGAAATTCAGCGGCGTCTTGTCGTCCTCGGCGATGATGCGGAGGTCGGAGCCGTCTTCCTTCGCGGCGAGGAAGTTGAAGTTGGCGGCGGACAGCCGGATCAGCACCTGCGCCCGCCCGGCCATGCCGGGGACGGCGCCGGCATTCGGCCCGAGATCGACGGTGATCGGCTTGCGCAGCGGCCATTCGCTGTTCCACCAGGCCGAGGCCGCCTGGGGCGTCAGGAGGAGGGCCAGCAGGGCGCAGAGCAGCAGCCGGACGGCCGGCAGCGTTCGGGTGGGGCGGAGGGGTCTCATGCTCGGGGTCGATCCGGGGTCAGAGGCTGGCGCCGAGGGTGAACAGGATGCGGATGTCGTCGGTCTTGGTGGTGCTGGCGTCGATCAGCGGCACCGCCAGGTCGACCGAGCCGGTGAGGTGGTTCAGCAGCTTGACCCGCGTGCCGAAGCCGAGGCTGGCGAGCTGGAATTCGTCGTCCTGCTCGGGATTGGCGTCCTGCAGCCACAGCTCGGCATAGTCGCCATAGGCGTAGATCCGCCAGTCCTCGACCACCGCGGGGTCGATCAGCTCGCCGAGATTGGGCGTCGTCACCCGCAGCGCGGCGATCCAGCCGTTGTCGCCGAGCTCCTCGGATTCAACATAGCCGGGCACGGTGGAGACGCCGCCGGCGCTGAACTGCTCGTTGCTGATCAGCGGCTGGCTGGCGAGCTGGCCGTCGAGCCGCGCCGTCAGCTCGAAATCCGCCGGCAGGATCTGCTGCCGCTCCAGCCCGGCGCGGAAATAGGCGAAGTCGGCGGCGGCGCCGGCGCGCTTCTGTTCGAACTTGTCGTCCGGGTCGCCGAGGCCGCGCAGCCCGAAGGTGGCGGAGAGGCTGGCCGAGGTCAGCCCTTGGGTGTCCGGCCGGGTGGCGTTGTACTCGACCGTCGCGGTGGTGTAGGTGATCGGCGTCTCCGACTGATCCCCGCCGAACACCTGGCGCTCGCCGAAATCCTTCCAGTCCAGGCCCAGCATCAGCGTGTGGTAGTAGTCCGGGAGCCCCGGCAGCGGCAGCACGGCGCGGCCGCCGATCACGGTGCCGTCGCCGATCACGTTCACCCCGCCCAGCGTCGCGACGTCGGAGGAGGAGGTGATGCCGTACAGCACCAGGCTCTGCTTCCACTCCGGCACGCGGAAGGTGTAGGTGGCGGCCACCGCCGAGGTCTGGTCCGGGTCCTCCGGCGCGGTGGTGTATTGCAGCGATATGGAATGGCCGAGCTGCCAGAGGTTGTCGTAGCCGACCGAGCCGGACAGGCGCAGCGGCTTGGTGTTGGCGCTGTACTGGTTGTTCAGCTCGACCGAGGCCTGGAATGGCGATTCGTCCTCGACATTGAGGTCGGCGTCGACCGTCCCCGGCTCCGCCCCCGCCTTCAGCTGCGGCGTCACGGTGCGGCCCGGCAGCCGGTTCAGCACCTCCGAATCGCGCTGGATCTCGGCCAGCTGCGGCACCTTGCCCTCGGCGAGGGACGGCGCCGCGCCCTTGATCCGGCCGAGCGAGTAGTACCGAGAGTTGCGCACCCTGAGCCGGCCGATCCGGGCCTCCGCCACCTCGAGCCGGACCACGCCCTCGCGCACCGTCTGCTCCGGGATGTTGACGGCGACGGTGATGTAGCCGGCATCGGCGTAGCGCTTCTCCAGCGCGGCGCGGGCGCCCTCGACGTCCTCGATCGTCTTGCCGGGGCCGAGGAAGGGATAGACCGCCTCTTCGATGTCGACCACCGGCAGCACGGTGTTGCCCTGGACCTGATACTCCATGATGTCGAAGCGGCCGGCGTCAGGGGCGGGCGCGGCCGGCGCCGATGCCGGCTCGCCTGCCGGCGCCTGGGCCGCGGCCGGCGCCTCCGGCACCGCCGCCTGGGCGGCGGCCGCCGGCAGCGACGCACACGCCGCCCAGCCGGCCACGGCCAGCCTAGACCCCCACCTCGGCCACATGGATTCCCCCTTCGCCGGCCCGGGCCCGATCCGGGCAGAAAATGCAATAAAAACGTCACGCATGCGCCGTTCTGAAAATTCAGAAGGCGAATGTTTTGATCATTTGTCTAGAAATCTGACTAGCACATACGTTCGACCATGTTCAATCACCGATCGAAAACTAGGAAAGATTTCGTGTGGACAAGTCTGTTGGCGTTAATGAAAATGAAACATCGGATCATATGCATTTATATTGGCGAATATCCATGTGTATTCGTCATTGTATTGTCATGATCCGGAAAAGATGACGCCCGGCGGGCCGGCCGCCGGGCGTGCGGGGGGCGTCTGTGGCGGGGATCAGGTGTTGGAGCTGACGGTGCAGGTGCCGGAGACCAAGCCGGTCTTCAGGCCAGGTGGCGTCGTTGACCCAGGCCCAGACCGCTATCCCTATCCCTCCTCGTAGCCGAGGAAGGAGCCGGTGATCAGCAGCGGCGGCGGCTCGGTGGAGGGCTGGGCGCCGCGCTGCGCCTGCTCGCGCACCGATTCCTCGATCGCCCGCGTCGCCTGGGCGGCGACGTCGCTGACGCCGGCGATCGAGGCCGGGTTGACCGGCGCGGTGGGCAGGCCCACCGTCTGGCCGCCGACCTGGATATTGTCGGCGTTCAGCACCTGCAGCGCGAAGACGTTGAAGTTGCCGGCGACGCGGATGCCGCCTTCGCCGGCATTGACCACGCCGTTCGGGGCGTAGAGGTCGACATCACCGGGCGGCCGCAGCGCGCCGATGCCGCTGCCGCCGGTGATGCCGCCGGGTTCGACCTGCAGCGTGCCGTTCAGGCTGAGGCGGACGGTCGCCGGTCTCGTCGAGATCGCGGCGCGCGAGCCGACGCCGGCGTCGATGTCGCCGAAGGAGGACCACATCAGGATGTCGCCGCCGCCGGCGGTGAGGGCGCGGGAGGAGCGGATCAGGATGTCGTCATCGGCATAGACGCGGATGTCGCCGCCCAGCACCGTCCACAGGCCGGAGTCGCTGGCGGGATGCGGATCCACGCCCGCCTCCTGGGTGATCGCGCCGAGCTGGATGCCGCCGCCGGGGATCAGGATCGAGATGTCCCCGCCGCGCTGGGTCTTGACCTGGCTGTCGCGCATGGCGATGCCGCCGGCATAGCCGTCGCCCGGGAACATCGCATCGGCGGCGGCATAGCCGCGATCGGTGGCGCCGAAGCGCGGGTTGGACGGGTCGTTGGCCTCGCGGCCGGAGGCGCGCAGCTCGGCAAAGAGGATATCCCGCAGCAGCGGATCCTGCTGCTGCGGCGTCAGCGCCTTGAACAGGGCGAAGGCCGTGGCGGCGTCCAGGCCGGTGCGGCCGGTCAGCGCCTCGACATAGGCGATCAGGTCGCCGGTGTAGATCGACGACCCATCCCCGGCCCGCAGATATTCTTCCAGCTCGGCGTAATGCGCCGGGTCCAGATAGCGGGTCAGGAAGGCGGTCCGGTCCGGCTGCCTGGTGCCGAGCCCAGCGAGCACGGCGATGTCCGCCCCTTGCTCCGGCAGCATCGAGGTGCGCAGGTTGCCGTCGGTCTGGATGCCGAAGCCGATGCCGAGATCGATGTTGCGTCCGGCGCTGACCTCCAATCGCCCCGGCCCGCCGACCAGCACGCGCGCGCCGAGATTCCCCTGACGGAAGGTAAGGTCGATGTCGCGGCCGGCCTGAACCAGCGTGACGTCCCCCGGGCTGGTGTTGGTGGCGGTGATCGAGAGATCGGCGACATCCGTTCCCGCCCGGATCTGAAGGCTCTTCGGCACCGTGAGACGGCCGAGATTGCCCGGCCCTCCGAGGGCCTGAACATTGCCCGCGACCGCATAGATCAGCGCCGGGTCGGGGTCGCCAACATGCCGGCCGGCCTGGTCGATCGCCGCGCCGCCGGCCAGGAAATTTGCGCGCACGAACTGATCCTGCTCACTGGTCAGGCCGCCGGTAGCGGAGAAGAGGACATCGATCGGGTTCAGGGGCGTGGGGTCGACCAGCGCATCGGCATCCGCCATCCAAAGTCCCTCAAACAACAATGTCTGTCGGAATTCGGTCGGGTCCCCGTTCGGCCTGAAGCCGACGTCGTCCGCCGCCAGGAATTCCACCGTGCCGCGATCGGCGGTGGCCAGCGCCATTCCGAAATCGACCGTGATGTCGCCGCCGAACGACGTGGCCCGGACAGTGGCGGGGTACAGCAGCATCGCGCGGTAAGTCGCACTGCTCGTCGGGACGGTGTTCGGGTCCATCCCGGCCAGGACCGCCACGGCGACGCCATCGTTGCCGAAACGGACATCGCCGCCGATCGATTCGAGGCTGACGGCGCCGTTGGCGCCGCGCGACATGAAGCCGCCGGTAGCGGAACTGCCGCCGGACTGCCGGGGCGCGGCCGGGACCAGCATCGGGTCGACCGCGGTCTCGATGGTCAGGTCACCGCGGCTGCGCAGCCGGAAGGGCGCGTCGCCCACCGCCAGGATGGTGCGGGGAGCGTATGTTCCCGTCGGAAAACCGAATAACGGGTCGAACACGGTCACCGACGCGCCGCCCTTGATCGAACCGCCGGATTCGATCGTCGCGTCGCCGCGGCCGACATAGTAGACCCCGCTGACGATGTCGCCGAGCGCGTCGATCGTCAGGCTGCCGCCGTTGCGGATGTTGACCTGGCGGGCCGCGCCGTCGCCGGACACCCAGCCGACGGTGGGGATGACGGCCGAAAGGTTGCGAATCTCGCCCTCCGACCGCAGCGCGATGTTGCCGCCGCCCAGGGCGCCGACCCCCTGCTGGAAGCCGGCGAAGTCGATCCACCATGTGGTCGCCAGGCCGAGATCGCCGTTCGCGTCCCCCTGGCGCCAGACATAGTCGGTGACCAGCTGGCCCGACGGCACGCCGTACAGGCCGTCGCGGGCGCTGATGCCGATGTCGCCGCCGCCGGTCGGATGGACGGCGTTGGGATAGATCTGCTCGTCCAGCAGGCCGTCCGGAAGCCCAGCGATCGGCTGCCCGGCCGTGTAGACCACGGCCTGCGGGATGGGCGAGAAGCCGTCCGGTCCCAGATTCGTGTCCGATTTCGCGCCCAGCACGAAATCCCGGGCCGCGGCGATGTCGATGTCGCCGGTGCCGGTGCGGATGTGCAGCGGCCGGTTCGCCCCGGCCGAATCGGCGATCACGCTGCCCTTGCCGGCGGCAAGGTCGGCCGCGGCCTGCAGGGCCAGCGGATCGGCGGCGGAGAGGTCGGCGCCGGCGACCAGACGGTAGGACCAGTTGTCGCCGCCCGCCAGCACGCCGCCATCCACGGTGGTGAAGCCGTCGCTGATATGGCCGCGCACCGTCAGGTCGCCGCCGGCGCGCAGGGTCAGCACGCCCGCGTCGAGATCGGCGAGGTTCCAGTCCTGCGACAGCAGCATGTCGCCGGCGCTGCGCAGCTCTTCGCCCGCCCGGACGGTCACATTGCCGCCGAGCCGATCGGCGATGGTGCCGGCGTGGCCGGCAAAGGCCGTGGCGTCCGCCGCCACCTGGTCGATCACGCTCTGGTCGATCGTCGAGATCCCGTCGATCCCCGGCACCTCGAACACCTTGTACGCCTCGACCGTCACCTGCCGCGCCCCGTCGATCCCGCTGCCGAGCCGGGCGATGGCGACATCGGTGTCGCCATTGGTGCGCGGCGCACGCAGATGCACGCTGCCGGTGCCGCCGCCGGCGCCGACCAGGATCCGGGACCCGGCCTCGAGCGCGAGCTGGCCGCCGTCCCCGGCCGCCAGAAGCACCGAGCCGCCCTTGCCGGCGGCGTCGGCCGCGGCACCGGAGGCGTTCAGCACCGCCCCGCCCTGCAGGGTCAGGCTGCGGCCCGCCAGGCGGATCTCGCCGCCGGTGGCGCCGCTGGCGTCGATGCTGCCGCCGACGACCAGGTTGCCGCCATCGACCGACAGCGCGAATTCGCGGGCGCGGATCGCGGTGGTGAGCGTGACGTCGCCGCTGCGGATGCGCAGCCGCTGCGCCTCGGCGAAGCCGACCGCGGCCAGCTTGCCGGCCAGGGCATCGAAGCCGCCGGTGAGCCCGCCGATATCGAGATCGATCTGGCCCTGGCGGGCGCCCGCCGCCGAATGCGCGTCGATCGTGCCGTCGGCGACGAACCGGCCGTGCGCGGCATCGACGATCAGACGCCCGGCATCGCCGCCCGGGCCGCCGCCGACGGCGATGGCGGCGCCGCCCGCCAGCACCACGTCTCCCTGGGCCGAGGACAGCTTGACCACGCCGCCCGGGGCGTGGCGGGTCTGGTCGAAGAAGCGGCGCTCCACCCCGGCGGCGTCGATCGTCGTGCCGCCGGCGATCTCCAGATCCCGGGTCGCCGACGCCTCCAGGATGCCGGCACGGGCCTCGACCCGGCCGGCCAGCCTGACCGTGTCGCCGGAAAGGCGCAGGCGGCCGCCGATCTCGTCGAAGCCCGGCAGGTTCGGCGCGGCCCGGCCCTGGAAGCGCAAGGCGCCGGTGGCCTCGATCGCATTGTCCGATCCGGCGCCGGCCGACAGCGCGGCGGCTTCCAGGGTCAGCGCGCCGTCCACCCGCAGCCGGTTCGGGCGGTCCGCGCCGCCGCTGCCGGGGGCCAGGTCGGTGGCGGTGCCGAGGCCGCTGGTGCCGACGATCCGTTCCTCCGCCGCCAGCGTCACCGCGCCGAAGCCGGCGATGCGGACCGGCCCGTCGGCCAGATCGATCCGGCCGCTGCCGGCGACCGCCTGGCCGTTCTCGATGCGCGTGGCGGCATTGATCGTCAGGCGGCCGCCGGCCATGTCCGCCGGCAACTCGTTGGCGGCACCGGTGTTGCGCAGCCGAACCGCGCCGGCGTTGATCGTGACGTTGCCGCCATGGCCGATCAGGGCCGGGCTGTCCAGCGACAGCGTCTGCAGGGCCGCGGCCTGGCCGCCGCCGATGGTGACGTCGCCGTGGAAATCGATGCTGCCGTAGCCGCGCAGGGTCAGGGTCTCGGTCTGCGCCAGCACGCCCAGCGTGCCGTCGCGGAACACCAGGCCCGGGGTGCCGTCCGGCGCATCGCCGAAGCTGATCTGCCGGGCGGCGGCGTCGATGGCGCGGCCGCCGGCGATCCGGTCGGTGGCGAGGATCGTGTCGCCGCTGGAATCCAGGGTCAGGCTGCCCGTGGCCAGAACGGCCGCATCCTCCTGGATCGTCAGCGTGCCGAAGCCGAACGCGTCCTGCCGCACCACATCGGCCCGGCCGCCGGTGGACAGGCGCAGCAGCGCGCCGTCGCCGCTGAGGCGCAGGGTGTCGCCCTGGCCGGCATCGGTCCCGGTGGTGCGGATCACGCTGCCCGATTCCACCGTCACCGCATTGCTGGCGGCCAGCAGGATCTCCGCCCCCTCCAGCGGCGTGCCTTCGTTGCGCACGACCACGTCGCTGGCCGAGACCGCAACCTGGGTGCCGCCGCGCGGATCGGCGGTGGTGGGCGCGACGAGGCTGCGCTCGCCGCCGATCATCAGGCTGCCGACGCCGAAATCGTTCAGCTGCTCGGCTTGCAGCAGCAGATAGCCCTCATCTGCCAGGTCCCCGGTGTCGACCCCTTCGGACACCACCGCGACCTTGGCGGCGGCGACGTCGAAGCGGCCCAGCCGTCCGCCCTCGGCCGGTGCGAACCGGCCGGTGCCGTCCAGCCGCAGCGTCGCGGTGGCATTGGCCACCAGCGTGCCGCCGTCGATCGGCAGGGTCAGCGGCGTTGCGGTCCTGCCTTCGGTCTGCTGGCGCGTCAGGAAGGCCTCGGACCGGAAGAAGCTGTTGGCCCGGTATTCGTCATACTGCGCCCGCTGGCGCACCACCTCGCCGGATTCGATCTGGAAGCCGGTCCAGCGGGCGTCGGAGACCGCGGTGTTGAGGACCGAGCGGCGGCCCGCGACATAGGCGCCGCCGTCCGGCGCCCGGCCGTTCATCGCCGGCAGCATGTCGAGGATGCCATCGAAGGCGCGGACGCGATACGCCCCCGGCATCAGCGCATAGCGCGCCGGCAGCAGCACATAGGTGCCGGCCGGCAGGCCGCCGCCGCCCGACAGATAGACCCGGTCACCCACCCGCAGCGAGGTGTTCGATCCCTGGTTCAAAGACTGCCCGGCCACGGAGGCTGTGGATGCGACGGCTGGCAGGTCCTGATTGAATTTGGGTTCCGGGAGAAGCGACCGCCCGCCTGAGATATAGGGATCCCAAGGCGCGTAGCCGTCATAGTCCGGGATCACGGCAAAACTGTTGGGGTCGTTCAGGACGTCGGCCGGCCCACCCAGGCCCGGGACGAATTCGCTCGCCAGCAATTCGCCGCCGCCGCTCACGTCGATGACGGCCCCTTCCGCCACGGCGACATCGTCGCCGCGCAGCCGCACCTCCTTCGCCGGCGGGCTTTCGAGCGGCACAAAGCCGGCCGGATTGTACCACAGAGAGCCGTTCTGGACGTAGCCGTAGGGGGCCGTCAGCCCGTCGGCCGACACCGAGGTCACGCTGCCGCGGCCGAGCGTCACCTTGCTGACGCCGTCGACGCTGCCCTCCAGCCCCAGGACGATCCTGCCCAGGGGCGCCCGGATCGTGCCGTTCTGGACGATCTCGGGCGCCGTGATCGTGAGCTGGCCGCCGATCGACAGCGGCATGCCGGCCTTGCCGCTCCGCCCCACCGTGACCTTGCCGAGGGCGTTGACGGTGAAGGTCTGGTCGGTGGCGGGATAGAGCTGCGCCGCCCGGAACACCAGGTCTCCGGCGGTGTCCAGCCTGCCGGGGGCGTTGCCCGTGCTGCCCGCGAAGCGGATGTCGCCGCGGCTTTCGAAACGGACCAGCCCGAAGCCGCCGAAACGGCGGTCCTTGTAGATCGGCTCGAAGGTTTCGGGATCATAGCCGACTTGGAACCGGTAGAGACCGCCGAGGCGGAGATTGCTGCCGCCAATGTCGATCAGATCCGCCAGGATGGAGAGCTGGGTCGCGGGGCTGAGGATCCGCTTGTCCAGCGGGGAAACCAGTCCCACCGGTCCCAGTGACTCGTTGCCGGTCTTCGCGAGGACCACCCGCGGCGCCTCCAGCACCACGCTGGAGCCGCGCGTCGCGGTGATCGTATAGGCCGAAACCTGAATCTCGCGGCCCAGCTTCACCGTGACGTCGCCGTCGAAATTGACGACGTTGTCGGATCCCATCACCCATGTGCCGAAGCCG
This sequence comes from Inquilinus limosus DSM 16000, assembly GCF_000423185.1. Lineage (GTDB taxonomy): Bacteria > Pseudomonadota > Alphaproteobacteria > DSM-16000 > Inquilinaceae > Inquilinus > Inquilinus limosus. Next base: position 15,605 of record NZ_AUHM01000044.1, on the reverse strand, counting down.
CCGTCCATCACCGTATCGGCGGCGACGAAGCCCTGGCCGGCCAGGCCGCCGAGCGTGTCGGCGCCGTAGCCGTCGGCCGCGGCCGGCGACAGGCCGGACTGCCGGATGTTCAGCACCCGCAGGAAGTCGACCGGCAGGTCGGGGCGATTCTCGAACGCCGGCTGCTTCGCGATCATCTCGGTGATCAGCGTGCCGCCCTCGGCGCCGGCGCCGCCGCCGCGGCCCAGCAGGGTGCCGTCGACGAACAGGCCTTCGCTGCCGGCCAGCCGGATCGTGCCGCCGTTGCTGGCGACGGTCTGCCGCCGCAGCTTCAGCCCGTACATGGTCATGCTGCGCAGGTCGAACCCGGTCGCGACGCCGGAGACGTCGAGCAGGGCGCCGCGTTCGACGATCACCGCCCCGTTGTAGGAGCGCAGCGAGATGGTGCCGCCGTCCAGCACCGTGCCGCGGCGGGTCCCGTCCGTCGTCGGGTCCAGCCTGACCGCGCCGCGGGCCAGCAACCGGCCGGTCGCGCCGATGCGGACGCCCGCCTCGGGGTCGTAGGCCACAACGGACGCGCCATCGACGGTGACGCCGCCGCTCAGGTCGATCGTCCCGGCCGGGGTGTCGATCATGCCGTCCACCCGCACCGTGCGCGCCGCCACCGCGGTGACCGAGCCGCCCATGCCCATGCGGACCATCGAGCCCCGGCCGAAGACGACGCTGCCACCGCCCTCGTAGGACCGCCCCTGCGCATCGACGCCGTCGACCCCGTAGTCGTCGGCCCTCAGATCGCTGCCCCGGGCGATCAGGGTCAGCGACCCGGCCGGGCGCAGCTCCTCCGGCAGCACCTCCAGGCTGGCGAAGCCGAACACGTCGCTGCCGCCGGCACGCCACAGATGGTCCGGGTTCAGCCGCAGCGAGGCCGCCGCCGGCGTCACCACCGCGCCCGGCGCCGCGGTGACGCCGCGATAGCCGTGCAGCGTCACGTCGCTGAAGCCGCCGCGGCTCAGGAAGCCGGGGTCCAGCACCAGCGCCCCCTTCGGCGCCAGCCCGCCGCCGATCCAGATCCGGTCGGTGCGGATGGTCAGCTTGCCGCCGCGGTCCAGCCCGTAGCCCCGGAGCTCGCCGTCGAGCACCAGCCGCCCGACGCTCGGCCGGACCGCGATCTGCGCATCGGCGAAGCGGCTTGTGGTCAGCCGCACCTCGCCGCCATCGCCCTTGGTCAGCGATCCGTCGCTCGCCACCCAGCCGCCGGCGGAGACGTCGATCAGGCTGCCGCCCGCGATGGTCAGGTCTTCCAGCGCGCTCAGGTCGATCGTGCCGCCGTCCGGCAGCGCGGCGCCGGCCGGGCCCGACCCGCCGGGATAGGGATTGCCGTTCGCGTCGATCCGGTCGTTCACCCATTGCCCGCGCGCCGTCAGCTGCGCGCCGGACCTCAGGGTCACGTCCCGGCCGCTCAGGGTGATGGTGCCCGACGGCGCCTCGATCGCGCCGGCGACGATGATGCTGCCGAACTGATCGAGCACCGACTCCGCGTCATAGAGGCCGAGAAGGGAGGCCGTTGGTCTGGAGCGCAGATCGACCGACCCGCCGGGGGCGGTGCGCAGGGTCACGCCGCGCGGCACCGCGATGTCGCCGCCCGCGGTCGTGACCGCGATCCGGTCCACCCCGCCGGCGCCGACCAGCGACGGATCCAGCACCAGCCTGTCGCGCAGATCCTTCCGTAGCGCCTCGCCCGACCCGAAACCCTCGGGCAGCCGCGGGCCGCCGGCGCCGAAGGTGACGTCGACCGCCCGGTTCAGCGACAGGGTCAGGCTGCCCAGCGCCGGCAGCTGGTCGCGGGCCCGCTGCCGCGCCCCGGCCGTGGTCCGCCCGGTGACGCGGCCGTCGATCACCGCGGCGCCGGTGGTGATGCTGACCGACCCGGCGTCCATGCCGTCGGTGTAGCCGGCCTCCCAGCGCGGGCCGTAGAATTTCTGCTGGGCGAAGCGCTGCTCGGCGAAACCGACATACTGGATGTCCGGCGTCGCCTCGCTGATGTCGTAGACCCGGCCGTCGGCGCCGACCAGCTGGGTGGTGTCCAGCCAGCCGCCGCGATACCGCACCTGCCCGCCGGAGACGTCGATGGTGGCGCCGTCCCGGATCACCACCTCGCCGGTCTCGACCGCATCGGAGGTGATCGACACGGTGCCGCCGGCCGCGCTGCGCTCCACCGCCGTGCGGCCGACGCTCTTCAGATAATCGCCGATGCTGCCGATCGGCGATCCCTCGCGGACATCGACGTTGACCGTCTTGCCGAACAGGAAGCCGTCGCGCTGCAGCGGCGAGTTCAGCTCGTTGTTGCGCAGCGTGATCGAGATCTGGTTCCGCTCCATCGCCACCTCGGTGGAGGTGGTGCCGGACACGTCGATCCGGCTGCCCCGTTCCATGGTGAAGCGGTTCGGCGAGCCGTCGAAGGGGGCATTTCCGATCTCGATCCCGACATCGCCCGCCGGCGCCCGGATCTCCGCCCCCCGCTCCATGGTCCCGGCGCCCGCGATCACCTGGACCCGCGAATGTTCGAAGGTCTCGTTGTCGGTGATGGTCTCGGCGCTGTCCTCCGGCAGGACGGTCGTCTCGCTGCCGCGTCCGAAGGTGACCTTGCCGGAAACGGCTCGCAAATTGAATTCGCCGCCACTGTTATAGGTCGGGTCCGTGGCGGCCTTGAGCTGGATCGAGCCGCCGGCGCGCACCGTGGTGGTCGCCGACAGCCTGCCGTTCTGGTCGATCAGCAGGCTGGCGATCGAGATGTTGCCGCCGCGCGGCGTGTCGATCGTCCCCGTGTTCACCACCCGGTCGGCGGTGCGGGAGTCGGGAGTGCGCAGGGCATCGACCTCGATCGCGACGCCGCGGGGATACCGCTCGTCCACCGGCGTCGATCCCGACGATGCGGGATAGAGATAGACCTTTCGGCCGGCGCCGATCACGACCTGTCCGGCGGGGGCGCGGATGGTGCCCTCGTTGACCACCGACCCGCCCAGCAGCATGACGCTGCTGTTGTCCGGCCCCTCGATGACCGCGCCGCGTTCGACCCGGATCTGGCCGGGTTCGCCGTCGCCGTCGTGCGCGAACACGGGCGGTATCTTGCCGTCGCTGTCCGGTGTCGGATTGCGGTTGGAGAGGATGCCGCGTGTGAACTGGTCGGTGCTGATGTCCAGCGACGACGCCACCAGGTTGCGAACATTGACCTGCGAGCCGTTGCCGAAGATCACGCCGTTCTGGTTGATCAGATAGACATGGCCATCGGCCTTCAGCTTGCCGTCGATGCGCGACGGGGCTTGGTCGTGGATCCTGTTCAGCACCGCCCAGTCCCGGTTGCCCTTCTGGTCGAAGCGCACCGTCTCGTCGCCGGCGATGTTGAACTTGTCCCAGCTGATGATTGCCTTCGGCTTCAGTTGCTCGATGGTCATCAGCTTGTTGGTCGCGTCGATCACCGGGTTGTTGGCGCCGGTCTCGACCCGCTGCAGCCGCATGCCGCCGAACAGCGCGCGCGGGGTGCCGGCGGAGGCGGCGCGGGACAGCGCCCGGGCGACGGCGCTGTTGCCGCGGCTGCCATTGCCGCCTCCGCTGCCGGCAGCGGTCGCCGAGGCCGGGGTGTCGCCGCGCACCAGCCGCATGCCGACGATCCTGGTGCTGTCGGCGCGCGCCGGTTCCGCCGCGCCCGCCAGCGCCGCCAGCCCGGCGATCAGGGCGAGGGCGCTGCAGCCCAGCCGCAGCCGCCGCGTCAGGACGCCGGACACGGAGGGGGAGGACACGAATCGGGAAACGGGACGAATCGGGGCGCCGATGCCGGCCATCTGGGCACTCCAGGACTATAAATGAATGATATGGGCGCGCTCTATCCTTCCTGTCCTATCGGCGGAGCCGTTTTCGCCGCCATCCCGGTCCGGTGAATTTTTCGTGACGCGGCGTCGGCCCGGCCGGCGTGATTCTCGCCGGGGCGGTTGCAGAGGCGCGGCGGTCGGGTGGTCCTGCGCGGCCGCAACTCCTCCGCCCAGCGGCACGATGCGGCAGCCGCCCCGGTTATGATCTGAAGCAGAGAAAATGGGTGGCCAAGGAACTAGTCCCACGCCGAGAGTCGCGGAATCGCACTCTCGACCAGGTGCAAGAATCGTTGGTTGCGGGTCCCCGCAACCACCTTTGTTATAACTCGATCCACATCGAGATCTGACACCAAGCCCCGCCCCGAAAAGGCGGGGTTTTCTGCGTTCTGCGGCTCTCACAAACGGAAGGCTAAGCCGGCATCGAGCACCGAGACCACCACAGGAGTAGCGCACGTCGTACGCCGGACCACGCCTTCACCGTCAGAGCGGCGGGCCAAGACAATTGGCGCCGTGACCGTAGGCGCTGCCCACTTCGCCATCGAGGTCTGCCGCCAGAGATGCGCCATGACCGCAGGCGGCTCGTTGCGGACAGCTTCCTGCGATGCTGCTGGAGTCCACTCTGTTGTCCCCATTGCGGTCATTCGGGGGCCAGCCAGCCCGCTCCGAACCGGCCATTCCGCGTCGCTGTAGCGGCGCTCCAAACCGGACGCCAGCGCTTAGGCCGAAGCGCCTCCAATTGACGACGTTCGGACCTTTTTGGGGATATGGCACGCGCGACGAGCTGGAGGCCAGGCGCGGACGATCTCGTAGCGGAACCGGCGGGCCTGCCGGCGGCTGCCCTGGCGGGAACTGGCGCCGAGGTCGATTGGGTATAAAGCACCCGCTCTACGCGTATTGCGATGCCCGATCTTAATGTGGTGGCGCGATGGCTAGTCATGATGAACAACATTTGCGCAATAGCCGGCCATATAAAGGTCAAAATACTTAACTAATTGATATAAAAATTGCCAGTTTACCATAAATAAGCTATACTGTTGCAGAAATTATTTGAACATAGCGTGATGCGGTTGATCGATGTTTTGACGTCGCAGGAATTTACTCGTATTCTAGTCCGATCTGGCTGCATGGTCACAAGCTGCCCGGTCGCAAACTGCGCCACAGCGACCGTCCGCTACTTTTTTATTAGTCTTGATTCGGCTTAGCGCTCCATGATTTTCTCGAATCGAAACATCTCGTCTCCACTGCGCAGTTCGTCTCCACCGGTCTTATGCGAGTCCGGATGGTACCTGCAGAAAAATTCCACAATCTGGAAACCACATTTGTTGATGTAGAAGTGTATATTTCGCTTCTCGAAGTATGGTGTGTGCGTCTGCCAAACCAGTGTCTCAGGATATCGCCTCTCGATCGCGTGCCATGCCTTCGTACCTAAACCATGGCCGTGCCTCGCCAATGATATGAAGAAGAGATCAAGCGAGTTGTGGTTTGTAGCCGCGTCGATCGTCAGGACCGCGCCACCGACATTCTCCCCGCCGGAGAGGACGTGCAAAATCTCCGCATTGGGGGCGGCGATCGACTGGTCGAGATCGTCATCGGACGGGATAGGGCCGTCGGGCAGGGAGCCGAACTCGTCAATGACGGCCGCCGCGAAGGCTGCCTGCAATTCTCTCTTGAAAGCAGGCAGGTCGGCGGTGAGAACGGATTTGAAGGTGATGACGTCGTCATTCATGTCGTTGTTTCCAAACCAATGTGCCGAGGGCGGTAGCCGTGGTCAGTCAGAGACGCCCTTCAGGAATCTTGAGTCACCGAGCGCCCGTGTTGGGGAACGCGATTTGACGCGTAGGAGGGCCAAGCGGAGCCGCGAGCGTAGTCGTGACTCAATGTGGCCGCGATCAGGCGGGATGCAGGGTGGTCGGCGGAGATCGTGATGCGCGTGCTTGTTGTGGAGGATGAGCCGGAGATGGCCGCGGTCCTGGCCGCCGCCCTCGCGGTGCGGGATTTCGTGGTCGATCGCGCCGCCTCGCTGGCCGAAGCCGAGGCCGTGGCGCGGTGCGCGGAGTATCGCGTCATCATCGTCGACCGGCGCCTGCCGGACGGCGACGGGCTGAGCCTGGTGCGATCCCTCCGCCGGTCGGGCGTCGGGGTGCCCGTGATCGTGCTGACGGCCCGCGGCGATGTCGGCGACCGGGTCACAGGCCTCGAAGCCGGCGCCGACGACTATCTCGCCAAGCCCTTTGCCTTCGAGGAGCTCCTGGCCCGGCTTCGCGCCGTGCTGCGGCGGCCGCCGGAGGCGCGGCCGGACTTCGCCCGGCTGGGCCGGCTGGAATTCGACCTGGGCCACCGCGAGGCGCTGGTCGACGGCCGCCCCTTGCCGCTGCGGCGGCGGGAGCTGGCGATCCTGGAGGCCCTGATCCAGCGCCGGGAGCGCGCGGTGCTCCGCGAGACGCTGGAATCCGCCGTCTATGGACTCGACGACGAGATCCAGTCGAACTCGCTCGACGCCCATATGTCCAGGCTCCGGCGCAAGCTCGCCGAGGCGGATGCAGGGGTCGAGATCCGCAGCATCCGCGGCGTCGGGTATCTGCTGCGGGCCGCGCCATGACAGGGGGCCGGCGACAGGCGGCCGGTCATCCATCGACCGACGTTCCCCACCAGCGGGACCGGGTCTTGCGATAGTCCGGCTCCGGATCATAGACCTCGACCGGCAGCGCCAGGTCGCGCGCGGTGAGGGTGCCGATGGCGGCGCGAAGCTGATAGCCGGCGACCACCTCGTTGCGCCGCGCCTCCACCAGGTTGAGCTGGGCGTTGAGCAGGTTCTGCTGCTCGGTCAGGACGTCGAGCACCGTGCGCGAGCCGACCTGGGCCTCCTGCCGCAGCCCGTCCACCGCTATTCTTTCGGCCCTGACCGCCGCCTGGAACGACGTTATTGCCGCCCGCGCGGTGACCAGCGACTGCCAGGCCTGGACGGCGCTCTGGATCGCCTGGCGCCGCTGGGCCTCGATCTGGATCCGCTTCTGGCCATGGGCATAGCGCGCCTGCCGCACCATCGACTCGTGGTTGCCCTGGGCATAGAGCGGAATGGTCAGCTGGGCGATGATCGCCGCGGAATCGATGCGGTTCTGCGCCCCGCCGCCCGACCGCGGGTGCGACACGGTCGAATACTGCCGCTGGATCCGCGCCTGCAGGTCGATCGACGGCAGCAGGGCCCCGAACTGCAGGTCGATGTTGTCGGCCGCCACGCGCTCGCTGAACAGCGCCGCGACGATGCCCGGATGGTTCTCCTGGGCCTGCCGGATCGCATCCTGCATCGAGGCCGGCAGGCCGGCCGGCACGGCCGGTGTCTCCAGCATTTCCGGCGGCCGGCCGATGATGCGCTCGAAGACGGCGCGGCTGGTGCGTAGCGTGCCCTCCGCCTCGACCCGGCCGGCGACGGCGCTGGCCAGGGCGGCCTCGGCCTGGCTGACATCGGTCGGGGTCACCTCGCCGACATTGAACCGGTCGCGGGTCGCCTGCAGCTGCTGGCCCAGCACCGCCTCGTTGTTGCGCCGGACGTCGAGCGCCGCCTGGGCCCGGACCACGTCGGCATAGGCGGTCGCGGCGTCGAACAGCACCGTCTGCTCGGTGGTCCGGACGACGGCGCGGGTGGCCATGACCGTGTTCTCGGCCTGGCTCACCGCGGCCTGGGTGCGGCCGCCATTGTAGAGGTTCTGGTTGACGGTGATGCCGAGCGTGGCCGGGTTGACCTCGTGCCACCGGCCGTCCCGGCCGCCCGAGGGCAGGGCGGTGCCGCCGCGCTGCCCGTCGGTCTGCGTGTTGGTGAACTGGCTCTCGATGCTGGCGCTCGCGCTGACCGACGGCCGGTAGCCGGACAGGGCCTGGGCGACGCCTTCATTGACCGTCTTCAGGTTGGCGATGTCGGCGGCGAGGTCCGGGTTGGTGGCATAGGCCGATGCCAGCGCCTCGGTGAGCGACTGCGCCGTGGCCGTTCCCGCGGCCGGCGTCAGCGCGATGACGAGCATGGCCGCTCGGAAGCGGCTCCACCCAACTGCCATGATCGGTTTCATCTCCGTTGTCTCGCATCAGGCGGGTTCAGCCGCCCGTCGATGATCAGCTCGGTGCCAGTGACGTAGCGCGCGTCGTCGGAGGCCAGGAACAGCACGCCCTCGGCGATGTCCTGCGGCGTGCCGGAATGGCCCATCCAGACCGAGGTACGGGTTATCGCCGCCGGCGGGCTCCCGGTCGCGCCAATGACCGGGGCGTCGATCGCGGTGGGGCGGACGGAATTGACTCGGACCCCGTTGCGCGCGCCGACGCAGGCGAGCGCCCTCTCCTTGGTCAGCAGCGTGATCTCGCCCTTGCCGGGAGGGCGGTAGGGGAAGCGCGGATTGCCCGCATGCGTGTCGGTCAGGGCGACGTTGACGACGGCGCCGCCGCCGGACCGCGCGATCGCCGGAATCGCATGCTCCAGCCCCAGCGAAAGCGCCCGGAGGCCGGAGGCGCGCTCCCGCCCCAGATCCGTCCACGCCGCGCCGGCGTGATGGCCGAAGACCGGGACGCCGACGGTGTTGACCAGCACGTGCAGCGCCCCGAAGCCGGACCAGGCCGCCTCCACGAGGTTCCGCCACGAGGCCTCGTCGCCGATGTCGTGGCACTGGAAGCCGACGCGGCCGCCGGCGTCGCGGATCATCACCGCCGTCTCGACCCCGCCCCTCGGGTCCCTGTCGGCGGCCAGCACGGTCGCGCCCTGCAGCGCCAGGGCCAGCGCGCTGGCCCGGCCGATCGGGGATGCCGCCTCCGTCACCAGGACGACCTTTCCAACCATCCGCCCCCGGACGGCTCTCCCCGCCGGCGGCGACCGGCGGAGCGCCCGGGTGTCCCTGCGCCTAGCCCGCGGCCGCTCGTCGGGCGGGGGGAAATAACGCTCATGCATGTCGGGCCTCCTGTCGGGCGGCGGCAGGCTCTTCTGCCGCGCGGTCGGCCTCGGTGACCGAGGTCAGCCGGCCGAGGCGGGGCGCCAGCCAGGCGCGCAGGTCGTCCATCAGCGTGAACACCGCCGGCACCAGCACCAGGCTGAGCGCGGTCGAGGTGACGAGGCCGCCGATCACCGCCGCCGCCATCGGGCCGCGGAAGCCGGCATCGGCGCCGAAGCCCAGCGCCGCCGGCATCATGCCGGCGATCATCGCAAGGGTGGTCATGACGATCGGCCGGGCCCGCACCAGGCAGGCCTGGACCAGGGCGGTGCGCCGGTCGAGCCCGGCCCGCCGCCCCTCGATCGCGAAGTCAACCAGCAGGATGGAGTTCTTGGTGACGATGCCCATCAGCATCAGCAGGCCGATCACCGTCGACAGGTCGAGCGCCGCGCCGATGCCGAGCAGCGCCAGCACGGCCCCGATCGCCGACAGCGGCAGCGCCACCAGGATGGTCACCGGCTGCAGGAAATCGCGGAACAGCAGCACCAGGACCGCCAGCACTACCAGCAGGCCGGCCAGCATCGCCCCGCCGAAGCTGGCGAACATCTCGTCCATCGATTCGGCGTCGCCATAGGCCGGCCGCTCCACGCCCTCCGGCAGCTGTGCCAGCGCGGGCAGCGCCTCGATCGCGGCCAGGGCGGTGCCGAGCGGCACGCCGTTCAGGTCGGCGTCGACCGAGACCCGGCGGCGCCGATCGAAGCGCTCGACCTCGGCATCGCCGGCGCCGAAGCCGATCTCGGCCACCGAGGTCAGCGGCACGGCCCCGCGGTCGCCGGCCACGCGCAGCTGGCGCAGCGCCTCTATGTCGGCGCGGGCCGCGCGGTCCAGGGCCACGCGGATCGGGACCTGGCGGTCGCCGAGGTTGAACTTGGCCGAGTTGGCGTCGGTGTCGCCGATCGTGGCGATGCGGGCGACGGTGCCGATCGCCTGGGCCGAGACGCCGAGCCGCGCCGCCTCGTCTGGCCGCGGGCGGATGCGGATCTCCGGTCGCGGCAGCGGCTCGGCCGAGCGGACATTGGCCAGGACCGGCAGGCCGCGCATCTCGCGCTCCAGCGCCCGGGCGGCGGTGCGCAGCTTCTCCGGGTCGTCGCCGGTCAGCACGATCGACACGTCCTTGCTGCCGCTCTCGCCCAGGAAGGTGAAGCGGATGTCCGGGATCTGCGACAGCTCGTCCCGGGCCGAACGTTCGAACGCCTTGCGGGTCAGCTGGCGCTCGCCGCGTGGCTTCAGGATGATGACGAAGCTGACCTTGGCGACGTCCCCGCCCGAAGCGATAGCGTCGGCCGCCGCGGCGCCGCCGGCCTCGCCGATGGTGGCGAAGACGTGGTCGACCTCCGGCCGCTGCCGCAGCTCGGCCGTGATGCGCCGTGCCACGGCGTCGGTGTCGGCCAGGGTGGCGCCGGGCGGCAGCTCGACCTGCAGGTTCGAGATCCGACTGTCGCTGTCCGGCAGGAAGCCGGAGGGCAGCAGCGGCACCAGCAGCAGCGACCCTGCGAGGAGGGCGCCGGCCGCGGCCAGGGTGGCGCCGCGGTGATCGAGCGTCCAGTTCAGCAGCCGGACATAGCGGCCGTCCGGCCGCGACGGTGCGGCCCCGGCATCGCCGCCCGCCGCCGCCCGCTTCGGCTGCAGCAGATAGGCCGCCATCAGCGGCGTCAGCAGCCGCGCCACCAGCAACGAGGCGAGCACGGCGACCGCCACGGTCAGGCCGAACTGCTCGAAATACTGGCCCGTGACGCCGCCGATGAAGCTGACGGGCGCAAACACCGCGACGATGGTGAGGGTGGTGGCGACGACGGCGAGGCCGATCGCGTCGGCCGCGTCGATCGCGGCGCGGTAGGGCCGCTTGCCGAGATGCAGATGCCGGTCGATGTTCTCGATCTCGACGATCGCGTCGTCGACCAGGATGCCGATCACCAGGGTCAGCGCCAGCAGCGAGATGCTGTTCAGGGTGAAGCCCAGCAGGTCCATCGCCCAAAAGGCCGGCAGGATCGACAGGGGCATGGCCACGGCCGCGATCAGCGTCGCCCGCCAGTCGCGCAGGAACAGGAACACCACCAGCACGGTCAGCAGCGCGCCTTCGATCAGCGCCGTCATCCCCGCATCGTAGCTGTCGCGGGTGTATTCGACGGTCGAGGCGATCTCGCTGATGGTGACGCCCGGCGTCCGGGTCTGGAGTTCGGCCAGGCGCGCGGCGACGCCGTCGGCCACCACGGTGTCGCTGGCTCCCTTGGCGCGGTAGACGGCGAAGGCGACCACCGGTTCGCCGTCGAGCCGGGTCAGCGAGCGCTGCTCCCCGGCGCCGTCGGTGACGGTGCCGAGCGTGTCGAGCCTGGCCCAGCGGCCGTTCGGCAGCGCGATCGGCGTCTCGGCCAGGGCCGTCACGGTGCGGGCGCCGCCGAGCGTGCGGATCGCCTGCTCGCGGGCGCCGATCTCGCCCCGGCCGCCGGGAACGTCGGCGTTGGTGCTGCGCAGCTGGGCGTTGACCTGGTCGGCGGTGATGCCAAGCGCCGCCAGCCGGTCGGGGTCGAGCTCGACCCGGATCTCGCGGCCGACGCCGCCCAGGCGCTGCACCTTCTGCACCCCGGCCACGGCCAAGAGGTCGCGGGCGATGCGGTCGTCGACGAACCAGGACAGGTCGACCGCCGACATCCCCGGCGCGCGCACGCCGTAGTAGAGGATGGCGCCGCCTTCGACGTCGAGCCGGGCGATGATCGGCTCCTCGATGCCCTGCGGCAGGTCGCTGCGGATGTTGGTCACGGCGTCGCGCACATCGGTGGTGGCGCGGTCCGGGTCGATGCCGATGCGGAACTCGACCGTGGTCGAGGAGGTGCCGTCGGCGATGGTCGAGGTGATGTGGCGCGCCCCGGCGAGGCCGGCGACCGCACCCTCGATCCGGCGGGTGACCTGGCTCTCCAGCTCCGACGGCGCGGCGCCGGCCTGGGTGACCGTGACCGTGACGATCGGGAACTCGACCTTGGGGTTGGCATTGACCGGCAGGCGCAGGAACGACCACCAGCCCGCCAGGGTCAGGACCGCGAACAGGACGAGGACCGGGATCGGCCGGCGGATCGACCAGGAGGAGAGGCCGGAGGTCATGGCCGGCCGTCCACCGGCCGGAACAGGGCGGGCATCCCGTCCGCCATGGTCACCTGGTCGCCCTCGCGTAGGAACGCCCCGGCGCTGAGCACCACGCGCTGGCCGGCGGCGAGCCCCTCGCGGATCTCCGCCCAGCCGTCCTGGCGCAGCCCGACCGTCACCTCCTGGCGGGCGACGGTGCCGTCGGCGGCGACCGTGAGCACCGCGCTATCGCCGAGGTCGTCGCGCTGGATCAGCGCCGAATCGGGGATGACGACGGCGCCGTCGCGGCGCTCCGCCACGATGGCGGCGCGGCCGAACACCCCCGGCCGCAGCCGCGGGTCGACCGGCAGCGCGATGCGCGCCCGGCCGAGCCGGCTGTCCCGGTCGGCCTTCGGGGCCACCAGCCGCACCCGGCCGTCGAACGCCTCCTCGACGCCGGCGACCCTGATCCGGGCGGGCTGGCCCGCCGCCAAGGCCGGCAGGTCGATCTCGGGCACCTCGGCCTCGAGCTCGACCTCCCCCTCGCGGATCAGCTTGACCAGCGGCCCGGAGCCTGCGAGCGCCCCGACCCGGGCGGCGCGTTCGGAGACGATGCCCGCGGTCGGCGCCCGGATCTCGGCCCGGCCGAGCCGGGTGCGGGCGTCGTCGACCTTGGCCTGCGCCTGCGCCACCTCTGCCCGCGACACCTCCAGCATCTTGTCCGCCGACACCGCGGCGGCGCGCCGCTTGTCGTATTCCTGCGGGTTGAAGGCGGTGGAGCCGCGCAGCTGCTCGATGCGCCGGAAGTTGGCCGTGGCCTCGGCCTGCGTCGCCTGATCGCGCGCCAGCCCGGCCTCCGCCCGCAGCACCGCCGCCTCGGCATCGTGCAGCGCGGCGGTCAGAAGGTCGGTCTCCAGCCGCAGGATCACCTGGCCGGCCGCGACCCGGTCGCCTTCCTCGACCAGCACCTCGGCGATGCGCTGGCCCTCGATGGCGGTGCCGATCGCGATCTCCTCGCGCGGCATCACCGTGCCGGTCAGCGACAGCGTCCGTTCGATCGGGCGCTGCCGGGCGACGGCGACCGAGACCACCGGCCGGGCCTGACCGGCCGGCGCCATGGCCGATCCGATGCCGTCGGCGCCGGTCATCACGACGACCGTGGCCGCCAGGGCGGCCGCTCCCAGGCCGAACAGCACGGTCAACCAGGGCCGCGGGCGGCGCCGCGCGGCTTGCATCACGGGTCGTTCCGCCGGGCCCGGCGGTTGGCTATCGGACATGTCTGTTTCGCTCTGGTTCTTCGAGCGGGCGGAACTCGTCGGAGAGCTCCGGCCTGCCGAGGGGATGCGCCTATCGCGATGGGTCTGATGGTCCTGAAAGGGCTGGAAGATCGGCAGCCGTCACGGCCTGCTGACGGAAGCGCCGCAGACCGCCAGGGTATCCCTGGGCTTCAGCGCCGCAGCCAGGCGCTGGGATCCCCACGCCATGATCAGCACGGCCCCGATCACGCCCAGGATCGCCAGCGACATCGCCGTGCGCCCCACGGGGTCGGCCGCGGTCACGGGCTCGCCTGACGCTATGGACCCCGCACGCATCGACAACCGTTCATCGACCATGTCTCTCGACCTTCTGCCGCCGGATCGCTCTTCGCCTTGGCGACGCCATGGCGCGACATTCCCCTTGGGGCGATGTCCCGATCCCCGACAGCCAATGCACCCCCAGCATTGCCCGAACATTGCACGCGATGTTCTGCCAGCCTTGCCGGCAACGGGGGCTGTGAAGAATGAGCCGGGTATGGATCATTGTGCTGGCGGCGGGGTGCGTTCCCCGCTTCAGTGGTAACGACCGGACGGGCTTGGGCCTGGGCCGGCGCGGCCGTCGAAGGAGAACCGAATCGTGCGGAGGCTGGCATGGCTCGCCGTCCATCCCTGACGCGGCGGCTGATGCTGCGCCTTTCCGCGCTGCAGATCGTGTCCGTCGTCCTCGCGGTGATCGCGACGCTCCTGCTGCTGGCGGAGGCGCGGGACCGCGAATACTCCGGCGCCATCTACGCCGCCAACGTCCTGGCGAAGAACGTGACGCAGGCGGGGGATGGAGGGCTGATCCTGTCGGACACCCCGACCGTGCAGGAGATAAGGCGGCAGACCGCCTCCGGCTTCTGGTTCCGCATCACCGACGGCACCCGGACGATCGCCGAGGGGGATGGGCCCGCAGGCATCCTGTCGGTCACCGAGGCCATGCAGGGCGGCGTCAATTATTCCGAGCTGAACACGCCGGACGGGAAGTTCATCGGCGCCCTCCAGGCGACGAGCACGCCGGAGGGCCGTAGGCTGCTCATCGCCACCGGCCCGATCGACATGGGCCTCTGGCCGTTGGTCGACTTCACCGTCGACCCGGACAATCTCTACTTCGTGTACCTGGCCCTGGCGCTGGTCATCGGGACGGTGATCGCGGTGCCGCTGACCGTGCGCTCGGCGCTGAAGAATCTCGGTCTGGTGGCGAGCGCCGCCGCGCGCATCGATCCGGACCGGCGCGGCAACCGGCTGCCGATCGAGCAGGTGCCGCGCGAGATCACGCCGCTGGTGGCGGCCGTGAACGAGGCGCTGACCCGCCTGGACGCGGGCTATGAGCGGCAGCGCCGTTTCCTGGCCAGCGCCGCGCATGAGCTGCGGACGCCGATCGCGATCCTGAAGCTCAGGCTCGAAGCCTTCGGTGACGAGCCGATGAAGGCGAGCCTCGGCCGCGACCTGCTGAGGCTCGAGCTCATGGCCGATCAGCTGCTCGACCTGGAGCGGTTGCGCAGCCGCACCAGCCTGTTCTCCGCCGTGGACCTGGTGGCCCTGGCCCGCAAGGTCGCGGCCGATCTGGCGCCGCTGGCGATCGCCACCGGCTACGATCTGGTCGTCGATGCGGAGGAGGAGCGGGTCGAAGTCGACGGTGACAACGCGGCGCTGGAGCGTGCGACCGCCAACCTGATCCACAACGCCATCCAGCATGGCGGCCAGGCCGGCACGATCGTCGTGCGGGTCGAACGTGGCGGCAGCATCGTCGTCCAGGATGAGGGGCCGGGTATTCCTCGCGAGGAGCGTGAGCGCATTTTCGAGCCGTTCCATCGCCTGGCCGGCGGCGCGGGCTCCGGGCTAGGGCTCAACCTGGTGTCGGAAATCGCCCAGGCCCATGGCGGCCGGGCCGTCGTCCGCGATGGTCCGCGGGGCGGAGCGTCATTCCATCTGCAATTGAAGCGCTAGGCCGGGACCGGAGCTGGCTCGTCGGATTTCCGCCGCCAGCACGCACCGGCGATTTCGCGCGCAGGCATTCGTCCCAGGATCGCTGGCTGTCCTCAGGTCGCCCTGGTTGCTCCGTTGACCTACATTGTCATCTTGCGAGGCATCGGGGTCCCGGCCAGAGCCGACGTGTCCGCTGTCTGGGCCCACCTTGTTGTCCGGTTTAGGTGCACCTCGTCAGGCTGGTTTCGCCGACGACGGCGAGATTCATGGCTCGACGTCGTGTCCGGTTTGGGACCACTACACGGGTGACCGCTTTTGGCGTGGACCCGATGCGTCTTGAGCCCTGCCCTTAAAGTCCGCTCTTCACCCAACTTTGCAGCCGTGGGGCGGGGGGCTGATGCTGTGCCATTGTGCCGACCTAGAGCATTTTCCGATCAGTCGCGGTCATATCCGGCAGCAGTAAAGTAGTTCTGGCAATCGTCAGGTGTGAAGGCGTCGACGGCCAGTGCGAT
>NZ_AUHM01000043.1 GCF_000423185.1 Inquilinus limosus DSM 16000 | reverse complement strand
TGTCCGGCGTCTGCTCGATCAGCCCCAGGATCTCCTCGGCATGGGCCTCGAGCCGCTGCGAGCGATGATCACCGCCCCGCGGTCGCGGCGCCACCGCGCCGGTACGCTGCCACTGCTCAACCCACTTGATCGCCGTCGAGGCGGCAACCCCGAAGCGCTTGGCCGCAGAGCGCCGCGTCATGCCGCCGTCCACCGCCCGAACCAGCCGGTCCCGGATGTCCATCGAAAGAGGTCGCGTCATGCAAGCTGGCCTCCCTCACCAGCCTGCATCTTGAATCAGAATTCCCAGCCTTCGGGAATCCCCCACGATTCCTGAAGATCGGAAAGTGCTCTAGAAGCTGCCCGCATTCATGAGCCCGATCGATAGCGCCATGCGGCTTCGGGCCTCTAATCGCCGAGCCTCTACCGGCCCATCTCCGGGCGACCGGACCAATGGAACGACGGAGGGGATCGATGAAGCTGCTTGCCGCCACTCTCGCCATGTTTTCGCTGGCCGCATCGGCCCAGGCGGAGCAGCGCAGACCGGCGCCGCCGAGGGTGGCCTCGCCCGATGTCCGGGCGGTCGCTCCGGCGCTGGCCGACTACACCGACGAGGTTCTGTTCGCCGATGTCTGGGCCAGGCCCGACCTGGCGCCGCGGGACCGCAGCCTGGTGACGATCGCGGCCCTGATCGCGACCGGCCACACCGCGCAGCTGACGGGCCATCTGAACCGGGGGATCGACAACGGCTTGACCCGGGCACAGTTGTCTGAGGTCATCACCCATCTCGCCTTCTATGCCGGCTGGCCCAGGGCGATGTCCGCGATCCCGGTCGCCAAATCGGTGTTCGAGGCGCGCGGGCTGCCGCCGGGCGAGACCTCCAGCCCCGACACGCAAGGGAGCACGACATTGGACATCGTTCGCCACGGTTCGACGCCCGCCCAGCCCGGCCCGGCGGAGTACTTCACCGGCACCGTCCGGATCGCCTCACGCTTCCAGCGCAGCGATCCCGCGCGCGTCGGCGGCGCCATCGTCAGCTTCGAGCCCGGCGCCCGCACCGCCTGGCACACCCACCCGCTGGGGCAGACGCTGATCGTCACCGCCGGCCAGGGATGGATTCAGCGCGAGGGCGGGCCGGTCGAGGAGATCCGCCCCGGCGATGTGGTCTGGATCCCGCCGGGCGAGAAGCACTGGCACGGCGCCACGGCGACCTCGGCCATGACCCATGTCGCCGTCGCCGAAGCGCTCGACGGCCGGAGCGTCGACTGGCTGGAGCATGTGACCGACGAGCAGTACGGACTCGGGTCCCAGGGCGGAGGCTGAGCACCCGCCGGGAGCCCCTTAAGAGGCCGGCGGCCCGGCTTACGGCAAGACGGCCTGGATGGCGGGAGAGGATTGAACCGGGACGGTACCGGGCGCCTCGACGGCTTCCGGCAGGTCCAGATCCTCCAGCGCCGCCCGGGCCGCCGGCAGGTCGCCAGCCGGCACGCGCAGCAGCAGCACGGCACGGACCTGGCTGTCGGCGCCGCGGATCGGCCGCGCCGCCTCGCCGAGATCGGGGCCGGCCTCGCCGGCCAGCGCAGCGACGCGCTGCCCGCCTTCCGCGCGGATCGCCGCCACCAGCTCGGGCAGCGTCAGCGGCCTGCAGCCGTCGCGCCGCGGCCGGGCATGGGCGGCCAGCAGCCAGCGCAGCCGGCGCTCCGGCAGCTCGGCCACCAGCAGGCGCCCGGCCAGGGTCCAGTTCACCGGGGTCCGGCTGCCGACCGCGATCGGCGCCGCCCCGGCCGCGGCGCGGCTGAGAGCGATGGCGCAGCGCTCGCCATGCAGCACGGCCAGGGCCGCGGCGCCGCCAACCGAGCGCACCAGCTCTTCCAATATCGGTTCGATCGTGGCGGCGAGGTCGGCGATGCCGGTCGCGGCGAGGCCGGCGGCCCGTGCCCGCGGCCCGGCGCGGATCCGGCCGCGGCCGCCGCGCTGCAGCAGCCCATGCCCGACCAGCGGCCCCAGCAGGTCGTGCAGCGAGGAGCGCGGCATCGCCACCGCCTCCAAGAGATCGGCGATGCCAGTCTCGCCGCCATGGGCCTTGAGCCAGACCAGGATGTCGAGGGTGCGCAGGATCGAGCGGGCGCCGCCATCGGCCGCCGCCCCCTTCCCCACCGCGCCCCCCTTTCCCACTGTGAAACTGGTCGGGTCGTAGTCGTCGCCCATGCCGTGGCCCAGGATCAGGCTGGGCGGCCGGTCCCAGCGCACATGGTCCTCAACGAAGACATCGGCGCGGACCGAGGCGGTCTCCCAGCCGCGGCTGATCACCAGGGGCGTGGGCACCTCGATCCGCCGCGGCAGGGTGCGGCCGGCCAGGATGTCGAGCCCGACCTCGACCGCGCGGATGCCCATCGCCGGCGGGAAATCCATCGCCGCCAGCGGCACGCCGTGCAGGATGGCGAGCTGATAGACCGCGTTCTGGTCGCCGCCGGTGTGCGGCGGCACGCGGCCGTCATAGCCGGCATCGACCCAGGCGTGGATCGACCCGGCGCCGTGCAGGCCGCTGTCGCACCAGACGCCGCCGATGGCGTCGCCCCAGCGCTCGATCAGCCCGGCCATGGCGCGGCGGCCGGCCGCGACCGTCATCTCGGTGTGCACCGTCTCGAGGATGCGGATGCCGGGCGAGAGCGCAAACACCTCGCGCGCCGCCCGGGCCCGGCGCAGCAGCGGCCCGATCTCCGGGTCGCCCACCATCATCACCACACTGCCGCGGCCGCCCAGCGTCTCGACCAACCATTGCGCCGGCAGCCGGCCGATGGCGGTGTCGGGCCCGGCGACCTGGACCAGGGAATGCGAGGCGTCGCCCAGCAGCCGGTCGACCATGATCACGGGCAGCCCGGCGGCGCGGGCCCGGGCCAGGGCCGGCAGCAGCGCCTCGGTCTCCAGCGGGCTGACGATCAGCGCATCGACGCCCATGGCCAGGAAGGCGTCGATGTCGCGCGCCTGGGCCGCGGCGTCGTCATCGGCATGGGCGATGCGCAGCGTGGCGATGCGGTCGGCATGCTCGGCGGCGGCGAACTGCACGCCATGGATCAGCCCCTGGCGCCAGAGATTGGCGCGGGACCCGTTGGAGAAGCCGAAGACATAGGGTGGCGGCCGGGCGAAGGGCGCGGCGTCGACCAGCTCGGTGAAGCCCGGGTTCCACAGGAAGGACCGGGCCGGGCCGGTCATGCCCTGCAGCCGCGGCCGGGCCGGCGCGGCCGGCTGCTCGGCCTCCAACGCCACCGCCAGGTCGAACCAGGCGGCGCCGAGCCGGACGATGCCGCGCCGCGGCGCCTCCAGCCAGCCCGATGCCAGCATCGGCCGCAGCACGGCGTAGAGGCTGGACCGCGGCACGGCGAGACCGCCGGCCAGGGCGGCGACGGACACGCCGCCCGGGGCTTCGGTCAGGCGGTCGACGACCCCGAGCAGGATGTCGACGCCCGACTGCCGGTGGCCGGCGCCCTCCAAGGCGTCACTCGGCGGCGGCCGCGGCCCGCATCGCCCGGGGCGGCGACAGGCGATGCATCGCGCCGTCCTTCATCACCATGCGGATCGCGCCGTGCTCGTGGATCAGGCTGATGTCCTTGAGTGGGTCGCCGTCGACCAGGATCAGGTCGGCCAGGAAGCCCTCGCGCACCTGGCCCAGCCGGTCGCCCATGCCCATCAGCTCGGCGCCGATCCTGGTGGCGCATTGCAGCGCCTCGGACGGGGTGTAGCCGAACAGCTTGACGAAGTGCTCGACGTCGCGGGCATTGGTGCCCTGCGGCGTCCAGGCGAAGCCGTAGTCGCCGCCGATCACGACGCGGATGCCGCGGCGGCGCATCTCGGCATAGGTGCGCTGGCTGGCCTCCATGCAGAGATGCATGCCCAGCTTGCGCGCCTTGGCCTCGTCGATGCCCCAGGGCCCGGCCTCGTGGATGGTGTTGTAGATCAGGCCGATGGCGGGGCCGACGAAGACCTGGTCCTTCTTCGCCTCCAGCATGTCCAGCGCCTCGCTGTCGGCATGCTCGCAATGGTAGATCACGTCGACCCCGGCGCGGATGGCGCGCTTCACCGCCTCGCTGGCGCGGGCATGGCAGTTCACCCGCCGGCCGAAATCATGCGCGGTCTCGACCGCGGCCGAGACCTCGGCCTGGGACATCACCGTCATGCCGCCCTTGGCCGGGTCGACGAAGTCGTCGCCGGAGATGTTGATCTTGATGTTGTCGACATCCTCGCGGATGCAGATGCGGACGGCGCGGCGCACCTCCTCCGGCCCGTCGCAGACCATGCCGAAGCTGGCGCGGGCCAGGTGCAGCCGGGTCTCGTCGCCCAGGCCGCCGGTCACCGTGATCTCCGGGCTCGCCGCCTTGATCCGCGGTCCCTTCAGCCGGCCGGCATTGACCTTGTCGCGGATCACGACGTCGAGCCGGATCTTGGCGCTGGCGGCCGAGTAGCAGCTGGTGAAGCCGTGATCCAGCAGCGTCTCGGCGTTCCACATCGTCTCCAGCACATGCTCCTCGGTCGGGATGTCGCCGAGATCGGTGTTGCGGGCGGCGCCGCAGAAGGAGAGATGGGCGTGGCCCTCGACCAGCCCCGGCATCAGCGTGGCGCCGGTACCGTCGACCGCCTCGCAGCCGCCGGCGTCCAGCCGCTCCGAAGCCGGGGCCACGGCCTGGATGCGGTCGCCGCGGACCACGACCTGGCCGGGATACGGATCGCGCCCGCTGCCGTCCCAGATCATCGCGCCGGTGATGTGATAGTCGCCCATGGGATCCTCCGCCCTGAGCGGGAGGCGGGCCGGCCCGCCTCCCGCGGGTTGACTACTTGCCGATCCACCGCTGCGGGTAGTCCGGCATCCCTTCGCAGCCGCACATGGCGTAGTGCAGCGGCGGCATCTTCTCGTTGACGTATTTGTCGAGGGTCTCGGCCGTGATCGTCGGCTGCGGCAGCGACCAGGCCGGGCCCGGCACCTTCTCGCCCTTCAGGATGCGCAGCGCCGCGATCACCGGGGTGCGCCACTGATAGGTCGGGTAGGTCGGCGCCAGCGCTTTCATGCCCGACTGCTTCCATTTCTGCAGGAAGTCCTGCTGGTCCTCGCCGGTGACGATCGGCACGTCCATGCCCTGGTCCTCGAATGCCTCGATCGCGGCGACGCTGGTGGCCCCGGCGTCCATCCACACGGCGTCGAGCTTGCCGACGCGGGTCAGATAGTCCTCGACGATCGACTTGGTCTTGGCCCGGTCGCCGTCGGTGAACTCGGCGCCGACCACCTCGATGCCTTTCTCGTCGAAGATCCGCTTGGCCGCGGCCCAGCGGTTCTCCAGCACGTCGACGCCGGGCAGGATGCGCAGCGCCAGCACCTTGGCGCCCTTCGGCACATTGGCGGCGATGTATTCCGCCGCGGCGATGCCGAAGGCGTAGCCGCCGATCGGCTTGATCACGGTCACCGGGCAGTCGGTCAGCACGCCGCGATCGAAGACGATGACCGGCACCTGCTTGCAGGCCTCCTCCACCGCCGGGGTCAGCGCCGCGGTGGTGTTGGGCGAGACGATCAGCGCGTCGCAATTGCCGCTGGCCAGCATCGCCTTGATGTCGGAGATCTGCTTGTCGTCCTTGCCCTCGGCATCGGCCACGGTGAAGGAGGCAATCTCGTCCTTGTGCAGGTCGACCTCGGCCTGCATCGTGGTCCAGCCGACCACGCGCCACGGGTTGCCGACCCCGGCATTGGAGAAGCACAGCTTGTACGGCCCCGGCTTCTTGTATTTGGACGTATCGACCATCTGGGTGCCGTAGTGCTGCTCCCACGGCTTGTCGGCCGGACCTTCCGCCTTGGCCGACATCAGCGCCCGCTGGGCCTCGAACTCCTTGGGGTCGTCGAAGCTCTGCGCCTGTGCCGTGCCGGCCGCCAGGGCCAGCAAGGCGGCAGTGCCGATCATCATCCCGATTTTCATCACGTTCCTCCCCTATCGTTCTGGTTCTTGGAATGGTCGACGGCGTCAGGCCCCTCCCCTGCGGCGGCGCCAGACGCTCCAGCCGACGGCGGCGATCAGGATCAGGCCCTGGGCCGCGTCGCGCAGCGGCTTGGGCAGGCCGATCAGGTTGAGCAGGGTGAACAGGGCGGCGAGGCTGAGCGCCCCGGCCACGGCGCCGGGCACGGTGCCGCGGCCGCCGAGCAGCTGGGCGCCGCCGATCACGATCGCCGCGATCGCCTGCAGCTCGTAGCCGTCGCCGACATTGGTCGAGACCCCGGCGAAGCCGCCGAGCAGGATGCCGGCGGTGACTGCGGACAGGGCGGAGACGACGAAGGCGATGGTGCGCACCAGCCGCACCCGCACCCCCGCCAGCTCCGCCGCCCGCGGATTGTCGCCGATGGCGTGCAGCAGCCGGCCCAGCACGGTGCCGTGCATCAGCCACCACAGCAGCGCGACCGTGACCACCATGACCACGACCGCCAGCGGCAGCAGGTCGATCATCGGCAGGCCGCGCCAGGTCAACCGGCCGAAATCGCGGAAATTGTCGGGCAGGTAGCCCTGCGGCGACCCGCCGGACCAGGCCAGCGCGATGCCCTTCAGCGACAGCAGCATGCCGAGGGTGGTGATGATCGACGGCACCTTGAGCCAGGACACCACCAGCCCGTTGAACAGGCCGACGGCGAGGCCGATGCCGTAGACGAGGGCGATCACCCACCAGGTCTGCGCCGGGTCGCCCTGGATCAGCAGCGCCGAGGCCATCACCACGAGCGTGATCAGGGACCCGACCGAGAGGTCGAAGCCGCCGGCGACGATGACGAAGAGCTGCCCGGCCGCCAGGATCACCAGCGGCGCCGCCCGGCGCAGGAAATTCATGTAGCCTTGCGGCTCCAGGAAGGCCGGGCTGGCCACGGCGATCGCGACCAGCAGCACGATCAGCACCCAATAGGCCGGGCGGATGACGGCCAGGCGGCGCAGCGGCGACGGCGTCGCGCGTGGCGGGCTGATCGGGCGCGGCTCGGTGGTCTCGATCATGCCACATGCCCCCGGGTGCGGTAGGCATAGACCGCGACGGCGGCGACGACGATGCCGCCGCGCAGCACCTGCTTCACGAAGGCGTCGATGCCGACCATGGTGAAGATCGCGTCGAGCGTGCCGAACAGGATCACCCCGGCCAGCGTGCCCCAAACGCCGCCGCGGCCGCCAGCCAGGACGGTGCCGCCGATCACCACCACGGCGATGGATTCGAGGTCGTAGATGCCGTCGCGCCCGACCCAGGGGGCGCCGGAGCGCAGGCGGCTGGCGAGGTAGAGCCCGGTCAGCCCGGCGGCGAGGCTGCAGACGACATGCGCGGCCAGCGTCACCCGGTGGGTGTGGATGCCGGCCAGCCGGGCGCCGTCCGGGTTGCCGCCGGTGGCGTAGAGATGGGCGCCGAAGCGGGTGGAGCGTAGCACGAAGGCGGCGCAGCCGGTCAGCACGAACAGGCCGATCACCGGATAGGGCACCGGCCCGACCTGGCCGTAGGCCAGCACCTGGAAGCTTTCCGGCACCGCCCCGGCGAAGTTCTGGAAGGAGGCGCTGAGCAGCCCCTGCAGCACCAGCCCGACGCCGAGAGTGGCGATCAGCGGGTTGATCTCGAGCCGCGTCACCAGGAGGCCGTTCACCGCCCCGACCAGGGCCGAGACGGCGAGCACCGCGGCCACGGCCGGCAGCATCATCGCCGGGTCGCCCTGCATCAGCCAGGACGCCATGACGGCGCCGACGCTGACCAGGTTGGCGACCGAGAGGTCGATCGAGCGGGCCAGGATGACGAAGGTCTGGCCCAGCGCCACCAAGCCGAGCGCCACCACCCGTTCCAGCACCGCGATCACGCCGCCGGCCGAGAGCTGCGCGGACTGGCCGGTGGCCAGCGCCGTGGCGGCGAAGCCGACGGCCGAAGCCGCGATCAGGATCGCCGGCACCGGCAGCTCGGCGCGGCGGCGGGGCCGCCCGGCGGTGGCGATCGCGCTCATGCCGCCCCCATTCGCGCCACGGCGTCGAAGCGGTGGCCGGTGGCCAGCGCCATGACCTCCTCCTCGGTCGCGCCGCCCGGCCGCTCGCCGACGATCCGGCCGGCGCGCATCACCAGGATGCGGTCGGCCAGGCCCAGCGCCTCCGGCAGGTCGGAGGTGGCGACCAGGATGCCCTTGCCGCGGCCGGTGAAGTCGCGCATCAGCCGGTAGATCGCGGCCTTGGCGGCGACGTCGACGCCGCGGGTCGGTTCGGCGAAGACCAGCAGCTGCGGGTCGCAGGCCAGCCAGCGCGCCAGGATCGCCTTCTGCTGGTTGCCGCCGGAGAGGAGCCGCGTCTCCTGCTCCCAGCTCACGGCGCGGACATCGACCGCCGCGAGGATGCCGTCGATCGTCTCCGCCCCCACCGCCCTGCCCTGCGGCCGCGCCAGCAGCGAGGCGAGGCCGCGGCGAGCGAGCAGGCCGTTGTCGCGCACCGACTGCATCAGCGCCAGCCCGTCGCGCTTGCGGTCCTCGGGCACGAGGCCGAGTCCGCGCGTGACCCCCGCCCGCGCCGAACCCGGCCTCGCCTCCCGCGCCCCGATCCACATGCTTCCGCGGAGGAAGGGATCGGCCCCAACCACGGCGCGGGCCAGGGCTGTCTTGCCGGAGCCTTCCAACCCGGCGATCGCGACGATCTCGCCGCGGCGCACGACCAGGTTGATGTCGGCCAGTGCTGCGTTGCCGCCGCCTTCGATCCGCAGCACGGGATCGCCGGGCGGGCCCGCCGGTCTCGGCGGGAAATAATCGCTGAGCGGCCGGCCGACCATCAGACGGACCACCTCGTCCGCTCCGGTCTCCGACCGCGGTCGGGTGGCGACGTGCCGCCCATCCTTCAGCACGGTGATGGTGTCGGCGACGGCGAACACCTCCGGCATCCGGTGCGAGATGTAGACCACGGCGACGCCGGCTGCCTTGAGGCCGCGCACCAGTTGCAGCAGCCGCGCCGCCTCGACGTCGTCCAGCGCCGCGGTCGGCTCGTCCATCACCAGGATGCGGGCGTCGACCGCCAGCGCCTTGGCGATCTCCACCGCCTGCTGCTCGGCGATGGCCAGGTCGCGCGCCGGGGTGTCCGGGTCGATGTCGGAGGACAGGCGGGCCAGCAGCGACCGGGCGCCGGCGCGCATCGCCGCGCGGTCCAGGCGGAAGCGGCGCACCGGCTCGATGCCGAGATGGATGTTCTCCGCCACCGTGCGGTCGGGCAGCAGGCTCAACTCCTGGTGGATGATGCTGATGCCGGCGGCGCGGGCGGCGGCGGGGTGGGAGAAGCGCGCCGGCGCGCCGTCGACCAGGATCTCGCCGGCATCGGGGGCGTAGACGCCGCCCAGCACCTTCATCAGGGTCGACTTGCCGGCGCCGTTCTCGCCGCACAGGGCGTGGATCTCGCCGGCGCGGCAGGCGAAGGACACGCCGTCCAGTGCGACCACGCCGGGGAAGGCCTTGCGGATGCCGCGCATCTCGAAGCGCGGGGCGCTGCTCATGCCGCGGCCTCCCACTCGCGCCGGATCAGGGCGATCGACTCCGCGAACAGCGTGTCGAGGTCGGGGAACAGGTCGCGCCAGACCCTGGTGGCGGCGGCGAGATCCGGCAGCGCCCGGCCGAAGGCCTCGACCGTCAGCCAGCCGTCATAGCCGATCCCGCGCAGGGCGCGGATGGTCGCCGGGAACGGGACATGGCCGCGCCCCGGGATGCCGCGGTCGTTCTCCGACAGATGCACATGGGTGATGCCGGCGGCATGGGCCGCGATGACGCCGACCGGGTCGCGCTCCTCGATGTTGGCGTGGAAGGTGTCGTACATGAAGCCGAAATTCGGGTGGCCGACCCGGGCGCGAAGCGCCTCCGCCTGCTCCACCGTGTTCAGGGCGTAGCATTCGAAGCGGTTCACCGCCTCGATCGACAGATGGATTCCCGCCTCCTGCGCCCGGCCGGCGGCCCAGTGCAGCGCCTCCGCCAGATTGGCAAGCTCGTCCTCGGTCGGCCCGTTGCCGGAGAAGACGCCGAGCGGCGAGTGATACGGCCCGCCCATCACGGTGGCGCCCAGGGCGTGGCCGCAGTCGATCGCCCAGGCCAGCCGGTCGCGGGCGCGGCGGCGGATCGCCGGATCCGCGCTCAGCGGGCTGTGGTCGGGATCGGGGATGATCGTGGTGCAGGTGCGGGCCAGGCCGAGATCGTCGAGCAGGCGGCCCAGGGCGGCGCAATCGGCCTCGGTCCCGCCCATGACCGGCACCTCGACGCCGTCATAGCCGTGCCGCTTGAGGGACTCGAGCACCGGGCGGTCGGCGGGCGCGATCGCCCCTCCGATCACCAGGAGGTTGAAGCCGATTTGCACGCGTTCCTCCCAGCCCCGGGCCCGTGGCTGCCGCCCGTGCCCCGGATCTGTTTTTCAGAAAGGATGAGGTTCGCGTCGGTCCGGCGTCAACGCAGCGGCGCGGCCCGATGTCCGACATTCTGGACAATCCGCGCCGGGCTCAGCCCCGCGAGCCCGGGATCAGACCCCTCGTGCAAGAGAACCGTGATTGCGAGGAGGCGAAGCCGACGAAGCAATCCATGCCTCCGCTCCTGCGGCCCTGGATTGCTTCGCTGCGCTCGCAATGACGATCTTTTCATGCGCTCGCCAGGCTCAGCCCCAGGCGCGGCGGTACAGCGCCTGGATCTCAGTGGCGTCGGGGATGCGCGGGTTGTTGGCGGGCGAGCCCGAGGCCAGGGCCTGCTCCGCCATCAGCGGCAGAAGCCGGTCCCATTTCCCGGCGTCGAGGCCGTAGGCCCGCGGCGTCGGCACGTCGAGCTCGGCATTGATCCGGTGCAGGGCCTCGACCAGGCGGCCGACCGCAGTCTCGTCGTCTTCTCCCGCCGGCGCCAGCCCCATGGCGACGGCGCAGGCGGCGTAGCGCGGCATCGCCGCCGGCGCCGACCATTCCGTCACCACCGACAGCAGCATGGCGTTGGACAGGCCGTGCGCGACATGGAAATGCGCGCCGATCGGCCGGCTCATGCCGTGCACCAGCGCCACCGAGGCGTTGGAGAAGGCGATGCCGGCCTGCAGCGATCCCAGCATCATGCCTTCGCGCGCCGCGCGGTTGCCGGGGTCGTCGCAGGCGGTGCGCAGATGGGTCCAGATCGACCGCATGGCGGCCAGCGCCATCGCGTCGGTGAAGGGCGAGGCGCGGCGCGAGACATAGGCCTCGATCGCATGGGTCAGGGCGTCGATGCCGGTGTCGGCGGTGAGGCGGCGCGGCTTGCTGAGGGTCAGCTCGTAATCGACCACGGCGATGCTGGGCAGATAGGCGAGGCCGGCGCAGAGCATCTTCTCCTCGGTTGCCTCGTCGGTGACGATGGTGAAGCGCGTGGCCTCGGAGCCGGTGCCGGCCGTGGTCGGGATGGCGACGATCGGCAGCCCCGGCGCGTCCTCCTGATGCGGCGCCTTCAGCGCCCGCATCGTGCCGCCCCGGACGCTGAGCACCGCGGCCGCCTTGGCGGTGTCGATCGGGCTGCCGCCGCCGAAGCCGATGACGCAGTCGTGGTCGCCCTCCCGGATGAAGGCCGCGGCCGCGTCGACGACGCCAGAAGTCGGGTCGGGGACGGTCTCCGTGAAGGCCCGCACGGGGATGCCGGCGACGGCCAGGACGGTACGGAGGCGGTCGAGGGCGCCGTTCCCGGCCAGGAAGCGGTCCGTCACCACGGCCGGCCATCTCAGCCCGAGCTGGGCCAGGGCCTGCGGAAGCTCGTCGAGGGCACCGGCGCCGATCCGCATCAGGCGCGGCAGGGCGATCGCGGACATGGGTCCTCCTGGTCGGCGAAGGGTGGTGGGTCGGGGCAGACGGTCAGGCGTCGTGGACGTCCGGCCGGGCGCCGCGGAGACGCCGCTCGATCTGGTCGAGCCGGGCGTTGAGCACGGTGTAGAGCAGGGCGACGTCCGAGCGCAGGGAGCGCAGCAGCATCTCAGCGTCGTCGCCGGCCTCTCCGTCCCGGCCGGACTCCGGCGCCCGGCCGTTCTCCAGCGCGCTGCTGATCCGGGCCAGGGTCGAGGCCCGCGGGTTGGCGACGCCGGCCTCGATGTTGTGCAGGCCGGTGACGGAGAGCCGGGCCCGGCGCGCCAGCTCGGCCTGCGTCCAGTTCAGCATCCGCCGCGCCGTGCGGATCTCTTCCGGTGCGATCATGCCCCCACCTCACGCATGACCGATCTCCCGCAGGGCCGCCCAGTGCGGCGCGAGGCTGCGGCCGACCGCCTGCCACAGGGCGAAGCGGCGGCGGTAGAAGCCGGCGAGGCATGGGTCGGGCACGACCTCCCGCGGCGGCGCGACCATCGCGGCCGCGGCCTCGTCCAGGCCGGCGAAGCGGCCGGCGCCGACGGCGGCGGCCATGGCGGCGCCGAGGGCCCCCGTCTCCGCCTGCGCTGCGACCCGCACCGGGACGCCGAGCACGTCGGCGATCATCTGCGGCCAGACCGGGCTGCGGGCGCCGCCGCCGGAGACGGTGATGCCGCGCAGCCGGGCCCCGGCGGCGAGCAGCTTCTCGACATGGGCGAGATGGGCGAAGGCCACGCCCTCGAACACGGCCCGCACCAGATCGCCGCCGTCGTGCCAGCCGGCCAGGCCGAAGAAGCCGGCGCGCGCCGACGGATCGCCCGCCGCGCCGTAGAGATAGGGGTGGTACATCGGCCCGTCGGCCTTCGGCGGCGCCGCGGCGGCCAGGGCGTCGGCCAGGGCGAAGGCGCTGCCGCCCGCGCGCCGGCCGTCATGCGCCAGCACGTGATGCGCCAGCCATTCGAGATTGGTGGCGGAGGTGGCGGAGTTCTCCATCGACAGGAAGCGGCCGGGCGCCATGCCGGTCGACATGAACACCCCGTCCAGCGGCGTCTCGACCACCACCTGGTTGATGCTCCAGGTGCCGAGGATGATCGAGGCCTGGCCCGGCCGGGTGACGCCGGCGCCGACGGCGCTGGCCACCACGTCGAAGAACCCGGCGACCACCGGCGTGCCCTCGGCCAGGCCGGTGCGGGCCGCGACCTCCGCCGTCACCGCGCCGACCCGCTCCGTCGGCCAGTGCAGCGGCGGCAGCTTCGCCCCGATGGCGCCGAGGCCGTAGATGTCGAGCAGGCCGCCGTCGTAGCGGTTCTCGGGCAGCCGCAGCAGCCCCGCCCCGCCCATATCGGTGACGTCGGTCGCCACCCGCCCGGTCAGGGCATGGACCACCACGTCCTTGCACATCAGCACATGGGCGGCGCGCGCCAGGATCTGCGGCCGGTGGCGGGCCATCCAGGCCAGCAGCGCCGGCGTCTGCGACGGCCAGGGCCGCTGCAGGCAGATCGCCGCCGCCGCTTCCGCCACCCCGGCGGCCTGCCATTCCTCGACCAGCCCCGCGGTGCGGGAGTCGAGCGACTGGATCGCCGCCAGCGCCTGCCCCTCGGCGTCGAGCAGGTAAAGGCCGTTGCCGTGGCCCGAGGTGCCGATGCCGGCGATGTCCCTGCCCTGCAGCCCGCTCTTGTCCAACAGCTCGCGGACCAGATCCTCGAGATCGATCCGCAGGCGGCCGAGGTCGCGTTCGACCATGCCGGGCGCCGGGCTGTGGCCGCCGGTGTCGCGATGGGCGCAGGCCAGCTCGCGTCCCGCATCGTCGAACAGCAGCGCCTTGACCCCGGTGTTGCCGGCGTCGATGCCGAGCCAGGCGGTCATCGGCCGCCGCCGTTGCGGTAGATGGCCCAGGCGGCGTCGGCGTCCGCGCCGTCATGGATCATCGCCATCAGCGCCGCCACCACCGCCGCCGGGTTGTCGTGCTGGTAGATATTGCGGCCATAGACCATGCCGTGCGCGCCTTGGGCCATCAGCGCGGCGGAGGTGTCGAAGACCCGCCGGAGGTCGGCCTTGCCGCCGCCCCGGACCAGCACCGGGCAGCGCGCGGCCTGGACGACATGGCGGAAGTCGGCCGGGTCGTCGGTCGGGTCGGCCTTGACGATGTCGGCGCCGAGCTCGCGCGCCAGCCGGACCAGGGTCACGACCTTCTCGGTGTCGCCGTCGACGAGGTAGCCGCCGCGCTCGTTCGGCTGCATCACCAGCGGTTCGATCATCAGCGGCATCCCGTATTTCTCGCAGTCGTTGCCGAGCCGGCTGATGTTCTGCACGCATTGCCGGAACAGGCCCGGCTCGTCGGGCAGCATGAACAGGTTCACCACCACGCAGGCCGCGTCCATGCGCAGGGCCGGCAGGATCGGGTCGGCCTCGTTCTGCAGCACCGCCCACATCTCGCGATGACGCTGGCGGTTGTAGGGGTTGCCCATGTCGACCCGCATCACCAGCGCCGGCCGGTTCTGCCCCGGCATCGACTGCAGCAGGTCGGCCTGGCCGTAATTCATCTGGATCGCGTCCGGGCCGGCCTCGGCCAACATCCGGACCACGCCTTCCATGTCCTCCAGCCCCGCCATGAAGGACGGCTCGTTGCAGACGCCGTGGTCGATCGCGACGTCGAGGCAGCGGCCGTTCCGCATCAGCCGGTTCAGGCGGACCTTCTTGGTGACATACATCGGAAACCTCACTGGTGAGCGGCCTGCACGCGGTGGCGGCGGGCCATGATGTCCTCGAAGCGCGCGGCGGCGGCCGCGGCCTCGGCCTCGGTCCAGCCCAGGACGGACGCGATCAGGCCGCCGGCCTCCGCGACCAGGGCGGCGGTGACCCGCCCCTCCATCCCCAGGAGCGTGCGGCGCAGCAGCAGGTCGCCGATGTCGCGCACCCGTTCGGTCTCGATCAGGTATTGCAGCTCGCGCCGCGAATAGTCGGGCGCGGCGGCGAGCGGCGCGTCCGGCCCCTCGCCGAGGAAGCGGGCGACCGCGACGGCGCGGCTGCCGTAGCGCTGGGCCAGGACCTGGAAGCGCTGCAGCGGCAGCCCCATGGCCTGCGCCTGGTCGCGCTGCCAGCGGGCCAGGGCGTCGGGGTCGCGCGGGAAACCCCGCCCGCCGCCGATCGGCCGGTCGCGGGTGTCGACCTTGCGCGCCCGCCCGAGCTGGGCCAGGGCCAGGTCGGCCACCTCCTCGCCGAAGGCGCGGAAGGTGGTCCATTTGCCGCCGATCAGGGTCAGGACGGCGAAGGGCAGCGCGCCCGGCGGATCGACCTCGACGGAGTGGTCGCGGCTGATCCGCCCGGTCGCCTCATCGTCGCTGACCGGCAGCGGCCGGACGCCGGTGAAGACATGGACGATCTCGTCGTCGCGGACATCGAGGTCCGGGAAGATCCCGGCCAACGCGGCCAGCATGTAGCGCTTCTCGTCGTCCAGACACACCGCGTCGTCGGGGTCGTCGATCCGGATGTCGGTGGACCCGACCAGGGCGGCGCCGGCATGGTTGAAGGCGATGCAGATGCGGCCGTCGTCGTTCTCGAAATAGATCATCCGGCCGTCCAGCGCTTCCTGCAACGCCCGGTTCCGGATCATCAGATGCGACCCCTTGGTGCCCTGGACGCGGCGCCGGTTGGTGGCCGGGCCGATCGCGCCACCGACGAGGTCGACCCAGGCGCCGGTGGCGTTGACCACCACGCGCGGCGCGATCGTGCCGCTGGCGCCGGTCATCCGGTCCCGCCAGGCCAGGCCGTCGCCGTCGCGGCCGGTGATCTCGGTGTAGGAAAAGGCGCGGGCGCCGGTCTCGGCCTCGGTGTCCAGCACCAGCTCGATGCCCAGCCGTTCCGGATGGGTGACGCGGGCGTCGTAGTACAGCACCCCCGCCACCGCCCGCTGCGTGATCCCCTTCGCCAGCCGCTGCAGCTTGGCGCGGCCGATGCCGCGGTGCCGCGGCATGGTCCGGCTGCACCAGGTCAGCAGGTCGTATAGCGCGAGGCCGGTGCGGATCATCAGCCCGGGCCGCGCCTGCGGCCGGCCGCAGAGGCCGAGGAAGGCGCCGATCGTCGCCAGCGTGCCCCGAAAACGCGCCGTCACCGGCACCAGGGTCGGCAGCGGAAAGACGTAGTGCGGCGCGTTGCGCAGCAGCCGGTCGCGCTCCTGCAGCGATTGCCGGACCAGCCGGAACTCGCCGTTCTCCAGGTAGCGCAGCCCGCCATGCACCATGCGGGACAGGGCGGCGCTGGCGCCGGAGCAGAAGTCGTCGCGTTCGACCAGCACCACATCGATGCCCTGCAGCGCCAGCTCGCGGAAGGTGCTGATCCCGTTGATCCCGCCGCCGATCACCAGGACCTCGGCCCGCTCGGGGACGGACGAGCCATTGCCGGTCATGGTCTGGTGTCCTGCTTGAAAGCCAGCAACGACATCGACCGAACAATAAGTGAGTCCCCCCTCCCCTCGCGGGAGGGGGCTAGGGGGAGGGGGTTTTCGCCGTCAAGACCGACCTGAACTCTGGCGATCCGGCCCCGACTGCGGGTCCTGTCCTTTGCGCATTCGCCCGCGGACGCGCGCAGACCCCTCCCCCTGCCCCCCTCCCGCAAGAGGAGGGGGGACTTGAGAAAGCTCGCTTCGACGATGCGCGAATTCGCCAGCCCGCAAGCGGGAGAGGCAATCGGAGCGCATCCCGGGATCTGTGAATCGGACATTCCCTGGAGCCGAACCTACGCAGCCGCCGCGACCGGCCCGAGATGGGCGGCGATGGCGCGGTCGATCGCGGCCAGCTCGTCCGCCGACAGGCGCAGCCCGCCCGCCCGCGCGTTCTGCCGCGCTTGCTCCGCATTGCGCGCGCCGCAAAGGGCGAAGGTGATGCCGGGCTGCGCCAGGGTCCAGGCGATCACCACATCGGCGATCTCCACGCCATGGCCGCGGGCGATGCCGGCGATGTCGGCGGCGAAGGCCGCGACCCGGCGCCGGTTCTCGACCGAGAAGCGCGGGTTGGTGCGGCGCAGGTCGTCGCCTTCGAAGACCCGCTCCGGCCCGATCCGGCCGGTGAGCAGCCCGAGCGCCAAGCTGGAATAGCTGATCACGGCGATGCCCGCCTGCCGGCAGGGCGGGATCAGCGTCTGCTCGAGCCCGCGGTCGAGCATGTTGTAGGCCTCCTGCACGCAGTCGACCGGCCCGGCCGCCCGATAGGCGGCGAGATCCTCGACGCTGGCGTTGCTGATGCCGATCGCGCGGGTCTTGCCCTCCGCCTTCAGCGCCAGCAGCGCCTCCATGGTCTCGGCGATCGGCGTTGTCGGGTCCTGCCAATGCGTGATCAGCACGTCGACATGGTCGGTGCGCAGGCGGCGCAGGCTGGCCTCCAGCTCCTGCCGCACCGATTCCGCGCCGAGATAGCGGTGGATGGTCTTGTCGTCCTGGGCGACGAAGGGACGGCCCTTGTCGGTGTCCCAGACCAGGCCGCATTTGGTGACCAGCACCACCTCGTCGCGGCGGCCCTTGATCGCCCGGCCGACCAGCTCCTCCGCCCGGCCGAGGCCGTAGGCCGGCGCGGTGTCGATCAGGGTGACGCCGGCATCCAGCGCCGCCCGGATCGCCCCGACCGAGGCGTCGTCATCGCCGCCGCCCCACATCCAGCCGCCCATCGCCCAGGTGCCGAGCCCCACCGCGCTCGCGGTGATCCCGCTCGCGCCGATCTCACGCCGCAGCTGCATCCTTGCCCTCCAGTCGTTCGACGACCGCACGGGCTGTCCGGTCATCCGTGATCAAATGGCCCAGCGCGCCGCCGCGCAGCACCGCGGCGATCGGCGCGACCTTGCGCTCGCCCGAGGCGACCGCGATGCGCCGCGGGATCCCCGCCAGCTCGTCCAGCGTCAGCGCCACCAGCCGGCGGTTCGACGGGTGGTCGCAGGGCCGGCCGTCATGGTCGAGCAGATGGGCCAGCAGTTCCGCCTCGGCCCCGGCGCTCTCGATCGCGCCGCGATCAGCCGTGTCCGTCAGGGTCAGGTAGGTCGCATGCTCGTCGCGCACCGAGCCGATGCCGAACAGGGCGACATCCGCCGACCGCGCCATGTCGAGCACGGTGCGGATCGTCGAGACCGACAGCAGGGCCGCCCGCTCCGCCTCGTTCGCCGCGAAGATCGGGGCGTGCAGCTGGTAGGCCGTGCCGCCCAGCTTCTCGGCGAGGGCGACGGCGACATGGTTCACGTCGGTGCGGAACTTGCCCTGGACGCCGCCGGTCGCCGGCACGACACGGACGTCGTAGCGCCGCGGCGGCGCCAGCGCCTCGATCGTGGCGCAGAGGGCGACGCCGCCGGAGACGGCGATGGTCATGCCGTCGGCCAGGCCTTCCAGCAGCGTCGTCGCCGCCGCTTCGGCCACCGATTTCAGCACGATGGCCGGGTCGGTCGAGACCGAGGGGACGGCGACGGCCGAGTCGAGGCCGCCCAGGCGCTTCAGCGCCGCCGACAGCCCCTCCTCCACATCGAAGGGCGAGCGGATGCGGATCTCGACCAGCCCCCGCTCATGCCCCTCGCGGATCATGCGGTTGACGGTGGCCGGCGAGATCCCGATCTCCGCCGCGATCTCGGCCTGGGAGCGCTGCTCCTGATAGAACATGACGAGGACGCGATGGATGTTTCGCAGTCGTTCGGATTCGCTGTAGAGCGGGCGCGGCATCGGTGTCTCAGCCTCGGGCCTTGTGCATGTTGAGGAGGTGATCGATCGTCACCGCCGCCAGCAGGATCGCGCCGCGGATGATGTCCTGCCAGTACACAGGCACGTTCAGCAGGATCAGCGAGGAGGTGACCAGCGACAGCAGGGCCGCCCCCAGCACCGCGCCGGCGATGGTGCCGGACCCGCCGTTCAGGCTGGCCCCGCCGATCACCGCCGCGGCGATCACGCTGAGCTCCATGCCGATGCCGAATTGCGGGGTGGCCGCGCCGAAGCGGGCCATGTAGATGACGCCCGCGATCCCGGCCAGCGTGCTGCACAGCGTGGCGCAGATGATCTTGGTGCGCTTTGTGTCGATGCCGGAGAAGCGGGCCGCCTTCTCGTTGCTGCCGGTGTAGTAGACCCGCCGGAACAGCACCGACCGGCGCAGCAGCACGTCGAACAGGGCGATCAGCACAAGGAAGATCAGGATCACGAAGGGCAGGCCGCCGATGCTGCCCTGGCCGACGAACTTGAACGCCTTCGGCAGGGAGAACAGCGATTGCGGCGTGCCCTGGGTCAGCAGCAGGCTGAGGCCGCGGGCCACCACCATGAAGGCCAGCGACACGATGAAGAAGTGCAGCCCGATCCGGGTGACGCACAGCCCCATCAGGAAGCCGATGGCGCCGCAGGCCGCGATCGCGATCAGGCTGGCCGACCAGGGGTCGAGCCCGGCCAGGAACAGCGTGCCGCCGATCACCATCGACAGGCAGACCACGGAGCCGACCGAGAGGTCGATGCCGCCGACGATCAGGAGGATGGTCATGCCGATCACCACGATCCCCTCGATCGAGAAGGACAGCAGCACCGCCCGCATGTTCGACCAGGTCAGGAAGTAGGGCGAAGCGAAGCTCATCGCCACGAACAGCAGGGCGATGATGGCCAGGAGGCCGAATTCGCGGACCC
Organism: Inquilinus limosus DSM 16000; assembly: GCF_000423185.1. GTDB lineage: Bacteria > Pseudomonadota > Alphaproteobacteria > DSM-16000 > Inquilinaceae > Inquilinus > Inquilinus limosus. The sequence goes on along the minus strand of NZ_AUHM01000043.1, from coordinate 24,628 downwards.
GGACGACGCGCATCATCGGCGCCGCGGCGGCCGTGCTCATGCTCATCTGATGTCTCCCATGGCGGTGCGGCGCATCGCGCCCTGGCTGGGCGGCTGGTATCCGAGGCCCGAGGCCAGCTGCATGATCGCCTCCTCCGACATCTCGTCGGGCCCGAGCTCGCCGGCCAGGCGGCCCTCGTGCAGGACCAGGATGCGGTCGCTGATGCCGATCAGCTCCGGCAGCTCGGACGAGATCGCGACGATCCCGGCGCCCTGATCGGCAAGCTCGCGGAGGATGGCGTAGATCTGCGCCTTGGCGCCGATGTCGACGCCGCGCGTCGGCTCGTCGACGAAGAGGATGCGGGGATTGACCGCCAGCAGCCGGGCCAGCGCCACCTTCTGCTGGTTGCCGCCGCTGAGCGTCGCCACCGGCTGGTGGACATCGGCGCAGCGGATGCCGAGCCGCTGCCGCATCGCCTCGGCCAGAGCCGCCTCCCGCTTCCGGCTGACCATCACCGGACCGGACACGAGACGCAGGTCCAGCGACGAGATGTTCTGGGCGATCGGCAGGTCGAGGAAGATGCCGTTGCCCTTGCGGTCCTCGCTCAGATAGACGAGGCCCTGCCGGACCGCGGCGGGATAATCGTCCGGCGGCACCTCGGCGCCGTCGCAGGTGATCCGGCCGGAGGCGCGCCGGGCCAGGCCGCAGATCGCCTGCACCGTCTCGGTCCGGCCGGAGCCGATCAGCCCGCCGAGGCCGACGATCTCGCCCGGGCGGACCTCGAAGCCGACGTCGCGGACGATGCCGCCATCCGACAGCTCCTCGACCTTGAGCAGCGGGGCGCCGGCCGCCGGGCCGCGGCGCGGCGGGTAGAGGTCGAGCAGCGGACGGCCGACCATCTTCGCGGCCACCTGCTCCGGCGTCGTCGCCGCGGTCTGCAGCGTGTCGACATAGGCGCCGTCGCGGAACACGGTGATGCGATCGGCGATGGTGAAGATCTCCGCCATGCGGTGGCTGATATAGACGATGCCGATGCCGCGGGCCCTGAGGTCCCGGATGATGGCGAACAGCGCTTCCGCCTCCGCCTCGGTCAGCGCCGCGGTGGGCTCGTCGAAGATCAGCACCCGGCAGTTCAGGGTCAGGGCCTTGGCGATCTCGACGATCTGCTGGCTCGCGATCGGCAGCTCGCCGGCCCGGACCTCGACCGGCACCGGATGCAGGCCGGCCAGCACCGCCTCGGCCCGCCGCCGCAGGTCGCGCGTGTCCATCCACAGGCCGCGCCGGCCGTTGGTCTCGGCCATGAAGATGTTCTCGGCCACGGTCGCGTCGGGGCACAGCGCGATCTCCTGATGCACCAGCCCGATGCCGAGCGCCTGCGCCGCGGCCGGGCCGGGGATCCGCACCGGCTGGCCGTCCAGGCTGACCGTGCCCCGGTCTGGCTGGTGCACGCCGCCCAGGATGTTCATCAGCGTCGACTTGCCGGCGCCGTTCTCGCCCATCAGGGCGTGCACCTCGCCGGCGCGCAGCTCGAACTGCACGCCGGCCAGGGCGCGGACCGGGCCGAAGCTCTTGGCGATGTCGCGGACGGAGAGCAGGGGTTCGGACATAAGGCTTCCCTGGTCGCCGGCGGGACCGGCGATGGCGGGCCGGCCGGGCGGTCCCGGCCGGCGGATGGACGGCGAGGTTACTCTTCGATGCCCTTGGTGCCGCGGCGCTTCAGATACGCATCCCAGTAGAAGTCGTCGGCATTGGCGGCCGTCACCACGGCGTAGCCGTTGTCGATATAGGGGATGGTCATCGGGTTCTTGCCGTTGCGCTTGGCGTCGTTCATCGGGTCGATCAGCTCCGGATGCGCGGCCAGGTAGAGCGCCATGAAGCCCATGTAGCCCTGCATGCCCTGGTTCGGGTTGACCGAGCCGAAGACCTGGCCGGCCTTGATCATGTCGAGGATCTTGGCGTTCACGTCGGCGGTCATGACCTTGATCTTGCCGCCGAGCTCCACGCTGGCCTGGGCCGCACCGAGGGCCGAGTTCGCCTCCGGCATGAAGATCGCGCCGAGATTGGGGTTGGCCTGGGCCATGGACAAGACGGCCTGATAGGCCTTGTTCGGGTCCTGGTTCGAGGCGGCGCGGGCCACCAGCTTCATGTCCGGCCACTTCTCCTCCATCCGCTTGATGAAGGCGGCGATGCGGCGGTCGTGGTTGTCCTGGCCCGGATTCTCCAGCACGGCGTATTCGCCCTTCCCGCCCATCGCCTCGGCCACCGCGTCGGCGGCGCCCCGGCCCTCGAGGTCGTTGTTCGAGGTGATGTGGGCGGTGCGGTTGGAGTGCGGCGAGTCCGCGGCGAAGGTCACCACCGCCGTGCCCTGCTCGATGGCGCGGTTGATCGGCTCGATGAACGGGTCGGCGTTCATCGGGTGCACCAGGATGCCCTTGGGCTGGCGGGCCAGGATCTGGTCGAAGCTGGCGATCTGCTTGGTGACGTCGTAGTCGGGCGTGCCGGTGTAGATCGTCTCGCAGCCCATCTGCTGGCCGGCCTGCTTGAACATCTCATAGACCGGGAACCAGTACTCGACGCCCGAGACCATCACGTTCATGGCGTAGAGCTCGCCCGGCTCGCAGCGGAACGGCTCCGCCGCGCCGGCGGGGGCGGCTGACAGCATGGCCCCGAGGGCGGCGCCCGCCAGAATCCGCGTACGCAAGGTCTTCATCTCTCATCCTCCCCTGATCCCGGCGGCGTCCTGCGCGGCCGGTTGTTGATGTATCTTTCAATACCTGAAATTTATTGCACACAGAGAAGCGGAGATCGCCGCCGGCGTCAAGCGGCTTGTCGGAGCCGGACAAGAAAAAAGGGGCGCGCCGGATCGGCACGCCCCTTCCCGTTCTCCCGGCCCGCAGCGGCGGGCAGGCGGAACGTCTACTTCATCGTCGGCATCACGAAGTCGGCGCCGGCGCGGATGCCGGTCGGCCAGCGGGTGGTGATGGTCTTCAGCCGGGTGTAGAAGCGCACCCCCTCCGGCCCATGCATGTGGTGGTCGCCGAACAGCGACGACTTCCAGCCGCCGAAGGAGTGGAAGGCCATCGGCACCGGGATCGGCACGTTGATGCCGATCATGCCGACCTGGATCTGGTGCGCGAACTCGCGCGCGGCGTCGCCGTCGCGGGTGAAGATCGCCGTGCCGTTGGCGAATTCGTGCCGGTTGATCCAGCCGGCCGCGGTCTCGTAGTCCGGCGCGCGGGCGATCGACAGGACCGGGCCGAAGATCTCCTCGCGGTAGATCTTCATGTCGGTGGTGACGTGGTCGAACAGCGTGCCGCCGATGAAGTAGCCATCCTCATAGCCCTGGCGGCGGAAGTCGCGCCCGTCGACCACCAGCTTGGCCCCTTCGGCGACGCCGGCGTCGATATAGCCGCGCACCCGCTCGAGATGCTGCTTCGTGACCAGCGGCCCCATCTCGGCCTCCGGGTCGGTGCCGGGGCCGATGGCGAGAGCGCGGACCCGCGGCTCCAGCCGGGCGACCAGGGCCTCGGCGGTCTTCTCGCCGATCGGCACGGCGACCGAGATCGCCATGCAGCGCTCGCCGGCCGAGCCGTAGGCCGCGCCCATCAGCGCGTCGACCGCCTGGTCGAGATCGGCGTCCGGCATCACGATCATGTGGTTCTTGGCGCCGCCCAGCGCCTGGCAGCGCTTCCCGGTGCGCGCCGCGGTCTCGTAGATGGTGCGCGCGATCGGGGTGGAGCCGACGAAGCTGACCGCCGAGATGTCGGGGTCGAACAGCAGCGCGTCCACAGCCTCCTTGTCGCCATGGACGACGTTGAACACGCCGTCGGGCAGGCCGGCCTCCTTCAGCCATTCGGCGAGCAGCAGCGAGGCCGAGGGGTCGCGCTCCGACGGCTTCAGGATGAAGCAGTTGCCGCAGGCCAGCGCCACCGGGAACATCCACATCGGCACCATGGCCGGGAAGTTGAACGGGGTGATGCCGGCGACGATGCCGAGCGGCTGGCGCAGCGAGTGGCTGTCGACGCGGGTGCCGACATTCTCCGTCACCTCGCCCTTCAGCAGCTGCGGCGCGGCGGTCGCGAACTCCACCACCTCGATGCCGCGCTGGACCTCGCCGCGGGCGTCGCTCAGCACCTTGCCGTGCTCGGCGGTGATGGCGGCGGCCAGCTCGTCCGTCCGCTCCTCCACGATGCGCAGGAAGCGGTTCAGGATGCGGGCGCGGCGCAGCGGCGTGGTGCCGGCCCAGCCGGGAAACGCCTCGCGGGCGCTGGCGACCGCGGCGCGCACGTCGTCGGCCGAGGCCAGGGCGACGCTGCCGCTCTGCTGGCCGGTGGCCGGGTTGAAGACCGGGGCGGTGCGCCCGCTGCCGCCCGGGAACCGGCGGCCGCCGACAAAATGATGGATCTCGGTTGGCATTCTCGTCTCCTCCTCTGCTGCCGGATCCTTCTTCCCGCTTTACCCGGCGCGCATCAACGCACAGGATCGAGCAACCATTGTGCGAGATTTATAGCCATGGACTGGGACCATCTGCGCGTCTTCCTCGCGGTCGCCCGGCACGGCCAGCTGCTGGCCGCGTCGCGCAAGCTGGGGCTGAACCACGCCACCGTGGCGCGCCGGCTGGACGCGTTGGAGGCCGATCTGGGCACGGTGCTGTTCGACCGGCGGCCGGCCGGGTCGGTGCTGACCCAGGCCGGCGAGCGGCTGCTGCCAGTGGCCGAGGGCATCGAGACGGCGCTTCTGGGCGCGGCGGAAGGGCTGCGGTCCGATGAGGCGGAGGTGGCAGGCACGGTGCGCATCGGCGCGCCGGACGGCCTGGGCAACCATTTCCTGGCGCGGGAGCTGGGCCGCTTCGCCCGGCAATACCCGAGCCTGACGATCGAGCTGGTGCCCCTGCCCCGCAGCTTCTCGCTGTCCCGGCGCGAGGCCGACCTGGCGATCGGGCTGGACCGGCCGGTGGAAGGCCGGCTGATCGTGTCGCGACTGACCGACTACAGCCTCGGCGTCTATGCCGCGGCCGACTATCTCGCGGCGGCGGGCACGCCGGCGGATCTGGACGCGCTGGCGGACCATGTCGTGGTGACGGGGGTCGAGGACTACGCCTACGCCCCAGCCCTCGACTACGCCAAGGCGCTGGAGGACCGGTCGCCCCGCCGCTTCCGCTGCGCCAGCGTCACCGGGCAGATGGAGGCGGTGCGGGCCGGAATCGGCATCGGCGTGCTGCACGATTTCGCCGCCGCCGGCATGGCCGGGCTGGTCCGGATCCTGCCGGAGGTGGGCTTCCGCCGCAGCTACTACATGCTGTCGCATCCGGACACGGCCGGGCTGCGGCGGGTGGCGCTGTGCCGCCAGTTCATCGCCCGCCGCTTCGAGGAGGAGCGCCGGCGCTTCCTGCCGGCCTGATCAAAAGCAGATCCGGACAGGCTGCCCCACCGCAGCCTGTCCGGAGGCCGGGGTCGGCGCGCCTAGCGGCTGGCCACCCCGGTGCACACGTTCTGCCCGTCCAGCGACCGCAGATAGGCGGTCAGGTCCGCGACATTGCCGGCCCCGACCTTGCCGCCATGCACGGCGCTGAGGTTGGGGCGGAACACATCCGCCAGCGTCGCCGCCTGGCCGTTGTGGAGGTACGGCGACGACTGCCACAGGCCGTGCAGGGTCGGCGTGTCGAAGCCGATGCCGGCCAGCGGCTGGCCGGACCCGGTGCCGGACGAGGCCTGGACGGTCCCGACATCGTGCCGCAGGTTGTCCTGCACCGTGGGCGTGCTGCCGTGGCAGCTGGTGCAGTTGCCCTGGTTGAAGACCTGCTGGCCCCGCTTGGCCGCCGCCGTCAGGCACCCCTGCGCGTCCCGGTACGGGCTGCGCGGGAAGGTCGAGAGCGACGACACATAGGCCGCCAGGTTGTCGAGATCGGCGCTGAGCCCGGCCTTCTTCGGCCCCAGCGTGTTCGCGGTCCGCTGGAAGTCGGCGTCGGTCATGAAGCCGCCGCCCTCGAACTCGTTGCGGATATCGTTCTCGAAGTCCTGGACCTCGTCGAAATTCGCGGTCCAGTGCAGCTTGCCCCCGGCCGCCCCGATCCCCTGCCGGCCCTGGAGCGAGATCGTCCGGCGCAGCCCTTCGCCCCGCTGGGTGAAGTCCCAGACCATGGCGTCGCTGTCGCCGTCGACATGGCAGCTGGCGCAGGAGATATAGCTTTCGTTGCTCATCCGCGGATCGGCCGCGTTGTAGAAGATCCGCTTGCCGGCCAGAACATTGGCGGCCAGCGGCTCCTGCGCCACCGTGGCGATGGTCCGGGGCGGGGGCGTCTGGAAATCCTCCCCGGTCAGCACCTTGCTGACGTCATGGACCGTCACGCTGCGATCGAGGAAGCTGTTGACGAAGAGCAGCTTGCGCGACGCGTCGAGATACAGGCCATGCGGCGTCCGACCGACGCCGGAGACCGAACCGACCACCGCCCGCCGATAGGGATCGACGATCTCCACGGCGTTGGATTCGATCTCGGCCACGAAGATGTAGTTGCCGGACGGGGCGAAGAGCGCGGCGCGGGCCGCCGACCGGTTGTTGAAGTCGATCTGCTCGGCGAAGACCTCAACCCCCCGCGCCAGATCCACCTGGGAGAGGATCGAGCGCACGGTGGAGTCGGCCTTCAGGTCGATGCCGTTGCGGTACCGCCCGTCGACGATGTTGTCCTTCTTCGACGGCAGGACGGCGCGCAGCCCGTCGGGCGAGATCACCACCTGGTTCAGATAGTTCGGGATGCCGGGCGCCGAAGCCTCGGTCGCCGTCGTCGTCCGGTCGACCTGGAGCGGGATCACGGTCGGGCTGCCCATGGTGGTGAGATTCACCTTGTACAGCTCGCCCTGCGTCATCCGCGACCGGAAGCGGGTGACATAGGCCGTCTTCGAATCCGCGCTGACGGCGATGCCGCGGGCGTCACTGCCCTCGGGCAGCGCCACCCGGCCGGTGATCGCGCCGGTGGACGGATTGAAGGCCACCAGCGCCGACCGCCCTGCCAGGGTCAGCAGGCCCTTGGTGCCGTCGGGCGTGAACGCCACGCCGTAGGGCGCGCTGGCATAGTCCAGCGGGAAGGATGTGACGGCCCGGGTCGAGGGGTCGATCCGCACCAGCTTGTCATCGCCCTGCACCGCGACCCAGAGCTTGCCGTCGGGCCCGAGGGCGAGCGTCTTCGGCTCCTTCCCCACCGCCACCTGCCAGCTCTTGGTCAGGGTCGCTGCGTCGATCGCCGCCACCGTCCCGGCGTCGGGGTCGAGGGCGTAGACCGCGTTGCCCCTGCCGACGATGTTGCTGGTGGCCGTGGGCGCCGTCGCCGAGACCGGGTTGATCACGCTCTGGATGAAGGAATACTGGGACTGCGTGCCGTCGGCTGCGACCACCGTCACCGAGACGGTGTAGTTACCCGGCGTCTGGTAGGTGTACTGCACGATCGGGCTGGCCGACGTGGTCGTGACCGGCGGGCTGCCGTCCCCGAAGTTCCAGATATATCTCTCCCCGCTCAGACCGATCGCCCTCGGGTCGATCCGCACGACCGTGTTGACGTTCTGCTGCGGCAGGACCTTCGGCCGGAGATCGAAGATGTCGAGCACCTCGCCCTCGGACAGGACGCGGCTGTAGACCCGGACATCCGACAGGATGCCCTTGAAGGCCACGGGATTGCCCTGGATCTGGCCCAGCATCTGCAGCCTGTCGGTCAGCCCGACCACGCCCGGTGTCCCGGTCGACGTGGCCTTGGTGAGGTCCACATAGACCGCCTGCGCCCCCGTCACGGCATTGCGGGTCATGGCCACCTGATGCCACTGCCCGTCATTGATCGGCGCCGGGGACCGGGTGCCGGGGTTGGCGGTGGTCTTATTGCCGACCGACAGGTTCAGATAGCCCTGGGTGTCGATCCAGCCCCAGAAGATGTCGCTGGTGCCGTTGGCCTGGTCGCGTCCGAAGACGCCCGGGGCCTGCCACGGGTTGTTGCTGGTCCCGGTCTGGGTGGTCTTGATGCGGAAGATGACGGTGGCCGACCCGCCCAGCGTGTCGGCGATGCCGTCGCTCTCGAGCTGCACGCCGGTGGTCCTGGCCGCGAAGTCCAGGCCGCCTTCGGCATAGCGGTCGGCGGCGGAGGCGACGCCGTCGTTGCCGCCCGCCACGTCCTGCAGCGAGCCGTCCAGCGGCCACCGGTTGACATAGGAGTTCGGGACCGGCCGGTTCCCCGTGGTGAAGGTCGACACGACGTCCTGGGCCAGGGCGTTGCCGGCGTAGTCCTTCACCCCGCCCGCCTTCAGGACCACCTCGTATTCGGTGTCGAGCGCCAGCGGCGCGGCGGGGGAGAAGTTGATGATGCCCAGCTGCACGCTGTAGGTGCCTGCCAGCGGCTGCCCGCCCTTGGGCCGGACGATGAAGGTCGCGCTGTTGACCGTCTCGGGCAGGATACTGTCGCTCAGCCCGAAGCCGACTCGCGACGTCACCCGCTGGAACTGCGCCCCGTTGGCTGGTGAGACCGCCCGGACCGCCGGCGGCGTCGTGTCCGGCGCCTTCTGGTGGGGCCGGAAGGCCGTGTTCGTGCCGTGATCGCCGCCGACGAAGACCAGATTGCCGAAGGGCGCCACCTGCCCGAGATCCGGATCCGTGTTCCCGTTCGGCGGGTTCGAGACGTAGCCCTGCTCCTGCGGGTTGTTCAAGGCGTCGGGGGACCTCCCGATCTGCACGTACTGGGCAGGATTGGTCACGTCCAGCTTGGTGATGTTGCGCTGCTCGCCGACGATCAGGTGGTTGTCCTGGATGGCGCAGTAGAGGCCCTCGTCGACCACCGTGGTCTCGTTCTCGATCTTGACCTGGCGCGGATCCGAGAGGTCGTAGCCGGCCATCCTGCCATTGGCGTTCCGCCCCGACGTATAGAGCTTCCGGCCGTCGAAGCACGTGGCGTAGTACGTCGGCAGGGTCGCCTTGCCGCCGACCAGGGTCGGGTTGAGCGGGTCCGAGATGTCCAGCGTGGCGAAGCCCGAGGTGGTCTCCATCGAGGACAGCACCATCTGGTTGCCCATCGCGAAGACCGGGCCGATCCGGAAGCCGCCCAGCTCGCCCAGCGGCACCGGGTTGGGCCGGCCGTTCCCGCGATCCGCCAGCCTGGGATTCGCCGGGTCCCGCGCATCGACGATGAACATGCCCTGGCTGGCCGACGCCACGTAGAGATAGGGCGCCTGCCACCACAGCTGCCAGGCGACGTTCTCGTAGTCGCCGAAGTTCACATTGGCCAGGCGCAGCTTGCCGACCTGCTGGATATTGTTGATGTCGGTGAAATCCCAGAACTCCACGCCGTAGCCGCTCTGGACCGCGATGTAGTCCTTGCCGCCGATGGTCGAGACGCCGAAGGCATGCGCCTCCCGGAACTCGCTCGTCCGTCCCGTCGGCTCGTAGATCTCCTTCACCTTTCTGATGTTCCGGGGGTCGCTGACGTCGTACAGCAGGAAGCCGCCCGGCCCCCCGCCGCTGTCCGGCGCGAACTGGGTCAGGAAATAGCCCTTGTGCATGATCCCGACATTGATGCCGAAGGGCTTCGACGTCCTGCCGTCGGGAAAGGTGTGATTGACGGCGGGGATGCCGTTCGTGTTGATGATGTTGGGTCCGCTGTAGGGATTGGGAGCGTTCCAGTCGATCGCGGAGATCTCCTTGAACAGCTCGGCGTCGGTGTAGGTGAGATTGCCCAGGCCCGGCCCCGTCAGCGGAAGCGGGTCGGCGGGCTGGGCGGATGCCGTCTGACACAGGGCCCCGGCCATCAGGCCGAGGGCCAGCAGCGCCGATCGATAGGCGTTCATCGTTCCCCCCTCCATTCTTCTCCCGGCCCCGCCGAATGCGCCCGGGAGCGCCCTGTCCGGCGCCGCGGTTGCAATTGCAGCAGAGACCCGATTCCCAAGATGGTGAGGTGCCCCGAGAACTGTGTCAATAAATCTCAATCGTTGAAATATATTTCAAAAGTCATGCGACCCCAGGATTCCAATGAAGCCGCCACGCGGCCTTCACATCGTCCCGGGAATCGGCTCCCAGCCCTGTGCGCCCGGGCGGAACTGCGGGATGTGGCCGAGCGCCGTGACCAGCGCGGCGTCCACGCCCAGCACCGGCTCCCAGTCATGCGCCTCGGTCAGGATCACGCCGATGCCGGCCACCTCGGCGCCGGCGGCGCGCACCAGCGCCAGCGACCCGGCCAGGCTGGAGCCGGTCGCCACCACGTCGTCCACCACCACGACCCGCTTGCCGGCCAGCAGCGGCACCGCGGCGCGGTCGAGCAGCAGCCGCTGCTCGCCATTCGAGGTGATCGAGGTGATGCTCTGCACCAGCGCGTCGCCGAGATGGATCTTGGGCGACTTCTGCAGGATGACGTAGCGGTCGAGGCCGAGATGGCGGCTGACCTCGATCGCGACCGGGATGCCGAGGGTGGCGGCGCCGACGACGACATCCGGCTTCAAGGGAGCCAGCCGTTCCGCCAAAGCGCGGCCCACATGCTCGCCGAAGGCCACCCCGGCATCGATCACCATCAGCAGCGAGATGGCGAAATCCGGCTTGATCGGCACGATCGGCAGATCGACCGGCAGCCCCGCCACATCGACGCGCCAGGTCGGCTTGGTCTGTTCCGTCACGTCCTGCGTTCTCCGTTTTCGGCCGCCGCCGGCAGCCTTTCCTCCACCAGCACCCCGACCCGCCGCCAGCTGCTGCGCCGCACCGCCGGATCGAAACCGTAGACCGACAGCGAGGTCGCGATCGCCTGGGCCATGCGGATGCTCTGCACCAGCAGCGGCACGCCGCGGGCCAGACCATAGCGTAGCCGGGTCCACAGCGGCACGTCGTCCAGCTCCATGCCACGGGCGCGCTGGGCCTCGCCGATGCGCTCGAACTCGTCGCGCAGCATCGGGATCAGGCCGAAGATCAGGGCCAGCACCAGCGTCGCCATGGACGGCAGGCGCAGGGCGCTGGCCGCGGCCAGGATCGAGCCGGGGCTCGACGTCTCCATGACGAAGAAGAAGGCGCCGGTCGTCGCCACCAGCCGCGCCGCCATGCGCAGCGCCGTGGCCGCGGCCTCGGCCGGCGGCGCGCCCTGCAGCCAGAGATTGAGCAGCCAGGTGGCGAAGACCAGGGCGAACAGGATCGCGGCGCCCTTCAGATAGCCGCGCATCCCGGGCAGCCGCAGCGCCAGCAGCACGGCGAGGACGGCGGCCATCAGCAGCCGCGCCGGCAGCGGCGTGGCCACCAGCCAGGCGACGGCGGTGACGGCGGCGGCCGCCAGCAGCTTGAGGAAGAAGTTCAGCCGCAGCAGCAGGCTCATGCCACCGCCTCCGCAGGCGCGGGTAGCGGCGCCGGCCAGCCCAGCGCGGCGAAGGCGGCGGAGTGCCAGCCGGTTTCCGGCGGTCCGTCGTGGCGGATCTTGCCGCCATCCATGATCAGCAGCCGGTCGGCGACATCGTCGACCAGATCCAGGTCGTGCGAGACCAGCAGCGCGCCACCGCCCCGGCCGCGCAGATCGTCGAGGAAGCGGTCGAGCAGCGCCCGGCCGGCGAGGTCGCGCGCCAGCAGCGGCTCGTCGAGGATCACCAGCTCGGCCTCCGCCGCCGCGGCGCAGGCCAGGCCCAGCACCGCCTGCTCGCGCGCCGACAGGGCGAAGGGGCTGTCCCCCGCCCGGCGGTCGAGGCCGAAGCGCATCAGCGCGGCCTGCGCCCTGGCGCGGACATCGGCAGCGCCGGTCCCGCGCGGTTTGCCGCAGACGGCGAAGGCGGCCTCGTCCAGCACGGTCAGGTTGAACAGGATGCGCCGGACGTTCTGCGGCACATAGGCGATGCGGCGGGCGCGGCGGGCGACGGTCCAGCCGCCGGCCTCCTCGCCGCCCAGGAGGATGCGCCCGGCCGCGAGCGGCGACAGACCCAGAATCGACTGGAACAGGGTGGTCTTGCCGGTGCCGTTCGGCCCGATCAGCCCGGCCACCTCGCCGGCCCGGACGGCCAGGTCGACGCCGTCCAGCACCGGCCGGCCGTCGCCGCGACGCAGGCGGCTGACCAGCCCGGTTGCCTCGATCAACGTCCGGCCGGTCCCGGCGCCCCGACGACGGCTGCCGGCCCGGCGCCGCACCGGCAGCAGCCCGTGGTCGAGCCACAGCCGGTCATCCGCCGCCGCCTCCGCCATCGGCCGCAGCACATCCGCGGCGCCGTCCTTCTGCAGCAGCACGGCATCGGCGACCGAAGCCAGCGCGCCGGCATCCTGCTCCGCCGCCAGCAGCATGGGGAGATCCCCGCCCAGCCGACCGAGCAGCCCGGCCAGGCGCTGCCGGGCGGCCGGGTCGAGGCCGGTGGTCGGCTCGTCCAGCACCAGCAGCTCCGGCCCTGTCGCCAGGGCCGCGGCCAGGGCGACCATACGCCGCTCGCCGCCGGACAGGGTCAAAACCCGGCGGCCGAGCAGCGGCTCGATCGACAGGGCCGAGACAAGCTGCAGCACCCGGTCCCGCACCCGCAGGCCCGGCAGGCCACGGCTTTCCAGCGGGAAGGCGATCAGGTCCTCGACCCCGAGGTCCCAGAGCTGGTCGTCCAGGTTCTGGAACACGATGCCGACGCGGCGGAACAGCTCGGTGCGCGGCAGGCCGCCCAGCTCGGCCCCGCCGAGGCGGACGGAACCGGCCAGGAAGGGCGGCCGGGACAGCTTCGGGATCACCCCGGCGGCGGTGGCCAGCAGGGTCGACTTGCCGGAGCCGTTGGCGCCGCACAGCAGCAGGCGGCCGCCGGGGGCGATCCGGAAGGAGGTGGGCAGGATGGCGGGCTTCGCCGGGGCGAAGCCCACGCTGAGCGCATCGAGCTCGAGCACTTTTCGGCGCGGGTCCTCAGAACCGGGTGATGCCGGAGGTCAGGCCCGACCCGGCCAGGATCTTCAGCGCCGGCTTCACCAGCAGCGGCGTGCCGATGATCATCGGCACGATGTCCGACAGGCCGAGATAGAGCAGCCCCCACCAGAACGGGAAGATGCCGAGAAACGCCAGGCTGGCCGCCACCGCGGCCACCATCACGAGGCCGACGACCAGGCAGGTGGCGGCGATCTTCACCAGCCCGGCGGTGTCGATCGGCTTGCGGGCCGGGTCGAACAGCAGGCCGGGCACGGCGCCGGTCAGCCCGACCATGATGCCGTCGACGATCAGCGTGTGGGCCGGGATGAAGGTGCCGGCCAGCAGCGACCAGACCAGCGACCCGACATAGCCGCAGATGAAGCCGCTGCGCGCGCCGAACAGGATGCCCACCAGCGGCGGCAGGAAGGCGAAGATGCGCCACTGGATGACGCCGGGCACCAGCTGGATCGGGTTCGCGTAGCACCACAGGACGCCGGTCGCGACGCCGGCGACGAGCGCCAGCACGATCGGGAACAGGATGTTGCGTTCGGTCTTGACGGTGGTGATGTCGGTCATGGCGGGACCTCGCTTTCGTCTCAAATTCGAAGCAAGGGCCGTGCCAGCCGCGGAAGGGCCGGGAACGGCCGGATCCGCCCTTCCCTTCCCGCCCTGCCGGCATCCGGCGGGGCATGCTGCACAGAATCTGGTCAGCCGGCGCAGGCGGTGGCCGGTCGCAGCGGCGAGGCCAGCGCCAGCTCGGGCCGGATGCACGCGCTGAGATGGCCGTCCCCGACCGCCCGCAGCGGCGGGGCGGTCTCGGCGCAGGCCGGCAGGGCGTAGCGGCAGCGGGTGCGGAACGCGCAGCCCGAGGGCGGCGACAGCGGGCTGGGCAGCTCGCCCTTCAGCAGGATGCGCGGACGGCGCAAAGTCGGGTCCGGGATCGGCGCGGCCGACAGCAGCGCCTCGGTGTAGGGGTGGCGCGGCGTCTCGAACAGGGCGCGGGCCGGGGCGATCTCGACGATCCGGCCGAGATACATCACCGCCACCCGGTCGCAGATCTGGCCCACCACCGCCAGGTCGTGGCTGATGAACAGGATGGTCAGGTCCAGCCGCCGCTTCACCTCCATCAGCAGATTGATGATCTGCGCCTGGACCGAGACGTCGAGGGCGGAGACCGGCTCGTCCGCCACCAGCAGCCGCGGCTCGGTGACCAGCGCCCGGGCGATGCCGATGCGCTGGCGCTGGCCGCCGGAGAATTCGTGCGGGAAGCGCTCGGCATGACGGGCCGACAGGCCGACCGTCTCCAGCGCCGCCGCCACCCTGGCCGCGCGCTCCGCCGCCGAGGGCACGGCCTTCTGCACCCGCAGCGGCATGGCGACGATGCGGCCGACGGTCATGCGCGGGTTCAGCGATGCCGCCGGGTCCTGGAACAGGAACTGCATCCGCGGCCGGATCGGCTTGAGCTGCCGGCGGCCGAGGGTGGTGATGTCGGTGCCCTCGAACAGCACGCGCCCGCCGGTCGGCCGCATCAGCCGCAGCAGGGTGCGGCCCAGCGTGCTCTTGCCCGAGCCGGATTCGCCGACCAGGCCCAGCACCTCGCCCTGCCGCACGGTGAAGGAGACGCGGTCGACCGCGCGCACCTGCAGCCGGTCGCGGCCGAACAGCGTGCCGCCGACCGGGAAGGATTTGCTGAGCTCCTGCAGGTCGAGGATGGGAGGTGGTGTGGGGGTAGGCTGCAGTGTCGTCATTGCACACCGTCCTCCATGCCCATCACCGTCATGGCGAGGAGCGCAGCGACGTGGCCATCCAGGGGCCGGTGCGAGCCGCCCTGGATGGCCACGCCCCTGCGGGGCTCGCCATGACGGTTTTGGGGGTGACGACAAACGTCCTTCGAGCGACTTCGCATCACGTCCCCGCCTCGATCTCGCGCCACAGATGGCAGCGCACCACCCGGCCATCCGCCTCCTCCAGCGCCGGCACCGCGGCGTCGCAGGCGCCGGGCCGGGCATGGCCGCAGCGCGGGTGGAAGGAGCAGCCAGGCGGCAGACGGCCGGGGTCCGGGACGCTGCCGGGAATGGCCGGCAGGACGCCGCCGCCGAACTCCAGCCGGTCGATCCGCGGCACCGAGCGCAGCAGTCCCTGGGTGTAGGGCATGCGCGGCCGCTGCAGCAGGCCGACGGCGTCGCCGCGCTCGACGATCCGGCCGGCATACATGACCATGACGCTGTCCGCGATCTCGGCCACCACGCCGAGATTGTGGGTGACGAAGATGATCGCCATGCCGGTCTTCGCCTGCAGCGACTTCAACAGGTCGATGATCCCGGCCTGGACAGTGACGTCGAGCGCCGTGGTCGGCTCGTCCGCGATCAGAAGGCTGGGGTCGCAGGCCAGGGCCATGGCGATCATCACGCGCTGGCGCATGCCGCCCGACAAATGATGCGGCCAGGCGGCCAGGCGCCGCCGCGGCTCCGGGATGCCGACCAGCTCCAGCAGCTCCTCGGCCCGCGCCATCGCCTCCCGCCGGCCGAGGCCGCGGTGGAAGGTCACCGCCTCGGCGATCTGGTCGCCGATCCGGTGCACCGGGTTCAGCGATGTCATCGGCTCCTGGAAGATCATCGCGATCTCGTCGCCGCGCACCGCGCGCATCGCCTCGGCGTCGAGCTGCAGCAGGTCGCGGCTGCGGCCGTCGCGCCCGGTGAAGCGGACCGAGCCGGCGACCGCGCAGCGGGGCGCCGGCGGCAGCAGCCGCAGCACGGCCAGGCTGGTGACGCTCTTGCCCGAGCCGGATTCGCCGACCAGCGCCAGGGTCTCGCCGCGCCGCACGGAGAAGGAGACGTCGTTGACCACCGTCACCGCCCCGCCTTCGCCGCGGAAGGTGACGGCGAGGTCCTGGACCTCGAGGATCGGGGCGTCCGTCATGATGCGTCCAGCCGGGCGTCGAGCGCGTCGCGCAGCCCGTCGCCGATGAAGTTGAAGCTGGTCACCGCCAGGGTGATGGCGAAGCCCGGAACCAGGGCGAGCCAGGGCGCCGAGGTCAGGTACTGCTGGGCGTTGTTCAGCATGTTGCCCCAGCTCGCGGTCGGCGGCTGGATGCCATAGCCGAGGAAGCTGATATAGGCCTCCATCAGGATGGCGCGGGCGACGGTCAGGGTGGCGGCGACGACGATCGGGCCGACGGCATTGCGCAGCAGCTCGTCGACCATGATCCGCGCGTCGGAGGCGCCCATCATCTCCGCCGCCAGGGTGAAGTCGCGCTCGCGCAGGGTGCGGATCTGGCTTTCGACCACGCGCGCCACCTCCATCCAGCTGGTCGCGGCGATGATCAGGGTGATGGTGACCGGATCGGGCTTCAGCAGGGCCGCCAGCGTCAGCAGCAGGAAGACGGCGGGGAAGCACAGCATGGCGTCGACCAGGCGCATCAGCACCGCCCCGACCGCCCGGCCGTAATAGCCCGCCACCACCCCGACGGCGGAGCCGACCAGGGTGCTGATCACCATCGCGGCGAAGGCGACGGAGAGGGAGATGCGCCCGGCCATCAGCAGGCGGGCGCAGAGGTCGCGGCCGAGCGGGTCGGTGCCGAAGAGGTG
Source organism: Inquilinus limosus DSM 16000 (assembly GCF_000423185.1). Classification (GTDB taxonomy): domain Bacteria; phylum Pseudomonadota; class Alphaproteobacteria; order DSM-16000; family Inquilinaceae; genus Inquilinus; species Inquilinus limosus. Next base: position 8,205 of record NZ_AUHM01000043.1, on the reverse strand, counting down.
AAGCCCGGTCAAAGGCGGCGCGAAGCGGGCGCGCATGTCGATGCGCAGGTCGTCGAAGGGCAGCAGCCAGGGCCCGGCGACGCAGGCCAGGACCAGCAGCAGGATGCAGGCGACGCCGAACATCGCCAGCCTGTGCCGGCGGAACCGGCGCCAGCCGCGGTTCCCGGCCTGCGGGACGGACTCGGCGACAGTGGCGGCGTTCGGGTCGGCGGCGGCCAAGGTCATCATCCCCTCCCCTCAATCCAGCCGGATGCGCGGATCGGCGATGGCGCAGAGGATGTCGGCCAGGAGATTGCCGAGCAGCACCAGCACCGCCGAGAACACCAGGATCCCCATCACCACCGGATAGTCGCGGTAGCCGAGGGAATCGAGGAACAGCCGGCCCATGCCGGGCCAGGTGAACACCGTCTCCGTCACCAGGGCGCCGCCGAGCAGCGTCGGCAGCTCGAGCCCGGCCAGGGTGATCATCGGCAGGAGGGCGTTGCGCAGCGCGTGGCGGATCAGCACCCGCTTCTCCGGCAACCCCTTGGCCCGGGCGGTGCGGATGTAGTCCTGGTTGATCACGTCGATCATCGAGGCGCGCATGTAGCGGCTCCAGATCGCCACCTCGACCAGGGCCAGCACCAGGGCGGGCGCGATCAGGTGGTGCAGGAAATCGAGGAGGGAGCCGTCGCCGACCGTGTACATGTTGCCGGCCGGCAGCCATTGCAGCCGGACCGAGAAGATGTAGATCACGACGAGGCCGAACCAGAAGGTCGGGATCGACAGGGCGATCATGGCGCCGACCGTCGCCAGCGTGTCGGCGAAGGAATAGCGCCGGATCGCCCCCATCACGCCGATCCAGACCCCGAGCAGCACCGCGATCAGGATCGCCGTCGCCATCAGCTCGAGCGTGGCGAAGAGATGCGAGCCGATGACGGCGAGCACCGGCTGCTGGTCGCGGTAGGACCGTCCCCAGTCGCCGGTCAGCAGCCGGGTCAGCCATTCCCAGTATTGCAGCGGCAGGGGCCGGTCGAGGCCCATCTCATGCGCGATCTGCGCCAGCCGCTCCTGCGACATGCCGGGGACCAGGGCGAACTGGGCCAGCGGGCCGCCCGGGGTGAGGTGCAGCACGGCGAAGCCGATCATCGACACGAGCAGGAGCAGCAGCAGGCTCTGCATCGCGCGGCCGAACAGGAATCGGGCCATGGTCGGGCCTCCTCTGTCTCCGGGCGGCCGCCTCCCTCAGCCCGCCCAGTACCAGGTGTAGGCGTTCCAGCAGTTCTCCGGGACGTTGACGTTGGAGGTGAAGCCGGTCAGCCCCTTCTTCACGCCCTGGACCATGGCGTATTGGAAGATCGGCAGATAGGGCAGGTCGCGGCGCGTGATCTCCTGCATCTTCAGATAGGCCTGCTTGCGCTTGGCGAGATCGACCGTCGAGGCGCCCTCGGCCAGCAGCTTGTCGACCTCGGCGCTCTCGTACTGCGTCGTGTTCTGGCCACCCCCGCCCTTGGCGCCGATCGAACGGCTGGAGAAGTAGTCCGTCGCGTCCGGGTCGGGGCCGATCATGAAGGCGATGCCGACCATCGCCGTCTCGAACTTCGACATCATCCAGTAGTCGCCCCACATCACCGCCGGGGGCAGGTTGTTGATGTTCATCTTGACGCCGATGTCGAGCCAGTTCTGCTGCAGCAGCTGCTGCGCCTGCTCGCGCACATGGTTGCCGGCGGTGGTCGAGTTGACGAATTCGAGCCGCACGCCGTTCTTCTCGCGGATGCCGTCGCCGCCCGGGGCCCAGCCGGCCGCATCCAGGATCTGCTTCGCCTTGTCCGGATCGTAGACATGTTTCGGCAGGTCCGGGTTGTGAGCCCAGGATTCCTTCGGCAGGTAGGATTCCGACGGCGTCGGCAGGCCGTAATAGATGCTGTCGATGATGCTCTGCTTGTCCATCCCATAGTAGAGGGCCTCGCGCACCGCCGGGTCCTGGAACACCGGCAGCCCGAGGTTGAAGGCGATGTTCTCGATGGTCGCGCGCGCCACCGGCAGGACGTCGCGCTCGGCCAGGCCTTTGGCTTCCTCATAGTGATCGGCGGTGATGCCCTGCAGGCCGATATAGTCGATGTCGCCGGTGCGGAACTGGGTGTAGAGGACGGTCAGGTCGGGGATGTACTTGATCACCAGCCGTTCCAGATAGGGGCCGTCCAGGTGATAGCCCTCATGCGCGGCGAGGGTGATGTGGTCGCCCGGCACCCGCTCGACCCATTTGAACGGTCCCGTGCCGACCGGCCTCGTGGCGAAGGTCGAGGCGTTCGGGTCGGCCTCCTTCTCCAGCAGGTGCTTCGGCACGATGAAGGTCCAGGACAGGATCGCTGGATAGGGCGCGTAGGGCTTCTCCAGCCGCCAGGTCAGCTCGGTCGGGCTGACCACCTGGATGTCGCGCACCAGCTCGTGCCCCGCGCGGCGGCCGGCGCGGAACTTCGGGTTGTTGATCAGGTCGATGGTGAACTTCACATCCTCGGCCGTGAACGGCGTGCCGTCGTGCCACTTGACGTCGCCGCGCAGCTTGATGCGCCAGGTCAGGCCGTCCGCCGAGATGCCGCCGTTCTCCAGGGTCGGCACCTCGGCCGCGAGATCGGGGATGAAGCCCCCCTGGGGATCGACCTGCCACAGCGGGCTGAACAGGTTGGCATAGACGCCGTCGTCGACCTCGATGTGCAGCATCAGAGGGTGGAACACCGTCGGCTCCTGCGACAGGCCGATCACAGCCTGCCCGGTCGGTTTGGCCGGCGGCCCCGCCGCCCGCGCCGTCTTGACCCAGCCCTGGCCGGGGCCGAGCCAGACCGCCGTGCCGGCGGCGAGACCCGCAGCCAGAAGGCGCCGGCGGGTGGGCTGAGCGAACGGAAGATCCCTGGTCTCGTCGGTCATGGTGAAGCTCCCCTATTCGTTGCCTCCAAGGCCCGGTGGGACGGGTCTGCGCCCGCTCCCCGCCGGCCGTCCTACACCCCGGCCATCGGCCTGGGCTTCGATCCGTCGGTGAAGCGCGAGAAACGGAAATCCGTCGGGTCGACGATCGGGCGGGCGCCGGTGGCGAGATCGGCGGCCAGTTGCCCGGCGCCGGGGCCGATGCCGAAGCCGTGGCCGGAGAAGCCGGTGGCCACGACCAGGCCCGGCACCTGCTCGACAGTCGAGATCACCGGCACCGCGTCGGGCGTCACGTCGATCAGCCCGGCCCATTCCTGCACCACCCGGGCGCCGGCGAAGGCCGGGAACTGGCGGGCCAGATCGGCCATCGCCCGGCGGTTGGCCTGGCGGTCGGGCTCCGGATCCAGCACCCGCACCTTCTCATAGGGCGAGGGCTGGTCCAGCGGCACCGGCGCCGCCTCGCGCCATTCCTGCAGGAACCGGTCGTCGAGCCGGATCTTCAGCGACGACCATTCCATGCGCAGCGCCGGCAGGAAGTCGCTGAAGAAGCGGAAGCTGTCCGGCACCAGCGGGGCGATGTTGGAGTTGCCGTCGGCGATGGTGTAGCCGCCGTCGATACGCTTGCGCAGCGCGAACTCCTTCGACCACATCGCCGTCTCCGGCGCGCCGTCCAGCGGCGCCGTCCGCTGCACGCTGGCCCGGACCTTGAGCTGCGGCAGCCTGAGGCCGAGATCCTTCAGGAAGCGCCGCGACCAGGCGCCCGCCGCCACGATCACCGTGTCGCAGGCGATGCGGCCGCGCTCCGTCACCACCCCGGCGATGCGGCCACCCGCCCGCTCGACGCCGCGGACGGCGCAGTCGGTCAGGATCGCGGCGCCGGCCCGGCGCGCGGCGCGGGCGATGGCGGGGGCGGCGCGCTGAGGCTCGGCCCTGCCGTCGGAGGCGGAATAGAGCGCCCCCTTCCAGCGCCCGCCGGCGCCCGGCATCAGCCGGTCGAACTCGGCGGCGGTGATCAGCCGGGCGTCGAGCTGATAAGGCCGCGCATGCTCCAGCCAGGCCTCGTATTCCGCGATCTCCCGGTCGGTCTCGACCGCGAACAGGATGCCGCTCTGGCGGAAGCCGGTCTCGGCCTCCACCCTCTGGTTCATGCCCTCCCACAGCCGCATGCTCTCGATGATCAGCGGGATCTCCCGCGGATCGCGCCGGGTCTTGCGGCACCAGCCCCAGTTGCGGCTGGACTGCTCGCCGGCGACATGGCCCTTCTCGCACAGCGCCACCGAGACGCCGCGCTGCGCCAGGGTCAGCGCGGCGCTGGTGCCGATGATGCCGCCGCCGACGATGACCACGTCGACCCGCTGCGGCAGGACGGCATCGGGCTCGACGCTGTCGACCTGCGGGCCCATCACCAGTCCTCCTCTGCCAAGACCGTCATTGCGAGGAGGTGAAGCCGACGAAGCAATCCAGGGGCCGGTGCCGCTGGATCCCCGCGTCCCCCGGCTCGAGGCCGGGGTCCTCGCGATGACGAGGAGGTGGGGCAGGCGTTGCACTCAAAGGCGGCCGGACTCACCAGCTGTCCTCCAGGGTCGAATTGATCGGGATCTCGGCGATGCTCGCCGTGTCGGGCAGGTCCAGCAGGAAGGCGACGATCCGCGCCACGTCCTGCGGCTGGGTCATGGCTTCGGGCGGCCGGTTGGTCAGGCCCGCGGCCATGTCGGTGGCGACGAAGCCGGGGCAGACCGCGGTGGCGCGCACGCCCTCGTCCCAGCCGGCATGGCGGATGGCGTGGGTCAGGGCCAGCGCCGCGAACTTGCTGACGGCGTAGAGGCCGGAGGTCGCCGACTTCACCCGCTTGCCCGACAGCGAGGCGATGGTGACGACGCGGCCGTGGCCGGAGGCGACGAGATGCGGCCAGGCGGCCCGCACCAGCCGCAGCGGCGACTTGACGTTGACCTGGATCAGGTCGTCGAGGTCGGCGTCGTCGGCCGCGATCACCGTCTTCGGGATCATGATGCCGGCATTGGCGATGACGGCATCGATCCGGCCGAACCGCTCGGCCGTGGCTTCGACCCACAGCCTTTCGGAATCCGGGTCGCGGGCGTCGAAGCGGTGGGCCAGGGCGTCGGCGCCCTCGGGCGGGATCAGCTGCGCCGGGTTGCGGGCGCCGAGGCTGAGCCGCCACCCGGCGCGGGCCAGGGCGGCGGCGATCTCGGCGCCGATGCCGCGGCCGGCACCCGAGATCATCGCGACGCGGGCGTCAGTCATGGTGCCCCCCCGTCAGCCAGATGCTCGCTTCCCTCAGCGACAACCAAACGAGTCCCCCCTCCCCTCGTGGAAGGGGGGCAGGGGGAGGGGGTTGTCGCAGCGTGCCCCGGCTTGGACGACCAGAGACCGGTTTGGATGGAGAGTCGGGTCCTATTCGCATTCGCGCGCCGACGCGCGCAGCCCCCTCCCCCTGCCCCCCTCCCGCAAGGGGAGGGGGATTGAAAAGAAACCAAGCCGGAGGGGCTACTCGCCCAACGGCGCCTGCTCGACGTAGCTCCCATAGACCTTGCGCAGGATGCGCAGCAGGTCGGCCTGCTCCTCCCCGCTCAGGATCGAGAAGAACTCGGCGGATTGCCGGCGGGCGACGGCGCGCACCTGCTCGGCCACGCGCCGGCCCTTGGCGGTCAGGTACAGCTCGCGCGCCCGCCGCTCCTCCGGCGAGATCTTCTGCTCGATCAGCCCGGCCTGCTGCAGCTGGTCGAGCAGCCGGCCCATGGCCGAGCGGTCCTTGAGGATGAAATGCGCCAGCACCGAGGGCCGGATGCCGGGGTTGCGGCCGACCAGCAGCAGCGTCGAGATCTTGCCGGTGCCGCCGGCCAGCGACAGCGCCTCCATCTGCTCGTCCAGGTCGCGGCTGACCAGCATGTTGACGGTGCGGACGTAGAAGCTGAGCAGGTCGGTGAAGATGTCGAAGTCGATCTCCGAGAAGTCGATCGTCTTCGGGATCTGCGGGTTGCTCCGCGGGCGGGCGCGGCGGACGCGCCCCTCGCCGCGGCCATCGCTCGTGGCGGGCATAGCCGTCCTTGGTTCCGGTGGGCTGGTTCAAATCACAGTTCCGCATGGATCCGGCAAAGTTGGGGCGAGGTCAGAAGGGCGGCGGGTCGAGGCCGTCGCGCCGGGCGGCTCGCTGGTCGCGGAGCCGCGACCAGGCCAGCATGACGCGCGGCATGAAGCTCATATAGAAGGGCACCCGCTGCAGATTTTCGACCGGCAGCGCGAGGTCCCGCGACGGCGTTCCCGTCGCCCACTCCGCCAGCACCCTGCCCATCATCGTGCCGGTCGGCACGCCGCGGCCGGAATAGCCGAGCGAGGCGACGATGCCGGGCGCCAAGCCGTAGAGCCGCGGGAAGGTGCGCGGCTGCATGTCGAGCGCGCCGGACCAGCTGTACTGGAACTCGATATCGCCGAGCTGCGGCAGCAGCCATTGCAGCTTCCGGCGCATCAGGTCGTGGGTATAGGCCGGGTCGCGGCCACGCCTTCCCTCGACGAACAGCGAGGTCACCAGCCGCCCGTCCTTGTCGTATTTCCAGATCGAGATGTCGCGCCGGCTGTCGACCACGGTGTTGTTGTCCGGCGCGATCGTCCGGCGGACATTGTCGCCGAGCGGCTGGGTCGCCAGCACGGCGACGCCGAGCCTGGCGAAGCTCTGCTCCAGCCCCGGCCAGAAGCCGTCGGTGTAGGCGCCGGTGCCGCAGACCACCCTGTCGGCGATGACGGCGCCCGTCGGGGTCTCGACCCGCCAGCGCCCGCCCTGCGGCCGGATCGCGGTGACCGGCGAGCGGGTGAAGACCTGCGCGCCGCGCGACATGGCGGCGCGCGCCAAGCCCCGGGCGTAGCCGAGCGGGTTGAGATGCCCGCCCTCCGGATGGAACCAGCCGCCGCAGAAGCGCGGCGACCCGGTCAGGCGCTGCGCCTCCTCGCGGTCCAGCATCCGGGTGGCCTTGCCGATTGCCGCGTAGTTCCGGCAGCGTTGCTCCAGCTTCGCCAGGGCGGCGGTGGCGTGGGCGGCATGGATGTAGCCGGTCTGCACCGCCTCGCAGTCGATGCCGTAGCGGCGGATGATGTCGAAGACGAGGTTGGCGGCGTTGGTCTGCCGCTCGATCAGCCGCGAGGCGAAGGGCTCGCCCAGGATCCGCCGGATGGTCGGGATCTCATGGACATGGAAGGTCGGGGTGCAGTGGCCGGCGTTGCGGCCCGATCCGCCATGGCCGACCTGCTCCGCCTCCAGCACCACCGCGCCGACGCCGCGTTCACCGAGATGCAGCGCGGTGGACAGGCCGGTGTAGCCCGCGCCGATCACGCAGACCGGCGCGTCGACCGTGCCGTCCAGCGCCGTCGTCTCCGGCGCCGCGGCCGCCGTGGCGTACCACAGCGACGGCTCGAGCGGTGTCCTATGTATCATGTCCTCCTCATGTTGGAAGAACTGACACAATTCCGATGAAAGAACGCAGAATGCCCATCACAGGCACATCATGCCTTCTTTTTCATCAGCCGATGATCAGACAGCGTGCGATCGAATGTTCGTGGCCGGACGTCGGTCCGGACATTCGATCGTTTCTTGGGAACTGAGATTATGATTGTGATCGTCCATTATGGACGGAGTCAAGCGTCATGTGGTGGTCGGGCATGATCGACGGCGGCCGGGTGACGTCGTCGCGGATGCAGGCGAAGCGGTGGCCGGGCGCGGCGTCGCGCAGCGGCGGCACCGCCCCGGCACAGGCCGGCAGGGCATGAGGGCAGCGGGTGCGGAAGACGCAGCCGGAGGGCGGGTCGTGCGGGCTCGGCGGCTCGCCGGCCAGGCGGATCCGCTGTGGCCGGCCCTCTGCCGCCAGGCGCGGCGCCGCCGACAGCAGCGCCCTGGTGTAAGGGTGGCGCGGCGCGGTGAAGATCTCCCTGACCGGCCCCTCCTCCATCACCCGGCCGAGATACAGCACCACCACCCGGTCGCACAGGTGCCGCACCACCGGCAGGTCATGGCTGATGAACAGCATGGTCAGGCCGAGCTCGGCCCGGAGCGAGGACAAGAGCGCCATCACCTGGGCCTGGACCGAGACGTCGAGGGCCGAGACCGGCTCGTCCGCCACCAGGAAGTCGGGGTCGGTGGCCAGCGCCCGGGCGATGGCGATGCGCTGGCGCTGGCCGCCGCTGAAGGCATGCGGATAGCGGTCGGCATGCTCCGGCTGCAGCCCGACCTGGACCAGCAGCTCCCGCACCCGCCGCCGGCGCGCCGCCGCATCGGCCAGGCGGTGGATGCGCAGCCCG
>NZ_AUHM01000042.1 GCF_000423185.1 Inquilinus limosus DSM 16000 | reverse complement strand
CTGCGGCCTCGGCCTGTCCGAGGAATGGTCCCGCTGGGGCGCCCTCGGCTGGCCGGCGACGCCGCGGCCGGCCCAGCCGGCCGGCGGCCCGGCCGCGGTCGCGGCCGAGCGGGCCCGGCGCCGGCAGGCGGTGGCCGCCGCCATGGAGCGGGCCTTCGCCGAGGTGCGGGACCCGACCCGGGTGCCGGGGCTCCGGGCCGGGCTGGCGGTCCGGCTGCAGGAGCCGGATGTGATCGGGTGGCTCGACGCCGAGACCACCGCCACCACCGCCGACCGCCTCTGCCGCTCCCTCGGCCTCGGCCTCTATGTCGACGACCCCAAGCCCGCACCGGACACCGGGTGACGCGGGGGCGCCCGGCAACGGCGTCCCCGCCACGATCCGCAATTGCGATCGCGCTCGGAGATCGTTTGGAAATGCGCTGGCGTGAGTCGGCTGGCGGTGGTTTCGAGAACCGGAGCGCAGCGGACGTTAAAGTCCGTGAGCACCGGAAGCGCTCGAGCCCGCCGTCAGATGGCCGCGCCAGTAGCATTTACAGACGGTCTCTCAACCGCGGTCGGTCGTGAAGCGGTAGATGGTCGTCGTCTTATAGGTGTCGCCCGGCTTCAGGACGGTCGAGGGGAATTCCGGGTGATTGGGCGAGTCCGGGAAATGCTGGGTCTCCAGGCAGAAGCCGTCCGCCTGGCGGTACATCCGGCCGCTCGGGCCCACGAGCGAGGCGTCGAGGAAGTTGCCGGCATAGAACTGGATGCCGGGCTCGGTCGTCGACACCTCCATGACCCGGCCCGTGGTCGGCTCGCGGACCCGGGCGGCGAGGCTCAAGGCGCCGGCGCTCGGCTTGTCGAGCACCCAGTTGTGGTCGTAGCCGCGCCCGAACACGAGCTGCGGGTCGTTGTCGCGGATCCGGGCGCCGATCGCGGCCGGGATGGTGAAGTCCATCGGCCCGCCGGCGACCTTCACGATCTCGCCGGTGGGGATGAGGGTCGCGTCGACCGGGGTGAAGGCCGAGGCGTTGAGCATGAGCTCGTGGTCGAGGATGCTGCCCGCCCCTTCGCCCGCAAGGTTGAAGTAGGTGTGGTTGGTGAGATTGACGATCGTCGGCTTGTCGGTCGTCGCCTCGTAGTCGATCCGGAGCTCGTTGTTGCCGGTCACCGTATAGGTCACCTTGGCGTTCAGCGTGCCCGGATAGCCCTCCTCGCCATCGGGGCTCGTATAGGTCAGCTCGAGGCCGACGCCGTCGGCGCCCTGGATCTCCTTCGCCTTCCAGACCTTCTTGTCGAATCCCGCGAGGCCGCCGTGCAGCGCGTTCGGCCCGTTGTTCGCGGCCAGCTTGTAGGTCTGGCCGTCGAGCGTGAAGGCGCCCTTGGCGATGCGGTTGGCGTAACGGCCGGTGATGGTCCCGAAATAGGGATTCTTCGTGAGGTAGTCGTCGAGCCTGGCGAAGCCCAGGGCGATGTTGCCCGACCGGCCGTCCCGGTCGGGAACACTGATCGCCTGGACGATCCCGCCATAGGTGAGGATGTTGACGCTCATCGCGCCGTTGGTGAGCGTGTATAGCTCGACCGCGGTCCCGTCCGACGTCGTGCCGAACGGCTTCTTCTCGATCGAAGCCGCCAGCGCCTGCGAGCCGGCCATGAGACCTCCGAGCAGGACCGCTGCGGCCAGTTGCCCGGCAACGAACATCGTATGCATGATCTCGCTCCCAAGGTTGTGGCAACGCTGTAGTTCAGATCCGTCTGGCTGCGGATTCCATGGGTCCGTATTCTTGTCGCGCCGACCGAGGGACAGTCCGCGGACCAGGTTCTTCCGGAGACGGCATCGCTGGGTATTGCGCCCGGCCGTCTCACCCCGCCGTCAGCTCCGACCAGCGGCGGGCCAGGTAGTTGTGCTCGTCCATCACCGTGTTCCACACGGCGATGCGGCTGGCGCGGCGCCAGTAGGAGCCGCCGGAGCGCACGGCGCCGGCCTTCACCGCCACGCGGCCGTCGGTGCCCTCCAGGTCCTTGGCCGCCGGTTTGCCCTCGTACCAGTAGTCCCATTCCGCCGGATCCAGGAACGGGCGCACCCGCTTCGGGATCGACATGTAGTAGCCCTGCCGGGCCATCACCGCGCCGGGCCAGCCGGACAGCCACCAGTTCAGATAGGCATAGGCCACGTCCAGCGCCCGGCCGGTCAGGGGCGCGGCGACGCACAGGCCGCCGTGCCAGGCGCGGTAGCCCTCGCGCGGCGCCGCCTCGCGCACCGGCACGCCGAGGCCGGACAGGGCGACCGCGGCCGGGGCCCAGCTGCTCTGGATCGCCGCGCGATGGTCGGCCATCAGCCGCTTGGCATCGGCCATGGTCTGCCAGAAGCCGCAGAAATGGCCGTGCCGCTTGCGCTCGAGCAACAGGTCGATCAGCCGGTCGATCTCCGCCAGCGTCATGTTGCCGATATCGGCGAAGCTGGCCTCGCCGCGGGCCTGCAGCGCCAGCGCCGCGTCGAACACGCCGATCGCCGGCTCGTCCACCAGGGCGACGCGGCCGCACCAGCGCTCGTCCAGCAGCCAGGACCAGCTCTCGGTCTCATAGGCCTCGCCCGGCGGCACCACGGTCGGGTCATAGGCGAAGGCGTCGACGTTGTGCACCGCCGGCAGCATGCTGATGTGGCGCGACGGCTGCGGGCCCAGCGACCGGTCGGGCTGGACGTACAGCTTCTTCACCGGGGCGTCGCCGCGGCCGATCATGGCATCGGCGCTCAGCCGCCCGGTCTTGGTCAGGTCGTTGACCTCGCCCCAGTGCTGGATGCGGGCGGTGTCGATCGGCTGGATCGCCTTCCAGAACCAGACGATGTCCAGGCTGTGGAAGCACTGGTCGTAGATGTCGAAGGCGCCGGGCTGCGTCGCCGCCTTCTGCTGCGCGCCCAGAAAGTCCAGCGTCTCGTAGCTGATGGTGATGCCGAGATCGGCCTCGGCCCGTTCGCGGATGCTGTCCAGCAGCGTGATCTCGGTGCCCAGAACGCGCAGATGCGGCCGGCCCTCGGTGTGCACCGCCGGCTTGCTCAACCCCTCCTTGCTCAACAGGATGTCGGCTGCGTCCGCGGCCATGATCCGTCCCCCGGGCGAAATCGTATTAGAAGCGGATTTGCCGGCGGCTGACCAGTGCGGCCGGGGGTCCGTTTCCGCGGGTCACGCCGCGGCCGTCGCCGGTTCGGCGAAGGCGGCCTGGAAGGCGGCGAAGGAGCGCTCGATCTCGGCCCGGCCGATGCCCCGGGTGATGAAGACGAGGCGCGAGCGCCGGTCCCCGTCCGGCCAGGCGTCGAGATGGCTCGGCGCATGCACGATGTGCTGCGCCCCCTGGACCACGACCGGCGTGTCGACCCCGGCGACGTGCAGCAGGCCCTTGACCCGCAGCACGTCGTCGCCGCGGCTGTGCAGCAGCAGGGTCAGCCACAGGCCGAACACGGTCCAGTCGACACGGTCCTCGACCTCCAGCACGAAGGCGCCGATATCCCGGCCGTGGCGGTTGATGTCGTGGTCATGCTGGTGCCAGGCGGCGCTGCCGGTCCAGCGCGCCAGGTCGAACCAGCGGCGGATCTCCGCCGGCTTGGTCGCGGGGTCGAAGGCGTCGCGGCCGACCAGCTCCTCGGCCGGCGGCGGGGCGTTGGCCGACCGCCACAGCGGCACGGCCGGGTTGATCGCCTTGAGCCGCGCCTCCAGCGCCGCCACCGCCTCGGGCGCCGCCAGGTCGGTCTTGGTGACCAGGATGCGGTCGGCGACGGCCGCCTGCTTCGCCGCCTCGGGCTGGCAGTCCAGCTGCGCCGGGCCGTTCACCGCATCGACCGTGGCGATCACGTTGCCCAGCCGGAAATGGTGGCGGATCACCGGCTCGCTCATCACCGTCGCCAGCACCGGGATCGGGTCGGCCAGGCCGGTGGTCTCGACGATCAGCCGGCCGAAGGCGGGGATGGTGCCGGCCTCGCGCCGGTCGTACAGGCCGCGGATGGCGCGGCCCAGGTCGCCGCGGATGGTGCAGCAGATGCAGCCGCTCTGCATCAGCACCACGTCCTCGTCCACCGCCTGCAGCAGGTGGTGGTCGAGGCCGACCTCGCCGAACTCGTTGATCAGCACGGCGCAGCCGGCGAAGGCCGGATCGGCCAGGATATGGCGGAGGAGGGTGGTCTTGCCGCTGCCCAGGAAGCCGGTCAGGACGTTGACCGGGATCGCCTCGCTCATCGCCCGCCCCCGGCGATGCGGTCGAGCAGGGCGGGGTCGAGTGGGTCGATCTTCCGGCCCAGCAGCCGCGATGCCGCCTCCCACACCGCCGGCAGGGCGTCGACGATCTCCTGCCGGCCGGTCGGTCCGCTCAGCACGAAGGCGCTGCCCTGCCAGTCGTCCAGCCGCAGCCCGAACAGCGACAGGATCCGGTTGGCCGCGGCGGCGCGGCGCAGCCGCTCGGCCCGGCGGGTGCGGCCGGCGCCGAACACCTCCGGCCGGGCGGATTCCGCCGTCCAGTGCTCCTCGCCGCCGAGCACGCCGCACACGCCGCACATGATGACTGGCTCCTCCTGAGCTGTCGGTGCCTCCCCCCCAATTGTCATGCCCGGGCTTGACCCGGGCATCCAGAAGGTCTCGACGCCCTCTGGATTGCCGGGTCAAGCCCGGCAATGACAATAAGGGAGAACGCTCTTGGCTACTTCTTCCGCGGATTCCGTCGGGCGAAGTCGTCGGCCATCTCGTCCATGGTGACGAAGCGCACGCCGGGGTGGCGGATCATGTGGTTGTACAGCCGCTCCAGCATCAGCAGCACCTGGGGCCGGCCGGCGACGTCCGGGTGGATGGTGATCGGGAACACGGCGTAGTCGTATTCACGGTAGACCCAGTCGAACTGGTCGCGCCACATCTCCTCGATATGCCGCGGGTTCACGAAGCCGTGGCTGTTCGGCGACTTCTTGATGAACATCATCGGCGGCAGGTCGTCGAGATACCAGCTGGCCGGGATCTCGATCAGGTCGGTCTCGACGCCGCGCTTCAGCGGCACCATCCACTCGCTCGGCTTCTTCGAGAAGTCGATCTTGGTCCAGCTGTCGCCGACCCGGACGTAGTAGGGCTCGAAGTCCTTGTGCATCAGCGAGTGGTCGTACTTGATGCCCTTCTTCAGCAGCAGCTCATTGCTGACCGCGCTGAACTCCCACCACGGCGCGACATAGCCGGTCGGCCGGCGGCCGGACAGCTGGGTCACCAGCTCGATGCATTTGTCGAGGACCTCCTCCTCCTGCGCCGGGGTCATGGCGATCGGGTTCTCGTGGCTGTAGCCGTGGATGCCGATCTCGTGCCCGGCCTCGGCCACCGCCTTCATCTGCTCCGGGAAGGTCTCGATCGAATGGCCGGGGATGAACCAGGTGGTCTTGATCCCCAGCCGGTCGAACAGCCTCAGCAGGCGCGGACTGCCGACCTCGCCGGAGAACAGGCCGCGCGAGATGTCGTCCGGCGAATCCTCGCCGCCATAGGAGCCGAGCCACCCGGCCACCGCGTCGACATCGACGCCGAAGCCGCACAGGATCTCTTTCGCCATCAGGACTTCCTCCTCTCGTTGGGCCGCCGCCGTGTCACGCGGCCGCCCGGATCACCGTCGCCTCGCCCGGCTGCCAGCCGAGCACGATCTCCTCGCCCGACCAGCCGGCGGCGTATTTGTCGACATGGCTCTCGACCCCGATCTCGCGCCCGTCGGCGAGGCCGATGGTCAGGTGCAGCGCATGGCCGGTGACGGCCTGGCCGATCAGCCGGCCGGGCAGGGTGTCGCCGCGCCCAGCCAGCGAAGCGGCCCCGGCGGCGCCGACCACGTCGATCGCCTCGGACGGCACCACCACCGCGGCGGCGTCGCCGACCTGCAGCGTCGGGTCGTTCAGCGTGCCGTGCAGCGGGCCGAAGCCGGTCCCGACCCGGGCCACCGCGCCGTCCCGCGCCTCCAGCCGGCCCGGCAGCACGGTGTTGCGGCCGATGAAGCGGGCCGCGAACTCGGTCTTCGGCCTTCGGTAGATCTCCTCGGGCGGGCTGATCTGCTCCACCCTCCCTCGGTTCATCACCACGATGCGGTCCGACAGCGCCAGCGCCTCGGACTGGGCATGGGTGACGAAGACGAAGGTGATGCCGATGTTCCGCTGCAGCAGCTTCAGCTCGGCCTGGATCGATTTGCGCAGATTGGCGTCCAAGGCACCGAGCGGCTCGTCCAGCAGCAGGATGTCGGGCTCGACCACCAGGCCGCGGGCCAGGGCGGTGCGCTGGCGCTGGCCGCCGGAGAGGCCGGCGCTGCGGCGGTCGGCGATGTCCGCCAGGTCCAGCGCCTGCATCATCCGGTCGGCCTTCGCCCTTCGCTCGGCCGCCGGCAGGCCCTTCACCCGAAGGCCGTATTCGATGTTCTGGCGCACGGTCATGTGCGGGAACAGCGCGAAGTTCTGGAAGATGGTGGAGGTCGGGCGGCGCTCGGGCGGCAGGTCGTTGATCCGCCGCCCGCGCACCAGGACGTCGCCGGCGCTGATCTCCTCGAAGCCGGCGATCATCCGCAAGGTCGTGGTCTTGCCGCAGCCGGAGGGGCCGACGAAGGAGATGAACTCCCCCTTCGCCGCCTGGAGGTCGAAATCGACCACCGCCGGCGTGCCGTCCGCATAGGTCTTGCCGACGCCGACGAGCTCGAGATCGTAGGTCATCCTGCGTTCCTCCGGTCCGCGCGGCCTCAGGCGTTCAGGAACTCGTCCCATTTCTGGATCACGTGGTCGTATTCGTCCGGCCACTGGTGCCAGTAGGCGACGTTCTTGGCCCGGGTCTCCAGCGAGCCGCCGTCGCGCAGGTCGCCTTCCTTGATGCCGCGTTCCGGCGCGCCGACCCAGGGCTTGCCCTCGTACCAGAAGGCGTATTTCTCCGGCGCCATCACCGATTTGATGTTGGTGGTGGGGGAATAGTAGCCCTGCTCCGACACCGTGATCGCCGGCGGGCCGGACAGCCAGTAATCGGCATAGGCCGTCACCGCCTCCTTGTTCGGCGAGCTGGCGATCAGCGACACGCCGATGGCCCAGGCGCGGTAGCCCTCCTTCGGCACGGCGTAGCGGCAGGGCTTGCCCTGGGCCTTCACCGCCATCACCGCCGGCTGCCAGGCGTCGCAGACCACCATCTCGCCCGACGCCATCAGGTTCACCAGCTCGCCGAAATCGCCCCACAGGGCGCGGAACTGGCCCTCCTTCTTCTTCGACACCAGGAACTTCATCGCCTCGTCGATCTCGGCCTGGCTCGGGTTGCCGGGATTGGCGACCTGCGACAGGCCCAGCGAGTTCATCGCCAGGATGGCCTGGCCCAGAGCGATCAGCGGATCGGTGTTCAGCCCGGACCTGCCCCTGAACTTCGGGTCGAAGATCGCGGTCCAGGTGTTGGCCTCCTCGTCGGACAGGGCGTCCGGGTTGAAGCCGATGGAATCGTAGTTGTAGACCGCCGGCACCATCCACAGCTCGGTCTGCGCCTCGTCCTTCCAGATCTGGCCGACGATCTGCGCCCCGCGGGGCCATTTCGGGTCGGGCGTGGTGAAGGTGTCGCGGATATTGGCCCAGTTCTTCAGCGCCGAGGCCGGGATGGCGGTGACGTTATTGGTCTGCACCACCGAGGGCAGCCGCTCGCCGATCACCTCCCAGCAGTCGTAGTCGGTGGCGCCGGACAGGATCTTGGTCTGGGCGTCCGGGAAGGTCGCCGCCGTGCCCTGGGTGCCGCCGACGCCGGACGCCTTCTGGAAATCGGCCAGGATGCGGTCCTGCACCGTGACCGACAGGCCGATGGTGCGCAGCTGCTGCTGCGCCAGGGCGCTGGCCTGGGCATAGGCGCGGCGGGAATGGAGGAACGGCGTGCCGCCGCCCATCGCCAGGGCGGTGGCGCCGATCGTGCCCTGCAGGATCTGCCTGCGGCTCAAGGCCGGAATCTGTGCCATGCGATGCTCTCCGTTTCGTGAAAACCACCCGAGAAACCGGCTCTTCTCTGAGGAGCCGTCAGTAGCGCCCGACCAAGAGGCCGCCATCGACGACGATGGTCTGGCCGGTGATGTAGCGGGCGGCCGGCGAGGCCAGGAACAGCGCCACATCGGCGATGTCGTCGGGCTCGCCGACCCGACCCATGGGGATGAACGAAGCCGCCTTCTCCAGCCCTTCGGGGCCCAGCGAATGCTCGCGCGACAGGGCCTGGGCGGTGCGGATGTAACCGGGGGCGATGCCGTTGACGCGGATGCCGCTGCGCGCCAGCTCCACCGCCAGGCCGCGCACCAGCCCGACCACGCCCGACTTGGCGGCGGAGTAGTGGACGTGCTCGTCCCAGCCATAGGCCACGCCCATGATCGAGGACAGGGCGACGATCGCGCCCTGGCCGCGGGTGCGCATGCCGGGCAGGGCAGCGCGCACCACGCGGAAGATGCCCTTCAGGTCGACGTCGAAGGTGTGGTCCCATTTCGCGTCGGTCATCTGCGACAGCGGCACGCGATGGGCGATGCCGGCATTGGCCACCAGCGCGTCCAGCGCGCCGTGCCGGGCCTCGACATCGGCGACCACGGCGTTGACCCGCTCGGTGTCGGTGACGTCGAGGGGCTGGAACTCGCCGCTGCCGCCGGCGTCGCCGATCGCCTTGGCGGTGGCGCGGCCCTCGGCCTCCAGCACGTCGGTCACGACCACGTGGTGGCCGGCGCCGGCGAAGGCCAGCGCCGTGGCCCGGCCGATGCCGATGCCGGCTCCCGTGATCAGGGCAACCTTCCGGACCATCATTCCTCCTACAGCATCACGTCGCCGGAATTGGGCCCCAGCGTCTGGCCGACATAGATCCCGGCGGCGGGGGAGGCGAGAAAGGCCACCGTCTCGGCCACGTCCTCCGGCGCGCCGAAGCGGCCGAGCGGCAACTGCGCCCGCTTCGCCGCCCGCCATTCCTCGGACAGGGCGCGCACCAGCTCGGTCTCGATCGGCCCGGGTGCAACCGCGTTGACCCGCACGCCGCGGGCGCTGACCTCGCGCGCCAGCGCCTTGGTCAGGCCGATGATCCCGGCCTTGGCGGCGCTGTAATGGACCAGGTCGACGCCGCCGATCTGGCCGAGCTGCGAGGCGATGTTGACGATCACGCCCTCTCCGGCCGCCAGCATCGCCGGCAGGGCGGCGCGGCAGCACAGGAAGGTGCCGCGCAGATGCACCGCGATCATCCGGTCCCAGTCGGCCACCGCCAGCGCCTCGAAGGGCGACTGGTGGACATGGCCGGCGTTGTTGACCAGCAGCGTGCAGTCCCCGAAAGCCTCGCGCCCGGCGGCGAAGATCCGTTCCACGGCTTCGGCGTCGGAGACGTCGGCGCCGACCGCCTCGGCCCGGCCGCCGGCGGCGCGCAGGGTCGCAGCCACGGCCTCGGCCCGGTCGGCATGCAGGTCGGCGATCAGCACCGCGGCGCCAGCCATCGCCAGCCGCTCCGCGATCGCCTTGCCGATGCCGCTGGCGGCGCCGGTGACGACGGCGACGTGGTCGGCCAGCGCCCTCATCGCAGCTCCTCCTGGATCGCGATGCGCCTGGCGCGGCGGACCGACAGCGTCATCAGGATCCCGTAGACGGCGAGGAGGGCGAAGGAGAACAGGGTGGTCAGCACCCCGAAGGCGAAGATGTTCGGATGGATCTCGACCGCGAAGGTGCCGTAGATCGTCAGCGGCAGGGTCTGGCCGCCGCCGGCCGTGAACAGGGTGCGCGGGAACTCGTCGTAGCTCAGGGTGAAGGCGAACAGCATCGCACTCAGCACCCCAGGGAAGATCAGCGGGAAGGTGACCTTGCGGAAGGTGCGGGCCGGGCTGACGCCCAGGCTCCACGACGCCTCCTCGATCGACCGGTCGAAGCGGTTGAAGATCGCCAGCATGACCAGGAAGGCGAAGGGGAAGGTGTAGACCACATGGGTGACGAAGGACGTCCCCCACCAGGCCCGCGGGATGCCCAGCTCGTTGGCCACCAGCGCGACGCCGAGCCCGACCAGCACCCCCGGCACCATCATGCCCAGCACGATCAGGTAGAACAGGATGCCGGAGCCGCGGAAGCGCGACCGGAAGGCTTGGGCCGACAGGGTGCCCAGCACCGTCGCCACCACCATGGTCATGAAGGCGAGGGTGAGGGACCGGACCAGCGCGTCGCCGATCGGCAGCGGCGCCACGCGGGACGGCGGGGCCCAGCCGAACAGGTGCTGGTACCAGTAGGTCGACCACTCGATGATCGGGAATTGCGGCCCGCCCTCGGGCCCGGCCTGGAAGCTCAGCGTCGCCAGCACCGCCAGCGGGCCGTAGAGGAACACGATGAACAGCGCCGTGAAGACCATCAGCGCGGTGCGGAGAAGCGGCTGCCCCTGCATGGCCTACAGCTCCTTGCGCAGGTCGACCAGGCGCAGGAGGCCGGCGACGACGATGCCCATCACCACGGTCAGGATCACGCCGACCACGGCGGCGAAGGCCCATTTCAGCGACCCGACCTGGGTGACGATGATGTTGCCCAGCATGTTGACCTTGCGGCCGGACAGCGCTGCGGCGGTTGCGAACTCGCCCAGCACCATGACCGAGACGAAGATCGCGCCGACGATCACGCCGGGTAGGCTCAGCGGCAGGATCACGGTGCGGAAGATGCGGCCGGTGCCGGCGCCGAGATCCCGCGCCGCCTCGATCAGGCTCGGCTCGATCCGCGACAGCATGAAGGCGATCGGCCCGACCATGAACACGACGTAGATCTGGGTCATGCCGATGATGACGCTGAGCTCGGTGAACAGGAGGCCCGCCACCGGCTCCGACACCACGCCCAGCTTCATCAGCAGGATGTTGACCGCGCCCTCGGTGCCCAGCATCGGGCGCCAGGCCAGCACCCGGATCAGGAACGAGGTCCAGAAGGGCACGACGCAGACCACCAGGAGGATGGTCTGGACCGTCTTGTTGCGGACGAACAGGCCGATATAGAGCGCGACCGGGTAGCCCAGCACCAGCGTCGTCGCCAGCACGATCAGCCAGATCCGGATCGTGGTCCACAGCGCCGACAGATAGGTCGAGGTGCCGAAGAAGGTGACCCAGTTCTTGAGGGTCAGCGTCGGCTCGATGGTGAAGGTCTTCTGGGTCCAGAAGCTGACATAGACCATCATCGCGATCGGGACGACCAGGAAGGCGGTCATCCACAAGGCGCCCGGCGCCGCCAGCAGCGCCGCCACCCGCCGCCCGGTGCGCCGTTTTGGAACCGGAGCCGGCGCCGTCTCGGTCATGATCTCCGCTCCGACACTCATCGCCACCCCGCCTCAGCCGCGGAACACGAGGGCATCCGCCGCCGGCCAGCGCAGTGCGTAGCGGCGCCCGGCATCGAAGCTCCTCGGTCGGCGGTGGCTCAGATGGTATTCGACCTCGACCGGCCGGCTGCCGGCGACGTCGAACAGATAGGTCACCCGGGCGCCGGAATATTCGCTGGCGATGAATCGGCCGGGCAGGACGGCCTCGCCCGGCGCCGCCGGCTCCGTCTCCTCGGCCACCGTCACCTTGTCGGCGCGGATGCAGTAGGCGGCCGCCCCCGCGGCGGCCTCGCCCGGCAGCGGCAGGGCGGCCTCGGCGAAGCGGAAGGCGCCGTCGCCGACCGTGCCCTCGAAGATGTTGTAGCAGTTGAGGAAGCGGGCGACGCGGACCGAGCCGGGGCGGTTGTAGAGGACCTGCGGCGGGCCGATCTCGGCGATCCGGCCGCGGTCCAGCATGGCGGTGCGGTGGCCCATGGCCAGGGCTTCCTGCTCGTTGCCGGTGACATGCAGGAAGGTGCCGCCCAGCTGCGCCTGGATGCGCTTCAGCTCGATCATCATCCGCTCGCGCAGATTGGCGTCGAGCGCGCCCAGCGGCTCGTCCAGCAGCACGATCTTCGGGTCGGTGACGAGCGTGCGGGCCAGGGCGACGCGCTGCTTCTGGCCGCCGGAGATCTGGCTGACGGCGCGGGCGCCCAGACCGGTCAGGCCCAGCAGCTCCAGCGCCTCGCCGACCCGGCGCCGGACCTCGGCCTCGTCGGTGACCGGATCACGGCTGCGGTTGCGCAGGCCGTAGGCGACATTGTCGAAGACGGTCATGTGCGGGAACAGGGCGAAGCCCTGGAACACGAAGCCGATGCCGCGCTGATGCGCCGGCGTCGACAGGATGGAGCGGCCTTCCAGCCGCACGTCGCCGGCATCCGGCGTCTCGAAGCCGGCGACGACCCGCAGCATGGTCGATTTGCCGGAGCCGCTGGGGCCGAGGATGGAGAGGTACTCGCCCGCGCCAACCGACAGCGACAGGTCGGTCAGCGCCGGCGCGCCGCCATAGGCCTTGGCGATGCCGCTCAGTTCCAGGAGCAGAGTCATGCGTCCCCGAATCTTTCAAGCCGTGCCCTGAGCCCCGCCATCCCGACCGCGTCGTTCGGCAACGCCGTTGCGCGGAGGTCGATGGGGAGTTCGGGAAGCCTGTCAAAAGTGACTTTAGTATGCAATAGTCTTTTTATGGTGATCGAAAGTTTCGCCATGACGCGCGGTGTGGCTCTTCTCGGCCCTGAAAAGCCGATCTGCCCGGGTTTCGGGCAGGTTCTGCGAGCGCGCGCGGCGTTCTGGGTATGCGATAGCCATTTTTTCGGAGGCGCTGCCCGCCCCATGGGCAGCGGGCTCTTGCGCCGGGGCGCCGCGGAGGCCATCAGAGGACCAGGATCACAGGGACGGCTGGGACGCTGCTGCAGGACATGACGGACACGGCGACGAACGCGTCCCCGCCGCGGCTGTACGAGATCGTCGAGCGCGCGCTGCGGTCGTCGATCGGCACCGGGCGGCTGCCGGCCGGGCTGGTGCTGCTGGAAGGGCCGATCGCCGAGATCTTCCAGACCAGCCGGGCCCCGGTGCAGCGGGCGCTGGCGCGGCTGGAGGCGGACGGGCTGATCCACCGCTTCGAGGGCCGTGGCTTCCTGGTCGGGCCGGAGGCGGCCGGCGTGGCGCCGTTGCGGGCAGACATCCGCGGCTTCGGCCTGGAGGCGGCGGAGGAGATCGACGAGGCGCAGCAGTCCCGCGCCTCATGGGAGCGGATCTATGCCACCGCCGAGCGGCAGATCGCCTCCTGTCTCGTCTTCGGTCGCTACCGCATCGTCGAGGCGGAGATGGCCGACCATTTCGGCGTCAGCCGCACCGTGGTGCGCGACGTGCTGGGCCGGCTGCAGGAGCGCGGGCTGATCGAGAAGAACGCCAGCTCGCACTGGATCGCGGGGCCGCTGACCGCCCGGGCGATTCGCGACCTCTACGAGATGCGCCGGCTGCTGGAGCCGCCGGCCCTGGTCGGTGCGGCGCCGTCGCTGCCGCGCGGCGAGATCGAGGCGATGCTGGAGCGGCTGCGCTGCGCCGAGGCCGCCGGCCTAAAGCCGCCGCCCGAGACCATGGACGCGGTCGAGGAGGACCTGCACGTCCGCTGCGTGCTGGCGACGCCGAACGCCCGACTGGCCGACGCGCTGCGCCACAACCAGCTGCCGCTCCTGGCCACCCACGCCTTCACCCGGTCGCTCGGCATCGCCGACGACCAGCCGATCCTGACCGAGCACCGGCTGGTGCTCGAACTTCTGGCGCAGGAGGCCTGGCCGGCCGCGGCCGCGGTGCTGGAGACGCATCTGCAGGCGGCCGAGCGCCGTGCGATCGCCCGTCTCAAGACCCTCGCCGTGATCCCCGAGCCGAGCAACCTCGCGCCGTACCTCACCAAGACATCCGGCCACGAGCCGTAAGCCGACGAGGCTGGAGCCGGACCGGCAGCAGGGCCTAGCCCTGATGCGCGAGCGAGGCGTCGTACAGGCAGCAGAACGCGGCAGCCGCGTCGCGGGCGATGGACGCGACCAGCCCGGGCAGGCGCGACATCGGCGGGTCGAGATGGACCGCGGCATAGCGGGTCGCCGGAAAGGGCGGATGCACCTTGAGCACGTGAAGAATGCCTTCACGCAGCTCGCGCTGGATCACCACGGGCGGGAGCACGGCGATGCCGATGCCGGCGATGGTCATGCTGACCGTGGTCGCCAGCGAGTTGGAGTAATGCAGCACCGGGTCGCCGGCCCCGGCGAGATACTCGACCAGCCGGGCGTGGTTGTGGGCCCCGGGCTCGTAGGAGATGATCGCATGGGCGGCGATGTCCTCCGGCCCCAGCGTCCCGTCGGCGGAGTGGGGCAGCAAGGCCGGGCCGGAGATCCAGAACATCCCGAAGGTGCAGAGATCGAGGATCTTGAGGCCGTCCGCCTCGTCCGGCCGGATGATCAGCGCGACGTCGATCTCCCGGTCCGACAGCTTCTGCAGGATGGTGTGCGAGGCGTCGGTGGTGACCGAGAAACGGACATTCGGGAACTGCCGGCGCAGCGTGCCGGCGATGTCGGGCAGCAGGGTCAGGGCCATGCTGGGCACCAGGCCGATGCGCACCGCGCCCTTGATCGCCGAGGTCGGGTCCAGGCTGCAGACCAGCTCGTGGTAACGGGCGACGATCTCCTGCGCCCCTTCGACGAAGGTCTGGCCCTCGGCGGTCGGGCGCACGTCGCGCGCGTCGCGCTCGAACAGCTTGAAGCCCAGCTCCTGCTCCATCGCCGCGACCCGGCTGGAGATCGCCGCCTGGGTGATGTTGAGGCGCTCGGCCGTGGCCCGGAAACTGCGCAGGCGCGACAGCCAGATCGCGGTTTCGAGGAAGCGTATGTTCATGGGCGGGCCGCCGACGTGTCGATCAGGGCTGCAAAGATCCTGATTGAGGGCGCCGGCGAGCCCCGCGTAAAGGCCTGATGGCGGCGGCTCCAGGCGAACCCCATAGGCGCAGTCATGCAGGGAGGACGGGACCACCCCCCTCACCCGAAATCGCTTGCGCGATTTCGACCTCTCCCCAAGGAGAGGTGAATCGGGCCACGATTCCGTTCCCCTCTCCTCGGGGAGAGGGAGGGGCCCGGCGCCGAAGGCGACGGGAGGGTGAGGGGGGCTGTGCGGCCGACTCTTGCCTCAGGCCGCGCCGCGGGCGAGCACCTTGCGGCTCGCCCCCGATACCTCGCCCAGCTTGGCGCCGTGCTTGACCGTCAGCTCGCGCTCGCGGCCCACCTCCTGCCGGCGCAGCGCCTCGCCCGCCACCGCCTCGACCTCCGCCCGCGGCAGCACCAGCACGCCGCTGTCGTCGGCCAGGACCGCGTCGCCGGGCATCACCACCACGCCGCCGCAGGAGACCGGGATGTTGAGGCCGCCGCCGAGATCGTAGAGCCGGGTCGTGATCGGCGAGATGCCGCGGGCCCAGATCGGGAAGTCGGAGTCCTCGATCTCCGCCAGATCGGTGCAGGGGCCGTCGACGATGCCGGCGACCGCCCCCGCCGCCTTGGCGGCCACGGTGACGCCGCCGCCCCAGCAGGCGTGGCGGTCGTCGCCGAGCCGGTCGACGACCAGGATGTCGCCCGGCCGCAGCAGGCCCGTGGCATGGTGCAGCAGGGTCGAATCCGGCCCCGGTATGGCGACGGTGACGGCGGTGCCGACCACCCGCTTGCCGCGCAGCAGCGGCTGGATGCCGTGATGCATGAAGCCGAACAGGCGCCAATGCCCGACCGTTGCCGTCTCGACGCCGGACAAGAGGTCGAGATGGGCCGGCGGCACCGGCGCCGGCATGTCGTTGATCGTGTACATCGGCAGCCTCACGCACAGGCCAGGCGGCGGTGATCGTTCATCGGGATCAGCGTCCGCGCCCGGCGGATCTGCTCCGTCTCCACCCGCGCGGTGACGAAGCCGACCCCGTCCGAGGCGCGGGCGACGACATGGCCCCAGGGGTCGCAGACCAGCGAATGGCCGTAGGTGTGCCGCCTCTCGCCATTGGCGACATGGGCGCCCCATTGGCCGCAGGCGGCGACATAGGTCTGGGTCTCGATCGCCCGGGCGCGGGCCAGCACCTCCCAATGGTCCTTGCCGGTCTGCAGCGTGAAGGCGGCGGGCAGCACGATGACGTCGGCCCCCTGCTTGGCCAGGGCGACGAACAGCTCGGCGAAGCGGATGTCGTAGCAGATGGCGCAGCCGACCTTCAGCCCTTCGAGGTCGTAGAGGACCACGTCCTCGCCCGGCCGGACCGTCGCGGATTCCCGGTAGGCGGTGCCGTCCGGCGCGACGATGTCGAACAGATGGACCTTGCGGTAGCGCGCCACCTCGCGCCCGTCGCGGTCGAACACGACCGTGGTGTTGTAGATCCGGTCCTCGCCCGGGATGCGCTCCAGCAGGCTGCCGGCATGAACCCAGACGCGGTTGGTCTTGGCCACGCTCTGCGCCATGGCATAGGCGGCGCCGCCCGGCGCCGGCTCGGCGGCCGCCACCTTGTCGGCGCTGCTGCCGCCATAGAACTCGAAATATTCCGGCAGCACCAGCAGGTCCGGCGCGTCGGTGCGGATGGCTTGCTCCATCAGCACCTTGGTGTTGCCGAGATTCTCCGCCCGGTCGGTCTGCGGGTTGGTCTGGATCAGGCTGATCTTCATGGGTGGGCTCCGGAAGGAAGGGAAGGGGTCAGAGACCGTTTGTAAATGCTACTGGCGCGGCCGCCCGGCGGCGGTTTCTGCGCTTCCGGTGCTCACGGACCCAAACGTCCGCTGCGCGCCGGTTCTCGAAACCACCGCCATTCGACTCACGCCAGCGCATTTCCAAACGGTCTCTCAGGCGGCGAGCACGGCTTCGCGCTTCAGCGCGTCCAGGGTCCCGGCCAGGCCCTGGCGGACGACCATGGTCTGGGTCGCGACCACCAGCTGGGCCGCGCCCTCGGCCAGGGCGAATTCGCGCTCCGCCGCGGTCCAGGCCGGCATGATCCAGGGCTTGCCGGCGGCCTGCGCGGCGCGGGCGCAGCGGGTCAGGTCGGCGCGGTCGGCGTCGCCGAAGGCGTAGGCGCCGCGGCCGCGCGCCAGCGCCAGGTCGGAGGGGCCGGGGAACAGCCCGTCGACCGTATCGAGGTCCAGGATGGCCTCTACCTCGGCCAGGCTCTCGGCGGTCTCGATCATGGCGTAGCAGCGGGTGCGGCGGTTCTCCTCCTCGAAGTAGCTGCTGCTGGGCCGGGCGTATCCGGCCGGCCGGCCGCCGGAATAGCTGCGGATCCCGCGCGTCGGGAACTTCGCGGCGGCGGTCACCGCCCTCGTGTGCTCGACGCCCAGGAGATGCGGGATGACCACGCCGTCGGCGCCGAAGTCGAGCACCTGCTGGATCGCCTCCGTGGTCGGCGCCAGCACCTTGGCCAGGACCGAGATTCCCTTGGCCTTGGTGAAGGCCAGGAAGCGGTCGAGATCCGGCAGGTCGAAGGTGCCGTGCTCGACATCGATGACGAGGGTGCGGAAGCCGCAGAGATGCGCGATCTCCACGTAGGAGAAGTGCGGATGCGACATCCAGAGGGCCAGACGATCCATGCTTGCGGAGGACTCCATGGCAGCGGGAGCGAGGGTCACTTGCCCATCGCCTTCGACAGGCCGAGCGAGCGCTCGACCAGGGTGATGATCAGAAGCGTGGCGGCGACGAGGACGACCGAGACGGCGGCGATCATCGGGTCGGTCCGGCTCTCGACGTAGTTGAACATCGCCACCGGCAGGGTGGTGATGCCGGGGCCGGTGACGAAGAGCGAGATCACCACCTCGTCGAAGGAGATCAGGAAGGCCAGGGCGGCGCTGGCGACCAGGCCCGGCATCATCAGCGGCAGCGTGACCCGGCGGAATACGGTGAAAGGTGGGGCGCCCAGCGTCGCGGCCGCGTCCTCGACCGCCGGCGGCAAGGTGGCCAGCGCCGTGGCCATGATCCGGATCACATAGGGCGTGGTGACGATCAGATGCGCTGCCACCAGCCCGGGATAGGTGCTGAGGAGGCGCAGGTCGACGAAGACCAGCAGGATGGCGAGGCCCAGCACGATCGAGGGCAGCAGCAGCGGCGCCGTGAACAGGCTCATCAGCGCCTCGCTGCCGCGGAACCGGAACCGCCGGATGGCGTAGGCGGCGGGGATTCCGGCGGCCAGCGACAGCGCCGTGACCAGCGCCGCGATGCCCAGGCTGACCCAGAAGGCCTGGATCATCACCTTGTTCTGGATCAGCGCCGCGTACCAGCGCGTGCCCCAGGCCGAGGGTGGGAAGGTGAGATAGGCGTCGTTGCTGAAGGACAGCGGCACGACGATCAGGATCGGCGCCAAGAGGAAGGCGTAGAGCAGCAGCACCAGCAGCCTGAAGGGCAGAGTCGTGGTTCCGACCATGGTCATCCCCTCCGGTTCAGTCGAAGCGCCGGACGATGCGGGCATAGGCGGCGAGGGCGGCGCCGAAGATGATCAGCACGATCACCGAGATCGTCGCCGCCATCGGCCATTGCAGTTGGATCACCGCCTGGTCGTAGATCTCGGTGGCCAGGAGGAAGACCCGGCCGCCGCCCAGCAGCTTCGGCGTGATGAAGGAGCTGATGGCGAGCACGAAGCACAGCAGGCAGCCCAGCGCGATCCCGGGCAGGGTCAGCGGCAGGACGATGCGGCGGAACCGGGTGAAGGGGCCGGCGCCGAGCGAGGCCGCGGCCTCCTCATGGCTCGCTTCCAGCCGGCCGAACCCGGCCATCAGCGATAGCGCCATGTAGGGCATCAGGATCTCGACGAGGCCAATGAAGACGCCGGTCATGTTGTTGACCAGGCGCAGCGGCGACTGAACCAGGCCGAGCGACAGCAGCGCGCCGTTCACCAGCCCCTGGTCGCCCAGCAGCACCATCCAGCCATAGGTGCGGACCACGCTGCTGACCAGCAGCGGCGACACCGTGATGACGAACAGGATGTTGCGCCAATGCGCCGGCGCCCGGTGCAGGAACATCGCGATCGGATAGGCGCAGGCCAGCGTCGCCAGGGTCACGGCGAAGCTCATCGCCAGCGAGTTCGCGATCAGGCTGAGATTGAAGCTGTCGGTGAAGAAGCCGAGGTAGTTGCGCAGCGAGTAGACGTCGGTCAGGACACCGCTGCTGCGGCTCTCCTGGAACGAGATCTGGGCCAGCCGCAGCACCGGGACGACGAAGGCGACGAGGTTGATCAACGCCATCGGCGCCAGCAGGGCGGCGGCGATCAGGGCGAAGCGGCCGCGGCGGGAGCGCGGGGTCGCGGCCGGGGCGAGGTCGGCGGAGACGGCGGTCATGGCTCAGCCCGGGAAGACCAGCATGTCGTCGGGCGACCATTCGCACATCAGCCGGTCGCCGGGCCGATGGGCGGCACCGGGCCCCGCGGTCGGCGCCTCGACCTTCAGCACCGGGCCGCCGATGTCGATGTCGTACTGCACCAGGTCGCCGATATAGGTGACGCGCAGCACCCGGCCGGGGGCGCCGTTGGTGGCGGTGCTCAGGAGGGCCTGATCGCGATACGGCGTCAGGCTGATCCGGTGCGGCCGCACCGTGGCCCAGGCGGCACCGGGCGACTGCTCGGTCGCGGCGCAGCGGTAGACGGCGCCGCCCAGCCGCAGCCGGCGCCGGTCCAAGAGCTCGCAGGGCAGGGTGTTGGTGCGGCCGACGAACTCGGCCACGAAGCGCGACGCCGGCCGCTCATAGATGTCTTCCGGCGTGCCCAGCTGCGCCAGCCGGCCGCCGGACATGACGCCGACCACGTCGCACATGGTCAGGGCCTCGACCTGGTCGTGGGTGACGAAGACGGTCGTGATCGACAGCCGTTGCTGGATCTCGCGGATCTCAATCCGCATCTCGTCGCGCAGCTTGGCGTCGAGGTTGGACAGTGGCTCGTCCAGCAGCAGGATGCGCGGGCGGATCACCAGCGCCCGGGCCAAGGCAACGCGCTGCTGCTGGCCGCCCGACATCTCCTTCGGCTTGCGCGGGCCGTAGCCCGGCAGCCGCACCATCTCCAGCGCCTGCTCCACCCGCTCCCGCGCCTCGGCCTTGCCGACGCGGCGCATGTCCAGGCCGAAGGCGACGTTCTCGGCAACGGTCATGTGCGGGAACAGGGCGTAGTTCTGGAACACCAGGCCGATGTCGCGCCGGTGCGGCGGCCGCTGGGTGATGTCGTCGCCGGCCACGACGATCCTGCCTTCGGTCACCGGCAGCAGCCCGGCGATCATGCGCAGCGCCGTGGTCTTGCCGCAGCCGGAGGGGCCGAGCAGCCCGAGCAACTTGCCGCGGCTGACCTCGAGCCAGAGGTCGGTGACGGCGGTGAACCCGGCATAGCGCTTGGTGACGCCTTCGAGGCGCAGGAACCCGGCGGCGGGATCGGGTGCCGGCTCCGGACGGCCGGGGTCGATGGCGGGGGCGGTCAGCGTCGCCTGCATGAGGAGTCCCGGGTGCTGGTGAGGGGAGGGGAACTAGCGGCTGGCCGGGATGATCTGGCGTCGCCAGGGGGCCAGGATCGACTCCCGCATGTCGCCGATGGTCATCCAGTCGATCGGCACCAGCTTTGCCTTCTGCGCCGGGTCGAGCAGCGGGATGCGCCTGCCGGTCTCGGGCGGGATCGCCGCGTCCTTGTTCGAGGGGGCGTAGAACATCGCCTCGGAGAAGCGCTTCTGCGCCTCGGCCCCCAGCGCGTAGTCCATGAAGGTCTCGGCCGCCTCGCGGTTCGGCGAGTTGGCGATCAGGCTGATCACGTTGACCTGGGTGATGGTGCCCTCCGCCGGCGCGACGGAGCCCAGCCGGCCCTCGGTCTGGTCGGCATAGAACTGGCTGCGCGCATTCCAGCCGATCGCCAGCGTGGCGGTGCCGTTCGCGACCAGGGTGTAGGCGTCCGGCTTCGGCTCCCAGGTCTGGATCAGCGGCGCCATCTCGACCAGCTTGTCGACGCCAGCGTCGACGCCTTCCCGGTAGTCCTCGGCCCCGGCCATGCGGTTGGCGATCAGGGTCAGCGCGATCGCCTGGATGTCGCCGCCACCTTGGGCCGGGACGATGATCTTGCCGGCCTGCGCCTTGTCCCACAGCGCGGTCCAGCTGGTCGGCGCCGTCGGGAAGGTCTCGGCGTTGTACAGCAGGGCCAGCGTGTCATAGGTGATCGGCGGCGCGAAGGCGCCGAGGTCGCGGCCGAGATCGCCGAGATGGGCCAGGTTGGTCAGCCGCGCCGGGTCGCCCTCGGCGATCAGCCCCTCATCCCGCGCGATCTTGGCGACCGACAGGTCGAAGATCACGGCGTCGACCTGCGGCGCATCTTTCTGCGCCCGCATCAGCCCCAGCGCGGTGGCCGCGTTCTGGACGCCGTAATAGGTCACGGTGATGTCCGGATGGGCGGCCTGGAACGGCTCGATCACCGCCTTGGTGTAGTTCTCCTGGAACTCGCCGCGATAGCCCATGACCGTGATCTGGGCGGCGTCGGCCGCGCCAGTCGCGGCGACGGCCAGGATGGAGGCGAGACAAAGGGATCGCGCGCAGGAGGCGAGTGTCATGGTCGTGTCCCTGTTTGCCGTGGCTGCCGCCGTCGAGGCGGTCTGCGGGCGCCGGTCGATCGCCGGCGACAGGGACACGCTGGGGCAGGGGGGCCGCCCCGTCTAACGGGTTTTTCTTATCGCCCGATAAGATTTCGCGGACGGCCTGGCCGCCGCTCCCGGGGACACAATCCCTCGGGAGCTCCTATGCCTCGACGCCGCCGTTCGCCGCATAATTGCGCAGCGCCCGGCCCAGGATTTCGAGATGGCCGCGCAGCGCCGCGAAGCCGGCGGTGCGCTCGCGGCTGTCCTCGTCCATATAGAGCCGGCGGTTGATCTCGATCTGCAGGCTGTGGCGGCCGCGTGCCGGGTCGGAATAGGCCGAGACCAGCTCGGCGCCGCGGAACGGCACGTTGAGCGAGACCGAATAGCCGAGACCGCGCAGGGTCTCTGCGGCGAGCCGGACGAAGCCGGGCTCGCAGCTGGCCCCGTCATAGTCGCCGAGCACGAAGTCGGGCCGCACCGTCCCGGCCGGGTCGGGCGACAGCGCATGGCCGATGGCCGGCATGGAGTGGCAGTTGACGTGGTAGACACGGCCGAAGGCCCCGTGCACCGCGTCGAGCAGGGCTTTCAGCCGGTCGTGATAGGGCCGCCAGTAGCGCTCGATCCGCGCCTCGACCTCAGCCACGGTCAGGCGCCGGTCGTACATCGCCGCGTCGCCCCAGGCGTAGCGCCAGATCAGCCCCATGCCGCGCCGGGCCGAGGCGCTGTCGCGAACCGGATGCGGCCAGTCGCCCTCGACCAGCTCCAGATCCACGTCGAGCAGCGAACGATTCACGTCGAGGAAACTGCGCGGGAAATGCGCGACCAGGAAGGGCGCGCCGAGATCGGGGGCGAAGTCGAACAGCGCGTCGACATGGGTATCGGCGGCGATGTGCACCAGCCCGGGCGGCACCGCCGGATGGAAGTCTTCCGGCAGCATCAGCCCGCTATGCGGGCTGTCGAAGACCATCGGGCTCGGCGTGCCGCGCGGCGGGACGACGGTAAGGACGCCGTCGATCTCGACGGCGTCGATGCGGGCGGGCTGGGTCATCGTGGATCGGTCAACGGGTCGCGGCGGTGGCCTGGGAGGCCGGGTAGGTGGTGTCGGCCATGCCGGTGAAGCCGCCGCCCTCGCGGACGATGGCCGAGGGTGAGGCGAAGGGGCGGGGATAGACCGCCCGCTGGGCCGGGCGGATCGGGCCCAGCGGCTCCAGCGCCGCGACGCAGTCGGCCGGCAGGTCGATGTCGACGGTGATCCCGGCGGTCGGCCCGGCATTGATGCGCGGCGCGTTCAGCGCATCCTCGACGCCCATCCCGGCATGCAGCAGCATCGCCGAAACCTGGGCCAGAGCCGGCACGATCTGGTTGCCGCCGGAGGCGCCGAGCACGGCGAGGGGGCCGTCGACGTCGGTGATCGCCACCGGGCACATGTTGTTGGGGCCGAAGGCGCCGGGCCGCAAGCTGTTCGCCCGGCCGGGGCGTGGATCGAACCAGGCCATGCCGTTGTTCAGCAGCACGCCGGTCGAAGGCGACAGCACCCGGGCGCCGAAGCGGTTCAGCAGGGTGAAGGTCAGCGCCACCATCCGGCCGTCGCGGTCGGCGGCGTTGAGCTGGGTGGTGCTGGAGGTGGTGCTCAGCTCGGCCGGGGTCAGCCGCGTCCGGTGGGCGGCGAAGGCGTCGCGCAGCGCCGCCGTTATCGCCGTGTAGAAGCCGGCATCGAGCGGTCCGGCACCGCGCTGTGCGTCGAAATGGCGGAGCGCGTCGTGCAGCCGGCGGCCGCCGCTGCTGTCGCCGGCGACATGGACCTGCCGACCGGCGATTTCGGCCGCGGAAGCCCGGTACACGCTCGGCCGGTAGTCGGCCAGGTCCTCGGCGGTGATGAAGCTGCCGCCGCGGCGCAGGTCGTCGACCAGGCGCTCGGCGATGCGGCCGGTGTAGAAATCCTCCGGCCCGGCCTCGGCCAGCCGCTCCAGCGTCGCGGCCAGGGCCGGCAGCGGCAGCACCGTCTCCGGCTCCGGCACCGTGTCGCCGGGCATCAGCACGGCGCGGGCGCCGTCGTCGCGCCGCAGATCGGCCTCGGCCATGGCGATGGCGAGGGTGGCGTGCCAGTCGACCGCCATGCCCTTGCGGGCCCGTTCGATCGCAGGGGCCAGGGCGCGGTCGAAGCCGATCGTGCCGAAGCGCCGCAACGCCTCGGCCAGGCCGCGGACGCAGCCGGGCACCACCGCCGCGGTATAGCCACGGACATTGGCCTGGCCGGCCGAGGCCGGCAGGCCGAGGAAGGTGACGGATCCCTCCGGGTCCGGCCGGTAAGCCTCGGGGTCGAAGCGCAGCGGCGCGCGGCCGGTGAACTCCACCACCTCGACCCGGCCGTCCGGCTCCGCCACCATCAGATAGCCGCAGGCGCCGAGGCCGCTCATCCAGGGCTCGACCGTCTGCAGCACGAAGGCGCCGGTGACCGCGGCGTCGACGGCGTTGCCGCCGGCCTCCAGCACCGCGGCGCCGGCCTCGGCCGCGGCATAGTGCTGGGCGGTGACGACGCCGTGGGGTCCGGCGGCGGCCGGCTTGCGCAACTGCCAGCGCTCGACCCGGGCGGCGGCGAAGCGGGGATCAGCCATGGTCGGCCTCCTGGTCGGCGGCGACGAGGCGGCTGGCGCCGGAGATGTCGCCCAACTGCTGCCCGGCCTGGGCGCGGGCCTGCCGCTCGGCGATCCGCGCCTCGCGGGCGATCGCCTTGTCCGCCGCCGCCTCGGCCTCGCCGGGCGGCAGGACCAGCACGCCGGTGGCGTCGGCCAGGATCGCGTCGCCCGGCAGCACCGGGACGTTGCCGCAGGCGACCGGCAGGTTCAGCGCCCCGCCCAGATCGTTCAGCCGGGTGGTGATGGCGGAGGCGCCGCGGCACCAGACCGGCAGCCCGGTGTCGCGGATCTCCTCCGGGTCGGTGCAGGGGCCGTCCAGCACCACGGCCACGGCGCCGGCCCGCTTGGCCGCCCGGGCCACGCCGCCGCCGAGGCAGGCGTGGCGGTCATCGCCGAGCCGGTCGATCACCAGCACGTCCCCCGGCCGCAGCAGGCCGATGGCATGATGCAGCAGGGTGGAATCCGTGGCCGGGATGGCGACCGTGACGGCGGTGCCGACCAGCGTCCCGCGCACCGGCTGCAGCGGCGCGATGCTGCGGTGGACGAAGCCGCGATGGCGGAAATGGCCGATCGTGGCGATTTCCACCCGGGCCAGCTTCTCGGCCAGGGCCGGGGCGATCTGCGGCGGCACGGCGCCGATCTCATACTTTCTCATGCAGCTTCGCTCCTTCCGGCCCGGCGGCATCCCGGCCCCAGTCGCGGCCGGGCACGGCCGACAGCAGCTCGCGCGTGTAGGCCTCGCGCGGGGCGGCGAAGAGGACGGCGGGCTCGCCCTCCTCGACGATGCGGCCCCGGCGCATCACGGCGATGCGGTCGCAGATCCGGCTGGCGACGCGCAGGTCGTGGGTGATGAACAGCATGGCGAAGCCCAGCCGCTGCTGCATCTCGGCGAGGAGATCGAGGATCTGCGCCTGGATCGAGACGTCGAGGGCCGAGACGGATTCGTCGGCGATCAGCAGGTCCGGCTCGATCGCCAGCGCCCGGGCGATGCAGATGCGCTGGCGCTGGCCGCCGGAGAATTCATGCGGAAACCGGCCGGCGGCGTCGGCGTCGAGGCCGACGGCCTGCAGCAGCCGCAGCGCCCGTTCCCGCGCCTCCGCCTTGCCGACGCCGTGGATGATCGGCCCCTCGGCGATGGCGGCGCCGACGCTCTGTCGCGGGTCGAGCGCGCTGTAGGGATCCTGGAACACGATCTGCACCCGCCGGCGCGCCGCCCGCAGCGCCTTGCCGCGGAGGGCGGAGAAGGAGCCGCCCGGCAGCGTGACGTCGCCGCGCTCGGGCTCGATCAGCCGGATGACGCATTGCGCCAGGGTGGACTTGCCGGAGCCGGATTCCCCGACCAGCCCCAGCGTCTCGCCGCGGCGGATCTCGACATCGACCCCGTTCACCGCCTTGACGCTGCGGCCGCCGCCGAACAGCCCGGACTTGCGGAAGGTCTTGGCGATGCCCCTGGCCGAGACCGCGACCGGCCCCAGCCCCGGCCGGGCGCGCCGCGGCTCCAGCACCGGCACCGCGGCCAGCAGGTCGCTTGTGTAGGGCTCCTGCGGCCGGCGCAGCACCCGGTCGCGCGGGCCTTCCTCGACCAGCCTGCCGTTCTGCATCACCGCGACCCGGTCGGCGATCTCGGCGACCACGCCGAAGTCGTGGGTGATGAACAGGATGCCGGTGCCGTGCCGCTGCCGCAGGTCCAGCATCAGCCGCAGGATCTGCGCCTGGGTGGTGACGTCCAGCGCGGTGGTCGGCTCGTCGGCGATCAGGATGGCGGGGTCCAGCGCCAGCGCCGTCGCGATCATCACCCGCTGGCACTGCCCGCCGGACAGCTGGTGCGGATAGCTGTGGTACAGCTGCTCGGGATCGGGCAGGCGGACCTCGCGGAACAGCGCCAGCACGCGCTCCCGGATCTCGGCGGCGGAGAGCTTCGTGTGCAGCCGGAAGGTCTCGGCCACCTGGTCGCCGACCCGGTAGATCGGGTTCAGCGCGGCGCTCGGCTCCTGGAAGATCATGGCGATGCGTCGGCCGGCCAGGTCGCGCCGCTCGCGCTCGGCCAGCGCCAGCAGGTCGCGGCCCTCGAACAGCACGCGGCCGCTCGGTGCCGGCAGGTTGGCCGGCAGCAGCCCCATCACCGCCAGGGCCGTCATCGACTTGCCGGAGCCGGACTCGCCGACGACGCAGAGGATCTCGCCGCGGCCGAGCGTCAGCGACAGGCCGGAGACGGCGTCCGGTCGCTGCGCCGCCGGCGGCAGCGGCACCCGCAGATCCTCGATGGCGAGCAGGGGCGTCATGCCGGCGCCGCCTCGACCCGGCGCGGGTCGCAGCGGCGGAAATGGGCGACGAAGCGGGCGGTGAACCCGGTGATGTGCTCGACGATGCGGGCGCCGATCGCAGCGTCGGCCAGGGCCGGGTCGCCGCCCAGCATGCCGTCCGGATTGACCTCGGTGACGTCGAGCGGGACCTGGACCGGCAGGCCCTCGAAGGTCACGGCGGCGACGCCGTCGGTCGGCAGGCCGAAGGCGCGGGAGGGCGTCGCCGGGCGGATCAGGTCGGGCCGCATCAGCTCGGGGAACAGGTGCAGATAGACCGAGGTCAGCGGGTCGCCGCCATGGCCGCGGGCCTGGGCGGTCTTGTCGCCGTGCAGCTCGCGCCACAGCTCCGGCGGGATCAGGCGCCAGATGTTCAGCGCCGCCACCGCCACGCCGCGCTCGCGCCGCAGGCGGCGCAGCGTCTGGTCGATCAGCGGCGCGTTCGAGCTGTGGCCGTTGAACACGACCAGATGCTCGACGCCGTGGTCGAGGAAGGCGGTCACCGTGTCCTCCAGCACCGCCGAGAAGGTCTCGGCGCGCAGCTGGATTCCGCCCGGCACGGTGCGGAAGAAATCGGCATAGCCGAAGGGGACGGTGGGGGCGGCGATCGCATCCGCCGCCTCCGCCGCCAGCACCGACAGCCGTTCGGTGAGCATGTAGTCGCCCATCGGGGCGTGCGGGCCCTGCTCCTCCTGGCTGCCGAAGGGCAGCAGGATCACGGGGCGCTCGGCCAGACGCTCGCGGAACTCGACGAAGGTCATGTCCTTCAGGGCGTGCTTGCGCAGCGGCATCGCCGTCTCAGCCCAGCTTCAGGTAGCCGCCGTACATGCGCATGTCGCTGTCGGCGATCGGCGTCCACTGGATGTCGGCGCGGTGCGCCCAGTTGTAGACGCTCTTCCACAGATAGAAGCCGGGCGTGACCCGCTGCCATTCCTCCGACAGGGCGAGATAGGCTGCCTTGCGTTTCTCGAAATCGGTCTCCTTCTCGAAGGCGCGGCCCAGCTCGACGAACTTCTCGGTCGGGGTCCAGGACTTCCAGCTGGCGGTGGATCGGGTCGCGGTCGGGCCCCAGTCCAGCCACAGCGGCTGGTACGGATCGCCCGGGATGAAGTCCGAGCTCATCGACATGTTCATCAGGTGATAGGGGCGGCGATAGACCAGCTCGAAGTTGTCCAGCACCACGGCCTCGACATTGACCCCGATCTCGCGCCACTGCTCGACCATGATCTCGGCCGCGGCCTCGTAGTTCGGATAGAACTGCCGGGTGATGTGCCAGCGCAGCTTCTGGCCGTCGTATTTGGTCTCCTTGACCAGGGCCTTGGCCCGCTCCGGGTCGTAGGGCAGCTTCGGCTTCAGCTCCGGGTCGTAGAACCTGCCGTATTCCGGGAAATTGAACGGCACCGCCGGATGGAAGGTGGCGTCGCCGAACAGGGCCGAGACGATCTCGTCCATGTTGACGCCCTGTACCATGGCATAGCGCAGCTTCGGGTCGACGAGCGGATTGTCCGGCGGGTCGGGCAGGGTGTTGAAGGCGAAGGCCGGGTAGTTCTCGACCTGGCGGCGTATCAGCTTGACGTCGGAATAGCCCTGCAGCGTCGGCTCCTGGTCGGTCGGGATGTTGACGATGAAGTCGAACTCCTTCGACACCAGCCCGGCCAGGCGCGCCGCGAATTCCGGCACGATCTTCCACACCAGCTGTCGCACCGGCGGCGGGTCGCCCCAGTAGCCGTCGAAGGCGTCCAGCACCATCATCTCGCCGGAACGGAAGGTGGTGACCTTGTAGGGGCCGGTGCCGATCGGCGCCTGGCCGAAGCGGTCGACGCCGACCTCAAGATAGTACTTCTTCGGCACCACCAGGCCGATATTGCCGGTCAGCTTGCCCGGGACGTTCGGATCCGGGTTGGCGGTCTCGATCTCGATCGTGTGGGGACCGGTGGCCTCCACCCGCTTGAAGCCGGCGGTGAAGGTCCTGCCGCGCGGCTCGAACGGCTTCGGGCCCCACAGCCGGTCGGCGCCGAGGGTGAAGGCGACATCCTCGGCCGTCATCTCCGTGCCGTCATGGAAGCGCACGCCCTGGCGCAGCTCGATGGTCCAGACCGTGCCGTTCTGCTGCCACTTCGTCGCCAGCTTCGGCTGCAGCGCCAGGCCGTTGGGGTCGGAGAGGTAGTCGCGCTCGATCAGCGCTTCGTAGAAGTTGGGGAAGATCCGGTTCGAGGTGGTGCTGAGCCCGTTGATCGGCGACATCGTCTGCCAGAGATTGTCGACCGCGATGGTCAGCACAGGCCGGTCCGCCGCCCGCCCGGTGCGCAGCGGCGCCGCCAGCGAGACGGCGCCGGCGCCGAGCGCCAGCTTGCCGAAACCGCGTCTTGTGAACATCGAAGCCTCCTTTGTTTGTTCGTTCGGATTGTCAGGCGGTGCGATGGCGCAGCATCGGGTCCAGCCGGTCGCGCAGCCAGTCGCCGACGATGCTCATCGACAGGGTGATCGCGAAGATCACGAGGCCGGGCCAGACCGCGATCCACCAGGCGCTGGACAGGTATTCGCGGCCGTCGCCGAGGATCTGGCCGAGGCTGGTCAAGGGCGGCTGGATGCCGAGGCCGAGGAAGCTCAGCGAGGTCTCGAGCAGGATGATCTGCGGGAAGTTGAGCGTGATCTGCACGATCAGCGCGCTCGCCACATTCGGCAGGATGTGCCGCAGGTAGAGCCGCATCGGCGCCGCGCCCAGCGCCACCACCGCCTTGGCATAGGGCTGGCTGGCGGCGGACAGGACGACGCCGCGCGCCAGCCGGGCGTAGGCCTCCCAGCCGTGCAGCCCCATCAGGATCACGAACAGCGTCAGGCTGTTGCCGAAGAAGGCCAGGAGGGTCAGCGCGATCAGGATGAAGGGCAGGGACGCCTGGACGTCGACCAGCGTCATCAGCGCCTCCTCGACCCAGCCGCGGAAATGCGCGGCGATGAAGCCGAGGGCGCTGCCGACCACGGCGCCGATCAGCGTGCCGGCGACGGCGACCGACAGCGACATCTGCAGCCCGCCGACGAGGCGGGCCACCATGTCGCGGCCGAGCCGGTCGGTGCCGAGCAGGTAGCGCGGGTCGCCGCCCAGGAACGAAGGCGGCTTCAGCCGGGCGAGCAGGTTCTGCTGGGTGACGCCGTAGGGCGTCAGCCAGCCGCCGAACAGGGCGGCCAGCAGCGCCGCCGCCAGGACGATGGCGGCGGCCGCGAGGAGCCAGGGGAAGCGCCGCATCGCCGGGCCCTCAGCGCGCCGCGCGGATGCGCGGGTCGAGCAGCCCGTACAGCAGGTCGACCGCGAGGTTGGCCGCGACCATGGTGGCGGCGACCAGCAGCACCAGCGCCTGGACCACGGCCAGGTCGCGCGAGGTGACGGCGGTGACCAGCAGCCGGCCGATGCCGGGCCAGGCGAAGACCGTCTCCACCACCACCGCGCCGCCGACCAGCGCGCCGAGATTGAGCCCGATGATGGTGACGATCGGGATGGCGGCGTTGGGCAAGGCGTGGCGCAGGATCCGGGTGAGGGGCGGCGCGCCCTTCGCCGCGGCGGCGCGCATGTAAGGCTTGGCCAGCACCTCCAGCATCGCCGAGCGGGTGAAGCGCGCCAGCGTGCCGGCGGTGTAGACGCCGAGCGTCGCGGCCGGCATCAGCAGGTGCAGGATCGAGCCGGTGCCGGAGCTCGGCAGCCATTGCAGCGTCAGGGAGAACAGCAGGATCAGGAGGATGCCGAGGAAGAAGTTCGGCAGCGCGAAGCCGAAGACGGCGAAGCCCATCACCAGCCGGTCGAGGGCGGAGCCGCGGCGCAGCGCCGCGACGATGCCGGCCGGCACCCCGACCAGGATGGCGACGGCATAGGCGGAGAGGCCGAGAAGCACGGTCCAGGGCACGCGCTCGGCGATGATCTCGGTGACCGGCCGGCCGTCGCGGTAGGAGGTGCCGAACTGGCCCGACGCCATCTGCACGACGTAGCGCAGATACTGCTCGGGCAGCGGCCGGTCGAGGCCCCAGGCCTCCCGGAACTGCGCGATCTCCTCGACCGTGGCGTCCGGGCCCAGCAGCGACTGCACCGGGTCGCCCGAGACCCGCAGCACGATGAAGGCGAAGGTCACGACGAACCAGAGCGTCAGGAGGGTCCGCGCGGCTTTGACCGACCAGAAGCGCACCATGCAGCAGCCTTCTCCGTCATCGGGCGGGCAGGGCCTGTCTCGGGAGGGCGCCCGCGATCGGCAGGAAAGCTCCGATCCGGGGCGTCGACGGGGTTAGCGGACCACAGCGATCTCCTGGGATCTATCACAAAATTACAGGTCCATTTATATGTCACATGTATGAATAGGGGCATCGAGCTGCGGCATCTGAGCTACTTCGCCTGCCTGGCGGAGGAGCTGCATTTCGGCCGCGCCGCCGATCGCCTCGGCATGGCGCAGGCGCCGCTCAGCCAGCAGATCCGGCAGCTCGAGGAGCGGCTCGGCGTCCGCCTGTTCGACCGCACCACGCGGCGGGTCAAGCTGACCGCGGCCGGCGAGATCCTGTTGCGTCATGCCCGCGACGTGCTGAGCGGCCTGGACCGCGCCATCTCCCACACCCGTGCGATCTCGGGCGAGCATGTCGGCCATCTGGTCGTCGGTGGCGTGCATCTGGCGCTGTCGCAGTTCCTGCCCGCCATCATCCGCGCGTTCCGCGAGGACTATCCGGCGGTGACGGTGGACGTCGTGCCCTTCACCACGGCCGAGCAGCTGAAGACGCTGGAGGCCGGCGGCATCAACGTCGCCTTCATCCGGCCGACCACGGCGGCCGGCTTCATGCAGATGGAGCGGCTGTCGAGCGAGGGCTTCGTCGCGGTGCTGCCGAAGGCGCATCCGCTCGCCGCCAAGCGCGACCTGTCGCTGCGCGACTTCTCCGGACAGCCCTTCATCGGCTATGCGCCGATCCTCGGCGCCAGCTACAGCAACCTGGTGCTGGAGGCGTTCCGCCGGGCCGGGGTGCGGCCGATGGTGGTGCAGGACGCCTCGCACACCCTGTCCATCGTCACCCTGGCCGCCGCGGGCGTCGGCCTCGGCATCGTGCCCTCCTGGGTGTCCCACATGCCGCTGCCGGAGCTGGCCTACCGGCCGCTCGACGAGCTGCCGCGGGCGGTGGAGCTCGCCGTCGCCTGGCCGGCCGGCGAGACGTCGCCGGTCGTGCTCGACTTCGTCCGCATCGCCCGCCGCGTCGCGGGAGGACGATGCGGCGCGGTCACAGGTTTCCGGCCCGGGGATTGATGCCGAGGATGTGTTCGGGGTCGACCGGCACCGTGACCAGGGTGGAGCGCGACG
This sequence comes from Inquilinus limosus DSM 16000, assembly GCF_000423185.1. Classification (GTDB taxonomy): domain Bacteria; phylum Pseudomonadota; class Alphaproteobacteria; order DSM-16000; family Inquilinaceae; genus Inquilinus; species Inquilinus limosus. The sequence continues at coordinate 17,308 of NZ_AUHM01000042.1, read as the reverse complement.
GGCCGCCGTGATGGGCCGCGAGGATCTCGTCGAGATTGGCGAGATCCGGGCGGAGCGCGGCGGCCCGCCAGCCGCAGGCGCCGGCCATGGCGGCGAAGTCCATGCGGGCGATGCGGACATGGCGGCGCGAGGCCGGCGCGTCCGGAACGATCGTGCCGACGCCCTGTTCGACGATGCCGTAGCTGGCGTTGTCGAGCACGAAGAGCAGGAGGCCCAGGTCGCGCGCCTCCGCCAGATATCCGGCGAACAGCCGGAAGCAGCCGTCGCCGGTGAAGGCGACGACGTCGCTCTCCGGCGCGGCCAGCTTGGCGCCGATCGCCAGGCCGAGCGCATTGCCCATGGCGGAGCCGCGATACAGCGAGAAGAAGCGCGCCTGCGGATGCGGGCGCTGGACCGCATACTGCCGGTCCTTGTAGGCCAGGCACACATCGTCGAAGCCGATGGTGTTCGGCCGCCAGCGCGCATCCAGCGCCTTGAGCAGCGCCGCCATGTCGACATGGCCCGGCCTCGGCGCCCCGGGCCGGCGCATATTGAGGTTCTCCGGCGCCGGGCCGGTCCGCCGGTTCCCGGGCGGCTGCCGTTCGAGGCGGCCGATCAGCATCCGGAGCGCCGCGTCGAGGGGCGCCACGAGCTGGCGATAGGCCCCGGCGGCGCGGTGCCCGAACCCGCCCGCGACCTGACCGTAGCCGTCCTCGATGCCGGTCAGGACGAAGGTGTCGCCGGCCCTGTAGGGCGCCAGGTTGACGGTGTATTCGTCCGGGCAGGCCCCGAGGACCAGCAGCACGTCCTCGGCCCCGATGCTCCGCCACAGCTCGATCGCGGCGTCGTTCCCGCCGAAGGAGATGTAGCCGTATCCGTGCGGGTTGCCGCGTTCGACCCCGTTCGCGCCGTTGATGCTCCACACCATGGGGGCGCCGAGCAGCTCGCACAGGCGGGTGGTCAGCCGCGGGGCATCGGCATGGCGCGCCAGCTCCTCCCCGGCGAGGATGACGACGCGCCGGCCGGGGATGCTCCGGCGGAAGGCCTCCGCGAACGCGTCCGTTTCGGCCGCGTCGGGAGAGGGAAGCGCTTCCGCCGGCTGGTGCGCGGGATCGGGATCCGCCACGATCTCGGTCTGCAGCGCCGCATGGTCCAGGATCAGAACGACCGGCTTGCGGCGCTGAAGCTGGGCATGGGCGGCTTGCAACTGCGGGCCGATGGCCGTGGCGTCGTCCAGCACGAAGACGCCGTCCGGCAGCTCCGCGCGCAGCTGCGCCAGCATATGGCTGCCGTGGCGGCTGGTGTCCTGCAGCGGGGACAGCCCTTCGGTCGATGCCGCCGAGACCGGGACGATGTAGACCGCCGGGATGTCGTGCAGCTTGGCGTCGCTGAGCCCACAGCACAGCAGCTTCGTCGCCGCCCCCGTCGTGGCGATGCACGCGCCGATGCGGCCGGACGCCAGATAGGTGCCGAGCGGGACGAAGCCGGCCGCATACTCGCCCAATGACAGAAAGCCTATCTCGGAAGGCCCGGGGCGGTCGCCCGCATCCTCTCCAGGACGACAGGGGGGCAGGTGCCGCAGGAAGCGGATCGCGCCGCCGCCGGTGACGCCGGCGCAGATGTCGATGCCCCAGGACTTCAGTGTCGCGACGAGGACTTCGTACCCGCTGAGGGTTCCTTCAACGCGCATATCCATGCGAACACCCCGTGGCGCTTGATCGTGGTCGGGCGAAGTGTGGGTCGGTGAATGCCGGGCCGTTTCATGCCCACGCGTGACGGCGACTGCCGATCCGCCTAGAGCGGTGCCGCGATTTCCTGAGTATTCTGCAGAACCAGGGCGCGCAGCCGGCTGTCGCTGCACACCGGTTCTTCCGACGCGGTCAGTTCCCGGTAGATGTGCTCGACCAGGCCGGGCGTCGGCGCCAGGCCGAAGGCCTCGATCTTCGCCTTCAGCGCGTGCCGGCCGGAATGGCGGCTGATCACCATCCGGCGCTCGGCCCCGAACATGGCCGGGTCGAGGAACTCGTAGGTTTGGGGATTCCGGATGATGGCGGCCTGATGGATGCCCGCGGCCGTGGCGAAGGCGTTCTCGCCGATCACCGCCTTGCCGCGCGCGATCGGCAGGCGGATGCTGTCGATCAGAAGCTGGCAGGCGGCGTAGACCCGACGGACGTCGATGGTCGTCGACCGCCCGAAATGCGCCGGATGGGCCGTCAGGGCCGCGACGACTTCCTCCAGGGCGCAGTTCCCGGCGCGCTCGCCGATGCCGCACAGCGTCACCTGGATCTCGTCGATCCCCGCCTCGATGGCTGCGAGGGTGTTGGCCACCGCCAGGCCGAGATCGTCATGGGCGTGCATCGCCACCCTGACCTCGGCCGGCACGCGCGCCCGCACGGTCTCGATCAGCGCCGGCACGCGGCCGGGCAGCAGGCAGCCGACCGTGTCCGGGATCAGGATCATCGTCGCGCCGGCCTGGGCGCTCAGCTCGCACATCAGGCCGAGGAATTCCGGGTCCGCCCGGGTCGCGTCCTCCGGGGCGACGCAGATGTCCTCGAAGCCGATCCGCCGGGCCAGCCGGACGGCCTCGGCGATCTCGTCGAGCGCCTGCTGCCGCGTGATCTGGCGCTTGTGCAGCAGGTGGATCTCGGAGGCGACGCCGAGGATCTCGATCTGCGCGGCCGCCGCGTTCTCCACGGCCTTGGCCGCGCGCTCGATATCGGCGCTGCTGGCCCGCGCGAAGGCGCAGATCTTCGCCCCGCGCACCGCATCGGCGATGGCGCGGACGGCGGCGAAGTCATTGTCCGACGCCGCCGGGAACCCCGCCTCGATCGTGTTCACCCCCAGCGCCTCGAGCTCGCGGGCGATGCGCAGCTTCTGCTGCAGCGACATGGCGTTGCCGGGCGCCTGCTCGCCGTCGCGCAGGCTCGTGTCGAAGATCGTCAAGGGTTTGTCGATTGAAACAGCTGGCATGATCGGTTCTCCATTGGGGACGCCAACTATTCTCGAGGGATTTCTGACCCTGCTTTCTCGAAGGAGCGCAAATCTTCCTACCCGGTTCGCATCTATTGCGCGGGTTGTCCGAATCGGCGTGACGGCTGTGCTGTTGGGGAGTCCTTTTCTATAACGCCCTCATATAGATGAGGGTGTTTGGTGCTAAAATCCGTTCTACTGACTTACTATTACTTATACGATTCGATTTAGTAGAGTCAAAACAATCTTGTTGCATAAATATGCAATCAATTTTTGATGATTAAGGGAGAGTTTGACGAGAAGAAGGTCTAATTTATTATAAAAGCAGATCGCTGTTTCGGATCTGTCGGGTGGTTCGATAGCGCCTGCAAGGACCAGCGGTTCGATCCGCCCACCGGGCTGCACGACCGGCATGGTCGGAACGTTCATAAAAACATCAAATGTTAAATCCTGATCCGATGGCCTGATATAATATATCAGTACATCTCTGAAATATTGGAATTATTGTTTGTTGAAGAACAATGATCGTAACTCGATTGTATAAAATAAAATCTATTGATTCCGTTTCCACATTAGAGGAGATAAGCCCGCGGTTGAGGATCAGTGCATGGTCCTCAATCGTTTGGATTCGAGGCGCGAGTTTTTGAGATCAGGCCGGACGAAAAGCCGGGAAGGGACAAGATGATGTGCGGGCCTAGAGGAATTTGCAGTCAAATATTGTAGGATAGTGCAAAAGTTTCTGGATTTTGACTGTCGCTTGATCCTGCGGTCATTATGGCAATTCCTTCGTTGGCGCAGCGGCCGGCCGATCGTCGGTTCAGCCGCCCGCTTCATGGCGGAAGACCGGCGCGGCCGGCCTCCGGCGGCCGGGCGGCGGCCGATCACCTCTTCCGGCTCATTCCCGACAACGTGGGGCCACGACTGGAGACGGCACGCGGCGCGGTCGACCTGCGGGCGCTGCGGATCGCGCGGCTGCTGAAAGCCGATCTGGCTCCGCGGGAGACTTCGGGCAGCCTCTATGTCGATTCCCCGACCATGCTGCTCGGGATCCATCTCCTGCGCCATCACTCGGGCGCAGGCCGGTCCGCGCGGTCGCCGGCCGGTGATGCCTGCACTCGCAGAATTCCGGGAAGGCCAGATCTTGGCGTTCGTAATTCAAATCAAAAATGCGACCAATTTGTCCTGGATATATGCATAAAATGCTATTGTTCGAAAGAACAGGGCAAGATTTTGATGCCTGCTTGCGGATTCGTGAAAAAATCGGACATTTCTGGAATACCCGGGCCGCTGAACTATGAAATTGCTGCCCCGGGAAAAAAGTCGGGCATTTGCCCGCAAAACGCGAAGCGACAGGGGAAAGTATCGATGCGGACGGCTCCGGACCGGCCGGAAAGGCTGGCTGTTCGATGACTTAGGATTTTTTTCTGGAGTGCCGATCGGGGTCTTTGTTGCGGACGAAATCGCCCCATGCGGCAGTTTGGCGGGCCGGCTCCGGCCCGCAGGTGAAGGAATTCTTTCTCCGCCTCGGACGCATGATGAACTACGAGATCATCCTGGCCCGTCCCCGGCAAGTCCGGGCCGGTCCCGCCGCGCGGCTTCGCGCCGCCCGCCGCATCCGGCGCCTCGCGGCCGGGTGCGGCTCACCTGGCGCAGATCCCCGTCGGCGGCTCGGGGCCGCGGCTGGCGACCGCGCATGGCGGCGCGGTCTGCGCCGTCCACCCCGCGGGGCCGCAGCAGCCCGCGTCGGAGCACCATGTCGCCGAGATCCTGCTGAGCCCGGTCCTCCGGGTCCGCGCCTCCCGACTTGGGGAGGCGGCGACGTTTGACGCGGCGGCGGGCTGCCTGCTGATCACCCCGGCGGGGGCCGGGGGCGGGCTGGCATGGCCGCAGCCGCGGGAAAGCGTCACCGTCGTCCTGACCGAGGCCGCCCTGCGTGAGCTGGCGGCGCACGAGCTCGGCACCGCGCGGGTGGAGCTGCGCCCGCCGCCGCTCGGCACCGTCGACGCCTGGGCCCTGCGCATCGGCCATCTGCTGAAGGCGGAGCTGACGCAGCGCGAGGCGCCGAACGCGCTCTACGTCGATTCCCTGATCACCTTGTTCGGCGTCCATCTCCTCCGCCACTATTCCGGCGTCCGGACGACGCCGCCGGCGGTCCGGGGCGGTCTGCCCGCCGCCATCGCGCGGCGCCTGCAGGATTTCATCGGGAACAACTTGTCGCGCAGCCTGCCGGTGGCGGAGCTGGCGTCGATCGCCGGCCTGTCGGAGCGGCACTTCATCCAGGCCTTCACCAAGACCTTCGGGGCGCCGCCGCACCGCTACGTCGTCGACCAGCGGCTGGACTTGGCCGAGAGGCTGCTGACCGAGGGCGACCTGCCGATCGCCGAGGTCGCCTATCAGGCCGGCTTCTCGAGCCAGAGCCACCTGACGACGACGCTGAAGAAGTACCGGCAGAAGACGCCGATGCAGGTGCGGCGGGAGCGGTGAGGCGCATCGGATCGGGACATCGGGTTCGAACGACAGGATAGATCTCGGACGCAAGGACAGATTGCCTCTTCCGCTTGCGGGAGAGGTCGGAGCGTGCCCGAGAGATCCGTGAATGGCGGAGAGAACGGACGCCGGCCCGCAAAGGCCCGGATCGTCGGGGACAGCGGCATTTCTCCTCGTGATCAGGAGAATCACAGATTCTCCCGGCATTCCTCAGTATTCCCGGAATCTGGAACAGCGCCCGGCCTTCCGCCACACCTCGGACTTTTTTGTGAAGCCGCCGCGCTTTTGTGAAGAAACCGGACAATCCTGGAATACGGCGACGACACTGCTGTGAGTTTCTGACAGGCAGATTGCCTTATTCAGTTTTACTTGCCGGCGGATCCAAGAAACCGCGGCCTGCAGAGGGGGTCACATACGTGAGCAGCGCCTGGAACTCCACCGCTTCGATCATTCGTCGGCACTCCGCCCGTTTCGCGGGGAACTGGGTCCCGGGCGTGGGCGACGGCAGCCGTTCCCTCCGTCGCCGGCTGATGGCGGCGCTGCGCAACGCGCACCGCACCCTGGGGCTGAAGCGCGACCGGCTGGGCCTGGGCGCGCTGGGCGTCGGCGGGGCGGTCCGCGTGGGCGGATCTGCGGCTTCGGTGCCCAGCAGCATGCTGGGCGTCCTGCGGCGGGCGAGGGGGCTTTACGCCGGGGTGGCCATGGCCACGGTGATCCTGCAAGCCGCGACTCCAGCGCATGCGGAATTTGTGGCCGGCGGCGGCACCGTGGCGAACACCAACGGCACGATCGCGATCGGGACCGGCAACTACACCGCGACGGTGAGCGGCGCGACCAACACGGGCGGCATCGCCATCGGCTCCCGCGCGGTATCTAACGGAGCCAATTCCATCGCAATGGGCGTGGATGCCAGCGCTACCAATACAGGGGCAACCGCGCTCGGTATCAATGCGATTGCGAATGGGGTGGGCGCCACTGCCCTCGGCAGGTTTGCGAACGCGACCGGGGATAGCGCGACCGCCGTCGGAAGAAACGCCAGCGCGACCGCAGCGACCGCTGCCGCAATCGGCTATCTGTCCTCCGCCACGGCCAACGGCGCCGTTGCATTTGGGCTTCAGGCGTCATCGACCAACACCAGCACGATCGCGGTCGGCAATCAGTCCAACGCCTCGGGATCGAATGCCACGGCCATCGGTTCGGCCTCCAGCGCCTCGGGTGCCAACAGCATTGCCTTCGGCTCGAGCTCCGTGGCGAGCGCCAACAACGCGATTGCCATCGGTAACACCTCCGCCGTGGATGCGGCCTCGACCAACAGCGTCGTGATCGGGTTGGGCGCGAAGGCCACCAACGCTCCCTCCGCCGTCGCCCTGGGGCAGACGGCGACCGCAAATGCCGTCAACGCCATGGCTCTGGGTAACTCCGCCAACGCCAGTGGCGACAACGCCGCCGCGGTCGGGCCCGCCACCACCGCCAGCGCCCTGAGTTCCGCCGCGCTCGGCTTTCGCGCCAATGCGACCGGTGTGGCTTCAACCGCCCTTGGCTCGGCTTCCAAGGCGAGCGGGGACAACTCGGTAGCCGTCGGCCAGAATGCCGTCTCCTCGGCTGCGAAGGGAACGGCGGTCGGCTTCGCGGCCAATGCCGCGGCCGAAGGTGCGCTCGCCCTCGGCAACGGCGCCACGGCGGCGGCCAGCGCCGGTGACGTGGCGCTGGGCTCGGGCTCGGTGACCGCGGCAGCGGTCGGCACCAAGAGCGTCACCCTCCGCGGCACGACCTACGACTTCGCCGGCACCACCCCGACCAGCACGGTCAGTGTCGGCGCCGCGGGGGCGGAGCGGACGATCACCAATGTCGCGGCCGGGCGGATCTCCGCCACCTCGACCGACGCGATCAACGGCAGCCAGCTCTTCGCCACCAACCAGTCGCTGCAGTCGGCCATCGCCGGCGCGGCGCCGCATTACTACAGCGTCAACGACGGCGGCTTTCCCGGCGCCAACTACAATAATGATGGCGCAACGGGCGCGTCGGCGCTGGCGGCGGGCATCGGGGCCACGTCGACCGCCACCCAGTCGACGGCGCTGGGTTTCCAGGCGAATGCGAGCGCCGAGAATTCCATCGCACTCGGCTCCGTCTCCAAGGCCAGCGGCCTCGGTTCGGTGGCCCTGGGGCTGTTGTCCAACTCGAGCAGCAACAGCTCGATCGCGATCGGCTGGCAGTCGATCGCGTCCCAGGTGAACTCGATCTATCTCGGCGCACGCACCGTCGCGGGAACGGGGGCTACCGCGGAGAGCGCCATCGGCATCGGCACCGACGTGACCGCCTCGGCCCAGGATGCGATCGCCATGGGCCGCTCCTCGGCCGCGACCAATTCGGGCGCCATCGCGGCGGGCGTGAGCTCCAAGGCCGCGGGCCTGGCCGGTGTCGCGGTCGGCTCGACCTCCAATGCGGCCGGCGACTTCTCCCTGGCCGCGGGCAACGCGGCATTGGCGAGCGGAGTTGGCTCGGTGGCGGCGGGCTCGGGGGCCCAGGGCACGGGCGAATCCGCCACGGCGGTGGGCAACAACGCCGCCGCGACCGCCGACCGGACGGTGGCGGTGGGATTGGGCGCAACGGCCGACACCTCGGCCGCCATCGCCATGGGCGCGCAGGCCAAGGCGACGGCTGCGAACGCCGCGGCGGTCGGCGTGCTCGCCAGCGCCTCGGCCGAGGGTGCGCTGGCGTTTGGGCATCAATCCCTGGCGAGCGACACCAATGCGATTGCATTGGGCAATTCAGCGCAAGCTACCGCGCAGAACGCAGTTGCCGTGGGCCTGTTCGCGAGCGGCGGCGGGAAAGGGGTGGTCGCTATCGGCAACGGTGCCGGCAGCGGTTCGACCACCGCCAGCGCCAACTCCGTCGCCATGGGCGTCGCAGCCGGCCAATTCGTCACCGGTGCCCAGAATGTTGCCGTCGGCGGCGGCGTCAACGCGGCCATGAAGGGTGCCGGCACGGGCGTGGCCGGGGCGCGGAATATCGCCATGGGGTCCGGCGACGGCACCGTCGCCTATGACGCCTCCCAGACGGCCTCCGCCGGCAACAACGTCACGGGCGACGACAATATCGCGATCGGCACCAATGCGGGCATCGGGGTCGCCGCCAGCAAGACGACGTCGATCGGCTTCAACGCGAGCGCATCCGCCGAAAACGCGATTGCGATGGGCAGCGGCGCGAAGGCGCAGAATGCCGGCGCCGTGGCGCTGGGCTCGGGCTCGGTGACCGCGGCGGCGGTTGGCACCGGCAGCACGGTGATCGGCGGCAAGAGCTATACCTTCGCGGGTGGGACGCCGACCTCGACGGTCAGCGTCGGCGCGGCAGGGGCCGAGCGCACCATCACCAACGTCGCGGCGGGGCGGATCGCGCTCGACTCGACCGACGCGATCAACGGCAGCCAGCTCTACGCCACCAACAAGGCGCTGGAATCGACCATCGCCGGCGCGGCCGTCCACTACTACAGCGTGAATGACGCCGGCACCCCGGGCGCCAACTACAACAACGACGGCGCCGTCGGCGTCGGGTCGTTGGCGGCGGGCGCCGGCGCCCTGGCGAATGGCGAGAACAGCGTGGCGCTGGGCAGAGCCACGACCGCCACGGGCAACGGCTCGATCTCGATCGGCTACGTCAACGGCACCAACGGCCTGAATGCGATCGCGATCGGCGTCTTCTCGAACGCGACCGGCGTCAATGCCCTCGCCCTGGGCGGGGCCGCCCGCGCCGTCGCGGACGGAACGACCGCTCTCGGCGTCAACACCCTGGCCAGCGCCGTCAATGCGACCGCCGTCGGCAACGGTGCGAATGCCGTGGAGAATGCAACGGCAGTCGGCGTCAGCGCCAGCGCGGGCGCCGGTTCCACTGCGGTCGGCTGGCAGGCCAATGCCAGCGGCATCGATGCGTTGGCCTTCGGCTACAACACCAAGGCCTCCGGCAACAGCGCGGCCGCCGTCGGCGTGGAGGCGACAGCCTCGGCCGACGGCGCGATGGTGTTCGGCAACCACTCCACCGGCTCGGGGATCAACACGGTCGTCGTCGGCACCAGCGCCACCGCGGCCGACCTCAATGCGGTGGCGATCGGAACGCAGAGCAATGCTGCGGTGGCCAACGCCACCGCCATCGGCTCCCAGTCCATTGCGACGGGCGACCAAGCCATCGCCATCGGCACCATCGCCAACGCCGCGGCCGACTATGCCGTGGCCCTCGGCCCCAATGCCCGCGCCACGGCCGAGAATGCGGTCGCCCTCGGGCTCAACGCCGCGGCCTCGGGGACCAGCGCCATCGCGATCGGCAAGGACTCGGGCGCGGCGGCGGCCTCGACCGTGGCCATCGGCGACACCAACACGGTGGCGGCGACGGCCGGCCCGGGCTCGGTGGCGATCGGCCACAACTCGCAGGTGAATGGCGGCGCCGGCGCGGTGGCGATCGGCGAGGGCCAGGTCGTCAACGGCGACGGCGCGGTCGCGATCGGCGACCCGAACTCGGTCACCGGCACGGGCGCCGTCGGCCTGGGCGCCAACAACACGGTCAACGGCACCGGCGCGGTGGCGCTGGGCAGCGGCAACACCGCGACCGGCCAGGGCTCGGTCGCGCTGGGCAATGCCAGCAGCGCGGCGGGCGCCGGCTCTCTCGCCTTCGGCGACGGCGCCTCGGCGGTCAACGCCAGGGACGTGGCGCTGGGCTCGGGCTCGGCGACCGCGGCGGCGGTCGGCACCGCCGGAACCACGATCGGGGGCAAGGCCTACACCTTCGCCGGGGCGAACCCGACCTCGACGGTCAGCGTCGGATCGGCGGGGGCCGAGCGGACCATCACCAATGTCGCGGCCGGCCGGATCGCCCTCAACTCGACCGACGCGATCAACGGCAGTCAGCTCTTCGCCACCAATCAGGCTCTGCAGGCGACCATCGCGGGGGCGGCCGTCCACTACTACAGCGTGAACGACGGCGGGACCCAGCAGGCGAACTACAACAACGACGGTGCAACGGGCGTAAACTCCATTGCGGCAGGGGTGGGTGCCAAGTCTGCCGCGCGATCCGTCGCGATGGGTTTCCAGGCGAATGCCGCCGGCGAGCAGAGCGTCGCGGTCGGGTTCCTGTCCAATTCCAGCGCGTTGGAGAGCACCGCAATCGGCTATGCCGCCACTGCGAGCGCCGTCAACGCAACGGCTCTCGGCAACCAAGTCACCGCGGCCTCTGATGGCAGTATCGCCATCAGCGCGAATAATGGGCTTGCGGTCGATGCTAATTCGCTCAAGGGCGTTTCCATCGGGTGGGGAGCGAGAGTCGCGAATGCCCCCTCCGGCCTGGCCGTGGGCGACACAGCCGCTGCGTCGGCGCAGAACGCCACTGCGGTCGGCGTTCTCGCCAAAGCGAGTGGGATCGATGCGACCGCGATAGGCTCGAACGCCGCGGCCAGCGGCACGAACGGCAGCGTTGCCGTGGGTCTCAATTCGAATGCGACCGGCGCCAGCGCCGTCGCCATGGGCCGGGCCAGCGTCGCGAACGGCACCAACGCCTTCGCGGCGGGCGTCACAGCCAACGCGACCGGCAACAATACCCTGGCGGTCGGCACCGGCGCGGTGGCGAGCGGTGGAGACAATGCTGCCGCGCTCGGCTTCACCGCCAAAGCGTCGGCAGCGAACGCGCTCGCCCTCGGCACCGGGGCGACGGCCGGCCAGGCCGGCGCGGTGGCGCTGGGCTCCGGCTCGGTGACCGCGGCGGCGGTCGGCACCAAGAGCGCGGTGATCGGCGGAACCACCTACAATTTCGCCGGCGCGGCTCCGGCCTCGACGGTCAGCGTCGGCGCGGCCGGCGCCGAGCGCACCATCACCAATGTCGCGGCAGGGCGGATCTCCGCCACCTCGACCGACGCGATCAACGGCAGCCAGCTCTTCGCCACCAACCAGGCGATCTCGGCCATCGCCGCCAGCACGCCGCTGCACTACTACAGCGTCAACGACGGCGGCACCCAGCAGCCGAACTACACCAACAACGGCGCGACCGGCGTCAATGCCATGGCGGCCGGTGTCGGGGCCAGCGCCGCCGGCGCCAGTGCGACCGCCGTCGGGCGCCTTTCCAACGCCGCCGGGCAGAATTCCGTCGGGTTGGGTACCGGAGCGACCGCGGGTAACCTCAACACGGTGGCCATCGGCATCAACACCAACGCGAGCGGGACTTCCGCCATTGCCATCGGCGCGTTGTCAACCGCGGAAGGCGATGCGGGCGTTGCTGTCGGCATCAACACCCATGCGACCGGTGACCTCTCGTCTGCTTTCGGCCGCGCGGCCGTTGCGTCCGCAGCGAACGCCACCGCACTGGGCGCTTTCGCCAACGCCAGTGGCTCGGAAAGCATCGCCATCGGCCCTCAGAGCGTTGCCAGCGCCACCAATTCGACGGCCATCGGCCTGAACTCGACCGTCAGCGGCGAAGCCTCGCTGGCGATCGGCTACCAGAGCAACGCGTCCGATGTGAACGCCGTCGCGATCGGCAACTCGGCTGTCGCTTCCGCCGCGTCCACCGTCGCAATGGGCATCAGTTCCAGGGCCACGGGTGTGGCCTCGACCGCCGTGGGCCGGATCTCCAATGCCAGCGCGGACGGTGCTTCGGCCTATGGCTACGGCTCCAACGCTTCCGGCGTCAACGCAACCGCCGTCGGCGCCCTGGCGAATGCAGCCGGCGCAAACAGTGCGGCGCTGGGCAACGGCGCCACGGCCGGCCAGGCAGGCGCCGTGGCGCTGGGCTCGGGCTCGGTGACGGCGGCGGTGGTCAACACGCCCAGCACCGTGATCGGCAGCAAGACCTACACCTTCGCCGGCACCGCGGCGACCAGCACGGTCAGCGTCGGCGCGCCGGGGGCGGAGCGGACGATCACCAATGTCGCGGCCGGCCGGATCGCCCTGGACTCGACCGACGCGATCAACGGCAGCCAGCTCTACGCCACCAACCAGGCGCTGCAGTCGAGCATCGCCGGCGCGGCGGTCCACTACTACAGCGTGAACGACGGCGGCACGCCGGGCGCGAACTACAACAATGATGGCGCCACGGGCTTGCGTGCCATGGCACTGGGGACGTCTGCGATTGCCGCCGGCGACGGGGCGGTTTCCATCGGACACGGCGCCGGCATCGGCTCGACGGCCGCCAGCGCCAACTCCATCGCCATGGGCCTCGGCGCCGGCCAGTTCGTCTCCGGTGCCCAGAACGTCGCCCTCGGCGGCGGCATCAACAACGTCATGCGGGGCGCCGGCGCCGGCGTGACCGGAACGCGGAACGTCGCCATGGGCTCGGGTGACGGCACCGTCGCCTATGACGGCACGGCAAAGGCTTCCGCGGGCAACCTGGTCACCGGCGACGACAACGTCGCGATCGGCACCAATGCGGGCATCGGGGTCGCCGCCGACAGGACGACCTCGATCGGCTTCAATGCGAACGCGTCCGCCGAAAACGCGATTGCGGTGGGCACGCAGTCCGTCGCCGACGCCGCCGATGCGGTCGCCATCGGCACCGGCGCCAAGGCCACGGGCGGCAAGGCGGTCTCGATCGGCGCCGGCAATGTCGCCACCGGCGATGGCGCGGTGGCGATCGGCGACCCGAACACCGTGACCGGCACCGGCGCGGTCGGCATGGGCGCCAACAACACGGTCAACGGCACCGGCGCGGTGGCGCTGGGCAGCGGCAACACGGCGACGGGCCAGGGCTCGGTCGCGCTCGGCAACGCCAGCAGCGCGGCGGGCGCCGGCTCTCTCGCCTTCGGCGACGGGGCCTCGGCCATCAATGCCAGGGACGTGGCGCTGGGCTCGGGCTCGGTGACCGCGGCGGCGGTCGGCACGGCCGGCACCAAGATCGGCGGTACCGCCTACACCTTCGCCGGCGCCAACCCGACCAGCACGGTCAGCGTCGGCAGCGCCGGCGCCGAGCGCACGATCACCAATGTCGCGGCCGGCCGGATCGCTCTGGACTCGACCGATGCGATCAACGGCAGCCAGCTCTTCGCCACCAACCAGGCGATCGAAGCCATCGCGGCCAGCACGCCGCTGCACTACTACAGCGTCAACGACGGCGGCACGCCCCGCGGGAACTACATCAACGACGGCGCCACCGGCGCCAATGCGATGGCAGCGGGTATCGATGCCGTGGCCAGCGGCGGGCAGGCGGTCGCCATCGGCTATCAGTCCAAGGCCAGCGGTCTGGAGGGCACGGCGCTGGGCTATCTGAGCGAGGCGAGCGGCGTCAATTCGACCGCGATCGGCAACCAGATCACCGCTGCGGCCGACGGCAGCATCGCGATCGGCGCCAACACCGGGCCCGCCGTCGATGCCGCTTCCATCAACGGCATCGCCATCGGCTGGGCCGCGCAGCTGGTGAACGCGCCTTCCGCCGTTGCCATCGGCGATACGGCGACCGCAACTGCCGAGGACGCGCTCGCCCTGGGCGCCGGGGCAACTGCCGGCAATGCCGGCGCCGTGGCGCTGGGCTCGGGTTCGACGACGGCGGCGGCGGTCGGCACGGCCGGCGCGACGATCGGCGGCACGGCCTATACCTTCGCCGGCGCCAACCCGACCTCGACGGTGAGCGTCGGGTCGGCTGGTGCCGAGCGGACCATCACCAACGTCGCGGCGGGGCGGCTCTCCGACACCTCGACCGACGCGGTGAACGGCAGCCAGCTCTTCGCCACTAACCAGGCGGTGGATGCGGTCACGACGACGGTGACCAACATCAACAACGGCGCGGGGATCAAGTACTTCCACGCCAACTCGACCGAGCCGGACTCGCAGGCGCTGGGGACGGACTCCGTCGCCATCGGCCCGAACGCGGTCGCCAACAACGAGGGCGACATCGCGCTCGGCTCCGGCTCCACGACGGATGTGGCGGTCGGCACCGCCGGCACCACCATCGCCGGCACGGCCTACACCTTCGCCGGCGCCAACCCGACCAGCACGGTCAGCGTCGGCGCGCCGGGGGCGGAGCGGACGATCACCAACGTCGCGGCCGGCCGTCTCTCGGAGACCTCGACCGACGCGGTGAACGGCTGGCAGGTCTTCGCCACCAACACCTCGGTGGACACGCTGAACACCAAGGTCGAGAACATCAACAACGGCGCGGGCATCAAATACTTCCACGCCAACTCGACCGAGCCGGACTCCCAGGCTCTGGGGACGGACTCCGTCGCCATCGGCCCGAATGCGGTCGCCAACAATGAAGGCGACATCGCCCTCGGCTCCGGCTCGACGACGGACGTGGCGGTCGGCACCGGCGGGGCGACGATCGGCGGCAAGGCCTACACCTTCGCCGGCGCCAACCCGACCTCGACGGTCAGCATCGGCGCGGCGGGCGCCGAGCGGACCATCACCAATGTGGCGGCCGGGCGGCTCTCCGACACCTCGACCGACGCGGTGAACGGCAGCCAGCTCTACGCGACGAACCAGCAGGTCACGGCCAACACCACCGATATCGACACGATCAACACCATCATCGGCGACATCAACAACGGCGCCGGCATCAAGTACTTCCATGCCAACTCGACCCTGGCCGACAGCCAGGCGACGGGCACGGACAGCACGGCGGCCGGTCCGGAGGCGGCGGCCTCGGTGCAGGACGGCGTGGCGGTCGGCCACGGGGCGACGGCGGGTGTCAATGTCGGCGACGTCGCCCTGGGTTCGGGCAGCACGACCGCGGCCGTGGTCGGCACCGCCGGCACCACCATCGCCGGCACGGCCTACACCTTCGCCGGCGCCAACCCGACCAGCACGGTCAGCGTCGGCGCGCCGGGGGCGGAGCGGACGATCACCAACGTCGCGGCCGGCCGTCTCTCGGAGACCTCGACCGACGCGGTGAACGGCTCGCAGCTCTTCGCCTCGAACCAGGCGATCGACAACGTCGCGAACCAGATCACGGACGTGACCGGCAAGCTGACGCACTACTACAGCGTTAATGACGGCGGCACCCAGGGGGCCAACTACGACAACGACGGCGCCACCGGCACCAATGCGGTGGCGGCCGGCGTCGGAGCTTCGGCTTCGGGCCTGCGATCGACGGCGCTGGGCTTCCAGGCAAGCGCGTCGGCAGCGGACAACATCGCTATCGGGACAAACGCAGTTTCCACGGGGTCGTCGGGAGGCTCGATCGCGGTCGGCGTCAATGCCAATGCGACCGGCTTCCGTGCAACCGCGATCGGGGCGAATGCGAAGGCTGCCAGCGATGGGGCGACGGCATATGGTGCCGAGGCCAATGCGGCGACCGACACGGCCACCGCGATCGGCACAGGCAGCAGCGCCACTGACGGCTTCGCACTCGCTATGGGTTATACAGCCGCTGCGGCGGGACCGCAGTCCACGGCAATTGGCCAGAACGCCAACGCCTCGGGCGAGAGCTCGATAGCGATGGGCACTTTGGCCAGCGCGGCGTCAGAGAATAGCATTGCGCTCGGGACCAGCGCTGTTTCTTCGGGGGCCTCAGGCGGTTCGATCGCGGTCGGCGCCAGTGCCAACGCAGCGGGGTCCTATGCAACGGCGGTCGGCATGAACTCGGCGGCCCATGGCGACTGGGCGACGGTATATGGTTTCGGGGCCAATGCGACCAACGCCGCGGCCACTGCCGTCGGCGCAGGCGCCAAAGCCACTGCCGATTTCGCACTCGCTGCGGGCTATCAGGCCTTCGCAACGGGAGAGCAGTCCACCGCAATCGGTTTGAACGCCAACGCGTCGGGCCTGAACTCCATAGCGTTGGGTACCCAGGCTGGTGCTACGGCGACCAACGCCACGGCCATTGGCAACGGTGCATCGGCGACCGCGGCCTCGACCGTTGCGCTGGGCGACTTGGCCTCGGTTTCAGACGGCCCGGGATCGGTGTCGATCGGCCACAACTCGCAGGTGGTGGGTGGCTCCGGAGCGGTCGCGATCGGTGAGCTTCAGGCGGTGAACGGCGACGGCGCCGTCGCCATCGGCGACCTGAGCCACGCCAGCGGCACCGGGGCCTTCGCCGGCGGCGCGAACAACATCGCCAACAGCGACGGCAACAGGAACGCCGACGACACCAACCAAGCCAATGGCGCGGTCGCGATCGGCAACGGCAACAGGGCGATCGGCCAGGGCTCAGTGGCGCTGGGCAACGGCTCAATCGCCGGGACCGTCGGCTTGGCGGGCAATGTCGCTCTGGGCGACGGTGCGACAGCGGCCGTGAGCTCGGGCGATGTCGCCCTGGGCTCCGGCTCGGTGACCGCGGCGGCGGTCGGGACGGCGGGCGCGACGATCGCCGGCACGGCCTACAGTTTCGCCGGTACCACCCCGACCAGCACGGTCAGCGTCGGCAGCGCCGGTGCCGAGCGAACCATCACCAATGTCGCGGCGGGCCGCCTCTCGGAAACCTCGACCGACGCGGTGAACGGCAGCCAGCTCTTCGCCACCAACACCTCGGTCGACACGCTGAACACCAAGGTCGACAACATCAACAACGGCGCCGGCATCAAGTACTTCCATGCCAACTCGACCCTGGCGGACAGCCAGGCGACGGGCACGGACAGCACTGCGGCCGGTCCGGAAGCGATGGCCTCGGTGCAGGACGGCGTCGCGGTCGGCCACGGCGCGACCGCCGGGGCCAATGCCGGCGATGTCGCCCTCGGCTCGGGCAGCACGACCGCGGCGGCGGTCGGCACAGCCGGCGCGACCATCGGCGGCACGGCCTACACCTTCGCCGGCGCCAACCCGACCTCGACGGTCAGCGTGGGGTCGGCGGGGGCCGAGCGGACCATCACCAACGTCGCGGCCGGGCGGCTCTCCGACACCTCGACCGACGCGGTGAACGGCAGCCAGCTCTACGCGACGAACCAGCAGGTCACGGCCAACACCACCGATAT
>NZ_AUHM01000041.1 GCF_000423185.1 Inquilinus limosus DSM 16000 | reverse complement strand
CCAGTGCGATCGCAAAGCCCTCGCCGCCATCACCGGCACCGCCCCCTATCCCCGAGAGAGCGGCGCTTGGCTCGGCAAACGCCACATCCGCGGCGGCCGCCGCGAACCCCGCAACCTGCTCTACCTCGCCGCTCTCTCCGCCACCCGCTCCTCCTCTGACCTCGCCGCCTGCTACAGCCGTCTCCGGGCCAGAGGCAAAGCCCCCAAGCTCGCTCTCCTGGCCATCGCCAGAAAGCTCCTCACCCGCCTCAACGCCATGCTCAGAGATCACAAGCCCTGGATCGCCCTCCAAAACTGACCCCTCCAAACACGGTTGCTCACCCGGTCTCGCTGCGCGAGCCCGACCTCTCCCGCAAGCGGGAGAGGCAACGCAAAGGAGCCGGCCCGCCCCTTAAGCGACCGCCGCCCGCAGCGCCTGCTCCAAGTCGGCGATCAGCTCGGCCGGGTCCTCGATGCCGACCGACAGGCGCAGCAGATCGTCCGGCACCGGGCTGGTCGGGCCCTCGACGCTGGCGCGGTGCTCGATCAGGCTCTCGACCCCGCCCAGCGAGGTGGCGCGCTTCCACAGCTCGACCTTCGCCGCCGCGGCGATCGCGGCCGCGGCGCCGGCCTTGACCCGGACCGACAGCATGCCGCCGAAACCGCCCTGCATCTGCCGGGCCGCGACTGCGTGGCCCGGCGCGTCGTCCAGGCCGGGATAGAGCACGGCCGAGACCAGGTCGTGGCCGCGGAAATGCTCGGCGATGGCCAGCGCCGTGGCCGAGGCCTGGCGTACCCGGGGCACCAGCGTGCGCATGCCGCGCAGCAGCAGCCAGGCCTCGAATGGCCCCAGCACGGCCCCGTTCTGGGCGCGGATGCGCTTGATCCGCTGCCAGGTCTCGTCGTCGCGGGCGGTGGCCAGCGCCCCGGCGATGACGTCGGAATGGCCGTTCAGATACTTGGTCGCCGAATGCATCACCAGGTCGGCGCCCAACGCCAACGGCCGGGTCAGCACCGGCGTCGCCACGGTGGAATCCACCGCCACCCGGGCGCCGGCTTCATGCGCCGCCTCGGCCACCGCTTCGATGTCGGTGACGGTCCAGAGCGGGTTGGCCGGCGTCTCCAGCCACACCAGCTTGGTCTCGCCCGGGCGCAGCGCGGCGCGGACGGCGCCGAGGTCATGCGTGTCGACCAGCTCGACCTTCAGCCCCCAGCGGGTGGCCTCGGTCACCAGCCAGTTGCGCAGCGACCAGTACATCACCTTCGGCGCCAGCACATGGTCGCCCGGCGCCAGAGCCAGGAACACCGCGGTCGCCGCGGCCATGCCGGAGGCGAAGACGGCCGCGCCTTCCGCGCCCTCCAGCGCCGCCAGCACCGCCTCGGCCTGGTCGAAGCCGGGGTTGTCGGCACGGGCATAGACGCGGCCGGAGCGGTACTGGTTGTCCGGGTCGCGGATATAGGTGGAGGAGGGGTGGATCGCCGGGGTAACCGCCTTGGTCACCGGGTCGACCCAGCCCAGCGCCTGCGCCGCGATGCTTGCGGCCGAAAGCTTGCTCTTGTTCATCGCGCCGCCTCCGCAGGAGATCATGAATCTTGGGGTCTGTAACATCGTCGTGGCGAGGAGCGCAGCGACGTGGCCATCCAGGGGCCGGTGCGAGCCGTCCTGGATGGCCACGCCCCTTCGGGGCTCGCCATGACGGTTTAGCGACTTGAATCGCGGGTACTATTCCGCGAAGACGCGGGCGAAGATGTCGTCGACGTGCTTGGTGTAGAAGTCGTAGGTGAAGGCGTGGGCCAGGTCCTCGCGCGGGATCGCCTTGGCCACGTCCGGATCGGCGGCGAGGCGGTCGAGGAAGCTCCCGCCCTCGTGCCAGACCTTCATGGCGTTGCGCTGGACTAGGACATAGGCGTCCTCGCGGCTGACCCCGGCCTGGGTCAGGGCCAGCAGCACGCGCTGCGAGAAGACCAGGCCACCTAGCGATTCCAGATTGGCCTTCATCCGCTCCGGATAGACCAGCAGCTTGTCGACCACGCCGGTCAGGCGCGCCAGGGCGAAGTCGAGGGTGACGGTGGCGTCGGGGGCCTGCATCCGCTCGACCGAGGAATGGCTGATGTCGCGCTCGTGCCACAGCGCCACGTTCTCCATCGCCGGCACCACCGCGGCGCGCACCAGCCGGGCCAGGCCGGTCAGGTTCTCGGTCAGCACCGGGTTGCGCTTGTGTGGCATCGCCGAGGAGCCCTTCTGGCCTTGATGGAAGAACTCCTCCGCCTCGCGCACCTCGGTGCGCTGCAGGTGCCGGATCTCGATGGCGAGGTTCTCGATCGAGGAGGCGACGACGCCGAACACGACGAAGGCCATGGCGTGGCGGTCGCGCGGGATCACCTGGGTCGACACCGGCTCGATCTGCAGGCCCAGCTTGTCGGCGACATAGCGCTCGACGAAGGGATCGACCGAGGCGAAGGTGCCGACCGGGCCGGAGATGGCGCAGGTGGCGATCTCGCGCCGGGCCTGCACCAGCCGGTCGCGGTTGCGGCGGAAGGCGGCCCAGTGGCCGGCCAGCTTCAGGCCGAAGGTGGTCGGCTCGGCATGGATGCCGTGGCTGCGGCCGACGGTCAGGGTGTGCCTGTGCTCCTCGGCGCGCCGCTTCAGCGCCGCCAGCAGCAGGTCGACATCGGCGATCAGCAGGTCGATCGCCTGGGTCAGCTGGATCGCCAGCGTGGTGTCCAGCACGTCGGACGAGGTCATGCCCTGGTGCACGAAGCGCGCCTCGGGCCCGACATACTCGGCCAGGTTGGTCAGGAAGGCGATGACGTCGTGCCGGGTCTCGCGCTCGATCTCGTCGATGCGCTCGACATTGAAGTTGCCGCGCTCGCGCACCGCCTTCACCGCCGAGTCAGGCACGATGCCGAGCTGGGCCATCGCCTCCAGCGCCGCCAGCTCGATATCCAGCCAGATCCGGTACTTGTTCTCCGGCTCCCAGATCCGGGTCATCTCGGGGCGGCTGTAGCGGGGGATCATCGGCGTGGTCCAGATGCAGGCGGGAAGGGCTGGGGCGGGTATAGCAGCAAGGGCCGGCGCGGCGGAAGCGCGCGGCCGTGCCGCGGGCGCATGCCGCCGCTGCGCCGATCGGAATTGGACTGCCGACGCCTGCCGGATTGGCTCTGGCGATCAGTCCGATTCATGGCCATCTGTCCGGCATCCGCCCTGCTGTCCAGGCCAATGCCATGTATGTCCCGCCCGCCTTCCGGGAAGACCGGATCGAGATCCTGCACGCCGCCATGCGCGAGGCCGGCCTGGCCACGCTGGTCAGCCTCGGCGCCGACGGCCTCGTCGCCAGCCACGTGCCGATGCTGCTGGATGAGAAGGCCGGGCCGAACGGCACGCTGTACGGCCATCTCGCCAAGGCCAACCCTCACGCCGCCGGCGGCGCGCCGGGGGTGGAGGCGCTGGCGATCTTCCATGGCCCCGAGGCCTACATCACCCCGTCCTGGTACGAGACCAAGCGGCAGACCGGCAAGGTGGTGCCGACCTGGAACTACGTCGCGATCCACGCAAGCGGGCCGCTGGAGATGTTCGACGACGCCGACCGGCTGCTCGACCTCGTCACCCGCCTGACCCGGCGGCACGAGGGCGGCCGGGCCGTGCCCTGGGCCGTATCCGACGCGCCGGAGGAGTTCATCCGCGCCCAGCTCAAGGGCATCGTCGGCTTCGCCCTGCCGATCGCCCGGCTGGAGGGCAAGTGGAAGATGAGCCAGAACCGCCCCGCGGCCGACCGCCGGGGCGTGGCCGAGGGGCTGCGCGGCGAGGGCAAGGACGACGTCGCCGCCCTGGTTCCCGTCGACGAGGGCTGAGGCCGTTCAGCCCAGCGCGAAGGCCTCGTGCACGGCCGACTGCAGCGAGCCGCCGAGCACGGCACCGCCGCCCGCCACATAGATGCGGTCGCCCAGCACGGTCGCGCCGACGGCGTGGCGCGGGGTCAGCATCGGCGCGTGCTGCTGCCAGGAATCCGTCTTCGGATCGTAGCTCTCCATCTGCCCGAACACCTTGGCCTGCCGCGGCACGCCCTGCTGCAGGACGCCCGCCTCGCCCCCCATCGCGAACAGGCGGTCGCGATAGACCACGAGCCCGTGCCCGGACCGCGCCGTCGGTAGCGGGGCGCGTACCTCCCAGGTGTCGCGGTCGGGCAGGTACACGTGATGCAGGTCGGTGTTGTACTCGAAGGTGTTGAAGCGCCCGCCGATGACGTGGATCACCCCGTCATAGGCGACGCAGCCGACATGGTCGCGCGCGCCGGGCAGGGCCTTGCGCATCTCCCACCGGTCCGCCTGCGGGTCGTAGACCTCGTGCCAGCCGACGCTCGCCCGCTCCTGGACCGGCGCGCCGCCGCCGCCGATCAGGTGGACCTTGCCGTCCAGCACCACGGCCGCGGCGGCGCCGCGGGGACGCGGCAGGGGCGCGATGGTGGTCCACCGATCCGCCGCGACGTCATAGGCATAGGCCTTGGTGTCGGGGTCGCGGTTCTGCTGGATGAAGCCGCCCAGCGCGTAGACCCGCCCGGCATCGGCGGCCACGGCCACATGGTTGGCGCCGCGCGGCAGCGGTGCCGCGTCGAACCAACGGTCCGCCTCGGGATCGTAGACATGGTGATAGGCGCGGTCGACCCGGCCCTCGCCGTAGCCGCCGACGATGTGCATCCGGCCCGCCCAGGCCGTCGCCCAGGCCATCTCGCTGCGCGGGATCGGCAGCGGCGCCCGCGCGATCCAGCGGCCCTGCGGCCCTTTCGGCGCCGGGCTGTCGAACACGCGCTGGGCTTCCTGCTCGGGCTCGAGGTGGTGCACGAAGCTTCCATCCTTCAGCCGCGAATAGGGCGCAGGCGGAGGCGGGGCTTCCTTCAGCGGCGGCGGGTGATCCGTGTGCTGGGCGAGGGCTTCGGCTCCGAATGCGGCCGTCGCAAGCCCCGTCGCGAGAAAGGTCCGGCGATCCATCAGAGGCCTCTCCGATCGGTCGTGGAGGCTTGATGATAGGACGGGATGGCTGGCCGGGCCAGGAGGGCGGAGACCGGCCGCCCGAATGCCTCAGGCCCCCTTCGCCGCGACCAGCACCCGGTCGATGAAGGCCTCGGCCGCGCCCAGGTGGCGGGCGGGGTCGCGCAGGGCGGGCCAGTCGACCGGCGCCTGGGAGGTTTCGGCCAGCAGGTCGAACAGGTGGCGCCCGGTGGCGGTGGCCTTCGCCGCCGCCTCCTTCACCAGGCGCTGGGCCTCCGGGCGCGGCATGTGGGCGGCGAGGGCGAAGCTCGCCGCCTCGGCCAGCAGCAGGCCGTGCGAGGCCTCGAACTGCTGCGCCATCCGGGCCGCGTCGATCTGCAGGCTGCCGGCCACGGCCAGGGCATGGTTCAGCGCCGCGCCGGCGGCGACGGCCATCTGCGGCAGGGCCAGCCATTCGACCGGCCAGGCGGCGCCATCGCGCTCATGCTCGTGCAGCATCGCCTGCTGCAGCTGCCCGACGAGGCCGGCATTGAAGCGGGCGAGGGCGACCAGCGTCTCCGGCCCCACCGGGTTCGATTTCTGCGGCATGGTCGAGGACCCGCCGCCGGCGCCCGGCCGCACCTCCGCCACCTCGGTCTGGGCCAGGAGGATCAGGTCGCGGCCCATCTTGCCCAGCGTGCCGGTGACCAGCGCCAGCCAGCTGGCGAATTCGGCGATGCCGTCGCGCTGGCTGTGCCAGGGCATCGGCGGCACGGCGAGATCCAGGACCTCCGCCAGCGCCGCCTCGACCTTCCCGCCGTCTTCACCCAGCGCGCCCAGCGTACCGTTCGCTCCGCCGAAGGAGAGGAGCAGCAGGCGCGGCCTCAGCTCGCTGAGCCGGTCGTGGTCTCGCAGCAGCGGCGCCAGCCAGCCGGCGGCCTTGAGGCCGAAGGAGACCGGCGTCGCCTGCTGCGACCGGGTGCGGCCGGGCATCACCGTGGCTCGGTGGGCGTCGGCCAGCGCGGCGAGAGCCTGGATCAGGGCCGCCAGCCGGCCCTCGAGGATCGCGATCACCTTGCGCAGCCGCAGCACCAGCCCGGTGTCGAGGATGTCCTGGCTGGTGGCGCCCCAATGCACCGCCTGGGCCGCCCCGTCCCCCGCCGACGCGGCCACCGCCTGGCGCAGCGCCGCCACCAGGGCCGGAACCGGCACGCCGTCCTCCGCCGTTTTCGCGGCCAGCGCCGCCGGGTCGGGGTCGAGCGCGCCGGCCGCCGCGGCGATGGCGCTGGCGGCCGCGGCGGGGATCACGCCGCAGCGCGCCTCGGCCTCGGCCAGCGCCGCCTCGACCCGCAGCATCGCCCGCAGCGCCGCCCGGTCGGTGAACAGGGCAGCGGTCTCCGCGTCGGAGAGCAGCGGGGCATAGAGGGCGGAATCGAGGGGCGAGACGGTCATGACGGGAGGTTAGACCGCCTCCAGCGCCAGCGCGATCCCCTGGCCGACGCCGATGCACATGGTGACCAGCGCCCGCTTGCCGCCGGTCAGGTTCAGCTGCAGGGCCGCGGTGCCGGCGATGCGGGCGCCGGACATGCCGAGCGGGTGGCCGAGGGCGATGGCGCCGCCATTCGGGTTCACCTGCGGCGCGTCGTCCGGCAGGCCGAGGTCGCGGGTCACCGCCAGGGCCTGGCTGGCGAAGGCCTCGTTCAGCTCGATCACGTCGAAATCCTCGATCGTGAGGTCCAGCCGCGCCATCAGCCGGCGGCTGGCGGGGGAGGGGCCGAAGCCCATGATCCGCGGCGGCACCCCGGCCACGGCGCCGCCGAGGACGCGGGCGATCGGAGTCAGGCCGTGCCGCGCCGCCGCCGTCTCCGACGCCACGATCAGCGCCGCGGCGCCGTCATTGACGCCGGAGGCATTGCCGGCGGTGACGGTGCCGCCCTTGCGGAACGGGGTGGGCAGCGCCGCCAGCTTCTCCAGCGAGGTCTGGCGCGGATGCTCGTCGCGGTCGACCGCCACCGGCTCGGCCTTCCTCTGCGGGATGGTCACCGGCACGATCTCGCGTGCCAGCCGGCCATTCGCCTGGGCTGCCAGCGCCTTCTCCTGGCTGCGCAGGGCGAAGGCGTCCTGGTCGGGGCGGGAGATCCGGAACTCCTCGGCCACGGTCTCGCCGGTCTCCGGCATGGAATCCGTGCCGTACAGCTCCTCCATCCGCGGGTTGACGAAGCGCCAGCCGATGGTGGTGTCGTAGACCGCGGCCGCGCGAGCGAAGGCCGTTTCGGCCTTCGGCATGACAAACGGAGCGCGCGACATGCTCTCCGCCCCGCCGGCCAGCATCAGCTCGGCCTCGCCGGCCTTGATCGCGCGGGCGGCGATGGTCACGGCGTCGAGGCCGGAGCCGCAGAGGCGGTTGATGGTCGAGCCGGGGATCGCGGCCGGCAGCCCGGCCAGCAGCAGCGCCATGCGGGCCAGGTTGCGGTTGTCCTCGCCGGCCTGGTTGGCGCAGCCGAGGATGACGTCGTCGACCGCCTCCCAGTCCACCTTCGGATGGCGCTCGACCAACGCCTTCAGCGGGATCGCGGCCAGATCGTCGGCGCGTACGGCGGAGAGCGCGCCGGCATAGCGGCCGATCGGGGTGCGCAGATAGGCGCAGATATAGGCGTCGCGACTCATGCGGCCTCTCCATGGGCGATGCGGGTGCGCTCCTTCAGGTCGCGCAGCGTCTTCAGCTCGAGGGCCGAGGGCGGCGGCGTCTCCTCGAGATTGTCGGCGAAGCGGACGGTCCAGCCGCAGGTCTCCTGCACCTGCTCGCGGGTCACGCCCGGATGCAGCGAGACCACGGTGAACTCCTTCGTCACCGGGTGGGGCCGCCACACCGCGAGGTCGGTGACCAGAAGGGTCGGGCCCTTGGTGCTGACGCCGTGGCGGGCGCGGTCGTCGCCGCCCGTGCCGTGGCCGAGTGAGGTGAAGAAGTCGATGGTCTCGACCATGCCGCGCTTGTTCTGCTTCATGGTGATGAAGACCTCGCCGCAGGAGGTCGCGATCTCCGGCGCGCCGCCGCCGCCCGGCAGGCGGACGGTGGGCTTGTGGTAGTCGCCGATCACCGTGGTGTTGATATTGCCGAAACGGTCGAGCTGGGCGGCGCCGAGAAACCCGACCGTGATCCGCCCGCCCTGCAGCCAGTAACGGAACATCTCCGGCACCGAGACGGTGGTGACGGCGGTGTCGCACAGCTCGCCGTCGCCGATCGACAGCGGCAGCACGTCGGGCGCGGTGCCGATGGTGCCGCTCTCGTAGATCAGGGTGATGTCCGGGGCGTGGGTCAGCCGCGCCACGTTGCAGGCGGCGGACGGCGCGCCGATGCCGACGAAGCAGACATCCTCGTTGCGCAGCGCCCGGGCGGCCGCGATGGTCATCATCTCGTCGGGGGTGAAAGTCGGTTCGGGCATCTCACACCGCCAAGTCCTTGAACACGCTACAACTGTCATGCCCGGGCTTGACCCGGGCTTCCAGGAAATGCCGATGCCGCTCTGGGTGGCCCCTGGATCGCCGGGTCAAGCCCGGCGATGACAATAAGGGGGAAAGCCCTCCCATCACCCTCAGGCCCTCCCGCTCAGCGGCGCGACCCGGCCGGCGAAGGCGTCGGGGCCGCTCTCGATCACATGGGCCTTCATCCAGGCGAGGAAAGCCTCGCGGTCGGCGGCGATCCTGTCCCAGGCCAGGTAGAAGGCGTTGTCGCGCGGGTAATAGCCATGGGCGTAGGACGGATGGGCGCCGCCCGGGACATGGACGATGGAGGTCACGGTCCAGCGCGGCAGCACGCAGGCATTGGGGTGGATGCCGGCGAAATCCTCGACGATCTCCTCCACCGTCACCACGGACCTTTTCGCCGCCAGCACCGCCTCCTTCTGCACGCCGACGATGCCCTCGATCAGCACGTCGCCGCGGCGGTTCGCCTTCTGGGCGTGGATGAAGGTCACGTCCGGGCGGATCGCCGGCACCGCCGCCAGCGCCTCGCCGGTGAAGGGGCAGGTGACCGACTTGATGTTCGGGTTGACCTTGGCCAGGTCGGCGCCGCGATAGCCGCGGAACACGGCGCAGGGCAGGCCGGCCGCCCCGGCCTCATAGGCGTTGGCCATGGCGGCGTGGGAATGCTCCTCGATCTCGACCGGGTTCGGCCAGCCCTTCTCGACCGCGTCGCGCAACCGACGCAGCAGGCCGACGCCGGGGTTGCCGGCATAGGAGAAGACCAGCTTGCGGGCGCAGCCCATGCCGATCATCTGGTCGTAGACCAGGTCCGGCGTCATCCGGATCAGGGTCAGGCCGCGCCGGCCCTGGCGGATCGCCTCATGCGCCGCGGCATGCGGGATCAGATGAGTGAAGCCCTCGAAGGCCGCGGTGTCGCCGTCGCGCAGGTTCTCGGCGACAGCCTCGGCCAGGGTCTGGAATTTCGCCATCGGTCAGATCTCGAAGAAGACGGTCTCGCCGTCGCCCTGCATGCGGATATCGAAGCGGTAGCGGCCGGGGCCCTCGCTCTGCGCGATCAGGGTGCTTTGGCGTGCTTGGGGAACCGCGTTCAGAACCGGATCCTCGGCATTGGCCGGCTCGTCCGGGAAATAGATGCGGGTGTAGCAATGCACCAGCATGCCGCGCATGAAGACGATGACGCTGAGATGTGGCGCCTGGCCCGGACCCGGCGCGCCGGGCTTGATCGTGTCGAAGACGAAGCGCCGCTCCGGATCCGTGCCGGTGCCGCAGCGGCCGAAGCCGGTGAAGCCGTCATTGGCCGTCCGCTGCGGCCCCGGGAACACGCCCGTGGAATCCGCCTGCCAGATCTCGACCAGCGCGTCCTCGATCGGCTGGCCGGCGCCGTCCAGCACCCGGCCGGTGATGCGGATGCGCTCGCCCGGCAACGCGTCGCCGGCGATGGTGCCGTCGGCGATCTGCGGGAAGTCGTAGCCATATTGCCGCGGCGTCAGGCCATAGGCGAAGAAGGGGCCGACGGTCTGCGACCCGGTCTGGGGAAGCTTCGCCACGCCTCAGCCCTCCATCGGCGTCGCCAGGCGCCCGCGCAGGACGATGTCGAATTCGTAGCCGAGGGCGACTTCCGGCTCGGTGATGTCGAGGCTGAAGCGCGCGATCAGCCGTTCGCGCGCCGCCGGGTCGGGGACGCTGTTGAACATCGGGTCCAGCCCGTGCAGCGGATCGCCGGGGAAGTACATCTGCGTCACCAGCCTTGTGGCGAAGGCCGGGCCGAACAGCGAGAAATGGATGTGCTGCGGCCGCCAGGCGTTCGGGTGGTTGCGCCAGGGATAGGCGCCCGGCTTGATGGTCAGGAAACGGTAGCGGCCCTCGGCATCGGTGACGCAGCGTCCTGCTCCCAGGAAGTTCGGGTCCAGCGGCGCGTCGTGCTGGTCGGCCTTGTGGATGTAGCGGCCGGCGGCGTTGGCCTGCCACAGCTCGACCAGCGTGCCGGCGACCGGCCGCGCATCCTCGTCCAGCACCCGGCCGGTGACGATGATGCGCTCGCCCAGCGGCTCGCCATTGACCCGGCCGTTGCGGGTCAGGTCGGCCTCCTCCCGCGGGGCGGCGGTGAAGGCCGGACCCTGGTGCTCGGACAGCGCGCCGGTGAGGGGCACCAGCGGCTGTGACGGCGCCCGCAGCACGGTCGAACGATAGCCTTCGTAGAGATGGGGCGGATGGATCCGCCAGTCGCGCGGCTGGAAGCTCACTTCTGTTCCTCCCGGTCGCCGTCCCGTTCGGCGAACACCGTCTTGGCGATGGCGAAGGCGGCGTTGGCCGCCGGCACCCCGGCATAGACCGCGACATGCAGCAGCGCTTCGCGGATGTCCTCCGCCGTGGCGCCGGTGTTGGCGGTGGCGCGGATATGCATCGCCAGTTCCTCATGATGACCCAGAGCGGCGAGAAGGGCGATGGTCAGCATCGACCGCTCGCGATGGGTCAGCTGCGGCCGGCTCCACACCCCGCCCCAGGCGCCGCGGGTGATGAACTCCTGGAACGGCGCGTCGAATTCGGTGGTCCGGGCCTGGGCGCGGTCGACATGGACGTCGCCCAGCACCTTCCGGCGCACCGCCATGCCTTGGTCGTACTGCGCATCAGTCACGGCGGCTCTCCTCGATGAAGCCGCGGATCAGCCCGGCCAGGATCTCCGGCGCCTCGATGCAGGGGATGTGGCCTGCGCCGGCGATGTCTTCATAGCGCGCGCCCGGGATCAGGGCGGCGAGCGACCGCACCAGCGCCGGCGGCGTGGCCGGATCCTCAGTGCCGCACAGGCACAGCGTCGGCACCGCCACGGCTTGCGCCGCCGCGGTCAGGTCGCCGTCGCGCAGCGCGGCGCAGGCGGCGATGTAGCCGTCGGCCGGGGTGCGGCTTAGCATGGTCCGTGCGACCGCGACCAGATCCGGCTGCCGCGCCCGGAATTCGGCGGAGAACCAGCGCTCCATCGTCGCCTCGGCGATGCCGGCGACGCCGCCGGCCCGCACCGCCTCGATCCGTGCCTGCCAGGCCTCGGCCGTGCCGATGCGGTGGGCGGTGTCGCACAGCACCAGCCGCTCGACCAGGTCCGGCCGCAGCCGAGTGAGGCCGAGCGCGATCATGCCGCCGATCGACAGCCCGACCACGGTGGCCCGGCCGATGCCCCGCGCGTCCAGCAGGGCGGCGAGATCGGCGGCGTGGATGTCGATGCTGTCGCCGCCCTCGCTGCCGGACAGGCCGTGGCCGCGCTTGTCGTAGCGCAGGATCCGGTGTTCGGGGAAATGCGGCACCACCGCATCCCAGATGCGGAAATCGGTGCCGACGGAGTTGATGAGGACCAGGGCGGGCGCGTTCCGCGGGCCCCTGTCCTCGACATGCAGCACGATGCCGTTCGCCTTGACCGCGTCCATCCCTTGCCCTGGCTCGCCTTTTCCGGGTTCGTCCCGCTTCCGCGATGCACTGTGCGTGGTCGGGAAGGTTATGTAAAATGACGAATTGGCCAGAAAACATAACCGGTAGATTATCGTGGAACGCGACAGCGCGGCGGCGATCGAGCGGCGGATCAAGCTCCGCCACCTGCAATGCTTCCTCGAGGCGGTGCGGCTGCGCAGCGTGGTGGCCGCGGCCGACGCGCTGGCGATCAGCCAGCCGGCCGTGTCGAAGACCCTACGGGAGCTGGAGGAGGCGCTGGGCGCGCCCCTGTTCGACCGCAGCCGCAAGGGCGTGGTGCTGACCCCCTTCGGCCGCACCTTCCTGCATCACGCAGGCACCAGCGTCACGGCGCTGCGCCAGGGCATCGAAAGCGTGGTGCGGGCGCGCGCGGTAGGGGAGGAGCTGCTGCGTGTCGGCGTGCTGCCGACCGTGGCGGCGCAGATGATGCCGGAAGCGCTGCAGCGCTTCCGGCGGGCCTGTCCCGGCGTGGTGGTGCGGGTGGTCGACGGGCCGAACCAGATGCTGCTCGGGCAGCTGCGCGTGGGCGAGCTCGACCTCGTGCTCGGCCGGCTGGCGGAGCCGGAGCAGATGACCGGCCTGTCCTTCGAGCACCTCTATTCCGAGCGCATCGCCTTCGCGGTTCGGCCCGGCCATCCGCTGCTGTCCCGCCCCGTGGTCGCCGTGCGTGACATCCGCGGCTATCCGGTGATCGCGCCGCCGCCGGGGGCGGTGATCCGGCCGACCGTCGACCGTCTGCTGATCGCCGCCGGGATCGAGGCGCTGCCGGACCGGATCGAGAGCGTGTCGGCCACCTTCGGCCGCTCCTTCGTCCGCCGCACCGACGCGGTCTGGATCATCTCGCGCGGCGCCTTGGTCCAGGACCTGGAGGAAGGCGTGCTGGCCGAGCTGCCGCTCGAATCCAGCGACTCCACCGGGCCGGTCGGCCTGACCATGCGGGCCGAGGTGCCGCCCACCGATGCCGGCCGGATCTTCATGGCCATGGTGCGCGACGCGGCGCGGGAGGCGCATGGCGCCTGATCCGCGCCGCGGAGCCTACTCGGCCGCCTCGGCGCCGTTCAGGTGCAGCGCGAATCCGGCCGCGCCCGGATCGCCCAGGCCGGGGCGAAGCTGCAGGCTCGGAATCAGATAGTCGCCGCCGTTCTGCCGGCGGTAGGGGATGGGCGGCGTGGTCGCGATCGTCCGCATCCGCTCGCGCAGGCGCTCGGCCACGGCCTCGAAGCCGGCCTCGTCGAGGCGGTCCACCCGATAGGTCACGAAGGGCGGCAGCACGTCGTAGCCCGGATAGTAGAGGATGCCGTGGTTGATCGGGAACAGCAGGTCGTCGATCGGCCCGTTCACCCCGCGGCCGGAATAGTGCTCCTCCCAGCCACCGGTGGTCACGATCAGCATGGCGCGCTTGCCGGCGAAGGTCCCTTCGCCGAAGCGGTCGCCCCAATGCCGGTCGCTGTGCTCGCCGACGCCATAGGCGAAGCCGTAGGCATAGACCCGGTCGACCCAGCCCTTGAGGATTGCCGGCATCGTGTACCACCAGAGCGGGAACTGCAGGATCAGGACGTCGGCCCATAGCAGCTTCTCGTGCTCGGCCCTGACGTCGGCGGTCAGCGCGCCGGCAGCAAAGGCCTCTCCGGAGGCCGCGGCCACCTTCAGCCGCGCGTCCGGCGCCAGCGGGGGGAATCGGAGCGGTCGACCTCGGATTTCCAGCCCTGGGCATAGAGATCCGAGACCCGCACCTCATGACCCTGGGCCTCGAGCTCGCGGACGGCGACGTCACGGAGCGCGGCATTGAGCGAGCGCGGTTCGGGATGGGCGAAGACGAGCAGAACCTTCATGGTCGGCAGATCCATTGTCGGGAAAACCGCCCTTCAGGTAGCCACTGCCAATACCATCGCTACATGTCGGTAATGGATATGATTGTGCCGAAAGATGGATAAGCCGGACGTCACGCTGGAGCGCATGCGCAGCTTCGTCCGCGTCGCCGAGCGCGGCAGCCTGTCGGCGGTGGCGCGCGAGCTCGGGATCGGCCAGTCGACGGTGACACGGCATCTGCGGGAGTTGGAGGAGGCCGTCGGCGTGCCGCTGCTCAGCCGGACCACCCGGCGGGTCACGATGACCGACGAGGGCAGCCGCTACTACGCCGATTGCGTCCAGATCCTGCGCCTCGTGGAGCAAGCCGGCGACGAGGCGCGAGGGGCGCGCGGCGCGCCGGCCGGCACCATCCGGATCTCCTGCACGGCGGCCTTCGGGGTGCTGCATGTCAGCCGGCTGATCTTCTCCTTCCAGGACCGCTATCCCGAGATCGGAGTCGACCTCAGCCTGACCGACGAGCGCATCGACTTGGTGCGAGAGGGCGTCGACATCGCATTGCGCCTGGGGCCGCTCACCGACAGCTCGATGAAGCTGCGGGCGCTCGGCCGGTCCCGGCGGCTGCTGGTGGCGGCGCCCTCCTATCTGGCGGCGCGCGGCCGTCCGGCCGCTCCGCAGGAACTGTCCGGCCATGAGGGCGTCCGCATGTCGAACGTCGCCGGAAGCGACACGCTGGTCCTGATGGGGCCGGACGGCGAGCGCCATGTGGTCCCCTTCGGAGGGCGGCTCCGGGTCGATCACGGGCTCGCCGCGCGCGAGGCCCTCGTCGCCGGCAGGGGCATCGCACCCACGCATCGCTGGCTGGTCGACGACCTCCTGTCGGATGGCCGGCTCGAGGCGATCCTGCCGGAGTATGAGCCGCCCTCCGTGCCCCTGAGCCTGCTGATCGTGCCGGAACGCGCCGGCATCGCCCGGGTGCGCCTGCTGGTCGACTTCCTCGCCGAGCGGATCGGCGCAATCCCGGGGATCGAGCCGCCACGTCCGTGATAGTCTCGGCTGGAGCGGACAGGGTGTCGAACCCACATGACGAGAGGACGCCGCGCGCCTCTCCAAGAGACAGGGAGACCGCCCATGGCCATGAGGCCCGATCCGACATTCCACGCCTCGCCGAAGCTGGCGATGGAAGCCCCGCCCGAGAGCTTCGCCTACACCGTGCTGCTCAGCCCGGACGCCTCGCAGCCCGACGCGCTGGCGGTGATCGACGTCAAGCCCGGCTCGCCCAGCTACAGCCGGGTGGTTCACACCGTGGCGATGCCGAACACGGGCGACGAGTTCCATCATTTCGGCTGGAACGCCTGCTCCTCGGCCCTGTCGCCGCTGACCGGCCACGCCTTTCTCGAGCGGCGTTACCTGATCATCCCCGGGATGCGATCCTCCCGCCTCTATGTCGTGGACACGAAGCCCGACCCGGCCCAGGCGAAGATCCACAAGATCATCGAGCCGGAGGAGGTGTTCCGGAAAACCGGCTATTCCCGGCCCCACACCGTCCATTGCGGCCCGGACGGCATCTATGTCAGCACGTTGGGCGGCGGTGGCCCGGACGGCACCGACGGCCCGCCCGGCATCTTCATCATGGATTGCGAGACCTTCGAGGTGCTGGGCCGCTGGGAGATCGACCGCGGGCCGCAGGAGCTGCACTACGACTTCTGGTGGAACCTGCCGCGCGACTACATGGTGACCAGCGAATGGGCGCTGCCGCCGCAGTTCGAGAACGGCATCGTTCCGGAGGACCTGCTGGCGAACAAATACGGCCACCGGGTCCATTTCTGGGACCTGCGGGCCCGGCGCAACGTCCAGACCATCGATCTCGGCGCCAACCACCAGATGGCGCTGGAAGTGCGGCCGGCGCACGACCCGGTGCGCGAATACGGCTTCCTCGGCGTCGTGGTCGACACCACCAATCTGGAGGGCTCGATCTGGACCTGGTGGCGCGAGGATGGCCGTTTCCACATCGAGAAGACGGCGACGATCCCGCCCGAGCCGGCGGAGGGCGACAGCCTGCCCCCGCTGCTGCAGGGCTTCGCCGCGGTGCCGCCGCTGGTGACCGACATCGACCTGTCGCTGGATGACCGGTTCCTCTACGTCTCCTGCTGGGGCACCGGCGAGATGCGGCAATACGACGTCAGCGACCCGCGCAAGCCGAAGCTCTCCGGCTCGGTCCGGATCGGCGGCATCGCCCGGCGCACGCGCCACCCGAACGGCAAGGCCTTCGCCGGCGGGCCGCAGATGGTCGAGATCAGCCGCGACGGCAAGCGGGTGTATTGGACCAATTCGCTCTATTCGACCTGGGACGACCAGTTCTACCCCGACGGCGTGCCGGGCGCCCAGGTCATGACCCGTGTCGGCCCCGATGGCGGGCTGGAGCTGGCAAAGGATTACTGGGTCGAGTTCCCGGACGGCTATCGCGCGCATCAGACCCGGCTCGAAGGCGGCGACTGCTCGACCGATTCCTTCTGCTATCCCTCGGCCTGAGGATGCAGGAGGCGGGCTGGACTGCGGCCGGCCTGTGGCTGGCGGTGGTGGCGAGCGGTCTCTATCACGGCGCCAACCCCGGCATGGGCTGGCCGCTCGCGGTCTCGGCCGGGCTGATCGAACGCAGCCCGCGCGCCCTGCTGGCGGCGCTCGGGCCGTTGACGGTCGGCCATCTGCTGGCGATGGCGGCGATGATCCTGCCCTTCGCCCTGCTGGTCGCGCTGGTCGAATGGCAGCGGCCGATCCGGGTCGGCGCCGGCCTGCTGGTCATCGGCTTCGGAATCGTCCGCTTCGTCAACCGGCGACACCCGCGGGCGCTGGCGCGGATCCGGCCGGCCCAGCTCGGCCTCTGGTCCTTCGCGGTGGCGACCGCGCATGGCGCCGGGCTGATGCTGGTGCCGATCTATCTGGGGCTGTGCCGGACCGGGGAGCTCGACCGCGGCCATGCGGCGGCGGGGGCGCTGATCGGCGGCGACCTCGGCCTGGGCGTCCTGGTCGCCGCCGTCCATTCGGTCGCCATGGTCGTGGCCGGCGGCGCCTTCGCCTGGCTGGTCTACCGGTATCTGGGGCTGAAGGCCGTGTCGCGCAGCTGGTTCAACCTCGACGCGGTCTGGGCCGGCAGCCTGGTCCTGGTCGGCGGCCTGTCGCTGGCATTCGCCCTGGACAGCGGGATCTGACCCGCAGCTCAGACCAAATGTGAAGACTTGCCCTGTGGGCGCGCAGCAGCCTTGCACGACAAGGTCTTGCCCGGATTGCGGTCCTGGCCGAAGCTCACCTCGTTTCCATCATCCCCGCGGGGGCGGGCAGCGCTCGACCGGCACCATCGCCCAGGCAGTGGTGCGGGCCGGGGCGTGCCGCGTTTGAGCGAGACCGGAATTGATGTCGTTCGTCAGCAGGGTATCGGGCCGCGCCGCCCCGGCGCCGGGCTTCGCCGAATTCGTCGGCCTGATCGCCTTCATGATGGCGCTGATCTCGCTGTCGATCGACAACCTGCTGCCGGCCTTCGGCGCCATCCAGGCCGATCTCGGCATCGCCGACGCCAATGCGCTGCAATATGTGCTGACCGCCTACATGGCCGGGTTCGGGGTGATGCAGCTGATCTACGGCCCGGTCTCAGACGTGATCGGGCGGCGGCCGACGCTGATGATCGGGCTGACCGTCTACACTTTCGGCAGCATCCTGGCGATCGTCGCCCACGGCTTCGAATGGCTGCTGATCGCCCGGGCGGTGCAGGGCATGGGCGCCGCCGCGGCGCGCGTCCTGACCGTCACCATCGTGCGCGACCGCTACTCCGGCCGCGAGATGGCGCGGGTGATGTCGCTGACCATGATGGTCTTCATCATCGTGCCGATCTTCGCCCCGGCGATCGGCCAGGTCTTCCTGGTGCTCGGCGGCTGGCACGCGATCTTCGTCAGCATGCTGGCGCTGGCCCTGGTGCAGATCGTCTGGTTCAACCTGCGCATGCCGGAGACGCTGCATCCCGAGTACCGCAAGCGCTTCTCGCTGCCGACCATCCTCGGCGCCGCGCGGCGCTGCGTCACCACCCGGGTGTCGATCGGCTACGCCACCGCCATGGGGCTGATGATGGGGGCGCTGATGTCCTATCTCGGCTCTTCCCAGGCGATCTTCGAGACTGATGTCTACGCCCTCGGCGCGATGTTCCCGATGGCCTTCGGGCTGATCGCCGCGGTCATGGGCTTCGCCTCCTTCCTCAATTCCCGGCTGGTCCGCCGGCTCGGCATGCGGCGGATGTCGCACACCGGAATCTGCGGCTTCGTCGCCGTCGGCGCGCTGCAGGTGGCGCTGGCCTTCGCCTTCGCCGGCAAGCCGCCGCTGTTCCTGTTCGGCGTGGTGTTGGCCGCCAACATGTTCCTGTTCAGCCTGACCGTGCCGAACTTCAACGCCATGGCGATGGAGCCGCTGGGCGATATCGCCGGCACCGCCTCCTCGGTGTTCGGCAGCTACACCACGATCGTCAGCGCGGTCCTCGGCGCGGTGGTCGGCCAGGCCTTCGACGGCACGGTGGTGCCGCTCGGCTTCGGCTATTTCGGCCTCGGCCTGCTGGCGCTGCTGATCGTGTTGTGGACCGAGCGCGGCCGGCTGTTCGTGCCGCACCATCCGGACCCGGTGAGGTAGGGTTTCCCTCCGGGCCGGATCGGCTAAATCTGTCCCGAGGCCCTGTTCCCAGACGTGCGGAGACCGCCAATGCGCCAGCAGACCTCCTTCCTGTTCGACCTCGACGGCACGCTGGTCGACAGCGTCTATCACCACGTCATGGCCTGGCGCGAGGCGCTGGAGGCCGAGGGCATCGAGCTGTCGGTCTGGCGCATCCACCGCAAGATCGGCATGAGCGGCGGCCTGTTCACCAACATGCTGCTGCGCGAGACCGGCCTCGACATCAGCGAGGAGCGTGTGGAGCGGCTGCGCCGCCGCCACGCCGAGGCCTACAACCGCCACTCGGAGCAGAGCGTGCCGCTGCCCGGGGCGCGCGAGCTGCTGGCCTGGTTGACCGAGGCCGGCATCCCCTGGGCGATCGCCACCAGCGGCCG
The DNA here is from genome assembly GCF_000423185.1 of Inquilinus limosus DSM 16000. GTDB lineage: Bacteria > Pseudomonadota > Alphaproteobacteria > DSM-16000 > Inquilinaceae > Inquilinus > Inquilinus limosus. The sequence goes on along the minus strand of NZ_AUHM01000041.1, from coordinate 39,937 downwards.
GATGGAGACGGCGCGGCCGGTGATCGAGAATCTGGGCGTCGACTTCAACAAGGTGCCGGTCGTCACCCGCGACATGGTGAAATACGCCAAGCCGGACCCCGATCTGTTCCTGGCCGCGGCCGAGAAGCTGGGCGTGCCGATCGAGCGCGCTACGGTCGTCGGCGACAGCGTCTGGGACATGCTGGCGGCGCAGCGGGCGCGGGCGCTGGGCATCGGCTTCCTGTCCGGCGGCTACGGCCAGGACGAGCTGGAGCGCGCCGGCGCCTATCGGGTGTTCGAGGATCCGGCCCAGATGCTGCTGCAGATCGACGAGGTCGGCGGCCGTCTTTGAATCCGGTTCCCCGCACGGGCGCGTAAGCCATCCGTAAGCCGGTGCCGGTCAGGATCCCTGTCAGCCGCGATCGCGGCAGGGATCTGGAGGGACCGACATGCTGGCTTTGCTCGACGAACCGGCCCTGGAGCGGGACGACGCCCTGGCGGCGCTGGACCGGCTGGCCCACGGCATGGCGCTGGTGGCGCCCGGCGGACGGGTGCTGTTCCTGAACCGGGCGGCCGCGGCCGTCGTCGCCGCCCGGGACGGGCTGGCCATCGGCCTCGGCCGCGTGCTGCGCGCGTGGCGGCCGGCCGAGGATGCGGCCCTGCAGCGGCTGATCGCGCCGGCGGAGTCCGGCTTGGCCGGCGGCTGCCTCGCCGTCAGCCGCCCTTCAGGCGCGCGGCCCTATGCGGTGCAGGCGGCGCCGCTGGGCTCCGCCCTGCGGCCGGCGGACCGCGCCCCGGCGCCGGCGATGCTGCTGATCCTCGACCCAGAAGCCGGGCCGGAGCCGTCGCCCGCGACGCTGCAGCGCCTCTACGGTCTGACGACGGCGGAGGCACGGGTGGCGCTGCTGAGCCTGCGCGGCGCCGGGCTGCGGCCGATCGCCGAGGAGCTGTCGGTCTCCGTCTCCACCGTCCGCATCCATCTGCAGCGCGTGTTCGAGAAGACCGGCACGCACCGCCAGGCCGCGCTGGTGCGGCTGCTGCTGGGGGCCGGGCTGATCGCGGGTAAGTGAGGCCAGCCGGGGCATCAAGACGAAGCTCATGAGCTTCTATTAAGCTCGCATCTCAAAATTTAGCTTGAGCTACATTTGAATTGATGCGAGGGATTCGCATCGGGATGGCGATGCGAAGGAAGAGGCTCATGGTGAGGTCGAAGGTTCTGGGCGCGCTGGCGGCGGTGCTGGCGCTGGCGGGCGTGCTGTCGGCCGGGGGCGCTGCGGCCGAGACGGCGCGGCCGAAGCGGATCGTCACCACCTTCACCATCCTGCAGGACATGGCCCAGGCCGTGGCCGGCGACGCGGCGATCGTCGAATCGATCACCAAGCCGGGGGCGGAGATCCACGACTACGACCCGACGCCGCTCGACATCGTCAAGGCGCAGGACGCCGACCTGGTGCTGTGGAACGGCCTCGGCCTCGAGCGCTGGTTCGAGAAGTTCTTCCAGGGCGTCGAGGACGTGCCGAGCGTGGTGGTGACCGACGGCATCCAGCCGATCTCGATCACCGAGGGCCCCTACACCGACAAGCCGAACCCGCACAGCTGGATGTCGCCGGCCAATGCGGTGATCTATGTCGAGAACATCAGGAAGGCGCTGGTCGCGCTCGACCCCGCCAACGCCGCCACCTACGACCGCAACGCGGCCGCCTACACCGCCGAGCTGAAGGCGCTGGACGCCCCGATCCGCGAGGCGCTGGCGAAGATCCCGGCCGACCAGCGGATGCTGGTGAGCTGCGAGGGCGCCTTCTCCTACCTCGCCCGCGACTACGGGCTGAAGGAGGGCTATCTCTGGGCCGTCAACGCCGACGAGGAGGGCACGCCGCAGCAGATCCGCAAGGTGATCGACACGGTGCGCAGCGGCCATGTGCCGGTGGTGTTCTGCGAGAGCACGGTCAACGACAAGGCGATGCAGCAGGTGGCGCAGGAGACCGGCGCCCGCTTCGGCGGCACGCTCTATGTCGACAGCCTGACCACCGAGGACGGGCCGGCGCCGAGCTATCTCGCCATGCTGCGCTACAACGCCAAGCTGATCCAGGAGGGCTTCGATGTCGGGCAGTGAGGCTCCCTCCATCGCCGTCTCCGGCGTCACCGTCCGCTACCGCGCCGGCAACGTCGCGCTCAGCGACGTCTCGCTGACCCTCGACCGGCCCAGCATCTGCGCCCTGATCGGCATGAACGGCAGCGGCAAGTCGACCCTGTTCAAGGCGATCATGGGCTTCGTCGCGCCGGCCGCGGGCTCGGTCGAGATCTGCGGCCGTCCTGTGGCCTGGGCGCAGAAGGCCAACATCGTCGCCTATGTGCCGCAGACCGAGGAGGTGGACTGGAGCTTCCCGGTCTCGGTCCGCGACGTGGTGATGATGGGCCGGCAGGGCCGCATGGGCTTCCTGCGCATCCCGTCGGCCGCGGACCGCGACGCGGTGGCCCGGAGCCTGGAGCGGGTCGGGATGCAGGACTTCGCCGGCCGCCAGATCGGCGAGCTGTCCGGCGGCCAGCGCAAGCGGGTGTTCCTGGCCCGGGCGCTGGCGCAGGAGGCGCGGATCATCCTGCTGGACGAGCCCTTCACCGGGGTCGACGTCAAGACCGAGCGCGCCATCACCGGGATCCTCGCCGGGCTGCGCGATGCCGGCCACCTGATCCTGGTGTCGACCCACAACCTGGCGAGCGTGCCGGAATTCTGCGACCAGGCGGCGCTGATCCACCGCAGCCTCGTCGCTTTCGGCCCGGTCGACGAGGTCTTCACCGCCGATAACCTGGCCCACACCTTCGGCGGCGCGCTGCACCAGCTGCCCTTCGGCCTGGCCGGCCTGGGCAAAGCCGAGCTGCGGTTGCAGGCGGCGGGATGACCGGGCTGCTGGACCTGCTGGCCGAGCCGTTCGGCTACCAGTTCATGGTCAAGGCGATCCTGGGCGGCGGCGCGGTCGGGGCGGTCTGCGCCGTACTGTCCTGCTTCGTCACGCTGAAGGGCTGGTCCCTGCTGGGCGATGCGCTGTCCCACGCCGTGGTGCCGGGCGTCGCGCTGGCCTATCTGGCGGGCGCGCCCTTCATCCTCGGCGCCGTCATCGCCGGCATGCTCGCGGTCGTCGGGATCGGCGCGATCGAGCGCGCCACGCGGCTGCGCGGCGACGCGGTGATCGGCGTCGTCTTCACCGCCTTCTTCGCCCTCGGCCTGCTGCTGATCTCGCTGTTCCCCAGCAATCTCAGGCTGACCACGATCCTGTTCGGCAACCTGCTGGGCATCGCCGATGCGGATCTGTGGCAGCTCTTCGCCGTCGGCGCCGGCTGCGTCCTGGTGGTGGCGGTGACGTGGAAGGACCTGCTGCTGTACTGCTTCGACGCGCAGCACGCCCGCGCCATCGGCCTGCCGACCGGGCGGCTGCACCTGCTGCTGCTCGGCCTGTTGTCCCTGACCGCGGTGTCGGCGCTGCAGGCGGTGGGGGCGCTGCTGGTCGTCGCCATGCTGATCACGCCCGGCGCCACCGCCTACCTGCTGACCGACCGTTTCCCGCGCATGCTCGGGCTCGCCGCCGCGATGGGCACGGTGACGGCGATGGCCGGCGCCTATGCCAGCTATTTCCTGGACGGGTCGACCGGCGGGCTGATCGTGCTGTTCCAGACCGGGCTGTTCCTCGTCGCCCTGGCCCTGGCGCCCAAGCACGGGCTGCTGCGGCGGGCGAGGGTGGAGGAGGCGGGGCCGTGAACACACTCCTGTCCCTGCTTGACGCCGCGGCCGAGCCGCTGCGCCACGGCTTCATGGTCGAGGCGATGCTGATCGCCGCCTTCGTCGGCACGGTCTGCGCCGCGCTGTCCTGCTTCGTGGTGCTGAAGGGCTGGGCGCTGGCCGGCGATGCCATCTCGCATGCGGTGCTGCCCGGCATCATCCTGGCCTATGTCGCCGGGCTGCCGATGTCGCTCGGCGCCGTCGCCAGCGGCATGGCCTGCGTGCTCTCGGCCGGCGCGATCGAGGCGCGCTGCCGGGTCAAGAGCGACGCCGTGCTCGGCATCGTCTTCACCGGATTCCTGGCCTTCGGCCTGGTGCTGCTGGTGGAGACGCCGAGCGACATCCACTTCATGCATGTGCTGTTCGGCAACCTGCTGGGCATCGAGCCGGCGGACAGGATCCAGACGCTCGCGGTCGGCTCGGTCACCCTCCTGGCCGTGCTGCTGCTGCGCAAGGATCTGATCCTGTTCTGCTTCGACCCCGGCCAGGCCCGGTCGATCGGGATCTCGCCGCGGCGGCTGGAGCTGATCCTGCTGCTGCTGGTCGCCGCCACCATCGTCGCGGCGCTGCAGGCGGTGGGCGTGGTGCTGGTGATGGCGATGCTGGTGACGCCGGGCTGCGTCGGCCTGCTGCTGGCCGACCGCTTCGGCCGGGTGATGGCGGTGGCGGTCTGCTCCGCCGTGCTGTCGAGCGTTATCGGCACTCTCGCCAGCTTCTGGCTCGACGGCGCCACCGGCCCGTCGATCGTGGTGGTCCAGGCCCTGCTGTTCGGCCTGGCCTTCCTGTTCGCCCCGCAGAAGGGGCTGCTGCGGCAGCGGGCCGTCGCCTGACCGCTCCGCTGTGACCCGGGTAACCGTCGCTTCCGCGCATCGCTGCCACGCTGGGGACATGGCCGGCCCGACCGGGCCGGCCGCGAACCCTAGCGAAGGCGAACGGAGATGCCAGACGACGTTCCCTACATCCTCGGCCATTCCGGCGCCGAGCTGCGCCGCCTGAAGCTGCAGGCGGCGATCCTGCGGCCGATCACGAGGCGCCTGCTGCTGGAGGCCGGGATCCGGCCGGGCATGCGGGTGCTCGACATCGGCTGCGGCACCGGCGACGTGTCGCTGCTGGCGGCGGAGCTGGTCGGCCCCACCGGCACGGTGGTCGGGATCGACCGCAGCGCCGAGGCCGTCGCGGCCGCCCGCGGCCGGGCCGGGGCCCTCGGCCGCAGCGGCGTCGCCTTCCATGTGGCCGAGGCGGAGGCCTTCGACCATCCCGCGCCCTTCGACCTGGCGGTCGGCCGCTACGTGCTGGTCCACCAGGCCGACCCCGCGGCGATGATCCGGGCCGCGGCGGCGCGCGTCCGGCCGGGCGGCGCCGTCGCCTTCCACGAACTCGTGCTCTGCGGCGAAAGCCCGACGCGGCCGCCGGTGCCGCTGGTGAGCCAGATCTGGGACGGGGTCATGGCGGCCTTCGCCTCGGTGCTGCCGCATCCGGACGCCGCCAGCCGGCTGGTCGAGCATTTCCACCACGCGGGGCTGGGGACGCCGGCCCTGTTCTGCGAGACCCCGGTCGGCGGCGGCCCGGATTCGCCGGTCTACGCCTGGTTCGTGCAGACCCTGCGCAGCGTGCGGCCGCAGCTCGCGCGGATCGGCGCGCCCGTGCCGGCCGACATCGACACGCTGGAGGACCGCCTGCGCGATGCGGCGGTGGCCGCGCGCAGCCAGGTGGTGGGCCCGGCCCAGTTCTGCGCCTGGGCACGGGTGTAACTGCCGCGGGGCACCTGCTGACGAAGGACCGGTCGAGACGCCCGGGTTGGGAATATCGATCCCTGGCCGCCAGCCGAGCCGCGGCCTATCATGACGTCCTGGTCCGGCAGGGGGAGCCATGGCTGGCCATAGACACGCCGTCAAAGCAGATGTCGATGCGCTGGCGAAGTTCCTGGCGGAGCTGGGGACGTCGGCGCCGTCACACTATGCCTTCGTCCGGCGCGGCAAGGTGATGTGCTTCTACGCGGATTCCGACGCCGCGTTGGAAGCGGGCCTGCGCTCGTTTCCGGACCACGAGTTCTCCGTGATCGATGTTCAGGCCCAGAAGGTGGTCCTTCCGCACTGATCTCCAGGAACTCGCGATGATCCATCCGCAGGGTCACGCGCCCACCGAAGCGGATCGGCGATGCCGTCAAGCCGCGCGGAGGGCGCGTCGGCTGCGGGCGGATCTGAGCAGGACATCGCCGACCACGGCGGCCATGACGATGCCGCCGCCGATCCAGGTCGACGGGGACGGCGCCTCGCTGAAAACCAGCCAGACCCACAGCGGCGCCAGGGGGTTTTCCAGGCTGCCGATCAGGGCCGAGCGGGTCGCCGTGATCAGCCGCGTGCCGACGGTCATCAGCAGCAGCCCGAGTCCGAACTGGGCCGTGCCGAACAGGGCCAGCTCGGCCATCTCCGCCGTCGAGACCCTGCCGGGGCTGGCGAAGGGCAGCACCATTGCCGCGCAGAGGAAGGCCGACAAGCAGGCGGCCGGCAGCATCGACACGTGCCGGTGCCGCCGGATGACCACCATCAGCGCGCCGTAGGACAGCACCATCAGGACGGCGAAGCCGTAGCCGGCCATATGCCCCGCGGAGGCGCGGGGATCGAAGATGACCGCGACACCCGCCAGCGCCACGAGGCAGGCGGCGAGGGTGGTCCAATCCTCGCGCTCGCCGGTGACCGCCAGCGCCAGGAGCGCGGCGACGAAGGGCAGCGCCGCATGGACCGTCATCACCTCCGCCACCGGGATGAGGCGCAGCGCGCTGATGTAGCTGATCGAGGCGATGGCGGACAGGATCGTGGCCCACACGCTCGGCCAGCCCATGGCGCGGATCATGCCGGCGATGTCGCGCCGGTGCATCCAGGCGGCGACGGCGCCGATGAAGGCGCCGGCGAAGATCCCGCGCCAGAACAGGACGGTCCAGACATCCAGCTCGATCAGCCGGGTGAAGTATCCGGCCAGGCTGTAGGCGACGGCGGACGCCACGATGAGACCCGTGCCCAGCCCCATGCCTTTGTCGTGGTGCATCGCCGTTCCTCCGGCATCGGCGATGCTCTAGCACAAGGCTCCTGACAATGGTCTGTCAGCAATGTTCGCCGCGCGGGCGGCGCCCTCGGTCTCCCGTCACGCCGTGCGGGTGTTGTGTGAGGCCGAGATCCGCCAGCCGTCGTCACGGCTGAGCACCATGGAGACGAGGCCGGTGCGGTCCTCGGCCGGGGCCTGCGCGTCCTCGCGGAAGCCGGGCCAGCGCCAGGCGGCATGCGCCACCGCGACCGCCGGGGTCAGGCTGCGGATGCGCAGCGGCTCGACCCGGTAGGCGGCGAACTGGCCGCGGATGAAGGCGTCGACCGCCTGGTGGCCGGCCAGGATCTCGCCGCGGCCCTTCCACCAGAGGCCGCGCCAGATGACGAAATCGGCATCCTCGGTGAACAGCTCCGCCCAGCCGGGCATGTCGCCGGCCTGCCAGCGCGCTTGGTAGCGTTCGAACAGCGCCTCGGGGTGCGGTGCGGCGTCGGACATCTCTTCCTCCCTGTCGGGCGTCAATGCGGCCCGATAATGAGAGCCGCAGCACGGGATCTTTCGCAACGGATCCATGCTCGCCCCGGCGACACCCCCGGTGCGCTATGCTTCGCCATGCGCAGGCCGCACCCGATGGGAGCAAGCCGAGATGGACGTCGCCAACCTGGTTCTTCCCGTGTTCGCGATCATCGTCACCGGCTGGCTGGCCGGCTGGTCCGGCTATGTCCCGCGGTCGCTGGCCGACGGGCTGGTGCATTTCGCCTACAACGTCGCGATGCCGGCGCTGCTGATCGTCACCATCGCGCAGGAGCCGGCGCGCAACCTGCTGGAATGGCGCTTCCTGCTGGCCTTCGGCGGCGGCTCCGCCCTGTGCTTCGCGCTGGTGTTCCTGGCCGTCCGGGCCGGGCAGGGGCTCGGCCTTGCCAGCAGCACGATCCACGGCATGGCCGCGGCGATGACCAACACGGGCTTCGTGGCGCTGCCGATCCTGCACTCGATCTACGGCCAGCCCGCCGTGCTGCCCGCCGCCATCGCCACCGTGTTCGTGGCGGGGGTGATGTTCCCGGCGGCCGTTATCCTGCTGGAGAGCGACGGGCGCGGCCGGCCGGGGCGGTCGGTGCGCCCGGCGGCGCTGGCGCGGCAGATCCTGCTCAACCCGATGGTGCTCTCCACCCTGATCGGCCTGGCCTGGGCGATCGCGGGGCTGCCGATCCCGGCGCCGGTCGCGGCCTATCTCAACATCTTCGCGGCGGCGCTGACGCCCTGCGCGCTCTTCGCCATCGGGCTCGGCCTGTCGGCCGCGGGGCTGCGCGCGAATCTCGGGATGTCGGTGATGCTCGCGGCCGTGAAGCTGGTGATCATGCCGCTGATCGTCTACGGCCTGTGCGTGGCGTCGGGCCTGAACCCGCTCTACACCATCGCCGCCGTCGTCTGCGCCGCCGTGCCGACCGCGAAGACGATGTACATCCTGGCCGGCGAGTACAAGGTGGAGGAGCCGCTGGTGGCCGCGACGGTCTCGGTCACGACGCTGCTGTCGGTGCCGACGCTGCTGATCTGGCTCACGGCCCTGTCGGGGCTCGCGGCACGGGCGGGCTAGTCGCGCGGATGGATCAGGAGCCAGGGGCTCGGCTCCCGCTCCACGAACTCCCGCTCGACATGACGCAGGACATGGCGCTGGCCGGCGAAGGGCACCATCCCGGCCGCCTCGTCGAAGCCGACCCAGCGGAACTCGCTGTGCTCCGGGTTCAGCCGCACCGCGGCGTCCGGCGGCGCAATGCCGACGAAGACCGGCAGCAGGCTGATGGCGTCGCGGTCCGCCTCGTAGAACTGCTCGCAGATATCGGCGGAGTACAGCCGATCCGGCACCAGCCCGGTCTCCTCCCGCGTCTCGCGCAGCGCCGCCTGCCAGGCGGTCTCGCCGGGCTCGATGGCCCCGGCGATCTGGCACCATTCTCCCGCGAGTGAGCGGGTGCGGCGGAGCAGCAGCACCTCGGCTCCCGATGCGACATGCCGGACGACGACGACCGAGACGGCGAAGCTTCGGATCGGGATTTCCTGCATCGGCCTTATGTCGCCTTCGAGGGCTCGCTAGTCATGGTATGGCGTGGCCGCTATCCGCCCGCGACCAGTACGATCATGAGTAGTGAGAATGTCAAGACGAAGATGGCGGCAAAAAAATATAATGTCGATTTTAGAATAGTTCTTGATCTTCTCGGTATCTCTCCTAATTCTTGAGCATGGCGCATCATAAAATGTAAAAATAAGAAGCTAAAAATCAAAGATGCGAGATGAGTTGTAAGAGATCCTGCTGTTGTTTTGATAAAAGGAAACCATTCGTCGGGATTAAAAATTTTATAGTTTGTAAAAAGGATCGCCATAAGGAACGCAGCAATTCCGCCGAACCAGAATCGTGTGAAGCGAAGGTGAATTCTCATCGGCGGCTTCCTTGCGATCGTGTGGACGCCGAGGGCGTCGGCTCATCTTGGGGCATAGGCAGCTACCTGTTTGAGTGCAGTTCTAGAAGGAACATTCCGACGTCAGGCCAATAAGCAAAATAAGGCACAAAGAAATCCGTTTAAATATTCTCTTCGCCCTTGGCGATATCCCTTCGATCGCTTGGCTTTCTCCGTGCATGAGGCACAAGAATATCAGCATGGAAAGTGTGCCCATCAGATTGGCGGCAAACACTCCATAGGTTGATTGGGCAAACTGAAGCCATCCGGGAAGATTGAAATCTTGATAGCTGTTGAAAATCCAGTTCGCAGCTAAGGCGATCATTCCGCAAAAGAAGATCAGATTGGAACGAGAGGCTGTGCTCATCCGCGGCGACCCTGATCTCATATAGGCGACAACGGCGCCCGCTCACTACGCCGGCGCGGCACGCACTGTCGGAAATCTCTCATGCAAATCAATTCTGCTCTATGACGATGCCATCATCGACCAGCCGGCGTGTCAATCGGATGATGCGACTTCGTGCCTATCCGCCCACCGCCGCCAGCGCCCGGCCGGTGAAGGCGCGGTGCCGTTCCCGCAGACGGCGCTCCTCCTCCGGCTCCAGGCCCCAGCCGGGCAGGCCGGCGATGGGGCGCAGCGCCGCCCATAGATCCCAGAGGGGGAGGGCGGTGGTGTCGATTTCGGAGAGGGCGAGGTAGTGGCGGGTGAGGGCGGCCACGGCGTCTTCGCCATGGGCGATGAACAGCTCCAGCCGGGCGTTGGCCAGGTCGGCCAGCGGGGCGCCGACGGCCGCGTCCTCCCAGTCCACCACCGCCTGCAGCCGGCCGCCGCGCCACAGCAGGTTGCCGGGCCAGAAGTCGCCGTGCAGCAGCGCAATCGGGCTGCGGCGGGGCGGGGGCCAGGCGGCGGCCAGGGCGGCGCGCAGGCGGGATTCGGCCAGGGTCTCGTCCGGCTCGGGCCGGTGCCGGGCGATCAGCGCCGCCGCCTGATCCTCCTGCCGCGGCAGGAACGGCACGGCGGAGGCCGGCACGCGGTGGATCGCGGCCAGGGCCTCGGCCAGCCGGCGCATATGGTCGTCGGGATCGGCCGGCACATCCTCCGTGTCGCCCTCGACGAAGCCCTGCAGCAGGAAGGGCGTGGGCAGGATCGTGCCGCTCGTGTCCAGGTGCAGCGGCGCCGGCGCGGGCACGCCGGCCGCCTGCAGCGCCTGCAGCAGCCGGAACTCGTGCGTCGCGACGTCCGGGTCGCGCGCCAGATCGGTGGCGCCGTGCCGGCGCAGCACCAGGGTCTCGGCCCGCCCGTCCGGATGCGCAACCTCCAGCGCCACCACCTGGGCCGAGACGCCACCGGCCAAGGGGCGGACGGTCCGCAGGCGGGCGCCTGGGGCGACGCGCCGGAGGATCCGGGCCCAGTTGTCGTGTTCCGCCGCGGTCATGCGCTCCATCCCCATCGCCAGGCCGTGAAGAGGTAGCGCATCCGCGGCCCGGTGGCGAGGCGCCCGGCGAAGCGGGAAGCGCCGTTCTGCTTGCGGGATCAAGCCAGCCCTCACTTCCTTCCCGTCCCCTCCTGCAACGGCTGCCGGATTCGCACATCTGCGGATCGGCAGGACAGTCGTGGATGCGAGAGCGGATTGCCTCTCCCGCAAGCGAGTTCTTTTCAGATATCCAACACCGTCATTGCGAGCGCTGCGAGGCAATCCAGGGCGGCTCGCACCGGCCCCTGGATTGCTTCGTCGGCTTCGCCTCCTCGCAATGACGATGAGGGCGGGTGTTCTGAAAAGGTCTCGCAAGCGGGAGAGGCAACAGGCCTGCCGCGGCTATCCGTACCTCCGCAGGACCGGGGGTGATCGGGCTACCGGCCCAGCGCGATGGCCGAGCCGGTGAAGGGCACCACCAGCGCGTAGCCCTGCGGCGCCGGCTGGATCGGCGCGCCCGCGGCGGTGCCGAACTGGGTGACGCCCCGGCCGAGATGCTCCGCGACGTCGTGGCGGCCGCCGGCGAAGTCGAAGGGCGTGCTGGCGACCAGGCGGGCGGAGAACACGTTGGTGCCGACCAGCGCCGCCGCCGCCGTGCCGTCGGGCGCGGTGACCGTGGTGCCGACCACCAGGCTGGTGCGGCGGAAGGTGGCGATGCATTCGCCCTGGGCGAAAGAGGCCGGGTCGTCGAAGGTCCCGGCCGGCCGGCGCTGCAGGTACAGCGAGAACTCGCCGACCGGATCGACCCCGAGCTGCAGCGCGCCGTTGCCGACGCCCCGCGCCTGGAACGGCCTGGCGGCGAAGGTGAAATGGGCGGTCGCCTCGCTGCGCTTGCCGTCGAACAGCGGCACGTCGAGGAAGGGCAGGTGCAGGAAATAGCCGTAATCCGCCACCGGGCCATCCTGCTCGGCCTGGTAGAAGCGGCCGGTGACATACCAGGCGAGCTCGGCGGGGAGGAGGGCGGGCATGGGGTGGTCCGTCCTGCTGGAACTAATCTTACGGTAGCATGGATCGAGCGGGTGGACGCAGCGGAAAGTCTCTCCAATGCGGCTGGGACGCAGTTCTCCTCGGTCCTGCACCCAGCCTTCGGCGCAAGGGCGGAGCCGCTTCCCAAAACGCATATTGGAACGATATTTTGAGAAATATGTGTGAGAATCATTGACAGAAGCTCAAGCGAATCACCATCCTTTCGTCACACTGTCGCGCAATATGTGCGCGAAATTCGATGGATATGGATGCCATGGCCGCAGCGAAGTCCGAAAAGCCCGTTCAGATCGAAGCCAAGCACGCTAAGTTTCGGGAGCTGGCAGAGAGCAGGACCAATAAGGCAATTGAGGCCATCTCCCGCATTGGGAATCTATCGAATCGACAAATTTACGAGTTTGAGAGTGCCGAAGTCCGTAAGATCATTCGTGCTTTAAGGGATGCCATTTCTGTAGTCGAAAGTCGTTTTGAGAACCCACGAGGCAAGATCGGCGGGAGTTTTAAACTCTAGGAGTCTGCAATATGACCAACGCTGTCGCTGCTCTGGAAGTTGCTGACGAACCTTTTTTGGTGAGCAGCCTTATCGAGCGCTGTCCGAAGACGATGATGCTTCGCGAGCTGATGCAGAATGCTCTCGAGGCTGCCAAGCTGGCTCCTGAAGGCCGCCGTCTTGTCGAAGTCAGTGCTATCAATATGGGCGGAGTGCCAAAACTGGCAATTTGGAACACCGGTCCCGGCATGGATGCGGCGAAGCTCATGCATATCTGCAATATCGCGGCTTCGCATGGGAAAGAGAAAAGTCTTACTGGCAACTTTGGGATGGGTGCAAAGGTCGCCTCACTTCCATCCAATCAACTCGGGATGCGCTATCGGTCCTGCAAGGATGGGCGCGTTCACGAGGTCATTCTATGCAAACGCGAGGGGGTTTATGGACGGCTCCGTCGCCTTGATCCAGAGACGGGCGAATACTATGAGGTGATTGATGCCACTGAGTTGGCAGTCGAGGATGGCCGTTCGCTCGATGAAGAGTGGACCGAAGTCGTTCTGCTCGGGAACAATGCCGGACAGGACACCGTACGGGATCCGTACAACGGCGACCCGGAGCAGGATAGTCAATGGCTTGCTACTTATCTTTACCATCGTTTTTATAGGCTGCCCGATGGAGTGACGGTAACTCTGAAGAAGGGGGCAAACAAGCTAGATGGAAATAGACAATTTGAAACCATTCCCCAACGTGTACCGAAGTTTTTTGAGCGCTATGAGACTGTCGATGTCCCCGGCGGAATAAAGATTCACTATCTCTTTGACGCGCCTTACGAAAAGACGACAGGACCTGGGCATAACAAATCCATCAGTGGCGCTGTGGCCTCCGCGGTCAGTACGTGTGCGATCGTCTATCGAGACGAAATGTACGATGTGCGAAAGAGTCGTACCTGGATGTTCGATGCGCCAATCTTCGGAATCACTTTCGGCGCTAAGCACATTTCGGTTCACATTGAATTGCCACCAGACTACCCGGTGGTACCCGAGGCCTACCGAACCTCACTTCAATACATGATGGGCGACCAGAGCGAGGTCGAGGCCACGCACTTTGCCGAGCTTGTGCGTGAACATCGGCCTGCTTGGTTGATCGAGCTGATTTCATCGTTCGCACCAGATAGTCAATCGAGTGACGAGATTCGGAACGAGCTTCAAAAGCTTTTGAACCAGCTTCGTGTAAAGCGCATCAGTCCAAGGGTTATGCACCAGGGATCGGAACCTGTGGAAGTGGGCTATGGGCCGGGAGCCGAGAGGGAACGCGGTGAGAGCGGCGGCAGCGGCTCCGGCACGCGTGAGCGTCCGACTGATCTTTCTATTGTCCCCACTGGAGCGAAGCGTGCCGAGATATTTAAGAATGCTGAGCGTGCTCCAGAGATCGTCCTGCTTCGTGACGAAACTGAGATTGAAGAAAAAGGCCTTCGAGGGCGGGCAGCACGCTTCTACATGGACGCCGGACAACTTTTTGTGAACCTAACCTATCCAGCAATTTCGGAGATGAAGGCACAACTTGAAGCTGAGTACGCGGACGCCAATGACCCTGAGATAATGCGCCGCTTGGCGCTTGAGCATTCGGAACGGACGATGGTGCTCCGCGTTGGCCGAACTGTAGTCTATGCGCTCGCTAAGCAATTGAATAAGGAATGGGATCAAAAGGCTCTCGAAACCGCTTCGTCTCCGGAAAGTCTATCTATGGCAGCGGACGATTTCGCTGACGCTATGCAAAACGTACGGCGGGCAATCGGCAAGGCGCTGCGAGTCAATCGACAAGCCGGCGAGATGCCAGAGCTCGCGGATGCAGCCGAGACCCTGTAGCGAAAGATCTCACACCCCCGTCTGCGCCGACAGCAGCACCATCGCCCGGCCCTGCAGCTCGAAGGTCTCCCCCGCCGGCAGGCGCCCGCGGGGTGGGGCCTCCGGATCGGCAGTATCCACCAATGCCGTCCAGAAGGCGCCATCCGGCACCTCCGGCAGCAGGAAGGGCACCGGCTCGTGGTGGGCGTTCAGGAGGAGCAATAGCGTCGCCTCGGAGCCGCGGCGGCGGATGCCGGTGGGCTGGGCGCGGCCGTCGATCAGCATGCCCAGGCACCTTGTCTGCCCGTTGGACCAGTCGCCGTTCTCCATCTCCCGCCCGTCGGGGCGCAGCCAGGCCACGTCCTTGACGTCCAGCTCCTCGTTGTAGAGGCCGGTCAGGAAGCGGCTGCGGCGCAGCACCGGGAAGCGCTGGCGCAGCGCGATCAGCCGGCGCACGAACTGGGTCAGCTTCCGGCCGTCCTCGCCGATCGCCTCCCAATCCACCCAGCCGATCTCGTTGTCCTGGCAATAGGCGTTGTTGTTGCCCTTCTGGGTGCGGCCGAACTCGTCGCCGCCCAGGATCATCGGCGTGCCCTGGGCCAGGAGGAGGGTGGCCAGGAGGTTGCGCTTCTGCCGCTCGCGTAGGTCGCGGATCGCCGGGTCGTCGGTCGGGCCCTCGGCGCCGTGGTTCCAGGACAGGTTGTCGGAATGGCCGTCGCGGTTGTCCTCGCCGTTGGCCTCGTTGTGCCGGTCGTTGTAGGAGACGAGGTCGTGCAGGGTGAAGCCGTCATGGGCGGTCACGAAGTTGACGCTGGCCCAGGGCTTGCGGCCGCGGCGGTTGAACAGGTCGCCGGAGGCGGCGAGGCGCGAGGCCAGGTCGCCGACCTTGCCCTCGTCGCCCTTCCAGAAGCCGCGCACGGTGTTGCGGAAGCGGTCGTTCCACTCCGCCCAGCCCGGCGGGAAGCCGCCGACCTGGTAGCCGCCGGGGCCGAGATCCCAGGGCTCGGCGATCAGCTTCACCCCGGCCAGCACCGGGTCCTGGCGGCAGGTGTCGAGGAAGCCGCCGCCCTCGTCGAAGCCGTGCGCCTCGCGGCCGAGGATGGTGGCGAGATCGAAGCGGAAGCCGTCCACCCCCATCTCGGTGACCCAGTAGCGCAGGCTGTCGGTCACCATCTGCAGCACCCGCTGGTGGCTGAGGTTCAGCGTGTTCCCGGTGCCGGTGTCGTTGATGTAGTGGCGGCCGTCCTGCGGCATCAGCCGGTAGTAGGAAGCGTTGTCGATGCCCTTGAAGGAGAGGGTGGGGCCGCGCTCGTTGCCCTCGGCCGTGTGGTTGTAGACGACGTCGAGAATGACCTCGAGCCCGGCGTCGTGCAGCCGTGCCACCATCTCCTTGAACTCCGCGGTCTCGCCGGTGGCGGAGTAGAGCGGGTGCGGCGCGAAGAAGCCGATGGTGTTGTAGCCCCAGAAGTTGCTCAGGCCGCGGTCCAGCAGGTGCCGGTCCTGGATGAAGGCGTGCACCGGCATCAGCTCGACCGTGGTGACGCCGAGGCTGCGCAGATGGCCGACCACCTCCGGGTGGCCCAGCCCGGCGAAGGTGCCCCGGTGCCGACGCCGCACCGCCGGGTGGCGCATGGTGTAGCCGCGGACATGCAGCTCGTAGACCACGGTTCGGTCCCAGCCGACCGCGGGCGGGCGCGAGCGGCCCCAGGTGAAGGCGGGGTCGACCACCCGGCATTTCGGCATGAAGGGGGCGCTGTCGCGGGTGTCGAAGGACAGGTCCTCCTCCGGCGCGCCGATGGTGTAGCCGAACAGGGCGTCGTCCCAGGCCAGCTGGCCGAGGAGGCGCTTGGCGTAGGGGTCGAGCAGCAGCTTGTTCGGGTTGAAGCGGTGGCCGGCGGCCGGCTCCCAGGGGCCGTGCACGCGGTAGCCGTAGATCGTGCCGGGGCGGGCGTCGGGCAGGTAGCCGTGCCAGACCTCGTCGGTGTATTCCGGCAGCTCGACCCGGGCGGTCTCGCGCTTGCCCTCGTCGTCGAACAGGCACAGCTCGACCCGGGTCGCATTGGCCGAGAACAGGGCGAAGTTCACGCCCAGCCCGTCCCAGGTGGCGCCGAGCGGGAAGGGCTGCCCCTCCAGCACCCGCACGGCGGGGCGTACCGGTTTCCTCATCCGCTTCCCTTCCAGCTCCGCCCCAATCCTGTTCACGGATGTCCCCGGTACGGTTCAATTGCTTCTCCCGCTTGCGGGAGAGGCTATCTGCTCTGGCGTCCGCGCCGATCGCCCGATCCGGCGAAGCAGCCGACGGGTTTCGCCGCCCGTCACAGCGCGTCCCGCCAGCGGGCCCGCCACAGCCGGTAGTCCGCCCCGTATTCGCTGGCCGGGCTGGTCTCGTTGCCGAAGCGGTCGCGGAACGGGTTCAGCACGCGGTGGCCGCGCCAGTCGAACACGTCGGTGGCCGCCGTCGGTCCCAACGCCTCGGCCAGCGCATCGTTCCGCAGGCCGCGCAAAAGGGCGAAGGCGTCGACCGGGCGCAGGCCGAGCCATTCGTCGACATCGGTCGGGCACAGGCAGAGCCGCCGGCGCTTGCGCCAGTGGCCCAGCACGTCCCAGACCACCGGGGCCGGCTCCTCCTCGTCATGCGGCGGGCGGGCGACGGCGCGGATGTCGACACGTTCGGCGAAGCAGCCGGTCAGCTCGACCCGGTCGGGGCCGGTGGCGGTGACCGACAGGCCCAGCCGCTCGAAATGCTCCCGCTGCGGCTCGTCGGGGCTGTGGGTGGGGGACAGCGGGAGGCCATGTCCACCGCGCGCCAGGCCGGGGTTCGAGATCAGGCGCAGCACTCTATTGACCATCGCGACCTCCACCACGTTGCAGCAACACCGGCAGCCGGCCGAAGACGGGGCCGAGATCGACCCGGCTGCCCACACCCCCTCGCACTTCACCCCCGGCATCCATTCCGTCCGGCAGCGCCAGCGCCGTGCCGTCGAAGCCGGCCAGGCCCAGCGCCCCGTTCAGCTTGCCGGCGACGAGCCGCGGCACGGCGACGACCAGGTGCCGCCCGTCCAGCGACCGGCGCCAGGCCACGACATGCTCGGCCGCCGGGCCCTGCGCCGGCACCGGGGCATAGTCGCCGCGGGCGAACAGGGCCGGGTCCTCGCGGCGCAGGCGGAGCAGGCGCTCCGTCAGCCAGTGCTTGATCCGGCCATCCGGCCAGGACGCCGCCAGCTCGGCGGGATCGGCCCCGGCCACGCTGTCGAACCGCTCCGTCAGCCAGGCCCAGTCGACCGGGCGGCGGTTGTCCGGGTCAACCAGCGACAGGTCCCAGCCCTCGGTGCCCTGATACAGGTCGGGCACGCCGGGCAGGGTCATCTGCATGGCCAGCTGGGCCAGGCCATTGACCGCGCCGATGCGGGTGACCCGTTCGGCGAAGGGCGCGACCGCGGCCACGAAGGGGCCGGCCGGGTCCAGGGCGGCGCGGACGAAGCGCTCCAGCCCGGCCTCATAGGCCTCGTCCGGATCGGTCCAGCTGGTCTCGTCCTTGCCCTCGCGCGCCGCCTTCCGCAGGTAGGCCGCGATCCGGCCGGCATAGGCCGCGTCCGGGCCGCCGGCCGGCCAGGTGCCGATCACGGTCTGGTAGAACAGGTGCTCGTGCCGGCGGCTGGGCACCGGGCGGTCGGCGCCGCCGCCGCGATGCGGGGCCAGCAGGGCGGACCAGGCGTCGAGGCCGGCCTCCCACTCCGCCGGCAGCTCGCTCAGCGCCGCGAGGCGGGCGCGGACATCGGCGCCGCGCTTGTGGTCGTGGGTCGACAGCGCCGACAGCGCGTCTGGCCAGTCGCGCCGGCGGCGGGCGAAGATGGCGTGGAATTCCGCCGGGTCGATCCCGAAGCGCTCGGGCCAGCCGCCGACCTCGTTCAGCGAAACCAGCGGGACGTGGCGGTAGAAGGCGGTGTCCTCCACCGCCTTGGCCGCGACGGCGCCGGTCAGCTGCTGGAAGCGGCAGAGGATCCCGGCGGCCTCCTCGCATGGGACGCGGCCGGTGGCGAGCTCCGCCACCAGCGTCAGCGCCTGCCAGCTCGTCGCCGGCAGGGCGGCGCGGGCGGCGCCGATCGCGGCCTCGAGGCCGAAGGCCGTGCCGTCGCCGCTGCCGCCGAGATAGCCGCGATAGGCCGGGAGGCGCTCGATCACCGCGGCCAACGCCTCGCGGATCGCGGGTCGGGTCACGCGGATCGCGGTGCGGGCGTTGTTGCCGTCGACCCAGCCGGAGCGGGCCAGCCGGTCGACGGCGTCGACCAGCGCCTCGAAGGGGGCGGCCAGGCTGGCCTCGATCACGGCGCGGCGGCAGTGCCGGACGGTGTCCGCCATGGTGCCGCGGTCGCCGGTGAAGCGGGCATAGGCGGCGCGGACCGGCCCGGCGGCGGCGGGGTCAAGCTGCAGCGCGTGGAGGAGGTTGGCGACCTCGTAGCCGGTGGTGCCGTCGACCGGCCAGCCGGTGGGCAGCTCCTCGCCCTCGGCCAGGATCTTCTCGACCCAGATGGCGAAGGGCGTGCCGGCGGGGCGGACGGCGTCGACCGCGCGGCGCAGCCGGGCCAGGTAGCCGGCCGGGTCGGCCAGCCCGTCGATGTGGTCGATGCGCAGGCCCTGGACCTGGCCGGCGGCGACGGCGGCGAGGATGCGGCCATGGGTGGCGTCGAACACGGCCGGATCCTCGACCCGCACCGCCACCAGGTCGTCGATGTCGAAGAAGCGGCGGTAGTTGATCCCGGACGCCGCGACCCGCCAATGCGCCAGGCGGTAATGCTGCTGCTCGAGCATGTTGTGCATCTCGTCCGGCACGCTGTGCTCGATCGCGGCGCCGATCGCCACGGTGCCGGGGGCCATGGGCAGGGTATGCCCGGGCACCGTCACGGCAAAGCGGCCGGTCGCCTCGTCGTAGCGCAGGCCGATCTCGCCGGCGTGCAGCGCCTCGCGATAGGGGCGCCCGAGGATCGGCAGCAGCACCCGGCCGGGATGGGCCGGCGCGTCCCAGTCGATGTCGAAGACGGCGGCGTGCGGGCTGGCCCGGCCGTGCTCCAGCACGTCGCGCCACCAAAGGTTGTGGTCCGGGCTGGCCGCCATGTGGTTCGGCACGATGTCGAGGATCAGCCCCAGCCCGTGCGCCCGCAGCGCCTCGGCGAAGCGGGCGAAGCCGTCCTCACCGCCGCGCTCCGGGTCGATCCGGGTCGGGTCGGTCACGTCGTAGCCGTGGACCGAGCCCGGCCGGGCGGCCAGCAGCGGCGAGGCGTAGACATGGCTGATGCCGAGCCGGGCGAGATAGGGCAGGACGGCGCGGGCGTCGTCCAGCGTGAAGCCGGAATGGAACTGCAGCCGCGCGGTGGCGCGGGGCGGCGGCCCGGCCATCGCCGTCATGCCGCCGGCTCCAGCGTCACGACCGCGCCCCAGCCCTCGGCGCCTTCGGCCAGGGCGGCGGCGAGGCCGGGCGCGCTCTCGAACAGGATCTCGCCGGACGGCGCCTCCCAGGCCGGGGCCTTGCCGGGCGCGAGATGGGCGACGATGCGCAGCCAGCCGCCGCCGTTCAGCATCCAGGCGACGTCCAGCATGCGGCCGCGGCTGCGGTCGATGCCGGGGCCGACCCGCCGTGCCGCCAGCAGCGGCACCACCGCGCGGTGGCGGATCTCCAGCAGCCGGCGCATCAGGCCGAGCCGCCGCGCGGCCAGGGGATCGCTCTCCTCCGGCTGCAGCACGGCGGCCTCGAAGGTGGCGGGGTCGAGCGCGTCGGGCAGGGTCTCGGCGGCGTCGGCGAAGCCGGCGAACTGCGCGAACTCCTCGCGCCGGCCGCGGCGCACCGCATCCGCCAGCTCGCCCTCGAAGTCGCAGAAGAAGGGGAAGGGCTGACGGCTGCCCCATTCCTCGCCCATGAACAGCAACGGGATCTGCGGGGCCAGCAGCAGCACCGCGGCCATCGCCTCGACCGCCGCCGGCTCGGCCAGGGCGGTCAGCCGGTCGCCGAGGGCGCGGTTGCCGATCTGGTCGTGGTTCTGCAGGAAGTTGACGAAGGCGGTCGGCGGCAGGTGCGAACAGGGCTCGCCGCGGGTCGCCTTCCGCCGCTCCGACCAGTCGCCCTGGTAGACGAAGCCTTCGGACAGGGCGCGGCCGAGGCGCGGCACCGGGGCATCGGCATAGTCGGCGTAGTAGCCGTCGTCCTCGCCGGTGAGGGCGACATGGGCGGCGTGGTGGAAGTCGTCGTTCCACTGCGCGTCGTAGCGTCCCTGCGGGCCGGGCGTGCCGGCGAGACGCCGCGCCTCGTTCAGGTCGTTCTCCAGCACCAGATGGACGTGCCGATCGGGGAAGGCGGCGCGGAGGGCGTCGGCGATCTCGGTCAGGATGTCCGGCCGGCTGCCATCCTGGATCGCGTGCACGGCGTCGAGGCGCAGCCCGTCGAAGCGGAACTCCTCCAGCCAGTAGAGCGCGTTGTGGCGGAAGAAGGCGCGCACCTCCGGCCGGCGGAAGTCGATCGCCGGGCCCCAGGGCGTGGGCCGGGCGGGGTCGAAGAAGGAGGAGGCGTAGAGCGGCAGGAAGTTCCCGGCCGGGCCGAAATGGTTGTAGACGACGTCCAGCAGCATCATCAGCCCGCGCTGGTGCGCCGCGTCGACCAGGCGCTTGAGGTCGTCCGGCGCGCCGTAGACGGAGGCGGGGGCGAAGGGCAGCACCCCGTCATAGCCCCAGCCGCGCGACCCGGCGAAGTCGGCGACCGGCATCAGCTCGACCGCGGTGACGCCGAGGCCGGCGAGATGGTCGAGCCGCCGCTCCACCGCCGCGAAGCCGCCGGGCCGGCCGATGGCGCCGCAATGCAGCTCGTAGATCACCGCCTCGTGCCAGGGCCGTCCGCGCCAGCTCTGCGCCTGCCAGTCATAGGCGTGCGGGTCGCAGACCAGGGACGGGGCGAAGGGGCCGCCCTGCTGGGCGCGCGAGGCCGGGTCCGGCACCTCGGCGCCGTCGGCCAGCCGGTAGCGATAGGGCGTGCCCGCCGGCACCCCCGCCACCGTGCGGCCGAACCAGCCGTCGTCCAGCCGCTCGAGCGGCAGGGGGGCGTTGTCCTGCCCGAGCAGCAGGGTCACGGCCCCGGCGTCGGGGGCCCACAGGCGGAAGCGCGTGCTGCCGTCCGGGCGCAGGTCGGCGCCGAAGGGCATGGCGTGGCGCGACCGGGCGGACTCCGCCGCGCCCCAGCGGCGAGGGCCGGCCGGCAGGATCCTGTGCCCGGCCGGAACCGGCGGCTGCCGCCGCCGCTTAGCGGCGCTTCGGTGCTGGGACATCCGGGTTCAGCTCCTCGGCGCCTTCCGGCACGCTGTCGGTGCCTTCGCTCTCCTCGGCCAGGATCTCGGCCTCGGCCCGGGCCCAGTGCTCCTGCTGCCCGCCTTCGGGCCGGCCCAGCGCCTCCCAGATCTCGTAGGCGCGCCGGCGGATCCGTTCCTCTCGGTCGCTCATCCTCCACCACCTCCGACTTTAGTATTAGAGCCATTATGCCTCTTTCGTCGGGACCTGCACTGTGATTTCGGCCAACAAATGTGAATGTCTTGTAAATTGAAACGATCTTGCTTCCCTGTCCGGCTCCGATATTCACGCGTCGTTCGTGCACAAATTATTGTCTGGCAAAAGAAATCGCTTCGCCTGCATCCGAAGTATTTCTTCCTGTCTACGGCGGGGCGCACCGAGGCGGCTGCGTCCGCTGGCCTTCGGGAACCGGCGAGGCCGATCGCGACGGAACAGCGCCCGCATCACGACCTCATCAGCCTCAATAGCGGCGGCGCGCTCCGGTTCCGTCCCGCTGCAGATTCTTTCCGTGGTGGGAAGAGAGTCCTTCCAGATCCGGAACGATTGCGGCATGATCGCCGCCGGCAATGCTCGCTTGACGGGTGGAGAGGGGAATTGGTAACGTTCCCACAACAACCTGTCCGAGAGGGACAGCGGCTTCACCGGGGGAGATGCCCTTGAACGGCAAGCGCCAGCCCACGATCATCGACGTCGCCCGCCTGTCCGGCGTGTCGAAGACGACCGTGGCGCGCGTCCTGTCCGGCGTCGGCGCGGTGCATGCCGAGACCCGCAGGCGGGTGGAGGAGGCGGTCCGCCAGTCGGGCTACGAGCGCAACCACCTGGCCTTCGGCCTGCGCACCGGGCGCAGCCGCATGCTCGGCCTCGTCATCCCCGACATCTCCAACCCGTTCTGGGCCGATCTCGCCCGCGGCGCCCAGGACCAGGCGGAAGCCGAGAAGCGGTCGGTGCTGATCTTCAGCTCCGACTGGGATGCGGAGCGGGAGCGCCGGCACCTGCAGGCGCTGCGCCAGGCCCGGGTCGACGGGATCATCCTGAACCCGGCGACCGACGACCGCGATTTGCTGCGCCAGACCGAGGCGCCGGTGGTGGTGATCGGCTCCTCCGGCGAGCGCTTCCCCGAATTCTCCAGCGTGCGCAGCGACGTGGCCCAGGGCGTGCGGCTGGCGCTCGACTATCTGATCGCCGCCGGCCATCGCCATATCGGCCTGATCAACGGCCGCGACCGCCGCGTCGCCCGCACCCGCTTCGTCACCGAGGCGCAGGAGCACTGGCAGCGCCACGGCTTCGACCGCGCCTCCCTGCCGATGG
Organism: Inquilinus limosus DSM 16000; assembly: GCF_000423185.1. Taxonomy (GTDB): domain Bacteria; phylum Pseudomonadota; class Alphaproteobacteria; order DSM-16000; family Inquilinaceae; genus Inquilinus; species Inquilinus limosus. The sequence goes on along the minus strand of NZ_AUHM01000041.1, from coordinate 17,273 downwards.
ACGAGGGCGACTACACGGCGGATTCCGGCCAGGCGGCGATGCGCCGGCTGATCGAACGGGAGGGCCGGCGGATGACCGCGGTCTTCGCCGCCAACGACCTGATGGCGGTCGGCGCCATCCTGGCGGCCCGCGCCGCCGGCCTGTCCTGCCCGCGCGACGTCTCGATCATCGGTATGGACGGGGTCGAGGCCGGCGGCTTCACCGATCCCGGCCTGACCACGGTCGACAAGCCGCGCTACGACATGGGCGTGCAGGCGATGCGCCTGCTGCAGGCCGAGATCGAGGGCGAGGCCGAGATCGTCCACGCCGTGCTCCCCTGCCGGGTGGTCGAGCGCGCCTCGGTCGCCGCCCCGCCGCGGGCGGCCCTGGACAGGGTCCGGCCTTCGGCCTTGCGCAGCGTCCGGAAGAAGAGCGCCTGACATGACCGGCCTCGATCACAGCTCTTCCGCCCCCATTGCGGCTGTTCGTGGGAACGTTCCCAAGGTCGCCCGCGAGTCCAGCCTGCGGCGCGTCTGGCGCTGGCGCGGCTATTACCTGATGCTGCTGCCCGGCCTGCTGTACTTCGTGGTGTTCCACTACCTGCCGATCTGGCAGGCCAAGCTGGCGTTCCAGGACTACCGCATCATCGGCCCCAGCGTCTGGGCCGGGCTGAAGCACTTCCGGGCTCTGTTCGACAGCCCGGTGTTCTACCAGGTGCTGTGGAACACGGTGCTGATCAGCGCCATGAAGCTGGTGTTCCTGTTCCCGGTGCCGGTGATCGTGGCCCTGTTGGTCAACGAGGTGCAGGGCCGGCGCTACCGCCGCTTCGTGCAGTCGGTGATCTACCTGCCGCATTTCCTGTCCTGGATCGTCATCGCCGGCGTGTTCATCGCCGTGCTGTCGCCGACCGACGGCACGGTCAACGACATCCTCGGCCTGTTCGGCTTCGCGCCGGTGCCGTTCATGACCTCGGAGGGCTCGATCCTCTGGGTCCTGGTCTTCTCCGAGATGTGGCGCAGCGCCGGCTGGGATTCGCTGCTGTTCCTCGCCGCCGTGATGGCGATCGACCCGCAGCTCTACGACGCCGCGACGATCGACGGCGCCGGCCGCTGGCGCAAGATCTGGCACGTCACCCTGCCGGCCCTGGTGCCGACCATGGCGACGGTGTTCATCCTCAATCTCGGCGCCTTCATGAGCGCCGGCTTCGACCAGGTGTTCAACTTCTCCAACGATGCGATCCGCGATCGGATCGACATCCTCGACACCTATGTCTACCGCATGGGTCTCGTCGGTGGCGAATACGCCTATGCCACCGCCGCCGGCGTGTTCAAGGCGGTGATCGGCATGGCGATGATCCTGGCCGCCCATTTCGTCTCCAAGCGCCTGACCGGCAAGGGGGTGTGGTGATGGCTGCCTCCCGCATTCGCCGGACGCCGTTCGAGCGCATCGAATACGCCGTCATCTGCTCGGCCCTGCTGCTGATGGTGGTGGTGACGGTCCAGCCGATCCTGAACCTCGTGGCGGTGTCGGTCTCCGACAGCGCCCAGGTGCCGGGGATGAGCGGCCTGGCCGTGCTGCCGCACGGCTTCTCGCTCGACGTCTGGCGGGTGCTGCTGACCCATCCGCAGGTGCTCAGCGGCCTGGCCAATAGCCTCCTGATCACCGTCGCCGGCACGGTGATCAACGTCGTCGCCACCACGCTGATGGCCTGGGCCCTGTCGCGCGAGGGCCTGCCGGGGCGCCGGGCGATCCTGGTCTTCATCCTGGTGACCGTGGTGTTCGAGCCCGGGGTGGTGCCGGACTATCTGGTGATGAAGCAGCTCGGCCTGCTCAACTCCTACTGGTCGGTGATCCTCTATCGCGGCGTCTTCGCCTGGTACCTGATCGTGCTGATCCGCTTCTTCGAGGAGATCCCGAAGGAGCTGCTGGAGGCGGCCGAGATGGAGGGCGCCTCGCCGCTGCAGACCCTCTGGTACGTGGTGGCGCCGCTGGCGCTGCCGGCGATCGCCACCATTACCCTGTTCTACACCGTGCTGCACTGGAACGAATATTTCCGGGCGATGATCTACCTGAACGATCCCGGGATGTGGCCGCTGCAGGTGGTGCTGCGGCAGTTCGTGGTCGAGGGCGACAAGTCGCTGATGGTCGGGCTCGAGGCCATGAACCAGTACACCGGCGGCAGCCAGATCGACCTGCGCGCGCTGAAGGCCGGGATGATCATCCTGACCCTGATCCCGGTGCTGGCGATCTATCCACTGATCCTGAAGTTCTTCACCAAGGGGACCATGAGCGGGGCGGTGAAAGGATGAGCCGCCGCCGTGACCCCCAATCAGAAAGTCGAGGAGGAGACGCAATGGGCAAGATGCTTCTGGGGCCGGCGCTGGCCCTGGTGTTCGCGGCGGCGCTGGGCATGTCGGCGCAGGCCGCCGACCCGGTGACGATCCGCGTCGTCAGCAAGGACTTCACCAAATCGAACCCGGACGACGTCAAGCTGGTGGCGGCGATCGAGGCCGGCATGGCGGCCAAAGGCCATCCGGTCAAGATCGACCTGGTCGACGTGCCGCCCGGCGGCTATGCCGAGAAGCTGTCGCTGATGCTGCTGTCGGGCGACATCCCCGACCTGATCTACTTCCAGGGCGGCGACCAGAAGATCGTCGAGCAGGGGCTGCTCGAGGACTGGCGGCCCTGGCTGGACAAGGCGCCGAACCTGAAGCAGGCACTGTGGGAGCACAACAAGCCGCGGCTCGAGAACTACCCCTATCTGATCTACCCCTTTCCGGTGCGCGCCAAGGTCGGCGTGATGCGCCAGGACTGGCTGGGGAAGACCGGCCTGCCGGCGCCGCAGACGCTGGAGGACTGGGAGGCCCTGTTCCGCAAGATCGTGGACTCCGACCTCGACGGCAACGGCAAGAAGGACACCTTCGGCATCACGGTGGCGACCATCCCGCCGGCCGGCGCCACCGACGAGCTGGATGAGATCTTCAACCAGGCCTTCGGCGTCAGCGCCACTTGGCTGAAGGACGCCTCCGGCCAGTGGATCCACGCCCGCGTCTCTCCGCAGGAGCGCGACAAGATCGCCTACTACCGCAAGCTGTTCGCGGAAGGGCTGCTGGACCCCGACTTCATCACCACCAAGTGGGACACGCGCGAGGACAAGTTCTATTCCGGCCGGGCCGGGGTGATCCTCGGCGTGGTCGGCGTCAACATGGACATCTACCAGGGCAAGATGCGCCAGGTGCATCCGGGCGCGACCCTGGTGCCGCTGGAGCCGCCAAAGGGCCCGGGCGGGCAGGGGCTGCGCGCCGTCGACGTCAGCCGCGAGATGCGCGGCTTCGCCATGTCCACCTTGTCGGAGCACAAGGAGGACGTGGTCGCCCTGATGGACTTCATGGCCAGCCCCGAGGGCCAGGCGATCGACCGCATGGGCTTCGAGGGCGAGCAGTGGGTCAAGGACGGCGGCACCATCAAGGTCACCGAGAAGATGGCGACCTGGTATCCGCGCTTCATCATCGACCAGCCGGACGCCTGGAAGCCGCCGGTGCCGCTGCTGTCGCAGCAGGCCGAGGCGTCGATCGCGCTGGCGCAGAAATACTACGCGCCGGACAACGCCTTCGTCTTCCCCAGCGAGTACACCGCCAAGCTCGACGCGGCGGAGAACGTGTACCGCAGCTACGCCTGGAAGTTCATCTCCGGCGAGCTGCCGATCGAGAAGTGGGACGAGTACGTCGCCGAGTGGAACGCCAAGGGCGGCGCCGACATCACCGAATATGCGAGGACCAAGCTGAATGGAACGAACTGAGGCGGGGCCGTCGCTGAAGGGCCGGATCCGGGGCATGCTGCATGGCGTCGCGTTCGGCGACGCCATCGGCGCCACGATCGAGAAGCTGTCCGCGGCCGAGATCCGGCAGCGCTACGGCCGGGTGACCTCGCTGGAGGTCGACTGGCACCGCACGGACGTGCCGGAGGCGGCGCGGGGCGGCCGGATCCGCGGCCACGGCATCGTCACCGACGACACGCTGATGACGCTGTGCCTGATGGCGGTCTACCGCGAGGCCGGCCGCCATCTCGACGCCTGGGACATGGCCGGCGCCATGGTCCGCCAGATCGCCTGGACGCCGCGCTGGATCCCGGAGATGCAGCGCGAGACCATGCTGATCGAGCGGCTGTTCTACCCGGAGAAGTGGATCTTCCAGCGCCACCAGCTGGCCAGCTGCGACCCGCGCGAAGGCGGCATCGGCAACATGGTCAATTGCGGCGCCGCCATGTACATCGCCCCGGTCGGGGCGGTGAACGCCTGCGACCCGAAGGCGGCCTATGACGAGGCGATCGACCTGGCCGCCGGGCACCAGCACAGCTACGGGCTGGAGGCGGCCGGGGTGATGGCCGCCTGCGTCGCCGCCGCCATGGTGCCGGGCACCACGATCGAGGCGGTGGTTGAGGCCGCCATCGCGCTGGCCAAGGACGGCACCCGCGCCGCGATCGCCGACATCGCCGCGGCGGCGCGGAGGCTGAAGCCCCACCGCGCCGACCATGCCCGGGTGACGGCGGAGTTCCAGGAGATCATCGGCCGCTACTCCAGCATGGGCGACGACGTGCACCGCCATCCCGAAAGGGCCGGGCTGCCGACGCACGACTACACCCCGTCGCGGCTGCGCTCGATCGAGGAGCTGCCGCTGGCGCTCGGCTTCTGCCTGATCAATGACGGCGACTTCCGGGCCTCGGTGCTGGACGGCATCAATTCCGGCCGCGACACCGATTCCATCGGCTGCATGGCCGGCGCCATCCTGGGCGCGATGCAGGGCGAGGCCGTGATCGACCCGGCCGAGCGCGACCTGCTGGACCGCGCCAACCGCTTCGACCTGACGGCCGAGGCCGACCGTTTCCATGACGCCGTCGCCGGTATCCTGGCCGGGGACCTCGGCCTCGCCCGTCTCCGCGACGCCCGGCGCCGGGCGCTGATCTCCGATTCCGCCGAACCGGCCCGTGCCGCGGCCGTCCACTGACCCGCCCGAAGACCAAGGCCCCGGAATGCCCCTGCCCACCGACACCCTCGACCGCATCTATGCCGGCTTTCTCGGCAAGGCCATCGGCGTGCGCCTCGGCGCCCCGGTGGAGCCGACGATCTGGACCTGGGACCGGATCGAGAAGACCTATGGCGAGATCACCGGCTATCTGCGCGACTTCAAGAACTTCGCCGCCGACGACGACACCAACGGGCCGGTCTATTTCATCCGGGCGCTGCGCGATTTCAGCCTCGACCCGTCGCCCCAGGATGTCGGCCGCACCTGGCTGAACTACGCGGCGGAGCAGCACGGCATGTTCTGGTGGGGCGGCTACGGCATCTCCACCGAGCACACCGCCTTCGCCAATCTCCAGTCCGGCATCCCGGCGCCGGAGTCCGGCTCGATCGCCCGCAACGGCGCGGTGATCGCGGAGCAGATCGGCGGCCAGATCTTCGTCGATTCCTGGGGCTGGGTGTGCCCGGGCGACCCGGCCTGCGCCGCCGACCTGGCCGCCCGCGCCGCCAGCGTCTCGCATGACGGCAACGGCCTGCACGGAGCCCGCTTCGTCGCCGCCTGCATCGCCAAGGCCTTCGTGGCGGAGACGATAGAGGAGGTGGTGGAGGCCGGCCTCGCCACCATCCCGGCCGGCAGCGAATACGCCCGCGTCGCCCATGCGGTGCAGGCCATGCACCGGGTGAAGCCGAAGGACTGGCGCGCCTGCCGTCGGATGCTGGAAAGCGAGTTCGGCTACGACCGCTATCCCGGCGTCTGCCATATCATTCCGAATGCCGGGCTGCTGATCCTGGCGCTGCTCTACGGCCAGGGCGACCTGTCGCGCACGGTCGAGATCGCGACCATGGGCGGCTGGGACACCGATTGCAACGCCGGCAATGCCGGGGCCATCGTCGGCACGCTGGCCTGCATCGCCGGGGTGGCGGCGCACTACCGCAAGCCGATCAACGATTGCATCGTCGCCTCGGGCATCACCGGGTCGCTCAACATCGTCGACATCCCCAGCTTCTGCCGCGAGCTGGCGGTGCTGGCCCACCGCCTGGCCGGGGAGGAGCCGCCGGCGGAATGGGCGGCGGACATGGAGCGGCGGGGCGTCCGCTTCGACTTCGACCTGCCGGGATCGACCCACGGCTTCCGGACCGAGGGCGACAACCGCATCGCGCTCTCCTGGTCGGACGAGCGGAAGGCCACCGGCCGCGGCGCGCTCTGCGCCCTCCTGGACCGGCTGGAGCGCGGCGATGGCGGCCGGATCTTCTGGAAGCCCTTCTACCGACGCCGCGACTTCGACGACGAGCGCTACCGGCCCATGTTCTCGCCTTTGGTGGCGACGGGGCAGGAGGCGGTACTGCGTCTCTGGCTCGACCCCTGGGAGGGCGACGGCCATCTTCGCATCGTGCCCTATGTCCGCCGGGCGATGAGCGGCACGGTCGACGAGATCGGCGCCTGGACCCAGCCGAAGGCCGGCGAATGGCAGGAGCTGCGCTTCACCGTGCCGGAAACGGGCGGCGAGGCGGTCGACGAGATCGGCATCAGGGTCGAGTATTTCGGCCGGCTGAAGTTCCTGGGCCGGATCCTCATCGACGAGTTCACCGTCTCCGGCCCCGGCTCGGCGCGGCTCGACCCCCGGATCGAGGCCAATGAATGGGGCGGCATCACCCGCTGCACCTGGAACCGCGGCGTCTGGCGGATCGAGGACGGCCGCATCCACGCCCTCACCGCGACCGACGCCGATCTGTGGACCGGCCATCTCTACGCCCGCGATCAGACCGTGACGGCCGAGATCACGCCGCTGGCCGGCGAGGGGCACCTGGTCTGCGCCCGCGGCCAGGGCAATGAGCGCTGCTACGCCGCCGGCTTCGTCTCGGCCGAGGAGGTCGCGATCATCCGCCGCGACTTCGGCGAGACCGTTCTGGCCCGCGCGCCGTTCCGGCGCGAGCTCGGCCGGGCCTACAGCCTGGCGCTGGAAGCGGTGGGCGACCGGCTGACCCTGTCGGTCGACGGCCAGGTGCTGCTGGAGGCCCGGGACGGCACGCTGGCCTACGGCATGGCGGGGCTGCGCATGCCTTCGGCGGGGCGGATGCAGGCCGGCGTGGTCGAGATCCACGAGGGGACGAATGGCTGAGGCACGGCCCGCTTGCATCGAGCCGGAGCGCGAGGGACCGCTCTCCGGCATCCGCGTGCTCGACCTGTCGCGCGTCGTCGCCGGCAACGCGCTGGGGCTGGAACTGGCGGATTTCGGCGCCGAGGTGATCAAGGTCGAGCCGCCGGGCGGCGACCCCCTGCGCGACTGGCAGGTGAAGGGCCACAGCCTCTATTGGAAGGAGCTGTCGCGCAACAAGCTGTCGGTCGTGCTGGACCTGCGCAAGCCGGAGGGGATGGCGGCGCTGGAGCGGCTGATCCCGACCGCCGATGTGATGATCGAGAACTTCCGGCCCGGCGTGCTGGAGGAGATGGGGCTGGCGCCCGATCGCCTCCTCGCCATGGCGCCGGACCTGATCCTGGTGCGCATCTCCGGCTTCGGCCAGACCGGCCCGGCCAGCCGGCTGCCGGGCTTCGGCACGCTGGTCGAGGCGATGTCGGGCTTCGCCTCGCGCAACGGCTTCGCCGACCGCGAGCCGGTGCTGCCGCCGCTGGCGCTGGCCGACATGATCGCCGGGCTGCACGGCGCCAAGGCGGTGCTGGCGGCGCTCCGGGCCCGCGACCGCGGCATGGCCCGCGGCCAGGTGATCGACCTGTCGCTCTTGGAGGCGATGTATTCGGTGCTGGGGCCGGAGGCCGGCAGCTGGGCCGTCACCGGCCAGGTCAAGGAGCGCACCGGAAGCGCCTCGGGCAACAGCGCGCCGCGCAACGTCTACAAGACTCGCGACGGCCGCTGGATCGCGATGTCCGGCTCCACCGACCGGATGGCCAAGCGCATCCTGCAGCTGGTCGGCGGCGACGCGCTGGCGCAGGACCCGCGCTTCGCCACCAATGCCGACCGGGTGCGGAACCGGGCGATGCTGGACGCCATCATCGGCGAGTGGATCGGCGCCCGCGACCGCGACACGGCGCTGGCGGTCTTCCGGGCCGAGGGCATCACCGTCGGCCCGGTCCACGACATCGCCGATTTCATGGCGGACGAGCACGTGATCGAGCGCGAGGTGGTGGTGTCGATCCCCGACCCGGATCTCGGCAGCCTGCCGGTACACAACGTGCTGCCGCGCCTGTCGGCCACGCCGGGCGCGATCCGCCGCCTGGCGCCGGCGCCGGGCGCCGATGCGGAGGATGTGCTGCGCCGGGCCGGCTTCTCGGCCGCGGAGGTCGAAGGCCTGCGCGCTGCGGGGGCGCTGGGGTGACCATCGAAGCACCCGCCTGCCGCGCGGCTCGTGCAGCCGTCGCGCAGGCGGGCGCGGGACATCGGTCCGTCACGCCGGCTGCAGCTGCGGGCGTTGCCGCGACGGCAGCGGCGGGAAGGCGAGGGCGATGGCCACCGCCGCCAGCCCGATGCCGAAGGACCCGATGAACATCCAGTTGTAGACGCTGAAGGTGTCGAACACCCAGCCGCCGGCCCAGGGGCCCAGCGCCATGCCGATGCTGGAGGTCATCGTCGCAGCGCCGAACACGGTGCCCATCGCGGCCTGGCCGAAATACTCGCGCGCCAGCACGGCGTAGAGCGGCATCACGCCGCCATAGGCGGTGCCGAAGATCGTGGCCAGCAGGTAGAACTCGCCGAGATTGGCGACGAACAGATAGGCGCCGATGACGACAGCCTGCACCGCCAGACCGGCCACCAGCACGCGCTTGACCCCGAGCCGGTCGGCGAGGACGCCCAGCAGCAGGCGCCCGCCCAGCCCGGCCAGCCCTTCGACGCTGTAGATGCTGACGGCCGCCAGCGCCGGGATGCCGCAGGTCATCGCGTAGCTGACCATGTGGAAGATCGGCCCGGAATGGGCGGCGCAGCACAGGAAGAAGGTCGCCGCCAGGATCGCGAATTGCGGTGTGCGGAAGGCGGCGCGGGCGGACAGGTTGCCGATCTCGCCGGCAGGCACCGGGGCTTCGGTGCCATGGCCGGCCGCGGCCGGCGGCCGGCGCACCAGCAGCCCGGCCGGAAGCAGCAGCACCCAGGAGGCGACGCCGATCACCGCCATCGCCGTCCGCCAGTCATAGGCCGCGACCAGCCAGGCGGCGAAGGGCGAGACGGTCATCGGCGCCACGCCGATGCCCGCCGACACCAGCGAGACCGCCAGGCCGCGATTGGTGTCGAACCAGGCGGTCGCGGCCGCCACCATCGGCGCGAAGAAGGCCCCGGCCGCCAGCCCGACCAGCGTGCCGTAGATCAGCTGGAACCAGGCGAGGCTGGTCGTCTGGCTCGCCAGGACCAGCGCCAGGCCCAGCAGCGCCGCGCCGCAGAGCACCACGATCCGGGCGCCGAGCCGGTCGCTGAGCGTGCCCCAGCCGAAGCCGGCCGCCCCCATGACCAGGAAGTTGAGGGTCATGGCGCTGGAGATCCCGGCGCGGCTCCAGCCGGTGTCGGTCGACATCGGCTGCAGGAAGATCGCCAGCGAGAACATCGCGCCGATGCCGACGCAGGTCATGAGCGCGCCGACACCGATGATGACCCACTTGTAGGCACTGTCCGTCCGTGGCTGCGACATCAGAAGCCTCTTCACCACTGTGCCGGCTCGCCTTCACGGAGGGGCCCATCCCGCTCCGGAATGCCGGCTCTCATGCTGAAGACGAACGGGCCGGCCGGAAATCGACATCCCGACCAAAAAATTTTACCAGACGGTAAAGCTTCCTTCCCCTGGCAGTGAGGCCGGGGTGGAGACGGAGTGGCCGATGCTGCTGTTCGCACGCCTCAACGTCATTGCGAGCGCAGCGAAGCAATCCAGGGCCGCAAGAGCGGAAGCATGGATTGCTTCGTCGGCTTCGCCTCCTCGCAATGACAGTAGAAATCGGCGCAAATGAGAATGTGTTGCATTATCGACACATTCGCGGAGAATGCATGCCTGTCGCGCCATTCTCGCCGCTTCGCAATGTCGTCCCAGGCCCGATTTCGCTATGGCAGCAGGGGCGGGAACATTCATGCGTGCCGCTGCGGGGTGTCGTGAAGAAGCTGTCTCTCACGCGGATTCTGGACGCGTTCGGGGCCGAGGCGCCCCGGATGGAGGCCGGGCTGCAGGGCCGGGTCCGCTGCCGCGCGCGCACCGCCGACATCCTGCAGGACGCCTGGATCAAGCTGGCCGAGCTCGGCGCCGACGGGGCGGTGGAGAACCCGCAGGCCTATGTGCGCCGCACGGTCCGCAACGCCGCGACCGACCATCTGCGCAAGGAACGGCGGCGGGCCGCGATCGACCAGGAGGTGCACGAGCTGCTGTGGGACAGCGCCGATGACCTGTCGCCGGAGCGGATCGCCATGGGCCGGGAGGCGGTGGCGGCGCTGGAGCGGGCCCTGGCGGAGATCCCGGAGCAGAGCCGGCGCGTCTTCCTGATGAACCGCTTCGAGGGCAAGACCCATCGCGAGATCGCGCGCGAGCTCGGCGTCTCCGAGACGACCGTCTACTACCATATCCGCCGCGTCCTCGAACGGCTGTCGGACCTGCGGGACAGCCTGGCCGGCTGAAGCCGCCGCCGTTCCGTTGAGGCAAATCCCCCTTTGACACGTCTAGGGAGTAGAAGGGGCGAAGAAGCGTCCCCGTCCCGCCTGCCGCCGCGAGCCGATGGAAACCGACCGCAACGCCCAGGAAACCGACGGCCGCATCGCCAAGGATGCGCGCGACTGGGTGGTCCGGCTCGCCTCCGGCACGGCGACCGAGGAGGATCTCGCCGCGTTCCGGGCGTGGCGGGCCGCGTCGCCCGAGCATGAGCGCGCCTTCGCCCGCGAACGGGCGTTCTGGCGGCAGCTGCAGGCCCTGTCCCCGGAGGCGCCGCCGCTCGCCGCGCCGCGGCCGGGACGGAAGGGGATCGGCCGCCGGGCCGTTCTCGCCGGCGGCGCGGCGCTGGCCGCCGGCGCGGCGGGGATCGTCGCCGCGCCGCGCCTGGCGCTGCTGTGGCGGGCCGACCACCGGACCGGCGTCGGCGAGCAGGCGAGAGTTTCCCTGCCGGACGGCTCCACCGTCCTGCTGAACACCGACAGCGCCATTGCGCTCGGCTTCCGTCCGGGGCTGCGCCTCGTCACCCTGCTGCAGGGCGAGGCCCTGTTCGAGGCCGGGCGTGACGCGGCGGCGCCGTTCCGCGTGGCGGCGCTGGGCGGCAACACCGAGACCGGTGGCGCGGCCTTCGCCGTCCGGGCCATCGGGGAGGACGTCACCGTGACTCTGGCGAAGGGGCGGGCCGGGGTCTTCGGACCGGCCGCCGCGGAGGCGCCGTTCCCGCCGGCCGGCGCGGTCGATCTGGTTGCGGGCCAGCAGGCCCGGTACCGGGAGGGATCGGCGCCGGGCCGCGCCGCCCCGGTCGATCTGGGCACGGCCCTGGCCTGGCGGGCGGGCCGCATCGTGTTCGACGGCAAGCCCTTCGGCGAGGCGGTGGCCGAGTTGGGCCGCTATGTGCCGGAGCGGATCGTCCTGGCCGACCGCAGCCGCGCCGGGGAGCCCGTCGGCGGCGTCTTCTCCATCGGCGAGGCCCAGGCCGCGCTGTCGGCGCTGGCCGACACCCAGGGGCTGCCGCTCCGGCGCATCCCAGGCGTAGTCATTGTCATCGGCTGAAAAATTCCGGCGCCCTCTATAGGCAAGGGACCGCCTCGCGCGTCTCTCCAGTGACAGGCCGCGATCGGCCGACCGGCCCCCGCAGGGGCTGCGGATGCGTATGGTTCTGAATTGCAAGCGGGGCGGGGGAAGAATGTCTGAAGTCCGGGGGCGGCAGGCGATGCCGCGGGGGCGGTCGCATCGGAAGCTGCGATCCTTGCTGGCGGCGACTGCGCTGATCGGAAGCTCCCCCTTGATCCTGGCCGCGGCGCAGCCGGCCTGGGCGCAGGCCGCCTCGTCCGCGGCGGCGTGGAGCTTCGACATCCCCCGCCAGCCGCTGGCGACGGCGCTGCGCCAGTTCGCCGACCAGTCGGGGATGCAACTGGCCTACGCCTCGGCGGATCTGCAGGGGCTGACCTCACCCGGCGTGCGCGGCAGCATGCCGGCCGCCGAGGCGCTGGCCCGGCTGCTGGCCGGGACCGGTGCGACCTGGCGCCTGACCGCCGCCAACACCGTCTCGATCCAGCGTCCCGCGCCGGCGCCCGCGGCCGACGCAGCGGCCGGCGGCGGCCTGGTGCTGGACCCGATCGTCGTGCAGGGCGGCGGCTTCTTCGGCCCGACCGACGGCTATGTCGCGGAGGAGTCCCGCACCGCGACCAAGACCGGCACGCCGCTGATCGAGACGCCGCAATCCGTGTCGGTCGTCACCCGCCGGCAGATGGACGACCAGAAGGTCCAGTCGGTCTCGCAGGCGCTGCGCTACTCCGCCGGCGTGGCGCCGGAGACCCGCCCCGGCCGCTACGACTATCCGAACATCCGCGGCTTCGGCTCGCCCGGCGGGGCCGACGCCAATTTCGTCGGGCTGATGGACGGGCTCAGGCTGCCGCGCGGCGTCTATTACATCGCGCCCTCGGTCGACCCCTACATGCTGGAGCGCGTCGAGATCCTGCGCGGCCCGTCCTCGATCCTCTACGGCAGCGTGAACCCGGGCGGCGTCGTCAATCTCTGGAGCAAGCGGCCGACGGCGGAGCCGCTGCACGAGATCGACCTGGAATACGGCAGCTACGACCGCCTCCAGGCCGGGCTCGATTTCGGCGGCCCGCTGACCGAGGACGGCTCGCTGCTCTACCGCCTCACCCAGACCAACGTCAAGACCGCCGACCCGGATCCGACGCACCCCTATGCCAGCATCCAGACCGGCGAGATCCGGTCGCGCGGGGTCGAGCTCGAGGCCCATGCCAGGGTGACCGACAATCTGAGCCTGCTCGGCTCCCTCACGGTGCTCGACATCGTCAACACCGAGAGCACGGATTACGAGGACAAGCGGCCCTTCGGCGTGCCCGACCGGCTGGCCTCGCTCTGGGCCGATTACAGCTTCACCGAAGGGCCCCTGGACGGCCTCGCGCTCGGCGCCGGCGTCCGCTACATCGGCTCGTCCTACGGCAATGCCGAGAACACGCTGAAGGTGCCGGACGTGACCCTGTTCGACCTCGGCCTCCGCTACGATCTCGGCATGCTGCGGCCGGAGCTGGAGGGGACGCAGGTCTCGATCAACGTCGCCAACCTGTTCGACCGCGAATACGTCGCCTCCTGCTGGGCCGACCACTCCTGCTTCTACGGCACCCGGCGCACGATCACCGCCGGGCTGAAGCTCCGGTGGTGACGCTGCGCCGCCTCGGGGCGGCGTGCCGGCTCGCCCTCCTGGGCCTCGGGCTGCTCGCGGCTCCGGCGGCGGCCGATCCGATCGTACTGACCGACGCTGCCGGCCATGAGGTCGAACTGCCGCAGCCGGCCCGGCGGGTCGTACTGGGCGATGGCGGGCTGATCACCGTGCTGGCCCTGCTGGACCCGGAGCCGGCGTCGCTGGTCGTGGGCTGGGCCGAGAACCTGGTGCGCTTCGACCCGGGCACCGCCGCCGCCTACCGGGCGCGCTTCCCGGCGATCGACCGGCTGCCGCTGGTGGGCGGCACCACCGCGGACAGCTTCTCCATCGAACAGGTCCTCGGCCTGAGCCCGGACCTCGTCGTCCTGCCGCTCTGGTTCGGCCCTGCGGAGGAGCTGGAGCGGCAGCTCGGCGCGGCGGGCATACCGGTCCTCCATATCGACTTCTTCAATGATCCGCTGCGCAACACGGTGCCCAGCCTGCGGGCGCTCGGCCGGGCAGTGGGGCGGGAGGAGCGGGCTGAGGCCTTCATCCGCTTCTACCAGGAGCATATGGGCCGGATCGCCAGGACGCTGGCCGCGCATCCCGGCGCCCGGCCGAAGGTGCTGCTGCACGCCCGCGCGGGCGGCTGGGATTGCTGCTGGTCGTCCGGCGCGAGCGGCCCGGGCACGCTGATCGACTTCGCCGGCGGCGACAACATCGCCAGGTTGGTCGTGCCCGGCCCGACCGGGCAGCTCGGGCTCGAATACGTGCTGTCGCAGAATCCGGAGGTCTACATCGCCGCCGGCGGCCCGCAGCTCCCCGGCCCGGGGAATTTTTCGATCGGGCCGGGCGTGCCGCGGGCGGCGGTGCGCGAGCAGCTGGCCGCGATCCGCGGCGAGCCCGGCATCGGCAGCCTGCCGGCCATCGCCGCCGGGCGCGCTCATGCGCTGTGGCTCAACTTCTTCCATTCGCCCACGCATGTCGTCGCGGTGGAGGCGATGGCGAAATGGATCCACCCGGAGCTGTTCGGCGATCTCGACCCCGAGGCGACGCTGGCCGAGATCAACCGGCGGTTCCTCGCCGTCCCGATGGAAGGCACATACACCGCCGGGCCGGGGGACTGACTTAGTCCAGAAAATCCCCGTGCTTGCGCACATGCTCGGCCAGTCCCAGCGTGTGCTCGCGCACCAGTTTCTCCGCCAGATCGGCGTCGCGGGCCTCCAGCGCGGCGACGATCTTCTGGTGGTCGACCACCGAACGCTGGGCCCGGTGGTCCTGGCCGATCGTCACCCGCCGGATGCCGCGCATGTGGATGAACAGATTGTCGGTGATGTCGACGATCAACTGGCAGCCGCTGATCCGGATGATCTGCTTGTGGAAGGCGATGTTCGCCTCGGAGTACTCGCTGACATGCTCCTCCGGGTCGCGATCGCGGAACACGTCGACATAGTCGTGCAGCTTGCGGATCTGGGCGTCGGTCGCGACCTGGGTGGCCAGGCGCGCCGCCATGCTCTCCAGCGCCGCCCAGACCGTGATCATCTCCAGGACCTCGGCCTTGCTCTTGCGGATCACGAAGATGCCGCGGCGGGGGACGGAGCGGACGAAGCCCTCCTGCTCCAGCAGCGTCATCGCCTCGCGGATCGGGGTGCGGCTGACGCCCAGCATCTCGCTCAGCTGCCGCTCCTCCAGCTTGATCTCGCCGGGATGGCCGTAGATGTCCATCTCGGTGATGGCCTGCTTCAGAGCCTTGTAGGCCTTGATCCGGAAGCTCGTTTCGGTGTCGAGCGGTTTCACGTCGATCTGCGGGTAGCTCATCGAAGGCCCTATCTGTCGCCTGCGGCCGGCGTTCCCCTCGGCTATAACCCCGGGCGCCGCCGGTCACAAGTATACCGTGGACGAGAGTCCAGCGCAGCTTTCCTCCCTTGGATCGATTGACATAAGGTATTTTGTATACCACCATGATCGCGTCGGCTGCTCAGCGGCCTTGACTCCATTCAACGGGAGGAAGGCGCGGCCATGAAACTCTGCATCTACGGCGCCGGGGCCATCGGCGGCTATCTCGGCGTCCAGCTCCACCGGGCGGGGGGCGATGTCAGCCTCGTCGCCCGCGGCCTGCATCTCGAGGCGATGCGCCAGAACGGGCTCACGCTCCGGATCGACGACGAGGTCCGCACTGCCCGCATCCGCTGCACCGACAACCCGGCCGAGCTGGGGCCGCAGGACTACGTCGTGATCTGCCTCAAGGCCCATTCGGTGCCGGGGGTGGTGGAGGCGATGCAGCCGCTGCTGGGGCCGGAGACGGCGGTCGTCACCGCGGTGAACGGGCTGCCCTACTGGTATTTCCACCGCCATGGCGGCGCGCTCGAGGGGCGGACCATCGAGACGGTCGATCCCGGCGGGCTGCAGTGGAAGCGGCTGGGGCCGGAGCGCGGCATTGGCTGCATCATCTATCCGGCCACCGAGGTGGTGGCGCCCGGCGTGGTCGAGCATCACTACGGCGACAAGTTCCCGCTGGGCGAGCCGGACGGCAGCCGGTCAGCCCGCGTCACCGCATTGAGCGAGGCGATGGAGGCGGCGGGGCTGAAGGCGCCGGTCCGCGACAACATCCGCGACGAGATCTGGCTGAAGCTGTGGGGCAATCTCTGCCTCAACCCGATCAGCGCCCTGACCCATGCGACGCTCGACGTCATCACCGGCGACCCCTCCACCCGTGACGTGGCCCGGCGGATGATGGCCGAGGCGCAGGCGATCGGCAACCGGCTCGGCGTCCATTTCCGGGTCGACATCGAGCGGCGGCTGGACGGCGCCGGCGCCGTCGGCGCCCACCGCACCTCGATGCTGCAGGACCTGGAGCGCGGCCGGCCGATGGAGATCGACCCGCTGGTCACGGTGATCCAGGAGCTCGGCCGCATGGTCGGGGTGCCGACCCCGACGGTCGACACCGTCCTGGCCCTGGTGCAGCAACGGGCCGAGATCGCCGGTCTCTACAGCCGGCCCGCGGCGGCCGAAGCGAAGCGCGCGCCGGTCCTGGTGCCGGCCTGACAGCCATTCCCGAACGGCCGGAAAGAGCCGCTTTTCCAGAGGAGGAACCCAGCCATGAGAGCCGAAGACATTCTCCGCCAGAAGGACACGCGCATCGTCATGATCCGCGTCGGCGAGACGGTGGCCACCGCCGTCGCGCTGATGACGCGGGAGAATGTCGGTGCGCTTCTCGTCAAGGAGGTGTGCCGCACCGAGGGCAATGTCGTGGTCGGGGTGTTCTCCGAGCGCGACGTCGCCCGGGCGCTCGCCACCCATGGCGCGGCGGCGCTGACCATGCCGGTCTCGGCCTTCATCGGCCGCACCGTGATCAGCTGCGAGCCGCGCGACGGCATCGAGACGGTGCTGCGGCTGATGGACGAGAACCACATCCGGCACCTGCCGGTGATGGAGGATCACACCCTCGTCGGCGTGATCAGCGCCCGCGACCTGATCCGGCATTTCCTGCAGCAGGCCACGCCCGTGCCGCAGGAGCCGGCGGCTGCGGTGATCCACGCCTGATTTCCATCTGAGGGGAAGAACCGTGGCGGCCCGACCGGCCGCCGCGGCGTCTCGAACGCGATGCGGCGCCGCCCCGCGGGCCGCGTGGGGGAGTTCTTGTCCATGCGGATAGTGGTGTTGCGGGAGCGGTGGGAGGGTGAGCGCCGGGTGGCGGCGACGGCGGACAGCGTGAGGAAGCTGGTGGGTCTGGGGGCGGCGGTGGTGGTGGAGGCCGGGGCCGGCCTCGGCAGCGCGGTGCCGGACGAGGCGTACCGGTTGGCGGGGGCGGAGGTGGCGCCGGATGCGGCGAGTGCGCTGGCCGGGGCCGATGTGGTCTTGAAGGTGCGGCGGCCGCTGCGCGCGGGCGAGGGCGAGCTGGATGAGCTGGCGCTGATCCCCAAGGGCGCGGCGCTGATCGGGGTGCTGGACCCGTATGACGACGCGGCGGGGATC
>NZ_AUHM01000040.1 GCF_000423185.1 Inquilinus limosus DSM 16000 | reverse complement strand
AGCCGGCCGGGTCGGCGATGTGGTGGTCGGCCGGCAGCACCAGCATCAGGGTGTCGGGGTCGCGGTCGGCCAGGAAGCGGGCGGCGACGGCGACGGCCGGCGCGGTGTTGCGGGCCGAGGGCTCGAGGATGATGGCGTCGGGGGCGACGCCGATCTGGCGCATCTGCTCGGCGACGACGAAGCGGTGGTCGTCGGCGCAGATGAACACCGGCGCGGCGAAGCCGTCGGCCTCGCCGACCCGCACCACCGTCTCCTGGATCATCGTCCGGCCCGACACCAGCGGCAGGAACTGCTTGGGATACCCCGCCCGCGACAGCGGCCACAGCCGCGTCCCCGACCCGCCCGACAACACCACCGGCACCACCGCCTGGCTGCCGGCCTTCGCCGTCGTCACCGGCCGCTCGACCGTCTTCGCCATCACCTTCTCGTTCCGTCCAGCCTCGATCCGACGCTTATCCGCCATCCGGCCCGGCTGGTTCAAGCCCGCCATCCGGACGGTCCGTTGACACGGCCAGAGCAATGATCCGACAATTCTGCCGCAGAAAAGGCCGGGATCGCGGCGCGGCACCGCCCCGGCAGCCAAATCGCCGTGGAGGAGAGCTCATGATGGGTACGTTGCAGCGCGCCCTGCTGGGTGCGGTCGTGGCGGCTGCGGTCGCCCTGCCGGCCGCGGCGCAGGACCAGAAGACCATCCTGACATCGGTGCCCAGCCTGGGCTTCCC
Source organism: Inquilinus limosus DSM 16000 (assembly GCF_000423185.1). Taxonomy (GTDB): domain Bacteria; phylum Pseudomonadota; class Alphaproteobacteria; order DSM-16000; family Inquilinaceae; genus Inquilinus; species Inquilinus limosus. The sequence goes on along the minus strand of NZ_AUHM01000040.1, from coordinate 66,571 downwards.
GTTCTTCGTCCATATGATGAACGAGCTGAAGGGCGAGGCGCAGCGGCAGGGCGTCGCCGCGGTCGAATCCGATGGCCAGAACAGCGCGCCGAAGCAGACCGCCGATGTCGAGGCGGCGCTGGTGCAGCGGGTCGACGGCATCGTCATCAGCCCGATCGACGTCAACGCCATGGCGCCGGTGTTGACCGAGGCGGTGGAGTCGGGCGTGCCGGTCGTCACCATCGACCGACGCGTCACCGGGGTCGACGGCATCCTGGCCCATGTCGGCGCCGACAACGTGCTGGGCGGCGAGGCCCAGGCGAAATGGCTGATGGAGACCTATCCGGACGGCGCCACCATCGTGAACCTGCAGGGCCAGCCGGGCGCCAGCCCGGCGATCGACCGCAACAAGGGCCTGCACAACGTCCTCGACCAGCACAAGGACAAGTACAAATTCGTGGCGGAGCAGACCGCGAATTTCGCCCGCGACCAGGGGCTGAGCGTGACCGAGTCGATCCTGGCCGGCCTGTCGGCGCCGCCCGACGTGATCGTCGCCGCCAATGACGACATGGCGCTGGGCGCGCTCGAGGCGGTTCGCGGCCGCAACCTGCAGGACAAGATCAAGGTCATCGGCTTCGACGCGCTGCCGGAGGCGCTGGGCAGCATCCGCGACGGCGGCCTGGCTGGCACCATCGAGCAGTTCCCGGGCGGGCAGAGCCGCAAGGCGGTCGAGGTGATGGTCGACTATCTGAACAGCGAGAAAAAGCCCGACCCGGCGGTGATCCTGCTGCAGCCCATCGTCATCACCAAGGCCAATCTCGACAAGGCCGAGCGCATCGGCGAGGTGAAGTAGACGTAAGTTTGCCGCTTTCTTCCTGTCATGCCCGGACAGGCTGGAAAAGGACATCATGACCGAACCGCTGCTGCGCATGATCGCGATCACCAAGCGCTTCCCCGGCGTGGTGGCGCTGGACGGGGTCGGGCTGGAGGTGGCGGCGGGCGAGGTCCATGGCCTCCTGGGCGAGAACGGCGCCGGCAAGTCGACGCTGCTGAAGATCCTGTCCGGGGCGCAGGCGCCGGATGATGGCAGCATCGTCTTCGCCGGCGAGACGGTGAGCTTCGCCGCGCCCTACGAGGCGCAGCGGCGCGGCATCGTCACGATCTACCAGGAGTTCAACCTGATCCCGAGCCTGACGGTGGCGGAGAACATCCTGATCGGGCGAGAGCCGGGGAGGGCCGGGCTGGTCGACTGGTCGGCGATGCACCGGGCGGCGAAGGCGGCCCTGGACCGGATCGGCCTCGCCATCGATCCGCGCCGGCTGGTGCGCGACCTCAGCGTCGCCGAGCAGCAGATGGTCGAGATCGCCCGCGCCCTGTCGATGGATTCGCGGCTGATCGTGATGGACGAGCCGACCTCGGCGCTCAGCGCCGCCGAGGTCGAGCGGCTGATGGCGATCATCCGCGCCCTGCGCGACCACGGCATCGCGGTGATCTATGTCACCCACCGGCTGGACGAGGTGATGGCGGTCTGCGACCGGATCACCGTGCTGCGCGACGGCCGGCTGGTCGGCGGCGCCGAGGTCGCCTCGGTCACGGTCGACGACATCATCCGCATGATGGTCGGCCGCGATCTCGGCGCGCTGGCCCGGATCGAGGGCGGTGCGGCGCAGGCCGGGCCGCCAGCCCTGCGGGTCGAGGGCATCACGACCGAGCGCAGCGCGTTGAACCCGCACGCCACGGTGCTGCACGGCGTGTCGCTGGCGGTGCGACGCGGCGAGATCCTGGGCATCGCCGGGCTGGTCGGCGCCGGGCGGACCGAGCTGGCCCGCGCCATCTTCGGCGCCGACGCCAGGGCCGGCGGCCGCATCCTGGTCGAGGACCGGCCGGTCGAGATCCGCTCCCCGGCCGACGCGATCCGCCACGGCATCGGCCTGGTGCCGGAGGACCGCAAGCAGCAGGCGCTGTTCCTGTCGCTGGCGATCCGCAGCAACCTGGCCATCGCCGCGCTCGGCAAGCTGGCGGGGCTGTTCGGCTATGTCCCGGACAGCCGGGAGCGGGGGCTGGTCGAGGAGTATCGCCGGGCGCTCGGCATCCGCATGGCGGGGCCGGAGCAGCCGATCGCCAACCTGTCCGGCGGCAACCAGCAGAAGGTGGTGCTGGCCCGCTGGCTGGCGCTGCGGCCGAAGGTGCTGATCGTGGATGAGCCGACCCGCGGCATCGACGTGGCCGCCAAGGCCGAGGTGCACCAGCTGCTCGGCCGGTTGGCGCAAGAGGGCATCGCCGTCATCGCCATCTCCTCGGAGCTGCCGGAGGTGCTGGCGATCAGCGACCGCATCGTCGCCATGTGCGAAGGCCGGATCACCGGCGAGGTCGACCGCGCCGAGGCGGACGAGGAAACGCTGATGCGGCTGATGACGCCGCGCCGGGCGGCATAGGAGAGGACCGGGATGGCGCAGCAGACGACCGTATCGGACCTGGGCGGCGGCTTCGATCTGTTCGGGCTCCTGGCGCGGTTCGCGCCGCTGATCTTCCTGGCGGTGCTGATGGCCGGCTTCGCCCTGGCCGAGCCGCGCTTCATCTCCACCGTCAACCTGCTGAACGTGCTGCGCCAGGTCTCGATCTACGGGCTGCTGGCGATCGGCATGACCTTCGTCATCCTGACCGCCGGCATCGACCTGTCGATCGGCGCGGTGCTGGCCTTCTGCGGCCTGGCCGCCGCGATCGTGGCCAAGGGCAGCGCCACCGGCAACTTCGCGCTTGGCGCCGAGGAGGCGCAGGGCTGGGGCTGGGGTGCCGCCGCGCTGGTCTCGATCCTGCTCGGCATGGCCGCCGGGGCGGTGCAGGGCGTCGCCATCACCCGGCTGAAGGTGCCGCCCTTCGTGGTGACGCTGGGCGGCATGTCCGCCTTCCGCGGCGCCGCGCTGCTGCTGTCCGGCGGCGGGCCGATCAGCGGCTTCGACGCCGGCTTCCGCTACTGGGGCCAGGGCAAGGTCCTGGAGATCCCGGTGCCGGTGCTGATCTTCCTCGGCTTCGCCGTGCTGGCCCATCTGGTGCTGCGCTACACCCGCTTCGGCCGCCAGGTCTATGCCGTCGGCGGCAACCCGGAGGCGGCGCGGCTGTCCGGACTGAAGGTGCGGCGGGTGCTGCTCGGCGTCTATGTCATCATGGGCTTCTTCGTCGGGCTCGGCGCCTTCGTGCTGTCGGCGCGGCTGAACTCGGCCGAGGCGGTGGCGGGGCAGGGCTACGAGCTGACGGTGATCGCCTCGGTGGTGATCGGCGGCACCAGCCTGTTCGGCGGCATCGGCACCATCTTCGGCACGGTGATCGGCACCGTGCTGATCGGGGTGCTGCTGAACGGCCTCGTGCTGATGAACGTCTCCTCCTACATCCAGCAGATCATCATCGGCGTGATCATCGTGCTGGCCGTGGCCTTCGACACCTTCGCCAAGTCGCGCCGCCGGCGGGTGTAGCCGCTATGGATTTTTTCGCCGACGATGTCGAAAGGCTTGTCGCCGGCCCGTCATGGGAGCGAGCGAGACGCGCTCGACCCATGCGATGGAGACGATCATGCAGTACGCCCTGCTGTTCCAGCAGACCCCCGAGGAATTTGCCGCCCGCCGCGACCCGGAGAAGCACGCCGCCTTCTGGGCCGCCTTCATGCCCTATATGACGGCGCTGAAGGAGGCCGGCGTCGTGGTCGCCGGCGCCGGGTTGGAGCCGCCCGCCACCGCCACCTCGATCCGCATCAGCGGCAGCGGGCGGCAGGTGCAGGACGGACCCTTCGCCGACACCAAGGAGCAGCTCGCCGGCTTCTTCATCATCGAGGTGCCGAATCTCGACGCGGCGCTCGACTGGGCTTCGCGCTATCCGGGCGGCCCGGGCGGCGGGGTCGAGGTGCGGCCGGTGGCGCCGCCGAAGCCGCAGCAGTGAGCCGGGACACGCGCCGCGCGGTCGAGCGGGCGGCGCGTGACTCCTATGGCCGGCTGGTGACCTTCCTGGCCGCCCGGTCGCGCGACATCGCGGCGGCGGAGGACGCGCTGGCCGATGCCTTCCGCGCCGCGCTGGAGACCTGGCCGCGTGACGGCGTGCCGGGCCGGCCGGAGGCTTGGCTGCTGACAGCGGCGCGGCGGCGGCTGATCGACGGCGCCCGCCATCTCCGGGTGCGGGCGGACGCCGTCCCCGATCTGCGGGTGGCGGCAGAGGAGGCGCAGGAATTGGCCGCAACCGACCGCTTCCCGGACGAACGGCTGAAGCTGCTGTTCGTCTGCGCCCATCCCGCGATCGATCCCGCCATCCACACGCCGCTGATGCTGCAGATCGTGCTGGGGCTGGACGCGGCGCGCATCGCCTCGGCCTTCCTGGTCAGCCCCGCCGCCATGGGGCAGCGCCTGTCCCGGGCCAAGGTGAAGATCCGCGACGCCGGCATCGCCTTCGAGCTGCCGGAGGCGAAGGAGCTGCCGCCGCGGCTCGACGCGGTGCTGCAGGCGATCTATGCCGCCTATGGCAGCGGCTGGGACGACATCGCCGGCGCCGATCCGCGCCGCCGCGGGCTGGCGGCGGAGGCGATCGACCTCGGCCGGATGCTGCGGCCGCTGATGCCGGCCGAGCCCGAGGTCGAAGGCCTGCTGGCGCTGATGCTGCATTGCGAGGCGCGGCGGGAGGCGCGCCGTGGTCCAACGGGGGAATACGTCCCGCTGTCGGAGCAGGACACGGCGCGGTGGTCGCCGCCGCTGATCGCGGAGGCGGAGCGGATCCTCGCGGCCGCCGCCCAGGACCGGCGCATGGGGCGCTTCCAGCTGGAGGCGGCGATCCAGTCGGTGCACGCCCGGCGCGCCCGGACCGGCCGAACCGACTGGGAGGCGATCGCGCTGCTGTATGAGGGGCTGGTGCGCCTGGCGCCCAGCATCGGCGCGCTGGTCGGCCGCGCTGCGGCCGTCGCCGAGACGCGCGATGCCGCGGCGGGATGGGCGCTGCTGGAGGCGATCCCGACCGAGGCGGTGGCGAGCTACCAGCCCTATTGGGCGCTGGCCGCCCATCTGCTGCGGCGGCTGGGCCGGGAAGCCGAAGCCGTGGCCGCCTATGACCGCGCCATCGGCCTGTGCGAGGACCCGGCGATGCGAGCCTTCCTGCTGCGGCGGGCAGCGGAGGTTTCGTAGGTTGGGTTCGCGGCTGCGAACCCAACATCCATCCGCGCACGGTTGTTGGGTTCGCCAGGGCGAACCCAACCTACGGATTCCATAAGGCCATCGTGTCCGTGATCCGCTGCCGCGCCGTCGCAATCACCGCGTCGGACACAGCCGGGCGGATCAGGAACTCGGCCCAGGCGAACAGATCCGCCAGTGCCGCCATCCGGCGCCACTCCGCCGGCAGGTTGCCGCCCGCCGCGCGGTAGCCGGCGGCGACAGAATCGGCGAAGCCGGGGCGGGACCCGAGCGGCGGCCGCAGCAGGTTGCCGAGATCGAAGAACGGACTCCCGCTGAAGGCGAACTCCCAGTCCAGCACGGCGGCCACCGCCCAGCCATCCACCTCTGGACGGACCAGGATATTGGTGCCGCCGAAATCGGAATGAGTGAGGCAGGGCGGCCCCGTCCATTGGTCGAGCAGCCCGGCCTCGCGCTCGGCGAAGGCGACGAGCCGGTCGGCGAGGTCGTAGCCCAGACGATCGCCGCCGGGGCCGTCGACCAGCACCTGGCGCAGGAAGCCGATCAGCCCGGCGGCGCCGACATCGGCCGGCTCGGCCACGGCGAGCGAGCCGTCGAGAAAGCCGCTGCGATCGAAGGTCACGGCATGGATCGTGGCCAATGCGGCGCCGACCGACCGGGCCAGCGGCACCAGAGCCGCGTCATCCAGTCCACGGGCGACCTCGTCCAGCCGTTGCCCGTCGATCCATTCCAGCAGGGCGAAGGGCAACTCCGTGGCCGGGTCCTCGCCGCTGCCCAGAAGCCTGGGGGCGGGGAGGCCGCGCTCGGAGGCGAGAGCGTGGATAGCCTGCTCCTTCGCCGCCTGCGCCGGGTCGCGCTGGAACAGCCGCAGAACCACCGGCGGATGGCCATCGAGATCGAGGCGGAGATTGGTATTGGCGAGGCCGCCCGACAGCTCGGCGACCCGCAGCACCGTCGACCGACCGGGCAAGGATCGGGCCAGGGCGGTCGCCGCCTCCGGGCTGAGGACGACCGCCGGATACGGCCTCGACCAGCTCTCGCGCACGATCCCGCTACCGGCCCAGGGCTCGAACCACGCGGTCGGCCATCGCCGGCACCTCCGCGAGGTCGTGATAGAGGCCGAAGCCGAAGCGCAGACGATCGTCGCGATGGTCGACGACGATGCTCGCTTCCCTTAGGCGATCGTCGATCGCGCCGGCGGCCTCGGTCCGGTAGGTCAGGAAATGGCCGCGCACCGGGGTGTCGAGCGGCACCAGCAGCCGGTCGCGGGCGAGGTCGGGCAGCCCCCCGGACCGGTCCAGCGCTTCGGCAAAGCTTTCCTGCAGCGCCAGCACATGGTCGTGGATCGCCGGCACGCCGATGCCGCGCTCGGCCAGCAGGTCGAGCACGGCCAGCATGCGATAGAGACCGGAGGGGTCGAAGGTCGAGCCCAGGAAGCGGCTGCCGTCGGTGCCGTAGGGCACGCCCCCGTCCTGCGCCCCGGCCAGCGCACCGAAGGCGGCGTACCAGCCGGTGTCGCGCGGCCGTGGGCCATAGCCGGGCGGCACATGCAGGAAGCAGGCGCCTTCGCCGGCCATGGCGTATTTGTAGCCGCCGGCGATATAGAAGGCGCGATCGGCGACGGCGGAGAGGTCGGTCGGTAGCGCCATGAAGCCGTGATAGCCGTCCATCGCGACCAGAGTCTCCCGGTCCGGCACCGCGGCCACCAGCGCCGCAGGATCGGGTACGGCGTAGCCCGAGTTGAAGAAGACCTGGCTGAAGAACACCAGGTCGTGGCCGCCTTCCCGGGCCGCCGCGGCGAAGCGGGCGGGAAAGTCGGCGACCGGCTCCTGCGCCACGCGGGTGACCCGGACCAGCCCGTCCTCCTCCAGCCGCGCCAGCTGCCGGCGGAAGCTGTGGAACTCGGAATCGGTGGTCAGCACCCGGGCCGGCCGGTCCGCCGGCAGGCAGGAGAGGAGCCGCCGCACGAAATCATGCGTGTTCGGCGCGAAGACCAGAGTGGCCGGGTCGGGCAGGTTCAGCACCGCGGCGATCCGGGCCTGCAGCCGCGGCACCACCGTGCCGAAGACATGCTCCCATTTGTGGTCGGCCAGACGGGCGCTGTCCTCGACATAGCGGAGCTGGGCCTCGAACACGGCGTCGGGCCACAGGTGATGGCTGTGCGCGGCCAGATGCAGCCGCTCCGGCGCCGCCGCGAGGAAGCGGGAGAACAGCGGCTTGAAGCTCATGCCCCGGCCTCCTTGTCGTAGGAGAGGCTGGTCCGGCGGGTGATCTCCTCCGGCAGCGGCGGCAGGGCCGAGCGCGGGATCAGATAGGTCGAGAGCGTGAACAGGTCGCCGAACACCCGGTGCCGTTCGGCGGTGCGGCTGAGATAGTCGTGGCCGGAGGAGCCGCCGGTGCCGGTCTTCAGCCCGATCATGCGCTGGACCATCAGCGCGTGGCGGTAGCGCCACAGCGTCATGGTCTCGTCGATGTCCATCAGCAGGCTCAGGAGGCCGAACGGCACCTGCAGGGCCGGCTCGTCGCGGTAGAGGGTGATGAACAGCGCCGCCTGCAGCGCGCGCCAGGACATGCGCCAGGCGCCCTGCGCCGCCTCCTCGGCATGGCGCTGTTCGTCGAACAGGGCGTCGAAGCGCGACAGCGCCTGGCGCAGCGCCGCCACCTCCGCCTCCCGCGCCGTATCGTCGAGCGTCGGATGGGCGGTCAGGTGGCCGATGTCGCCCTCCAGCATCGCCACCACGGCCTGGCGGTACGCCTCGCGGAAGCGGTAGCCGCCGAGCTCGATGAAGGGCGTGCGGGCCAGCCAGGCGTCGAGCTGGTCGAACAGGCTGGGCCGGGCCAGCGCCGCGGCCACCCGCTTGCGGGAAGCGGGGTCCAGCCGGGTCTCGAAGGACCGGCCGTCATAGGCCAGCCGATCGGCCCCGCGCAGGCCGAGGCGGATCTCGATCAGCCGGAACTGCGCGCTCTGGAAACCCGAAGCCGGGCGCAGCAGGTCGCGGAAATCGAGGAAATCCAGCGGCGTCATGGTCTCGAGCACGTCGAGCTGATGCACGCCGAGCTTCAGGATCTCGTGGATGCGGTGCAGGGCGCGGGTGGCGCGGGCGATGGCGCGGTCATCGACCCGGTCGGCCGCGAACACCGCCTGGACGGCGTCGAGCTCGAACAGGATCTGCTTGAACCACAGCTCATAGGCCTGGTGGACGATGATGAACAGCATCTCGTCATGCGCCGGCCGTCCGGCTTTCTCGCTTTCGCGGGCCTGCAGGGCGAGCAGCTTGTCGAGCTGGAGATAGGATCCGTAATGGACGCCTGGTTCGGCCATGGCGCGTCTCCCGGTGGCTGTGCCTGCCGGTTGCCGACCGGAGTCGACCGCGGTCCAGTGCTGTGTCGATGCGGAAGGCTAGCGCGGCGGCGCGGGGGATCGCAAGCGGCGGCCAGCGGCTCCTCCGCTCACTCGAACTTGCGGGTGTCGTCGATCACCTTGCCGTCGTTCGGCAGGCTGCCCGGCGGCACCGCCGCCACGGCGGCGCGCAGCTTGGTGACGTCGAGCACGGTCTCGGCCACGGCGTCGGCCACCGAAGCGTCGGCGCTCTCCACCTGCAGCACGACGTCGTCGATGCCCTGGCGGCTCGCCACCATCAGCCGGCCGCGCTCCAGCCCGTGGCGCTTCAGCACCTCGGCGATCTGGCCGGGATGGACGAACAGGCCGCGCACCTTGGTGCTCTGGTCGGCGCGGCCGAGCCAGCCGCGCAGCCGCGGCGCGGTGCGGCCGCAGGGGCTGCGCCCGGGCAGGATGGCCGAGAGGTCGCCGGTGGCGAAGCGGATCAGCGGCGTGCAGCGGTCGAAGCTGGTGACCACCACCTCGCCGACCTCACCCTCCGGCACCGGGTCGCCGGTGCCGGGGCGGACGATCTCGACCAGGATGCCCTCGGCCAGCACCAGCCCCTCATGCGCCTCGGTCTCATAGGCGATCAGGCCGAGATCGGCGGTGCCGTAGCTCTGGAACAGGTCGATGCCGCGGGCCGAGTAGAATTCGCGCAGCGGCGGCAGCAGCGGTCCGCCGGAGACATGGGCCAGCTTCACCGAGCCGGTGTCGTGGCCGAACTGGTCGGCCTTCTCCAGGATCAGCTTCAGGAAGTCGGGCGTGCCGACATAGCCGCGCGGCTTCAGGTCGGCCATGGCGCGGGCCTGCAGCTCGGTGTTGCCGATACCGGCCGGGATCACGGCGCAGCCCAGCGCCTCGGCCCCGGTCTCGAACATCGCCCCGGCCGGGGTGAAGTGGTAGGCGAAGCAGTTCTGGATGATGTCGCCCTCGCGGAAGCCGCTGGCGAACAGGGCGCGGGCGGTGCGCCAGTAATCGAGTCCGTGGGTCTCGCCTTCGTAGATCGGGCCGGGGGAGGCGAAGATCCGGCGGAACTGACCCGGCGCGATCGTGGTCAGGCCACCGAAGGGCAGGTCGACCGCCTGGATCGTCGGCAGCTCGGACTTCCGGGTCAGCGGCAGTTCCGCCAGCTCGGCCCTGCTGGTCACCGCCGCCGGGTCGATCCCGGCCAGGCGCTTGGCATAGCCGGGGGCGGAAGCCTTGGCATGGGCGATCTGGGCCGGCAGCTCGGCCAGCAGCGCCGCCTCGCGCTCCTCGGCCGGACGGGTTTCGAGATCGTCGTAATGCTCGGCCATGGGGCTTCCCCGTTCGGACTCGTTCCGGATCGATGACTCGCATCAAGCATGACGCCGGCCGCCGGGGCGCACAATGCCGGGAGGCAAACTCTCCTACAGCCAGCGCTTGCGGCGCTTGAAGCTCTTCAGGTTCTTGAAGCTCTTGCGCTGCTCGCCGGCGCCGCCGAGGTAGAACTCCTTGACGTCCTCATTGGCCGCGAGGGCATCGGCCGTGCCATCCAGCACCACCTTGCCGTTCTCCATGATATAGCCGGTGTCGGCGCAGGACAGGGCCATGCGGGCGTTCTGCTCGACCAGCAGGATCGAGATGCCGAGATCGGCGTTGAGCTGGCGGATGATGCCGAACACTTCCTTCACCATCAGCGGCGACAGGCCCATGGACGGCTCATCCATCAGGATCAGCTTCGGCCGCGCCATCAGCGCCCGGCCGATCGCCAGCATCTGCTGCTCGCCGCCGGACAGGTAGCCGGCCAGGCCGTTGCGCTCGCGCAGCCGCGGGAAATAGCCGTAGACCCGGTCGATGTCGTCGGCGATCTCGCGGTCGCGCCGGGTGTGGGCGCCGAGCCGGAGATTCTCCAGGCAGGTCATGTCGGCGACGATGCGGCGCCCCTCCATCACCTGAAAGATGCCCCGGCGCACCACGCCGCCGGGGTCGAGGTGGTGGATCGGCTGGCCCTCATAGGTGACGGCGCCGCGGGTGACGGCGCCGTCCTCGGTGCGCAGCAGACCCGAGATAGCCTTCAGCGTCGTCGACTTGCCGGCCCCGTTGGCTCCCAGCAGCGCCACGATCGCCCCCTGCGGCACCGCGAGGCTGAGGCCGCGCAGCACCAGGATGACGTCGTTGTAGACGACCTCGATGTTCTCGACCGAGAGGAGAGGCGGGGCGGTCATGCCGGTGGGCTCAGTACCCCAGCCATTCCGGGCGGCGGGGCAGGGTGATCTCGGCCACCTTCTCCAGCGACATGGTGCCGTCGGCCATCAGCGCCGTAACCTCCTTGCCCTGGGTCGCGCCCTTCACATGGCCCTGATAGATCGGCACGGTCATCAGCCCGCGATGGTCGGTCGGGGTCCAGGTCGAGGGCAGGCACACGCCCTCCAGCCCGGCCGGCACCCAGTCCTTCTTCTCGTACATCGCGTCGCGGATGGCGAGGCCGGTGACCTCGCCCTTCGCCTTCGCCACCTTGATCGCCTCGACCATGTAGGAGGTGGCGCAGACGCCGGCGATGTAGCTCAGCGGCCGGTACGCCTCGCCGCTGGAATCGCTGATCTTCGAGATCTCGCGCACCCGGTCCATGCCGGCGTTCTTGTCGGTCCAGATCGACCCGGTGCGGACCGCGACCACCACGCCGTCGGCGTTCGGACCGGCCGCCTTCATGACGTTCTCGTCATAGCCCCAGACATTGGCCACGAACTGCACCTTGGTGCCGGCGGTGGCGCAGGAGTTGAGCAGCGAGACGGTCGAGCCGGCGATGTTGGCGACATAGGCGTAGTTGGCGCCCTTCTCCTTCAGCGTCAGGCATTGCGGCGTGAAGTCGCCCGGCGCCATCGTGTACTGGATCGGGTCCAGCACCTCGAAGCCCAGCTCCTGCGCGTATTCGCTGCAGGCGACCTTGGGCGAGTTCGGGTAGGGGTGGTTGTCGCCCATATGGACCCATTTCGGCTTGCCCTGGCCGCCCTTCTTCTTCCAGTCCTCCGCCGCCCACTGCGCCAACGCCCGGCAGGCGTCGGAGTAGGACGGGCCGTAGAAGAAGTTGAACGGCGTCGCCTTGGTCGCCTTCGGCGCCTTGCCGGTCGGGTCGGTCAGCGCCCCGGAATAGGAGCCGGAGTAGTAGGGGATCTGGTCCTTGCCGACGAACTCGATCAGCGCCTCGGTGTCGGCTGTGCCCCAGCCGGCGATCGCCACCACCTGCTCGTTCGCCACCAGCCGCTGGTATTCCGAGACCGCCTGCGGCGCCTTGTAGGCGTAGTCGTAGGTCTCGAAGGCGATGTCGTCGCCGTCGACCCCGCCGTTCTCGTTCACCCAGTTCAGCGTATCGGCCACGCCGTCGGCATAGGGCACGCCGATCGAGGCGGTGGCGCCGGTCAGGTCGGCGATGTGGCCGACCGGGATGTCGTCGGCCCAGGCCTGCGTTGAGACTGCGGGGGCGGCGCAGAGGCCGATCAGGGCGGTGGCGGTGAGAAGGGATCGTCTCGACATCGGTGTCTCCTCCGGGTCGCGGCCGTTCTGTCGCGGCCGGGTTCAGTACGAGAAGGGATACAGCTTCCAATAGGCCTTGATCTGGCGCCAGCGATGGGCCAGCCCGTCCGGCTCGAAGATCAGGAACAGGATGATGGCGACGCCGATCGCCATCTCCTTCAGGAAATTGATGCCGACGCGCAGGTCGAGCGCCTTGTACAGCCAGGTGCCGCGGATCAGCCGCACCAGCCAGTCCATCACGTCGGGCAGCGACACCATGAAGACGGTGCCGAGGATCGTACCCATGATCGAGCCCAGGCCGCCGATGATGATCATGCCGAGGAACTCGATCGACTTCAGGATCGTGAACTCCTCGACCGAGACCACCTGCAGGTAGTGGGCGTAGAGCGCGCCGCCGACCCCGGCGTAGAAGGCGGCGATGCCGAAGGACAGCACCCGGTACCGGGTCAGGTTGATGCCCATGATCTCGGCGGCCAAGTAGTGGTCGCGCACGGCGACGAAGGCGCGCCCGTCGCGGGACCGCATCAGGTTGGTGGCGGCCAGGTACAGCAGCACCGCCCAGAACAGCACGACGTAGAAGTAGTTGACGCGGTCGACCTCCCAGCCGAACAGCGAGACCGGGGCGGCATGGGCGCCTGCGACGCCGCCGGTGAACCAGCCGGCGCGGGCGAAGAAGTCCTCCAGGATGACCTGGGCGGCGAGGGTGGCGATGGCGAGGTACAGCCCCTTGATCCGCGCCGCCGGCACGCCGAAGACCAGGCCGACCGCCGCGGTCATCAGTCCGGCCAGCGGGATACAGAAGAACACCGGGATGCCCGTGGTGCGGTTCAGCCAGGCCGAGGCGAAGGCGCCGAAGCCGAAGAACACGGCATGGCCGATCGAGATCTGGCCGGTGAAGCCGACCAGGATGTTGAGGCCCAGCGCGGCGACGGCCAGGTAGCCGATCTCGATGAAGCTGTCGATCCAGCCCTTGGACAGCCAGCCGAGTTGCACCGCGATCGGCGAGAACGCCAGCAGCGCCAGGATGACGACGACGCCGCGCCGGCTGAAGGTGTCGTCGAAGATGGTGGTGTCGGCGCCGTAGCTGGTGCGGAAGTCGCCGCAGGGGCGGGCATAGGCGTTGGCCATTCAGAGAGCCTTTCCGCGTGCGGGACCAGCCACTTTCCTGTCATGCCCGGGCTTGACCCGGGCATCCAGGGACGCCGGAGCGGGCGTCGACAGCCTCTGGATCGCCGGGTCAAGCCCGGCGATGACAGGATGGGGAAGGGCGGCGGACGGCTTCATCCTCACACCCTCTCGATGTCCCGGGTGCCGAACAGGCCGTAGGGCTTGATCATCAGGATCACGATCAGGACGTAGAAGGGCGCGATCTTCAGCATGTTGCCCCAGCCCAGGAAGGTGACGTCCAGCCAATGGGCGAAATGCTCCAGCACGCCGATGATCAGGCCGCCCAGCACCGCGCCGACGATGCTGTCGAGCCCGCCCAGGATCACCGCCGGGAACACCTTGATGCCGAAGACGGAGAGGGCGGAGGAGACGCCGTTGACGACGCCGACGACGATGCCGGCGACCGCCGAGACCATGGCCGAGATCGCCCAGGCCATGGCGAAGACCTGGCGGACCGAGATGCCCATGGACTGCGCCACCTGCTGGTCGAAGGCGGTGGCGCGCATCGCCAGCCCCATGCGCGAGAATTTGAAGAACCAGGCGAAGCCGCCCATGATGAACAGGCTGATCGCCATCGACAGGATGTAGACCGTCTGCACCTGCAGCCCGAGGATGTCGACCGACTGGGTCTCGAACACCGGCGGGAAGGGCTGTGCCGAGACGCCGAAGATCCAGGCCATCAGCGGCTGGAACACCAGCGACAGCCCGATCGTGACCATGATGACCGAGATCACCGGCTCGCCGATCAAGGGCCGCAGCACCACCACCTGCAGCAGGATGCCGAACACCAGCATGAAGACGAGGGTGATGGCGAAGCCCAGCACGAAGGGGACCTGGTACTCGGTCAGCACCCACCAGCAGATCCAGGCGCCGATCAGCAGGAACTCGCCCTGGGCGAAGTTCACCACCCGGCTGGCCTTGTAGATCAGCACGAAGGACATGGCGACGACGCCGTAGAGCGTGCCGACGATCACGCCGTTGACCAGGAGCTGGAACAGGAAGGCGAGATTCATGTCCGCACCACTCCAGTCGTGTGACCAGGCCTGTTCCCGTCGTCATGGCGAGCCCCGAAGGGGCGCGGCCGTCCAGCGGCACCAGCCCCTGGATGGCCACGGCGCTGCGCGCCTCGCCATGACGATATGGGGACATGTCCACGGTGTTTCTGACAGGTCATGCCGTCACTCCGCCGCGTGGCGCTGCCCGGGACGGCCGGGCGCGAGGTCGACCACCTTGAGCGTGGTGCGGATCCGCTGCCGGGTGCCGTCCTGGAAGGTGATGGTGGTGTCGACCGGGATCGCCGGGTCGCCGCGATAGATCGCGTCGATGATGTCGCCGTATTTCTCGCCGATCACGCCGCGGCGCACCTTGCGGGTGCGGGTCAGCTCGCCGTCGTCGGCGTCCAGCTCCTTGTACAGCAGCAGGAAGCGGCGGATGCGCTGCGCCTCTGGCAGGCCGGCATTCACCGTCTCGACCTCGCGGCGGATCAGGGCATGGACCTCCTCCCGCGCCGACAGGTCGGTGTATGTCGTGAAGGCGATGCGGTTCTTCTCCGCCCATTTCGACACGATCGGGAAGCGGATGCAGATGATCGCCGCCAGGTCCGGCCGGCCGTGGCCGAGGATCACCGCCTCGGCCACGAAAGGCGAGAACTTCAGCTTGTTTTCAATATATTGCGGGCTGAACCTGTCACCGCCGCTGGTGACGGCGAGGTCCTTCATCCGGTCGATGACGACGAGGTGCCCCTTGCCGTCGATGTAGCCGGCGTCGCCGGTCGCCAGCCAGCCGTCGCGCAGATCGGCCTTCGATGCTTCCTCGTTGCGGTAATAGCCGAGGAACATGTTGGGGTGGCGGGTGACGATCTCGCCGACGCCGTTCTGGTCCGGCGCCTCGATCCGCAGCTGGATGCTGTCGTCGAAGGCGACGCCGACCGTGTCGAAGTCGACATCGCCCGGCCGGTGGATGGTGTAGGCGCCCAGCAGCTCGGTCTGGCCGTAGAGCTGGCGCAGCGGCACGCCCATGGCGAGGAAGAAGCGGAAGGTCTCCGGTCCCAGCGCCGCGCCGCCGGTCGCGGCCGAGCGCAGGCGGGAGAAGCCGAGACGGTCGCGTAGCGCGGCAAAGAGCAGGATCTTCGAGAGGAAGGATTTTCTCTTCTCATCAAGCGCTTTCAGGCCGATCTTCATGCCAAGGTCAAAGAGGCGGCGCTTGAGCCAGGAGGCGTCCATCATCCGGCTGCGGACATCGGCGGCCAGCCCTTCCCAGACCCGGGGCGCCAGCAGCACGAAGGTCGGGCCGATCTCGCGGAAATCCGCCCAGGTGGTGCTCTGCTCCTCGACGAAGTTCACCGTCATCCGGCACTGCAGCGCCTTCCCGAAGACGTAGACCTGCTCCATGATCCAGGGCAGGGGCAAGACCGAGACGTATTCGTCCTGCGGCCCCTGCGGGTCGACCGCCAGATAGCTGGCGGTGTGCCGGATCACCGCCCCGGCCGAGAGCATGGCGAGCTTCGGATGGGCGGTGGTGCCGGAGGTGGTGCAGAGCACCGCAACGTCGTCGCCGCGCGT
The DNA here is from genome assembly GCF_000423185.1 of Inquilinus limosus DSM 16000. Classification (GTDB taxonomy): domain Bacteria; phylum Pseudomonadota; class Alphaproteobacteria; order DSM-16000; family Inquilinaceae; genus Inquilinus; species Inquilinus limosus. The sequence goes on along the minus strand of NZ_AUHM01000040.1, from coordinate 50,828 downwards.
CCCGGCCACCATGCCGTCGTAGAGGCCGGGATCGGCCGCGAGCAGCGGCGCGCCGAGGGCGATGAAGTCCTCGACCGGAAGCAGCCGCGGATCCTCGTATTTCCGCATGCCGCGGGGGTCGGAATAGACGATGTGGCGGACGCTGGGGATGCGGTCGCCCAAGCCCAGCAGCTTGTCGACCTGCTCCTCGTCCTCCGCCAGCACGATCGCGACCGAGGCGTGGTCGATCAGATAGGCCACCTCCTCGTCCAGCGCGTCGCGGTAGAGGCCGAGGCTCATGGCACCGGCGGCATGCGCGGCGATCTGGCCCGCCACCCAGTCCGGCCGGTTGTCGCCGATCAGCCCGACCACGGCGCCCGGCCCGATGCCGAGGGCGCGCAGCGCCAGCGCGAAGTCGCGCACCCGGGCGTGGAAGCCAGCCCAGGTGATCTCCTGCCAGATGCCGAAATCCTTCTCCCGCAGCGCCACCTCGTCCGGCCATTGCCGCGCGTTGCGGGCCAGGAGCTTGGGGAAGGTGTCCAACGCGGCCTCGGTCAAGCCGCCGCCTCCGTGCTCTCGTCGTCGACCTCGCCGAGATAGGCGCGGCGGACATGCGGGTCGGCCAGGACGTCCTCCGGGCTGCCCTCGGCGATCTTGCGGCCGAAATCCAGCACCATGACGCGATGGGAGATGTCCATCACCACGCCCATGTCGTGCTCGATCATGATCACCGTCATGCCCCATTCGGCGTTGAGGTCGACGATGTAGCGGGCCATGTCCTCCTTCTCCTCGAGGTTCATCCCCGCCATCGGCTCGTCGAGCAGGATCAGGTCGGGCTTCAGCGCGATGGCGCGGGCCAGCTCCACCCGCTTGCGCAGCCCGTAGGAGAGGGTGCCGGCGAGAGCGCGGCGGACGTGCTGGATCTCGAGGAAGTCGATGATCTCCTCGACCGCGCGGCGGTGCTCCAACTCCTCCTGCCGCGCTCCGCCCAGCCACCACAGCGCGCCGGTCAGCACGTTGTTTTTCAGCAGGTGGTGGCGCCCGACCATGATGTTGTCCAGCACCGACATATGCGCGAACAGCGCCAGGTTCTGGAAGGTGCGGCCGAGGCCGAGATCGGCCCGGGCGCTGGGCTTCAGCCGGGTGATGTCGCGGCCCTTGTAGAGGATCCGGCCCGAGGTCGGGCTGTAGCGGCCGGAGATGCAGTTGACCATCGAGGTCTTGCCGGCGCCGTTCGGGCCGATGATCGAGAACAGCTCGCCGCGCCGGACGGTGAAGCCGACATCGGTCAGGGCCTTCACCCCGCCGAAGGCGAGGCTGACCGAGTCCGCGGTCAGAAGCGCATCTCCCGGTGCGGGCGGCGTGGCCGCAGCCTGCATGCTCTCTCCCCCTGTTCGCGGTCGGGCACCTCTTGCGTGTGCCTTGCCCTATCAATGTCGTGGAAGCGGCGGGAAAGGCAATCGGCAAAACGTCTAGAGCATGCCGATCGCGATATCGCCGATCGCGTGGTCGTCCTCCGCTCCGGCGCCGGCGATGCCGAGGGCGCCGACCACCGCGCCGGCGTCGCGCCAGGGGAAGCCGCCCGGCTGCACCAGGATCTCGGCCAGCCCGGCCAGCTGCGCCGCCTCGGCCGGGTCGCGGCCGAGCCGCAGCGCAGGGTCGCGGGTCGGCTCGCCGAGATGGAGGGCCGCGGCCGCCCGGCGCCGGGCGATCTCGAGCGTGAGATAGCCGACGCCGTCCATCCGTGCCGCGGCGACGATGTGGCCGCCGCGATCCACCACCACCGCCGCGATCTGCTGCTCGCGCCGCCCGGCCTCGGCCAGGGCGGTCGCCAGCACGGCCTGGGCTTCGGCAAGGGCGGGGGCGGCGTCGGCCATGGCGGTCTCCGGGAAGTCAGAAGGAGAATAGCGCAGCGTATCCCCTTTCTGTCATGCCCGGGCTTGACCCGGGCATCCAGGAATGTCGACGCCGCACGGGGTGGCCCCTGGATCGCCGGGTCACGCCCGGCGATGACAGACTGGTTTCGCGAAAGAATCGTACGCACGCCCACTTGATCCGGCGGCCGGTTGCGGCCACGCTCATTCCATGAGCTTCACGCTGACCGCCGAACAGGAAGCCATCCGCGATGCCGCGCGCGCCTTCGCCGCGGAGCAGATGGCGCCCCACGCCGCCCGCTGGGACGAGGAGCAGATCTTTCCGGTCGAGACGCTGCGCCAGGCCGCGGCGCTGGGCTTCGCCGGCATCTATTGCGGCGAGGCGCATGGCGGCAGCGGCCTGACCCGGCGCGACGCCGCGATCGTGTTCGAGGAGCTGGCGACGGCCTGCGTCTCCACCGCCGCCTACATCTCGATCCACAACATGGTCGGCTGGATGATCGACAGCTTCGGGTCGGAGGAGCTGAAGGCGCGCTTCCTGCCGTCGCTGATGACGATGGAGCGCTTCGCCAGCTACTGCCTGACCGAGCCCGGCTCCGGCTCCGACGCCGCCTCGCTGCGCACCCGCGCGGTGCGCGACGGCGACCACTATGTGCTGAACGGGTCCAAGGCCTTCATCTCCGGCGGCTCGACCTCCGATGTCTATGTCGTGATGGTGCGGACCGGGGAGGCCGGACCGAAGGGCATCTCGGCCGTCGTGGTCGAGAAGGGCACGCCCGGCCTGTCCTTCGGCAAGAAGGAGAAGAAGCTGGGCTGGAACAGCCAGGTCACCACGATGGTGATCTTCGAGGACTGCCGCGTCCCGGTCGCCAACCGGCTGGGCGAGGAGGGGCAGGGCTTCACCTTCGCGATGAAGGGGCTGGACGGCGGCCGGGTCAATATCGGCGCCTGCTCGGTCGGCGGCGCCCGCGCCTGCCTGGAGGCGGCGCGCGGCCACATGCTGCAGCGCAGCCAGTTCGGCCGGAAGATCGCCGAGTTCCAGGCGCTGCAGTTCAAGCTGGCCGACATGGCGATCGACCTCGACGCGGCCCGGCTGATGATCCACCGCGCCGCGGATTCGCTCGACCGCCGCGACCCGGACGCGACCCAGCATTGCGCCATGGCCAAGCGCTTCGCCACCGACGCCGGCTTCCGGATCTGCAACGATGCGCTGCAGCTGCATGGCGGCTACGGCTACATCAAGGAGTATCCGGTGGAGCGCTTCCTGCGCGACGTCCGCGTCAACCAGATCCTGGAAGGCACCAACGAGATCATGCGCCTGATCGTGGCCCGCCGCCTCCTGGCCGAATGAGAGACGCCCGGTGAGATTGTCATGACCGACGAGATCCTGATCGACCGCGAAGGGCCGATCGTCATCGTGACGCTGAACCGGCCGAAGGCGCTGAACGCGCTGACGCTGACGATGTGCCGGGTGCTCTTGTCGAAGATGACGGAATGGGCGGAGGACCCGGAGCTGCATGCCGTGGTCCTGCGCGGCGCCGGCGACCGCGCCTTCTGCGCCGGCGGCGACATCCGCGCGGTGTATGAGCGGGGGCCGCAGAGCGGCATGCCGGACGGCGACCCGGAGGAGGATTTCTTCTGGGTCGAGTACCGGCTGAACCACGCCATCCATCACTTCCCCAAGCCCTGGATCGCGCTGCTCGACGGCGTCACCATGGGCGGCGGGCTCGGCCTCTCGGTGCATGGCTCGCACCGGGTGACGACCGAAAAGACGCTGAGCGCCATGCCGGAATGCGGCATCGGCCTGTTCCCGGATATCGGCGGCGGCTGGTTCCTGTCGCGCTGCCCGGGCGAGATCGGCACCTATCTGGCCCTGACCGGTGCCCGTATCGGCGCCGCCGACATGCTCTTCACCCGGATGGGCACGCATCACGTCGCCTCGGCCAAGGTCGACGACCTGGTCGCGGCGCTGGCCGATGCCGGCTGGATCGGCAATGGCGGGCTGGTGGCGGAATCGGTGCTGCAGCGCTTCGCCGTCGACCCCGGCGCGCCGACCCTGGCGCCGCTGCGCCCGGCGATCGACCGCTGCTTCGGCCGCGACACGGTGGAGGAGATCCTCGCGGCGCTGGACGCCGAGGGGGGTGACTGGGCGAAGGCCGCGGCAGATCAGATCCGCGCCGGGTCGCCGACCAGCCTGAAGGTCACCCTGCGCCAGATCCGCCAGGGCAAGACCATGATCTACGACGCGGTGGCGGCGATGGAGTTCCGCATGGTCCATCGCTTCCTGGAGAAGCCGGATTTCTTCGAAGGCGTGCGGGCGCAGCTGGTCGACAAGACCCGCGACCCGAAATGGCGGCCGGCGACTCTGGCCGAGGTGGACGACGCCGCGGTCGCCGCCTATTTCCAGCCGCTGCCCGGCCGCGAGCTGAGCTTCGACTGAACGACAGGACGGGCGGCCCGCGCCCGGTTTGGGAGGAACCCTATGTCGCTGCGCATTGCCTTTCTCGGGCTCGGCCATATGGGCCGGCCGATGGCGCTGAACCTGGTGAAGGCCGGACATCGGGTGTCGGGCTTCGACCCGGTGGACTCGGTGCGCGAGGCGGTGGCCAAGGAGGGCATCGCCGCCAAGCCCTCGATCGCCGCGGCGGTAGACGACGCCCAGGTCGTGGTCAGCATGCTGCCGACCGGCGCGCATGCCCGCGATGCCTATCTTGGCGAAGACGGGGTCTGTGCCAGCGCGCCGGCGGGGACGCTGCTGATCGACTGCTCGACCATCGATGTCGACAGCGCGCGCCTGATCGCGAAGGAGGCGACGTCGCGCGGCTTCGCCATGGTCGACGCGCCGGTCTCGGGCGGCACCGGCGGCGCCGCGGCCGGCACCCTGACCTTCATGGTCGGCGGCCCTGACGACGCCTTCGACCGTGCCGAGCCGGTGCTGCAGGCGATGGGCAAGGCCGTGATCCACACCGGCGGCCCGGGCACCGGCCAGGCCGCGAAGATCTGCAACAACATGGTGCTCGGCATCTCGATGATCGCGGTGTCGGAAGCCTTCGCCCTGGCCGACAAGCTGGGGCTGGACCGGCAGAAGCTGTTCGACGTGGCGTCGAAGAGCTCCGGCCAGTGCTGGTCGCTGACCACCTATTGCCCGGTGCCGGGGCCGGTCCCGACCTCGCCGGCCAACCGCGACTACAAGCCCGGCTTCACCGCGGCGATGATGCTGAAGGACCTGCGCCTGTCGCAGGCCGCGGCCCAGGCCACCAGCGCCGCCACCCCGCTCGGCGCCGCAGCGACCGCGCTCTACACCTTGTTTGTGAACGAAGGTGAGAAAGACACTGATTTCTCTGGGATCTTCAAGATGATCTCGGGCGAGTGACGCCGATGCCGTCCGCTGGCGAGCGGCCGCGGCGCGACAACCTCACCCGGATCTGGGACGACCGCCGGATCACCTTCCGGTTGGTTGCCCCGGCGGCGGGATCCGTCTCCGTCCTGTTCGGCTCGCGTGCGCCCGTACCCTTGGCGAAGGCCGAGCACGGCGTCTGGGAGGCGACGATCGGCCCGGTCGAGCCCGGCCTGTACGAATACGGCTTCAGCGTCGACGGGTTCCGGTCGATCGATACGGGCAGCGGCACGCCGAAGCCGCAGCGGCAGGTCAATGCCAGCCTGATCCTGGTGCCGGGCAGCATCCTCGACACCCGGCCGGTTCCGCATGGCGATCTCCGGATCGTCACCATGCACAGCGCAGCGCTGGGGACGGAGCGCCAGACGCTGGTCTGGACGCCGCCAGGATACGGCGACAGCTCGGCGCCGCTGCCGGTGCTGTACCTCTATCACGGCTTCGGCGACACGGTCTGGTCCTGGGTGACCCAGGGCCGGGCGCCGCAAATCCTCGACAATCTGCTGGCCGCGGGGAAGATCGCGCCGATGATCGTGGTGATCCCGGGCACGGAGGCTGATAGCCCCGGCATGATGCCGGAGGACTTCCCGGAGCCCGTCCCCCGCCGCAGTTTCTATCCGGCCAATTCCGCGGCGGTCGATCGCGAGCTGATCGGCGACATCATCCCCTATATGGAGGCGCGGTACCGCGTCCGGACCGACGCGTCGGGGCGGGCGATCGCCGGCCTCTCCCAGGGCGGCTACCAGGCGCTGGTCTCGGGCCTCGGCCATCTCGGCACCTTCGCCTGGCTCGCGACCTTCAGCGGGGTGTCGCAGGCCACCGTGCCGAACGAGGGCATCGCCCGGGCGCTGGCCGACCCGGCCGAGGTGAACGCCAGCCTGCGCAACTTCACCGTGACGGTCGGCAGCGACGACGGCGTCACGGGCGACGACATCGCGGGCCTCCGCAGGGACCTCGACGCGGCCGGCATCCGCTACGACTACACGGAGTATCCGGGGCTCGGCCACGAGATGGCGGTGTGGCGCCCGTCGCTGGCCGATTTCCTGCAGAAGATCTTCAAGGCGTGATCGAATCGCCGGCGAGAAAGTGAGCCGGTTCCCTTCGGTTCGTCGGGCATAATCGCAGCCCAACGACTCGGGAGGGCCCCGTGCGCAAGATCTCTGCGTCGATCGCCGTTCTTGTCCTGTCGCTGAGCGGAGCGCCGTCGATGGCCGCCGACCCCGGCATTCCCGCCCTGCCGCCGACCGACCAGCCGCTGCGCGACTTCGTCACCCGGGTCGAGGCGGACCGCCGCATCACCTTCCGGCTGTTCGCGCCGGAGGCGAAGTCGGTCGGGCTGGTCTTCGGCTCGACCGATCCGGCCAAGGCCAAGGCGACGCCGATGGCGAAGGACGACCGCGGCGTCTGGACGGTCACAATCGGCCCGGTCGCGCCCGACCTCTACGAGTACTATTTCAACGTCGACGGCTTCCGCACGACCGACACCGGCAGCAACGCGCCGAAGCCGCAGCGCCAGGTCAACACCAGCCTGGTGCTGGTGCCGGGCAGCATTCTCGACACCCGGCCGGTGCCGCATGGCGACCTGCGGGTCGTGACCCTGACCAGCAAGGCGTTGGGCTCGGAGCGGCAGATGCTGGTGTGGACGCCGCCCGGCTACAGCGAGGCATCGGCGCCGCTGCCGGTGCTGTATCTCTATCACGGCTTCGGCGACACGGTGTGGTCCTGGGTGACCCAGGGCCGGGCGCCGCAGATCCTCGACAATCTGCTGGCCGAGAAGAAGATCGTGCCGATGATCGTGGTGATCCCGGACACCGAGACCGACATCCCGGCGGCGGTGCCGGAGGACTTTCCGGGCAACACCCGGCGCCAGACCTTCTATACGCCCAATGCCATGGCGGCCGATCGCGAGCTGATCGAGGACATCATCCCCTACATGGAGGCGCATTACCGCGTCCGCACCGACGCGGCGGGGCGGGCGCTGGCCGGCCTGTCCCAGGGCGGTTATCAGGCGCTGGTCTCGGGCCTCGGCCATCTCGGCACCTTCGCCTGGCTGGCGACCTTCAGCGGCGTGTCACAGACCACCGTGCCGAATGACGGGATTGCCCACGCGCTGGCCGAACCGGCCAAGGTGAACGCCAGCCTGCGCAACTTCACCGTCACGGTCGGCAGCGACGACACCATCACCGGCAAGGACATCGCCGGGCTGCGCAAGGATCTGGACGCCGCCGGCATCCGCTACGATTACAAGGACTATCCGGGTCTGTGGCACGAGATGGCGGTGTGGCGTCCGTCCCTGGCCGATTTCCTGCAGAAGATTTTCAGGGAGTGACGGGCAGATCCGATCGGCCACGGACCGGCGCACGGATCGGCTGCGGGAGGACCGCTCCGAGTGGTCGTCGCCGGGTTCGTGGCGGAGGAGGCCACCTGCGGTCCGCAGGGCGGATTTGCCTGACAGCCTGCGGTGGATGGTCTTCCTGAAGTCCTAGGAATGGATAAAATAGACGTCGAATTTATTCTTTCCGTACTGTCGCCTGCCGGGCAGGACCAATTTCGGAGGAGCGTCAATGGCAGTGATTTTCGGCACGGAGGGGGATGATCACCTTCTCGGCGTGGACGACCCCAACAGCACCGAGGGCGGTGATGGCGGGCCATATGGAGACACCATCTATGGCGAGGGAGGCAACGACACCCTTGATGGTGGAGGGGGCTACAACATCCTTTACGGGGGCAGCGGGGACGACATCCTCTACGGTGACAAGAGCTTCGTGTCGGCGCTGCTGATCGGCGGTCCCGGCGCGGACTATCTGGTGGGTGGGCACGAAGGCGGAGCCGGGTTTCCGACCGCGTCCTACGCCGACAGCGCCCGGCCCGTGCATGTCGATCTGGGGCGAGGCCAAGGTTATACCGGCGATGCGGCCGGCGATTCACTTTCGGACGTGTGGACCGTGATCGGCAGCGATGGCGACGACTGGCTGCTCGGCGGGGCGCCTTCGCGCTATGGTGGGGTATCGCATTTGAGCGGCGGAGCCGGCGACGACACCCTGGAGATGTCGCCGATTTCCCAGGCAAATTATTATAGTGCCGGCACGCTCGAGGGCGGAGCCGGCGATGATGTCCTGGTCGGTGGCGGCGGCGGCGTTACCCAGCTGCTGGGGGGCTGGGGTCATGACTATCTGCGCGCCGGCGTTGGAAAGAACGATATCCTGACCGGTGGCGCCGGCCCCGACGCCTTTGTCTTCGGCGCTTCCGGCCCCAGCGATTCGTTCGGCGACGGTGACAGGATCACGGATTTCAGCCGCCTCCAGGGCGACCGGATCGGTCTGTCCGCGATCGATGCGAACACTCTCGTCGCCGGAAACCAGTCCTTCACCTTTATCGGCAGCGGGGCCTTCACCGGCGTCGCCGGCCAACTGCGCTACAGTATCCTTGGTACGGGTACGCAGCAGCAGACGTACCTGGATGGGGATACCAACGGCGACAAGAGAGCCGATCTCCACATCATCCTGGACGGCGGAATCGCGCTCGTGGCTTCCGACTTCGTCCTCTGATCGCAGGTCACGCCCAATCCGCGGCCTTGCCCGCGGTCAGCCCGTCCTCGGCCAGGATGTGGCCGACCAGCCGGTCGGCCGCGGCGTCGGGCGCCGGCTGGCTGCCGGGCACCTCGCCTGGGAAGCCCTGCTCGCGCAGCCGGGTCGCCATCGGTCCGGGATGGAACAGAGCCACGCGCAGCGGCGTCTTCGCCGTCTCGGCCGCGTAGAGGCCGGCCAGGGTATCGAGCCCGGCCTTGGCCACGGCATACGCGCTCCAATAGGCGATGCCGCTGCGGGCGATGCGGTCGGTGACGAAGACCGCGCGCGGCGCCTCGGCGGCGCGCAGCAGCGGGTCGACCGAGCGGATCAGCCGGTAGTTGGCGTTGAGGTTGAGGTCGAGCACCCGGGCCCAGACCTTCTCGTCGCTGTAGGCGACCGGGCCGAGATGGCCCAGCATGGCTGCGCTGGCGACCAGCAGGTCGAGCCGGCCGAATCGCTGGGCCAGCGAGGCACCGAGCAGGTCGATCTGCTCGAATTTCGACAGGTCCATCGGCACCAGCGTGGCGCTGCCGCCCGCGGCCTTGATGGCGTCGTCGGTCTGCTCGAGCCCGCCGACCGTGCGGGCGGCGCAGACGACATGGGCGCCGGCGGCGGCGAGCCGGACCGCGACCGCGGCGCCGAAGCCGCGCGAGGCCCCGGTCACGAGCGCGATGCGCCCCTCCAGGGGCCTCCCGTTATCGCTCATCGGATTCAGACGCGCTCGGACAGGGCGGAGCTGCGGCGCGGCGCGGCCGCATGATCAGTCAGCGGCGTCGGATAGTCGCCGGTGAAGCAGGCGTCGCAGAACTGGCGGGCGTTGCCGGCCCGCTTCGGCGCGCCCATGGCGCGGTACAGGCCGTCGATCGAGATGAAGGCCAGGCTGTCGACGCCGATCAGCTCGGCCATCTGCTCGACAGAGTAGTTGTGCGCCAGCAGCTTGGACTTCTCCGGCGTGTCGATGCCGTAGAAGCAGGGGTTGGTCGTCGGCGGGCTGGAGATCCGCATATGGACCTCCTTCGCGCCGGCGTCGCGCACCATCTTCACGATCTTCTGGCTGGTGGTGCCGCGCACGATCGAGTCGTCGACCAGAACCACCCGGCGGCCCTCGATCATCGCCCGGTTGGCGTTGTGCTTCAGGCGCACGCCGAGATGGCGGATCTGGTCGGTCGGCTCGATGAAGGTGCGGCCGACATAGTGGTTGCGGATGATGCCGAGTTCGAAGGGGATGCCGCTCTGCCCCGCGAAGCCGATGGCGGCCGGCACACCCGAATCCGGCACCGGGATGATCACGTCGGCCGCGACCGGCGATTCGATCGCCAGCTCCGCCCCGATCCGCCGCCGCGACTCGTAGACCGAGGAGCCCTCGACCACGCTGTCGGGCCGGGCGAAGTAGATGTATTCGAAGATGCAGAAGCGCCGCTCGGCCGGCTGGAACGGCTTGATGCTGCTGACGCCCTCGGTGGTGAGCACCACCATCTCGCCCGGCTCGACGTCGCGGATGAACTCGGCGCCGATGATGTCGAGCGCGCAGGTCTCCGACGCCAGCACGTGGCTGGTGCCGGACGCGGTCTCCAGCTTGCCCAGCACCAGCGGGCGGAAGCCCATCGGGTCGCGGATGCCGATGACGTGCTCCGGCGACAGGGCGATCAGGGAATAGGCGCCCTCGACCTGGCGCATCGCCTCGACCAGCCGGTCGATGACGTTGCCGCCGCGCGCAGTCGCCATCAGGTGCAGGAACACCTCGGTGTCCGAGGTCGACTGGAAGAGGCAGCCGCGGCTGACCAGCTGGTGCCGCAGGCGCCCGGCATTGGTCAGGTTGCCGTTGTGCGAGATGGCGAAGCCGCCGAACTCGAAATCGGCGAACAGCGGCTGGACATTGCGCAGGCCCGCGCCGCCGGTGGTGGCGTAGCGGTCGTGGCCGATCGCGGCGTTGCCCTTGAGCTGGCCGACCACCGCCTGCGACGAGAAGGCGTCGCCGACAAGGCCGTTGGCGCGGTGGACGTGGAACTGCTCGCCGTCATAGGAGACGATGCCGCAGGCCTCCTGGCCGCGATGCTGCAGGGCGTGCAGCCCCAGCGCGGTCATCGCGGCGGCCTCGGGATGCCCGATGATGCCAAAGATGCCGCACTCCTCACGGAGCGTGTCGCCGTAGAGGTCGAAAGGATCTGTCGTCAGCATGCCGCTGCGGAGGGTCCTGGGCCCTGGGCGCCATCGGCGCCGTTGGAAGTCTTGGCGCCTATATAGTGTCAACCGCCACCGGTTGCACCCGCGTTCGGCGGGGGGGCCGGATGCGTCTGCGTCGGGGATGTCGGGGTGACGCCGGGCGCGGCCGGGGCAGGGGTCACGGGCTGGCCCTGCTGCGGCTGGGCCGGAGCCGGCGCCTCGGGTTGGCCCTGGCCGTTGAGCAGGCTGCCGATCGGGTCGGTGACCGCCTTCGGCGCGAGGGCCGGGGCCTCCTGCTTGGCCTTGTCGATCGCGCCCGCCAGCGCTTCCTGCGGCACCAGGCTCTTCAGGTACTCGGCGCCGGCCTGCACCCAGGGCAGCATCCGGGCGTTCTCCAGCCAGGGCGGCCGCCGGGTTTCCGGAAAGATCCAGGTCAGCAGCAGATAGGCGAGGCAGACCAGAACGGCGCCGCGCAGGATTCCGAACAGGAAACCGAGCGACCGGTCGACGGCGTTGAGCGCCGAGCCCTTCACCACCCGGGCCAGCATGTGGCTGATGGTGGAGAAGACCACCAGCGCCACGATGAAGATGCCGGCGCCGGTCAGGATGTCGGCCAGCAGCTGCATCTCGATGTACTGGCGCAGATAGGGCCTGGCGTCGTTGAAGGTCCACAGCGTGACCAGGGCGGCGCCGACCCAGCCGGCGATCGACAGCACCTCGGCCACGAAGCCGCGCGCCAGCGCCAGGAAGGCGGAGATGGCGAGGATGATCAGGATCGCGATGTCGCCGGCGGCGATGGGAAGGCTATCCAGGATCGGTCTCCTCGAGGCTCCTGCGGCGTCCGGCCGAAACGGCGCGCGCATCGACGTTGAACAGGGCCACCAGCTCCTCCAGCCGGGCGATGCTGCGCCGCTCGATCGCCAATGGCGCTCGACCGGCCTCGCGGCCGGCCGCGCGGCCCCTCTTCGGGTGCCCTTGTGGCACGATCGCGGCGGCGAATCCAAGCTTCGCCGCTTCCTTCAGCCTGGCGTCGCTCTGCCCCACGGCGCGGACCTCGCCGGACAGGCCGATCTCGCCGAACACCACCGTGTCGCGCGGCACTGGCACGCCGGTGAGGGAGGAGAGCAGGGCGGCCGCCACCGCCAGGTCGGCCGCCGGCTCGGCGATGCGCAGGCCGCCGGCGACGTTGAGGTAGACGTCGTTCATGCCGATGGCGACGCCGCAGCGCGCCTCCAGCACCGCCAGCACCATGGCGAGGCGGGCGCTGTCCCAGCCGACCACGGCGCGGCGCGGGGTGCCGAGCGGCGAGGGCGCCACCAGGGCCTGGACCTCGACCAGCACCGGCCGGGTGCCCTCGAGCCCGGCGAAGACGGCGGCGCCGGAAACGTCGCCGCTGCGGTCGGCCAGGAACAGCTCGGACGGGTTGCGCACCTCGGCCAGGCCGCCGTCGGTCATCTCGAACACGCCGATCTCGTCGGTCGCACCGAAGCGGTTCTTCACCGCCCGCAGGATGCGGAACTGGTGGCCGCGCTCGCCCTCGAAATAGAGCACGGTGTCGACCATATGCTCGAGCACGCGCGGCCCGGCGATGGCGCCGTCCTTGGTGACGTGACCGACGATCAGGAGGGCGGTGCCGCGGCGCTTGGCGTGGCGGATCAGCTCGGCCGCCGAGGCGCGGACCTGGGCCACGGTGCCCGGCGCGCTCTCCAGCGCGTCGAGGAACATGGTCTGGATCGAATCGATCACCACGATCTTCGGCCCGTCCGGCCGGTCCATCGCGGCGATGATGTCGCGGACGTTGGACGAGGCGGCAAGGCGCACCGGCGCCTGCGACAGGCCGAGGCGCTGGGCCCGCATGCGGATCTGGTCGACCGCCTCCTCGCCCGAGACATAGGCGCATTCGATCGTGCCGGCGAGGCGGCACAGCACCTGGAGCAGCAGGGTCGACTTGCCGATGCCGGGATCGCCGCCGATCAGGATGGCCGAGCCTGGGACGATGCCGCCGCCGCAGACCCGGTCGAACTCGTCGTTGCCGCTCAGCCAGCGCGGCTCGTCGATCGTGGCGGACGCCAGGTCGGTGAAGGCGATGGCGCGGCCGCCGCCCGCCTTGGCCCCGCCGAAAGCCTTCGGCGCGGCCTCGACGATCTCCTCGACCAGCGTGTTCCACTCGCCGCAGGAATCGCAGCGGCCGGCCCACCGGGCGTGGCTGGCGCCGCAGTTCTGGCAGATGTAACGGGTCGTGCTCTTCGCCACGGGCGAACCTTACGTCAGGAAACCCGGACCTGCATTTGGATCGGCCCATCCGCGCGGCCGTGCACGAACTGGTCGACATAGGCGTTGCCGGAGTCGTTCACCTGCGCCGCCGGCCCGGCCCAGATGATCCGGCCTTCATAGATCATGGCGATGCGGTCGGCGATCTTGCGGGCGCTGGCCATGTCGTGGGTGATCGACAGGGTGGTGGCGCCGAGGTCGCGGCGGCATTTCACGATCAGGTCGTTGATCACGTCGGCCATGATCGGGTCGAGGCCGGTGGTCGGCTCGTCGAAGAAGATGATCTCCGGCTCGGCGGCGATGGCGCGGGCCAGGCCGACGCGTTTCTGCATGCCGCCCGACAGCTCGGCCGGATAGAGGACGGCGACGTCGGGGCCGAGGCCGACCTGGGCCAGCTTGTCGACCGCGATCTCCTTCGCCCGTCTGCGGGATTCGCCGCGGCCCTGGATCAGGCCGAAGGCCACGTTCTCCCACACCATCAGGCTGTCGAAGAGGGCGGCGCCCTGGAACAGCATGCCGAAGCGCTTCATCAGATCCACCCGGTCGCCGCCGGACAGCTGGGTGGTGTCGGTGCCGTCGATCAGGATCCGGCCGCGGTCCGGGCGGATCAGGCCGAGGATCGACTTCAGCAGTACCGATTTGCCGGTGCCGGAGCCGCCGATCACGACCAGGGACTCGCCGGAAGCGATCTCCAGGTCGATCCCGCGCAGCACCTGCTTCAGGCCGAAGGCCTTGTGCACGCCTTCCAGTTTGATCTTGGGGGTCGCCATCGCCGTCACCCCACGTACAGGCCGGTGATCATGAAGTCGAACAACAGGATCAGGATCGAGGACGAGACCACCGCATTGGTGGTGGCCGCGCCGACGCCCTGGGCCCCGCCGCGCGAGTTGTAGCCGTGGTAGCAGCCCATCAGCGCGACGACGAAGCCGAAGGCCGCGGCCTTGAGCAGGCTGAGCACGACGTCCTCGGTCTCGAGGGCCTGCCAGGTCGCCGTGATATAGGCCGAGGGGTTGTCGCCCAGCCGGTAGACGCTGATCAGGAAGCCGCCGAACACCCCGATGATGTCGGCCACGATGACCAGGCAGGGCAGCATCAGGAGGCCGGCGACCAGCCGCGGCGCCACCAGGTACTTGTACGGGTTGGTCGACAGGGTGCTGAGCGCATCGATCTGCTCGGTCACGCGCATGGTGCCGATCTCGGCCGCCATCGAGGCGCCGATGCGGCCCGCCACCATCAGCCCGGCCAGCACCGGACCCAGCTCGCGCACCACCGACAGCAGGACGACGCTGGCGCCGAAGCCGCCGGCGCCGAAGCGGGTGAAGCCGGCCTGGGTCTGCAGCGCCAGCACCATGCCGGTGAACAGCGCCGTCAGCCCGACCACGGGCAGGGAGTAGTAGCCGATGTCGATCACCTGGCGCAGGAACAGCCGCGGATAGAAGGGCGGCTTCAGGCACTGCGCCAAAGCGGTCAGGGTGAAGAGGGCGAGGCGGCCGACGGCGGCAAGGAAGGCGAGGAAGGTGCGGCCGATCGTGGCGAGGAAGTTCATTCGGCGCCGCCGAGATAGCGGCGGGCGTAGCGCCGGCCGAGGCTGGTCAGGATCTCGTAGCCGATGGTGCCGGCGCTCTCGGCCAGCCGATCGGGCGGCAGCTCCGGGCCGATGACCTCGGCCAGGGCGCCGGGCGCGGCCAGCGGTTCGGGAATGTGGGTCACGTCCACCGTGATCAGATCCATCGAGATGCGGCCGGTGATCGGCGCGGTGAAGCCTGCGATGCGCACGGCGCCGCGGCCGCTGGCGGCCCGCGGAACCCCGTCGGCATAGCCCACGGCGATCGTCGCGAGCCGGGCCGGACCCTCCACGCGGTGCGCGGCACCGTATCCAACGGTCATGGGGGTGTCAACGCGGCGGGTCTGCAGGATCCGGGCCTCGAGCCGCACCACGTCGGCCATCGGATTCGGTCGCCCCGGCGTCGGGTTGATGCCGTAGAGCGCGGCGCCGGGGCGGGCCAGATCGCCATGGAAGCCGCGCCCGAGGAAGATGCCGGAGGAGTTGGCGATGCTGACCGGCGCGTCCGGCAGCTTCGCCACGGCCCGGCGGAACCGGTCGAGCTGCGCCCGGTTCATCGGGTTTCCCGGCTCCTCGGCGCAGGCGAGATGGGTCATCCAGGTGATCGGGCCGATACCGTCGAGAACGCTCGGGTCGGCCGCCAGGCGGTCCTGGTCCTCGGGCGCGAGGCCGAGGCGGTTCATGCCGCTGTCGAGATGGACGAAGCCGGGCAGGGCGGTGCCGAGCCCCCGGGCATGCCCGGCCCAGGCGGCGATCTCTCCGGGATCGTTCAGGGCCGGAACCAGGCCGTGGGCGGTGTAATCGGCGGCCAGGCCCGGCAGCAGGCCGTTGAGCACGACGATGCGGGGTTCCGAGGCGGAAGCGGGTTCTGCGTTGCCTCTCCCGCTTGCGGGAGAGGTCGGAGCCGCGTCAGCGGCTCCGGGTGAGGGGAGTTTGTCGAGGCCTGTGCCAGCCCTCACCCGGTCGTCCTGCGGACGCCCGACCTCTCCCGCCAGGCGGGAGAGGTGACGCGAATTGGCGAGGGCTGCTCGCAGCGCGATCCCTTCCTCCAGATGCGCGACGAAGAAGCTGCGGGCGCCAGCGGCGAACAGGGCGCGGCCGACCGGCGCCGCGCCGAGGCCATAGGCATCGGCCTTGAGCACGGCGCCGCATTCCGCCGGGGCGCCGCGCGCCGAGAGCCGGCGCCAGTTCTCCACGACGGCGTCGAGGTCGATGGTCAGCAGGGCGCCGGCCCGGCCGAGCGCCGCCGCCTCACTGGTCATCGAAGCTGGGGTCGGCCTGGAGGTTCGAGAACTTGGTGTACTGGCCCTCGAAATGCAGCCGCCGGGTGCCGGTCGGGCCGTGACGCTGCTTGGCGATGATCACCTCGGCGATGTTGTGGACCCGGTCCATCGCCGCCATCCAGTCCTGATGCTCCGGCGTGCCTTCGGGCGGCTCGGCCTTCGACAGGTAATAGGCCTCGCGGTAGACGAACATGACCACGTCGGCGTCCTGCTCGATCGAGCCGGATTCGCGCAGGTCGGCCAGCTGCGGCCGCTTGTCCTCGCGGTTCTCGACCTGGCGGGAAAGCTGGGACAGGGCGATGACCGGGATGCTGAGATCCTTGGCCAGGATCTTCAGGCCGCGGGTGATCTCCGAGATCTCCTGCACCCGGTTGTCGGTCTTCTTGCCGCTGCCGCCGGCATTCATCAGCTGGATGTAGTCGACCACCAGCATGCCGAGATTATGCTGCCGTTTCAGGCGCAAGGCGCGCGTTCTTAAGGTACTGATCGAAACGCCGGCGGTGTCGTCGATGAAGAAGGGCGTCTGCCGGATCAGGTTCGCCGCCTCGACCACCCGCGGGAAGTCGGACCGCTTCATGTCGCCCTTGCGGATCCGCTCCGAGGCGATCTCGGCCACCTCGGACAGGATACGCACGGCCAGCTGCTCGGACGACATTTCCATCGAGAAGAAGCCGACCACGGCGCCTTCCTTGCCGTGCTTGCGCAGATAGGCGGTGGCGGCGTTGAAGGCCATGTTGGTGGCCAGCGCCGTCTTGCCCATGCCGGGACGGCCGGCGAGCACGATCAGGTCCGAGGGCTGCAGGCCGCCCATCATCTTGTCGATCTCGGCCAGGCCGGTGGTCACGCCGGTCAGCGGCGTGTCGCGCTCCAGCGCCTTGCCGGCGGCATCCACCGCACGCGCCAGGATGTCGCCGAACGCCTCGAAATCCTTGCGCAGCACGCCCGAGCTGGACAGCCGGTACAGCTTTTCCTCGCCCTGCTGGATCTGGGCCGGGCCGTCCAGCTCGTTGTCCAGCTTGTAGGCTTCGTTGACGATCTCCTCGCCGGCCAGGATCAACTGGCGCCGCAGCGACAGGTCGTAGATGGTCTGGGCGTAGTCCTCGGCGTTCATCACCGAGACCACGCTGGCCGCCAGGTCGGTCAGGTACTGGGCGCCGCCGACGCCCTCCAGCTCGTTGTCGTTCTCGAAATACTGCTTCAGGCTGATCGGGTCGGCGACCCGGTTCTGCTCCGCGAGTCGCAGCGCGGCGGCGTAGATCCGGCCATGGGCCGGGACGTAGAAATGCTCCGGCCGCAGGAAATCCGACGCCTTCTCCAATGCGGCGTTGTTGGCCAGGATGGCGCCGAGCAGCGCCTGTTCGGCCTCCTCGTTCGCCGGCATCCGGCGGTAGGTCGGGCTCGCCGTGGGGTCGACACTGTGAACGAGGGCGAGGGGGGATTCGGGACGCGGCTTATCCATCGGCCCAACCTACCGCAGCCGGTCGGTGCATCGCCAGCCATGCACCGCTGTGGATATCGGGACCGGATTGTGGGCAGATCTGTGGATAGTCGGAATCTGCACGGCAGATCAATGGTTTGGCGTCTTGGATTCGGCTGTGCTTTGTCGCCTTGTTGCGCCGTCCATGATGATGCGCGCGAGGCTGTCGTAGTCGCCGTCGAAATGGTGCCCGCCGGTGGTCTTGATCACCTCGGCGCCGGCCAGGGCGGGGGTCGGGCAGACGGTGTCGTCCTCGTCCTCGCCGTAGAAGCACTGGATTCGGGCCAGATCGATCGACTTCAGCTCCGGCGCCACGGGCGGTGCGTCGTCGTCGGCACTGACGCCGAGCCAGCCGGTGACCCGGATCTCGAAATCGGTCCGCTCGGCCAGGCCCAGCAGGCTGATCTGGTCGACCTTCGCCTTCTCCGCCGCCGGCAGCCGGTTGTAGGCGAAGGGCAGGATATTGGCCCCGAAGGAGTAGCCGATCAGGATGACCCGCTGGGCACCCCAGGCCTTGCCGTAATGGTCGATGATATGGGCCAGGTCCTTGGCCGTCTGTTCCGGCGTCCGTTCGCTCCAGAAGTAGCGCAGGCTGTCGACGCCGACGACGGAAATCCCTTTGCTCTGAAGGGCTTCGCCGATGGTCTTGTCGAGATCCTGCCAGCCGCCGTCGCCGGAATAGATGATGGCGAGGGTGGGCGAGGGCGAGGCAGCGGGCAGTTCTTCCAGCGGCAGGCTGCCGACGGCGGAGGCGTCGGCATCCGCCGGCGCGTCCTGATGCAGCATCGCCACGACCTGGTCGGCCAGCGACGCATCCTTCGGCAGGGTCGCCACCTCGCCGCCGGATGCCGTGGCGAAGGCGCTCATCGTCGGGTCCGGCTGCTGCAGGCCGACGCGCCACCAGCCCGGGATGTGCGGCTGCGGCCCGTAGGTGAAGCCGCCGCCCCGGGCCGGCGTCGCGGCCGGGGCGTCGCCCGGGCCGGTGCAGAGCGGCAGCCTGGTCTTCAGCGGCGGCATCGGGCCGATGCTGGCGCCGCCCTCGATCGTGGTCTTCGCCGCCGCCTGGGCCACCGCGCCATAGGCGATGGTCGCGCCCTGGCCGCGGCCGACCACGATAGGCGCATGGTAGGAGGCGAATTTGAACTCGCGCTCCAGCCGCTGGCTCAGCTCCTCGAAATCGCCGGCCGGGGAGTGGCAATCCTGGTCGTCGCCATGCTCCAGCCCGTCGAGATAGCGCTTCAGGTCGACGCCGACGACGAAGGCGCCGTTGCCCTGCAGCCGCTGCGCCGCCGCGTCGAACTCCGGGGACCAGCCGGTGTCGTCCGACAGCAGGAAGACCATGGAGTTCGGCTGGCCGTCCGGCTGCCACAGCCGGACCGGGCCGAGCGTGCCGCCGTCATAGCTGTGCGGCGGCGTGGCCGAGGCGCGCTGGTCCGGGATCAGCCAGGCCGCGGCGGCCAGGGCGACCCCGGCCGTCACCGCCAGCCCGGCGGCGACCAGCCAGGAGGTCCGCTTCATCGTGCCACCAGCCCCTTGATCCCGCCGCCGATCAGCGCCGCGATGTCCGAGATGGCGAGCGCCGGGGCCAGGCCGCTCGGCGTCGCCAGGTAGCGCGGCTCCCACACCGGGTCGAACTTCTGCTTGAAGCCGCGCAGACCCTCGAAGTTGTAGAAGCGGGCGCCGCTGCGATAGACGAAGCGGCCGATACGGTGCCACAGCGGTGCCAGCGGGTGGTCCTCCAGGCCCGACAGCGGCGCCATGCCGAGGCTGAGCGTCTCGTAGCCCTGCTCCTTGAAATGCACGATCAGCTTGGTGATCAGATACTCCATCACGAGCTTGGAATTCGCCTCGGTGTGCCGCATCAGATCGATCGCGACCTCGTTCTTCTCGTCGGTCACCAGCAGCGTGGCGAAGGCCACCAGCCGGCCGTTCTCGCGCACCAGGGCCACCGGCGAGCCGTCGACGTAATCCGGGATGAAGGCGCCGAGCGAGAACCGCTTCTCCTTCGTCGCCTGCTTCCGCAGCCAGTCGTCGGAAACGGCGGCGAGCTCGCTCATCAACGGCGCGGCGGCGCCGGCCGGCACCATCTCGAAGGTCAGCCCGTCCTTCTCGCCGCGGGACAGGGCGTAGCGTAGCGCCTTCTTGCGGCTGCCGCCCTCGAGCGTGAAGCTCCGCAGCGGCACCCGCGCCTCCTCGCCCAGCTTCGACAGCGTCATGCCGGTGTCGAGATAGAGCGGCAGGGTCTCCGCCCGGACGCCGTAATAGGCCGGGCGGCCGCTGGTCGCCTCGGTCATTTCGCGGAAGCGCCAGATCAGCTCCGGCCAGTCCTCGCGCGCGCCGACCGGGTCGCCCAGCGCGGCCCAGGTGCGGCCGTGGATGGCGTACATCAGGAACGCCCGGCCGCTGTCCGAGAACAGGATGGCCTTGTCGCCCATGCGCACCAGATTGGCCTCGGCGCGGGGCTGCTGCCGCAGGACCTGCTCGGCCCGGTGGATCTCGGCGGCGGTCGGCGCGACCATCCGGCCGCGCTGGGCCCGCACCAGGTGCCAGAGGCCGTAGAGCGTGGCCAGCAGGCTGACCGCCACCATGGCGCGCAGCGCCCGCGAGGCCTCATCATGGACCTCGAAGGTCCACCACAGGTCGTTGGCGTAGGCGACGTGGCGGAAGGAGAAGAAGGTCAGCCAGGCCATGCCGCCGACGACGCTGCCGAGCGCGATCAGCCAGCCCGGCGTCATCGGCTGGTCGAACAGGGCCGAGCGGCGCCAGAACTCCTCCCGGCAGGGCAGCATGATGACGAGGCACAGCAGCAGCATCAGCGCCTCGCGCCAGGCGAAGCCCTTGCCCAGCGCCAGCACGGCGCTGACGGCGAGCAGCATCAGCGTCAGCCAGTAGGCGGCGATCAGCCGCCGGAACAGGCCCCAGGCCACGACCAGCAGCGCGAGGCCGGTGACGGCCGCCAGGATGTGCGACAGCTCGACCACCGCGACCGGCAGGTTCTCCAGGATCTCGATGCGGCTCTTCAGCGTCGGGGTGGCAGCCGAGACGAGCAGCAGCGTGCCGACGACGAAGATCAGCGCCGCCATCACCGACGGCATCAGCCGGCCGGCGACGTCGAGCGTCAGCCGCGTCGGCGCGTGGCTCTGCAGCCGGCGCAGGCCCCGCGCCGTCTCGGCGCCGGCGAGAATGCCGACCGCCAGCATCACCGGGATCAGGAAATAGACCGCGCGGTAGACGACCAGGGCGGCCGCGATGGCCTGCGGCGGCAGCACCGGGCCGAGCCCCAGCAGCATCACCGATTCGAACACGCCGACGCCGCCCGGCACATGGCTGATGATGCCGGCCACGGTGGCGACGACGAAGACGACGAAGAAGGCGCCGAACGGCACGCTGCCGTGGGGCAGCAGGACCCAGAAGGCGAAGCCGGCGAACAGCAGCTCGACCGTCGAGATCAGGATCTGGCCCGCGGCGATGCCGAAGCTGGGCAGCGGAACCCGGCCCAGGAACGGCTGGCCGGGCCGGCGGGCGCAGGCCAGCAGGAACAGCCCGGCCCCGGTCAGGATCGCGGCGGCCCCGGCAGTGGTCCAGCCGCTGTGGATGCCGAGCGCGCGGGTCAGCAGGCCGGGCTGCAGCAGCACCGCCCCGGCGCCGACGGTGGCGATGCCGAAGCCGAAGGCCATGGCGCAGAAGCCGGCGACCCTGGCGATGTCGCCGAATTCGAGGCCGGTCGCGGTGTAGACGCGGTAGCGCACCGAGCTGGCGGTGACGAGGCCGCCGATGGTGTTGCCGACGGCATAGCCGCAGAAGCTGGCCAGCGCCATGGTCCGCAGCGGCACGCGGGCGCCGACATAGCGCAGCGCCGACCAGTCGTAGCCCATCAGTGCGATGAAGCTGCCGATGGTGCCCAGCAGCGCCAAGCCGACCGAGGTCCAGGGCAGGGCGCGGATCCGCACGATCAGCTCGTGCCAGCTCATCGCCGCCAGCTCCTGCCGGATCGCATAGGCGGCGCCCGCGAACAGGAGCAGGGTGACGATCGTCAGCAGGGCCGGCTTCAGGCGCTGGCGCATGGGCCGAAGGGCCGCGCCGTCGGAGACGCCGGCCGCGTCGGCAGTCGGAACCGAAACCGCCTGCGGCTGTGCCGTGGACATGGACAGGAAACTCGATGGGAGCGGATGCCGGACGCTAGTCCCGCCCGGGCCCCGGATCACGTTAAGAGTTTGCAACCTGCTGTTCAGGTTGCGCCGCCGATCAGGGCGGGGAACACCCAGCAAAAAGGCGCGGACCCGAAGGTCCGCGCCTCTTCGATACGGAGCGGAAGGGGCCGGTTACGCCGGCTCGCCCTCGGTGCTCTCGGTCTCGGCTTCGGCGATCGCGGCCGCAGCAGCCGCCTCGGCCGCCGCTTCTTCCTCCTCGAGAACCGAGGACACGATCATGCCGCCGCGCTCGCGCTGCATCTCGGCCTCTTCGGCCGAGCGGGCGACGTTCACGGTGATGGTGACGCTCACCTCGGGGTGCAGCCGGATCCGGACCTTCTCCAGGCCCAGGGTCTTGATCGGATGCTCGATCGCGACCTGGCCGCGCGAGACGGTGTAGCCGTCCGCGGTCAGGGTGTCGGCGATGTCGCGGGCCGTCACCGAGCCGTACAGCTGGCCGGTGTCGCCGGCCTGGCGGATGACGACGATGTGGACGTCGTCCATGCGCGCCGCGACCTTCTCGGCCTCGCCCTTGGCCTTGAGGTTGTTGGCCTCGATCTGCGCCCGCTGCTTCTCGAACACGGCCAGGTTGGCCTTGGTCGCGCGCAGCGCCTTCTTCTGCGGCAGGAGGTAGTTGCGGGCGAAGCCGGGCTTCACCTTCACCACGTCGCCGATCTGGCCGAGCTTCTCGACCCGTTCCAGCAGGATGATTTCCATCGGATCCTCCCCTTACTTCACGATGTAGGGCAGGAGGCCGAGGAAGCGCGCGCGCTTGATGGCGCGGGCCAGCTCACGCTGCTTCTTGGCCGAAACCGCGGTGATGCGGCTCGGGACGATCTTGCCGCGCTCGGAGATGAAGCGGCCCAGCAGCTTGGTGTCCTTGTAGTCGATCTTCGGCGCGTTGGCGCCGGAGAACGGGCAGGTCTTCCGACGGCGGAAGAACGGACGGCGTGCACCCATCGCGCTCATGCCTGGGCTCCTTCACCTTCGGCCTGGTCGCGGCCGAAGCCGCGGTCCCGGCGCTCGCCACGGTCGCCCCGGCCATCGCGATCACGACCGTCGCGGTCGCGGCCGGCGCGGCTCTGCATCATCACCGACGGACCCTCCTCGAGGGCGTCGACGCGCAGCGTCAGCGTGCGCAGCACGTCCTCGTTGATGCCCATCAGGCGCTCCATCTCGGCCACGGCGGCCGCGGGGGCGTCGATGTTCATCAGGACGTAATGGCCCTTGCGGTTCTTCTTGATCCGATAGGCGAAGCTCTTCAGGCCCCAGTACTCGGTCTTGGTGACCTTGCCGCCGTTCTCGGTGATGACGGTGGTGAAGCCCTCGGTCAGGGCCTCCACCTGCGCGGCGGACACGTCCTGCCGCGCGATGTACACGCTCTCGTAAAGTGGCATGGTGACTCCTTATGGCTGTTCCCGGCATGGCGCTGTGCGGAGGATCCGTCAGCCGCCCATGCCACAGCCGGCCGCTATGCCATGCGACCGGCAAGGAGCATCGACGAAGGCGCGCACTATACTCAGGAGCGCCCGAAGATCAAGCGCGAAGGGATCCTGTATCATCGATCAGGCTTGACTTGCGGTCGCGAGTCTCTAAGACGGGCGCCCTTATCGCGATGCGGGGTTTTGCCATGGCGCGCGCTTTCGTGTTTCCGGGACAGGGCAGCCAGGCCGTCGGCATGGGCAAGGCGCTGGCCGACGGTTCGGCCGCCGCCCGGGATGTCTTCGCCGAGGTCGATGCGGCGCTGGGGCAGAAGCTGTCCGGGCTGATGTTCGCCGGCGAGATCGAGACCCTGACGTTGACCGAGAACGCCCAGCCGGCGCTGATGGCGGCCTCGGTCGCCGCGGCGCGGACGCTGGCGGAGCGGTCCGGCCGCACGCTGGCCGATTTCGCCGGCTTCGTCGCCGGCCACAGCCTCGGCGAGTACTCCGCCCTGGCCGCGGCGGGCGCGATCAGCGTCGCCGACGCGGCCCGGCTGCTGCGCCTGCGGGGCCGGTCGATGCAGAAGGCGGTGCCGGTCGGTGTCGGCGCCATGGCGGCGTTGCTGGGGCTCGACCTCGACCAGGCGCGCGACGTCGCCGCCCGCGCCTCGACCGCGGACTCGATCTGCACCGCGGCCAACGACAACGCCCCCGGCCAGGTCGTGGTCAGCGGCCACAAGGAAGCGGTGGAGCGGGCGATTGCTCTGGCGGCGGAGCTCGGCGCCAAGCGCAGCATCCTGCTGCCGGTCAGCGCCCCGTTCCATTGCCCGCTGATGGCGCCGGCGGCCGAGGCGATGCGCGCGGCGCTGGCCGAGGTCGAGATCAAGGCGCCGGCCGTGCCGGTGGTCGCCAACGTCACCGCGGCGCCGGTCACGGCCCCCGACGAGATCCGCCGCCTGCTGGTCGAGCAGGTCACCGGAACCGTGCGCTGGCGCGAGAGCGTGCTTTACATGAAATCCGCGGGCGTGCAGGAACTGGTCGAGCTCGGGGCCGGCAAGGTGCTGGCCGGCCTCGCCAAGCGCATCGATCGCGACCTCGCCGCGGTGTCCCTGCAGACGCCGGAGGAGATCGATGCCTGGATCGCATCGACTGGCGCCTGAAGCACGAGGGAAGTGAGCATGTTCGATCTGAGCGGCAAGTCGGCGCTCGTCACCGGCGCCTCGGGCGACATCGGCCGGGCCATCGCGACCCTGCTGCACGCCCAAGGCGCGACCGTGGCGCTGTCCGGAACCAAGGTCGAGAAGCTGGAGGCGCTGGCCCGTGACCTGGGCGAGCGGGCGCATGTGACCCCGGGCGATCTGTCGAGCGCCGAGGGCGCCGAATCGGTGGCGAAGGCGGCCGAGGCCGCGACCGGCGGCATCGACATCCTGGTCAACAATGCCGGGCTGACCCGCGACGGCCTCGCCATGCGGATGAAGGACGAGGATTTCGAGACCGTCCTCGACGTCAACCTGGTGTCCGGCTTCCGCCTGGCGCGCGCGGCGCTGCGCGGCATGATGAAGAAGCGCTGGGGCCGGATCGTGTCGATCACCTCGATCGTCGGCCACACCGGCAACCCGGGCCAGGCGAACTACGCCGCCTCCAAGGCCGGCCTGACCGGCATGACCAAGGCGCTGGCGCAGGAAGTCGCCAGCCGCGGCATCACCGTCAACTGCGTCGCGCCCGGCTTCGTCACCAGCGCCATGACCGATGCGCTGAACGAGGAGCAGAAGGCGCGGATCTCCGCCACCATCCCGATGGCGCGGATGGGCGAGCCGGCCGAGATCGCGGCCGCTGTCCTGTATCTCGCCAGCAACGAGGCTGCCTATGTCACCGGCCAGACCATCCACGTGAATGGCGGGATGGCGATGGTCTGACGTCGCCGGGCTGGACATGGCCAGATGCTTGGCCATGTTCGATCAGGTGTGTTATGTGACCGCGGGTCTACGGGGCGGTCACTTGTGCGGGGGGTAGCACTGCGGAATTCAGCCCCGTTCCGCTCTCTTGAAAGGTAGAAAGAATGAGCGAAAGCATCGCCGATCGCGTTAAGAAGATCGTCGTCGAACATCTCGGCGTCGAAGAAGGCAAGGTCACCGAGTCGGCCAGCTTCATCGACGACCTGGGCGCCGACAGCCTCGACACCGTCGAGCTGGTCATGGCGTTCGAGGAGGAGTTCGGCTGCGAGATTCCGGACGACGCGGCCGAGAAGATCCTGACGGTGAAGGACGCGATCCAGTTCATCGAGCAGCACTCGGCCGGCTGATCGCAGGGCCGTGCCACACGTTCCGCCGCAGAACCGGATGAAATGATGCGACGTGTCGTAATCACCGGCATGGGGATGGTCACGCCTCTCGGTGCCGGTGTGAAGACCAATTGGGATCGGCTGATCGCCGGGCAGTCCGGCATCGGGGCGATCACGACCTTCGACGTCTCGGATCTGCCGGCGCGGATCGCGGGCCTGGTGCCGCGCGGCACCGGCCCGGGTGATTTCGACGTCGACAGCGCGGTCCCTCCCAAGGACCAGCGCAAGAACGACGTCTTCATCCATTACGCGATCGCCGCGGCCAACGAGGCGATCGGGGATTCGGGATGGCAGCCGCCGAGCGACGAGGCGCGCGACCGCACCGGCGTCATGATCGGCTCGGGCATCGGCGGCCTGCAGTGGATCGCCGAGGGCTCGCTGACCCTGGAGGAGAAGGGGCCCCGCCGGATCTCCCCCTTCTTCATCCCGGCGGCGCTGATCAACCTGGCCTCCGGCCAGGTCTCGATCCAGCACGGCTTCCGCGGCCCGAACCATGCCGTGGTCACGGCCTGCTCGACCGGCGCGCACGCGATCGGCGACGCGGCGCGGCTGATCATGTGGGACGATGCCGACGTCATGGTGGCGGGCGGGGCGGAGGCGGCGGTGTGCCGGCTCGGGCTCGCCGGCTTCGCCGCGGCGCGGGCTCTGTCCACCGGCTACAACGACACCCCGGACCGCGCCTCGCGCCCCTATGACAAGGGCCGCGACGGCTTCGTCATGGGCGAGGGCGCCGGCGTGGTCGTGCTGGAGGAACTGGAGCACGCCAAGGCGCGCGGTGCGAAGATCTATGCCGAGGTGGTGGGCTACGGCCTGTCTGGCGACGCCCATCACATCACCGCCCCGCCGGATGACGGCAATGGCGGCTTCCGGGCGATGTCGGCGGCGCTGAAGCGGGCCGGCCTGTCCCCGTCGGACATCGACTACGTCAACGCCCACGGCACCTCGACGCCGCTCGGCGACGAGATCGAGCTCGGCGCGGTCAAGCGGCTGTTCGGCAACGCCATCGAGACGGTGTCGATGTCCTCGACCAAGTCGGCGATCGGCCATCTGCTCGGTGCCGCCGGCGCGGTCGAGGCGATCTACTCGGTGCTGGCGGTCAACCACGACGTGGTGCCGCCGACGCTGAACCTCGAGGATCCGTCGGAAACCTGCCTCGGCGTCGACCTGGTGCCGAAGCAGGCCAAGGAACGGCCGGTGCGGGCCGCTCTGTCGAACAGCTTCGGCTTCGGCGGGACCAACGCGTCGCTGATCTTCCGCGAGTACGTCTGACCGGATGTTTCGGGCACTCGCCCGCGCGCTCGTCTTCCTGGTGGTCGTGGCGGCCGTCATCGGCGGCGGCGTCGCGTGGTTCCTTCACGCCTATCGCGCATCGGGGCCGCTGACGGCCCCGGCGACGCTCGTGGTCGAGCGCGGCAGCGGCCTGACCGCGATCGCGGCGCAGCTGGAGGCGGCGGGGGTGATCGAGAACCGCTGGGTGTTCCTGGCGGGGATCGCGCTGGAGGGCGGCGACCGCAGCCTGAAGGCCGGGGAATACGCCTTCGCGCCCGGCACCTCGCCGGCCGGGGCGGCCGACCTCCTGGCCCGCGGCAGCAACGTCTCGCACAAGATCACCGTCCCGGAAGGTTTGACCTCGGCCGAGATCGTGGCCCTGGTCCAGGCCGAGCCGCTCCTGACCGGCGAGGTCGGGGAGATCCCGGCCGAAGGTTCGCTGCTGCCGGAGACCTATCAGTTCATCCGCGGCGACACCCGCGCCGCGGTGATCGAGCGGATGCGCAAGGCGATGCGGCAGGAGGTCGAGACGCTGTGGGGCAAGCGGGCCAACAGCCTGCCGTACAAGACTCCGCAGGACGCGGTCACCATGGCCTCGATCGTGGAGAAGGAGACGGGCGTGCCGGCGGAGCGGCCGTTGGTCGCCAGCGTGTTCCTGAACCGGCTGCAGGCGGGTATGCCGCTGCAGGCTGATCCGACGGTGGTCTATGCCCTGACCGGCGGCAAGAAGCCGCTCGGACGTCCGCTCACCCGGGCCGATTGGAAGCTCGATTCCCCTTACAACACCTATCTCGTGGCCGGGCTGCCGCCGGGACCGATCGCCAATCCGGGGCGCGACTCACTTGCCGCAGTGCTCAACCCGGCGGTCACGAGCTATTATTACTTTGTGGCCGATGGGTCGGGCGGGCACGTCTTCGCCCGAACGCTCGAAGAGCACAACCGCAACGTCGCCGACTGGCAGAGGCGGCGGCAGGCCGCTCCGCCGAAACCCGGCGACGCGGCCCCGGAGACCGGAGACAGCACGCCTTGAACGGGAAAGAGGATTCGCATCTGCTGCACACGATTCGCGGCGTGCTGGTGCCGATCCACCCGGCCGGCTACCCGTTCATCGGTGTCTTCGCCGTGGTCACGGTGATCTTGTTCCTGACCTGGGAACCGGCCGGCTGGCTCGGCGTGCTGGCGACCGCCTGGTGCATCTATTTCTTCCGCCATCCGCCGCGGGTGACGCCGAACCGGCCGGACCTGGTGGTGGCGCCGGCCGACGGCCGGGTGCAGATGGTGGTGCAGGCGGCGCCGCCGGCGGAGCTCGGGCTCGGCAACCGGCCGCTGACCCGGATCAGCATCTTCCTCGACGTCTTCAACGTCCATGTGAACCGCGTTCCGGCCGACGGCGCGGTGGTCGACGTGAAGTACCGTCCGGGCAAGTTCCTGAACGCCAATCTCGAGAAGGCCAGCGAGGAGAACGAGCGCTGTGCCGTGTCGCTGCGCCTGCCGGACGGCCGGATGCTGGTCTTCGTCCAGATCGCGGGGCTGGTGGCGCGGCGCATCATCTGCGACCTCTCTCCCGGCCAGCCGGTGGTGGCCGGTGAGACCTATGGGCTGATCCGCTTCGGGAGCCGCACCGACATCTACCTGCCGGAGGGGGTCGAGCCGCTGGTCTCGGTCGGGCAGACCATGATCGGCGGCGAGACCGTGCTGGCCGACCTGGCCGCCGCGGCCGTCAACCCGGTCGCCGTCGCACGATGATGAGGCCCGAGCATCGCCAGCATCGGCGCCCCTTCCGCCGCCGGCCGGTCGTCCGCATCCGCGGCCTGACGATCAACCGGCTGCTGCCGAACATCCTGACCACGCTGGCGCTGTGCGCCGGGCTGACCGCGATCCGCTACGCCATCCACGAGCGCTGGGAGCAGGCGGTGACCGCGATTCTGGTGGCGGCCGTGCTGGACGGGCTGGACGGCCGCGTCGCCCGCCTCCTGCGCGGGTCGAGCAAGTTCGGGGCGGAGCTGGACAGCCTGGCCGACATCGTCAGCTTCGGCGTCGCCCCGGCGCTGATCCTCTATCTCTGGATGATGCAGGACGCCGGCAGCCTGGGCTGGGTGGCGGTGATGGCCTATGCCGTCTGCGCCGCGCTGCGCCTGGCCCGCTTCAACACGGCGCTGGACGACACCACGCTGCCGGCCTTCGCCTACAACTACTTCACCGGCGTGCCGGTGCCCGCGGGCGCCATCCTGATCCTGATGCCGCTGATGATCAGCTTCGAGTTCTCGTCCGGCTTCTGGGCGGCGCCGCTGCTGGTCGGCCTGTGGACCGTGGCGGTGGCGCTGCTGCTGGTCAGCCGGATCCCGACCTTCTCGATGAAGGTGGTGCGGATCCCGCCGGACTACATCGTGCCGGTGCTGGTCGGGGTCGGGCTGGTGGCCACGCTGCTGGTCACCGCCACCTGGCCGACGCTGGTCGCGCTGGGCCTGATCTACGTCGGCAGCCTGGCCTTCAGCATCCGGCGCTACGCCCATCTCAAGCGCCAGGCCGCGCTGATGATGGGGGAGGCCGAGACGGAGATGCCGGCCGCCGATCCGGGCGCCGCGACGCAGCCGCCGCCCGACCGGCCGTCCTCGGATCAGCCGAACGCGGCGTAGGCGACCAGCAGCAGGGCGAAGGTCGTCGCCACCCAGCCGACGATGGTCACGATCTCGCGGACCAGATCGAACGGGCTGTCGGTCTCATCGTCGTCGTGGATCAGATGCATGGTCGTCGCGCTCTCACGGGGCATGCCGCGACAATGCTCGATCTTGCGTGAACGCACCGTGACGGCTGTCACACCCGGGCGAAGCGGCGGATGAGGGCGTCGGCCCAGGCGGCGGGCAGGGCGGCCAACAGCCGCGTGCCGGCATGGATCGGCCAGGGGAACGCGATCAGCGGCCGGTCGCGCGCAAGACCGCGCCGGATCGCCGCGGCCGCATCCTCGACCCCCATCAGCATCGGCATCGGGAAATCGGCGCCGTCGGTCATCGGGGTGCGGACGAAGCCGGGGCAGATCACCGACACCCGCACCCCACGCGGCCGCAGCTCGGCCCGCAGCGCCTCGCCGTAGACCCGCACCGCCGCCTTGGAGGCGGCGTAGGTCCCCACGCCGGGGAAGCCGCGGAAGCCGGCCAGCGAGCTCATCAGCGCGATCTGGCCGGCGCCGCGCGCCGCCATGCGCGGCCGGATCGGATCGACGGTGTTGAGCACGCCGTCGAGATTGACCGCGAGGATCCGGCGGCCCTTCTCGGCCGCGTCCGCGCCTTCCGCTCCGCCCGGGGCGACGCCGGCATTGGCGATGACGAGGTCGAGCGGCCCGGCCTCGTCGGCCGCCGCCACCGCCGCCGCCATCGCCGCCCGGTCGGTGACGTCGACCGCCGCCGTCTCCGCCGTCGCGCCGAGGGCGCGGACCGCCTCGGCCGCAGCCTCCAGCCGGTCCCGGTTCCGCCCGAGCAGTACCAGCCGCACGCCGGGGGCGGCGTAGCCCTTCGCCAGGGCCGCGCCGAGCCCGCTCGAGGCGCCGGTGATCAGGATGGCGGCCGGCGCCGTCATGGCGTTCTCCTTGTTGGCGGTCCAGGCGACGGCTATAAGCCCCCCATGACCCAGGATATGACCGCCTCGGCCCCGCTTTCCAGCATGACCGGCTTCGCCCGCAAGGAGGGCGGCGTCGACGGGCTGTCCTGGGTGTGGGAGGCACGCAGCGTCAACGGCAAGTCGCTCGATCTGCGCCTGCGCACCCCGGCCGGCTTCGAGCGGCTGGAATCGGTCGCCCGGGTCGAGCTGGCCAAGCGCTTCCGCCGCGGCAACGTCACCCTCAACCTGTCGCTCGGCCGCAGCGAGACGGCGCCGGCGCTGCGCATCAACCGCGAGGTGCTGGACCAGCTGGTCGCCCTGGCGCGCGAGCTGAACGGCGAGACCGCGCCGATCCGGGTCGACACGCTGCTCGGCATCCGCGGCGTGGTCGAGACCGGCGACACCGCCTCCGCCGAGCTGAACAGTGCCGTCGAGGCCGAGGCGGCGGCGGCGATCGCGCCGCTGCTCGACGACCTGCAGGCGGCGCGGCTGGAGGAGGGCGGACGGCTGCGTGACGTGCTGGCCGCCCAGATCGATCATATCGCCGGGCTGGTCGGCGACGCCCGGGCCAGCGCCGCGGCCCAGCCGGACGCGCTGAAGGCGCGCCTCAAGGCGCAGCTGGACCTGCTGCTGGAGGCGCGGCCACCCCTGCCGGAGGACCGGCTGGCACAGGAGCTGGCGCTGCTGGTCGGCCGCTGCGACGTCCGTGAGGAGCTCGACCGGCTCGACGCCCATATCGGCCAGGCGCGCGGCCTGCTCGCCGCCGGCAGCGGCGTCGGGCGCCGGCTCGATTTCCTGTGCCAGGAGTTCAACCGGGAAGCCAACACCCTGTGCTCGAAGGCGGCGGATGTGGCGCTGACCCGGATCGGCCTCGACCTCAAGGCCGTGATCGAACAGTTCCGCGAGCAGATCCAGAACATCGAATGACCACAGAAATAGCCCGCCGCGGGCTCATGCTCGTCCTGTCCTCGCCCTCGGGGGCGGGCAAGACCTCGATCACCCGGGCCGTGCTGGCGCAGGATCCGAACCTGACAATCTCGGTTTCCGTCACCACCCGGGCCCAGCGGCCGGGCGAGGTCGACGGCACGCATTACCACTTCATCGACCAGGCGACCTTCGATGCCATGGTCCGCGACGACGCGTTGCTGGAATACGCCCGCGTGTTCGGCAACGCCTACGGCACGCCGCGCGCGCCGGTCGAGGCGGCGCTGGCCTCCGGCCGCGACGTGATCTTCGACATCGACTGGCAGGGCACGCAGCAGCTGGCGCAGAAGGCGCGGACCGATCTGGTCAGCGTCTTCGTGCTGCCGCCGACGGTGGAGGCGCTGGAGCAGCGGCTGCGCGCCCGCGCCCAGGACAGCGACGAGGTGATCGCCGGCCGCATGGCCAAGGCGGCGGACGAGATGAGCCACTGGCCGGAATACGACTACGTGATCGTCAATCGGGACCTCGACGCCAGCATCGCCCAGGTCCAGGCGATCCTGGCGGCGGAGCGGCTGCGCCGCAGCCGCCAGACCGGCCTGCCGGATTTCGTCCGCTCGCTGCAGGCCAGGCTCTGACCGGCCGAACGGCGGCTCACCAGACCATTCGCCACGTCCGGATCCGCAGCTCCCTGGCCCGGCTGGTGATCTCCGCGGCGTCGACGTCGCAGGCGAGGAGCCGATAGATCTCGAAGACGGCCCGGCACCGGTCGAGCAGCGGATCGTCCTCGCGCAGGCGGATGCGACGCTTGGCCGCCTCCTTGGAGTGGTTGGGCCGGGCACTGCCGAGGACCGGGTCGACGGCTTCGTCGGCGTTCCGCTCATCGATGCCTTGGAAGATGCGGCGGAGATTCTCCTCGGTCGGCTCGAACCGGTGGAAGCTGGCGCCGAAGCGGCGGTTGATGCGGTCGATGACGCCGCCGAAATCCGCCACGACCTGATCGAAGGTCGCGGCGACGAAGTGTTCCCGGTAGGGCAGGCACCGCTCGTAGAAGCCGGCATAGCCTCGCAGCACGTGCCGCGGGTTCAGGAACGGATACTTGACCACCAGCGACCGCACCGCGTCCTCGGGCCGCCGGGCGAGGATGCAGGCCGGCACGCGGTAGCGCGCCGCCCGGATCACCTGCGCCGGCACGTGGATGTGGTCGGCCGTCTTCACCGCATGGGGCTGCGCCAGCCGGAAGGCATGGACGGCGAAGGTGTTGCCGGACCGCGGGAAACCTTCGATGACGAGATCGGTGTCGCGCGCCACCGCCGGGCCGATTCCGACCTGTCCGCCCAGCCGGCGGAGCGGGAAGAACAGGGCCGGATAGGCGCCGGCCAGGTAGTGGACGACACTGGCATAGCCCCTGATCCGGTCGACCAGCGGCATGGAGGGATCCGCGATTTCCAGACGCTGCATGTCGCTCATGACAGCTCCTCCGAGATGCGAAGGCGCCACATGGGGGCGCGGGCCGTCAACGCGTCGAAGCCGGCCCGGTGAAATTATCTGGGAGGTGTGGTCGCGACGGTCGAGGGCGCCGCGACGATTCGGCTGCCTCGCCGGCGGTCGCCGATCAGCGGGCGGCGACGACGCGGGCCAGGCGGACGAAGCCGGCGATGTCGATCTCCTCCGCCCGGGCGGTCGGCGGCAGATCCGCCTCGGCCAGCAGGGCCTCGGCCCCGCCCAGGCTGCGCAGGCTGGCGCGCAGCATCTTCCGGCGCTGGCCGAAGGCGGCGGCCGTCACGGCCTCCATCGCCGCGAACGGCACCTCCTCACGGCCTCGGCGCGGCCGCAGCCGGACCACGGTCGAATCGACCTTCGGCGGCGGCGTGAAGGCACGGGCGGGCAGGGTGAGGAGGGGATCGACCTCGGCCCGCCACTGGGCGATCACCGACAGACGGCCATAGGCGCTGCTGCGCGGCGCGGCGACGAGGCGGTCCGCCACCTCCTTCTGGAACATCAGCGTCAGCGACCGGAACTCGTCGATCCGGCGCAGCCAGCCGATCAGCAGCGGCGTCGCCACATTGTAGGGCAGGTTGGCGACCACGGCGCGCGGCGCCGGCACCAGCGCCGGGATGTCGGTCTCCAGCGCATCCGCCTCGACGATCCGCAGCCTGTCTCCGGCAACCGCCGCCAGCTCCTCGAGCGCCGGCCGGAAGCGCCGGTCGCGCTCAATCACGGTCACGCTCTCGGCCCCGGAGGCAAGCAGGGCGCGGGTCAGGCCGCCGGGGCCGGGCCCGATCTCGACCGCATGGGTGCCGGCCAGGTCGCCGGCCTCGCGGACGATCCGGGCGGTGACGTTGAGGTCGAGCAGAAAGTTCTGGCCGAGCGACTTCTTCGCCGCCAGGCCGTGCCGCGCGATCACGTCGCGCAGCGGCGGCAGGGCGGCGATCGCGTCGCGGAGCGGTGCGTCGGACAGGGTCAGAGCCGGATGTCGATATAGGCGTTGCCGCGCAGGTCGCGCAGCAGCCGGCGCTGCATCATGTCGATCTTCTGCTCGGCCAGGGTGCCGCGGATCTGGTCGCGGTCGACGCCGTCGCCGCCGACGTCCTGGCGGGAGCAGACCATCATCACGGCGACACCGTCCGCCATCCGCACCGGGCTGCTGACCTGGCCGTCCGGCAGGGCGCTGACCACTTGGCGCAGGGCGTCGGGCAGGCGGCTGAGCAGGACGTCGCCGAGATCCGGATTGGCGGTCACGCCCAGCTCCTTGACCTTGGCCTGGAAGGCTTCGCAGCCGTTCACGCCGGAGAAGTCGTTGCGCATCTGCGCGACCACGGTCTGGACCCGGTTGCGCGGGGCGGTCGGCGGCACCGGGACGACGATCTGGTTCAGGCGGACCCTGACCCCACCCGCGGTGTTGATGTTGACCGTCCGCTTGTCGCGCAGCAGCAGGATGTTGTAGCCGCCGAGGGTGCGGATCGGATCCGACACCTGGCCCTGCTGCATCGTGCTGAGCACCTGGTCGAGCGCGGGTTCGAGCTGCCCGGCCAGCACCCAGCCCATGTCACCGCCGCTCTGGGCGCCGGCGGCCTGGCTGAACTGGCGCGCCACGGCGGGGAAGGGGGCGCCGCGGCGGATTTCCGAAACCAGCCGGTCGGCCAGGGCCCTGACCTGGCCCTCGCCGGCATCCTGGTCGACCGCAAGGAAGATCGAGGCGACGAGATATTGCGGCTTGCCCTGATTGGCCTTCAGCCGTTCCACCACCTCGTCGACCTGGCTGTCCGAGACCTCGACTTGGGAGATGAAGCGGCGCTGGATCAGCTGGCGCCAGGCGAGCTGGGCGCGGACCTGGTCCTCCAGCGCGCTCTGCGGCACGCCGGTGGACTTCAGCATCCCGAAGAGCTGCTGCGTCGACATGCGGTTCTGGCCGGCGATCGCCTCCAGCGCCCGGTCGACATCCTGGGCGGGCACGCTGATGCCGGTGCGCGCGGCTTCCTGGCCCTGCAGCTTCTCGTCGATCAGCAGACGCAGCACCTGGGGCAGCAGCCGCTGCTGGTTCTCCGGCGTTCCCGGCAGGCCGCTGCTCATCAGCGCCAGCCGGAGGCGCATCTGCAGGTCGGCCACGGTGATCACGTCGTCATTGACCACCGCGGCGATCTTGCCGACGGCGGAGGCCGGAGCACGGGTCTGCGCCACGGCGGCAGGAGCGACGAGGGAGGTGATGGCCAGGACCAGGGCGACGATCGGGGCCGACAGACGACGGATCATGAGGGCGACACGGCCTCGCTGTTGAAAGGCGCAGATACAGCACGTGACTTTGGCCGACTCAAGGCAAAAGCGGCCGGTTCCATGGTCAGCCTCAGCCGTCTTCGAGATGCAGCAGGGCGGCGGCGCCGAACATAAGGGCGACGCAGGAGGTGGCCCAGGCCGCCATCGGCACCGGCAGCGTCCCGGCACGGCCGAGCGCCGCCACGATGTCGCCGAGCACGAAGATCGAGAATCCGGTGACGATGGCGCCGACGATCATCAGCACGGTGTCGACCCGGCGCCCGGGCCGCAGGCTGAAGGCCGCGGCGACGAGGATCATCGCCGCCATCAGCAGCGGCTGCGACAGCAGCGACTGATAGGCGATGCGGTAGCGGACCGAGGAGAAGCCGGTGGCCTCGAGGTTGCGGATGTAGTCCGGCAGGTCCCAGAACGAGATGGTCTGCTGCGAGGCGAAGCGCTCCTGGATCCCGTTGCGGGTCAGGGTGCTCGGGATCGAGGTGGTGTCGACATGCTGCGCCGGCGCCTCGCCGTTCATCACCCAGGCGTCGCTGATCACCCATTTGCCGTCCTGCAGCTGGGCGCTGGCGGCGTCGATCCGGCCGCGATAGGTCTCGTCCGGGTTCAGCAGCAGGAAGATCGCGTTCTGCAGCTGGTCGCCGTTGCTGCCGACCTTGTCAGCATGAATGACGACGATCCCGTCCTCGTCCTTCTGGCGCAGCCAGAAGCCGGTCTTGGCCACCTTCATCACGTCGCCGGTGCCGCCGAGGAAATCGAGGTCCAGGCGCTCGAAGCGGCTGTACATCGCCGCCGAGATCGGGTTGACCAGCGTGATCTTGAGCACGCCCAGCACCATCGCCGCGGCGATCACCGGCGCCAGGAACTGCCAGGCCGACAGGCCGGCGGCGCGGGCGACCACCAGCTCGCGGCTGCGGGTCATGCGCCAGAAGGTGACCATGGCCGCGATCAGCACGGCGAAATGGAACAGGATCTCGACGTCGCTGGGCAGCTTGAAGGCGGCCAGGGTGAAGGCCAGGCTCACCGGCAGCTCGGGGATGGAGCTGACCTGGCGCACGAACTCGACGAATTCGAACACCGCGATCACGCCGCTCAGCACCAGCAGCACGGCCAGGAACCAGAACAGGAACTGCCGCACGATATAGGCGTAGAGGGTGGGGGAACGGAGCATCGGGTGCGAACAGGCCTGTTGTGCCGAAGGCGGGTCGGGCGGATCTTCTACATCAGACGGCCCGCCGCCGCGACCGCTAAGGAGGTCGCAGCCGGGCGGCGGGGCCGTTTCGACCGGTGACGGCTGTGAAACCCGCTGTTACGTTGCGGGTTCCGCCGGCTTGCCGCGGTTATCGGAAATCGCCCGGAAGACGACAAGATGCAGATCTCCTTCGCTCCGCCTGCTTCCGTCGAAGCCGGCGTCCTGGTCCTCGGCGTGTTCGCCGACGACGTGCTGTCGAACGCCGCCGCCGCGATCGACCGGCGGTCGAAAGGCGCCCTGTCGCGGGCGCTGAAGGCCGCGCCGAAATTCAAGGGCGGCCGCGACGAGACGCTGGCGCTGTACGGCATCGCCGGCGTCGATCAGGTCGTGCTGTTCGGTCTCGGCAAGCCGGAGGAGGTCGACGCGGTGCGGCTGCAGCGGGCGGGCGGCTCGGTCGCGGCGCTGCTGAACAAGACCGGCGCCGCCGCGGCGACGGCGCAGCTCGAAGGCATCGTCCTCTCCGGCCAGGGGGCAGGGGCCGCGGCCGCCGAATTCGCCTTCGGCGCCCGCCTCCGCGCCTGGCGCTTCGAACGCTACCGCACCAAGGAGAAGCCCGAGGCGAAGCCGACCCTGAAGAGCCTGACCGTGCAGACCAGCGACGCCGCGGCGGCGAAGAAGGCCTTCGCCCGCGCCGACGCGGTGGCTCAGGGCGTGTTCCTGACCCGCGAGCTGGTGTCCGAGCCGGCCAACGTCCTCCATCCGGAGAGCTTCGCCGCCAAGACGAAGGAGCTGCAGGACCTGGGCGTCGAGGTCGAGGTGCTGGGCGAGAAGCAGATGCGCAAGCTCGGCATGGGTGCGCTGCTCGGCGTCGGCCAGGGCTCGGCATATGAGAGCCAGCTGGTGGTGCTGCAGTGGAAGGGCGCCGGCGGCAAGCGCAAGGCCGAGGCACCGATCGCCTTCGTCGGCAAGGGCGTGACCTTCGACACCGGCGGCATCTCGCTCAAGCCCGGCCAGGGCATGTGGGACATGAAGTGGGACATGGGCGGCGCCGGCGTGGTCGCCGGGCTGTTCAAGGCGCTGGCGCTGCGCAAGGCCAAGGTCAACGCCGTCGGCGTGCTCGGCCTCGTCGAGAACATGCCGTCGGGCGACGCGCAGCGGCCGGGCGACATCGTCACCTCGATGTCCGGCCAGACCATCGAGGTCTGGAACACCGACGCCGAGGGCCGGCTCGTGCTCGCCGATGCGCTCTGGTACACGCAGGATCGGTTCAAGCCGAAGGCGATGATCAACCTCGCCACCCTGACCGGCGCCATCATCATCGCGCTCGGCAGCGAGCATGCCGGGCTGTTCTCGAATGATGACGCCCTGGCCGAGAAGCTGATCGCCGCCGGCAAGGCGGTCGAGGAGAAGCTATGGCGCATGCCGCTGGGCGACGCCTACGACAAGCAGATCGACAGCGACATCGCCGACATGAAGAACATCACCGGCAGCCGCGACGCCGGCTCGATCATCGGCGGGCAGTTCCTGCAGCGCTTCGTCAACAAGGTGCCTTGGGCCCATCTCGACATCGCCGGCACGACCTGGTCGGGCAAGGACACGCCGACCGTGCCAAAGGGCGCCACCGCCTTCGGCGTGCGGCTGTTGGACCGGTTCGTGGCCGATAACCACGAAGGCTGATGGCCGAGATCCGGTTCTACCACCTGACCGCGCGCACGTTCGAGCAGACCCTGCCGGTGCTGCTCGAGCGGACGCTGCAGCGCGGCTGGCGCGCCGTCGTCTGCGTCGGCTCCGAGGAGCGGGCGGAGAGCCTGGCCGGCTATCTCTGGACCTACTCCAAGGAGGGCTTCCTGCCGCACGGCACCCGGCGCGACGGCTTCGCGGAGGAGCAGCCGGTGTGGATCACCGACCAGGTCGAGAACCCGAACGGCGCCCAGGTGCTGTTCCTGGGCGACGGCGCGGATTCGGACGGCGGCGGTGCCTTCGCGACGGTGTGCGACCTGTTCGACGGCAACGACCCGGAGGCGGTGCAGGCCGCCCGCGGCCGCTGGAAGCGCTTCCGCGACGCCGGCCACACGCTCGTCTACTACCAGCAGGACGAGGCCGGGGCCTGGAGCGAGAAGCAGCGGGTGGGCGGGTGACGCCCCGGACAGCGCTCTGGCTCGCGGTCGCGGTCGCTGCCCTGCTGGTCCTCGCGCCGGGCATCGACCTCGTCGTCTCCGGCTGGTTCTACGCCCCTGGCAGCGGCTTCGCCTGGGCCGGCGCGTCCCTCGCGGAGGCGATCCACGAGGCGGTGCAGGTCCTGGTCCGCATCGCCGCCGTCCTGCTGCTGCTCGCGGCCGCCTGGACATGGCTGCGGCAACGGCGGCTGCTCGGGCTCGACGCCCGGCGCTGGACCTTCCTGCTCCTGGCGCTGGCGATCGGGCCGGGGCTCGTGGCCAATACCGTGCTGAAGGACCATTGGGGCCGGGCCCGGCCGCGCCAGGTCGAGGCTTTTGGCGGCGCTGCCGCCTTCACGCCGCCGCTGATCCCGGCCGACCAATGCCGCCGCAACTGCTCCTTCGTCGCCGGCGATCCCACCATCGGCTTCGTCGTCCACAGCGCGGCCTATGTCGTGCCGGCGCGGCGGCGACGCCGGATCTTCTGGGGCTCAATGGCGCTGGGCGGCGCGCTCGGCCTGCTGCGCATCGGCATGGGCGGGCATTTCTTCAGTGACGTGCTCTTCGCCGGCGCCGTCGTCCTGCTGGTCAGCGCCGGGCTGCACGCCCTGATGTTCGACCGCTGGAGCACGGCGGCCGCCTGGCGCGATTTCACCCGCGGGCTGATCCGCTGGCCGGGACCGAGCTGAGCCCTCAGCCTGCCAGCGCCTGCGCCTCCTCCAGCCGGCTGTTGGCCTCCAGCCAAGCCTCCTCGGCGGCGTCCAGCCTGGTCTGCACGTCGTGCAGCGCGATCTGCTGCTCCGTCGCCGCGGCCGGGTTGCTGTAGAGCGTGCCGTCGGCCAGCTTCGCCTCGATCTTCTGCTTCTCCCGCTCCAGCGCCTGAATCCGCCTCTCGATCTCGCGGATCTCCTGGCGCAGCGGGGCCAGCTGGGCGCGGGCCTCGGCGGCGGCGCGGCGCTGCTCCCTGCGGTCGGCCTGGCTCGCCTTCTCGGCCTGGCGCCCCGCGCGCTCCTGCCGCCGCTGCTCGGCCAGGAGGCGGCGGTAGTCGTCGAGGTCGCCGTCGAAGGGCCGCACCGCGCCGTCCTTGACCAGCAGCAGCCGGTCGGCGGTCAGCTCGATCAGATGCGGGTCGTGGGTGATCAGCACCACCGCGCCGTCATACTCGTTCAGCGCCTGCACCAGCGCCTGGCGGCTGTCGACGTCGAGATGGTTGGTCGGCTCGTCGAGCAGCAGCAGCTGCGGCGCCTCGCGCGCCATCAGGGCCAGCAGCAGCCGCGCCTTCTCGCCGCCCGACATGTCGCCGATCCGGGTCTCGGCGCGGCGCTGGACGAAGCCGAAGCGGCCGAGATGGGCGCGGATCTTCTCGTCGGTCGCGTCCGGCATGACCCGCCGCGCCTGGGCGATGGCGTTCAGCGACAGGTCCAGCTCCTCCGCCTGGTGCTGGGCGAAGTAGCCGACCTTGAGCTTGTTGGATTTGCGCAGGGCCCCAGCCATCGGCTGCAGCCGGCCGGCGAACAGCTTGGCCAGGGTCGACTTGCCGTTGCCGTTGGCGCCGAGCAGCGCGATGCGGTCGTCCATGTCGATCCGCAGGTCGACATTCTTCAGCACCGGCTGGCCGTCATAGCCGACCGCCACCTTGTCCAGCACCAGGATCGGCGGCGACAGCTCCTCCGGCTGCGGAAAGTCGAAGCTGATCGACTGGTCCTCGACCAGCGCCACGATCGGCTCCATCTTCTCCAGCGCCTTCATACGGCTCTGCGCCTGGCGCGCCTTGGTGGCCTTGGCCTTGAACCGGTCGATGAAGCTCTGCATGTGGGCGCGCTGGGCGATCTGCCGCTTCTGCAGCGCCGCCAGATGCTCCAGCCGCATCCGCCGGGTGCGCTCGAACTGGTCGTAGCCGCCGCTGTAGGCGGTCAGCTTCCCGGCCTCGAGATGGATGGTCATGTCGACCACCCGGTTCAGCAGGTCGCGGTCGTGGCTGACCATCAGCACGGTGTGCGGATAGGCCTTCAGCCAGCCCTCCAGCCACAGCGTCGCCTCGAGGTCGAGATGGTTGGTGGGTTCGTCGAGAAGAAGAAGATCGGGCTGGAGGAAGAGCGTCGCGGCCAGCGCCACGCGCATGCGCATGCCGCCGGACAGGTCGCCGACCGGCTGCGCCTGGGCCTCGGTGTCGAAGCCGAGGCCGGCCAGGATGGTGGCGGCGCGGGCCGGGGCGGTGTGCGCGTCGATGTCGGCGAGGCGGGTGTGGATCTCGCCGATCCGGTGCGGATCCTCGGCGATCTCGGCCTCCGCCAGCAGGCTGGCGCGCTCGGTGTCCGCGGCCAGCACGGTGTCGAGCAGGCTGGCAGGGCCGGACGGCGCCTCCTGGGCCACGCTGGCCATGCGCCAGCGCGCCGGGATGCCGATCTGGCCGCCGTCCAGCGCGATCTCCTGCCGGATGGCGCGCAGCAGGGTCGACTTGCCGGTGCCGTTGTGGCCGACCAGCCCGGCCTTGTGCCCGGCCGGCACCGACACCGAGGCGGAGTCGAGCAGGGTGCGGCCGGCGATGCGGATGGTGACGTCCTGGATCTGAAGCATGGCGGCGCGGTGATAGCACGGGAATCGGGATTTCGCGCGCTCCGGTTGCCGGATCGGGGCCGCCCGTCTATAAGGCCGCGCAATTCCGATCGCCAACGCCTGAAAACCGAGGACTCCATGGCCGAGCGCACCCTGTCCATCATCAAGCCGGACGCCACCCGCCGCAACCTGACCGGCAAGATCAACGCCAAGTTCGAAGAGGCCGGCCTGCGCATCGTCGCGCAGAAGCGGATCCAGCTGACCCGCGCCCAGGCCGAGGCGTTCTACGCCGTGCACAAGGAGCGGCCGTTCTTCAACGACCTCTGCAGCTTCATGATCTCGGGCCCGGTCGTGGTCCAGGTGTTGGAGGGCGACAACGCCGTGGCCCGCAACCGCGAGGTGATGGGCGCCACCAACCCGGCCAACGCCGCCCCGGGCACGATCCGCAAGGAGTTCGCGGAATCGATCGAGGCGAACTCGGTGCACGGCTCCGATTCGCTGGAGAACGCGGCGATCGAGATCGCCTTCTTCTTCGCCGGCACCGAGATCGTCGGCTGATCCGGCGCGCCGCCGCCATCCACCCGAGCGGGGATGGCGGCGGCCCTGTTCGGCAACGAAAAAGGGCCGGTCCCGCGGGGCCGGCCCTTTTCTCTTGCGCGCTGCGAAGCTCAGAGCAGGAACAGCGCCATGCCGATCAGCAGGATGGCCACGGCAACGATGCCCCAGGTGCTGAAGCGGACGAAGCTGGCATACATCTGCTTGCGCGAAGCCAGCAGTTCATCCGGAACCTGATTCGAGCCTTCGCTGGCCATCGCGCCCATCCTCATCCGCTTTCGTATGTTTGCGATCGAGGCACCATTTACGGATGCCCCCAAGCCTTGTCCAGTGAAATAGGGTTTAATTGTCGCAGGGTCGATTGGCCTTTGTGACAAGGATTCACAAGGGGTTGCGAAGCGCCCCTGCGGCGGCGGGAACGCCGTCGATCCGGACCCGGCCGCCGTCGATCCTGACCCGTCCCTCGGCCATCCAGCGCAGCGCCAGCGGATAGCAGCGGTGCTCCTCCGCCAGGATGCGCGCCGCCAGGCTGGCGGCGTCGTCGTCGTCGAGCACCGGGACCGCCGCCTGGACCAGAATCGGCCCGTCATCGACCACCGGACGGACGATATGGACGGTGCAGCCGGCCAGCTTGACCCCGGCGGCCAGCGCCCGTGCATGGGTGTCGAGGCCGGGGAAGGCCGGCAGCAGGGAGGGGTGGATGTTGAGGATGCGGTCCTGCCAGCGCCCGACGAAATCGGCGCTCAGCACCCGCATGAAGCCGGCCAGGCAGATCAACTCGACCCCGGCATTTCGCAGCGCCGCGTCCATCGCCGCCTCGAACCCGGCCTTCGAGCCGTAGGCCTTGCGATCGACCACGGCGGTGGCGAGGCCGCGTTCGGACGCGACGGCCAGGCCGCCGGCATCGGGGATGTCGGACAGCACGAGCGCGATCTCGGCCGGGAAGTCCGGCGCGGCGCAGGCCTCGGCCAGGGCCGCCATGTTGCTGCCCCGGCCGGAGATGAGAACTCCGACCTTCAGACGGCCCATGCCGCCTCCGCGCCCGCGATCGCCACCGAATGGGCCGGATCGGCGACGACCCGGCCGATCCGGTGCACGGTCTCGCCCTGGTCCGTCAGCAGCGCCGACAGCGCCTCGGCCCGGTCCGGCGCCACGATCACCACCATGCCGATGCCGCAGTTGAAGGTGCGGGCCATCTCCGCCGCGCTGAGGTCGCCTTGCGCCTTCAGCCAGCGGAACACCGGGGGCAGGGGCCAGGCGCCGGCGTCGAGGGCGGCGCCCAGCCCGTCCGGCAGCACCCGCGGGATGTTCTCGGTCAACCCGCCGCCGGTGATGTGCGCCATGGCGTGGACGCCGCCGGCGCGGATGGCCGCGAGGGTGCTCTTCACATAGATCCGGGTCGGGGTCAGGAACGCCTCGCCGACCGAGGTGTCGTTGGCGAAGGGCGCCGGGGCGTCCCAGGACAGGCCGGCCTCGGCCACGGTGCGGCGGACCAGCGAATAGCCGTTCGAATGCACGCCGGTCGAGGAAAGGCCCAGCACCACGTCGCCGTCGCGCACGTCGCGGCCGGTCAGGGCCTGGTCGCGCTCGACCGCGCCGACGGCGAAGCCGGCCAGGTCGTAGTCGCCGGCGGCGTACATGCCCGGCATCTCCGCCGTCTCGCCGCCGATCAGGGCGCAGCCTGCCTGGCGGCAGCCCTCGGCGATGCCGCGCAACACGCCGCCGCCGACAGAGCGGTCGAGCTTGCCGGAGGCGAAGTAGTCGAGGAAGAACAGCGGCTCGGCGCCCTGCACCACCAGGTCGTTGACGCACATGGCGACGAGGTCGATGCCGACCGTGTCGTGCCGGCCGGTCTCGATCGCCACCTTCAGCTTGGTGCCGACGCCGTCGGTCGCGGCGACCAGGATCGGATCGCGGAAGCCGGCGGCCTTGG
Source organism: Inquilinus limosus DSM 16000 (assembly GCF_000423185.1). Taxonomy (GTDB): domain Bacteria; phylum Pseudomonadota; class Alphaproteobacteria; order DSM-16000; family Inquilinaceae; genus Inquilinus; species Inquilinus limosus. The sequence goes on along the minus strand of NZ_AUHM01000040.1, from coordinate 7,358 downwards.
GGTCGAACAGCGCGCCGAAGCCGCCCAGCCCTTCCATCATGCCGCGGCGGCGGGTGCTCTCGGCCAGGGGCTTGATGTCGCCGACGAAGGCCTCGCCCTCGGCGATGTTCACGCCGGCCCGGGCATAGGCGTCGGAGCTGTCCTTGGGGTCGACCGGCGGGCACATGATGACCTCGCAAAGAGGGGTGCTATATAAGGACGGATTATCCGTGCGGATGGGCGCGGACCATAGCGGAACCGGAAGGCTTTGCAATGATGCTTCGCATCGGATCGACCCTGGCTCTGGCGGCTGCGGTGCTCTGTGCCGAGCTGGCGCCGGTCCGCGCCCAGACCCCGACACCCGGCGGGGCGCCGATCGCGGGCAGCGCCTCCGGCTACTCCGTCGACAACGTCGCGGTCGAGGCGACCGCCGCGAACGCGACCGAGGCCCGCACCAAGGCTTTCGCCCAGGGCCCGCGCAAGGCGCTGCAGCAGCTGCTGCAGCAGATCGGCGCCGATCCGGGCCGCGTCTCCGGCATGTCCGACGCCGATGTCGAGCGGCTGGTGCAGAGCTTCCAGGTGAAGTCCGAGCAGACCGCGCCCGGGCGCTACGCCGCCACCCTGGCCTACACCTTTCGCAGCGCCGGGGTGCAGCAGCTGCTGGGCAGCGGTGCGCCGCAGATCACCACGACCACGCCCGGTGCACCCGGGACCCTGCCGCAGCCCGGAGCTGCGCCCGGTTTCGTGGCGCGGGGATCCGTCACCGTCGTGGTGCCGATCGCGGCGCCGGCGGACTGGTACGACGTCCAGGGCCGGCTGACCCGCCTCGGCGGCATGGTCAGTTCCTCGCTGGTCAGCCTGACGGCGCGGCAGGCGGTGCTGGAGCTGCGCTTCCCGGGCGACCAGACCCAGCTCAACCAGATCCTGGCGCAGCAGGGCCTGGCGGTCCAGCAGGGCGCCCAGTCGCTCGAGCTGCATCGCACCGGCGGAATGTAGCCCGGCGTGACGACACCTTCATCATCGAGGTCGGTCCCTTTGCGCCGCTTGGTCCGATACCTGCCGAACCTGCTCAGTCTGGCCCGGCTCGCCGTGGCCCCGGTCACCATCTGGCTGATCCTGGACGGACGCCTGGTCACGGCCTTCTGGATGTTCGCGGCGGCGGCGCTGACCGATGCCATCGACGGCATTCTGGCCCGCTGGCTGCAGGCGCGGACGGCGCTGGGCAGCTATCTCGACCCGATCGCCGACAAGTCCCTGCTGGTCGGCACCTATCTCGCCCTGACCTGGATGGCGGCGCTGCCGGTCTGGCTGGTGGCGCTGGTGGTGGCGCGCGACATCGGCCTGGTGCTGGGCGTGGTGGTGCTGCATTTCGCCGGCCGCGGCACCCGTTCGCTGACTCCGTCGATGATCAGCAAGCTCAACACCGTGATGCAGATCGCGCTGGTGGTGCTGGTGATGGCGGCGCCCGGGCTCCATGTCGACGCCAGCGGCGCGATCGCCGTGCTGATCTGGGTGGTGGCGGCGACCACCACGCTCTCGGCGATCGGCTATCTGCGCGAGACCGTCCGCCGCTTCTTCACTCCGGCCGGGGCGCACGCGTGAACGGATCGGCCCAAATCCGCTTCTGGCTGATCGGCTTCGTCGTCTTCTGCCTCCTGGTGTGGCTGCTGCGGGGCGTGCTGGCGCCCTTCGTCACCGGCATGATCATCGCCTACCTGCTGGACCCGGTGTGCGACCGGCTGCAGCGCCTGGGGATGGTGCGCTGGCTGGCGACGACGGTGCTGCTGCTGCTGTTCGTGCTGCTGGCGATCCTGGCCATGCTGATCGTGGTCCCGATCCTGGTGAACCAACTGACCGGCCTGCTCTCGGCCGTGCCCGAGTACGTGGCGCGCGCCGGGGCACGGCTGCAGCCGCTGATCGCCGAGCTGCGCCACCGCGTCTCGGAATCCGACTTCAACGAGATCCAGCGGGCGGTCAGCCAGTATGTCGGCACCGCCGTGTCCTGGGTCGGCACCGTGCTCGGCAGCCTGTGGCAGGGCGGCATGGCCCTGATCGACCTGCTGTCGCTGCTGTTCATCACCCCGGTCGTCGCCTTCTACATGCTGCGCGACTGGGACCACATGGTCGGGGTGATCGACCACAACCTGCCGGTGGCGCATCGCGAGACCATCCGCGGCCTGGGGCGCGAGGTGAACCAGACCCTGTCGCGCTTCATCCGCGGCCAGCTGACCGTCTGCCTGCTGCTGGGCCTGTTCTACGCCATCGCCCTCAGCATGGTCGGGCTGAATTTCGGCCTGCTGGTCGGCCTCGTGACCGGGGTGCTGTCGATCATCCCCTACGTCGGCTCTCTGGTCGGCCTCGTCAGCTCGGTCGGCATCTCGCTCGTCCAGTACGACGACTGGACGATGTGGGCGCTGGTGCTGGGCATCTTCATCCTCGGCCAGTTCCTGGAGGGGAACTTCGTCACCCCGAAGCTGGTCGGCGATTCCGTCGGCCTGCATCCGGTCTGGGTGATCTTCGCGCTGCTCGCCGCCGGCAGCCTGTTCGGCTTCACCGGCGTGATGCTGGCGGTGCCGGTGGCGGCCGTGATCGGCGTGCTGACGCGCTTCGCCCTGCAGCGCTACCGCCAGAGTGCGCTGTACGGGCGGCCACCCGCCGATCCGCCGGACATGGACCTCCCCACCGTCTCATGAGCAAGACTTCCGGAGAGGTGGCGCAGTTCGTCTTCGACCTGTCGCTGCCCCCCGCTTTGGGGCCCGAGGATTTCATCGTCGCCGACAGCAACCGCGAGGCCGCGGAGTGGATCGCGCGCTGGCCGGACTGGCCGGCGCCGGCCCTGGCCCTGCACGGTGCGCCGGGGGCGGGGAAGAGCCATCTGCTCGGCATCTGGGCGCAGCGCGCCGGCGCCCGGCGCCTGACCGGGGCCGATCTGGCCGCGGCGGATCCCGCCGAACTCGCGGCCGACGGGGCGGTGGCGCTGGACGACGCCGACCGGGTGGCCGGCGACGCGGCGGCGGAGCGGGCGCTGTTCCACCTGCACAACCTGCTGAAGGAGGCCGGCGGCTTCCTGCTGCTGGCGGCGCGCGAGCCGCCGGCGCGCTGGCCGGTGGCGCTGCCGGACCTGGCCTCGCGGCTGAAGGCGGCGCCGGCGGTGGGCGTCGGCGAGCCGGACGACGTGCTGCTGGCGCAGGTGCTGGCCAAGCTGTTCGCCGACCGCCAGCTGGCGGTGGGGCCGGAGATCGTGCAGGCGATGCTGGCTCGGATGGAGCGCAGCTTCGCCGAGGCGCGGCGGCTGGTGGGCGAGATCGACGCCGCCAGCCTGGCCCAGGGCCGCTCGATCACCTTGCCGCTGGTGCGCTCGATCCTGGCGGAGGCTGCCCAGCGGCACGGTCCGCATCACCCTCCCATTCGCTGACGCGAACCGGCCCCTCCCTCTCCCCGAGGAGAGGGGAGCTGGGGCCGCACCAACAGGAACAATTAAGCAAGAGAAACCGCATCCGATCGAATCATCAGCGCTATGCCGGGGCCGGTGCCGCCTGGATGGCCACGCCCCTGCGGGCTCGCCATGACGAAATTGGATGGAGTGGGTTGCCGACCGAGAGCAGGCACATGCCCCCATACCGTCATGGCGAGCGAAGCGTGGGCCATCCAGTCGCGCAGCCGGAGCAGGCCTAAGCATTCCGGATGGCCACCCCCCCGGGGGCTCGCCATGACGGGGTGTCGCGGCGGAAAGGGCCGTCAGGCGACGCTGTCGACGAACCGCAGCGCGATCGGCGACAGGCGCGCGCCGGGGAAGCGGTGCAGACCGGTGCGGCCGATCAGCCAGACATGGAAGGCCGGGGCCAGCAGCCCGCGGATGGCGGGATCGAGCACGTCGAGGCCGCCGGTGTAGGCGCCGAAGGCCGGCAGCACCAGCCGGTCCTCATCGGCGACGAAGCAGCGGCCGGTCACGCGGCCGGCGCGGCTGTCGACCGCCGCCTTGGGGTGATAGTGGCCGGAAATCTCGCCGGCGGCGTCCGGCCGGGCGGCGTGGCGGCAGACCAGGCCGTCGACCCGCAGCTCCTCGGTCCGGTCGCCGGGAAGGGAGGCGGGCAGATCCGGATCGTGGTTGCCCAGCACCCAGATCCAGTCGCGCCCTTGCGCCAGCCGGGCCAACGTCGCCAGATCGTCGGCGGCGAGGCGGTCGGCCCCCTCCGAATCATGGAAGCTGTCGCCGAGCGCGACCACCGTTGCCGGATCCAGCCGGTCGATCGCCGCGCCCAGCCGGGCCAGGGTCGCGGTGCTGTCATAGGGCGGCAGCAGGCGGCGCGAGCGCCGCGCCAGCGCCGTCGCCTTCTCCAGATGCAGGTCGGCGACCAGCAGCCAGCGCCGCTCCGGCCACCACAGCACCCCCGACGGGTCGGGGCGGAAGGCGTGGTCGCGGAGCGGGATGGTTCGCGTCGGCATCGTCCGGATGTAGCCCCGAAGCGGGGGCCGAGGCAATGCTCTTGTTCGATTTCTGTTCTTGCTCCGGCGCCGGCAAGACATCCGCGTAGGGACATCCGCCCGGCGGCGTTCAAGCGGCCGTGATCCGGATGATCCGGATGCCAAGCGGAGGAGACAGCAGTCATGCATATCGCCAGAGGGCTCGCCATCGCCCTGGCCGCGGCCGTCCTGGGCGGCGACGCCGCCCAGGCGCAGCAGCCGGGCCGGCTCGCGGACAAGATGTTCGAACGGATCGACGCCGATCACGACGGTGTCCTGACCCGGGCCGAGGTCCAGGCCGTCCGCAGCCGCATGTTCGACCGCCTCGACGCCGACCATGACGGCGTGCTGACGGTCGCCGAGGCCGGGGCAGCCCGGAACCAGGCCCGGTCACGCGCCAGACGGTTCGAGCGCTTCGCCGAAGGGCAGGGCGAACGCCTGGCCGCGCTGGACCGGAACCGCGACGGGCTGGTCTCGCACGACGAGTTCGTGGCCGGGACGTCCTGGTTCGACCGACTCGACACCACCGGCCGCGGCGTCACCAGGGCGCAGTTCGCGGCCGCTATCGCGCAGGCCCGCTGAGACGGGCGGAGAGGAGGGATCATGATCAGGCTCACCATGGCGGCCGTCGTGACAATGGCCGGACTCCTTCTGGCCGCCGGCCCGGCTGCCGCCGACGACTGGTCGCGTAGCTGGACCGGTCCGCACGGGGGAACCCGGACGATCACCGGGCAGTGCGGCAACCACGCCTGCAGCCGTTCGGTCCAGGCCACCGGCCCCGGCGGCCGGTCCTGGTCCCGTTCCGGCGGGGTGGTTCAGGGCCCGTTCCGCAGCTACGGTTACCGCACCGTCACCGGACCCGCTGGCCGAAGCTTCCCGGCCGGCCGGTTCTGGCGCCGGTTCTGACGCCAGTTCTCATCAAGCGCGGAATGGCGGCATGGCGGAGGGGGAGGAGGCTTTGGCCGATGCGGATCTGCTGGTCCGCATCGCCGGGGGGGATCGGCGCGCCTTCGCCGCCCTCATGCGCCGCCATGGCGACAGGGTGCGCGGCCTGGCGCTGGCCTTCGGCGGTCGGGCGGCGGAGGCCGACGACATCGTGCAGGACGTGTTCCTGATGCTGTGGCGGCGGCCCGACGCCTGGACGCCCGGCCAGGCGGCGTTCACGACCTGGCTGTACCGGGTCGTCGCCAATCGCTGCCTGGACCAGGCGCGGCGCCGGCGCCGGCGGCGCTGGCTGCCCTTCGCGGAGGCGCCGGAGCCGGCCGACGACGCGCCCAGCGCGCTGGCCGGGCTGGCCGGCCGAGACCGCCTCGCCGCGGTCGCCCGGATGATCCGGACCCTGCCGGAGCGGCAGCGCCTGGCGCTGCTGCTGGCCGTCCAGGGCGGGCGGAGCAATGCCGAGATCGCCGCCATCCTGGGCGTCAGCGAAGGCGCGGCGGAGCAGCTTCTGGTCCGCGCCCGGCGGACGCTGCGGGCCATGATCGAGGAAAGGGAGACGGAGCCATGACCAGGGCCGAATTGGACGACGCGCTGCTCCGCTTCGGGGCCGATCTCGACCGCTGGCCGCAGAAGCTGGCCGAATCCGCCCGGCGGCTTCTGGCCCAGGATCCGGCGGCGGCGGCGATGCTGGCGCGGTTCGCCGCCTTCGAGGACACGGTCGGCGGCGCGGTCCGCCCGCCGCCCTTCGGCGCCGCGGAGATCGGCCGGATCCTGGCCGCCGTCGAAGCGGAGGAGGGGGCCTGGCGGCCGGGCTGGCGCTTCTGGGCAGCGAGCGCGGGCGCCTCGCTGCTGTCCCTCGCGGCCGGCGCCGTGCTGGTGCTGGCGACGCTGCCCGGCCGCGCCGATCTCGACATGGCGCTCGCGGTCCTCGGGCTGGCGGCCGGCCAAGGTGACATCGGAGGCCTGCTGTGACCGCCGCGCCGCGCCGGAGGACCATGCTGGTCCTCGCCATCGCCCTGGCGGCCTCGCTGTGCCTGAACCTGTTCGCGGGCGGCGCCTGGCTGGCCGGGCGCTGGCTCGACCGCCGCGTGGAGGCCGTCGCCGCCTCGGTGATGCGGCCCTATCCGCCGGAGCTGCGCCGGGACGTGCTGCGCCGGCTGCTGCAGGACCGGGCGGAGCTGCGGGCGGCGGTCGCCGGGCTGCTCGAGGCGCGGCAGCGCATGTTCGCCCTGATGCGGGCCGATCCGCTCGACCGCGCCGCGCTGGAGGAGGCCATGGCCGAGGTCCGGACCAGGACCGGGGCGCTGCAGGCGCTGCTGCAATCCGCCCTGGCCGACAGCCTGATGGAGACTCCGGCGGAGGAGCGCAGGGAGATTCGCTCTCCCGGTCTCGGGCTTCTCGATGATCGGGAGTGATATTGGCGGCTTTTGAGATCGAGTCTTCGGTCCCTTCCCGTCATGGCGAGGCGCGCAGCGCCGTGGCCATCCAGGAATCTGTGCCGCTGGGATGCCACGCCCCCCAATAGGCGTAAGGGGCGGGGCTCGCCATGACGGGTTGGAGCCGGATGAATTGAGGCCCGGTCACGTCACGGCCTGACAGAATGTCGAGCGTCTTCGCATAGCCTCTCCCGCCGGATGCGGGAGAGGTCGGGCTCGCGTTAGCGAGACCGGGTGAGCAACCGTGTTTGGAGGGGTCAGTTTTGGAGAGCGATCCAGGGCTTGTGATCTCTGAGCATGGCGTTGAGGCGGGTGAGGAGCTTTCTGGCGATGGCCAGGAGAGCGAGCTTGGGGGCTTTGCCTCTGGCCCGGAGACGGCTGTAGCAGGCGGCGAGGTCAGAGGAGGAGCGGGTGGCGGAGAGAGCGGCGAGGTAGAGCAGGTTGCGGGGTTCGCGGCGGCCGCCGCGGATGTGGCGTTTGCCGAGCCAAGCGCCGCTCTCTCGGGGATAGGGGGCGGTGCCGGTGATGGCGGCGAGGGCT
>NZ_AUHM01000039.1 GCF_000423185.1 Inquilinus limosus DSM 16000 | reverse complement strand
CCGTCATTGTCGTAGTTGGCGCCCTTCGTGCCGCCGTCGTTGACGCTGTAGTAATGCGTCAGCTTGCCGGTCACGTCCGTGATCTGGGTGTTCAGCGTGTCGACCGCCGTGTTGGTGGCGTAGAGCTGGCTGCCGTTGATCGCGTCGGTCGAGTCCAGGGCGATCCGCCCCGCCGCGACATTGGTGATGGTGCGCTCGGCCCCCGCCGCGCCGACGCTGACCGTGCTGGTCGGCGTGGCGCCGGCGAAGGTGTAGCTCTTGCCGCCGATCACCGCACTGCCGGTGCCGACCGCCGCCGCGGTCACCGAGCCCGAGCCCAGCGCCACGTCGCCCACATTCGCCGCCGCTGTCGCGCCATGGCCGAGCGCGAGCGCGTCGGCGGTTCCGGCTTTCGCCGTGTCGCCCAAGGCGACAGCCGACGGAGCGTTGGTCACTTGCGCCGCCCAGCCGATGGCGACGCCGTTGGTCGACGCCGCATCCACGGCGAGGCCGGTGTTCGCCCCGATCGCGACGCTGCCGTCCGCCGCCGCCGTGACCTGGTTGCCCAGGGCGGTCGCGTTCACGCCCGACGCCTGGCTCAGATAGCCGAGCGCCGTGCTCTCCAGCCCGCTCGCATTGGATTGGTAGCCGATGGCGACGCTCTGGCCTCCGCTCGCCTTGGACTCCACCGCGGCCGCGAAGGAGTTCAGCCCCGATGCCGCGGCGGCGTTGCCGACCGCAGTCGCATTTGTCGCCGCGGCATTGGCGAGGACGCCGACCGCGGTGGTGTTGTCCGCCGACGCCGCGCTGTTCAGGCCTAGCGCGGTCGACCAGGTCCCGGTCGCGTTGCTGTTGGGGCCTAGGGCCGTGCCGCCCTGCCCGGTCGCCGTTGCGGAATTGCCGATCGCGACCGCCTCGAAGGAGGTGAAGCCGCCCGGGAGCGCCGTGCCGGCCGCCCCGCTGGCGTTGGAGGCGATGCCGATGGCGATCGGCGAGCCGTCGCCACCCGTCACCACCGCCTTGGCGTTGGTGCCGAGCGCCATGGCGCCGCCGGCACCGCCGCTGGTGGCCGTCGCCCCGGCGCCGAGGGCGACCGTGGTCCCGCCCGACGCGGCGGCCTGATAGCCGACCGCCGTCGAGTTGTTGCCCGAGGCCGTCGCCTCGATGCCGGCGGCCATCGCATTGGCGCCGGTCGCGCCGTCGTTGATGTAGTTCCCCCGGGGCGTGCCGCCGTCGTTGACGCTGTAGTAGTGCAGCGGGGTGCTGGCGGCGATGGCCTCGATCGCCTGGTTGGTCGCGAAGAGCTGGCTGCCGTTGATCGCGTCGGTCGAGTCCAGCGCGATCCGTCCGGCCGCCACATTGGTGATGGTCCGCTCGGCGCCGGCGCTGCCGACGCTGACCGTGCTGGCCGGCGTGGTGCCAGCGAAATTGTAGGTGGTGCCGCCGATCTTGGTGCTGGCGGTGCCGACCGCCGCCGCCGTCACGCTGCCGGAGCCGAGCGCCACCGCGCCGGCATCGCCGGCCGTGGCGCCGTTGCCGAGGGCGAGCGCATCCGCGGCCGTCGCGTTGGCCTGGACGCCGACCGCCGTCGCGCGATCCCCCGATGCTTTGGAGAACAGGCCGAGGCCGGTGGACCATGCCCCCGTCGCCGAGGCGGCGCCGCCGAGGGCCGTGCTGCCCTGGCCCGTGCCGGCCGCGCCGTTGCCGATGGCGACCGCTTCCCATGTCGTGCCGCCGCCGGGAAGCGCCGTGCCCGAGGCGCCGCTGGCATTGGCATCCACGCCGATGGCGATCGGAGAACCGCCGGTCCCGGTGACGACGGCCTGCGCCCGCTGCCCGATGGCGATGGCCGCGCCGGCGGCGGGGCCGTTCGCGGTCGCCCCGCTGCCGACGGCAACCGCCCCCCCACCCGACGCGCTGGCCAGGTGGCCGACCGCTGTCGACTCGTCACCCGACGCCGTCGCCGCGATGCCGGCGGCCATGGCGTTGGCGCCGGTCGCGCCGTCGTTGAGGTAGTTCGCGCCCGGCGTGCCGCCGTCATTGACGCTGTAGTAGTGGACTGCCCCGGCCGCGATGCTCGATTCCAGCGCCTGGTTGGTGGCGAAGAGCTGGCTGCCGTTGATCGCGTCGGTCGAGTCGAGCGCAATTCGCCCCGCCGCGACATTGGTGATGGTCCGCTCGTTGCCGGCGCTGCCGACGCTGACCGTGCTGGTCGGCGTGGTGCCGGCGAAGTTGTAGGTGGTGCCGCCGATCTTGGTGCTGGCGGTGCCGACGGCCGTCGCCGTCACCGAGCCCGAGCCCAGCGCCACCGACCCCGCCTGGCCGGCCGTGGCGCCGGAGCCGAGGGCGATCGCGTTGTCCGCGCCGGCCGCCGAGCTGGTGCCGAAGGCCAGGGCGCTGGCACCGGTGGCGTTCGCCGCATTGCCCATCGCCACGGCGCCGAGGCCGTTGGCGATGTTGGTGTTGCCGAGCGCCACGGCGCCGGCGCCGTTGGCGGTGTTGTTCGCGCCCATGCCGATGGCGCCGGTGCCGCTGACGGTGTTCGGGTCGCCGATCGCGACCGCGCCGTCGCCGTTCACCGTCTGGCCTTCACCGATCGCCACCGCGCCGGTGCCGCCCAGCACCTGCGAGTTGTGGCCGATCGCGACCGAGCCGGGGCCGGCCGCGGCCGCCACCGTGACGGTGTCGCCGAGCGCGACCGTCGAAGCGGCGAGAGCCTGGGAGGCCACACCGACCGCCGTGGCGCGCGCCGCCGCGGCATTCGCGCCGGGGCCGACCGCCGAGGATCCCTCTCCAGACGCGCTGGCGAATTCGCCGAGCGCCAGGCTGTTGGTGGCGCTGGCGTTGGCGAAGGCGCCCACCGCGGTGGAGCCGCTGGCCCCCGAGGCCACGGCGTTGACGCCCATGGCGATGCTGCTGACGGCCGAGGCCTTGGTGCCCGTGCCGACCGCGATGGCATCGCCGGCCGACGCGTTCGCCTGGTAGCCCTGCGCCACGGCCTGATCGCCGGACGCCCTGGACTCCCGCCCGATAGCGGTGGCGTAGGTTGCGTTCGCGATGGCGTTGTGCCCCAGCGCGAGCGTCGATTCCCCGGTTGCGACGGATGCCGGTCCCACGGCGGTTGCATTCAAGCCGTTCGCGTTGGCAAGGACGCCGATCGCGGTCGAATACTGGGTCGACGCATTGGAGTTGACGCCGAGCGCGGTCGCCCCGAGGCCGGTCGCGGCAGCGGCCGGCCCGATCGCGACGGCCGATGTCCCGTTGGCATTGGAGTTGAAGCCCAACGCCATGGCATTCGGGCCATCCGCTTTCGCCTGATAGCCCAGGGCGACGGAGCTGGTCCCAGCGGCCGTGGCCGCGGCGCCTGCCGCGACCCCATAGAGGCCGCTGGCACCGTCGTTCAGGTAGTTGGGCTGCTGCACGCCGCCGTCGTTGACGCTGTAGTAGTGCAGCGGCGTGCTGGCGGCGATGGCCGAGATTGCCTGGTTGGTGGCGAAGAGCTGGCTGCCGTTGATCGCATCGGTCGAGTCGAGCGCGATCCGTCCGGCCGCCACATTGGTGATGGTCCGCTCCGCTCCGGCGCTGCCGACGCTGATCGTGCTGGTCGGCGTGGTGCCGGCGAAGTTGTAGGTGGTGCCGCCGATCACCGCGCTCTTGGTGCCGACCGCGGCCGCGGTCACCGAGCCCGAGCCCAGCGCCACGGCGCCGGCATTGCCGGCCGTGGCGCCGGCGCCCAGGGCCAGCGATTGCGCCGCCGACGCGGTGGTGGCCCCGCCCAGGGCGATGGCGTCGGCCGCTGTCGCCTTGGCCTGCGCGGTGCCGTTAGCGCCGATGGCGATCGAGCCGGCGCCGGTGGACTGGACGGTGTCGCCGATGGCGACGGCGCGGGACCCGGACGCATTCGTGCCGGTGCCGATCGCGATGGATGCGTGGTCGCCCGCCTTGGCGTTGATGCCGGCCGCCACCGAGAACTCGCCGGCGGCATTGGCGTTGGTGCCGATCGCGGTCGCGCCGCCATTGGTTCCCGCGGCGACGGCGCCGCTGCCGACCGCGGTGCCGTTCACGGCCGAGACCGTGGCGGAGGCGCCGACCGCCGTGGCGTTTGCCGTCATGGCGGTGGCCGCGTTGCCGACCGCGATCGCATTCTCGGCCGAGGCGTTGGCGTGCAGTCCGACCGCCGTGGAGGCCAGCCCCGATGCAGAGGCTTGGAAGCCGGTCGCGAGTGCGAACTGGCCCGAGGCGACACTCCCCGCGCCAAAGGCCTGAGCCTGTTGGGCGGCTGCATTGGCATTCTGGCCGAAGGCCGTCGCCCAATCGCCATTGGCCTTCGCGCCTGTGCCGACCGCGGTCGTGAAGGAGCCGGTCGCGTTGGCGTTCAGGCCGACCGCGATCGCGCCGCCCGACGGCCCCGTGGCGACGGCGCTGGTCCCGACGGCGATGCTGTCCGCTGCCGACGCGGTGGCCGCGTTGCCCATCGCGATCGCGTTCTGGGCCGAGGCGTTGGCGTGCAGCCCGGTCGCCGTGGACGCCACCCCCGTCGCGATGGCCTGGAAGCCGGTCGCGGTCGCGAATTGGGCGTTGGCGAGGCTGCCGGCGCCAAGGGCCGTGGCCTGCTGGACCGCCGCATTGGCGTTCTGGCCGAGGGCCGTCGCCCAATCGCCGGTCGCCTTCGAGGTCGTGCCGACCGCGGTCGAATAGGCCCCGGTTGCCGAAGCCCCCGGGCCGGCCGCGATGGAATCGAGCCCGGTGGCGCCGTTGTTGGTGTAGTTCGGCTTCTGCACCCCGCCGTCGTTCACGCTGTAGTAGTGCAGCGGCGTACTGGCGGCGATGGCCGAGATCGCCTGGTTGGTGGCGAACAGCTGGCTGCCGTTGATCGCATCGGTGGAGTCGAGCGCGATCCGCCCGGCCGCGACGTTGGTGATCGTCCGCTCGGCGCCGGCGGCGCCGACGCTGACCGTGCTGGTCGCCCCCGTGCCGGCGAAATTGTAGGTGGTGCCGCCGATCACCGTGCTGGGCGTGTTGACCACCGCCGCGGTCACCGAGCCCGAGCCCAGCGCCACGTCGCCGGCATTGGTGGCCTTGGCCGCGTCGCCGAAGGCGAGTGAGCCCGCACCCGCCGCACTGCTGGCATTGCCGAGCGCGACCGAGCCCTGGCCCGTCGCCGTGTTGGTGTTGCCCAGCGCCACCGCGCCGGTGCCGTTGACCGTGTTGTTGGCGCCCATGCCGACCGCGCCGGTGCCGCTGACGGTGTTCGGGTCGCCGATGGCGACCGCGCCGTCGCCGTTGACGACTTGGCCCTCGCCGATCGCCACCGCGCCCGTGCCGCCGTTCACCACCGAGTTGTGGCCGATCGCGACCGAGCCGGGGCCGGCCGCCGCCGCCACCGTGTTGGTGTCGCCCAGCGCCACGCTCGAGGCGGCGAGGGCCTTTGAGGACGCGCCGAGCGCCGCCGAGCGCGCACCCGACGCCGTCGCGACGTCGCCGACAGCCAGCGAGCCGATGCCGGAGGCCGCGGACAGCCCACCGATCGCGGTGGCCGCGCCTGCCGAGGCATTGGCCTGGGTGCCGATCGCGATGGCGTTGAGGCCGCTGGCAGTGCCGCTGGTGCCCACCACGACGGAATTGACGGCCGAGGCGGTGGAATTGTTGCCGAGCACCATGGCGCCGTCGGCCGAGGCCGTGGAGCTGACGCCGACAGCGGCCGAGTTGTTGCCCGACGCCTGGGTCGTGTAGCCGGCCGCCAGGGCATTGGTGCCGCTGGCATTGGCATGGTCGCCGAAGGCCGACGCGTTCGCCCCGGTGGCGTTGGCGACGGCGCCCACGGCGGTGGCGTTGGCCTGCGTCGCCGCCGCGCCCGCGCCCAAGGCGGTCGCACGGCTGGCGGCCGCATTGGCGTTGTTGCCGACCGCCGTGCCCGAATCGCCGGCACTCTGAGCCCCCGAGCCCGACGCCACCGAACCCACTCCGCTCGCCACGGCCGCGTTACCCGTGGCCAGCGAGAAGTTACCGGCCGCGTTGGAGCCGACGCCCGCTGCCAAGGAATTCGCGCCGGCGGCGCTGGAGGTCACCCCGATGGAGACGGCCCCCGCGGCGGTCGCCTTCGAGGAGCGGCCCATGGCGATCGAGTCCTGGGCCGAGGCCGTCACATCGGTGCCGATGCCGACGGCGCTCTCCGCAGTGGCGCCCGTTCCAGCAACGGTTCGCGCACCGAGATAGACGGAGTTCACCTTGGAGGCGATGGACTGCCAGCCGATCGCGATCGAGCTGTTGCTGCTCGAATTGGCCGACAGGCCCATGGCCACCGAGCCGAGGCCGCTGGCGATGGAGGAAGACCCGACCGCGACGGAATTCTCAGCGGTCGATTGCGCCGCAAACCCCAACGCCGTCGACTGGATGGCGCTGGCGAGCGCGCCCGGGCCGAAGGCCGACGAGCTGGCGCCGCTCGCCGTGGCGCTGGCGCCCGCGGCGATCGAATTGCCGCCGCTGGCCTTCGAGCTGATGCCGATCGCCGTCGCATTCCCCGCGAGGGCGGAAGAGGTGTTGCCGAGGGCGAGCGAACCACCGGCGCTGGCGGTGGAGTTGACGCCGAAGGCCGATGCCCCGTCCACGAGGGCGCGGGCGTTTCCGCCCACGGCCAGGGCGTTGACGCCGGTCGCGTTCGAGAAGACGCCGATCGCGATCGCGTTCAGGCCGTTGGAACCATTCGCATAGCCGATCGAGATCGAACCATCGCCGGTCGCGCTGGTGGCGGTGCCCAGCGCCGTGGAGTTGTTGCCGGTCGCCGTGGCGCCGTTGCCGATGGCGGTCGGGTTGCCGCCGCTGCCGGTGCTGCCGGGGCCGAAGATGGCCTGCGCGAAGGCCTGCGTCGGAAGCTGCGCCACCAGCGTCGCCAGCGAAATGGCGGCGTAGAGTCCCCTGGCCCGGCGCAGCACCCCGAACAGGGTGGCCGGTTCGGCGGCGAGGGTGGCGCCGCCGACCGCGCCGCCGGTGCCGAGGGCCCCCAGCCCGAGCCGGTCCCGCTTCATCCCGAGCGCGCGATGCGCCCGGCGCAGCGCCGCCATCAGGCGCCGCCGCAGGGACCGGCTGGGCTGGTCGGCACCGGCGACCCAGTTGCTGGCGAAATGGGAATGACGCCGGACGGTCTGACGGGTCTCGAACTGATTGCCGCTCATGATGTCATCCCCTGCCGAAATGCCTGTCTGAAACGATGTCGCCGCCGGTGCGTCCGGCAGCCGATGGATGAGGGAATCGGGCGTGTGTCCGTGCTGTGGATCCGGGGGCCGGCCGCCCGGCCCGCCCGCAAACGCGCCGGCGGCGGGCCCACCCGGCCCCGCCGCCTCGACATCCAGGGACCGATCGTCCGATCGAGTCATCCCGCCCCTCCCCCACAAGATCTGCCGGCGCGTGCCGGCCGCGACGCCGATCCACGCCAATCGTGCAGGATTGGCCAGGACCAGCGTCCTTCCCCGTCACCGAGCCGAAGACAATCGAAGTAAAAGCCGCCCCTCTCTTCGCCGACTGGAGTCCCCTGGGACGACCTTGTTTCTCCGACCTTTTCCGGCATTTGGACGACTTAAGAATTCCCTAGGGCTTTGTCGTCGTCACTCCGCCCAGCGTCCCAATAATTGGCATGGCGTCCCAATTCGTCGCTTCGGCGTCGCCCTTGTGGTGCAGCGGCAACACGCCTCTGTAATTTGCGGAAAATGCTGACGAATCCTGAAGGCCGAGCGCATGCCCAGACTCGTCATCCCCGCGCAAGCGGGGATCTCGCAACGCTTTGGCCGGAAAGAGATTCCCGCTTTCGCGGGAATGACGGCAAAGGGATCGGCCGCGGTTTCGAAACGATCTCGCAGAGACATATCCGTGCCTGCGACGACAATGGATTCAGCAGTCGCCGGCTCACTCCGCCATCGCGGAGGCCGCGATGGGCGCCCGCGCCGCAGCCTTGCGCCAGGCGTCGCGGGCCTCGCGCGGGCTGAAGCCGAATTCGCGCCGGAACGCCCGGGTGAAGTCCGAGGCCAGCTTGAAGCCGCAGCTGTAGGCGATGTCCTGGATCCGCCGCCCGCTCTCACTGGTCAAAGCGGCATGGGCGGCGAACAGGCGGCATTGCTGGATATAGCGCGACACCCCGCCGGCCTGCTCGAACACCCGGTAGAGATTCGAGCGCGAGACGCGCAGGTCCTGGGCCACCCGCTCCGGCGTCAGGTCAGGGTCGCCGAAATGGGCCTGGATGTGGGAGCGGGCGCGGTCGAACAGGATCGACGCGATGGCGTTGCGCGCCTGCTCCTGCCGGTCGCGGGACGGCCCGACGCAGGCGGCCAGCATCTCGGCCGTGGCCCGCCCCGCCGTCGCCACGTCGTCCAGCGACATGCCGATCAGACGCGCCTCGAGGCTGCGCAGGTAATCGACCAGGAGCGCCGAGAGCGGGCCGGTCAGGATGGAGCCCGAGGCGCTGTCGAAATTCGAGGCGGCGACAACGAACAGGTCCCGCGGCAGCGTCAGGGACAGCCCGCCGTAGTGGGTGGCGCGGCCCCGGAACGGCTCGTCCAGCGACAGGAGGAACAGGTCACCCGGCCGGATATGGGCCTGACCGTCGGGGCTGTCGATCCAGATCTCCCCGACCGTCAGCAGAATCAGGCGCCAGCAGCCGACCGGGGTGCGGCGGCCCCCTGGCCCCGGCTGGACCAGGGCGTGGCTGAAGGAATGGGCGTCGGCATGGCCGAAGGCCGCGGACAGGCCGCCCAGGCCGCAGGTCATGAACTCGGCGACGAAGCCGTCCGCGGGCGTCACCCCGGGCGGCAGGCCGATATCCATCAGCGGACCGTGATGCGCGCGCCAGACCTCGAACTGGTCTTCCGGCGCATAGGCCAGGGTGGAGATGCCGCGCGGGACCGACGGCCGCCTGTCGCCGAAATCGCCCGGCAGCGGCGGGAACGGCTCCCACTCCAGCACGTTGCGATAGTGGTCGAGCTGAACGCGATCTTCCCACCCTGCGCACACGGGCGGGTGGAACCGGGGGGTTCCAACCAGCCGGGTCGGCCGCGGGAGCGAACGTCCCAGAGCGGGCCTGTCCGGGATCACCGGGGCGAGCCCGATCGGGGCGCCGAACGCCGCATCGTCCCCGAAGGACCGACCGTTGGATCGGTTCATTCCGCCTCTCCCCCGTCATGACGCGCCGAAATGCCCGGGGCCTGGCGTCGATCCACATGGCCGGATCCGCGAGGGGAACGTTCCCGCGCAGCAATCGCCAACGGCGCCAGATTCTCGGAATGCCGAAATGATTGCCGCTCGACGTTGGATCGTCCCCAGACCATCTGCATATCGGCGAAATTAATCTGCATATTCCTGGATGCTGCATCACTCGCCATGGCATTTGGTGCAAACTTATCTCCTAAACTGAGCAATTGATTTCGCAGACAACGCATCCGACACGGCAATCAGCGCCTTCCAAATTCGCTAATATTGCTAAAATTTAGACCTTATCTTACGCAGCAAGCAAAATTCACGCTGCCGAAGAATTGTTGCGCAGTGCTCTCTCGATCCTGGAGCTGCGCCGGCTGGAGGAGCAGGACGGGCGGCTACGAGCGCGGCACGCGGCCGAAATGGCGCTTGTAGTTGCGGTAGAAAGTCGACGGGTTGGAGAAGCCGTGGTCCAGGATCACGCTGGCCACCTTCTGCCCGCCCGCCTCGATCTCCCGCCGCGCGGCCTCGAGTCGGGCGATCATGATCGTCTCGTGCAGCGAGGCGCGGCTGTCGTAGAAGACGCTGTAGAGCTTGCGCTTGGATATCGCGAACTCGCGGGCCAGCAGGTCGGCGCCGAGGGCCGGGTTCTTCACGTTCCGGGCGATGAAGGCCCTGATCCTCTGATACAGGCCGTGGTCGCGGCTCTGGCCCTTTTCCTCCGCGGCCTTCGCCAGATAGTCCCGGATCGCGGCCCCGATATAGTCGAAGATCGGGATGTCGCGCCGGCATGGCCCGATCTCGCCGTCCTCGGGCTGAACCAGCGCGGCCATGCCGACGATGTAGTCCGCCAGCGCGGCGCTGGTCGTCACCACGGCGCCGGATGCCCTGGCCAGGGCGGGCGGCTCGGCCCCTGCCACCTGGAGCAGATCCAGCTCGCAGCTGCCGGATTCGCCGGCCGACAGCGCCAGGCTGAAGCCCACGGCGCCGCTGATCACGGCCACCGCGTTCGGCGACAGCGCGTGCCCGATCTCTCCGGCCGTCAGCAGGCCGTTTCCGCGCAGGACCAGGACGAGGAAGTGCCCCCCTGCGACGCCGGACCGGCCGCCGCGGCGTGTCAGCACCCCCGGGGTGATTCGCAGATGGGCCGCCCCGCTGCTGCCGACGATGTTGAACCGGATCGCGGCGCGGAAATCCTCGCCATCCGGCGCGAAGGTGGCGCCGAGCACGGGCTCGCAGATCTGCCGGCCAAAGGCCCCCGCATCCGCATAGAGGATCGATCCGGAGATGGAATCGGCTTGCCTGGAGGTGACGTGGGACGCTTGCCGGCGCATCGGTCGGTCGCTGGACGTGGGTGAGGACTTGCCCCAGGCAGGCGTCATCTGCACATCCGGGGTCTGGTTGGCCGGCATCACGGAACGAGCCCTTCCATCCGTTCCCGATGCATGGCAATCGTTTGCCGAAACGATAGTGGTTGTCGGATTGTTTGCAAGATTTTTCTTCCGGCCCGCTGCCCTGGAACGCCCCCGGCCAGCCGCCACATTTGCAACACTCTGTTCGTGGAAGAGGCGGGCGGAAGGGAGAACGGACGGGCGATGCCAGGGCGACGCAAGGAAGGCCGGAGTTCCGGGCCGCTGATGAGCGATGTCGCGCGGCTGGCGGGCGTCGCCACCTCGACGGTCAGCCGGGCTCTCGCCGTTCCCGGCCGCGTCAGCGAGGCGACCCGGCGGCGCGTCGCTGCCGCGGCCGAGCAGCTCGGCTATATCCCGAACGCGGCGGCACAGAGCCTGCGGGCCGGCAAATCCACGAACATCATGGCCACCCTGCCGGGCCCGAGCACCATCTTCGGAGTCGCCCAGATCATTCCTGCGGTGGTGCAGAGCCTCTCCGCCACGCTCTCGGAAAACGGCTTCGATCTCCTCTTCTGCAATCGCAACTCCCCGGCCGCCGAGAGGCACATCCTCGGCCAGGCCTTCGACGGCTCCGTCCGCGGCGTGGTCGTGTTCGGAGCTGCGGCCCTGCCGTCCTATGGGTGTCGGTCGCTCACCGATGCCGACGTCCCGATCGTGTCGCTGCTGATCGACCGCAGCGCGGCCGGCATTCCGAGCGTCATCACCAACGATCGCGACGCAATGCGCGACGGCGTGCTCCACCTGATCGCCCTTGGCCATCGGTCATTCCTCTATGTCGCCGGCCCGCCAGGCAGCTATCACGAGGCCGAGCGATTTTCAGGGCTGCTCGACGCCCTGGCGACGGCAGGCCTCTCCGAGCGCGCCGTCGTCCGCCATGGGGGGCATCTTGGGTTCAACGCCGGCTTCGAGGCCGGCGTCGAGGCGGCGCGGACGTATCTGACGATGAAGCGACGCCCCACCGCCATTGTCTGCTGCGCCGACGACGCCGCGATCTCGTTCATCGGCACCGTCCGACCGCATGGCGTCGCGGTGCCCGGTGACGTCTCGGTCCTCGGCTTCGATGGGGCGGCGGTGGGCGCGTTCTGCGATCCGCCCCTGACCTCGCTGGCGCAGCCGACCCGGGATCTCGGCGTCAGGGCCGCGGAAATCATGCTGCAGCTTTTGAAGGACGGCCCCGCCGCGCCGCCGCTGCAGACCGCGCTGCCGAGCCCGCTTCTCCTGCGGGCCAGCACGGGCGCCGCGAAGAGGACGCCGGGAGCGCGCCTGGCCCGGGCCGCACCGGCCTATCCGGCCCGTGGCGTCCGGCCGAAACGGCGCTTGTAGTTCCGATAGAAGGTCGACGCGTTGGTGAAGCCGTGGTCCCGGATCACGCTCGCCATCTTCTGTCCGCCGGCCTCGATGACCCGATGCGCCGCGTCCAGGCGCGCTTCCATGATCATATCGTGCAGCGAGGCGCCGTTCTCGCTGGCGGCGGCGTAGAGCTTCCGCTTCGAGATGCCGAATTCCCGGGCGATCAGATCGGCCCCCAGAAGCGGATGCTTCACATGGGCCTGGATGAAGCGCTGGATCCGCTGCAGCAGCCGCAGCGCCTCGGGCTCCGCCAGATCCGCCTGATGCACGTAGTCCCTGATCGCCCGGCGGATGTAGTCGAAGACCGGCATCCGCGCCGCCAGCGGCTCGTCCGTCCCGACCCCTTTGACGATCAGCCCCGCGTGATCGGAGACGTAGCGCGCCAGCATGCCGCTGGCCAGGGCGATGCAGCCGGTCACCCGGCGCAACTCGGGCAGGCTGGGCGCCGCGATGTGCAGCCAGTCGACCATATGGCTTTCGCCGCCGATGTCGCCCAGCTGCAGCTCGAAGCCCCGATCGCCGTCGATGGCGGCGACCATGCCGGGCGCGAGGGCCCAGCTCTGCTGCCCGACGATCAGCAGGCACGCGCTCCAGGGCACCAGGACGAGATAATGGTCGCCGAGCCGGGCAGTGCCCCCAGGCGGCCGACGGATGGCGCCGGGGCCCGAGCGGATCTGGATGGCCCTGTGCCGGCCGACGAAGCCGAACAGCACAGTGGCGGGCCCGGATCGATGCCCTAGCGGCTCCAGCGAGGAATCGAGAAGCGGCTGACACAACCGGCGGCAGTGCTCGTCCGGGCCGGCGCACAGGATGGATCCACAGGCAGAGCTCTCTTGCATATCCCAATATCTGCAGCGTTGTTCACGCAATGCGGTCTTTCAGACCTTTGATAGGATTTTGGTCTCGCGAAGAGCATTTGATCACTCTCCGCCGGCGCATCGCGGCACCGGGGCCAAGAGCGATTTCCCTGGGCATGAATGCGACCATCGGGCGCCTCCGGCGAAGGAGCGGCCTCTGCCCGTCCAAATGTCCGATGCCCGGCCGAGGCGCAAGACAGGTGCACGCAATACATCAGAACACCCCCTAGATGTTGCGCCTTCCAGAAGCGCGGATAACTAATCATGATGAATTTAAATCACAATATATTTCTGCCTCGGCCCAATATCGGAATATTATTTCATTTTGAATTGCAGAAAGACACTGAGTTCCGGAAAGTGGAAGAGCCGCAGGGTGCTTTCCTTGGTCCCTGCCCGGTGCCGCCTCATTGGGCTACCGTATCATAGGGAACGTTCCCGGCAGCAGCGGTTCCCGCATATTGCCTTGGCACCCGTCGAGCCTGAAAACGTTTTTCATGAACACGAAAGTCGATCACGTTGCCCGATCTCAGGCGAATCTTCGCCCAAAGCATGGGAGACCGCATTCGGGGACATGGTTGCGGCAGGATCGGAACGCGCCCCGGGGACGTGGTGTCGTTCAGGCATGGGCGTGATCGCGCTCTCCGGCAAGGCCGGTCCGGTTCATCGGGCTCCGACGTCCTGCGGCCGCACCAGACGATAATGTCCTGCATAAATTGATATCAGATCTGCGCGGGACGACATCCCAAGCCACGCCAACCGGCTGGGCAACCTGGCTATATCGACAAAGGTCTGCTGGCCCGGCGCGTTGTCCTCCGAACGGCCGCAGACGAGGCGGAGATGATCGATGCCGCACCGATTTCCTTCGACTTTCCAGCCGTTCCGGTGACGCAGGACGATGGCCATCCCCCACCACACTGTCTCGGCCGGGCAACGCGTCACGACCTCCGGCTCGATGCTGTATGAAGGGGGCGTCGACTACTTCCGATCGCAGTTCTGCCAGCCGCTGCTGCATGCGGACTTCGTGCCGACCACCGATGTGCCGTTCCGGGTCACGGCCAAGCTCGGCATCGTCGAAGATCATCGATCCCTGCGCCTCACCTGCACGCCCGGCATCCTCCGCCGCCGCAGCGGACTGGGCGCTCCCGCCGCCCCCCACTCCCTGATCATCGCCACCGAGAACAGCTGCGCGCTCCTGATCAAGGATCAGACCGTCCGGCTGAAGCCGGGCGCGGCCGTGGTCCTCGAGGGCAGCTGCGATTTCGATCTGGTCCTGGAGAAGGAGGCCGGACGTTCCTGTCTTCTGGACTGGCTCCATATCACCCAGGGCGGCGCCGCCCTGTTTCCCGGCCTGGAGGCTCTCGCGGTGATCAACAGCGAGGCGATCACGACCTATATCCGTTTCCACAACGAGCTGATGACCAGCGACCAGGGCGCGGAGCTGACCTCGATCCCGGAGGTTCCATCCTTCAGCCACTTGGTCGAGATCATCCGCGCCTATCTGCTCGGGATGGCTCCGTCGAGGCCGCACGACAAGGACCGGCTGCTGTACGAGCAGATCAAGCTGCACATCACCGAGAACCTGAGCAGCCGGGACCTCTCGCCCGAGTCCATCGCCCGGCATTTCGAGATCTCGCCGCGAAAGCTCTACGGCCTGTTCGAGCGGATGGGCGCATCCTTGCGCGAGACCATCATCGCCATGCGGCTGGAAGCCGCGCATCGCGATCTCGAGCTGGGCGCGAAGAAGGTGGCCACCATCCTGCTCGACTACGGCTTCGGCAACGCGTCGACCTTCTACCGGCTGTACAAGAAGCATTTCGGCCGGCCGCCACGGTCCGGGCGCAGCAAGGCGGCAGCAACGGGCAAACGCCCGGAGACGTCATCGACGGATGGCCGGCGACGAGGTGGCGCGAGGTCCCGCGTCGCCACATAGCCCGGATTTCTCAACCCGTTGTGCCCGAAGGGTCGTCTTGCGGCGGCCGCAGGGCGCAAGAGAAATCCGGGCTAGGCCCAGAGCAGCGCGACCGTCACGATCACGGGCAGCCAGAACAGGCTGGCCAGCCCCATCCCGACCAGGATCGGCTCCCGCCTCATGGTCTCCGCGCCCGGGTCGCGAGCGCGCAGCTCGTACACGCACCGACGCAGAAAGATGCGTTCATCCACCTCGTCGAACGGCCAGGATGCTTCCGATTCGGCCAGGAAGGATTCCGCGATGTCCGTGACCTCCCTGCCGGCGACCCACCATTTGGAGCACCGCACACTGCCGTCCTTCATCCATTCGATGACGGCAGGCCCGTCGGTCCGGTGCCGACGATGATGCAGATACCAGTGCTCCACCCGGCTGCCGTCCCTGTTGTGGCGGACATAAGCGGGCCGGTCGGTTCGGTGGGCACCATCCACGCTGAACCACCATTCTGACTTCGGCGCGCCATCGGGATGGTAGACGATCAACGGTGCCTCTCGATGGCCTCCCGACATGCATCGGTCGACCTGCGAGAGATGGTCATCCGGATCGCCTGCAGGGTGTCTCGTCAGATCTCGGCGTGGGAAGTGCAGGATCTTGGTTTTGTCGAGTTTGGGAAAGCGTTTCTGGCATGAAATCGGCTCGGAGCCTCGATCCATGACTTTTCAAGCTCCATCTCGCAAAATTTCCGGCAATTATTCATGTCCACATACTTCCGGGGACAAAGAGAACGTGTCCGAATCTCTGCAGATCGATTCGCATTCCGTGCATCACGCCTGCCCTCATCTGGTCGGGACTGGCGGCAAGGCTGAGCTTCGGCGGGAAGGGCCGAGCCTTTCGGTGGGACTGCGCAGACACCCGCCGGCTCACGAGAATTGATCCTTCCAGGCTCGCTATCGGATCTCCAATGCAAAAGCCCAGCTATGCGGGCCAACAGCACAGTCCAAGATTGATGTGAGCTGCTTATGATTTCTGAACCCTCTTACGAGACGACCGCCTCGGCCTCGATCTCGACCTCGTAGTCGCCGACCAGGTCGCCGGCCTGGACCAGCGTGTTGGCCGGCTTGATCGCGCCGAACACCCGGCCATGGGCCCGCGACACCGGCTCCCATTTCGCCGCGTCGCGCAGATAGATGCGGGTGCGCACCACATCCTCCATCGATCCGCCGAGCGCCGCGATCGAGGCGGCGATCTTGTCGAGGATATAGGTGGTCTGTGCCCCGGCGTCTCCCGGCGCCACGCAGCGGTCGCCGCCATGGGTGGCGGTGGTGCCGGAGACGCGGATCGAGTCCTTCACCCGCACGGCGCGGCTGTAGCCGGCGATCGGCTCCCACACACTGCCGGAGGAGACCCGCAGCCGGTCCGGCCGGCCGGGCACCGGCTCCGCCGTATAGATCGGCGGGATGGCGTCGAGATGGTGGCTGAGGTCGCCCGAGGCCGTCAGGTAGGGCGGGCGGCGGTACTCGTCGCCGCAATCGCCCGGGATCGGCGTCGCCGCGGCGAAGGCCTCATCGAGCCGCCCCCTGTCCTCGGCATCGAGCGCAAAACCGAAGACGCCGAGATTGTCGGCGCGGTGCTCGCTCTGGCCCAGCCGCGCGCCGATGATGGCGGCTGCGACCGCCTCATGCTCCAGCACCCATCGCGTCGCGACGTTGGAGAGGGAGACGCGGTGCTTCCTCGCGACCTCGGCGGCGGCCTGCAGGATGCCCTGGAACACGCCCCAACCGCCGGCCGCGTCGATGAAGCGCTTGTACTTGGAGCGGCTCCAGTCCGGCATCGAGGCGGGCTCGGACCGCCCGAGCCATCTGTCCGAAAGGAAGCCGCCGCACAGCGTGCCGTAGGCCAGCAGCTTCACGCCTTTCGCCCGGCACAGCTCGGACAGGGCGCCGGCGGCGCGGCGGTCGATCAGCGAGAACGACACCTGGTTGGTCAGGATCGGCACGCCGTCGGCCAGGGCCACGGCCAGATGCGCGGCGTCGAAATTGGTGACGCCGATCGCCCCGATCAGCCCTTCCGCCTGGAGCCGCGCCATCTCGTGCAGCGCGTCGAGCCAGGCGGGATGCTCGAAGGTCCACCAGTGGAACTGCAGCAGGTCGACCCGATCGACGCCCAGCCGATCGAGCCGGTCCTGAACGCCGCGGCGGACCACCTCGGCCGTCATCGGCCCCGGCTCCGGGCACCATTTGGTGAAGGCGAGCGGCCGCTCGGCGCCTTTCCCGCGGCGGGCCAGCAGCCGACCGGTGATCAGCTCGGCGCTGCCATAGTGATCGGCCATGTCGAAGGTGTCGAAGCCGGCTCGGGCGTAGGCGTCGAGGGCGTCGGCGCTGCGCTCGGGGTCGAGCGTGGTGCCGTCCTTCTCCAGGTCCGCCACCTGCCACAGCCCGCAGACCAGCCGGCTGATCGAGAGCCCGGGGCCGAGATCGATGCGCTCAGGGGTTTCCGGCACGGGACGTCTCCTCGCTGACAGGCCGGCCGGCGCCCGACAGCCGGCCGAGATGGCGCGACACCACGCGGTCCTCGCCCAGCATGCCGCGCGGGCGCAGCAGCAGGACGGCGCAGAGCGCGGCGCCGATCATGACGATCTGCAGCGCGGCGGCGCGCGCCTGCTGGTCGGGCGGAAACAGGGCCGAGATGGCGCCGCCCGAGGCCGCCCACAGGCCCCAGACGAAGACCGCACCCAGGATGGCGCCGCGGTTGTTGCCGGAGCCGCCGACGATCAGCATCGCCCAGACCAGGAAGGTCAGCCGGGGCAGGTAGTTGTCGGGCGCGATGAAGCCGATGAAATGCGCCTGCGCCGCCCCGGCCAGACCCATGATGCCGCCGCCGATGGCGAAGGCCTGCAGTCGGAACGCCCGCGCGTTCTTGCCCAGCGCCCGGGCCGCCGTCTCGTCCTCGCGGATCGCCCGCAGCACCCGGCCCCACGGGCTGCGCACCAGCCGTTCCAGCGCGAGATAGAGGCCGAGGACCACCGCGGCCAGCACGCCGAGATTGGCCAGGCCGAACAGCAGCGGGTCGCCGGCCATGTCGGCGAAGGGCCGCGGGATGAAGCCGATGCCGAAGGGCCCGCCGGTCACCGAGACCAGGTTGAGGGCGCAGAGCTGCATGGTGACGGCGACGCCGAAGGTGGCGATGGCGAGATAGTCGGCCCGCAGCCGGATGGTCAGCGCCCCGATCAGGAAGGAGATCAGGGCCGCGGCCAGCGCCCCGCCGAGCCAGCCGACGACGATCGGCAGGCCGAAGCCGCCGAAGCGGTCGGGCGCGTCCGGCGTGGTCAGCAGCGCCGAGACATAGGCGCCGATCGCGACGAAGCCGGCGACGCCGACATTGAACAGCCCGGTCTGGCCCCATTGCAGGTTGAGGCCCAGGCACATCACGGCATAGGTCAGCGCCATGGTCAGGAAGAAGCAGCCATAGGCGACCAGCTCGACGCTCATTCCGCCCTCCCGAACAGGCCCTGCGGGCGGATCAGCAGCACCAGCACCAGGACGACGAAGGACACGGCGGCGCGCCACTCGCCGCCGACGAGCGGCACGGCCACCGCCTCGGCCAAGCCGACGACCAGCCCCGCCAGCATGGCGCCGGGCACGCTGCCGATGCCGCCGAGGATCGCCGCGGCGAACAGCGGCAGCAGCAGGTCGAGCCCCATCTGCGGCCGGATCTGGACCAGGAGCCCGGCGAAGATGCCGGCGATTGCGGCGAGCCCCGCCCCCATCAGCCAGACGGTGCGCACAACCTTGCGCACATCGATGCCGACGACGCCGGCCAGCTGCGGATTCTCGCTGACCGCACGCATGGCGCGGCCGGTGGCGGTGCGAGTCAGCATCAGGTGCACGGCGAGGACGAGGACGGCGGCGACGCCGAGCGACAGCAGTTGATCGGGCGTGGCCCGGAGGCCGCCGCCGAGCGGCAGGGCGATCTGCAGCGCCTTGGTGTAGTAGGCCGGCTTCGAGGTGAAGATGAATTCGAGCAGGCTGCGCAGCGTCAGAGCGGCGCCGAAGCTGGCCATCACCAGGATGATGACGCTGCTGCGCCGGTCGCGCAGGTGGCCGAACAGCAGCGCGTCGACCAGCAGCGCCAGCCCGCCGGTCAGCGCCACGGCGACCAGCGCCGCGATCGGCAGCGCCCAGCCGAAGGAGAACGGCCCGATCGGCGCCAGCAGCCCGCCGGAGACGGAGCCGAGCGCGCCGGCGGCGGCCAAGGCGGCATAGGCGCCCCAGGACAGCAGCTCGCCATGCGCGAAATTGGCGAAGCGCAGGATCGAATAGGTCAGGGTCACGCCGATGGCGCCGAGCCCGATCATCGCGCCGGTGATCAGCCCGTCCATGATCACCTGCGGGGTCATGGCGCGGCCCCGTGGCGGCGGGCGCCGAGATAGAGCTCGGCCACGATCGGGTCGTCGGCGAGCTCGGCGGCCGGACCCTCGTGGCGCACCTGCCCTTCCACCAGGATCACGGCCCGGTCGGCGATCGCCAGCGCCGCCTTCACATTCTGCTCCACCAGCACGATGGTGACACCGGCCCGGTTGATCGCCTGCAGCCGGGCGAAGACCTCGGCGACGATCTTCGGCGACAGCCCGGCCGAGGGCTCGTCGAGGATCAGCACCGACGGCTCGACCACCAGGGCGCGGGCCACCGCCAGCATCTGGCGCTGGCCGCCCGAGAGCTGGCCGGCCCGGAGCGACGGCCGCGCGGCGAGGTCGGGGAACATGGCGTAGAGATCGGCGATGCGGCGGGCGCGCCTCTCCTTCGGCAGGATGTCGGCCGCGGCGCGCAGATTGTCGTGGATCGACAGCGTGGCGAAGATGTTCTCGGTCTGCGGCACGAAGGCCAGGCCGTGTCGGATCTTCTCATGCGCCGGCACATCGGTGATGTCGGCGGCCCCCAGCGCCGCCGTGCCGGAATGGACCGGAACCAGCCCGGCGATCGCCTTGACCAGGGTCGACTTGCCGGCGCCGTTCGGCCCCAGCAGCACCACCAGCTCGCCTCCCTTCACGCGCAGGTCGACGCCGCGCACGATCGGCAGGTCGGGCTCGTAGCCGGCGACGAGGTTCCGGGTCGACAGGGCAGCGTCCATCACGCCACCCCGCCGAGATAGGCGTCGACCACCGCCGGGTTGCGCGCGATCTCGTCCGGCGCGCCCTCGGTCAGGTACCGGCCCGACGCCATCACCACGACCCGGCCGCACAGCCGCGCCACCATCTCCATATTGTGCTCGATCAGCAGGATCGACCGTCCCTGCCGGTTCAGCTCGAGGATCCGGTCGATGATGAGGTCGAGCAGCGCCGGGGCGACCCCGGCCGCCGGCTCGTCGAGCAGGATCGCCTGCGGATCCGCCATCAGCACGCGCGCCAACTCCAGAAGCTTGCGCTGGCCGCCGGACAGGACGCGCGCCGGCTCGTGCTGCAGATGCGACAGGGTGACGAAATCGAGCAGCGCCCGCGCCTTCTCCACCGCCGCCCGCTCCTCGGCGGCGACGCGGCCGGGCCGCACGAGGTTCAGCCAGATCCGCTCGCCCGCCTGCCGCTGGCCGCCGGTCAGGACGTTCTCCAGCACCGTCATCTCCGCAAAGGGGCGCGGGATCTGGAAAGTGCGGGCCACGCCATGGGCGATGCGCTGCTCCGGCCCCCGGTGCGACAGCGTCCGGCCGGCGATCCGGATCGAGCCCGCGCTCGGCGCCAGGCTGCCGGCCAGCAGGTTGAACAGAGTGGTCTTGCCGGCGCCGTTGGGGCCGATCAGCCCCAGCATCTCGCCGCGGTGGAGCGCGATCGACATGCCATCCACCGCCCGCAGCCCGCCGAACTGCTTGACCAGGCCGCGCCCCTCGATCGCGGGCGCGCCGGCGGAAGCGTTCGGGGCATGTGCGGCAGGCTGCATCCGCCTCGGACCAATATTGATATGTGATGTTTGATCAAAGTTTACAGCCGACGGGATGGCAAGTAGAAAATTGGGGCAGTCAGCAAAGGGCCACAGCCTGGAGGGCCCATGCCCGATCGGGACGAGCGACACACGGTATCTCGCATGGATGCGGCCGAATGAGTCGACGCCGCACGCTGTCGCCGGTCGGACGCGAGACGCTGCACGACCGGGTCTATGCCGAGCTGCGCCGGTCGCTGATCCATGGCATGTTCGACGCCGGCGAGGTGCTGCGCATCGTCGAGTTGGCCGGGACGCTGCGGACCAGCACCATGCCGGTGCGCGAGGCGCTGGGCCGCCTGGTCTCGGAGCAGGCGCTGGAGGCGCTGCCCAACCGCTCGGTGCGGGTGCCGCTGATCACCCGCGAGCGGCTGGACGACTTGGCCCGCGCCCGTTGCCTGATCGAAGGCCAGGTGACGGCGCTGGCGCTGCCCAACCTGGCGAAAGAGGATTTCGCCCGCCTCCGCGAGCTCACGGTGGCGTGCGAGGAGGCTTTCCGCAGCGATGATCCGGACAAGGCGCACCGGACGTCGGAGCTGAACCACGACTTCCACTTCGCCATCTACCGCGCCGCCGGCTCGGCCGTGCTGATCCCGATCGTGGAGAGCCTGTGGCTGCAGTCCGGCCCCTATGTCCGCGCCGCCGCGCAGATCCATGACGAGCAGCGGGACATCCCGGCCACCCATTACCATTGGGAGCTGATCGAGGCGCTGGAGCGCGGCGATGCCGGCGGGGCGACCCAGGCGCTGACGAGCGACATCACCCGCTCCTTCCGCCTGATCCGCGGGCGGCTCGACGCCGAGGATGCCGAGGAGAGAGCCTATGGCTGACACACGCGACGACAGCTTCGAGCTATACGACCTGCGGGTCGAGGTGACGGCGCCGGAAGGCGGGCCGATCTATTGCGGCGCCAAGGTCGGCGACTATTTCGAGCTGCGCGGCGAGATGCTGCACCTGCCGCCGGGCCAGGGTTTCTCGATCTACTCGCTGGCGGCGCTGCTGCCGCTGCTGCCAGCCAAGCAGCGCCCGACCCATGCCAATGACTGGATGACGACGGATGCCGAGGTCGCCTGCCCCGATCCGAACTGCTCGTCGCGCTTCCGCATCACCCGGACCGGCCGGCGCCGGTTCAGCCATGCCGCGACCACCGCGGTGCCGCTTCATGACGACCGAGGCTAAGAGCATGCAGAGGATCCGGCTGGCCCCGGACTACGAGATCTCGCGCGTGATCCGCGGCGGCTGGCAGATGTCGAGCGGCCACGGCACGGTGCGCAGCGACGACCCGGTGGCCGACATGGTGGCCTTCGCCGATGCCGGCATCACCACCTTCGACTGCGCCGACATCTACACCGGGGTCGAGGAGATGATCGGCCGTTTCCGGCAGCGCTATCGCGACCTGCGCGGGGCGGAGGCGCTGGGCCGGATCAAGGTGCACACCAAGTTCGTGCCCGATCTCGATATCCTGCCGCGCATCCGCAAAGCCGATGTCGAAGCCGTGATCGACCAGTCGCTGCGGCGCCTGGGGCTGGAGAGGTTGGACCTCGTACAGTTCCACTGGTGGGACTACGCGGCGCCGCGCTGGCGCGAGGCGGCTCTGTGGCTGGAGGAGCTGCGCCGCGCCGGCAAGATCCACAAGATCGGCGGCACCAATTTCGACACCGACCACATGCTGGAGATCGTGCGGGCCGGCGTGAAGCTGACCGCCATGCAGGTGCAGTACTCGCTGCTCGACCGCCGGCCGGAACGGCGGATGGCCGAGGCCGCGGCCGATCACGGCGTCTCCTTCCTCTGCTACGGCACGGTCGCCGGCGGCTTCCTCGGCGACCGCTGGCTCGGCGCGGCGGAGCCGCGGGAGCCGCTGGAGAACCGGTCACTGGTCAAATACAAGCTGATCATCGACGATCTCGGCGGCTGGGACCTGTTTCAGGCCCTGCTGCAGTCGCTGCGCCGGGTCGCCGACCGGCACGGCACCGACATCGCCACGGTGGCCAGCGCCGCCATGCTCGGACGGCCCAGCGTGGCGGCGGTGATCGTCGGCGCCCGCAACCGCGACCACCTCGCCGCAAATCTCGCCATCTCGCATCTCGCCTTGACCGAGGCGGACCACGCCCTGATCGCCGAGGCGATGGCCGGGGCGCGCGAGATCGAGGGCGACGTCTACACGCTGGAGCGCGACCGCCACGGCCGCCACGGCGCGATCATGAAATACAATCTGAACAAGGGCGCCGCCTGACCTTCGTCAAAGCAACGGCCGGCGCAGATCGCCGGCCCAATCAAACAGGGAGAACAGCGATGAAACGGATCCTTCTGACCACTGCCCTGGTGGCGGCCGTCGCCGCACCGGCGCTGCCGGCCGCTGCCTGCGACATTACCGTCGGCGTGGTGATGGAGCTGACCGGCCCGGCCGGCGCCTATGGCCAGGCCGGTGCCAAATCCGTCGAGATGGCGTTCCGGGACATCAACGAGGCCGGCGGCGCCGCCGGCTGCAGGCTGGTGACCGACACCCGTGACAGCCAGAGCCAGGGCACCGTCGCCGTCGATCAGGCGACGCAGCTGGTCAACATCAAGAAGGTGCCGGTGGTGATCGGCGGCATCATCTCCTCGGTGACGATCCCGATCCTGACCTCGGTGACGGCGCCGGCCGGGGTGGTGCAGGTGTCGCCCGCCGCCTCCTCGCCGACGCTGACCGCGCTGGGCAAGCAGGGCAAGACCAACGGCGTGTTCTTCCGCACCATCACCTCGGACGCGCTGCAGGGCTCGGCGGCGGCGAAATACGCCCTCGACCAGGGCCTGAAGAAGATCGCCATCATCCACGTCAACAACGACTTCGGCGTGAACATCGTCCGAGAATTCTCGGCCGCCTACACCAAGCTCGGCGGCACCATCACCTCGACCACGCCCTACAACGAGCAGCAGTCGAGCTATTCCGCCGAAGCCAGCGCGGCCATGGCGGGCGAGCCGGAGGCGCTGTACCTGGTCAGCACCCCGGTCGACGGCGCCACCATCGCCCGCGCCTGGATCTCGGGCGGCGGCCCGCAGAAATTCCTGCTCAATGACGGCATGAACTCGGGCGACTTCATCGAAGCCGTCGGCGCGCAGTATCTGAACGACGCCTACGGCACCTCCTCGGGCACGACGAGGACTGCCTCGACCGACTATTTCACCGGCGCCTATGAGGCGTTCTCCGGCGGCATCAAGCCGGACGCGCCGGCGGCCGACCGAGCCTACGACGCCGGCGCCATCGTTGCACTGGCCATTGCCAAGGCCGGCAAGCCCGATGCCGCGGCGATCAAGGCCGCGATCCCGCAGGTGGTGGCCGAGGGCGGCACGCCGATCCATGCCGGCAGGGACGAGTTCGCCAAGGCACTGCAGTTGATCAAGGACGGCAAGCCGATCAAATACGAAGGCGTGATCGGCCCGGTGTCCTTCGACCCGTACGGCGACATCACCGGCCCGTTCCGGCTGTGGCGGATCCAGGACGGCAAGGTCACGACCATCGGCGAGATGAGCGCCGCCGAGGTCGACAAGATCAAGGCCGAGCTGGCGAAGTAGATCACGCCGGGACGCGAGAAAGACGATCGGGGCACCAGCGAAGCTGATGCAGATCGCTGCGTGTTGATCGAGGTGGTGTGTGGCCCGCCCCGTGCTCATCGCCCCCTGGCGGCGGCCCAGAGTTCCGCGATCGCGATCACCGCAGCATTGATCGGACCACTCGTGATGGACGGGATGACCGAGGCGTCGACGACGAAAAGGCCGTCGATGCCGCGCACCCGCAGCGAGCCGTCGACCACCGGCCCCAGGCTGCAGGTGCCGACCGGATGGTGATGGGTCATCGCCGCCCTGGCGAGGAAGGCGTCGAGATCCGTGTCCGCCTCCATCGCCGGACCGGGCAGGATCTCGCCGTCGCTCCATTCGGCGAGCGGCGCCGTCCGTCCGACCCTGCGGGCCAGGCGCAGCGCCGCGCGGAGGGTCCGGCGGTCGTGCTCGGTCGAGAGATAGGCGGGATCGATGACCGGCTCGTCCGTGACCGAAGGCCCGCCGGGCCGGACCGAGCCGCGGCTGGTCGGATGGGTGACGCCGCACATGATGGTGTAGGCGGCACCGGCCGCCGGCCGGTCGAAGGCCTCGGTCACCACCGGCAACACGACGCAGGCCAGGACCACATCCGGCGCGCCCTCCTGCCGGGATGGGTCGTCGCTGTGCAGATACATCAGCGATTCCGAGTGCTGGAGTTGTGACCGCGCCACCGGCCGCCGGGCGCGATAGACGTTGCCGGCCGCCAGCAGATGGTCGTGCAGGTTGCGGCCGACCTCCGGCAGATCGTGCCGGCAGGCGATGCCCGCGCCGCGCAGGACCTCCGGATCGCCGATGCCGGAGCGCATCAGCAGCAGCGGCGAGGCGACGGCGCCGGCGCAGAGCACGATCCGATCCGCGGTCACCGTCTCCTCCGCGCCATCGCGGGTGATCCGCGCGCCGCAGGCCTGCCCGGACCGCAGCACCAGGTCGTGGACAAGGACGCCGGTCAGCAGCGTCAGGTTCGGACGGCCGAGGATCGGCGCCAGATAGGCATCGGCGACGCTGACCCGGCGCCCGTCGCGGATCGTCAGCTGGTTCGGCGCCACGCCGGCCAGTGGTCCGGCGTTGTGGTCCCCCAGCCAGGGCGCGCCGATCGCCAGGCCGGCCGCCATGTAGTCGTGGATCAGCGGATGGACCTGCTCGTCCGGCAGCAGCACGTCGAGCGGACCGGCATCGCCATGCACGGCCGACGCCCCGCCGGAGAACCGCTCGCTGCGGCGGAAGGCGGGCAGCAGCGCCTCATGGGACCAGCCCGGGCCGCCCGCCGCGGCCCAGGGAGCGAAGTCGTCGGGATGGCCGCGGACATGCGCCATGGCGTGCAGGCAGCTGGAGCCCCCGACGATCCGCCCGCGCGGCCAGCCGTGGACGCGGCCGGCGGTGCCCGGCTGGGGCACCGTGCGATAGGCCCAGTCGTAGGACCGCCCCTGCAGGAAGGGCCATTGCGCGGGCACGGCGATGTCGGGGTCGGACGGCATCGCCCCGGCCTCGATCAGCCCGACGGACAAGGCCGGATCTTCGCTCAGCCGCGCCGCCACCACCGAGCCGGCGGAGCCGGCGCCGATCACCAGCACGTCGAAACCGGCCATGGTGGTGCTCCGCCAAAAATGGAGGAAAGGCGTCAGGCCACGGCCATGCCGGGGCCCAGGCGGTCGAGGATCTGGCGCTGCACCGCCCCGAGATGGGCCCGCATCGCCTGCTCCGCCGCGTCCGGATCGCGTGCGGCGATGGCGTCGGCGATCGCCTTGTGCTCGGCGTCGCGCTGCCGCAGCCGGTTCGGGCAGCTCGGGTTGTCGCTGTTGCCGAAGCGCAGCCGGGCGTCGGTCGCCACCTGACGGATCAGCGCGTAGAGCTCGGTCGCCAGGCTGTTGCGGGCGCCGGCCGCGACCGCCTTGTGGAAGGCCAGGTCGACCGCTCCGGCGGAGGCACCGGGCGGCGTGCTGGCGGCACGTTGGATCCGCATGATCTCCAGAGGCGAGGCGCGCAGCGCAGCCAGCCGGGCCAGCGCCGGCTCCAGCATCATGCGCAGCTCGATGATCTCGACCGGGTTGGTGTCGCGGGCGAGATCGTCGCCCCGCCGCGGCGCCGCGGTCCGCGGCCGCCCCGTCCGCGCCGGCCCCAGCTCTCCCGCCGCGCGCAGCTGGTCGAGGGCCCGGCGCAGCCGGTGCCGTTTGACGTTCAGCCGCTCCGCCAGCGCCCGCTCCGAAGGCGTGCCGCCTTCCTCGGCCAGGATGCCGCGCAGCGCCGCGACGATCTCGGCGAGGCTGTCGTCGCGGGTGGAGGGATCTGGCGTCTGATCGTCGGCGTTCTGGTGATCGGAAGGCGCCGATCGGTTCATCCTGGTCCCTCTGGCTTGCTTCGTTCTTGGCGTCTGTTCCGGCGGTCGGCCACACCGCAGCCACGGCATCGGCAGTCTCGACCACATGCGCCACCATAGCAACCATTTGCGATGGTTGACAAGAATGGTTGGCAGTGGTCGAGTTGTTCCGCCAAGCGCCGCCCAGACCGGCGCGACCCCGACAGGAGGCTTCCGATGCCCGGACAACCGGCTGACCGTCCATGGTCGGCAGGCCCGACGGAACGGGTGGCGCCGTGACCCCCGCCGCAGGCTACGACACCATCATCGTCGGCGCCGGCTCCGCCGGCTGCGTCCTCGCCGCCCGGCTGAGCGAGGATCCCGCCCGGCGCGTGCTGCTGCTGGAGGCCGGCGGCTGGGACCGCGACCCCTGGATCCACATCCCGCTGGGTTGGGGCAAGATCCTGCAGAAGCGGCTGCACGACTGGATGTATTTCTGCGAACCCGAGGCCAGTGTCGGCGGCCGCAAGGTGGAATGCGCCCGCGGCA
Organism: Inquilinus limosus DSM 16000; assembly: GCF_000423185.1. Taxonomy (GTDB): domain Bacteria; phylum Pseudomonadota; class Alphaproteobacteria; order DSM-16000; family Inquilinaceae; genus Inquilinus; species Inquilinus limosus. Next base: position 40,632 of record NZ_AUHM01000039.1, on the reverse strand, counting down.
AGGTGGTCGGCGGATCCTCCTCCACCAACGCCATGGCCTATGTCCGCGGCAATCGCGGCGACTATGACCGCTGGGCCGCCTCCGGGCTGGAGGAATGGTCCTATGCCCACGCCCTGCCCTATTTCCGGCGGCTCGAATCCTGGGAAGGCGGCGCCGATGCCTGGCGCGGCGGCGATGGCCCGATGCGGGTGCAGCACTGCCGCTACCAGGACCCGCTGCTCGAGGCCTATGCCGCCGCCGGGCAGGCAGCCGGGCATGGCTGGACCGAGGACTACAACGGCGCCCGGCAGGAGGGCTTCAGCCGGCTGCAGATGACGATCCGAGACGGGCGGCGCTGCAGCGCGGCGACGGCCTATCTGCGCCCGGCGCTGCGGCGGCCGAACCTGACGGTCTCGGTCGGGTCGATGGCCACCCGCATCCTGTTCGAGGGGACCCGCGCGGTCGGCATCGAATACGTCAAGGACGGCCAGGTGCGCACGGCCCGGGCGGATCGCGAGGTGATCCTGTCCGGCGGCGTCATCAACAGCCCGCAGCTGCTGATGCTGTCCGGCATCGGCGACCCTGATCAGTTGGCGGCGCAGGGCATCGGCACCCGCATCCCGCTCAAGGGCGTCGGCCGCAACCTGCAGGACCATGTCTCGACCATCCTGATGTACCACCGGCGCGAGCCGGGGCCGTTCCATCGGATGATGCGGGCCGACCGGATCGCGGTCGAGCTCGGCAAGGCCTATGCCTTCGGCAAAGGCTTCGCCGCCGATGTGCCCGGTGGCGTGGTGGCCTTCCTGAAGACCCGGGCGGAGCTGGCGCTGCCCGACGTGCAGTTCCTGCTGACCGCGGCGCCGCTCGGCGCCTGGCCCTATTTCAAGCCGTTCAAGCAGCCCTTCACGGATGCCTTCGCCTGCCGCGTGGTGGCGATCCAACCGGAGAGCCGCGGCACCGTTTCTCTTGCCTCCGCCGATCCGATGGCGGCGCCTGTCATCCGCCAGAACTTCCTGGCGAGCGACGCGGATTGGCGCAGCCTCCGTGCCGGCATCCGGATGGCGCGGGAGGTGATGGCGCAGGGCCCGATGGAGCGCTTCGTCGCCCGTGAATCCGCGCCCGGGGCCGCCAAAGCGACGGATGACGAGATCGACGCCTATATCCGCGCCACCTCGATCACCGTGCACCACCCGCTCGGCACCTGCCGCATGGGCGTGTCGGCCGACGACGGGGCGGTGGTCGACCCGCAGCTCAGGGTGCATGGCGCCGAAGGGCTGCGCGTGATCGACGCCGCGGTGATGCCCGACCTGACCTGCGGCAACATCAACGCCCCGGTGCTGATGATCGCCGAGCGCGCCGCCGACCTGATCCGCGGCGTGCCGACGCTGGCGCCGGCCTCGATCCCGACCAATGAGCCAACCAATCATCAACCAAATACATCACAACCAAACAATATGGTTGAAACGGTCGGCCAGAGGGCATACGGTCGTGGGTAAGAACGGACAAACGATCCGAGACAGGGGAGCGACATGACGGACACACGCGCCACGGCGCCGGCCGCGTCCAATCGCGACGCCGCCCTGAAGGCGCTCTATGACGACGTCTTCAACAAGAACATGTTCCCGTTCTGGGCCAGCTCGACCGATGTCGATCACGACGAGATCAGGCAGCTGATGGGCACCCAGAAGGCCGTGCCCTTCCTGTGGAGCTACAAGGAAGATATCGCGCCGATCCTGAAGCGCTCCGCCGAGCTGATCCACATGGACGATTCCGAGCGGCGCTCGCTGATCCTGGTCAATCCCGGCCTGTCGCCGCGGCGGGCGACGGTCAGCACCATGTACACGGCCTATCGCCTGAACGACCCGAACGAGGTGATGCCGCCGCACCGGCATTCGCCCAGCGCCATCCGCTTCGGCCTGACCGGCAAGAGCAACTTTACCGGGGTCGAGGGCGAGGACATCACCTTCGGCCCGGGCGACATGGTGCTGACGCCGGTCGACGCTTGGCACAACCATGGCAACACGGGCGACGAGCCGGCGGTCAATCTGTCGGTCCTGGACCTGCCGCTGGTCGAGACCCTGAACGCGGTCTATTTCGAGCACGACTACGCCGAGGACGGCGTCCTCAAGAAGGTGCAGACCGCGCGCTTCCCCAGCGACTATTCCGCCCGTGTCTACGGCGCCGGCGGGCTGCGGCCGCGCTTCATCGACCATCACCGCGGCTCCGGCCTGTCGTCGCCGATGTATGTCTATCGCTGGGACGCGATGCGGGAGCAGCTGGAGCGGTTCAAGGACTGGGACGGCGACCCGTACGAGGCGCTGATGATCGAATATGTCGACCCGCTGACCGGCGGGCCGGTGTTCAAGACCATCACCTTCTTCGCCCAGATGCTGCGCCCGGGCGAGCGGACCCGGCCGCTGCGCCAGACCGCCAGCCTGCTGGTGGCGCCCTTCCAGGGCAGCGGCCATTCCATGGTCGACGGCAAGCGCTTCGACTGGACCGAATTCGACACGCTGGCGGTGCCCGGCGGATCCTGGTGCGAGCATGTGAACGGGTCCGACACCGAGCCCGCGATCCTGTTCGTGGCCAGCGACGAGCCGGCGCTGAAGGCCTTCGGCCTGTTCCACAAATGGGGCCGCGACATCAGCGGCGACGTGGTCCGCATGATCTGACGGACCGCCCCGGTCCGACAGCGTCCGGGCGTCCCGCCGGCCTCTCCTCTCCCCGAACGATTCCGAGGCCAACTTGCCGAGTTCCGCCAACACGACCCTCGTCTCACATATCGACTGTCCCGGCGGCGGCCAGGTCTGGGTCGAGGGGACAACGCTCTATATCGGCCATATGCGGTCGCCGAGCGGCACGACCATCGTCGACGTCGCCGATCCCCGGAACCCGAAGGTGATCGCGCGGTTGGAGCTGCCTGAGGGCTGGCATTCGCACAAGGTGCGGGTGAAGGGCGACATCATGATCGTCAACCACGAGAAGCTGGGGCAGAGCGGCCCGGCGGATTTCGGCGGCGGCATCGCGATCTACGACGTGTCCCGGCCCAGCACGCCCAGGCTGATCTCGAAATGGATGACCGCCGGCCGCGGCGTCCACCGCTACGATTTCGACGGCCGCTACGCCTACATCTCGCCGACCGCCGAAGGCTATGTCGGCAACATCGTGATGATCCTCGATTTGATCGACCCGGCCCGGCCTGTCGAGGTCGGGCGCTGGTGGATCCCCGGCCAGTGGACCGGCGGGGACGAGGAATACCCCTGGGCCGAATGGGTGCCGCCGCGCTGCCACCACCCGATCCGGGCGGGCGACCGGCTCTATGTCAGCTACTGGCACCACGGGCTGTTCATCCTCGACATCGCCGACATGGCGCGGCCGAAGCTGATCTCGCAGCTGAACACCAGCCCGTCCTTCCCGCACCCGACCCACACCTGCCTGCCGGTCCCGCAGCCGCTGAAGGGCCGCAAGATCATGGTCGTGGCCGACGAGGACGTGGCCAAGCTGCGGCCGTCGCCGCCCGCCTTCGCCTGGATCTACGACATCACCGAAGAGCGGCTGCCGCTGCCGATCGCGACCTTCCAGGTGCCGGGGCTGGACCGGGACGGGTCGCCGCAGCCGCCGATGACCGGCTGCCATCAGCCGTCGGAGCGCTTCACCGGCACAATCATCCCCTTCGCCTGGTTCGCGCAGGGGCTGCGGCTGGTCGACATCGCCGACCCCTTCGCCCCGCGCGAGGTCGGCCATTTCCTGCCCGACCCGCCGGCCGGCGAGGAGCGGGCGTCGTCGAACGACGTCACCATCGACGACCGCGGCCTGATCTATCTGATCGACCGGATCAACGGCGTCGACATCATCGAAACCAGCGTCTTCTGAAGGGGGCTGCCTTGTCCGACACCGCAGACGCCGCGCAGCGCTACGCCATCGGCCGCAAGAATCCGAACCTGCCCTTCCATCCAGGGGTGCGGGCCGGCGACTTCATCTTCGTCTCCGGCCAGGTCGGCAAGGACGCCGAGGGCAACATGGTCCACGGCACGATCGAGGAGGAGACGCGGGCCACGATCGAGGCGATCCAGCGGGTTCTGGCGGAGGATGGTGCGACTCTGGCCGATGTCGTCCGGGTCACGACCTATCTCGAGGATGCCCGCGACTTCGGCCGCTACAACAAGATTTTCGCCGAATACTTCAAGGACGCGGCGCTGGCGCGGACCACCGTCGAGGCGCGCGCCGTGATCAACACCAAGATCGAGATGGACGCCATCGCCTACCGCCCACTGAAGGGTGCGTGAAGTTCGGGAGGCAAGAATGATCAGACTGCTGGGCCGGCACACCTCCGGCAACGTGCAGAAGGTGCTGTTCCTCCTGGAGGAGCTGGGTGTCGCCTATGAGCGCGAGGATTACGGCCGCCAGTTCGGCAACACCCTGACCGACGAATACCGGGCGCTGAACCCGAACATGAAGGTGCCGACCCTGGTCGACGGCAGCACCGTGATCTGGGAGTCGCACACCATCCTGCGGTATCTGGCGGCGCTGCACGGCCCGGCCCTGACCGGCGCGACCCCGGCCGAGAAGACCGACGTCGAGCGCTGGATGGACTGGCTGCTGGCCAGCGTCAACAGCCTCTACGTCGCCATCTTCAAGGACGCCAAGAAGCCGCCGGAGGAGCGCGGCGCGGAGTTCGCGGCGCAGGGCAAGGAGCTGGCGGAGCTGCTGGCGATCGCCGACCGGCATCTGGCCGGGCGGGACTGGTTCGCGCTGGGCCGCCTGACCCTCGCCGACATCGCGCTGGGCCCGATCCTGAAGCGCTGCCTGGGCTTCCCGATCGACCGGCCGGCCGCCTTCGCCAATCTCGACCGTTGGATGGCGGCGCTCGAGGCCCGGCCGGCGTTCCGCAAGGCAACGGCGGGGTGAGTTGCTGAGGACAGGCCCAAAGGGGCCCGGGTTGGGATGGACCGGATGGGAAGAGCTGGATCATGCCCGTGGCGAGACTGAAGGAGCCCCCGGCGGCGGCGACGACCGACGCGGCCCAGATCGCGGCCGAAGGCGTGTCGGTGACCTTCGACATTCTCGGCGTGCGGCAGCAGGTGCTGCGCGATATCAGCCTGACCGTGCCCCGGGGATCCTTCGTCTGCCTGATCGGCCCGTCCGGCTGCGGCAAGAGCACCTTGCTCAAGGTGCTGGCCGGCCTGCTGCCGCCGACCGAAGGCCGGGTCCGCGTCGCCGGGCTGCCGCCCGAGGAGGCGGTGCGGCGGCGGATCATCGGTCTGGTGTTCCAGGACGCGAACCTGCTGCCCTGGAAGAACGCGCTCGACAACGCGGCCCTGCTGCGCGAGGTGGCGGACAAATCCCTGTCCCGGACCGAGGTGCTGGACCGGGCGCGGGCGATGCTGCGGCTGGTCGGGCTGGAGGATGCGGAAGCCAAGCGGCCGAGCCAGCTGTCCGGCGGAATGCGCCAGCGCGTCGCTATCGCCCGCGCGCTGACGCTGGAGCCCGACATCCTGCTGATGGACGAGCCCTTCGGCGCGCTCGATGCGATCACGCGGGAGGAGATGAGCCGATCGCTGCTGGAGATCTGGGAGCGCACCGGCAAGACCATCGTCCTGGTGACCCATTCGATCGATGAGGCGGTGCTGCTGTCGCGGCACGTCCACGTCATGGGCGTCGGCCCGGGCCGGATCATCGACAGCATCGAGATCCCCCTGCCCTATCCGCGTGGCGAGGACAGCTACGCCGATCCGCGCTTCCGGGCGATGGAGAGCCGGCTGCGGTCGCTGCTGGTCCAGAGCCATGCGATGAGGGGGCAGCCATGAACGGCGCCACGATCCTCGCCCGCCGGAGCGCGGCGACATCGGCATGGCTGCCGGCCGTCGTGCTGCTGCTGGCCACGATCGCGGCCTGGGAGGCGGCGGTGTGGGTCTTCAGCATCTCCAGCTTCATCGTGCCGGCGCCCTCGGCGATCGGGGCGACTCTCATGCGTGAGGCCGGGCCGCTTCTGGAGGCGACGCGGGTGACCGCGGTCGAGATCCTGGTCGGCTTCCTGGTCGCGGCCGTGGTCGGCATCGCGCTGGCCATGATCATCGCCCGGTTCCGGCTGCTGGGCCGGGCGCTGTATCCGCTGATCGTGCTGTTCCAGACCGTGCCGAAGGTGGCGCTGGCGCCGATCTTCATCCTGTGGTTCGGCTACGACCTGGCGCCGAAGGTGGGGCTGATCCTGGTGATCGCCTTCTTCCCGGTGACGCTGTCGATGCTGGCCGGGCTGGAGGCGGCGGAGCCCGGGCTGCTGTCGCTGATGCGCTCGGTCGGTGCCAGCCGGACCACGATCCTGCTGCGCATCCAGATCCCCTACGCCCTGCCGCAGCTGATGGCCGGGCTGAAGATCGCCGTCACCTTCAGCGTCATCGGCGCGATCGTCGGCGAATTCGCCGGCGCCTCGGCGGGCCTGGGCTACCTGATCCAGTTCGCCTCGACCCAGCTGGACACGCCGATGGTGTTCGCGGCGCTGCTGGTCGTGTCGGTGGTCGGGGTCGTCTTCTACTACGCGATGGAACTGCTGGAGCGGCTGGTGGTGCCCTGGGCGCCGAAATTCGATCCGGCGCTGCGGTCCGCCTGATCCGAGCGAATCCGAAAGGCCGCGGGAGGCTGATGATGGTGAGGAGATCGGTCTGTGGAGCCCTGGCGGGCCTGGCGGCGATGGTCCTGGCGGCCCCGGCCCTGGCCGCCGACCAGGTGAGCGTCCAGCTCGACTGGGTGGTGCGTGGCAACCACGCCATGTTCTTCGTGGCCAAGGAAAAGGGCTATTTCGCCCAGAACGGAATCGAGGTCACTGAGATCCGCAAGGGCACCGGGTCGCCCGATGCCATGCGGCTGGTGGCGAACGGCAATGCCGAGTTCGGCTTCGGCGACCTGCCGACCCTGGCCGTGGCGCGGTCGCAGAATGTCCCGGTGGTGGCGCTGGCCGCGGTCAACCAGCGCTCGCCGCTCGGCATCATCGCTTTGGCCAAGAGTCACCAGTTGAAGGCGCCGACCGACATCAAGGGCCTCAACATCGGCATCCATCCCGCGGGGTCGACCTACATCTTCTTCAAGGCATTCCTGGCGGCCAACGGCATGGCCGAGGCCGACATGAAGATGAGCAGCGTGTCGCCGCCCTATGAGAGCTATCTGCTGCTCGGCCGGGTCGACGCGGTGCCGGGCTACATCGATGCCGAGGTGCCGGAGCTGGAGGCCAAGGCAGGCGGGCCGGGGTCGCTGAGCATCCTGCTCGGCGCCGATTACGGCTACGACGTCTACGGCTCCGGCCTGTTCACCTCGGAGGCCATGCTCAAGGACAAGCCGGATGTGGTGAAGCGCTTCGTCGCCGCCTATCTCGAGGCCTTCCGCTTCACCGCCGAGAACCCGAAGGAGGCCGCGGCGATCACGGCCAAGGCGGCGCCGGGCTATGCCGGCAAGGAGAATGTCCTGGCGGCGCAGCTGCAGGCCGATATCGACCACACCTTCACGGACGCCGACACCGAAGCCAACGGCCTGGGTTGGATGACGCAGGAGAAGTGGACGAAGACGATCAAGGTGCTGACCGACCAGGGCGCGCTGAAGGGCACGGTGGCGGCGGACGCCGCCTTCACCGACGCCTATCTGAAGCCCTGAGCGAAGGAGGACGACGATGCCGAGCCTTCAGGTCGCGGTGATCGGCCTCGGCACGATGGGGCCGGGGATCGCGGCGACGCTCGCCCGCGGCGGCATGGATGTCCGGGTGCACGATGTGGCGCCGGCCGCGATCGAGCGCGCCCGCACGGCGATCCCGCAGGCGGCTTCGGTGCTGGACCGGCTGGGCATCACCCCGCCGGACTCCCGCGAGGGCACGGTCAGCTTCCACGAGGGCCTGGCCGGGGCGGTCGCCGGAGCCGGCCTCGTGATCGAGAACGTGCCGGAGAAGGTCGAGATCAAGGCCGAGGTCTACCGCGCGCTGGCCCCGCTGCTGCCGGCCGAGACCATCGTCGCCTCCGACACCTCCGGCATCCCGATCACGACGCTGCAAGGCTTCCTGTCGCATCCCGAACGGCTGGTCGGCATGCACTGGTCGAACCCGCCGCACATCATTCCGATGATCGAGGTGATCGCCGGCAAGCACACCGCGCCTGCGACCGTCACCTTCATCGCCGACCTGATCCGGTCGCTGAAGCTGCTACCGGTGGTGGTGAAGAAGGATGTGCCGGGCTTCGTCGAGAACCGTATCCTCTATGCCCTGCTGCGCGAGGCGATCGATCTGGTCGACCAGGGTGTGATCGACGAGGAGGGCATGGACACCTGCGTGTCCTGGGGCATCGGCTACAAGCTCGCCGTGGTCGGGCCGATGCGGCTGCTCGACATGGCGGGGCTGGACATCTACCACTCGGTGGCCAGCTTCCTGAATGCCGACCTGTCCGACCGCCGCGACGTGGCGGACTACGTCACCGAACGGACCCGGGCCGGCAAGCTGGGGATCAAGAGCGGTGAAGGCATCTTCCCCTATACGCCGGAGCAGATTCGCGAGCTGCAGGCGGAGCGCGCCCGGCGCCTGGTCGCCGTGCGGCGGATCCTGGAGGGGCGGGACGGATGAGTCAGCGGCAGACCAGCCGGTCGCCTTCCGGCGCGCAGCCCACCGCGATCGCCGCCCGTGCGGCGACCGGGCCGGCATGGCGCGGCAGGTCGATCGGGCTGCGTGTCGCCCAACTGCGGCCGGCCACGCCGCACCACAGCGCCTCGACCGGCAACCGATCCTGCCTGTCGTTGAGCAGGTACACCGCGCCGCCGGCCGGATCGAACCACAGCCGGGCGCTGACCGCGCCGCCCGGCCCGGCCTGGCCGAGATCGACCGAGTACCAATGGGCGATGGCGGCGCCGCAGGCGATCTGGCCGTCGCCGCGGTTCTCCGCCCGGAACACCCGTTCGGTCAGCTCCTCCGGCCCATGCCCGGCCGCGAAGGCCGGCAGTGCCATGAGCGCCAGGGCGGTCGACAGCAGGTTGCGAGACCGGAACTGCACCATCGAACCGCTCCAGAAGGCTGACTTGCGACAAGATCAATACTAAATGAAGATGACATCACAATAAGCAAATACAAAGAATGTATTTGCACTTCCGAAACAACAAACAGGGAGCCGAGACATGTTGAAATCCATGATGATCAGAGCCAGCCTCGGCGCGCTGATGCTGGCGCTGGCCTCGACCGTGGGAGGCGCCGCGGAGGTCAAGAGCATCGCCATCCTGACGCCGGAGCAGGGTACCGATTTCGGCTGGAACCAGCAGGGCGTCGCCGCGGCCAAGGCGGCCGGCGATAAGGCAGGGGTGCAGGTCACCGTGGCCGAGGGCCTGGGTTATGGTGATGTGCGGCCGACGATGCGCGAGCTGGTGGAGGACGGGGCCAGCCTGCTGATCGCCCATGCCAGCGGCTACAACACCTCCGCCCCCGAGATCGCGGCCGAGACCGGCGTGCCGGTGGCGATCGTCGACCGCCCGGACCTGCTGAAGCCCGGGCTGATCGCCGACTACACGCTGAGCGGCCATGAGGGCGCCTATCTGGCCGGGCGGCTGGCGGCGAAGATGACCCGCACCGGCACGGTCGGCATCGTGGTGTCGGGCGAGCCGCCGTCGTGGAACTCGCAATCCGCCGCCTTCGCCCAGGGCGTGAAGGCGGAGAAGCCGGCGGTGAAGATCCGCTATGCCGTGATCGGCCCGGCCGCCTATAGCGATGCGGCGGGCGGCAAGCGTGTGACGGAATCCGTGATTGCGGCCGGCGCCGACATCATCTTCGGCCAGGGCAACGGGTCCAGCTTCGGCATGATCCAGGCGGTCGAGACCAGCAAGGCGACGGACGGCGGCAAGGTCTATTTCATCGACGTGATCGGCGACAAGTCCAGCATCGACAAGGGCAACCTGCTGTCCTCCGTCATCTGGAACATCACCCCGGTCTATGCGGCGATGATCGCGGACCTGAAGGCCGGCAGCTTCGGCACCAAGCACTACGCCATCGGGCTGGCCGACGATTCCGTGCAACTGCTGAAGACCAAGGCGATCCCGGACGATGTCTGGACCCAGCTGCAGGCGATCAAGGCCGACATCGTCAGCGGCAAACTGAAGGTCGAGCCGGTCTGGGAGGCGGCGGCGGTCCGGGCGCTGATGTCGGACGTGTCGGCAACGGCGCAGTAAGCTCGCGAGGAGCCCGCCGGGCCATCCCGGCGGGCCGCGGAACGACGGATCCATGACCGCATCATCACCGGAACCCGGCGCGCCGATCATCGCGCTGCGCGGCATCACCAAGCGCTTCCCCGGGGTCGTCGCCAACGACCAGGTCGATCTGGCGGTTCGGCCCGGCGAGGTGCATGTGCTGCTGGGCGAGAACGGGGCCGGCAAATCGACCCTGATCGCGATGCTGTCCGGCCTGCTGCAGCCGGATGACGGCGCCATCCTGGTCGACGGGCGCGAGCAGGCCATCGCCTCGCCCCGCCATGCGCTCGGCCTCGGCATCGGCACGGTGTTCCAGCACGTCATGCTGGCCCCGACCCTGACCGTGGTGGAGAATCTGGCGCTCGGCCGGCCTTGGTGGCGCCGGCCCGACCGCGCCCGGCTGGCGGCCGAGTTCGGCCGCACCGCCGAGGGGCTGGGCCTGTCGATCGACCCGCAGGCCGTCACCGGCGCGCTGTCGCTGGGCGAGCAGCAGCAGGCCGAGATCGTGCGCGCGCTGCTGCGCGGCAGCCGGGTGCTGATCCTGGACGAGGCGACGGCGATGCTGACGCCGAAGGGGGTGGAGGAGCTGGGCGCGCTGATGCGGCGGCTGGCCGGGCGCGGCATCGCCGTCGTCTTCATCACTCACAAGCTGAAGGAGGCCTTCGACTTCGGCGACCGCATCTCGATCCTCCGCCTCGGCCGCAAGGTCGGCGAGATCCCGCCGGAGCGGCTGCGGACGCTGGACGAGCGCACAGCCACGACCGAGATCGTGCATCTGATGTTCGGTTCTTCTTCTGAGTCCCCCCTCCCCTCGCCTTCTTTGAGTCCCCCCTCCCCTCGCGGGAGGGGGATAGGGGGAGGGGGTTCTCTCGGCTCGACCCGGCCTGGATTATCCGCGGACGGCGAGTTCGGTCCTCTGCCCATTCGCGCGCAGACGCGCGCAGGCCCCTCCCCCTACCCCCCTCCCGCAAGGGGAGGGGGGGCAATAAAAGACAGCGCACCAGTTCTGGTTGTGCAGGGGCTGAGCGTGCCCGGGCAGGGCTCGGCGGCGGTGGCCGACATCGCGCTGGAGGTGGCGCCGGGCGAGATCCTGGGCATCGCCGGGATCGACGGCAACGGCCAGCAGCAGCTCGCCGAAGCGCTGGCGGGACAGCGGCCGGCGAGCGGCGGCACGGTGCTGCTGGACGGCTGCCCGATCGAGCGGCTGGATGTCGGCGCGCGCCGCCGGCTGGGCCTGCGCTACGTCACCGACGACCGGCTGGGCGAGGGTACGGTCGGCCCCTTCCCCGTCTCCCTCAACCTGCTGCTGAAGCAGATCGGCGAGGCCCCGTTCTGGTCGCGCGGGCTGGAGCGGCCGGACGAGATCGACCGCCATGCCCGCGCCCTGGTCGCCGCCTTCGACGTGCGGACCCCGGGCATCCGGACGCCGGTCGGCCGCTTGTCCGGCGGCAACATCCAGAAGGTGCTGCTGGCGCGCGAGCTGTCCGGCGCCGCCCGGGTGGTGATCTACAGCAAGCCGACCTACGGGCTTGACCTGCAGACCACGCTCGCCGCGCGGCGGCGGATCCGCGACGCCGCCGATGCCGGGGTCGCCACCATCCTGATCTCCACCGACCTCGAGGAGCTGCTGGAGCTGGCGGACCGGATCGCGGTGATGTCGCGCGGCCGTATCGCCGGCACGGTGGCCAATGACGACCATGCGCGGCGGCGCGTCGGCGAGCTGATGATCGGGGCGGCGTCATGACGGTCGACACGGTGAACGGCACGGCCCCCGTGCAGAAGCCGCCGGCATCGCCCGGCGCGGCCGGCATCGCCCTGCACTGGGCTCTGGTGACGCTGGGCCCGATCCTGGCCGCCCTGCTGCTGTCAGGCGGCGTGCTCCTGGCGCTGGGCGCCGACCCGCTGGCCTATTACGGGCTGGTGCTGCAGCGCGGCCTCCTGTCCTGGCTCGGGCTGCAGGCGTCGCTGTCGCGGATGGCGCCGCTGCTGCTCCTCGCCGCCGGGCTGATCGTCGCCTTCCGGGCCGGCATCTGGAATCTCGGCACCGACGGCCAGTTCCTGCTGGCCGCGGTGATCGTCGCCGCGGCCGGGCCGCCTCTGGCAGCGGCGCTGCCGGGCTGGATCGCGCTGCCGCTGTGCCTGGTCCTGGCCGCGGCGGTCGGCGCCGCCTGGTCGCTGCTGCCGGCGCTGCTGCGCGCCTATCAGGGGGTGAACGAGATCATCACCACGCTGATGATGACCTTCCTCGGCACCTCCTTCGCCAATGTGCTGGTGAAGCTGGCCTTCCGCGACCCGGCGACGACCGTGCCGCAGACCCGAACCCTGCCGGTGGACGACCGGCTGCCGCGGCTGTTCGGCACCACCATCAGCGGCGGCCTCGTACTCGGCCTCGTCGCCGTGGTCCTGGTCCATCTGATGATGACCCGCACCGCCTTCGGGCTGAAGCTGCGGGTGGTCGGCGCCAATGCCCGCGCCGCAATCCATGCCGGGCTGCCGGTGCCGCGGCTGACCGTCGCCGTCTTCGCCATCTCGGCCGGGCTCGCGGCCATGGCGGGCGCGGTCGACATCATCGGCGTGCAGGGCAATGTCCGCGCCGACTGGAACCCGGCCTACGGCCTGGCGGTGATCCCGCTGGTGTTCCTGGCCCGGTTCAACGGCTTCGCCAGCATCGCCTTCGTCTTCCTGTTCTCGGTGCTGTCGATCGGCGGCGAGAGCGCGGCGCGGCGGCTGGGCGTGCCGCATTTCTTCACCCTGGTGGTGATGGCGATCCTGCTGATCGTCCTGGCGCTGGTCGAATATGTCGACCACCGGCGCCGCGAACGGAGGGGGGCCTGAGCATGGACGGGCTCTTGACCCAGGCCTTCCTGACCTCGCTGGTGCTCGGCGCCATCACCGCCGGCGTACCGCTGCTGCTGGCCGGGCTGGGCGAGCAGATCTCGCAGAAGGCCGGCGTGCTCAATGTCGGCATCGAAGGCATGATGCTGGCCGGCGCCTATCTCGGCTTCCTCGTCGCCTTCTCCAGCGGCTCGATCTGGCTGGGGTTCCTCGGCGGCGCGGGCGGCGGGCTGCTGGTCGCCCTGCTGATGGCGCTGCTCTGCGTCCGGCTCGGCCTCAACCAGATCGTCATCGGCATCGCCCTGACCCTGGGCGCCGAGGGCATGACCGCCCTGCTCCACTATTTCCAGTTCGCCCAGAGCTACCCTCGGCTGGAGGGTGCCGCCACCCTGCCGATCCCGCTCCTGTCGGCGATCCCGGTGATCGGCCCAGCCCTGTTCGACCGGCACCCGGTGGTCTATCTCGCGGTGGCACTGACCTTCCTCCTGGCCTGGGTGTTCCGGCGCACCGCGCTCGGCCTCGACCTCCAGGCGGCCGGCGACAAGCCGGCGGCGCTGGATGCCGCCGGGGTCGACGTCATCGGCGTCCGCACCGCCGCGGTGCTGGCGACCGGCGCGCTGGCCGGCATCGGCGGCGCCTTCCTGGCCAATATCGGCGCCGGGCTGTTCATCCCCTTCATGACCAACGGCGCCGGCTTCATCGGCATCGTGCTGGCGATGCTGGCGCGCGGCCGGCCGGTCTGGGTGCTGCTCGGCGCCCTCTTGTTCGGCGCCTGCCTGTCGATGACCACCGCGCTGCAGGTCGCCGGCGTCGACGTGCCGACCGACGTGATCCAGATGCTGCCCTTCGCCGCGGTGATGGCGGTGCTGGTGCTGTTCGGCCGACGCGCCAGCCTGCCCGCGGCGCTGGGCCTGCCTTATGTCCGAGGTGCCCGCTGATCCCTTCCGGAGGAACCCTGCCATGACAGACACCAAGGTCTACCTGCTCGACGGCGGCTCGCTCGTCCTCGACGGCTACCACGTCTTCTGGAACCGCGGGCCCGGCGGCGAGATCCGCTTCCCGGTCTATTCGATCCTGGTCGAGCATGCCGAGGGCAGCTTCCTGATCGACAGCGGCTTCGACTACGACCACGTGATGAAGGTGCTGCCCTTCGAGAAGCCGCAGCAGACCAGGGAGCAGACCATCCCCGGCGCGCTCGGCCTGCTGGGGCTGGAGCCGAAGGATGTCGGCGTCGTCGTCAACTCGCACTTCCACTTCGACCATGTCGGCGGCAACAAGTACTTCCCCCACGCCAAGAAGATCTGCCATCGGGACGAGATCGCCCAGGCGGCGACGCCGCAGCCCTTCGAGGTGCTGGGCTATTCGGACCTGAGCTTCTCGGCCGAGGCCGCCGCCGCCCGCGGCAAGAGCGACCAGCTGCTGCCCGGCACCACCGAGGCCAATTCCCGCTTCGAGACGGTCGTGGGCGATGTCGAGCTGGCCCGCGGCGTCCACCTGCTGTTCACGCCCGGCCACGCCATCGGCCACTACAGCCTGCTGGTCGAATTCCAGACCCGGCGGCCGATCCTGTTCACCATCGACGCCGCCTACACCCAGAAGAGCCTGGAGACTTTGTGCCAGGCATCGTTCCACATCGACCCGGTCGCGGGCGTCGCCTCGATGCGCCGCCTCGCCAAGCTGGCGGAGGAGCGGGAGGCGGAGCTGATGTTCTCGCACGACCCCGCGAACTTCCCGCACTACCAGACCGGCCCGAAATTCTACGGATGAGGTGACGGCCATGCCCGACCCGACGATCCGCGAACCTGCCTTCACCCTCACCTCCGGACCGGTCGACGCCTATCCGGCGGTGCTGCGCGGGCTGTCGCGCACCATCCACTACGACTTCGACCCGTTCTTCCAGGCCTTCTACGAGCAGGTCACCGACAAGGCGCGGACGGCGATGCGCCTGTCGACCCCGCCGGTGATCCTGCACGGCGAGCCGGTGCTGGGGCTGGAGGCCGCGGCCGCCTCGCTGATCGCCCGCGAGGACGTCGTGCTGAATCTCGCCTCCGGCGTCTACGGCAAGGGCTTCGGCTTCTGGGCCAAACGATACTGCGCGGAGCTGGTCGAGATCGAGGTGCCGTACAACGAGGCGATCGACCCGGACGCCGTCGCCCGCATGCTGCAGGCACGGCCCGAGATCCGCATCGTGTCGGTCTGCCACCACGACACGCCGTCCGGCACGATCAACCCGGTCGAGGCGATCGGCCGGATCGTGCGGGAGCACGGCACCTGGCTGATCGTCGACGCGGTGTCGTCCTTCGGCGGCATGGACGTGCATCCCGAGGCCTGCTGCGCCGACATCTTCGTCACCGGCCCGAACAAGTGCCTGGGCGGCGCGCCGGGACTGAGCCTGCTCGGCGTCTCCGACCGCGCCTGGGCCAAGATGAAGGCCAATCCCGACGCGCCCCGCGCCTCGATGCTGAGCCTCCTGGACTGGGAGCACGCGTGGAAACGGGACCAGCCCTTCCCCTTCACCCCCTCGGTCGCCGAGGTCAACGGCCTGGACGCCGCGCTGGACCAGTACTTGGCGGAAGGGCCTGAGGCGGTGTGGGCTCGCCATGCGCTGACCGCCCGCGCCTGCCGGGCCGGGCTGCAGGCGATGGGGCTGGCGCTGTGGCCGGCGCGCGAGGCCATCGCCTCCCCCACCACCACGGCTGTGCGGGTGCCGGACGGCGTGGCCGACGAGGCTCTGCGCCGGACGGCGCGGGAGCGCTACGGCGTCGCCTTCTCCTCCGGCCGCGGCGAGACGCTGGGGAAGCTGGTGCGCATCGGCCATATGGGACCGACCGCCCAGCCGCTCTACGCCGTGGTGGCGATCAGCGCGCTCGGCGGAGCGCTGGGCACGCTGGGCCACGCGGTCGATATCGGTCGCGGCGTGGCGGCGGCGATGGAGGCCATCGACGCCGGCTGAACAACCAACCAACAAGGGAACAGGGACATGGCTTCGGATCTTTCGGGCAAGGTCGCGATCGTGACCGGGGCGGCGCAGGGCATCGGCCGGGCGATCGCGGAGCGGCTGGCGGCCGACGGCGCGCGGATCGTCGTCGCCGACATCAAGGCCGACGGTGCCGCCGCGGTGGCCGCGGCACTAGGGAATGACAGCTTCGCCGTGGCCTGCGACGTCTCCGACCCGGCCTCGGTGGCGGCGCTGCACGAGACCATCGCGGCGCGGGCCGGGGGGGTCGACATCCTGGTCAACAACGCCGCGATCGTGCCCTTCATCGCCTGGGACGAGGTCGACCTGACGCATTGGCAGAAGATCATCGCGGTCAACCTGACCGGCGTGTTCCTGATGTCCCGTGCGTCCTCCGACCTGATGCGCCGCGACGGCCGCCCCGGCCGGATCATCAATATCTGCTCCAACACCATCTTCGCCGGCACGCCGAACATGGCCGCCTATGTGGCGGCCAAGGGCGGCGTGTTCGGCTTCACCCGGGCGCTGGCGACCGAGCTGGGCAAGCACGGCATCACCGTGAATGCGGTGACGCCGGGGCTGACGGCCTCGGACGGAGTCCTGGCCAGCCCGCACGCCCAGGCGTTCGGCTTCGTCGAGATGCTGCAGGCGATCCCGGGCCAGGGCCAGCCGCGTGATATCGCCCCGGCCGTCGCCTTCCTCGCCTCCGACGAAGCGCGCTGGATCACGGGGCAGACCCTGAATGTCGATGGTGGGATGGTGCGCTGGTGAGCCGCCGCCTTCTTCGTTTGTATCCGCTCGCTCCTCGTGAGCGAATGCTGCGGAACACGGGTGGTTGACACCCTCCGGCGCCCCCGCCGACGATCATGCTCCGATAGTCAAAGCTATTTCCGGGGAGCGGCTTATGCCGTCAGCGACCGATCGTCAGTGGCAGCGATGGGGCAGAGAGAATCCCTATTACGGGATCGTCGGAATCGAGACGTCGGAGTTCGAGAGCCGGTGGCGCAGCCGGTTCTTCGAGACCGGCCAAATCCACATGGATCATGTTTTCGAGCAGTTGACCCGCTACGATGCCGAGCCGTTCGACCGGAAGAAGGCGCTCGACTTCGGATGCGGCGCCGGGCGCCTGCTGGCCCAGATGGTCGACCGCTTCGACAGCGTGGTCGGGGTGGACGTCTCGCACGATCAGCTCGCCCTCGCCCGCGCGAACGTCGCGGCGACCAATCTCCGCCTGGCCTCGACGCTGGACGAGCTCGGGGGCGAGCGTGGCAGCTTCGACTTCGTCAACACCTTCGTCGTCCTGCAGCACATCCGGCCCAGGCAGGGTTATGCGATCATCGACAAGCTGCTGAAGCTGTTGCGGCCGGGCGGTTCGTTCGCGATCCACTTCACGGTCGGGGACCTGCGGGACCGGCGGCGGCGCCTCAACTGGTTCCGCTATCGCATCCCGCCGCTGCACTGGGCCTACAACGTCTCCCGCCGGCGCCCGTGGAACGAACCGATCATGGAGATGAACAAGTATGATCTGGCCACGGTCGGCGCGCTGATGATGCGGAACGACATCGGCCGGTTCGGCTGCACGTTGTTCAACCACACCGACAACACCGGCATGCTCTGCTTCGGGCGGCGTGAGCCGGGCATCAACGTGCTGCCGCAACCGTGGAACGGCTGACGTCCCAGGCCGGGTCTCAGCCGGGGCTGTGGCCGGCCAGGCGAGGCAGCAGCCGGGCCCAGCCGAGCATGCCGTCGCGGAACCGCTCCAGCCGGAAGAACTCGTTCGGCGAGTGGTAGTCCTCGTCGGCGGTCGCGAAGCCGAAGAACACCGTCTCGATGCCGAGGATCTGGCGGAAGACGGTGCCGATCGGGATCGTCGCCCCCATCGCCACGCGCAGCGGCGGCTGGCCGAACAGCTCGCCCAGCACCGCCTCGGTCAGCGCCAGCACCGGCTGGTCGGCCGGCAGGGCGAAGGCCGGGGAGCCCGGGCCGTGGCGCCGGATCTCCAGCCCGTAGCCGGCCGGGGCGTACCGCCGCAGATGCGCCTCGATCGCGGCGAAGACCCGCTCCGGGTCCTGGCCGGCGACCAGGCGGCAGGAGATCTTGGCGCCCGCCTTGGCCGGGATCACCGTCTTGGTGCCGGGCCCGCCATAGCCGCCGGTGATGCCGTTCAGCTCCAGCGTCGGCTTCAGCCATTGCCGGACCAGGAGATCCTCCGCCGAGGGCATCGGCTGCGGCGCCGCGGCGCCGATCGCGGCGAAATAGCCCTGCGGGTCGAAGCCGGAGGCCTGAATGGCCTCGATCAGCTTCGGGTCCGGCGGGGTGATGCCGTCATGGAATCCTTCGACCGCGACCTCGCCGGCCTCGTCGTGCAGCGTCGCCAGGAGACGGGCCAGGGCCGGCAGCGGGTTGGGCGCGCTGCCGCCGTGGCGGCCGGAATGCAGGTCCTTGGCGGCGCCGTGCAGCTCCAGCTCGAGCGCCAGCATGCCGCGGCTGGCGACGGTGACGGTCGGCAGGTCGGGCCGCCACATCGCCCCGTCGGCCGACAGCACCACATCGGCGGCCAGCCGCTTCTTCTCGGCCGTGACCAGCGCCTCGAGATGGACGCTGCCGCATTCCTCCTCGCCCTCGTAGAGGAACTTCAGGTTCACCGGCAGCCGGCCCTCGCGCTCCAGGAAGGCCTCGGCCACCAGGATCGGGATCAGCGACGGCCCCTTGTCGTCCGAAGCGCCGCGAGCATAGAGGCGGCCGTCGCGGATCTCGGGCGCAAAGGGCGGCGAGGTCCACAGCTCGACCGGGTCGGGCGGCTGCACGTCGTAATGGCCGTAAACCAGCACGGTCGGCGCGCCCGGGGCGCGGCACCATTCCGCCACCACCGCCGGATGGCCGCCGGTCGGCAGGATCTCGACCCGCTCCAGCCCCGCCCGGGCCATGCGGTCGGCGACGAAGCGGGCCGCCCGCTGCACCTCCGGCGCATAGGCGGGATCGGTGCTGACGCTCGGGATCGAGCAGTATTGCTTCAGCTCTTCGACATGCCGCTCGAACCGGTCCAGCAGCAGGGTTTCGACCGCGCTCATCGTCTTCCGTCCAGATTCGGCCACCGGCCGGTGATGCAGCCGGCCGACTCGAAGCGAAGAACAGCACGGCGGCGGGACGCCGTCGACCCTTCGGAAGCGATGCCGGAGGAGGAAGCCCGGCCCGAAGCGTGGTGGGGGGAGCCTCGGGCCGGGCCAGGGCGCCGTCATGGAGGGAGGGCACCTGGGGTCAGCTTGGAACGAAGGGGGGCGCCGTTCCAGGGTTGCCGGCCCCCCTATTTGCGAACCTTCCCGCCGACGGAACCGCAATGCGTCCACTGCCGTTGCGTTGCCGAGACGCCCAGGAGGAGGCCGGCATGACGACGCCCCGCAAACCCACCGAAACGCGGCCGGAGAAGGACCGGAAGGCGGCCAGCCGGAAGGTCGACGAGGCCTCGGCCGAGAGCATGGACGCGAGCGATCCGCCCTCCTTCAACCCCGGCACCGCCGGCGCGGGAGAGGACCGCCGGTCGGTGGAGAAGGTGAAGGAGCGGCGCTGAACCGCCTTGCCGATCCGTAAATGGACAGGCCGATCCCGGTCTGGCGGGGTGGCGGCCGGTGCCGTCGGTCAACAGCCGGCACCATGCCCGGCCCGGTCTCTCCCCCAAGCCACTGAATTCCGGGCCGGGCCACATGCTGTCCGGCTGATCAGCGCTCCGGCCGCAGCCGCCAGCTGCGTAGCTCGAACGGCTCGAGGTCGTGCGGCCGGTGGCGCGGCGCCGACTCCTCCAGCAACGACACCGGCTCGCCCAGGCGCCAACCATCCGGAACGGTGATCGACAGCGGCCCGCGCGCCCCGGCCGGCTCGTAGAGGCGCAGCACCAGGCCGTCGCCCTCCTCCGCCGGCTTCAGCGCGGCGAGCCCGGCCTTGATGCCGGAGACCATCAGGGGCGTGTGCAGGCCGACCGCGAGGTTGCGGGCCGGCAGCGCCAGCAGCTTCTGGTTCAGATCCTCCGCCGCCTCGCGCACCCCGCCCTCATGCCAGTCGCCTTCATGCGGCAGGATCGCATAGGTGAAGTCCTGCACGCCCTCATCGGCCAGCGGGTCGGGGTAGATCGGCGCGCGGACGAGGCTGAGGCCCAGCACGTTGTCGAGCGCGCTGTGGCCATATTTCCCGTCATTCAGCAGGGCGACGCCGAAGCCCGGCTCCGACAGGTCGGCGAAGCGGTGGCCCGGCACCTCGAACTTCGCCTGGTCCCAGGAGGTGTTGCGGTGGGTCGGCCGCCGCACGACGCCGAAGGCGCATTCGAAGCTGGCCGTCTCCGCCCGCACCGCGACCGGCACCAGGGCGCGCAGCAGCACCCGCCGGTCGTGCCAGTCGAGCCGGGTGTGGATGTCGAACCGCGGCGAGTTCGCCCACAGCGTCAGGGTCTGGGTGATGGTGGAGTCGCGGAACCGGCGGACCAGCCGCAGCGCCGCCCGGTGCGGCCCGCCCTCGACCAGCTCCGACTCCTCCAGTTCGGTCAGCTCGAAGCCCTCGCGGTGATAGTCGGCCTCCACGTCCCAGGCATCCCAGCTTCGCGGCTTGTCGGCGGGATAGAGCCAGAGCTGGTTGCCGCGCCCGGCCAGCGCGTCGCGTCCGGTCGGCTTGTGCAGCAGGCGAGTGATCGTGCCGTCGGCGCCGATCTCCACCCGCAGAAAGCGGTTCTCGAGATGGCTGCCCGTGGTCGACTCCCCCGCCGACAGCCCGGGCGCCGGCTGCAGCGCCGCGCGGTCGAGCACGACGACGCCGAGCGGCGGCACCGTCAGGTCGGGAGCGACGGCCTCGCCCTCCAGCTCCAGCCGCAGCGGGCGCGGCGACAGGTCGGGGTTCACCACCACCAGCGCATCGGCGGTGCCGCCCGCCGGCAGGGCGGCGGCGATCGCCGCCATCGCTTCCGCCTGGCGGTCGAGGCCGGCGTCGCGGGCCGCCGCCAGCTCGCGCTCCGCATCCTCATAGACCTCGCGGATGCTGGAGCCGGGCAGGATGTCGTGGAACTGGTTCTTCAGCAGCATGCGCCAGGCCGGCTCCAGCCCGTCGAAGCGGCGGCCGCCGAGCAGCGCCGACAGGCTGCCCGATACCTCGGCCGCGATCAGAGCCCGTTCCGCCTGCCGGTTCAGGCGCTTGGTGCGGCCCTGGCTGGTCAGGGTGCCGCGGTGCAGCTCGAGATAGATCTCGCCGAGCCAGACCGGCAGCTCCTCCACCGCCACGCGCTCGCGGATGCGGCCGAAGAACTCCTCCACCCGCGCCGGCCGCAGCTCCGGCAGCGCCGGAAAATCGGCGAGCTGGGCCTGGCGCTCCAGCATCTCCGGCGTCACCCCGCCGCCGCCGTCGCCGAAGCCGACGGCGAGCAGGCTTTCGTCATGCACCGTCTTGCCGCGGAAGTTGCGCCAGGTCGGCAGCAGGCAGTCGGCCCGGATGGTGCCGTTGTAGCCCTGGATCGGATTATCGAAGGTGTGGGCCAGGACGCGGCTGCCGTCGAGGCCTTCCCACTGGAACAGGTCGTGGGGAAAGCGGTTGGTCTCCGACCAGTTCACCTTGATGGTGAAGAAGCTGCCCATGCCGCCCTGGCGCAGCAGCTGCGGCAGGGCCGGCGAGAAACCGAAGCAGTCGGGCAGCCAGCACACGGTGTGGCGGCGGCCGAAGGTGCGCTCGAAATAGCGCTGGCCGTACAGGATCTGGCGCACCAGGCTCTCGCCGGTCGGCATGTTGGTGTCGGGCTCGACCCACATCCCGCCGATCGTCTCCCAGCGCCCCTCCGCCGCCCGCTCGCGGATTTCAGTGAAGAGATCCGGGTCGTCGGCCTCGACTTGGTCATAGTAGGCGGCGGTCGACTGGTTGAAGATGAAGCCGGGGAACCGCTCCATCAGCCGCAGCGCGGTGTGGAAGGTGCGCCGGGCCTTGCGCCGGGTCTCGGCATAGGGCCACAGCCAGGCCAGGTCGATATGAGCGTGGCCGGTGATGGCGAGCCGGCCCTGCGGCGGGAAGCGCTCGCGCAAGGACCGCAGCGCCGCCACCAGCCCGTCATGCGCCGCGGCGGCGGCCGCCCGCTCCGCCTCGCCCAGCGCCGGCGGCCGGCGGTCGAGCTCGGGCAGTTGCCAGATCGCCTGCTGCTGCGGCAGCAGCGCAGTGCGGGCGAGATAGGCGCCGGTGGCCGACGGCCAGTCGAGCGACCGCAACGCCGCCTCGGCCGCCGCCAGCAGATGCGGCACCGCCTCGTGCTCCTCCAGCGCCAGCGCCGTCTCCCACACCTGGCGCAGCAGCAGGGCCAGCCGGTGCACCACCGGGTCGATCCAGACCAGCCGGGCCTCGTTCAGCCGGGGATGGGGCACCGGCTGGCCGAAGGGCAGGCGCGGCACGCTCTCGGTCTCGATCCGGATCCGGCGGGCGCGCAGCGGGAATTCCCGATGATTCGGGTCGAGGCCGAAGCGGGTGGTCCCGGCGCCCTCCTCCCCCAGGGTCAGCAGGCTTTCGCCGCCGACATCGAGATGAAGCCGGGTCTCCTCCAGCGGCCAGTCGGGCGGCACCTCGGCCTCGGCGGCGAAGGCCAGGACCCCTTCCTTGTGCGGCCAGGGATCGCCGAGCGACAGGCGTCGGCCGTCGCAGCGCCATGGCTCGATCGGCTCGCTCCCCCGCTCGCGCCAGCACAGGATCTCGGCGATGCGGGCGTCCAGGCGATGCAGACGCTGGGCGATGGACAGGCTCATTCCGATCTCTCCGATGGGCGGGGGCAGGACGGTGCGATGCCTGCGGAACCTGGGGAGACGCGATTCGCTTCGCCCCTAGTTACCGCATTCCGCCGGCATGGGCACGGCCGGATACGCACGGACGAGCCCTGGCGAGAGGATCCAGTTCGATTGGATTTTACAGATTTTAACGCTCATCTTGTCGATTGTTTTGCAATGCGAAAAAGGTTTCCTGTTTCCCGGAAACCAGTGATAGCTTACAAAGACTAGGGTTTCGGGTTCATGCACAAGCGGTCGTCGTAACGCCGTGCCGCCGGCAGCCAGGGTCCAAAGATCCGGCGCCGGCGGACCAGGGGGAGCGCAACGTCCCGAAGGTTTCGATCGGACGACGAGTCCCTCATGACGACCGTGCCGCCGGTTCCGGTGGCCGGACGACAGCTTGAAAGGAGCAGGACGTATGGCTCAAGACCAGATCCTGTTCGACGTGACCCGGCTGGTGCGCCGATCCGGCAGCGCGACGCCGACGGGCGTCGACCGGGTGGAGCTGACCTACAGCCGGCACATGCTCGAGCGCTATCCGCGCGACGTCCAGTTCATCGCCCGCTGGCGTTCGCGCTATTGGCAGCTCTCGACCCCCGCCTTCGCCCAGTTCGTCGCCAGCCGGTTGGAGCGCTGGAGCTTCGGCGCCCAGCGCATCCGCAGCCATGAGGTGGAGCGGATTGCGCGCTTCATCGGCGTGCCGGCGGAGCAGTTCAGCAGCAGCCGGGCGGCGGTCACGCCGGTCCCGTCGCTGCGGCCGTCGGCGCCCCTGCTGCAGCTCGGCATGGACGCCCTGCTCGGCGCCCGCGGGCTGCTGTCGCGGATGATCAGCATCAGCGCCCGGCGGCAGCAGGCGATCTACGTCAACGTCTCGCATGAGGGGCTGCACCAGCCGGCGACGCTGCAGCGCCTGGTGTCGCGCCGCAAGCTGGCGCCGATCTACCTGGTGCACGACCTGATCCCGATCGACCATCCGGAATATGTCCGCCCTGGCTATGCCGCGCGGCACGTGGCCCGGATCGAGGCGATCTCGACCACCGCCGCCGCCACCATCGTCAATTCGCAGCAGACCAAGCGCGACCTGATGAAGCATGTGCAGAAGCACCACGGCAGCATGGACGGCGTCTATGTCGCGCCGCTCGGGGTCGACCACCGCTTCGCGCCGCAGAAGGTCAACGATCTGGAGAGCGAGCCCTATTTCCTGATCATCGGCACCATCGAGCCGCGCAAGAACCATCTGTTCATGCTGCAGGTCTGGCGCGCCCTGGTGCAGAAGCTGGGCAAGGCCGCGCCGAAGCTGGTGATCGTCGGCCGCCGCGGCTGGGAAAACGAGAACGTGATCGACATGATCGAGCGCTGCGAGCAGATCGCCGACCATGTGATCGAATGCGGCCGGGTGCCCGATGCGGTGCTGCACCGCCTGCTGATCGGCGCCCGCGCCGTGCTGTTCCCCTCCTTCGCCGAAGGCTACGGCCTGCCGCTGGTCGAGGGCCTGTCCAGTTCGGTGCCGGTGATCTGCTCCGACCTGCCCGTGTTCCACGAGCTGGGCAGCGGCATCCCGGACTATCTCGACCCGCTGGACGGCCCCGGCTGGATGGACACGATCATCGACTACGCCAAGCCGAATTCGCCGCGGCGCCAGGCGCAGATGGCACGGCTGGCCCGCTTCAAGGCGCCGACCTGGGACCGGCATTTCAACATCTTCGACGACGTCGTCGCCGATGTGCGGCGGAAATACAGCATCTGCTGAGAGACCGGCTCACATCCCCTGGAGCAAGGCCGCGACGATCGCCTCCGGCGCATCCTCCTGCATCAGGTGGCCGGCATCGGGGACGCGGGTCAGCCGGCCGCCGGTCAGCCTTGCCGCCAGCCGCTCGCCCTGGGCGATCGGGATCCAGGCGTCCTGCTCGCCCCACAGGATCTCGACCGGCCAGTCCATCGGACCGTATGACGGCTCGATCTCCTCGAGATACCGGTCATCCATCTGCGCGATCTGGCGGTAGAAGGCGGGGCGCCCCGTCTCCCCCTGCCAGGGCCGCATGTAGATGGCCATCGCCTCCTCGGTCAGCGGGTTCCGCGCCGAACCCTGGATATAGACCCGCAGCAAGGCGTCATGGGCGTAGTCCGGCAGCCCGGCGAAGGCCGCCTCATGCGCGGCGACGTGGCGGAAGAAGGGTGAGCCGGACGGCGGCAGCGCCACCGGGTCGACCAAAGTGAGGCGGCGGTAGCGGCAGCCCTCGAGATAGCAGGCCCGCAGCGCGGTCATGCCGCCGAAATCATGCGCCAGCACCTCCGGCTGCTCCAGCCCCCATTCGCGCAGCAGGGCGGCGAACAGCACGCTCTGGACGGCCGGGGACACATCCTGGCCGTCGCGCTGCTCCGATTGGCCGTAGCCCAGCAGATCGAAGACATGGACCCGCCGGCGGCTCGCGGCCAGCGGCGCGATCCGGCGCCAGACCTGCGACGAGAACGGCGTGCCGTGCAGCAGCACGAGCGGCGGCCCGTCACCGATCGCGCCCCAGGCCACGCTCTGTCCGCGAAAGGTGAAGCGCCGGTCGAGGGTCAGCATGGACCATCTCCCCAGTAACCTCTATTTCTTATTTAATGGTTATAGCACGGATCCTGTTCCGGGCGAATGGAGAGATGTATCGATGACGACGGCGTGGCGGGAAGAGGATCTGGTCGGGGGCGACGTCGTCCTCGATTTCCTGAACACCGTCGGCGACACCGGCAAGAGCCGGCGGCTGGAGCGGCTGGAGTCCTGGAGCGACGCCGTCGCCTGGGCGCGGTTCGTCGGCCTCATCGACGCGCGTGAGGCCGCGATGCTGCAGTCCGGCCCGAATGGCGGACAGCAAAGCCTCTTCCGGCTGCGCGCGTTCCGGGAGGCCGCCTATCGGGTGCTGAGCGCCCGGGCCGTGGGAGCGGCGCCCGAAGCCGACGCGCTCGGCGCCGTCGAGGCGGACATTCGCGAAGCGCTGGCGGCCTCGCGCCTGTCGGCCGCTGGCGGGGAGGAGGTCTGGCGGCTCCTCCCGGATCAGGCCGGCCGGGACCTCCTCCGGCATCGGCTGGCGCTCAGGCTGCTGCACCTCCTGAGCGGGCCGGAGCTGTCGCGCCTGCGGGAATGCGGCTGCTGCCCGTGGCTGTTCCTCGACCATGGCCGCGGCCGGGGGCGGAGCTGGTGCCGGATGGAGACCTGCGGCAACCGGGCCAAGGCCGCGCGCTTCCGGGCGGCGCGGACCGAGGGACCGTCAGCCGGCCCGGCCTGAACCGGCGATCCAGGACCGGATGAAACCGTTGATCTGCTCCGGCCGCCATTGCACCGGGGCCGCCTCCTGAATTCCCGGCCGGGGCGCGGCGCGGCCGCAATCCAGGATCATGAAATCCGTGCGCCGCTCGCGCTCCGGATCCACCTCCTTCAGCACCGGCGCGTGGTCGCCGTAGAAGGCCAGCAGCACCCGGTCCGCCGCCGCGTCGAAATGGGCCGCGAGCCGGGCCAGCATCGCGTCGGCATTGCCGATGTGGTGGAGGTATTGCTGCAGCGGCTCGTCCTTGCCCGGCAGCCGGCCCGGCCGGAAGGGGTCGTGCGCCTCCATGGTGACGCAGACCAGGAACAGCCTGACCCCGTCCTGCCGCGCCCGGCGCAGTTCGTCCTCGATCACCCCGGCCACCGCGGCGTCGGAGATGTAGTAGCCGCAGCGCTCGGCCCCCGGCAGGGCGCGCTGGCCGATGAAGCGGTCGAAGCCCAGCGCCGGGATCGCCTCGCGGCGCCGGAAGAAGCGCTCGTCATAGGGGTGCAGGAACACGGTGCGCCAGCCCTCGCGGCGCAGCGCCGCCGCCAGCGACGCCGGGGCGAAGCGCTGCGGCCGGAGATAGGGGTGGAGGCCGTCGAAGGACTGGTCCTCGGCGCCGAGGCCGGTGATCACCGAGATCTCCGGCCGCAGCGTGTAGGCGCCGAAGCACGGCACATCGAGCAGGCCGTGCACCAGGGCACGGGGCTTGAGCCGGTCGAATTCGGGCAGCGCGGTCGCGATGCCGATGCGGCGCAGATCCATGAAGGATTCGGACTGGATCGCGACCACCGCGTCGACGCCCTCGCCGGGACCGGGCGGCGGCGGCACCGGCAGGGGCCGGCGGCCTTCGCCGCGCCAGCGCAGCCAGGCGGTCGGCAGCGACAGGGCTAGGCCGAAGCGCCGGACCGCGCTGCGCGGATCGCAGGCATCGGCGAAGGTCAGCACCTTCGGCCAGAAAACGAAGACGGCCGCGGCGCAGAGCAGCGCCGCCTCGGTCGCCAGCAGGGCCAGCTGCGCCGGCACGGGGATGCTGCGCGGTTCCAGCTCGATCCACGCCGCGATCACCGCCAGCAGCATTGCAACGGCGCCGGCCAGAACCAGGCCCTCGCGCCGCTCGATATAGAACAGGCTCGGATGCCGCAGCATCGGAAGGATGAAGGCAAAGTCCGAGAACACCAGCGGCTCGTAGAGCACGCGGTGCTTGGCGTTCGAGATCGCGACCAGGATGGCGAGGGTGATCAGGCTGGCCGCGAGCGCGAACCAGAAGCGGCCGAACAGGCCGAGCCAGGCGCCGAGCAGCAGCAGGAAGACGACGGCGCGGCCGAGGAGGGCGGCACGGCTGCCGCCGAAGATCCCCCGCCGTGGCCGGGCCAGCGCGTCCACCGCCTCCCAGGCGACGGCGCCGCCGGCCAGACCGATCAGCTCGGGTGCGACCGGCATGGCGCCGCCTCCTTCCGCGGCTACGCTCAGCCGCCGCCCGAGACCACCGTGGTCGCCGGGGTGCTGACCGAGATCGCGCTGCGCACCACCTGCAGGAACTTGAGGAACTCGACCGAGGACGCGGTGCCGACATAGATCAGGTCGCGGCTCCGCACCGGGAACTGCTGGGCGTAGAAGAAGCCGCGCGGATCCTCGAAGCTGAGGCGATAGACCACCGGCACCGGCTGCCGCGTCGCCAGCAGGGGCGAGTTGTCCCGGATCTGGCGGAACACCGCCCGCGACTCGAAGCGGAAGATGAAGACGGCGCTGGCGTCGGCGGCGTTCGGCGCCAGCCCGCCGGCCCGGCCGACCGCCTGGGCCAGGGTGAACGGCTCCTGATCGATCGGCAGCTCGCCGGAGCTGCTGACCGAACCGAGCGCGGTGAAGGTCTGCGGGTGGCGGGTCACGTAGATGACGTCGCCGGGCTGAATGTAGATGTTCTCCGAGGGGTCCTTCAGGACGGTGGGAAGGTCCACCGTCTCCGACGCCCCGGCCCGGGTCAGGGTGATGAAGGTCTCCGCTGGCAGCGACCGGATGCCGCCGCCCTGGGCGACGACGTCGAGCAGCCGGTCGCCTTTGATGTTGAGCGGCACCCGCGCCGCGCCCGTCTGGTCGCCCAGCACCGA
This sequence comes from Inquilinus limosus DSM 16000, assembly GCF_000423185.1. Taxonomy (GTDB): domain Bacteria; phylum Pseudomonadota; class Alphaproteobacteria; order DSM-16000; family Inquilinaceae; genus Inquilinus; species Inquilinus limosus. The sequence continues at coordinate 12,497 of NZ_AUHM01000039.1, read as the reverse complement.
GGCCGTGGCCGAGGCCGATTCAGGTACGGTCACGATCACCTGCGGCTGGCTGGCCTGGCTGGCCAGCGCCTGCTCGATCGCCTCGGCGACCTGGGTCGGCGTGCGGCCGACCGCGCGGATCGGCTTTGCCGCATAGGGCACCGAGATGTTGCCGCGCTGATCGACGACCTGGGGCGGCAAGGTGACGCTGTGCGCCCCCTCGGCACCGGTCGGGGCGACGCCGCCGCTGGCGGCGAACAGGCCGGTGCCGGCTTCCCAGATCGACACCGAGACGACGTCGCCGACGCCGATCTGCTGCGTCGGCGCCGGCGCCTTGTCGCCGAAGCGCTGCATCAGGCTGGGGCGGGGGGCGCGGTTCAGCGCCGCGAGCGTCGTCTCGTTGAGATCGACGATGGCATAGCGGGTGTCGACCGCCTGGGCGGCCTCCGCGGCCGATGCCTTCTCGCCCGACGCCAGGATCTGGCCCGCCAGGGGGCCGTGACTCGGCAGCTCACCGCAGGCGGGGAGCGCGAGAACGGCGGGAACGAGCCAAACCAGTCGCAAGGTCATGGAGACATCGTCTCTCTGCTGAGCGCCGCAGCGCGAATGCTTGGGTGCATACCAGATTTCGGACGCGAGAGCCAACATTGCATGCGACCACACTTTCACATTCGAATTCGCAAGCCAAGGCATGGCGCGGCTTTCAGGACCCCGAACCTCAAATTCCGGTTTTCGTGGACCACTTTAGGTTTTATATCTATAGGGGTTCGCCAAATCTCTGATGGCGATGTCGGCGGGGCTGTGTTCCGATACGGCCTTCGCCATCGGGGGCTGCCGAAGCCTTCGTTCCGAGTCGCTGGACAGGACAGGACCACGCCGTGACGCCTCAGACGATCATGATCGACGGCTACAATCTCGGCCTCGAAACCGGCACCGGGGTGGCCACCTATGCCCGCAACCTGAGCTATGAGCTGCACAATATCGGCTACCGCACCGAGGTGCTGTATGGCGGCCGGGCGGCGCCGAGCACCCAGCAGCTGCTGCGCGAGATCGCCTTCTTCGATCCCGCCAATGTCGGCGACACGCCGCGTTGGCTGGAGTTCCTGCGCTATGTCAACGAGCTGATCTATTCGCCGGCCGGGGTGCGGGCCAAGCCGGTGCCGATCACCGGCAAGGTGATCGCCAAGACCTACCGATCGCGCATGCCCTATTACGACCGGCTCTGGACCGTGCCGGACCTGTGGAACCGCTCGTACCGGCACTTCGCCATCTACCGCAACCGGATGACGGTCGCCGCGCGCGAGACGCCGCGGCTGATGCACTGGACCTATCCGCTGCCGCTGCGCATGGCCGGCGCCCGCAACATCTACACCATCCACGACCTGGTGCCGCTGCGGCTGCCCTACACCACGCTCGACAACAAGCGCCGCTACCACAAGCTGGTGCGGATGCTGCTGCGCCGCGCCGACCACATCGTCACGGTGTCGGAGACTTCGAAGCGCGACATCGTCGACCTGTTCGGCTATCCCGAGGAGCGCATCACCAACACCTACCAGGCGGTCGACATCCCGGCGAAATACGCCGAGAAGCCGGAGGAGGCGGTCAAGCGCGAGGTCGAGGGCACCTTCAATCTCACCTACAAGAACTACCTGCTCTATTTCGGCGCGATCGAGCCGAAGAAGAACATCGGCCGGCTGATCGAGAGCTATCTCGCCAGCCAGATCAAGACGCCGCTGGTGATCATCGGCAAGCTGGCCTGGAAGACCGACCAGGAGCTGCGGCTGCTGAACGACTCCACCATCCGCTACCTGGAGCAGGTCGACACCCTGACCTTCACCCGCAACCGGGTGCTGCGCATCGACTATGCCCCCTTCCCCCTCTTGGTCAGCCTGATCCGCGGCGCCAAGGCGGTGACCTTCCCGTCGCTCTACGAAGGCTTCGGCCTGCCGGTGCTGGAGGCGATGCGCCTGGGCACGCCGGTCCTGGCCTCGACCGAGGGCGCGGTGCCCGAGGTCGCCGGCGATGCGGCGCTGCTGGTCGATCCCTACGACACCCACGCGCTGTCGGAGGCGATCCGCGCCCTCGACGCCAATGCCGAGCTGCGCGGCGATCTGGCGCAGCGCGGCGGCCGCCAGGCGGCCCTGTATTCGCCGGAACGCTACCGCGCCCGGCTGGCCGAGATGTACCGGCGGCTGCTGCCGGCCGGGGAGACGGCACCGGCCATGGCGGCGCCGGAGGCGACGGCCGGGACGCCGGTTCTGGCGGACGGCGACCAAAGGTTTCGCTGAAGAATCCGGAATGGAGCGGAAAGGTTTGGCGGTTTCGCAGGTTTCCTCATCGCACCCCGTCTGCTATGCTGCGGTGCAGCGAACGGAAGCGCAGCCGCCCCCGATCTCGTGAGGTATGGCTTGGGCAAGACACCGGACAACCCCTCGGAAGACCTCTCCGAAAAGCTGGACCAGCAGGCCTCGGTCTCGGACTCCGCCGATGCGCGGGTGTCGCGCCGGTCGATCGCCGAGCTGCGGGCCGCCCGGGCGCGGCTGGCGGCCCGCCGCGCCGGCGATGCCTCCAGCCCCGAGCCGGCCCCGGAGACGCCGCCGACCGATGCCACGATCACCTCGCTGCCCCGCCGGCGGCCGCCTGCCGAGGAGCCAATGACCAGCTTCGTCCGCGACCTGCCGCTGCGGTCGGCGCCGGCGCCGACCGCCCGGCGCCTGCCCGACCGCCGCACCGATGCGGCGACCGAGCCGCTCAAGCTGCCCAGCCGCAAGGCCAGGCTGTCGGTCGGCTTCTGGCTGTCGCTGCTGCTGATGGTGGTGCTGCCCACCGGGCTGGCCGCCTACTACTACTTCTTCGTCGCCGCCGACCAGTACGTCTCCGAGTTCCGCTTCGCGGTAAAGTCGTCGAACGCCTCGGCCTCCTCCGCCACCACCGACCTGGTCGGCGCGGCGCTGGGCCAGTCGGCCCGGCTGTCCGCCTTCAGCGACAACTTCATCGTCGCCGACTACATCAGCAGCCGCGAGGCGGTGGCCGACCTGCTGAAGACCGTCGACCTGCGCCAGATCTACAGTGATCCGAAGGCCGACTTCCTGGCCAAGCTCGATCCCAACGTGCCGATCGAGAAGCTGGTGGACTACTGGCAGGACCGGGTCGACGCCAGCTTCGACGTGTCCACCGGCATCTCGATCGTCCAGGTCCGGGCCTTCACGCCCGAGGATTCGCTGCGCGTCGCCAAGGCGCTGATCGCCTCCAGCGAGGACCTGGTCAACCGCATCGCCGAGCGGGCCCGCGAGGATGCGGTGCGCTTCGCCGAGCGGGACGTCAGGAACGCCGAGCAGCGGCTGCGCGACGTCACCGCCAAGCTGCGCCAGTTCCGCAACGTGCAGCAGACCCCGGACCTGTCGACCAGCGCGTCCTCGACCCTCGGCCTGTCGCTGCAGCTGCGCACCAACCTGGCGCAGATGGAAGCGCAGCTGACCTCGCTGTCGACCCATATGGCGCCGGACGCGCCGACCATCAAAGTCCTGAAGAACAACATCGCCGCCACCCGCGACCAGCTCAACAAGATCGAGGGCGAACTCGGCTCCGGCGCGATGCAGGCGGCCAATCCGTCCGCCGAGGGTTACGCCGCGACCCTGTCGGATTACGAGGACATCCGGATCGAGCTGCAATTCGCCCAGCAGAGCTACCAGAACATGCTGACGGCGCTCGACCAGGTGCGCAGCAGCGCCATGTCGGACCGCACCTATCTGATGCCCTATGTCGAGCCGGCCATGGCCGAGTACCCGCTGTATCCGGCGCGGGTCGAGGACGTGCTGATCGTGCTGCTGATCGCCGGCGTGGCCTGGGCCATCACCATGCTCACGGTCTATGCCGTGCGCGACCACATGATCTGAGGCGGGCCGCGCGATGCCGACGGGCGCCCGCCCTTCCCGAACCATGTCCGGAGCCGCGGCATGACCGCGCTGGCCCGCCCGCGCTTCGGCCAGGCGATCGGGGTCCAGGCCCGGGTCGTGGTGTCGCTGATGCTGCGCGAGATGCGGATGCACGCCAAGCATTCGCGCCTCAGCTACCTGCTCGAGATGCTCGAGCCGATGCTGCAGCTCACCATGATGATGACGGTGTTCGCCGCGATCGGCCGGCAGGCGGATTTCGGCACCAGCATGCTGCTGTTCCTCGGCACCGGCATGATCCCGTACTTCACCTTCGTCCACATCTCCTCCAAGGCGATGGGCGCGGTGCGCGGCAGCGGGCTGACCAAGAGCGTGCCGCTGGTGAAGCCGCTGGACCTGATGCTGGCCCGGTCGTTCCTGGAGACGCTGCAGCTCGCGGTCGTGGCGATCCTGCTGTTCAGCTTCATCTACGTCGTGATCGGGGTGCGGGACGCCTGGCCGGCCCGGCCGCTGACGGCGGTCTCCGCCTTCGCCGCGATCACCGCCGCGGCGATCGGCGTCGGCATCGTCAACGGCGTGATCGGCTCCTTCTTCCGGCTGTGGGCGGTGGTCTACGGCGTGTTCGGCCGGTCGCTGCTGTTCCTCAGCGCCGTGTTCTACGTGCCCGACTACATGCCGACGCAGATCCGCGACTGGCTGGTCTGGAACCCGGTGCTGCACGGCGTGGAGTGGTTCCGCACCGGCTTCTACCCGACCTATCCGACGCTGTGCCTGGACAAGACCTATCTGCTGTCCTGGGCGCTCGGCTCGATCTTCCTCGGCCTCACCATGGAGCGGGCGCTGCGGAACCGCAGGATGGCGGCGAAATGATCGTGCTGGACCGCGTCAGCAAGCGCTACCGCTCGCACGGCACCGGCCAGAGCAAGCTGGTCTTCGACGATGTCAGCGCCGTGTTCGAATCCGGCCGGACGGTCGGCATCCTGGGCAAGCGCGGCGCCGGCAAGTCGACCCTGATCCGCCTGATCGCCGGGGCCATCCCGCCCGATTCCGGCCGGGTGCTGCGCCGCGGGCGGGTGTCCTTCCTGGTCGGCACCGCCGGCCCCTTCGTCACCACCATGACCGGGCGCGAGAATGTCTGGTTCACCGCCCGCCTCTACGGCGCCGACGCCCGGGAGGTGATCCGCTTCGTCGAGGCGCATGCCGGGCTGGGCGCCGATTTCGACAAGCCCTTCTCGGCCTTCACCGGCGACAAGCGCAGCCGCCTCCTGTTCACCACCGCCTACGCCCTGCCCTTCGACATCTATCTCGCCGACGAATCGCTGATCGGCGGCCCGCCCGGCTTCCGCGACTGGTGCGAGCGCCTGGTCGACGCCCGGCGGCAGCAGGCGACGCTGGTCTTCACCACCAAGCGGCCGCGCCTGCTGCGCCGCTTCGCCGACACCGGCGCGGTCCTGGCCGACGCCCGGCTGCAGACCTTCTCCTCGGTGCGCGACGCGATCCTGTCGTTCAAATCCGACGAGCCGGCCGCGGACGACGACCCGCCGATCGAGGACGTCGAGGAGGATGAAGATGACGAGCTGCCGGTGCCGACGCCCTGATCGGCGGCCCGCCGGCCTTCCCGACATGCTCGCCGCGAGCATGCGCCTTGGGCCTGGGATCGAGCCCCCATGCCCTTCCACCGGGTGCGACGCGCCCACTGCCATCTAGAGGACCCTCGATGAACACCTCCGAGCTGATCGAGCTGTTGGCCCAGGACCACAACCTGTCGCGCGTGAAGGCGAAGCGCATCGTCACCACCATCTTCCAGGCGATCACCGATTCGGCCGCGCGGGGCGACCAGGTCTCGATCTCGGGCTTCGGCCGCTTCAAGGTCGCGATCCGGCCGGAGCGCGAAGGCCGCAACCCGACCACCGGCCAGCCGATCGTGATCGCCGCCTCGAAGAAGGTGGTGTTCAGCCCGTCGAAGCCGGTCCGCGAAGCCCTGAACGGCTGAGACCGCCGCGCCGGGACCCGGCCGCACCCGCCGGATCCCGGTGCAGGCCCCTCCCGCGAGCTGCCTTTGGTAGCCGCCGGCCTGGCCGGGCCGGCGAGCGAATTCCTGTTGCCCATTCCCCGCCCCTCCCGCCGTCCGAGGTTCCCCCGATGTTTCCGAAGCCTTCCGCCTCGCTGGTCCCGAACACCTATGCCTTCGAGACCACGCCGCTGGTGAAGCCGACCGGCTTCCGCGAATACGACGCCCGCTGGTGGTTCGGGCATCCCGGGTCGGACAAGCCGCCGGAGCTGAACCTGATGGGGGTGCAGGCGCTCGGGCTCGGCCTCGGGACCTATCTGCACGAGGCCGGGGTGCGGCCCGAGGTGGTGGTCGGCCACGACTTCCGCGGCTATTCCATGGCCATCAAGATCGCCCTGGCGCAGGGGCTGATGGCAGCCGGTTGCACCGTGCACGACATCGGCCTGGCGGTCTCGCCCATGGCCTATTTCGCCCAGTTCGCGCTCGACGTCCCGGCCGTGGCGATGGTCACCGCCTCGCACAACGACAATGGCTGGACCGGGGTGAAGATGGGCTGCAGCCGCCCGGTCACCTTCGGGCCGGAGGAGATGGGGCGGCTGCGCGACATCGTGCTGTCCGGCGTCTTCGAGCCGCGCAGCGGCGGAGGCTACCGCTTCGTCGAGGGCTTCGCCGAGCAGTATGTGCGCGAGCTGACCGAGGGCCGGAGGATGACCCGCAAGATGCGCGTGGTCGCCGCCTGCGGCAACGGCACCGCCGGCGCCTTCGCGCCGCGGGTGCTGGAGGCGATCGGCATCGAGGTGATCCCGCTGGACGTCGATCTGGACCACACCTTCCCGAACTACAACCCCAACCCCGAAGACATGGAGATGCTGCACGCCATCGCCGCCAAGGTGAAGGAGACCGGCGCCGATTTCGGCCTGGGCTTCGACGGCGACGGCGACCGCTGCGGCGTGGTCGACGACGAGGGCAATGAGATCTTCGCCGACAAGATCGGCGTGATGCTGGCGCGCGACCTGTCGGCGCTGCATCCCGGCGCCCAGTTCGTGGTCGACGTCAAGTCGACCGGGCTGTTCGCCGCCGACCCGGTGCTGCAGGCCCAGGGCGCCAAGACCGACTACTGGAAGACCGGCCATTCCTACATCAAGCGCCGGGTGCGCGACCTGAACGCCCTGGCCGGCTTCGAGAAGTCCGGCCACTTCTTCTTCAACCCGCCGATCGGCCGCGGCTATGACGACGGCCTCGTCACCGCCATCGCCGTCTGCGAGATGATGGACCGCAACCCCGGCAAGACCATGGCCGACCTGTACCGCGCCCTGCCGCAGACCTGGGGGTCGCCGACCATGTCGCCGCATTGCGCCGACGAGGTGAAGTACGAGGTGGTCGACCGGGTGGTGCAGCGCTTCCGGGACATCGCCGCCAATGGCGGCCTGCCGGGCGGCCACCGGATCGTCGACCTGGTCACGGTCAACGGCATCCGGGTGACGACCGAGGACGGCACCTGGGGCCTGGTCCGCGCCTCCTCCAACAAGCCGGAGCTGGTGGTGGTGGTCGAGAGCCCGGTGTCGAAGGACCGGCTGCACGAGATGTTCAAGGCCGTCGACGGCGTGCTGCGTGAGAATCCCGAAGTCGGCGCTTACAATCAGACGATCTGAGAGTGACCTGTCGCTGGAGCCGATGATGACCATCCCGACCCCGACCGAGCAGAGCGCCGCCCTGCAGGGCCTGCGCGACCGGCTGATGACCTGGCTGACCACCCAGGCGCTGCCGATCTGGTGGGAAACCGGCGCCGACCGGGAGCGCGGCGGCTTCCACGAGCGGCTGGCGCTGGACGGCAGCCCGTGCCTCGAGCCGCGGCGCGCCCGGGTGCAGGCGCGGCAGGTCTTCGCCTATGCCGTCGCCGGCCGGCTGGGCTGGTCCGGCCCGTCGCGCCAGGCGGTGGAGCACGGCCTGGCCTTCTTCCGCCGCGCCTATGAACGGCCGGACGGCACCTTCCGCACCCTGGTCGGGCCGGACGGAGCCACGCTGGACGACAGCGTGGTGCTGTACGACCAGGCCTTCGCCCTGTTCGCCCTGGCCGTCGCCGGCACCGTGGTCGCCGACCCGGCGCCGCTGACGGCGGCGGCGACGCGCCTGCGGCAGCGGCTGGAGGCGACGCTGAAGCACCCGCTGGGCGGCTTCGAAGAGGCGTCGCCGCGCAAGCTGCCGCTGCTGGCCAACCCGCACATGCATCTGCTGGAGGCGTCGCTGGCCTGGGTCGAGCTCGGCTCCGGCCCCGACCAGCCGGCCTGGCACAAGCTGGCCGACGAGATCGCCGAGCTGTCGCTGTCCCGCTTCATCGACCCGGCGACCGGCTATCTGCGCGAGTTCTTCGACGGCGAATGGCGGCCGGCTCCGGGCCGGGACGGCCGCATCGTCGAGCCCGGGCACCTGTTCGAATGGGCCTGGCTGCTGGTCCGCTGGGGCAGGCTGCGCGGCCGCGACGATGCGATCGCCGCCGCCCGGCGCATGGCCGAGGCGGCCGAGGCCACCGGAGTCGACCCGATCCGCAACGTCGCCGTCAACGCCATCCTCGACGACGGCGCGCCGGTCGATTCCGGCGCCCGGCTGTGGCCGCAGACCGAGCGGATCAAGGCGGCGGTGGCCCTGGCCGGCATCGCCGCGACCGATCAGGAGAGGGCGCTGTGGCGCGGCCGGATCGCCGCCGGCGTGACCGCGCTGCTGACCTATCTCGACGTGCCGGTGCCCGGCCTGTGGCGCGACAAGCTGCAGCCCGACGGCAGCTTCGTCGAAGAGCCGGCGCCGGCCAGCAGCTTCTATCACATCATCTGTGCGATCGAGGAGCTGGAGAAGGCCTTCGCCGCCGGCGCCCTGGACGCGCCTTTGGCCGGCGCCGCGGCCTGAGGCAAGGAATCAGGGCTCAGCAGCCGTTTGTGTAACATCTCCCGCCTGGCGGGAGAGGCAAAACCCTCGGCTCTTCACGATCAGAGATACCTCGCGACCACCCGCGGTCCTCAACTGCTGTCCGGGGCGCTGGGCTGGCGGCTGCGGCCAGGACGGCGATGATGGCCCCGGCCCCGGGCACCAGCCCGAGCACCGTGGCGACCGGCGCCGCGGCGACGGCCGGGATGCCGGTCCAGGACGACAGGCCGGTGCAGATCACCACCGGCTGAAGGTCGACAGCGCGACATCAGCCGCGAGGATCAGGAAGGGCAGGATGCCGGGTGAGAGGACCGGATCCGGCCCCCTCCCCGTCCGGGAGGAGAGGGCCGGAACACAAGGTCAGGCCAGCCGAGCCAGGTGATCGCGGATCCGGGTCGACAGGCCGCTCTTCCAGTCGTCGAAGTTGTAGTCGGCAAGGATCCGGGCCTGGCCCTTCAGCGCCCGGGCCTTGGCCCCCTCGGGGTTGGTCAGGATGGCGCGCATCGCCGCCGCCGCCTGATCGATCCGCGGGCTGGCCCAATGGCCGACATAGGACTTGCTGCGCATCTGCTCCGGCGGCGTCGGCACGATATCGACCCCGACCAGGAAGGAGTTGTCCGGATCGCAGAAATCCTGGGTGCCGGAGTAGTTGGAGACGATCACCGGCTTGCCCAGCATCATCGCGTCGGCGATGCCGTAGCCGAAGCCTTCGGCCCGGTGCAGCGCGACGAAGACGTCGGAGGAGTCGATCAGCGACCAGTATTCCGCATCGGTCAGGTTGCCCTCGACGATCTCGATCCGGTTGTCGCCGGTGATGCGCTCCTCCACCTCTTCCCAGTAGCCGTCGAAATTGCTCCAGTGGCCGGGGTCGATCTCGCGCATCTTGAGCAGCAGCCGGACCTCCTCCTCGCCCTCGGGGAAGGCCTGCTGGAACGCCTTGACCACCGCCAGCGGGTTCTTGCGCACGATCGAGGATCCGAACTCCGCCAGCGTCAGGAAGATCAGCTCGCTCGGGCTCCGCCGGAAGCGGTCGAGGAACGGGCTGAACACCCGGGCGGGCGGCTGTGCCAGGCCCTTGCGGATGTTGCTGATCGGGGTCGAGGTGATCTTGCGGTAGCCGTCGGCGACGAAGCCGGACGGGGCCCAGATCTCGTCCACCGCATTGGCGCCGAGCAGATGGGTCTCCGGCGGCGTGTCGGTCTCCCACAGATAGAAGCCGATGATGTGCGCGTCCTCGCAGATCGGGGCGAAGCGGGCGATCATCTCCGGCGCCCGGTCGGCGTTGACGCAGAGCACCACCACCCGGGCGCGCAGATTCATGTCCTCGCGGTAGCGCCCCTCCGGGTTCACGCACTGGCCGTCATCGGCGTTGAACACCAGCGGGTCGAAGTCCGACAGCGCGTCGACGAACATGCTGAGGTTGCGGCCGAGGCCGGTGCCGTTGGCATGGCCGATGATCACCAGATCGATGCGGTCGATCGCCGGCTCCTCCGCCGGGGCCGAGGCCAGCTCGGGCGCCACGGCCGAGATCGCGGCGAGGCGCGGGGCGCGGCTGTAGACCTGGTCGATCAGCTGCCGGCGCAGCGCCTCAGGCCCGCGCTCGGCGATCAGCTCCTCCGGCACCGCGCGGCCGTTCAGGAGCGAGATCAGCGCCAGGTCGAAGCGGGTGAAGTGGCCCGTGACCTCCGGCGGGGTCGAGCCCCAATAGGACATCCAGTTGCGCGGGTTGAAGGAGCAGCGGTTCTGCTCGATCAGGTCGGCCAGCACCTCCTTGAACGACAGGGTCAGCGCGTAGCCGGCCTCCATCATCTTGTGGGTGGTGCCCTCGTCCTCGTGCCGGAACAGCCAGTACCAGCTCCAGGGCAGGGCCCGGGCGCGATAGGCGTCGACCACCGCGCTCAGCCGCTCCTTCAGCGCCTTGGAGATCAGCAGCTGGTTGTTCTTGTCGCTGATGAAGGGCGCGGTGGCGAACTTGTACTGGACCTTGCGCAGCCCCTCGTCGCTGAAGATGTCGATGTGCTGGTAGTGCCGGCGCCAGAAGGCGAACAGCGCCAGCGAGACGTCGTTCTTCAGGGCGCGCTTGTTGAACACGCCCTCGGACAGCGCCTCGTGGATCTCGTTCGTCATGCAGAAGATGGCGCGGCGGTCGGCATACTCCATGATGTCGGAGATGATCCACTGCGCCGTGCCCTGGTAGCCGACCAGGTTCTTGGTGTCGCAGTCGTACTTGTTCGCCATATAGCGGACGAACTCGGGAATCCGGCCCTTGACCTTGTCGTCGCCATTGGCGACGTCGAGGCGCACCATGGTCCTCGGCAGGTCGCATTTGGCCTTGTGGCGGGCGCCGAGATAGGCGGTGCGGTCGACCATGTCGGCCAGGTGGTCCGCCAGATCATGCAGCGCGTCCGGATCCTTCCAGAAGGACAGGGCGGTGAAGGCGGGCCCCGGGACAACGGTGCCGTCCAGCTCGAAGCCGAGCGAGCGATGGCGGCCGTGCAGGCGGGTGGCGGCGAAGGCCACCCGGCCGGTGCCGGGATCGGTCCGCGCGTCGAAGATCCGGCGGCCGTCGATCACCAGGCCGAGATCGACCGGCTGGGCCGGGTCGAGCTGGTTGATGCCCCAGAGATGGAGCATGCCGTCCTCGACGAAGACGCCGCCGATCGCCGGCTGGTCGAGCGGCGACAGCACGTGGTTGTGCTGGGAGAGGCACAGCGCCGCAGCCGCCTTGGCCGCGGCCGCGGGGTCGAAATCCTCGTCCGAGTCCCGGGCCACGCTGTACAGCCGGTCCAGCAGGATCGTGCGCCGGGTCTGCGCGCCCCCCGCCTCGTCCCGGAGCGCCGCGGCGCGGGACTCCAGCGACCGGGCCCTCACGCCGTCCCAGTCCGCCGCGTCGATCAGATCCTGCAACTCGTGGGGATCGATCGCCGAACCGGAGGCATCAGGAATCACAGCTGCGACCAAGGCTTGAATCTTCATCGCCGACGATCCTTCGACCGGGAAAATCATGGGTTTGAACGGGCGACTGGACGCGCCGTTCAGAATCGAAGACTATGCTGCAGCGCACCTAAATTCAAATTATAACGACGCGAAATCAGATTTCGCATCGGTCCAGTGGCGGAAACCCCACACCATCGGATGTCGAGAGAGCGTTCCGCATCCCGAGCTTCATAGAACGGTATGTTATCACCGGAGGAAGTTCGGAATATCGGAAGATTTTCCCGGAATTCGATGGTTTGGAAGTGTTGAATTCGCGGACCTGATGGCTGATACAAAAGGTCAGCACCTGAAATCTGGAGCAGATCATGAGTTGGAACGATCGTGCGGTGGTGCCGGTGGTGTTGTCGGGCGGGTCGGGGACGCGGCTGTGGCCGCTGTCGCGGGCGGGGTATCCCAAGCAGTTCCTGCCGCTGGTGTCGGGCCGGACGATGATCCAGGAGACGGTGGTGCGGGTCGGCGAGGCCGACGGCTTCGCCGCGCCGGTGTTCATCTGCGCCGACGACCACCGCTTCGTCGTCGCCGAGCAGATGCGCCAGATCGGCGTCGCCCCCGACGCCATCATCCTCGAGCCCTCGGCCCGCAACACGGCGCCGGCCGTCGCCGTCGCCGCCCGCTTCCTGGCCGACCGCGACCCCGACACCCTGATGCTGGTGCTGCCGGCCGACCACCACATCGCCGACCCGGCCGGCTTCCGCGCC
>NZ_AUHM01000038.1 GCF_000423185.1 Inquilinus limosus DSM 16000 | reverse complement strand
CGCCGCTCGGCTCGATGGCGATGCGCAGCGGCTTCAGCCGCACCAGACGGTCGACCAGAACGGTGATGCCGGCCATCGTGTTGCTCACGGTGAAGGCCGTGCCTGCGGGACGGCTGGCGACCACGAGCTCGCGCTTGGATGTATCGATCCCGATATGGACCGGCGATGTCTTCCGCGCCATGCTGAGAGACCTCCCTTGTCTGCGGTCTGGAGACCTTGCAACCGTTCGGGCTGCACAGCGGGAGGCCGCCGGACCCAGCTCACCCTCGGGCGGCAATCCCTAGGGCTGTGTACGGTCTCGGCGGCCCAGGCTGGGGATCCGGATCCCCAGCCTGGGCTCAGCTTCTCACAAACTCATCAGACAAGGGCTGGCCCAGGCCTCGGCAAACTCCCCTCACCCGGAGCCGCTTCGCGTCTCCGACCTCTCCCGCAAGCGGGAGAGGCAATGGGTAGGCTCTGTGTTAGCCCTGCCACCGGCGGAACAGCACGCTGGCGTTGACGCCGCCGAAGCCGAAGCCGTTCGACAGGGCGTGCTCGATCCGGCCGCGCCGGGCCTCGCGCGCCACCAGGTCGATGCCCTCGGCGTCCGGGTCCGGGTTCTCCAGGTTCAGCGTCGGCGGCATGACCTGGTCGCGCAGCGCCAGGATGGTGAAGATCGCCTCCAGCCCGCCGGCGGCGCCCAGCAGGTGCCCGGTGGCGGATTTGGTGGCGCTCACCGCCACCGTCCCACCGGTACCGAACAGCGCCTTGAGCGCCGCCAGCTCGCTCCTGTCGCCGACCGGGGTGGAGGTGGCGTGCGCATTCACATGCTGCACGTCGGCCGGAGCGATATCGCCCTGCGCCAGCGCGATCTCCATCGCCCGGCGCGAGCCCTCGCCACTCTCCGGCCCGGAGGTCATGTGATAGGCGTCGGCGCTGGTGCCGTAGCCGATCAGCTCGGCGACCGGCCTGGCGCCGCGGGCAAGGGCGTGGTCCAGCGCCTCGATCAGCAAGAGGCCGGCGCCTTCGCCCATGACGAAGCCGTCGCGCGCCTGGTCGAAGGGGCGGGAGGCGCGCTCCGGCGTGTCGTTGAAGTCGGTCGACAGCGCCCGCGCCGCGGCGAAGCCGCCCAGGCTGACCCGGTCGATGCAGGCCTCGGTGCCGCCGCACAGCGCCACATCGGCCTCGCCTGCGCGGATCAGCCGGGCGGCGTCGCCGATCGCTTGCACCCCGGCGGCGCAGGCGGTCACCGGGGCGCCCAGCGGCCCCTTGAAGCCGTGGCGGATCGAGACCTGGCCGGCGGCCAGGTTGACCAGGAAGGCCGGCACGGTGAAGGGCGACAGCCGGCGCACGCCCTTTTGGTCGACGGTGCGCACCGTCTCGACGATGTAGGGGAAGCCGCCGACGCCGGAGGCGATGATCGTCGCCGTCCGCTCCTGCTCGCGCGGGGTGGCCGGGCGCCAGCCGGACTGGGCCACCGCCTCGTCCGCCGCCGCCATGGCGAACTGGATGAAGCGGTCCATCTTCCGCTGGTCCTTGGGCGGCACCGCCGCGTCCGGATCGAAGCCGGCCTCGGGATCCTCGGCGATCGACGGCACCACGCCGCCGATCTTGGCGGACAGGTCCGCCACCATCTCCTCCGGCAGCCGGCGCAGGCCGGACCGGCCGGCCAGCAGCCGGCGCCAGCTGGCCTCGACGCCGTTGGCCAGGGGCGAAACCGCCCCCATTCCGGTGACAACGATGCGGCGCATCTCAGGGTCTCCTCATACCGGAATTGGGTCCGTGTCGCGGCCGTTCCGGCGCTGCAGCAGCCGGGCGACCCGGTCCCGATGGTCGGGGCGGGCGTCCGGGCCCAGGCGGAACTCGGCCGTTTCGGGGGTGATCGGCGTTCCGCTGCGGCGGTCGACCAGCACCGGGTCGACCGGCACGCCGTCGGCGCGGCCGGCCAACTGCACCAGCACCTTGCCGCCGGTGGCGTGGCGGCCGCCCCAGGCGCCCAGCGCCGCCAGCACCGGAAACACGTCCCGGCCGGCCGCGGTCAGCCGGTATTCGTGCCGCAGTGGGCGCTGCGAATAGGCGCGGCGCTCCAAGAGGCCGGCCTCGGTCAGGCGCTTCAGCCGCCGCGTCAGCATGTTCGGGGCGATGCCCAGGCTCTGCTGGAACTCGTCGAACCGCGTCAGGCCCAGGAAGGCGTCGCGCAGGATCAAAAGGCTCCACCACTCCCCCAGCGCGTCGAGGGAGCGGGCGATCGGGCAGTCCATGCCGGCGAAGCTGGTGCGCTGCATGCGCCCGTCACTACCGCAGTCACTTGCATGTTGCAAGCGACGCGAAGCGAGCCCGGCTTCGGCCCCGGCATCTTCCTCAGGGAGGGGGAAGCCGCTCCAGCGCCCCCAGCAGCGCCTTGTTGAACTCCTCGGGCGCCTGGATCTGGGGCGAGTGGCCGTAGGTCGGGAAGCGGATCAGCCGGGCGCCGGGGATGCGCTGGGCGGCCTGGCGGCCCAGCTCGGCATAGTTGCCCAGGCGCTGCGCCACCTCGGGCGGGGCCAGCGCCTTGCCGATCGCGGTGGTGTCGCGCTCGCCGATCATCAGCACGGTCGGGGCGTGGATGTGCTCCAGCTCGTAGACCACCGGCTGGTTGAACACCATGTCCGAGGTCAGCGCCTGGTTCCAGGCAACCTGCCGGCCGCCCTCGCCCCGATACATGCCGGCCAGCATTTCGACCCAGCGGTCGTATTCCGGGCGCCACTCGCCGGCATAGTAGGTGGCTTGCTGATAGGCCTTGATGCTGTCGGCCGTGGTCTTCAACTCGTTCTCGAACCACTGGTCGACGGTCTGCTCCGGCACGCCCGCGGCCTTCCAGTCCTCCAGCCCGATCGGGTTCACCAGCACGAGGCCGGACAGCGCGTCGGGGAAGGCGAGGGCGTAGCGCATCGCCAGCATGCCGCCCATGGAATGGCCCATGATGACCGGATGCCGGATGCCCAGGCTGTCCAGCAGCGCCCTGGTGTTGGCGGCCAGCTGGTGCAGCCCGAACTGGTAGGCCTGGGGCTTGGTGGACTTGCAGAAGCCGATCTGGTCCGGGGCGACGACGCGGTATCCGGCCTGCAGCAGCGGCCGCATGACCCCTTCCCAGGTGGCGCCGCAGAAGTTCTTGCCGTGCAGCAGCACCACGGTGCGGCCGTTCGGCTTGTCCGGCTGCACGTCCATATAGGCCATGGACAGGTCCTGGCCCTGGGATTTGAAGTCGAAGCGCTGGACCGGGAACGGATAGTCGAAATCCGCCAGCATCGGGTCGGCGAAGGCGGCGGGGGCAGGCGCGAGGGCGGCGAGCAGGGCGGCGGCCAGCGTCAGGCGTCGGATCATCGTCTCTCCTCGGGGCACCGGATCGTCTTTCCGGGGTTAACGGCGGACGGCCGCATTCGGCACCGGGCGCATCGTCGCGCTCGCGTCAGCCCTGCTCCGGCCCGGTGTAGAAGGCGGGCCAGTGGCGGCGGGCATGCTCGCCGTCGGCGGCGAAGACGTGGCAGCTGTCCAGCAGCACCGGCCGCTTCGCCGGATCGGCCTCGGCCGCGCGCTCGCGCGACAGGATCGGGAACACGGTCTGGAACGCGGTGGTCGCCATCGGCCCCAGCAGCTCGACCAGATGGGTGCAGCCCCGGGCGCCGCCCAGCCGCTCCTTCACCGCGCGGGTGAAGCCGGGGCCGATGCGCAGGCCCACCAGCGCCTGGAAGCTCGGCGTGATCTCGGGGCACAGGGCATAGGGGCCGTGCTCGGTCTCCGCCTCGACCGCGACGATCGAGAGGCCGTCGTCGACGGTCAGCCGGATCCGCATCTGATGGATCGGCGTGCCGGGCGTGATGGCGCCGCGGAACTCGTTGCGGAACTCGTAGTGCTTGGTGTCGACCAGATGGCCTTCGATGTCCCACAGCCCGTCCGCGCGGCGATAGCCGTCGCAGGTGACGCGGCGGGTGTGGATCGGCTCACGCTCGGCGGGGGCGGAGAGGGGCACGGATCAGCCCTCCTGTTCGGGTTCGGCCTCCGCCGGCGGGGTGACGCGCAGGGCGGTGATCTGGTTGCGCTGGCGCCGCAGGATCTCGAAGCGGAAGCCGTGGAAGGTGAAGGCCTGGCCGACCTCCGGCAGGTGCCGCGCCTCGTGCAGCACCAGCCCGGCGATGGTCGAGGCCTCGTCGTCCGGCAGCCGCCATTCGAAGCGGCGGTTCAGATCGCGGATGGTGACCGTGCCGTCGATCAGGAAGCTGCCGTTCGGCTGGGGCCGGACGCCGGCGACCGGCAGGTCGTGCTCGTCGACGATGTCGCCGACGATCTCCTCCAGGATGTCCTCCAGCGTCACCACGCCCTGCAGGTCGCCGTACTCGTCGACCACCAGGGCGAAATGCTCGCGCCGGGTGCGGAAGGCGTGCAGCTGGTCCAGGAGGCTGGTCGAATCCGGGATGAACCAGGGCTTGGTCGCGATCCGGCGGATGTCGAGGCGGTCCGGGTCGCCGGCGGCCGCCTGCAGCGCCCGCAGCACGTCCTTGGCGTGCAGCACGCCCAGGATGTTCTCCAGCCCGCCCTGGCACAGCGGCATGCGGGTGTGCGGGCTGTTCAGCATCGCCGCCACCACCTGGCGCGGCGTCAGCTCGGCGTCGATCGCCTCGACGCTGCGGCGATGGGTCATGATCTCCGCCACCGAGACGTCGCCGAGGTCGAGGATCGAGCGCAGCATCTGCCGCTCCTGCGCCACCTCGGCCTCGCTGCCGCGGTGCAGCTCGATGGCGCCGCGCAGCTCGTCGACATAGTCGGCCAAGCCGACCCGGCGCGGGTCGGCGCCGAACAGCCGCAGCACGCCGCGCACCAGCCAGTTCACCAGCCGCACCACCGGGCTCAGCAGCCAGACGACGCCGCGGACCAGCGGAGCCAGCGACAGCGCCGCTCGGTCGGCATGGTTGATGGCGTAGGTCTTCGGCAGAACCTCGGCGAAGACCAGGATCAGCGCGGTCATCACCAGCGTGGCCACGGGCACGGCGGAGGCGCCGAGCATCGTGGTCAGGAAGTTGGTGGCGATCGCCGAGGCCAGGATGTTGACCAGGGTGTTGCCCAGCAGCAGGGCGCCGATCAGCCGCTCCTTCTGCTCGCGCAGCCGGTTGACGATGCCGGCCCGCTTCAGCCCGTGCGTCTCCAGCTGATGCATCCGCGCCCGGCTGGCCGCGGTCAGCGCCGTCTCCGAGCCCGAGAAGAAGGCCGAGACCACCAGCAGCAGGACGATCCCGGCGAGGTTGAGCAGGAGGGCGAGGTCGTCGGACATGGCGGCCGGCGGGCTGCGGTCAGGCGGCGATGGCGTCGGCCAGGACCGCGGCGACCGGTTCCGCCGGCACCTCGCTGGTGACGAAGGCCTGGCCGAGGCCGCGCACCAGGATGAAGGTCATGCGGCCGTCCCGCACCTTCTTGTCCCGGGTCATGTGATGCAGCAGGGCGTCGACCGACCAGGCGCGGTCGCGCGCCGGCCGCGTCGGCAGGCCGACGGCCTCGAGGTGCCGGGCCAGCCGGTCGCGATCCGCCGCCGGGCACAGGCCGAGGCGCACCGACAGGTCGAAGGCCATGACCATGCCGATCGCCACCGCCTCGCCGTGCAGCAGCGCATCGCCATAGCCGGTCTCGGCCTCCAGCGCATGGCCGAAGGTGTGGCCGAGGTTCAGCAGGGCGCGCTGCGCCGCCTCGCGCTCGTCCTGGCCGACGATCTCGGCCTTCATCTCGCAGCTGCGCTTCACCGCCCTGATCATGGCCTCGCCGTCGCCGGCCAGCAGCTTCGGGCCGTTCGTCTCCAGCCAGGCGAAGAAGCCGGCGTCGCCCAGCGCGCCGTATTTCGCCACCTCGGCATAGCCGGCGCGCAGCTCCCGCGCCGGCAGGGTGGACAGCAGGGCGGTGTCGGCCAGCACCAGCAGCGGCTGGTGGAAGGCGCCGATCAGGTTCTTGCCGTGCTTGCTGTTGACCCCGGTCTTGCCGCCGACCGAGCTGTCGACCTGGGCCAGCAGCGTGGTCGGGATCTGCACGAAATCGAGGCCGCGCAGCGCCACCGCCGCGGCGAAGCCGGCCAGGTCGCCGACCACGCCGCCGCCGAGCGCGACCAGCAGGGTGCGGCGCTCGATGCCCAGCGCCAGGATCCGGTCCAGCAGCTCGGCCAGCACCGTCATGGACTTGGTCGCCTCGCCCGGCGGCACGGTCAGGGTCTCGGCCGTGATCCCGGACGCGGCCAGCGACGCCTCCAGCGCCGCGCCGTGCAGCCCGGCCACTCGGGCGTCGGCGACCACGATCACCCGCCTGCCGCGGCCCAGCGCCGCGATCCTCTCTCCGGCCTCGGCCAGGGCGCCCGGTCCGATGACGATGTCGTAGCTGCGCGGGCCCAGCCCGACGCGGATGGTTTCGCGTGTCATCTCAGGGTTCAATCCGTTTGTCCCATGGCGGGCTGGGCCGCCTCCTCCGCGGCCAGCCGGGCGTCGACCGCGGCCAGCACCCGGTCCACCGTGTCCTCGACCGGGCCGTCGCGGCTCTCCACCGTCAGGTCGGCCAGGGCATAGACCGGGTAGCGCCGCTCCATCAGCCCGGCCAGCACCGCCTTCGGGTCGCCCTGGCGCAGCAGCGGCCGGTTGCTGCGCTTGGTGGTGCGCGCCGCCAGCACCGACAGCTCCGCCCTCAGCCACACCGACAGGCCGTGCTCGGCGATCACCGCCCGGGTCTGCGGGTCCATGAAGGCGCCGCCGCCGGTCGACAGCACCTGCACCGGGTCGCGCATCAGCCGCGCGATCACCCGCCGCTCCAGGTCGCGGAAGGCGGGTTCGCCGTAGCGCTCGAAGATGTCGGGGATGGTGCAGCCGGCCGCCGCCTCGATCTCGTGGTCGGCATCGGTGAAGCCCAGGCCCAGCCGCGCGGCCACGCGCTTGCCCACCGCGGTCTTGCCGGCCCCCATCAGGCCGACCAGAACCAGTGTGCGGGGCAAGGGGCGGTGCAGCGTGGTGATCATCGATCCTCTTTCAGGCCCCAATTCGTCTGGGGGGCGTGGCTGGCAGGCAAGGCGGTTTGCCGCCGCCCTGCCGACCGCCTAAGATAGGGCTGCGCCGGGCCCGCCGCATCTGCTTTCTCCGGCGCACCCATTCACAATCCTAGGTCTCAGGGGTCCGTCTTGGCTCGTCGTCGTTCGAAGTCCCGCTTTGCGCAAAGTTCCGGTGGCGGTGGGGGCGGCCTCGGCCGGGTGCTGGCGATCGCCCTGCTGCTGGTGATCGTCGGCGGCGGCGTCGCGCTCACGGTGATCGACTTCCGGCCGCCGACCCAGACGGTCGAGAAGGTGATCCCGAACGACCGCTTCAAATAGCAGGATGACCGAGGCCGCGGCCCCGAAGCCCCGGCGCGGCCGTCCGCCGGCGCCGCGCCTGTTGCCGCCGCCCTCGGTCGAGGCCTTCCTCGACATGCTGGTGGCGGAGCGCGGCGTCGCCGCCAACACGCGCGAGGCCTATGGCCGCGACCTGCTCGACCTGAACCGCTTTCTCGAATCCCGCGGCGGCACCGTCGACCGCGCCGGTACCGAGGATCTGCGCGCCTATCTCGGCGATCTGGCGCGGCGCGAGGGGGCGAAAGGCGGCCGCACCGCCGCGCGCACCGCGGCGCGGCGTCTGTCGGCGATGCGGCAGTTCTACCGCTTCCTCGTCTCCGAGGGCCGGCGGCAGGACGATCCCTCCGCCGCGCTCGATTCCCCGGCGCTCGGCCGGCCGCTGCCGAAGCTGCTGTCCGAGGACGAGGTCGAGGCGCTGATCGGCGCCGTTTCCGCGCGCTTCGCCGACCTGGACCGGCAGGCCGAGGCGTTGCGCCTCCTGGCCCTGCTCGAGATCCTCTATGGCGGCGGCCTGCGGGTGTCCGAGCTGGTCGGCCTGCCGCTCTCTTCCCTGGCGCGGGACGGACGGGCGCTGATCGTCCGCGGCAAGGGCGGCAAGGAACGGCTGGTGCCGCTGTCGGAGCCCGCGCGGGATGCGATTTCGGCCTATCTCCCGCATCGCGGGGTCTTCTTCGTCAAGGGCCGCGATCGCGGCTTCCTGTTCCCGTCGCGCAGCGCGCGCGGCGGCTGCCTGACCCGGCAGCGATTCGGCCAGCTGCTGAAGGAGCTGGCGGTGGAGGCGGGGATCGAGCCCGGCCGCGTCAGCCCGCATGTTCTGCGCCACGCCTTCGCCACCCATCTGCTGTCGCACGGCGCCGATCTGCGCTCGGTCCAGACCATGCTGGGCCACGCCGACATCGCCACCACCCAGATCTACACCCATGTCCTGGGCGATCGGCTGCAGAGCCTGGTGGCCTCGGCCCATCCGCTGGCGAAGGCCAGGCGGCCCTAGCTTGGGGGCCGCGGGCGGGCGAAGGTCCACAGCCGATTCGCCAGGAAGCCCCAGCCCAGCACGATCAGCGTGGTCGCAGCCTGGGCCGGCAGGTAGGGGGCGCCGAGCCGCCCGGTGAACAGCGCCATCAGCAGGCCGGTCCAGGCGAAGCCGCCGGCGGCGACCAGGGCGAATCGCCAGGCTGCCTCGCGGTGCCGCCGGCCGCCGCCGAAGGTCAGCCGCCGGTTGAGCGCATAGGAGGCGACGCCGCCGGCGAGATAGCCGGCCAGCGTTGCCGGCAACGGCGCCGCGGCGCCCGATTCGACCAGCCCGATCAGCACGGAATAATGCAGGGCGGTCGCCGCCAGCCCGACCGCCGCGTAGCGGGCGAATTGGCGGCGGAGCGCGGGAGTCGGAAGGGGCGGGGCCTGCATGCGGCCGGTCCTGGCACGACGCCCGGCCGCCGTCACATGTCTTTGCCGTAATCATGATGTTGCATTTGGATTGACAGCCGGGCCCGGTTGCGGTTTCGCTGTCACCGCTGATTCCCGATGGAACGGAACGACGTGATCTTCCTGCCCCCGACGCTGCGACGACGACGCCGTCGCCCCGCCTTCACCGGCGCGGCGGCCTGAGGCGTCCCGGGGTGCCTGCGACACCATGATGCGGGCGGGACGGACGCCGGTCGGCGCGCGAACCGACGCTCTCCGTTCCAAGGATCATTCTCAAGTGTACGTCCTGAAGACCGAGCGGCCGCGGGATGCGGCCGAAGTCGACGCCCTGCTCGACCTTGCCTTCGGCCCGAACCGGCAGACCAAGATCTCCTACCGTTACCGCGACGGCGTCGCGCCGGTGCGCAGCCTGTGTTTCGTGGTGCGCGAGGACGGAAAGTCCAGCGGCCGGATCCTCGGCTCGATCCGCTACTGGCCGATGCTGGTCGAGCCGGGCCTGCCGACGCTGCTGCTCGGCCCGCTGGCGGTGCAGCCGGAGTTGCGTGGCGCCGGCGTCGGGGCGGCGCTGATGCGCGGCAGCATGAAGCGGGCGGCCGATATGGGGCACCGGCTGGTGCTGCTGGTCGGCGACCTCGCCTATTACGCCCGTTTCGGCTTCCAGCCCGCAGCCCCGCTCGGCTTCGTGATGCCGGATGAGCAGCCGCACCGGCTGCTCGTGGCCGAGCTTCGGCTCGGTGCGCTCGAGGACTGTCCGGGCGGCACCCTGCTGCGGGCCGACGCCGTACCCAGCCCTGCGCAGATTTCGGTCTCAATGCGCGCTGCCCTGTGTTAGACAGCCCCCCGATCCCGAGGGCCAGTCTCAACGCGGAATGAAGACCTTTCTCGAATTCGAAAAGCCGATCGCCGAGATCGAAGGCAAGATCGAGGAGCTTCGGCACATCACCGATGCCGGCGAGCTCAACATCGCCGACGAGGTCTCCCGGCTTCAGGCCAAGGTCGACAAGCTGCTGCGGGACACCTATCGCGGGCTGACGCCGGCGCAGAAGGTGCAGGTCGCGCGGCATCCGAATCGGCCGCATGCGCTGGACTACATCCAGGCGCTGGTTACCGAGTTCCAGCCGCTGGCCGGCGACCGAGCCTTCGCCGAGGACCGCGCCATCGTCGGCGGGCTCGGCCAGTTCCAGGGCCGTTCGGTCGTGGTGATCGGGCAGGAGAAGGGCAACGACACCGAAAGCCGCATCCGGCACAATTTCGGCATGGCGAAGCCGGAGGGTTACCGCAAGGCGCAGCGCCTGCTCGACCTGGCCGATCGGTTCCGCCTGCCGGTGATCACCTTTGTCGACACCGCCGGCGCCTATCCCGGCGTGGCGTCGGAGGAGCGCGGCGTGGCCGAGGCCATCGCCAAGTCGATCGAATCCTGCCTCAAGGTGCAGGTGCCGGTGGTCTCGGTGGTGATCGGCGAGGGCGGCTCGGGCGGCGCCATCGGCATCGCCGTGGCCGACCGGGTGCTGATGCTGGAGCACTCGATCTATTCGGTGATCTCGCCCGAGGGCTGCGCCTCGATCCTGTGGCGCAGCAGCGCGCAGAGCCAGGAGGCCGCGGCGGCCCTGAAGCTGACGGCGCAGGACCTGAAGCAGCTCGGCGTCATCGACGCGGTGGTGGAGGAGCCGGTCGGCGGCGCCCACCGTTTCCCGCAGCAGGCGATCAACGCCGTCGGCGACGCGATCGGCGCGGCGCTGGCGCCGCTGGTCGAGATCGACGGCAAGACCCTGCGCGCCAAGCGGCGCGAGAAATTCCTGGCGATCGGCCAGAACCTGGGCTGAGAGGCCGGCGCCGCCCCCTCACCCGAAATCGCTGACGCGATTTCGACCTCTCCCCAAGGAGAGATGTTCGAGCCGTGACTCATCTTCCCTCTCCTTGGGGAGAGGGAGGGGCCCGGCGCCGCAGGCGACGGGAGGGTGAGGGGGAGCGCCGTCGACTACCAGATCGATCCCGCGGTGCGGGCTGGCAATGCCGTCCGTTCCTCGCCGGCCTCGATCCGCTCCAGGACATACCCGAGCAGCCGCTCATACAGCGCGTCGCCCAGGCAGGCATCCTCGAGGCCGACATCGATGTTCGGGTTGTCGTTGACCTCGATCACGACCGGACCGCGCACCGTCTCCTTCAGATCGACACCATAGAGGCCGGTGCCGATCAGCGCGGCGGCGGCCAGCGCGGCCGACAGCACCGCCGGGGGCACGGCGTCCAGCGGTACCGCCTCGGTCGCGCCCTCCTCGCTGCGGCCGTCCCGGCCGTGGCGGAAGATCTGCCAATGGCCGCGCACCATGCGGTAGCGGCAGGCGAAGAGCGGCCGGCCGCCCAGCACGCCGATGCGCCAGTCGAAGTCGGTGTAGAGGTATTCCTGGGCCAGGATCAGCCGCGACCGGCGCAGCAGCCGGCGGCCCGCCACCGGCAGCTCGGCCGGGGTGTCGACCCGGACCACGCCGCGCGAGCAGGCGCCGTCCGGCACCTTCAGCACCAGCGGGAAGCCCAGCGCCTCGCCGGCGGCCGCCAGCGTGTCGGCCCGCACCGCCAGCGTGCGCGGCTGCGGCACGCCTTCGGCCTTCAGCCGCTCGTGCAGGAACACCTTGTTGCAGCAGCGCAGGATCGACACCGGGTCGTCGATCACGGGCATTCCCGTCCGGGCCGCGGTCTCGGCGAAGATGTAGCTGGGCGCCTGCAGCGCGGTGGTCTCGCGGATGAACAACGCGTCGAAGCCGCCCAGCCGCGGCAGGTCGCGGTGGCCGATGCATTCGGTCTCGATGCCCATCGACGCCGCCACGTCGCGCAGCCGGGAGATGGTCCCGGGCTTCGACGGCGGCAGCGGGTCGTCCGGGTTCACCAGGACGGCCAGGCGGGGGGCGCGGCGAAACGGGCGCGGCGTGGGCGGGGTGCCGGCCAGTTGCTCCAGCGCCGCGCGCAGCAGGCGCCGCTGGCGCGGGTCGAGGCCGGTCAGCGGCTCCGGCACCACCTGCAGCAGCCGGGGGTGGCCGGGGTCGATCTGCAGCGTCATCAGCGGCAGGCCGAACGCCTCATAGGCCGCCTCGGCCACATTCTGCAGATGCGGCTTGTGGCAACGGCCCAGCGCCACGAACAGGCGCCGCGGCAGGATCAGCTGGCCGCCCCGGCGGCGCAAGGCGGCCAGGGCGCGGTCCACCGGCGCGAAGCGGCTGCGGACCAGCCGGTCGTCGGCTTGGTCGGCCAGGTCCGCCGCGGTCGGGATCGCGGTGAAGCCGCGGGCCTCGGCGATCAGCGAGACGTAGTAGCCGAAGGAGAGGGGGCGCTGGTCCCGGCACAGATTGACCACGGTGGTGCCGGATTCCGGCAGATGGCGCCCGTCCAGCAGGTCGTCGGGGGCGACGACGCGGCATTGGGACGGCAGGGCGTCGGCCAGCCCGCCGGGCTCGTCGGCGACGATCAGTGTGATGGCCATGGGTCCATGCGTGATGTGGCAATGGCCCTCAGCCTCCCGCCGACCCGGATAAAGGCGCCATTCGGATTTGCCGAGGCGGTCACTCCGCCGCGAACACCCGCTGCGTGAAGCGCTCGGCCAGGCGCCCGAGCTCCGGGCCCAGAACGCGATCCTCCTCGACCGGCGGCACCAGGCTGCGCACCTCGTCGATCAAGGGACGCAGCGGCGGCGGCGCCGCGCGGCCGGTGACTTGCAGCGCCTGTGACGCGATCACCGCCAGCATCGCCAGCGCGGCGTCCAGGCAGCGGCCGGCGCGCTCCTCCTTCGCCCAGGCCAGGAAGGCCGGGGCGGCGACGTCGTCCTGGCCGGCGCCCGCGGCCTCGGTGCCGGGCAGGAAGGTGCGCTGCGCCGCCGCCTTGGCCTGCTCCAGATATCCCGTCACCGCCATCGGCACATAGCCCAGGCTGCCGTGGCCGTCGCTGTCGGCGGGGTCGCGGCCGACCATCAGCAGGTCGGGAAGGTGCGATACCCGGCCGGCCAGCAATTTCGAGCTGTGGCGGTCGCACAGCAGGCAGAGATCGGCCCAGATCGCCGCGAGGTCGTCCAGCGCCGGCGCCGCCATGGCGTTATGGTAGCCGCCGGTGCTGAGGCAACGGCCGTTCGGATGGTCCAGCCCCGCCTCGTCGGGCGGGATATAGACCGGGTTGTCGCTGACCGCGGCCAGCGACACCGCGGCCGCCCGCTCCGTCGCCGCCAGGGCGCGATGCGCCTGACCCAGAACCCGCGGCACGATGCGATAGCTGACCGGGGCTTGGTAGCCGCGCCGCCCATCGCCGGCGCCGTCCAGCAGGGCGCGCAGGCGGCGCAGCGCCGCCGCCTCGTGCGGGTCGTTCCACAGCGGCTCCAGCGCCGCGTCGTAATGCTCCAGCGGCGCCCGGAAGGCCTCGATCGACAGGGCGAAGACCGTCTCCGCCAGCCGGATGCGGTTGCGGGCCGCCAGGGCCGAATCGGCCAGCAGCGCCGCGGCGCAGGGCGAGCCGTTGATCAGCGACCCGCGCTCCTTGACCTCGAGGTCGAGGCGGGCGGTCAGCGCGGCGAACAGCGGGTACAGGGCCAGGATCTCGCCGGCGCCGCCCTGGCCGGAAGCGGGCACCGCCGGCAGCGGCCCGCCGTCCAGCATGGCGGCGACGGCCAGCGCGATCCGCGGCGTGGTGGCGGCGTGACCCTCCAGGAAGTTCGCCAACCGGGCCAGGACGATGCCGCGGACCACCCGGTCCGGCAGCGGGTCGCCGAAGGCGGTGGCGGCGGCGAAGGCCTTGATCCGGGCATGGCGATCCCGCTCCTCCAGCCGCAGGCGCCGGTCGGCCAGCTCGCCCATCGCCGTGGTGACGCCGTAGATGACGAGGTCCGGGTCGGTGTCGATCAGCCTCAGGAAGGCGGCCCGGCAGTCCGCCATCCGCCGCAGCGCCGCCTCGGTGATGCGCACGGCCTCGCCCCGCCAGGCGACGCGGTGCACCGCGTCGAGGGTGATGTCGGCTCTTCTGGTCAGGGCCACCGTCATGGCCGTCCGCTCCCGCTCCGGGGCGCGTCGACGCCCTTGGACCAGCTTGGCAAAAGCAAAGGCCGGCGGCGATGGGATTCGCCGGCCGGCCCTCAATGGCCCAATCTGCTGCGGCGGGTCAGACCACCGCGCCGTGGCAGTGCTTGAACTTCTTGCCCGAGCCGCAGGGGCAGGGGGCGTTGCGCGGGGTGTGCGCCCAGTCGGGGTTCAGCGCCAGGGCCGCGCTCGCCGCCGCCACCGCCGCCTCCCCGGCGACGGTCGCGGTCGCCGGCTCCGGCGGCGCGCCGAGCGCCGGGTCGAAGCGGCTCTCGTGCATCTCGCGCTGCATCGCCGCGCGCTGCTGCGCCTCGACATCCTCCGGCCGGGTGACCCGCAGCTCGACCTGCGCCAGCACCTGGGTGACGTTCTCGCGCAGGCTGGCCAGCATCTCCTCGAACAGGTTGAACGCCTCGGCCTGGTACTCGCGCAGCGGGTCGCGCTGGGCATAGGCGCGCAGATTGATGCCCTGGCGCAGATGGTCCAGCGTCAGCAGGTGGTCCTTCCAGCTCTGGTCCAGGATCTGCAGCAGCAGGCTCTTCTCGGCCATCTGCATGATCTCGGGGCCGTAGGCCTCGACCTTGGCCGCCATCTTGGCGTCGACTGCCTGCTGGATCCGCTCCTCGATCTCGCGGTCGGCGATGCCTTCTTCCTTGCCCCACTCCTTGATCGGCAGGTCGAGCCCGAAGATGCGCAGCACCTCCTCGTGCAGCCCGTCGATATTCCACTTCTCGGCGTAGCTGTTCTCGGGGATGGCGCGGGCGACCATGCCGGCCACCACCTCCTGCCGCATGTCGGCGACCATGGCGCTGACCTCCTCGGCCTGCATGATCTCGCGCCGCTGCTCGTAGATCACCTTGCGCTGGTCGTTCATCACGTTGTCGAAGCGCAGCAGGTTCTTGCGGATGTCGAAGTTGCGCGCCTCGACCTTCTCCTGCGCCTTCTCCAGCGCCCGGTTGATCCAGGGGTGGATGATCGCCTCGCCCTCCTTCAGGCCGAAGCGGCGCAGGATGCCGTCCAGCCGCTCGGAGGCGAAGATGCGCATCAGGTCGTCTTCCAGCGACAGGAAGAACTTCGACCCGCCGGGGTCGCCCTGGCGGCCGGAGCGGCCGCGCAGCTGGTTGTCGATGCGGCGGCTCTCGTGCCGCTCGGTGCCGACGACGTAGAGGCCTCCGGCCTGCAGCACGATCTCCTTGTTCCGCGCCACCTCGGCCCGGATCTCGGCCTCGCGCCGCTCCCGCTCCGCCGGGTCGTCGACGCCGGCGAGCTCCAGCGCCACCCGCATCTCGACATTGCCGCCGAGCTGGATATCGGTGCCGCGGCCGGCCATGTTGGTGGCGATGGTCACGGCGCCGGGCCGGCCGGCCTGGGCGACGATATAGGCTTCCTGCTCGTGAAAGCGGGCGTTCAGCACGTTGTGCGGGATCTTCTCCCGCTGCAGCAGCGCCGACAGCGTCTCCGACTTCTCGATCGACACGGTGCCCACCAGCACCGGCTGCTGCCGGGCGTTGCACTCGCGGATCAGGGTGACGATCGCGTCGTACTTCTCGCGGACGGTGCGGTAGACCTCGTCATCCTGGTCCTTGCGCTGGACCGGGACGTTGGTCGGGATCTCCACCACTTCGAGGTTGTAGATCTCACCGAACTCGGCAGCCTCGGTCTGGGCCGTGCCGGTCATGCCCGCCAGCTTCGGATAAAGTCGGAAATAGTTCTGGAAGGTGATCGAGGCGAGGGTCTGGTTCTCGCGCTGGATCTCCACCCGCTCTTTGGCCTCGATTGCCTGGTGCAGACCCTCGGAATACCGCCGGCCTTCCATCATGCGGCCGGTGAATTCGTCGATGATGACGACTTTACCGTCCTTGACGATGTAATCGCGGTCCAGCTGAAACATTACGTGAGCGCGGAGCGCCTGGTTTACGTGGTGGACGACGTTGACGTTCTGGATGGCGTAGAGGTTGTCGCCCTGGAGGAGGCCGTTCTCGATCAGGAGGCGCTCGATCTTCTCCTGCCCGGCCTCGGTCAGGGCGACGGTCTTCTGCTTCTCGTCGTGCTCGTAGTCCTCGACCGGCACAAGGCTGGGGATCAGCCGGTCGACCCGCATGTACATCTCCGACGAATCCTGCGCCGGGCCGGAGATGATCAGCGGCGTCCGCGCCTCGTCGATCAGGATCGAGTCGACCTCGTCGACGATGGCGAAGCTGAACGGCCGCTGGACCATGTCCTCCAGCCGGAACTTCATGTTGTCGCGGAGATAGTCGAAGCCGAACTCGTTGTTGGTGCCGTAGGTGATGTCGGCGGCGTAGGCCTCGCGCCGCTCCTCGTCCGACAGGCCGTGGACGATGCAGCCGACCGAGAGGCCGAGGAAGCGGTAGATCCGCCCCATCCATTCGCTGTCGCGCCGGGCCAGGTAGTCGTTGACGGTGACCACATGCACGCCCTTGCCGGGCAGGGCGTTGAGGTAGACGGCGAGGGTCGCGACCAGGGTCTTGCCTTCGCCGGTCTTCATCTCGGCGATCTTGCCCTGGTGCAGCACGATGCCGCCGACCAGCTGCACGTCGTAGTGGCGCTGGCCCAGCACCCGCCGCGCCGCCTCGCGCACCGTGGCGAAGGCCTCCGGCAGCAGGTCGTCCAGCGTCTCGCCCTTCTCCAGCCGGGCGTGGAACTCCTGCGTCTTGGCCTGAAGCTGATCGTCGCTGAGGGCCTGGACCTTTGGTTCCAGGGCATTGATCTCGATCACCTGGCCGGTGATCAGCTGTTTGACGAAGCGATCGTTGGACGAACCGAACAGCTTTCGGGCAAGCGCACCGAACATCGAAACCTCGACTTGGCGGGAGAGCACGCGTCCGCACTCCCCCAAGGAATTGGGGCCGCGCCACCCGGCTTTCAACGCGGCGCGGCACCATAGCGGAAGGGCCCGGCCCTGCCAATGGCCCCCCAAAAACGCCAAAAGGGGGCGGGACGGCCATGCCGCCCGCCCCGCCGGACCGGTCACATCGCCGGGTCGGCGGCGATGGCGCTGCCCTTCAGGATCACCGGGCGCGTGGTCTCGCCGGTGATGCCGAAATCGCTGTCGTTGATCATCAGCAGCGACCCGTCGCCGGCCAGCGCCAGCCCTTCGATCTTGACCGGCACCTCCGGATGGTCGGCGCTGTCGAAGCGCAGCGTCTTCGTCACCGGCACGATCTTCGCCGCCGCCAAGTCCTGGCTCGCCTCCAGGCTCGGCGAGGTCTTCGGGTCGTCCCAGGCGGTGCCATGGATGTCGGTGGCGCCGGCCAGCGACACCTCGTACAGCTTGGTGGTGCCGTCGGTGCGCTCCAGCACCAGGAACCGGTCATGGCCGAGGCCCATGATCTCGCTGATGCGCGGGTCGCTCTGCTTCTTCGACGGGTCCAGCCGGAAGCTCTGCGGGTCGTCCAGCGTGTAGACGTATTCGCCGGTGACGGCGAGCGTCGCCGGGTCGAGGGTCCACAGCCGGGCGTTCTTCGAGCCCCGGTAGGTGTCGGCGTCGGGGTTGGCCAGCGGGTTCTGGATGATGGTGGCGAGCTGCCTGCCGTCCGGGGTGAGGGCGAGCGATTCGAGGCCGCGGTTGAGGAAGCGCTTGGCCAGGATGGCCGGCAGGCCGCCGTCGACCGGGTAATGCGCGCCCTTGAAGTCGCCCTCGGTGCCCTGCGGCACGATCCGGCGCAGGATCTTGCCGTCGGCGGCGACGTGCAGCAGCGACGGGCCGTTCTCCTCCGACACCCAGAAGGTGCCGTCGGCCATCGGCACGATCGATTCGGCGTCGACCGCGTCCGGGTTCTGCTGCAGCTTCTTGCCCGACAGGTCGAGCGGCTGCTCGGTCGAGGCGTGGGTCAGCGGGTTCAGCAGGCCGTTGACCGGCTTGCCGTCGCCGTCGCGCAGCGGCAGCACGGCGTCGACGGTGAAGGTCCGGTCGTCCTTCAGCGTGATCCGGGAGATCGAGGGCGAATAGTCCGGCTGCGGGTAGATGCGGCCCTTGCCGTCGCCGCAGATGGTCTTGCCGTCGACGCCGAACACGTCCTCGACATCACCGCAGGTGAAGTTCGGGCCGCGGTCGGAGATGGTCCAGAAGGTCATCGGCGGGTCGCCGGCGCGGCGGCCGGCGCCGCTGCCGATGCCGACGTTGAGCTCCCGCGTCTTGCCGTCGGGCACCGACATGGTGCCGAGCGCCAGCTTCGGATCGGTGCTGGTGTAGCTGGTCAGGGTCTCGGCCGCCTGCGCGGCCGGAAGGATCGCGGCCGAGAGCAGCAGGGCGGCGGCGAAGGAACGGAACAGCATGAACCCCTCCTCGGAGACCGCCTGCAAATGCGACTCACGCCAGCGCATTTCCAAACGGTTCCTTAATTCTTTGTCACCCGGGGCCGGCACTCCGTCGGTCCGGGACCGCCCGACTTCTAGGATTTGCCGCGTGTCGCGCCGGTGACGTTGGTGTTAAGCTTTGATGACAGCGATCCCGCTCCATGACGGCGGCGTCCGGTCCGCTTGTGCCGGGTTTCGGCCTGTGCTTTACCTGTCCGCCACGTCGCGCAGTTGGCGCCGCCGCGATCCCATGACCGGATGCCGGCACGTCTCCGCCGAGGCGCCGCTCGTCCCACAGTTCTGAAAGGACGCGTTTGATGTCTTCCCTCGCCCTCCGCCTGCTCGCCGGCGCGGCTGCCCTCACGCTCCTGGCCGGTCCGGTCATGGCCCAGGATGCGGCGAAGCCCGCCGAGACGCCGGCCGCCCCCGCGGCGTCCGGCGACCAGGCCGCGAAGCCTGAGGATCCGGTCGCGGCCACGGTGAACGGCCAGCCGATCTACCGCTCCGAGGTGCTGGAGGCGATCAACAGCCTGCCCCAGCAGTACCGGCAGATGCCGGTCGAGATGCTGGTGCCGCTGATGGCCGAGCAGGTGGCGACCGCCCGCCTGGTGGCCCAGAAGGGCGTCGACGCCGGGCTGCAGAACGACCCGGAGGTGAAGGAGCGGCTGGCGACGGCCGAGCGCCGGATCATCCAGGACGTCTGGCTGCAGCGCCAGATCAAGGCCAAGGTCACCGACGCGGCGGTCCAGGACGCCTACAAGAAGTACCTGACCGACAACCCGCCGCAGGACCAGGTCAAGGCCCGCCACATCCTCGTGGACAGCGAGGAGAAGGCGAAGGACCTGATCAAGCAGCTGGAGGGCGGCGCCAAGTTCGAGGACCTGGCCAACGCCAACACCACCGACCCGTCGGGCAAGGATTCCGGCGGCGACCTCGGCTGGTTCTCCAAGGACCAGATGGTGCCGGAATTCGCCGACGCCGCCTTCAAGCTGGAGAAGGGCAAGTTCAGCACCGCCCCGGTGAAGACCCAGTTCGGCTGGCACGTCATCCTGGTGGAGGACAAGCGCACCCTGCCGCAGCCGACGCTCGACGAGGTCAAGCCGCAGCTGGAGGA
The DNA here is from genome assembly GCF_000423185.1 of Inquilinus limosus DSM 16000. Lineage (GTDB taxonomy): Bacteria > Pseudomonadota > Alphaproteobacteria > DSM-16000 > Inquilinaceae > Inquilinus > Inquilinus limosus. The sequence continues at coordinate 59,940 of NZ_AUHM01000038.1, read as the reverse complement.
GCAGCTGTCCCAGGCGCTGGTGCCGCAGATCATCGCCGAGGTGAAGCAGGGCGCCAACATCGTGGTGATGGGCCAGGACGGCAAGCCGCTGCCGCCGCCCAGCACCGACGCGCCGGCCGGCGGCGACCAGCCGCAGCAGCCGGAACAGCAGCCGGCGCCGAGCAAGTAGCCGGCGCGCCGAGACGGGGGAGGGGACCATGGCCGGAGCATTGCCGCGTTCGCCGCTCGCGCCCGAGCGGCTGCCGGAGCTGACGCCGGTCGCCGGCGTCAGGCTGGCGGCCGCCGCCTGCGGCCTGAAGAAGACGGGGGCGCCGGACGTGCTGTTCGTCGCCCTCGACCCCGGCACCACGGCGGCGGGGGTGTTCACGCGCTCCCGCTGCCCCTCCGCCCCGGTGGACTGGTGCCGCCGGGCGCTGCCCAAGGGTTCGGCCCGGGCGGTGGTGGTGAACGCCGGCAACGCCAACGCCTTCACCGGCCAGGCCGGGGTGAAGACGGTGGCGTCGACCGTGGTCGCCGCCGCCAAGCTGGTCGGCTGCGAGTGGGAGGAGGTGTTCGTCGCCTCCACCGGCGTGATCGGCCAGCCGTTGCCGGAGGACCGCATCGCCAGGCACCTGCCGGACCTGGCCAAGGCGCTGGGCGAGGCCCCCAGTTCGAGTGATTGGGAAGCGGCGGCGGAGGCGATCCGCACCACCGACACCTTCGCCAAGGGCGCGACGCGCACGGCCGTGATCGGCGGCACCCCGGTGACCATCACCGGCATCGCCAAGGGCTCGGGCATGATCGCGCCGGACATGGCGACGATGCTGTCCTTCGTCTTCACCGACGCCGTCATCCCGGCGCCGCTGCTGCAGCGGGCGCTGAATGCCGCGGTCGACAAGTCGTTCAACGCCATCACGGTGGACGGCGACACCTCGACCAGCGACACGCTGATGCTGTTCGCCACCGGCCAGGCCGGCAACCCGCCGCCGGCGGGCGGCGACGGCGACCTGGCGGATTTCCAGCGGGCGCTGGAGGAGCTGACCGCCGACCTGGCGCGCCAGGTGGTGTGCGACGGCGAAGGCGCGCAGAAGCTGATCACCATCGCGGTGACGGGCGCGATCTCGGACCGTTCGGCCCGGCGCATCGGCCTCGCCATCGCCAATTCGCCGCTGCTGAAGACCGCGGTGGCGGGCGAGGACGCGAATTGGGGCCGCATCGTCATGGCGGTCGGCAAGTCGGGCGAGCCGGCGGACCGCGACCGCCTCGGCATCGCCATCGGCGGCGTCCAGGTGGCGCGCGACGGCATGGTGGTGGACGGCTATGACGAGGCGCCGGTGGCGGCGCATATGAAGACCCGGTCGATCGAGATCGCGGTCGACATCGGCATCGGCCGCGGCCAAGCCACGGTCTGGACCTGCGACCTCACGCACGGCTATATCTCGATCAATGCGGATTACAGAAGTTAACTGCCCGTTCCAGGGTTACCCGATCGATGGGGCAAGCGCAGGTCAGGTTTAAATCGTCATTGCCGGGCTTGACCCGGCAATCCAGAGGGTGTCGAGACCTTCTGGATGCCCGGGTCGAGCCCGGGCATGACAAGCTGGAGAAGGCGCTCTCCTCCGGGGCGTTGATTCTCCTGCGATGCCGAACCAAGGCCCCGTGACCGAGCTGCCGGAGGAGCTGGAGACCGAGCGGCTGAGGCTGCGCCGGCACCGCCCCTCCGATGCCGGGGAGATCGCGCATCTGCTCGACGACTGGGAGGTGGTGCGCTGGCTCTCCGACGTGCCCTTCCCCTACAGCTTCGCCGATGCCGAGGACTGGATCCGGACGGCGGAGAAGCGCTGGATCGCGGGGCGGGACTACCAGTTCGTGGTGACGCTGGCCGACAGCGGCGCGGTGATCGGCCATATGGGCCTGTCGATCGCGACCAACGGCCGGGTGGGCAGCTTCGGCTACTGGTTCGGCCGGCGCTACTGGGGCCAGGGCTATGCGACGGAGGCGGCGCAGGCGGTGATCGCCTTCGGCTTCCTCGATCTGCGGCTGGAGCGGATCCAGGCCGCCTACCACCCCGACAACGCCCCGTCGGGCCATGTCCTGGTCAAGGCCGGGCTGATGACCGACGGGTTCAAGACCATCGAGTTCAAGGCGCTGGGGCAGGCGGTGCCCTGCCCGCTCTTCGCCCTCAGCCGCCAGGACTATCTGAAGATCTATGCCGCCTGACTCGCCCGCTCCTGCCGCTCCCGCCGCGCCCGCCCTGCCGATGGTGCTGGTGGTCGCCGTCGCCCTGATCGACGCCGACGGCCGCGTGCTGATCGCGCAGCGGCCGGAGGGCAAGTCCATGGCCGGGTTGTGGGAGTTCCCGGGCGGCAAGGTCGACGCCGGCGAGACGCCGGAGGCGGCGCTGATCCGCGAGCTGCGCGAGGAGCTGGCGATCGACACGGAGGAGAGCTGCCTCGCCCCCTTCACCTTCGCCAGCCACCGCTACGAGCGCTTCCACCTGCTGATGCCGCTCTATCTCTGCCGCCGCTGGCAGGGCACGCCGCAGCCGCGCGAGGGCCAGACCCTGGCCTGGGTGGCGCCCAAGACCCTGCGCGACTATCCGATGCCGCCGGCGGACAAGCCGCTGGTGGCGATGTTGAGGGATGTGGTGTAGGCGGGAGTGGCCCCACGGCCACTCAAATCGCCGAGCGAATTCGAGCGAATTATGGTGGCAATGCACTTTTAGCGGGCTTTCGCCCGCGCTTGGTAGGGGCGAGAGGCCAGCGGCCCTCGCGTTCGAGCCGGTCGAGGAAGTCGCGGCCGTCGAGCGGCCGGCCGATCTGCTCGGCCCGACGCAGCCGCATCGAGGCCGCCTCGTCCTCGCCGGCGGCCAGGACCGCGGCGAACGCCCGCTCCACCAAGCCGGCCCGCCGGATTGAGCGCGACATCGCGCAGCGCCGCCCCGAGATGCTCCTCATCCATCGCGACGCAGCCGGAGCGCCCATGCCAGAAATGGCCGCTGCGCCCGAGCCGGCATGGATGTGGCCGGCGTGGCGCCGATGCGCGGTGCCAATGCCCGCCGGAGGTCCATCCTGATCGCTCGGCACCAGGATCGGATGGACGTGGTTCGGCATCAGCACCAGGACCAGACCTCGACCTGCGCCGTCGCGCAGTGAGTGGCGACCAGATCGCGGTAGAGCGCGTCATCCGCATCGGAGAAGGAGGTCTGCGCTCGTCCGCTGTCGCCGGCGGATCAACATGGCTTCAGTGCGGATGGCACGTATCGCGGCTCCGATCTGGTGGGGCCAACCCGGCGGGCAATTTGTCCGGCAATTATTCTCAAAAAATTCGATCGATGTGCAAAAATTCTTGCTAGCCGCCAGGATTGCCTCTAGCCTCGATGCACATTTGACCATTCCATGAGCAATTGCTCAGGCAGCTCACGCCGCGGAGGAGGAAGCATGACTCCCTGAGGTGTCGCCCAGATCCAGCCAAATCCATCCAAACACAACCGAAGCGTTCGCCACGGCGATCGAAACGACGTCCTGGGATCGGCCGGATCAAGACCGAGAAGCGGGCCGCGCCGTCCTTCAGGATGCGGTGAAGCCGCCCGCAGGCCGACGATGCCGGATCGAACAGCCGCGAGAGGAGGAAAGCCATGGTCGTTTCAGCGACAAATGCAGTTTCGGATGGCCCGGCCCTGCAGCCTCTCCAGATCCAGAAGAAGCAAAAAAACGATCAGGCCGATGGTCCGGCGGATGCGAATGAGTTTCGCAATAAAGCCGAGAGCAAGGGCTGGACGGTTGTGGAGGAGGCGGACGGTCTGCCTCCGGTGAGCAATCTGGATCCCAAACGGGAAGATCCGACGACCATCACCTACCAGTACAAAGGCAAGACCTACGCGGTTTCGGAGCATCTGGCCCCCTTCAAATATTCGGTTCTGGAAAACAAGCTGGCCGGGACCAGCATCAGCCAGACGGACAACAATATCGACATCAAGGTCGCGGAATCCGAAGCGACAGATTTCATGAACGCCAAGACCACCGAGGACGGAAAGACGGTGGGCGAGCTGTTCCATGACAAGATGAAGAACGAATGGAGCGACCTGGATCTGAGCGACCCTCGCCGTCAATATTATGAACTTCTGCAAGCCAAGGCCGCGCTGATCGGCGGCTATGATTACCTGCCGTACCAGACCGAGAAGGATGCTTTTCCTTGGAAAGGCGACACCACCGCCTATCTGCCCAATTCCGTCATCATGGACCAGGCCAGCACCTACGGCCTGCTGAAGGAGGAGGAGATCTCCAAGAAGCTGGCCGAGCTGTCCAAGAACGACAAGGTCGTCGACGGCATCGACGGCTTCATGGCCGACGCCGTCGACAAGATCGAAGATAAGAAAGGCTTGGCCAATAAAATCTACGAGACTATGGGCAGCCAGGAATATCTAGACATGCTGGAGTCCATGGAGGGCGACGGCGCCAAGACCCGATTCTCCAACGACCTGAAGTCTCTGGATTATTTGGATAAGCAGAAGGCCACGGAGATCAGGAACAAGATCCTCGACAAGGGGCTGATCGAGGAGGTCAGCGGCATCATCGAGGGCGGCAACTACTCCGACGAAGCCCTGGAAACCGCCGTCAGCGATCAGGTGCAACTGGGTCTGCAGGGCACATGGTCGGCCATCTTCGGCATCGGGTTCACCGACAGGGCGGTGCAGAATTATTTGAAAAACAGCCAGGCCGATCTGCCCGATGACGTCAAAAGGGGTCTGGACAGCTACAAGGCGGCGGTAAAGATCGCTACCAATTCGATCCTCGATTCCTTCAAGGCCAATGGCCACTTCGACATCAGGGATGTGTCCTCCCGCATCTCGGACGTGCTGAAGAGCAACAATCTGGACATCTCGACCGGGGCGCGCAACGGCGCGGCCGCCCTGCTGCAGGCCAGCATGAAGAATGGCGTCCTGCCGGCGATCGGCGGTGTTCTGGCCACCACGGCGGCCATCTACACGCTGAACAAGAACATGGGCGACACTCCGGAAGAGAGGATGGGGGCGGCGCGCCTGTTCATGATCAGCATCGCGACGTCACCCGCGATGGCATTGGCGACGACGAAGACATTGGAGAAGATCTTTAACAAGCCCGGCATGGCGACCATGCTGGGCCTGGAAAACAACACCCAATTACGCGACGCCTTTCTCAAGCTGTTCCCTGATTCGGACGGGGCCGTATCGGTTCCGGCATCCTCCGTCGTCGAACTGGATTCGCTCGACGAGCTGCGCGCGGCGATCGGTGACGCCCCGCCCCGGCTGGACGAGCCTGACACGGTTCCGGGCTGGGCTGACGACGTCGAGCGATGGTTCGACGATGTTGCCTCCGGCGAAGGAGACGGAGCCCGCTTCGTGCCGCTTCCGGACGATACGGCCATGGACCTCGACGACGCGATGGATGATCCGAACGACCGGATCTCCAGCGTCCAGTCCGAAAGGGGATCCCAGTACACGAGCATTCTCGACAATCTCGACGATGCCGACCGGGCCAGCGTCATGGGGATGGTGGACGACCGGATCAGTAATATGGGCGTGGATCCGAGCGACCTGGATGCGCCCAGCAAGCTCCGGATCGTCGGAACCGTCCTGAACACCGTCGGGGGCGTTGCCGATTTCGCCGGAGGCATATTGGACCTGGCCTTGGGAGCGATGTCGATCGACAAGCTCAGGGGCAACCCGGATGCGCTGCCCAGCGAGTATGCCGCCGCGACCATGCAGTTGCTGGGCGGAGTGAGCATCGCCGGGATGGCCGGAACCAGCTTGGCCAGCATGATCGCCGGACCGGCGACGGCCTCGGCGCTCGGCATCGCGTCCGGCGTCCTGGGCATCGCCGGCGTCGGCTTCGGCGCCATCGCCGCCATCGTCACCGGCGTGATCGCCAAGCAGAAGCAGGATCAGAAGGCCGAGGACGTCCGGGACGACTTCAGGAACTGGAGCACGCTGGGCGTCACCGAGGACAGCTGGGGCGACAAGCTCAACTATACCATCCACTCGCGTTACGAATACAATTACTATCACGGCTCCGATCGCTATTACAGTCTCTATCCTGAAGATGTTCCGATGTGGGTCGCACGGCCCGAGCAATATAAAGACTTTACCAAATATGTTGATGAACACGGCAACATCTCGGACGACTGGTTCCGGGGTTGGGACAAGGAGCATGATTCGGGCATCGGCGACGATCGGCCCGATCCGTCCGGCCTGCCGCGCTTCGGCGATGACGGCAATCCCGGAACCTTCGGCGACTTCAAGGAGGATGTCGACCGGGTGGATGTCGGTTCGATCGAGCTGGCGGAGGATGGCCGTGTCATCTTCAAGAAGGATGGCGTCAAGCAGGTTATCGATCCTCTCGTCGGTGGAGAGGCCGATGACAAGGACCGGCAGAAGATCGTCGACTATCTGAAGGATCTGTATGAGATCTCCCATCCCGGAGGCAAGGCCGACCAGGGCATCATCGACAGGATCACCAGGCTGCACGATGAATCGGATCGCTATAACGAGATCGAGGATCTGAAGCGCGCCCTCGACGACTCCAGGCCTCCCCTGCTGGGCAAGGATGGGGAAGGCAGCGCCGGGACGTTCTCCGATTTCAAGGAGGACATCGATCGCGTGGACGTGGGATCGATCGAGCTCGACGCCACGGACAGCGGAAGCCTCACTTTCGTCAAGGACGGCAGGCGGTGGCAGCTGGACAGGGACGACCACGGCGGCCTGTCCAAAAAGGATGCGGACGATATCTTCGATTATCTGAGGAATCTGTACATCATGGTTCACCCGAACGGCGACCTCGATCAGGATCTCGTAAACAAGATCACCGATCTCCACAATCGATCGGATGACTTCAATGATCTCGATGCGCTTCGGGAAGAGCTGGAACTGGATGCCGACCCGACCGGGCTGCCCGTCTTCGGCGATGGCGGGATCCCCGGCACCTTCGGCGACTTCAAGGAGGATATCGACCGGGTGGACGTCGGTTCCATCAAACCGAAGGACGATGGTCGAGTGATCTTCGTGAAGGACGGCGTGAAGCAGATCATCAATCCGTCCGCAGGCGATGAATCGGACCGTGACACCCGCGAATCGATTATTCGCTATCTGAAAGGTTTGTACGAGTTGACCCATCCCGACGGCAAGTTCAGTCAGGATCGGGTTGACAGGATGAACGATATCTTCGGGAAAACTGATCAATACAACGACCTCGATGCAATCAAGGAGTATGTCGAAAAATAGCGAGCCGGCTCTTACCGCCGGCCCGGCAATCGCGGCGGCAGTGCATTTAACAAGCGTCGGCGACCAGTCGGTGAGCGGCCGAGGACCCGCGCGCCGGCGGCATCCTGCCCGAGCTGGAGGGCCGCGAGAACCACGCCATCGACGCCCTGCGCCATGCGCTGGAAGGGCACAGGGCGACACCAGCATGCGCTGGGTGGGATCGGGGTCATGGTGAGGGGCAGGGAAGAGGCGTAGGACTGCGGTCGCCGTGCCTGTCCGCCGTGGATCTTTCATCCTCCACCTCCCTCGGCGGGAGGGGGTGTCGACGATCAGAGCCGGCGTGGGGTTGCCGGGATTTCTGCGGGGCGGGTGGTGACGCTCGACGTCGGTCCCGAGCGGCCTACCGATCTGCCCGGCCCGTCCCCAATCGTGCACTGTCACCGAATTCCCGTGCCTTACGGCTTGCGGCCGATCACGGCGCCGTTCGCGGCGGGTGCGTCGAACCAGACCGTCTCGACGTGCCGGAATCCGGCCTCCTCGAGCCACGCCGAATATTCGGCGGACGTGTAGTTTCGTCCTTCCGTCTCGATCAGCATGTTGAGGCTCATCAGCGCGGCCGGCGCTGGTCCGGTCTTTTCGTCATTGACGAGAAGCTCGCTGATGACGACTGCGCCGCCGCTCGGCAAAGCCTCGAAGGACCGGCGCAGCAGGGCGCGGTTCTTCGCCTCGTCCCAATCGTGCAGGATCATCGACAGGAGATGCACGTCGTGATCCTTCGGAAGCTGCTCGAAGAAGCTGCCGCCTGCGGTCTCGATCCGGTCGGTCAAGCCGGCCTCGGCGATCTTTCCCGCGGCGATCGCGGCCACATGCGGCAGGTCGAACACGGTCGCACGCAGCGCCTCATACTGTTTGCAAAGCTCGATGTCGTACGCGCCCGATCCGCCGCCGATGTCCAGGAGGCGGCGGAACTGACCGAGATCCACGGCTTCGCCGAGCTTGCGCGCGGTCATCGTGGAAAGCGAATGCATCGCCTCCCAGAAGAGTGCCAGCATCGTCGGATCCTCGCCGTCGAAGATCGAGGATTGCACCGCCGGGTCCCACGTGGTCCGCCGGTTCGTGCGCAGCGCCTCCGTAAGCCTTCCCCAGCCCGCGTAGAGCCGCTTGTCGGCCATCTGCACGAAGCCACCGAAGTAATACGGTTTCCCGCGCACGAGATAGGCGTCGCTCAACGGCGTATTGCGATAACGGCCGTCCGTTTTCTCCAGAAGCCCGAGCGCGGCGCAGCCGGTCAACAGCATCTCGGCCGGGCGCGGATGCAGACCGAGCGCTTGCGCCAGCTCCGCAACCGTGGTGCCGGCCCCGCCCGCGAGGCGGCTGAAGAGGTCCAACTCGTGCGCAGCGGCCAGAGTCTTGAAGGCCCAGAAACCGGTCGAAAGCGCCATCAGCGGGACGGCGGAAGGAAGCTCCAACGGGGCGGCAGGAGTTCTTGTTCGAGGCATTTCGGCCTCCCATGTTCCAGACTGCGACCGATCCGCCTGCGAAACTTATGGAAAATTTCGTCAAGGCGCTGTTACCCGGGTCACAGGCCGCGGCCTCTGTGGACTGCACCCCTGGACTGGGACACGGGAATTGGGGTGACATGGGTTGATCGGCGATCAGGAGACGAGGCCGGCCCAGCCCCAGGCCAGGGCTTCGGATGTCATCGGCGACAGACTCAGAAGAAGCACGACGAACAGGACGAGGATCAGCGCGAACCAACGCAGGCGGCGATGCGACAGGGCGAGCGCCATTCCCACCGTGAGAGCGGCCCAGATGGCAATGCTTCCGGCGGCGCTGATCAGGGTAGTTGCGAGGGGACCGATAGGCCCATCCGCCGCCTTCCCAGCCCCAGGGATACCCTTCGGCAAGACCGAGGGCCACATCGACCGCATCGGCCACCACCACCGCCGTCACCAGCCCAGCCAGGGCGACAACGGGCCAGCCGGCCCAGACAGCGATCCTGGATCCGTTCGTTGTAGACGACATCAACCGTCACGCTTTGGCCGTATGCTCTGAGGTGTCCGACGAAGTCGTTCATGCTGCCGGTCAAATCGATGCATCCCGCCGAGCCGGGAATCAAGCCGCCGTGGATGCTGAAACCCTCTCGTCCGAGGGTATTGATGCCCCGCAGCGGCCGCAGCCAGAGTCGGTGATCGCTCCAGCTGAAGCCGTTGCCGATGACAGTGCACTTCCAGCGGGCTGCCGTCCGAGCCTGGCAGGAGCGAGAGGCCGGCCGCTCTCATGTTCGAACCGGTGCAGGAAGTCGAGGCGGCCGGGCAGCCTGCCGGTATGCTCGAATCGCTCTCCAGTTCGTGCGCTGTCAGTCAATTCCGAGAAGGCGATCGCGTCGGTAGATCGCTGTAGGAACTTCAGGCAAGAATGAGGTCGACCGGCCGCCTTCGCGGCGCGTGGTCCTATCCGCCTGGTGGTGTGCCGGAGTGTATGGTGGGCGATCGAACTCTGCGACAGTTGGCGATCCGTTCCGTGGGTGAGAGGGTGCTGGAACATCAATGGATCGGGCCAACGCCAGGCTCGTGGGGCATGTATGGTTTCGGAGACCCGTTGCTTTCGAGGAGTGATGCGCGGGCGTCCGGGCTGTTCACCGCGGAACGCGCCATCGACGGCTTCGTTGGTTACTTCGAAGCGATGCAAGCTGCCATCACGATTCAATGGATGCAGTACGGCTTCTACGGAAAAGAACAAAGGATCCGGGCCGACCTGATCAATCACACGATATCATTTATAATGTACCAAGCGCTTCAGGACATCGGGCTCAGTGTCCAGATTGCAAAGAAAGTCGCCTACCACATCGCCACGACGACGCCGGATTCGGCGCTGGCGCGGACCGCCGCCTCGATCTTGACCTCGAACTCCATATTCGTGAACGCTCTCCGTGAGGGAAGCGCGATCCGAAAAATCATAAGAGTAGGACCTACGGCCGAGGTTCCTCCTGTACGTGGCTTTGTGGTCAGAGCTCTCATCGGTATAGCGAGCTTCACGATGGCAGGCTATGGATCGGCCGTTTTGCTGGTCAATGACGGTCTTCGGGGCTTCGAACACCTCCTGTCTGGCGCGCTGTCCGGCCAGAAACTCGGTGTACCGTTGGAGCAAATTCTCATTCCTGGAGACGATCAAGAGATCATGGATCTCCTGATCGTGGCGGACGAGCTGGCCGACATACTTCGGGAGCTCTACGACTGGGCGTCCGATTTCCCGCTTCTCGACAGGTGACCGATGTTCAATCGGCGGTGCCTGAATTGCGGACAGCGCGCAGTCAACAGAAAATCGTACACGTGCACCGTCTGCGGGACGAAGCATGTCAAGCGCCGTGGCTTTGAGTTGGCATCTGCGACCGTCTGCGGCGTCATGGCGCCGATTCTCTTCATCAACCTGTTCGCGGGTTGGTTGGCATTCGCCGTCGTCTTCGGGCTGATGTTCCTGATCATGGTGCTGATGGACATCTTCTGGCCATTGAAGGTCAAACCCGACGAGTAGGATTCAGAACTACGGGAATTACGGCGGCGGTGCGCTTTCGCCCGCGCTTTGCGGGAGCGAGAGACCGGCCGCTCTCGTGTTCGGGCCGGTCCAGGAAGTCGCGGCTGCTGGGCGCTGCCCGATCTGCTCGGCCCGATGTGCATCGTCACCGAGTTCCCTGGAATTTCGTTGGATCGCCCTACTGCTCACAGCACGATGTCGAACCGCCCGAACCGCCCATCGGCCGTCTCGCCGATGCGCAGAAGCAGGCGCTCGTCGAACAGGCGGTCGCGGGCGTTCCGCGGCTCGCCGGGGAAATAGAGCTGGGTGGTGAGGATCGGCCCCGACGGCTTCCGGGCCTTCAGGTGATAGTGCCGGGTCCGGCCGGAGTAGAGCGCCGGGACGATCGTGGTGAACCACCACCGGCCGCTTCGGTCGGTGAACTGATGGCCGCGGAGGCGATAGCCCGCCGTGTCGTACCGGCCGGTGTCGTCGGCGTGCCAGATCTGCACCATCGCCTCCGGAATCGGGCGGCAGAAGGTGTCCAGCACGAAACCGGCGACGATGATCCTGTCCCCATTCGGCGCGTCGGCGGCGAGGTCCCGCCGCAGCGGCGCATCCGGCTTGAAGAAGGGGCCTTCCGTCTGGGCCGGGGTCGGATGATCGCCGTCGTCGCAGGCCGGCGTGGGCGCCAGCTCCACCGGCTGGGCCAGGGCGAGGCCGAGCCCGGTTAGCTGCAGGGCCGGCGCGGCGAGACATGCGGCGAGAACGGTGCGCCGCGTCGGCGGTTCGGCTCGCGTGACCATCGTCGGATCCTCCTGTGCCCTCGAGGGCTGACCGGTCGGCGCCCGCTCATCATCGCGCTGCCGGACCAAACGGCAAGACAAAGCGACAGGGAGAAGCCGCTCCCTCCATGGGATGTCGGGCGTTTTCGCGTAGCCTCTCCCGCCGGATGCGGGAGAGGTCGGGCTCGCGCAGCGAGACCGGGTGAGGGTTGGTCCCGGCTTCGACAAAATCCCCTCACCCGGAGCCGCTTCGCGGCTCCGACCTCTCCCGCAAGCGGGAGAGGCAACACTTCTCTGCCTTTGATTGAGATGACCCGATCGGGCCTAAACTCATCCCGCTTAGCGGGCTTGGCAGGAGTGAGAGGCCGGCCCGTCCCAATCATGCACCGTCGCCGAATTCCGCCACCGGACTCCGGCTGGAATGCGTCTGAAGCGGAGCTCGCCCGGTCTGCCCTTCCGGCTTTTCATTGCGAGGCCGGAACCACCGCCGCCTCCCGCGCGTGGATCTCATGAGTCACCAATGGAGGCAAAGGATGACGCTCCAGATCCGATCGATCAGGGCCGTCTTCGTCGCCACGGCCCTTGCCATCACGGCTCCGATCGCGGCCGTGCCGCCGGCTCAGGCCCAGTCGGGCTGGGAGTCCAACCAACGCCGCTGGATCCCGCCCGAAGAGCGCTGGGGAGACGACGACCGGTACGACGACCGGCGTCACGACGACCGGTACTACGATCGACGCGACGGCGAGCGGTACTACGAGCGGCGCTCCTACCGCGATCGCGATCGCCGATACGATGACGACGACCGGTATCGATACAGCCGTCGGGACCGTGACCGCGATCGTGACCGCGTCGACGATCCCGCCGAGATCCTTCGGCGGCTGCTGCGTTGAGGCAGGCGCTCGGATCCGGGACTGCCGACCGGATCCGAGCGGGGGCCGCCTGTCGGCGAGGCCGTGCGATCCGAGGTCGCGAGGCACGGCTCGCGCGTGACGGGATCGTGGTGACGGTGCACTTCCGGCGGGCTTCCGCCGCGCCAGGCGGGAGCGAGAGGCTGCCGCTCTCGCGTTCGAGCGAGTGCAGGACGTTACGGCTGGCGAGCGGTCTGCGATCTGCTCGGCCTCTCCCGGATTCGTGCACTGTCACCGAATACCGTCACCGAATTCCTCGGCATCGATCGGCGATCAGTGATCACGGATTGTTGATCTGAAATGCCCAGCCATCCTCGGTCCGGTATGAGCGCTGCCAGTTGTAGGAATCCTTATTATCCCACTCCATCTCCGACCACGGCCCGAAGCAGTTGTTGTCGTGCGAGCACAGGGCTTGGATCCAGCCCGGCGGCGCGTCGCCGTCGCCTCCGGCGATCCCGCCATTGTCGTTGTTGACGGCAATCCACGCCGCGTAGAATTGCCCATTGTACCATGTGCTGCCGGAAAGCTCGCGATGGGTTATTCCGATATAGCCGCCGTATTGCTGGGGGGCTCCGTCAAGAGTAAATGAGACTGCAACAAACTTGTCTTTGCCGTTGCAGCCGTAGCCGTTGTAGTCGAATGCATTGTTAGAGTCGTCCCAATTAATGGTATAAGTTTGGCCAGGATCGATCGTTGAAGGCCAATTGACGGAGTTTCCCCACTCCTTGACGCATCGAGCCTTCCAGTCCTTGAGCCTGAACGTGTACTGTGAATTGTTGATGATTTTGAAGGAGTGCCATTCCTCGGCCTGACTTCCGGCCGTCCCGGCGAGCAAGGCGACTGCGGCAAGCAGGCCTCGATGCCAGCAAGCTGTCATGTGCATGGTTCCATCCCTATATGGCTGGCCCGCCGCTGTCTGCGCCCAGGCTGTATGGTCCTGGAGCGCGATCCCGCGGCTGCGTCGTGCTTTTCAAGCTAAGTCGCGGCGGCCGAACGGCCTGCCGATCCGCTCGGCCGTCAACCCAGTTCGTGCATCGTCACCGAACTGGTCGCCGAATTCCCAATTCCCGAGACTATCGCGGTATTGCTGTCCAGTTTTCGATGGGGACAAGCGTGAACTCGCCACCCCAGCCTATTCTTGCCAACGGAGTCTCATCCCTGATCAATAAAATCGAGCCGTCGCTTTCATGGATCACAGAAAAACGACCGCCAGGCCCCATAGCGGTAAGGACTGTCTGCGGAACAGAACCGGGACAGCCGTACTGGCTGCTGTTATTCGGTACAATAAAATTTGGCCCTTGTATTCCATCGCCAAGCTGCACCTCAAACGCAAACTCGGTGTTATTCCTAATTGTCAACATAGAACCCTCGCATAAGCAGAAATTAATCAACTGCATGAATATATATCTATCCTCGTCGTTACGGAAGACATAATTCTCAAAATTATTTTGAGCGAAAATTTAGAGATTGTTTAGAACCAATTGTTCAGAATTCGTGGACTGGGCGCGCCGCGTCCATTTGGGATCCAGCGATCTGGTCGCGATAGCCCCCAGATCGATACGGTGGGAACTACGGTGACGGCATACTTTAGAGCTTCCGGCGCGTCCATGACCTCGGGCTTGTCGGTGGCGGGCTCTCTGCGCCAGTCTTCCGTCGCTCAGCCTGGAGTCCCTGGATGGCCACGCCTTGCGGGGCTCGCCATGACGGGTCGGGAGTGGGTAATGTTCGCTTTTTGTTCTTGACGTGACGCCGCGTCGCGCCGCATAATTCAGGCATCGTCAGACAGTTGCGCCCGCCCGGCCCCGCCGCGGCGGGTTTTTTCGTGCGAGGGCGGGATGGAGCCGAAGACGCTGGACGAGTGCGACGAGGATTTCGCCGAGTGCTGGGTCAGCCACGGCGATGCGGCCCGGGCGGCCCGCGAAACGGGCCTGTCGGAAAGGAGCGCCGCGGTCCTGGGCTACCGCAAGCTGCATGAGCCGCAGGTCCTGGCCGCCTGCCTCATGAAGGTGGTCGAGATGGTGACCGAGGGGCAGTGGCCGGAGGGCCGGGTGGTGCGCCGGCTGCGCAAGGTGGCCCCGGACTGCCTGGCGAAGGGCCTGAACGAGCACGGTATCGAGGGCCTGCCGCCGGTCGAGGAGGCGTACCGGCAGTTCCGCCTCGCCGTGCGGCTGGACGAACGCAGGACGAGGCGGAAGCCGATGCCGCGGCCGGACGGGACCGGGACGGCGCCGGACGGGGCGGAGGCCGCACCGGCGGAAGCAGCCAGGCCGGCGCCCTTCGGCCCGCCGCGGCTGAGGCTGCCGCGCGCCTTCCGGGACCTCAGGAAGGCGTCGCGCTACAAGGCCGTCCATGGCGGCCGCGGCTCGGGCAAGTCGCATGTCTTCGCCGAGCTCTTGGTGCGGCGCTGCGTCGAGGCGGCGCCGGTGCGGGCGGTGTGCATCCGCGAGGTGCAGCGCTCGCTCGACCAGTCGGTCAAGCGGCTGCTCGAGGACAAGATCCAGGCGCTGGGCCTGGGTCCCGCCTTCACCATCCAGGCCGACCGCATCCTCGGGCCGGGGTATAGGGGGGTGATCGGTTTGGCAGAGGGTCAGAGACCAAAATTCGTCCCTAACCCTCGATAAACCAACAAAAAATCGTCCCAATGGGGCTGCCGGCGCTTTGGCACGGAATGGGCAGAAGTGAGCGTTTTGGGCGGGCGGTTTGGCAGAAAATCGATCAGGACCGATCGGGTCTGGGCCGATCCTTCACGTCGGCAGCAGGGTGGTTCTGCATCGGCTGCGCAGATCGGCGACGACCTCATCAATTCCGACGAGCGAGAAATTCGCGAAAAGATGATAGACCCCGTCAGCCTTGATCGAGAACATCAAGGAGCGGTGGCCGGCAATATCGCGCAGCAGGGCCACAGACGTGCGGCTGACCATCGTTTTCCGATCCTCAGATAATCGCCAATAATCTTTGATGTTGGAGAGCGCATCGATTCCGAATTCCAGGAACATCATCGATTTGACCGGGCGCAGGTGAGACTGCTCGGGCAGCGCTAAGCCCCAATCGACGCCGACCTCGGCCCAGCCATCGGCGCATTGCAGGTAAAGCTTGGGCACGGCCGCCATCGAGCCGATAACGACCGCATCATTCGCGAGTGCTACCCATCGGCTCTGCTGGTTCGGCGTTAGCGCCTCCTCCCTCGACCAATTGGGGCGATCCTTCATCTTGCTGAGGACGCGGTCGAGACACTCCCGTTGCCCGTCGCCGCGCAGAGAAGTGCAAGCCCGGAAGTCCTGCGGATCCAGCTGCACGATGTCTCGCCAGAACGCGGCGACACCAGCGCCCAACAAGACGAAAAGGATCAAGGGCGCAAATATCTTCGTGGCCATTATAGCATCAAACTAAGTTGATGGTCCGAAACGGGCTATCCGCGCGCCAATCCGCCGTGCCAAACGACCAGGCCAACAACATTGATCCGGTTGGCCTCATTCGCCGGCAATTCCTGCGCGGGATAGTTGGTGTTGTCTGAAATGATCTTGAGGGCTTGGCTCTGCAAATCCTTGTAGAGACGCTTCACCATCAGGTCGCCCTCATAGCTGAAGCAATAGATCCCATTGTCCCTGACCCGCTCCACGCTGGTGTCGACGATCAGGACATCACCGTGGGCGATGCGCGGGTACATGCTGTCGCCATGCGCCTGCATGCAAATCAGCTTTTCCGGCGGTCTCCGAAGAGTGCGCCAGAGCCACTCGGCATTGAACAGAAGGTCCGCGGCGAGGGCCTCGTGTTGCACGGCAACGCCCGGCCCGGCCGATACGCGCGGCTCAAGGTAGAGCGGCAGGCGCACATAGATCTTTTCCGGGTCATCATCGAGGGCGAACGCGGCGACGCCTGCAGGGGTGATTGCGGGCGTGATCACCGGGACGGCATCGAGAGAGAGGCCGTGCACGCTGACCTGCATCGACACATTGCTGGCGGTGGCCGGCGGCGCCGATGTCCTTGCGGTAAACATCTGCCCCTTGCCGGCTAGTATCCAATCCGCGCTGCAGCCCAGCTCCATCAAACGCTGGAGCGTGTCGCCGCTCGGCAGGCTTCCGGTCAGTTCCAGCCGCTGCCAGGAACTCTCGCCGAGGCCCAGCAGCTCTGACATCGCTTTCTGTGTTTTGCCTAGCGCCTCGCGCAGTTCGCGAAGTCTGCCGGCCACCTTTTGCTCAGCCAACGTTCTTCGCTCCAACCTTGGCGGGCGCGCCAGCGACTGCGATCAGCCGCCAATCTTCCGGAATTATCCCGAATATCAATGACTTGGCATGGCACTGACAAAAAGATGCCCAATTTCGAACATTGGCACCAATTTCTGTGTTGAGAGGCATCGTTCCCGATGCCATATTCATTGTCATGCCAATCGCACCCGCAACCATCATGCCCCCAAAAAAGCCCGCCATCGGGCGGGAAGACATTCCCCTGGATCCGACTCGGCGCCGGGTCTGGATACAGGGCGAGCTGCGCCTGATCGGGAGCAGCCTCACGGCAATCGCGGCCTCGCTTGGTGTGTCGCGCCAGGCCGTAGGGCAAGCGCTGCTAGTCCCGAGCGAACGGATCGAGCAGGCCATCGCGGATGCGCTCGGCCTGCCAGTCGCATGGCTGTTCCCTGATCGGTTCGGCGCCGACGGGCAGCGCATCCCCAACACCAGGCCGGGGAACCGTATCACGGCACAGAACGCGAGGCGAACGTCAAAACCCGAGCGCGATCTGAACATCGTTTCCGATGTGGCGCGCCAGGAGCGCCGCTGATGTCACGCCGGCGGGCCAGCACGGACCCCAACCAGCCCAGCCTGCTCGATTGGCGACCTGCTGAGGTCGTCCGGCGGTTCGCCTCGGATCTCATCCGGTCGGCGAGCCTGGCAGCCCGCCTGTGCCGGGGACTCAAGCTTGCTCTGGCGGACAGCGAGATGAGCAGGGCCGAGGTGGCGGCCCGGATGTCGGACTACCTCGGCGAAACGGTCAGCGAGGCGATGCTCAACGCCTACGTCTCGGAAGCGCGAGGACAGCACGTCATCAATGCCGTTCGCCTCGTCTCATTCCTTGCTGTGACGCAGGACCCGCGCCCCCTGAATGCCCTTCTCGACGAGCTGGGCTGGGTGGTGATCGACAAGAAATGGTTGCCCTGGATCGAGGTCGGCATGTTGCGGGAGCAGCGCGAGAAGCTCGACCGCGACATCGACTTTGCCCGCCGCCGCGCTGCACTGGGGCTGAGCCGTGACTGAGGCTTGGTTCACCGCGAAGGCGTTGGCCGCGCTGGGCCTGCCGGGACTCTCCAGCGACTTCTCGACCATCATTCGCCGCGCCAAACGGGAGCGTTGGCCGAACCGCGAGCGCCAAGGGCGTGGTGGCGGCCGGGAATATCCGGTCTCGGCGTTGCCGGCAGCCGCGCGCAAGGCGCTGGCGCAGCGGGCGATTCAGGCTCCGGCGCCGGTCCCCGCGCCCCCATCGGCTCTCCCCGCGCGGGCAGACCATCTGAAAGGCTGGCAGCGCGCCACGATGGATGCCCGGGCGCAGCTGGTGGCTGAGGTCGCCCGGTTGCAGGCGGCGCTTCAGATGTCGCGCAGCCAGGCTGCGGCGCTGCTGGCGGAGCAGGCGCAGTCGGGTGCCCTCCGTTCAGACTTGGCCGAGGCTGCTCGAATCGCCAATGCGCGCGCCGGAGCGTCCGGCGTACGGACATTGTCTTACCGCTCTCTCATGCGGTGGTGCGAAACGACAGACGCTTCCGGCGCCGTCGCCCTGGCGCCGCGCGAGGCGGCGCCGGCCCGGCCGGTGGTGCCCGAATGGGTGCGGCCGTTCTGGTCGTTCTGGGCGCGGCCCCAGAAGCTGTCGATCGCCCATTGCCTGGAGCTGCTGCGCGGCGAGTTGCCGGCCAATGTCGCCGTCCCGAGCTACGACCAGGTCAAGCGGTTCCTCAGGCAAATGTCCGTCATCGACCGCAATCGCGGGAGGATGGGGCCGCGGCAGCTCAAGACGATGCGGGCCTATGTCACCCGCGATTTCGGCGACCTGTGGCCGACCGCAATCTATGTCGCTGACGGCCACACCTTCGACGCCGAGGTGTCGCACCCTATCCACGGCCAGCCCTTCCGGCCCGAGGTGACAGTCGTGGTCGACGTGGCTACCCGCGTCATCGTCGGGTGGTCGATCGGCATCGTCGAGAACACCTGGGGCGTGGCCGACGCGCTGCGGCACGCCTGTCAAAGCTGGGGCGTGCCGGCGCTGTGGTACGTCGACCGCGGCAAGGGCTTCAACAACGCCTATTTCGACGGCCCCCACACCGGCTTCTTGTCTCGGCTGGGCGTCCATAAGGAGAACTCGCTCCCGTATAGCTCGCAGGCCCGCGGCGTGGTCGAGCGGGTGCACCAGTCCTGCCTGGTCCGGGCCGCGAAGGAGCTGCCGACCTATATCGGCGCGAAGATGGACGCGGAGGCCAAGAACCGCATCCACAAGCTGACCCGCGCCGACATCAGGATGATCGGCCGGTCGCGGCTGCTGATGTCGTTCGGCGAGTTCCGGGAATACATCGCGGCCCAGGTCGCTGCCTACAACGGCCGGCGCCACAGCGAGCTGGGCATGTCGCCCCTCGACCGGTGGGAGAAGCTCCTCCGCGACCAGCCCGACACGATGATCGACCGGCTGGCGCCGGAGGAGGCGGCGGACCTGTTCCGTCCGACCGTCGAGCGCGTCGCCCGGCGCGGCCAGGTCGAGCTGTGGACCAACATCTACTTTTTGCGGGACCTGGAGCACTACCACGGCCAGACCGTCCAGGTCGGGTTCGACCTGCACGACGCCAGCCAGGTATGGGTCCGCGACCAGGCCGGACGCCTGATCGGTGTCGCCAAGCTGGACGGCAACAAAGTGCCGTTCATGCCGACGCTGTCCCGCGCGGAGCGGGAACAGCAGATCCGCACCAAGGGCCGGCGCGATCGCCTGAACCGGAATCTGGCGATCGTCGAGGCCGAGTTGAACGGCGGCCCGACGCTGATCGAGCACGTGCACCGGACGACGGTGGACGAGTTCTTCCTGGACGCCGCCCGGCGGCAGCTGGACGCCCTGGAGACCGTTAGCGCAACGCCGGCGCCGGCCCCCACTAACGCCGCCGAGGCGTCCGCGCGCCCGATCTTCGGCACCGATCACGACTTCGCCGCCTGGCTGGCCGTCAATCCCGGCCGGGCGACCCCCGCCGACCTGGCGTGGCTCAAGCCCCGCCTGGCCGACCCCCACTTCCTGCTGCTCCTCGACGCCTGCTCGATCGATGTCGAGGCGCTGAAATCCCTGTGCAGAGAGGCTGCCTGATGAAGCCCGTGTTTATCCCGAAAGTATCAAACGTCATGGCCTGGCTGGGCGCCTTCAATGCGCTCAAGAACCGCGGCGCATCGGAAAGCTGCCTGATGCTGGTCGATGGCGAGCCCGGCCTCGGCAAGACGGGCACGGCGGTGTGGTGGGGCGTCCAGAATCAGGCGATCCACGTCCGCGCCAAGCAAGGCTGGACCCATAGCTGGTGCCTGCGGGACATCTACGCCGCTGCCACCGGCCGGCCGGCCCCGACGCGCGACACGGCGAAGCTGTTCGAGACGGTGGTGGCGGCGCTGACGGCCCGGCAGGCGCAGGCCGCCCGCCTGGGCCACGCCACCACGGTGATCCTGATCGACGAGGCCGACCACGCCGTCGCCGCCGGCCGGGACGTGGTCGAGGGCATCCGCGACATCACCGACCACCTGGAGATCCCGACCGTGCTGGTGGGGATGGACCGGATCAGGAAGCGGCTGGATCGCTATCCGCAGGTGGCCTCGCGCATCAGCCAGAAGGTCGAGTTCAAGCCGCTGACCCTGGACGACGTGCGGGCGGTCATCGCCGGCATCAGCGAGGTCGAGGTCAAGGATGACCTGATCGCTTACACGCATCGGGCCTGCGGCGGCTACATCCGCGAGCTGAAAGAGGCGGTGGCGGCGATCGAGCGCTTCGGCCTGCGCCAAGCCGGCGCCGCCGTGGGCGTCGAGGCGATGCGCGGCCAGGTGCTGCTGCACAGCCGTGAGACCGGCGCGCCGGTGGTGGTGGCCTGATGCGCGCGCTGCTGGATGCGCTGGCCGAACCCGGCGCCTGCGTCACCATCGACCAGCTGCCGGGGCTGCTCGGCAAGAGCTACCGCGATGCCTGCACCGACTTGCGGCGCGCCTATGCGGCCGGCCTGATCGAGCGCGCATCGGAGGGATGCTACCGGCTGACCGAGCGCGGCCAGTCGGACGACGTCGAGCCCCTGATGGTCACCACGGCACCGACCGGCACCGGCGGGGCCTGGGACGCCACGGCCCGGACCCGGATCTGGGCGGCGATGCGGCAGCTCGGCCGGTTCTGCCGCGCTGATCTCGTCGAGGCGGTTGCCGGGCCAGAGAGCGACCGCAAGGCGCTGGAGAGTTCGATCCGCCGCTACGTCAACCGCCTGGTCGGCGCCGGCTATCTCTTGCCGCTGACCGGCCGGGTCAGGGTGGCGGCCCACCCCAATTCGGGTCAGAAGCGCTACCGCCTGGTCCGCAACACCGGCCCCGCCAGCCCCCTGGTGCGGCGGGACGGGTCGATCTTCGACCGCAACCTGGGCCGCGTGGTGACCGCCGATGACCAGGCCGGTTGACCCCGCCGTGGTGGCGCTGCTGCGCGCGGAGGCGTCGCGCCGCGGCAGCATCCGGGCCGTAGCCGACGCCATCGGCCGCAGCCGCACCGCGGTCTCCCTGGCCCTCTCGGGCAAGTACCCGGCCGCCGACACGAGCCGGTTCGAGGCGGCGGTGCTGGCCGCCCTGGACCAGGTGGAGTGCCCGTTCCTGGCCGAGCGCGTGCAGCGGGACCGCTGCCGCTTGGCGCTCGGCCCCTGTCCCACCCATGCCCCGCATGCCGCCGCCCATTGGCGGGCCTGCCAAACCTGCCCCAACAAGCCCCAGGAGGAGAGATCCCGTGGTTAGGTTGCTGTCGCCCCTGTCCCGCGAGCTGCATTCGATGCGCCGCACGTTGAACACCCGCCTGTCCAGCCGGCAGCCGCTGAGCGAGGCCGAGGTCAAGCGGATGGTCGAGCTGCTCGGCATCATGGAGGTCGAGGCTGTGGCGCTCGAATCCCGGCCGACCGTCGCTGTGTCGGAGAAGACGCTCGACCTGGCCCGGCGCCTCGAAGCCGCGGGGATCGTGCCGTGACGGCGCGCCTCATCGGCCGCGAGGTCAGCTTCGAGCTGGCGGGCCACGGCACAGTGCGCGGCATCGTCCAGACCTATCGGCAGCTGCGCGACAACCGCTACGCCGTCACGGCGACGAACGGCAATGAGACTCTGTCCGGCATCGTCGACGTGACCCCGGAAGGCGAGGTCGCCACCGTGATCGACGACGAGACGGCCGACCGGATCGCCCAGGCCATCCTGGACGGCCGGTCGGTGCGGATGCCGATCGGCCGGCAGATGCATGCGCTCGCTGCCGCCTGGCTGAGCCGGCGTGGGGCGCAGCGATGATCGCGCGCCTGCTTCGGCTCCTCGGGCTGCGCCGCCGGCCAGCCCCGATCCCCAACGCTCATCTTCTCGCCCTGCACATCGGCCGGGCGACGCCACCAGCCCCGAGGTCCTGACCACCATGACGATGCTGCTGCCCGAGGGTGTCCGCGCGGACATTCGGGTCTACCTGGTCAGCGCCGCCCGCGAAGAAATCGTGATCGACGTTCCGGGCGTCCGCTACCTCCCGCCCTTCGACACGCCGGCCGACCCGCTGGAGTTCCTGCGCCTGGTCCGCTGGCCGGGCGTGGGCCGAATACACGTCCGCGGGACCTGGCGCTTCATGACGAACGCCGAGATCGAGGACTACCTCAGCCGCGAGCGAGACGACGGCTTCAACGCCTGGGGCTGCGGCCCGGTGCCGGTGGAGCCCCGCAATGTCTAGCCTGGCTCCCGAGCCGGCCCCGGTCGGAATGGGTCTTACCAGGGCCATGGCCGACTGCATGCGCGTCATCCAGGAACTGATGGACCAATCGGGCGTCTGCCCGTCCTACCAGGAGCTGGCGGACGAGCTGGACATCCGGTCCAAGCACACCGTGCACTCAATAATCCACGGCCTGATCGAGCGCGGCTATCTCCGCCGACTGCCGTCCCGCCGCCGCGCGCTGGAGATCATCCGCCGCGTCCCCATGAACCTCGATGAACCGACCTTCGTCCTCTCCGCCGACCTGGCGGATAGGCGAGGCCAGTAGGAGGCACTATGCCCCGGCATCCCGACCCGATCGGACTGGACGAGATCACGCGCGCGCTCCATCGAGCGGGCGAAGGCAAGGGCGTCCAGCTGGCCTGCCTAATCAAGCGCTGCAGCCGCGAGGATCTGGCCGTCGCCTTCTCTCGCTACGGGACCGACCTTGGCCAGGCGCTGGCCATGGTCAGCGGCCGACAGCAGGCGCGGCAGGAAGTCGCCGCCATGCGCGCTCGCGCCCGCAGCCGCGCCGACCGCGCGGAACGGCGGGACCGGTAGGAGGCAGCGGCGATGACCGGACTCGAAGCGGCCTTGTGCCAGTTTCGGCTCAACAGGATCTATCAGCAGACCCGCGGCCTGTCGCGGTCGGCCAAGTCCGCGGCCAATGAAACCGTGTTCGCAATCGCCGCCGCGTTCATGCGCCTGCAGACGCCGGCCCGCGCCATCCCGGAGCTGGCGATCACCGAAGACGATGCTCGGGCGCTGATCGCCGGCACCATCGAGATCATGGAAGGCGCCGGCATCGCCCGGCCCGACATCGCCGCCATCTTCAACACCATCATCCGCGGCCTGCCGGCGCCGGCCGCGCACCCACCCCTTGCCATCCCCGAGATCCCGAACGGCTTCGTGCTGGTGCGCGACGACGTACTGACGTCGCTGGCGGCCGGCGCGCCCGTCTCGGCGACGGAGACCAGCAATGCCCCGTAAGCCCCCCGACGATCCCGTTTTCGACGCCTTCTGGGCCGTCTATCCCGCGCGGCGACCGAACCCGCGAGAGCGGGCGCGGAAGCTGTTCAACGCCTTGATCAAGGCCGGCACCGTGACCGCTGAGGAGCTGACCGCTGCGGCCCGTGCTTATGCGGCCGAGAGGCGCGCGGCGAAGGCGGACCCGAAATTCAACTGGATGGCCTCGACGTTCCTCGCCGACGAGCGCTGGCGCGACTACCTGGCGGCGGAGGAGGCGGCCGAGGCGCCGCCGACGCCGGGCGTCCATCCATTCGCCGGCCTTGTCGACCGGGTCGGCATCAAGAAGTGGTCGACGTGGTTCCGGCCGCTGCGGCTGGAGCGGCACGGCGAACTGCACATTATCGTCGCGCCGACCAGGTTCCATGCCGACCGAGTCCGGGCCGACTTCGAGCAACTGCTCCGCCAGCTGCTGGGCGAGATCGAGGTGCGGCCGTGAGCAAGTCAGTGAGTGGCGAGGCTGCGCGCCTCACCAGCGCACCGGATGCTCCTCGTGGCGGGTGGGTATGTCACAATCAAATCGCGATAGCAGGCAATGACAGCCTCACAGGTTGCCCGAAGCCCCGCGCTTATCGCATCAGCATCGCTGGCGCTCTCCTCGGCCAGCATAAAGAGCACTTGCTCGATCTCATACAACTGGACCGATCGGACCTCCCAGCTCCGCTCACCTTCGGGCCGATGCGGGTCCAAGATGGCGTCATAGAGTCCATTAAGCCACTCGGCCAATGTGTTGACATCTCCAATGACGGCCGGGCGACCATCCCTGCGTCGAAAGGAAATGGGCGGCTCGATCCGGGTGAGGCCGTACATCGCGCACTCTCCTTTCATCGCGCATTCTCTTCACCCCCCAACCGACCAATAAGGATTCCAGCCCCCGGAGTTCCCCGCAACCGGCTCAACGCACCGAAGCCGAGGACTGGCACGTTTCCTCGTCGGGAGGTCGCGGAATGACGCGCGCTCTCCTGATCGCCAAAGTCCATGTGGCCAAGAAGCAACTGGGGCTGGATGACGACACCTATCGCGACGTGCTGCGCCGTGCCACTGGCCGGGACAGCGCGGCCGACCTCAATGACGTCCAGCTCGGCAACGTCATCCGCGAATTCGTCCGGCTCGGATGGAAGGGCGGTGCCGACCTGCGTACCGGCCGGACGCCGGCCGGCCGCCTGATCCGCGTCCTCTGGCGCGAGGCGTCCCGAGAGAAATCGGAGGCGTCCCTCCGCTCCATGATCCGCCGCGTCCTCGGCCTGGCCGACGACGTGATCCCCGACCCCGACATGCTGACCGTCGCCGACGCCACCAAGGTGGTCGAGGCGCTCAAGGCCATGAAGCGCCAGGCGGCGAAGCGAGGAGCCGACCAATGAACAGCCAACAGCGGAACCACCTTTTCCAGGTCGTGATGGACCGTCTCATGGCCCATGGCATCAAGTCGTCTTCGGCCGAAGTCTACGCGACCGATATTGTCGCGAGGGCATCCGCCACCTGGCCGCCATCGGCGCCGCCGCTCTACCGAGCCGACCCCAACGGCTCCGTTCACGTCGTCGAATGCGAGCGCTGCCAGTCCTCGCCGGCGGCGGAGCGGCGTCCGTGACCCGACCGCGCGAGAAGCTGCGGCTGGTTCCGCAAACGGTGCAGCTCATCGACCAACTGGCCGAACACAGCCCCATCCTGGCCGCTGATCGCCAATGGTGGTGGTCCCTGGTCGGCGCCCTGCAGCGGGAGCGCCTGGTCACTGTCCTGCTCGGCCGCGAGCGGGGCGTGACCTCGGCCCGAATTGCCTGGACGCAAGCCGGCGCCGAAGCGGCATGCCAAGCCAGGGAGGCGTCGCGGTGACCCCCTGGCCCTTCGGCGCCCTGCAGATGTTCGGCTACGGGCTGGTGCTCGCCGATCCGCCCTGGCTGTACGAGATCTATTCGGAGAAGGGCCAGGCGAAGTCGGCCCAGGCGCATTACGAGTGCATGCCGACCGACGAGATCGCCGCGCTCAACGCCGGGCGCCTGGCCGGCCGGGACGCCATCTGCCTGATGTGGGCGACCTTCCCGATGCTGCCGGATGCGCTGCGCGTGATGGCGGCCTGGGGTTTCGATTACAAATCGGGGGCATCGTGGGCGAAGCGGTCCAGCCGCAATCGGGGCTGGGCTTTCGGCTCCGGCTACATCTTCCGCAGCGCGTCCGAGCTGCTGCTGCTCGGCACCACCGGCGCCCCCGAGATCCTGTCGAAATCCGTCCGAAACCTCATCGTCGCCCCGGTGCGGGGGCACAGCCGCAAGCCCGACCAGGTCTACGAGCTGGCGGAGGCGCTTTCCCGCGGCCCCTATGTCGAGCTGTTCGGGCGCCAGCGCCGCAAGGGGTGGGCTGCCTGGGGCAACGAGACCGACAAGTTCACGTTCGGCGACGACACCGTTAGCGCGCCACGGAAGCCGGCGCCGCTAACGCCGGTGCCGGCGCCGCTGCTCGACCTGTGCGCGAGGGCGACGGCATGAACGCGCTGCCGCCCGTCACGCCGGAATACTTCCCCGGCCTGCTCTACGGACTGGCCGTCCGCGGCTACGTGAAGGAGGCGCGCGCCCTGGCGAAGGTCTGGGGCGGCGGCAAGCGCTATATCCCGAGCCCGGCCGAGGTGCGCGAGACCTCGCCACTGGTCGGCATCATCGGCCTGGAGGCGACCCGCGTGCTTGCCGAGATGTACGGCCCGAGCCACCGGGCCATCCCGCGGGCCTGCGGCGTCGGCGCGCTGGTCCGCGAGATCCTGCAGCACCCCGGCGGGACGCGGGCCTGCGCGCGCGACCTCGGCTGCACGGAGGAATGGGTGCGGCGCGTCCGGAACAAGCGCGGGCGCGGCGAGGGGCAGCCCGATCTGTTTGGTGATCCTGGCCGCTCGTCGTAAGCTCGCGTCGAAGCTCATCAGCCTCTGCCCCAACCCTTGGGGCAACCGGCCGCCCTAGGGGCGGCGCTTTTATGTCGGGCACCAGGCGGCCGAGCCGCCCCCTCTGCGGAGCCGTGCCCGACCATGCCGCGCCTGTCCCTTCGAGAACTTGGCTCTTCGAATGTCGCCGCCTTCCTCGACATGCTGGCCTATTCCGAGGGCACCAGGACGATCGCGAGCAGCGACGACGGCTACAACGTCCTGGTCGGCGGGACGCTGTTCCACAGCTACGCCGCGCACCCGCGCATCTTCGTCAAGCTGCCCCGGTACAAGATCACGTCGTCCGCGGCGGGACGGTACCAGTTCCTCGCCCGCACCTGGGACGAGCTGGCGGCGCGGCTTCGGCTCCGCGATTTCTCGCCGGAGGCCCAGGACCGCGCCGCGGTCGAGCTGATCCGCGGCCGGCGCGCGCTGGACGCGGTCAAGGCCGGACGCATCGCCGAGGCGATCGACCGCTGCCGCACCATCTGGGCCAGCCTTCCCGGCGCCGGCTACGGCCAGCGCGAACACAAGCTTGAGCGGCTGCTCGACGCCTATGTCGCCGCCGGCGGCTCGCTTGCCGACACCACCACCCCCAAGGAGCGGAAATGATCTCCCTGCGGCCCCTGGCCATCTGGGCGGCGCTCGTCCTGCTGCTGCTCGTCGTCGCGCCCGTCGCCTTCGCCGGCGATGGCGCCGTCATCGACCTGACCCCGACCATCGACTACGTCGTCGGCCTGGTCGTGTCCGTCCTCGGCGCCGGCGTCGCTGCCGTCATCGGCTGGGTCGCCAAGCTGCTGCGGCTCAAGGCCGAAGACGCCGTCCGGACCTATCTCGACACGATCGCGGCCCGCGCCGTCACCTTCGCCCGAAACCGCCTCCTCGAGCTGGGCCATGACCTCTCGAAGATCGAGGTTCGGGACCAGTGGATTGCCGACGCCGGCAACTACCTGGCGCGCTCGGCGCCGGATGCCCTGAAGCGGTTCGGCCTGACCGAGGATCGCCTGGCCGACTACATCCGGGCGCGCCTGCCGGCGCCGGGCTCCTGACCGGCGGCGCCGATGTGGGGCGACGTTGTCCAGGGACTGGTGGAGCTGTTCCGCGCGCTGCTGGTCCCGTTCCTCGCCTGGCAGGCCGCGGAAGGCGCCCAGGCCACCCGAAACGCCGAAATCCTGGCCCGCCAGAATGAAATCGCTGCCCGCCCTGATGTGCCTGACGCTGATCTCGACCGCTGGCTGCGCTCCTAGCGGCGTCTGCCCGGCCTTTCCGAGGCCCGGGGCCGGCGTCGCGGACGAGCTGGCGGCGCCGCCGCCCAAACCCGCGACGCGCGCCTGGTACCAGGATCTCAAGCGGCTCGACGAGCAGCTGCAGGCTTGCCGTGGCTGACGAGATCGACCGCGCCGCCGAGCTGGTCGAGCGCTTCCACGCGGAGGCGCTCGACCCGCACCGCCGCAGACGGCGGCGCGAGGCCGGCGCCGAGGATGCCGGGCCGCGCGACTGCCTCGATTGCGAGGAGCCGATTCCGCCCGAGCGCCGCAAGGCCGCGCCCTGGTCGCGCCGCTGCGCCGACTGCCAATCCCTGGTCGAGCGCGGGGGGCGCTCCTGATGGCCGACTTCTTCGAGCTGCTGCGGCAGCACTGGTTCTGGATCAGCGGCGTGGTCTCGCTGGGCGGCGCCCTCGGCGTTCTGCTGCTGAGCACCCGCTTCGCCCAATCGGACGCGGTCGACCAGATCGCCGGCCGGGTCGGCGCACTGGAGCGGCGGGCCGACCTGACCGACGAGCGCATGCGCCATATGCCCACCGGCGAGGACATGAAGGCCCTGCAGGCGGCGCTGGCCGTGCAGAACGCCTCGATCGAGAAGCTCAACGCGAAGTCCGAGGCCCAGGCCGGGACGCTGCTCGCGATCTCCGAGCAGCTGGCCATGCTGACCCGCCATCTCCTCGACCGCGGAGGCGAGAAGTGATCCCGCTGGCCGAGCGTCTGGCCGAGCACCGCCGCCTCGCCATCCTGCGCTGCCTCGCCGACCAGCCGGCCGAGGAGCGGGAGCGCCTGCTGATCCTCGCGGTTCTGGTCCTGCTGCCGCAGGGCGCCGGCAACGTCTCGCTGCTGCGCGACCTGACCCTCGACGCCGGCGCGCCGATCCTCCGCGACAAGATCCTGGCGCACGCCGCCTGGCTGGCCGATCACGGCCTGGTCGTCACCGGCCGGGACCAGAGCGGCGTCGACACCCTGGCGGTGACCGAACGCGGCGCCGAGATCGCCGAAGGCCGGCGCGCCTGGCCGGGTGTGGCGCCCGTGGCCAATCTCGATTGGCTGTGCTCCCGGCTGGCCAGCCTGGCCGTCGCCGCAAATCGGGCCGAGGTCGAGGCGGACATCGCCTTCCTGGCCGGCGCGGGGCTGGTCGACGCCAGCGCCGCCGGCCCCATGCTGGTGCTGACCGGCCGTGGCGGAGACGTGGCCGCGGGCCGCGAGGTGGTGGCGGGCGTGCGCAAGCCGTCCTTCGGCGCCGTGATGCGCGCCGGCGCGGCTGCGGCGCGCTCGATCCTGGAGCGCTGAGCATGGCACACGCCCAGGAAGTCAAGACCGCCGTCCGCGGCTCCTACATCTACGAGCGGATGTCGCTGGAACAGGCGGCGGCGAAGCATGACGTCCCGGTTGCCACCATCCGGCGATGGAAGAGCCTGGCCGCCGCCATGGGCGACGATTGGGACAAGGCGCGCGGCGCCGCGGCACTATCGACGTCCGGGGCCGGCATGATCGCTCAGGTCGTGCTGACCGACTTCCTGACGCTGCACCAGGCCACGATGGCGCAGCTGCTGGACGCGGACGACGTTGCCCCGCTGGACAAGGCCGAGGCGATCAGCCGTCTGTCGGACGCCTTCCACAAGACCATGGCCGCGGTTGCCCGCGCCGCGCCGGACCTCGGCCGCTACGCCGTCGCGACCGAGCTGCTGCAGCTGCTCGCCGTCTTCGTCCGCGAGAAGTTCCCGCAGCACGCCGAGGCGCTGGCCGAGGTGCTGGAGCCGTTCGCCGGCCATGTCGCTGAGCGGTATGGCTGACGATGGCGAAGCCCGCGTCGAAACAAACGAAGTCCGCCGACTTCCTGGCGGCGATGGCGGCGCTGTCCGCCGAGATCCGCCAGGAGATCGAGAACAAGGTCCAGGGCTTCAGCCCCGACCCGGTGGCGCAGCGAGAGCGCAAGAAGCGGGCAGCCGTCGATTTCGACTACTTCTGCGCGACCTACTTTCCGCACTACGTCACCAGCGCCGCCAGCGGCTTCCACACCTGGCTCTATGCCACGCTGCCGGGGCTGATCCACAACCCGGCAAAGACGGCCGGCGCCCGCGAGGCCATCGCGGCGCCGCGCGGCAACGCCAAGACGACGCATGGCCAGATGTTCATCCTCTGGTGCATCGTCCATGGGTACAAACGGTTCCCCGTGGTGATGTCGGACGCCAGCGACCAGGCGGCCGCCATCCTGGAGGGGATCAAGGTCGAGCTGGAGGTCAACCCTCGGCTCGCCCAGGACTTCCCCGACGCCACCGGCCCCGGCCGGGTCTGGCAGGTCGGCGTCATCGTCACCCGCAACCAGGTCAAGGTGCAGGCTTTCGGCAGCGGCAAGCGGCTGCGCGGCGTGCGCCATGGCGCCTACCGGCCCGACCTCTGCTGGCTCGACGATCTGGAGAACGACGAGAACGTCCGCAGCCCGGAGCAACGCGACAAGCTCGAAGCCTGGATCGACAAGGCGGTCGAGCCGCTGGGGCCGCCGGACGGCTCCATGGACATCATCTATGTCGGGACGATCCTGCACTACGATGCTGTCCTGGCCCGCAAGCTGCGCAACCCGCTGTGGCGAGCGACCGTCTTCCGCGCGATCGTCCGCTGGCCCGACCGGATGGACCTGTGGGAGCGGTGGGAGGAGGTTCTCCGCAACGACGGCGAGCCGGCCGCCGACGCCTTCCATGCCGAGAACCGGGAGCTGATGGAGGCCGGCGCCGAAGTGCTGTGGCCGGCCGTCCAGCCCTTCGTCAAGCTCATGAAGATCCGGGTCCGCATCAAGGTCGGCCCGTTCGACTGCGAATATCAGAACGACCCGGTCAGCAGCGACGATGCGCTGTTCGGCAAGGTGACGTTCTGGGTCTCGCGCCTGGCGCATTGGATGATGTTCGGCGCCTGCGATCCCAGCCTCGGGAAGCAGAACCGCGGGCGCGACCCGTCCGCCCTCCTGGTCGGCGGCCTCAACCGCGAGACCGGCATCCTCGACGTGGTCGAGGCCCGGATCGCCCGCCGGCTGCCGGACAAGATCATCGAGGACGTCATCGCTCTGCAGCGCGAGCACCGGTGCCTGGTCTGGGGTGTCGAGGCGGTGCAGTTCCAGGAGTTCTTTCGGACCGAGTTGGTGCGGCGCTCCGCCGAGCGGGGCGTCCCGGTCCCCGCCGTGCCGATCATGACCAAGTCGGACAAGGCACTCCGCATCGAGAGCCTGCAGCCGCACGTGGCCAACGGCCTCATCCGCTTTCACCCGTCGCAGACGGTGCTGCTCGATCAGCTCCGCCACTACCCGAAGGGCGACCATGACGACGGCCCCGACGCCCTCGAAATGCTGTGGGTGCTGGCCATCAAGCGCATGCGCATGACGGCGGGCATCCAGCGCGCAGGCGCCCCGCCGATGCCTTACGAACAGATCCACAACGGGTTCGCGCGATGACTGACACCTCCGCAACGGCGCCGGCGGTGACCCGCATCGGCGAGGTCGCGACCGCCAGGCTGGACATCACCATCCTGGGCTGGGGCGACATCCTCCGGCCGCAGGATGACATCCTCGCCCAGCGCAGCGTCGGGAAGGGCCTAAAGCTGTATGAGGACCTGGCGCGCGACGCCCGCGCCGGCGCCGTGCTCGACAAGCGCAAGCGGGCCGTGGTGGCGCGTGACTGGACGGTGACGCCGGGCGGGCCGAAGCGGGCGGACAAGCAGGCGGCGAAGCTGGCCGAGCGCGTCCTGGATGGCGAGTGGGGCCTCGCCTTCGACAAGCTCTGCCTCGATCTGCTCGACGCCCAGCTCAAGGGCTATGCCGTCAGCGAGCTGATCTGGGAGATGCGGGACGGATTCGCCGTCCCGGTGCAGGCCAAGGCGCGAGATCCGCGCCGCTTCGTGTTCAGCCGGGATTGGGAGCTGCGGCTCCTGACCCCGGAGAACCAGCTCGACGGGATGGCGCTGCCGCCCCGGAAATTCCTGGTGCATCGCTTCGGCACCAGCTTCGACCCCTACGGCCTCGGTCTCGGGCATCGCCTGTTCTGGCCGATCTTCTTCAAGCGGAATTCGTTGCAGTTCTGGGCGAGATTCTGCGAGCGGTTCGGGACGCCCTTCATCAAGGGCACCGCCGCCCCCGGCCAGGACCCTGGCGAGCTGCTCAAGCACCTCATCGGCCTCGGCCAGGACAGTGCGATTGCCGTTCCCGATGGAACGCTCGTCGAGCTGCTCGACGGCGCCAAGTCGGCCGGCGTCGACACCTATGAGAAGTTCTGCCGCTACCTGGACGAACAGATCTCCGAGGCCGTGCTCGGCGAAACGCTCTCGACCAATGTCGGCCAGGCCGGCAGCCGGGCCGCGAGCCAGACGCACAACGAGGTCCGGCAGGATCTCTGCGACGGCGACTGCGATGAGCTGTCGGCCACGCTGAACGGCCAGCTGCTGACCTGGCTGACCGAGGCCAACTATCCCGATGCCGCGCCGCCGACCGTCTGGCGCCCCCGGCCGGAGAACCGGAAGGAGAATGCGGAGACGGACAAGGCCGAGACCGACGCCAAGTCTGCCGCGGTCGACTATGTCGAACGGATGCGGCGGGCCGGCTACGAACCCGAGGACCCCGACGCCGAGTTCGTCGACCAGGCCAAGGGCCGGTGGTTCTTCGTCGGCCGGCCGGCACCGGAGGTGACGCCGCCGCCGGCCGTGCAGCAACAGCCGGCCGCCTTCGCGACGCCGGCCGAGCGCGATCCGGCCGACGATCTCGTCGACCAGGTTGAGGAGACGGCCGGCCCGGCGCTGGACCAGATGATCGACGCGATCAAGGGCGAGCTGGACGAGTCCGTGAGGCTGCGCGAGACGCCGGCGCAGTTCGCCGAGCGGCTGGCCCGGCTGGAGTCGACCGTGCCGATCGACGGCTTGGCCGAGCTGCTGCGCGACGGCCTGGCGCTGTCGGCCGTGACCGGCATGGGCGACCAGCTCGATGGCCGGTGAAGCCGTCCAGGTCGCTGCGGCGCCGGTCCACTTCGTCGAGGCGATCGACTACTTCCGCAGCAAGGTGAACCTGCCGACCAATAGCTGGTCGGACCTGATGCACCAGGCGCACACCCGCGCATTCTCCGTCGCGGGCGCGACGTCGACCGCTTTGCTCGCCGACTTCCGGGAGGCCCTGGACCGCGCGATCTCGGCCGGCGGCACGCTGGAGACCTTCCGCCAGGACTTCGACCGGATCGTCGCCCAGCATGGCTGGGCCTATCGCGGCGGCCGGAACTGGCGCAGCCGTGTCATCTTCGAGACCAATGTGCGCATGGCGTACAGCTCGGGCCGATGGCAGCAGGCCCAGCGGCTGAAGGCGACCAGGCCCTATGCTCGCTATGTCGACGTCCATGATTCACGCACCAGGCCGGAACACTACGCCTGGCACGACATCATCCTGC
Source organism: Inquilinus limosus DSM 16000 (assembly GCF_000423185.1). Taxonomy (GTDB): domain Bacteria; phylum Pseudomonadota; class Alphaproteobacteria; order DSM-16000; family Inquilinaceae; genus Inquilinus; species Inquilinus limosus. The sequence continues at coordinate 26,954 of NZ_AUHM01000038.1, read as the reverse complement.
CGATCGATCATCCGTGGTGGCGTACCCACTGGCCGCCCAACGGCTGGAACTGCAGGTGCCATGCCCAGAGCCTGTCGGAGCGGGACCTCAAGCGCTTCGGCCTGAAGGTCACCATCGACCCGCCCGAGATCGAGATGGAGCCGCGCGAGGTGCGCGCGCCGGACGGCTCGGTCGAGACCGTCTGGACGCCGAAGGGCATCGACACCGGCTTCGGCTACAACCCCGGCGACAGCTGGATGCGGGGCGTCACCCCGCCCGAGCTGCGCAAGCCGCTGCCGCCGCCGGACGTGCCCGCTCCAGCGTCTCCGCCTCCGCCGATGCCGGCGCCGCAAGACCCTGGTGTCACGTCGATGCCGGACGGCCTCGCAGAGGAGGACTATGTCCGCGCGTTCTTGCGGCCGTTCGGCGCCGATATAGGCCGGTCCGTTGTCTGGCGCGATCCGAGCGGATCGCGGATCACTCTTTCCGACGAGCTGTTCCGCAACAGCCGGGGCGAGCTGAAGGTGACCAAGTTCGATCGCCACCGGCAGATTCTCGCCCTCGCGATGGCCATCCTCGATCCCGACGAGATCTGGGTGGACTGGCAGAACATCGCCCCGAAGGACACGCCACCGAAATGGCGCCTGCGCCGGCGCTACATCCGCCGGTTCGACATGGACGGGCGCAAGGGCGGGATCGCCATCTTCGGTTGGATGGACCAGGGCTGGAGCGGCGCGACGGCGTTTCCGCCGGATACGGTCTCGTATCTCGATCGCCAGCGCACGGGAGTGCTGCTGTACCAGCGTCCATGATGACGGCCGGGAACCCGCCCCCCGGCCTGCCCCACGCCTTAACGATGCCGGGCGGTGCGGCTCAGTCGTGGCGGCAGTAGAAGACTACCATAGCAGGTCGCAGCTTGCCATGGCATGCTGCCCGGATCGAAGCCCTCCCACGGGCGACACCGTCCCGAAGGCAAGACAATGTCGGCCGATCTGTATTTCCAGAACGTCGAAGTTGAAAATTTCAGAGCATTTCGGAAGCTCAACATAGAGAAGTTCTCTCGCATCAATGTAATCGGCGGATTTAATGCGGTTGGAAAATCAACGCTGCTTGAGGTTCTTTTTCTGACTGTTGATCGCAGGAATTTTCTAAGCATGATAAGGCCGTACGCCTGGCGCAGAATGCCTACGGAGGGAAGATTTTCCCTTAGATCCTTCTTTCCGATGCAAGATTCAGATTTCGCCCATATCGAGCATCAGAGCAGATTGGGCAAGATTCGTATTGATTTTGCTTATGCTGAGATTCCCGCAAAGACCGTCGTCGAAATAAATTCGGCCGCTATAACTCGGTCGACGGGCGAAACTCCGTTCGTTCAAGAGAACGAATTGGGGACAAAAGGTGTGATCATGAAATCGACCGTTAATGACGAAAAAGACGGCTCGATCTTATTTGTTGAATCTAGCACTGGAATCTTAACAAAGATTAACGAGAATGGAATTCACCCCATTCCAAATGCTAAATACCTGAGCGTTTCAACAGGTGTTTTGCAGACAGACGATGTTCAAAGCCTTTCGGACGCAACGATGGCTCGGTTTTTACCAGACATCGTAGCTGACCTCAAGGCGGTACTTCCTAGAATCCAGGGGCTCCAAATACTAATGCTTGGAGGTCAGCCCGCGATACATGCGGTTATGGACGACGGTCAGATATTTCCAATGGCATTGCTGGGGGACGGGGCCAAGGGAATGCTCGCCCTCATGCTGTCTGTCTATAATAATAAGCATGGAGTGATTTTTATAGATGAACTCGATTCGGCGTACCACTATTCAGTGGTGGCGAAAATCTGGGGAAAGATCAGCGAATTGGCCAAGAAACTTAATGTGCAAATATTTATAGTCAGCCATTCGCGCGAAACTATAACTAGTATCGCGAAGGGCGTGGCTGATGCAGGTAATTCTAACGAGTTTCTCTATATGAGACTTGAGAAGAAAGACGGAGATCATAACTGTGTGTACTATACGGCACAAGATGTAATCGACTCTGGTCACTTCGAGATAGAGATTAGGTGACACTATGCCGAAATATTTTATCGATGACGTCAGATCAAGTTCGGGAAAGCTCAAAATAGCGGATTATTTGATATTTGTTGAAGGGAAAGATGATGCGTGGTTTTTTGAGTGTCTAATGGATCACATGAGGATCGATCCGACAAAAGCTTCCGTGAATTATGCCGGAGGTAAGGATCGCCTCGCCTCATATATCGGGCTAGCCCTTCGGTCCCATGATTATACTTCAAAGAGGGTGCTGGGGTATGCCATCGTCCGAGATGCCGACGGTGACAAGGACGTCGCCGAGAAAGCCATAGAAGAAATATTGCAGGAGTTAGGTGAAGCCTGCCCGAGCGCCGGAAGCGTAGGTCAGACCGTCGACGGGCGTCGCCTAGGATTCTACTTGTTTCCAGGAAACGGGAAGATTGGCGATTTAGAAACACTGCTGTTGGGAGTGGCCGCTCACCCGATGAAGGCGGCATCTATAGCTACTCACTATTCTGATATTGTGGCGAAACATGGCGAGTTGGACCATTCGAGCAAGAGAATGGTCCAAGCTTACCTTGCCGTGGCGAGTTCTCCGCTCTGCTCCGGAGCCGGGCGCGGCATGCAAGTCGGAGCGTTCGATCGCTCCGCGCCCGCATTGAATGATATCGCCCGATTCATCAGAGATCTGATCATATAGACGCTGAGCGGCGCAGGATGCCGGGATTACCGCAACCCCGGCCACCCCCCCCCGTCCGGGCTCCCTAAGTCCGTAGAGGCCGTTAGACCCCCGTTAGCGACGATGCTGCGGGCGCGTGGACATAGCGGTCGCGCAATGGCAGCCTGAGACCGTCCAGGAGGGGCGCTCTGCCCCAACGATTGGGCCAGCTTAGGCCGGGGCCTCCCAACATATCACAGCCCTCGATCCCGTTCCGATCGAGGTTCGCCTGTGCCCAACGCCCCGCTCAATCCCTTCGACGCCTTCCGCGCCGGCACCCGCACGGACGCCAGCGGCGCCCGCGTCACCATCACGGCGGAGGATCTGGCGGCGTCGGCTGCCGCGTATGACCCGGCGCTGCGCCCCGCACCGCTCGTCATCGGACATCCCAAGATCGAGGACCCGGCCTGGGGCTGGGTCGGGAAGGTCGAGGCCAAGGGCAACACGCTGCGGGTCGCGCCCGAGCGGGTCGAGGCCGCCTTCACCCAGCTCGTCAATGACGGGCGGTACTCCAACGTTTCCGCCTGCTTCTACCGGCCCGACGCCAAGTCCAACCCGGCGCCCGGCACCTGGTACCTCAAGCATATCGGCTTCCTCGGCGCCCACCCGCCTGCGGTCGAGGGGCTGCCGCCGGTCCAGTTCGCGGCCGAGGACGACGGCGACACGGTCGAGTTCGCCTGGGCCGAGCGCACCCTCGCCAGCATTCTCCGCCGCCTCCGCGAATGGCTCATCAGCAAGGACGGGCTGGAGACGGCCGACCAGGTGATCCCGACCTGGGACGTGGACTTCATCGCCGAGGCCGCGGCCAGGCCCGATGACCCGGTCGCGAGCCGCGTCGCCTATGCGGCGCCGGCCACGCCCACCACTGACACCCCCACCATCACGGAGAACCCGATGTCCGAAGAGGACAAGGCGGAGCTGGATCGGCTGCGCCAGGAAAACCAGGCGAAGGACCGGCAGCTCGCCGCCTTCGCCGCCCAGCGCCGGCAGGAGGCCGAGACGGCCTTCGTCGACGGCCTGGTCGCCCAGAACAAGGTGCCCGCCGGCCATCGGGCGGAGGTCGCCGCGTTCCTGGCCGCGCTGGACGACAGCGAGGCCGTGGCCTTCGCCTCGGGGGAAGGCGCCGAGAAGGAGACGCCGGCCGCCTTCTTCCGCCGCTTCCTGTCGGCGCTGAAGCCGACGGTCGCCTTCGGCGAGGTCGTCGGCGCCGGTGGCCGCCCGGCCGAGGAATCGCCGAAGTCCATCGCCGATCGCGCGGCCAGGTATCAGGCCGAGCAGGCGGAGCTGGGCCACGCCGTCAGCTTCGCGGCGGCGGTCGACCACGTCACCAGCTTCGGGGAGGCCCGCCGTGCGTAACCATGGCCTGGTCAAGACCTTCACTGCCGCTGCGGCCATCGCCGGCCACCGCATCGTCAAGTTCGGCGCCGACGACGACACCGTCGCCCTGGCGACCGCGCCGGCCGACAAGACCATCGGTGTAGTCGACTTTCTAGGCTCCATCGGGCCGGGCATCTCCTGCGACGTCGTCCTGACCGGGGTCGCGGAGGTCGAGTATGGCGGCCCCGTGACCCGCGGCGACGATCTGACCGCCGACGCCCAGGGCCGGGCGGTGGTCGCCGCCGCCGGCAATCGCGTCATCGGCAAGGCGATGGCGACCGGCGTCCTCGGCGACATCGGCTCCGTCCTCATCGATCGCGGCGTCGCCGCCTAACTCCCAAGAGAGGTCCCATGGCCATTCAGGCGCCGTTCCCGGTCGACCCGAAGCTCACCGCCGTTGCGGTGGGCTACCGCAACCAGGCGTACATCGCCGACCAGGTGCTGCCCCGCGCGGTGGTGCCGTCCCGCCTGTTCAAGTGGTGGGAATACCCGATCGACGAATCCTTCGCGACCGGTGACACCAAGGTCGGCCGCACGGGCCGTCCCAACGAGATCGAGTTCCGCGCCCAGGAGCGCGACGGCTCGGTCGATGACTACGGCCTGGAGGACCCGATCCCCCAGGAGGACATCGACATCGGCGCCACCATGAACTACGACCCGCGGACCCACGCGACCGAGCGGCTGACCGACTACATCGCCCTCGGCCGCGAGATCCGCGCGGCCCGGTTGCTGTTCAGCCCGGCCACCTATCCGGTGGGCAACAAGATCCAGCTCGCCACGCCGGCCGACCGCTGGGACGACTACGAGAACAGCGATCCGATCGAGGACATCCTCGAAGGTCTCGACGCCTGCCTGGTGCGGCCGACCATCGGCGTCCTCGGCCAGAAGGTGTGGTCGAAGCTGCGCCGGCATCCGAAGGTCGCGAAGGCGATCCACGGCAACTCCGGCGACCAGGCGGTGGCCACGCGCCAGGCGGTGGCCGACCTGCTGGAGCTGGAAGAGATCATCGTCGGCCAGTCGCGGCTGAACACGGCCCGCAAGGGCCAGCCCGCCGCGCTGTCTCGGGTCTGGGGCAATCACGCCGCGTTCATCTACCGCAACCGCAACTTCTCGTTCCGTTCGCCGGACCTGACCTTCGCGGCGACCGCGCAATGGGGCGACAAGGTCGCGGGCTCGCGCCCCGACCCGGACATCGGCCTCCGTGGCGGCGAGCGCGTCCGGACGGGCGAGAGCGTCCGCGAGCTGGTGATCGCCGCCTATGCCGGCTACCTGATCGAGGACGCGGTCAGCTGATGGCAGACGCCAATCCCACACGCCGCGTTGCCCTGGTCGCGATGAAGTATCGCGGCCAGCGCTTCGAAATCGGCGATCCACTCCCCGACCTCTCGGAAGCGGACGTGTCCCAGCTTGGCGAGCGCATCGGCCCGGCATCCGCTAACGCCAGCCGCAAGGGCAAGGCGAAGTGACCTACGCCACCCAGGCTCAGCTCGAGGCCCGGTACGGGGCCAAGCTGCTGGGGCAGCTCACCGACCGGGGCCAGCCCGCGACGGGCCAAGTCGACGCCGAGGTTGTCGAGCGCGCCTTGGTCGACACCGACGCGACGATCGACGGCTACCTTGCCGCACGCTACCGGCTGCCGATCGCATCCGTGCCCAAGCTGTTGGTCGACATCGCCGAGGTGGTCGCAGTCTACAAGCTGCACCGCAAAGCGCCGGACGAGAAGATCGCCGCGGACTACCGCGACGCGATCAGGACGCTGCAGGACCTGGCGGCCGGCCGGCAGCGGCTGGACCTCGACGGCATCGAGCCCGAGGCCGGCCCCGGCGCCGGGACGGCCTCGGCCAGCGCGCCGCGCGTGTTCACGCCCGAGAACCTGCGGGGCTTCGCCTGATGGTCGGCATTTCGACACGGGTCGACAGCGCTGTCGTCCAGGCGGCGCTTGGGCGGGTGTCCGAGCGGATGACGAACGCCCGCGGCCTGTACGACAATATCGGCGCCGCGATGGTGGTCTCGACCCAGGCCCGGTTCGAGCGCGAGCAGGCGCCGGACGGCAGCCCTTGGCCGAAGTCCCTGCGCGCCTTGATCGAGGGCGGCAACACGCTGCGCCTGTCGGGGCGGCTGTACCAGAGCATCACCCACCTGGCCGATGATCACGGCGTCGAGTGGGGGAGCGACGTCGAGTACGCCCGCATCCACCAGATGGGCGGCACCATCGTGCCGAAAGCCGCTGGGGCGCTGCACTTCAAGTTGCCCGGGGACCTGGGCTGGCGCATGGCGGCCTCGGTGAAGATGCCGGCACGGCCGTATCTCGGCATCGACGACGACGACACGGCCGAGATCGTCGCCCAGGCCGAGGACTGGCTCGCCATCGCGGAGCCGCGGCCATGACCGTGGTCGACGAGGTCATGGCGCGGCTGGCCGAGAGGATCCCGAGCCTGGCCGGCCGGATCGGCCGGGCCGGCGAGCTGGAGGCGCTGATCAAGGCCGGCTCACTGCCGCAAGGGGGAACCGCGGCCTTCGTCGTGCCGCTGGGCTTCCGCGCCGGCGCACCAACCTCGGCCACCGGTTTGCACAGCCAGGAGCTGGTCCGGCGCCTGGCCGTGATCCTGGTCGTGGAGTTCGCCGGCGATGCGATCGGTGAGGCCACCATCCCGGAGGTCGACCAGCTCGAAGACCTGGTCCTTCGGGCCGTGGCCGGATGGAAGGCGCCGAGCGCCTGGGGGCCGCTCGCAGCCGAGCGCGGCGCGCTTCTCGGTCTCAATGCCGGGACGGCCTTCTACCAGGTCGATTTTTCCATGTCGCAACTTCTGAGGGTCACCCCATGAGCATCCCAAAGGCGGGCGGCAGCTACGTCCGCAAGCCGGACGGCACGCTGCAGCGTGTCGCCTTCACCGACACCCGGCCGCAGGCGCCGGCCCCGGCGCCGCAGCCGGCGACAACGCCCGCCGCGGCGCCCGAGGCCCCGGCCGACACCCCCAAGACCAACGCGAAGGGCTGATCCATGGCCGAGCCGCTGCGCTGGGAGAGCAAGACTCTCCTGATCAAGACCGAGGCCACCTACGGCACCGATGCCGCTCCCACCGCGGCGGACGCCATGCTGGTGACCGACGTCGAGTTCCGCCCGATGGAGGGGACGGACGAGGCGCGCAACCTCGAAATGCCCTGGCTTGGCGCGGACGAGGAGCTGCCCGCCGGCCTGCACGCGATCCTGACCTTCAGCGTCGAGCTGGTCGGGTCCGGCACCGCCGGCACGGCGCCGGCCTGGAGCCCGATCGCCCGCGCCTGCGGCCTGGCTGAGGTCATCACCGCCGGGACCAGCGTCGAATACCGTCCGGTCAGCCGGGCGCATGAGGCGGTGACGGTGCATTTCTTCATCGAAAGCACCAAGCATGCGCTGATCGGCACCCGTGACACCGCCGTGCTGCAGGTCGAGGCCCAGAAGATCCCCAAGCTGCGGGTCACGCTCACCGGCCTCTGGCGCAAGCCGACCAAGCAGGCGCCGCCGGCGGGCATCAGCTTCGCCGGCTTCAAAGACCCCGAGCTGGCGACGTCCGTCAATACGCCCGTCTACCAGATCGACGGCATCACGATGGTGATGCGGTCGACCAACGTGGATCTCGGCAACGACGTCCAGGGCCGGTTCCTGGTGGGTTCGGAGTCCATCCTGATCGTCGATCGGGCGGAGTCCATCGCCGCCGTCGTAGAGGCGATGGAGCTGGACGTCTTCGACCCCTTCGACGCCGCGGTCGAGCGCCGCAAGGTGCCGTTCCTCATGCAGCACGGCACGGACCCCGGCTTCATCACCGAAGTCGAGTGCCCGAAGTGCCAAGTCAAGCGGCTGAGCGGCTACCAGAACAATCAGAAGATCGTCGAGTGGCCGCTGTCCCTCACGCCGCTCCCGACCGCCGGCAACGACCAGTTCACCATCACGCTCACCTAAAGGACACAGCTCAGATGTTCAAAGTCGAGGCCAATCCGACCTTCAAGCGCAAGGTCGAAATCCGCACGCCGACCATGGGCGGCGGCTACACGGATTCGTCCTTCTTCGCGACGTACAACCTGCTGTCGGTCGAGGAGACGAACAGCTTCGACCTGATGAAGGCCGACGACACCACACGGTTCCTGCATCGGGTTATTGTCGAGCTGTCCGACATCACGGATGAGACCGGTAAGACGCTGTCCTACAGCGATACCGTCCGCGACCAGGTGCTTAATCATCCGATCGCGCGACGCGGCCTGATCGACACGTATTTCGACGGCATCACGGCGGCCCGAAAGGGAAACTGATCGAGGCGGCCCAGCGATGGGCGCGCGGAAAGCCCAGCCGGGCGGAGGGCGAGCCGGAGGCCATCAAGGATCTCCGGCGGCTCGGCGCCACCGAGGCCGAGATCGCGGAGGCGAAGCGACGCCTCGGTCTCCTCTCGACCGGCGACTTCGGCGTGTTTCCCGAGAACTGGCCCGCCGTCTGCGCCTGGTCCGCCGTCTGCACCCAATGGCGCACCGGCGCCGTTCCCGGCGGGCTCGGTCCCGGCCGGATCCTCTACCTCGGCCTCGACTACGCCGGCGCCCGCGCCGGCCTCGCCCTGGCCAGTATCGACAACACCCCTGAACTCTGGGCCGGCCTCCAGATCATGGAAGGCGCGGCGATCGAGGAACTGAACCGCCGATGACCCTCAAGATCGCGATGCGCATCGATGTCGACGCCGATGAGGCCGAGAAGCGCGTCCGCGACTTCAAGGCGTCGATCGCAGACATCGGCAAGGCGGCGCCGGCCGACGGTGCGGCGGCGGCGATCGACCAGATCGGCGATGCGGCGCAGGCCGCGGCAGCCGACACGGCGAAGCTGACCACGGCCGAGCAGGCGGCCGGCGCCGCTGCCGCCGCCATGGCGCGCCAGGCCGCCACGGCGGCCAACGATGCTGGGACGCTGGGGCAGAGGTCCGGTGCGGCCGGCCGCGATGTCGCCGAGCTAGCGGCTGCGGCGCGGGCGATGAGTGCCGCTGCCGCGGCCATGGCGCTGCAGGCGGCCTCGGGCGCTGCCGGCGTCCGCCAGCTCGGCGCGGCGGCGCAGCAGGCCACCGGCGAGGTTGCCGGGCTGGAGCGCCAGGCCGCCAACAGCAACAGCGCGGTTTCGGTCCTTACCGGCTCGCTCGGCGGCCTTCGCGGGATGCTGGCGGCGCTCGGGATCGGCGTCACGGTCCAGCAGCTCACCCAGATGGCCGATGGCTGGACCATCGTCGGCAACCGCCTGCGCCTGGTCGCGGCCAACGAGAACGACGTCACGCGTCTCCGGCTGGCCGTCTTCGGCCTGGCGCAGGACACCCGCAGCGCGCTCGGCTCCACGGCCGAGCTGTTCTCGGGGATTTCGCGCGCCGCCGCGACCCTCAAGGTGTCCGAGGGCTCGATCCTCGCCGTGACCAGGACCATCAACCAGGGCTTCCGCGTCTCCGGCGGTTCCCAGGCGTCGGCCGACGCCGCGGTCATGCAGCTGCTGCAGGGTTTGTCCTCGGGCGTCCTGCGCGGCGAAGAGTTCAACAGCGTCATGGAGCAGGCACCGCGCCTGGCCCAGGCGCTCGCGGATGCCTTGGGCAAGACCCGGGGCGAGCTTCGCGCGATGGCGGAGCAAGGCCAGCTCACGGCCGAGACCGTGGTCAAGGCGCTGCTGTCCCAGGCCGAGGCGATCGACGCCGAATACCAGCGGATGCAGGCGACCATCGGCGAAGGCTGGACGGTCATGTTGAACGGGGCGGAGCGGTGGGTGGGCCAAGCCGCAGCCGCCACCGGCGCCGCCGCTCTGCTCGCGAATACCCTTGTGGCGCTCGGGGGCAACTTCGAGCTGGTGGGGGCTGCGGTCGCCGGCCTGGCGGCGGTTGGGCTCGTCCGGCTGGCGACTTCCATGAGAAGCAGCATCGCTGATGCCGCTGCTCGGCGTGCGGCGGTGCTCGCCCAGTCGCAGGCGGAAGTGGCCGCGGCCCAGGCTGCCTACCAGCACGCCGCCGCTGATCTGGCAGCGGCACGGGCTGCCGTCCAGAGACGAGCCGCGATTGGGGTGTCGGTTGAAGCTCTTGCCCAGTTGCGTGCTGCCGATCTCGCCGCAGCGACCGCGGCCGAGGCGAATGCAGCCGCGACCAGCGCGAATGCGGCAGCCCAGGAGCGGGCGAGCATGGCGGCGCGGGCGCGGGGCTTGGCATCCAGCGCGCTGACCTTTGTCGGCGGCGTTCCCGGCATCGTGGCGACTGCCGCCGTGATCGGAGTCACGCTCCTGGCAACCGCCCAGGACGCTGGCGAGCGCTCGGCGCAGTCCTACTCCCGTGCCATGGAGCTGGCGGCGCGCTCCCTCGACTACGTGCCGCAGGCCGCGGAGGCGGCGAGCGGCGCAGTCAAGCAGCTGGGCACCGACATGCTGGCCTCGACGCAGGCGGCGGCAAGGCGCAGTGCCGAGGACGCGACGGCGGCGATCGACGCGATCCAGGCAAGGATCTCGGGCGCAGCCGGCCGGGCGACCGTGTCCGCCGGCGGCTCGCTGCTGGACCGGCTGTTCGGCAATGACGCTGGCCTCGAGTTCACCAAGTTGGCCGACGAGGTCGAGAAGTCGACCCCACGCACGGTGGCCGAGCTGGACGGCGTTATCGACCGGCTGAACGGCGTGCGCGAGCGGGCGCAGGCCCTCGGCGCCGGCGGCGTGGTGACCCGCATCGACACCTTCACCAAGGCGCTGCTCGACCAGCGGACGGTCCTGGCGGAGGAGGAGAATCGCCTCGCCAACGCCAACCGGGTGCTCGCCGAGACCGAGCGCCGGCAGCAGGCTGCGGCCCGTGAAGCACAGGGCTTCAACCAGGCCCTGCGCGAGCAGCGCGACATGATGAACCGGTACACCGGCAATGACGGCGCCGGTGTCCGCCGGGATATCGCCGCAGCCGCGGCACCGCAGGTCACCGCCGCGCGTGGTGCCGCGGCGGCGCTGGACAGCGCCGGCTTGGCGGGTCTGTCCCGGTTTCGGGTCGAGCAGCAGCTCGCTGCGCAGGCCGCGAAAGACGCCGAGAAGATCTTCAAGGACTATCAGGCCGCGCAGGGGGTGACCGGCGAAAAGGCCCTTTCGCTGGCCGAAGGGCTGAAGTCGCAGAACGCGCAGCTGCGCCTGGCCGCGCAGGCGGCGCAGGAAGCCGGACGCGCCACGGCCGAGCTGAACGCCGAGACCGAGCGGCGAGAGCGCCTGGCCAAGCTGGACCAGGACAATCGCGACCTGCAGGTGGCGCTTCTGGCCTGGCGCGCGCTGCCCAATGGCGTGCGGGACTATGCCCGCGCCGTGGAAGAGGCGACCGTCTCCAGCCGTGCGGCGGCCATGGCGCGGGATATCGGCCGCGGCGACGATCCGGCGGCGATCGAGGCCATCACGGCGAAGCTGCGCCAGCGGCTCGACCTGGAACGGCAGATCAAGGAGGAGCAGGACAAGCAGGCGCTGGCGGCCCGAATCCACGACACCGCGACCGGCGGCCTGTCCGGCTACAACCGCGAGCTGGAACTCGCGGCGAAGCTCCTGGCGGAGGGCCGCATCAGCCAGGAGGAGTTCTCGGCGGCGGCGTCGCGCATCTCGGTCGAGGGCTTCGAGGCGTACAGGAAGGCCGTCAAGGACGGCAACACCGAGCTGGCCGCCGCCATCAAGGCGCAGATCGAGGCCCAGGCCAAGATCGCGTGGGGGGCTATGCAGGCCAAGGCGGCGCTCGATGACGTGATCAGCCGGGCGCTCGACGCCATGATCTCGCTGACCCAGGCAGGATCGCAGGCGGGCGGCATCCTCGGCTGGGTCGCCGGCATGGCCAACGGCGTCCTGACCCGCGCGCGCCAAGCGCAGGGTGAGCCGGAGACGGTGCCGAGCTGGGACGAGTATTGGAAGGGCGTCCAGGGCCAGTGGTCGACCTGGAGCCAGGGCCACGGCGGCTCCGGTGGGTCGAAGAAGGAGTCCGACTTCGACAAGGAGTCGAAGCGGCTCAAGGATCAGATCCGCGACGTGCAGCTGCAGGCCGACACCATCGGCCTGTCGTCCGAGGCCGCGGCCCGGCTGACCGCGCAGCGCCGGCTGCTGACCGCGGCCGAGCAGGACGGCCGGAAGGTCACGGCCGAGCTGACCGCCGAGATCGACAAGCAGGCGGATTCCTACGCCAAGGCGTCCGAGGCGCAGCGCCAGGCGCAGATCGCCCAGCGCCAGCGGGAGACCCTGGCGGGGAATACGGTCTCGCTCGTCGGCTCCACGGCGCGCCCGGCCGAGGCCCGCAGCCGCGAGCTGGCCGACTTGTCCCGCATGGGGCGGCTGATCCAAGGCGGTGATCCGACCATGCTGGATAAGTTGGCGGAGTCGGGCTACTCGGTCGCGGACGCGCTCGAAGCCATCCGGCGCCGCACGCTGGAGCTGCAGAACCCCGGCCTGTCCGGCTTTCTCGACGGGTTCAAGACCAGCTTCCGTGAGCTGGCGACCACCATCGTCAAGGGCGGCGCCGATGCCAGCAACGCGCTGCAGTCCTTCCTGGACAGCCTCTACAGCCTGGCGCTGGACAAGTTCGCGTTCGAGCCGCTCGGCGAGGCGGCCGACGCGCTGTTCGACGACATCGCCCGCGGTGCCGGACTCGGCCGGTCGCCCGGCCCGACCCAGCCGGCCAATGACAACCCGAGTGGCGGCGGTATCGGCGGCCTGCTGGGCGGCCTGGCCAGCAGCCTGTTCGGAGGCGCGGCCAACGACAACGCGGCGGCGGCCTCGATCTCGATCGGCACGGCCTCTATCACGGTGGGTTCCGGCCTGCCGGGCATCGGCGGCGGCGCCAACGGCGACCTGCTGGGCGGCATCGCCCAGGCGGCGACCGACACCAAGATGGCGGCCGACCAGTTCAACCAGAATTTCGGCTCCGGCCTCAACTCGGTGACCGAAGGGGTCGAGCAGCAGGGCAGCGGCTTCCTGTCCGGCCTGGGCGGCGCGTTCGGGAGCATCGTCAACGGGATCGGCAGCTTCCTGGGCGATATCGGCGGCGGCATCGGGGACTTCCTCGGCTCGGTCGGCTCCTGGCTCGGCTTCGCCAAGGGCGCGGCGTTCGTCCGCGGCGCGGTGCAGCCCTTCGCCGCCGGCACCGTGGTGACCGGCCCGACCTACTTCCCGATGGCGGGCGGCCGCACCGGGCTGATGGGCGAGGCCGGCCCCGAAGCGATCATGCCGCTGATCAGCGGTGCCCGCGGCCTGGCCGTGCGCGCCGCCAATCACAACGGCCAGATCGTGCCGTTGCACCTGACCCGCCTGTCCGATGGCACGCTCGGCGTCGCGCTGCCGCCGGCCCAGCCATTCGCCCAGGGCGGCGTGTTCGGCGGCTACATCCCGGCGCCGCCGCCGGCAACGGTCGGCGGCGCGGCCGGCGCAGGTGGCGGCCAGCCGGCAGCGAACGTCAAGGTCGAGGTAGTCCGGGGCGACGGGGTGCGCGCGGACGTCCAGCAGGATCGCGGGCCGGATGGCGAGGAGATCATCCGGATCGTGACCCGGCGGGTCACCCAGAATTTCGTGCAGGGCATGGCGCGTGGCGACAGCGACGAGGCCCAGGCCATCGCGACCCGCTTCGCCCTCAACCGCGCGATGGGGAACCGGTCATGAGCGAGACCTGGCCGCTTGGACTGACCTACCAGCCGTCGCGGGACGATTTCGACTTCGACCCGCATGAGCCGAACCTCCGCACCGACATGGAGGCAGGACCGCCACGGGAGCGGGCGCGGTTCAGCCGGTCGCCAGCGACGTTCCGCCAGACATGGCTGTGGGACCTCGACGAGTTCGAGCTGTTCAAGGGCTGGTATCGCCACACGCTCGGCAACGGGCTGAAATGGTTCACAATGCCGCTGTTCACGGGGGCGAAGTACGAGCCGACCGAGGTGAAGTTCATCGGCCCGTACCGCCCGAAGCTGCGCGGCTCGATGACCTGGGCCGTCTCGGCGACGCTCCTCGTCCGCCAGCTCCCCACCATCAACGCCGACTCCGTCTGGTTCCTCGGGACCTACGGCCCCGCGGATGCGGCCCGGCTGATGGCGAGCTTGGACCAGCTCGTCAACGTCACCCTGCCCACCGCGCTTCCCACAGAGTGATCTCGATGGCCCTCGAAGACGATATCGCCAAGTTCCAGGCCAACGCGCAGCGCGCCAGCCAGATCGTCAACGGCGACGCCTCGACTGTCGTGCAGACTGATGGCGGGCCGGTGAAGAGCTTCGCCAACGCCATCAAAGGTCTGAACCTTGTCGGGGCGCGGCGCTACGCGACCAAAGCGGACCTCGACCTCGACCTCGCCTGGGACGCCGGCACGCTCGCCCAGGTCGAGAAGGATCCAATCAGGGACAACAACGGCGTATTCGAGAAGATCGGCAACGCCGGCGAGGGACGGTGGGTGTTCCTGAACCAAACGGCGTTCACCGAGCTGTCGGGCCAGGTCGCCCGCACCGGAGAGGACGTGGCGGCACTTCAGGATGTGGTCGTGCCAGAGAAGGACGTACCCGAGGGGGCCGTGGACGCCGACGGTTACCCGCTCCGCTACATCGTCGCGACGAAATCGGGGCGGTCGCCGATGCATGTCAACCGGCTGGGCGACATCCGCCTCGGCAACATCGCTCTCAAAAACCGCGTCTACACCGCGGATCCGACGACCGCGCCCGCCATTGAGGTGATCCGGACGCCGGGTCCGGGCCTGGTGTTCATCAACCGGAATGGCCGGGCCATCGCGCGGACACCGTCCTATCCGGATGAACGGATTCCGCTCATCGGCGGCGGGGCGGCGACCGCCAAGATGAACCGGACCGGATTGCTCGCGGATCGCAATTTGCTCATCGGCTACGGGCAGAGCCTGTCTAACGGGGCAATCAGTGGGGCGACTCCGTCCTCCGGCACGCCGGTGGTGCTGTCCACCACTCAGCCGTATCTGAATCTCAAATTCGCCACCGGCCCGCGCTTCGACGGGACGCAAGCCTTGACCGCCTTCGCTCCACTCACGGAAGTCGTCGGCGGCACCAGCGGCGAGACACCATGCTCCGCCGCCGCGAATGCACTGGTCGCGCGCATCGCCAAAACCACCGGCCTGGCTGCTTCCGAGCATGGAGGCGCCGTGCTCGCCGCAGCCTGCGGCCAGAACGGCTCCTCACTCGCCCAAATCGCGCCCGGAACCGCGATCTTCGACCGCATCGCCACCGTGATTGCAGCGGCCTACGACCTGACCCAGGCCGAAGGATCGACGCTGGCCGTCCCGGCGATGCTGATGACCCACGGCGAAGCCGATCAGGCGCAGCAGACCCCGCGGGCGACATATACGGCCGGCTTGCGTGCGCTGAAGGACCGCTTCATCGAGGTGGTTGCGGAGAAGGTGCCGTCGCAGCGGTTCCGGCCTTTCATGCTGACCGATCAGCCGGCCAGCCACCTGCGCTACTACAGCCGCCCGACGCCCCCCAACGGCCTTCCGACGCCGGAGATCGCCCTGGCTCTGCGGGATGCTGCGATCCAGGACCCCGACATCTTCTGCATCACGCCGCTCTACTGGGCGGACCACTACGAGGGCGACTGGGTCCATCTGACCGTGGAGAGCTACCGCATGCTTGGCCACTACTACGGCCGGGCTGGGCACAAGATCATGCTGGCGCGGGCCTTGGGCGAGCCTGACCCGGTAGTGGCCGTCGACCTGATTTCTGCCGAATGGCAGGGCCGGGTCATCGATCTCCATCTCAGCGTCCCCGAGGGCCGGCTGCAGTTCGAGACCTCATGGGTGGCGGCGGCCCCGAACATGGGCCTCGACCTGTTCGACGCCGACGGCACCGTGATCGACGAGATTGTGTCCGTGGACCTCCGGGGTCCTGATCGTGTGCGTGTCGTCTGCTCGGGCACGCAGCCGGCCGGCACCACCCTGCGCTATGCCGCTGGCCGCCCCAGCGTTCAGACCGTGTCGGGCCGGCTGGCCGGGCCGCGCGGCAATCTTTGCGACACCGCAGGGCTGACCGACCGCTACACGGACAGCAGCGGCGTCGAACGCCTGCTCCACAACCGCTGCCTGGTCTTCGAAACCGCCAAGCCTTGAGGGTGCTGAATGCCTGTTTACGTCATGCTTCCGGGTGACGATTTCGACGATCCGACCATGCCGATCGTCTACACGCCGATCGACCGGCGCCGCCTGCTCGGCTGGTGGCGCTTCGATAACGGCGAAGCTAGCCTGAACGCCCTGGGCGGCTTCGGCGGAACCCTGGCTAAGGAGGGATCGCCAACCTTCCTGGCCGATGGAGTCAAGACCGACTGGAACAATCGGCTGGCCACCGCCATTGCCGACCGTCTCACCTGCACCGTGATCGTCGTGGCCCGGCCGGCATCGGTGGGCGCGCCGTATCGCATTCAGGCAGTCTCCTCGCTTGGCGTCGCCGCCACGCGCGACAACGGCCGCGTCTGCTACCTGGTCGGCGACAGCACCGGCTACATCTCGACCCGGGCACGAGACGCCGCCGCGGGTCTGGTCGCGGTGAACTCCCCCGCTGTCCCGCTCTCCGACCTCGGCGGTCATCGGTTCTCGGCGCATGTCTTCGACCAAGAGGCCGGAGAGCTTCGGCTGTTCGCGCCCAGATACCAGTCGGCGATGGTCTCGACGCCAATCACCATGGGGGCCAATGCTGCCGGGACTGCTTTCCGCATCGGCGGCCCCGCACCCGGCGGGACTCAGCCGTCGCAATCCACTGAAGGTGTTCAGGCAGAGGTGCAGATCTGGGGGACGGCGCTGACCGAGGTGGAGATCCTGAGACTCTACGCCGAGAGCCAGGATTACTGGTCGGCAAAGGGCATCGCCCTGTGATGCTGAGCACAACGCGATGACCGCTCCCACCATCACCGCGGCGCTTGCCGAAGCCTATGCCTATGCCGCGCCCCAGACGCTAATCCTGCACACGCTGGAGATGCGGCATCCGGCGTTCCGCACCGAAAGCGGATCACCCGATGCCATCCGGGTCGTGCTCGATCACGACGATCATATCCTGACCCTCGAAGCCGACGCACCGCTTCACGGCGGTTTGGCGGTGGCGTTCAAAGGCTTCGCCTTCATGGTCGGACTGCCCGAGCAGGCCGCCGGCCGCCTGCCCGAGATGGAGATCACGGTCGACAATGTCAGCCGCGAGATCGCCGACCGCCTGGGCCAGGCCATCGCCGTGCGGGCACCGATCGAGCTGACCTATCGGGAGTACCTGGCCGCCGACACGTCAGCCCCGCAGCGGGTCATGAGCGGTTTCACGCTGCGCGAGGCCGTCGCCACCATTTACCGAGTGACCGGCCGGGCCGGCTTCCTCGACTTCATCAACCGCACCTTTCCGGGTCTCCGCTACACCCGCGAAGGCTTCCCGCTGCTCGCCCGATGACGCCTGCCGATTTCGTCAACAACCTGGTCGGGCTGCCCTGGTCACTGGGCGGCCAGGGGCCGGACACCTTCGACTGCTGGGGGCTCTGCCGCCACGTCCAGCGCGAGTTGTTCGGGCGCGAGCTGCCGATCGTCCGCGTTGGCACCGATGACGCTCTTACCATCGCGCGCACGATCCGGCACCACCACGCGCGCTCGGCCTGGACGCCGATCCCGGCAGCGGTTCACGGCGCGATCGTTGAAATGAGCCATGCCTCGACCCCGCACCACGTTGGCGTCTGGCTGCACCTCGACGAGGGCGGAGTCCTGCATGCGGCCCGCTCCGGCGGAGTTCTGTTCGACACCCCGGCCAAGCTGACCGCGGGCGGCTGGCGCTGTCTGACCTGGTACGATCATGCCGTTTGACGGGATCGAGCCGACAATCTGCCGGACGACGCCGCTCGGGCCGATCGCGCATTTCGAGCTGGCGGAGCCAGTGACCATCGCCGGGTGGCTGGAGAGCCACCCGATCGATCCGCGGATCCCGATCGTCTGCATCCGCAACGATGCCCCGGTGCTGCGCGCCGACTGGTCGTCCACCGTGATCGATCCGACCGATCGCGTCGCTTTCGTCGAGCTGCCGGGGGACGGCGGCGGCGGCTCGGCCGGCATCTTCCGGATCGTGGCCATGCTGGCGCTCGCCGTCGCCGCTCCGTACCTGGCGCCCGTCATCGCGGGCGCCGGGGCCACCGCGGCGACCCTGTCGCTGGTGACCGCCGGCATCACGCTGGTCGGCGGCGTCCTCATCAACATGATCCTGCCGCCGGCAACACCCCGGTCTCCCGGTGGCACGGGTGGGCTGCCGGCCGCGTCGCCGACCTACAATCTCCAGGCGCAGGGCAACCAGGCGCGCCTCGACCAGCCGATTCCCGAGCTGTTCGGCCGCCATATCATAGTCCCCGACTTCGCGGCGCCGCCCTGGGCGGATTTCCAGGACAACGAGCAGTTCCTGTACCAGCTGTTTTGCCTCGGCGTCGGTCGCTACCAGCATCACGAGGTGCTGATCGCGAACACCTCGCTCTGGCGCGAGGACATCGGCCTGACCGGCAACTTCGTCGGCGTCGAGCTGCAGTTCATCCCGCCCGGCGGCAAGGTGAAGTGGCCGTTCAACGTCGTCACCTCGGCCGAGGTTTCGGGCCAGAGCCTGCGCCACCTGCGGGCCGAAGGGAACGTCGAGATCCACGCGGCCGACCGGTCCATCCGGTTCACCGGCAACGACGGTCCCTTCGACCAGGACAAGTCGCAGGGCGCCGAGGGCTTCATCGTCGGCGATCGGGTGATCGTCAGCGGGTCGGCTCACAACAACGGCACGTTCACGATCGTGTCGATCTCACCCGACAGCAAGACGGTGATCGTGGCGGAGCCGGTGACGGACGAGTCCGCCGACATCGAGATCGTCCTGGAAGGCTGGGTCGGCCCCTTCGCGGCGTCCGGTCCTGGTCAGATCTGCAATAGGCTCGCCTTCGACATCGTGTTCCCGCAGGGGCTCTTCGAGGCCGACGAGAAGGACGGCGACATCGGCGACGAGTCGGTCACCTTCGAATGCCAGGCGCGCCAGATCGATGACATCGGCAACCCGATTGGGGAGTGGGTGACGCTCGGCACGCCCTTCGTGCAGCGGGCGACCGTCGACCCGCAGCGCATCACGGTGCCGTTCGACGTGGCCGATGGCCGCTACCAGGGCCGGATGCGGAGGACCAGCAGGAATTCCGACGAGACCAACGTCCGCGATATCTCGGTTTGGGGCGGGTTCCGCGCCTACATCGTGGGCGAGCAGACCTATCCCGACACCTCGCTTCTGGCTGTCCGCATCAAGGCGACGGACCAGCTGTCCGAGCAGTCGTCGCGCCAGTTCAAGGTCATCCAGACCCGCATGCTGCCGATCTGGACCGGAGCCGGATGGACCGAGGAGCGGCCGACGCGCTCGATCGCCTGGGCCGCGACCTACATGCTGCGGAACGATCGCTCCGGCGCGGGCGTGCCGGACAGCCGGATCGACCTCCCGGCCTTCCTGGCGCTGGACCAGGTGTGGGCGCAGCGCGGCGACACGTTCGATGGCATCTTCGACACCGAGCGTTCGTTCGAGGATGCGCTCGCGGCGCTGCTGCGGGTGGGCCGCGCGCAGCACATCAACCTGGGCGGCATCATCACCGTCACCCGCGACCGGCCGCAGACCATCGCCAAGGCGGTATTCACGCCGCGGTCCATCGTGCGCGGCACCTTCGAGGTCACGTATAAGCTCTGGGACCCGGACGCGCCGGACGACGTGATCGTCGAATATGTCGACGAGCGGGTCTGGACGGACCAGGAGGTGCGGTGTGCGCTCCCCGGCAGCGCGTCGAAGAAGCCGGCGCGGATGTCGCTGTTCGGCTGCGTCAAGCGGGACCAGGCGTTCCGCGAAGGCACCTATGAGGCGGCCGTCAACTCCCGCCGGCGCGTGTTCGCCAAGTTCCAGGCCGAGATGGAGGGGCGTCTGCTCCAGCGCGGCGACCTGGTCATCGTCAATCACGACATGCCGCAGTGGGGGTATGGCGGCGATGTCATGGGGTTTGATCCGGCCACCCTGACGCTCGACCTATCCGAGCCGATCGGTTGGACAGGGGCGCAATTCTGGATGTCCTTCCGCCGGCCGACCGCCGGAGAATGGGGGCCGGTGAAGGTCTCGCGCGGGGCGCACGACGATCAGGTGATCGTGGACCGGGCGGATCACGACCTGGTCGCGTCCCAGCAGGGCGTCACGCTCGCACAGATCATGCGGCTCGATCCGGATGCTGTCGTGACGCAATGGGCGGCCGGGCCAGGGAAGGAGTTCATCAAGCGGTTCCTGCTCGTCTCGGCGAAGCCGATCGACCTCACGCACGCCGAGCTGCTGCTGCAGATCGAGGACGACTACGTCCATACCGCCGAGCAGGGCCTTCCGGTCCCGCCCATGCCGCCGATCCTGCCGCTGCCGCCGGACGCCCCGGTGATGCGCGACCTGCGGATTGCGCAGGACCCGAACAGCCTCGACCCGATCCTGCACCTGTCCTGGGCCGTGGCGCCGGGGGCGGCGAGCTACATCATCCAGACGTCGCGGGACACCATTGCCTGGTCGACGGTCTATGCCGGCGAGGCCAACCGCGTCACCCTGCGGCCCGAGCCGGGGATGCTCTACATCCGCGGTGCCGCGGTCGGGACGTTCCGCGGGCCGTTCACCGCGCCGATCGGCGGGGTCTACGGCCAGCCGCAGATTCTGCCCGCGGTGGTCTCGGGCCTTGCCCTCGAAACCCGGTACGCCGCCGGCTCGGCACGGCTGCGGTTCAATCTGGCACCGCGCGCCGCATCCTACCAGGTGTCGGTCTACATCGAGGACGCCACGCCCGGCGTGTTCGACAAGCTCGCGTTAGCGCTCTCCACACCGCTGCCGCCGCTAACGATCTCGGCCGGCGACGTGCAGCCAGTCGGTGGCCCCTGGCGACGGTTCGAGATCCGGGTGGTCGGCGTCAACGAGGCTGGGCAATCCCCCACGCCCGCCGTGCTGCGCGTCCTCGATCCAGCGCCCGAACCGCCGGCCAACATCACCGTCACGCCCCAGCTCAACGGGCGGATGCGGGTGAGCTGGGATGCGGTCGCCGAGCCGGATTTCAAGTCGTATGCCGTCTACCGGGGATCGTCCGCCGACTTCACGCCGCTGCCGTCCAACCTGGTCTATGAGGGGACCGCGACCCAGCTCGAGGTCGACGCGCCGCCGGCCGGCCAGACGCACCATGTGCGGGTGGAAGCCCGAGACCTCTTTCCCGGTGACTACCTGATCTCGGCAGGAATTCCGCTGACGACTGCCCAGCAGCCGCCGCCGGCACCGGAGAACCCGGAGCTGACCAACGCCTACACCTCGCCGGATTTGGTGTTCCAGTGGGAGCCGTCGACCGGGGCGACCGAGTACCAGATCGCGGTGCGGCCGAACGGCCAGGCCACGGCGGTGCGCACCTACCGGGCGCTCTACAACGGCTGGACCTACACGGCCGACCTGATTGCGGCCGATGGCGGCCCCTGGCCTGCGCTGGAGCTGGACATCAGGGCCAAGAACGGTGCCGGCCTGTCGCCGGCGACCACGCTGGCGCTGCCGTAAGGCCGCCTGGCGGAGGCCAGCTCGGCCTCGCGGATCTTGAACAGGTGAATCCGAGGGGAGGCGCGGCGCGTCCGAGCCGCGCCTCCTCAACTAACCCAAGTCGTCGTCGGGATGCCGTGACATGCCAATGTCTTCGCCGCGGCAGACGCGCACGAGCAGGACGACACCTTCGACCCACAAGAGGCCGAAAAGGATCGCCGTCAGGAAGCTTGTAGCGTCGTGGATCACCGGCCGCTCTTTCGCAGTATCACATTCTCGCCGTCCTCGACGGCAAAGTCGCGCCGGGCTGCGAGGAACTCGTCGGTCGCCGTCTTGCAGCTCGGGTAGTCATGATAGTCGTCGAGAACGATCACACCGCCTGGGCTCAGGCGGTCGGCGACGGCATTGAGGCAGAACCGCACCGGGTCATACCAGTCGCAGTCGATGTGCGCGAAGGCGATGGATTGGACCGGTGCAACCGGCACAGTCTCCTCGAACAGGCCTTTGTGGAGGCTGATGGACCGACCGTCCACCGGCAGTCCGTGCCGTGCCATCGCGCGGCAGACGTCGCCGTACAGATCCTTGCGGTAACCATAATACACGTCGCCCCCGATGCCCTGCGAGGCGCCGCTGGCGATCACCTCGTATCGCTTCCGGGCCTTGGCATCGTCCTTTTCGGATGTCGGCGGCGGGATCATGCCGAAGACATCGAATCCGTGGAACGGCCGACCGGCCGCGGTGGCCTGCTTGCCCAGCAGGATCGTCGAGCCGCCGAGGGCGATGCCGAATTCAAGAACATCGCCGGCCACGCCGGCGCGCAGAACGCTGCGGGCTGAGCGCTCCAGCCGGTTCAGCTTCACGGGGGAGAGATAGGTCAGCCTGTCCCGGACCACCGCCCGTGCGGCGGGGCTCATCGATAACCTGTTCTGCACGCGCTTGATTCGCTGGATCAGCGACCGCATCTGCTCCCCCCACATTGCCACGCCGCAGGATAGGCGGCCCGTCCTGCTCTGTCACGCTGGCGTGGAGGCATGCCGTGGCCGCCGGCCTCGGCACCGGCAAATCGCCTAAGCAGGCGTTGGCTTTCGGGCCGCGCCATCAGCGCCACGGCCGCCGCACGGATCGTGCTCGCGACAGTACCAGGCAGTGCGGGCGCCGACCTCATGTCCGTAGCTGCCCCAGGCGGTGCAGCCGGGGGCCTCGCAATAGTGCGTCCAGTGGACGTCGTTGGGCTTTGGCGGGGTCAGGATGTCGGTCATGGGCGA
The DNA here is from genome assembly GCF_000423185.1 of Inquilinus limosus DSM 16000. Classification (GTDB taxonomy): domain Bacteria; phylum Pseudomonadota; class Alphaproteobacteria; order DSM-16000; family Inquilinaceae; genus Inquilinus; species Inquilinus limosus. The sequence goes on along the minus strand of NZ_AUHM01000038.1, from coordinate 4,065 downwards.
TCGATAGCGCGGCGGGGCTGAGTCGCCAAGTCGCTAAGCGCGCGGCCTGATCACCGCGTCGATCGCCTCCTGGGCTGCGCGGTTCACTGGTCCATCGTCCTCCGGCTCCGGCCCGACCTGCCAGATGATCTGAACGACACCGTTCGGCCGCACCTTGAAGCGTCCGCGGTACTCGGCGCTCCGCACTGTGCCTTCGTAGCCGCCGTGCGTAACCGTCCAGTCTGAAGCGTCGCGACCCTTGGCCATGCGCCAGCAACAGGCGCAGCAGATCGCGAGTTCCGATCAGTGGCGGGGTCGGCGTTTCGGTCGCCAGCCTCACCGTGGCAGCATGCAAAGTTGGATGCGGGAGGCTGCCCTGGTCCTGCAGCGCCGGCATTTCAAGATCAGCTCCAGCTTGATCAGCCGAGCCGTTGGGCCGAATGCCTCGACCAATTTGCGCCGGTCCAGCTCCCGCCGCGTCTTGCACCGGCCGCACAGCGCCACGATGGCGGTACCCGACGAGACGTCGGACAGCCGCATTCCGACGTCCCAATTGTCGACGATGCGTTCGCGGACCAAAGCACCCTAGCGCGCCTCCGGGTCGCCGTAGATCTGCCGCTCGGCCGCGTCGATCCCAAGCGCCAGCAACTCGCGAATCTGCTGCTCGGTCATCGCCCTGTCGCGAGCTGCGGCGACCACTCGTTCGCGCCGAGATCTCACCCGGTACAGCGTCAGCTCCGGGTCGGCGTCGTTGCGGGCCATCCGGAGGAACTCGGAGAATGGGCCTCGCCGGTGTTTCATGCTGCCAGCTCCGGCCGCAGGGCGTCGAGCAGATCACGATTGCTCATGCCTCGGTCGCGAAGCTGGATGGGACGCGAACTCATCCGGGCGCAATCCGGATACGGCCGCAGCATCGCCTTCAATTCGGCCTCGGTCGCTGGCGTCTCACCCAGCCAGGCCGACCAATGCTCCGGCGGCATAATCGCCGGCATCCGGTCATGGACCTCAGTCACCACCGGATTCGCCGGGACCGTGATGACGGTATAGCTCTTGACCCACGTACCGCTGGGCGAGCGCCAGCCGTCCCAAAGGCCCGCGAGGGTCATGGGGCTGCCATCGGAGAAGCTGAACGCATGCTTGACGCCCCGTCCATGGCGCCCGACCGTTTTCCGTTCGATGAAGGCCGCTGCCGGAACCAGGCAGCGGCGCCGGCGGAACGGCTCGATCCAACAGCGCCGCTCGGTCAGGTTCTCGGCCCTGGCGTTGTAGGTCTTCTGGTACTGCGCCGGATCGCGGGCGAAGTGGGGGATCAGGCCCCATAGCAACAGGTCGGCCGACCGTTCCTGGGTTGCCGGGTTGTAGCGGATCACCAGGCCCCAACTGCCGGGCCGCTGGTCGGCTTCGAGCCGTGGCCGCGTGCCGTCCTTCGGCAGGGTCAGGCGGTACAGCGCGTGGATCTGCGGCCAGTCGAGATTATTGGTGTTCTCGCCGCACATTGCGGCCTCCCTCTCACATTTCCGCGAAGCCCTCGGGCAGGCGCCCGTAGCGGGCCAGGATCACCGGCTCGTCGTAATCCCCGGCATCCGGGTCTGCGGTCTGCTGCACGGCGACGGCGCCGGTCGCCCGGCCAGCCTCGACCATCCGCTCGGCCGCCCGGAGCGCTTGGCTCTTCGCCTTGAAGCCGGCATCGGGCAGGCGCTGCCATCCCAGCTTCTTGCCGCGCCTGGCCCGCATCTCGCCCCATTTGGCGGCGGCGACGATGTACAGGGTGTTTCGGCCGCTGCGCGGCTCGTCCGCGAACTCCGCCTGCTTCGCCGCGGAGGGCGTGATCAGCGGCGCTTGGGGAAGGGTGGGCGCGGCGACCCTCGCCGGCTCGGCGGCAGGCGCAGGTGCCGCGTCCGCCTCTGGTTTTGCGGTTTTCGCCAGGAACGACGCCTCGGCCGCCCGCACGGCGGCCTCCAGGTCCGCGTCCGGTGCCTGGGCATCGAGCGGCAGGGCCAGCGTCATCTGGGGCTTGGTCTTCTTCGTCCGTTTCATGATCTCCGAACTCCTCCGTCGCGTCGACGGGGGCTGGGGCGCTGCAACGCCCCGAGCCGCGAGAGGGGCACTCGCTCGTTTCCGACCCGTCGATCGCCGCGCGACGACGTGAACAAAGGTAGAACAGATTTTGCGAGAGTCGAGTCGAATCTTGGGGGCTCCGGCCCTCATCCATCGGGCCAAGGTGCGTCGGATCGGCGACGCCACCCTGTACTGCGGCGAGTCGCTGGGCATCATCCCGGACCTCGATCCGGTCGATGCTCTGGTGGCCGACCCGCCCTACAGCTCGGGCGGCGTCCACTCCACCGACCGGATGGCCAAGCCATCGCAGAAGTATGTGAGCGCCGCCCAGCGGCACCTTTACCGGGACTTCTCCGGGGACAACCGCGACCAGCGCAGCTATCTCGCCTGGTCGGCCCTCTGGCTGGCTGCCGCGTTGAAGATCGCGCGCCCAGGCGCCCTCTGCCTGGTTTTTAGCGATTGGCGGCAGCTGCCGGTGACGACCGACGCTATCCAGGCTGGAGGCTGGCTCTGGCGCGGATTGTGCATCTGGGACAAGACCGAGGCGGCCAGGCCGCAGCGGGGGCGCTACCGAAACCAGGCGGAGTACATCGCTTGGGGCTCCAACGGGCCGCTGCCTGTCGACGGCCCATGCCTACCGGGGGTGTTTCGGCACCGGGTGCTGCCCGATGACAAGCATCACCTGACTGGCAAGCCGACACGGCTCATGAGTGATCTACTTCCGCTCTGCGGCCAGACGGTGCTCGATCCCTTCATGGGCTCGGGCACGACCGGCGTCGCCTGCGTCCAGCTCGGCCGGCGATTCATCGGCATCGAGCAGGATGAAGGGTATTTCGAGGTGGCGTGCCGCCGGATCGAGGAGGCTTGTAGGTTGCTCGATCAGGCGCCACCCGCGGCCAACGAGCCCTAGGATGCAGAGGCGGGGCCGGCCGAAGACGGCCGCCCCGCCATTTGGCGATGGAGGCTGTCAAGAAACTCGATCACGAAGCCAGCCTTAAGGATGTGCAGAAGCGTTGCGCCGCCCCGAACGATGATGCCCGCGAAGTAGGCGCGCGGCTGTTCATCTTCAATCTGTAGGACAAAGGCCGGCCCACCACTCATACCATTGGGATCGAAGGTCAGAGGTTGGACAGGTTGAACAGTTATCAGCGCTGGGTCTGCTGACTGAGAATGAAACGTGCAGGTGATGTGTCTGCGCCGAAGGCCCAGATGGTTATTCTCAGCGAGGTCGTAGTTCTGATCATTGAAGGGATAGCCACACAGCAGGAACCCGACAACGTGATCCCTCGGGACGTCGGGTGGCCTCCTGGTCAGGTTGAAAAACCGACCTCCAAGTTCGGGAATGTCCCTGCACGGCTCTGTGAAATCGAATGCGATGATGTCATGGGCATCTGTGTCCGGATGAAGGCTATACCCCGCGCGTCCCGCCGTCGTGACAAGGTTTCTTCCATTGCCGATAAGCATTGACACCTGTGACTCATCGACCCCCTGAAGTTGATGCTGTGACGTCAGGAGAAGCTCGCGACCGCGATGGCGAACCGGTGTCGCCGAGCCCCGGAGCCAAACCTTGTACGTCTCGTCCTCGTTGTTGTTGATAACGAGCGGGTGCGCATGATGTGCCAAGGCACCTTCGATCGAGCGCCCAGGAACGAGCACACCGTTGAGGTCGACGGCAAGGTCGGCGAGCTGGCTAAGGATGGTGCCGCCCCCCTGTTGGCCGGGCATCAATGAGTTACCTGATCAGCGAGCAACATGAGGATCTATGTATCACCGATCCCGGTTGCCCCGCATAGATCGGCGGGCTTTCGGTCCAAAACCGACTGCCCCATCATCCAAAATCGCGCGCCCGGCTATACCCGGCTATAACCGCATCCTGACGCCGGGCGGCGGCCGGATCATCTTCCAGGGCATGCAGAACCACACGGCCGAGAGCATCAAGTCGCTGGAGGGCTACGACATCGCCTGGGTCGAGGAGGCGCAGTCGCTGTCGAAGCGCAGCCTGGAGCTGCTGCGCCCGACCATCCGCAA
>NZ_AUHM01000037.1 GCF_000423185.1 Inquilinus limosus DSM 16000 | reverse complement strand
CCTGCTGCCGTGCGCAGCGCCATCGAAGGCACCGGCGCCAAGCTGCGCTTCCTGCCGGCCTATAGCCCAGACTTCAACCCGATCGAGATGGCCTTCTCCAAACTCAAGGCCTTCCTCAAGAAGCTCGCCCCCAGGACCGTCGACGACCTCTGGCAGGCGATCGCACTGGCCGTCGACGCCTTCACACCTGACGATTGCCAGAACTACTTTACTGCTGCCGGATATGACCGCGACTGATCGGAAAATGCTCTAGCGGCAAGGGCCGCAGGTGGCCGGAAGGCCCGCGCCGGCGGAGCGGCGCGGGCCTGCGGCGCAGATCGGACCATCGCCATCTTCCGCAGTGACATACGCTGCGTATGCGCATTGACATACGGCACGTATGCGCCGATATGTCGGCATACGGGGCGTATGTCAGTGCACGCCCCCGAATACCGGAACGCAACGGCCCGGGCGGACGTCCCTCGCCGTTCCCGGCGACACGATGCCGTGGCGGTCGGCCTGCCCTGCCAGACCAGGAGTGAAACGATGGCCAAACGCGATGCGATCTTCCCTGCCGGACGGCAGGCGCTGTACGAGATCAACCGCTATTCGGCGGCGATCCGATCGGGCGATCTTCTGTTCGTCTCGGGCCAGGTCGGCAGCCGCGAGGACGGGTCGCCCGAGCCGGACTTCGCCAAGCAGGTCCAGCTCGCCTTCGACAATCTCGCGGCCGTGCTGAAGGCCGCCGGCTGCACCTTCGACGACGTCGTCGACGTGACCACCTTCCACACCGATCCGGCCAGGCAGTGGGAGACGATCGTCCCGATCCGGCTGAAGATGATCGGCGAGCCGCCCTACCCGAACTGGACCGCGGTGGGCGTGAACTGGCTGGCGGGCTTCGATTTCGAGATCAAGGTCATCGCGCGCCTGCCCCAGGCCGCCTGACCGGCCCGCGACGGACCCGACCGCCCGTCACCGGGCCGGCGCGCAGGCGTCGACGAAAGCCGCCGCGGCGCCGGTCCAGAGCGCGGCGACGATCGACAGCAGGGCGACGGCGCGGGCGATCGCCATCAGATGGCGGGGATCGCCGGCCAGCGCCCCGATCCCCGCGAGCGCGGCCGGCCGGGCCGGCGACCACGCCACCGGCAGGATCGCGGCGACGGCGAGGACCGTAAGGACCGCCGCGAGGACGGCGGTCGCGCCGGCCGGCGCGCCGAGCGCGCAGAGCCAGGCATGGCCGAGATAGATCGCCGTGAACTGCAGGCCCCAGACCACCAGCCCCCACATCAGGAAGGCCAGCGTGCCGAGGGTCGAGGGTTCGCGCCTTCGCATCAGCCCGCCACCCTGGGGAAGCCGTGCACGAGCAGCAGGCCGAACAGGATCTGCCCGACGGTATAGGCGCAGAGCAGCGCGGCGATCTCGTAGCCGACCCGCCGCTCACGGTCGAGGCGGCCGGCCGCGTGGCGGGCGATGGCGACCGCGAGGAGCATGACCACGGCGAAGGCGAGCTGGGCGTCGAGCACACCGGCCATGTAGACCATCGCGCCATAGGCGTTGCCAGTCGGCCGCAGCCCGGCCTGCCAGTGGCTCCAGAGGCTGAGCGCAACCGCGCCGGCGAGGCAGGCCGCGGCCAGCGCGAACAGCGCCGGGGCGCCGAAGCCGCGGCGGCCGGGCGACGGAAGCAGCCGGCCGCCGGCGACGGTCGCCGCCATGCCCGCCAGCGCGAGGCCGGCGGCGCCCAGGGGCCAGCCAGGATGCGGCAGCGCCGGCGATCCCCGCGGCGCCCAGACCTCGGGCGACACGATCCAGAGATAGAGGTAGGAGAAGACGAAGGCGAGATAGAGCGAGCCGGCGACGAGGATCAGCACCGTCGTCGCCCACCAGGAATGCGATATCGGGCCGGTGCTGTAGGTCGGCAGGCGGATGCCGCCGCCGATCTCGACCGGCCCCCGGCCGGGCCCCTTGTCGAGCCCCCAGGTCCAGGCCAGGCAGGCGGCGACGGCGACAACCCCGCAGAGGATGGCGGGGGTGACGAGCTTGACCGTCAGCAACAGGAAGAACGCGGCCGTGAACACCGCGGCGACCACATGCGCGAAGCCCGGCCCGGGCATGCGGATGACGTATTGCGGCCGGCCCTCGATCGCGCTGGTGACGATGGTCTCGCGGCCGCCGGTCGGGGCGTCGGGCAGGAAATGCCGGCCCTCCCTCACCTCCCCCGACAGGTCCGGCTGGTCCCAGAGCGGCTCGCGGCTGGTCACCAGCGGGATGCTGCGGGTCGAATAGACGTTGTTCGGCAGCCATTCCAGCGTGCCCGCGCCCCAGGGATTTTCGGGCCCGCCGGAGGCGCCGATCGCCGGCCGGAAGTTGCGGCAGAGATCGACCACGAACAGCAGCACGCCGGCGGCGAGGACATAGGCGCCGACGGTCGAGACCAGGTTCAGCGTGTTCCAGCCGAGATCGCCGGGATAGGTCCAGACGCGGCGCGGCATGCCGAGCAGCCCGGCCAGGTGCATCGGGAAGAAGGCGATGTGGAAGCCGGCGAACATCAGCCCGAAGACCCAGCGCCCGAGCCGCTCGGACAGCATCCTCCGGCTCACCATCGGGATCCAGTAGTAGAAGGTCGCGAACAGCGGGAACACCATCCCGCCGATCAGCACGTAGTGGAAATGGGCGACGACGAAATAGGTGTCGTGCACCTGGAAGTCGACCGGCACCAGCGCGACCATGACGCCGGTCAGCCCGCCCATGGTGAAGATGACGAGGAAGCCGAGCACGAAGAGCGACGGCGTGGTGATGCGGAAGCGGCCCCGGCTCGCCGCGATCGTCGCGATCCACGAGAAGACCTGGATGCCCGACGGGACCGCCACCGCCATGCTGGCGGCGGAGAAGAAGGCGAGGCTGAGCGACGGGATGCCCGTCGTGAACATGTGGTGGACCCACAGGCCGAAGGAGAAGAAGCCCGTCCCGATCAGCGCGACCACGATCAGGTCGTGCCCCACCAGCGGCCGCCGGGCCATGGTCGACACGATCATCGAGACCAGGCCCGCGGCCGGCAGGAAGATGATGTAGACCTCCGGATGGCCGAAGAACCAGAACAGGTGCTGCCACAGCAGCGGGTCGCCGCCCTTGGCCGCGGTGAAGAAGGGCCAGCCGAAGGACCGTTCGATCTCGAGCAGCATGGTGCCGAGGATGACGGCCGGAAAGGCGAAGATGATCATCGCCGCGAAGATCAGCATCGCCCAGGCGAAGATCGGCATCTTCGCCAGCGACATGCCCGGCGGCCGCGTCTTCAGCGTGCCGACGACGATCTCGACCGCGCCGGCGATCGCCGAGATCTCGATGAAGCCGATGCCGAGCAGCCAGAAGTCGGCATTGTCGCCCGGCGAGAACTCCTTCAGCGTCAGCGGCGTGTACATGAACCAGCCGCCGGACGGCGCGAGGTCGTAGAGGATGGTCGAGAAGAAGACCAGGCCGCCGACGATATAGGCCCAGATCGCGAAGGCGCTGAGCCGCGGGAACGGCAGGTCGCGGGCGGCCAGCATCTGCGGCAGCAGCATGACGCCCAGCGCCTCGACCGCCGGCACGGCGAACAGGAACATCATCGTCGTGCCGTGCACGGTGAACATCTGGTTGTAGAGGTCCTGGCCGACGACGTCGTTCCCGGGCACGGCCAGCTGGGTGCGCATCAGCAGCCCCAGGATCCCGGCCAGCAGGAAGAACAGGAACGCCGCGCCGAGATAGGCGATGCCGACGGTGGTGTTGTTGACGTCGGAGACGATCCGCCAGCCCCGCGGCCGCGCCCAGATCCGCAGCAGCTGCTCCTCCTCGCCCTCCGGACGCGGTCCCGGGTTCGGCAGCCGGTGTCGGGCGTCGTCCTTCACCTAGTCCAGCCCCTCCAGATAGGCGGCGATGGCGGCGAGCTCGTCCTGCGACAGGCTGCGGTAGGGCGGCATCAGGTTGCCCGGCTTGACGTGCTGGTTGTCGGCGATCCAGCGCATGAACGCCTCGGCATCGTTGGGCAGCGCCGCGGCGCCGAGCGAGAGGCGGCCGCCGACATGGGTCAGGTCGGGGCCGATCGTGCCGGCCGCCTCCGTGCCGCGCACGGCGTGGCAGGCGCCGCAGCCGTTCTGCAGGAACAGCTGCAGGCCGCGCCGCGCCGGCTCGGATGCCGGCGGTCGGGCCGGCGCGGCCTCGGCGGCGAGCCAAGCGTCATAGGCAGAGGGTTCGAGCGCCACGACATACAGGGACATCAGCGCATGGGCGCCGCCGCAATACTCCGCGCATTGCGCCCGGCTGACGCCGGCCTCGGTGGCTTCCAGCGTCAGGACATTGGTCCGGCCCGGGATCATGTCGAGCTTGCCGCCGAGCTGCGGCGCCCAGAAGCTGTGGATCACGTCGTCGGTCTCGAGCCGGACCGCGACCGGCCGGCCGACCGGCAGGCGCAGCTCGTTGGCGCTGACGATCCGGCGCCCGTCGCGGTCCTCGTAGACGACCTGCCACCACCAGCGCTTGCCGGTGATCGTCACCCCCGGCCCCTCGGCGCTGCGGGACCGCGCCGCGCCCGCCTGCATCACCAGCAGCCCGCAGGCCAGAAGGGCGCTGAGCACGACGACCGGCAGCACGATGCCGCCGCCGACGACCATCCGGTCGGCGGCGAGGAACCGGCGCCAGCCGGCCGGCCCGTAAAGGGCCAGCGCGGTGGCGATCAGGACCAGGGCCGTGACCACGACCGCGACTCCGGTAACGGTCCAGAACAGCGCGTCGATCTCCTGCGCCTCGGTCCCGCGCGGGACCAGCGCCGACTGGACACCCGCGCAGCCGCAGAGCGGCGCCGCGAGGGCCGGGGCGGATGTCCGGCGGCGGCTCATGGCGCCGCTTCGCCCGCGTCGGTCGCCATCTCCGAGGCGGGCCTCCCGCGGCTCGCGAAAAAGGCGGCCGCGTCCTCGATATCCCGGTCGGTCAGGCGCTTGGCGATCGGCGCCATGATCGCGCCGTAGGGCGTGCCGCCCCGGACACCGTCGCGGAACAGCCGGAGCTGGGTTCCGATATAGCCGGCGGACAGTCCCTCCAGCCGGGGGAACTGGGGCGATCTCCGCCCCGCGTGACAGGCGAGGCAGGGTGGGACGTTCCGTTCGGCAACGCCGCCGGAGGCGATCGCCGCGCCCCGCGCGACCCGCTCGGGGTCCTGGCGCGCGTCGCCGGCCCGGGGCGGCATGGCGGCGAATTCACCGGCGAGCCTTTCCCGTTCCCGGGGCGAGAGCGCCGCGGCGACGGCTTCCATCATGCCGCTCTGGCGCGCGTTGCCGGCGTATTCCTCCAGCGCGCGCAGGAGATAGGCCTTGCTCTGGCCCTGCAGCGCCGGCGCCGGATCCGCCACCGGGGCCCGAACGGCATCGCCATGGCAGAGGGCGCAGCCGGCGGCGCCGGGCCTGTCGGCCATGAAGCCGGAGGGCGTGCCGGCCTCGTCGAGCCCGGCCAGGTCCGCGTAGTCGCCGGGCGACAGGCCGGGGAGCCGGCGGAGGAAGGCGACCACGGGCCAGACCTCGTCGTCCCTGCCGTCGCCGGGCCACTGCGGCATGCCCGTGAACTTCAGCCCATGGCGGACGATCCAGAACAGCTCCCGCGTCTCCCAGTCGGCGACCTTTCCGCCCAGCGCCGGGGCGGCGGGATACATGGCGGCGGCGACGGGGTCCTGGCGGATCCCGGGCCCGGCATGGCAGGGCTCGCAGCCCGCGGCGAAGTGCCGGGCGCCGAGGCGGACGAGGCCGGCGTCGGCGAGGTCGGGCGCCTCGATGCCGGCGCTGTGCGTGTCCACGGAGCGCCAGAGCACCAGCTTGAGCAGCCGGTCGGTGACATGGAAATGCGGGACCGACGCGGCGACGTTGTAGACGCCCGAAAGGACGATGATCGCGGCGAGGACGACGGCGCCGGCCGCGGCGATCAGCGCGCCGAGAGCCAGGGCGCGGCGGCGCGTCGTCGCGGGCGGAGCCATTCAGCCGGCCCTCCGGCCGAGGCGCCAGCCGCCGTCGCGGGCCAGCGCGGCGAGCCAGCGGCGTGCGGTCAGGATCGCCGCCGTTCCGTAGACCAGCGGACAGGCCGTCAGCATCAGCAGCCCGGCGAGCTGCTGGTCCTCCACCCAGAGCCGGGGCGAGGCCGGATCGAAGCAGGCGGGCGGCAGCGCCGGCGTCGCGTAGATCGGGCGCGGAGAGAAGGCGAGGAGGACGCCGAGAAGGCAGAACAGCTTGCCGGTGGCCAGCAGGGCGGCCAGCGGCGTCCAGGCGGCGCGCCGGGCCGCGCGGATCACGGCGAGCCAGAACCAGCAGGCCGACAGGAACAGCGAGAGGTGCATCGCCGCGGCCAGCGCCGGGCTTCGGCAGGCGGCCGCGAACACGGCCGGGAGATGCCAGCCCCAGATCAGGACGGCCTGGAGAGCCGTCGCCGGAAGGAGGCGGATGGCGTCTGCCGCCGCCCGACCGTGGGCGAGGCGATCCCACGCCACCACGCACAGCGGCGCGGCCATGTTCATCGCCGCGAGATGCGCCGCCATATGCTGGGTCAAAAATCCCTCGGCCATGAACATGGAATCGGGAACACGACGTTTCGAACGACCGTTCCTCGCCCTCCCCTGCGGCGACGGTGCGGGGGATCGCGGCCGGCGCGACACGACGTTCCATGGCCTTAACCATGGCCGTCCCGCTCCCAATATCGGCCCGGAGGCTCTTTCCTCGACACGATGAGGTCCCGACAGCCCATGCCGCGTGCCGCTTCGAGCGACTCCTTCCAGGCGCTTCCCGCTTCGGTCCCCGAGACCGAGCGCCGGATCGGCGTCGAGATCGAGTTCATGGGCCCCAGCGCCCGCCGGGCGGCGCAGGCCCTGGCCGCGGATATCGGAGGCGACGTCGTCGCGGAGGACGCCCATGCCTTCGCGGTGCGGGGCACCGTCCTGGGCGACATGGCGGTGGAGCTCGACCTGCGCTACGCCCACCCGCAGCGGCACGGCAAGACCCTGCCGGTCCGCATCGGGCCGAAGGCCGCCGCGGGGCTGGGGTGGCTGGTGTCCGGCGTGGTGCCGCGCGAGCTGATCATCCCGCCGCTGCCGGTCGAACGGCTGGCGGAGGTCGACCACATCCTGGATGTGCTGCGCGCGGCCGGCGCCGGGGGGAGAGGCGCGACACTGTTCGGGTCGCTGGGCCTGCACTTCAACATCGAGGCGCCGGCCGCGGACCTGCGCCGGATTACCGCCGTGATGGTGGCGTTCGGGCTGATGGAACCATGGCTGCGCCGGGAGATCGCGCAAGGGCGGAGCCGCCTGGAGCGGCACCTGCCCCCGCCCTACCCGCCGGAGTTCCTGCATCGGATCGCGGCGCCCGACTACCGGCCCGACCAGGCCGGGCTGATCGACGACTACCTCGCCGCCAACCCGACCCGCGACCGCGGCCTGGACCTGCTGCCGCTGCTGCTGAGCCTGGATGCGCCGCGGGTGCGGGCGAGGCTGCCCTACGAGAAGATCGCCAGCCGTCCGGTCTTCCACTATCGGCTGCCTCTGGCCCATCTCGGCGAGACCGGGTGGAGCATCGCGGCGGACTGGAACCGCTGGGTGGCGGTCGAGAGGCTGGCGTCCGACGCCGAGAGCCTGGCCGCGGCTGCCCGCGCCTATCGGGCCGAGGGCAGCGCCTGGCCCGCCGGAGGCGGCCCCCTCCCCCGGGACGCCGCCGCGGCGCTCAAGGCCTAGGATCGTGCGGCCGGAGCGCGCCGGGAGGCCATGGCCCTCTCCGCCTCCGAAGATCCGGCCCGTTCGGCTTTAAAGATTGCGCATTGCGGGACAGGATCACGATGATAGTGTAGGGATATATTGCTGCCTTACTGCAGCAATTGTGTAAATTTCGCGCCAATCAAGTCCGTTGGCGAACTTTATTGTGATTTTTAGTTAATTCTAAAGAGGAGAGGAATATGACCCGCCCCGATCGCGACAGCACCGTCGTGCGTGCGGTCATCCATCCCGGGATCGGCATCTGCCGGATCGGCGACAGCAAGACGGAGTTCTTCATCGGGCCGGAGGTCGTCGACCCGCCGCCGTCGAAGGCGCCGCCCCCGTCCTTCTATCGAGACGGCACCGGGGCGATCAAACGGCAGGCCGCCCGGTTCCGGCTGTACGGCTACAACGCCGCCGGCGAGGTGGTGTGCGAACTGACGCCGGACAATGCCGATATCACCTGGACGGTCCACCTCGTCAACCGCAAGGCGCAGTGGTACCAGTTCCAATACGCGCTCGACATCCCCGAGGCCGCGGACGCCCCGGACAACGCCTTCCCGCTGCGGAACCCGAAGGTCGGCGACCGATCCAGACTGGCCATCGACCCCGGTCCCCGCAGCATCTCCGGACGCTCGGTCTCGGGAGGGCCGGACCATGCCTTCGACACGGGCACCTTCCAGGCCGCAGGCCCGCAGCCGGTCACGGTGCCGCTCGGGGAGATCCGGACCGACGAGCACGGGCGGCTCCTCGTGCTCGGCGGCACCGGCGACTCCGCCTCTCCGACGGGGGCGCCGGTCTATGACCCGGCCGTCCCGACCAGCTTCAACAATGCCGACGACTGGTACGACGACACATCCGACGGCCCGGTCACGGCCAGGGTGTCGGTCGACGGCGTCGAGCTGCCGGTCGAGCCCGCCTGGGTCGTCGTCGCCCCGCCGAACTATGCGCCGGATGTGGTGAGCTGGCGGACGATGTACGACCTGATGGCCGATGTCTTCGTCCAGGCCGGATCGCTGATCCCGCCGGAGACCCCGTCGTTCAGCCGGGACATCCTGCCGATCCTGAACCGGCTGTCGCGGCTGGGCTGGGTCAACAAGGGCTTCGCCGCCTATTTCGGCAAGGGCGGCCCGATGGATTTCGAGAACCCGGAGTTCATCGCCAAGCTGGCGCACCAGCCGCGACGGCCGCACGAGGCCGATCCCTATGCCGAGCTGCGCCGGGCGATCTATCACTGCTTCCGCCCCCCGCTGCCGAGCGTCGCCGAGCCGGTGGCCTGGCCGCATGTCTGGCCGTGGATCTACGGGGATGCCTTCGGCAGCTTCCCCGAGAACGGCCCCGGCAACATGCTGGCCATGACCGGACTGCAGGAGCTTCTGCTGCGGCGATGGGTGGAAGGCCGGTTCGTCGCCGACTGGCCGGCGGCCGCGCCGCCCTCCGCCTCGATCGACGAGGTGCCGCTGGCCGAGCAGCCGGAGATGCTGGACCGGGCGGCGCTGCACTACTGCCTCGCCGACACCTTCCATCCGGGCTGCGAGATGACGTGGCCGATGCGCCACGCCACGCTCTACGCGAAGCCGTTCCGCATCCGCCATCGCGCGGCGGACGCGCACGAGCCGGATTACGGCTCGACCTTGACGCCCGGCAAGGTCCGGCTGGTCGACGGCCCCCTCTACGGACAGCGCCCCGGCGACATCACGCGCTGGATGGCGCTTCCCTGGCAGGGCGACACGGCGTTCTGCCGGTCGGGCTACGATCCGGAGTTCGACCCATATCTGCCGACCTTCTGGGCGGCGCGCGTGCCCAACCAGGTGCTGACGGAGGAGGACTACCGCAAGGTGATCGATCCGTCGCTGGAGCGCGAGGAGCGGCTGGCCGCGTACAACCAGCGGCGGTCCTGGCTTCGCGCCATCCAGGAGCCCGACGTGGCCCCGACGATGATGCTGATGATCAAGCATTTCGGTGAACTCGGCATCGTCGAAGTCCGGCCGGGCGTGAAGGATGATCCCGATTTTCCGGAGTATCTCTACGTCGAGACGCTCGCCGCCGGGCATATCCGGGAGGCGGCGATACAGGCGGCCGCGCGCCTCGAAACGGCCGGCCGGCCGCTGAGCAATGTCGAGAAGGCCGGCTGGGCCAGCCGCGAGCAGCTCGACGCATTCCGCTCGGTCCGCGTCCGGCGGCGATGAGGCTCGGGGAGGCTGGGCGCTGGGACGTCGTCGTCGCCGGCGCCGGCCCGGCCGGCGCGACCGCCGCGCGAATCCTGGCGCGCAGCGGTCTCGCCGTGCTGATGGTCGACCGCTTGGCGAAGGCGACGCCCAAGATCGGGGAGACCCTGCCCGAAGCGGCGCTGCGGCTCCTGGACCGCCTCGGTCTCGGCGGGATCGCGGCGGCGCGGGACGAGCCCGACGGGCCGCATTGGCCGGTCGGGGGATCGCTGGTCGCGTGGAACACCGACACGCTGGTTCCGACCGACGCGCTGCGCGACCCCGCGGGACGCGGGCTGCGCCTCGACCGGCGGAGATTCGACGCGGATCTCAGGGCGGCCAGCATCGCCGCCGGCGTCGTGCACCGGCCGGCGGATGTCGCCGCCGTCGCCCGGTCCGGCCAGGGGTGGACCATCGATCTCGACGACGGGGGTGCCACGCACGCCGCCTGGATCGTCGACGCGACCGGTCGGCGCGCCCGCATCGCCCGGCTGCTCGGCGGCTCCCGCCGATGGGCCGCGCCGTTGGTCGCGCTCTACGGAACCGGCGTGCCCGGGCGGAACGCCGATCTCGACCGGACCGTCATCGAAGCGCGGCCGGACGGCTGGATCTATGCGGGGCGGCTCGGCACGGGGCGCTGGGTGTTCGGCTATCACACCCGGCCGCGGGAAGCTGCCCGGCTGCGGTCGTCCAAGCGCCCCGGCGAGATCTTCGCGGGCGCCCCCGGCCTTGACGGGCTGCTCGGCCCCGTGCGCTTCGATCCCGGTCTCGTGGCGCTCGACGCCAGGGGCGGCGCGCTCGACCCGCCCTGCGGCGCCGGGTGGGTTGCCTGCGGCGACGCCGCGCTCGCCTTCGATCCGGTCGCGGGGCAAGGCCTGTTCAACGCGCTGCGCTCCGGCCTCGCCGCCGCCGAGATGGTCGCCGGGGCGATGGCGGGCGGTGCGGAGGCGGGCCGCTATGTCGACGAGATGGCGCGGGTCGCCGAGATCTATGCCATGCGCCGCCGCGCGCTCTACCGGGCGGAGCGCCGCTGGGCCGACCGGAGCTTCTGGCAGGGACAGGCGCTGATCGATCCGCCACCGGACGTCGTCCGGCCTCAGGCGGCCACCCGGCTCGCCGGTTCGATTTCGTAGACGGTGAGCGGTGCGCTCTTGCCTTTGACCGTGATCGGGTCGAGGGCGCGGGTGGTGAGCGGCAGGTCGCGTCGTGACGTCGTCGCGGCCTCGACCACGGCCGCGGTCGCCAGCGTCTGGCGCGGCTTCGCCGCCGAGCACAGGCGTGCGGCGACATTGACGCGATCTCCGAGCACGGTGAAGTCCATGCGATCCCGCGCCCCGATCGCGCCCATCACCACCTCGCCCATATCGATGCCGATGCCGATCGACAGGCCCTGGTCCGGGTTGGCGGCCGAGACGTCAGCCATGTGCTGCTGCATGGCCACGGCGCAGCGGAGCGCGTCGGCGGCCATGGACGGCCCCTGGAACACGGCCATGACCTGGTCGCCGACGAATTTGTCGATGTCGCCGTTGTGGGCGGCCACCAGATCGGCCTGCGCCGCGAGGTAGAAATTCAGCGTCTCGATCACCGTCTCCGGATCCCGGGTTTCGGCGAAGGCCGTGTAGCCGCGAATATCGGCGAAGAGGATCGCGACTTCGCAGCGGCTTCCGCCCAGATGGACGCCGGTCTCGTCCGAATGCTGGATAGCGTCCATCGTGCCGTGCGACACGAATTTGGCGAGCTCGAACCGTTCGTTGATCTGCACGATCATGTGGTTGATGCGCTTCGCCAGCTCGCCGATCTCGTCCCTGGAGCGCACGGTCCTGACCTGGACGTGGTAGTTTCCCTTGGCCACCTCGTTCGCGGCCTCTCCGATCGCCAGGATCGGGCGGCTGATGCGGTGCGCGAACACGGCCGCCCCCAGCACCGCGACGGCGAGCCCGCCGACCACCCAGAAGAACAGGCTGTCGATCATGACATCGGCGGCGTAGTAGGCGTCCGCCTCCTTCTGCTCGACGATGACGGCCCAGTCGAAGCTGCGGGTGAAGGCGAAGGTGCCGAGCATCGGCGTGCCGTCCGGCCGCAGATAGGTGTCGACGCTGATCGCGCGCGAGCGGTTGCCCTCGCGGGCGGCCAGCGCCTCGCTGACGATGTCGCGCCGGCCCAGCTGCTTGACCCGGCCGGCCTCGTCCAGCTCGGTGTCGAAGAGCTTCCGCCCTTCCGCGTCGACCGTCGTGATCATGCCGACCTGACGGAACGGCTGGCTCATGATGAAGCCCTGGATCCGGCCGAGATCGATCCTCGCCGAGAGGACGGCGCGCGCTCCGCTGAACCGGCTTGCCAGCGGCAGCGCGACGGTCGCGAGCCAGGTCTCGGTCTTCGGCTCGTAGACGATGGCGGTGATCCGCGCCGCCGTGTCGTCATCGGCAGCCGCCGTGGCCAGCATCACCTCCGGCGACGCCCGCAGCACGTTCAAGGGCTGGATCCCCGCCTCGGTGAGCCTCGTGCTGAACCGGTCCTGCGAGATCACCAGCGGCAGGCGGCCGCCGTCGAGGGTGATCTGCAAGGCGACGATGTCCGGCAGCTGGGCGATGCCGTGGGTGAGGATGGCGACCTTCTCCCCGACGCTGATCTTGTCGCTGTCGATGGCGCTGCGGATCAGCAGGAGCGGGGCGAGCCAGGCGCGCTCATAGATGTCATCGATCTGCCCCGTCACCTCGCGGACCGTCGTGACCAGCCGCTCATTGGCCGCGCTCTTCATCTCGTCGCGGGCGATCCGGATCAGCGACTGCCCGGCGAACAGCAGCGGCAGCGCCGCGATCAGCGCCGAGAACAGCAGCAGCTTTCGGCGGAGGCTCAGCGACAGGAGCCTGCGGCGGAGGTTCAGCGACATGACGCCATGCCGTCGCCCTCAGTTTCGAGCGTCGGCCGCGGGCACCTCGGTCACCAGCATCGGAGAACGCTGGCGGACCGTGACGATGGTGCGGGCGGACGCCTGGCCGCAGGGCAGACCCGAGCTGTCGGTCACCGTGAGCTCCACCGGGATATCGCCGGTCTGCCGGAACAGATGGCGGACGCGCTCACCCGACTCGACCGTGCCGTCGCCGATCCGCCACACATGCGTGAGACCACCGCCATCGGGGTCGCTCGACCGGGAGCCGTCGAGGAGAACAGCATCCGCCGCGCCGCCCACGAAGGCCTCGAAAGCCGGCCCCGGATCGGCAACCGGCGGCGCGTTGACCACCACCCGCGCCGACCGGCGGATCGCGGCGCAGCTCGTGTCCGTGTCGTCCGTCACGGTGAGCGCGACGTCGTAGGTCCCGGGCGTCTCGAAGACATGGGTGGCCTTCGCGCCTTCGGCGCCCGCGCCGTCGCCGAAATCCCACTGATAGCGGACGATGCGGCCGTCGGCGTCATAAGACTGCGTGCCGTCGAAGGCGACCTCGGTCATGGGGCAGACGAGGCGCTGCGGGCCGGGGACCGGCACCGGCGGCCGGTTGACGTGGAGGATACGGGTCTGCGGCCGGCGGCTGGCGGTCAAGGCCTGGCCGTCGTCGGGAATGACCGTCACGTCATAGCGCCCCGGCCGCTCGAAGCGCCGGATGAAGGTGCGAGCGCCGTCCGTCTCGCCGGCATCGCGCCAGCCGTCCTCCGCCGGCTTCGCCGCAGCCGTCCCTTTGACGACGAGACGGACATCCTCGCCCGTGCAGGCGGCGACCGGCAGGCCGATGACGGGCGCCGGCGGCGGGCGCACGACCAGCGCCGTCTCCACCGTCGCGGAAGAGTTCTCCACACCGGCTTCATCGGCGACCGTCAGGCGGAGCTTGTAGGTGCCGGGGGTGGCGAAGCGATGATTGACCAGGACCCCGGACGCCTTGCCGCCATCCCCGAAATCCCAGTCATACGCCGCGATCGCCCCGTCCGGATCATGCGACCGGCGGGCGTCGAGAAACAGCTCCTCACCCGCGGAAATGCTTTCGGGCGCCGTGATCACCGCGACCGGCGGGGCGTTGATGTCCACGACATGCGTTCCGGTCACGCGCTGACAGGTGGGCGATGTCGCATCGCTCACCACCGTCAGGGCGACCTTCTTCCGGCCGGGTTCGGTGAAGACATGCCGGACGACGGCGCCTTCGGCGGTCTTGCCGTCGCCGAAATCCCAGCTCCAGCCGGTGATCCTGCCCCCCGGCATTTCCGAGCCCGAGCCGTCGAAGGTGACTTCGCCGAGCGGAGCCGCCGCGCGCGCAACGATCCTGACGACCGGTCCCTGCAGGATCCTGACCGACATCTCGTCGATCGAGTGCGGATCGCATCGGCCGACGCGCTGGCCTTCGATCTTCAGGAACGCCCGGTAGTCGCCGGGGCGTTCGTAGATGTGGTTCGGCCTCTCGCCGATGGCGAATTTGCCGTCGCCGAAATCCCAGTCGTATCGCTTGATCGTCCCGTTCGGATCGAAGGAGCGCGACGCATCGAAATCGATCGGAGACATCGCGCAGGCTTCGATGTCCGGGCCGGCATCCGCATGGGGGCCCTGGTCGACCTTGATCGAAACCCTGTCGACATCGACGCTGTTCGGCAGGTTCGCGCTGTCCCTCACCGACAGGGTGACCGGATAGACCCCCGCGCCACGGTAGGTCTTGGTAGGGTTGACGATGTCGGAGGTCGTCCCGTCGCCGAAGTCCCATGCGTAGCGCAAGGCGCCGCCCTGCGGATCGAGGGATTTCGACCCGTCGAAGGTGATCACGTCCCCGGTGCAGACCTCGCGGTTCCCGCCGGCATCCGCGACCGGCGGCTGGTGGATGACGAGGGATCTGGCGGTCTGGTCGGTGGAGTTCCGTAGCCCCTTCCCGTCGTCGACGACGAGGATGATCGGGTAGGTCCCGGCGACCGCATAGCTGTGCTGGACCTTCGCGCCGGTGGCGGAGCCGCCGTCGCCGAAATCCCAGCGATAGGTCAGGGCATCGCCGTCCGGATCGATCGAGGCCGTGCCGTCGAAGGAGACGATCAGGCTTTCGGTCAGCGTATCGCGGCCCGCATCGGCGACCGGCGCGTGGTTGACCGCGATCGCGATCTCGCGGGAATCGAAGCCGTTGGCCGCGCCGCTGTCGTCGACCACCGTGAGGCGGGCGGTGTAGAGCCCGGGCGCGTCGAATGTCCGTTCGACCTGTGCGCTGGACACGGGGGCGCTGTCGTCGCTGAAGTCCCAGCGATAGCTGACGACCCGGCCGTCCGGATCATAGGAGTTCGCGGCGCTCAGCCTGACCACGTCGCCCGGCGCGGCGATGAGATCGGCGCCGGGGTCGGCGACCGGCGCGGCGTTGACGGTGATCCTGGCCTCCTTGTAGTCGACGGCCTCGGAATGGCCGCTGTCGTCGGTCACGGCCAGCCGGACGTCGTAGATCCCCGGCCGGTCGAAGCTGTGCGACGCGACCCTGCCCTTCGCCTCGCTGCCGTCACGGAAATCCCAGCGATACTCGACGATGTCGCCGTCCGGGTCGAGCGAGCGGCTGCCGTCGAGCACGACCTTCTCGCCGGGCGCGACGATGCGGTCGGGCCCGGGATCGGCAATCGGGCGGGCATTGACCACCACGGTCATGCCGTCGGTCGCCGAGTTCCATTTGGTTCCCGACGCATCCGTCACCGTCAGGCGGACCTGATAGCGGCCAGGGGCCTCGTAGACATGGGTCGGGCTGGGCCCGGTGCCGGTGCTGCCGTCGCCGAAATCCCAGGCGTATGCGGCCACCGCATCGTCCGGATCGGTGGAGCCGGTGCCGTCGAAGATGACGGCGCTGGCCGTGACCAGCTGGTCGGGGCCGGCCGAGGCGACCGGGGGATTGTTGACGCGCACGCTCAGCACGCTTTCACCCGTGGCCGAGCTGGTCCCCGAGTCATCCCGGACGGTGAGCCGCACCTGATAGGTGCCGGGCCGGTCGAAGGCGTAGGTGGTCTCCTCCCCCGTCCCCTTGTCGCCGTTGCCGAAATCCCAGTCCCAGGTCAAAAGGCGGCCGTCCGGGTCGCTGGAGGCGGATCCGTCGAACACCAGAGGCTCGCCGATGGCGGCCGATTTGTCGGCACCGGCGACCGACACAGGCGGGGCATTGACAACGATGGTGGTCGTGGCCGCCGCCGTCGAATTGGGCAGCCCGGCGTCGTCCGCGACGGTCAGGCTGACGGTGTAGGTGCCGGGCCGGTCATAGGCATGGGACAGCTGGGCGGCGTCGCTCCGCGCGCCGTCGCCGAAGTCCCAGGAATAAGCCGTGATCCGGCCATCGGGATCGAAGGACTGGCGGGCATCGAAGGCGATGGCCTCGTCCACCGAGACGCGCCGCGCGGGGCCTGGCGCGGCGACCGGCGGCGTGTTGACGACGATCGAGGCTTCCGCGGTATCGGCGCCGCAGGGCTGGCCGGAACCGTCATCAGCCGTCAGGCTGACGAGATAGCGGCCCGGCCGGTCGAACCGCCGGCCGACGCGGGCCCCTTCGAGCGTGTTGCCGTCGTTGAAGCGCCAGGTCAGGCGCTTGATCGGCAACCGGCCCGCGACCGACGTGCTGCCGTCGAAGGCGACGTCCGCGCCGACCGAGGCGGAGAGCGGGGCCTCGATGCGGGCATCCGGCGGCACCGGCACATCGACCTCGACATCGGCCGCGGCGCCGTCGCCGATCCTGGCGGAGGAGCCGAGGATCTCCAGTCGGGCCTTGTACCGGCCCGGCGACCTGTAGTCATGGCGGACGAGCGGGCCTTCGGCGGTGGAGCCGTCGCCGAAATCCCACCGGTAGGTGAGATGCCCGCCCTTCGGGTCCACGGAGCGGCCGGCGTCGAAGGACAGCGATCCACAGGCCGCCAGCTCCGACTGGTCGATCTCAGCCTTCGGCCGGACGAGGGCCGGCCAGAGCGTCACCGGAAGCTCGAACCGCACGGGCTTGCCGGCGGCATCGGCGATCATGAAGGTGGCGTCGTTCGGCATCTCCACGCCGCGGCCGAATTCGAGAGCGGCCTCGCCCACCCCGGGATCGAGAGGAAGCTCGGTCGCCTGCCATTCGTCCTGACCGGAGGCCTTGAGCGGGACCGAGGAGAAGGCGGTCGTCAGATCGAGGGTCCCGAAGGCCAGGTCGAAATTGTGGACGACCAGCCGGTCGGCCTCCGCGGGCGGACGGAACCGCAGCTCGGCGAAGGATCTCGGATCGGGGACGCGGACCACCGGCCGGTAGGTGAAGATCTCCAGGCCTTCAGGCTTCAGATGCCTGGTTTCGCGGGCGCTCACCGCCACGTCGAAGACATTGCCGGCGGCCCCCTCCAGGCCCTGCACCAGCAGACGGAAGACCCTCCGCCCGTCGACGGCTTCGCCCTGGCGCGGATCGACGACGGCCACCGTCCTCCATTGGCCGACCGCATCCGGCTCGTCGCCGAAGGTCTTCTCCGCGATCAGCGTGCCCGCAGCCGACTGCTCCGGCGGTGGAGCGGCGGGAACGAGCGGCGGGACCGCGACGGCGCCGGAGCCGCCGAACACCGCGTAGCGGGTCCGGCTCGCCCCGGGCGGGCCTATCGACTGGTCGTATTCCGCGCTGATCCCGGGATCGAACACATTGATCCACAGCCGCTCGCCCGATCCCTCGGGCACGCCGATATAGATCGTCTGCTCGCGGTAGAAGTCGCCTTCGCGGGTGAGCGCCTTCGGGCCGTAGGTGATGAGGGCGGGCCTTTCGTCGGCCCGCACCGGCGATGTCCATCCACCCGGCAGAACCGCCAGGGCGATGACGACCAACGTTCCTTTCGTTCGACCTGCCTTCATGCCCATGGCCCCGACCGAGCCTGCCCCAGATGATCTCCCGCTCACTCGATGCGGTAGGACTGCCGATTGCCGGCCGCGTCGGTGAGATCCACAGTCCTGACCGCCGCCGCCCTCAGCCCGCCGCGCGGCACGGGAAGCGAACCCTGATAGCTCTGCGTGGCCCGGTTGAACCGCAGCACGGCATCGGCGGTCTCCGATCCGTAGGCCACGGTCGCGATCGCGGTCGCCGCCAGCCCCGAGCTGTCGGAGGCGCTGACCTCGACGGCCGCGAAGGAGCCGGCATCACCCGCTTCGGGGATGATCTTCGCCGAGACCAGCCGCGGCGGATCCTTGTCGAGCGTGATCGTGAACCGGGCGACCTCGGTGTTGTCGAGCGTATCGGTGGCGACGAGTTCGATCGGATTGTCGCCGACGCGCAGGCTGACGATCTCGTCGAAAGCGCCATCCTTCAGCCCGACCTCACGGCCATTGATCAGGAGCGTAGCGTCGGCCTTGGCCACCCGGCCTCTGACGAACAGCGTTTCAGATGCGGTGAGGCGGGACAACTCCTCCGAAAGAGTGATGGTCGGCCGCGTGCGGTCGACCACGACCTCGATCCCGTGCGCCGTGCGGAAGCCCGAGGGCGCGGTCACGACGATCGAGAGCGCCTCCTCGTCGGCGCCCAGCCCGATGTTGAGGGCGAAGCGGCCGGCTGAATCGCTGGCGGTCGATCCGCGCAGAATGCCGTCGGCTCCGACGATATCGATGCGGGAGTCCGGTTTCGTGCGGCCGGAAAGGGACGCGACGTCCCCGCTGCTCAGGATTCGGCCCCCCGGATCGCGCGCAACCGCGGCATCCAGGACGACCGCCTCCGACCGGTCCGGCATGTGGCTGAACCGGCGCAGGAGCCGGGTGGCATTGCCCGCAGGGTCGGTCGCGACGATGTCGACGCGATTTTCCCCCTCGCTGGCGGCCACCGGGCCGGTGAACCGCCCCAAGGCCGTCACGTCGACCGGGCGGCCGTTCACGGTGACGGCGGCGCCCGGCTCGGTCTCGCCCCAGATCTCGACCACGGCGTCACGCTCGATCGCCCCCTCGCCCGGCGCGTCGATCCGCAGGAAAGGTGCGACCTTGTCGATCGCCACGGTGAAGCGCCAGGGGGCGCTTCGCTCGCCGGGCAGGCCGAAAGCGTCGAGGGCCGAGACCCGCCAGTAGTATTCGCCGGGAGGCAGGCGTTCGACACGGAAGGCGGGCTTCGGAAGGCCGAACTCGGACACCAGCATGGTGTCGAACGCCTGGTCGGCGCCGATCTCGAGCCAGTAGCCCCCGGCCCCCTCGGAGCTCGCCCAGGCGAGATCGAAGGATGTGGCGTAGACGATGCCGTCGTTCCCGGGCGCGGACAGGCGGGGCGGGTCGAGGACGCCCCGCTTCTCGGTGGCCTCGCCCTTGGCGGAGAGGACGAGCCCCTCGTTTCGGCCCAGCACGACCGTTTCGCTGCTGGTGGCGACGGCGACGGGCCGATCGTCGTAGTTGGTGAATTTGGCGCCGGCGTCGCCGCTGCTGACCCAGAAGTCGCCGGACTCGATGCGGGCCTGCGCCTCCGGGATCTCGACTTCGAAGCTGGTGCGTTCGCTCTCGCTGGCCAGAAGGGCGTAGAAGTCGCCCTCGATCAGGCTGACCTTCGCTTCCTCATGCCGGGTCAGCGGGTCGTAGCGCATCTGCTGGATGATGGCGTTCGAATTGGCGTTGAGCCTGAGCCTGCTGGCATCGCGGAAGGTGAGCTGGGCCGTCGATTCCGACAGGGTGCGGACCTTTTCCTGCTCCTCGAGCAGGGCACGGAGCTGAATGTCGTTCCACGCCAGGTCCTTCGGCTTCTGGGCTTCGACCCACCCGTTCTTGTCGGTCAGCAGCGCTTCGGCCGCCTCGTCGCGCCGGTCTTCCGAGATGGCGAGGGCCTTCGCGGCCTCCGAATGGGATTCGAGCGCGAGGTCCTTGGCGTCGGCCCAGGCGCGTTCGATACGGCGGCCGAGCGCCCGATCATAGAGGCCGATGGCACGGCCGATCTCGTCCGGCGCGAAGAGCTGGGCCCCCGCTAGGTTCGCCAGCCTGATCTGGTCGGCGCAGCGTGCGAGGGCGCGCTCCGCGGCGGCGATGAGATCCACGGGGATCCGCAGCGGCTGGCCCGGTGCCAGCTGGGTGACCGAGGCCACACCGCTGGCCTTGAGGATCTCGGGCCAGAGATCGGGGTCGCCCAGATACCGCTCGGACAGCTGCCGGACGGTCTGGTTCGGCTCGAGGCGGATTTCGATGGTCTCGGCCCGGGCGGCCGAAGGCGAAACGATGAGGACAAATAGCAGCGCGGCCAGGGCATCCGGAGCGGCCCATTCAGCCCATTTGATCAGGCGGAAACGATCCAAGAACGCCTCCGGACCCGCGAAGGACCCCGATGGCTCCTCTCAAAAGCTCGCGGATTCTGCTGGAGCCAAACGCCAGATCCGGTGGTTTCTTTCGATCTACTTCTGCAAAATTGGCATTAATTGTCCCATAGATGATAAGAAATGTCCTTGAGAGAAATTTCCTGTCACGCCTTAGGTTCCCAGCCGGATATCCGCTTCCGCGACGCCGGAGCGATCTACCGGGACCATCCCTGTCCTTACGCTGGATTGGAGATCTCGATCAGGTTCTGGTCCGGGTCGCGGAGATAGACCGAGCGGATCGGGCCGGTGGCGCCGGTGCGGGGCACCGGGCCTTCCTCGATGGCGATGCCGAGGCGCTGGAGATGGGCCATCACCTCCTCCAGCGGCGTCGCGGCGATGAAGCAGAGATCGGCCGAGCCCGGCGTCGGCCGCAGCGCCTTCGGCTCGAACTCCCGCCCCGCCTGGTGCAGGTTGATCTTCTGGTCGCCGAAGCGCAGCGCCTTGCGGTGGCTTCCTTCCGGTGTGCTGGCGCCGAAGGTCTCGACCGTCATGCCGAGCGCGCTCGTGTAGAAGTCGCAGGTCGCCTCGATGCTGGCCACGGTCAGCACCAGATGGTCGAGATGGTCGATGCGGATCATCGCGAGCGCTCCTTCCAGCCGTCCGATACCATGAAGATGGCAAGGGGCTGCAGCAGCGCTACCCCGCTGCGACCGTCAGCGCCACCCGCCTTCGCGGCGGAACAGGTCGCCCCCGACCTCGAGCACCCCGTCGGCGACGGTGCCCATGGCGGTGAACCCGGAATCGTCGGCGAAGAAAAGCTGGCCCGGCCCCCGGATCTCCCAGCGGCCGGTATAGGCGCTGCGCCGGGCGCCGCGCGCCTCGTCATAGCGGCCGCCGGCCAGCAGCTCGAGGCGGATATGGCCGTTCTCGGTCACCCACAGGCCGATGAGATCGGCTTCGGAAAGGTCGGTGCGTGTCATGTCGATGGCCTGTGCGGGAAGGGTCGGGGATTGGGCCTCGGCGGCCGGGGCGGAGAGAACCGCCCAGGCGGCCAATGCGATGCGGGACGGCACCATCGTCGCCTCCGCTCAATAGGCCTGGGCGGTCGGGCGCACGACCAGCTCGTTGACGTCGACCTCCGCCGGCTGGGCGATCGCGTAGCCGATCGCCCGCGCGATGGCACCGGCCGGGATCAGGTCACGCCGGTAGTCCTCGATCGCGGCCCGCCGCAGCTCCGGGTCGGAGATGCCGTTGGCCAGCTCGGACTCCGTCGCGCCCGGCGCCACCACCGTGACCCGGATACCGCCGCCGATCTCCTGCCGCAGCCCTTCGGAGAAGGCGCGGACAGCGTATTTCGTCGCCGAGTAGACGGCGGCCGTCGGAACCACCCGGCGGTCGGCGATCGAGGTGACGTTGACCACATGGCCTGAGCCCTGGGCCCGGAACACCGGCAGCGCCGCGGCGACGCCGTACAGCACGCCCTTGAGGTTGACGTCGACCATCCGGTCCCACTCCTCGACCTTGAGGTCCGAGACCGGGGACAGCGGCATCACCCCGGCGTTGTTGACGATCACGTCCAGCCGGCCGAACTGCGCCGCCGCGGCCTGGACGAAGGCCGCGACATCCTCCCGGCTGGTGACGTCCAGGCGCTGCAGCGCCACACGACCGCCATCGCGGCGGATCTCTTCCGCCACCGCCTCCAGCCGGTGCAGCCGGCGGGCGCCCAGCATCACCGCGGCGCCGGCTGCGGCGAGGTGGCGGGCGGTGGCCTCGCCGATGCCGCTCGACGCGCCGGTGATGGCGACGACTTTGCCTTCGATGCTCGACATGGGGTTCTCCATCAGCCGCGGCGTCCTTCGCCGCTGCCGGGACCCTATGGCTTGACCGTTCAGGACACGAGCGCACAGTGGACATCATTTCGATGACTGGAAGTCGTTCTTATGACCTTCGATGGACGCCTGCTGAGCGGGATCAGCGCCCTGGCCGCCGTGGTCGAGGCCGGCAGTTTCGTGCGCGCGGCCGACAGCCTGGGCCTGACCCAGTCCGGCGTCAGCCGCGCGATCGCCCGGCTGGAGGGCCGGCTGGGCGTGCGCCTGTTCGACCGCACGCCGCGCGCGATCACGCTGACCGAGGAGGGCCGCCGCTTCTATGACGGGGTGATGCCGCATCTGACCGGCATCGCGGAGCGGGCGGCCGAGGTTTCGGGCGCCGCCACGGCGGTGCGCGGGCGGCTGCGGGTCAATGCCGACGCCGCCTTCGGCCACACCGTCCTCGCGCCGCGCCTGGCCGGCTTCATGGCGCGCCATCCGGAGATCGAGCTGGAGTTGGTGGTCCGCGACCGCATCGGCGACCTGGTGGCCGAGGGCTTCGACATCGCCCTGCGCTTCGGCGAGCCGGAGCCGTCGGGCCTGAACAGCAGGCTGCTGCTGGAGACGCGGGTCCTGACCTGCGCCTCACCCGGCTATGTCGAGCGCCGCGGCCGCCCGCGGCACCCGGAGGACCTGGTCCGCGACGGCCATGAATGCATCCTGGTGAAGGAGGCCGCCACCGGCCGGCCCTATGAGTGGGAGTTCCGGCGCAAGGCGGAGGTGGTGTCGGTGCCGGTGAAGGGCCGGCTGACCGTCAATGATTCCGGCAGCCTGATCGGCGCCCTGCTGGGCGGCCAGGGCGTCGGCCAGCCGCTGGAGTTCAGCGTGCGCGACCTGCTGGCGTCGGGGCAGCTGGTCCGGCTGCTGCCAGACTGGTCGGACGAACGCTTCCCGGTCTACGCCTATCACCGCTCGCGCGGCCTGCCGCCGGCCCGGGTGCGCGCCTTCCTCGACTTCGTCTTCGAGATCGCGGTGTAGGCAGGAAGAAGGGGCGCCGAAGCGCCCCTTCCTGTCTCGTCGTCAGGCCGCGGCGGCGAGCGGCTGGGGCTCGAGCACCAGCCCTTCCTCGGCCGCGGTCACCTTGACCGTGCTGTCGTCGGCAACGCGGCCCTCCAGGATCGCAGTCGCCAGCGGGTTCTGCAGCTCGCGCTGGATCACCCGCTTCAGCGGCCGCGCGCCGTAGACCGGGTCGTAGCCCTGCTCCGCCAGCCAGGCCTTCGCCCGGTCGTCGAGCTCGAGCACGATCTTGCGGTCCTCGAGCAGCCGGCGCAGGCGGCCGAGCTGGATCTCGACGATGCCGGTCATGTTCGCCCGGCTGAGCCGGCGGAACACGATCATCTCGTCGAGCCGGTTCAGGAACTCCGGCCGGAAGTGCTGGCGCACCGCCATCAGCACCTTCTCGCGGCTGACGAAATCGATCTCGCCCTCGTCGCCGCCCTGCTCGATCGAGGCCAAGGCGAGATGCTCCGAGCCCAGATTCGAGGTCATTACGATCAGCGTGTTGCGGAAATCGACCGTCCGCCCCTGGCCGTCGGTCAGGCGGCCGTCGTCCAGCACCTGCAGCAGCACGTTGAAGACGTCCGGATGGGCCTTCTCGACCTCGTCGAACAGCACCACTTGGTAGGGCCGGCGCCGCACCGCCTCGGTCAGAGCCCCGCCCTCGTCATAGCCGACATAGCCCGGCGGCGCGCCGATCAGCCGGCTGACGGCGTGCTTCTCCATGTATTCCGACATGTCGATGCGGACCATGGCGGTCTCGTCGTCGAACAGGAACTCGGCCAGCGCCTTGGTCAGCTCGGTCTTGCCGACGCCGGTCGGGCCCAGGAACAGGAAGCTGCCGATCGGCCGGTTCGGGTCCTGCAGCCCGGCGCGGGCGCGCCGCACCGCATTGGCGACCGCGGTCACCGCCTCGTCCTGGCCGACGACGCGCGACTTCAGCTTCTCCTCCATGTGGAGCAGCTTCTCGCGCTCGCCCTCCAGCATCTTGTCGACCGGCACGCCGGTCCAGCGGCTGACCACCGCGGCGATGTCGTCGGCCTGCACCTCCTCGCGCACCATGTGCGAGGCCTGGGCCGCGTCGGCCTCGGCGAGCTTCTTCTCGAGATCCGGGATCACGCCGTAGGTCAGCTCGCCCGCCCGCGCCCAGTTGCCGGCGCGCTGCACCTGCTCCAGCTCGGACCGAGCCTGGTCCAGCTGCTCCTTCACCTTGGTGGCGGCGGACAGCTTCTCCTTCTCCGCCGTCCAGGCGGCGGTCAGGGTCGAGGACTGCTCCTCCAGCTCCGCCAGCTCCTGCTCCAGCTTGGCGAGGCGGTCCTTGGAGGCCGCGTCGGTCTCCTTCTTCAGGGCCTCGCGCTCGATCTTGAGCTGCATGGCGCGCCGGTCCAGCGCCTCGATCTCCTCGGGCTTGCTGTCGACCTGCATGCGCAGCCGCGACCCGGCCTCGTCGACCAGGTCGATCGCCTTGTCCGGCAGGAACCGGTCGGTGATGTAGCGGTGCGACAGGGTGGCCGCCGCCACGATGGCGCCGTCGGTGATGCGCACGCCGTGGTGCAGCTCGTACTTCTCCTTCAGGCCGCGCAGGATCGAGATCGTGTCCTCGACCGTCGGCTCGGCCACGAAGACCGGCTGGAAGCGCCGGGCCAGCGCCGCGTCCTTCTCGACATGCTTGCGGTACTCGTCGAGCGTGGTGGCGCCGACGCAGTGCAGCTCGCCGCGCGCCAGGGCCGGCTTCAGCATGTTGGAGGCGTCCATGGCGCCTTCCGCCTTGCCGGCGCCGACCAGCGTGTGCATCTCGTCGATGAACAGCACGATCTCGCCGGCCGCGGCCGTCACCTCCTGCAGCACGGCCTTCAGCCGCTCCTCGAACTCGCCGCGGAACTTGGCGCCGGCGACCAGCGAACCGAGATCGAGCGCCAGCAGGCGCTTGTTCTTCAGGCTCTCCGGCACGTCGCCGTTGACGATGCGCAGGGCGAGGCCCTCGACGATCGCGGTCTTGCCGACGCCGGGCTCGCCGATCAGCACCGGGTTGTTCTTGGTGCGGCGCGACAGCACCTGGATGGTGCGGCGGATCTCCTCGTCCCGGCCGATCACCGGGTCGAGCTTGCCCGACCGCGCGGCCTCGGTCAGGTCGCGCGCGTATTTCTTCAGCGCGTCGTACTGGCTCTCGGCCGAGGCGCTGTCGGCGGTGCGGCCCTTGCGCATGGCGTCGATGGCGCGGCTCAGCGCCTGCGGCGTGATCCCGGCCTGGGCCAGGGCGCGGCCGGCCTCGCTGTCCTTGGCGATGGCGAGCGCCAGCAGCAGCCGCTCAGCCGCGACGAACTGGTCTCCGGCCTTCTTCGCCTGCTCCTGCGCCTGGTCCAGCACGCGCGCCAGCTCGCGGCTCAGATAGACCTGGGCGCCGCCGCCCTCGATCTTGGGCTGCTTCGCCAGCGCCTGCTCCACCACCTGGGCCGCCGCCTCGGGCCGGCCGCCGGCGCTGCGGATCAGGTTGGCCGCGAGCCCTTCCTCGTCGTCCAGCAGCACCTTGAGCAGATGCTCGGGCAGAAGCTGCTGATGGCCGCGGGTCACCGCCGCGGTCTGGGCGGCCTGGAGGAATCCCTGGCTGCGCTCGGTGAACTTCTGAAGGTCCATAAACTCTGTCTCCACTGTCCGGCAGGATCGTCTTGCACGAAGCCCGACCCCGCCTTGATCCACGTCAGTGCGATCCGGGAGGATGCAGGACTGATGTAGGGGTGTGGCCCTGCGGCCACAAGGGTGGCCGGGAGCCCGCCGCCGCGAACGGACCGGCACGAAGCCGGTCCCATTCGCGCATAGCGGCGATCCTCGGTGCGCTGATTGTTTCCGCCGGCAGGATCGCGCTAGGGTCTTCGTCCGATCCGTTGCCAGTCAGCGCCATCATGACCGTCGCCCGCCTCGCCGCCCTCTTCCGCTATCCCGTCAAGGGCCTGGCCGGGCAGAAGCTCGCCGCCATCGACCTCGCCCCGGGCGAGACGCTGCCCCACGACCGGCGCTTCGCCATCGTGCACGGCGCCAGCCAATGCGACCCCGCGGCGCCCAGCTGGCAGCCGAAGCGGCAGTTCCTGCAGCTGCTGACCGACGAGCGGCTGGCGCAGCTGGGCATCGACTACGATGACGCCACCGAGGCGCTGACGCTGAAGCGCGACGGCAAGCAGGTGGCGCGCGGCCTGCTGTCGATGCCGATCGGGCAGGAGCTGATCAACCAGTTCCTCAACGCCTTCATGAAGGACCCGCGCGGCGCACTGAAGATCGTCTCCGCCCCCGGCGTCGCCTTCACCGACAAGCCGGAGAAGCTGGTCTCGCTGATCAGCCTGGCCTCGGTGAAGGACATCGAGCGGGTGACGCGCGCCCCGGTCGACCCGCGCCGCTTCCGCGGCAACCTCATTCTCGAGGGCGTGCCCGCCTGGGCCGAGTTCGACTGGGTCGGGCGGGAGCTGGCGATCGGGCCGACGCGGCTGCGGGTCGTGTCGCGCATCACCCGCTGCGCCGCGACCAACGTCAACCCGGCGAGCGGCGACCGCGACCTGAACATCCCCAAGGCCCTGATGACCGGCTTCGGCCACGCCGATTGCGGCGTCTACGCCGAGGTGCTGGCCGGCGGCCGGATCGCGGAGGGGGATGCGGTGACGGTTGCGTAGATCTCCGACGGCGGCGTCTTGACCAGATCACGGCCGATCGCATGTTATTACGCATGTAATCACGACCCAGAGGTTTTTTCCATGGTCGCCCTGAAGCTGCGTGCCATCGGCAATTCCGTCGGGGCGGTCCTGCCCAAGGACGTTCTGAACCGGCTGCACGTCCGGGAGGGCGATACGCTCTACCTGACCGAGGCGCCCGATGGGTACCGCCTGACCCCCTACGACCCGGAGTTCGAGGGGCAGATGGAAGCGGCGCGCAAGGTCATGAAGAAACGCCGCAACCTGCTGCGGGAGCTGGCGAAATAGGTGGACGAGCCGCGCTGGATCAGCCGCGCGGTCGTGCTGGCGCTGCATGACGAACAGCTGGCGGAGCATGGCGGCGCTTCGGGGCTGCGAGACCCCGGCCTGCTGGAATCCGCACTCGACCGGCCCCGGAGCCTGTTCGCCTACGGCCAGCCCGATCTCGCCGCGCTTGCCGCCGCCCATGGCTTCGGCCTGATCCGCAACCATCCCTTCGTCGACGGCAACAAGCGGGTGGCCTTCGTCGTCGCGGAAACCTTCCTGGCGCTCGCGGGGCAGGAGATCGCCGCAGACGATGCCGAATGCCTCTCCGTCTGGCTGTCGCTGGCCGCCGGCGAGGTATCGGAGGCCGAGCTCGCGGCCTGGCTGCGGCCGCGGCTCAAGCCTCTGGCGTAGTTACGGCCGCACCGGCCCGGTGCCGGCACCCGTCTGCTCGATCGCGGCGGCGATCTCGTCCAGGTCCTCCGCCGTAAGCTCCAGCGTCGCGGCGTCGAGCCAACCGTCGACCTGGGCCGGGCTGCGGGCGCCGACGATGGCGCCGGTGACCGCCGGCCAAGCCAGCGTCCAGGCCACCGCCACCGCGGCGACCGAGGTGCCGTGCCGCGCCGCGATCGGCCTCAGCGCCTCGGCCAGCGCCAGATTGCGGGCCAGGCCCTCGCCGGTGAAATGGGGGGAGCGCGAGCGCCAGTCGTCCTGCGGCAGCGCCGCCGCCCGTTCCGCCGTGAAGGTGCCGGTCAGCAGGCCGGACTGCATCGGGCTGTAGACGATGACGCCGGTGCGGTGCTCGGCGCACCAGGGCAGCTCCGCCCCCGCGATGTCGCGCCGGATCGCCGAGAAGGGCGGCTGCAGCGTGTCAACATGGCCGACCGTTTCGGCCCGCGTCAGCAGCTCGACATTGTGGTTGGACAGGCCGATCGCCCGCACCTTCCCTTCCCTCTTCAGGTCGAGGAAGGTCTGCCAGAGGGTCTCGATCGAGGTGCCGTCCTCGGCCGGCCAGTGCAGCTGGTACAGGTCGATGCGCTCGACCCCGAGCCGGCGCAGCGAGGCCTCGACCTCGCGCCGCAGGCTGTCCGGCGCGCCGACGCGCTTCGGCGGGGCGAGGCGGTTGGCCTCGTCCCAGACCAGCCCGCCCTTGGTGAAGACATAGGGACGCCGGTCCGCCGGGATCTCGCGCAGGGCGCGGCCGACGATCTCCTCGGAATGGCCGAGGCCGTAGACGGCGGCGGTGTCGATCCAGTTGATGCCGACCTCCGCGGCGTGGCGGATCGCCGCCACCGAGGCGTCGTCGTCCTGGCTGCCCCAGGACGCCGCCCAGCCGGCGCCGCCGATCGCCCAGGCGCCGAAGCCGACCCGGGTGATCGCCATGTCGGTGGTGCCGAAGGCTCGGGTCGGCAGGTGGGTCCAGACCTTGGTGTCGCTCATCGCTGTGCTCCCATCATGTCCGACAAGATGATGGCGGCAGTGCATTCAGCGTTCCAATTGAATGTTCAGATCGCATTCAGCATGATCGAAGAACAATCAGCGGACGGGCGGGACCATGGATCTGAGGCAGCTGGAGCATTTCCTGGCGGTGGCGGAGGAGCAGCATTTCACCCGCGCCGCCCGGCGGGTGAACATCGTTCAGTCCGGCCTGTCGGCCTCGATCCGGGCATTGGAGGAGGAGCTGGGCGCGCCGCTGTTCATCCGCAGCACCCGGCGGGTCGACCTGACCGCCGCCGGACGGGTGCTGGCCGAGGAGGCGCGGCGGGTGCTGACGGCGGCGCAGGGCGCCCGCGACGCCGTCGCCGCGGTGCAGGGGCTGGCGCGCGGCCGCCTCGCCATCGGCACCACCCACAGCCTGGCCCCTTTCGTCGACCTGCCGGCGTTGCTGGCCCGCTTCCACGCCGCCCATCCCGGGGTCGAGATCCGGCTGTGCCAGGGCGGCTCCGACCGCTTGTTCGAGAAGCTGCGCGACAGCCGGCTGGACCTGGCCTTCGTGCCGATGCAGCCGGCGCCGCCGCCCGACATCCGGGCGACGATGCTGGCCTGCGAGGAGCTGGTCGCCGCCTGCAGCGCCGATCATCCGCTGGCGGGGCGCAAGAACGTGCCGCTCGGCCGGCTGGGGCGCGAGACCTTCGTCGACTTCCAGACCGATTGGGGCACGCGGCAGCTGGTCGACCAGGCCTTCGCCCGGATCCGGGTGGAACGCCGCACCGGCTTCGAGGTCAACGACCTGCCCACGGCGCTGGACCTCGTCGCCCTCGGCCTCGGCATCGCCCTGGTGCCGGAGGAGATCGTCGCCGCCCATCCGGCCGACCCGCACCGGCCGCCCCTGGCGGTGGCGACGCTGGCCCCGCCCGAGATCTGCTGGGAGCTGGGCGTCGCCCATGCCGAGCGCGGCACCCGGGACGGCCCGGTCAACCCCGCGGCGCGGGAATTCCTGGCGCTGCTGCTGGACTCGCACCGCGTCGCCGCGGCGGCGTGAGCGGCCTCAGGCCACCTGCACCAGCGGGCCGGACCATTCGGACACGATGTCGGACAGGGCCGGGCGCGGCCGGTCCTCCATAGGTTCGGACGGGGTGCCGAGATAGATGAAGCCGAGGATCTTGTCGGTCGCCGGGTTGTGGCCCAGCAGCTCGATGATCTGCGGGTGGAAGGCCGGCCAGCCGGTGATCCAGCTGCCGCAATAGCCCTGGGCGTGCGCCGCCACCAGGATGTTCTGGCACAGCGCGCCGCCGGACAGGATCTGCTCCAGCTCCGGGATCTTGCCGGGCTGGGGCTTGTGGGTGACGACCAGCAGCAGCGGAGCCAGCGCCGGCTTCTGCCGCATCGCCTCGATCTGCGCCTCGTTGGCGTCGGGATTCTCGCGGGCGAAGATCTCGGCCATCGCCTCGCCCAGCCGCTGCTGCCCGTCCTTGCGCAGCACCTGGATGCGCCAGGGCGCCAGCTTGCCGTGGTCCGGCACCCGGGTGCCGGCGCGCAGGATCCGCTCCAGCGCCGCCGCATCCGGCCCGGGCTCGACCATGTTGCGGGCCGGCACCGAGCGGCGCTTCAGCAGAAGATCCATCGCATCCATTTTCGCACCCCTTACCGTCATCGCGAGGAGCGCAGCGACGCGGCGATCCAGGGGCTTGTGCGAGCGGCCCTGGATGGCCACGCCCCTTCGGGGCTCGCCATGACGATCATTGTGAGTCCAACTTGTTGAGATTCACTCTCAACGACGAACATAAGGGCACCCGGATCAGAAATCCAGGTCGCGGTAATGCGCCGGCGCCGGGATGCCGGGGACGTGGTCCTCCAGCAGCGGCCGGAAGCTGGGCCGGGACTTTATGCGCGAATACCACTGCCGCGCCTCGGGATGGGCGTCCCAGGGCACGTCGCCGAGGTAGTCGACCACCGAGAGATGGGCGGCGGCGGCGATGTCGGCCAGGCTGAACTCGTCCCCGGCCAGCCAGCGCCGCGTCTCGGCCAGGTAGGAGATGTATTCGAGGTGGTAGTGCACGTTCTGCCGGCCGGCGCGGATCGCGTCGGAGCTGGGCGGCTGCCCCGTGCGCATCACCCGCTTCATGAACTTCTCGCCGACCAGGTTCTCGGTCACCTCGCGGCCGAACTTCTGGTCGAACCAGACCAGGAGGCGCCGGGTCTCGGCCCGCGCCAGCGCGGTTTCGCCCAGCAGCGGCACCTCGGGGTGCATCTCCTCCATGTATTCGACGATGACCCAGACATCGGTCAGGGTCGTGCCGTCCGGCTCGATCAACAGCGGCACCTCGCCCGTCGGGTTGAGGGCGAGGAACTCCTCGCGTCGCTCCCAGACCCGCTCGACCTTCATGTCGCAATGCAGGTCCTTCTCGGCCAGGAGCAGCCGGACGATGCGGGACTGGGCGGAGAGCCAGATGTGATAGAGGGTTCGCATGGCGCGCGAACTCTAACCGATGCCGCGGAGGTTCGGTAAGGGCTGCGTTGCGGTGCGGCGACACATGCCACCCCCGCGCCGTGGCCGGGAACCATCCGGCAAGGCTGCGCCTTTGGTCAGGTTGCCGCGACGGCTCACACCGCCACCGGCAGGCGGAAGGCTGCCGCGAGGCCGCGCAGGGCGGCGGTGAGCCGGGCGTCGGCCAGCCGCGAATGCAGCATCACGTCGGTGGCGGCCAGGGCCGGCAGGCCGAGGCGCGGACCGACATCGACGGTGCCGGGCGGCGCCGTCCGGCGCGCCAGCGGCGACACGCCGAGCCCGGCCATGGCCGCCGCCGCAACGGCGGCACCGCCGCCGCCGACGAAGACCTCGACCCAGGGAATGCCGGCGGCGTCGAGCGCGCGCAGCGCCGCGACCCGGACGCCGCAGCGCTCCCTGTGGGTGACGAGCGGCAGGGGCTCGCCCGGCCGATGATGCCAGCCGGTCGAGGCGAACCAGCCGAACTCATCGCGGAACAGCACCTCGCCGTCGCGGCGGCCGGCGTCGCGGCGGACGATCACCGCGTCGAGCGACCCGGCGTCGTATTCCCGGAGCAGGTCCAGCGACGAGTCGAGACGGACCTCCAGCGCCAGCCCCGGCCCCTGCCCCGCCACCCGGGCCAGCAGCCCCGGCAGCTCCGGCCCCGCGACATGGTCGCTGATGCCCAGCACCAGGCGCCGCGGCCGGGCCGATACCGCGGCGACGGCCTCATCCTGCGCCTCCAGCAGCCGCCGCGCCCGCGGCAGGAAAACCTCGCCCTGCGGCGTCAGCCGCACCAGCCGCGGCGTGCGCTCGACCAGCCGGGCGCCGAGCCGGTCCTCCAGCCGCTTCAGCCGCAGGCTGACGCCGGACTGGGTGGCGCCGAGCGCATCGGCGGCGCGGGTGAAGCTGCCGTGATCGGCGACCAGGACGAAGGCCCGGACGGCATCGAGGTCGAGGGAGCGCATGGCCTGGCCATTTCAATCCGAAATCACTGATAGTGATATCAAGTTCATTCCGAAATGATCAAGCCGGCGCTACATCCAAGGCGCCGCGGCACCCGCCGCCAATCTCGGAGGTGACCCCATGCCCCTCATCCGCATCTCGCTGCGCAAGGGCAAGCCGGCCGGCCATATCGCGGCCATTCGCGATGCCGTCTACCTGTCCCTGCGCGAGACCTTCGACGTGCCGGAGAACGACCGCTTCGTGCTGGTGCACGAGCATGACGAGACCGGCTTCGACTACGACCCGACCTATCCGGGCATCGCCCGGACCGACGAGGTGGTGTTCATCCAGGCCACCGTCAGCAACACCCGGACGCTGGCGCAGAAGCAGGCCCTGTATCGCCGCATCGCCGATCGCCTGGCCGAGAATCCGGGCCTGCGCCGCGAGGACGTGTTCATCAACCTGATCGAGGTGGCGAAGGAGAACTGGTCCTTCGGCAACGGCATCGCGCAGTACGTCTGAGGCGTCCGGCCCTCTTGCCGCCGCCGGCCCGCCACAATCCCTCGTCCTTTCCGGGATAGATTGCCCGGCGAGGCGATGCGGGGGGGGGGGAGCCATGGCCGGGAAGGGATCGACACGTCGGCGCGTGCTGGCGACGGGCGCCGTGGCGCTGGGCGCGGCGGCGCTGGGAGGCGTGGGCGGCGCCTGGCTGCAGCGCCTGGCCGAGGCGGCCCGGCTGCCGCCCCCTGCCCTGCCGCGGACCCTGCTGGACGATGCCAGCGGCCTGAACCCCACCCCGGTGCGCGGCGTCGCCTTCGCGGAGGCCGCGCCCGAGGCGACGGCGGAGCGGCTGGCGCCGCTGCTGCAGCGGATCGCGGCCGGGCGGGAGCCGGGCCTGGCCGTCTCCGGCGCGCGCCACTCCATGGGCGGGCAGAGCCTGATGCGCGACGGCTGGGTGCTGGACGCGCTGCCGCTGAACGGCCTGGCGATCGATGCCGAAGCCCGGGTGATGCGGGTGGGCGGCGGGGCGCTGTGGCGCGACGTCGTGCCGGCGCTGAACGCTGCCGGCTTTGCCCCCGCCGTGATGCAGTCGAACAACGACTTCAGCATCGGCGGCACGCTGAGCGTCAACGCCCATGGCTGGCACGCGAACAGCCCGCCGGCGGCGAGCACCGTGCGGCGCCTGCGGCTGCTGACCGCGGACGGCGCGGTGGTGGAGTGCGGCCCGGACGACGAGCTGTTCGGCTTGGCGCTGGGCGGCTACGGCCTGTTCGGCGTGATCCTGGAGGCCGAGATCGCGGTGCTGCCGAACGTGGTCTACACGCCGGATTTCGCCACGATGCCGACCCGCGACTACGCCGCGGCCTTCGCCGAGCGTGTCTACGCCCCGGGATCGTCGGTCGAGATGGTCTATGGCCGGCTGTCGGTCGATCCGGAGCGGCTGTTCGAGGAGGCGGTGCTGGGCTGCTACACGCCGGTGCCGGAAACGCGCGGCACCGTGCTGCCCCTGCCCGCCGTGGCCCATGGCGGCATGCAGCGCCTGGTGTTCCGCAACGCCGCCGGCAGCGATGCCGGCAAGGCGCTGCGCTGGTGGCTGGAGCGCGAGGCCGGGCCCTGGCTGGCCGAGCGGGTCAGCCGCAACAGCCTGCTGAACGAGCCGGCCGCGGTCTTCGCCAACCGCGAAGCCGGGGCGACCGACATCCTGCACGAATACTTCGTGCCGCAGGCAAGGCTGTGGGACTTCGTCGACGCCGCGCGGCGGATCATCCGACGGGACGAAGGCAACCTGCTGAACGTCACGGTGCGCGATATCCGGCGCGACGACCGCAGCGCCCTGGCCTATGCCCGTGAGGACGTGTTCGGCCTGGTGATGCTGTTCGTGCAGGAGCGCTCCACCGCCGGGGAGGAGCGGATGCGGCGCATGACCCGCGGCCTGATCGACGCCGCGATCGAGGCCGGCGGCACCTATTACCTGCCCTACCGGCTGCACGCGACCGGGGAGCAGCTGCGCCGCGCCTATCCGGCCTGGGACGAAGTGATCGCGGCGCAGCGCCGGCACGACCCGAAGGGCGTGTTCCGCAACGGGCTGTTCGAACGCTATGCCGAGGCGTGACCGGTCATTCCAGCAGCTTGAAATATTGACCCGTCATGGCGAGCCCCGCTCCTTGCACCTACTTGGGGGGCGTGGCCATCCAGGGCGGCTCGCACCGGCCCCTGGATGGCCACGGCGCTACGCGCCTCGCCATGACGGGAAGAGACCGACGAGTCGATCTCAAAGGCCACCGGTATCACTCCGCGGGGATGCGCGCCGCCTCCTCCTCGCGGATCGGGTGCTGCAGCCGCGATACCATCTCCTTCGGCACCACCTGCCAGAACTTCGCCCGCTCGATCGGCCAGTCGTGCAGGATCGAGGTCGCCCAGGCGCTCTGGGTCTCGCGCACATGCTCGGCGATCAGGGCGCGGACCAGCTCGTCATAGTGCCGGGTCTCGATCCGCTGCCAGATCACGCTCTCCGGATTGACCCGGCGGGCGAAGCTGCCGTCCGTGTCGTAGACGAAGGCCATGCCCCCGGTCATGCCGGCCGCGAAGTTGTCACCGACCGGCCCCAGGATCACGGCCGTGCCGCCGGTCATGTATTCGCAGCCGTTCGAGCCGCAGCCCTCGACCACCACCGTGGCGCCGGAGTTGCGCACCGCGAAGCGCTCTCCCGCCTGGCCGGCGGCGAACAGCTTGCCCGCGGTGGCGCCGTACAGCACCGTGTTGCCGACGATGGTGTTCTGGTTGGTCTTCAGCGTCGACGCCGCGAAGGGCCGGACCACGATGGTGCCGCCGGACAGGCCCTTGCCGACATAGTCGTTGGCGTCGCCGAACACCTCGAGCTTCAGCCCCTGCACCGCCCAGGCGCCGAGCGACTGGCCGGCATTGCCGCGCAGCCGCACCGTCACATGGCCCGGCTGCAGCCCGGTCATGCCGAACTTGCGGGTGATCATCGCCGACATCCGCGTGCCCACGGCGCGGTGCGTGTTGCGGATCGAGTAGGTCAGCTGCGTCTTCTCGCCGAGCTCGAACAGCGGCCGGGCGTCGGCGATCATCTGCGCGTCCAGCGTGTCCGGCACCGGGTTGCGGCCCTCGAGCGTGCAGTACATCGCGTGCTCGCCCGGATCGGCCTTGGCCAGGAGCGGGTTGAGGTCGAGGTCGTCGAGATGGGCGGCACCGCGGCTGACCTGGCGCAGCAGCTCGGTGCGGCCGACGATCTCGTTGATCGAGCGGTAGCCGAGCTGGGCCAGGATCTCGCGCACCTCCTCGGCGATGAAGCTGAACAGGTTCACCACCTTCTCGGGCGACCCGGTGAACTTGGCACGCAGTTCCGGATCCTGGGTGCAGACGCCGACCGGGCAGGTGTTGGAATGGCACTGCCGGACCATGATGCAGCCCATGGCGATCAGGCTGGCGGTGCCGATGCCGAACTCCTCGGCGCCGAGGATCGCGGCGATCACCACGTCGCGCCCGGTCTTGATGCCGCCGTCGGTGCGCAGCCGGATGCGGTGGCGCAGCCGGTTCAGGGTCAGCACCTGATGCACCTCGGACAGGCCCATCTCCCAGGGCACGCCGGCGAACTTCAGCGAGGTCTGGGGCGAGGCGCCGGTGCCGCCGACATGGCCGGAGATCAGGATGATGTCGGCATTGGCCTTGGCCACGCCGGCGGCGATGGTGCCGATGCCGGTGCGGCTGACCAGCTTGACCGTGACCTTGGCGTCCGGGTTGATCTGCTTCAGGTCGTAGATGAGCTGGGCCAGATCCTCGATCGAGTAAATATCGTGATGCGGCGGCGGGCTGATCAGCATCACGCCGGGGGTGGAGTGGCGCAGCTTGGCGATCTCCACCGTCACCTTGAAGCCGGGCAGCTGGCCGCCCTCGCCGGGCTTGGCGCCCTGGGCGACCTTGATCTCCAGCTCGCGCGCCTGGTTCAGGTATTCCGCCGTGACGCCGAAGCGGCCCGACGCGACCTGCTTGATCGCGGAGTTCCAGTTGTCGCCGTTCCGGTCCGGGCGGAACCGGGCCGGATCCTCGCCGCCCTCGCCGGAGTCGGACTTGGCGCCGATCCGGTTCATGGCGACGTTGAGCGTGCCGTGCGCCTCAGGGCTCAGCGCGCCGAGCGACATGCCGGGGGTGACGAAGCGCTTGCGGATCTCGGTGATGCTTTCGACCTCGTCGATCGAGATCGCCTCGCGCACCGGCACGAAATCCAGCAGGTCGCGCAGCGCCACCGGTGCCTGGTGCCGCACCATGTCGGAGTACTTGCGGTACAGCGAATAGCTGTCGGTCGCCACCGCCTGCTGCAGCATGTGGATCATCCGCCCTTCCCAGGCGTGACGCTCCTGCCCCTGGCGGTAGCGGTAGAAGCCGCCGATCGGCAGGGTGACGACGTTCTTGTTCCACGCCGCCTCGTGCATCTCGATCGCCTTCATCTGCAGCCCGGCCATGCCGAGGCCGGAGATGCGGCTGGGCATGCCCGGGAAAAACTCGGCGACGAGCGAGCGCGACAGGCCGACCGCCTCGAAGTTGCAGCCGCCCCGGTAGGACGAGATCACCGAGATGCCCATCTTCGACATGATCTTGAGCAGCCCGTCATCCACCGCCTGGCGGTAGCGCTTCATGCAGGCGTCGAGCGACAGGTCGCCGAACAGGCCGCGGCGCTGCCGGTCGGCGATCGCCTCCTGCGCCAGATAGGCGTTCACCGTGGTGGCGCCGACGCCGATCAGCACCGCGAAATGGTGCACGTCGACGCATTCCATCGAGCGCACGTTCAGCGAGGTGAAGGTGCGCAGCGACTGGCGGATCAGGTGGGTGTGGACCGCGCCGGTGGCGAGGATCATCTGGATCGCCACCCGGTCCGGCCCGACATGTTCATCGGTCAGGACGATGTGGGTGGCGCCGCCGCGCACCGCATCCTCGGCCTCGCGGCAGACCCGGCGCAGCGCGTCGCGCAGCGCATGCTCGCCGCCGTTGCGGTCGAAGGTGCAGTCGATCTCCGCCGCGGTCGAGCCCATATAGGCCCGCATCGCCTCGTATTCGGCGTTGGTCAGCACCGGGCTGTCGAGCTGCAGCAGGTCGCACTGGCTGGCATCCTCGTCGAGGATGTTGCCGAGATTGCCGAGCCGGGTGCGCAGGCTCATCACCCGCCGCTCGCGCAGGCTGTCGATCGGCGGGTTGGTGACCTGGCTGAAGTTCTGCCGGAAGAAATGGTGCAGCGGCCGGTTCAGGTCGGACAGGATGGCGATCGGCGTGTCGTCGCCCATCGACCCGACGGCCTCCTTCGCCTCCTCCACCATCGGGTGCAGGATCAGCTCCAGATCCTCCATGGTGATGTTCATGGCGACCTGACGCCGGCGCAGCTCCTCCCGGCTCATCGCCGGCTCGGTGCCCTCGCCGCCGGCGCGGATCAGCCCGTCGATCACCTTGATCCGCTTGGTCCAGTCCTGGAACGGCTGCCGGGCGGCCAGCACCTCCTTGATCTCGCGGTCGTGGTAGAGGCGCCCCTCCCCGAGATCGACCGCCAGCATCTGGCCGGGGCCAAGCCGCCCCTTCTCGACGATGCGGCCCTCCTCGAGCCGGACCATGCCGGCCTCCGACCCCGCGATCAGCAGGCCGTCATTGGTGATGGTGTAGCGCATCGGCCGCAGGCCGTTGCGGTCCATGCCGCCCATCACCCAGCGGCCGTCATACATCGCCAGCGCCGCCGGACCGTCCCACGGCTCCATCACCGCGTTGCAGTAGCTGACGAAGGCGCGGTGCGTGGCCGGGATGTCGGCTTCGACCGGCGTCGCCTCCGGCACCAGCATGGCCTTGACCATCGGCGCGTCGCGGCCGGCGCGGACCATCACCTCGAACACCGCGTCGAGCGCCGCCGAGTCCGAGCTGCCGCCCTGGATCACCGGCTTGATGTCCTCGATCGCGTCGCCGAACACCGGGCTGGCCATGCGCGTTTCGTGCGCGCGCATCCAGTTGGTGTTGCCCTTCAGCGTGTTGATCTCGCCGTTATGGGCCAGCATGCGGAAGGGCTGGGCCAGGCGCCAGGTCGGGAAGGTGTTGGTCGAATAGCGCTGGTGGTAGATCGCGAAGTTGGAGACGAAGCGCTCGTCCAGGAGGTCCGGATAGAAGGCGGTCAGCTGCGCCGCCAGGAACATGCCCTTGTAGATGATCGACCGGCAGGACAGCGAGCACAGGTAGAAATCGGCGATGCCGGCCGCCTGGGCCGCCTTCTCGATCCGCCGGCGGATGACGTAGAGGTCGCGCTCGAACTCCTCCTCCGACACCCCCTTGGTGTTGGCGATCATGATCTGCTCGATCTCCGGCCGGGCGGCGTTCGCCTTGTCGCCGATGATCGCCACGTCGATCGGCACCTGCCGCCAGCCGTAGATGTAGTAGCCGAAGCTGAGGATCTCGCCTTCGACCAGGCAGCGGCACTTCTCCTGCGCCTCCAGGTCGGTGCGCGGCAGGAAGGCCTGGCCGACCGCGATCAGCCCGGGCAGCGGCCGGTGGCCGACGCGCTCGATATGCTCGTGGAAGAACTGCTGCGGGATCTGGACATGGATGCCGGCGCCGTCGCCGGTCTTGCCGTCGGCGTCGACCGCGCCGCGGTGCCACACCGCCTTCAGCGCATCGATGCCGGCCTGCACCACCTCGCGCCGCGGCTTGCCGTCGAGGGCGGCGACGAAGCCGACGCCGCAGGCGTCGTGCTCCTCCGCCGGGTCGTAGGCATGGGCCTCGATCAGCCGGGCGATGTTGGCGTCGTATTCCTCGACGAAGCGCTGGCCGGGGGACTTCTGCTCGAACTGGCTCATGGCTGGCTCCTTCCGGCTGCGCTTATTCCGCCGCGACCGCCGGGGCGGCCACCTTGGCGGCGAGGTAGCTGTCGATCGCGGCGGCGGCGTCGCGGCCGTCGCGGATCGCCCAGACGACGAGGCTGGCGCCGCGAACGATGTCGCCGGCGGCGAAGATGCCGTCGACCGCGGTCATCATGGTCCTGTGGTCGACCTTGACCGTGCCCCATTTGGTCACCGGCAGGCCCGGCGCGTCGAACAGGGTCGGCAGGTCCTCGGGGTCGAAGCCGAGCGCCTTGACCACCAGGTCGGCCTCGATGGTGTGGGCCGAGCCCTCGATCACCACCGGCGTCTGCCGGCCGGTGGCATCGGCGACGCCGAGATGGATCGAATGGGCGCGCACGCCGGCGACGACGTCGTCGCCGAGGAAGGCTTCCGGCGCCGCCTGCCAGACGAATTCGACGCCCTCCTCCTCGGCGTTCTGCACCTCGCGCTGGCTGCCCGGCATGTTGGCGCGGTTGCGGCGGTACAGGCACTTCACCGAGACGGCGCCCTGGCGCACCGCGGTGCGGACGCAGTCCATCGCCGTGTCGCCGCCGCCGATCACCACCACCCGCTTGCCGGCGGCATTCAGCGTGCCGTCGGCGAATTCCGGCACGTCGTCGCCGAGGCCGGTGCGGTTCGAGGCGGTGAGGTAGTCCAGCGCCGCGACGATGCCCTTGAGGCCGGAGCCGGGGGCCTGCAGGTCGCGCGCCTTGTAGACGCCGGTCGCGATCAGCACCGCGTCGTGGCGCGACCGCAGCTCCTGCAGCGTCGCGTCGCGGCCGACCTCGAAGTTCAGGTGCAGGGTGATGCCGGCATCGGCCAGCCACTGCGCCCGGCGAGCGACGATCTCCTTCTCCAGCTTGAAGCTGGGGATGCCGTAGATCAGCAGGCCGCCGACCCGGTCGTAGCGGTCGTAGAGATGGACCTGGTAGCCGAGCCGGCGCAGCTGCTCCGCCGCGGCGATGCCGGCCGGGCCGGCGCCGATGATGCCGACCGACTGGCTGCGCTCGCGCAGCGGCGCCGGCGGCTTGACCCAGCCTTCGGCCCAGGCGGTGTCGGTGATGTATTTCTCGATCGAGCCGATGGTGACAGCGCCGTGGCCCGACTGCTCGATCACGCAGTTGCCTTCGCACAGCCGGTCCTGCGGGCAGATGCGGCCGCAGATCTCGGGCATGGAGTTGGTGGCCGAGGAGATCTCGTACGCCTCCTCCAGCCGGCCTTCGGCGGTCAGCTTCAGCCAGTCCGGGATGTTGTTGTGCAGCGGGCAATGCACTTGGCAGAACGGCACGCCGCATTGCGAGCAGCGCGAGGACTGCTCCTCCGCCTTCTGGCGGACATAGGGTCCGTAGACTTCGAGCCAGTCGTGCCGGCGGATCTCGGCAGTCCGTTTCGTCGGCATCTCGCCGGCGGTCTTCACGAACTGCAGCATCTTCGTCGCCATGGGCGGCCCCTCGTCACGCGGAGTCGAATAAGCCCCGCAGCGGCGGGGCCCACGGCGACATTTACGGATTTCGGCAGCCCGTGGCGAGCAGTTTTTCGCGATTAGGTCATATTTGTTGACTAATTTCGCGTTGTTAAGAGCGATTCGCAGTTGAGAGTGCCCCTGCGATCGATTGTTTCAAGAAAATTAAGGCCGCTATGAGACTATCGAGAGAATCGATCCTTCCGGGCCATGCACGGTAGCATTTTCGATCCCTCGCCAACCCGGACTTGACCTCAAGCCGGC
This sequence comes from Inquilinus limosus DSM 16000, assembly GCF_000423185.1. GTDB lineage: Bacteria > Pseudomonadota > Alphaproteobacteria > DSM-16000 > Inquilinaceae > Inquilinus > Inquilinus limosus. Next base: position 40,891 of record NZ_AUHM01000037.1, on the reverse strand, counting down.
TTGAACCTCTACCAGGATGGCTCCTGCCCTATCGGAGCCGAGCCATGACCGCCACCGACGCCGCCGCAGCGGCCAAGCCCTATGTCTCGATCAGCGTGATCACCCCGAAGCCCGGCCGGTTCGAGGAGTTCATGGCGCTGCAACTGGCCCAGCATCATCGGGTGCGCGGCCAGGTCCAGGGGCTGCGCGGCGGCCGGCTGTTCCGCGCGCTGGACGGCCGCAGCGTCGTGCTGGTCACCGCCTTCGAGACGATCGAGGATGCGCAGCGCTTCCGCCAGGACCCGCGCTTCACCGAGCATATGGCGCGGATCCAGCCTTTGCTGGAGAGCGCCGTGCCCGGCGGCTACGAGACGGCTTATGAGGTCGGGGAGGTCTGAGCACGCAGACGGCTGGACCTTCCCGGCCCTTCGGATCGTCATTGCGAGCGCAGCGAAGCAATCCAGGGCGGCTTGCATCGGCCCTGGATTGCTTCGTCGGCTTCGCCTCCTCGCAATGACGGTATTGGGGCCAGCCGGCGGCATACGAAGAGGGAATTGGACACCGGCCCCGGCCGGGCCTAACGGCTCGGGCCGGTCCAACCTCCCGCCGCCCCGCCCATGTCGATCGCAATCAGCGCCCCGCTCCGCCGCTCCGGCAGCGATGCACGCGGCCTCCTCCTGCTGCTGGCCGCGCATGTCGCGGTGTGGACCGGCTTCTGCCTTCTGTACCTGGCGCCGTCCGACCTGCCGAACGACATGACCGAGGCCTTCTCCTGGGCGCAGGAGCCGCAGCTCGGCTACTACAAGCACCCACCCTTCTACGCCTGGGTGGTGCGGGCTTGGTTCGGCCTGATGCCGACGACGGACTGGGCCTTCTATCTGCTGTCCTCGGTAAACGCGGCGATCGGCCTGGCCGCGGTCTGGGCCATCGCCGGCCGGTACCTCTCCGGCCCGTCGCGGCTGGCCGCGGTGCTGCTGCTGGAGGCCCTGCCCTTCACCACCTTCGAGTCCTTCAACTTCAACGCCAATTCGGCGCTGCTGTCGCTTTGGCCGCTGGTCGTGCTGCTGTTCCTGCGCGCCATCGAGCGGCGCGACCTGGCGAGCGGCGCGGCGCTGGGCCTGGCGGCCGCCGCCGCGATGCTGGCGAAATACTACAGCGGCGTCATCCTGGCCTGCTGCCTCCTGGCGGCGCTGGCCCATCCCGACCGCCGCCGCCTCTTCGCCAGCCCGGCCCCCTATGCGGCGCTGGCTGTGTTCGCCGCGGCGATGGCGCCGCATGTGCTGTGGCATCTCGGCGCCGCCATCGGGCCGATCCAGTACCTGGCCAGCAAGGGCAGCGCCAGGCCGCTCCAGATCCTCGGCAAGGCCGCGGTCTTCGTCGCCGGCTGCGCCGGCCTGCACGCGCTGCTCGCGGGCGCGCTGGTCTGGCTGTGGCGGCGCGGAAGGAACGCTCCCCCGGACAGCCGGCCCGCGGCGCCGTCCGCCGGCAATGCCCGCACGCTGGCGATCTTCGCCCTCGGCCCGTTCCTGCTGACGGTGCTGATCGCCCTCCTGTTCTCGGTGCGGATCAACACCCATTTCGCCATCCCGATCTTCAGCCTGTCGCCGCTGGCTGCGATCGTCCGGCTGCGCCCGGCGATCGACCGGGAGGCGCTGCGCCGGCTGGCTGTCCTGGCCGGCGGCGGGGCGCTGCTGCTGCTCGCGGCGGCGCCGCTGGCCGGGGCCTGGACCCTGCAGCACGACGTGCAGCAGGCGGCCGAGCCGCGGCGGCTGGTGGCGGAGCAGCTGACGGCGCTGTGGCACCGGCAGATCGGCACGCCGCTGGCCATCGTCGCCGGGACCGAGAGCTACGCCCTGGGCGCGACCTTCTACAGCCCCGGCCACCCGACCGACTTCACCGCCTTCGCCCGCGCCTATGCCCCCTGGGTCGACGCCGACCGCCTGCGCCGCGGCGGGCTGGCGGTGATCTGTCTGAAGACGGACGAATGGTGCCTGGGCGAGGCCGCGAAATATGACGGGCTGGACAGCTGGCGCACCGGGTTCACCGTCGCCAAGCGGATGTTCGGGCTGACCGGGCAGCCATTCGACTTCGTCGTCGTCTTCGTCAAGCCCGGCCAGGCCCTGCCGCTGGATCCAGTGAAGCTGCGCCCGTTCTGAGGGAGGGGTGCGGCCCCGTCCGACTCGGTCTAGGGTGGCGGCACAACCCATGGAGGGAGCGCATGCGCAAGAACCAGGCCGCCCCGCGCGGGCGGGTGGAGAGCATCACCGTCGAGAGTCAGGTGCTGCGGGGCAACCTGCTGGGCGACCCGGCGGAGCGGCGGGTCGACCTCTACATCCCCGCCGGGCATGACGGGCGCGGCCTGCCGCTGCTGGTCGACCTGGTCGGCTTCACCGGCGGCGGCCCGTCGCACACCAACTGGAAGAACTTCGGCGAGAACGTGCCGGAGCGCGCCGACCGGCTGATCGCGGAAGGCAAGCTGCCGCCGGTGGTGATCGCCTTCCCGGACTGCTTCACCCGCCTCGGCGGCAACCAGTACGTCAACTCCGCCGCCATGGGCCGGTGGGAGGACTTCCTGATCGACGAGATGCTGCCCGCGGTCGAGTCCCGGCTGGGCTGCGGCGGGCCGGGCCGGCGCGGCGTGTTCGGCAAGAGCTCCGGCGGCTTCGGCGCGATCATCCACGCCATGCGCCGGGCCGATGTGTGGAGCGCCGCGGCCTGCCATTCCGGCGACATGGGGTTCGAGCTGGTGTATCTGCAGGACATGCCGAACGTGCTGCGGGCGCTGGCCAAGCACGAGGGTTCGATCGAGCGCTTCGTCACCACGCTGGAGACGGCGAAGAAGACCGCGGATGCCGATATTCACATCCTGATGCAGCTGGCGATGGCCGCGACCTACGATCCGGACCCGTCGCAGTTCCTGGGCATCCGCCTGCCGGTCACCCTCGACACCTGCGAGGTGATCGAGGAGCGCTGGGCCAACTGGCTGAAATGGGACCCGGTGCTGATCGTCGACCAATGCGCCGACGCGCTGCGGTCGCTGAAGGGCCTGTACATCGATTGCGGCGACATCGATCAGTACAACCTGATCTACGGCGCCCGCCGGCTGCGCCGATCGCTGGAGCGGCTGGGCGTGCCGCACCGTTACGAAGAGTTCCCGGACAACCACAGCTCGGTGGATTACCGGATGGACGAGAGCCTGCCCTTCCTGGGCCGGGCGCTGACGGAGGGATAGCGACGCAGGTTGGGTTCGCCCTCCGGCGAACCCAACATCTCAACCCCGCCATGACCTGTTGGGTTCGCTTGCCGCGACCCCAGCCTACGCCGGATCAGGCCACCATTCGGTTGCCGAAGCGGCCGCCCGGGCGGTAGCGGTCGAGATAGCTGGGCAGGATCAGCTCGGCCGGGGTCGGCGAGATGCCGAGATCGGCCAGCGTCTTCGCGCCCGGCGCCACGACGTTGTCGATCTTGAGCTGCGCCACCTGGTCGGGCGTCAGCAGCGGCTTCGGCAGCAGGCTGAACAGCCGCGCCTCCAGCGACGCCACGCCCCAGGACAGCGAGACCAGGCGCTTCTTGCGGCCGGTCTGCTTCAGGGTCAGCTCCATCAGCTCGCGGAAGGTGTAGACCCGCGGCCCGCCGAGCTCATAGGTCTGGCCGGCGGCGCCGTCCTGCTCCAGGCAGGCGACCACCGCCGCGGCGACGTCGCGGACATAGACCGGCTGGAACCGGGTGGTGCCGCCGCCGAACAGCGGCAGGAACGGCGCGGTGCGGGCCAGGGTCGCGAACAGGTTGAAGAAGCCGTCCTCCGGCCCGAAGACGATGCTGGGCCGCAGGATCGCGGCGCCCGGGAAGGCCGCGCGCACCGCCGCCTCGCCGGCCGCCTTGCTGCGGGCATAGGCCGAGGGGCTGTCGGCCGAGGCGCCGATCGCCGAGATGTGGACGACGCGGCCGGCGCCGGCGGCGGCTGCGGCCCGGGCGACGCGGCCCGCGGCCTCGGCATGGATGGCGTCGAAGCGCTGCTTGCCGCGCTCGAACAGGATGCCGACCAGGTTGACCACGGCGTCGGCGCCGGCCACCGCGGCCGCGACCGAGCCCTCGTCGCGGATATCGGCGAAGACCGGGACCACCTGGCCGACCGCGCCCGCGGTCTTCAGCGGCAGGGCCCGGTCGGGATGGCGCGAGGCGACGATGATGCGCCAGCCGCGCTGGGCCAGGAGCTGCGCCACGTAGCGGCCGATGAATCCGGTGCCGCCGAAGATGGTGACCGTCTTTTGGCCGATGAAGTCCGTCATGGTCCTGCCTGCAAACCCGAACCGGCCGCCACGGCTGCGGCCCGGCCCCCTTATATCCGAGCCGCCGCGGGTTTCAAACGTACCGCCACGGAAAAACGACAGGCCCCCGGATGAGGCGCTTGACAAGCCATGACGCGGACACGATATTCCGCGCCGTTCGCCGGGATGCCCAACCGCCCGGGTCCGAATTCGTGGGGCTGTAGCTCAGTTGGGAGAGCGTCTCGTTCGCAATGAGAAGGTCAGCGGTTCGATCCCGCTCAGCTCCACCATCTCCTTCCCTGACCATACGCTGAAGACGACAACGGCCGGACGTCCCCGCCGAGCCGCCCGGCCGTCGGTGCTTGCCCTGGAAAGGCGCTAGCCGCGTCTCATCAGGCCGGCCACCAGCGTGATCACGAAGATCACCAGCGCGATCCAGAACAGGATCTTGGCGCCGGCCATGGCGGTGCCGGCGACGCCGCCAAAGCCGAACAGGGCCGCGACCAGCGCGATGATCAGGAAGACGATCGCCCAATGGAGCAGACTGCCGAACATGTCGGGCACCTCGTGCTTGTGAGCCGGCCCGGCCGGCAGCGCCGGCGCGGACGTTCCAAGACGAGAACAGGCCCTGCCGCTCGGCAGTTCCCGCTTCGCTGCGTCGTGCCCCCGATCCCGCTAGCCCGTGGTGATGTATTCGCGCAGGCTCTCGGCCTCGCTCTCGATCTCGTCGAGGCGCGCCTTGACCACGTCGCCGATGCTGATCATGCCGCAGAGCAGCCCCTGGTCGTCCACCACCGGCAGATGGCGGAAGCGGCGCTGGGTCATCATCCCCATCAGCTCCGCCACCGTGTCGTCGAGGCCGCAGGTGATGACCGGCCGCACCATGATGGCCGAGACCGGCTCGTCCAGCACGGACGGCCCGCGGTCGGCGATGCGGTGGACGACGTCGCGCTCGGACAGGATGCCGTCGATGCGGCGGCCATCGCCCGAGACCACGACGGCACCGATGCGCTTGTCGCGCAGCAGCGCCACGGCCTCGGCCAGCCGGAGATCCGGCGCGACATGGATGACGCTGTTCCCCTTCACGTTCAGAATACGGGCAACGTTCATGGCGATTCCCCGATCAGTTCTGAATTTGGAAGTTTCTTTTTGGGAATCATAACACGCTTGCGCCGGACAGCGACTCGGCAGATTCCCGGCTTGCCCTAAAGGCCGGGCCGGTCCTTCGCCATCGGCAGCACCGGGCCGCCCGGGTCGTCGAGCCGGTGGAATCCCGCCCCTTCCAGGCAGCGGATGGCGCGATGATTGGCCCGCGCCGGCCGGGCCAGGATGCGCAAGGCGCGGCCGCCCTTCAGCAGCCGGTCGGTGTAGGCGCCGAGGAAGGCGGTGCCGAGCCCCTTGCCGACATAGCTCGGCTCGCCGATGAACAGGTCGACGCCGAAGCTGCCGGGCTCGGCGTCCCCGCCGGGCGCCGCCGAGACCGCGTCATAGGCCTGGAGATAGCCGATCTGGCGCCCCTGCCAGGCGACCAGCATCGGCTCGGCCCAGTCCGCGGCCATCAGCCGGCGGATCTCGCGGATCGCAGTGTCCGGATCGCCCCACCAGGCGCGGACATGCGGCATGGTCAGCCACAGGCGCAGGCGCGGCAGGTCGGCGGGGCGGATCGGCGTGAAGGTGAACATCCGCGCCAGTCTAGCGGGGTTTTCCTGCCGTCACGACCGGAGCCGCTTCAGCTTCGCCGGCGCAGATGCGGGGTCAGCTTCCACTCCACCGCCCGGATTCCCTGGGCCACCACGAAGTTCATGGCGAGGTAGAGGATGCCAGCGGCGGTGAACACCTCGAAGGGCGCGAAGGTGCGCGAGTTGATCTGCTTGGCGATGCCGGTGATCTCCATGATGGTGATGATCGAGGCCAGCGAGCTGGCCTTCACCATCAGGATGATCTCGTTGCCATAGGCCGGCAGGGCCTGGCGGATCGCGATCGGCACGGTGATGCGGCGGAACACCAGGGAGCGGGACATGCCGCAGGCGCGCGCCGCCTCGATCTGGCCGAAGGGCACCGCCTGCAGCCCGCCGCGGATGATCTCGCTGGTGTAGGCCGCGGTGTTCATGGCGAAGGCGATCACGGCGCAGGGAAAAGCCTCGCGCAGCGGCCAGTCCCAGACGCCGAGCATCTCCCAGAACGGGCGGAACTGGCCGAGGCCGAAATAGATCAGGAAGATCTGCACCAGCAGTGGCGTGCCGCGGAACACGAAGACATAGCCGCGGGACAGGCGCGACAGGATGCCGTTGCCGGACATCCGCATCACCGCCAGCACCATCGCCAGGACGACGCCGATGGCCAGCGCCGGCACGATCAGCTGGATCGTCACCAGGGCACCGCCGAGCAGCCGGCCGAAGGTGTCGAGGATCAGGTCAAGATCCATGGTCAGCCCGCCCGCCGCACGCCGCGGTCGTAATGCGCCTCGGCCTTGCGGAACATCTTGGTCGAGAAGGTGGTGATGACCAGGAACAGCACCGCCGCGGTGATGAAGAACGGGAACGGCTCGCGTGTCGACCGCGCCGCCACCTGGCTGATCCGCATCAGCTCGGTGACCCCGACGACGGAGACCAGCGCCGTGTCCTTCAGGATCAGCTGCCAGACGTTGCCGAGGCCGGGCAGCGCGAGGCGGATGGCCTGCGGCAGGATGATACGGCGGAACACCATGAAGCCGTGCATGCCGAAGGCCCGGCCGGCCTCGATCTGGCCATATGGGATGACTTGGATGGCGCCGCGCAGCACTTCGGTCGAATAGGCGCCGGAGATCAGCCCGACCGCGAGGACGCCGATCACGAACTCGTTCAACCGAAACGGTTCGGTAACGCCGAGCAGGCCGAGGATGGCGTTGATCGCCCGCTCGTTGCCGAAGAACAGGAGATAGATGATCAGGAGCTCCGGCACGCCGCGGACGACGGTGGTGTAGATCTCCATCAGTCCGCGCAGCACGAAACCGCCCCAGACCTTGAGGCAGGCGGCGATCAGCCCGACCACGAGACCGAAGATGTAGCTGACCGTGGAGAGCAGCACGGTCATCACCGCGGCCTGGACGAACTCGTCCCCCCAGCCCTGATCGCCCCAGGAGAAGAGCTGCGCCCAGTGGAGCAGCGAATCGATCAATCCTTGCATGCCTTACCGCTGCCTGGAACGGAACGGGCGGCCGGTGAGGCCGCCCGCGACCTTCTTAGTTGCCGGGGGCCAGCGGATCGTAGCCGAACCACTGGACCGCCAGCTTGGCGAGCGACCCGTCCGCCTTCATGGACTCGATCGCCTTGTCCAGCTTGGCCTTGAGCTCCGTGTCCTCCTTGCGGAGGCCGATGCCGATGCCCTGACCGAACAGCGGGTTGTCCTTGCCGGTCAGGGTCGGGCCGTAATGGGCGTAGTTCTTGCCGCTGTCGCTCTTCAGGAACGAGTCCCAGGACGTGCTGTCGCCCAGCCCGGCGTCGATGCGGCCGTTGATCAGGTCGAAGTTGAGGTCGTCGACCGTGTCGTAGAGCTGAACGGTCGCGTCCTTGAACTCGGCCTCGAGGAAGTTCTGATGGGTGGTCGAGCGCTGCACGCCGATGGTCTTGCCCTTCAACGCGGCATGGACGTCGGCCAGGGTCTTGGCGTCCTTGAGGAGTCCGTCCTTGGCGCCGACGAACCACGCCGGGGTGTCGGTGTAAGGCACGGAGAAGGCGATCTGCTTCAACCGCTCGGCCGTGATCGACATGCCGTCCATAAGGGCGCCGCAGCGCTTGTTCAGCAGTGCCGGGATGAAGCCGTCCCAATCCTGCGCCACGACCTCGCAGGTCAGGCCGGCCCGCTTGCACAGATCATTGGCGACGTCGACCTCGAAGCCGATGATCTTGCCGGTGGAATCGGTGTTGTTGAAGGGTGGGTAAGCGCCTTCCATGCAGATGCGCAGCGTGTCGGCGGATGCCGCGCCGGCACCCAGCGCCAGCGCCACCGCCCCGACCAGGGACACCCAGATCTTTCTCATGATCTTTTCCGTTCTGGGACCTGCGGCCCCGGTTGGGGGGCGGGCGCCGATGCCGCATCCGCCGACGCCCACCCGATCTCCGGCGCGGCCGTCCCGGCCTTACTTGATGGAGGTGTCGAAGCCGAACCACTGCTCCGACAGCTTGGTCAGCGAGCCGTCGGCATTCATCGAATCCAGTGCCTTGTCCAGCTTCTCCTTCAGCGCCGTATCCTCCTTGCGCAGGCCGATGCCGACGCCGAGACCAAAGATCGGATCATCCTTGCCGGTCAGACCCGGGCCGAAATGGTCATAGTTCTTGCCCGCGTCGCTGGCCAGGAAGTCCTTCCAGCCGAGGCTGTCGGCCAGACCGGCGTCGATGCGGCCGTTCTGCAGGTCGAGATTCAGGTCGTCCTGGGTGTCATAGAGCCGGACGTCGACATCGGGGATCTTCTGCTCCAGGAAGTTCTGGTGGATGGTCGAGCGCTGCACGCCGACCGCCTTGCCCTTGAGCGCGGCCTTGATGTCGTCGAGCGTCTTGGCGTCCTTCAGGATCCCGTCCTTGGCACCGACGAACCAGGCCGGGGTGGTGCTGTAGGGCTTCGAGAAATTGATCTGCTTCAGCCGCTCCTCGGTGACCGACATGCCGGCCATGATCGCGTCGTAGCGCTTGTTCAGCAGCGCCGGGATCATGCCGTCCCAGTCCTGCTGGATGATCTCGCACTTCATCTCGACGCGCTTGCACAGCTCGTTGGCGAGGTCGATCTCGAAGCCGACCAGCTTGCCCGAGGCATCGGTGGCATTGTACGGCGGATAGGCGCCCTCGGTGCCGACCCGCAGCGTGTCCTGGGCCGAGGCCGTGCCGGCGGCCAGCACGAGCGCCGCGGCGCCGATCAACGACAACCAGCTCTTCATCATGAAGTCTCCCGTTCAGATCTGGGACCCGACGGTCCCGGGTTGGATGGGCCGATTTCCGCGAAACCGCCACGCCCGGTCAAGCCCAGCGAGGCGGCAGTGCCCATCAATGCTGTACCTGGAGGAACTGACGCACCCGCTCCGAGCGCGGGTTGTCGAACACCTCGGCCGGCGTCCCCTCCTCCTCGGTGCGGCCCTGGTGCAGGAAGATCACCTTGCTCGACACCTCGCGCGCGAAGCGCATCTCATGGGTGACGAGCAGCATGGTGTTGCCCTCTTCCGCCAGCTGGCGGATCACCCGCAGCACCTCGCCCACCAGCTCGGGGTCGAGGGCCGAGGTCGGCTCGTCGAACAGCATCACCTTGGGCTGCATCGCCAGCGCCCGAGCGATCGCCGCGCGCTGCTGTTGGCCGCCGGACAGGTGGCTCGGATAATGGTCGCGCTTGTCGGCGATGCCGACCTTGGCCAGGAGCGTCTCGGCCCGCTCCACCGCCTCCCTGCGCGGCACCTTCAGCACATGCACCGGCGCCTCGATCACGTTCTCGAGCACGGTCATGTGCGACCACAGGTTGAAGCTCTGGAACACCATGCCGAGCGAGGCGCGGATGCGGTCGACCTGCTTGCTGTCCTCGGGCGCGGCCTCGCCGGAGCGCAGCTTCCGCATCCGGATCAGCTCGCCGTTCACCCAGACGCGGCCGTCATTGGGGATCTCGAGCAGGTTGATGCAGCGCAGCAGCGTGCTCTTGCCCGAGCCGGAGGAGCCGATGATGGAGATGACGTCGCCCTGCCGCGCCTGCAGCGACACGCCCTTCAGCACTTCGAGCTCGCCAAACCGCTTGTGCAAATCCTCGACGACGATCGCCGCGTCCGACGGCGCCGCTGCGGCCTCAGCAACAGAAACCACGATGGGAAAGCCTCGCCCAATTCTTATTGTACCGAAACAAGCATTGTTTCCCGGCGCGGGTCAACCGCGGCCCGAGGCCGCGCCGCCGCAGCCGTGAGAGCGAAAGTCCCGGGCCGGCTTTCATCACGATTGTTGCGAAGATCGGTCGGTTCCGGTCATCCGGCGCCGGGCGCCGGCAGCTGGGCGATGCGCTGCTCGATCGCCCGGCGCTCCGGGCTGCCCTCCTGGAACTGATCGCGCATCTGCCCCCACAGGCGCCGCGCCTCCTCCGGCTGCCCCGCCTTCTGTGCGGCGACGCCGAGGAACCAGAGGGCGACGAGATCCTTGGGATCGGCCGCCAGCGCGCGGCGCAGCCCCGTCTCCAGCACCGGCGGCACCTCCTCGCCCCGGCCGGCGGCGAGGAGCGCATCGGCATAGGCGCGGACGAGGCCGGTGTCGTCCGGCGCCAGAGCCGCGGCGCGGGCATAGGCGTCGGCGGCGGCGTCAACCTCGCCCAGCACGCGACGGGCGCGGGCCAGGCGGACCCAGCCTTCGAGATCGTCCGGCGACTGCTCCAACCGCGCCGCCAGGCCGTCGACCATGCCGCGGATCGCCTTGGCCTGCTCGTCCGGCGGCAGCGAGGCGATCGCCGCGGCCGGGCCGCGCGGCTGAGCTGTCGGCGCCTGCGGCTCCGGGACAGCGGTCTTCGGGTCGAGGCCGAGGCGCTGCGCCGCCTCGGTCAGATGCTGACGGACGGACGGAACCCAGGGCGCGTCGGCCGGCGAATCCCGCATCAGCCCCTGCCACAGCTCCAGCGCCGCGCGGTCGTCGCCGGCCTGGGCGTGGCCGAGCGCCAGGAAGTAGCGGGCGCGGATGTCCCCGGGCCGCAGCTTCAGCGCCTGCTCGAAGGCGGCACGCGCGGTGTCGGTCACGGTGCCGGCGTTGGCGCCGACCAGGGCCTCGCCGTAGCGGCCGGTCAGCTCGGCATCGGCGTTGCCCAGGCCGATCGCACGGCCATAGGCGTCGGCCGCCTTGGCGCTGTCGCCCAGCTGACTCCAGCGTCGGCCGAGCTCGATCCAGCCGTCGCGGTCCTGCGGCGAGGCGGCCAGACGCTGCTCCAGCGCCCGCGCCTCCGCCACAGCCGTCTGGATCGCCTGCCGCTCGCCGGGGTCGCGGCTGGCGAAGGGCTGCGACGGCAGGCCAGGCGCGCCTTCCGCCAGATAGATCGCCAGGGCGGCCACCGGCAGCAGCACGGCGAGGCCGAACGCTACGCGGCGCGGCGGGACTGCGGGCGAAGACGGAAGCGGCTTGGCATCGCCGGCGGCGGCCAGCAGGCGGCGGCCGATCTCGGCCTTCGCCGCCTCGGCCTCGGCCGGGCCGATCTCGCCGGCCGCGAGCTCCCGCTCCAGCTCCTTCAGCTGGTCGCGGTAGATGGCGGCATCGGAGCCGGAGGGAAGCGATGCGCCCGCGGCGAACAGGCGGCGCAGCAGCAGCGCCACGGCGCCCGCGGTCATCAGCGCCGCGACGATCCAGAACATCCAGCCGGTCACGGCGCCGATTCCTCGTCCAACAGCCGGGCCAGACGGCGGCTCTCCTCCGGCGACAGCGGTGGCGCCTCCGCCGGACGCCGCCGGCGGCGCAGGATCAAGAGGGCGATGGCGGCGAACAGCAGCACCACCGGGCCGAACCACAGCACCAGCGTGCCGGGCTTGAGCGGCGGCCGCAGCAGGACGTAGTCGCCGTAGCGGGCGGTGATGAAGCCCAGCACCTGGTCGTCGGTGTCGCCGGCGGTCAGCCGCTCGCGCACGATGCGGCGCAGGTCGCGGGCCAGATCGGCGTTGGAATCGTCGATCGACTCGTTCTGGCAGACCAGGCAGCGAAGCTCCTGGCTGATCGTGCGGGCGCGGGCCTCCAGCGCCGGATCGGCCAGCTGTTCCTGCGGCTCGATCGCGCCGGCGGGGGCGGCGAAGGTTAGGCAGAGGAACACAGCCGTGAGCGCCAGCCGAACCGCTTGCCCCAACCGAGTCCCCCCTCCCCTTGCGGGAGGGGGGTAGGGGGAGGGAGTTCCCTCCGCTCGCACTGTCTTCGCCGAGTTCCGCGGCTGGACTGCACCCGGATCGGCAACGATCCCGTCCTGGCCTCGACAACCCCCTCCCCCTACCCCCCTCCCGCAAGGGGAGGGGGGACAAGAAATGGCGGTTCTACTGAGGGGGGTGGCCATGATCACTTCGCCAGCTCCGCCAGCAGCGGCCGGATCTCGCGATCGACGATGTCCGGCGTCAGCGGGCCGGGGTGGCGGTAGCGGATGCGGCCGGCCTTGTCGATCACGAAGGTCTCCGGCACGCCGTAGACGCCGAGGTCGATCGCGGTCCGGCCATCAGCATCGGCGCCGATCCGGCGGTACGGGTCGCCGTTTCGCTTCAGCCAGGCCAGCGCGTCCTCCGGCTTGTCCTTGTAGTTGATCGCCGCGACCGGGATGCCGTCCTCGCGGCCGAGTTTGGTGATCACCGGATGCTCCGCCAGGCAGGGCACGCACCAGCTGGCGAAGACGTTCAGCAGCATCGGCGTACCGCCGAAATCGGTGCTGGCCAGGCCGTCCGCCCCAACGTTACCTGGCCGGCCCGGCAGCGCCGCCAGCGAGAATTCCGGCAGCGGCTTGTCGATCAGGGCCGAAGGCAGTGATTGCGGGTCGCTGCCGGACAGCAGCTTGACCCCGATCCCTATGGCCAGGGCGGCGAGCAGAAGCAGCGGCAGGACGAACAGAAGACGGCGCATCGACGATCCTTCAGGCCGGCGATCCGACGGCCGGCGCCACCGCACGCCGCGGCGCGCCGACACGCAGCCGGCGGTCGCTGAGCGAGAGCACGCCGCCGAAGGCCATGACCAGGGCGCCGCCCCAGATCCACGGCACCAGCGGGTGGTGGTAGAGGCGCAGGCTCCAGCGCCCGTCCGCCTGCTCCTCGCCCAGCGCGACATAGACATCGCCGGTCAGGGTGGTGTGGATCGCCACCTCGCTGGTCGGCATGCGGGCCACCGGATAGAAGCGCTTCTCGGGCGCGAGGTCGGTGACGAAGCCGCCGTCGCGCAGCAGCTTCAGGTCGCCGAGACGGGTCTCGTAATTCGGCCCCTGCCCCGCCGTCACGCCGTCGAACTCGACCGCATAGCCGGCGGCGAGGTCGATGCGGTCGCCGGGCCCGGCGACCACCAGCCGCTCGGTCGACCAGTAGCTCGACCCGATCATGCCGAGGAGGGCGATGCCGAGCCCGGCATGGGCGAGGGCCGTGCCCCAGGCGCTGCGGGGCAGGCCGATGGCGCGGGACAGGCTGTCGCGCAGCGGGATTCGGAACAACCGCACCCGCTCGGCGATTTCGGTGGCGGCGCCGAGCACCACCCAGGTGCCGAAGGCGATGCCGACCAGCGCCAGCACCGGCCCGCGGCCCTGCAGCCAGAGCGCGGCAAGGACCACGATCATGGCGCCGATGGCGGCGAATTTCAGCCGGCCGAGCACGCCGGGCAGGTCGCCGCGCTTCCAGGCCATCAGCGGGGCGATCACCATCACCGCCACCACTGGTGTCATCAGCGGCACGAAAGTGAGCTGGTAATAGGGCTTGCCGACCGAGACCGTCTTGTCGAGCAGCGGGTAGAGCGTGCCGATGAACACCGTCACCGTGGCGGTGCAGATCAAGAGGTTGTTCAGCACCAGCGCCCCCTCCCGGCTGATCGGGGCGAAGACGCCGCCCAGCTTCAGCCGCGGCGCGCGGACGGCGTAGAGCGCGAAGGCGCCGCCGACGGTGAGCGCCAGCAGCAGCAGGATGAAGACGCCGCGCTCCGGGTCGACCGCAAAGGCGTGCACCGAGGTGATGATGCCGGAGCGCACGAGGAAGGTGCCGACCAGGCTGAGGCCGAAGGTGAGGATGGCGAGGAGGATGGTCCAGCTCTTCAGCGCGTCGCGCTTCTCCACCACCAGAGCGGAGTGCAGCAGCGCGGTGCCGGACAGCCAGGGCATCAGCGAGGCGTTCTCGACCGGGTCCCAGAACCACCAGCCGCCCCAGCCGAGCTCGTAATAGGCCCAGTAGGAGCCGAGCGCGATGCCGACGGTCAGGAATGCCCAGGCGGCCAGCGTCCAGGGCCGCACCCAGCGCGCCCAGGCGGGGTCGACCCGGCCCTCGATCAGCGCCGCGACGGCGAAGGAGAAGGCCATCGAGAAGCCGACATAGCCGAGATAGAGAAAGGGCGGATGGAAGGCCAGGCCGGGATCCTGCAGCAGCGGGTTCAGGTCCTGGCCGTCGAGCGGCGCCGGGTCGAGCCGCAGGAAAGGGTTCGAGGTCAGGATGATGAAGGCCAGGAAGCCGACCCCGACCATGCCCTGCACCGCCAGCACCCGGGCCCGCAGCGTCGGCGGCAGGTTGTTGCCGAACAGCGCGACCGCGGCGCCGAACAGCGCCAGGATGAGGACCCAGAGCAGCATCGAGCCCTCGTGGTTCCCCCAGACGCCCGTCACCTTGTAGAGCAGCGGCTTCAGCGAGTGGCTATTGCCGGCGACCACCGCCACCGAGAAGTCGGAGACGACATAGGCCCAGGTCAGCGCCGCAAAGGCGACGGCGATCGCGGCGAGCTGCAGCGTCGCCGCCGGCTCCGCCACCGCCATCAGCCCGGGGTGGCGCTTGGCCGCGCCCCAGAGCGGCAGGGTCGACTGCACCAGGGCGAGCAGCAGCGCCAGGACCAGGGCGTAGTGGCCGAGCTCGGGGATCATTGCGCAGCCACCGTGCCGGCGGGAAGGGCGGGCTTCCCGGCGGCGCCGGGCGCGCCGGGATGGCCGGCGTCCTGCAGGGCCTTGGCGACTTCGGGCGGCATGTACTTCTCGTCGTGCTTGGCCAGGAGCTCGTCGGCGACGAAGACGCCGTCCGGCCCGACCCGGCCATGCGCCACCACGCCCTGCCCCTCCCGGAACAGGTCCGGCACGATGCCGGCGTAGCGCACCGGCACGTCAAAGGCCGTGTCGGTGACCGTGAAGGCGATGGTCTGCCCGTCGGGCAGGCGCTGCAGCGAGCCCTGCACCACCAGCCCGCCGAGCCGGAAGCGCTGGCCTTCCGCCACCTTGCCGTCATGCAGCTCGGTCGGGCTGTAGAAGAACAGCAGATTGTCCTGGAAGGCGGTCAGGGCCAGGGCGGAGGCGGTGCCGAGGCCGAGGGCGGCGAGGCCCAGCAGCATCAGCCGGCGGCGCTTGCGGGTCATGCCCGTCTCCCGCGGCCGCGCAGCTGCTCCAGCGCCTCCAGGCTGCGCCGGCTGCTGCGCCGCCGCGCCAGGGTGGCGAAGACCAAGCCGGCCAGCACCACGACGGCGGCGCCGTAGGCGGTCCAGACATAGGCGGCGTAGCCGCCCATCGCGAGGAACTCGGCCACACCCGTCATCCGACCGGCTGCTCCAGCCCCGGCGCCTCGTCGCCCCCTGCCCCACGATTGGTGGCGGCCATGGCGGTGGCCAGGCGCAGGGCGCGGATGCGGCGCTCGGCGATCTCCGTCTCGATGCGCAGCAGCACCAGCCAGACGAACAGCGCGGTGAAGGCGACCGCCATCAGCAGCAGCGGCCACAGCATCGCCGGGTCGAGCGACGGCCCGTCGAGCTTCATCACCGAAGCCGGCTGGTGCAGCGTGTTCCACCAGTCGACCGAGAACTTGATGACCGGCAGGTTGACGGCGCCGACCAGGGTCAGCACCGCACCGGCCTTGAGGCCGCGCTGCGGGTCGTCGAAAGCCGAGACCAGCACGATGTAGCCGAGATAGATGAAGAAGAGGATCAGCACGCTGGTCAGCCGCGCATCCCACACCCACCAGGTGCCCCACATCGGCTGGCCCCAGAGCGAGCCGGTGAGGAGGCACAGCGCCGTGAATCCGGCGCCGAGCGGCGCCGCGGCCTTGGTGTAGAGCTCGGCGACCGGATGCTTCCAGACGAGGCCGACGGCCGAGGCCACGGCCATGCTGGCGTAGACCATCATCGCCATCCAGGCCGAGGGCACGTGGACATACATGATCCGCACCGTCTCGCCCTGCTGGTAGTCCGGCGGCGAATCGAACAGGGCGAGCCACAGCCCGGCGGCGAGCGTCAGCAAGGCGACGCCGAGGGCCCAGGGCCGCAGGGCGGCGCTCAGGCGCAGGAAGCGGGCCGGGTTGGCGAAGCGGTGCATGGCGTGGCGTGGCGGTCGTTGGATCCTACGATAGACAAAGCTAGGCCGCGTGTCCGCCGGCTCAATTGCCGCGCCCTGCGGCCGTGCCGGCCCGGATCACGTCGCGGAGATCGGGGTGGAAGGCGCCGTAGTCGCAGGTGAGCTCCTCCCCCGCCGCGATGTCGCGCCGGGCGATGCAGACCTCGCCCACCGTCTCCAGCGTCGGGTCGTCGCTGTGATTCATGAAGCGGGCATCGTCCAGGTTCAGCGACAGCCCGCCCGGCAGATCCGGCGCCGGATAGGCGTAGCGCTCGAGATAGTCGCGCGCGGGCTCCGGCAGCTTGGCGATCTCGGCGTCCGGCACGAAGACGTCGAACACCGGGTGCCAGCGCCAGACCTCGGTGCCGGCGGCGATCGGCGCGGTGGCGAACAGGCCCAGCCCTTCGATCCGGCTGGGCCCGACGGTGGTGGGGACGAGAAGCATCGGCCGGGTTCCTTTTCCCCAAGCATTACGCGAGGCCGAGCGCCGCGTCACCCCGGACGAAGGGCCGAGACGGCATGACGGCATGCCGTCCGCGAATGTATCAGATGACCAGCGTCGGTATGCCGAGCGCGAGCCCCGCTTCGGCGAGCCGCTGGTCCAGCGTGTGCACGGTGGCGCCGTGTGCCGATGCGGTGGCGAGATGGAGTGCATCGCCGGCCCGCAATCCGAGCCTGTGCTGATCGACGAACGTGGCCGCCACCCTGAAATGGCCGCCGGCAACCGGCAGGACAGTGAAGCTCTCGGCGACCAGCTTGTTGAACGTCGCCAGCGCCGTCGCCCGCTGCTCGAGCGTGATCTGACCCGTCCGCAGCTTGATCGCCATGGCAGACGACATCTCGGTGATGGTCCAGTCGCTGATCAGAAGTTGCGATGGGTCCTGCCCCGCCAGCCATGTCTGCGCGCGAGCGGTCGCGGTTTCGTTGGACAGTGCCGCGACGATCAGCGACGTGTCGACATAGAGCATCAGTAGCGATCGCCATCCCGGATCGAGCGCACCAGATCAGCGGCGCCCTGCGCCTGCGGCGGCATGGCTGCCGTCACCGCCCGGAGCATGGATATGTCGATCCGCTTGCGGGGTCCGTTCACTGCAGTGAGTCGCGCAACCGGCTTGCCGCGACGGGTGATCGCGATCGACTCACCGGCCTCGACCCGATCGACGAGCTCGCTCAGATGGGCCTTGGCGTCAGCCAGATTGATCGTGTCCATGCCACGCTCCTGACCATGTAGATGGTCATATAGCACGGACATCGAACGATTTGCATCCGAACCTTCGGATTCACGGTGGCCGACGCGACCTAGGACTGCGCCTGGCGCAGCGCCGCCGCGGCCGCGATCGGGGCCAGCGGCAGGGCGGCGGCGAGGCAGCCGCCGAGCAGCAGCAGATGCGGGCGGGCCGTCAGGCCGGTCGCCACCGCCTCCACCGCCGCGGCGCCGAAGATCAGCACCGGGACGAAGAGCGGCAGGATCAGCAGCGCCAGCAAAGCTCCACCACGCCGGGCGCCGAGGGTCAGGGCGGCGCCGACGGCGCCGATCAGGCTGAGGCAGGGCGTGCCGAGCAGCAGCGACAGCATCAGCACCGGCCAGGCCCGCGCCTCCAGCCCCAGCATCGCCGCCATCAGGGGCGACAGCAGGATCAGCGGCAGGCCGGTCAGCAGCCAGTGGGCCAGCGCCTTGGCCAGCACCGCGGCCTCGAGCGGCAGCGGCGACAGCATCAGCAGGTCGAGCGACCCGTCCTCGTAGTCCTGGGCGAAGAGGCGGTCGAGCGCGAGCAGCGTCGCCAGAAGGGCCGCGACCCAGACCACGCCGGCGGCGATTCGGGCCAGCAGCGCCAGCTCCGGACCCACCCCGAGCGGGAACAGCACCACGGTGATGACGAAGAAGGCCAGCACCGCGGCGACGTCGCCGCCCGAGCGCAGGGCGAGGCGCAGGTCGCGCCAGATCAGAGCGAAGAAGGCGCTCATGCCGGCGCCTCGGCGGCATAGTCCTCCAGCGCCAGCCGGTCCGCGCCGTCGAGCGCCAGCGGCACATGCGTCGCCAGCATCACGAGCCCGCCCGCGGCCCGGTGCCGGGCGATGCGGCCCTCCAGCCGCGCAACAGAGGCGGCGTCGAGGCCGAGGGTCGGCTCGTCCAGCAGCCACAGTCGGGCGTGGCCGAGCTCCAGCCGGGCGAGCGCAAGGCGGCGGCGCTGGCCGGCGGAGAGATAGCGGCACGGCAGATCGTCCAGCCCTTCGAGCCCGACCGCGGCGAGCGCCGCCCTGACCGCGCCGTCGCCGGCCGAGGCGCCGGAAAGGGCAGCCCAGATGCGCAGGGATTCGCGCGGGGTCAGCGCCGGCTTCACCGCGTCCTGATGGCCGAGATAGGCGATCGAGCCGGGCCCGCCGGTCCAGTCGAGCCGGCCGGCAAAGGGCGGCACCAGCCCCGCCACGAGGCGCAGCAGGCTGGACTTGCCGCTGCCGTTCGGCCCGGTCAGCACCAGTGCCCCGCCAGAGTCGAGCCGGAAGGACAGGTCGGCGAAGACCAGCCGCCCGCCGCGCAGGCAGGCTAGGCCGTCGGCGGTCAGGGTCGGCTCGGGCATCGGCGGGTCGCGGCGGTCATCCTCCGCCAATAGCAGCCCGACCGCCCCGAACGGAAGGGGCAGGGCCGCGGACGGCCCTGCCCTATGCTTCCGCGCCGCCCCGGCGACGCGGCGCCCCTCGACAACCGATCAGTAATGCGGGTTGTTGGCGTTCAGGTTGTTGACGATGTCGAAGCGCTGGCTGGCGCCGCCGGTGCAGTTGCGGATCTGCAGCCGGGTACCGACGGTGTTGTCGACCACGTCGGCGCAGCGGCCGTTCATGCCGATCAGCCGGCCGTCCGGCTGCAGCTGCCACTTCTCGCTGGAGCCGCCGTCGCAGTCCCAGATGTGCAGCCGGTCGCCGTTGTTGCCGTTGCCGCCCTCGATGTCGAAGCAGTATTCGGCGTTGCCGACCGCGCGCAGTTGGGTCTCGTCGCTGTAGATCCACTGCTGCGGCACGTTCCCGGTGCAGGGACGCTGATTGAGGTCCGAGCCGTTGGCGTAGAGGCCGCTCTGGACTTCGACGCAGAGGCCGCTCGACACGCTGCGCAGCAGGAAGCCGGTCGAGACGGACCGCCGCATGCCGTTCAGCGGCAGCTTGTTCGACCAGGTCTCGAGGCTCTCCCGGCTGATCATCGAGGCGCCCCAGCCGGCCGCGAGATACATCTGCTGGAAACCGTCGAACTGCGCTTCTGTGCCGGACCAGAGGTTGACGATCTGGTTGTTCTGATAGGCCGTCAGCGTGTCCTTGTACCAGTACTTCACCGCCTCGTGGTTGCCGCAGACGACCCATTTGTTGGTGTTCGGGTCGTCGAAATCGTTGGCGTTGCCGTTCCAATAGAAGTCGTTCGGCTCATGCGCCTCGGGGCAGACGAAGATCTGCGCCGCGCTGCCGAACTGGTTCACATACTCTTCCTGGGTGTCGTTCTTGTCGCCGATCGGGCCGCCCATCATCAGCACCAGGATGCGGCCCCGGAGCGAGTCGGTGGTGGGCCAGCCGGCGCGGTAGGCGCCCTCGCGCAGCGAGGCATAGCCGGTGAAGGCGCGCAGATCCTCCGGCCGGAAGACCTTGGCCCCGAACTCCTGGCTGACCAGGGAGTTCAGCCCGGCCATGTAGCTGCTGTCCCAGCCCCACAGGCCTTGGCTGGGCTTGAGGTCGAGCTGCACCGTGATCGGCAGGTGGCCGGGATGGGCATCGCTCCACGCCTTGATGTCGCGCAGGCAGTCCTGCAGCAGGCCGCCGGCGCCGCCCTTGCAGTTGTTGTCGGTGCTCGAATCGCCCAGGTCGTGCTTCACCGGGAAGCCGCTCTGGTCGTAGATGTCGATCTCGACCACCTGGTTGCCACGGTCGAGCACGTCGGTCAGCCGGGCGAAATGCGCCTTCTCATAGGCGTTGTGCGGTCGCGACCAGTAGGCGAGGTTGTAAGGTGCCGTCCAGCTCACGGGCTGCCCGGCGGGCACCTCCGCGGCGGCCGGCACGACGGCCGACAGCAGCAGGACGGCCGCCGCGGCCGCCCCGGACAATAGGTTCCGTCCCATCGATTCCCCCTTCGTCGAGCGCCGCGTTCCGGCCGACCCGGCCCGGCGTGCGACGGCGATGCTAGGCGGCTTCGACGACGCCCGGATGACGGTTTGAACACGTGTTCATGACGATTGGACACGTGTTCGCGGAGCGGTGGACATTCGACGAAGGGCCGGGAGGGCCGACGGTTCGCGCGGCCCTCCTCCCCTGCCGATCACGAGGCCGGCGGCTCGCTATCGGGCACGGCCGCGGGCGTTGTCGGCGCGGCGGCGTACCAGTCGATCCGGCGCGTCACATACATCACGCCGCTGAGCGCCAGGAACAGGCCGACCGAGCCGAGCAGCAGGGCCAGATCCTCCAGCTGCATCAACGCGTAGAGGGCGCCGTACAGGATCGCCAGCAGCGCGCCCAGCACCAGGCTGCGCTTCCAGGTGCCGAGCACCGGCCGGCAGTACAGCACGATCTGCGCCACCACCGCCGCCGCGCCCACGCCATAGGCCGCGGCGAAGCCGATCTGCTCGGCGAAGGACAGCAGCAGCAGATAGAACAGGCACAGCGACAGCCCGACCAGCCCGTACTGGAAGACGTGGATGCGCAGCCGCGCCACCGCCTCGAACAGGAAGAACAGGGTGAAGGTGAAGATGATGAACAGCATCCCGTATTTCGCCGAGCGCTCGGTCTGCTGATAGGCGTTGACCGGCTGAAAGAAGCGCACGCCGAAGGCGGAGCCGGAGACGGCGGAGAGATAGTCGCCCTCCCCACCCACCCAGGCCTGGGGATAGCCGCGGCCGAAATAGGACAGCTCCCACTCGGCGGTGAAGCCTTGCGGTCCGATGCTGGAGCGCACCGGCAGGAACGCGCCGTCGAAGCTGGGATCCGGCCAGTTCGAGCCGGCGGTGACCCGGGTGGAGCGGCCGAGCGGCAGGAAGTCGAGGCGCTGGCTGCCGTTCAGCCGCAGCGTGGTGGAGAACGGGATGGCCGTCTGCGCCGAGGCCGCCGACAGGCCGGGCACGCGCAGGGTCATACCGGCGCCGAAGCGCTGGCCCAGCTCGCCCGGCGCGCCGGGCTGGAACGGCAGGTCGCGCCCGTCCCAGCGCAGCGACGCGCCCTCGCGGATGCTGCGCGGATCGGCCACGCCGACATAGAGAGTGGCGCCGGCCCAGTCGATCGTCGCCTCCGGCCCGGCGAGGGCCGCGGCGTCGCCGATCAGAAACTGCCCGGACAAGGCGAGGTCGACGGTGTAGACCACGGTCTCGAAGAGGCCACGTTTGCGCGTCTCCGGCGTCGCCTTGGCCTCGACCTCGTAGCGGTCGGGCAGGATGACGAGCTGGCGCTCCACCGGCGGCACCGCGGTCCCGTCCGGATGGGGCGGGGACGGCACCCGGAACGGCACCACCAGGACCGGGCCGGTGACGCGCTGCGGTCCGCCCCAGCTGCCGCCGATCTCCGCCACCACGGAACGGTAGCGGTCCTCGCGCTCGCCGATCACGTCATAGATCAGGAAGACCGGCAGCAGGAAGGCGATGGTCAGGAGGACGATGGCCAGGACCTTCAGCGCCGGAGACCCGGCGCGGAGGCGCCGGACGGGCCAGGCGGCGGCCGGCGGGACAGGGTCGTTGCTCATGGCGGGCTCGCTCAGGGATGCGAAGCCCGCAGCGTCCGGGCCGCCGATGGCCGCTTCGTGGCGGTGCGGCGGAAAGCTCGGGGCGCCCGCGCCTAGTAGTTGGAGCGCAGCCCCGGCGTCGCCAGCTCGATGGCATGGCCGTCGGGGTCGCGGAAATACAGGCTGCGGCCCCCGCGCTGCCGCCACTGGGTTTCGCCGGCCAGCGGGATACTCTCGCGCTCCAGCCGGGCCCGCCAGGCCGGCAGATCCTCCATCGCGATGGCGAAGGCCATGTGCAACCGTCCTTGCCCCTCATGGCCCGGGATCGTGCCCTCGTCGTCGACCATGCCGTCCGAGGTCAGGCCGTGGCGGAACAGCAGCAGCGCGCCCTGGCGCCCGGCGTCCAGTGCCACCAGCCGCGGCGAGCGAGCCAGCACCTCCAGCCCTAGCACCCGCTGGTAGAATTCGGCCGACCGGTCGACGTCCTCGACATAGAGGCAGGTCTCGGCCAGCCCGTTGATCCGCGGTGTCGCGTCCATCCCTCGGCTCCTCCGTTTCGGGAGGCCAGGGTGAGGCGGCGGACGGCGCCGGTCCAATCGCGGTTTCTCACCCGCGGATGAGAACGACTCATGCGCTCAGTCCGGCAGCACCTCGAACACCAGGGCCTTGGTCACCTGCAGCGGATTGAAGTTGTCGTCGGACAGAACGACCAGGCTGCGGTGGCCGTTGGCGAGGGCCGGTCCCCAGCCCATCGCCTCGAAATTATCGAGGGCCACGCCGAGCGTGCCGAAATCGAGCAGCAGGGTCTTCGGCATGGCGAGCCAGCTGCCGTCGAACAGCGAATCGAGCCTGGAGACGTCGGTCGCCAGGGCCGGATCGGCGCGGTAGAGCCGGATCGAGTTGCCGCGGCCCTGCGCATAGGCGCGCTCCAGCACCAGGAGCGTGCCGTCGCCGGCGGGCAGGATCTCCGATACGCCATTGTCGGCGTGACCGCCCAGGAGCGGCGCCGTCGGAATCGGGTCCGTCATATACACGTATTCCGGTCCCGGCCGGCCGGTCGCGGTGTCGAAGCCGGCGATCCGCACAGGGCTGCCTTCATCCAGAGACGCCACCGGCCCGTCCTGGACCAGGGCGCTCTCCATCGACACGAACAGCGTCCGCCCGTCGGGCGCGAGCGCCACCCCCTCGAAGGTCAGGTTGTCCCGCGGACCGCTGTCCTTGTCCTCGGACACCCGGTACCGCCGCGGCAGGTCGAAGCCGCGCCGCCAGGCTCCGTCCGGAGCGGCGACGCTGATCGTCGGATCGATCCCGGCCTTCACCCCGCCCTCGCTGCTCCAGTACAGCAGGCCGGTCGCGGGATCGCGGCGGACCGCCTCGGGGTCGACGCTCTTGGGCGGGAAGCTCTGCCCGGCCGCGTCCCGCAGCAGGGTCACGCCGGTGACGGCGATGCCGCGGACGGCCTCGGCGTCGTAGTCGATCGATAGCGCGTAGAATCGGGCCGGCGCCTTTTCCGAGCGGTCGTCGCTGAAAGCGATCCACTGCCGGGCCGCCGGATCCCAGTCCAGCCCCGACAGGCCGCCGACGGTCGTGCCTTCGTAATCCAAGCCCTTCGGCAGCGTTGCCTCGCCGATCAGCCGCAGACGGCCGATCCCCTCCGCCTGAGCCGGCAGCACGGCACAGGCCAGCAGCACGCCGAGCACGATTCCGAACCTGGCCATTTCCCACTCCCCTGTGCGCCCTGTTGACCACGGCGGCGCGACAACGGCATGACGACTGCGTGTTGCCTCGATGACGGAGCGGCGGATGGACAACCCGGCGGCCACCCCGGCGAACGATTCCACCGCGCTGCAGCGCAGCGACGGTTTCATCCGCGTCGACGGGCACAGCCTGTACTGGCAGCGCCTCGATCCGCCCGGCAGCACCGGGCGCCTCCCCATCCTTCTTCTACACGAAGGGCTCGGCTCCGTCGCGCAGTGGACACGCCGCGGCGTCGATGTCGCGGCCCGCCTCGCCACCGCCACCGGCCACCCGGTGCTGGCGCATGATCGGCTGGGCTTCGGCCGATCCGATCCACTGCCGGGGCCGCGCGGCACGGACTACCTGTACCGCGAGGGGCGCGAGGCGCTGCCGCGGGTGCTCGACGCCCTCGGGATCGACCGTGCCGGGCTGGTCGGGCACAGCGACGGCGGCAGCATCGCCCTGATCTTCGCCGCGGCGCAGCCGGACCGCACCACCTGGGTGGCGACCGAGGCGGCGCATGTCATGGTCGAGGACGAGACCCTGGCCGGCATAGCGGCCGCGCATGCCGCCTACCACGCCCCGGAATCGAAACTGCGCGCCGTCCTGGCCCGTTATCACGGCGAGAAGACGGACTTCACCTTCGCCAACTGGGCCGAGCTGTGGCCGACCCCCGGATTCCGCAGCTTCGACATGCGCGATCTGCTTCCCTCGATCCGCTGCCCGGTCCTGGCGATCCAGGGGGTGGAGGACGAATACGGCACGCCGGCCCAGCTGGATGCGATAAAGGCCGGGGTTTCCGGCCCCTGCGAGACCTGGCTGGTGCCGGATTGCCGGCATGCGCCGCATTTCGAGGCGGCCGACCGGGTGCTGCCCCGGATCGCCGTCTTCGCAGTTGCGAACGGTTCTTAACCCGTTGCATTTGAACGGCTTGCGCGGACGCGCTACATGAAGGCCGCACAGCCCATCGCGACCAGCCTTCGACCGAAGGAGCCTTTCCGTGACCTTCACCGGACATGACACGCTCAAGACCCGCCGCCAGCTGACGGTCGACGGCAAGAGCTACGATTATTTCAGCCTCGAAGCAGCCCAAGGCCAGCTGGGCGACGTCGCCCGCCTGCCCTTCTCGCTGAAGGTGCTGCTGGAGAACCTGTTGCGCTTCGAGGACGGCCGCTCGGTCACGGTCGACGACGTCAAGGCGATGGCGCAGTGGCTGCAGGACCGCCGGTCCGACCGCGAGATCGCCTACCGCCCGGCCCGCGTGCTGATGCAGGACTTCACTGGCGTGCCGGCGGTGGTGGACCTCGCGGCGATGCGCCAGGCGATGGTCTCGCTCGGCGGCGACCCGCAGCGGATCAACCCGCTTTCGGCCGTCGATCTGGTGATCGACCATTCGGTCATGGTCGACGCCTTCGGCACCCCGACCGCCTTCCAGAAGAACGTCGACCTGGAGTTCGAGCGCAACCACGAGCGCTACGCCTTCCTGCGCTGGGGCCAGACCGCCTTCGACAATTTCCGCGTCGTCCCGCCCGGCACCGGCATCTGCCACCAGGTGAACCTGGAGTACCTGGCCCAGACCGTGTGGGTGGAGAAGGACCGCAACACCGGCAACCAGGTCGCCTATCCCGACACGCTGGTCGGCACCGACAGCCACACCACGATGGTCAACGGCTTGGCGGTGCTGGGCTGGGGCGTCGGCGGCATCGAGGCCGAGGCGGCGATGCTGGGCCAGCCGGTGTCGATGCTGATCCCCGAGGTGATCGGCTTCAAGATCACCGGCAAGCTGAAGGAAGGCCGCACCGCCACCGACCTGGTGCTGACCGTCACCCAGATGCTGCGCAAGAAGGGCGTGGTCGGGAAGTTCGTCGAGTTCTACGGCGAGGGCCTGGACCACATGCCGCTGGCCGACCGCGCCACGATCGGCAACATGGCCCCGGAATACGGCGCCACCTGCGGGTTTTTCCCGATCGACGCCGAGACGCTGCGCTATCTCGAGTTCTCCGGCCGCGACCCGCACCGTGTGCGCCTGGTCGAGGCCTACGCCAAGGCCCAGGGCATGTGGCGCGACGCCTCGACGTCCGACCCGGTGTTCACCGACACGCTGGAGCTGGACCTGGGCGACGTCGAGCCGTCGCTGGCCGGGCCGAAGCGGCCGCAGGACCGGGTCGCCCTGACCCAGGCTGCCGGCGCGTTCAAGAAGCAGCTTGCGGACACCAACACGGCCCCGGCCCCGACCAAGGTCGAGGGCATGGACCATGACCTCGACCACGGCGACGTGGTGATCGCAGCCATCACCAGCTGCACCAACACCTCGAACCCGTCGGTGATGGTCGCGGCCGGCCTGGTCGCCCGCAAGGCGCGCGAGAAGGGCCTGACCCGCAAGCCCTGGGTCAAGACCTCGCTGGCGCCGGGCAGCCAGGTGGTGACCGAGTATCTCGACGCCGCCAATCTCACCGCCGACCTCGACGCCATCGGCTTCAACACCGTCGGCTACGGCTGCACCACCTGCATCGGCAATTCCGGCCCGCTGCCGGACGAGATCGCGGCGGCGGTCGAGAAGGGCAACCTCAATGTCGCGGCGGTGCTGTCCGGCAACCGCAACTTCGAGGGCCGCATCAGCCCGCATGTGCGGTCGAACTACCTGGCCTCGCCGCCGCTGGTGGTCGCCTACGCCCTGCTCGGCACCATGACCAAGGATATCACCACCGAGCCGCTGGGCACCGGCAGCGACGGCCAGCCGGTGTATCTGAAGGATGTCTGGCCGACCGCCCGGGAGATCGCCGAGACGATCGAGCAGTGCCTGACGCCGGAGATGTTCCGCCGCCGCTACGCCAATGTGTTCGAGGGCCCGCAGGAGTGGCGGAGCATCGAGACGGCGGAGAGCGAGACCTACAACTGGAACCCGGGCTCGACCTACGTCCAATACCCGCCCTTCTTCACCGGCATGCAGAAGGAGCCGGAGCCGGTGACCGACGTGCGTGGCGCCCGGCTGCTGGCGGTGCTGGCCGACAGCGTCACCACCGACCACATCTCGCCGGCCGGCTCGATCAAGAAGGACAGCCCGGCGGGCGAGTACCTGCTGGAGCACCAGGTCCGGCCGCTCGACTTCAACAGCTACGGTGCCCGCCGCGGCAACCATGAAGTGATGATGCGCGGCACCTTCGCCAACATCCGCATCCGCAACGAGCTGGTGCCGGGCGTCGAGGGCGGCTTCACCAAGCACCAGCCCTCGGGCGACGTGCTGCCGATCTACGACGCCTCGATGCGCTATCAGGCCGAGGGCGTGCCGCTGGTGATCATCGCCGGCAAGGAATACGGCACGGGCTCGAGCCGCGACTGGGCGGCGAAGGGCACCCGCCTCCTCGGCGTCAAGGCGGTGGTGGCGGAGAGCTTCGAGCGCATCCACCGCTCGAACCTGGTCGGCATGGGCGTCCTGCCGCTGCAGTTCACCGGCGGCACCACCCGCCTGGACCTGAAGCTGGACGGCACCGAGACCTTCGACATCCTCGGCATCGCCGACGGGCTGAAGCCGCGGCAGGAGATGGTTCTGACCATCACCCGCGCCGACGGCAGCCGCCAGGACGTGCCCCTGCTGTGCCGCATCGATACGCTGGACGAGCTGGAGTACTTCAAGAACGGCGGCATCCTGCAGTACGTGCTGCGCAGCATGGTGAAGCAGGCGGCGTAAGCCTCTCTCACCTGAACCTTCGGAAAGGCCCGGCGCGAGCCGGGCTTTTCTGTTTTCCGAGACCGGATCGTCCCCGGCCGCAGCGACCATCCGGCGCAGCATAGCCGCATGAGGGAACCGAACCGCGTCTCGCGCCTTGAGGGGCGGTGGAGATGCCGGGCCGGGAGATCACCCAAAAGGATGATCCCCGACGGAATAGGCGTCACCGCCCGGACGTCCTTGGAGGGTGACCGGACAACAGCAACAGCAATGAGGGGGCCGGATGCCCATCGATGAGATCGGAGCGGCGCTGGCGACACCGAACCAGGTTCTCGAGGTCACGACCGCGATCGTGGCCGCCCATCTCCGCACCACCGCGACATCGACGGCGCATGTGCCGGAGATCATCCGGCAGGTCTATGACGCCCTGACCGAGCTGGTCGAAGGGTCTTCGGGGGCGGTGGAGGCGCCCCGCCCCATCGACGGCGACGCGGCACGGCGCCGCATCATCGCCGAACCGGGCACGGCGCTGCCCTGGCGCGAGCCGACCGCCCTGCGCGGCGCCCGCGCCGGCACCCGGATCGGCGAGGCGCCGCGGGAGCGGTTCCGATCGCGGCATCGCTGACGTGGATCGCCGTGGCGATCCCAAGGAAAAGGGCGGCACCCGCGAGGGTGCCGCCCTTTCGATTCAGCGCTCGCTGCGGACCGTCAGGAGACCTGCAGGTTCGCCGCCGACTCCCGGCCGTCACGGCCGCGCGCCAGCTCGAACGAGACCTGCTGCCCCTCATTGAGGGTCCGCAGCCCCGCGGCCTCCACCGCCGAGATGTGGACGAACACGTCCTTGCCGCCGTTGTCCGGCTGGATAAACCCGAAGCCCTTGGTGGTGTTGAACCACTTCACGGTGCCTGTCGCCATACGTCTTACTCCAGTGGGCGGCCGAAGCCGCCGTCGTTCACGGCCGAATGAGGTCCCGGCCGGCCGGCCAAGTGGGCCGAAGCCAGTCACATAGGGACCGCGCCGGCGCTCGCCTAGACGCCGGGCGCGGATTCGACCGAAACTTGCGCATCCGGGCCACGCGGTGGCCGAAGCCGCAACCGGCCGGAATATGCGGGTATGGCGGCATCGCAGATCGACACGTTCGGCGACCACCGGCCCTCGGGACGATGGTGAAAGCCGATGCGCCGTCGCGGTCGATCGGCTGAGCGTGCGCGGAAGCTGCCGACCGGCCCCGGAAGATTTCGACACCTCGATCATACTCCAACAGCCCAATTTCGATCTCCGATTCTGGTTTCGGATTCGTTTCTGTGGAGACCGAACGGCAGAATATTGGATTTCAAATCGTTCGCCGTTGAAGATTCCATACAGGCCAGTTCGCGGACGGGAGTCATCCACGGCTTCCGGTTCGCATTCCGCAAAGCCAGGGCAACGGCCATATACAGCATTTTAATCTAAAATCCATAAAACGATCGATGACTTGACCTCATATTCCACAACAGATTCTGAGAGTAGACATGCCCGAAATCTTGTGATGATTCATGAAGCCGTCACGAATATGCGTATCATGCCTTTGGGCACACAGACTTGCAGCATAGGGGAGTATTCGCCATGCCAAATCTTATCGTGGGTGGCCTGGGCGACGACATCCTTGTCGGCGGCACGGGTGATGATCTGATCATCGATCCCTGGGGCCACGACCGGATCAACGGCGACCTGGGCAACGACGTCATCCGGGCCGGGTGGGGCAACGACGTCGCCAAGGGCGGCGGCGGCCATGACAACATCGATGGCGGCTCGGGCAACGACCTGATCCGCGGCGACGACGGCAACGATGTCCTCGTCGGCAATCTCGGCGACGACACCGTCCGTGGCGGCGCCGGGGCCGACAACATCAACGGCGACCAGGGCAACGACACCGTCTATGGCGACGACGGCGACGACTTCGTCTTCGGCGGCCAGAACATCGACCACGTCTATGGCGGCGCCGGCAACGACCACGTCTTCGGCAGCGAGGGCAACGACGCCGTCTACGGCGGCGTGGGCAACGACGTCCTCGCCGGCGACAACGGCCGCAACACCGCTCGCACCGGTGTCGGCGAAGGCAACGACAAGCTCTACGGCGATTCCGGCAACGACACCCTCATCAGCGGTGACGGCAGGGACTATCTCACCGGCGGCGCCGGCGACGACACCTTCCTGTTCCGCTTCCACGACCCGAAGTTCGGTTCGATCCAGGGCTACACCACCGTCCGGGATTTCGACCCGAGCCACGACAGCTTCGCCTTCGACGCGGTCGGGATCGGCACCGACGGCGCGGGTGCGAACTTCGTCAACAACGCCAGCGGCGGCTCCGGCAGCGCGGTGGATACGTTCTTCAGCGGCGCGGCGTCCGGCGCGAATGGCGAGCACGCGGTCGTGATCACCGACCAGGGCTTCACCTCGGCCTCCGCCGCCGCGGGCGCGATCTCCAACGAGCATGCCGGCGACATCATCGCCTACTATGACAGCACGACCGGCACCGCCAACTTGGCCTATGTCACCTCGGCCGACCACGCGGAGACCTTCGTCCAGCTGTCGAACGTCCACAGCGTGGCCGATCTGGCGTCGCTGGGCCTGACGGCCTCGGACTTCACCTACGTCTGATCGGCCCCGCCCGGCAGAACCGCGCCCCGCCTGCCCGGCGGGGCGCTTTTCTTTTGGGGTTGCTACTTGCCGCGGGCCATGGCGCCGAGGCGCAGGCGCAGCGCGTTCAGCTTGATGAAGCCCTGGGCGTCGCGCTGGTCGTAGACCGAATCCTCCTCGAAGGTGACGTAGTCGAGGCGGTACAGGCTGTTCGGGCTCTTGCGGCCGGCGACGATGACGTTGCCCTTCCACAGCTTCAGCCGGACGGTGCCGTTGACCCGCTCCTGGGTCTTGTCGATCAGCGCCTGGATGGCCTCGCGCTCCGGCGAGTACCAGAAGCCGTTGT
The DNA here is from genome assembly GCF_000423185.1 of Inquilinus limosus DSM 16000. GTDB lineage: Bacteria > Pseudomonadota > Alphaproteobacteria > DSM-16000 > Inquilinaceae > Inquilinus > Inquilinus limosus. Next base: position 10,598 of record NZ_AUHM01000037.1, on the reverse strand, counting down.
AGATCAGCTCGGCATAGCGCGGCATCGCCTCGTCCTTGAGATGCGCGGCGCCGCGGTCGAGGGTGATCGACTCGATCGCCCGGTGGGCGGTCAGCAGCACGGTGCCGCCCGGGGTCTCGTAGACGCCGCGACTCTTCATGCCGACGAAGCGGTTCTCGACCAGGTCGAGCCGGCCGACGCCGTTCCGGCCGCCGAGCTCGTTGAGCCTGGTCAGCAGCGCCGCGGGCGACAGGCGCTCGCCGTCGATCGCGACGGCATCCCCCTTCTCGAACTCGATCTCGACATAGGTCGGCTCGTCCGGCGCCGCGGCCGGGTTGACCGAGCGGGTGTACATCGCCTCGTCCGGCTCGACCCAGGGGTCCTCCAGCGCCTTGCCCTCATAGGAGATGTGCAGCAGGTTGGCGTCGGTCGAATAGGGCGGCTCGCCGTACTTGTCCTTGGCGATCGGGATCTGCCGCTCCTCGGCATAGGCGAGGAGACGGGTGCGGCTGGTCAGGTCCCACAGCCGCCAGGGCGCGATCACCTTGATGTGCGGATTGAGCGCATAGGCCGAGAGCTCGAACCGGACCTGGTCGTTGCCCTTGCCGGTGGCGCCATGGGCCACGGCGTCGGCGCCGACCTCGGCCGCGATCTCGACTAGGTGCTTGGAGATCAGCGGCCGGGCGATCGAAGTGCCGAGCAGATAGACGCCCTCATAGAGGGCGTTGGCGCGGAACATCGGGAACACGAAGTCGCGCACGAACTCCTCGCGCACGTCGCGGATGAAGATGTTCTCCGGTTTGATGCCGAGCAGCTCGGCCTTCTTCCGCGCCGGCTCCAGCTCCTCGCCCTGGCCGAGATCGGCGGTGAAGGTCACGACCTCGCAGCGATAGGTCTCCTGCAGCCACTTCAGAATGACCGAGGTGTCGAGCCCGCCCGAATAGGCGAGAACCACCTTCTTGACCTGCTGCTGTCCGTCGGCCGCCATGCCTGCCTCCACAAGGAAAAACCGCCGGACATTAGGAGCATCGCGGCGGGCGGGCAACATGTGAGCCATGCGGCGCGATCAGGGCGCGGACGCGTCCGCGCCCTGATCGGCGTGGAACGGCTAGCCCCCGGCCGCGGCGAGTTTGTCCTGGGTCCGGGTCTCGAAGTCGCCGGCGTCGTGGCGCTCGTGCAGCTGCTCCGACGGGTCGCCGGTCATGCGGTTGACGATGCGGCCGCGCTTCACCGCCGGCCGGGCGTCGATCGCCTTGGCCCAGCGCTGCACGTTCTTGTAGCTCTGGACATCCAGGAACTCGGCCGCGTTGTAGGCCCGCCCCAGCGCCAGACCGCCATACCAGGGCCAGCACGCCATGTCGGCGATCGTGTACTGATCGCCGGCGACGTATTCGGTCTCGGCCAGGCGCCGGTCGAGCACGTCGAGCAGGCGCTTGGTCTCCATGGCGTATCGGTCGATCGCGTATTCGATCTTGACCGGGGCGTAGGCGTAGAAATGGCCGAAGCCGCCGCCGAGGAAGGGGGCGCTGCCCATCTGCCAGAACAGCCAGGACAGGCATTCGGCGCGGGCGGGGCCGGAGGCCGGCAGGAAGGCCCCGAACTTCTCGGCGAGATGCATCAGGATCGCGCCGGATTCGAAGATCCGGACCGGGGTCGGGCCGCTGCGGTCGACCAGCGCCGGGATCTTGGAGTTCGGGTTGATCGCGACGAAGCCGCTGCCGAACTGGTCGCCATCGCCGATCCGGATCGGCCAGGCGTCGTATTCGGCGCCGCCGTGGCCGGCGGCCAGCAGCTCCTCGAACATGATCGTGACCTTCTGGCCGTTCGGCGTGCCGAGCGAATAGAGCTGGAAGGGATGGCGGCCGACCGGCAGCTCCTTCTCGTGCGTCGCCCCCGCGATCGGACGGTTGATGCTGGCGAACTGCCCGCCGCTCGGCTTGTTCCAGGTCCAGACCTGCGGCGGCGTGTATTCGGACGGGCTGCTCATTCGCGATGCTCCTGCTGGGAGACGTGGAGAGAATGCGGCGTTCGACGGGTCTCAACCCTAGAACGCGGCCGTTTCAAAAAAAAGCGATCAGTTGCCATCGCGTTCACGTTCCGGCTCCGTCCCGTTCGCAGGGCGAGGGCGGCGCGCGGTCGGCGGCGGTGTAGCGCAGCAGGAGCCGCTGCAGCCGTCCGCGGCTGCCGTCGGCGGAGAAGTCGACCATGGTCAGCGCCACCTGGGACGAGGGGAAGCGCCACAGCCGGGTGACGAGGCCGGCCTCGACCATGCAGTTCTCGGCCGGCGGCCCCAGACGGGCATGCAGGTCGTTGACGAAGGCCTGCAGCTCCGCCGGGCCGGGGATCGGCGACCGCCGCTCGAACAGGATCTGGGCCAGCCTTCCGTCCTTCCGCGCCAGCTCCGGCACCAGGTCGAAGGCGATGCCGCCGACGACCACGCCCCGCACCAACCGGTCGGCATAGAGCGGGCCGAAGTCCCAGGGCGGGGACAGCGGCACCGCCTGCGGCAGTGCCGTCCGCACCTGGTCCGCGGTCATGCCCCAGGTGAGGCCGTCCCAGCCGCGGATGTCGGCCTCCGCCCCCGCGGCGCCGGACCAGACGGCCAGCCAGGCCAGGACCAGCGCCGGGCGGACCCGCCTCATCCGCGGTGGACGACGTGCGGCCGCGGCCCGTCGATGCGCGGCCAGCGGATGAAGGCGATGACCCAGAGCACGATGACGTCGAGATAGGGCACCAGCAGCAGGATCGACCACAGCGGCGTCACCCGCGCCTTGACCAGCGCATAGGCGGCGAAGCTCATCAGCAGCACGATGTAGACGCCGATGACGAGGTTGATGCCCCAATGCGGCAGCGCCGCCATCCAGCCGGGGCCGTAGAGCGCCGACAGCGTCTCGAGCACGCCACTCATCGCTTCCCCTCCCCGGCCGAAGCGCCTCCCGCCGCCGCGACCGCCGGCCAGCGCCGGAACAGCAGCACGGCGAAGACCAGCAGCACGCCGACATGCGGCACCAGCGCCAGCAGCGCCCAGCCGCGGGCGAGGCCGGCGCGGCCGAGCATGCGGGCCAGCGCCGGCATCGCCAGGAGGGCGAAGAGCAGCGCCCAGGCGCCCGGGGTGCGGAGGAACTCGGCGACGGTCATGCGCGGCACTTTCCGAAGACCCAATCCACACCGTCATGGCGAGGCGCGCAGCGCCGGGGCCATCCAGGGGCCGGTGCGAGCCGCCCTGGATGGCCGCGCCCCTTCGGGGCTCGCCATGACGGCATGGGACATCGCGGAAAGCTCTGGATCATCAGCGGCGGATCAGTGCACGGCGGCCGCGGCGGCGCGGGCCGAGGCGCGCTGGCGCACGCTGTCCGACTTCAGCTGGCCGCAGGCGGCCAGGATGTCGCTGCCGCGCGGCGTCCGCACCGGGCTGGCGTAGCCGGCCTCCATCAGGATGTCGGCGAAGCGCTCGATCGCCTCCGGCGTCGAGCATTCGAAGGGTGCGCCCGGCCAGGGGTTGAAGGGGATCAGGTTCATCTTGGCCGGGATGCCCTTGAGGATGCGCACCAGCTCGCGCGCATCGGCCGGGGTGTCGTTGACGCCCTTCAGCATCACATATTCGAAGGTGATGCGCCGGGCGTTGTTGACGCCGGGATACTCGCGGCAGGCGTCCAGCAGCTCTTTGACCGGGTATTTCTTGTTGATCGGCACGATCTGGTCGCGCAGCTCGTCCGTCACCGCGTGCAGCGACACCGCCAGGTTGACGCCCAGCTCCTCGCCGCAGCGCTTCATCAGCGGCACCACGCCGGCGGTCGACAGGGTGATGCGGCGGCGCGAGAGGGCGATGCCCTCCGGATCCATCACCAGCTTCAGCGCCCGCTTCACGTTCTCGAAATTGTAGAGCGGCTCGCCCATCCCCATCATGACGATGTTGGTGAGCTGGCGGTCGTCCCCTTCCCGCCCCCAGTCCTGCAGCACGTCGCGGGCCAGCATGACCTGGCCGACGATCTCCGACGCCTCGAGGTTGCGCACCAGGCGCTGGGTGCCGGTGTGGCAGAACCGGCAGGTCAGGGTGCAGCCGACCTGGGAGGAGACGCAGAGCGTGCCGCGGTCCTCCTCGGGGATGTGGACCGATTCGATCTCCTGCCCGTCCTCCATCCGCGCCAGCCACTTCCGGGTGCCGTCGAAGGACTGCTGCTGCCGCACCACCAGCGGCCGGTCGAGGGCGAAGCCGTCCGCCAGCTTGGCGCGCAGGCCCTTGGCCAGGTCGCTCATCGCCTGGAAATCGGTGGCGCCGCGCTTGTAGATCCAGCCGAACAGCTGGCGCGCGCGGAACGCCGGCTCGCCCAGCGCCGCCAGCGTCTCCGCCAGCTCGGCACGGTCGAGGCCGACCAGGTTGATGCGGCCGTCGGCGCGGGGCGCGGGCGGCGCGAATGTCGTGGCGTGCGTCTCAATACCCATCGGGACCTCCGGAGGACCCTGAAAGCCCATCCGATAATGCTACTGGAGCGGCCGTCTGGCGGCGCTGTCTCCGCTTCCGGTGCTCACGGACTCATGTCCGCTGCGCGCCGGTTCTCGACATCACCACCAGCCGACTCACTCCAGCGCATTCTCGGACGGGCTTTCAAATGGCAATGGCCCCTCCCCAAGGGAAGGGGCCGCGTTGCTTTACATGAACGAATGCGGTCTGACGACTGCTGGCTAGAGGACCTGCGGTCAGGCGCCGCAGGCCTTGTTGATCTCGTTCAGCGCCGCGGTGATGCCGGCCAGGGAGAAGGTGTAGCTGGTGGCGGTGCCGCGCGAGGAGGTGGCCTTGACCGTCATGGTCGAGCCGCCCTTCATCGCGCCGACCAGCGCGTCGTCCGCCGCCGCGTCGCGCGACCAGGCGGTGTTGCCGTCGGTGAAGAGCTGGAAGTTGCGGCCGCCGATGCTGGCGGTGACGTCGGCGCCCTGCTTCAGCGTGTAGCCGACCTGCAGGCTGACCACGTTCTTCTGCTTCTCCGCCGGCCGGTTGGTGACCAGGATGAACACGTCGCCGTGGCGGACATTGGCGGGCTCGGCCTTGGTCGGCTTCGAGGCGATGTAGCAGGCCTTGCTGCCGTTCTCGGTGAACTGGAAGGCGTGCCAGTCGCGGCTGGAGGAGATGTACTGCACGTTCTGCGCCGAGGCCGCGCCCGGCAGAGCAACGCCGGCCGCGAGAACGAGGCCGGCCATGACACCGAGGAAAGACTTGCGACGACGGGTTCTCAGCATAGCGCCACTCTGATTCGGGGTTGCAAGGCAGGACGACGCGGCCCGAGGCGACCCCAGGACATACATGGATTTGCGCGCGACGGGAACCACCCGAACGCATGCGGGGTTATTAATCCCATTCCCGTCGGCAGGCGGCACGGCGCGAAGCGCCGGCCGGCGCCCGTTCTCCTTCTTCCCGTCGATACCCGATCAGCCCGTCACCCGGGCGTGGAAACCGGCCCGGTCGATCGCCGCGGCCACGGCCGCCGCATCCGGCGCGGCACCCGAAGGCGACACCGTCACCCGGCCGCCGGCCAAGTCGACCGCGACCTCGGCGCCGGGCGCCACCGCCCGGACCGCGCGCCTCACCGCCTCGGCGCAGCCGCCGCAGGTCATGCCTTCGACTTCGAGTTCCATTCCGTCCTCCTGGAGTGTTCTTCCCCCGAAATGGGGCTTCCAGCAGTGGGAAGGTCAAGACCCGCCGGGTGGATGTCGTCCCGGGCCGCGCACAGGCGCGCAGACGCGCGCAGCCCCCTCCCCCTGCCCGCTCCCGCATGGGGAGGGGGAATGTGGAAGGCATGGCGGCTTCGTAGGTTGGGTTCGGGGCACGCGAACCCAATGGGCATAGGCGCGGCGGTGAGATGTTGGGTTCGCCCGACGGCGAACCCAACCTACGCGGTCGCGCGCCGCATCAAGACTCAGCTGCTGTCCGGCTTCGGGGGGCTGGACGGAGGGTGGCCCTCTTCGAGCACGTCCGATTGTGGAGGCCAGTCGTGCCGGGCCTCGGCAGCCACGGCGACGGCAGCCGTGCCCTCACCGGCCGAGCCGGCATCGTCACGGACCCCGGCGACATCGTCCCAGCCCTGCGGCAGCCGGCTCGGGTCCAGCCGGCGGCCGAGCCAGCGGCAGACCTCCCGCACGAACTCCCCGGCCGACAGGGTGTCGAGCTGCACGTCCAGCACCTCGTCCTCGGCCAGCCGCTCCCACACCTGCTCCCGCAGGCGTTCGGTCTCCTTGGGGTCGACGGCCTCGCCGGCCGCGGCGAGGTCCGCAGCCTCGGCCGCCGCGACCGCCTCGACCACGGCCTTGACGGCCTGCTCCCGCCGCCGGCGGCGGCGCTCCAGCGCCCCCGACTCCTCGCCCTCGGCCCGGCGGTGCAGGTAGTCGCCGCGGATCCGCTCGGCCATCGCGATCGACAGCCGGATCGAGCGCGACAGGCGCGACTGCATCAGCGGGAAATCCGGCGGCTCCTGCGGCTCCGCCGGGGTCGCCTGCTGCTGCCGCTCGGTCAGCCGCTTGCTGCGGATGTCGATCTCGACCACCTCGCGCAGCTTCTCCAGCGCCCATCCCGTCCAGTTCAGATCGGGATCGGACGGCCGGGCCTCGCCCGCCTCGCCATCGGTCTGCACCATGTTCATGGAACATATCATGAACAAAGACGTGACTTAAGTCCATATGGATCGTGGGAGCGCACGGTCTTGGACAGGTCCAATCCGAGGTGGCCGGCGTTCGCCGGATTTTTTTCGGAATAACCGGCGACCGATCATCGTCCTGGATCGGGGGGCTCTGCAGCTCCCTTCCACTGGACCCCTCAGCCCCGCCCCCGGCGGGGTTCTTTTTGGGACGGGGGGAGCTCAACAGCGGGTGCCCGCCCGGAACGTTCGCCCGGGGCGCTCGTTTCAGCATGCGAACGGGTCAACCGACGCCGAAAGGCGAGATCGAGATGGACAGGATGTTGAAATACGCGGTCGCCGTCGCACTCCTCCTGACGCCGGCCGTCGCCATGGCCGACCCGTGGAAGGACGAGAGCGGTCATGGCTGGGGCTGGCGCGGCGGAGACTACAAGCAGGAATGGCGCGACGGCCGCTGCAAATACGAGCGCAAATGGGACGACGGCGAGTACAAGGAAGAGGTGAAGTGCGACGGACCGCGCCAGTACCGGCCGCGGGTCTATTATGAGCGTCCGCCCACCTACTATTATGAGCGCCCGCCGGTGGTGGTGGCCCCGGCCCCGCCGCCGGGGATCACCGTGACGATCCCGTTCGACTGACGCGCCTTCGCCATCGCCCGGTGCGGCCCTCGCGCTTGCGGCATCGGCGATGGCCTGCTCGTCCGACGTCCCGCATGACGGAGCGCACCGGTCGAACCCGGTCGCGGGATGACGGCCCGGGCGCGCGAGACGCCCGGGCCGACGGGAGTTACAGGACGAAATCGTCCGCGGTCAGCGTGATCGCCCCCATGAGGCGGATCTGCAGATCGGCCGTGCCGTTGCCGTTGATGTCGACGTAGACGGCGGTCTGGGTGGTGCCCACGTCGATGCGGACTTCGCCGGCGTTATTGCCGAATTCTCCCGAGCCGATGAAGCTGCCGTTGCCGCCGGTGATGGCCGACAGGTCGATCTTGTCGCCCTGGCTCTGGGAAAAGTCGTTGATCCGGTCGGGGGCCGCGGCCGGGGCGTCGCTGTAAGCGGAGAAGACGAAGGTGTCCGCACCAGCGCCGCCATCCAGGACGTCGACGCCGGCGCCGCCGCTGAGCCTGTCGTCACCACCCCAGCCGGACAGGAAATTGGAGGCGCCGCTGCCGGTCAGGGTGTCTGCGAACCGGCTGCCGACGAGATGCTCGATGCTGCTGTAGGTGTCGCCGGCCGCATCCCCGGTGTTGGCCGCGGCATTGGCCAGGTTCGCGGTCACGCCGGCCGTGGCGTTGTCGTACAGCGCGCTGTCGTAGCCGGCGCCGCCGACCAGAACGTCGGCCCCGGCGCCGCCGACGAGCAGGTCATTGCCGCCGGCGCCGTTGAGGCTGTCGGCACCGGCACGGCCGTTGAGCCGGTTCACCCCCGCATCGCCGACCAGGGTGTCGTTCAGATTGGACCCGGCGATGTTCTCGACGCCGGAGATCCTGTCCCCTTGGGCCTCGCCGCCGCTGCCCGTGCCGGTCGTGAGGTTGACCGTGACGCCGGCGGTCGAGTCCCAATAATCCGTCCAATCCACCCCGGCGCCGCCGGTGAGCGTGTCCGCGCCCGCGCCGCCTTGCAGATAGTCGTCGCCGGCACCGCCATTGATCGAATTGGCGACCGCGCTGCCATAGAGACGGTCATTGTGGTTCGAGCCGAGCAGGTTCTCGATGGCGGCCAGCCTGTCCCCCTGCGCGTCGCCGCCGACGCCGGTGCCGGCGGTGAGGTCGACCGTCACGCCGGCCGTCGACGTGCTGTAATTCGCCAGATCGATGCCGTTGCCGCCATTGATGGTGTCGTTGCCGGCACCCCCGATAAGGTTGTCATTGCCTTCACCGCCGCCGAGGGTATCGGTTCCGACCTCACCGTACAGGGTGTCGTTGCCGTTCGCGCCTTGGAGATTGTCATTGCCGTCGCGGCCCTGCAGATTGTCGCTGCCGTCGCCACCCCACAGCAGATTCGCCGCCGCATTGCCGATCAAGGTGTCATTGCCGACGGTGCCGCTCACATTCTCGATCGCCGTCAGCCGGTCGCCGGCGGCGTCGCCGCCGGAGCCGGTGCCGGTGGTGAGATTGACGTTCACGGCCACGGTCCCGGTCGTGTAGCTGGCCGTGTCGGTGCCGGCCCCACCGTTGATGGTGTCGCCGCCGGCGCCGCCGAACAGCAGGTCGTCCCCCGCATCGCCGACGAGGGTGTCGGTGCCTTCATGGCCATAGACGGTGTCGTTCTCGGTCCCGCCATTCATGTTGTCATTGCCGGCGCCGCCATACAGCGTGTCTGCCCCTGCCTCCCCGGCGACGATGTCGTTGCCGACCATGCCGTTGAGCGTGTCGTTCCCGCCCGCACCGCGGAGGGTGTCGTTGCCTTCGTCGCCCGACAGAGCATTCGCGACAGCGTTGCCGATCAGGGTGTCGGCGCCGCTGGTGCCGTAGACATTCTCGATGTTCGAATAGCGGTCGCCGGCCGCGTTGCCCCCGCTGGCCGTGCCCGCGGTGAGGTTGACCGAGACAGCGACGGTCTCGCTCCAATAGCTGAGCCAGTCGATGCCGGCGCCGCCGTTGAGCGTGTCCGCACCCGCCCCGCCGTTCAGATTGTCGCTGCCGTCGCCGCCGTTGATGTTGTCGTTGCCGCCCAGGCCCCAGAGCTGGTTGTTGCCCGCATTGCCGACGATGGTGTCGTTGTGGGCGCCGGTGGTCACGTTCTCGACACCCGTCCAGCTGTCTCCCGCGGCGGCACCGCCCACGGCGCCGGTCTGCAGATTGATGCTGACGGCCGAGGCCGCGTCCGAATAGGTGATCGCGTCGGTGCCGTCGCCGCCGTTCATCCGGTCGGCACCCGCCCCGCCGTTCATGGTGTCGTCACCCGCCCCGCCGTTGATGACGTCGTTGCCGCCCCAGCCCCAGATGGTGTCGGCGGCACCGGTGCCGTTCAGCGTATTGGGGTTATTGTTTCCGTTGATGTTGGCCATGATGAAGTCCTTTTAGAGCCAGAGAAGCCGTGACGATTTGGGAGAGCGCGAGACGCCGGAAACGAGATGGAGACCGTTTCCGGCGTCTCCTCCGCGGTGCCCCGGCTGTATTGTTCCTGCCGGGCGGCAAATATTGGGCACAACAATCCGCTTCCCCAGAACCGAGGCTTCAACAAAAGTGTCATTATCGGTAGGACGCACCACCTACCATCGGCGATTCAATAGCAAACATTGCGCTCTGCGCAAGGTCTTTGTTGCTTCAATTCCTAGATAATTTTTGTTTGTAGATGCTTGGGTATTACACCGCGAACAGAAGAATCGTCATGAGACAAGAATGATTCAAATACACTTGGCAAACATCATTCCGGTTGCGACCTCCACGCCCCCAGCATCCAGCGTGGCCGCCGGCGACGGGCCGCCGCGTTGCGCCTGGGACGGATGTCACAGGCCGGACGCCTGGCCGCGCCCGCGTCGGGGAAGAGCATGCCCCTACAGCAGCCGAGGCGCGGACGCGGCGATCCGCGCCCGCATTGCGGAGCATCGATGGGGAGCAGCACGGCCGAGGGCCCCACCGGAACACGAGGTCGGGCAACGTGTCGGCGCTGATCGGCTCGCGCCTCGACCCGCGCACGGAGGTTGGCCGGCCGGCGGACATCAACCTCGACCTCAGTCGCTGGCACCCGATGGCCGCCAGCCGGCACGGCAGGGCCGGACGCCTTGCGGGCGCCCGGCTAGAGCATTTTCCGATCAGTCGCGGTCATATCCGGCAGCAGTAAAGTAGTTCTGGCAATCGTCAGGTGTGAAGGCGTCGACGGCCAGTGCGATCGCCTGCCAGAGGTCGTCGACGGTCCTGGGGGCGAGCTTCTTGAGGAAGGCCTTGAGTTTGGAGAAGGCCATCTCGATCGGGTTGAAGTCTGGGCTATAGGCCGGCAGGAAGCGCAGCTTGGCGCCGGTGCCTTCGATGGCGCTGCGCACGGCAGCAGG
>NZ_AUHM01000036.1 GCF_000423185.1 Inquilinus limosus DSM 16000 | reverse complement strand
GCGTGAGCATCTCGCACTGCTGCAGCGCGCAGCCGCGGCCATAGGCCTGGACATCGAAATCGGGCGGCACCTCTTTCATGGAACATATCATGAACAAGGCGCGTGGAGTTAAGCAATGAACATTGCGTTAACACGACCCGCGCCTCCGCCCCGCCTCGCCCGGCGCCGCCACGGGTGCGGCGAATGCATCGGCTGCCGGGCTATGGCCGGACACGCGCTCCGGCACGACAGGGTGATCGGTCGGCAGACGGCCGATGGGTCCGCAAAGGGTGAGAAGTGACCGTTGGAGCCCTTGTGGGTAAGCGGCAAATTCGTCGCGAGAGCGCCATATGCGGACCTTGAGCCGCCGTCCCGAAACCGGACGTGGCTCAGGCTCTTGGAAATCGGCTCTTCGAAGCGAAGCGTGCTTTGTTGGCGCTGGCTCCGGTGGCGACCTCGATTCATCGCGCCCAACATGGCGCCAATCACACGAGTGAGATATAGTCAAATTGAAAGCCGATCTTGGAAGGCCACTGGATTCTTATGAAACAAACAATTCTAGGGCTAATTTGGTATATAATATTCTTTCTGACTATCGGCTCCGCTATTTATTTTGTAAAGAGCAGACGCGATTGGTCGTTTAGTCGGAGCTATGGGCATGTGATGTCTAGGATTTTTTACTATTTCTCTACTGTTGGGATATATATAGGCCTTTTCTTCGCCACATTTGGTGGCCTCAATCTACTTGTCGGAGTGAATCGACATGCGATGTCGATTCCCGTCGGACTTGCGGTCTCTCTCCTCAGCTATCTATTCCGTTGTATTGGAAAGTACTGGATTGAATCAGAGCAGCAGCGCTCCGATTAGCTCCCTCTTGAAGGCGCGTGCCCCAGCTATCTTTGAGCTGTGCAACTGATTCGGCAATGCTTCGCCCGAATTTAGCGGATGGGCTAGCTCGCGTCTTGCCTGCCCCGATCGAGCTAGCCAGGCTGGGATGCGCCAAAACCAGCCATAGCGGAGATCGCCCGATAGCGGACACTGCCGGACATCCGGCGGTCAACCCATCGTGGTGATTGCCTCAGCCCGGCCGGCATGGCCTGATCGGTCGCGACACTGAGTATCTTTGTCTGACCCAGTTTACTTAGCCGCATCAGCTGCCGTTTCACCCGGCGGCACGATCCGGAACATGAAAGTCGAAACACTATCTCCAGGTTTGAACGGGCCGGGGACCTTGTTGCGGACAGGGTCCAGACTTTGGAGAAAGGCCGCTATCGCCGTGGCGTCATCCGCCGTGAGCTGCGCAAAGGCATGCCATGGCATGATGGGTGCCAGCATGCGGCCGTCCGGCCGTTGGCCGCCCTGTATCGCCGTCACGATCTGCTCCCGGGTCCAACTGCCGACGCCTGTCTCTTTGTCTGGTGTGATGTTGGAGCCGACAAAGACGCCCTGGCCTGGAATCTCGAAGCCCATATCCGAGCCGCCAAGGAAGCGTGACATATCGGGCCTGCCGAAGAAATATCCCGGCGTGTGGCAGTCGTTGCAGCCGCTGATCGTAACAAGGTACTTGCCGCGTTTAATTTGGGTATCGTCAGCCAGGACCGTGAGCGCTGCCAGCGTGACGACTGACGCAAGCAGCAACGCAAGGCAACTGCGTAGCATGATCATACTCCTTGCTCGCGCCTCGCTTCCCGTGCGCTTGTACGCTCGCGAGACGGTAACATTGCGCTGACATATCAGCCCTTCGCGACGCGACATCGCCAAGGCCATCATCTTCCCGGTACACGTCGCCCCGATGAGCGAAGGCATCAGACGATCCGCCCGCATAACGCGGCGCCCAAGCCGATCAGGAGGATGCCCGCGATGCCGTTGAGCCGATCCAGCGTCGCCTTTTGCAGATTCTGAAACATCGCGTTCGTGCTCAAGGCGAGGACCAAGTACCAGGAGGCGCTGCCGAGCATCACCCCGATGGGCGCTGCGAACCCGCGACTCGTGATCAGCGGATTACCGGCCTGCGGCACGACCGCGATGGCCAGATACGGCAGCATCGTCATCGGGTTGGCGGCGGCGATCAGCAAGGTCGACATGAAGGCAGAGCCCAAGGCCCCACACCCTGCTTCGCGCGCCGGGCGGGTGGGGACGAGGCAGGTTCTGAGACCCATGAAGATGAGGGCGAGCCCTCCCGCAATGCGCAGCGGCACCTCCACCGTGAACGCCGTCTGCGCCAACGCGCCTGCGCTGGTCGCGGCCAGGACACTGAACAGCGCGTGTGCGACCGCAGCGCCCATGCCGCTGGCGATCCCGAACCAGATGCCCAAAGCCAGCGTCCGCTGCACGCACACCAAGCCTACCGGGCCGAACGGGATGGCGATGAAGAGGCCGAGCGTCGCCGCGGGCAGCATGTCGGCCAGAAGCTGCGTCATTTCCAGAACGGCTTGGCCGCTTCGGCCTTCGCCTGTTGCCGTGTGACGCCGATGTCTTCGAGGAAGTGGTCGTCGAGATCCGACAGGGCTTCTCGCTGCCGAGACCGCGCTGCACACCGGGCACACCACCGCCAGAACCACGTGCCCCAGATCGGGCCACGGATGTGCCCTCGGCTATAGCTCTGCCTGCACGACCGCTTCCCCGCCGTTGCGGTTGGGCCGGCAATAAAGATTGCTCGACGACTGGAGTCCATCGGTTCCTCCTGTGTCGTTATGCAAGTTCGATGGTCGATGCTCCGCTCTCGAACGCGCCGGGAAGAGGACGCCGGCGGGCCGGTCTGGCGCCCGACGTCGTCGTGCCGATGCCTGGCCGGCTGCCGTACCGTGCGTGTGCTCGACAGATCCTGTGTCGGTGCTCACCGCACCAGGCGGACGGCGATCTTCGTCGCTCAGAATCGCCTCAGCTCAGACCGGACGCGTATTGCGGCCCTGTCTCGTCATGGTTTCCATGATGGCATCGCAAGCCTGACTTCTTGTGTTACGGGGGTCACAGGCTGTTCGAGATCACGCCGGCGAGGTCTGCCATGTGGCTCGTGCCTCTGCTCCCCATCACAGCGATTGCCGGTGCGGCGCTACTCAGCGGGTGTGGCTGTCAAAGCGAACCGGCGGCCACGCCGTCACCGCTGACATCGGATTTCGGTGACCGGATTTCGGTGACAGTGAACTTTTAGGGTTCACCCCATTGCTAGGACCAATGCGGTCAGACACTCGGGTCAGCCGGCAGATGCGTAGTCGACTCGCCGAACAGCCTCGCCCATCAGAGCAATGTCAAAATCGTGCACTGTCACCGAAATCAGTGACACCGAAATCCAGTGATGGGCCTGCTTAGGCCCTTTCTTAGCGGCCATACGGCGACCATATCCTGGACAGTTGCAGGCGCAGGCAAGTCCAGAGGGGACATCTGCGATGTGAACGAGCTCTCCATTGGAGAGCTCCGCGACGAGAGCGCCCCCCTGCTCTGTACAAGCATATAGCTGTCCCAGTTCTACCGACACCGTAGTGGCATTGCCTGAAAGTGCGATACGATCACTTGTATAAGAGTTTCCTTCTGAGCCGGATTGCCGAATTGGAAAGCCTCTCGATGTGATCTGAAAGCCTTCTAGTCTTCAACGCGGCCGTGGCCAGTTCATGGCTACTCGCCATCGGGGAGGAGTAGTACGCAGACGTCGTCTCGCGGGGTGAGAATCGTGGTCCGCGTCTTAGCGCGTGTGACGCTAACCCGAAAATTCTGGCGCGCCTGCGTCATCACCCCGTCCCGGACATTGCTAGAGACAATTCGATCAGGGTTGGCGACAATCTCGCCCTGCGCACGCTTTGGCCAGCCCTCAAAGATTATAACCTCATCGAACTGCTTTCCCTTTGCCTTGTGCATGTTCATCACGACAACGCCTGACTCCGGTTTGTGCGTCGTCGCGAAATGCTCCTGAACGAAGGACTGACGCGTTATGGACAGGGCATTGCGATATCCGCCGGACTCCCGCCAGTCCTGTGCCAGGCCCTGCCGAAGTTGCGTCCCTCGCTCGAGCAGGCGAACGTTTCGCACCTCCTTGGCTACTTCCTTCAGTCGAGTGCACCCGCCGGCGTCCAGCACAGCGCGCACTGCGACCCAATCTCTGTCAGGATCGCCCGTGAGCGCCAACGTCGTCGCCGCCTCGTAGACTGCGAAGGTTGGCTTCAATACACTGTTGCCAGGCACTGGCTTTCCCGCCGCTAGACATTCATTCCACTTCGCCAGCGCGGCTCGAAATCGCCCCGCTTCATTCATGTCGCCCTTTGTCGGTGTGGCGCCTCCTCGTCCGTGGAAATAGCTGCACATGAGTTCCACGAACTTGTCGAAGCGCCTCGGATCGCCGCCCTGCTGTAACAAGAAGGCGATTATCTCCGCTGCGAGGATCGGCCCCTCCATGTCAACAGCGGCGCTATGAGCGATGGGGGGCACTGTCCCAAATGGTTCGCGCAGCCGGTCGGATACGAAGCGCGTCATCCGTTTGGTCGGAACGAGGATCGCCAGCGACCAGTCGCGCTTGCCGCTATCAATCAGGCGCTTGCGGGCCTGGAGTACCTGGGCCACCAATGTTGCGAATGCCTGATTCGGGTTCGATTCAAATCCCTGAAATTCGACCCCCTGATAAGTTTTCTGACGGAATCTTCCTGCCAGGATATCATTTCCGAATAGCGCGATCTCCGTGCCTTTGCTGCGGTGATTGTCGCCAGCGAGATCATGTACCGACGGGCTGAACGCTGCTTGGAAGTGATCGAGCCTCGCAGGGTCAGCGCCAATGAAGTCGAAGATCCGCTGCTGAGGGTCGGCTAGCGCAATCAATGTGCTTCCCAACCCAAGAGCTTGGACCACGCGCCACTGATCAGCGCTCGTGTCCTGGAACTCGTCCAGGATGATGAAGGGATACATCGTCGAGATCAGCGCTCGCACCTTCTGAGAACCGTGGAGCAAGGTCGCCACCCGATCCGCGAATAAATCGAAGCAGACCCTGCCTTCCGCCGTTGCTATCCGAATGCGCTCGGCTTCCTCACGCGACTGCTTCTCGGCTTGCTCCTCTGGCGTCAGCTTCGATGCTGGCCGATAGCCACTCCGCACTGTGGAGAGGGCAATTGCCTCGTTTGGCGGCGTCAGGATCGTTATCCGCCGAGGGAGACCGACGAGATATCCGTGCGTCTTCAGGATGCGCCAGAAGAAGGAATGGTAGGTGTCGACTTCGATCCTCTGCTTTTCCGCGCGCGTGATCTCGCGTTCTTCGTCGATCGCCTCTAGCACGCGCGATACCGTTGCGCGCGCAAAGCTCAGAAAGAGGATGCGCTGCCCTGGACGCAGTTGCTCCCGCGCGATCTTAGCGGCCTTGAGGATTGAGACGGTTGTTTTGCCCGACCCAGGACCTCCGGTCACGAGTTGATGACCGCTCGTGCGGATTACGTCCTTTTGCGCTTCGGTTAGGTCGACCATTGCGTCTCACCTAACTAAGCGGATCGACCAACTCAACTTCATCCGCTTTGGGTGTCGCAGGTGACGGCGGGGTGGAGGGAAGCGGCGGATCGCAAAGAGTCTTGAGCGCGATGCAGGCCTCCCGCAGCCAAGTCGGTATCTCATTTTCCGTGCACTGCGCGAGGAACTCGGCAATACCCCAGTTTCCCTTGGACCAGCCAAAATACTCCTTCAGAGCAGCAACCGCTTGCGCTTTAGGATTTGGATATTTCGCAAGAAGATGTGACGGCCAGTCCAATTTATCAGCGAACCGCTCCAACGCCTCCTGCGAGGTATTCTTTAAGACCAAATCCTCGATGCCTTTTTCTTCGTGCATGAAAAGGCGTTCGACCTGCGCTTCGATAGCTGCCTGGGCAGTAGCCGTCTGTTTGTCGCAGATGGCGAAGGTGCGCTTACCGAGGCTTTTGTAAAGACCTGCGAGATCCGCAATCTGACTCTCGGTCCCCGCATCGATCGTGCATACGCCTAGCGCTTCGAGGGACGCATACGTCGTGGGATTCAGTTCGGCCAGTCGGCGTGCCACCACGGGAAAGGCGGTCGCTTCGGTCGCGCCTTCGGCGATAAGCACGCGGCGCGAGAGCAGCCCCTCGCAGAACCGGGTCCGAAATTCCTGACGATAACGTTTGTGTTTCACGCTTTCCGGCAGCGTTATCTTCGCCTGGCTAAGAACCCCGTCATGAGTGCGCGACAGGATGACGGTTTCATCAAGACCGAATTCCTCCAGAACATATGGGGAATGCGACGTGAAGATCGACTGTGCCGAGAGCTTGCGCAACTCATGCACGATGCGCTTTTGGGCATAAGGCGGTATTGCGGTCTCCGCTTCTTCCATCGCGAAGATCACGTTCTGCTTGTCTTCGGCGATCTGGGACAGCATTGCCAATACTAGCATGTTGATCGTGCCGGTCCCTTGGCGAAAGAACGGTGCCGCGTGATCGCCTTCACCCGTCGCGATGAAAGCCGTCACTACCTTTCGAAGATGCTCGCGGGTCAGATTGGAGACCTTGAGATGGGGCTTCGCACCCCATTCCCGCGGGACATACTTCTTCAGCGACGTATTAATGCTCTCAAGCACGCCCGAAATACCCAAGGTCGGGTCACTCGCCACATCGAGACCGTCGAGTGTCGAGATTGTGCCCTCCCACATCTGGGGACGGATTTCCTTTAGGCGCAGGATGATGTCGAGCAGGCTGCCATGTTCAAGACTGAGCGCTCGCGACCCGGTCCTCAGCGAACGCAGAAAGAGAAAGCCGCAGTGTTGCTTATCTTTCTTTGAGAAGGATGTCGGCGTCTCCTCTTCCACAAGGCTGCGGGTGAAATAAGTATTGCCAGCGAAATCGTCCTCCTCGGGAACGTATTCGCCGATGAAGGTCACGCGAAGCGCTGCAGCGATGTTGGAAGCATCGACGCCAGCGGGGTCAGGCTTATCATACAATACGCCCGTATTCGTGTTCAGCCATTCGATATTGGCACCGAACCGCGCCTCCTGCTCAGCCGACAGGTTGGTGATCATGACCTCGACGACAATCTGTGGCATGTCGGCGGGCGCCGCACCTTCCAGGGCACCCTCGGCAGCGATCGCCAGATACCTACCCTGATAGAAGTCATGCTCATCGACCGGCGGACGTCGGTTCAATCGGTCAGGGCCAAGTACTAAATCGATTGCCTCCAGGACGGAGGATTTCCCGGTATTGTTGTCTCCGATGAGGACTGCATGGTCGGGTAAGACCAGCTTGGCGGAACGGATACCCCGGAAATTCTCAATCGCTACCGAAAATATCTTCACCTTTTCCTCCGTCTCGCACCTGCGAGGTTCCTCCATCACTTTTATTCGAGAATGCAGTCGGGTATCGACCATCGACGCAGCAGCTTCGCGGGCTGAACGAGGATGGCAGAAGCTCCCCGCTCGGATTGTTCGATTTTGATACCAACCTATTGAATCTACATAAATATTCCTTTCGGGCGCGAAATGCGCCCCAATTGTCAGCATCCTACCGCATCGGCCGGAAAAAAAGGCCACAAGCAATTCGAGATTTCAATATCTGCCGTGGTATCGACGGGAATATCTGCTCCGGAGGAGCTCGGAACGCGTCCCTATGTCACCAAAAGGGGACGGAACCGACCTTCAGCCAGCATTGGCTGCCGCGTCCGCACCGAGCCGTATCCGGTCCTCGTACCGCCTCGACGGTCAGCCCTTGACCATGATCACGGTCGGCAGGGCGACGCCCGCGGCCATCGGCATCTCGCCGCGCTCGACCGGGCGGTAGCCGAGCCGGGCGTAGAACGCCTCGGCATTAGCGTTGGCGCGCACCCGGAAGCGGCGGAAGCCGGCGGCGCGGGCGGCGGTCTCCGCCGCCTCGACCATGCGGCGGCCAAGGCCCTGGCCGGCCCGGTCCGGGGCGACGAAGACCTTGCGCAGCCGCGCCACGGCCGGGTCGTCCGGCACCCGGCACCAGCCGGCGGTGGCGACCAGACGCCCGTCCGGCGCCTCCGCCACCAGGATGTTGTTGGACAAGAGCTCGCCCGCATAGTCCGGCGCCATCACCTCCGCCACATGCGCCGCGATCTGCGCCGGGCTGTGCATGTCGCCGCCGAGCGCCGTGAAGGAGTCGGCCTGCAGCCGGCGCACGGCGTCGAGATCGGCCTCGCGGATCGGCCGCAGGACCAGCGGGTCGGTCACGACTCCGCCGGTTCCAGCCGGCGCGCCAGCGGGCCGTCCCGCTCCTCCAGGCAGCAGACCGTGTAGTCGCAGGTGATCTCCTCGCCCGCCGCGATGTCGCGCGCGGCCAGGGTCACCGGCCCCGAATTGTCGGTGTTCGGGTCGTCGTCGTGGTTCAGGAAGCGGGCGTCGTCGCCGTTCAGGACGTAGCCGCCCGGGATGTCCGGCGACAGATAGGCGTAGGTGTCGAAGAAGCGGCGCGGCACCTCGGGCAGCGCGGCCACCTCCTCCTCCGGCACCACCTTGTCGATCGCCGGCTCGAACCGCCAGATCGGCGTGCCCTTGGCGATCGGCGCCGCGGCGAAGACGCCCAGGCCGTGGATCGCGCTGGGCGCGACGTAGGTCGGTACCAGGAACATGGTGCCCCCCGCTTTCCGAGACCGTTTGGAAACGCACCTGCTGTGGCCGTCTGACGGCGGGCTCGAGCGCTTCCGGTGCTCACGGACCTCCATGTCCGCTGCGCTCCGGTTCTCGAAACCACCGCCAGCCGACTCACATCAGCGCATTTCCAAACGGTCTCTCCTTCTTGAATCGCTTATAACCACGGTTGGTGGTCGGCCGGAAGGGGGCAAACAACGCCTTGTTGCCGAACGCCGAGCCATGCGCCAGCCGCAGGGCCATTCCCGCCCCCGCGTGGCTGGTCGAACCGGCCCCGCGCGGCGAAATATGGCGTATCGGTCCAGGAGCTCGACATGTCCGCATCCCGCCCCGTCGTCGGCATCCCCGCCTGCGTCAAGCAGACCGGGGCCCATCCCTTCCACGTCGTCGGCGACAAATACATCCGCGCCGTGTCGGAGGGGGCGGACTGCCTGCCCTTCCTGATCCCGGCGCTGGGCGACTGGCACGATGTCGACGCGGTGCTGGACCGGGTGGACGGCCTCCTGATCACCGGCAGCCTGTCCAATGTCGAGCCGAAGCATTACGCCGGTGAGGCCAGCGAGCCCGGCACGCTGCACGACCCGGACCGCGACGCCACCACCCTGCCGCTGATCCGCCGCGCCATGGAGCGCGGCATCCCGCTGCTGGCGATCTGCCGCGGCCTGCAGGAGCTGAACGTGGTCTGCGGCGGCACCCTCTTCCAGCATATCGAGCGCGTGCCCGGCCGCGCCGACCACCGCGCCGACGAGACCAGGCCGGTCGAGGTGCAGTACGGCCCGGCCCATCCGGTGAGCCTGACCGAGAACGGCGCGCTGGCGGCGCTGTTCGGCAAGGCCGAGACCATGGTCAACACCATCCACGCCCAGGGCATCGACCGGCTGGGCGACGGCCTCGCGGTCGAGGCGGTGGCGCCGGACGGGCAGATCGAGGCGGTGCGGATCGAGGCCGCGCCCTATTTCGGCCTGGCCACCCAGTGGCACCCGGAGTGGAAGTTCCGGGAGAATCCGGATTCGACGGCGCTGTTCGAGGCCTTCGGCAAGGCGGTCCGCCGCTACGCCGCCGACCGCGACGGGCGCCGCGCCGCGGCGGAGTAGTTTCCGCCAGCCCCGTCACCGCGAGACTGCGACGGTGTTGCCTCTCCCGCTTTCCCCGGGTCAAGCCCGAGGAGGAGAGGTCGGAGACGCGAAGCGGCTCCGGGTGAGGGGAGTTTGTCGAGGCCTGGGCCAGCCCTCACCCGGTCTCGCTGACGCGAGCCCGACCTCTCCCGCCAGGCGGGAGAGGCGACGCGAAAACGCTCGATATTCTGCGGCGTAACTCTACCGCTGCCCTCCCGGCCGCAGCAGCCGGGCGCGGTCGATCTCCTCGGCCCGCAGCTTCGCCCGCACCCGCAGCAGGTCCTTGCGGGCGACGATGCCGACCAGCACCCCGTCCTCGCGCCGGGTGACCGGCACGCGGCCGGCATCGGCCTCCGCCATCCGGTCGGCGAGGCGGCCGGCCAGCTCGTCCGGATGGCCCAGCACCAGCGGCCCGCCGGCGACGGCGTCGGCCAGGGCGGTGCCGCGCGGCCAGCCGGAGACGGTCCAGCGCAGCACGTCGGCCCGCGCCACCATGCCGACCGGCCGGCCGGCGGCGTCGATCACCGGATAGCTCTTGTGCCGCGGGCCGGCGCTCTCGTCGGTGAAGAAGGCGATGGCCTGCTCCACCGGCATCGCCGCCGGCAGCGTGTCGACCCGCGGCACCATCACATCGGCCACCCGGGTCAGCTCGAACGGGTCGACGATGTATTCGCGCAGGATGTGGTGGCCGCGCCGGGCGATCTTCTCGGTCAGGATCGACCGCTTCAGCAGCAGCACGGTGACGGCGTAGGCGGCGATGCAGGCGGCCAGGAGGGCCGGCAGCATCCCGAGGTTGCCGGTCAGCTCGACCGCGAAGACCGCGGCGGTCAGCGGCGAGCGCATGGTGCCGCCCATCATCGCCGCCATGCCGAGCAGGGCCCAGACGCCGCTGCCGCCGGGCAGGACCGATCCCTCCAGCGCTCCCAGCGCCCCGCCCATGATCAGCAGCGGCGCCAGCACGCCGCCCGAGGTGCCGGAGCCGAGGGCGATCGACCAGATCAGCGCCTTGACCACCAAGAGGCGCAGCACCTCGCCCGAGGCCAGATGGCCGGCCAGCAGCGCGCGGATCGAGTCGTAGCCGACGCCGAGCGCCGCCGGATCGATCAGGCCGCCGAGGCCGATGGCGACGCCGCCCAGAACCGGCCACCACATCCAGTGGACCGGCAGCCTCTCGAACAGGTCCTCGAAGCCGTAGACCAGCGCGGTGAGGATGCCGGAGCCGAAGCCGGCGGCGATGCCGACCCCGATGACCGCGAGGAGCGCCGGGCCGGACAGGTCGACCATGCCGGCGAAGGGGAACAGCGGCCCGGACTCGAACAGCAGCGGGCGCCAGGCCGCGGCGACGATGGCGGCGGTGGCGACCGGGATCAGGCTGCGCGGCTTCCATTCGAACAGCAGCAGCTCGACCGCCAGCAGCACCGCCGCGACCGGGGTGCCGAAGATCGCGGTCATGCCGGCGGCGGCGCCGGCGACCAGCAGCGTCTTGCGCTCCGCCGCCGTCAGGTGGAACAGCTGGGCGAACAGCGAGCCCAGCGCGCCGCCGGTCATGATGATCGGGCCTTCGGCGCCGAACGGGCCGCCGGTGCCGATCGACACGGCCGAGGACAGCGGCTTCAGCACCGCCACCTTGGGCTGGATCCGGCTGCTGCCGATCAGGATCGCCTCGATCGCCTCCGGGATGCCGTGGCCACGGATCTTCTCCGACCCGTAGCGGGCCATCAGGCCGATGATCAGGCAGCCGGCCGGCGGCACCAGCGCCGCGGCGAGGCCGAGCGGCGATTGGCCGAGATCGACCGCGGCGGTCGAGAGCCGGCCGAACCAGGCGAGGTTGGTGACCAGCGCGATCAGCTGCAGCAGCACCCAGGCGGCGGCGGTGCCGGCGGTGCCGACCACCGGCGCCATGGCGATCAGCCTGAGGGCGCCGCGGTCGATGGTGAAGTCGCCGAGCCTGGCGGAACGGGTGGGAAGGGCAGCGGGCGCAGGCGCCGCCGGGTCTGCGGGTCTCGACATCGGGCCGGGTTCCGGAGGATCAAGGGGCATCCGGTCTCGGAGCCCGGACGCCGGATAAATATCGTAGTGCGATATAATTTCAAGTGCGAGGATGCGCGGCCCGATGACCCAGGCCCTGAGCAAGGCGGATTACGAGGCGCTGGCGGCGTTCCGCCACGCGCTGCGGCGCTTCCTCGACTTCAGCGGCGAGGCGGCGAAGGCGGCGGGGCTGACGCCGCAGCAGCACCAGGCGCTGCTGGCGATCAAGGGCTTCCCCGGCCGCGACCGGGTGACGATCGGCGAGCTGGCGGAGCGGCTGGTGCAGCGGCACCACAGCACGGTCGGGCTGGTCGACCGGCTGGAGGCGCTGGGGCTGGTGCGGCGCGAGGCCGACCCGGCGGACCGCCGCCGCGCCCTGGTCGCCCTGACCGGCCGGGCGGAGGAGGTGCTGGCCGGCCTGTCCGCCAGCCATCGCGACGAGCTGCGCCGCCTCGGCCCCACCCTCGCGGCGCTGCTGCAGCGGCTGGGGACGGAGGGTTGATCCCTGCGGCCGGACTATAGATCCGTCATGGCGAGGAGCGAAGCGACGTGGCCATTCAGGGGCTGGTGCGAGTGGCCCTGGATGGCCACGCCCCTGCGGGGCTCGCCATGACGAGGAAAGGACTGGAAAGGTCGGTTTCGACGGCCGCTGGAGCCTCTAAGGCGCCAGCGCGGCGTCGACGGCCTTCGTCACCTCCGGCCCGGTCGGCTCGGCGGCGCTGGGGAAGGCGGCCAGCAGGGTGCCGTCGCGGCCGATCAGCAGCTTGTGGAAGTTCCATTTCGGCACCGCCGCCGGATCCTGCTGCGCCGCCCAGCGGTACAGCGGATGGGCCTCGGCGCCGGTCACCGGCTGCTTGGCCAGCATCGGGAAGTCGATGCCGAAACTGGTCTCGCAGAACTCCTTGATCTCGCCGGCCGAGCCCGGCTCCTGCGCCCCGAAATCGTTCGACGGCACGCCGAGCAGCACGAAGTCCCGGCCGCGGTGCCGGGCCCACAGCTCCTGCAGCCCGGAATACTGCCTGGTGAAGCCGCAGAAGGAGGCGGTGTTGACCACCAGCACCACCTTGCCGGCGAAGGCGTCCGGGGCGAAGGCGCCGCCTTCCAGCTTCGGCAGCGGCAGGGCGGACCAGTCGAGCGGCCGGGCCGCGGCGGGAGTCGCGATCATGAGCAGCACCAGGACGAGCAGTCGGGCCAGCATGGCGGGACCTCCGGCGAGGCCCCCAGGCTGCGCCACGGCACCGCAGGGCGCAAGAGCCGATGCCTCGCCCGCCGCCGAATCCCGTGCTAGGACGGGCCGGATCCCCCGGCGATGGAACTGCCCCGTGCCCGAGACCGTCCTGCACCTCCACCCCGGCATGCCGGAAGCCTCGCTGCGCGCGATGCGCGGGCGCTTCGACCTGGTCGAGCATTCCCGCGCCAGCGCCGCCGCCGACCTGCTGCCGGAGGCCGACCGCATCCGCGGCGTGGTCACGATCGGCGTGATCGGCATCGACCGGGCGCTGATCGAGCGGCTGCCGAAGCTCGGCATCATCGCCTGCTACGGCTCGGGCTATGAGCGGATCGACGTCGCCGCGGCGCGGGAACGGGGCGTGGTCGTGACCAGCAACACCGGCGCCAACGCCGCCTGCGTCGCCGACATGGCGCTGGCCCTGCTGCTGGCCAGCGTGCGCCGGCTGGGCGAGGGCGACCGCTTCATCCGCGCCGGGCGCTGGACCCGCGCGGCGGCGCCGGCGGAGCTGATCTCGACCGGCCTGGCCGGGCGCCGGGTCGGCATCCTGGGCCTCGGCGCGATCGGCGAGAGGATCGCCCGCCGCGCCGCCGCCTTCGACATGGAGGTGGCCTATCACAACCGCCGGCCGAAGCCGGGCGTGCCCTGGACCTATCACCCGACCCTGGCCTCGCTGGCGGAATGGGCGGACATCCTGGTCGTCTCCTGCCGCTCGGACGAGAGCACCCGCGGCATCGTCGACCGGTCGGTGCTGGCGGCGCTGGGGCCGAAGGGCCACGTCATCAACATCGCCCGCGGCGAGGTGCTGGACGAGGCGGCGCTGATCGCGGCGCTGGAGTCCGGCGCCATCGCCGGCGCCGGCCTCGACGGATTCGAGCACGAGCCCGAGGTGCCGGAGGCGCTGAAGCGGCTGGAGAACGTGGTGCTGGCGCCGCACATCGCCAGCCTGACCGAGGCCGCCCATCGCGAGATGTGCCGGATGACGATCGAGAGCCTGGAGAATTTCTTCGCCGGCCGTCCGCTGCCGAACGCGGTGTAGCGCTATGATGGCCCGCCCGATGCCGATGAAGCGAGGCGAGCCATGCGACCGCTGACCGGAGTGAAGGCCTGCGTCTTCGACGCCTATGGCACGCTGTTCGACACCGCCTCCGCCGCCCGGCGCAGCGCCGGGCTGCTGGGCGACAAGGCCGGCCCGCTGGCCGCCCTGTGGCGCGAGAAGCAGCTGGCCTACACCTGGCTGCGGGCGGTGCAGGGCCGCCACGCCGATTTCTGGCAGGTGACCGGCGACGCGCTGGACTTCGCGCTGGAGGCGCTGGCGATCGACCGGCCCGGTCTGCGCGACCGGCTGATGCAGCTGTACCTGACGCTGGAGCCCTATCCGGAGGTGCCCGGGGTGCTGCGCCGGCTGCGCGCCGCCGGGCTGAAGACCGCGATCCTGTCGAACGGCACGCCGCGCATGCTCGAGGCCCTGGTCGCCGGGGCCGGGCTGCAGGGGCAGTTCGACGCCCTGCTGTCGGTGGAGCAGGCCGGCGTCTACAAGCCGCATGCGAGCGTCTACCAGCTGGCGCTCGACGCCTTCGGCCTGCCGGCGGAGGCGATCGCCTTCCAGTCGTCGAACGGCTGGGACGCCTATGCCGCCTCGGCCTTCGGGCTACAGGTGGTCTGGTGCAACCGCGGCGGACAGCCGCGGGAGCGCCTGCCCGGCATGCCGGACCGCGAGGTCTCGACGCTGGAGGCGCTGCCGGACCTGGTCGGGGCCTAGAGGCGGCTCAGGCGCCGCACTCCTCGGCGTAGCTCTTCTGCTCCTCGCCGACGGTCTGCTGGAAGTCCTTCAGGTCCGAATCGCTGAACATGAGCTCGGCCTGGCAGGTCTTGTAGAGGTCGCCCAGCTTCACATAGGCGTCGATCAGCGACTTGTGCGCGGCGCATTTCTCCGCCTGGGGCGCCATCAGGCTCTTCAGCCGGGCGGATTGCAGCGGCGGGATGGCCTTCGACTGCGCCATGAAATCCTCGCTGCAGCCGGCGAAGGCGGGCAGGGCGAGCAGCGGCACCAGGGCCGCGGCAAGAACGAGCTGCTTCACGAACGCTTCTCCCCAGAGCTTTCGAGATCCCGCGCCGGGCAACCACGGCGCGGGCGAGACAACCCGCTCCGCCGGCATTCGTTCCGCCGGTCGCCGGAAGGTCAGCCCCGCGCCGGCCCGGTCGAGGCGCGCAGCACCAGCTCGGTGCCGAAATGGATCTCCTGGCGGCCGCGCGGATCGATCAGCAGCTCCGCCGCCGCCCGCCCCTTCTCGACCAGCGGCTGGCGGATCGTGGTCAACGGCGGGGTCGAGGAAGCGGCCGCGGCGATGTCGTCGAAGCCGATGATCGAAACGTCGCCCGGCACCGACAGGCCCTGCCGCGCCAGCCAGTCCATCGCCCACAGCGCCAGCCGGTCGCAGGTGGCGAGGATCGCGGTCATCCCCGGCTGGCGCCGCATCAGCCGCGGCATGCTGCGCTCGATCGACTCGGCCTCGAACAGGCATTCCTCGATCGCGACCTGCCCGGCCGGGATGCCGGCCGCGGCCAGCACGTCGAGATAGCCGTAGAGCCGCTGCTGGCAGGCGGCGTAGATCGAATCGCGGATGCGGCGCAGCGACACCGCGCCCTCGCGCGAATCCGGCATCAGCTCCATCGACAGCACGCCGATCCGGCGGTGGCCGAGCTCGAGCAGGTGACGGGCGGAGGCCTCGGCCCCGGTGCGGTCGGCGACGGTGACGGTGCGGCAGCCCTCGACCAGCGGCTGGTCGACCGTCACCACCGGCAGGCCCCGGCTCCGGATGATGTCGAGGACGCCCGGCTCCTCCTCCATGCAGTACATGATGAAGCCGTCGACCGCGGCCGAGGCGAGGGCCCGGCGCGCCGCCTCCACATCCGAGGCGGCGTAGACCGAGATGCCGCGCCCGGTCTCGTCGCAGACCGCGGCGACGCCCTGGATCAGGGCCAGGGCCGCCGGGTCGCCGAAGGCGTAGCTCAGCCCCTCGGGGATCATCACGGCGATGGTGCCGATCTGGCCGGTGCGCAGCATCCGGGCCAGCGGGTCCGGGCCCTGGTAGCCCAGCGCCTCGGCCGCTTCCATCACCCTGGCGCGGATCGCCTCGCTGACCCGCTCGGGATGGTTGAACACGTTCGACACGGTGCCCTGCGCGACCCCCGCCGCGGCGGCGATGTCGCGCAGGCGGGCCTTGGGCTTGGAGGGAACGGCATCCTCGGGCATGCGTCCAGCCTAGTCCCGATCTTGAACCGATTCAAAAACTCCTTGACGACACCTCCGGGAAGAGCAATTATGAATCGATTCAAAAAATCGATTCAAAGGAGGCCGTCATGAGCTTCATGACCGGATTCCCGCTGGTCGCGCATCTGATGCAGGTCCGGCTGGGCGGCCGGTTCCGGGACCTGCCGCCGTCGGTGGCGGCGGAGCTGGAAGCCTTCGCCGCCGAGCAGGAGGCCGCACCCCGGCCGGCCGCACCGCAGCCGAAGCCGGCCGCCGGGCGCAGCTCCTCCGTGCCGTCCCCGGCGCCGGCCTTCGCCCTGCGCAAGGCCTGCTGAGGGCGCGATGCCCCAGCCGTTCAATCGATCCCTTCGCACTCGACCAGCTCGAGCGGCCCCTTGCCCTTGAGCTCGTAGAAGCCGCGGCTGCGCGCCCGGCAGCGGTCCTGGATGCGCCGCCACAGCGCGGCGCTCAGGAACACCGAATTGGCATGGGCGCAGGCGGTGATCCGCGCCGCCGTGTTCACCGTGTCGCCCCAGAGGTCGAACAGGAACTGCCGCCGGCCGATCACCCCCGCCACCACCGGGCCGTGATGGATGCCGATGCGGACGCCCCAGCCCGGCTGGGCCTGCCGGGCCGCCGCCGCCAGGTCGAGGCCGCAGCGGATGGCGGCCGGCAGCGGCTCCTCGACCGGCTCCAGCAGGCCCGCCGTCGCCATCAGGGCGTCGCCGATGGTCTTGATCTTCTCCAGCCCGTGGCCGGCGACGATCCGCTCGAAGGTCTCCATCAGCGCCTGCAGCTCGGCCACCACCCGCTCCGGCGGGTTGCGGTCGCAATAGGCGGTGAAATCGACGATGTCGCAGAACAGCACCGCCACATCCTCGTAGCGCCGCGGCGTGACCCGGTCGGTCGCCTTGAGCTCGGCGATCGCGCCGGGCGGCAGGATGGCGCGGAGCAGGCAGTCGCTGCGCTCCTTCTCGCGCTCGATCTCGGCCAGATAGGCCGCCTCCTGGTCGCGCAGCCGCTTCTTGTCCAGGGACGCGCCGACCCGTGCCCGCAGCAGGACGGGGTTGAACGGCTTGGGCAGGTAGTCCTCGGCCCCCAGCTCGATGCAGCGCACCGCGCTGTCGAGCGCGTCGAGCGCCGAGATCATGATCACCGGAATGTCGCCCAGCGCCGGGTCCGACTTCAGCGTCCGCAGCACCTCGTAGCCGTCCATGCCCGGCATCATGACATCGAGCAGCACGAGGTCGAACCGCCGGCTGCGCAGCAGCGCCAGCGCCGCGACGCCGTCCGCGGCCTCGGTCAGGTCCTCGTACCCCTCGCGGCGCAGGCGGCGGGCCAGGGTGTAGCGGTTGGTCTCGTCGTCGTCGACGATCAGGATCGCGGCCGCCGGATCAGCCATCGCGCCGTACCCGGCCCAGCAGGGCCTCGATCTTCGCCAGGAGCCGGGCCATGTCGACCGGCTTGGTGTCGTAGTCGTCGCAGCCCGCCGCCAGGGCCTTCTCCCGGTCGCCCGCCATGGCGTGGGCCGACAGCGCGATCACCGGGATGCCGCCGGTCCCGGCATCGGCCTTGATCCGGCGCGTCGCCTCCCAGCCGTCGATCACCGGCAGGCTGAGGTCCATCAGGATCAGGTCCGGGCGCTCGCGGCCCGCCGCCTCGACCCCTTCCGCCCCGTCGCGGGCGGTGACGACGTCGAAGCCGCGGCGCTTCAGGCGGGTCGACAGCATGTAGATGTTGTCCTCGTTGTCCTCGACATAGAGGATCGTCGCCATGGTCATGCCCTCCGCAGGGCCGCGGCGGTCGCGTAGCGGCCGACCAGCTGACGGATCTGCGCCAGCAGCTCGTGCCGCTCGAAGGCGGCCTTCTGCAGGATGTGCTCGACGCCGCCGTTGAGGCGGCGGTGGTCGTGCTCGGTGAGGTCGGCGGCGGTGACGATGATGACCGGGATGCCGGCGTAGTCCGGCACCTTCCGGCAGGCGGCGAGGAACTCGAAGCCGTCCATTTCCGGCATCATCAGGTCGAGCAGGATGAGGTCCGGCCGCTCGTGCTCCATCCGCTCCAGCGCCGCGCGGCCGTCCCCCGCCTCGGCGACCTGCCAGCCCTCGGCGACCAGCAGCCGGCGCATCATCGCCCGGGTCGCGGCGTCGTCCTCGACCACCAGCACCCGCCGCGTCGCCGAAGCCGCGGACCGGAAGCGGGCCAGGATCGCGGCCAGGCGGCCGCGGTCGATCGGCTTGTTGAGGAAGTCGGAGGCGCCGAGGGCGATGCCCTTCTGCTTCTCGTCGACGATCGTGACCATGATCACCGGAATGCCCGCCAGCTCCGGATCCGACTTCAGCTCCTGCAGCACGCTCCAGCCGTCCATGTCCGGCATCAGGACGTCGAGGGTGATGACCGAGGGGCGCAGCATGCGGGCGGCCACCAGCGCTTCGGCGCCGTTCTCGGCGGTGTAGACGTCGAAGCCCTCGCGGTTGAGGAAGCGGCGCATCAGGTCGCGCACCGTGGGGTCGTCGTCGACCACCAGGACCCGGTCGGCACCGCCGCGCGCGGGGGCCGGCGCCGGCGGGCCGGCGGTGCCGACGGGCACGGGGGCGGAGGCGGGGGCGGGCGCCGGGATCACCTCCGCCTTCGTGGTGCCGCCCGCCGGCAGGCGGACGGTGAAGCTGGTGCCGACGCCCGGCTCGCTCTCGACCGCGATGGTGCCGCCCATCAGCGCCGCGAGGCGCTGGCTGATCGCCAGCCCCAGCCCGGTGCCGCCGTATTTCCGGGTGGTCGAGCTGTCGGCCTGGGTGAATTCCTGGAACAGCCGGCCGAGCTGCTCCCGGGTCATGCCGATGCCGGTGTCCGAGACGCGGAAGCGGACCCAGCCGCCGGCATCCGGGTCGCGCTCCACCGCCAGCGTCACCGTTCCGCCTTCGGTGAACTTGCAGGCGTTGCTGAGCAGGTTGAGGACGATCTGCCTGAGGCGGGTCAGGTCGGCCCGCATGGCGCCGAGCTCGGCCGGCCGCTCCACCACCAGGCGGTTGCGGTTGCGCTCGGCCAAAGGCTGCGCCGCCCCGGCCACGTCGGCGACGAGGCCGGCGAGGTCGATCTCCTCCTCGTGCAGCTCCAGGCGGCCGGCCTCGATCTTCGACAGGTCGAGCACGTCGTTGATCAGGGCCAGAAGGTGCCGGCCGGCCCGCAGGATCCGGTCGAGCGGCTCGCGGAACTCCTCCAGCTTCTGGTCCTCGGCGTCCTCCGACAGCATCTCCGCCAGGCCGATGATGGCGTTCAGCGGGGTCCGCAGCTCGTGGCTCATATTGGCCAGGAAGCGGCTCTTGGCCAGCGTCGCCTGGGTCGCCTGGTCGCGGGCGTCGGCCAGCCGGTCGACCAGCTCGCCCAGCTGCGCCTCCCGCGCCTTCAGCTCGGTGATGTCGGTGAACACGCCGACGCAGCCGCCGTCGGCGGTGATGCGCTCGCTGATCTTCAGCCAGCGGCCTCCGGCCCGCCGCTGTTCGTAGGCGCCGCCCGGATGGTGATGGCGGTCGAGCCGCGCCGACAGCCAGCTGTCGAGATGCTCGCCGGCGTCGGGGATCAACCCGGCCTCTCCCGCCGCGCGGATCACCTCCTCGTAGCGCACGCCCGGGCGGATCTCGAGGTCGACCCCGGCATACATCTCGCGATAGCGGCTGTTGCAGATCACCAGCCGGTCGTCGGCATCGTACAGGGCGAAGCCCTCGGAGATCGTCTCGATCGCCTCGCCGAGCTGACGCTGGGCCCGCTGCGCCTCGGCCTCCGCCGCGCGATGCTGCCGCTCCAGCCGGTCGCGCTCGATCAGGCTGCGCTGCAGCAGGCGGAGGGTCCGGGTCATCGCGCCGATCTCGTCGCGCCCGGCCGGCGGCAGCGCGACGTCGAGCCGGCCGCTCGTGATCGCGACCATGGCGTGCTCGAGCTGGCGCAGCGGCCCGATGATCGAACGGACGATGACCGCGGTCAGCACCACCGCCAGCAGGAAGGCGAGGACGCCGGTCGCCAGCGACAGCCGGACCGCCGTCTCCGCGTTGCGGACCGCCGCGTCGCGCATGGCGACGGCCTCGCCCTCCAGCCGGTCGACCATCGCGGCCAGGGCGGCGTCGACAGCCTGGATGTGGTTGCGGGTCAGCGCCATCAGGGCGTTGCCGACGACGCGCTGGTCGTCGGTGTAGGCCTCGACGGCCTTGAGCGCCTGGTCCATCAGCGGCCCGATCTCGGCCTGGATCGCCCGCACGCCGCCGGGATCGTAGGGGGCGAGCGCGGCGAGATCGGCCGCCAGCTGGTCCCGCGCGGCGAGGGCGTTCTGTTCCGACCGCACCAGCAGGCTGACGGCCAGGTCGGTCAGCCAATATTTGAGGTCGCCGAAATCCTTGTTCGCCTTGTTCGCCGTCTTCAGCACCGTCACCAGCCGCGCCTCCTCGGCCAGCGCCGCCGCCTCGGCCGAGACCTGGCGGTTGAGATAGAGCGTGGAGAGGGTCAGGATCGCCAGCAGCACGATCGCCAGGAAGACGAGACGGGCGCGGATCGAGAACTGCGACATGCCGCTCCTCGGGACCGGCGGCTCACCGCCGGTCGGGATCAGTCGAACAGGGTGATGCTGATGACGCCGCCCAGATCTCCCAGGCTCGCGCCCTCCTTCGGATAGCCGGTGATGTCGATCTCGCCCTTCGGCGAGCCGTGGCAGACGAGGCAGTCGGCGCCGTAATATTCCGGCATCAGGACGCGGGTGGCCGGCCGTCCGGCGACGGTGGCCGTCTCGGCGTAGATGCCGCCCCTGGTCCAGCCCGGCGACTGGAACTTGCTGCGGATGACCTCGGTCTCGAACGCGTCGGGCGAGGCCTTGCGGTTGCGCACCAGCTCCGGCGGCGCCGTCACCTTGATCTCGGCCCGGCCGCTCTGGTCCCGGCGGAACTGCTCGGTCACCAGCCGGGCGAACACGGCGGGCACGAAGCCCTTGAAGCCCACGCCCTTCTGATTGATCAGCGCCTGGTTCGCGTCCACCACCTCCTTGACCGCGCGCGCCATGGCGGCAAGCAGGCGCCCCTTCTCGGAACCGGGGTCGAGCTTGCGCGGGTCGGTGCCGGTCGCCTTGGCCATCGCCTGGGCCGCCTGCTCGACGACGGCATCGCCCGTCAGCCCCTTGTCGCCCAAGGCGGGGTCGTTGATCCGGCTCTGTTGGCCCGAGATCACGACGCGCGCGCTGCCCAGGAACTCGGCGAGGCTGAGCGCCGTGTCGACGTCGTCCCGCATCTCGGCCAGGACCGGCGGAAAGCCCGCCGCGAGCATGCCCAGCAGAACGAGGGACATAAACGTCTTCCTCGCCCCGACAGTCCTAAACAGCAGGCGCCCGTCCCAATTCATTCGAATCCCTAGGCAAAGACTTCAGTATTCATCAAGGATAGGAAAAGAAGTAACTTAGTTTTCAGGATATCGGCATTGTCGCCGGAACGCAAGATTGACCAAAAAGGCTGATGCCGATGACTTTCACATTACTCGGCCGGGAGGAGGCCTAACTCTTCCGGAGTACCTGAATCTGCGGAACCAGACGGACACGCCTTGGATACGCCGCGCCTGCTGGCGTGCCTCCCGGCCAGAAATAAAATGTCTCCCGCTCCGCGATCAGCGCAACTCTGGCATGAAGTAGGTCAGTGTCGTTGACATAAATCCATTGTGCATGGTTCGGTCGGGGAACGGCGCCCGGAGCGCGCCGGCCCAGGAAGACCGAGGACGTCATGAGCATCGGCGAGACCCATTACGCCACCCGCGCCGCGCGGATGCGCGCCTCCGAGATCCGCGAGCTGCTGAAGCTGCTGGACCGGCCGGGCGTGATCTCCTTCGCCGGCGGCATCCCCGACCCGGCGCTGTTCCTGGCCGACGCCATCCGCGCCGGATACGAGGCCGCGCTCGCCGCCGGCGGCGCCGCGCTGCAGTATTCGGTCAGCGAGGGCTACGCCCCGCTGCGGCAGTGGATCGCCCGGCACATGGCGTCGATCGGCGTGCCCTGCGGCATCGACAACATCGTGATCACCTCGGGCTCGCAGCAGGCCCTCGACTATCTCGGCAAGCTGTTCCTGTCGCCCGGCGACACGGCGCTGGTGGCCTGGCCGACCTATCTCGGCGCGCTGCAGGCCTTCAACCCCTACGAGCCGCGCTACGACCGGCTGGATCCCGCACACGGCAACGCCACGCCCGAAGCCTATCGCGCGGCGGCCGAGGCGGCCGGCAGCCGGGTCCGGCTGGCCTATCTGACGCCGGACTTCGCCAACCCCTCGGGCGAGACGCTGAGCCTCGCGGCCCGCGAGCGCGCCCTGGCCCTGGCGGAGGAGCTGGACATCCCGCTGATCGAGGATTCGGCCTATCAGGCGCTGCGCTATGACGGCGAGGATTTGCCGCCGCTGCTGGCCCTGGACGTGGCGGCCAAGGGCGACATCGACCGCAGCCGCGTGATCCATTGCGGCAGCTTCTCCAAGACCCTGGCGCCCGGGCTGCGCATCGGCTGGATCTGCGCCGCCCGCGCGGTGGTGCAGAAGCTGGTTCTGACCAAGCAGGCGGCCGACCTGCACACGCCGACGATCAACCAGATGGTGATGCACCACGCCGCCGAGCACGCCTATCCGGCCCAGGTGGCGAAGATCCGCGCCGCCTATCGCGACCGGCGCGACCGCATGCTGGCGGCGCTGCAGCGGCACATGCCGGCGGGGGTGGGCTGGACCCGGCCCGAGGGCGGCATGTTCATCTGGGTGACCCTGCCGGAGCAGATGGACGGCGCCGCGCTGCTGGCCCGCGCGGTCGACCGGGGCGTCGCCTTCGTGCCCGGCCGGGCCTTCCACGCCGACGGCACCGGCGGCAACACGCTGCGCCTGTCCTTCTCCCTGGCCGACGCGGCCGCGATCGAGGACGGCATCGCCCGTCTCGGCCGCCTGATCGCCGGCGCGGAGCGGGCGGCGGCCTGAGGCCGGACGGCCGGCCGATCCGCTTCAGGAGGAGCGGATTGGCCACAATGTCCGAGGGATGGTACCATATGTGCGGCGGCTCCCGGATGACGAGATCGCCGCCCGGAGCGACGTCACCCATATGGCGGACGCGGTACTTGATTTTGACCACTTCATAGCTCTGGACCGGCAATCCATCCGGCTCCAACTGGCGGCGGGTGTGCTGCTCCTGTGTATCGGCTCGCTCGGCGTGTTCGGCGCTTTCTCCAGCTTGATCCAACCCAGCCCTCCCAACGTCGAGATGATTGTCCAAAGCATCGGTGCCGTTGTCGGCGTCGCAGGGCTGTTCCCCTTCAACAACTGCTGGTCGCGCTGGGAGCGGATCAAGACCCTGCAGGCGATCCGGCTCAACCCATCGGTGCTCGACAAGGACAGCGAACAGGAGTTGCTCCGAAAGCTCTACGCCAAGTTCCTGGGGGTATGAGATGGCAGTCGCACAGCAGTCGAGCTACCAGCAGTTGCGCGACCGGATCGAGGAGGGCCATCGCCGATCCCTGCTTCGCACCGTCGTGTTGAGCATCGCCACGGTGGCGGTCGCCGGCCTGATGCTGTTCATCACGCTGCGCGCACTCGACCAAGCGAACCAGAAGCTGGACAGCGCGAACCGGCAGCTGGATGAGGTGACCCGGGAGGTGAGGGCAGCCATCGCCAAGGCCGACGAGGCCCAGGCCGAGCTGACGGAGGCCCAGACTAACCTGCGATCGACCGCCGATCAGACGACCGCGCTGCAGGCGCAGGTCGCGGCGTTGGAGAAGCAGCTGGCGGCGGCGCAGCAGGCCCTTGACGAGGCGTTCGACCTCAGTCGGCAGGTCTACAAGTTCGACTGGGGTGAGCTCAAGTTGATGTACATGGAGAATGGCCCGGCCGTCGAAGTGCTGGATGTGGTGCAGCGGTTTCTGGGCCAGCTGCGCTGGGGTCTCGCCAACACCAAGGAGGGCGGTTACACCTCGCCGGGCTTCGCGAAGCTGGTGCTGCAACAGCTGCACAGGCTACCGCCGAACGCTGATCTCGCCAGCCTGCCGCGTGATGACGGCGCACCGAACCCGGGAGACATCGTGATCTATGCCAGCGGCTATCACCTGTTCTATTTCCGCGATCATGAGCGACGGCAGTTCGTGGTCGGCATGACGCCTTATGGAATCACGGCGCTCAACTACGATTTCGGTGTGAAGCGCATCGGCGTCCTTCGCAGCGGTTTCCCGCCACGATGACGTCTTCAGCGATGGCCCGAACCGCACCCACCTGACACCAGCGCAAGAACCGGATTGGCCCGGCCGGGCCGGTGGCGGACAAGGCAGGCCCGCCACCCGGAGGCCCGGCATGGCCGACCGGCTGACGCCCGAAGAGAGATCCCGGCTGATGGCCCGGATCAAGGGCAAGGACACCACGCCCGAGCGCCGCGCCCGCCGGGCCGCGCACGCCCTGGGGCTGCGCTTCCGGCTGCACCGGCGCGACCTGCCCGGCACGCCCGACATGGTGCTGCCGAAGCGGCGCGTCGCCCTGTTCGTGCATGGCTGCTTCTGGCACCAGCACGCCGGCTGCCGCAAGGCGCGGCGGCCGCTGACCCGGCCCGACTACTGGGCCGAGAAGTTCCGGGCCAATGCCGAGCGCGACGCCCGGGCCGCCGCAGCGCTGGCCGCCGCCGGCTGGCGCGTCGTGGTGCTGTGGGAATGCGAGACCGAGGACAGCGGGGAGCTGCGGCGGCTGATCGGCGAGCGCGTCTGCCGCCTTCCCTTCCCGCCCGATCCGGCCCACCCTGCGGCATGGTCCTGAAGATCCGGCTGGTCGCTCCGACGACGGATCCGCGGCCGGAGACGCTGGCGGCGATCCGCGACGACCTCGCCCGGCTGGCCCGGCCGGGGGTGGCGCTGAGCCATGTCCAGAACGCGGACGGCCCCCCGGCGGTGCGCGGCGACGCCGATGTCGAGGCCGCCCGGCCGGGCGTGCTGCGCCGGATCGAGGAGGCCGAGCGCGACGGCATCGACGCCGTGATCATCGACTGCACCTCCGATGTCGGGCTGGACGAGGCGCGGGCGGCGGTGGCGGCGATCCCGGTGATCGGCCCGGGCGAGGAGATGCGCCGCCTGGCCCGCCGCCGCAAGCGCGCCTGGCTGGACGCCGGGATGCTGGCGCAGGACCCGCTGGGCCATGCCCTGGCCGCCGTCGAGGCCGGCGCGGCCGTGCTGCTGGTCGGCAGCACCGGGCGGGCCGAGGTCGCGGCGCGGCTGCGGTCGGAGCTGACGGCGCGCGGCCATGCCGTCACCGTGATCGAGCCGCTGGAGGCGGCGCTGGACGCGGCGCTGCGGTCCCTCGGCGCCGGCGCTCAGCCCTTCGGCGGCTCGTCCCGGAAATAGGGCTCGACCGTGCCGCTCATCTTCATCGTCAGCGGGTTGCCGCGGCGGTCCAGCGCCTTGCCCATGGCCAGGCGGACCCAGCCCTCGCTGACGCAGTACTCCTCGACATTGGTGCGCTCGGTGCCGTTGAAGCGCACCCCGACGCCGCGGCGCAGCGCGGCCTCGTCGAAATGCGGGCTGTTCGGATTGACCGACAGGCGGTCGGGCGGGGTGTCGCTCATCATTCGGCTCCCGGCAGGCGGCGGATCGGCGCGTGATAGCCGCGCGCGGCGGCGCTGACAATGCGCGAGACGGGTGGTATCGGGATCCGCAACGACCCGAACGACGGGGATGGGCGATGCTGGTCTACATCTGCAGCTACACGGGAGCCGCCGGCAACGGCGAGGGCATCACCCTGGCCCGGCTGGAGGCGGAGACGGGCCGGCTGGAGGCGCTGAGGAGCGTCGCCGGGCCGAGCCCGTCCTGGTTGGCCTTCGCCCCGGACGGCCGGCACGCCTATGCCGTCAACGAGATCGACAGCTTCGGGGACGCGGCGCAGGGCGCCGTCACCGCCTATCGGGTGGACCGGGACAGCGGCGATCTCACGGCGCTGAACACCGTCGGCTCCGGCGGCACCATCCCGGCGCATGGCAGCGTCCATCCCGGCGGGCGGCACCTGCTGGTAGCGAATTACGGCGACGGCCGGCTGGCGGTGCTGCCGATCGCGGCGGACGGGTCGCTGGGCCCCGCCACCGACGTGCAGGCGCCCGAGGGGCCGGTCGGGCCGGACCGGGCCGAGGCCGCGCCGCCCGGCAGCTTCGCCATCAGCGGCCATGACGGGTCGCACGCCCATATCATCGAGACCGCCGGCCGCTTCGTGCTGAGCACCGATCTCGGCCAGGACCGGATCCATGTCTGGACCCTGGACGAGGCCGCCGGGGCGCTGCGCCCGGCCGACCCACCCTTCTTCCCTGCCTCCGCCGGAGCCGGGCCGCGCCACCTCGCCTTCCACCCGAACGGCCGGGTGCTCTACACGACCTATGAGGAGGCGTCGCAGCTGGCTGTGCACGACTGGGACCCGGCGACCGGCCGCGCCACGTTCCGGCAGCAGCTGAGCGCGTTGCCGCCGGGCTTCGCCGGCTCCAGCTTCGCCTCGGCGCTGGCGATCAGCCGCGACGGCCGCTTCCTCTATTCCGGCAACCGGCTGCACAACAGCATCGCCATCTTCGCGGTCGGGCCCGACGGCACGCTGCGCTGGCTGGACGCGGAATGGACCCGCGGCGACTATCCCAACCACGTGGCGCTGGACCCGACCGGGCGGTTCCTGTTCGCCTGCAACCGGCGCAGCGACAACGTCACCCTGTTCCGGGTCGACGCGCAGTCCGGCCGGCTGGAATTCACCGGCCAGTACCTGCCGATCGGCAGCCCGAACATGGTGGTGTTCCCGCCGGGGTGAGGGCCGCTACCTTCCGTGATAGCAGCTGCAAAGCCCAGGCGTAAGCCTGCGCCGCCCGGGTGCTGAATGCGATGATGGAGAGGCTGGCGGGTAGATCCAAGCCTTTCGCCATCAGCTATACCGATTCTCTTCGAAAAGTCGAGGCAGTAAGGTCGCAGCAGTAGCGACGATCGCAATTTATGCTATTATTATCAGGTATTCTGCTTATTTGTGGAGATTGAGAATGTCGGACGGCGTCTCATTAACGACGTTTCTAAAAATTTGCTCAATGCAGTCAACAGGTAGA
Source organism: Inquilinus limosus DSM 16000 (assembly GCF_000423185.1). Lineage (GTDB taxonomy): Bacteria > Pseudomonadota > Alphaproteobacteria > DSM-16000 > Inquilinaceae > Inquilinus > Inquilinus limosus. The sequence continues at coordinate 58,684 of NZ_AUHM01000036.1, read as the reverse complement.
AAGATATCGGAAATAGACAAGCTTGCGAACAGGAACGGTGGGCATGACTATTATAATGGCGTCAAAAAAATTGCTCCCGCTTTAGCACAGGAGCAATTCGGAATTTCTGATGTGCCAAAGAAATTAGCTTACATTTCCAGGCAGTCACAGAGACAGAGAAACGAAGATCGTGTGAAACAATTTATGAAGTGGTGGAAAAAACAAATCCCTAGCCCTACCTTTTTATCGCCACCATCTTATAACAAATCTCCTAAAGATTGCTCATTTATCCTCAGGATCAAACCAGAGATATCCTACACATTTAATGGAATCAAATACACTCTACATATTTGGAATACGGAGGCTCCAAAATTAAATCAAACGATCGCAGGAATTGGAATATATACTATGATACAATATCTAAGGAAAGGAAATTTTTCAGATTCGAAATTCCAAATGATAGATTTAAACAATGGAAAACTCTTTGATGAAAGCTCTGTAACTAATGACATTCCGACAATTTTCTTGGCCGATATGACGTTGTTCAATCACATATGGGAAAGAGTAAAGTTATAATCATGCAGGCTTCGCGGGCCGACATCAGCCCGCGAAGTGCAACCGTGCCTACCCTCTGTAGATCGGCGCCCCCGCGGGCGAGCCGGTGGTGCCGCCGTCGACGAAGAGCTCCGCCCCCTGGACGTTGCTCGACTCGTCCGAGGCCAGGAACAGCACGGTCCGCGCCACCTCCTCCGGCCGGCCGAAGCGGGCGAGCGGGATGGCCTGGCTGAGGCGCTGCACCAGCCCCGCACGGGCCTCCGGCGTCGGCGCGATGCCGGACCAGATCTCGGTGTCGGTGGCGCCGGGCGAGACCACGTTCACCCGGATGCCGCGCGGCGACAGCTCCGACGCCAGCACCCGGCCCATCGCGCGCACCCCGCCCTTGGCCGCGGCATAGGCGGAATAGCCCGGCACCCCGAGCAGGCTGTGCACCGAGCCGTTGAGGATGATCGAGGCGCCGTCCTTCAGATGCGGCAGCGCCGCCTGCACGGTGAAGAACACGCCGGTCAGGTTGGTGCGGATGATTTGCTCGAACGCCGCGAGGCCGGTCTGGCCCAGCGGCGTGGCGCCGCCGATCCCGGCATTGGCGAAGACGATGTCGAGCGGTCCGAAGCGCCGCGCCGCCTCGGCCGTCGCCCGTTCCAGCGCCGCGACATCGGTGGCGTCGGCCTGCAGCGCCAGGGCGGCGTCGCCCAGCTCGCGCGCCGCGGCGTCCAGCGTCTCGCGGTTGCGCCCGGTGATCGCCACCTTCGCGCCCTCGGCCACGAACAGCCGCGCCGTCGCCAGGCCGATGCCGGCATTGCCGCCGGTGATCAGCGCCACCTTGTCCTTCAACCTCATCACGGTCTCCTGCGCCCCACCGGGCGGCGAATGGGAAGCGCCGCCCGGCTTCTCCCGGCGGCCTGCGGACGACGATCTTTATATGATGACCATCATCTGAACCAGAGATGATAACCGTCATCCCGATTGTCAATCGGGGGACGCGCCATGACCGATGGGGAGATCTTCGCCCTGGGCTGCCTCGGCGGGGCGCTGCCGGACCTGCTGCGGCTGATCAAGGGCCGGCACGACGGCGCGCCGCAGTTCCTGCGCGACTGGTTCTTCTGGCTGATGTTCGCCGGCCTGGTCCTGCTGGGTGGGCTGGCGGCGCTGCTGGGCCAGGCCGACGAGGCCAAGGAGGCGATCGCCTTCGGCTTCGCCGCGCCGGAGGTCGTCTCCCGCGCCTTCGGCGGCGGCCGGGCCGGGCTACTGCCGCGCCCGGTCGGCCCCGGGCTGATGCGCCGGCTGCGCTGGTGGTGGGCGATCTGATACAGCGACGAGCCAATGTCGCTTCTCAACTGCACCCGCGCTCGATGAGAAGTCTGTATCCATCGGCTTGCCGAGAATTATTTGGGATACTATAGCCTCTGTAGGCCGATGCGACGGTGCGTAAGCGACAAGCGTCATCGGCCGACTAGAGCTACCGTAGCTGGATCTTGTTGGGTTTACCGGAGCCTAGAATGAAGTTGCCTCGCATTTTTGGTAGCCTAAAACTCGAAGATGTGTTTACGCCAGGTGGGCAGCCATCCGTCACATATGTAAATCGCGCGCATCTTGGCATCGAGTCAAAACTAAAGAAGGCAATATCCTTGCCAAATACTATAGTTTCGCTCACAGGACCCACAAAGAGCGGGAAGACTGTTCTTTGCAAAAGTGTACTTGAAAAATTTGACTATGTTTGGATTGATAGAGGACAGATAAAAAATGAAGAAGATATTTGGGAAAGAATCTGCACGGAACTACGGCTAGCGTCCGAAGTCGTACAGAAAGATCTTTTTTCTGGTCAGTCTGGAGCTTCTCTGACAGGCGGAATTAGCGCCGGCATTCCCGGCAACCAGATAAACGCTACTCTCACCGCGAGTGGGTCAAAACTTAGAACCAGAGAAGAAAGTCGCAGATACATACCTAATAATAGCCATCAAGCAACAGAGTACCTCGTTAAGCACAAAATTTGTCTGGTGGTAGATGATTTTCACTACATCCCTGAAGAATCTAGATCTTCATTCATAAGAAGCCTTAAAGGATCCGTCTTTAGAGGATTGAAAACCATACTCTTATCTACACCTCACCGAGCCTTTGAGGCTATTAAGGCGGAGCCAGAAATTACTGGCAGATTTAAGCATGTCCTTGTTCCTCAGTGGTCCATCGAAGATTTGACCCTCATTGCAAACTCTGGCTTTGAGGCACTAAACGTATCGGTGCTGGAATCTATAATTTCTACACTATCCAAAGAATCGGAGGGAAGTCCTTTGCTGATGCAGAGATTCTGCTGGAATATATGCTATGATGAAGGCATAAATGAAACATGCATCCTCAGAAAGAATTTACAGGAGAAGATAGATACGTCGTCCCTATTCAACGAAGTTGCTGAGGATGCCGGCCTTCCAATCTATGAAAAACTGGCAAAAGGACCTCAATCACGTACTGAAAGAATCCAGAGACCATTGGCCAACGGAGGATCAGCTGACATCTATGAAGCAATTCTCCTTGCCGTTGCCGTGACAGGCCCCAAAGAGCGGCTTACCTATGATCAAATCCGCTCGAGCTTGAACGCTATACTTTTAGACAAGATACCTCAGAAGCTGGAGGTATCCAACGCGCTGAACCATCTTACAAATATAGATAAGGACGAGAACAAAGGCCAGAGAGCCATTGATTGGGATCCGGAAAATTTGGACTTATTTCTTACCGATCCCTTTTTCCGATTTTATCTGCGATGGAAGATTGCCAATCAAAGAAACATCGCCTCTTAGGCATTGGCGCAACAGTCGAGAATAGGCCACACGGAGCCGACTCACTTATTAAACGATCTTTGATTCACCGGGATCTGATGGGCGGCGACCCGGCGTGAACCCGCTCCTTCGCCGCCCGGCCGTGGACCGCGCCGGCCAGCTCGGCGCGAGAGCGGATGCCGAGCTTCTCGTAGATCGATTGCGTCTGGTTCCGGATCGTGGCGGGCGCGGAGCCCAGCGCCTGCGCGGCCTGCTTGTGCGTCGCCCCGGCGGCGAGGAGGAGGGCCACCTCGCGCTCGCGCCGGGTGAGGCGGTCGAGCCCGGCGATCGGGCTGAGCCGCAGCCGCACCAGCTCCGACTGCTCCCCGGCGTCGCCGGCGCGCTCGCAGGAGACGACGACGCCGTCGCCCTTCAGCGTGACGGTCCCGGGGCGCTGCAGCAGCCGGCGCAGGGGGGCCGGCAGCCGCTCCCCGGTCCAGCCCGGCCATACGGACTTCAGCATGCCTTCCGAGGCCTCGAGCCCGAGATAGGCGAAGCCGGACGGGTCGACCAGCAGGGTGGTCCCGTCCGCCGATGCGGGCTCCGCCCCGCGCCGCGCCGAGGCCTGGACCGCCAGGAAGATGTGGTCGACCGCGCCCTGCAGGAAGTGCAGGTCCTCGGCCTCCCAGTCCGGCGGGCGGGTGTCGCCGCGGTAGATCGAGGCGAAGAAGACGGTGGTGCGGTTCGGCCGGCAATGCATCGCGCTGGCCCATTTCCGGATCCGGTAGCGCTCCGCCAGCTCGATCATCCCGTCGGTCTGCACCGGCTGGTTCCGGTCATAGGTCCTGACGCCGCTGCGGGTCTCGCGCAGGCTGCGGGCGACGAGGTCCTGGTTCTCGATCGTCGTCCAGAAGCGGACGAAGTCGCCCGGCAGGTCCATGGTCGACGAGGCGTGCACCACCGTCCGCCCCGGCTCGAACCGCGCCCAGCCGTACCAGGCGCAGTCGAAGCCGAGGATGGAGCGCAGCCGGTCGAAGCCCCAGGCCGGGATGCCGCCGTCGCCCTCGCGGCCGATCCTGTGCAGGTCGGTCACGAACTGGGAGAACAGGGGCAGCTTCGAGGTCACGCGCGCCATCCCGGGCTGTCTCCCGGAACGCTAGCGTCGCCGCGGCGCCCCGGCAAGCGGCCGGGACGGCCCCGGACGGCGCCCGCCATAGTGCATCTGCACCATTCTGGACCGGGCGCGGAGGGCTAGAGTCGATCGACATCCAACGGGGAGGAGCCGAGGAATGGCGACGGGATGGCTGTGGCACGAGCGGTTCGGCTGGCACGACACGGGAACCGCCGGCGGCTTCCTGAAAGGCGAGTTCATCCAGCCGCTGCAGCACCTGGAGTCGCCCGAATCCAAGGCCCGCTTCGCCTCGCTGGTCGAGGTCTCCGGCATCGCCAGGGCGCTGAAGCGCATCGACTGCGTCGCCGCGACCGAGGAGGACCTGCTGCGCATCCACACCCGCGACCATATCGAGGCGATGAAGGCGCTGAGCCGCGACATCCGCGGCGGCGACATGGGCGACGGCTCCTCCCCCTTCGGCTTCGGCGGCTTCGAGCTGGCCTGCCTCGCGGCCGGCGGCACGATCAGCGCGCTGCGCGCCGTGGTCGGCGGCGAGGTGCGCAACGCCTACGCCCTGGTCCGGCCGCCCGGGCACCATGCCCGGCCGGAGACGGGGATGGGCTTCTGCATGTTCGCCAATGTGGCCGTCGCCATCGCCCATGCCCGGGCGAAGCTCGGCATCGGGCGGGTCGTGGTGGTCGACTGGGACGTCCACCACGGCAACGGCACCGAGGCCTGCTTCGAGACCGACCCGGACGTCCTGACCATCTCGCTGCACCAGGACGGCAACTTCCCGGCCGACACCGGCAAGGTCACGGATCGCGGCAGGGGCGCCGGCGACGGGTCGGCGATCAACATCCCGCTGCCGGCGGGGTCCGGCGAGGGCGCCTATCTCCACGCCTTCGACCGCGTCGTCCTGCCCGCCATCGAGCGGTTCCGGCCGGACCTGATCATGGTCGCCAGCGGCTTCGATTCCAGCAACGCCGACCCGCTGGGGCGGATGCTGCTGGTCTCGACCTCCTACGCCGCCATGACCCGCCGGCTGATGGACCTGGCCGACGCGGTCTGCGGCGGCCGGCTGGTGATCAGCCATGAGGGCGGCTATTCGCCCTTCTACGTGCCGTTCTGCGGCCTCGCGGTGGTGGAGACGCTGAGCGGCGTCAGCACCGGCGTGACCGACCCCTACCTGGCGGCCTGGGCCGGGCTGCCGGGGCAGGAGCTGCAGGACCATCAGAAGGCGCTGGTGGCGCGGGTGGCGGAGAGCTTCGAGCTGTAGCGCCCCGGCCAGGGGCCGGGATCTCAAGAACAACCAAACAGGGGGCGATGATGAACGGACGGAGAGCCGGCAGGGCGCGGGGCACCCTGCTGATCTGGGTCAATCTGATCGTGGTGCTGTTCCCGCCGATCCACCTGGCCTTCGCGGCGGGCAACCTGGCGATGGCCCTGGCCTTCTTCCTGGGCAGCAGCCTCTTGCTGACCGGCACGGTCATCTATCTGAACCGCGCCAACCACGACGCCGGGGAGGAGTAGGCGATGGAGTTCCTCATCGGCTACGGCACCCTGGCGGTCTTCTTCATCGGCGTGATCCTGGTCCTCGAACGCACCCGGCGGGCCGCCGGCGGCGACTTCACCGACTACGCGGTCGCCGGGCGGTCCTTCGGGTCCTGGTTCCAGGCCATGGCGTTCCTGAACACCTGGCTGCCCGGGACCATCTTCATCGCCTTCGCCGGCCTCGCCGCCTCGGCCGGGGTGATCGGCTACTACGTCGTCTCCTACTCCCTTCTGGCCGTGCTGTTCATGCTGTTCATGGCCCAGAAGGTGTTCGACTGGGGCCGGGCGTTCAACCTGCGCACCCAGGCCGATTTCGTCGGCATGCGCTACAACTCCAAGGCCGTGCGCATCGTCGCCGCGCTGATCGGGGTGGTGGCCAGCTTCCCCTGGCTGATCCTGGGCTTCCAGTCGCTGGGGCTGGTGTTCTCCTATCTCTCCTTCGGCGCGGTCTCGCCGACGCTCGCGGTTTTCGCCGGCATCGCCGTGCTCGGCATCCGCCAGATCTGGACCGTGCGGCTGGGCATGCGGGGCATCGTCATCTCCGACATGGTCCAGGGCATCTTCGCCTATGGCGTCGGCGGCCTCGTCGCCCTCGGCCTGATCGTCTGGCTGATGTCGCAGGGCCTGGGCTTCGCCGCCCTGCCGCCGGACTTCGCCGCCTTGCCCGGCCCCGGCAGCGGCCTCGGCCCGCTGTACTATCTGTCGATCGTCGCCACCGGGGCGCTGGGGTCCTGGTGCTGGCCGGACATCTTCGTCCGCCTGTTCACGGCCCGGAGCGCCCAGGCCGTGCGCAACTCCGCCGTCAAGGCGGCGCCGATCATGCTGCTGTTCCTGGCCATCCTGCTGACCATGAGCATGCTGGCGCACCAGCTGCCCGAGGTCGCCGCCGCCCCCGACAATGTCTGGTTCCTGACCGCGGCGCATGGCGGGCCCTTCGTCCTGGCCCTGGCCGGGACGGCCGTCTTCGCCGCCACGGCCGGCAACGTCAACGCGCTGACCGCGGCGATCGGCACCCACACCGCGCAGGACGTGATCCATATCGGCGGCGCCGACGAGGCGACGACCACCCGGACCGCGCGGGCGGCGATCGTGGCCGCGACCGTGCTGGCCGTGATCGGCGCCGTGCTGACGGTGAACGTCACGGCCGGGCTGCTGACCCTGGCGCTGGCCTCCTACCAGGGCATCGTCCAGCTGGCCCCGGCGCTGTATCTCGGCATCTTCTGGCGCCGGGGCAACGCCGCGGCCGCCCTGGCCGGGATGCTGACCGGCTTCGCCGTCGCCGTGGTGCTGCAGCTCTTGTACCCGGTGTCGATCCGCGAGCTCGGCGGCCTGACCTCCGGCGTCGTCGGCCTCGCCGTCAACACGCTGGTCTATGTCGCCCTGTCCTACGCCCTGCCGCAGGACGCGGCGGAGCGCGCCCGCATCGACCGGCTGTTCCGGGAGCTCGGGCAGGCAGGGCCGGAGAGCGAGGCGCTGCCGGCGGGCGGCCTCGCCCCGGTGCGCGACTAGGCGCGCTCCGCCTCCGCCGGCGTCAGGGTGGTCAGCGACAGGGCGTGCACCCGGTCCTTCAGCTCGGCCGACAGCAGGTCGTAGACCAGCCGCTGCCGCTCCACCCGCGACTTGCCGGCGAAGGCGTCGGAGACGATCAGCACCCGGAAATGGCTTTCGCCCCGCCCGTCATGGCCGGCGTGGCCGGCATGGCGGTGGCTGTCGTCGATGATCTCGAGCTGGGCCGGGGCCAGCGCCTCCTCGATCTTGCGGCGCATGCGGTCGGCGATCTGCATCGGGTCCGTCCTCCTTCCCGCGGTGATAGCAGAGACGGCACCGCGACGGGAGACCTGCATCCTATATTCCCGTATGACGCAAGGCCCGATGCTGCGACACGAGGGCAAGGCAGATTTCCGCCGCCTCGGCTTGTCAGGCGAATGAGCCCTCCCCATACTCGCAGCATGGCCACCGCGAACCGCAGAGAGTACCGGGCATTCGAGGAGCCGGCGCCGGCAACGCGCCGCTGCGACCACCCGGGCTGCGCCGGCGCCGGGGAGTTCCGGGCACCGAAATCGCGGCAGCGGCTGAACGACTACTGGTGGTTCTGCCTGGAGCATGTGCGGGAATACAACCGCAGCTGGAACTATTACCAGGGCATGAGCCCGGATCAGATCGAGCGCGAGGCGCGGCGCGACACGGTGTGGGACCGGCCGACCTGGCCGATGGGGTCCTGGCGGGCCGAGCAGCGGCTGCGCGCCCGGATCTATGAGAGCTTCGCCAACGGCGCGGGCGACAACCCGTTCCACGCCGGCCGCGAGGCGCAGGAGGAGGCGAAGCAGGGCCGTCCGCTGACCGAGCAGGAGAGCGCGATGAAGACGCTCGAGCTCTCTCCTCCCTTCGACCTGAAAACCCTCAAGGCGCGCTACAAGACGCTTGTCAAACTGCACCACCCGGACGCCAATGGCGGCAGCCGCGACGCCGAGGAGAAGTTCAAGTCCATCAACCACGCCTACAGCGTGCTGAAGGCCGGCTTCGCCTCGTAGACCCTACTCTGGAATTTGGACTTCGACTGGATCATGAGCGCTGACACCTCCACGACGCTGCCCGACATCAAGGTGTCCGTGCGGCAGACCTTCGGCATCGACAGCGACCTGCAGGTGCCGGCCTTCTCCGCCGCGACGCAGCACGTGCCGGAGGTCGACAGCGCCTACCGCTTCGACCGCGACACCACCATGGCCATCCTGGCCGGCTTCGCCCACAACCGGCGGGTGATGATCCAGGGCTATCACGGCACCGGCAAGTCGACCCATATCGAGCAGGTGGCGGCCCGCCTGAACTGGCCCTGCATCCGCGTCAACCTCGACAGCCACATCAGCCGCATCGACCTGGTCGGCAAGGACGCGATCGTGCTGCGCGACGGCAAGCAGGTGACCGAGTTCCGCGAGGGCATCCTGCCCTGGGCGCTGCAGAACCCCTGCGCCATCGTGTTCGACGAATACGACGCCGGCCGGCCGGACGTGATGTTCGTGATCCAGCGCGTGCTGGAGGTCGAGGGCAAGCTGACCCTCTTGGACCAGAACCGGGTGATCCGCCCGCACCCGGCCTTCCGCATCTTCGCCACCGCCAACACCGTCGGCCTCGGCGATACCACCGGCCTCTACCACGGCACCCAGCAGATCAACCAGGGCCAGATGGACCGCTGGTCGATCGTCGCCACGCTGAACTACCTGCCGCACGACGCCGAGGTCGAGATCGTGCTGGCCAAGGTGGCGGACTTCGACACCGAGGACGGCCGCGCCAAGGTCAACGCCATGGTCCGCCTGGCCGACCTGACCCGCGCCGGCTTCATCGGCGGCGACATCTCGACCGTGATGTCGCCGCGCACGGTGATCACCTGGGCCGAGAATGCGCGCATCTTCGGCGATGTCGGCTTCGCCTTCCGCCTGACCTTCCTGAACAAGTGCGACGAGGTCGAGCGGTCCACCGTGGCCGAGTACTACCAGCGCTGCTTCGGCACCGAGCTGCCGGAAAGCGGCGTCCGCGCCCATCTGGCGTAAGACTTTTCCTGTCATGCCCGGGCTTGACCCGGGCATCCAGAAACTGTCGAGACCCTCTGGATTGCCGGGTCAAGCCCGGCAATGACAGACCAAAGAGACAGCGGCGAAGGCCGTAGAGACGAAGCAGGCGATGCCCCAGGACGACAGCCCGATCGAGGTGTTCAAGCGCGCCACCACGGCGACGGTGCGGGCCATCGCCGAGCGGCCCGACGTCACCGTGGCCTATTCCAGCGAGCCGCCCGGCGTCGCCGGCACCCGCGCCCGCCTGCCGCAGCCCTCGCGGCTCCTGACCACCGCCGAGGTGGCCAAGGTGCGCGGCGCCGCCGATGCCGTGGCCCTGCGCCTGAAGCACCACAACGCCAGGCTGCACGCCGCCCGCATGCCGCAGGGCGAGGCTGCCCGCGCCGCCTTCGAGGCGCTGGAGCAGGCGCGCTGCGAGGCGATCGGCGCCACCCAGATGGCCGGCGTCGCCGGCAACCTGGCGGCGGCGCTGGACGACCGATTCAAGCGCCAGGGGCTGGACCGGGTCACCGAGCGCGAGCAGGTGCCGCTGGCCGAGGCGGTGCGGCTGGCCGCGCGCGAGGCGATGACCGGCGAGAAGCCGCCGCCGAACGCCCGCCACGCCGCCGACCTCTGGCGGTCCTGGCTGGAGAGCCGCATCGGCCGGTCGCTGCACGAGCTGGCCGACGCGATGGAGGACCAGGAGGCCTATGCCCGCTGCGCCCGCCACCTCCTGGCCGAGCTCGACATCGATGTCGGCCAGGAGGACGAGGCGCAGGAGGACGAGGAGGGCGAGGACGAGGACAAGTCCCAGGGCGAGCAGCCGGAGGAGCAGGGCCGCGAGGGCGAGCAGGTCAGCGCCACCGCCGACGAGAGCGAGAGCGACCCGGAGAGCGGCGACGAGACCGACGCCGAGGGGGCGGAGCAGGAGGCGTCCGACGACGCCGACGAGTTCGCCACCGAGGACACCGAGACGCCCGGCCAGCCCTGGCGCGACGAGCAGACCGGGGCGCTCGACCCGAACGGACTGAACTACAAGGCCTTCACCACCCAGTTCGACGAGGTGGTCCCGGCCGAGGAGCTGTGCGACGCGGACGAGCTGTCGCGGCTGCGCCTGATGCTGGACCAGCAGCTGCAGCATCTGCAGGGCGTGATCGCCAAGCTGGCCAACCGGCTGCAGCGCAAGCTGATGGCGAAGCAGACCCGGTCCTGGGATTTCGACCTGGAGGAGGGCCTCCTCGACGCCGCCCGGCTGGCCCGGGTGGTGATCAACCCGCTGACGCCGCTGTCCTTCAAGCAGGAGAAGGACACCGATTTCCGCGACACGGTCGTGACCCTGCTGATCGACAATTCCGGGTCGATGCGCGGCCGGCCGATCACCATCGCCGCGATCGCCGCCGACATCCTGGCGCGGACGCTGGAGCGCTGCGGCGTGAAGGTCGAGATCCTGGGCTTCACCACCCGCGCCTGGAAGGGCGGCATGGCGCGCGAGCGCTGGATCCAGCAGAGCAAGCCGCAGAATCCCGGCCGCCTGAACGACCTGCGCCACATCATCTACAAGGCCGCCGACGCGCCCTGGCGCCGGGCCCGCAAGAATCTCGGCCTGATGCTGCGCGAAGGCGTGCTGAAGGAGAACATCGACGGCGAGGCGCTGCTCTGGGCCCACAACCGCATCGTCGGACGGCCGGAGCAGCGGCGGATCCTGATGGTGATCTCCGACGGCGCCCCGGTCGACGATTCCACCCTGTCGGTCAACCCCGGCAACTATCTCGAGCGGCATCTGAAGCAGGTGATCGAGTACATCGAGCGCTGGTCGCCGGTGGAGCTGGTGGCGATCGGCATCGGCCACGACGTCACCCGCTACTACCGCCGCGCCGTCACCATCGTCGACGCCGAGCAGCTGGGCGGCACCATGATCGACAAGCTGGCCGAGCTGTTCGACGAGGAGCCGAAGAAGGCGGTGGCGCTGCGCCGGGCCAGCTGAGCCACGCCGCCCATCGCGAGCCGCAGGCGAAGCGAACCGGCAGCGCCCCGGCTTCGCCGTCGCGGCTCCATATCGACGCCACAATAAAACTGTTCATAATGGCTTCGGAGGGACATTATATGCCCCTCCGAGCGAAGAGGACATCTATGGCTCAACCGCGGCGTCGGGAGTTGTTTTTAGGAACTCCTTAGTTCCACTAATGGTCTGTTTTCCTGTTCTAGGATATTTTGGAGTACAGGAATGCCGTCATGCCGTGATCGACTTGAATGCGACGAGCATGCGGCGGTTGGTTCGCGACCGATGCGCCGCCCCGCCGGGACGGGCCATGGGAAAGGGCCGGCCGGGTGACCGCGGTCGCGCAGGCGATCCTCCGGACCGTGCAGCGGATCTACGACGCGGCGATGGAGCCGGAGGCGTGGCCGCACTGCCTGGACGCCGTGCGCGACCTGGTCGGCGGCTCGCACGCCGTGTTCACCACCACGACCGTGGACGGCGTCCAGCTGTCCACCTGCTCGCGCATGGATGTGCGGCAGCACGGCGAGCGCTGCGACCGGATCCTGCACAGCGATTTCTGGGCGGAGCAGATGCGGCGGTTCCCGACCGGCACCGCCCGCACCCAGTCCTCCATGGTGCCGGTGCGGGTCTATGAGCGGACCGACTTCTACCAGCAGCTGATCCGGCCGATCGGCGGCGGGCTGGCGGCGGTGGCGGTGCCGTGGCGCGGCCCGTCCGGCTGGTCGGCCATCCGCGTCTGCCGCCCCCTGCACGAGCGCGACTTCGGCGCCGAGGAGCTGGGCCGGTTGCAGGTCCTGGTGCCGCATCTGGCCAAGGCCGGCAAGCTGAACCGCCGCCTGGCCAGCGTCGACCCGCTCACGACCGGCGCCCTGGCCGCGATCGACGCGCTGGGCCTGGGCCTGATCCTGCTGGACCGGCACGGCCGGCCGGTCTACCGCAACGAGCGGGCGGAGGCCGTGATCGCCGCGCGCGACGGGCTGCTGGCCGATGCCTACGGCCTGGCCACCACCCTGCCGGCGCAGACCCGGGCGCTGCACCAGGCGATCACCGCGGCGATGCTGCTGGCCGGCGGCCCGGACGAGGCCGACGCCGCGCTGGGCCGCGGCGCCGCCGCGCTGCTGCGCATCCCGGTGTCGCGGCGGCCGCCGAACCGGCCGCTGATCCTGACCGTGGTGCCGGCGCCCGGCCCCGGCCGCGGCCCGGCCCCCGGAGAGCCGGGCGCGGTGGCGGTGCTGATCTCCGACCCCGACCGCTGCGGCCGCATCGACACCGCCGGCCTGGCCAGCGCCTATGGGCTGACCCGGCGCGAATCCGCCCTGGCGGCGCTGATCGCCGACGGCCTTGGCCCGGCCGAGGCGGCCGAGAGCCTGGGCATCTCGATCGGCACCGCCCGGCATTACCTGAAGCAGGTGTTCGAGAAGACCGAGACGCATCGGCAGGCCGAGCTGGTGCGCCTGCTGCTGCACAGCTTCGCCGCCCCCGACACCCGCGCCGCGGCCGGGCGCTAAGCGCCCCCCAGCCGGCCACCCGCATCCGATAGCAGGCGCCGGAGCCATCCATGGCCCGGATCGCTGTCGTTCCGCCGATGCCAGAGCATCGTCTCCTCGTAGCCCGAATAGTCGAAGGGCAGGGGAAAGGTGCGGACGCCCGGCCAATCCGTCATGCGGAGGACATGGTCGGACAGGGTCGAGATCATGTCGGTGCCGGCGATGATGCGAGGCACCGCCAGCGCATAGGGCAGGCTCATCGCGACATGCCGCTTCAGGCCGCGATCATCCAGGATCCGATCGATATAGCCCTTCAGATCGCCGACATGGGTGACCAGCAGATGGGGGTATTTCAGGTAGAGCTCCAGGGTCAGCCCGTCCTGGATCTCCGGATGGTCGGCCGAAACCACCGACACCCAGCGCACATGGAACAGCGGCGCGCGCCGGATCGTCGCCGGCGCGTCCGGCAGAATCGTCAGGGCGAGATCGACCGTGCCCCTCTCGAGGGCCTCGACGAGCTCCTGCCGGTGCAGCGCCCGCAGCACGATCGAGATCCTCGGGGCCTCGGCCCGCAGCCTGGCCATGACGCCGGGCATCAGCGTCGCAGCGATGTGATCGGTGGTCGCGATCCGGAACGTGCGCCCCGACCGCGCCGGCAGGAAGCGGCCGAGGCCCCCCAGGGCATCCTCGATCTGCCGCAGCGCCGACCGGATCGGATCGGCTAGGTCCAGCGCCCGTTCGGTCGGCCGGACCCCGTCGGCATGGCGGACGAACAGCTCGTCGCCGAACAGGCGGCGCAGATGCGCCAGGCGCTTGCTCATGGCGGGCTGGCTGAGCCCGATCCGCTCCGCCGCCCCGCTGACGCTGCCTTCGCTCAGCAGCGCGTCGAAGGCGACCAGCAGGTTCAGATCGACGGCAGCGAGATTCATGGGGATATTCCGCGATAGGAGCGCCGGAAGTTATTTCTATGAGAAATATCAGTATGGCGAATATCGATTAGGAGAATGAAGCTTCATATGAGACGACGGCGGTCGCCTTGACGGGAGGATCACCGCAATGCGCCCGCATTTCCTGCTTGCCGCTTTCTATGCACTTGTCACCCAGGGCAGCGCCATGGCGCAGGACACTCCCGCGTCCGGCGGCATCCTGGCGGCCCTGTCGGACACCGATATGGTGCCGACCGTCTATGAGACGGGCGATCTCGGGCCGGCCGATCCGGACCATCGCGACACGCTGTCCGTCGTCTCCTATGACGACGGCCGGTTCGCGACGCGATCGCTGACGATCTCGAACTCGACCAACGGGCCGCCCGGCTCGCTCGACCTGTCGCATGACGGCCGGATCGCCTTCGTCGCGGAAACATTCCGGCCGCGAGCCGCCGGGATGACGCGGCTGAGCGAGTTGGTGCCGGGAACCGAGCTGCGCTCGGTCGACATCCGGCCGGGCCGTGAACCCGCCGTCATCGACCGCGTCGAGATCGGAACCCAGCCCCAGGCGATCCAGCTGAGCCCCGACGGCGGTCTGATCGTCGCCATCACCACGGATGCCGACCGCGAGCTCTCCTTCGTCCCGGTGCGGGACGGCCGCTTCGGCCCGGTGGCGCGATTCGGCCTGGCCCTGCCGCCGTCGGGCGGCCTGATCCCGCTGAAATCCACCTGGGTGCAATGGCATCCCGGCGGTCGCTATATCGCCGTCAACCTCGTCGACCGCGCCCAGGTCGCCTTCTTCGAGGTCGTGCGGGACGAGGCTGGGTCGGCCGCGGCTGTCCGCCCCTGGGGCAACCGGGTGCAGACCAACAAATTCCCCTTCGTCGGCCGCTTCTCGCCGGACGGCCGGTTCTACGTCACCTCGGACGTGCAATGGGGCATCGACACGCAGGGCTTCTTCGGCGTCCGGGAGGGGATCCTGACCACCATCCGCCTCGCCGCGGTCGGCAGCGATGGGGAAGCGGCGCGCCACACCGTTCCCCACGTCGCCCTGGGCGGCTGGGGATCCGAAACCATCGCCTTCAGCCCGGACGGCCTGTTCCTGGTGACGTCGAATCTGCGCGGAACCGGCAAGCCCGACGGCTCCCCGGACTGGACCCGCGAAGCGTCGCTGAGCCTCTACGCGCTGGACGGCGAGACCGGCCGCCTCACGCCTCAGGGCGAATGGCCGATCGACGCGGTTCTGCCGCAGGGATTGGCTTTCGACCGCAGCGGCCGCACCCTGTTCGTGGGCGTCAACCGCTACCGTGATGGTAAGCCTGTGCCCGGCGGCGCCGTCGAGATCTGGCGGATCTCGACCGACGACACGCCGACGCTGGAGGCAACCGGGCAGCGGATTGGATTGCCGCCGGGCGTGCACACGCTGATCGCGCGGTAGGCCGGGCCGCCCAGATCGGGTGAGCGGCCCGCCGCTTGACCGCCCGGCCGGGATCGGGCCTGCTGCCCTCCGCGATTCAGGAGGCGCCCGATGCCAACCCCGGAGCCCCCGCCGGTGCTGGAGACATCCCGTCTGATCCTGCGCCCGACCCGGGCCGAGGATTTCGACGGCTGGGCCGAGATGATGGCCGACGCGGAGGCCGCACGGTTCCTCGGCGGCGTCCAGCCGCGGCCGGCGGCCTGGCGCAGCTTCATCGCCATGGCCGGCGCCTGGACCATCCAGGGTTTCGCCATGTTCTCGGTGATCGAAAAGGCGACCGGACGCTGGGTCGGCCGGCTCGGCCCGTGGCGGCCCGAGGGCTGGCCCGGCACCGAGGTCGGCTGGGGCCTGTGTCGCGCCGCCTGGGGCAAGGGCTATGCCACCGAGGGCGCGGCGGCGACGATCGACTGGGCCTTCGACCGCCTCGGCTGGACCGAGGTGATCCACTGCATCGCGCCGGAGAACGAGCCGTCCAAGGCGGTGGCGCGCCGGCTGGGCTCGCGCTTCCGGCGCAACAGCCTGCTGCCGCCGCCCTTCGACAGCTTCGAGGTCGAGATCTGGGGCCAGACCCGCGAGGAGTGGCGCAGCCGGGTCGGAGGCGGCCGGCCGTGACCGTCGCGATCCGCCCCGGCCGGCCGGAGGACCATCCGGCCCTCTTGGACATCTGGCTGCGCGCCGTGCGCGCCACCCACCATTTCCTCGCCGAGGCCGACATCGAGGCGATGCTGCCGCTGCTGCGCGACCAGTATCTGGCGGCGGTCGAGCTGTGGGTGGCGGACGGGCCGGGCGGCACGCCGGAGGGCTTCATGGGGCTGGACGGCGCCAAGGTCGAGATGCTGTTCGTCGACCCGGACCGGCACGGCCGCGGCATCGGCCGGGCCCTGCTGGCCCATGCCGCGGCGCTGAAGGGCGAGCTGACGCTGGACGTGAACGAGCAGAATCCGGCCGCCCTGGCCTTCTACCGCAAATGCGGCTTCCGCGAGACCGGCCGGTCGCCGCTGGACAGCCTGGGCCAGCCCTTCCCGCTGATCCACATGACCTCGGCCCCCGGCTAAGGCGGCGCCACCGGCTTGGCCAGGCGGCGGGTGGACGGGACGAAGCCGGCCGCCAAGTAGCACGCGGCCGCCCCGGTGTTGAACTCCCAGACGCTGAGCTCGAGGCTGCCGATGCCGCGGCTGCGCGCCCAGTCCTCGGCGTGGCGGAGCAGCAGCCCGGCGATGCCGCGCCGGCGATGGCCCGGCATCACCACCAGGTTGTCGATCTCGACGAAGCGGCGCTCCGGCCGGACCGGATTGGCCGGGATCGTCTTCTCGACCAGCGTGGCGAGGCCGGCCAGGGTGCCGCCGTCATCGGCGACGAGGATGGTGCTGTCGGGCCCGGCGATCAGTCCGGCGACCAGCTCCGGGCTGCGCGCGGGCCCGTCCGGCTCGACGAAGACATCGGGCCGGACCTCGCGGTGGAACCGGTCGAGCTCGGCGAACAGGATGCAGAGCGCGGCGTGCTCGTCCGGCCGGGCCGGGCGGATGATGACGGGCGGCATGTCGGGTCTCCTGGTGGCGCCGCACGGCCCCGGGACCCCGATATGGAAATGCCGCCGGAACCGGCGGCATGGGTGGGCATGAAACATCGTCCCCGCCGCCTCAAAAGGGCGGGGCACCGTATCGCGGAGCGGGACGAGGACGACGGATCATGCCGGCAGGCTATCGGCCGGCCGGGCGATGGTCAACGGCCGGCCGCCTCTTCCAAGATCAGGCCGCGAGCCGAGCCGCGATCGCCGCGACATGCCGCCCCTGATGGCGCGCGCCTTCGAGTTCGCCCCCCGATGGCCGGCGACGGTCGTCGCTGCCCGAAAGGGTGGATGCACCGTAGGGCGATCCGCCGGTGATCTCGTCCATCCGCGTCTGGCCGGCGAAGCTGTAGGGCAGGCCGACAATGATCATTCCGAGATGCAGCAGCACGGTATGGAAGTTCAGGATCGTCGATTCCTGGCCGCCGTGCTGGGACCCCGTCGAGGTGAAGACGGCGCCGACCTTTCCGACCAGCCGGTTCTCGAACCACAAGCCGCCGGTCTGGTCGAGGAAGTTCTTCATCTGGGCCGCCATCATGCCGTAGCGCGTCGGCGTGCCGAAGATGATCGCGTCATAGCCGGGAAGCTCGTCGATGGTGGCGAACGGCGCGGACTGATCGGTCTTGTAGCCGGCTTCCCGGGCCACGTCGGTCGGAACGAGCTCAGGCACGCGTTTGACCGCGACCTCGGCGCCGGCCTCTCTCGCGCCGTCCGCAACAGCCTTTGCCATCGTCTCGATATGGCCATAGGCCGAATAGTAGAGGACCAGGATCTTTGCCATGGGGGTTCTCCTGTTGACGCCCCCAGACCTACTGAGTTTCGAAGATCGACTGTAGCCCGCTGAATGCCACCACGGTGTTGCCGTTTCCACAACAGCAACCGAACCGAGGGGAAGGCAAGCCGGGGCCGATGCTAGACGCGAAGGACCCTCTCGAAGTGTCCGGCGAGGTGTTCCAGCACCGCCCGAGCCCGCCCGGGGAGCCGGGCGCTCGACGGGAACAGGGCGAAGAGCCCGACCTCGGGCAGGGGAAAGTCCTCGAGCACGCGAACCAGCCGGCCGGCCGCGACGGCCTCGTCGGTGATGAAGCGCGGCAGCCCGACCAGCCCGCGTCCCGCGATGGCTGCCGCCAACAGGGCGCTGCCGTCATTCGTCTTCAGCCGCCCGCGCGTGCGGATGGTCCTCCATTCGCCGCGGACCAGGAACCGCCACTGCTCCGCCGGATTCATGTTGGCGTAGGTCAGGCACTCGTGCCTTTCCAGATCCTCCGGCACGACCGGCATTCCTTTCTCGGAAAGGTAGCCTGGGCTGCCCACCACGGCACGGCCGATCCTCCCGAGCTTGCGCGACACCAGCACGGAATCCTTGAGATCGCCGATGCGGATCGCGAGATCGAAGCCGCCGAGGGTGATATCGACATAGCGGTCATTGAGATCGAGGTCGATCTCGAGAGCCTCATGGAGGGCCATGAGCTGCGTGACGGCGGGCAGCACGTGCAGCGTCCCGAGATTCGTCGGCGCCGTGATCCGGACCAGGCCGCGGATGGCCTTCGCACCCAATCCGACAGCTTCCACCGCCTCGTCCAGATCCTCCAGGGACCGCCGCGCCCGCTCGTGAAACCCCGTGCCCAGCTCGGTCAGGGTCACGGCATGGGTCGTCCGGCTGACCAGCAGCGCACCCAGGCGCCGCTCCAGCCCACTCACGCGTCGGCTGATCACCGATTTCGAGATCCCGAGCCGCTGTGCCGCCTTGGTGAAGCTGCCGGTTTCAGCCACATGCAGGAAAGCCTCGAGCTCTTCCAGACTCGGACGCATTGGTACACCGCGGTTGCTGTTGCGCTTCGGGCAACATGATTTTCGCAAGACGCTCATTACAAGTGCAATGCGCAACACGCCACATCCGGGGCCAGAGCAACGCCATCACGAGATTCCGATGACAGTCACAACCAGCATCTGGCTTTTCCAACTGGTCACGGCAGCGAGCCTGACACTCTGGATGATCGTCTCCGTCCTCAACATCTGCAGGGCTTTCGTGCGTCGATGGCCGCGATCGGCCAGACCATGGGGATGACGCTTCTGCGTGACCCGCCGTTCGATACGCTGCCGTTCCTGAAACGCGCGGTGTGCAACCCGCATGTTCATCGGGCTGCGCTGATCGGGGTCGTCCTTGCCCAGGGCGCCAGTGCGCTGCTTCTCCTCGCGGGCACGATCGCCCTCGCAGGAACCCCCGCCGACGTCGCCACGGGTTCGGGTGCCATGCTGCTCAACCTCGGCCTGGCGGCCTTCATCCTCTGCTGGAGCTCCATGTTCACGGCCGGGCTCTGATTCGGATACTGGATCAAGCAGGAAGGGCTGCTCCTGACCCAGCTGCTGCTGACGGGCTGGGGCCTCGCCAGCTTCCTGGTCTTCAATCTTCCGGTGTCTGCCGCCGCTTCTACCTGAGCAGCCGCCCGCGCGCGGGACGACGGCATGGCCCTCAGGCTGGTCGCAGGGCGCCCGTGTCGCGGTCGGGCATGCGCCCGCGGGCCACTTCGCCGGCAATGATCCGCGCCGCCTCGCCCGGGGTCAGGGCCGCATTGTCGATGACGATGTCGGAGAAGGGCGGGCCGGCATAGCCTTCCGCGTACATCTCGACGATCCGCCCGCGTTCCTCCTTCGACAGCGGCCTGCCGCCGCGGTCGGCCAGGGCGACGGCCATCGGCGGCGCCAGCGTGGCCACGAACAGCCGCGCCCCGCGCCGGCCGGCGGCAGCGGCGAGGCGGGCGTGATCCTCCGCCCGCAGCGGGTAGGCGATCACCAGGTCGCCTGCGGCGGAGGCGATCAGCGCCTCGATCCGGGCCAGGGCCGTGGCGATGATGGTGTCGAGGTCGGCGTCGTCAGGCGCGGCGTGATCGTCGCCCTCGACGAAGGCGGCGCCGGGCAGGAGACCGCTCAGGTGCCGCCCCACCGTCGACTTGCCGGAGTTGATCGGCCCGTTGATGCAGATGATGTCCACCGCCAGTCCCCGTCCTGTCGCGAAGCGCTGTCTTAGCCTCGCGGAGGACGGTTGTCAGGGGAACAGCTTCTCCAGCTCGTCCAGGCAGCCCGCCCAGCCGCCGCGGACGCTGTCGGCATACTCCTGGCTCGGGGTCCGGCTGTGATGGACGGTGACCTCGGTGCGGCCGGGCGCGACCTCGCGGAACTCCACCGTCACCTCGGTCTCGGCGCCGCGGAAGGCATCGAAGGGCCCGTCATAGACCCAACTCTTGACGATGCGCCGGCCGGGCACGAGGTCGCGGTACACGCCGGTGGTGCTGTGCCGTTCGCCGCTGCCGCCGACGACGTCGATGCGGTAGCGGCCGCCGACCTTCGGATCGGTCTCGGCCAGGGCGCAGGTGAAGGGCGGCGGCGCCAGCCAGCGCCGCAGCTTCGCCGGGTTCACCCAGGCGTCGTAGGCCTGCAGCGGCGTGGCGTTGATGATGCGGCTCTGGGTGACCGTCTCGACCGGGGCCATGGCTCTCATTCCTTCTCCGGTGATGGGAACAGGGCGTCGAGCGCGGCTTCATTCTCAACCATATGGTTGAGAGTAGCCACCCCGGCTCCGAATCGTCAACCGACCGGTTGAGTGACGCCGTCTTGAGAATGCCCCGAAGATCCGCTACCGCCAGGGCAGGATCACGGGGACGCGGATGATCGGGGTTTTCGATTCGGGGCATGGCGGGCTGACGGTGCTGCAGGCCCTGACGCGGCACCTGCCGCAGCAGCGCTTCCTCTATCTCGGCGACCACGGCCACGCCCCCTATGGCAACCGCGAGCCGGAGGAGATCTACCGCCTGACCGTGGCGGCGGTGGAGCGGCTGTTCGGCCTGGGCTGCCGGCTGGTGGTCCTGGCCTGCAACACCGCGGCCGCCACCGGGCTGCGCCGGCTGCAGCAGACCTGGCTGCCGCACCGCTACCCGGACCGGCGCGTGATCGGCGTGCTGGTGCCGATGGTGGAGGCGATCACCGGCGTGCCCTGGATGGCCGATATCCGCACCGGCCGGCACCGCGGCGAGCCGCGCACCGTCGCCATCTTCGCCACCCGGCATACGGTCAGGACCGGCGCCTTCGTCGAGGAGATCGGCAAGCGGGCGCCGGAGATCACCGTGGTGCAGCAGGCCTGCCCCGTGCTGGTGACGCTGATCGAGCGGGCGGCGCCGGAGGCGGTGCTGCGCCGCGCGGTGCGGCGCTATTCGGCCCTGCTGATGCGGCGGCTCGAAGGCGTGCCGCCGGATGCGGTGATCCTGGGCTGCACCCATTACCCGCTGGTCGCGGACCTCTTCGCCGAGGCGCTGCCGCCGGGGGTGGAGGTGCTGTCCCAGCCCGACATCACGGCCCGCAGCCTGAAGGCCTATCTGGAACGGCACCCGGAGTTCGACACCGCCGACGGGGCGGAGGCATCGCCCCTGTTCTTCACCACCGGGGATGCCGGCCGGGTCTCCGCCCTCGCCACCCGCTTCTACGGCCGCCCGGCGCCGTTCCGGCCGGCTGGGACAGAGGCGCTGGCCGAGGCGAGGTAGGGTCGCGGGTGATGCGGTTGATCCCGGTGACCATCTCTCCTCCCTTTCCCGCGTCGCAACCGATCTCGCCATTCCTAGGCCAGCCGCAGGCTGGAGCCTATGAAGCGCAAGCCGAGCCGGGCGACGACCCGCTGCGACGAGCCGTTGGCCTGGTCGGTGCTGTAGAACAGCGTACGCGACCGCAGGGGCGGCAGCCGGGACCAGCCGGCCGCGACCGCCGCCGCATGGCCTCGGCCCCGGAAGGCACGGGCGGTGGTGACCCCGAGCTCGGCGCCATCGGCGGACAGGCGCGCTGCGAAGGCGACCGCTGCCATCTCCCCGCCCACCATCGCCGCGCACCAGGGCGACCAGAGATCCGAGACGCTGCGGAAGCCGAGTTCGGCCAGCCCGCCGGGCATTCCCTGAGCCGAGAGCACCCCGTGCAGGCGCCGGCCGTTCGGGCTGTCGCCATCGACCAGCATCGTGTTGCCGTCGTGCCGCAGCCCGTGCGGCAGGTTGTAGGTCAGCCCCAGGCCCGGACTCGGCGGCGGGGCCGCCCGCGACAGCAGCTCGAGATAGCGGTCGATGTGCCGCGGCAGCCGGTCCGGCTCGACGAAAGGCGGTTCGGTGGCCGCGATCACCGCGATCTCGCCGGCGATGGCGTCATCGACATCGGCGCGGACGGCGAAGACATTGCCGGAGGCGCACCCCGCGAGCCAGAAGCGCGGGCCGGGCGAGCGGTCCGGGTCGTTCTCTCCCTCGATCCGTCCCGTGCCGGTGAGCCGGAACAGCGTCCGCAGCTGGATCGCCAGCAGGTCGATGTCGTCGGCCATCCGACGATCATCACCTACCGGGAGAAGGCCGGCGGGCAGCCGGGCTCGGGCCAGTCCATCGCCACCAGCCGGCCCGTGCCGGACAGGGTGATGTAGGCGGTCCTGCGGTCCGGCCCGCCGAAGCAGATGTTGGTCACGATCGGGTCGTCCGGCAGCACCACCTGCCGCAGCACGGTCCCGTCCGGGGCGATCACGGTGATGCAGCCGGTGATCAGCGTCGCGACGCAGATGCTGCCCCGGGCATCGACCGCCAGGCTGTCGAAGCGCTGATATCCGGGCAGGCCGCAGACCAGCCGGCCGCCATGCGGCGACGGGAACGGGTGCCTCTTCGCCCGCCCCGGTTCCTCGAGATCGAAGGCCCAGAGCCGGCCGGTCTCGGTCTCCGACACATAGACGACCGAATCGTCCGGCGACAGGCCGACGCCGTTCGGCGTCTCCATCGGATAGGCGACCTCGACGATCCGCGAGCCGTCGGCGAGGGCGTAGTACAGCCCGCCATAGTCCCGGTCGCGCTCGCGATGCTTGCCGAAATCGGTGAAGTAGAAGCCGCCGGAGCGGTCGAAGACGATGTCGTTCGGGCCGCGCAGCGGATGGTCGCCGCAGCGGTCGTAGAGCGTCCGGACCTCGCCGGTGGCGAGGTCGAGCCGCTCGATCCGCCCGCTGGTGTAGTGCGGATGGACGCCGCGGCGCATGCGGTTGAAGCCGCCGTCGAGATGGAACAGGAAGCCGCCGTTGTTGCAGACATAGAGCGCGCCGTCCGGCCCGACCGCCAGGCCGTTCGGGCCGCCGCCGAGCTGCGCCACGACCTCGACCGCGCCGTCGGGCCGGACCCGGCTGACGGTCTCGCGTTGGATCTCGACCAGCAGGACGGAGCCGTCGGCCTCCGCCACCGGTCCTTCCGGGAACTGGAGCCCGCTGGCGACGACGCGGATGTCGGGCATGGTCTTCCTCCGGCGGATGGCCTGGATCGGGTCGCGGCCTGCTTGTGTGCCTCTGCACGATAGCGTCGCCGCGGGTCCCGTCCAGGCCGATCTGCGCGCCCCCTCAGCCGATCATCCGCGGCTTCAGGATGTCCTCGAGCCCGATCCGGCGCAGCAGCTCCGCCCGCACCCGGTCGGCGACGCCGTTGACGATCTCGGCGCCGTCCTGCGACGGGTCGATATGCACGCGGAACGGCCGCTTGCCGAAGGGCGTGTCGACCACCCGGACGATGGCGTCCGCCACCGCCTGGGGGTCGGCGTCCGGCGGCTCCAGCGCCGCCAGGCCCTTGAAGGCGACCTCGCTGAAATCCGCGGTCGGCCCCTTCGCATACTCCTCCGCCCGCGCGGTGTCGGCCGGCGTGCCGGAATGAGCGAAGTGGTTGGTGCCCTTGGTGAAGGCGCCGGGGACGATGATCGAGGTCTCGACGCCCCAGCGCGCCAGCTCGCCGGCATAGCTGACCGCGAGCGCGTCCATCCCGGCCTTGGCGGCGAAATATGGCGCCAGATAGGGCGGCGTGCCGCCGCGGGTGCTGCTGGAGGATACCCAGACCAGCAGCCCCCGGCCCTGCTTGCGCAGCTGCGGCAGGGCGGCGCGGTTGACCCGCTGCGTGCTCAGCACGTTGATGTCGTAGAGCTGGGCCAGCTGCTCCGGCGTGAAGGCCTCGGCCGGGCCGTAGACCATGTGGCCGGCATTGTGGACGACGACGTCGAGCCGGCCGTGTTCGGCGATGATCCGTGCGATCGCGGCATCGACCGAGGGCTGCGAGGCGACGTCGAGCTCGACCGTCCGCAGGTCGATGCCGTGCTGCTTCGCATAGGCCTCGACCTCGGCCACCTGCGGCGCGTTGCGGCCGGCGGTCTCGCGCATGCTGGCATAGACGGTGTGGCCGGCATGGGCCAGGGCGCGGGCGGCCATCAGGCCGAAGCCGCTCGACGCGCCGGTGACGACGATGACGTGGCTCATGGCTTGCTCTCCTGGAATTCAGGCCTGGTCAGACGAGGCCGCCATTGGCGCGCAGCACCTGGCCGTTGACCCAGCCGCCGTCCGGCCCGGCCAGGAAGGAGACGACCGAGGCGATGTCCTGCGGCGTGCCCAGCCGCTCCAGCGGCGCGGCCTTGGCCAGGCGTTCGATCAGCTCCGGCGACTTGCCGTTGAAGAACAGGTCGGTGCCGGTCGGGCCCGGGGCCACGGCGTTGACGCTGATGGCCCTGCCGCGCAGCTCCTTCGCCAGGATCCCGGTGAGGGCCTCGACCGCCGCCTTGGTCGCCGTGTAGACGCCGTAGGTCTCCAGCTTCGTGCCGACCACGCTGGTCGAGAAATTGACGATCCGGCCGCCGTCGCGCAGCCGCTTCGCGGCCTCGCGCAGCACGTTGAAGGTGCCCTTCAGATTGATCGCCACCATCCGGTCGAACAGCGCGTCCTCGGCGTCGGCGATCCGCGCCAGCTGCATGACGCCGGCATTGTTGACCACCACGTCGACGCCACCGAAGGCGGTCTCGGTCGCCTCGAACATCCGGCGCACCGCGGCGGGATCGGCCACGTCGGCCTGGGCGGTCAGGGCCCGGCCGCCCTTCTGCTCGATGCCGCGGGCCAGGGCCTCGGCAGCCTCCGCATTGCCGGCGTAGTTGATGACGACGGTGAAGCCGTCGGCGGCCAGCCGTTCGGCGATCGCGGCGCCGATGCCGCGGGAGGCGCCGGTGACGATGGCCACCTTGGGTGCGACCTTGCTGCTGTCTTCGCTCATCTTGTCCTCCAAACCCGACATCGTGTCGGTGAGGGGAAGATGGACCTTATCAGCTGCCGGATAATCTGCTCTGATCCGGCATCATCATTCGGATATCCGGAACAATATCCATGGACCGGCTGGACGCGATGCGACTGTTCCTGCGGGTGGTGGAGCGGCGCAGCTTCTCGCTCGCGGCGCAGGATCTCGGCCTGCCCCGCTCCACCGCCACCGAAGGGGTGAAGCAGCTGGAGGCGCGGCTGGGCGTGCGGCTGCTGCAGCGGACCACCCGGCAGGTCCGGCCGACGCTGGACGGCGAGGCCTATTACCAGCGCTGCCTGTCGATCCTGGCCGATATCGAGGAGGCCGAGGCCGCCTTCACCGGGGCGAAGCCGAAGGGGCTGCTGCGGGTGAACGTGCACGGCATCCTGGCCCGGTCCTTCATGATGCCCGGCCTGCCGCGATTCCTGGCGGAGTACCCCGAGATCCAGCTGCATTTCGGGGAGGGCGACCGCTTCGTCGACCTGGTCCGCGAGGGCGTGGACTGCGTGCTTCGGGTGGGCCAGCCCGCCGACAGCTCGCTGATCGGGCGGCGGATCGCGGTGCTGCAGGAGGGCACCTTCGCCAGCCCGGCCTATCTCGAGCGGTTCGGCACGCCGCGCACGCCCGACGACCTGGACGGCCACCGCATGGTCGGCTTCCTGTCCTCGGCCACCGGCGCCCTGCTGCCGCTGGAGTTCACGGTCGGCGGCGCGCGGCGCGAGGTGACGCTGCCGGTGACGGTGTCGGCGGCGGGCGCCGAGATCTACTTCGCCTCGGGCCGGCTGGGGCTGGGGCTGATCCAGCTGCCGCGCTACCGCCTGGCCGAGGACCTGGCGGCCGGCACCATGGTCGAGGTGCTGGCCGACACGCCGCCCGTCCCCTCTCCGGTCTATGTGCTGTACCCGCACAGCCGGCAGCTGTCGCCGCGGGTGCGGGTGTTCATCGACTGGCTGGCGGCGGAGTTCGCCGCCCGCCTGCCGCCGGTCGAGGGCGGCTGAGGGCCGCCGGAGGCGGCGCTAGGCCGCCTCCTCCTCGCCGTCGATCAGCCCCATCGCCTGGTGCTCGAACAGGGTGCGGTAATGGCCGCCCTCGCGCTTCACCAGCTCGGCATGGGTGCCTTGCTCGACGATCCGGCCGCGGTCGAACACCAGGATGCGGTCGACCTTCTGCACGGTCGACAGACGGTGCGCGACGATGATCGTGGTGCGGCCCACGATCAGCTTCTCCACCGCCTGCTGGATCAGCGATTCCGACACGCTGTCCAGGCTGGACGTCGCCTCGTCCAGGATCAGCACCGGCGCGTCGGCCAGGATGGCGCGGGCCAGGGCGACGCGCTGGCGCTCGCCGCCCGACAGCTTCACCCCGCGCTCACCGACCAGCGTGTCGTAGCCCTGCGGCAGGCGGGAGATGAAGTCGTGGGCATAGGCCTGCTTCGCCGCCTCGACGATCTGCTCCATCGTCGCGTCGGGCCGGCCATAGGCGATGTTCTCCGCCAGGGTGCGATGGAACAGCACCGGCTCCTGCGGCACCAGCGCGATCTGGCGGCGCAGGCTCTCCTGCGTCACCCCGGCGATGTCCTGGCCGTCGATGCGGATGGCGCCGCCGTTCAGGTCGTAGAGGCGCTGCACCAGCTTGACGAAGGTGCTCTTGCCGCTGCCGGAATGGCCGACCAGCCCGATCCGCTCGCCCGGGGCGATGGTCAGGGTGAAGCCGTCATAGATCGGCTGCTTCTGGCCCTGGTAGCGGAAGGTGACCGCGTCGAAGTCGATCCGGCCGGCCTCGACCCTGATCGCCGGCGCGCCCGGCCGGTCCTCGACCCCCAGCGGCTGGTCCATGAAGTCGACCAGCTCCTCCATGTCGTTGACCGCACGCTGCAGGTTGCGGACATGCATGCCGACGCCGCGCAGATAGCCGTGGATCAGGGCGTAGGTGCCGAGGACGTAGGTGATGTCGCCCGGCGTCGCCAGGCCGCGCTGCCACAGCCACAGGCCGATGCCCAGCACCATGCCGTTCAGCGCCACCATGATCAGGTTCTGGGTGGTGCCGGAATTGGTGCCGCGATGCCAGGTGCGGATGGTGCGCTGGCGCCAGGTCTCGACCGTGCGGGCGATGAAGGCGTCCTCGCGCCGCTCCGCGCCGAAGGTCTTCACCACGGCGTTGCAGCCGATCGAATCGGCGAGGTTGCCGCCCAGCTTCGAATCCATCTCGTTGGCCAGCCGCGCCGCCGGGGCGACGTAGCGCAGCACCAGAACCAGGCTGACCAGGAGGAACAGCGCGACGCCCGCCGCCACCGCCGCCCCCATCAGCGGCCAGCGCGCCGCCAGGAGGGCGGTGGCGCCGAGCAGGACGAGGATGGAGGGCAGCAGCTCGACCAGGATCACGTCGTTCAGCAGATCCATCGCCCAGGTGCCGCGGCTGATCTTGCGCACCGTGGATCCGGCGAAGCTGTTGGCGTGCCAGTCGGTGGAGAAGCGCTGGACGCGCCAGAACGCCTCCTGCGTCATCGCCTGCATGACCCGGGTGGTCAGGCGGATGATGGCGCGAAACACCTGGTCGCGCAGCGCCACATAGACGATGCCGAGCCCGACGATGGTCAGCAGCGCCTGCAGCGCCGCGTCATAGCCGCCAGGGCCGGAGGCGATGGCGTCGACCATGCGGCCGGCGAAGACCGGCAGCACGACGTCGATCGCGGTCGACGCCAGCACGCCGCCGACCGCGAGCGCGACCGGCAGCGGATGGCGGCGCCAGTGGCCATAGCTGAAGCGCAGCACGCGCAGCAGAGGATTCTGGTTGGTGGTCTGGTCTAGCGCCACGGTCGTTCCGACACCGCCGAAACGGTGTCCTCCCGGCTGAACGGTTCAGGCGAGTCGGCGAGGGCCCGGGCCCGGCACCGACGGCGATCTGAGGGTTTCGAGATGGGACGCCCGGCTGTGTCGGCGCGTCCTCGGCGGGGGTCCGGCGGCCCCCGGGGCCAGACCAGCCGGGAGCGCGGAGGCGGACCTACCTAGTGACGGAGGTCCGGGGAGCTGACGATGCGTGGCGATGTCACTGCAACTCCCCCTCTGCCGTTTCGTGGACGCCTTCAACCCGCCGCAACGGGCGGGAGGCTCTTGATACCAGCGACAGAATGTTTCGGCAAGCCTGATGGGAACACACGCCCACCAGATACAAAAAGGGCCGCTCGCGCGGCCCTTTCCGGATGGATCGGCAAAAGAGAAAACTGGACCTTACGGCTTCTTCGGCTTCTGGGCCGGAGCTGCCGCCGACTTGTCGGCCGGCGCCGCCGCGGTTTGCGTCTTCCCGACCTCGTTGTAGCGCACGTGCAGCATCTCGTAGGACTTGTTCAGATAGTCGTCGAGCTGCTGCGGGGTGTACTTCACCACCTCGGCGAACTGGTCCTTGCGCGCCAGGCAGTAGGCCACCTGGGTCATCCGCTGCATGCGCTGGGATTCGTCGTTCGCCATCTTGGTGCGGTAGGTGTCGAACAGACGCGCGCCGTTGCCCTTGTTGTACTTGGCCAGCAGCTTGCCCAGCTTGTCCTGGGTGTCCAGGATCCGGTCGTCGTTGTTGACCACCCACTGGCTGAAGGTCCGGAAGATCGTCGGATCGTTGTACTCTTCCTTGCAGCTCAGGCCGGTGACCATCATCTCGGTCTGCAGCTTGACCAGCAGGTCGTAGCGCACCTCTGTCGGCGTCAACTGCGCCTTCGCCGGCAGGTTCACCGGCTGGTAGTTGCCGACATCGGGGAACAGCCCCCCCGTCTGTGGCTTCGGCGGCGCCTCCTGGCAAGCCGCCAGCGCCATGGCGGCCAACGCGGCCGCGGCAAAACCCTTCATCGTCCTCATCGGTACCCCCGCAGATCCATCGCCCGCACTCTAGCGCAGAAGCCGGGCCGACAGAATCTGAAATGCGACCCAGCTCATATAATGCTTCAAGGCGAACCCTTATCCCATTGTGATGCATCAGTAAAGCGCGATCAGTCCTGACTCAGCTCCAAGGCTTCCACGCCCAGTTCGGTGAGCTGCCAGGCCGGATCGTCGGCCTCCGGGTCGAGGCAGGCGATCAGCTTCGCCCGGCCGGTCTCGCGCAGGGTGGCGCGCACCCGCCAGACCGGCAGGCCGGCGGCCTCGGCCAGCTGCGCCGCGGTGTGCGGGACCGCGAGCAGGGTGAGGCTGCGCTTGGCGACCTCGGTCAGCGTGCCGTCGGGATTGATGCAGGCCATGGTCTCGGCACGGCGGGCGGATCAGTCCTTCACCTCGGTCCGGCAGTACCACCAGTCGGTGTACTCGTAGCCGCCCTTGGCCCGGGCGTCGGCGTCCTCGATCGTGCGCGGCGCCGGCACGATCACCTTGTCGCCGGGGCGCCAGTCGGCGGGCGTCGCGACCTTGTGCTTGTCGGTGGTCTGCAGCGCGTCGATCAGGCGCAGGATCTCGTCGATGTTCCGCCCGGTGGTCAGCGGATAGTAGATCATCGCCCGGACAACCCCGGCCGGATCGATGACGAAGACGCAGCGGCTGGTCTCGGTGCCCGACTGCTCCGGCATGATCATGCCGTACAGCGTCGCCACCTTGCGGTCGCTGTCGGCGATCACCGGGAACGGGATCCTGGTGCCGAACAGCTCCTCGATCCGCTTGGTCCAGGCGAGATGGGCGTAGATGCTGTCGATCGACAGGCCCAGCAGCTCGACCCCGCGCTCCTTCAGCGCCGGGGCGATCCGGGCGAAGGCGACGAATTCGGTGGTGCAGACCGGGGTGAAATCGGCCGGGTGCGAGAAGAACACGACCCAGCTGCCGCGGAAATCCTCGAGCGCGAGGCGCCCGTGCGTGGTCTCGGCTTCGAAGGGCGGGGCCACCTGCCCGAGGCGGGGCAGGCTGGGCAGGGGGGATGTCTCGGTCATGGCGGGACCCATTGGTGACGGCGATGCGGCGTCGGCTTGAGCATAGTCCAGCTCCGCCGCGGGGGCCAACCGGCTGGCCCGGCTGCGGGGCGCGGTATAAGCTCGCGCCCGAGCCCGCCGGGCCGGCGGGCCTGCCGGAGGATCGGGGATGACACGAGGCGCACGCATCGCGGCGGCCGCAGCGCTGCTTCTCACCCTCGGCGGCCCGGCCCTGGCCGAGATCGACGTGCTGCGCCGGGCGCCGGAGCTGATCCAGGCGGTCGACGCCAATGATCTCGACCGGGTCCGCACGCTGCTGCTGAGCGGCGCGTCGCCGAATGCGACCGATCTCAACGGCCGCACCGCGCTGGTGATCGCCGCCCGCGAACGCAACGCCGCCCTGGCGCGCGAGCTGCTGCGCTTCGGCGCCCAGCCGGACCAGCCCGATTCCCTGGGCAACACGCCGCTGTTCTGGGCGGCGGACGGCGGCGATGCCGGCACCATCCGGGCGCTGCTGGACGGCAAGGCCAACCCGAACCGTGGCAACCGCGAGGGCCTGACGCCGCTGATGGCCGCCGCCCGCAGCGGCAGCCTGCCGGCCGTGGAGGCGCTGCTGGCGGGCGGCGGCAACCCGCAGCTGCGCGACTTCACCGGCCGCTCCGCCCTGGGCTGGGCCCAGGCCGGCGGCCGGTCCCGGTCGGTCGCGGCCCGGCTGCGCAAGGCGGGCCTGTCGGATTGAGGCGCGGACGGGGCGCGGTTGCGATCCGCGCCCCGTCCGGTTAGGAGTCCCGGTCGTCGAGGGGCAGCGATGACGACCGGGACCGAGGCGGGGCCGTGGGGCGGCCCCGTCTCACGGGCGCTCCGCCTGGGGGAAGGCGGGGCCCGCTTCGGTGGCCGGCTTCTTGCGATCGCGCCAGGCGATCAGCCGGTAGAACATCGGGATGAAGAAGGTGGCGATGGCGGTGGCGGCCAGCATGCCGCCGATCACCCCGGTGCCGATCGAATGGCGGCTGGCCGAGCCGGCGCCGCTGGCGATCGCCAGCGGCAGACAGCCCAGGATGAAGGCCAGCGAGGTCATCACGATCGGCCGGAAGCGCAGCTTCGCCGCCTCCAGCGCCGCCTCGACCGCGCCCATCCCCTCCTCGCGCTTCAGCACCGCGAACTCGACGATCAGGATCGCGTTCTTGGCGGCGAGGCCGATCAGGGTGACGAGGCCGATCTGGAAGTAGACGTCGTTCTGCAGCCCGCGCAGCCACACCGCGACCAGCGCCCCGAACAGGGCGAAGGGCACGGCCGTCAGCACCGCGATCGGCAGCGACCAGCGCTCGTACTGCGCCGCCAGGATCAGGAACACCATGACGAGGCCGAACAGCAGCGCCTGGTTGCCGGAGCCGCCGGCCGACTGCTCCTGGAAGGCCGAGCCGGTCCAGGCCAGGGCGTAACCCTGGGGCAGCACCTCCTTGGCCAGCTGCTCCATCGCCGCGATCGCCTGGCCCGAGGAGAAGCCCGGGGCCGGGCCGCCCATGATCTTCGCCGCCGGGAAGATGTTGAAGCGCTCGACCTGGTCGGGGCCGGTGATCCGGCGCGTCTTCACCAGCGCGTCGATCGGGATCATGGCGCCGCCGTCGGCGCGGACGAAGACCTGCTTCAGGTCCTCCGGCCGCTGGCGGAAGTCGCCTTCCGAGGCCAGGCTGACCCGGTAGTTGCGGCCGTACAGGGTGAAGTCGTTGACGTAGAGGCTGCCGAAGGTGGCCTGCATCGCGTCGAAGATCGACGAGATCGGCACGCCCAGCGCCCGCGCCTTCTCGCGGTCGACGTCGAGCTTGTATTGCGGGATGGCGATGTTGAACATCGACCGCACGCCGGCCAGGTCGGGCCGCTTGGCCGCGGCCTCGGCCAGCCGCTGCGTCACCTGGGCCAAGGCCGGATAGCCGGCGCCGGTGCGGTCCTGGACATAGGCCTCGAAGCCGCCGGTCGTGCTCATGCCCATGATCGGCGGCGGGTTGAAGGCCAGCACCATCGCGTCCTTGATGCCGGCGTTCATGCCCATGAAGGGCATCGGCAGGTTGCGCGCGTCGAGCGCCGGATCGGTGCGCTGCGACCAGTCCTTCAGCGGCACGAAGACGACGCCGGCATAGGTCTTCTGCGCGGCCGACAGCAGGTCGAAGCCGGGCACGTCGATGCTTTCGCTGACCGCCGGATGCTTCAGGACGTTCTGCGTCGCCTCGGCCAGCGCCTTCTCCGTCCGCTCCAGCGAGGCGGCGGGCGGCAGGAAGGCGGCGACGATCAGGTAGCCCTGGTCCTCGTCCGGCACCAGCGAGCCCGGGATCTGCTGGAACAGGTAGCCCGCCACGCCGACGAAGCCGGCGAAGAGCAGGAGGCCGATGGCGAAGCGCTTGAGGAAGAAGCGCACGCCGGCGGTGTAGGCCGCGGTGATGCCGTCGAACACCCGGTTGAACCAGCGGAACGGCAGGGCCGGCTCGTGATGGCCGGGCTTCAGGATCAGGCCGCAGAGCGCCGGGGTCAGGGTCAGCGCGACGATGCCGGAGATGATGACCGACACCGCGATGGTGACCGCGAACTGGCGGTACATCTCGCCCGCCAGGCCGCCCATGAAGGCGACCGGCACGAACACGGCGCAGAGCACCAGCACGATGGCGATGACCGGGCCCGACACCTCGTCCATCGCCTTCCGCGCCGCCTCCTTCGGCGGCAGCTTCTCGGTGCGCATGATGCGCTCGACATTCTCGAGCACGACGATCGCGTCGTCGACGACGATGCCGATGGCGAGGATCAGACCGAACAGCGTCAGGAGGTTGATCGAGAAGCCGAGCATGTACATGCCGGCGAAGGTGCCGATGATCGAGATCGGCACGGCGATCACCGGGATCAGCGTCGCCCGCACATTCTGCAGGAAGACGAAGACCACCAGCACGACCAGGACCATCGCCTCGATGAAGGTCTTGATCACCTCGTCGATCGAGACCTGGACGAAGCGGGTGGTGTCGTAGGGGATGGCGTAGGTGATGCCGTCGGGGAAGGCCTGCTTCAGCTCCTCCATCCGCGCCTTCACGCCTTCCGCCGTCTCCAGCGCGTTGGCGCCGGGCTGCAGATAGATGCCGATCGCGGCGGCCGGCTTGCCGTTGTAGTTGGCGGCGGAGTTGTAGGCCTGGGCGCCGAGCTCGACCCGCGCCACGTCCTTCAGCCGCAGCGTCGCCGCGTTGCTGTCGGACTTCAGGATGATGTTCTCGAAGGCTTCGGCGTTCGGCAGGCGGCCATCGGTCGTCGCCGAATAGGTGAAGGCGAGGCCATTCGCATCCGGCTCCTCGCCGAAGCGGCCGGCGGCGAACTGGGCGTTCTGCTCGCGGATCGCGGCGGCGACGTCGCTCGGCGTCAGGTCGTACTGCGCCAGCTTGTCCGGCCGCAGCCAGATCCGCATCGAATAGTCCTTGCCGGCGCCGAACAGCGAGGCGTCGCCGACGCCGGGCACGCGCTTGAGGTCATCGATGACATTCAGCAGCGCGTAGTTGTTCAGGTAGATCGGGTCGTACTTCCCGCTCTCGTCGTGCAGGATCACGGCCTGCAGGATCGAGCTGGAGCGCTTGTCGACGCGGACGCCGGTGCGCTGCACCTCCTGCGGCAGGGTCGGCAGCACGCGCTGGACGCGGTTGTTGACGTTGATCGTCGCCTGATCGGGATCGGTGCCGATCTTGAAGGTGACGGTCAGCGTCATGGTGCCGTCGCCGGTGTTCGTCGACCGCATGTACAGCATGTCGTCGACGCCGTTGATCTGCTGCTCGAGCGGCGCGGCCACGGTCTGGGCCACGGTCTCGGCGCTGGCGCCGGAATAGGTCGCGGTGACCGACACCTCGGGCGGCACGATCTCCGGATACTGCGCGATCGGCAGCACGCGCATCGCCACCAGCCCGGCCAGGGTGATGACGATCGAGAGAACGGCCGCGAAGACCGGCCGGTCGATGAAGAAGCGGGAGATCACGGGGTCACCTGCGCGACCTTGGCGGCCGAGGGCCGCACCGGGCTGCCCGGCTGGACCTTGATGACGCCCTCGGTGATGATCCGCTCACCGCCCTTGAGGCCGCTCTCGACCAGCCAGCCGCCCTCGACCTCGCGGCCGAGCGTCAGCGGCCGCGCCTCGGCCTTGTCGCCCTCGCCCAGGGCGTAGACGAACGGCCCCTGCGGGCCCTGCATCACCGCCACCTGCGGCACCACGATGCCCTGCTTCAGCGTCAGGCCGCCGACGGTGACCCGGACGAACTGGTTTGGCATCAGGAGGCCCTGGGCGTTCGGCAGCACCGCGCGGGCACGGACCGTGCCGGTCGCGCCGTCGACGATGCTGTCGGTGAAGTTGATGGTGCCGCCCTGGTCGTAGACCCGCCCGTCGCCCAGCTTCACCGTCACCGGGAAGCGGCGGTCCTGCGGCCCGTCGACCTTGCCCTGGTCGAGCAGCCGCCGGATCTCGGCGAAATCGGCGTCGCTGAAGGAGAAGGTGACATAGGCGGGGTCGAGCTGGGTAATCCGGGTCAACAGGCCGTTGACGCTGATCAGGCTGCCCTCCGGCACCTCCTCGATGCTGGTCATGCCGCCGAGCGGCGCCGTCACCGTCGTGTAGTCGAGGTTGAGCTGCGCCGCCTTGAGCTGCGCCTCGGCCGCGGCCACCGCCGCCTCGTCGGTGCGGACCTGGGCCGCGGTGTCGTCGCGGTCCTTCTCCGAGCCGGCGCGGCTGGCGAACAGCCGGGCGGCGCGCTCGGCATTGACGCGGTCGTTGGCGAGCTGGGCCTGGGCCTGCTGCAGCTGCGCCTTGGCGCGCGCCACCTCGGCCTCGTAGGTTGCGGGGTCGATGCGGAACAGCTCCTGCCCCTCGGTCACCCGCGCGCCCTCGGTGTATTCGCGCTTCAGGAGGATGCCGCCGACGCGGGCGCGCACCTCGATCTCGCGGAAGGCCGAGACGCGGCCGGCATAGGTGTAGGTCAGCGGCACGGGGGCGGCCGACACCTCCTGCACCGTCACCTCCGGCGGCGGGGGCGCGGATTGCGTCTGGGCCTGGGCTTCACCGGCACTTTCGTTGCAAGATGCGAGAATCGGCGCGGCGGCCACGGTGAGGGCCAACGCGACGGCGCGAAGTGAAGACGACTTGCTCACGGTGACCGCCCCTTTGCCTGAGAGTTTTTTGCGCTGCACAACATATTCGGACGACGGGGTGCGACGCAGGATTGATTTATATACATTTCCGAATGTATGTATGGAGAGCATGAACCGCTCCCGCAATCCACCATTCGGCCCCCACGCTGCCATGTCGGCACTTCCCCAGAATGCCTGCCCTTTGCCGCCGGAGCAACGGCGGACACCGAGCGGACGCAACGACACCGTCTATCGGGTGAGGAGCGGCAGCCGATCCCGCAGGGGGCGACATCGCGCCGGACGGCGCCCCGAATCCGGAATGGCTGAGTTCACGACAACCCCTTCCCGCTGCCGGAATTCTCGCACTGCACAACGGCCAAGTCCAGCTGGACCGCTGCGCTCGGATGGTTTTATATACATACTTGGACGTATGTAAAGAGAAAAAAGGGGGAGAGGAGAAGAAACATGGCACGCCGCACCAAGGCCGAGGCTGAGGAGACCCGGCAGAAGATCCTGGACGCTGCGGAGCGGCTGTTCTTCGTCGACGGGGTGTCGCGCACCTCGCTGGAGCTGATCGCCAATGCCGCCGGGGTCACCCGGGGCGCCATCTACTGGCACTTCAAGAACAAGGTCGAGCTGTTCGAGGCGCTGCACGAGCGGGTGAAGCTGCCGGCGGAGGACATCGTCGAGCGGGCGGTGGCCGACGGCCATCCCGACCCGCTGGGTCTGATCGAGCAGGCGATGATGGAGTGCTTCGTCGCCCTGACCGAGGACGAGCAGCGCCAGCGCGTCTTCACCATCCTGACCTGCCGCTGCGAGTATGTCGGCGAGATGCTGGCGGCGCTGGCGCGCCAGCGCGAGGCGCACGACCACATGCGCGCGACGATGAACCGGGCCTTCACCAAGGCGCAGGAATCGGGGCAGCTGAACCCGGCCTGGCCGCCCGAGGTGGCGGCCAGCACCCTGACCTGCCTGATGGTCGGGCTGATGGTCGACTGGATCCGCTTCGGCCGCCGCTTCGACCTGGTCGAGACCGGCACCCGCAGCGTCGGCGAGCTGTTCCGCGCCTTCCGTCGCGAGACCGAGCCGGCGGTCTGCTGAGGCCTCGTCCCGACGAATCGGATCTGGCCGGCGCCCGAACCGCCGCGACGACGGAGAAGCACCCGAAGCCCGGCCCTGGCTGCGCAAGACGGCGAGGAGTGCGCGGCCAGGAAACAAAACCGGATTTCCCCGTCTGACGGCGCAAGCCATACTCGCGGGTACCTGACCTGAGGCTCATCTCCTGGTCAGTGCGGGACAGGTGGCATGGAGCGCAGGCTCGCCGCCGTCATGATCGCCGATGTCGTCGGCTACAGCCGCCACAGTCAAGCCGACGAGGAAGGGACGCGCGCCCGGTTCCAGGCCGACCTCCGTGAAGTGTTCGAGCCGAAAATCGCCGAGCACCACGGCCGGTTGGTCAAGACCATGGGCGATGCGCTGCTGGTCGAGTTCCACAGCGTGGTCGATGCGGTGCGATGCGCGGTCGAGATGCAGCGCATCAAGGAGGAGCGCAACGCCGCGGTCCCCGAGCGCGAGCGCCTCGTCTACCGCATCGGCGTCAATCTTGGCGACGTCATCGTCGAGGGCGACGACATCCATGGCGACGGCGTCAACATCGCCGACCGGCTGCAGGGCCTGGCCGATCCGGGCGGGGTCACGATCTCCGGCCCGGTTTACGATCAGGTGGGGACGAAGCTGAACGTCGGCTACCACTTCCTCGGCGAGAGGCCGGTGAAGAATGTCGACGCGCCGGTGCGCGTCTACCGGGTGCTGTCGAATCCGGATGCCGCCGGCAAGACGATCATCGCCGGCGAGCGGCCGATCCGATCATGGCGTCGGCCAGCAGCGGTGGCAGTGGCCGTCATCGTGATCGTCGCCGCAGGGGCGGCCGCATGGTGGAGCCCCTGGGAGCCGCAGCCTGAAACCGCGATCGCCATGGCCTCCTTGCCCGACAAGCCGTCGATCGCCGTGCTGCCGTTCAACAACATGAGCACGGATGCAGAGCAGGGCTATCTCGCCGACGGCCTCACGGAGGATCTGACGACGGAACTCGCGCGGATTCCCGGCCTGTTCGTCATCTCCCGCAATGCCGCCTTCACCTACAAGGGCAAGGATGTCGAACCCGCCCAGGTCGCGGCGAAGCTGGGCGTCCGCTACATCCTCGAAGGCAGCGTCCGCCGGGCCGGCGACGACATGCGGATCAACGCCCAGCTCATCGATGCCCGAACCAACGGCCATCTCTGGGCCGAACGCTATGACGGCGCCTGGAACGACGTGTTCAAGCTGCAGGACAGGATGGTCGAGCAGATCGCCGCGGCGCTGAAGCTGCGGCTGATCGACGGCCCGCGCGCTGCCGAAGCTGCAGGCGGCACGAGCGTGCCGGCCGCGTATGAGGCCTATCTCAGGGGATTGGAAGACGAATATCGCGGCACTCCAGACGCCGTGGGGAAAGCCGCCGGACATTACAAGCAGGCCGTCGCACTCGATCCGAATTTCGGGCGCGGCTGGGCCCGATTGGCATGGCTTCATTGGAACGCTCACGGCCCGGAAATGGACCGGGCCCTGGCAATCGCGCCGGATGAATTCTACTCGACGATCGACGAGTTCATGCGAGAGGCCGAAAAGCGTCCATCGGCGACCTATTATCAGATCCTCGCCGATCTCCTGATTCACAGATGGGAGCCTCAGGAGGCCGTGGCCGCCGCGGAACGCGCGATCGCGCTCGATCCGAGCGATCCCGAGAGCTATCTGCAGATGAGCCTGGCATTGACCTTCAGCGGGCGGCCGGCGGATGGGAAGAGCTATCTCGATGCCGCATACCGCGTCGATCCGCGGCCGGAGGAATGGCGGTACTTCCTGGAAGGGCTAGCCGCCTTCTCGATGGATCGTTTCGATGCTGCGGTCGCTTCGCTGACGAGGATCGACTCCAGATCCGGTGCCTTCTGGAGCCGCTTCCACAGCCGGATCGTACTGGCCGCAGCCTATGGGCATCTCGGCCGCCCCGATCTCGCGGCGGCGCTTCGAGGGGAGCTCGATGATCTTTCCAGGGAAGTGCACAGGAATCCCGCGACCGTCATGACGGCAATGATCAATCTTCCCTTCACGACACCGACCGATCGCCATCGGCTGCGCGACGGGCTGCGCAAGGCTGGCGTGCCGGACATCCCGTACGGGTACGATCCGACGTCGAAGGATCGATTGACCGGAGAGGAGATCAGATCGCTGATCTTCGGTCATACCGCCCTCGCGCGAAACATCGATTCCGGCCGGGAATGCTCATACACACGGACCACGGACGGGACTCCTTCCGTGTCATGTGGTTCGTGGTCGGACGCCGGAAGTACCCCTTGGTTCGACGACAATGTGATCTGCTACTGGTGGAAGAAAACCGGCGCGGTTTGCGTGACCTACTTCCGAAATCCGGAAGGGTCTGCCGCGACGCGGAACGAATTCATCTCGGTGACTCCGTTCAACCGTTGGGAATTTTCGATCGTCGAGTGACCCGACCGCCGGCCGGGATGGACCTGGCACCCTACTCCCCCGCCGCCTGGGTCCGCGGGCGGTGGCGCTTGCTCCAGGTGAAGGTCGAGGTGACGCCGAAGTTCCAGACCGAGGACAGGGCCGCGCCGAGGAAGCTGGCCAGGGCCCAGGGCACGGTCTGTTCGAACAGGAACTCCGCCACCTGCAGGTTGATCACGGCGCCGATGGCGCAGGCGGCGTAGAAGGACAGGAGGCCGCGCAGGAAGTCGCGGCCCCGCAGCTGCTTGTCGCGGTAGGTGATGCGGTTGTTGAGGGCGAAGTTCGAGGTCATCGCCCCCACGGTCGCCAGCGCCTGGGCCCAGTAGAAGTCCCAGTTGAAGGCGTGCAGGAACAGCCCGACCAGGGCCAGTTGCACCGCCACGCCGGACAGCCCGACCATGACGAACAGGATGAAGCGCGCCGGGATCGTGCCGCCCAGCAGCTTGTCGAAGATCAGCATCAGGAATTCCAGGCTGACGGCGAAGTCCAGCTTGCTTTCGCCGCTCAGCCGGCTGCGGAAGACGAAGGGCAGCTCGGCGAAGCGCAGCGGGCGCCCGGCCGAGGCGAAGATGTCGAGCAGGATCTTGAAACCCTGCCCGTTCAGGCGGTCCGCCACCTCCTCGATCAGCGGCCGGCGCAGCATGAAGAAGCCGCTGA
This sequence comes from Inquilinus limosus DSM 16000, assembly GCF_000423185.1. Classification (GTDB taxonomy): domain Bacteria; phylum Pseudomonadota; class Alphaproteobacteria; order DSM-16000; family Inquilinaceae; genus Inquilinus; species Inquilinus limosus. Next base: position 19,411 of record NZ_AUHM01000036.1, on the reverse strand, counting down.
GCGGGTCGGTCAGCTCGCGCGGCACCACCATGCGGGCGAGGCGGATGCCGAGGCCGGACAGACGCTCGCGCTTCTCCGAGAAGCTGCCGAGGTCGCTGCCCGGCAGGAAGCGGCTGGCGACGACGATGTCGAGCTTGTCGGCCTTCAGCCGCTCCAGCATCTTCGGCAGCAGCGTCTCGTCGTGCTGCAGGTCGGCGTCCATCACCGCGAGATAGGGCGCGCCGGTCGCCATCATGCCCTCGACCGTGGCCGAGGACAGGCCGCGCCGGCCGATCCGCTTCAGGCAGCGGACATTGTCGCGGGTCTCGGCGATCCGGTAGACCGCCTCGGCCGTGCCGTCGGTCGAATCATCGTCGACGAAGATCACCTCCCAGGCGATCCCGGCGAGGGCCGTGTCGAGGAGTTCGACAAGGCGTCCGACATTGCCGACCTCGTTCAGCGTCGGCACCACCACGGCGAGCTCGTAGCGCATCACTTGGTCGCCACCCAGGGCGCGTTCGGCGGCAGCGGCAGCGGCCACGGCGCCTTGAAGCCGCGTGCGGTGTAGACGTGCAGGGTCAGCTCGGCCCGGCCGCCGCGATGGACGATGATGTCCGGCTGCGGCTCGACCGAGGCGAAGTAGGGCCGCCAGCGATCGTCGAAATCCTTCAGGAACTCGTCCTGGCCGATGATCACCGCGTCATGGCCGGCGAAATCCATCTGGTTCCAGCCGAAGGCCAGGTTGCGCGGGTCGCGGCACAGGCACAGCACCGGCAGCCGGTCGCCGAGCTGCACGTCGATCTTGCCGGTCTGGTGCCACTGGGTGCCGACCACGAACAGGCCCGGCCGGTCGAACCAGCCGCGCTCCTGCGCCGCCGCGCGCAGATCGGTCCAGTCCAGCCCTTCCAGCGTCGGGTCCCAGATCTCGGTCGGGCCCAGCCCCGGCAGCGCGCGCATCCACCCGGTGGCGGCGTGGCTGCCCAGCACCACCAGCACCGCCACGGTGGCGATGCCCGAGGCCTTGAGCCAGATCCGGGCGGCGCGCCCCACCCTTGTCCCGACTCCCGCGTCGAGCCACCGCGCCGTGGCGGCGCCGAGCAGCGGGAACAGCAGCAGATAACCCGGGGCCTGCCAGTGGAAATGGGCGCCGATCCGGGCCCAGGAGGCCACGGCGGTGAACAGCACGATCGGGATGATGGCGAGGCTGACCAGGAACCAGGCGCGCAGGTCCTTCGGGCCGCGGATCAGCCCGGCGACGAAGACCCAGATCATCGGCGCCCAGACCCAGGGCAGCAGCCAGATCGCCTGGCCGCCGATGTTCTGGCCCAGCCAGTCGAGCCGGAACCGCCCGCCGGAGCTGCGGCCGCCCTGGAACAGGAACGACACCCACTGGTTCTCGGCGTTCCAGATCAGCACCGGCGAGAAGATCGCGAAGGCGATGACGACAGCGATCCAGGGCGCCGGATGCGCCAGCCAGCGCCGCCGCCCCGGCGTGGTCAGCAGGAACAGCAGCAGCCCCGCCATGATCAGCACGGCGTGGTATTTCGACAGCAGCGCCAGGCCGAAGCAGACCCCGGCGCCGAGCCACCAGCGCCAGGCGGCGCCGGGCGACAGCGTCTCCGGCTCCGGCACCACCACCCGGGCGACGCAATACGCGGCCGCCAGGAGGAACAGGAACAGCGGCCCGTCCGGCTGCACCCAGCTGCCGACGCTGAGGAAGAACACGGCCGACAGGTTCAGCAGCAGCGCCGCCCAGACCCCGGCCCAGGCGCCGAAGAGGTACGCCCCCAGCCGGTACATCAGCCAGGTCGAGACCCCGAACATCAGCACATAGGGCAGGCGCAGCCACAGCTCGGCGTCGCCGAGGCCGATCATGGCGTGGGTGATCCACAGGAACAGCGGCGGCTGGTCGAAATAGCTGAGGGCGAAGAAGCGGGCGGTCGCGACGTAGTAGGATTCGCCGTTGCCGTAGCCGAGCGCCCAGGCCAAAGCGAGCCGCAGCAGCCCGCCCAGCAGGATCAGCCAGAACATCGCCCCCTGGGGGGTGCCGAGCCGCAGCCCGCCGCCGGATCCCGTGGATCCCGGCCGGGCGGACGCGGCGGAAAGAGCGTCGGTCATCCGCATTCCCAGCAGCCGCCGCCGAGGCGGGCTGCACCTATCGATCTCGCGGATCGGTCGATCCTGCGCGACCGCGCTTCATACCAGCACGGGCCCCGGCCGGCCAGCGCCGATCAGTGCGGCCGGATGCAGCGGGTTACAGCAGCGCCGCGGCCGCGGCCCACCAGCCGCGCCCGGCCAGCGCCGCCTCCGCCGCCTTGGCCGCGGCCGGGGTCTCGAACAGGCCGAAGCAGGTGGCGCCGCTGCCCGACATCCGGGCCAGGCGGCAGCCGGGCTGCGCCGCCAGCGCCGCCAGAACCTCGCCGACCACGGGCGCCAGTTCCATGGCCGCCGCGGCCAGGTCGTTGCCGCGCCCGGCCAGCAGGCCGCAGAGCCGGTCGAGATCCGGGCGCCTTTCCGCGAAGCGGGCCTCGGCCGAGAAGCCGCCGCGCCGGGCCCGGAACACGTCGGGGGTCGACAGCGGCACGCCGGGATTGACCAGCAGGATCGGCATGCCGGCGAGGTCCGGCCCCGGCTCCAGCCGCTCGCCGACGCCGCCCAGCCAGGCGGTGCGGCCGGCGAGGCAGACCGGGACATCGGCGCCGAGCCCGGCCGCGACCTCGGTCAGCCGCGGATCGTCCGGCGCCAGATCCCAGAGCACGGCGAGGCCGCGCAGCACCGCCGCGGCGTCGGCCGAGCCGCCGCCGATCCCGGCCGCCACCGGCAGCCGCTTGTCGAGGGTGACGGCGATGCCGTCCGGCCGCCCGACCGCCGCCGCCAGGCGCCGGACCGCGCGCAGCGCCAGATTGTCGTCGCCCGGCGGGATCGCGCCGGCGAAGGGGCCGGTGACGGAGAGGCGGGGTGCGTCCGCCACCTCCAGGGTCAGCGCATCGCCGACATCGGCGAAGACGACAAGGCTGTCGAGCAGGTGGTAGCCGTCGTCCCGCCGGCCGACGACGTGGAGGTAGAGATTGACCTTGGCCGGCGCGGTGCCGGACCAGATCTTGCCGGGTTTCGTCACGATCAGTTCGAGGTCACGGGCGTCGGAGTGTCCGGCAGGCCGTTGGCCAGCTTGGCCTCGATCTTGTCCTTCGGCGGGTCGCCCTCGGTGGTGCGCAGCGCCGCCTCCCACTGGTAGCGCGCCTCCAGCTTGCGGCCGACCCGCCAATAGGCGTCGCCGAGATGGTCGTTGATGGTCGGGTCCTCGGGCTTCAGCGAGATCGCCTTCTCCAGCGTCTCCACCGCCTTGTCCATTTGGTTGGTGCGGTAATAGACCCAGCCCAGGCTGTCGATGATGTAGCCGTCGTTCGGCGACAGCTCGACCGCCTTGCGGATCAGCTCCTCCGCCTCCTTCAGGTTCTTGCCGCGGTCGAGCAGCGAGTAGCCGAGATAGTTCAGGAGGTTCGCGTGCTCCGGGTTCAGCCCGATGGCGCGGCGCAGATCCTGTTCCGCCCGGTCGAAGCGGCCGCTGCGCTCGAGCGCGATGCCGCGGCGGTAGAGGAAGGTCCAGTCCACCTCCTCCAGCCGCTTCTGCCGGCGCGCCGCGTCGTCATAGGCGACGACGGCGGAGGCGAAATCCTGCTTCGCCCGGTACAGGTCGCCGAGCCGGAGATAGCCGGCCGGACTGTCCGGCCGTTCCGACACCAGGTCGGAGGCGAGGGCGATGCCCTTGTCGAACTCCTCCAGCCCCTCATAGGCCAGGGTCTCGCGCAGCCGCGCCATCCAGCCGGCCGGGGTGTTGTCCGGCAGCGTTTCATAGGCGGCGATCGCGTTCCGGTACTGGTCCTGCCCGGCCAGCACATCGCCCAGCAGGATCTGCGCCACCGGGAAGGAGGGCCGGAGATAGAGGGCGAGGCGGATATAGATCAAGGCGGTGTCGCCGCCCTCGGCATCGCGGTCCTGGCTGACGGCGCTGGCGATGTAGAACAGGGCCTCGGCCAGCCCATCGGCCGGGCTGCCGATGATCGGCTGCGGCCGCTCGCCCTTGTCCAGGCGCTGGATCGCCGGCTCCAGCAGCAGGTTGTCGCCGTTCTGGTCGGCGAAGGCGCGGTAGACCTGGCGCGCCTTGTCGCGCTGGCCCTGGCGCTGATAGACGCCGGCCAGCCCTTCGACCAGGCGCACGGTGCCGCCCATCTCGCCCAGCGCCTCATAGGACTTCTGCGCGCCGTCGAGGTCGCCGAGATAATCGAGCAGCAGGGCCTTCTGGATCACCGCCAGCGCGTCCGGCCGCGGCGGCTGCAGCAGCGGGTCGAGGCTGGACAGCGCCGCCTTGCCGTCCCCGGCGCCGACCCTGAGCCAGGCGGCGATGATCGGCGTGACCGTCTTGGCGGTGCCCGCCGCCTCCATCGCCTTGAGGCGGGTCAGGGCCTCGCGCCACTTGCCGGCCTTGGCGTCGTGCAGGACCAGGGTGATGCGGACCAGCTGGTCGGCCGTGTCGGCGGTGTCCAGGCGCTGGGCCAGCCTGGCGGCGCCTTCGACGTCGCCGCCGGCCAGGGTCAGGGTGAAGCTGCGCCGCAGCAGGGCCAGGTTGTCCGGATCCGCGGCCAGCACCTGGCTGAAGAAGCGGCCGGCGGAGGAGAGGTCGCGGCTGGCCAGCGCGTGGGCGCCGGCGAGATAGGCGCCGGAGACCGTGCGCGGGTCGGTGGCGGCCTCGGCGGCCGGCGGCAGCAGGGCCGTCGCCGCGACACAGGAGGCCAGAAGGGTCGTCCGCCAGACGGTCATGCGCGTCCAATTCCGCCGAAAGGTGCCGTGATCCCCCGAAGCTAGGGTGCCGGGCGGCCCCAGGCAATGCCTGTTCGGCGCGACCATTGGGCCCATCTACCTCAATCTACCTCTAAAGAGCCGTCGCCACGGCCCGACTCGCGGCTTGTGCCCCCACGAAAAAACGCTACAGTCGCGCGCGTCGGAGAGACCATGGAAGGCGCCAACGCGGCCGTGACCGGTAAATCCAGCTACACCTACGAAGACCTGCTGTCCTGCGCGCATGGCGAGCTGTTCGGGCCCGGGAATGCCCGGCTGCCGCTGCCGCCCATGCTGATGATGGACCGGATCACCACCATCAACGACAACGGCGGCGCCCATGGCAAGGGCGAGGCCGTGGCCGAGTTCGACATCCGCCCGGACCTGTGGTTCTTCGCCTGCCATTTCGAATCCGACCCGGTGATGCCCGGCTGCCTCGGCCTCGACGCGCTGTGGCAGCTGCTGGGCTTCTATCTCGGCTGGACCGGCGCACCGGGCAAAGGCCGGGCGCTGTCGACCGGCGAGGTGAAGTTCACCGGCCAGGTGCTGCCCGACGCCAGGCTCGTGACCTACCGCCTGGACCTGAAGCGGGTGATCAACCGCAAGCTGGTGCTGGGCATCGCCGACGGCACCGTCGCCGTCGACGGCAAGATCATCTTCGAGGCCAAGGATCTGAGGGTCGGCCTGTTCACGTCGACCGAAGCGTTCTGACGAACCGCGGAGAACCACCATGCGACGCGTCGTCGTCACCGGACTCGGCATCGTGTCGAGCATCGGCAACAACCAGGACGAGGTCACGGCCAGCCTGCGCGAGGGCCGTTCCGGCATCGTCGCGGCGCCGGAATACAAGGAGCTGGGCTTCCGCTGCCATGTCCACGGCACGGTGAAGCTGGACCCCGCCGACCATGTCGACCGCCGCATCCTGCGCTTCATGGGGCCCGGCGCCGCCTACAACCACATCGCCATGACCCAGGCCATCGCCGATGCCGGCCTGGAGGAGAGCGACGTCTCGAACGAGCGCACCGGGTTGATCATGGGCTCCGGCGGGCCGTCGACCTCGAACCAGGTCGAGGCGGTGGACATCACCCGCACCAAGGGGCCGAAGCGGATCGGCCCCTACATGGTGCCGCGCTGCATGTCGTCGACCAACTCGGCGACTCTGGCGACGCCGTTCAAGATCAAGGGCGTCAACTATTCGATCTCCTCCGCCTGCTCGACCTCGGCGCATTGCATCGGCAACGGCGCCGAGCTGATCCAGTGGGGCAAGCAGGACATCGTCTTCGCCGGCGGCGGCGAGGAGCTGCACTGGACCCTGTCGGTGCTGTTCGATTCGATGGGCGCCTTCTCCTCGCGCTTCAACGACACGCCGGAGAAGGCCAGCCGCGCCTATGACCGCGACCGCGACGGCTTCGTCATCGCCGGCGGCGGCGGCACGCTGGTGCTGGAGGAGCTGGAGCACGCGAAGGCGCGCGGCGCCAAGATCTATGCCGAGCTGGTCGGCTACGGCGCCACCTCGGACGGCTACGACATGGTCGCGCCGTCGGGCGAAGGCGCGGTGCGCTGCATGCGCCAGGCGCTGGCCACGGTCGACGGGCCGGTCGACTACATCAACGCCCACGGCACCTCGACCCCGGTCGGCGACGTCACCGAGCTGGGTGCGATCCGCGAGGTGTTCGGCGACCGCGTCCCGAAGATCAACTCGACCAAGTCGCTGTCCGGCCATTCGCTCGGCGCGGCCGGGGTGCACGAGGCGATCTATTCCCTGCTGATGCTGAAGCACGACTTCATCGCCGCCAGCGCCAATATCGAGAACCTCGACCCCGCGGCCGAGGGCTTCCCGATCGTGCGCGAGCGGATCGACAACGCCGGGCTGAACTGCGTGCTCTCCAACAGCTTCGGCTTCGGCGGCACCAACGCGACGCTCGTCTTCAAGCGGTACGCTGCATGACCACAACGACCACCGAGGGCCGCGGCACCGGCCTGATGGCCGGCAAGCGCGGCCTGATCATGGGCGTCGCCAACAACCATTCGATTGCCTGGGGCATCGCCTCGGTCCTGGCGCGCGAGGGGGCCGAGCTGGCCTTCACCTACCAGGGCGACGCCTTCCGCAAGCGGGTCGAGCCGCTGATCCAGTCGATCGGCTCCAGCTTCCTCGCGCCCTGCGACGTCGAGGACGAGGACACGATCAACGCCCTGTTCGACCGGCTGGGCGCGGAATGGGGGTCGATCGACTTCCTGGTCCATGCCATCGCCTATTCCGACAAGGAAGAGCTGAAGGGCCGCTACCTCGACACCACGGCCGAGAACTTCAGCCGCACCATGCGGATCAGCTGCTACAGCTTCACCGCGCTGGCGAAGCGGGCGGCGGCGATCATGCCGAACGGCGGCAGCCTCCTGACCCTGACCTATCTCGGGGCCGAGCGGGTGATGCCGAACTACAACGTCATGGGCGTGGCCAAGGCGGCGCTGGAGGCCAGCGTCCGCTACCTGGCGGCCGATCTGGGTCCGCAGGCGGTCCGGGTCAACGCCATCTCGGCCGGGCCGATGCGCACCCTGGCCGGCAGCGCCATCGGCGACGCGCGCTACGTGTTCCGCTTCAACCAGCAGAACAGCCCGCTGCGCAAGAATGTCACCCTGGACGAGGTCGGCGGCGCCGCCCTCTACCTCCTCGGGCCGCTGTCGACCGGCGTCACCGGCGAGGTGCATCACGTCGACGCCGGCTATCACGCCATCGGCATGCCGCCGGCGCCGCGCAACAGCGAGGCCGCCGAGGCGTAGCCTCCGCCCGCGGCAGGAGGAGCCATGGCCAAGCAGTTCCCGGGCATCACGCCGGCCCAGCAGGAGTTCATCCGGCGCCAGAAGGTGTTCTTCACCGCCTCAGCCGCCGCGACCGGGCGGGTCAATGTCTCGCCCCGCGGCACGGACATGCTGCGGGTGCTGGGGCCGAACGCGGTCGCCTATCTCGACCTGACCGGCAGCGGCAACGAGACCGCGGCGCATCTGCGCGCCACCGGCCGGCTGACCATGATGTTCTGCGCCTTCGAGGGCGCGCCGATGATCCTGCGGCTGTACGGCGCCGGCCGGGTGCTACGCCGCGGCGGCCCGGACTATGCCCGTCTGCTGGCGGCGGAGTTCGGCGATGCGGAGCCGCTCGGCGCCCGGCAGATGGTGCGGCTGGACATCGACCTGGTGCAGACCTCCTGCGGCTTCGGCGTGCCGCTGTTCGACCATGTCGGCGAACGGCCGACCCTGGCGCGCTGGGCCGAGGCGAAGGAAGCGCAGGAAGGGCTGGAGGCCTATCGCCGGCAGAAGAACACCCGCAGCATCGACGGGCTGCCGACCGGCCTGTTCGAGGACGACCCGGTCCCGGCCGGGTAACGGCCCCGAACAGGCGGCACGTCGCGCCTATCCCTCGCCGGCCGCGGCCAGCGCCTGGGTCAGGTCGGCGATCAGGTCCTCGACATGCTCGATGCCGACCGAGGCGCGGATGGTGGCGTCGGAGATGCCGATCCGCTCCCGCGTCTCCTTCGGCACGCCGGAATGCACCGTGGTCGCCGGGTGGCAGATCAGGGATTCGGTGCCGCCGAGGCTGACCGCGAGCTTGAAGATCCGCAACGCGTTGAGGAAGCGGAAGGCCTCGGCCTCGCCGCCCTCGATGTCGAAGGAGAAGGTGGTGCCGGCGCCGGTGCATTGCCGGTCGAACACCGCGCGCTCGGGGCTGCCTTCGGGCGCCAGCGTCGGGTAGTAGACGCGGGCGACCTGCGGGTGCTCGGCCAGGAACCGGGTCACGGCCTCGGCGTTGCGGCAGGCGGCGGTCATGCGCAGCGACAGCGTCTCCAGCGACCGCGCGATCATCCAGGCCGAATGCGGGTCGAGCTGGGTGCCGATGGCGCCGCGCAGCAGCTTGACCTGCCGGATCTGGTCGCGCCGCCCCAAGACCGCGCCGGCCACGAGGTCGCTGTGGCCGCCGACATATTTGGTCAGGGAATAGACCACGATGTCGGTGCCGTGCCGGATCGGCTTCTGGAAGATCGGACCCAGCAGGGTGTTGTCGCAGACCACCACCGGGATGTGGCCCTGCTTCGCCCCGATCTCGTCGGCGACGGCGCGCACCAGCTCGAGATCGACCAGGGTGTTGAGCGGGTTCGACGGCGTCTCGACCAGGATCACCGAGACCCGGCCCTTCGCCATCGCCTCCTCCGCCGCCTTGCGGACCACGGCGCCGTCGACCCCGTCGGCGAAGCCGACCGCGCCGATCTGGAACGGCGTCAGGGTGCGGGCCACCAGCGTCTCGGTGCCGCCGTAGAGCGGCTGGCTGTGCAGGATCACGTCGCCCGGCCGGGCGAAGGCCAGCAGCGTCGTCGCGATCGCCGACATGCCGCTGGAGAAGATGCCGGCGGCCTCCGCCCCCTCGAAGATCGCCAGGCGGTCCTCGACGATCTCGCTGTTCGGGTGGTTGAAGCGGGAATAGACGAGGCCGGCGTCGGCGCCCGGTTTCGGCTCGCGCCGGCCGGCGGTGTAGTCGAAGAAGTCGCGCCCCTCCTCGGCCGATTTGAAGACGAAGGTCGAGGTCAGGAACACCGGCTGCTTGACCGCGCCCTCGGAGAGGGCAGGGTCGTAGCCGTAGCCGAGCATCAGCGTCTCGGGGTGCAGCTTGTGGTTGCCGATGCGGTCCTTGCGGTAGCCCGATCCGGCCATGGGGATTCTCCTGGGAAAGGCGTGTTGGCGCGGAGACTACTCGCCGGCGGTCAGTGATGATAGCCCTCGCCCGCCTTCACCTTGCCGCGGAACACCCAGTAGGCGTAGGTCGTGTAGACCAGGATCAGCGGGATCAGGAAGGCGACGCCGATCAGCAGGAACAGCTGCGACGAGGCCGGCGCGGCGACGTCCCAGATGCTCAGCTCCGGCGGCACCACCTTGGGCCACAGGCTGATGGCGAGGCCGGTGTAGCCGAGCACGAACAACGCCATGGTGTAGAGGAAGGGACCGTAATCCGAGCCGCGCTGCAGCGACAGCCACAACCGCCAGGCGAACAGCACCACCAGGATCGGCACCGGCGCGAACCAGGCGATGTTGGGCCAGGAGAACCAGCGCTCGGCGATCGCCTGGTCGAAGAACGGCACCCACAGGCTGACCACCGCCATGAAGAACAGCACACCGAGCAGCAGCCGGATGGTGGCGTCGCGCGCCCAGGCCTGCAGCGTGCCTTCCGTCTTCATCACCAGCCAGGTGGCGCCGAGCAGGCCGTACCCGATCACCAGGGCGACGCCGGTCATCAGGCTGAAGGGCGAGATCCAGTGGAACGCCCCGCCGGTATATTGATCGCCCGAGACCGGGAAGCCCTGCACGAAGGTGCCCAGCACCACGCCCTGAAAGAAGGTGGCGAGCAGGCTGCCGCCGGCGAAGGCCACGGTCCACAGCCATTTGCTGGTGTGCGCCTTGAACCGGAACTCGAAGGCGACGCCGCGGAAGATCAGCCCCATCACCATGAAGGTGATCGGCAGGTACAGCGCCGGCAGGATGATCGAGAAGGCGGCGGGGAACACCGCCAGCAGGACGACGCCGCCGAGCACCAGCCAGGTCTCGTTGCCGTCCCAGATCGGCGCGACCGAGTTCATCATCAGGTCGCGGTCCTCCTCGGTGCGGGCCCAGGGGAAGAGGATGCCGACGCCGAGGTCGAACCCGTCCATCAGGACGTACATGAACACCCCGAAGGCGGCGATCGCGGCCCAGATCAGGGGCAGGACGGTCGAGATCGTCCAGACATCCGGCGTCATGGCTTCACTCCCGGGATTCGAAGGAGGCGTCGGGCAGAGAGAACGGCCGCGCCGGGGTCTTGAACGGCTCCTCGCGGTCGGATTCGGGGGCTTCGGGCCCGATCCGCACCAGCTTGACGATGTAGTAGACGGCCGAGCCGAGCAGGATGGCGTAGACCAGGACGAACAGCGCCAGGGACAGCAGCACGCTGCCGCCGCCGACGGGGGAGAGCGCGTCCGCGGTGCGCAGGATGCCCTGCACCACCCAGGGCTGGCGGCCGATCTCGGTGGTGAACCAGCCGGCGATCACGGCGACGAAGCCGGAGGGCAGCATCACCACCATGAAGCGGTGGAACCAGCGGCTGTCGTAGAGCCGCCCGGTCGCCCGCAGCCACAGGCTGAGCAGGCCGGCGCCGAGCATCAGGAAGCCCAGCCCCACCATGATGCGGAAGGTCCAGAACACGATCGCGACCGGCGGCCGGTCCTGCGGCGGGAAGTCCTTCAGCCCCTGGATCGTGCCGCCCCAGCTGTGGGTCAGGATCAGCGAGCCGAGATGCGGGATCTCGAGCACGAAGTCGTTCTTCTCGCCGCCCTGGTCGGGCCAGGCGAACAGGATCAGCGGCACGTCGCCGCCGGTCTCCCAATGCGCCTCGATCGCCGCCAGCTTGACCGGCTGGTTGCGGTGGACCTCGAGCCCCGCCTGGTCGCCGATGAAGATCTGCACCGGCGCCAGCACCGCGATCAGCCACAGCGCCATCGAGAAGGCCTGGCGCGATTCGAGCACGCTGCGGCCGCGCAGCAGGTACCAGGCCGAGACGCCGGCGATGACGAAGGCCGTGGTCAGATAGGCCGCCACCACCGTGTGCAGGAAGCGCACCGGGAAGGACGGGCTGAACACGATCTCGAGCCAGTCGGCCGGCACCAGCGCGCCGTTCGCCACCTCGTAGCCCGCCGGGGTGTGGAGGAAGGAGTTGGCCGACAGGATCCAGAAGGCGGAGATCGCCGTGCCCACGGCCACCGCGACGGTGGCGCCGAAATGGACGATTCGCGGCACCTTGTCCCAGCCGAACAGCATGATGCCGAGGAAGCCGGCCTCGAGGAAGAAGGCGGTCACCACCTCGTAGCCGAGCAGCGGCCCGAGGATGCTGCCCCCGGCCCGGGTCAGCCCGCTCCAGTTCGTGCCGAACTGGTAGGTCATGACGATGCCGGTGACGACGCCGACGCCGAAGGAGACGGCGAAGATCTTGATCCAGAACTTGTAGAGCGTGCGGTATTCCGTCCGCCCCGTCTTCAGGTACAGCCCTTCCAGCACCGCCAGCCAGCTGGCGATGCCGATGGTGAAGGCCGGGAACAGGAAGTGGAAGGAGACGACGAAGGCGAATTGGAACCGGGACAGGAGGACCGGATCGAGATCCATGACAATTCTCCTTCGGCGAACCGACTGGCTCCGGTCGCCTTATTTCTTGACCCGGAAAGAATATGCCACGATTCCACCGGCCGCCCACGCACTTCCCGACGTGCCATAAGGCCCCAGCCGGGCGACGCGTCGCAGCGCAGCGAAGCGGCGGGGCGTGCTAGGGCTGTCCCTTCCCCCCGCTGTTCAGCCAGGAGACGGAGGGCTATGCTCCGGCCATGAGCTTCAGCGACGCCCAGATCAAGCGCTATGCGCGCCACATCCTGCTGCCCGAGGTCGGCGGCAAGGGTCAGGAGAAGCTGCTGGCCGCCCGGGTGCTGGTGATCGGCGCCGGCGGCCTCGGCTCCCCGCTGCTGCTCTACCTCGCCGCCGCCGGCGTCGGCACCATCGGGATCTGCGACGACGATCTGGTCGAGCTGTCCAACCTGCAGCGTCAGGTGGTGCACGACACCACCACGCTAGGCCAGCTCAAGGTCGACAGCGCCATCGCCCGGCTGCAGGCGCTGAACCCGGAGGTCAGGGTCGAGCGCTTCGCCGAGCGGCTGACCGCGGCCACGGCGCTGGAGCGCGTCGCCGCCTTCGACCTCACGGTCGACGGCAGCGACAACTTCGCCACCCGCTATCTGCTGAACGACGCCTGCTACCTGGCGCGGCGGCCGCTGGTCTCGGCGGCGATGCTGCGTTTCGAGGCGCAGCTGTCGACCTTCAAGGCGCATCTCGGCGCGCCGCACCCCTGCTATCGCTGCCTGTTCCCGGCGCCGCCCGACCCGGGCACGGTGCCGAGCTGCTCCGAGGCCGGCGTGTTCGGCGCCCTGCCCGGCGTGCTGGGATCGATGCAGGCGATCGAGACGATCAAGGAGATCCTGGGCATCGGCGAGGGCCTGTCCGGCCGCCTGCTGCTGTACGATGCGCTGGAGGCGCGGCTGCGCGAGATCGCCCTGCCGCGCGACCCGGACTGCCCGCTCTGCGGCGACCATCCCAGCCTGGCCGACCTGTCGCATCATCATGGCTGACGGGCCCACGGGAATCGGCGCGCTGTCGATCGTGGTGTTCGACGGCCGCTTCGACCGGGTGCATTACGCCCTGGTGCTGGCCAGCGCCGCCGCCGCGACCAACCGCAGGGCGACGCTGTTCTTCACCGGTCAGGCGCTGCGGGCGCTGCTGCCCGAGGGCTGGCGCCGGCTGGAGGGCGATGCCGAGGCCAGGGAGGCGGAATTCGCGTCCCGCCGGGTCGCGACCTTCGCCGAGCTGCTGGAGGCCTGCCAGGCCCTCGGGGTCCGCTTCATCGCCTGCGAGATGGGGCTGCGCGCGCTGGGCCTCGCCGCGGCCGACCTGGCCGTCCCGGCCGAGATCGCCGGCGTCGTCACGCTGCTGGCAGAATCGCCGCGCGAGGGGCAGCTGCTGTTCGTCTGACGGCTCGGATTACGAGACCGGAACCCGGAACAGGAACGAGGGCGCCGAGGTCAGCCGGTCGCTGCGGCTGCCCGAAACGCCGTTGGTCGAGATCTGCACCGAGCGGGCGTCGCCGGCGAGCGGCCCGGCGAAGACGAAGCTGGCCGCCACCCGGGACCGCGGGGCGACCTGCACCTCCGGATTGTCGGTCGGCGGCACGAAGGGATGGCTGCGGCCCCGATCGTCCGTCAGCACCAGGCTGCCGCCGCGGTTGAGCGAGACGGGCCGGTCGGACGGGTTGATGACATTGGCGGCGACGATGATGGCGTTGGCCCGGAAGGTGATGCTGGTCAGCGTCATCGCCACGCCGCTCGGATGGGTCTGCTGCTGCTCGAGCCGGACGGTGCGTTCGGCGTCCTGGCCGGCGAGGGCTGCCGGAGCCGTCACGGGCGCCGGCGCCATCAGCGGCTGCTGCGGCCGCGACGGCAGGCCGGGCGCCACCAGGGGCTGGGCCGGGGTCGGGGTCGACGGCGCCCGCGGAGTCTCGACGTTGTCCAGAGGGACCTGCGCCTGGGCCCCGGTCGCCATCGCCAGCACGGCCGCAGCGATCAGCTTCGACCGAAATCGCATCAAAACCTCCCAATCTCGTTGCTTCTTCAACCCACGGTCGGAGCCGCGGTTCCGCACGCAACCCGGCTTCAAGGCGCTTTGCCTCTGCCAAAACAATGATACCGTGAATGGAATTCGGCGCGAGCCGCGCGGAAGACTGCACAGATGCCCCGTTGATCAGAGCCGGAGGAAAAGGCCAATCATGTCGGGATCCTGGACAGCTTGGCGGCGGCGCGCGCCCGCCGCCCTTGGCCTTCTCCTCCTTGCCGCCTGCAACGACTCCTCGGAGAAGCAGGCGCAGGCGCCGCAGATGCCGCCTCCGGCCGTCGGCGTCGTCACAGCGGCCAAGCGGCCGGTGGCCGAAGGCGTCACCTTCGTCGGCCGGGTCCAGGCGTTGAACAAGGTCGACCTCGTCGCCCGGGTCGAAGGCTTCCTGCAGCAGCGCAACTACACCGAAGGCCAGGAGGTGAAGGCCGGCGACCTGCTGTTCGTGCTGGAGAAGGACACCTACCAAGCCGCCGTCGACCAGGCCCAGGCCAACCTCGCCAGCGCCCGGGCCAATGCCGAGAACGCCAAGCTGCAGGCCGATCGCGCCCGCGACCTGATCAAGACCCAGAACATCCCGCAGGCCACGGTGGACGAACGCGAGGCGGCCGAGAAGACCACCGCCGCATCCGTGCAGCAGACCCAGGCGGCGCTGGAGCAGGCGCAGATCAATCTCGGCTACACCGAGATCAAGGCGCCGTTCGACGGCCGCGTCGGCATCTCCACCTTCAGCGTCGGCGCGCTGGTCGGCCCCGGCAGCGGCGCCCTGGCCACGATCGTCAGCCAGGACCCGATCTACGTCACCTTCCCGGTCAGCGACCGCTTCATCCTGGACATCCAGCAGCAGACCGGGGCCGGACGGGTCGAGCCGCGGGACGTGGTGGTCCGGCTGACCCTGGCCAACGGGTCGGAATACCCGCATGACGGCAAGATCGACTTCACCGACGTCAAGGTCGACCAGAACACCGACACGCTGACGGTGCGGGCGGAGTTCCCGAACCCGGACCGGATCCTGACCGACGGACAATACGCCCGGGTGACGGCGTCGCGGAAAACCCCGGTCGAGTCGCTGGTGATCCCGCAGCGGGCGATCCTGACCGACCAGAGCGGCAACTACGTGCTGGTGGTGGGCGAAGGCAACAAGGCGGCCGCCAAGCACATCACCACCGGCGCCGTGCAGGGCGCCGATGTGGTGGTGCAGCAGGGGCTGAACGACGGCGACACCGTCATCGTCGACGGGGTGCAGAGGGTGCGGCCGGGCCAGGAGGTGAACCCCGCCCCGGTCGCCGACGCGCCCGGCCAGCCGGGGCAGTCGGGCACAGGACAGGCGCCGGCCAAGCCGGCGGGGCAGTGATCCGATGCTGTCCTCGATCTTCGTCGATCGCCCCCGCTTCGCGATCGTCATCGCGATCGTCATCACCCTGGCCGGGCTGATCGCGATCCGCAGCATCCCGATCGCCCAGTTCCCCGACATCGTGCCGCCGCAGGTCTCGGTCACCGGCTCCTATCCCGGGGCCAGCGCCGCCGTGGTCGAATCGACCGTGGCGCAGCCGATCGAGGCCCAGGTCAACGGCGTCGACAACATGCTGTACATGTCGTCGACCAGCGGCAGCGACGGCTCCTATTCGCTGACCGTCAGCTTCGCCGTCGGCACCGACCCGGACATCAACACCGTCAATGTCCAGAACCGCGTCGCCCTGGCCGAGCCGAAGCTGCCCAGCGAGGTGACGGCCCAGGGCCTGACGGTGAAGAAGCAGTCCTCGGCGATCCTGCAGCTGGTCACCATCTACTCGCCGGACAAGAGCCAGGACGACCTGTTCCTGAACAACTACGCGATCATCAATATCGTCGACGCGCTGGCCCGCGTGCGGGGCGTCGGCCAGGCCTCGCTGTTCGGCACCCAGAACTACGCGATGCGGATCTGGTACAATACGGATTCGCTGACCAGCTTCGGCCTGACCCCGAACGACATCGTCGCGGCGGTGCAGAGCCAGAACATCCAGGCCGCGGTCGGCCGGCTGGGCGCCCAGCCGATGCCGGAGCAGCAGCAGATCCAGGTGACGCTGCAGACGCTGGGCCGGCTGAGCGACGTCAGGCAGTTCGAGAACATCATCCTGCGCGCCAACCCGGACGGGTCGGTGGTGCGCCTGAAGGACGTGGCCCGGCTGGAGCTGGACGCCCAGTCCTACGACACCGTCGCCCGGCTGAACGGCGCCCCGGCCGCGGTGATCGGGATCTATCAGTCGCCCGGCTCGAACGCCGTCGCCGCCGCCGAAGGTGTGCGGGCGGAGATGGAGCGGCTGAAGGCGCGCTTCCCCGCCGGGGTCGACTACCGGATCACCTACGACACCACCGTCTTCGTCACCGAGACGATCGGCGAGGTGATCCACACCCTGCTCGAGGCCTTCGCCCTGGTCGCGATCGTGGTGTTCGTCTTCCTCGGCAACCTGCGCGCCACGCTGATCCCGATCATCGCCGTGCCGGTGTCGCTGATCGGCACCTTCGCGGTGCTGCTGGCGCTGGGCTATTCCGCCAACACCATCTCGATGTTCGCCATGATCCTGGCGATCGGCATCGTCGTCGACGACGCCATCGTCGTGGTCGAGAATGTCGAGCGGGTGATGGCCGAGACCGGGCTGCCGGCCCGCGAGGCGACCAAGCTGGCGATGCGCGAGATCACGGCGCCGATCATCGCCATCACCCTGGTGCTGCTGTCGGTGTTCGTGCCGGTCGGCTTCATCCCCGGCATCACCGGCGAGCTCTATTCCCAGTTCGCCGTCACCGTCTCGGTGTCGATGCTGATCTCGGCGCTGAACGCCCTGACGCTGAGCCCGGCCTTGTGCGGCGTGTTCCTGAAGCCGCACCAGCACGGCCACCGCCCCGGCCTGTACGGAAGGATCATGGGCCGGGTGTCCGGCGGCATCGACAAGGTGCGCGACGGCTATGCCTGGATCGTCACCCGGCTGGTCCGGGTCGCGGTGCTGTCGATCCTGCTGGTCGCCGCCTTCGGCGGGCTGGCTTGGGTGGTCAACAGCGTCACCCCGACCGGCTTCCTGCCCGACGAGGACCAGGGGCTGTTCTTCGTCGAGATGAAGCTGCCGCCGGCCGCCGCCGTCAGCCGCACGCTGCAGGTGACCGAGCAGGTCGAAGGGCTGGTGCGCGACATCCCCGGCGTCGCCGACATCACCGGCGTGGTCGGCCGCAGCTTCATCGACGGCCTGGCCGAGCCGAACGCCGCGTTCCTGGTGGTGTCGCTGAAGCCGTTCGAAGAGCGGGTCGCGGAAGGCATCACCGTATTCGACGTGATTCGCGAGGTCGCGGTGCGCACCGCCGGGGTGCGCGACGCGCTGGTCATCCCCCTGAACCTGCCGCCGATCATCGGCCTCGGCACCGCCGGCGGCTTTCAGTACCAGCTCGAGGATCTGGAGGGCAAAAGCCCGAACGAGCTGGCGGCGGTGGCCCAGGGGCTGGTGGTGGCGGCCAACCAGACGCCGGGCCTGACCCAGGTCTTCACCTCCTACAACGCCAACACGCCGCAGATCTTCCTGAACCTGGACCGCGAGAAGGCGCAGAACCTCGGCGTCGCCGTCAGCGCCATCTTCAACGCACTGCAAGCGACGCTGGGCGGCTTCTACATCAACGACTTCAACCTGTTCGGCCGCACCTGGCAGGTAATCGCCCAGGGCGAGGCGAACGACCGGCGCACGGTCGACGACATCTACCGGATCTATGTCCGGTCCTCGACCGGACAGATGGTGCCGTTGCGGTCGCTGGTCGACGCCCAGCAGCAGCTGGGGCCGCTGTTCATCACCCGCTACAACAACTACCGCTCGGTCAGCATCCTCGGCAGCGCCGCGCCCGGCGTCAGCTCGGGCCAGGCGCTGGCGGCGATGACCCAGGCCTCCGACGCCACCCTGCCGCCCGGCTACGGCTTCGAATGGACCGGCACCGCGCTGCAGGAGCTGCAGGCCGCCGGCCAGACCGGCTTCATCCTCGGCCTCGCGGTGCTGTTCGCCTATCTGTTCCTGGTGGCGCTGTACGAGAGCTGGTCGATCCCGATCGGCGTGCTGCTGTCGGTCACGGTCGGCGTGGTCGGCGGCCTGGCGGCGCTGTGGATCGCCGGCCTGTCCAACGACGTCTACGCCCAGATCGGCATCGTCGTGCTGATCGCGCTCGCCAGCAAGAACGGCATCCTGATCGTCGAGTTCGCCAAGGCCAAGCGCGAGGAGGGAATGGCGATCGCCGATGCGGCGATCGAAGGCGCCCGGCTGCGCTTCCGGCCGGTGATGATGACCAGCTTCGCCTTCATCCTCGGCCTGGTGCCGCTGGTGACGGCGGCGGGCGCGGCCGCGGCCAGCCGGCGCGGCGTCGGCACCTCGGTGTTCGGCGGCATGATCGCTGCCTCGGCGATCGGCATCTTCCTGATCCCGATGCTGTACGTCACGCTGCAGCGTGTGCGCGAATGGGTGCACGAGAAGCTGCTGGGTGGCTCGATCGCGCCGCCCGAGCCTCGAGCGGAGGTGCCGGCCGAGACGCCGGCCAAATGAAAGCGGGCGGCTCCTGCGGGAGCCGCCCTTCTCATTTCAGGCTATCCTCGTCTTCCGGCTGGAGCGGAGTTCGATGCCAGTCGAAGGCTTCGAGCACCGCCTTCGCATCGCCGTCGAAGGTCGTGCGGTAGTGATGCATGTGCTCGAAATCGATCGTCGGGCTGCCATTCCGAAAGCCGAGCATGCGCAGCGTCGCGACAAACCTGTCCGTTGGGCCATAGGCCCAGATCAGGTTGTGCTGGTCCCAGACCACCGTCGCCCGATCCTCCGCCGAGTGCACCCACAGATCGAACCGGCTGTCGTTCTGCAGATAGTCGGCAAAGCGGTGCAGGAAGTCATGCAGCTGGGCTCGCGAGATCCCCGGACTCTCGTAGCGACCGGGCTCTCCCTCTCCCCTCGGGACGAGCAGGACGTAGAGCAGTATGAAGGGCGGCGCCAGGCAGTCGGTCAGGGACCGCAGAACCATCGGGTCGCCACCCGGTGCCGTGGCCGCCACCCGCGGCGTGCCGCTAGAGCACTTTCCGATCTTCAGGAATCGTGGGGGATTCCCGAAGGCTGGGAATTCTGATTCAAGATGCAGGCTGGTGAGGGAGGCCAGCTTGCATGACGCGACCTCTTTCGATGGACATCCGGGACCGGCTGGTTCGGGCGGTGGACGGCGGCATGACGCGGCGCTCTGCGGCCAAGCGCTTCGGGGTTGCCGCCTCGACGGCGATCAAGTGGGTTGAGCAGTGGCAGCGTACCGGCGCGGTGGCGCCGCGACCGCGGGGCGGTGATCATCGCTCGCAGCGGCTCGAGGCCCATGCCGAGGAGATCCTGGGGCTGATCGAGCA
>NZ_AUHM01000035.1:34468-88579 GCF_000423185.1 Inquilinus limosus DSM 16000 | reverse complement strand
GGCCTCGGCCTGTCCGAGGAATGGTCCCGCTGGGGCGCCCTCGGCTGGCCGGCGACGCCGCGCCCGGCCCAGCCGGCCGGCGGCCCGGCCGCGGTCGCGGCCGAGCGGGCCCGGCGCCGGCAGGCGGTGGCCGCCGCCATGGAGCGGGCCTTCGCCGAGGTGCGGGATCCGACCCGGGTGCCGGGGCTCCGGGCCGGCCTCGCGGCCCGGCTGCAGGAGCCGGACGTGACCGGGTGGCTCGACGCCGAGACCACCGCCACCACCGCCGACCGCCTCTGCCGCTCCCTCGGCCTCGGCCTCTATGTCGACGACCCGAAGCCCGCACCCGACACTGGGTGACGGCCCGGCCGGCGGACACCCCGCCTATGGCCGCCTCGATTCCCTCTCCTCGGGGAGAGGGAGGGGCCCATTCGCGACAGCGAATGGGAGGGTGAGGGGGCTGGGCATCGAGGCTCTCGCCCGGCCCGGACACCGCCGCACTTGACTCGCGCGCGGCGGACGCTATGGTGCGCGCTTCCCGGCCCGTGATGCGGCGCCGAGCGGAGTCATATTGGGACCAGCATCATGGCCAAGCCGAGCACCATCAAGATCCGCCTGAACAGCACTGCGGACACCGGTTTCTTCTACGTCACCAAGAAGAACCCGAAGACCAAGACCGAGAAGCTGACGCTGCGCAAGTACGACCCGGTCGCGCGCAAGCACGTCGAGTTCAAGGAAGGCAAGATCAAGTAAGCGGCACGTCCCGGTCGGGCCGACCGGGCGCCGTTTCTCCGCTTGTCCGCACCGGGCCCCGCCTCCGGCGGGGCCTTTTGCATGCCTGCGTTCCGGCGTGATAGCGGCGGCCTTTTGAGATCGACTCTCTGGCCCCCATTTCGTCATGGCGAGGCGCGAAGCGCCGTGGCCATCCAGTGGCCCTGGCCTCAAGGATTGAGCCGCTGGATGGCCACGCCCCTTCGGGGCTCGCCATGACGGTTCAATATTTCACGCCATGCGCCTCAGCCCAGATGCCGGCGCACCGTGGCGATGAATCCGGCGACGCTGATCGGCTTCGAGATGTAGTCGTCGCAGCCGCCGGCCCGCACCATCGCCTCGTCGCCCTTCATCGCCAGCGCCGTCACCGCGATCACCGGGATCGCCGCCAGCTCCCGGTCGGCCTTCAGCCATTGCGTCACCTCCAGCCCCGAGATCTCGGGCAGCTGGATGTCCAGCAGAATCAGGTCGGGCCGGTGCGCCCGCGCCAGCGCCATCACCTCCGACGCGCTGTCGGTGGCGACCGTGGCGTAGCCGTTGGCCTCGAGCACGTCGACGAACAGCTTCCGGTTGAGCTCGTTGTCCTCGACGATCAGCACGGTCTTCGGCATGCCCCGGTCCCCCAGCGCCGGCTCCGCTGGCCCGGCCAGCCAAGATCGATCCGGCATCTCGCGTTGTAAAGCCGCGATCCGAGCCCCGATGCGCGTCCGGTACAAAACGGGTACAATCGCGCCATGTCCGATCCTAGGAGCCACGCGACCTTGAAGCCGGACCGGACCGCCCTGCTGCCCGGCCTGTGCCGGGATTGCGGCGCACATCCGCCGCCGGGCGCGCGGCGCTGCGCCCGCTGCGGCTCGCCCCGCCTGGTCCGCCATGCCGAGCTGCACCAGCTCAGCATCGCCCATCTCGACTGCGACGCCTTCTACGCCACGGTGGAGAAGCGCGACCGGCCGGAGCTGCAGGACCGGCCGGTGATCGTCGGCGGCGGCACCCGCGGCGTGGTCTCCGCCGCCTGCTACGTCGCGCGGCTGTACGGCGTGCGCTCGGCCATGCCCATGTTCAAGGCGCTGGAGGCCTGCCCCGACGCCGTGGTGCTGCGCCCGGACATGGCCAAATACGCCGCGGTCAGCCGGCAGATCCGGACCCTGTTCCTGGCCGCGACGCCGAAGGTCGAGCCGCTGTCGCTGGACGAGGCCTTCCTCGACCTGTCCGGCACCCAGGCGCTGCACGGCCGCAGCCCGGCCGAGACCTGCGCCGCCATCGCCCGGCAGGTCGAGCGCGAGATCGGCGTCACCCTGTCGATCGGCCTGGCGCCGAACAAGATGCTGGCCAAGATCGCGTCGGACCTGGACAAGCCGCGCGGCTTCGCCGTGATCGGCCGGGCCGAGGCCATGGCCTTCCTGGCGGACAAGCCGGTCGGCATCATCCCCGGCGTCGGCAAGGTGATGCGCGAGAAGCTGTTCAGCGACGGCATCCGCACCGTCGGCGACCTGCGCCGGATGGACGAGGGCGCGCTGGTCCGCCGCTTCGGCGTGTTCGGCCGGCGCCTCTACCGCTATGCCCGCGGGGAGGACCAGCGGCCGGTCGACCCGGACGGCGAGACCAAGAGCGTCTCGGCCGAAACCACCTTCAACACCGACATCCAGCACCCGCAGGCGCTGCTGCGCGAGCTGTGGCCCTTGTGCGAGACCGTGGCGGCCCGGCTGAAGAAGCACGACCTGGCCGGCGGCACCGTGGTGCTGAAGCTGAAGACCGCGCGGTTCCGGCAGCTCACCCGCAGCCACCGCCTGCCCGACCCGACCCAGCTGGCGGAGACGATCTGGCGCGCCGCGGTGCCGATGGTCGAGCAGGCGGCCAGCGGCGAGGCCTTCCGCCTGATCGGCGTCGGCTGCACCGACCTGGTCGAGGGCCGCCTGGCCGACCCGCCGGACCTGCTCGACCCCGCCCCCGCCCGCCGCCGCGCGGTCGAGGAGGCGGTCGACGCGGTGCGCCGCAAGCTGGGCCCGGACATCATCACCAAGGGCCGCTCCGTCCCGCCGCGGCGCCCCGGATGAAAGCGGTCGCGTCCTTCGGTCGCGGCAGTTCCCGCTGGGCGCGGGCACTGGTCGCGGGGAGACTCCGGTCCCATCTGCTGTCCACGCGATCCGCCGGCCCTGCCGGCCCAATCGAGGAAGCCTGCGATGAACCGACGTGAAGCCCTGACGCTGGGCACCGCCGCCCTCGCCGCCACCGCCGCCCGGCTCGGCGCTCCGCGCCCGGCCGCGGCCCAGACCGCGGCGGCCCCGGCCGGGCCGTTCAAGCAGCCGCCGCTGCCGTTCAAGGAGGACGCGCTGGCCCCGACGATCGGCGCCGAGACCGTCGGCCTGCATTACGGCAAGCATCACAAGGCCTATTACGACCAGCTGAACAAGCTGGCGGCGGGCACGCCCTACGAGTCGATGACCCTGGCCGAGGTCGTGGTGAAGTCCGCCGAGGCCAAGGACGCCGCGGTCTTCAACCAGGCCGGCCAGGCCTGGAACCACAATTTGTACTGGGAACAGTTCGTCCCCGGCGGCCCGAAGGCGCCGCAGGGCCGGCTGGCCGAGGCGATCGCCGAGGCCTTCGGCGACCAGGCCGGCCTCGTCAAGGCGACGACCGAGGCCGCCGGCAAGGTGTTCGGCAGCGGCTGGGTCTGGCTGGTGGCCGACACCGGAAAGCTGAGCCTGGTCGGCACCTCGAACGCCGATTCGCCTTTCGCCCATGGCGGCCAGCCGCTGTTCGGCATCGACGTGTGGGAGCACGCCTACTACCTGGACTACCAGAACCGCCGCGCCGACCACGTCAAGGCGGTGATGGAGACCCTGGTCAACTGGTCGGTGGTCTCGGACCGGCTGGGCGCCTAAACAACTGCATTTAGATAATGCGCCCCACGCGAGGGCGCATTATCGCTGCTTGCCATTCCATCAAATCGGAAAATACTATTCCTACTCCAAACTCGCACCCTCAGACCTCACACGAGAGAACAACAGATGGCAGACAAAAATATTTTAGATTACATTCATTCGGAACATAATAGATGGTTAATTCAGATAGGAGCAGACGATCACTATGCAGGACAAACCACGATTGGCATAAGAGAAGTACTGAAGGCTCACTTCTTATTAGCAGAATATTTTGCAAATACTGGAGAAGGATTGGGCGGGATAGGACCGAAAGATCTAAACCTTCTTCACTCCGCTCTAAGCCGCCAATTTGTGCAATTTGGCGGAAAGCCAAAGTGGAACGATAGAATACAAATTTGCGCCACTCTACTTTACGGACTCATCAAAAATCATCCATTCCATGATGCGAACAAGAGAACAGCTTTCCTAACATCAATCCTACATTTACAGAAAATTGGCAGAACGCCGACTCTCCCACATCAAGACTATGAAGATTTTATGGTGGACATTGCAGACAACAACTTGTCAAAATATCCAAAATACGGACATTCGGAACTTATCGGCCTAGACCGAGAAATTGAGACCATATCTCATTTTCTAAAGCGCAATACACGAGAAATTGATCTTGGTTCAAAAATAATAACATATAATCAGTTAGATGGGATTATACGGAAGCATGGCGTCAAACTCCAAGATCCCAGAAAAAATAGAATTGATGTCGTGAGATTCCTTTCTGCAGACGATTTAGAAACACCAATTGATCCTTACCGAATAGCACATATAGGCTTTCACGGATGGACGAAAGAAGTGAGCAGAAAAGATATACATATCGTCCGAGCCGCCATGAAGCTAGACGCACAACATGGGTACGACTCCCAATCATTTTTTATGGGCGTAGATGATCCATTGACGCTCATCAAGAAATACAGAGAACCTCTTCGGAGATTAGCTTTCAGATAGGCGAACTGAGGCTTTCTCACTCGCAGCGCGGCGGCGCGATCGGCTCCAGCGTGTCCAGCTTCGCCGCCATGGCGAAGTCGCCGTAGTCGATGACGATGCGGTCGGCGATGCCGTTCTCGAACAGGCGCTGGCGCAGCTCGTATTCGGGCAGCTCCGCGCCTTCGCCGGCCTTGTCCTGCCCCTCGGCGACCTTGAAGAAGGCCATGTTGATCGGGTGCGACGGGCCGCGCAGCAGCGGGT
Organism: Inquilinus limosus DSM 16000; assembly: GCF_000423185.1. GTDB lineage: Bacteria > Pseudomonadota > Alphaproteobacteria > DSM-16000 > Inquilinaceae > Inquilinus > Inquilinus limosus. Next base: position 83,708 of record NZ_AUHM01000035.1, on the reverse strand, counting down.
CGGCCGCGGGGTCGCCCGGCTGCGTGCGGCCGATCGCGACGCTGACATATTGCGGCCCGTCGGTGGAGCTGCCGTCGAAGAAGCCGGCGGTGAAGATCGGCCGGCCCTGGCGCATCGCCTCGACCAGCCGCTGCATATGGGCGGTCGGGAACAGGCTGCCCGCCGGCAGCGCCTGCGACAGGTCGGGCGGCGACTTGAACACCGCGTCGCCGGCCCCGGCCTCGTCGAGCCGCGCCGTGCCCCGGATGTCCTCCTTGTCCTCGCCGTTGGTGGAGGAGCTGAGATTGTAGGTCAGCTCCTGCCCGTCGGCCGATTCCCAGCCGGCATAGCGGGTCTTTCGGGTGATGGTGTCACCCGAGGCGTAGACCATCGCCACCTGATAGTTCTGCTCGAAGCTGGAGCCGTCGCAGGCGGCGGACCAGCGGTACTCCATCCGGCCCTCGATCGAGATCACGCTGCGCTGCCCCCGCGTCATGTCGAGCGTCAGGGAATACACCGCCCGGTGCGGCTGCAGCGCCACCGCCGGCGCGGCCTGGGCGGTGCCGGACAGCAGCAGAAGGGCGAGGGCGGCGGATGGCGCGGTGCGGAACATGCGCCATCTCAGCCCGAAGCCGCGGACGGATGCAAGCGCCGCGGCGCCGCGGTCCGTCAGCCGGCCTTCTTCGGCAGGTCCAGCTTGATGTGCAGCTCCTTCAGCCGGGCCGGGTCGACCTCGGCCGGGGCGCCCATCAGCAGGTCCTCGGCCCGCTGGTTCATCGGGAAGGCGATGACCTCGCGGATGTTCGGCTCGTCCGCCAGCAGCATGACGATGCGGTCGATGCCCGGGGCCGAGCCGCCATGCGGCGGGGCGCCGAAGCGGAAGGCCGACAGCATGCCGCCGAACTTCTCCTCCAGCACCTCGCGGCTGTAGCCGGCGATCTCGAACGCCTTGATCATGATCTCCGGCTTGTGGTTCCGGATCGCGCCCGAGGACAGCTCGACGCCGTTGCAGACGATGTCGTACTGGAACGCCTTGATCGTCAGCGGGTCCTGCGACTCCAGCGCCTCCAGCCCGCCCTGCGGCATCGAGAACGGGTTGTGGCTGAAGTCGATCTGCCCGGTCTCCTCGTTCAGCTCGTACATCGGGAAGTCGACGATCCAGCAGAACTCGTAACGGTTCGGGTCGATCAGCTCCAGCTCCTGCCCGATCTTCGTGCGGGCGAAGCCGGCCAGCTTGGCGGCCGCGGCCTCCAGGTCGGCGACGAAGAACACCGCGTCGCCGTCCTCGGCGCCGGTCGCCTCGCGCAGCGCCGCCTGGGCGCCCGCCTCCAGGAACTTGGCGATCGGCCCCTTGCCGGCGCCGGCCTCGAACACGACGTAGCCGAGGCCCGGCGCGCCCAGCTCCTGCGCCCAGCCGTTCAGCTTGTCGAAGAAGCTGCGCGGCCGGTCCGCGACCTTGGGCGCGCGGATGGCGCGCACCACGCCGCCCTTCTCGATCACGCCCTTGAAGGCGCGGAAGGTCACGTCCTCGCGGGCGAAGACGGCGGTGACGTCGCAGATCACCAGCGGGTTGCGCAGGTCCGGCTTGTCGTTGCCGTATTTCAGCATCGACTCGGCATAGGGAATGCGCGGGAAGGCGCCGGCGGTGACCGCGCGCTTGGTGCCGGTGAAGTCCGAGAACTCCTCGAACACGCCGCGCAGCACCGGCTCGATCGTCTGGAACACGTCCTCCTGGGTGACGTAGCTCATCTCGAAGTCGAGCTGGTAGAACTCGCCCGGGGACCGGTCGGCGCGGCTGTCCTCGTCGCGGAAGCAGGGCGCGATCTGGAAGTAGCGGTCGAAGCCGGCCACCATCAGCAGCTGCTTGAATTGCTGCGGCGCCTGCGGCAGGGCGTAGAACTTGCCGGGGTGCTGCCGCGCCGGCACCAGGAAGTCGCGCGCGCCCTCCGGGCTCGACGCCGTCAGGATCGGCGTCTGGAACTCGCGGAAGCCCTGCTCGATCATGCGGCGGCGGATCGAGGAGATGACCTCGCTGCGCAGCACGATGTTGCGCTGCATCTTCTGCCGGCGCAGGTCGAGGAAGCGGTAGCGCAGGCGGATGTCCTCGCCCGCCTCTTCGTCCGACGCCACCTGCAGCGGGATCACCTGGGCGGAGGACTGCAGCGCGAACTCGCTGATCCGCACCTCGATGCCGCCGGTCGGCAGCTTGTCGTTGACGGTCTCGGGGCTGCGCCGGACCACGACGCCGGTGACGGTGACGACGCTCTCGACGCGCGCCGCCTCGGCCGCGGCGAAATGCGGGCTGTCGGTGTCGACCACGCATTGCGTCACGCCGTAATGGTCGCGCAGGTCGAGAAACAGCAGATTGCCGTGGTCGCGCTTGCGATGGACCCAGCCCGACAGGCGGACGGTTTCGCCGGCCTGTTCGGGACGAAGCTGGCCGCAGGTATGGGTGCGGTAGGGGTGCATGGGATCGCTCTCGGACCTTGGCATGAAACGCCGGTCAGTGACACTGCCCGCGCCGGCCTGTCAAGCCGCGGCTCGACGCCCCTGCCCTCTTCCGTCGGCATATCCCCGCCGTATCTCCCGGAGAGTCACCGAAGCGACGCCCGCGCATGCTATCCTGGCGGCATGAGAGTCGAGGCTTCGGATCCGCGATGGCCGGCGTGACGGCCAAGGCGCCGCGGGCGCCAAATTCCCCCCCGAGCCGGGCCCCGCAAAGCCGGGCCGCCCAGGACCGGGTGACCGTCGACCTGTCGGCCGTGGTCGTGGCGGTGGCCGGCGACACGCCGCGCGTGCTGGCGCTGCGCGGCCCGGACGGCATCCCGACCCTGCCCGCCGGCCCGCTGGAGCCGCAGCACCGGACGCTGGAGCTGGGGCTGCGCGCCTGGGTCGAGGCGCAGACCGGCCAGCCGCTGGGCTATGTCGAGCAGCTCTACACCTTCGGCGACCGCGACCGGCAGCTGGCCGGGCCGGGCCGGGTGCTGTCGGTCGGCTATCTGGCGCTGCTGCGCGAGGCCGCGCCGGCCGGCTGGGGCGACAGCCTGTGGAGCGACTGGTACCACCACTTCCCCTGGGAGGACCGGCGCGGCGGCCGCCCGGACCTCCTGGACCGGATCGAGGCGACCCTGGCCGGCTGGGCCGCGGCCGCCGCCGGCGACGCCGAACGGCGGCGGCGCGAGGCCAGGCTGCGCATCGCCTTCGGCCTGGGCGGCCTGCCCTGGGGCGAGGAGCGGGTGCTGGAGCGCTACGAGCTGATGTACGAGGCGGGCCTCGCCGCCGAGGCGCATCGGGACGGCCGCGGCCCCGCCTGCCCGGCCCTGGCCGAAGGCGCGCCGATGGCGGCCGACCACCGCCGCATCCTGGCCACCGCGATCGGCCGGCTGCGCGGCAAGATCAAGTACCGGCCGGTGGTGTTCGAGCTGATGCCGCCGACCTTCACCCTGTCGCAGCTGCAGCGCACGGTCGAGGCTCTGGCGGGGTTGCGCCTGCACGCCCCCAACTTCCGCCGCCTGGTCGACAGCCAGGGGCTGGTGGAGGAGACCGGCGAGGTGGCCGGCGGGACCGGCGGCCGCCCGGCCCGGCTGGTCCGCTTCCGCCGCGAGGTGCTGCAGGAGCTGCCGGAACCGGGCGTGAGGCTGCCGCTGTCGCGCCGGCCTAGCTGAAGGCTACTGCCGGCCGGCCTCGTCCAGCAGCCGGATCTCGTCGGCCGCGAGGGTCAGACGGGTGGCGGCGACCAGGTCCTGCAGCTGTTCCGGGTTGGTGGCGCTGGCGATCGGCGCGGTGATGCCGGGCCGGGCGATCAGCCAGGCCAGCGCCACCGTGGCCGGGCGGACGCCGTGCGCCTTCGCCACCTGGTCGAGGGCGTCGAGGATGCGCAGGCCGCGCGGGTTCAGCCGGTCCTTCATGCCGCGGCCGCCGCGGGCGCTCTGCGACAGGTCGGCCTCGCTGCGGTACTTGCCGGTCAGGAAGCCGGCGGCGAGCGAGAAATAGGTGATGACGCCGATCTCCTCGCGCCGGCACAGATCTTCGAGCGGCCCCTCATAGCCCGAACGGTCGTAGAGGTTGTAATGCGGCTGCAGCGATTCGTAGCGCGGCAGCCCGCTCTCGGCGCTGAGCATCAGGGCCGAGGCGAGACGCTCGACCGAGAAGTTCGAGGCGCCGATCGCCCGCACCTTGCCAGCCCGGATCAGCTCGGCATAGGCGCCCAGCGTCTCCTCCTGCGGCGTCTCCGGGTCGTCCCAATGCGACTGATACAGGTCGATCACATCGGTCTGCAGCCGGCGCAGCGAGTTCTCTACCTCCTCGCGGATCCAGGCTGCTGACAGGTCCTTCCGCGGCGGCCGGCCCGGCATCTCGCCGCCGACCTTGGTGGCAATCACCACCCGGTCGCGCTTGCCACTGCGCTTCAGCCAGCGGCCGATGACGGTCTCCGATTCGCCGCCCTTGTTGCCGGGCGCCCAATGCGAATAGACGTCGGCGGTGTCGATCAGGTTCAGCCCGGCATCGACGAAGGCGTCGAGCAGGCGGAACGAGGTCGCCTCGTCCACAGTCCAGCCGAAGACGTTGCCGCCGAAGGCCAGCGGCCCGACCCGGAGGCCGGACCGGCCGAGATTGCGCAGTTCCACGGTCTCTCTCCTGCGATCGCATCCGGCCGGAGCGCCAGCGGCCCGGCCGGACCTGCTGCGGACAACTTCGGGCGTGCCGCGGCGCCCCTCTGCCCCTGTGCCAATCTAGGCGGCGGGCCGGCCGGTGCTCAACGCCCACGGAGCGTGCTGTCGATCGGCTCGCCTATACCAAGGTATGGCTCATGGCACCGCCCGCGGTTACGAGGCGAACCGCCAATATGATGGTGCGGGCCGCGTAAAGGGCGTTTCCTTCCGGGGCATCGACGGCCGGAACGGCAACGGCCCACCCCGACCGCCGAGCCAGCGTGCCAATCGGCCTCGGCCGAAGGCGCAGGCGAGGCCCCGACGCCCTGTCGTCCCGACCTCCACCTCGCCGCCTCCCGGGAAGACGATCGACGCGTGGATCCGATGACGCCGCCGCGTCGGCCATGCCCCGCGGCGTGCGGTCCGGCTCCTGAAAAGCCGGGACCACGAAGGACTGGAGGAACACATGACCCTGTTCACCCGCCGCGCCGCCCTCGGCACCATGGCCGCAGGCGGCCTCGCCGTCGCCGCCACCGGCGCGCAGGCCCAGACCGCGGCCGTGCCGCAGCCGATGACTCCCGGCCGCGGCGGCACCGACCCCGGCCCGAAGGACGCGATGCGCGCCGCCGAGAGCCCGGACATCCTGAACCCGCCGCGGACCGACAGCGGCACGCTGCCGAATCTCCGCTTCTCCTTCTCCGACTCGCATGTGCGCCAGGAGGAGGGCGGCTGGACCCGCCAGGTCACGGTGCGCGAGCTCGGCATCTCCAAGACCATCGCCGGCGTCAACATGCGCCTGAACGCCGGCGGCACCCGCGAGCTGCACTGGCACAAGCAGGCCGAATGGGCCTACATGCTGTATGGCGAAGCGCGGATCACCGCGGTCGATGCCGCCGGCAACAACTTCGTCGACGATGTCGGCCTCGGCGACCTCTGGTACTTTCCGTCCGGCATCCCGCATTCCATCCAGGGCCTCGGCAAGGACGGCTGCGAGTTCCTGCTGGTCTTCGACGACGGCGAGTTCGACGAGGACAGCACCTTCCTGCTGAGCGACTGGTTCAAGCACGTGCCGGCCTCGGTGCTGGGCAAGAACTTCGGCGTCGACACGAAATATTTCGGCCACACGCCGGACCCGCGCGAGCGCTACATCTTCAACCTGCCGATCCCCGGACCGCTGGCCGGCGACAAGATCGCCGGGGCGACGCCGGTGCCGCAGACCTTCAGCCACCGGATGATGGCGCAGGACCCGATCAAGACCAAGGGCGGCACCGTCCGGATCACCGACTCCTCGGTGTTCCCCGTCTCCAAGACCATCGCCGCGGCGCTGGTCGAGATCGAGCCCGGCGGCATGCGCGAGCTGCACTGGCACCCGAATGCCGACGAGTGGCAGTACTACATCGAGGGCCAGGGCCGCATGGGCGTGTTCGGCGCCGTCGGCACCGCCCGCACCTTCGACTTCACGGCCGGCGATGTCGGCTTCGTGCCCTTTGCCATGGGCCACTACATCGAGAACACCGGCAGCACCACGCTGCGCTTCCTCGAGATGTTCAAGAGCGACCACTACGCCGACATCTCGCTCGACCAGTGGCTGGCGCTGACCCCGCCGGAGCTGGTGCAGGGCCATCTCAATCTGGACAAGGCGGTGATGGACGCGCTGCGCAAGGACAAGACCCCGGTCGTCGCCGGCTGAGCCGGCGACGACATTCGGCGCCGTGAAGGAGAAGACCGGCGATGTACCGCGACACCATTGCCAGATACGCCGAGGCCGGGGCGCACAAGGCCGACATGGTCAGGGCCCATCTGCTGAGCTTCCTGATCGGCTCGGCCCTGGCCGGCGCCTATATCGGCTTCGGCGACATCTTCATGTTCACCGTCGGCGCCCATGCCGACCCGTCCTGGTCGCATCTGGTGATGGGCGCGGTCTTCGCCTCGGCCCTGACCATCGTCGTCTTCGCGGGGTCGGAGCTGTTCACCGGCACCGCCATGTACATGCCCTTCGCCGCGCTGCGCGGCGACAGCGGCGTGGGCGACATGCTGCGCGTCTGGATCGCCTGCTGGCTCGGCAACCTGGTCGGCGCGGCGGTGCTGGCGGCGCTGCTGCACATGGCCGGCGGCGGCGTGCTGCTGACCGACGGCAGCAGCGAGTTCTTCACCGTCGCCGCCGCCAAGATGGCCGCGCCCGGCTATGAGCTGTTCGCCCGCGGCCTCCTGTGCAACTGGCTGGTCTGCCTGGCCATCTGGATGTGTGGCCGCACCGAGAACGATGCCGCCAAGATCGCACTGATCTTCTGGCCGATCGCGATCTTCGTTGCCTGCGGCTTCGAGCATTCGGTCGCCAACATGTTCGTCTTCGCCCTGGCCCTGATGGGCGAGCATCCGGAGACGGTCACGCTCGGCGGCGCCGTGCACAACCTGGTGTGGGTGACGCTCGGCAACCTCGCCGGCGGCGGGCTGATGGTCGGGCTGGGCTATTGGCTGCAGGAGCGCGGCGCCGAGCGGAAGGTCGAGGCCCCCGCCCCGGCCGTCCAGCCATCCAACGCCCTGCCGCGCGCCTGACCCCGATCCGAGGAGCACCCCGATGCCGAGAGACAACGACGTGCCGGGCGTGAAGCCCTATGACGGCCCGGCCGGCGGCTGGGGTGCCCTCGGCGCGGTGGCCCGGGCGATCAAGGACCAGATGGCGATCGCCGAGGACACCCGCGCGCTGATGCGGATGAACCAGCCCTCCGGCTTCGACTGCCCCGGCTGCGCCTGGCCCGACCCGAAGCACACCTCGTCCTTCGAGTTCTGCGAGAACGGCGCCAAGGCGGTGTCCTGGGAGACCACGAGCAAGCGTGCTGGGCCGGAATTCTTCGCCGAGCACCCGGTCGCGGAGCTGTGGGGCTGGACCGACCATGCGCTGGAGGACCAGGGCCGGCTGACCCATCCGATGGCCTATGACCGGGCCACCGACCGCTATCTGCCGGTCAGCTGGGACGAGGCGTTCCGCCGGATCGGCGAGCGGCTGCGCGGCTACGCCGACCCGAACATGGTCGAGTTCTACACCTCGGGCCGGGCCTCGAACGAGGCCGCCTTCCTGTACCAGCTCTTCGTCCGGGAATACGGCACCAACAACTTCCCCGACTGCTCGAACATGTGCCACGAGGCCACCAGCGTCGGGCTCCCGGAGTCGATCGGCGTCGGCAAGGGCACGGTGACGCTGAAGGATTTCGACCTCTGCGATGCGATCTTCTGCATCGGCCACAACCCGGGCACCAACCACCCGCGCATGCTGACGACGCTGCGCGAGGCGTCGAAGCGCGGCGTGCCGATCGTGGTGTTCAACCCGCTGCGTGAGCGCGGGCTGGAGCGCTTCGCCGCGCCGCAGAACCCGATGGAGATGCTGACCCTCGGCTCGACCCCGATCGCCTCGGCCTACCACCAGGTCAAGGTCGGCGGCGATGTGGCCGTGCTGAAGGGCATGATGAAGGCGCTGCTGGCCGCCGACGCCGCGGATCTCGCCGTCGGCGGGCCGGGGCTGCTGGACCGCGGCTTCATCACCGAACAGACCACCGGCTTCGAGGCGCTGGCGGCGGATCTGGAGACGGTGCCCTGGGACGTGATCGAGGCCCAGTCCGGCCTGCCCCGATCGGATATCGAGGCTGCGGCGCGGATCTATGCCGAGGCGAAGAACGTCATCGTCTGCTACGGCATGGGGCTGACCCAGCACCGGCACGGCACCTCGAACGTGCAGCAGCTGGCCAACCTGCTGCTGCTGCGCGGCAACATCGGCCGGCCGGGCGCCGGGATCTGCCCGCTGCGCGGCCATTCCAACGTGCAGGGCGACCGCACCGTCGGCATCACCGAGATCCCGTCCCAGCCGTTCCTCGACGCGACCGAACGGGTCTTCGGCTTCGCCCCGCCGCGGCAGAAGGGCCACAACGCGGTGGAGGCGGTGCAGGCGATCATCGACGGCCGGTCCAAGGCGATCATCTGCCTCGGCGGCAACCTTGCCGTCGCCATGTCGGACCCGGAGGCGGTGTTCGCCGGCATGCGCAGGCTGGACCTGGCGGTGCACATCGCCACCAAGCTGAACCGGTCGCACCTGCTGCTGGCGCGCGAGTCGATCATCCTGCCCTGCCTCGGCCGGACCGAGCGCGACCTGCAGGAGACCGGCGCCCAGTCGGTCACGGTCGAGGATTCGATGTCGATGGTGCACGCCTCGCGCGGCGCCCTGCCCCCGGCCTCGGACCAGCTGCGGTCGGAGCCGGCGATCATCGCCGGGATGGCCATGGCGACGCTGCCGGACACCAGGGTCGACTGGGCCTGGCTTATCGCCGACTACGCCCGCATCCGCGACAAGATCGAGGCGGTGTTCCCCGATTTCTTCGACTTCAACGCGCGGGTGTCCGAGCCGGGCGGATTCCGGCTGGACGTGCCGGCCTCGCGGCGCGAATGGCGGACGCCGTCGGGCAAGGCCAACCTCCTGGTCTGCGCCGGAGTGGAGGAGGATCCGCGCGTGGCCCGGGCCGACGCGCTGCGCCTGACCACGATCCGCAGCCACGATCAGTACAACACCACCATCTACGGGCTGAACGACCGCTACCGCGGCATCACCGGCCGGCGCGACGTGGTGTTCCTGAACCGGGAGGACCTCGCGGCGCTCGGCCTCGGCCATGGCGATGTGGTCGATGTCGAGGCGGTGGCCAACGATCCCGGCGGGCCGCCGCGGGTGCTGCGCGGCGTGACCGCCGTGGCCCATGACATCGCCCGCGGCTCGGCCGCGGCCTATTACCCCGAGGCCAACGGCCTGGTCGCGCTCGACTCCTATGACGAGCGCAGCGGCACGCCGACCTACAAATCGATCCCGGTAATCATCCGCCGCTCTCGCTGAACCGGCGGTCCATCGCGTCGGCGATGCGCACCAGGTCGGCGACCGACCGTACCGCCATCTTCCGCATCACCTGGCCGCGGTGGATCTTGACCGTGATCTCGCTGAGGCCGAGCCGCCCGGCGATCTCCTTGTTCATCAGCCCGGACGCGACCAGGGCCATGACCTGCCGCTCGCGCGGGGTCAGGGTCTCGTACCGGCCGGCGATCTCCGCCGCGCGTTGCTCCGCCGCCCGCCGTTCCCGGTCGCGCGCGACCGCCGCGGCGACGGCGTCGAGCATATCCTGGTCCCGGAACGGCTTGGTCAGAAAATCGACCGCGCCGGCTTTCATCGCCCGGATGCTCATCGGGATATCGCCGTGCCCGGTCATGAACACGACCGGGATGCGGACCCCGTCCCGGGCCAGCTGCGCCTGGAAGTCCAGGCCGCTCGCGATCTGCAGCCGGATGTCGAGCACCAGGCAGCTGGCCGACGGCGCCTGCTGGCTGCGCAGGAACTCCTCCGGCGATGCGAAGCAGGCCACCCGGAAGCCGACCGAGCGCAGCAGGCTGTCCAGCGCGGTACGGACCGCGGCCTCGTCATCCACCACCAGCACCAGCGGCGCCTCGGCCGTTGCCTGCGTCATGCTTGCCTCCCGGCCGCCGGCAGGGCCACATGGAAGGTCACCCCCACCTCGGCGTTGCGCGATGCCCAGATCCGCCCGCCATGGGCTTCGGCGATGGAGCGGCAGATCGACAGCCCCAGGCCCATGCCGCCGGGCTTGGTCGTGCGGAAGGGGGTGAAGAGATGCTCCATCGCCTCGGGCTCCAGGCCGATGCCGCTGTCGCCGACCAGGACCAGCACCTCCCGCGCGGAATCGGTCCGGGTCTCGATCGTGAGGTCGCGGCGGGGCGTCTCCGCCATCGCCTGGATGGCGTTGACCACGAGATTGATCAAGACCTGCTGCAGCTGGATGCGGTCGGCCGGCACCGGCGGCAGCCCGGGCGCGAGCCGGGTATGCAGCGTCACGCGGTGGTCGGCGATCTCGCGCCGCATCAGCTCGACCACCTCGTCGACGACGGCGTTGAGGTCGACCGCGGCCCGCTCCGGAGCCGCCTTGCGGGTCAGGTTGCGCAGCCTCTGCACGACATGGTCGGCGCGATTGGCCTCGCCGACGATCCGGCCGGCGCAGGCCCGGGCCTCGCCGAGATCCGGCACCGGCCGGTCGAGCCAGCGCAGGCAGGCCTGGCCGTCGGTGACGATCGCGGCCAGCGGCTGCTTCACCTCATGCGCGATCGACGCCGTCAGCTCGCCGAGCGTGACCACGCGGGAGACATGCGCCAGCTCCGCCCGGGCCTCGGCCAGCGCCCGCTCGGCCCGGTTCCGCTCGGTGATATCGACGGCGCTCAAGAGGCCGGTGGGCCGGGCGCCGTCGGCCGGGAAGGTCGCCGCGATCAGGATTGACCGCCGCTCGCCGGCGATGGTCCGCAGCACTGTCTCGCCAGCGAAGGACGGCCGCCCCTCCGCCAGGGCGATCAGCAGGTCGCGCCAGGTCCGGACGGTCTCGGGCAGCAGGACGCGCCAGCGTTCGGAGATGGCCTGGGCGGCACCCGCGGCACCGACCAGCCGGATGGCGGCTTCGTTGACGTCGACGGTCTGCATCAGCGCGATGCAGCGTTCGACCAGGTCGGGGTCTTCCTCCAGCCGGCGCGGCAGGTCGGTGACGCCCTGTCGGGCGAGGTCGTCGAACAGGCGCCGGACCTGGGTGAAGTCCTCCTCCCAGATCGCCACGCCGACCGACTGGAAGATGCCGCGCCAGCGCCGTTCGCTGTCGCGCAGCACCGCGGTCGCCGCCTGGCTGCGCTGGGCCAGCGCGGTGGCGATGGCGATGGCCGACAGGCTGACGATGCCGCGCAGGAGATGCGCCTCGAAGCCGGTGTGCCGCAGCCCGACCAGGAAGCCGACGACCGTCAGCCCGCCGCAGCCGAGCGCCACCAACAGGACGCCGCGGCGGTCGAGAAAGCCGACCGACATCAGGATGACGATGGCGTAGAGCACTGCCACCGCGATCTTCATCGGGCTGAAGGTATCGAACAGGAAGATGGCGAGGGCGAGGGCCGCGGTCAGCAGCGGCATGAGCCGCTCGCGTCCGGTCCAGGCCCGCGCGGCGAAGCCTGACCGGAGCCCGGCGGTCGGGACGGCGGTCATCGGCGGCGAAGCCGGCGAATCTGCCCGGCGGCTGGATCGGTCGCGATCATGGTGCTCTTCCTCGGGCCGGCTCGGTTCGCCCGCGCTGGTCGAGAGATGATGCCGCGCGCAGCCGGTGACAACATCTCTGCTCGGGCCGCGGTCCAGCGGCCTGAGCGAAGCAGCCTTGATTTTCTTATTCTGAGAATTAGTGTAACCGGAGCGACACCGATTCGGGGCCGCCCCGTCGTCATAATTCTCGAAGTGAGCAGAACCCGATGTCCGTCTCGACCGACTACACCCCGGCCGTCGCCGCGCGCACCGCGCCGCTCTACGGCCGCCTGTCCCGCGTCATCCCGGCCTTCGACTGGCCGGGCTTTGCCCCCGACATCGACGCCATCCTGCGGCTGAAGCGGGAGCGCGATGCGGTGATCCTGGCGCACAACTATCAGACGCCGGAGATTTTCCACGGCATCGCCGACATCACCGGCGACAGCCTGGCGCTGGCGCGCGAGGCGGCGCGGGTCGAGGCCTCGGTGATCGTGCTGTGCGGCGTGCATTTCATGGCCGAGACCGCGAAGCTGCTGAACCCGACGAAGACCGTCCTGATCCCTGATGCAGCCGCCGGTTGCTCCCTCGCGGAGTCGATCACGCCCGAGGATGTGCGCCTGCTGCGCCGCCGCTATCCGGGCGTGCCGGTCGTGACCTATGTCAACACCTCGGCTGCGGTGAAGGCGGAGAGCGACATCTGCTGCACCTCCGGCAACGCCGTGAAGGTGGTGGAGAGCCTGGGCGTGCCGCGCGTGATCTTCATCCCGGACGGCTATCTGGCGGCCAATGTCGCGGCCGAGACCAAGGTCGAGATCATCGCTTGGCAGGGCGCCTGCGAGGTGCATGAGCGCTTCGGCCCCGACGATGTCCGCCGGCTGCGCGACGCCCATCCCGGCGTGGTCGTGTTGGCCCATCCGGAATGTCCGCCCGAGGTGGTGGCGGAGGCGGATTTCGCCGGCTCCACCGCGGCGATGAGCGACTATGTCGCCCGTGAGCGGCCCGGCCGGGTGGTGCTGGTGACCGAATGCTCGATGAGCGACAACGTCGCCGTGCAGTTCCCGGAGATCGACTTCGTCCGGCCCTGCAACCTGTGCCCGCACATGAAGCGGATCACCCTGCCGAAGATCCGGCGCGCGCTCGAGACGATGACCGAGGCGGTGGAGTTGGACCCGGCCGTGGCCGACCGCGCCCGCGCCGCGGTCGAGCGCATGCTGGAGGTCCGGTGATGGACGCGATCTCTTTTCGTCCGCAGGACCGCGTCGTCGTCATCGGCACCGGCATCGCCGGCCTGGCCACGGCGCTGAAGCTGGCGCCCCTGCCGGTCCTCCTGCTCTCCGCCGCCCCGGTCGGGGCCGAGGCCGCGACCGGCTGGGCCCAGGGCGGCATCGCCGCGGCGCTCGGCCCCGATGACGATCCGGATCTCCACGCCGCCGACACGCTGGCCGCCGCGGCCGGGCTGGGCGACCCGGAGGTGGCCCGGCGCGTCACCGCGGCGGCGCCCGGCTGCATCGCTTGGCTGGCCGGGCTGGGCGCGCCCTTCGACCGGACGGAGGACGGCGGCTTCGCCCTCGGCCTCGAGGCCGCGCATTGCCGCCGCCGCATCGTCCATGCCGGCGGCGACGGCACCGGCGCCGCAGTGCTGCGCACACTGGCCCGGGCAGCCGAAGCCGACCCGCGGATCACCATCCGTCACGCCCGCGCCACCGCCCTGCTGCGCGACGAGGCCGGCATCTGCGGCGTGCTGGCGTGGCAGGACGGCGCGCCGGTCGCGATCCCCGCCCGCGGCGTGGTGCTGGCGACCGGCGGCGTCGGCGGACTCTACGCCCACACCACCAACCCGCTGGGCGCCGCGGGCACCGGCCTGGCCCTGGCGGCCCGGGCCGGAGCGGTGCTGCGCGACCTGGAGTTCGTGCAGTTCCACCCGACCGCCATGGCGGTCGGGCGCGATCCGATGCCGCTGGCGACCGAGGCGCTGCGCGGCGAAGGCGCCGCGCTGGTCACGGCCTCGGGCGAGCGGGTCATGGCGGATCATCCGCAGGGCGACCTGGCCCCGCGCGACGTGATCGCCCGCGCCGTCTGGCGCCGGGTCTCGGCCGGCGAGATGGTGTTCCTGGATGCGCGCGGCCTGGGCGGCAGGCTGGAGCGCTTCGCCCGGGTGACGGCGCTGTGCCGCGAGGCCGGGTTGGACCCGACCCGGCAGCCGATCCCGATCCGACCGGCGGCGCATTACCACATGGGCGGCGTGGCCGTGGACGGCAGCGGCCGCAGCTCCGTGCCTGGGCTGTGGGCCGCGGGCGAGGTGGCAGCGACCGGGCTGCACGGTGCCAACCGCCTGGCCAGCAACTCGCTGCTGGAGGCGCTGGCCTATGCCGGCTGGATCGCCGAGGACATCCGGGGCAGAACGGCCCGGCCGCCGCTGCGCCCGCTGCCGCTCGGCCCCGCCCGCCGCGGCGCCCCGGACGCCGGGATCGTCGCTACGCTGCGGGTGTTGATGGAGCGCCATGTCGGCGTGGTGCGCGACGGCGCCGGCCTCATTGCCGCGACCGCGGCGCTGCGCCCCCTGGCCGACGCCGCGCCCTCGGCCCTGTCCGACCGCGCCCTCGCCGGGCTGCTGATCGCAACCGCCGCCTTGCGCCGGCGTGAGAGCCGCGGCGCCCAGTGCCGCAGCGACTGCCCCGAGGCCGACCCGGCCTCCGCGCCCTCCTTCCTCACCCTCGCCGATGTGCTGGAGGGCGACGCGCCCCGCACCGGCATTGCCCATCCCTGAGGCCCACCATGGAAGCCCTCCCGCCCCTCCCCGCCCTTCTGCTCGAGCCGGTCGTCCGCGCCGCCCTGGCCGAGGATCTCGGACGTGCCGGCGACATCACCAGCGCCGCCGTCATTCCGGCCGAAGCCCGGATGCGCGGTGTCGTCGCCGCCCGCCAGCCCGGCACGGTGGCCGGAACCGACGCGGCCGCCCTGGCCTTCCGCCTGCTCGACCCCGCCGTCGCCGTCTCGGTGCCGAGGCCCGACGGCAGCCGGGTGGCGCCGGGCGACGCGGTGCTCCGGATCGAGGGGCCGGCCCGGCCGATCCTGGCGGCGGAACGGGTGGCGCTGAACCTGCTGTGCCACCTGTCCGGCGTCGCCACCGCCACGGCCTCGCTGGTCGCGGCCGCCCGGCCCCACAAGGCGCGCATCGCCTGCACCCGCAAGACCACGCCGGGGCTGCGGGCTCTGGAGAAGCTTGCGGTGCGGGCCGGCGGCGGCGTCAACCACCGCTTCGGCCTCGACGACGCGGTGCTGATCAAGGACAACCACATCGCCGTGGCGGGCGGGGTGCGGCCGGCGATCGCCCGGGCCCGCGCCGCGGTCGGCCACCTGGTCAGGATCGAGGTGGAGGTCGACACGCTCGACCAGCTCGACGAGGCCCTGGCCGAGGGCGTCGACGCCGTGCTGCTGGACAACATGACGCCGGACCAGCTGCGCGAGGCGGTGCGCCGGGTCGGCGGCCGGGCGGTGACCGAGGCGTCCGGCCGGGTGACGGCGGAGACGGTGCCGGCGATCGCAGCCGCCGGCGTCGACCTGATCTCCGCCGGCTGGATCACCCACAGCGCCCCGATCCTCGACCTCGGCCTCGACGGGGAGGAGTGAGACCGCTTTAGGCCGGCCGCCGCCCCCGAGGGTCACCCGGATGCGGAGGCCCCCGGCGGCCTCTGGCCGCGCCGTTCGTCTTCGGTGAGCTGGGCCAGGGCGGAGATGCGGCTGTCGTAGGTCGCGCCGTTATATTGGTAGGCGATCCGCCCGGTGATCGGGTCGGTCACCTGCTTGATGGGCGACGTCGACGGACGCGGCGGCGGTGGCGAAGGCGCCGGACGGCTCGGGCCTGGCTCGCCGTCCCGCAGCTTCTTGAGCTCCTGCCATAGATCATTCCGCAGCCGGCCGACCTCCAACCTCATCAGCTCCGTATTCTCCAGAATCTGAGCGAGCGCCGCGAACAGAGCGGCGGAGATGAGTGCCGAAATGAGGAACGCGAGCCCGAGCAAAAAGCTCTCCGGCTCGCCGAACCAGCACCAGAGCGTCAACGCCAGGCCGACCAGAAGCTCCAGAACGGCGATCACTCTCAGTATCGTCGGCAAGATCGTCTCCGTCCGCGGGCCGGCTCCCGGCCGAAGGAAGGTATCACCCGTCGCTATCGGCCGCATGGCCCGATGATCCGGTCGACCGACAGCACCGGCGCCGCCGTGGCGCCGCGGCGGTCGAAGCGGCCGCGGACCAGGAGGCAGCCGCCCGAGGCCCAGGCGCGCCAGATCTCGTTCCGGGTCTGGTCCAGCAGCTGCGGCGGCGCCGCGATCGCCGGCGGCGCGTCGCCGGCATAGGCCGGGGGCACGGTCCCGGCCGCGACGCTCTCGTCGTCGACCGGCACCACGCCGCGCCAGGGGCAGGGCTGCTTCAGGCAGCGGACGCCGGTGTCGCCGACCCGGAACAGGCCGGTCGGCGCCTCCTCCTGGGCGGCCGCGCCGGACAGAGGCGCCGTCGCCGCCAGCACCGCGGCGACCGCTGTGGATACCAGGGATCGTCTCATGCGGCCCTCCTTGCCGTTGCCTCCACGCTTCCGGACGGCCATGGCGAAAGCATGGCCTCGTTCGGAGCCGGCCCCACCCCGGTCCCGGCCCGAGACTAGCCGGTTTCGCCGCGGGTGGCATTCGCATCGGCATCGGTGCAAAGCACTCGGCAATCGCAAGGCCATCCGCTACAACGCTGGAGATGACTCTGATCACCTCCACCGCCGAGCTCGCCGCCTTCTGCGATCGCATGGCAGCGGCCGACTACATCGCCATCGACACCGAGTTCATGCGCGAGCACACCTTCTGGCCGAAGCTGTGCCTGGTGCAGATCGCCGGGCTGGACGAGGCGGCGGCGATCGACCCGCTGGCGCCCGACATCGACCTGGCGCCGCTGTTCGCGCTGGTCCACAACCCGAAGGTGCTGAAGGTCTTCCACTCCGCCCGCCAGGATGTGGAGATCTTCGTCCATCTGACCGGCCAGGTGCCGACGCCGCTGTTCGACACCCAGGTCGCCGCGATGGTCTGCGGCTTCGGCGACTCGGTCAGCTACGAGAACCTGGTCGGCAAGCTGGCCAATGCCCGGATCGACAAGTCGTCGCGCTTCACCGACTGGTCGCACCGGCCGCTGACCGAGCGGCAGATCGACTATGCCCTGGCCGACGTCATCCATCTGCGCCCGGCCTATGAGGCGCTGCGCAGGCAATTGACCAAATCCGGCCGGGAATCCTGGCTGGACGAGGAGATGGCGATCCTGTGCGATCCCGCCACCTACCGCACCGAGCCGGAGCAGGCCTGGCTGCGGCTGAAGCCGCGCAACGCCTCGGCCAAGTTCCTGTCGATCCTGCGCGAGGTCGCGGCCTGGCGCGAGCGCGAGGCGCAGAAGCGCGACATCCCGCGCGGCCGCATCCTGAAGGACGAAGCCCTGCTGGAGATCGCGGCGCACAGCCCGCGCGACATCGAGGCCATGGCCCGGATCCGCGGCATGAGCCGCAACATGGCCGAGGGCTGGCAGGGCCAGGGGCTGATCGCGGCGGTCGACCGCGGCCTGACGACGCCGCCGGACCAGGCGCCGAAGCTGGTGCAGCGCCCGCCGACCCCGCCCGGCATCGCACCACTGGTCGAGCTGATGCGCGTGCTCCTGAAGATGAAATGCGAGGATGAGGGCGTGGCCCAGAAGCTGGTCGCCGGCAGCGACGACCTGGAGGCCATCGCCATGGACGACAATGCCCAGGTGCCGGCGCTGCACGGCTGGCGGCGCGAGCTGTTCGGCGAGGATGCGCTGGCGCTGAAGCGCGGCGGCATCGCGCTGGCGGTGCAGGGCAGACGAATCCGGGTGGTGGCACTGTAGGGGGAAAGATGCGGCGCGCGTGGTGGGCTGTTACCGTCGCTACCGTCGTCGCCATCGGCGCGCTCGTTGCGGTCGGCGCGTATCTGCTGCTTTCCACTCGGGAGACCGAAGGGCCGGCGCCGGGTGAACCGGCCGTCCAAAGCGAGCCCGCGCCGCAGCCGCCATCCCCTCAGCCCGAGGCCGCGCCGCCCCCGGCACCGCAGGCTCAGCCGGCCCCTGCAAGCCCACCGTCGCCCGAGCCGCCGCCGGCAGCCGCGCCGCCCTCCGTCACCACCTCCTCGTCGGAGGCCGAGCCGCGCTTCGCCTGGCCTGCGGCCTGCACCCTGGGCCGGGACTGTTTCATCCAGAACTACATCGACACCGACCCCAGCCCGCGTTTCGCCAATTTCCGCTGCGACCGCCTGGGCTATGACGGCGACAACGGCACCGATATCCGCCTGCGGGACCTCGCCGCGATGCGCAGCGGCGTCGACATCCTGGCGGCGGCCGACGGGACGGTGATCGGCGTCCGCGACGGCGAGCCCGACATCTCGGTCGAGGAGCGCGGGGTCGAGGCGGTCAAGGGCCGCCAGGCCGGCAACGGCGTCACCATCGACCATGGCGGCGGCTGGATGACGCGCTATGCCCATATGAAGCAGGGCAGCCTCCGGGTGAAGGTGGGCGACACGGTCAAGACCGGTCAGCCGCTGGGCCAGATCGGCCTGTCCGGCAACACCGTGTTCCCGCATGTCGAGTTCAGCGTGTTCAAGGGCGAGACCTTCTTCGATCCCTTCACCGCCCTTCCTGTCGGCTCGGGCTGCCAGACCGCCGGCCATCCGATGTGGGCCGCGGAGGTGCCCTACATCCCGACCGGGCTGCTGACCGCCGGCTTCGCCGCTGGCCAGCCCGATTGGGAGGCCGCCCGGCGCGGCGATTATGCCGACGTCAAGGGAAGCCGGAATGCCCCGCTGGTGCTGTGGGCCGAAAGCTTCGGCGTGCGCGGCGGCGACATCCAGATCGTCACCATTGCCGGCCCGGACGGCAAGCCGGTGCACCAGGACCGGACGGTGCTGGCGGAATCGAAGAATCTCTGGTCCGTCTTCAGCGGCCGGCGCGCGCCGCCCGAAGGCTGGAAGCCGGGCACCTACACCGGCCGTTACCAGCTGGAACGCTCCGGCACTCTGGTGGTCGACACCGAGCGCAAGCTGGTGATGCCGTGACCGCAAAGCCGATCCTCTACGGCGCCCGCTACAGCGTCTATGTCCGCACCGCCCTGCTGGTGCTGCAGGAGAAGGGCGTGGAGTTCGACCTGGTCGAGGTCGACATCTTCGCGCCGGAGGGGCCGCCGCCCGGCCATCTCGAGCGCCATCCCTTCGGCCGCATCCCCGCCTTCGAGCATGACGGCTTCGCGCTCTACGAGACCGCGGCGATCACCCGCTATGTCGACGAGGCGTTTCCGGGGCCGGCGCTGCAGCCCGCCGACGCCCGCGGCCGGGCGCGGCTGACCCAGATCATCGGCATCCTGGACAGCTACGCCTACCGACCGCTGGTGTGGGACATCTATGTCGAGCGGGTGTCGAAGCCGCGGGAAGGCCGAGCGAGCGACGAGGCCCGGATCGCCGCGGCCCAGCCTCGGGCCGGACTCTGCCTCGACGTGCTCGAAGGCTTCCTCGGCGAGGGCCCCTGGCTCCTGGGCGGTGCGCCCAGCCTTGCCGACCTGCACGCCGCGCCGATCCTCGATTATTTCCGCATGGCGCCGGAGGGGAGGGACCTGCTGGCGTCGCGTGAGCGGCTGGCGGCCTGGTGGAACCGAGTCGCCGCCAGGCCGAGCGCACAGGTGCTCGGCCGCAGCTAGCGGAAGATTACGTGGTCACGGCGGCGCGGTCGCGCCCGGCACGATGTCGGTGTTCTGGGCGATGCGGATCCGCCAGCCGCCCGGGGCTTCGGTCAGCACCAGAAGGAGTATGCCCTGCCGCGGCCCGGCCGGCGCGCCGTCCGGCCCGCTCTGGCCGGTCAGCGTCCAGGCCACGTGCAACGCTGCGGTTCCCGGCCCCAGGCGGGAAACCTTTGCGATGTCGCCTTCCAGGCGGCTGTCCTTGAAGATGGCGGCATGGGTCGCCGCATGAGCGGCCTCGATCTCCGCCCGGCTTCGCCACCACAGGCCGACGACGTTGACGAAGTCCGCATCCTCCGCGAACAGCGCGGCCAGTGCCGCCATGTCGTGACGGTTCCAGGCCGCGATGAACGCGGCCGGGACGTCCTCCAGCCGAAGGGCTTCCGACATTGTCAGCTCCCGACGTGCCAGTGTGATCTCGCGAATTCTACCGCGGATCCGCACTCGCCGAAATCGGGCTACTCCCACACGCGCGAGCGGCCCGGCGCCAACAGGACCGAGCGCAGATGGGCGACGATCCGCGCTGCGTTCTCGGCCGAGCGGCTGGCGGGCACGCGCACGGTCGGCGGTCGCGAGCTCTCATCATCCATGCCGGGCCGCGAAGCAGCCGAACCATCGTGATCCATATCATTCCCCGGGTGACGTCGATCACGGCAGTTCAGCCGGAGAAGATGGCGTCTTCGGGCCGATCCGGGGTCGCCCGCCGCCACAATCGTGGCGTCGGCCCCCCGGGTTATTCGGCGGCCCCGGCGGGGACGGGGTCGGCGAAGACGAAGGGCCGCACCAGCAACCGCCGCTTCCAGTGCAGCAGCCCCAGCCCGCCCTGCTCCAGCGCGCCATAGAGCAGGAAGCGCACGCCTCGCACCCGCGGATCCTCGCGGCGCAGCAGCCAGCGCACGATCTCGACGAACAGCAGCTTCATCGCGCCGGCGGACAGGTGGTCGGCATGGCCGAGGAAGCTGACGATGCGGATGATGTTGCCGATCCGGCGCAGCACGATGGTGCCGACCATCCGGTCCCGCCCGCCATCCTCGATGAACACGCCCCAGTCGACCGCCCAATGCTCCGGGCATTCGGCATCGAGCCACGGGTCGCCCTTGACGCTGCTGCCGCGGCCGAAGCGCTGGGCGAAGGCCTGCGGCACCGGCCCGCCGGAACGGAACAGCTTCGACGCCTCGATATCGCGCATATCGTCGCCCTGGGCGAAGCGGTCGAAGATCCGGCAGCGATAGCCGGCTTTGGCCGCCTTGCGCGTCTCCCGCAGGATGTAGCCGAAGGAGTTCTTCCGGATCTCCTTCTCATAGGCCTCGGCGTCGGCGAAGTCGCCGAGGTCGAGCAGGCAGGGCGTGCCCTGCCACAGCCGGGCGATGCCGTCCGGGCCGCGCCTGGTGTATTTCGCCAGATAGTCGCGATGCGCGGACACCATGCGGCGGCAGAGGTCGCCGCCGGCGCACCTCTCGCCCTCCAGCCGCAGCGCCGCCTCCGGCAGGTCGGCGGCCCCCAGCCCCCAGATGCGCAGCCGCTGCTCCTTCCGCAGCCGGAACAGCACCGGCTCGACGCTGCCGAGATAGGCTCGCATGGCGAGGGCGGAAACAGAGATCGGCACGGAACCTCACCTCGAAACCTTCCGGACGGTTCCGATTATGGCAACCAATGCCGCCTCCGATCAACGTGTCCGAGATTAAATCCTTTCTGGGACGGCCACAAACTCTTCGAATCCGCAAAACCCAAGAGATGGCTGTGCCTGCACGGACCGCCGTTTCCGACGGTTCCGCCGCCGCCCGATCTCTGGCAGGCTGCGTCCGCCGGCACCGCCGGCGGAGACCGGATCATGACGCTCGACGACTACCTCCTCTTCCTGCCCGCCTGCTTCGCGCTGAACATGGCGTTCGGGCCGAACAACCTGCTGTCGCTGTCGAACGGCGCCCGCGACGGCACGATGCGCGCCGTGGCCGCCGCCTCCGGCCGGCTGGTCGCCTTCGCCATCATGATCGCCGTCGCCGGGCTCGGCCTCGGCACGCTGCTGACCGCCTCGGAACTCGCCTTCGCCGTGGTGAAGTGGCTGGGCGCCGCCTATCTGATCTGGCTCGGCATCAAGCTCCTGCGCGCCGACGCCCGGGCACCGGACCATGCCGAGGCCGGACGGCCGCAGCCGCTCGGCGCCCTGATCCGGCAGGAGTTCTGGGTCGCGGCCGGCAACCCGAAGGCGATCCTGATCTTCACCGCCTTCTTCCCGCAATTCGTGGTGCCATCCGACTACGCCGCCAGCTTCACCCTGCTCGGCGCCAGCTTCCTGGCGCTGGAGGCGGTGGCGATCACGATCTACGCCCTGATCGGCGCCCGCCTCGGCCGCTTCTTCCGCAGCGCCCGCCCGTTCCGCTGGTTCAACCGGATCTCGGGCGGGCTGATGATCGGCTTCGGCCTGCTGCTCGCCGCCTCGCGCCGGCCGACGGGGTAGCGGCCCCTAGCCCAAGAAGCCCTCGACCGCCGCGGTGAAGGCGTCCGCCTGCTCGAGATTGGCGATGTGGGCGGCGTCGAGGGCCTGGAAGCGCGCGCCCGGCACGGCGGCCGCGATCTCCCGCCCCCGCTCCGGCGGCGTGCCCTGGTCCTGCGTGCCCGACAGCACCAGCATCGGCGCCCTGATTCGGCTGATCGCATCGCGCTGGTCCATGTCGCGGATCGCGGCGCAGGTGGCGGCGTAGCCGTCCGGCGGGGTCGCCAGCAGCTTGCGGCGGATGCCGTCCACCGTCTGCGGCGCCCGCTCGCGGAAGCCGGGGCTGAACCAGCGCCCGATCACGCCGTCGACGAGGGCCGCCATGCCGTCGCGCCGCACCGCCTCGATCCGCGGTTCCCACAGCTCCGGGCCGCCGGCATAGGCGGTGGTGCAGCAGGGCA
Source organism: Inquilinus limosus DSM 16000 (assembly GCF_000423185.1). Taxonomy (GTDB): domain Bacteria; phylum Pseudomonadota; class Alphaproteobacteria; order DSM-16000; family Inquilinaceae; genus Inquilinus; species Inquilinus limosus. The sequence continues at coordinate 61,330 of NZ_AUHM01000035.1, read as the reverse complement.
CCAAGCGGCCGATGCGGTCCGGCGCGTGGATGCCGAGCCACAGCGCCACCATCCCGCCCAGCGACAGGCCGACGACATCGGCTTGGCCGATGCCGAGGGCGTCGAGCAGCCCGACGGCGTCACGCCCCAGCCGGTCGAGGCTGTACGGCCCGGGCGGCACGTTGCTGCCGCCATGGCCGCGATGGTCGTAGCGCAGCACCCGGAAACGGCGGGCGAGCCGCTCCACTTGCGGCCCCCACATCTCGAGATCGACGCCGAGCGCGTGCGACAGCAGCAGCGGCGGCCCGTCCTCGGGGCCGTCGAGGCGATAGTGCAGCCGGCATCCGTCGACGGTGACATGGGGCATGGTCGGTCTCCGTGTGGTTTCCGGACGGGCGCCGCTTCTATGCCTCCACCCGCCAGCCCGGCGCGGTCTTGCCGCGGAAGACGTGGACGTCGTCGCCGCCATCGACCGGCAGCCGCTCCGGCAGCTCCTCGTCGCCGCGGACCAGCGTGATCGTCTCCTCGTTCACCGGCAGGCCGTAGAAGGCCGGGCCGTTCAGCGAGGCGAAGGCTTCGAACCGGCCCAGCGCCCCCTCCTCCTCGAACACCCGGGCGTAGCAGGCGACCGCGACGCGGGCATTGAACACGCCGGCGCAGCCGCAGGCGGCCTCCTTGGCATGCACCGGATGCGGCGCGGAATCGGTGCCGAGGAAGAAGCGCGGATCACCCGAGGTCGCGGCCTTCCGCAGGGCCAGGCGGTGGCGCTCGCGCTTCACCACGGGCAGGCAGTAGTAGTGCGGCCGCACCCCGCCGACGAGGAGGTCGTTGCGGTTCAGCACCAGATGGTGCGGCGTGATCGTGGCGCCGACCCGGCCGTCATCCTGGTCCAGCACGAAATCGACCCCGTCATGGGTGGTGACGTGCTCGAACACGATGCGCAGTTCCGGGAAATCGGCCCGGATCGGCTGCAGGTGGCGCTCGATGAACACCGCCTCGCGGTCGAAGATGTCGACCTGCGGGTCGACCACCTCGCCATGGACCAGGAGCGGCAGACCGATCGCCTGCATCCGGTCCAGCACCGGGCGGATCTTCGCGAGATCCTTCACCCCGCTGTGCGAGTTGGTGGTGGCGCCGGCCGGGTACAGCTTGGCCGCGGTCAGCACCCCCTCCTCCTTGCCACGGGCGAGGTCGTCGGGATCGGTGCCCTCGGTCAGATAGGCGGTCATCAGCGGGGTGAAGCGCGCGCCGTCGGGCAGCGCCGCCAGGATGCGGTCGCGATAGGCCCGGGCGTCGGCGGTGGTGACCACCGGCGGCGTCAGGTTCGGCATGATGATGGCGCGGGCGAAATGCGCCGTGGTGTGGGGCAGCACCGCGCGCAGCATGGCGCCGTCGCGCAGATGCAGGTGCCAGTCGTCGGGGCGGCGGAGGGTGAGACGGTCGGTCATGGCGGGTGTCCTGCTGCGGCCGGCGGATCATGGCCATGCGTCCCAAAGGACGCAACCCCGCTTGCCAGATGGCAGCCCCGGTCCTAACAAGCCCCAAATCCGCCGGAGCCCGCCATGATCCTCTCGACCAGCTTCCCCGACCGCAAGACCATCGCTCGCCTGACCGCCCAGGCATATCTCGAGGCCGGGGCGATCAGCTTCAACGCCGAGACGCCCTACAAGTTCACCTCGGGCTGGGCCAGCCCGGTCTACACCGACACGCGGCGGCTGATCTCCTTCCCTCGGATCCGCGGCGTGCTGATGGACTTCTCCACCTCGGTGATCCTCAGCGAGATCGGCTTCGAGCGGATCGATGCGGTGGCGGGCGGCGAGACCGCCGGCATCTCCTACGCCGCCTGGATCGCCGATCGCCTCGCCCTGCCGATGCAGTATGTGCGCAAGAAGCCGAAGGGCTTCGGCCGCAACGCCCAGATCGAGGGCGTGCTGACCGAGGGCCAGCGGGTGCTGCTGGTCGAGGACCTGAACACCGACGGCCGCAGCAAGGCCAAGTTCTGCCAGGCGCTGCGCGACGCCGGCGCGGTGGTCGAGCACGTCTTCGTCGTGTTCAACTACGGCATCTTCAAGGACACGCCGAAGTTCTTCGAGTCGATCGGGGTCGAGCTGCATGCGCTCGCCACCTGGTGGGACGTGCTGGAGTTCTGCAAGTCCGGCAACCATTTCGACCCGAAGACGCTGGACGAGGTCGAGAAGTTCCTGCACGACCCGGTCTCCTGGTCGGCAGCGCATGGCGGCATCGACAAGATGCCGACCGATTGAGGACGTTCCCGTTCCGGCACGGGAGCCATGCCCGATCGGCGCGAGACGGGCACCGTCGCATGGGATGAAGCTGGCGTGAGGCGGCGGGCGCCGTGGAAGGGGGCCCCGCCGCAGCCACGGTTCAGAGGCTCGCCATGCAGGGGTGGACTGCCCAGCAGCGCAGCGTCGTGGTCGCCAGTTTCCTCGGCTGGACGCTCGACGCCTTCGACTTCTTCCTTCTCGTCTTCATCCTGACTGATATCGCCCAGGAGTTCGGCACCGGGGCCGAGACCACCTCCTGGCTGGTGACGCTGACCCTGGCGATGCGGCCGGTCGGCGCCTTCCTGTTCGGCCGCGCCGCCGACCGCTTCGGCCGCCGGCCGACGCTGATGATCGACGTCCTGGCCTATTCCCTGCTGGAATTCGCCTCGGGCTTCGCCCCGACCTTCACCGTGCTGCTGATCCTGCGCATGCTGTACGGCATCGCCATGGGCGGCGAATGGGGCGTCGGCGCCTCGCTGACCATGGAGACGGTGCCGGCCCGGTCACGGGACCTCGTCTCCGGCATCCTGCAGGCGGGCTATCCGAACGGCTACCTGCTGGCCTCGATCGTCTACGGCCTGCTCTATGATTCGATCGGCTGGCGCGGCATGTTCATGATCGGCGTGCTGCCGGCCCTGCTGGTGCTGTACATCCGCCGCCGCGTCCCGGAATCCCCGGCCTGGGCGGAGACGAGGGTGGAGCGCGACCGCATCTCCCTCGGCGACACGGTGCGTCGGCACTGGCGGCTCGGGGTCTACGCCGTCCTCTTGATGACCGCCTTCAACTTCTTCAGCCACGGCACGCAGGACATCTACCCGACCTTCCTCAAGGTCCAGCACGGCATGGGCCCGCACGAGGTCAGCCTGATCGCGATCGTCTACAACATCGGCGCCATCATCGGCGGCCTGGCCTGCGGCGCCCTGTCGGAGCGCTTCGGCCGGCGTCGGGTGATCGTCGCGGCGGCGCTGCTGGCCCTGCCGGCGCTGCCGCTCTGGGCCTTCTCCTCCGGCCCGGTGCTGCTGGCGGCCGGCGCCTTCGTCATGCAGGTCGCGGTGCAGGGCGCCTGGGGCGTGGTGCCGGCGCATCTGAACGAGCTGTCGCCGGAGGAGGCGCGCGGCACCTTCCCCGGCTTCGTCTACCAGACCGGCAATCTGCTGGCCGCCATAAACCTGACGCTGCAGACCCACATTGCCGTCACCAACGGCAACGACTATGCCCTCGCCATGGCCCTGGTGACCGGTGTGGTGGCGGTGGTGATCGCGCTGCTGATCGCCTTCGGGCCGGAGCAGCGCGGCGTCGCCTTCGGCAAGGCGCGGCTGCGATCCGGGCTCGCCTCCTCCCCCGCCGCCGGGGAATAGCGCGTCCCCAACCTGATGGTCCGCCATGCCGGATGAGCAACTGCTGGACTTGATCGGACAGATCTACGACGCCGCGATCGGCGACGAGGACTGGGCCGCCGTGCTGGACGGGCTGTCGGACATGCTCGGCGGCCATGCCGCCGTGCTGCAGCGGCCCGCCGCCCCGGACCAGGCGGTGCAGACGGTGGTCGCCGGCATCGACCTCGCTTATGTCCGGCTGTACGGTGCCCACTACCACCGCATCCTGCCGATCCGGCCCTGGCTGCCGCGCCTGTCCGGCGGCGCCACCTTCATCGACCGCATGCTGGTGCCGGACCGGGACTATGTCCGCACCGAGTTCTACGCCGATTTCCTGCGGCCGCAGGACCAGCATGCCAGCCTGTTCTGGCTCGGCCGCGGCAGGCCGGCCGCCGGATCCCTGCCCGCCGTGGTCTCGGTCTGGCGGTCGCAGCGGCAGCCGGACTGGGAGCCGGCGCAGCTCCGTCTTCTCCACCGCCTCGGCCCACATCTCGAACAGGCTCTGGAGATCGAGCGCCGCCTCGGCACCGGCGCGGCCCGGCGTTCGGCGATCCGCCTAACCCGGACCGGCGCGGAGCTGACCTGGCGCGAGCGGGACTGCCTGGCCAGGATCGCCCGCGGCGCCTCGAGCAAGGAGATCGCGCGCCAGCTCGACCTGTCGATCCACACGGTCAACGAATATGTCGAATCGGCGATGCGCAAGCTGAATGCGGCCAGCCGCACCGAGGCGGTGGCCAAGGCGCTGGTCCTCGACCTGCTCGACGAATGATCCCCTAATCCTCGGGGATTGAGGCGCATCCCGCGATCCGGGACTCTCGGCCGCGGAGAATCACGCTGCGTGCCCGCGGGCGATTTCGGCTTTTTTGCGCCGAGAATGAAACAATTCGACGCAAATTCCGTTTTCATTGTGGAGACAGCCGCCGGGCGCGGCGGGGCGCGCTATCGGGTGGGAGGTGAGCTGATGAATCCGGTTCTGATGGCGGCTTTCGGGCTGATCGCGGTGCTGCTGTGGCGCGCCGGGCCGGGTTTTGCCGTGGTCACCGGCGGCACGGCCCTCTCGGCGGCGGTGCTGCTCCTGACCTTGCACTGATCCCGTAACCCGGCGGGGGCTCCCGGGACGTCATCGCGCGCCCCCAAAACACCACAAACCTGGTATAGTCTACCGGGACCGCCGGCGCCGCGCCGGCGGTTTGTCGTGTGTCCCTGCCCTGCCTCGCCATGCCGGATGACCGCGCCATTGCCGAGCTGGTCGGCCAAGCCTACGACGCCGCCCTCGGCGACGAGGACTGGGCGGTCGTGCTGCGCCGGATTCTGGCGCTGCTCGGCGGCGAGGCCGCGGCGCTGCACCCGACCGGCGCCCCGATGCAGACCGACATCGCGGTCCGCGTCGGCTGTGACCCCGCCTATATCCCGCTCTACAACGCCCATTACCACCGGATCTGGCCGATCCTGCCGATGGTGCAGCGGTTGGAGGCCCAGCCGGTGTTCGTCGACCGCATGCTGGTGCCGCAGGCCGAGTTCATCCGGACCGAGTTCTACAACGACTATGCCCGGCCGCAGGGCGGCCATAGCGGCCTGTATTGGGTCGATTTCGACCGGCACGGGCTGGGGGCGCATCTCTCGCTCTGGCGGTCGCGGCGCCGCCCCGATTGGGGCGACGCGGAGATCCGCCTGCTGCAGCTTGTCGGTCCGCATATCGGCCGGGCGCTGAAGATCCGGGACCGGCTGGCCGCGGCCGGCGCGCGGAACGGCGACGCCCCGCCGCTGCTGGCGCCGCGCGAGCGCGACTGCCTCGTCTGGGTCGCCCGCGGCGCTTCCAGCAAGCAGGCCGCCCAGCGGCTGGCCCTGTCGGTCTATACCGTCAACGAATATGTCGCCTCGGCCATGCGCAAGCTGCGGGCGACCAGTCGCAGCGAGGCGGTGGCCACGGCCCTCAGCCTCGGCCTGCTCGATGCCTGACGACGGACGCCAGCTGTACGGGCTGATCAGCCGGGCCTATGACGCCGCGCTGGGCCAGGACGACTGGGGATCGGTGCTGGGCGGGCTGTCGCGGCTGCTCGGCAGCGATTCCACCGTGACGCTGCATCCGACCGGCACGCCGATGCCGACCGACGCTGCGATCCGGATCCAGTCGGACCCCGATTACGTCCCGCTCTACAACGCCTACTACCACCAGACCTGGCCGGTGCTGCCGAAGCTGCCGGGTCTGGCGGCCGGATCGGTGTTCGTCGACCGCATGCTGGTGCCGGCGACCGCATTCATCCGCACCGAGTTCTACAACGACTACGCCAAGCCGCAGGGCCGGCACAGCGGCCTGTACTGGATCGATGTCGACCGGCATGGCCTGGCCGCCCATCTGTCGCTGTGGCGGTCGCGTCGCCGCCCCGACTGGGGGCAGGAGGAGATCCGGCTGCTGCAACATCTCGGCCCGCATATCGGCCGGGCGTTGAAGATCCAGGTCCGGCTTACCGCCGCTTCGGCCCGCGCCCCCGATGCATCGGCCCCGCCGCTGACGCCGCGCGAGCGCGACTGCCTCGCCTGGATCGCGCGCGGCGCCTCCAGCAAGCAGGCCGCCCGCGGCCTGGCCCTGTCGGTCCACACCGTCAACGAATATGTCGCCTCGGCCATGCGCAAGCTACGGGCGACCAGCCGCAGCGAAGCCGTGGCCACCGCCCTCAGCCTCGGTCTGCTCACCCCGTAGCCCCGCCATCCCCCAATCCTCGGGGGTTGAGACGCTTTTCTCATCCTGGAACAGTGTCGCAGTCGATCCCGCGCCGCGACGCGGGACGCGAACGGGGATCTTCCATCCGACATCGCGCCGGCCGCATTCGGCGGCCGGCAACCGGTCGGGCTGACCTTGTCTCAGACCCGCATCGACATCCGAGGGAAATGTGATGACGAGCTTTCGCAAGATCCTGCTGGTCACGGCGGGCCTGGCCGCGCTGGCCGCCCACGCCCCGGCGATGGCCGAGGTGAAGCTGGGCGTCGCCGGGCCGCTGACCGGCCCCAACGCCGCGGTGGGCGAGCAGTACCGCCGCGGCGCCGAGGCCGCGGTGAAGGCCCTGAACGCCGCCGGCGGCGTCAATGGCGAACAGGTGACGATCGTCTATGGCGACGACGCGTCGGACCCGCGCCAGGGCGTGGCCGCGGCGAACGAGCTGGTCGGCGAGGGCGTGGCGGCGGTGATCGGCCACTACAACTCCTCGGTCTCGATCCCGGCCTCGACCGTCTATGCCGAGGAGGGGGTGCTGCAGATCACGCCGGGCTCGACCAACCCGCAGCTGACCGAGCAGGGGATCGGGACCGTGTTCCGCACCTGCGGCCGCGACGACCAGCAGGGCGATGTCGCCGGCAAGTTCCTGGCCACCGCCTATAAGGGCCGCAAGGTCGCGATCCTGCACGACCAGACCACCTACGGCAAAGGCCTGGCGGATGCGACCAAGGCGCGGATGAACGGGCTCGGGCTGACCGAGGTGCTGTACGAAGGCATCACCGTCGGCGAGCGCGACTTCTCGGCCGTGGTGTCGAAGCTGAAGGCGGCGGATGTCGACGCCGTGTTTTTCGGCGGGCTGCACAACGAGGCCGGGCTGATCCTGCGCCAGATGCGCGACCAGGGGCTGCAGGCGCAGTTCTTGTCCGACGACGGCACCGTGTCGCAGGAATTCTGGGCCATCACCGGCCCGGCCGGCCAGGGCGCCCTGGTCACCTTCGGGCCGGAGATGCGCGACCAGCCGCAGGCCAGGGAGGTCGTCGCCGGCTTCCGCGCCGAGGGCTACGAGCCGGAGGGCTACACCCTCTACACCTACGCCGCGGTGCAGGCCTGGGCCGCGGCGGCGCAGAAGGCCGGGTCGGTCGACGGCGCCAAGGTCGCCGCGGCGCTGCATGACGGCAGCGCCTACGACACGGTGATCGGGCCCCTGACCTTCGACACCAAGGGCGACCCGGTCGGCAGCAACTACGTCCTTTATGCCTGGCAGAACGGCAAGATGGTGCAGCTGACCGATGCGCAGCTGACCAAGCTCGCGCAGTGACCGGAACCGGAGGCGCGGATCCTCGCGCCTCCGGCCTTCAGGCCGCGAAATCCTCGATCCGGTCGGCGGCGGCGCGGTCGTAGCCGCGGCTGGCCTCAAGGAGCTGGCGGGTGTAGGGCTGGGTCACGGTGCCGTCATGCAGCTGCGCCGCGGTCAGCGTCTCGACGATACGGCCGCGGTTCATCACCGCCAGCCGGTCGCACATCACCGACACCACGGCGAGGTTGTGGGTGACCAGCAGATAGGTCAGCCCGCGCTCGGCCCGCAGGCGCTTCAGCAGGTTCAGGATCTCCGCCTGCACCGAGACGTCGAGCGCCGAGGTCGGCTCGTCCAGCAGCAGCACCCGCGGCTCCAGCACCAGCGCCCGGGCGATGGCGACGCGCTGGCGCTGTCCGCCCGAGAGCTGGTGCGGATAGCGGAAGCGGAAGGCGGGCCCAAGCCCGACTTCCTTCAGCACCCGCTCGACCCGCGCGTCGCGGCTGTCGAAGCCGTGGATCGCCAGCGGCTCCATCAGCGTCGCGTCGACCGTCTGGCGCGGATGCAGCGAACCGTAAGGGTCCTGGAACACCATCTGGCACAGCTTGAAGAAGCCCTTGTCACGGTGCCGCCCCTGCTCCCGCCCGTCGACCGCGATCCGGCCGGTCCACTCCGGGTTGAGGCCGGAGAGGGCGCGCAGGATGGTGGACTTGCCGGAGCCGCTTTCGCCGACCAGGCCGAAGCTCTCGCCCCGCGCCACGGCCAGCGAGGCGTCGCGCACCGCATGGGTGTCGCCGAAGACGACATCCAGCCCTTCGATGGAGATCATCGGGTCCATGCTCATGCCTCCAGCCAGGCGGGGTCGCGCTGCAGCACCGGCAGGAACGGCCGGGTGTCGCCGATCTGCGGCAGCGACTCGAGCAGGCCGCGGGTGTAGGGGTGCCTGGCCTGGTGCAGCTCGGCCGCCCGGCAGCTCTCCACCACCCGGCCGGCATACATGATCAGGATCCGGTCGCAGAAGCTGGCGACGAGGTTCAAGTCGTGGCTGATGAAGATCAGCCCCATGCCGCGCCGGGTCACCAGGTCGTCGATGATCGCCAGCACCTGCATCTGCACGGTGACATCGAGGGCCGAGGTCGGCTCGTCCGCGATCAGCAGGTCCGGGTCGGGGATCAGCATCATCGCGATCATGATGCGCTGGCCCATGCCGCCCGAGACCTCGTGCGGGTACAGGCCCCACACCCGCTCCGGATCGCGGATGCGCACCGCCTCGAACATCTCCAGCACCCGCCGTTTGGCCTCACGGCCCGAGGCGCGCTTGTGGATGCGGTAGGCCTCGGCCACCTGCTCGCCCACAGTGACCACGGGGTTGAGCGAGAACTTGGGGTCCTGCATCACCATCGAGATGCGGCGGCCGCGGATCGTGCGCATCTGGCGCTCGCTCTGGCGCTGCAGATCGATGCCGTCGAACACCAGCCGGTCGGCCTGGACCCGGCCGGGCGGCCCGACCAGCCGCAGGATCGAGCGGCCGGTCATCGATTTGCCGGAGCCGCTTTCGCCGACGATGCCCAGCTTCTCGCGCCCGAGCGTGAAGCTCATACCGCGCACCGCCCGCACCGGGCCCTTGGCGGTGTCGAAGGTGACCGAGAGGTTCTCGACCTCGAGCAGCGGGCGGCTCAAGACTGCCCTCCCTGTTTCGGGTCGAGGATGTCGCGCAGCCCGTCGCCGAGCAGGTTGAAGCCCAGGCTGACCACGAAGATGGCGATGCCGGGCATGGTCGCGACCCACCACTGGTCGAGGATGAAGCTGCGGCCCTTGGAGATCATCGCCCCCCATTCCGGCAGCGGCGGCTGGGCGCCGAGGCCGAGGAAGCCGAGGCCAGCGGCGGTCAGGATGATCCCGGCCATGTCGAGCGTGACCCGGACGATCACCGAGGACAGGCACAGCGGCACGACGTGCCGGGCGACGATGCGGGCACTGGAGGCGCCCTGCAGCCGCACCGCGCTGATGAAATCGGCGTTGCGGATGGTCAGCGTCTCGGCCCGGGCGATGCGGGCATAGGGCGGCCAGGAGGTGATGGCGATGGCGATGATCGCGTTCTCGATGCCGGGGCCGAGCGCGGCGACGAAGGCCAGCGCCAGGATCAGCTTCGGGAAGGCCAGGAAGATGTCAGTGATGCGCATCAGGACGGCATCGACCCAGCCGCCGAGATAGCCGGAGACGGTGCCGATCAGGAGGCCGACCGGCGCCGCGGTGATCGCCACCAGCACCACGATCAGCAGCGTCAGCCGGGTGCCGTAGATGATGCGGGACCAGATGTCCCGGCCGAGCTCGTCGGTGCCGAGCCAGTGCTCGGCGCTGAAGGGCTGCAGCCGCTCCGCCAGGTTCTGCTCGATCGGCGACTGATGGGCCAGCAGCGGCGCGATCGCCGCCGCGACCAGCAGCGTCAGCACGATCAGCAGCCCGATCATCGCCAGCGGGTTGCGCGCAAGGCCGAGCCACAGCAGATACAGCCGCCCGAGCCGCGCCTGCCCGCGCGACCGCGGCGTGTCGGAGAGGAGCCAGGCGCGCCAGCTATCGGGGCGTGGGGATGCGAGGTCGGTCATCGCGCCCTCGGGTCCAGCACGCGGTACAAGAGGTCGGACAGCATGTTCAGCCCGATATAGACGGTGCCGACGACGATGGTGCCGCCGAGCACCGCGTTCATGTCGGCGTTGAGCAGGGAATTGGTGATGTACTGGCCGAGACCCGGCCAGGCGAAGACCGTCTCGGTCAGCACCGCCCCTTCCAGCAGCCCGGCATAGGACAGCGCCACCACCGTCAGCAGCGGCACGCGGATGTTGCGGAAGGCGTGGCGCCAGATCACCGCCCGTTCCGACACGCCCTTGACCCGCGCCGTGGTGACGTATTCCTGGCGCAGCTGGTCGAGCATGAAGGACCGCGTCATCCGGCTGATATAGGCGAGGCTGTAGTAGCCGAGCAGCGCCGCCGGCAGCAGCAGGTGGTCGACCGCGTTCCAGAACACGTCCCATTCGCCGGCCAGCGCGGCGTCGAGCGTGATCACGCCGGTGACGGGATCGACGAGGCCGTCATAGAACACGTCGAGCCGCCCCGGCCCGCCGACCCAGCTGAGCTTGGCGTAGAACAGCAGCAGGCCGACGAGGCCGAGCCAGAAGATCGGCACGGAATAGCCGATCAGCCCGACCACCCGGACGAGATGGTCGGGCCATCGGCCGCGATGGACCGCCGCCAGCACCCCCGCCGGCACGCCGATGACGATGCCGAACAGGACGCCCAGCGTCGCCAGCTCCAGTGTCGCCGGGAACACCCGGCCGATATCCTCGAGCACCGGGCGCGAGGTCAGCACCGAGGTGCCGAGATCGCCCGACAGCACGTCCCCAACATAGCGGCCGAACTGGTCCCAGAGCGGCTTGTCGAGGCCGAGCTCCAGCCGCGCCTTCTCATAGACGTCGCGCGGCGCCCGGTCGCCGACCACGGCGAGCACCGGGTCGATCGGCACCACGCGGCCGATCAGGAAGGTGACGAGGAGGAGGCCGAAGAAGGTGGTCGCCAGCGAGACGACCACCCCGGCGATGCGGAGCGCCAGCCCACGCCGGCGCCGGCGGCGGACGCCGCCGGGCCGGGCCGGGACCGGCTGGAGAGTGGCGGGAGCCGTCACGCGCTCAGGACTTCTTGCCGGTCCAGTAGAAGTTGCTGTCGAAGGCCGGGCCCCAGGTGATGCCCTCGACATTCTTCCGCATCGCCGGCACCTCGGTCTGCTGGAACATCACCGCGAAGGGCGAGATCTCCATGTGCTTGCGCTGCAGATCCTCGTAGATCTTCGCCCGCTTGGCGCCGTCGCGCTCGGTCACCGCGCTCTGCGCCAGCTTGGTCAGCTCCGCGTCCTGCCAGCCGTTGCGCCAGGCCAGCGTCTTCGACTTGGCGTCGGGGCCGTTGTCGACATTGATGGCGAAGGTCTCGGCGTTGGAGTTCGGGTCCTGATAATCGGTGCCCCAGCGGCCGATATAGATGTCGTGGTTGCGGGCCCGGTACTTGGTCAGGGTCTGCTTGTTGTCGCCGGGGATGATCTCCACCTGCACGCCGGCCTGGGCGAAGGTGCCCTGGATCGACTGCGCCATGTCCATCGACGGCGAGGCGTTCCAGACGTCGAAGGTGGTCTTGAAGCCGTCCGGCAGCCCGGCCTTGGCCAGCAGCTCCTTGGCCTTGGCGACGTCGAGCTTGAACGGCTGGTCGGAGATCTCGCCCAGCATGCCCTGGGGGATGAAGCTCTCATGCTTGACGGCGATGCCGCGCATGAAGCTGTTGGCCATGCCGTCGTAGTCGATCAGGTATTTCAGCGCCTGCCGCACCTCCGGCTTGTCGAAGGGCGGATGCTGGACGTTGAAGCTGATGTACCAGACCGAGCCCTTCGGCGCGTTCTCCAGCTTGATGTCCGGGTTGCCGTCCAGCGACTTCAGCTGCTCGGCGCTGAGATTGCGGGCGATGTCGATGTCGCCCTTCTGCAGCAGCAGCAGCTGGGTCGCCGCTTCCGCCACATGCCGGATGAAGACGCGGCGGAAGGCCGGCTGGCCCTGCCAGTAGTCGTCGTTGCGCTCCAGCACCAGGGACTCGTTCGGCTTCCAGGAGACCAGCTTGAACGGGCCGGAGCCGGCGGAATGCGTCTTCAGCCATTCATGGCCGAAATCGCCGTTCGCCTCGTGCTCCTTCACCAGCTTGCTGTCGACCACCGAGGCCACGCCCGAGGTCAGGCAGTTCAGCACGAAGGTCGGGGCGTAGGCCTTGTCGGTCTTGAACACCAGGGTCCGATCGTCCGGCGCCATGACCATCTGGTCGACATTCTCCGCGGTCAGGCCGAACTGGCCGAGGATGAAGGCGGGCGACAGGTTCAGCTTCACCGCGCGCTGCAGCGACCAGGCCGCATCCTGGGCCGTCAGCGGGTTGCCGGAGTGGAACTTCACCCCGTCGCGGATCTTGAAGGTGTAGGTCAGGCCGTCGTCGGACACGGTCCAGCTCTCGGCGACGCCGGGCAGGATCTTGCTGACGTCCTTGACGTCGTAGCCGATCAGCCGCTCATAGACCTGCGCCTGGTACTCGGCCGCCGAGAACTCGAAGATCTCGGCCGGGTCGAGCGAGATGATGTCGTCGATCTGCCAGGCCTCGACCAGAGTGTCCTTCGGCGTCTCGGCCATCGCCGGAAGGCTGGCGCAGGCCAGGATCGTCGCTGCGAGTATGTTGCGGGTGAAACGCTTCAACACGTTTTCCCCTCCCTGTTCGTTATGTCCATGACCATGGAACGGAACCGGGCGGCCCACAGGCCCCCCGGGGTCGGCCCATCTTCCTGGCCGCATCCGGCCAAAGTCAAGCCGCTCCCCGGGAACGTTCCCCGCCAATGGAAGGCGTTTGCCGCCGGCGGAATTCCGCCTAGGCTCGCCGGACGACGGGGACGCGGGGTGGGGGACATGGTGGGTCGATCAGCCGATATATGGACGGCCATGGCGGCGCTGGCCTCGGCCCAGGCGGAGCCGGGCCAGCCGCAGGCGCTGTTCCTCGCCGCCGACGCCGCCTACCGGGCGCTGATCGGCCATCGCCTCTTCACCATCATGGCGCTGCGCGCCGACGCGGCGGAGGCGGAGCGGGTCTACACCAATGACGCCGCCGCCTACCCCGTCACCGGCCGCAAGCCGATGCAGGAGAACCGCTGGTCGGCCCAGGTGATCGGCCGGCGCGAGGTGTTCCTGGGCCGCACCCTGGCCGAGATCGCCGAGGTGTTCCCCGACCATGCGCTGATCGGCTCGCTGGGCTGCGGCGCGGTGCTGAATTTCCCGGTGGTCTATGACGGCCGGGTGCTGGGCACGGTCAACGTGCTGGACGCCGAGGGCCGCTACGACGAGGCCGCCGCCGAGCGCGGCCGCTGGCTGGCCCCGCTGCTGGTGCCGGCCCTGCTCTGACGGACTCGCGAACAACGAACAGGGAGACACAGAATGCGCAGCCTCACATCCGCCTTCCTTGCAGCGGCCCTGCTGGCGCCGCTCCCAGCCGTCGCGGCGACACCGGCCGACGCCCTGGTGGTGGCCAAGAACATCGACGACATCGTCAGCCTGGATCCCGCCCAGGCCTACGAGTTCACCTCCGGCGAGATCGTCACCAACACCTATGACCGGCTGGTGCAGTACGAGGCCGAGGACATGCAGAAGCTGGTCGGCGGGCTGGCCGAGAGCTGGGCCGTGTCCGACGACGGCAAGACCCTGACCTTCAGGCTGCGGCCGGGCGTCACCTTCCAGAGCGGCAATCCGGTGCGGCCGGAGGACGTGGTCTTCTCCCTGGCCCGCACGGTCCGGCTGAACAAGGCGCCGGCCTTCGTCCTGACCCAACTGGGCTGGACGGCGGACAATGTCGAGCAGATGGTGCGCAAGACCGGCCAGGCCGAGGTGACGGTCACCACCAGCGGCGACTTCGCCCCCAGCTTCGTGCTCAACGTCCTGGCCTCCCGCCCCGCCTCCATCGTCGACGAGAAGACGGTGATGGAGCACGCCAGGGACGGCGACCTGGGCAATGCCTGGCTGGGCCAGAACTCGGCCGGCACCGGTCCGTTCTCGCTGCGCGCCTACAAGCCGAACGAGTCGATCGCGCTGCGCGCCAACCCGTCCTATTTCCGCGGCGCGCCGGCGATGAAGTCGGTGATCTACCGCCACGTCGCCGAGCCGGCGACCCAGCGCCTGCTGCTGGAGGCCGGCGACGCCGACCTGGCGCGCGACCTGACGCCGGACCAGGTGGCGGCGCTGGAGGGCAAGGACGGCATCGCCATCGGCACCTATCCGCAGGCCGCGGTGCATTTCTTCGCCCTGAACCAGAAGGTGGAGGCGCTGCGCAGCCCGAAGCTGTGGGAGGCGATGCGCTACCTCGTCGACTATGACGGCATGACCAAGAGCTTCCTGCGCGGCCAGATGAAGGTGCATCAGGCCTTCTGGCCCGAGGGCTTCCCCGGCGCGCTGAACGACACGCCGTTCAAGCTGGACGTCGACAAGGCCAAGGCCCTGCTGGCCGAGGCCGGCGTGAAGGAGGGGCTGACGATCAAGATGGACGTGATCTCCAGCCCGCCCTTCACCGAGATCGCGCAGTCGCTGCAGTCGACCTTCGCCCAGGCCGGCATCAGGCTGGAGCTGGTGCCCGGCACCGGCAGCCAGGTGATCACCAAGTACCGCGCCCGCAACCACGAGGCGGTGCTGCTGTACTGGGGCCCGGACTTCATGGACCCACATTCCAACGCCGGCGCCTTCGCCTACAATGTCGACAATTCCGACGGGTCGCCGCAGAGCACCGCCACCTGGCGCAACAGCTGGCTGGTGCCGGAGCTGAGCGCCGAGACCGAGGCCGCGCTGAAGGAGCGCGACGCCGCCAAGCGCGATGCGATGTACATCGACCTGCAGCGCAAGGTGCAGGCGTCCTCGCCCATCGTCATCATGTTCCAGGCGGTCAGCCAGGTGGCGATGGCGAAGCCGGTGCAGGGTTACGTCAACGGCGCCACCTCCGATCAGATCTACTACCGGCTGGTAACGAAGAACTGAGACCTGGCTGCTCTTCACCGTCATGGCGAGCCCCGAAGGGGCGTGGCCATCCAGGGCGGCTCGCACCGACCCCTCGATGGCCACGGCGCTGCGCGCCTCGCCATGACGGTTGAGGTCAGGTGACGCCACCCTAAGGATCGATGCATGACGAACCAGGACATGACCGACAGCACCATCGAGACCGAACGCCTGGTCCTCCGCCCGCACCGGGCGGAGGACTTCGACGATCTCGCCGCGATGTGGGCCGACCCGGGGGTGACCCGCTTCATCGGCGGCCGCCCCTCCACATCCGAGGAGAGCTGGGCGCGGCTGCTGCGCTATGGCGGGCTGTGGTCGCTGCTCGGCTTCGGCTATTGGGCGGTGCGTGACCGCGCCTCCGGCCGCTTCGTCGGCGAGGTCGGCTTCGCCGATTTCCGGCGCGGCCTGGGGCCCGACTTCGACGGCGCGCCGGAGGCCGGCTGGATCCTGGCGCCCTGGGCCCAGGGCCGCGGCCTGGCCGGCGAGGCCGTCCGCGCCGCCCTGGCCTGGGCCGACGCCCGGGGCTGGGCCCGCAGCGTCTGCATCATCGACCCGGACAACGCACCGTCGCTGCGCCTGGCCGGTACCTGCGGCTATCGCGAGATCCGCCGCGCCGACTACAAGGAGCATCCGGTCATCCTGCTGGAGCGGCCGCGGCAGCCTTAGAAACCTTTTTTGAGAAACCTTTTTTGGAAACGCGCTGGCGTGAATCGGCCCAGGCGCATCCCGCCGCACCCGGGCCGTCCGGCGTCACAGCACGAAATCCGACACGGTCAGGGCGTGGTCGGAATAGACGGTGATGATCGCATCCGCCGCCTTGTCGCCGGTGGTCTCGAGATAGACGCCCTGGCGGCCATCACCGAAATCCACGACCCGCAGTTGCCCCGCGCCGGCGGTGAAGTTGCCGGTGCCGAAGGTGAAAGCGGTGTCGCCATTGGCCGAGTTGCCGTCGGCGTCGATCCCGGACAGGTCGATCTTGTCGCCGGCGGCGAAATCCGCGATCAGGTCCTTGCCGGCAGCAGCCACCGTGCTGTCGCCGACCGCGGTGTAGACGAAGCTGTCGCTGCCGGCGCCGCCCTTCAGCGTATCGGCCCCGGCGCCGCCTTTGAGCGTGTCGTCGCCGGCGCCGCCCCAGAGGCCGTTGTTGCCGCCATCGCCGCTCAGAGTGTCGTTGGCATTGGATCCGACCAGTTGCTCGACCCCGTTCAGCGTATCGCCCTGGGCATCGCCGCCGGTGCCGGTGCCGGCTGCGAGGTCCATTGTCACACCGGCCAAGCTGGAGGTGTAGTAGGCGGTGTCGATGCCGGCGCCGCCGGCGAGACGGTCCGCCCCGGCGCCGCCGCCATCGAGAGCGTCGCTTCCGTCGAAGCCTTCGATGGTGTCGTTGCCCGAGCCGCCTCTGAGGATATTGGCGTCGTCGTTGCCTCTCAGAGTGTCGTGGTGGCCGGAGCCTATGAGGTTCGCAATGGATAGTACTGGAACGTATCGCCCTCGGCATCGCCGCCGGAGCCGGAGACGCCGCCCAGATCGACGGTGACCGCAGCCGATGACCCTTCATAACTGATGGTGTCCGCCCCCCCGCCGCCCCAGAAATAGTCGGCGCCCGCACCGCCCCAGAGCACGTCGTCGCCGCTGCCGCCGTCCAGGTAGTTGGCCCCCGCATCGCCATAGAGGTGGTCCGCGAAGCTGGACCCGCGCACGAATTCGATCCCGATCAGCGTGTCGCCTTCGGCGTCGCCGCCGACGCCGGTGCCGGCGGCGAGGTCGACGGTGACCCCGGCGGCGGACCCCGAATAAGCCGCCGTATCGATCCCGCTCCCGCCGTCGAGCACGTCAGAACCCTGGCCTCCGATCAGGATGTCGGTGCCGTCCAGGCCGTTGATGATGTCGTCGCCGGCGGTGCCGTTCAATGTGTCGTCGCCCGCCGTGCCGTTGATCGTGGCCATATGAGCTTTCTCCTGAAATACGCATATGGGCCCAATGTGTCGTTGGATTCGGGTGTCGTTCTCCAGGTCCCAAAAAGCGGTAGCTGAGCCCCGTCTGATGGCGGGGTTGGGACAAGCGGGCAGCGCTGCGGGAGAGGCGATGCATCTCCCGCAGCGCTGACCGTCCCTCAGAACCGGTAGGTCAGGTTCAGCCGCACGCTGCGGCCCGGCTCGGTGTAGTAGCGCAGCGGCTGGGTCGGGTCGTCGGGCACGTTGAGCGCGTCGTAGTACTTCCGGTCGAACAGGTTGAACACCCCGGCCTGGATGCGCACGCCGTTCAGCCGCTCGGGCTCCCACCAGCCGGTCAGGTCGACGATGGCATAGCCCGGCGCCTTGAAGTCCACATCCGGGTCCTCGACCTTGTCCCGCTTGGTCGCCATGGTCACCGAGGCGTCGGCGCCCCAGCTGGCGGTGTCGTAGCCGAGGCCGAGGATGGCGCGCAGCGGCGGGACCGAATTCAGATAGGTATCCGCCCCCTCGTCGCGGCCGACGGACCAGGCCAGCGACGCCCAGGTCCGCCAGCCGTCGCCGAAGCGCCAATGCGCCGCGGCCTCGATGCCGTAGATCCGCACCCTGGCCCGATTCAGGTAGGTGTTGACGCCCAGCGGATAGCTGCCCGACGGCACGCCGACGCTCTCCGGATCGACGGCGACCCGGTCGATGAAGTTGCGGTACCAATTGTCGAACCAGGTGATCGAGCCGCCGAGATCGTCGTCGCCGAGCCGCGCCCCGATCTCGTAGCCGCTGCTGGTCTCCGGCTTCAGGTCCGGGTTGCCGAGGCTGAGATAGGTGCCCGGGCCGCCATAGTTCAGATAGAGCTCATAGGCGGTCGGCGCCCGGAAGCCCTTGGCCCATTGGGCGTAGAACGTCACCTCGTCCAGCGCCTGCCACGACACCATCACCTTCGGCGACAGCGCGCTGTCGGAGGAGGAGGACGGCAGGCCCGAGGCATTCGGGTTGTCGCGATAGGCCGCGGTCTCGTGCGGGTTCAGCTCGTACCAGTCGAAGCGCAGGCCCGGCGTGATCTTCACCTGCCCGTCGAACACCGCGATCTCGTCCTCTGCGTAGAGGCCGACGGTGTTGCCGCGCACCTCCGGCATGTCGGCCTGGTTGGTGTGCAGGAAGTCGCACAGCCGCGGGCCGAAGATCGCCCGCCGGGTCGTCGTCGGGCAGTTGTCGACGCCGCTGGAGCGCTGCTCGATCCCGACATGATAGTACTCGCCGCCGACGGTCAGGCGGTTCGGCAGGCCGGCCAGGGAGACCGTCTTCTCGGCCTCGCCGCTCAGGCCCCACAGCGTCTCCTCGATCCGGTTCTTGCGCTTGTAGAGGCCGCTGGGATAGCCGTAGAGGAAGGGGTCGCCGGGGATGATGAAGGCGCGGGAATCGACGCTGCGCAGCCCGTCATTGCCTTCCGTCCGCTCCGTCTCCAGCCAGTACAGCGTCAGATGCGCCCGGTCCAGCAGCCCGCCCGGCTGCGGCGCCTCGTAGTCGTAGTCGATCGAGGCCCGCTTGCGCTCGCTGCGCTCGAGCCCGTCGTCGTGGCCGATCAGGTAGCTCTCGCCCGGCCCCTGGTCGGTCCTGACGTCGATGTTGTCCTGGCGACGGAAGTATTCGCCGGTGAAGGACAGGCGGTGGCCGCCCTTGAAGTGGTGGGCCAGCTTCACCAGGATGTTCTGCTGGTCGTAGTCGTCCGGGTTTGGCTTGGTGCGATCGGCGCCGAAGCCGCCGACATTGCCGCGGTTGTCGAGCTCATGGCCGATGCGGAACCCGCCCTGCAGCATCAGATAGGTGTCGCCGCCGATGCGGCCCGCGACCGCGGCGCTGCCGCCGACGCTGTCGTCGTCGCCCTGATATCCGAACTTGGCGATGCCGCCGTAGTCGCGGCCGTCGATCAGCAGGTCCTCCGGGTCGAAGGTGCGGAGCGCCAGCACGCCGCCGAGCGCACCCGAGCCGTAGCGGCTGGAATCGGCGCCGCGGACGATGTCGATCCTGGCCAGGGAGTCGAAATCGAAGCTGCGCAGCCCACCCTGCGATCCGCGGGCGCCGTCGTCGAGATAGGGCAGCCGGATGCCGTCGATCGTGGTCAGCACCCGGTTGCCGTCCAGGCCGCGGATGTTGATGCTGTCGTTCTGCCGGTTGAAGTTCACCCCGGCATCGACGCGGCGGCCGAGATCCTGCCAGCTGCGGACGAAGCTCCGGTCCAGCTCCTCCCGGTCGGTGCTGTCGGTCCAGGCCGGCTGGTCCTCGACCGCGGCGCCGATCACCGGGATCGGCTCCAGCTGCAGCGTCGCCCCGGCCGGCGCCGGCTGGACGGGCGCGGCCGGCGTGGTGTCCGGCGCCGACTGTGCGACGGCGACCTTGCTGCCCAGAGTCAGGGCGCCCAGACTGAAGACGCCCAGCGCCACGCCCAGGCGCAGCGCCCCGCGATACCGATCAACCATGAATGACCCCCCGCTCCGCGAATGGACTCCGGCGGCTGGGGACGATGCGGCCTGGCTGAACCGGGATTGGGACGGCGCGGCGTCCGAGTGGCCTCGGTGCCGCGCGATCAGGCTGTGAGTTATCCGCAGCGGCGCCGGATCGTCAACAATATTCTGCAAATCATTCTCAATCTCATTTCGTTCGATGCAAAGCCAGATTCGGAAAGCATCCGCGAAACCTTCCGCCGGCATCGGCAAGAGAAATCGCCCACAACATTCTGAAGAAAACCCAGCGAAGCGACATCCGCCTGCAACAAACCTCGACTAGGGTCCGGCCATCTTTTTGATCAGCGCATTACCACACGCGGGAATCCCGGGGATTCGCGGCGGAGGGTGGTGCTGTCCCTTGTGCATGTCCGGCGATCACTGCCCCGACGCGACCGGAGCGTCGAGTTCTCTTCGAGGGTCCGAAATGACATCCGAAAGCAGGCGCGACTTCCTGAAGATGGCCGGAGCCGCGGCCGGCGGCGCCGCGGCGCTGTCGCTGTTCCCGCCGGTGATCCGCCAGGCCCTGGCGATCCCGGCGCACAACGCCACCCGCTCGATCAAGGATGTCGAGCATGTGGTCATCCTGATGCAGGAGAACCGGTCCTTCGACAACTATTTCGGGACCTTCACGGGCGTCCGCGGCTTCGGCGACCGCTTCACCATCCCGCTGCCGAACGGTCGGAGCGTGTTCCAGCAGTCGAACGGCAGCCGGGTGGTGATGCCGTATCACCTGGACGCCAGGAAGGGCAACGCCCAGCGCGTGACCGGCACGCCGCACAGCTGGAACGACGCGCAGGACGCCTGGGCGAACGGCCGGATGTCCGAATGGCCGCGCTACAAAGAGAACCAGTCGATGGGTTACTACAAGGAGGCGGAGGTCCCCTTCCAGTTCGCCCTCGCCAACGCCTTCACCCTCTGCGACGCCTATCACTGCTCGCTGCACGGCGGCACCAACCCGAACCGGCTGTACCACTGGACCGGCACCAACGGCCCGACCGGGGCCGGCGTCGCCGCGGTGGTGAACGAATGGGACGATTTCGGCCCGTCCAGCCTGGGCTACACCTGGACGACCTATCCGGAGCGGCTGCAGAAGGCCGGCGTCACCTGGAAGGTCTATCAGAACCTGCCGGAGAATTTCGGCGACAACCCGCTGGTCGGCTTCAAGCAGTACCGCCGCGCCAGCGAGGCCATCGGCAACGGCCCGAACGGCCAGCCCTACATCCCCTGGCAGGAATCCCAGGACCGGGCCCAGCCCCTCTACAAGGGCGTCGGCAACACCATGCCGCGCAGCGCCCTGACCACCCCGGCCAGCAACCGGCTGGAGGAGTTCCGGGCCGACATCCAGGCCGGCAAGCTGCCGCAGGTGTCCTGGGTGATCGCGCCGGCCACCTATTCCGAGCATCCCGGCCCGTCCAGCCCGGTGCAGGGCGCCTGGTACATCCAGGAGGTGCTGGCGGCGCTGATCGCCGATCCGGACCTGTGGAGCCGCACCGCCCTGATCGTCAATTTCGACGAGAATGACGGCTTCTTCGACCATGTGCCGCCGCCGACGGTGCATTCGCTGAACCCCGACGGCAGCCCGGCCGGCGCCTCGACCCTGTCGGATCAGGCGGTCGCCTTCGAACGCTTCAACTACCCGGTGCCGCCCGGCACCACCGGCCAGCCGAAGCCGGACGGCCGCGTCTTCGGCCCCGGCCCGCGCGTGCCCTGCTACATCGTCTCGCCCTGGAGCCGCGGCGGCTGGGTCTGCTCGGAAGTGTTCGACCACACCTCGGTGCTGCGCTTCCTGGAGCGGCGCTTCGAGGTGGCGGAGCCGAACATCCCGCCCTATCGCCGCGCGGTCTGCGGCGACCTGACCTCGGCCTTCAACTTCTTCAACCCGAACAGCGAGCAGCCGCCGCGCCTGCCGAGCCGGACCAAGGCCTCGGCCGACGCCATCCGGGCGCAGCAGGAGGCGCTGCCGCAGGTGCCGGTGCCGTCGGAGACGGCCCAGGCCGCCCCGCGCCAGGACCGCGGCATCCGCCCGTCGCGGGCCCTGCCCTATGAGCTGGCCGTCACTGCCGAGGCCGCGGACAACCGGGTGCGGCTGAACTTCGCCAACACCGGCAAGGCGGGCGCCGTGTTCCACGTCTACGACCGGCTGCATCTCGACCGTGTGCCGCGCCGCTATTCGGTCGAGGCGGGCAAGGAGTTGGACGGCGAGTGGAGCACCGCCCCCGACTACGGGAAATACGACCTGTGGGTGCTGGGGCCGAACGGCTTCCACCGGCACTTCACCGGCACCGTTGCCGCCGGCGGACGCAAGCCGGTGCCGGAGATCGCGGTCTCCTACGACAAGCGCGCCTGCGGCCTGATCGTGCGGCTGACCAACCGCGGCAACGCGCCCTGCGTGTTCACGCTGAAGGCCAACGCCTACAAGCTGTTCGACCTGCCCTGGCGGCAGCTGGTGCCGCCGCGCGGCCAGTCGACAGCCTATCTGCCGCTGCTGCTGCAGGGCAAGTGGTACGACTTCACCGCGCGGGTCGAAGGCGACGTCCTGTTCACCCGCCGCTTCGCCGGGCGCATGGAGGACGGCCTGCCCAGCGTCTCCGACCCCGCCATGGGCGAGACGGATCTGGCTTAAGGAGGCTTGAGCCTCCCTTCCCTACCTGTCATTGCCGGGCTTGACCCGGCAATCCAGAAGGTGTCGACGCCCTCTGGATGCCCGGGTCAAGCCCGGGCATGACAGGGGAAGGGCACTACCACTCGAACGCCTCCGTCGTCAGTCGCTTGCCCACCAGCATCGCATCCGCGACCAGGCGCAGCGGCGAGCCGTCGACGTCGCTGCGGCGGGCGGCGAGCAGATCGGCGAAGCGCTCGTAGATCCTCTCGTATTCCTCGCTCGGCGCCTCGGCCACGACCGTGCCGCCGACCGACAGCGCCGCCCCGCCCTTGAACAGCCGGGCCGAGCGGCCGTCCGCCGTCTCGAGCGTCATGTGCCACTTCTCGTCGCCCTGCTCGCGCCAGTCGAAATCGGCGGTCAGTTCGGGCGCGCCGGCATCGGCGCTGCCGAAGACCAGCTGTGCCGCGATCGGCGTCTGCCGGTTGGCCGGATAGGTCAGCTCGGCGCTGCGGACGAAGGGCACAAACGGCAGGATGCGGGTGAAGATCGACAGCGCGTTGATGCCGGGGTCGAACACGCCGAAGCCGCCCGGCTGCCAGACCCATTCCTGGCCGGGATGCCATTTCCGGACATCCTCGCGCCATTCGATCCGAACCGAGCGCACGCCGCCCTCGGCCAGCAGGTCCCGCGCCGCCTCCACCGCCGGGTTGAAGCGCGAATGCCAGGTGGCGAGCAGCACCCGGCCGCCATCGGCGGCCAAGGCTTCAAGATCGGCGAGCTCGGTCAGCGTCGCCGCCGGCGGCTTCTCCAGCAGCACGTCCTTGCCGGCCAGCAGCGCCTCGCGGGCGAGGCCGTGGCGCACCTCCGGCGGGGTGTTGACCGCGACGATGCCGATATCGGGCCGGGCGGCGTAGAGCTCGGCCGGGGTGCGGTAGCTCGGCACCCCGCCATGGCTGAGGCCGCGGGTGCTGACCACGGCGGCGAGCTCGAAGGCGCCGCTCTTGTCGATCACCGGCAGGTGCTGGTCCTGCGTGATCTTGCCGAGGCCGATGACGGCGATCTTGTGCGTGGCCAAAGTTCTCTCCTCGTCAGCGCGTCTTCTCGCCGCCCGCCGCGACGATCACGGCGATGATGATCAGGCCGGTCAGCACCAGCCGCAACCCGGTTCCGGTGCCGAGCGTGTTCAGCATCGTCACCAGCAGGAACAGGAACAGCGCCGCGCCCCACAGCCCGGGCAGGTTGGCCCGGCCGCCGGCGACGCTGGTGCCGCCGATCACCACCACGGCGATCGAGTTCAGGAGATAGTCCTTGCCCATGTCGAGCGAGGCGCCGCCGAAATACCCGGCCATCAGCGCCCCGGCCAGGCCGGCGAAGCCGCCGGACAGGGCGTAGGTGGCGAAGCGGGTGCGCTCGACCTTCACCCCGGCGAGATGGGCGGCGCGCGGGTTCTGGCCGACCGCCAGCACCGACCGGCCGTAGATCGTGCGCTGCAGCACCACGGCCATGACCGCGGCCAGGGCGAAGCCGGCGACCGCCATCACCGGCACGCCCGCCAACTGCGCCGTGGTGAAGGCGGCGAAGCTCTCGGGCGGGGAGATGCGCAGGCCCCGGCCATAGGCGATGGCGACCGACTGGAACACCAGGCTGGAGGACAGGGTGGCGATGATCGGCGGCATGGCGAAGCCGCGGATCAGCGCCCAGTTGGCGATGCCGACGCCGAGACCGACCACCAGCGCCGCGGCCAGCCCCGGCAGGATCATGCCGTCCTGCCCGGCCATGACGATCATGGCGACGGAGCCGGACAGGGCGATGTTGGACGGGATCGACAGGTCGATGTTGCCCGGCCCCATCGCGATCACGAACATCTGGCCGATGGCGACGACGACGAAGAACACGCCGAAGCTGAGCGCGGCGGTCAGCACCTGCCCCGCGCCCTCGCCCGCCGAGATGGCGACCACCGCCAGCCACAGCAGAACGGCACCGGCCCAGGACCACAGCCAGGGCCGATCCGACGTCCAGGACGAAATCCGGGTCATCGCGGCCGCCTCCGGCTGGTGAGCGCCCTGAGGGCCAGGACGATGATCAGGATCGCGCCCTGGGCGCCGATCTGCCAGTCGGGCGAGATGCGCATGAAGGTGAGCAGCGATCCGGCCAGCGTCAGCACCAGCGCACCGACCACGGCCCCGACCGGCGACACCCGGCCGCCGACGAAGTCGCAGCCGCCGAGGATCGCGCCCGCGATCGACAGCAGCGTGTAGCGCTGGGCGATGTTGGCGTCGCCCGAGCTGGAGAGGCCGAGCAGCGACAGGCCGGACAGGAGCCCGAACACCCCGGCCAGCGCATAGAGTCCGACCCGGATCTTGAGCAGCGACCAGCCGGCCCGGGCGATCGCCTTCGGGTTGCCGCCGGCGCCGCGCAGCACCGTGCCAACGGCCGAGCGCATCAGGAACAGATGCACCAGCAGGGCCAGCGCGACCGCCACCAGGATCGGCAGCGGCACGAAGGGCGGCTTCCAGCCCATCGCCGCACGCAGCCAGGCCGGGCTGGCGCCGCCCGGCGAGGGCAGCACCAGGATGGCGAGGCCGAGCCAGACGAAGCTCATCCCGAGCGTGACCACCAGCGACGGCACGTTGCGCCAATGAATCAGCGCGCCCGCCGCGGCATAGGCCAGGACGCCGCCCAGCAGCACGGCGACGCCGAGAAGCGGCCTGTCGACCAGCCAGGTGGCGGCGACACAGGTGACGAAGCCGACATAGGCGCCGATGCCGAGGTCGAGGTCGTTGACCGTCAGCATGCACATCTGCGCCAGCGTCGCGAAGACGATCGGGATCGCCAGGCCGAGCATCAGGTTCAGCCCGAGATAGCTCATCGTTCTCGGGTTGATCAGGAAGATCGGCACCAGGATCGCGGCCAGCGACAGGAAGGGCAGCAGCGCCCGCCAGGTCGAGGCGCGGGTCAAGGGCGCGGACCACGAGGCCCGCGGGCGTGGCAAGGCGAGATCGGTCATGAGGCGCGGCGCTCTTCCTCCGCGAAGGAGGCCTGCAGGACGGCGGATTCGGTCAGCTGCGACCGGCCGAGAATGGCGACGATGCGGTTGTTGCGGAACACGTAGACATGGTCGCAGTGCTCCAGCTCCTCCATCTCCGTCGTGTACCAGAGGAAGCTGCGGCCCTGCTGCGCCTGGGCCCGGATCAGGCCGTAGACCTCGTGCTTGGTGCCGACATCGACGCCGCGCATCGGGTCGTCCATCAGCACGGTGTCGGCGTCGCAGCCGAGGGCGCGGGCGAACAGCGCCTTCTGCTGGTTGCCGCCGGACAGGGTCAGGATGCCGCCGGACAGGTCGGGGGCGCGGATGCCGATCCGATCCTTCCACTCCCGGCCCAGCGCCGCCTCGGCGGCCGGCGAGATCAGGCCGCCGCGGCGCAGAGCCGCCAGCGAGCGGATGGTGATGTTGCGCTCGATCGACCACAGCGGGAACACGCCCTCGGTCTGGCGGTCGCCGGCGACGAAGGCGACACGGCCGCGCACCTCCGCGCCGCCGCGGCGCCGGCCGAGGCGGGACCCGGTGGCGGCGTCGTAGACCCGCTGCAGCAGGCGGCTCTGGCCGTGCCCGGCCAGGCCGGCGAGGCCGATGATCTCGCCCTCCCGCGCCACCAGCTCCAGCCCCGTCGCCGGCCCGGCCGGCACGCGCACCCGGACCGGAGCCGACCGGTCCGCCTCGGGCCGGGCCTCCGCGGCCGCGGAGGCGGCGTGGCCCATGACGGCGACCAGGCCGGGCTTGTCGATCTCGCCGGCCTTCCAGGCGCCGACCACCCGGCCGTCGCGCATCACCACGATGCGGCCGGCGGTGGACAGCAGCTCGCCCAGGATGTGGGTGATCAGGATCACCGACAGGCCCTCGGCCACCCGCCGGCGCACATAGTCCAGCAGTTGCCCGGCCGCGACGGCATCGAGCGAGGAGGTCGGCTCGTCGAGGATGACGAGGTGCAGCGGCGCATCCGTCACGCTGAAGGCCCGGGCGATCTCGACCATCTGGCGCCGGCCGATCGAGAGGTCCGCCACCTCCGCCTCCGGCGCGATGCCGTGGCCGGGGAAGATGCGGTCGAGCGTGCCGATGATGAGATCGCCCGCCCGGCGGCGCCATCCCGGCCCGGTCAGGCCGGGATGGGTGATGCGCGCATTCTCCGCCACCGTCAGGTTGGGGCAGAGCGACAGCTCCTGGAACACGCAGCGGATGCCGAGCGCCTGGGCCGGGCCGATGGCGTAGCGGCCGGCGCGGTCCTCGCCCAGCACGGTCAGCCGCCCCTCGTCCGGCGCCAGCGTGCCGGCCAGGACGTTCATCAGGGTCGACTTGCCGGCGCCGTTGTGCCCGGCGAGGCCCAGGCATTCGCCCGGCGCGACGGCGAGATCGACCCCGCCCAGGGCCCTGACCGCCCCGAAGCTCTTGGCCACCCCGGCGAAGTCGACGATCGGTGTGGGACTCATCACTGAGTGCTCCGGATCGGGGCCCGAATTCCCTCTCCTCGGGGAGAGGGAGGGGCCCGCCGCGTCAGCGG
>NZ_AUHM01000035.1:0-34458 GCF_000423185.1 Inquilinus limosus DSM 16000 | reverse complement strand
CGGTGCCGCAATTCGTGCGCGATCATCTCGGCCACCGCCTCGGTTTCCTGCAGGACCTGATGGTTCCAGAAGCGCAGCACGGTCCCGCCCTGCGCGTTCAAGTAGGCCGTCCGGTCGCGGTCCCGCTCCTCGGTGTGCTGGCTGCCATCGACCTCGACGGCCAGCCGGGCCTTCTCGCAATAGAAGTCGAGAACATAGGGGCCGAAGGGATGCTGGCGGCGGAACTTCGCCCCCTCGATCCCCCGCCGGGAAAGCACGAACCACAGCTTCCGCTCCGCATCGGTTCCGTTCTGCCGCAGGCGTCGTGCCCGGCCGACCGAACGGCTCTCCAACTTCCGGTCGCCCGCCATCCCCCTCACCCTCCCATTCGCCAACGCGAATGGGCCCCTCCCTCTCCTCGGGGAGAGGGAGTTTACCGCAGAGCAAAGGTGGCAGGCGACCGGGCCACATGGGCTTTAACCCCCGCCACTTACCCTTCCGTCGGCGTCGCGGGCAGCTCCTTCCCCGCGGCGACGGCGTCGATCAGCTTCACCGTCCAGTCCTGCGGGTAGGTGGCGTTGGTGACGCCGCCTTCCGGCGTGTGCGCCAGCCAGTAGTCGAGCTTCGCCTGCTCCACCACCACGGTCGGCAGCCGCAGGTCCTTCGGGACCTCCTTGCCGGCCAGGATCTGCTGCGCCACCCAGAAGGCGACCTGGGCGGCGCCCGGGGCGATCGACAGGCTCATCGTCTCATAGCCGTTGGCCGACTGCTCCTTCCACCACTTCAGCTCCTCGTAGCGGTTGCCCATGATGATCAGGGGCACCTTGCGCCCGGCCGCCTGGAAGGCCTGGGCCGCGCCGTAGCCGTCGCCGCCCTGGGTCACCACCGCGTCGATCTCCGGCAGGGTCGGCAGGATGCCGGCGACCTCGCGCTGCGCCACGGTCTGGGTCCAGTCGCCGTGCACCGAGCCGGCGATGGAGAAGCCGGGATGGGCCTTCACCCCCGCCTCGATGCCCTTGTGGATCTCGTCGTCGACGAAGACGCCGGCGAGGCCGCGGATCTCCAGCAGCTTGCCGCCCTTCATCCGGCCGGCGACGTAGTCCATCTGGGCGCGGCCCATGCCCTCGAAATCGATGGCGATGCGCCAGGCGCAGGGTTCGGTGACGATGCCGTCGAAGGAGACGACGACGATGCCGGCGTCGCAGGCCTCCTTGACCGCGCCGTTGACCGCGGTCGGCGACGCCGCGTTGATCACGATCGCGTCGTAGCCCTGCAGGATCATGTTCTGGATCTGCGCCGCCTGGTCGGTCGGCGAGTTGTCGGCGGTGGTGAAGGCCGGCGCCTCGGCCACCAGCTTCTTCTCGACCGCCGTCTTGGCGACCTCGTCCCAGCTCTTCAGCATCGCCTGGCGCCAGGAATTGCCGGCGTAGTTGTTGCTGAGCGCGATCGTCTTGCCCGAGGTGTCGCCGGTGGCGACCCCCTCCGCCGCCTGGGCCGGCACCGCGGCGACGCCGCACAGGAGGGCCGCCAGAGCCCAGCCTCTCACACCACCCATGGACCAGATCCTCCCGAAATTTTCTGTCCGGACTCACCTCCGGCGGCGGCACTATGAGATTGATCAGACAAATTGACAAGTGTTCGGCCGGGAGAACAAATGCGCGCCCCTGACCGCCTTCATCCCCGGTTCGTGAGGAGCGAGCATTTTATTCCCAGAAAAATTTTCGTACTCCGAAAAAACAATTTGGAACCGGTTCCTCCGGCACGCATTTCCGGCGCGGCGGGGCTGCGGATCCCGTTCCCACGGCGTTTTGGGCCCTCGCCTTGCATTGTCCTATGGGGGAGATGTTCGAGTGAGACTTCTGTCCATCGCGGCGCTCGCCGCGTCCGGCATCGCGGCCGCGCCGGCGGCCTGGGGCCACGGCACGCTGGAGATGCCGATCAGCCGGGTCTATGCCTGCTACCAGGAAGGCCCGGAGACTCCGAAATCCGAGGCGTGCAAGGCAGCGAAGGCCGTCGGCGGCGCGCAGGCCTTCTACGACTGGAACGGCGTGCGCCAGGGCGATGCCGGCGGCAACCACCAGGCGGTGGTGCCGGACGGCCAGCTCTGCTCCGGCGGCGGGGCGGAGTTCCGCGGCCTCGACCTGGCCCGCCCCGACTGGACCAAGTCGTCGATCGCCCCGACCGCGGCCGGCGACTACACCTTCGTCTGGAAGGCGACGGCGCCGCACGCGACCAGCTATTTCCAGTACTACATCACCAAGAACGGCTGGAGCCCGAACGCGCCGCTGAAGTGGAGCGACCTGGAGGCCTTCGCCACTGTCTCCGGCTCGGCCGCGCAGAAGGTCGGCGATCAGTACCGGATGACGGTGAAGCTGCCCCAGGGCCGGAAGGGCGACCACGTCATCTACGGCATCTGGCAGCGCGCCGACAGCCGGGAGGCGTTCTACGCCTGCTCCGACGTCAAGTTCCCGGGCGACGGCACGCCGGTGCCGAC
Source organism: Inquilinus limosus DSM 16000 (assembly GCF_000423185.1). Taxonomy (GTDB): domain Bacteria; phylum Pseudomonadota; class Alphaproteobacteria; order DSM-16000; family Inquilinaceae; genus Inquilinus; species Inquilinus limosus. The sequence continues at coordinate 31,985 of NZ_AUHM01000035.1, read as the reverse complement.
CACCGGCTGGGAGGATCAGGGCCCGCTGATCGCCAACAGCGACCTGGCCGCCGGCAGCACGGTGACGCTGCGCGTCTTCGACCCGTCCGGGCGCGATGCGGCCAAGCATTCGGTGACCCTGACCGCCGCGACCGGCAAGGCGGCGATGTGGCCCTACACCCTGGCGCAGAAGGTCAATGCGGAATCGCAGATCTTCAGGATCGGCGTGCTGCAGTCGGGCAGCGGCACGGCGAGCATCGTGCCGGCCCAGTCCGCGACCGCCAATCGCGTCCATCTGAGCAAGTCCTACGCCGGCTACTCCTACGAGATCGACAAGCAGGCGCCGTCCGGCGGCGGCGGCACGACCACCTGGGTCGAGGGCGCGAGCTACACGGTCGGCCAGGTCGTGTCCTATCAGGGCCGCAGCTACCGCTGCCTGCAGGCGCACACCGCCTGGGTCGGCGCCGGCTGGACCCCGGCGACCAGCCCGACGCTCTGGCAGGCTGTTTAACGGCGCCGTCCGGCCTGCCGTCGGAGGGCGGCAGGCCCGGCCTCTACGAATGTAGCCGCGCCGCCTGCAGATCCTGGATCAGCAGCTGTGCGGCGCGGGAGGCGGTGGCGCCCTTCCGGGTGACGATCTCGAAGGGCGCGTCGTATTGCAGGATCTCGGGCAGCAGCGCCCGCAGCCGGCCCTCCGCCACCCAGGGCGTGGCGTAGTGCACCGGCAGGAAGCCGAGATAGCCGCCGGACAGGATCAGGATCGCCTGCGCCTCCATGGCGTCGACCGTGGCCGCGGCCGAGGCCTCGGAGAGGCCGAGCCGGGTCAGGTCGCTGAGGTTCCAGTAGCCGCGGGTGATCAGCCGCTCGCGCGGGATCGCGCTCAAAAGCTCGGGCGTATCCGGCGCGTCGAACAGCCGGTGCCCGGCGCCGCAGTAGAAGCGGTGCCGTTCCGGATAGAGCGGCGTATAGGCCAAGCCCGGGACGCGGCGCGGGAAGCTGCCGACCGCGAGATCCAGCCGGCCGTCGAGCAGCAGTTTCTCCAGCATCGGCGGCGTGTCGATGGTCAGATGCAGATGCACCCGGTGGTCGCGATCGCCGAAGCGGCGCAGCGCCGGGATCACCGGCGACCCCGGATCGCCGGCGGTGGCGTCGAGCAGCCCGACCCGCAGGTCGCCCGCCAAGCGGGCGTCCAGGTTCGAGGCCTCGCCGCGGAACGCCTCGACCGCGTCCAGCAGGCGGCGCGCCGCGTCATAGACCGCCCGCCCCTTCTCGGTCAGCCGGAAGCCGGCACGGCCGCGCTCGCACAGCCGGGCGCCGAGCCGCCGCTCCAGCTGCGCCATCTGCGTCGAGACGGTGGAGGCGCCGAGGTTGAGCGCCGCCTGCGCCGCCGCGAAGCCGCCGGCATCGACCACGGTGACGAAGATCCGCAGCAGCCGCAGCTCCACATCGGTCACGTTCTTCATGCCGACGAGATTACATCGAGAATCTGCGAAGTGAACGTCGCGCCGCCGCTATTTTTCGGCGGCGCGGCCTCTGCCATCCTTCCGGCAACGAAACGGTGCTGTTCCAACGTTCGAACATCGAGGCTTTGCGTGACCTGGACCCTGGATTCCGAGACCGGCGTGCTGCGCGACGTGCTGCTGGCGACGCCCGAGCACTATTCCTGGCAGGCGACCAACAGCATCGCCCGGGCGACGCTGGAGGCCGGGTCGGCCTATGACCATCAGCGCGTCCAGGGCCAGTACCGGCAGATGGTCGACGCCCTCGAAGGCGCCGGCGTCACCTGCCACTACCTGAAGACCGAGCCGCATCTGCCCTACCAGGTCTACACCCGGGATTCGAGCCAGGTGACGCCCTGGGGCCCGGTGGTGACCCAGCTGTTCCGGCCGCAGCGCCGCGGCGAATACGCCTCGGTGATCGAGTTCTACCAGCGGCACGGCGGCGTCTGGCGCTATTCCACCGACGGCACGCTGGAGGGCGGCGACATCCACATCATCCGCCCCGGCCTGCTGCTGATCGGCAGCTCCGGCGAGCGCACCAACGAGGCCGGCGCCCGCCAGTTCGCGCGCTGGTTCGAGGCCGAAGGCTGGGAGGTGCGGATCGAGCCCTTCCCCGAGCATTTCCTGCATCTCGACGTGATCTTCTGCATGGCCGCGGACGGGCTGGCCGTGGCCTGCACCGAGGTGCTGGACGACGGCCTGCTGGACTGGCTCAAGGCGCACCGCATCAAGCTGATCGACGTCACCTACAAGGAGGTGATGCGGATGGGCTGCAACCTGCTGGCGCTGGGCCGCGACCGGGTGCTGTCGCCGCAGCACAGCGCCCGGGTGAACGCCGCTCTGCGGGCCGAAGGACTGACCGTGCTGGAGCCGGAGCTGGACCTGCTGGCCGCCGGCGGCGGCAGCATCCACTGCATGACCATGCCGCTGAAGCGCGATCCGGTGTAATCAGGGGCCATGGTCACGCTCAACCCCCTCCTCGCCGCCGTCGCGGCGCCGCCGATCGCCGAGGCCCAGCGCTGGGTCGAGGGCCGCAGCTTCCCGGCCGACCGGCCGCTGATCGACCTGGCCCAGGCCGTGCCGGGCTACGCCCCGCCGGAAGCGCTGACGGCGCATCTGGCGGAGCGGCTGCGCGACCCCGCCGTGCACCGCTACACCGCGATCCTCGGCCTGCCGGCCCTGCGCGCGGCGCTGGCGGCGCGCTTCGCCCGCTACTATGGCGGCGCCATCGGCCCAGCGAACGTGGCGATCACCGCCGGCTGCAACCAGGCCTTCTGCCTGGCGATGGCGGCGCTGGCCAGGCCCGGCGACCAGGTGGTGCTGCCGCTGCCCTACTACTTCAACCACCGGATGTGGCTGGACGCGACAGGCATCGAGGCGCTGCACCCGGCCTTCCGGCCCGACGCCGGCGGCGTGCCGGACGTGGAGGAGGTCGCGCGGCTGATCACCGACCGCACCCGCGCCATCGTGCTGGTGACGCCGAACAACCCGACCGGCGCGATCACCCCGGCCGAGACGCTGCGCGCCTTCTACGATCTCGCCAGGCGCCGCGGCATCGCCCTGGTGCTGGACGAGACCTATATCGACTTCCTGCCGACCGACGACCGGCCGCACGACCTGTTCGAGGACCCGGACTGGGGCTCGACCGTGGTGCATCTCTACAGCTTCTCCAAGGTCTTCGCGATCACCGGCCATCGCGTCGGCGCGCTGACCGCCGGGCCGGCGCTGATGGCCCAGGTCGAGAAGGCGATGGACTGCGTCGCCATCTGCGCCCCGCGGATCGGGCAGGAGGCGGCGCTGTTCGGCCTCGAGCAGATCGGCGGCTGGGTCCGGGCCAACACCGCCTCGATGCGCGAGCGGGCGACCGTCTTCCGTGCCGCCCTGTCGCAGTTGGAGGGCTGGCGCCTGGTCAGCCTGGGCGCCTTCTTCGCCTATCTCGAGCATCCCTTTCCCGGGCGCGACGCCGTCGCGGTGGCCCGCGGGCTGGCGCTGGAGCACAATCTCTTGACCCTGCCGGGCAGCATGTTCGGGCCGGGGCAGGACCGCTTCCTGCGCGTCGCCTTCGCCAATGTCGGCAGCGACGTGGCCCCCATCGTCGCCGACCGGCTGGCGGCGGCCCTGGCGTCGCCCCGCGACGCCGCCTAAAGACATGTCGTCGCGCGACGCCGCATAAGAAAACACGAGGAGGTTTCATGACCCGCGAGATCTATCGCTACTCCCCGAGCCGGCGGACGCTGCTGAAGCTGTCCGCCGCCGGCGCCGCCCTGGCCACGATCGGCCGGGCGCCCTTCGTGCATGCGCAGGAGCGCAGCATCAAGATCGGCACCTATGGCGGCTATTTCGAGGAGAGCTTCGGCAAGCACGTCTTCCCGGAGTTCACCAAGGCGACCGGCATCAAGGTCGAGGGCGTCGGCGAGCCGACCGGCGAGGCCTGGCTGGTGCAGCTGCAGACCGCGGCCAATGCCGGCGAAGCCCCGGCGGACGTGTCGATGATGGCCCAGGTGGCCATGCTGCGCGGCATCAAGTCCGGCCTGTGGCAGGCGCTGGACCCGGCGAAGATGCCGAATGCCGAGAAGGTGTTCCCGGAGTTCATCAACAAATACGACGACGGCCGCATCGCCGGCGTCGCGGCCGTGGCCTGGTTCATCACCCTGGTCACGAACACCGAGACCTATCCCGAGGCCCCGACCAGCTGGGCGGCGCTGTGGGACAAGGCGAATGAGGGCAAGATCGGCCTGATGGCGCTGGCCAGCAACTCCTTCCTGCTGGAGATCACCGCCCACACCCATTTCGGCGGCAACACCGATATCCTGTCGACCAATGAGGGCGTCGAGAAGGTGCTGGCCAAGCTGGCCGAGCTGAAGCCGAACGTGTCGCTGTGGTACCGCGATGAGGGCCAGTTCCAGAACGCCCTGCAGTCGGGCGAGATCCCGATGGGCGAGTACTATCACGACGTCACCGGCCTCGCGATCAAGGACGGCTTCCCGGTGCGCTCGACCTTCCCGAAGGAGGGCGGCGTGTCCGACCGCGGCTCCTGGGCCGTCAGCAAGGCGTCGAAGAAGCTGGAGGAGGCGCAGGTCTTCATCGACTTCATGTGCCAGCCGGCGCAGCAGGAGCTGCTGTCGCGCAAGGTCGGCACCGCGCCGATCGTGCCGCGCGAGATGCTGACCCTGTCGCCCGAGGAGTTCGCCGCCGTCTCCAGCGACATCAAGCCGATCATCCCGGACTACAAGCTGTACACCGAACGCGGCGACTGGGTCGCGGAGAAGTGGACGGCGATGATCACCGGCTGATAGAGAGCGCGCCCCGGCCGCCTCCCATTGTGCGAGGGGCGGCCGGGCTTTCGCGAGACAGAACCGCATGCACGAGCTCCGCCTCCAGGGCATCGCCAAGGATTACGGCCGGGTCACCGCCGTCACCGATGTCGACCTCGCCGTCCCGGCCGGCCAGCTGGTCTGCTTCCTCGGCCCGTCGGGCTGCGGCAAGACCACGCTGCTGCGCATCATCGCCGGCCTCGAAGCCCCGACCAAAGGTCAGCTGCTGCTTGATGGCCGCGACATCACCCCGGTGCCGACGCATCAGCGCGGCTTCGGCATGGTGTTCCAGTCCCTGGCGCTGTTCGACCATCTGACGGTCGGCGAGAACATCGCCTACGCCCTGCGCATCCGCGGCGCCGACAAGGCGGCGCAGCGCAAGCGGGCAGAGGAGCTGCTGGCCCTGGTGCAGCTGCCGGGCGTGGCCGACCGGCACGTCTCGCAGCTGTCCGGCGGCCAGCGCCAGCGCGTCGCCATCGCCCGGGCCCTGGCGATCGACCCCAGCCTGTTCCTGCTGGACGAGCCGCTGTCCGCGCTCGACGCCAAGCTGCGCGAGGCGATGCAGATCGAGCTGCGGCAGCTGCAGCAGCGGCTGGGCGTCACCACCATCCTGGTCACCCACGACCAGCGCGAGGCCATGACCATGGCCGACCTGATCGTGGTCATGGGCAACGGGCGGATCCAGCAGGCCGGCGCGCCGCTGGAGATCTACCGCCGCCCGGCCAACGCCTTCGTCGCCGACTTCATCGGCACCGGCAACCTGCTGCCGGTCCGGGTCGACGGCGCGGGCCTGCGCCTCGGCGACGCGGTGCTGACCGCGAGCGAAGGGCTGGACGGCCTCACGCCCGGCGCCGGCGCCACCCTGCTGGTGCGGCCGGAGGAGGTGCAGCTGCGCCCGGCCGGCGAGGCCGGTCCGAACCGGGTGGCGGGCACGGTCGATTTCGTGCGCGACCTCGGCAATGCGGTCGAGGTCACTGTCGACTGCGCCGGCACCCGTCTCGTCGCCGCCGCCGCGCGCAAGGACCTGCCGCCGATCGCGGCCGGCCAGACCGTGACGGTCGAGCTGCCGCCCGAATCCTGCGTGGTGCTGGCGGCATGACCGCGCCCACCCACCCCGCGCCGATGCCTTCCCACTCTCCCCCTCCCCTTGCGGGCTACCGGATTCACACATCGATCGGCGACACCGATGGCTGGCATATGAACAGATTGCCTCTCCCGCTTGCGGGAGAGGTCGGACATCCGAAGGATGTCCGGGTGAGGGGACCGCGGCCTTGCCGGAAGCACAGCTTCGCGGCGAGTGAGCGCATGATCCGCCCTTGTCCTGAAACGCTGGCCCTGGTGTCGCGGCCGGGCCGCCCTCACCCGGTCTCGCTGCGCGAGCCCGACCTCTCCCGTAAGCGGGAGAGGCAATCTGTTCTCGCGTCCAAGGCTTATCCCGGCGATTCTCTCGGGAGGACCGCATGACCGCGCCCGCCGCGATCGCGGCCGCATCGGCCCCGCCGGCCGCCCCTGCAGCCCCCCGCGGGCTCGTCGCCCGGCTACCGGCGCTGTGGCCGGCGGCGATGCTGGGCGTGTTCTTCCTGATCCCCTTCGTGATCATGGTGGCGTTCAGCTTCTATCACCGGGTCGAGGGCGGGCTGTACCAGCCGGCCTTCGAGCTGGAGAACTACGCCCGGTTCTGGACTCCGCTGTTCACCCGGGTGCTGGGCTTCTCGCTGATGATCTGCGGCCTCGCCGCCGTGATCTGCGTCACCGCCTCGGTCCCCTTCACCTGGTTCCTCAGCCGCACCCGGCGGCGGGCGCAGGTGGCCTGGCTGGTCGGCATCCTGTCGATCCTGTCGCTGTCCGAAGTGATCATGGGCTTCGCCTGGTCGATCCTGCTGTCGCGCTCGGCCGGTGTCTCCAACCTCCTGGTCACGCTCGGCATCCTGTCCGCACCCGACGCCTGGACGCCGAGCTTCGGCGCCCTGCTGATGGGCCTGTGCTTCATCGGCTTCCCCTATTCGGTGCTGATGCTGTACCCGGCGGTGAACCGCCTGGACCCGGAGATCACCGAGGCCGCGCGCACCCTCGGCGCCTCGCCGTCGCGCGCCTTCTTCACCGTGGTGATCCCGTCGCTGCGCCAGGCGATCCTGGCGACCGCGATCCTGGTCTTCGTCTTCACCCTCGGCTGCTATGTCCTGCCGCAGGTGCTGGGCAAGCCGGAGCACTGGACGCTGTCGGTGCTGATCACCGACCAGGCGATCTACCAGTCGAACATCCCCTTCGCCGCGGCGCTGGCGGTGTTCCTGGTGCTGGTCAGCCTGGCCCTGATCGGGCTGACGCTGCTGCTGGGCCAGGGCCGCAGATCGAAAGGGGGGCGCTGACCATGGGCCGCATGCTCTCCCGCCTCTATATGGGCCTGATCGGGGCCGTCCTGCTGGCGCCGATCGTCGTCATCATCGGCGTGTCGCTGAACGAGAAGAAGCGCCTGCTGTTCCCGCCGCAGGGCCTGTCCTTCGCCTGGTTCGGCGAGATGCTGCAGGATCCCGAATGGGTCGGGGCGCTGAGCAACAGCGTGACCATCGCCGTACTGGCCGCCGCCCTGTCGGTGGCGATCGCGCTGCCGATGGCCTGGTATCTGTGGCGCTGGAACCCGCGCTGGGGCCGCGCCCTCTACACCCTCGGCATCGCCCCCTTCATCCTGCCGCCGGTGGTCTCGGCCCTGGGCTTCCTGATCTTCTGGCAGATCGTCGGCCTGTACGGGCACATCGCCGCCACCATCGTCTCGCACGGCATCTTCTTCGTCACCCTGCCGCTGGTGAACATCGCGCTCGGCCTGGCCTCGATCGACCGCGCGGCGGTGGAGGCGGCGCGCACCCTCGGCGCCGACGAGCGCACGGTCTTCCGCACCATCGTGCTGCCCTCGATCCGGCCCTACATCATCTCCGGCTACGCCTTCGCCTTCGTGCTGAGCCTGAACGAGTACATCGTCGCCTATATGGTGGCGGGATCGACCGTGGTGACGCTGCCGATCAAGATCTTCAACGCCCTGCGCTACGGCTACACCCCGGTGATGGCGGCGGTGACGGTGCTGTTCGTGGCGGTGGCGGCGCTGGTGTTCTCGCTGGTCGCCTGGCGCGGCGACCTGCCGCGGCTGCTCGGGGCCACCCGTCCGCCGCGCTGAGGGATAATGCGACTTTCGTCCTGATTCGGCAGCCGGGCCCGTCCATGCTTCCAGTTTCCCTGCGGCGGTGCCTGCTGCCGACCGTCCTCCTGCTGGCCGCCGCCCCGGCCCTCGCCGACCCGCTCAGCGACGGGTTCGAGGGCGGGCGCATCCCCTCGCAGGTCTGGTCGCCCTGCCTGCGGCCGGAGGGGCGCTTCTTCATCGAGGAGACGGTGGTGCGCTCCGGCCGCTACGCCGCCGGCATGGCCCTGCTGCCGACGCCGGACCTGCCGCCGTCGGTCGAGGTGGCCAGCAACGGGCACCGGCGCAGCGGCTGCATCGATTCCGACCGGGACATGGAGTTCATGCCGGGCAGCGACCAGCGGGCCGAGCTGTGGCTGCGGGACATGCCGCCGAAGGGCACCGACCTGTGGTACGGCTTCAGCTTCCGCATCGACGCGCCGCCGGCGCCCGAGGCCGATGCGGGGCGCTTCCTGGTCGGCCAGTGGAAGCAGGCCGGCCAGTACAGCCCCTTCCTGGGCCAGCGCTTCCGCAACCGGAAGTTCTACCTGACCGTGGAGCAGGACGGGCCGGCCAAGTACCAGCAGTGCCGGGTGCTGGTGGCCTGGGAGGACGGCTACGACTTCTCCGACTTCCCGCCGCATCACAGCTTCCTGCATGACGGCTTCGACGAGACCGGCGCCAGGCTGCCGCCCGACTACACCGCGAACTGCGGCAGCGATCTCAGCATCGACCGCAAGGCGTCGCTGCCCTCACCCTACGGCGCCTGGGTCGACATGGTGGTCCACATCAAGGTCGATGCGCAGCCGGACGACCTGATCGAGGTCTGGGCCAACGGCCAGCAGATCGTCACCGTCCGCGGCCGGCTGGGCTACCGCGACAGCGGCCGGCAGTACTTCAAGATCGGCCCGTATCGCGACCCCGCCGACAGCCCGGTCGTGGCGTATCTCGACAATTTCGGCCTGGGCCACAGCTTCGAGGACGTGGATCCGCGGCGCTTCGACCGGTGATACCGCCGAGCCTGTTGCCGGACTCTTTCGCCATCATAGGTGTCGTCCAATTTGCCTCTCCCGCCACGCGGGAGAGGCAAATAACGCGATGATGATGAATTCATCGACTCGCTGGTATGAAGCCAACGTGAGCGCGGCCGCTTGGCTGCGCCCGGCCGGCCGCCTATCCTGCCGCGATCCGAGAGCCCCGGGGCGATCATGCTCGCAGCCCTGTCGCGGCAGCTTCTGCTGCCGGCCGTCCTGATCCTCGCCACGGCACCGGCCGCCGCCGCCGACATCACCGACGGCTTCGAATCGGGACGCATCGACCCGCAGATCTGGGCGCCCTGCCCGCGCGCCGAGAACCGCTTCTTCATCGAGGAGACGGTGGTGCGATCCGGCCGCTACGCCGCCGGCATGGCCCTGCTGCCGGACGGCAGCGTGCCGCCCGCCATGCCCTCCATCGAAGTGCAGCGCCGGCGCAGCGGCTGCCGCGACACCATGCCCGGCGCCGTGTTCAACCCGGAGGACGACCAGCGCGCCGAGCTGTGGCTGCAATCGACCGAGCCGGCAGGCGCCGACCGCTGGTTCGGCTTCAGCTTCCGCATCGACGGCCCGGCCGCCACGGCCGACGGCAACCGGCTGGTGATCGGCCAATGGAAGCAGAACGGCAGCCGCAGCCCGTTCCTGGCCCAGCGCTTCAAGAACGGCACCTTCCACCTGACCGTGGAGCAGGCGGGGCCATTGCCGGGCCAGCAGTGCCGGGTGCTGGTGGCCTGGCAGGACGGCTATGACTTCTCGGACTTCCCGGGCCGCCGCAGCTTCCTGCACGGCGGCGCCGACGAGCTGGGCGCCGAGCTGCCGACCGACCGCAGCGCCGATTGCAGCCGCGGCCTCGCCATCGACCGCCGGGCGCCGCTGCCCTCGCCCTTCGTCGCCTGGGTCGACATGGTGGTGCATCTGCGCGTCGCCGGAAGCCCGGACGACCTGGTCGAGGTCTGGGCCGACGGCGAGCCGGTCGTCACCATCCGCGGCCCGATCGGCTCCCCGGACGGCGGCGACCAGTATTTCAAGTTCGGGCCCTATCGCGACCCGGCGGAAACGCCGCTGGTGGTCCGCCTCGACAACTTCACCCGGGGCGAGAGCTTCGCCGCGGTCGATCCCCGGCGCTTCGACCGGTAGTATCGGGGCCGGGTGGCAGCCTCCGGCCGCCGTCCCATCTTTGTGGTGTCGTTCCATCCCCATGGCCGCATGGCCGGTGCGGCCCAGACAAGGAGAACGCGATGAACGTCCTGTACAAGGCCTCCGCCACCTCGACCGGCGGGCGCGACGGGCACACCCGATCCTCCGACGGCCGGCTGGACTTCGACCTCGCCCGACCGAAGGAGATGGGCGGCCAGGGCAGCGCCACCAACCCCGAGCAGCTCTTCGCCGCGGGCTATTCCGCCTGCTTCCTCGGCGCGCTGAAATTCGTCGCCGGCAAGGAGAAGGTGCAGGTTCCGGCCGAGGCCGCGGTGACCGCCGAGGTCGGCATCGGCGAGATCCCGGGCGGCTTCGGCCTCGACATCGACCTGCGCGTCTCGCTGCCCGGGATCGACCGGGCGCAGGCCGCCGAGCTGGTGGAGAAGGCGCACAAGGTGTGCCCCTATTCCAACGCCACCCGCAACAACGTCGACGTCCGGACGCAGATCGTCTGAGCCGACGGCGGCACGGCCGGGTCCTCCCCGGCCGTGCCTGACCCTCAGTCGAGATAGCCCTTGCCCTTGAGCCAGGCCTTGAGCCCCTCCTGGCTGTCCGGCTTCACCTCCTTGGCGAAGCCGTTCGCGTGCATGAGCGTCCGCTGCTCGGGATCGTACCAGAGCGGATCCTGGCTCGGCACCGAGCCGAGGCCGACCGGGGCGTCGCTCTTCTTCTGCGGCGCCCACCACCGGTCGCCCTGCCAGTACATGTTGCTGGCCGAATCCTCGTAGCGCTTGGTCTCGCCGTTGTAGCGGACGCCCGGATACTGCGAGAGATCGGCCTTGGTCGGGTCCGGGGGCAGCTGGAGATACTTCAGATCGTCCTGCGTCTCGGGCAGCTTGCCGTCCTTGGCGGTCATGGCCCTGACCGTCTCGGCCACCTCCTCCGCCTGCTCCGGCGTCCAGCTGTTGAAGATGCGGCCGAGGCGCGCCCGGGTGTAGTCGAGATCGCTGTAGGCGCCGGTCAGGACGTTGCCCGCGCTGCGGGTCAGCTCGTCGCCGCCCATCAGATGCTCGTCGCCGGGGAAGACCGTCTGGAGAACGCCGAGCAGGCCTTCGTCCAGGAAGTCGTTGTGCTCGGCCAGCACCTCCGCGACCTTCCGGTCCTTGACGCCGTAGAGCACCTGGATGGCGTCGGCATCGGCCTTGTCATATTTGTGGGCCGCGTCGTAGGCGCCCTTGCCCTGGACGATGCCGGCGCCGGCCACCTGCAGCACCGCCGCGACCCCGCTGACCTTCAGCGGGCCCAGGCGTGTGATCAGCCGGCCCAGGGCCGTTTCGGCGATCGTCCCGTCGGACAGCGTCGCGGTGGCCGAGGCGGCGAAGATGGCGTCGCTGACCGTGGCGGTGGCGTAGCCCGCGGACTTCACGAAATCCTGCTTCGTCCCGGCCACACCGAAGCCGTTCATGACGGCGTTGGTCAGGTCGGCGCCGACGTAGAGCACGTCGACCCCTCCGCCCCGCAGCTTCTCCAGCCCGCTCAGGGTCTTGCCCCAGACAGCTTTCTGCGTCGGGCTGAGATTGCTGTTGGCGACCCGCGTCTGCGCATTGTTGATCCGGGTCTCCAGGCTGGTCGGCGCGCCTGGATCCTTTCCGGTCAGGATCTCCCGGGCATTCGGCAGCACTGCCGTCTGGGCCGCGTTGAGCATCATCATCGTGTGCGGCACGTAGTAGACGAGATCGGCCGGCGAAGTATCGAGCGCATCGAGGTTGCGGCCGAACAGGATGGCGCTGCCGCCGCCGGAGATGCGCGTGATCGCGTTGGTGCCGACGTTCAGCCGCTCGGCGCTCGCCATCTGCCGCCGCTCGGTCTCGGTCGGCTGCGCCCGCCCGGCGATGATGTCCTCCAGCCTTCCCTGCCCCATGCTTGCCTTCAGCCCGTCGAGGAACTTGGCAAAGTCCTTATTGGGGTTCGGCCTCGTGCCGTTGACGTACTTCTGCAGGGCGTCGATCTCGGCCCGACTGGCCGTGGCGTCGCCACGGAGAATCGCTTGGTAGCGATTCTCCGCCATGGCCTGGTTGATGTTCTTGACGCCGCCCTTCAGCGTCTCGACCACGGCGAAGGTGGCGAGGGCACGGGTCGAGCGCTGGACCCAGATCGTGCCGGGCGTCTGTGGTTCGGTCGTCTCAGCGTTGGCGTAGGGATCGGTCTTGGTCTCGGGCAGCTCCGGCAGGCCGTCCATCGCCTCCTGGATCGACTTCGACTTGGTCATCATGATCCCGGTGCCGAAGAGCTGCGGGATCGGCGCGTCGTTGTCGAAGCCGTCGACCTTCTTCAGGTCGGTCTCGTAGAGGTCGAGCGCGAGCTGGATGCTTTCCTGCCGCTCCCATTGCGGCAGCTTCTTCTCGCCCTCGCGGGTCAGCTCCTGCGCCTTCTCCTTATTCCCAGGCAGGTTGTCGATCGCCTCCATGTCCCGCGCGAGCTGGTCCGCCGCGGAGATCGGGTCGTCCGACTTCACCCCGCCCCAGCCGCTGAGGCCGTGATAGAGATCGTTGTAGAGCTGGTTGATCTTGTCGTCCTGCGCGGTCGCGGCGGCGTCGAAATTCTCGATGCTGCGCCGCACCGCCCACTGGGCGTTCGAGTTCTGCGACAGATAGTCGTTGAAGCCGAGCTCGCCCTTCTTCTCCAGCTCCGCCTTCTTGTCGGCGCCGAGCGTCGCGGTGCGGGCGGCGATGGCGGTCAGCAGCGACGTGCCCGCCCCCTCCGCGTCCTCGCGGCTCATGATGCTGAAGAACTGCTGCTCGTGCAGCAGGTTGATGTGGTCCCCGGGCAGGTCGCTGTTCATCTTGTCGACGATCCGCGACGCCACGTGGTCGACGAAGGCCTTGCCGGCGCCCGCCTTGGCCCCGTCGTTGTAGAGGATGGTCTGGCAGGCCGCGCCGAGGTCGAGCAGGGCCTGGATCTGGCCCTTCCGGTCGTCGCCGCTGGATCGCGAGCCGGCGATCGCGTCGATCGACTGGTCGACCATCTTCTGGACGCGCGGATCGGAGGCCAGCAGCGAGCCGCTGCCCGGCAGGCTGTCCTTCGTGTCCGTCGTCTCGCGCAGCTTGGCCAGGAAGGCCTTGGCCCCGTCCGTGCCGCCCTTGCCCCAGGCGGCTTCGAGCTCCCGGACCGGGCGCTCGACCCGGAGCTCCTGGACCGCCTGCTTCACCCCTTCCTGGACGGCGGCGAGATACTGCTTCTCGTCGCCGCCGACATAGCTCTGATAGACGCCGGCCCGCTTGGTGAGGGCGGTGATCTTCGCCGCCTCCGGCCCTTCCGTGGCATCGGCAAGGGCGAGGAGCTGCCGCTTGGTGTCGGCCGTGACCTGGGCATAGTCGCCGCGGTCGCCCGCGGCCGCGATCTGGCCCAGCTGGTCGGTGGTCCGCCCGTCGGCCTTCCACGCCTGCTCCTTCATCTCGCGGACCTGATTGAGCGCGTCGAGGAAGACCGGATCATCGGGCGCGCGCTCGGCGATCGGCGCGACCAGGTCGCTGAACTCGCCGCGGTCGAGCTTGCCGTTGCCGTTGGCGTCGCGGCCGAAGCTGGGCACGCCCTGGCCCTGCGAGGCGTGGTCGACCTCCTGCGCGATGGCGACGACGAGGTCGTCCTTCGCCTTGTCCCGGTCCGCCTCGCTCTTCTTCGGATCGCCGGCGGTCGCGAGGGCCTGGCGCTGATTCTCCAGGAGGCCGAGCCGGCCCGAATCGAGGACGTAGACCTTGTCGCAGGATTCCAGCTGCTGGTCGATGTCGGCCGGCGCGCCCGGCCGGTTGCCGAAGGCCTTCGGGTCGAGCTGGGGCGTGGCCGCCAGCTGGGCGTGCAGGGCCTTGTTGTCGTTCGGGTCGACGCCGGCCTTCGCGTAGATCCGGAACGGCCACATCCCGGGTTCCACCTTGTGCTCGGAGATCCCGCGCGGCCCCTCGTTCCAGCGATAGGTGGGCGGCGCCTCCGGCTGCGCCGGCGGTTCGGCCGGCTTCTCGTCCTTGGCGCGCTGGACGGACAAGGTGAACTGGTCCGCGGCGTTCGGAGACCGCCTGGTGCCGGCCGCGCTGCGATTCTGTCCGACTTCGGAAAGGACACCCCTGAAGCTCAGGCTCATGACCGCCCCCCGGGCCGTGATTGATTCATGACAATTCCGTGACAGGGAGGCTACGGATGGAATTCCCATCTCGTCAACCGGAACCGTCTCCGCGGCGGACTATCCGCCCAGCATGACCCGGTCGCTCTCGCGCGGCACCAGCTCGAGCGGCCAGAGGGCCTGGACCGGGCCGTCGCCGTACTCCTCGGCATGATCCGGCATGGCCGCCAGCAGCGCCTCGGCCAGCTTGACGCCGAGATCGTGCAGCGACAGGCGGAAGCAGGTCAGCGCCGGCGACAGGAAGCGGCTGAACGGGCTGTCGATCATGCCGCCGATCACCGCGATCTCCCGCCCGGGCCTGAGGCCGGCCTCGTTCAGCCGGCGATAGGCGCCAACCACCATCCGCTCGTTGACCACGAACAGCGCGGTCGGCGGCGGACCGCGGCGCAGCAGCGCGTCGGCCATGCGGTAGCCGCCGGCCTCGGTCATCTCCTCCGGCTGCACCAGCGCCTCGTCGAAGCCGATGCCGTGCTTCGCCAAAGCCTTGCGATAGCCGTCCAGGAGGATATGGCCCTGCATCAGGTCATGCCCGGCATTGCCGAGGGCGATGCGGCGATGGCCGAAGCCGACCAGCCGGTCGATCCCGGTCTCCGCCGCCTGGTGGAAGTCGAGGTCGAGCCAGGGGTGGTCACCGCCCGACCGGCTGCGGCCCAGCGCCGCGAAAGGGAAGCGGCGCTGGGCCAGATAGTCGAGCCGCGGGTCGATCCGCCGGGTCCAGGGCAGCAGGATGCCGTCGGCCAGGCGCCGCTCCACCACCCGGCGCAGCTGCGCCTCGTGGTCGCCGTCCGGCGTGTTCAGCAGCACGACCAGGTCGAGACCGTGCCGGGCCAGCACCTCCTGCACCCCGTCGAACAGGCCGATGAAGAACGGCTCGCCATAGGGCTCCGGCCCGCTATAGGCCTGCAGCATGAAGGCGACGGCGTTGGTCGACCCCTTGCGCAGGCTGCGGCCGGACTGGTTCGGCGAATAGCCGAGCGCCGCCGCCGCCTCCAGCACGCGCCGTCGGGTCTCGGGGTTGACGTCGCCGCGGCCGTTGAGGGCGCGGGAGACCGTCCCGATCGAGATGTTCAGATGCTTCGCGAGCTCGCGGATTCCCAAGCGTCCTCTCCCTTTGGCGACGACAGAGTGCAGCGAAACCCACCGGCCGCGCCAGAAGCCGATTGACAGCCGGATACGTCCGACATCAATATATCGTAAACGTTTACGGCGACATGATCGAACAATTTGCCGCCGATCGAGGAGGGAACGAAGTGCGAGCCGTGCTTGCCGGATGCGGCGCCATGAGCCGGGCCTGGCTCGACGCCGCCCGCCAGATCCAGGGGCTGGAGGTCGTCGGCCTGGTCGACCTGGACCCGGAGCGGGCGCGGGGTCGCGCCGCCGAGTTCGAGCTGCCGGACGCCGAGATCGGCACCGACCTGCCGGCCCTGCTGGACCGGCTGCGCCCCGACATCCTGTTCGACGTGGTCGTGCCCGCCGCCCGCCGCGAGGTGGTACTGGCCGGCCTCAAGCGCGGCTGCCACGTGCTGAGCGAGAAGCCGATGGCCGACAGCCTCGACGCGGCGCGGGAGCTGGTGATGGCCGCCAGGGCCGCCGGCCGGCTGCATGCGGTGGTGCAGAACCGGCGCTACATCCCCGGCATAAGGCGTCTGCGCCGCGCGGTCGAGAGCGGCCTGATCGGCGAGCTGACCGGGGTGCATTGCGACTTCTTCCTGGCGCCGCATTTCGGCGGCTTCCGGGAGGAGATGCGGCACGTGCTGCTGCTGGACATGGCGATCCACACCTTCGACGCCGCCCGCCACGTCGCCGGCCGCCGCCCCCTCGCCGTCTACTGCCACGAGAGCAATCCCGCCGGGTCCTGGTACGCCCACGGCGCCAGCGCCAATGCCGTCTTCGAGCTCGAGGGCGGCGCCGTCCTGACCTATCGCGGCAGCTGGTGCGCCGAGGGGCTGCGCACCAGCTGGGAGAGCGCCTGGCGCCTGACCGGCACCCGCGGCAGCCTGACCTGGGACGGCGCCGAGGACTTCCGCGCCGAGGTCGCAAGCGGCCGGCGCGAGGGCCTGTTCTTCGAGCCCGAGACGGCCGCGGTGCCGCCGCTCGACCCCACCGACCGGACCGGCGGCCATCTCGGCGTGATGCGCGACTTCGTCGATGCCATCCGCACCGGCGCCGAGCCGGAAACCGTCAGCCACCGGAACTTCCACAGCCTCGCCATGGTCTTCGCCGCGATCGAGAGCGCGCGCCAGGGCCGCCGCGTGGCCATCGAAACGATCGAGGGATCATGACCAGCACACGGCCGCAGCGCGCGAACCATCAGGACATCCGCATCGGCACGATGGTGAAGGCCAATGGCGACGACCCGGCCGGCTACGTCCGCCGCATCGTCGAGCTCGGCTTCGAGAGCATCGAGCCGTTCTTCTGGCAGACGCTGGGCGGCAAGGACATTCCGCGCCTGGCCGCGGAGATCCGCGAGGCGATCGGCGACAGCGGCGTCACCGTCGGCGCGCTCGGCATCTTCGGCAACCCGCTGGAGGACCAGGCGCAGGACCGCGAGACCCTGGCCGGGTGGGAGGCGCTGATCGACAACGCCCACCTCTTCGGCACCGACATCGTCGCCGGCTTCACCGGCCGGGTGCGCGGCCGGCCGCTGGAGGAGAGCCTGCCGCGGTTCAAGGAAGTGTTCGGCCGGCTGGCGAAGCGCGCCGCCGACAAGGGCGTGCGGCTGGCCTTCGAGAACTGCCCGATGGAGGGCAGCTGGAAGACCGGCGACTGGAACATCGCCCACAACCCGGCGGCCTGGGAGCTGATGTTCGACGCCCTGCCGGACGACAATCTCGGCCTCGAATGGGAGCCGTGCCACCAGCTGTACTACCTGATCGACCCGGTGCCGCAGATCCGGCGCTGGGCGCCGAAGATCTTCCACGTCCACGGCAAGGACGCGACGGTGCGCTGGGACGTGGTCAAGGAGCACGGCGTGCACGGGAAGGTGCCCTTCGCCTTCCACCGCACCCCGGGCTTCGGCGACACCGACTGGACCCGGGTGATCACCGAGCTGCGCCTCGGCGGCTTCAAGGGCTCGATCGACATCGAGGGCTGGCACGACCCGGTCTATCGCGACGAGCTGGAGATGACCGGCCAGGTCCAGGGCCTGCGCTACCTGCAGCGCTGCCGCGGCGGGGAGTTCGTCGCCAATCCATAACCGACACAGTGGAGGAAGCTCATGTCCAGGACCCTGCGACTTCTGTTGGGAACCGCCGCCCTTCTCACCTCCACCCTCGCCCAGGCCGAGCCGGTGACGCTGGAGGTCTGGACCCATGACGACGAGGGCGAGTTCACCTATGTGCTGGCCAGGGAATTCGCGGCCAAGCACCCCGACATCAAGGTCAACATCAAGCACGTCAACTTCGCCGACGTGGTGAACGACTCGATGCGCGCCTACGCCGCCGGTTCGGCGCCCGACGTGATCGGCATCGACAACCCGGAGACGGCGATGTTCGCGGCGCGCGGCGTGCTGCTGGACCTGACGCCCTATGTCGAGCAGTCGCAGGTGATCAGGGCCGATGCCTTCTACCCCGGCCCGCGCAACTCCTCGACCTGGGACGGCAAGCTCTACGCCATCCCGCGCGCCTCCAACACCCTGGCCCTCTACTACAACGCCGACATGTTCAAGGCGGCGGGCCTCGACCCCGACAAGCCGCCGCAGACCTGGGACGAGCTGTACCAGGCGGCGAAGAAGCTCACCGATCCGAGCAAGAACGTCTACGGCCTCGCCTTCTCCGCCATCGGCACCGAGGAGGGCACCTTCCAGTTCCTGCCCTTCATCCAGAGCGCCGGCGCCGACTACGACAGCGTCGGGTCGGACGGCGCGGTGCGGGCACTGGAGTTCTGGCAGAAGCTGCTGGACGAGAAGCTGGCTTCGCCCGACACGCTGATCCGCAGCCAGCACGATTCCGCCGGCACCTTCAACGCCGGCAGCGCCGCGATGGTCATCTCCGGCCCGTGGGAGCTGCCGTTCATGGCCAAGGAGGCCAAGTTCGACTATCGCGTCGCGCTGTTCCCGGTGGAGAAGGAGGGCAGCCCGCGCGCCTCCGCCCTCGGCGACTTCAACAACGTGATCTTCAAGACCTCCAAGCACCCGAAGGAGGCCTTCATGCTGCTGGAGTACATCTATTCGCAGAACCACCGGATCTGGAACGAGTTCGGCCTGCTGCCGCCGGTCCAGGACGCCAAGGCCGACTCGCCGCAGTGGCCGCAGGCCTATGCCGTGTTCACCGAGCAGATGCAGTACGCCCGGCCGCGCGGCCCGAACCCGGACTGGCCGAAGATCTCGAAGGCGATCCAGACCGCGATCCAGTCGACCCTGACCCACCAGACCGACGCCAAGACGGCGCTCGCGACCGCCCAGTCGACGATCGACCGCGTGCTGAAGAAGTGAGGACGACCGGACACGACCTGATCATTCAAGCTCCCCCTCCCCTCGCGGGAGGGGGCAGGGGGTGTCGATGACGAGTGCCCAGATCCGCCAATCGATGACCGATCGTTCGGTGAATTCCCGTTCGGTCCTCGCCCGCCTCCCGCTGTTTCGCACCCTGCGGGACGGCAGCGGCTTCGACGTGGCGCTGGTGCTGTGCGCGGTCGGCTACCTGCTGGTCTTCGCCGCCTTCCCGCTGGTCTACACCGTGATCATGTCGCTGCAGCAGGTCGACATGTTCTCGCTGGCCTCCTTCGACCGGCCCTTCGTGGGCCTCGACAACTACCGCGACGTGTTCTCCAGGCCGGAGGCGCTGCAGATCCTGAGGAACACCGCGCTGTTCGTGGTGCTGTCGATCACCTTCCAACTGAGTATCGGCTTCGGCCTGGCGCTGTTCTTCCAGCAGCCCTTCCCCGGCGCGACCTATATCCGCGGCGTGTTCCTGGCCGGCTGGATCATGCCGGCCCTCGTGGTCGGCGCGATCTGGAAATGGATCTTCGCCGGCGATTTCGGCGTGCTGAACTATGCCCTGACCAGCCTCGGCCTGGCCGGCGACAAGATCTTCTGGCTGTCCGACCCGGACGTGGCCCTGTTCGCCGTGATCATCGCCAATATCTGGCTGGGCATCCCGTTCAACATGATCCTCCTGTCGGTCGGCCTCGCCGCCATCCCGCGCGACCTGTACGAGGCGGCGGAGATCGACGGCGCCCGGGCCTTCCGCCGCTTCCTGCACATCACCCTGCCGCTGATGCGGTCGACGCTGGGCGCCGTCATCGCGCTCGGCATCATCTTCACGCTGCAGCAGTTCGATCTGATCGCGGCCCTGACCAAGGGCGGCCCGGCCAACGCCTCCAATGTCGCCCAGTACTGGTCCTGGCAGATGTCGTTCGAGACCTACGAGATCTCGGCCGGCAGCGTCGTCGCCGTGCTGATGATCGCCCTCGTCATCCTGGTCGCGGCGCTCTATGTCCGCTCGACCGAGCGGGAGCACGCGGCATGAGGACGGGATCGATCAAACCCTTCGTCCTGCTCGGCCTGGCCCTGGCCTTCGCGGCGATCTACCTGTTCCCGCTGTACTGGATGTATGCCACGGCGCTGAAGTCCGGCAGCGAGATCTTCGCCTTCCCGCCGAGCTTCTGGCCGACCGACCCGCAATGGCAGTTCGGCCGGATCTTCGCCGAGCACGCGATGGACCGGTACCTCTGGAACTCGCTGCTGATCGCGATGGGCACCACGGCGCTGGCGACGCTGATCGGCACCGGCGCCGCCTATGCCCTGTCGCGCCACCGCAACGCCTGGACGGCCGTGGCCCTGTTCCTGGTGCTGATGCTGCAGGTGCTGCCGCCGTCGCTGATGGTGACGCCGATCTTCGTCGCCTTCAGCCAAGTCGGTCTCCTGGAGACGCCCCGCGCCGCCGTGGTGCTGGCCCAGACCGCCAAGGTGCTGCCGCTGTACATCGTTCTGTGCCGGTCGACCTTCCTGCAGGTGCCGCGCGAGCTGGAGGATGCGGCGCGGGTGGACGGCGCCTCGCGCATCGGCGCCTTCCTGCGCATCATGATCCCCCTCGCCCGCAACGGCATCCTGGTGGTGTCGGTGCTGATCTTCCTGCAGTCCTTCGGCGAATACGTCTATTCGCGCTCGCTGATCGCGGCGGAGACTCTGCAGACCGCGACGGTCGGCCTGTCCTCCTTCATGGGCCCGAACACCAACGACTGGGGCGGGATCATGACCTATGCCGCGATCTACGTGACCCCGATCCTGATCGTCTTCGCCCTGCTGCAGCGCCGGATCGTCAGCGGGCTGACGGCCGGGGCGCTGAAGTAGGTCAGGCCGGCTGCGGCCGCAGCGCCCGCCGCAGCCCGGCCAGCAGCACCAGCGCCCAGATCGCCACCGCCACCACCCCGAGCGCGCCGGCGATCGGCCGCTCGAAGAAGGCGAGGACGTCGCCGTCCGCCTTGATCATCGAGGTGAAGAAATGGTCCTCGAGCATCGGCCCGAGGATCAGGCCGAGGATCATCGGCGCCACCGGGAAGCCGTTCTCCTCCATCACGAAGCCGATCACGCCGAAGACCAGGATCACCAGCACGCCCAGCAGTGAGTTCTCGATCGCGAAGGCCCCGACGATGCAGAACATCAGGATCAGCGGGCTCAGCAGGCTGCGCGGCAGCAGCAGGATCTGCCGCGCCGCCCGGATGGTGGCGAGGCCGAGCGGGATCATGACGATGTTCGCCAGGATGAAGATCAGGAAGATGGCGTACATCTGCGGCGCCTGCTCGATGAACAGGGTCGGCCCGGGGTTCAGCCCCTTCAGATACAGCACGCCGATCGTGATCGCGGTGATCGAATCCCCGGGGATGCCGAAGACCAGCGCCGGCACCCAGGCGCCGGCCAGGGCCGAGTTGTTGGCCGAGCCGCTTTCGATGATGCCCTCGACATGGCCGGTGCCGAACTTCTCCGGCGTCTTCGAGAAGCGCTTGGACACGGCGTAGGACATCCAGGCGGCGATGTCCGCCCCGGCGCCCGGCAGGATCCCGACGATGGTGCCGAGCACGCTGCCGCGCACGAAGCCGAGCGGATAGGTGAAGAGCAGCTTCAGCTGGCCGGCCAGGACGTTGCCGGAGGGCTGCCGCGCCACCTCGACCGGCTGGCGGACCGCCAGGACGGCGCGCATCACCTCCGACACCGCGAACAGGCCGACCATGACGTTGATCGGGTTGATGCCGCCCATCAGGTCGACGCTGCCGAAGGTGAAGCGCGGCACGCCGGCCGGGTTCTGCAGCCCGATGCAGGAGACGAAGAGGCCCAGCAGCAGCGCCGCGAGGCCCTTGGTGACCTGGGCGCCGGAGATGAAGACGGCGCAGGACAGGCCGAGCAGGACCAGCCAGAAATACTCGAAGGAGCTGAAGCTGAGCGCGAAATCGGCCAAAGCGGGCGCCGCCAGGATCAGCACCGCGGTGCCGAACAGCCCGCCGAGCGCCGAGAAGAACAACCCGGCGCCCAGCGCCATCTCCGCCCGCCCGCTGCGGGTCATGGCATAGGCCTCGTCGGTATAGGCGGCCGAGGCCGGGGTCCCGGGCATGCGCAGCAGGCAGCCCGGGATGTCGCCGGAGAAGATCGCCATCGCCGTCGCGGTGACGATCGCCGCCACCGCCGGGATCGGCGGCATGAAGAAGGTGACCGGGATCAGGAGCGCCGTCGCCATGGTCGCGGTCAGCCCCGGAATGGCGCCGACCAGCATGCCGTAGACGGCGGAACCGGCGATCACGGCCAGCACATAGGGGTCGAGGACGAGTTGAAGGGCCTGCAGCAGATCGGTCATCGCATCACCCCAGAAGCAGGCCCAGCCAGCCGCGCGGCAGCGGCACCCGCAGCCCCCTGGCGAAGCCGAGATAGAGGCCGACGGCCATGACCGCGGCGAATGTCGCCGCAGTCACGAGCCGGGCGCCGAGCGTCGCCGCCAGCACCAGCAGGAGGACGAAGGCGGTCGGCACGAAGCCGATATGGTCGGCCGCCAGGATGTAGACCGCCGGCGCCGCCAGGGTCAGAGCCAGGTCGCGCCAGGATCGCGGCGAGCGCGCCCAGTCGCTGAGGCTCAGCGCCGGGCTGCGCTGCCGCAGCCCGGACAGGATCAGCGGCAGGGCGGTGACCGCCAGCGCCACGCCAATGACGAGCGGGAAGGATCCCGCTCCGAAGGCCTGGCCGGGCATGGGCGGATGCCCTGCCGCGGCCCAGGCGATGGCGATGCCGGTCAGCAGCAGGACGGCACCGAAGATCGCGTCGTTGAAGCGCACGGGGACGGATCCGGCTACTTGGCGAGGCCGGTGGCCTTCATGACCTCGCCGAGCGCGTCGTTCGAGGCCTTCATATAGGCCGCGAACTCCTCGCCCAGCGCCACCTTGGTGCCGAAGCCGCGCGACTTGACCATCTCCTGGTATTCGGCGCTTTGCACGATCCGGCCGATCGTCTCGGTCAGCTTCTTGGCGACGTCCTCCGGCATGCCCTTCGGCCCGCCGACGCCACGCCAGGCGCCCATGGTCCAGCCGCTGCCGGTCACGCTCTTCAGCGTCGGCACGTTCGGGTAGAGGGCGCTCGGCTCCGCATCCATGATCGCCAGCGCCTTGACCTTACCGGCGTCGATCAGCGACCGGGCCTCGGGCAGCGACACCGGCGTCAGGTCGACGCCGCCGGCGACGAGGTCCTGCAGCCCCGGTGCCGCGCCCTGGCTGGGCACCCAGGTCACCGCCGCGGGGTCGAGACCGGCATCGCGCAGCATGCCGGCCAGGGCCAGGTGCCAGATGCCGCCCTGCCCCGTGCCGGACGCCTTGAGCTTGCCGGGATTGGCCTTGACCGCCTCCAGCAGCGCCTTCACATCGCCGTGCGGGGAGTCCGCCGCCACCTCGATCGCCGCCGGGTCGGCGTTGATCAGCGCCAGCGGCGTGTAGCTCTCCCAGGTCAGGTCGGTCAGCCCCTGCCAGTGCATCATGTTGATCTCGACCGTCAGCGTGCCGATGGTGTAGCCGTCGGCCGGCGCGGTCGCGATCGCGGTGTGGCCGACCACGCCGCTTCCGCCGGTGCGGTTCACGACATTGACCGGCTGCCCCAGCTCCTTCTCCAGGAAGGAGGCGAGGATGCGGGAGACGGCGTCGGTGCCGCCGCCCGCGGCCCATGGCACGATGTAGGTGATCGGCCGCTCCGGCCACTCCGCCTGCGCGGCGGGCGCCGCCACGGCGGCCAGCACGGTGCCGGCGAGGCCGGCGATCACGGTCTTGAGCATGGTTTCCCCCTTCTGTTTGTCGTGATGTCTGGTCAACCCCGGTCTTGGCGCCGGGTTCGAGGTGCGGCCTCCGGATCAATAGCCGCCGCCCTTGGCTTCTTTGAGGCCCGCACCCTCGCGATAAGCCTTGTATGCGGCAACCGAGTCCGAGGCCGCCTGGCGCAGATAGGGCACGTCGCCGCCACCCGTCACCATCTGATATCCGCGGTCGAACAGCTCGGCCCAGGTGGCGGCGGAGCTGGGCACGGTGCCGAGCGGCGTGCCGGTCGGCCGCACCGCGTCCTCGATCTGCTTCACCAGATCCTGCACCCGCGGGTCGTGCAGCTGCTCCAGGAGGCCGATCGAGCCGCCGAGGTCGTTGACGCCGATGAAAACCATGTCGATGCCGTCGACCCGGGCGATCGCCGCGGCCTCCGGCACCGCCTCCCTGGATTCGATCTGGGCCAGCAGCAGCAGGTTGTCGTTGGCCTTGCGCATGTACTCCGGCTCGAAACCGTAGGTCGAGGCGCGCACCACCGGCGCCGCATAGCCGCGCCGGCCGGCCGGCGGATAGCGGCAGGCGCGGACCAGCGCCTCGGCATCGGCGGCGCTCTCGATCATCGGCACCATCAGGCTGTCGGCGCCGGCGTCCAGCACCCGCTTCAGCCAGACCGGGTCATGCGCCGGCACCCGCACCACGGCCGGGGTGTCGGCGGCCTGGACCGCACGCAGCAGGTCGATGGTGTCGTCGATGCCGCCGGGCCCGTGCTCGGTGTCCAGGATGACGAAGTCGAAGCCGGCATGGGCCATGATCTCCGCCACCGTGGGCGAGCCGCTGCCGATCCAGACGCCGAACAGCTTGTCGCCGCGGCGCAGCCGTTCCTTCAACCGGTTGGGGCGAAACATTCCGGGGTTTCCTCCTCGATTCGGTCGAAGTGTAGGACCGACGCATCATGTCGGACAATAACCGCCATTCTTCCGGCCGAGCAGCCGTCGATCGGGCGGGTTTCGGAAACCGGCCGCGATCCCTATATTCTGCCGGCCATGAATTCTCTCGGTTTCGACAAGCCTCCGGCCGCGACGCGGGTCGTGGTCGCCATGTCCGGCGGCGTGGACAGCTCCGTCGTCGCGGCCCAGCTTGCCGAGCAGGGCTACGACGTGGTCGGCATCACGCTGCAGCTCTACGACCACGGCATCGCCATCCAGCGCAAGGGCGCCTGCTGCGCCGGCGCCGACATCTACGACGCCCGCACCGTGGCCGACCGCATCGGCTTCCCGCATTACGTGCTGGACTACGAGAGCCGCTTCGGCCAGGCGGTGATGGACGATTTCGCCGACAGCTATCTGCGCGGCGAGACGCCGATCCCCTGCATCCGCTGCAACCAGCGGGTCAAGTTCCGCGACCTGATGGAGACGGCGCGCGACCTGGGCGCCGACTGCCTGGCCACCGGCCACTATGTCCGCCGGATCGAGGGGCCGGACGGGCCGGAACTTCACCGCGCCGTCGATCCCGGCAAGGACCAGAGCTATTTCCTGTTCGCCACGACGGCGGAGCAGCTGGCGTTCCTGCGCTTCCCGCTGGGCGGCAACAGCAAGGCCGAGACCCGGGCCGAGGCCGTGCGCCTGGGCCTCGTGGTCGCCGACAAGCCGGACAGCCAGGACATCTGCTTCGTGCCCGAGGGCCGCTACGGCGAAGTGGTGGCGCGGCTGCGCCCCGGCGCGGTCGGGCCGGGCGAGATCGTACATCTCGACGGCACCGTGCTGGGCCGGCACCAGGGCATCGTCAACTACACCATCGGCCAGCGGAAGGGCCTGGGCATCGGCGGCCGCAAGTCGAACGACGAGCCGCTCTACGTCGTCCGGCTCGACCCGGAAGCGCGGCGGGTGATCGTCGGCCCGTGGTCGGCGCTGGCGCGGCACAGCGTCGCCCTGACCGAGCTGAACTGGCTGGACCGGCCGCCCGGCCCGGAGGGCCGGCAGGTCGAGGCCAAGCTGCGCTCCGCCCAGGCACCGGTGCCGGCGACGGTGCGGCTGACCGGGCCGGATTCGGCGGTGCTGGAGCTGCACGCGCCGCAGCACGGGGTGGCGCCGGGCCAGGCCGCCGTGCTTTATGACGGCGACCGCGTGCTCGGCGGCGGCTTCATCGCCCGTGCCGAGCGCGCCGCCGCCTGACCCTCATTCCCGCGGACAGAAAGGACCTCTCGCCCATGTCGCTCGACGCCCTCGCCGAAGCCGTGCGCGGCCGCGCCGCCGGTGGTGCCCCGCTGGACGCCCGGGTCAAGTTCGACCTCGGCGCCGACGGCTTCATCGTGCTGGACGGCACCGGCCCGGCGCCGGCGGTGTCGATCGGCGACGCCCCGGCCGACGTGACGCTGAGCATGAAGGCGGAGACGCTGCGGCGGATGATCGACGGCAGCTTGAGCCCGACCATGGCCTATATGACCGGCAAGATCAAAGCCAATGGGTCGCTCACCGTCGGCATGAAGCTGGCGGCGCTGCTGGACGACTGAAGGCCGGCCCTCCGACACTTCGACGTACACCGCAGCGTCGGCGCACGACACGCGCCCACGCGCGGGGCATGGTGGGCCGGCAACCGAGGAGGCCCCCATGCCCGCCGATCGCGCCGCGCCGCCCCTGGCCGACTATCTGCTGCTGGCGCTGCTCGCCACCCTGTGGGGCGCGTCCTACAGCTTCATCAAGCTCGGCGTCGCCACCATCCCGCCGGTGACGCTGATCGCGGCGCGCACCCTGATCGCCGGCGGCATCCTGCTGCTGGTGCTGCGGCTGCGCGGCATCGCCCTGCCGACCGATGGGCAGACATGGCGGCTGTTCGCCGTCCAGGCGCTGGTCAACAGCACCATCCCCTTCGTCCTGATCGCCTGGGGCGAGACCCGGATCGACGCCGGGCTGGCGGCGATCCTGAACTCGACCTCGCCGATCTTCACCTTCCTGTTCACCTGGGCGGTGACCCGGCACGAGGCGGTGACCGGGCGCAAGCTGTTCGGTGTGGCGGCCGGCGTGGCCGGGATCACGCTGGTGATCGGCCTCGATGCCCTGTCCGGCGCCGGGCAGCAGCTTCTGCCGCAGCTCGCGATCGTCGCGGCCACGGTGTGCTACGGCATCGCCGCCATCTTCGGCCGCAACTTCAAGGACCTGGACCCGATGGTGCCGGCCGCCGGATCGATGCTGGCGGGCGCGGCGATGCTGATCCCGCTCAGCCTCCTCCTCGACCGGCCCTGGGCGCTGGCGCCCTCCGCCGCCTCGCTCGGAGCGCTGGCGGGGCTGGCCGTGGTCTCGACCGCCCTCGCCTTCGTGATCTATTTCCGGCTGATCGCCTCGCTCGGCTCGGTCGCCACCATGGCGCAGGCCTATCTGCGGGTGCCGGTCGGAGTGGCGATCGGCGTCGTCTTCCTGGGCGAAACCCCGGCCCCGACCGCGCTGTCCGGCCTCGCCCTGGTGGTGATCGGCGTCGCCGCCATGACCCTGCCCAACCGGGCGCTGGCGAAGGCCAAGCCGGCTTAGCTCGCCGGCGTCCCGACCACGACCGCGGTCGGGTCCTTGACCTGCAGGACCCGGGCCGCCACGGCCTTCACCTGCTCCGGTGTCACCGCCCCGATCAGGCCGGGATACTTGTCGATGAAGTCGCGGCCGCGGCCGGCGAGCTGCAGCGACAGCACGTAGGAGGCTAGGCCGTCATGCGAGGCGAAGCCCAGCGGATAGCTGCCGATCAGGTAGCTCTTGGCCTCGGCCACCTCCTGCTCGGTCGGCCCTTCCGCCGCCAGCTTCGCGATCTCGTCCCGGATCACCGACAAGCTCTCCCCCGCCTTGTCGGCCCGGGTGCCGGCGGTGATCAGCAGGAGGCCGGTGCGCTTCAGCTGGATCGTGTCGCTGTCGACCGAATAGGCCAGGCCGCGCTGCTCCCGCACCGCGCGGTAGAGCCGCGAGGTGAAGGTCGAGCCACCGAGGATGTGGTTCATCACGATCGACGGGAAATAGTCGGGGTCGTCACGCCGCGGCGCCGGGACGCCGAGCTGGATCGACGCCTGCGACACCGCCATCGGCACGGTCTCGGCCCCCTTGGCGGCCACCGTGATCTCCGGCACCGGCCGGCGGTCGCCCTTGGCCGGCAGGCCGCCGAAGACGCGGTCCAGCACCAGGCCCAGCGTGGCGGCGTCGATGTCGCCGACCACGGCCAGGCGCAGCCCGTCGCGGGCGAACAGGCGGCGGCGCAGATCCGCCAGGTCGTCCCGGCCGATCGCGGCGACGCTGTCTTTGGTGCCGATGCTCGGCCGGCCATAGGGATGGCCGGGGAAGGCGGCGGCGGACCAGCGGTCGTCGGCGATGGTGCCGGGGTCGTTCTCCTGGAAGTTCAGCTCGGCCATTCGCCCGGCCTTGATCCGGTCGAGGTCGTCCTGCTCCAGTTGCGGCTCGGTCAATGCCAGGCGCAGCAGCTCGAAGGCGGCGTCGCGCTCGGTGGTCAGCGTCTTCAGCCGGCCGCTGCTGTAGTCCTGCGAGGTGGAGAAGCCGAGCTGGATCGAGCGATCGGCCAGCGCGGTCTTGAAGCCGCCGGCGTCATAGGGGCCGGCGCCTTCCGTCAGCATCTCCCCCAGCAGCGAGGCCAGGCCGGCCTTGCCCTCCGGGTCCTGGGCGGCGCCGCCCTCGAAGGCGAAGGACACGGTGATGGCCGGCACGGTGTGGTCCTCGACCAGCCAGGCCTCGATGCCGCCGGGGCTGACCACCCGGTCGATCGTGGTCGCGGCGGCGGGCATCACCGTGGTGAGCAGCAGCCCGGCCCCGACAAGGGCGGCGCGCAGCGGGGACAGAATCGGTTTCATCGGCATCATCCTCGCGCGTTCAGGGCTGCTTCGCCTGGACCGCATCCGCCGGGCGGGTGAGGAGCCCGGTGACGGAGCGCGGCGGCTGCAGAATGGTCCGCGCCGCCTGCTGCACGTCGGCGGCGGTGATCGCGGCGATGCGGGCCGGCCAGCCCTGCACGTCGGCGACGCTGCGGCCCAGCGCCGCGGCCTCGCCGAAAACCCGCGCCAGGGCCCCCGGATCGTCCTGGCCGTAGATCGCGCCGGCCAGCAGGCGGCGCTTGGCCCGCGCCAGCTCCTCCTCCGGCACCGCCTCGTCGCGCACCCCGGCCAGCACCGCATCCATCGCCGCCTCGAGCTCCGGCAGCGTCGTCTCGCCGCGCGGCACGGCGTAGACGGCGAAGGGGCTGTAGTCGAGCATGTCCGGGTCGTAGCCGGCGCCGGCCATCGCCGCCTTGCCCTGCTCGGTCACCAGGGCGCGGTAGAGCCGGCCGGTCTCGCCCGACAGCACCGCCGCCAGCACCTGCAGCGCCGCCGCCTCGCCCGGCGCCGCCGTGACCACCGACGGGGCCAGGTAGTTGCGGCGCAGATAGGGCTGGCCGGCGCGCGCGTCGGTCAGCTCCAGCCGGCGCGGCGCCGGCGGCTCCGGTTCCTTCGGCCGGATGCGCTGCGGCGGCTCGGCCCGGCGCTTGACCGGACCGTAGATCTCCTCGGCCAGCTTGCGCACCGCCTCCGGATCGACGTCGCCGGCGATCACCACGGTGGCGTTGTTCGGCGTGTAGAAGCGGTCGTAGAAGGCGATCGCGGTCTCACGCCGCAGCGCCTCGATCTCCGCCGGCCAGCCGATCACCGGCGCCCGGTAGGGGTGGTTGAGGTAGAGCACGGCGTTCATCGCCTCGCCGAGCCGCGAGGACGGCTCGTTCTCGATCCGCATCCGCCGCTCCTCCAGCACCACGTCGCGCTCGGCGTTGACCCGCTTCTCCTCGAGCACGAGGTTCTGCATCCGGTCGGCCTCGTAGCGCATCACCAGCGGCAGGTTCTCCTTCGCCACCGACTGGTAGTAGGCGGTGTAGTCGGCCGTGGTGAAGGCGTTCTCGACCCCGCCCAGCGCCGCCAGCTCCTGCGAATAGCCCTGCGGCTTGGATTTGGTGCCGTGGAACATCAGGTGCTCGAGGAAATGGGCGATGCCGGACTGGCCCGGCGCCTCGTCGGCGGCGCCGACGCGGTACCACACCATCTGCGTTGCCACCGGGGCGGTGCCGGCCGGGATGACGATCAGCTGCAGCCCGTTGCCAAGGGTGAAGCTGCGGGCCTGCGGCGCGATCCGAAGGTCGTCGGGCAGCGGCGCCGGCGCCGCCAGCGGCGGCCCGCCCGCGGGTGGCGGCGCCGCGGTTTCCTGAGCGAAGGCGGGGATGGCGACGGCGGCGCCCAGGACCAGGGCGGCGGCGAGCCGGCGGAGGGAGAGGCGCATCGCGGTCATGCGCCCTTGGTACCGGAAGCGCCACCCGCGCCGCAAGCCGACGCACCGTCGCGCGAGGCGTTCCGGGCGGCTTGACAGCGGCGGCGGCGGGCGCGTATACGCTCGGGCCCGATGGCTGGGTAGCTCAGTGGTAGAGCAGGGGAATCATAATCCCTTGGTCGGGGGTTCAAATCCCTCCCCAGCTACCATCGAATTTCCCCCACTCGGCGGCCCGCGACGGAAACCGGCGGGTCGCCGAGGAGGGCCGACAGCCGGCCGCTGATCTCGATGGCCAACCCGCCCGGTCTCGCGGGGTCGGGATGAATAGCGACGGTCTCGACCAGATCTCGGATCGCCTCTTTCGCCCGCGAATCGTCAGAGCCCCATGAAACAGAGGAAGACTGTCTCGCTCAACGGCGGGGTCCGGTCGTAAGCGCCGTCATATCATCCTCGCGAGCCGTATCTCGGATCATGCGCTCGCAACCTGACGCTCTCGGCGAAATTGCCGCGGAACATGTGCTGCCCGAGATGCCCCAGATCGGACTGCAGATCGGCATGGACCTTGCCGCCGACGTCGCGCCACCGCCGGCAGAAGGCGTAGTCCTCCGACAGGTAGCGCCGGGTGTCAGGGTCCACCATGCAGTCGAAGAACAGCCAGTAGAACGGCGCCTCCGGATTGTTCGGCGGCCCGTCGGGGACGTAGTTGAGCTCCGGATAGCGTTCCATCAGCCGGCCGAACACATGCCGCTTGATCACCATGAAGCCGGTCGGCGCCTCGGCCACCTCGATAAAGCCGTCCTCCGAGACGAACTTCATCAGCGGCTCCGCTCCGAGGCCGACCGGGTTGAAGGGGTAGTCGGTGTAGAGCGTCTCGAAGGACTCCTTCGTCGTGCCCGCTGGCACGCCCTGCTGCGGCCAGTTGAAGCGCTTGATCGGGTAGACCCCGGCAGCGACGTCGTGGTCGGAGAGCAGCAGGCGGATCGCGGCCGCGGGCTTGAAGACGATGTCGGAGTCGATCCAGAACAGATGCGTGTACTGCTCGTTCATCAGGAAGAACTTGACAATCTCGTTCCGGCCACGGGTGACCAGGCTCTCCGAACGCATGTGCAGGGTGGCCCGCAAACCGAGCCGGACCGCCTCATGCGTGAACTCGAACAGGCTCGTCACGTAGTTCATCGAGACGGCCGAGATGTAGCAGGGCGTCGCCAGGAGCACGTTCATCGACTGGAGGGCGGAAACGGGGAGCATTCAGAGCCTCGGTTGTCTCGTCTCGATCGATGATGGTCTGGAGCTGCCGCCCGACGCCCCCGGTCTCGCCGGAAACGGAAAGGGCCATGATCCGTTGGGGACTCCGGATCACGGCCCCGCTCGCCCAGACTCGTGGCGGCGCTGCCGCGGAGACTCGGCGGGCAATGTCGCTGGAACGCTCAGGTGCAGACCCATTCGTGGATCTCGCATTGATTGGCATCGCCGCCGCAGATCGCGGTCGCCTTCTCCTCCGCCTCCCGCCGGGTCTCGGCCGAGGCCGCGCCCCAGGCGGCCGGGCGGCTGGCGGCGGGAGGCCTGCCGACCGACAGGGCCGCGCAGTGCTCGTAGGGGAAGCCGGTCTTGTCGTCGTCGTCATACCAGTGGCGGTGGTTGCGGAACAGGGTCACCACCTTGCAGTCCTGGCCGCCCCGGTGGACGCAGTGCCGAAGGGCGATCTCCTGCGCCTCCTCGGGCTTGTCGGCGCCCCAGAAGAAGCCGCGCTTCTCGTCGGTCACCGAATAGGCGATGGCGCCCCAGATCCCTGGGCCCTGCCCGGCCGCCGGCGCCGGCCGTGTCGGCGACAGGACGATCTCGACGCGACGGTTCTGCGGCTCGCGGACGCCGTCGGCGGTCGGGACGAGCGGATCGGACTCGCCGACGCCCTTGACCGCGATCAGGCTGTCGGCGACGCCGTCGGCCACCAGCTCGCGACGGACCGACTCGCCACGCCGAACCGAGAGGGCCTGGTTGTACTGGACCGAGCCCGAACGGTCGGTGTGACCGGTGACGTCGATGCGGGTGGTCCTGCCCTGGAGGGCGTCAGCCGCGGCCGAGGCCACGATCCGCCTGGCTTCCGGGGTCAAATGCGAGCTGTCGAAGTCGAAGAACACCACGTAGCTGCGGTCGGGAACGGTATCGACCGCCTCAACCACGGCCGGCG
>NZ_AUHM01000034.1 GCF_000423185.1 Inquilinus limosus DSM 16000 | reverse complement strand
GCGCCGCGGCGAAGGAGACGCGCCGCCACCGGGTGGCCCGCGCCGTCGCCTGCTCGGTCGCCGCCAACCGCGACCTCGATGCCGAGACCTGCGAGGCGCAGATCGCCGCGATGTGGAAGCGGCTGGTCGACGACCCGGCGATCGACGCCGACCTCTCCCTCTCCGAGCATGCGCTGGAGGCGATCGTCTTCCAGCTCTGCCGCGACCTGCGCATCCGCCCCGACCCGGCCTGGCTGGACCCGGAGTATTCCGGCGCCGACTGGTTCGGACGGCGGAAGAAGGCGGCCAAGGACGGCGACAAGCCCCCCGTGCCCTGGTGGCCCGAGGACGGACCGGATGCCGGCCGCTACTGGCATCTCGACGAGAGCGACAAGATCCCGGTCCAGGGCTGGTATGACATCGAGACCGGCAAACGGCTCGACCGCGCTCCCTGGCTGCCGAAACCGGGCAGCGGCTGAGCGCGGCCTGCGGATCGTCTGCCATTCAGGGCCGAGATCCCTCAAGCCATCCTTCCTCGCCGCCATTGCGACAAGGCGAAGCCGTATCCAGGGCCGGTGCGGGCCCTGGATGGCTTCGTTATGCGCGCATGACGGCCCGCCCGTGCTTCAGCCCCAGTCCCCCCGCTTCTTGCCGGCGCGGTATTGCTTGTGCCGCTGGATCCAGACCTTGCGCGCCCGTTCCCGCGCCAGCGGATCCTCCTTGCGCTCCAGATGCGCCAGCTCGCGCTGCAGCTTGCCCCAGGCACGCCAGCGCTCCGGGTCCAGGCGGCCGTCCTCCAGGGCGGCGCGCACGGCGCAGCCCGGCTCGGTCTCGTGCCGGCAGTCGGCGAAGCGGCACTCCGCCGCCAGCGCCTCGATATCGGCGAAGGTCGCGGTGACGCCGTCCCCGGCGTCCCACAGCCCGAGCTCGCGCATGCCCGGCGTGTCCAGCACCAGCCGCCCGTCGGGTAGCAGCACCAGCTCACGATGGGTGGTGGTGTGGCGGCCGCGGGCATCGTCCTCGCGGATCGCGCCGGTCGCCATCAGCGCCGTCCCGGCCAGGGCGTTGACCAGGCTGGACTTGCCGACGCCGGAACTGCCCAGCAGCACCGCCGTCCGGCCCGGCGCAAAGCCGTCGCGCAGGCCGTCGATGCCTTCGCCGGTGACGGCGGAGACGACATGCACCGGCACGCCCAGCGCCACCGCCTCGATCTCGGCCAGCGCCCCGTCGCGGTCGGGGCAGAGGTCGGCCTTGGTCAGCACCACGACGGGCGCGGCGCCGCTTTCCCAGGCGGTGGCCAGGTAGCGCTCGATCCGCCGGGCGTTGAGGTCGGCGTTCAGCGAGGTCACCAGGAAGGCGACGTCGGCATTGGCCGCCACCACCTGGCCGGTCGGCCGGCCGGGACCGGCGGCCTTGCGGGTGAAGGCGCTGCGCCGCGGCAGCAGCGCCTGGATGGTGGCGCTGCCTTCCTCGGGGCGCAGGGCGGCGGCCACCCAGTCGCCGGCCACCGGGTAGTCGCCCTCCAGCGCCTCATGGGCGAAGCGGCCGGACAACGCGCCGGTCATCTCGCCGAGCGGGGTGACGAGGCGGTAGGCGCCGCGCTGCTGCACGGTGACGCGCGCGGGCTGGAGGCCGCGGGCGACGAAGGGACGGAAATCGTGCTGGAGCGCCGGACTCCAGCCATAGTGGTCGATCAATGTCGGATCCTCGATCGGGAAGCCTGTCAGGCGCCGGCCGAGGGACCCGGATTGTCAGACGGTCGGAACGGCGGCGCAGCGAAGGGAGGCGCGGAGCGCGCGGACAAGGACAGTCATCGTCACACCCTCCTTTCCGGGCCGTTCATAGGACGCCTCAAGCCTTATGCCGACGGGGGCGGGCCGTCAAGCCGGCCCGCGACTTCGTGCTTGGAGCGCGGCCGGGGCTCGGGCGATGCTCGTCCGCGCGAACCATCGAAGGGGGCTTCCATGCTGCGGATTTCGGCTGCGACGGCCGTCCTGTCCCTTGCGCTCGCGGCCGTGCCGGCGGCGCAGGCGGCGGAGGGGCTGTGGAGCGTCTACGACTCGACGCTGAAGAGCGCGAAATACATCGACCTGACCCACGCCTTCGCGCCGGTGCAGCCGGTCTGGCCGGGATTCGGCAATGCCGAGTTCAAGCCGGCGATCGCCGGCAACGAGCTGCCGGACTACGCCAAGAAGGGCGACGAGTTCACCTATGCCAAGCACGGCTTCGTCGCCTCGGCCTATTCGTTGCCGACCGACCAGTACGGCACCCAGCTCGACCCGCCGGCGCATTGGGACGAATACGGCGCCACGATCAGCGACCTGCCGCCGACCTTCGCGGTGCGGCCGCTGGTGGTGATCGACATCCATGAGAAGGTGGCGAAGGATCCCAGCTACGCCATGACGGTGGAGGACATCGCCGCTTGGGAGGGCAAGCACGGCACCATCCCGGAGGGCAGCGTCGTCATGGTCCGCACCGACTGGTCGAAGAAGTGGGAGGATGTCGAGCACTTCAATGACAAGCCGTTCCCGGGCGTGTCGCTGGACGCGCTGAAGTTCCTGCATCTCGAGCGCCGCATCCTGTTCCACGGGCACGAGCCGCTGGACACCGACGCCACGCCGACGCTGGAGGGCGAGGCTTGGCTGATGCACAACCACTTCACCCAGGCGGAGGGCGTGGCGAATCTCGACCAGGTGCCGGAGGCCGGGGCGCTGATCACGATCGGCTTTGCCAAGCCGCTGGGCGGCACCGGCGGCTATGCCCGCTACATCGCCATCGCCCCGGCCGACTGGCCGCACGGCGTCACCATCGCCGAGGCCCCGGGCGCGCCGCTGCCCAAGCAGACCGCCCCGCTGCGCCGCGGCCCCGACGGCGTGATGCGGCCGACGCCGCAATAGGCGAGGGAGGGGAGAGACGTCCGATGCGTGTCCGAGCTTTTGCGCAGGTGGCCGCGGCTGCGGCTGTGCTGACCTTTGGTGGGATCGCGATGGCGGCCGAGGCGGATCACGAGACGAAGGGGGTGACCGAGAACAACCTCCCGGTCTTCTACCAGAAGCTGAAGGACCAGCTGCATTTCGCCCTGGCCTGGGACCAGGCCGGCGGCGATTTCCCGCGCTGGCGGGCGGAGGCGCGGGCGAAGTTCTGGGATCTGCTGATCCAGCCGGACGACGCCACGCCCTTCGACGCGCAGGTGGTGGAGGAGCAGGACCGCGGCGGCTACGTCGCCCGCAAGGTCGTGCTCTCGATCACCCGCAACAGCCGCATCGCCGCCCTCCTCCTGGTGCCGAAGGGGCAGGGGCCGTTCCCGGCCGCGCTGGTGCTGCACGACCACGGCGGCAGGTTCGACATCGGCAAGGAGAAGATGGTCGAGCCCTGGGGCGACGAGGCGCGGCTGGCCTCGGCGAAGGCCTGGGTCGACAAGTACTATTCCGGCCGCTTCATCGGTGACGACCTCGCCCGCCGCGGCTATGTCGTGCTGGCGACCGACGCGCTGGGCTGGGGCGACCGGCAGAACAACGGCCCGGACTCGCAGCAGGCGCTGGCCTCGAACCTGTTCAATCTCGGCTCGTCGCTGGCCGGCACCATCGCGGTGGAGGATGTTCGCGCCGCCCGCTATCTCGCCGCGCTGCCCGAAGTCGACAAGGACCGGGTCGCGGTCATCGGCTTCTCCATGGGCGCCTTTCGCGCCTGGCAGGTCGCGGCCCTGACCGATACGGTCACGGCCGGCGTCGCGGTCAACTGGATGGCGACGCTGGATGGGCTGATGGTGCCGGGCAACAACCAGCTCAAGGGCCAGTCGGCCTTCAACATGCTGCACCCGGGCATGTTCCGCTGGTTCGACTATCCCGACGCGGCCGCGATCGCGGCGCCGAAGCCGATGCTGTTCTATGCCGGCGAGACCGACCACCTGTTCCCGGTGGCCTCGGTGCGCCAGGCCTTCGCCAAAATGGAGAAGGTCTGGGCCGATGCCGGCGCGCCGGAGCGCTTCGCCGCCAAGGTCTGGCCGAACGCCCACATCTTCCGGGCCGAGGCGCAGGCGGAAGCCTTCGACTGGCTCGACCGGCAGTTCGGCCGGCAGGAGTAGGGGGAGGGCAGGGCCCTCCCCATCGCGGTCAGCGCTTCAGCGCGGCGACTCCGGGCAGGTCCTTGCCCTCGAGCCATTCCAGGAAGGCGCCGCCGGCGGTGGAGACATAGGAGAAGCGGTCCTCCACCCCGGCATGGCCGAGGGCCGAGACGGTGTCGCCGCCGCCGGCCACGGTCAGGATCCTGCCGGCCTGGGTGAGATCCGCGGCCGCACGCGCCACCGCCACCGTGCCGGCGTCGAAGGGCTGCTTCTCGAAGGCGCCGAGCGGCCCGTTCCAGACCACGGTCGCGACCTTGGCCAGCCGGTCCTTCAGCTGCGCCGCGGTCTTCGGCCCGACATCCAGCATCATCGCATCGGCCGGGATGGCCGAGACGTCGACCGCCTCGTTCGGCGCGCCGGCCTCGAAGGCGCGGGCGACCACGCCGTCGACCGGCAGCACGATCTCGCAGCCGGCGGCCTCGGCCTTCTGCGCGATCGTCCGCGCGGCGTCGGCCATGTCGTGCTCGCACAGGCTCTTGCCGACATTCACGCCCCGGGCGGCCAGGAAGGTGTTGGCCATGCCGCCGCCCAGC
This sequence comes from Inquilinus limosus DSM 16000, assembly GCF_000423185.1. GTDB lineage: Bacteria > Pseudomonadota > Alphaproteobacteria > DSM-16000 > Inquilinaceae > Inquilinus > Inquilinus limosus. Next base: position 91,584 of record NZ_AUHM01000034.1, on the reverse strand, counting down.
ACCAGCTGGTCGACCTTGGCGACGAGGTTGCCGAGCAGGTCCAGCTTGGTCGAGATCTTGGCGCCGCCGACGATCGCCAGCACCGGGCGCTTCGGCGCCTCCAGCGCCGCGGTCAGCGCGTCCAGCTCGGCCTGCATCAGCCGGCCGGCGACGGCCGGCAGGTGGCGGGCGATGCCCTCGGTCGAGGCATGGGCGCGGTGCGCCGCCGAGAAGGCGTCGTTGACGTAGAGGTCGCCGAGGGCGGCGAGGGCCTTGGCGAAGGCCGGGTCGTTCTTCTCCTCCTCCGGATGGAAGCGGACATTCTCCAGCAGCAGGATCTGGCTGTCCTTCAGCGCCTTCACCGCCGCCTCGGCCTTCGGCCCGACGCAGTCCTCGGCGAAGGCGACCGGCCGCTCCAGCACCTCCTCCAGCGCCGGCAGCACGATCGGCTTCAGGCTGAACTCCGGGGTCACGCCCTTGGGCCGGCCGAAATGCGACAGCAGCACGACGCGGCCGCCCTTCTCGGCGATCTCGGCGATGGTCGGGGCCAGCCGGTCCAGGCGGGTGGTGTCGCTGACATGCCCGTCCTCGACCGGCACGTTCAGGTCGCCGCGCACCAGCACGGTCTTGCCGCGCACATCCACGTCGTCGAGGGTCTTGAAGGCGCTCATCGGCTCGGCTCTCTGGTCTGGGGGACAAGATCGCCGGCACCGAACCACAGCCGCCGCCGCGACGCAACCGGGCCGGTGGATCGAGATCGGGGGGTGGAAGGCGACGGCATCGCGTGCTACCCGGACTCCCCGGCCTCTGACGAGGAATCTCCCATGGCGACCGGCATCGACCTTTCGGGCCTGATCAAGTGGGGCCAGCGCGACGACTGGAAAGCCGTCTGGGAGGACGTGTTCCTCGAGCACGTCCAGCCGGGCTGCGACTCGTTCGATCTGGAGCCGGACGAGCTCATGGCGATCATCGGCGAGCATGACTTCATGATGCTGTGGCGATGCGCCTTCGAGGATTTCCTGACCCGCAGCCGCGAGTCGGACGGGCAGACGATCGCCGCCGACTACATCAAGCGCCGAGGCTGGAAGGAGACGGTGCCCACGAAGCGCTACATACGGGAGCTCGAAACCTCGCTGATGGGCCTCTACGAGGTCAGCGACGTCGCCCCCGGCCAATCCTTCCTCGCCCGTGACCTGATCCGAAGCATCGAACCGATCCGTGTCAGCGAGCGCCGCGAGATCCGCACGCCTGAGCCCGGAGACAGGATCGGGGCTCGGCTGATCGAGTACGGCGGCAGGACCATAACAACCGGCGGCGTGCTGGTGTTCGATGCCGAGGCCGCGGACCGGCTCCTCGATGCCCTCGCCGAGATGCAGAAGCGGGTGCAGCAGGAACTCGGGGAAATCGCACGGAACGCCGGCAAACCCCAGTCCGATGCCGCCGCGCGGAGCGCGTCGCAGATACTCGTCAGCATGCGCGCGGCGCCGGTGTTCAGCCGGATCTGGCTTGAGCACAGTATACCGCGCCGGCTCGGCCTGCAGTGGCCGACGATCGTCGACGACGCTCCCGAACCGAGCGACCTGTCATCCGAGGCCGAGGAGCGCTTCCGTGACGAGCTGGACGCGTATTACCGGGAGATGCTCGACCTGCCCATGAGGATGCTGGACGGGGTGTCCCCGCGCGAGGCGGCGCGGACGGCCGAGGGCAAGGAGAAGGTGGTCGCTTGGCTGAACTTTCTCGAACACCGAAACCGTCTCGATCCTGACGACGAGATGCCGAGCTACGACTTCACCTGGATGTGGGAAGAGCTGGGCGTGCTCGACCGGCGGCGGTGACTGCATGGCAGACGTAGGTTGGGTTCGCGGTAAGCGAACCCAACACTCGCGAGCGCTGACGGCGGGATGTCGGGTTCGCCGGAAGGCGAACCCGACCTACGCATCTCCCGGCCTCAGATCTTCGTCCAGGCCGCGTCCTTCTGGGACGAGGCGACGCAGGCGGCGATGAAGCGCACGCCGGCCAGGCCGTCCTCGACGGTCGGCACCAGCATGCTGTCGGGTGCCGGGTCGCGCTTCTCCAGCCGGGCCAGGATCTGCTCCGCCGCGTCGCTGTAGATCTGGGCGAAGCACTCCAGATAGCCCTCGGGGTGGCCGGGGGGCACGCGGGTGGCGTGGGCCGCGGCCGGGCCGCTGCCGGGGCCGCCGCGGGTCAGGCGGCGATGCGGCTCGCCCAGCGGCATGAAGGTCAGATAGTTCGGGTTCTCCTGCGCCCATTCGAGGCCGGCCTTCTCGCCGTAGATGCGCAGGCGCAGCCCGTTCTCGTTGCCGCTCGCCACTTGGCTGGCCCAGATCATGCCGCGTGCGCCGCTGCCGTAGCGCAGCAGGATGTGGGCGTTGTCGTCCAGCCGCCGGCCGGGGACGAAGCTCTGCAGGTCGGCGGCCAGCGCTTCGGCGGCCTCGCCGATGACGAAGCCGGCCAGATTGTAGGCATGGGTGCCGATGTCGCCGACGCAGCCGGCCGGGCCGCTGCGGGCCGGATCGACCCGCCACTCCGCCTGCTTGCTGCCGGTGTCCTCGGTCTTGGTCGCCAGCCAGTCCTGGGCGTACTCCGCCTGCACCAGCCGGATCCTGCCCAGCGCGCCCTCGGCCACCAGCGCCCGGGCCTGCCGGATCATCGGATAGCCGGTGTAGTTGTGGGTCAGGGCGAAGACCTGGCCGCTCTTCTGCACCGCCGCCACCAGGTCCTCGGCATCGGCGACCGTCGTCGTCATCGGCTTGTCGCAGATGACGTGAAAGCCGGCCTCGAGGAAGGCCTTGGCCGGGGCATGGTGGACGTGGTTCGGGGTGACGATGGCGACCGCGTCGATCGCCGGCCCGCCGCCGTCGCGCAGCTTCGTCTCGCCTTCCAGCATCGCCTGCCAGCTCGGATAGGCGCGGCCGGGGGCGAGCCGCAGATCGGCGGCCGAGGCCAGGGCCTTCTGCGGGTCGCTCGACAGCGCCCCGGCCACGAACTCCCAGCGGTCGTCCATCCGCGCCGCCAGGCGGTGCACCGCGCCGATGAAGGCGTCGCGGCCGCCGCCGATCATGCCCAGACGCAGGCGCCGGCTGGGCGCCCGTTCCGCGGTTCCGGAAACCATGATGTCCTCCCTAGCTCTGGCCACTCAGCGGTCGATGCCGAGCAGGCGACGATTCGCCGCCTCGTCGGTGCCGCCGGAGGCGAAATCGTCGAAGGCGCGCTCGGTGACGCGGATCAGATGCGAGGCGATGAAGGGGGCGCCCTCGGCCGCGCCCTGCTCGGGGTGCTTGATGCAGCACTCCCATTCCAGCACCGCCCAGCCGTCGAAGCCGTACTGCGTCAGCTTCGAGAAGATGGCGCCGAAATCGACTTGGCCGTCGCCAAGCGACCGGAATCGCCCGGCCCGGTCGGCCCAGGAGGCGAAGCCGGAATAGACGCCCTGGCTGGCGGTCGGGTTGAACTCCGCATCCTTCACGTGGAAGGCGCGGATCCGCTCGTGGTAGCGGTCGATGTAGCCGAGATAGTCGAGCTGCTGCAGCACGAAATGGCTCGGGTCGTACAGGATGTTGCAGCGCGGGTGGTTGCCGACCCGCTCCAGGAACATCTCGAAGGTGTGGCCGTCGAACAGGTCCTCGCCGGGGTGGATCTCGTAGCAGACGTCGACCCCGGCCTCGTCGAAGGCGTTCAGGATCGGCGTCCAGCGCCGCGCCAGCTCGTCGAAGGCGGTCTCGATCAGCCCGGCCGGGCGCTGCGGCCAGGGATAGACATAGGGCCAGGCGAGGGCGCCGGAGAAGGTGGCGTGGGCCTTGAGGCCCAGGCGCCGCGAGGCCTGGGCGGCGTAGCGCAGCTGCTGCACCGCCCATTCCTGCCGCGCCTTCGGGTTGCCGCGCACCTCCGGCGCCGCGAAGCCGTCGAAGGCCTCGTCATAGGCCGGGTGCACGGCGACGAGCTGGCCCTGCAGGTGGGTCGACAGCTCGGTCAGCGCCAGGCCGTGCTGCTTCAGCGTGCCCAGCACCTCGTCGCAGTAATCCTGGCTTTCCGCCGCGCGCTTCAGGTCGAACAGGCGGGCGTCCCAGGACGGGATCTGCACGCCCTTGTAGCCAAGGCCGGCGGCCCAGCCGGCGATGGCGTCCAGGCTGTTGAAGGGTGGGGCGTCGCCGGCGAATTGGGCGAGAAAGATGGCCGGTCCCTTGATCTCTCTCATGTCTTCCTCCTCCGTGGGGTGCCGAGCACCCCCTCCCTGGGCGATGATTTGTTCGATGCGCGAAGCCTAACAACCCGTCCGGCCGACGCGCAATGCAATCGATTACAGCACGAGCGTGTTTGACTACCATCGTTTGGTTCCGCAGCGGGCTTGTCAAATTATTGTCCGATGAATGGTGGACTATTCACAGGAATCTGGTGCGGAAGCGAAGTACGGCGTAAGATAATTGCCCGAGTCGCCCGGAGAGGCGGGACGTGAATGGAGGCCAAGATGCGTTCGGTCGCGCTGGTCGCCGGTCTGGCGATCGTTCTCGGGCTCACCGCCTGCACGCCGCCCTCGGCGCTCGACACCAATCCGCAATATATCCGCATGACCCGGGCGGAGTTCGACCGCGTGGTGCTGGGACGGCCGTTCCTCGTGCAGGGCGTGCTCGGCGGGCCGGACCGTCTGTTCGAATACCGCCGCAACGGCAAGTACACGCTCAGCGGCCTGGACGGAAACGGCCGGCCGGTCCTGCTGCGCGAGGGCAATTGGCGCTTCGAGGCCGGCACGGTCTGCACCGGCCGGCTGAGCCGCAGCGAGCCCGGCGACAGCTGCGTCACCATCTTCTCATCCCCGCTGGCCGCAGCGCCGGACGTGATGAACTGCAATGTCCGCTGGGTCGGCGAGCGCGGCAGCCTCGACGACGGGACGGTGCATCGCTGCCGGGCCACCGTCCGGCGCTAGTTGCGGAAGCCGGCGGCCCAGGCTTCGAGGCGGGCGGCGAGGGCGGCGTCGCCGTCGATCTCGATCAGCTTGGTGCGGTCGGTGGCGCCGCCGACGATGGCCAGCGCCGATTTCGGCAGGCGCCAGCTCTTGGCCAGAAGCGCGACCAGCGCCTCGTTCGCGGCGCCGCGCTCCGGCACCGCCGTCACCGCGGCCTTCAGGAGCGGGGCGCCGTCGGCGTCGACCGCGCGCCCGGTCACCGCGTTGCGCCCGGCCCGCGGCGTCAGCCGCACCGTGACGCGCACGCCGCGCGGCCCGGCGACAAAGAGCGGGCCGGCCACGGCCAAGCTCATCCCGTCAGCAGTGCGACATAGATGTTCCGCAGCACCATCTGCAGGAAATAGATGATCAGCAGCAGCACCACCGGTGAGATGTCGATGCCGCCGAGATTGGGCAGGAAGCGGCGAATCGGCCGCAGCGCCGGCTCGGTCAGCCGGTAGAGGGCGTTGCCGATCTGGTAGACCACCTGGTTGCGCGCGTTGACGACGTTGAAGGCGACCAGCCAGCTCAGGATGGCGGCGGCGATCACCACCCAGACATACATCTGCAGCACGATGTCGATGATACGGAAGAGTGGGTCGATGACGATCATGCGCCTGTTCCAGAGGTGGTCCGTGCCGGCCCGGTCGCCGAATCCGCCCGTACCGTACCCATGCGGCCCCGGGGGAACAAGCGATGCGACGCGAAGGGACGGGCGCCCCGGCCGGCAAAATCACCAATCTTTCACAAAGCGCGAATTCCCCTGTTGACAGGGGGTGGGGTGGCATCCTACATCACGGCCCGCCGCATCGCCCAGGTGGCGGAATTGGTAGACGCGCAGGTTTCAGGTACCTGTGGCCGAGAGGTCGTGGAAGTTCGAGTCTTCTCCTGGGCACCATCTTCCTGATGGGCCCGACGATGCGATGCAGTGGCAACGACCCGCTTGTCCAAGCGGGTCTTTCCTTTTGGGGCCGACGTCCAGCTTCGGGGGAGGCCCAGGGCCGCGGCCGGATATGCGCCGCGGCCATACAGGTGCCGCGGCCGAAGACGGAAGGTGGCGACCGGTGTCCGAACCGATTCTGCATGACGGGGATCTGCCCGACGGCCTCGATCTCGGCGACGTGATCGCGATCGACACCGAGACCATGGGCCTGAACCCGGTGCGCGACCGGCTGTGCCTGGTCCAGCTCAGCGCCGGCGACGGCGACGTCCATCTCGTCCAGTTCCGCCGCGGCGCCTATCACGCGCCGAATCTGGCCGCGCTGCTGACCGATCCGGCGCGGCTGAAGCTGTTCCACTTCGCCCGCTTCGACATCGCCGCGCTGCAGGCCTATCTCGGCGTGGTCACGGCGCCGGTCTACTGCACCAAGATCGCGTCCCGGCTGGTGCGCACCTTCACCGACCGGCACGGCCTGAAGGATCTGTGCCGCGACCTGCTGGGGGTCGAGCTGTCCAAGCAGCAGCAGAGCTCGGACTGGGGCAGCGACCAATTGACGCCCGAGCAGCTGCGCTACGCCGCCAGCGACGTCCTGTATCTGCATGCGCTGAAGGCGAAGCTGGACGAGATGCTGCGGCGCGAGGGGCGCGAGGCGCTGGCCCAGGCCTGCTTCGGCTTCCTGCCGGCGCGAGCCGCGCTCGACCTCGGCGGCTGGGCGGATCTGGATATCTTCGCCCACTAGCCCGATATGGGGTCACATTCGTGCCGTCTTGTGGCGGTACGTGGATCGGCCGGGCCGACGGGGTTCGTCCGGTTCGATCCGGAATCGATGGTTCGTGGTCCACGCCTTCCGGACCGGCTATAGCAGCCGCGGCGTGAACCATTCGGGAGAAGGCATGGTGGCAACCGCAGGGATCGAGGCCGGCCGCAAGGCGCTGCTGGTGGAGCGTGACGCGCTCGACCGCCTCGCCGAATCGCTCGACGCCAGCTTCGACCGGGCCATCGACACGATCCTCGGCGCCGAAGGCCGGGTCGTGGTCAGCGGCATCGGCAAGAGCGGCCATGTCGCGCGCAAGATCGCGGCGACGCTGGCATCGACCGGCACCGCGGCGCTGTTCGTGCATCCGGCCGAGGCCAGCCACGGCGACCTCGGCATGATCCATCGCCAGGACGTGGTGCTGGCGCTGTCCAATTCCGGCAACACCGCCGAGCTGGCGGATGTCATCGCCTATACCCGACGCTTCGCCATTCCGCTGATCGGCATGACCAGCCGGGCGCCGTCGAACCTCGCGGACCAGTGCGACACCGTGCTGCTGCTGCCGCCGGCGCCGGAGGCGTGCCCGACCGGGCTGGCGCCGACCACCTCGACGACCATGATGATGGCGCTGGGCGACGCCCTGGCGGTGGCGCTGATGCATCGCCGCGGCTTCTCCTCCGACGACTTCCGGGTCTTCCACCCCGGCGGCTCGCTCGGCACCAGGCTGATCCGGGTGCAGGACATCATGCACGCCGAGGCCGAGCTGCCGCTGGTCACCCCGGAGACGCGGATGGACGAGGCGATCATCGAGATGAGCCGCGTCGGCTTCGGCTGCGTCGGCGTGATCGACGGCGGCCGCCGCCTGGTCGGCGTCATCACCGACGGCGACCTGCGCCGGCACATGAGCGCCGGCCTGCTCGGCCAGGTCGCCGGCGAGGTGATGACCCCCGGCCCGCGCACCATCCGCCCGGCGGCGCTGGCGGCGGAGGCGCTGGGGCTGATGAACCGCTACAAGGTGACCAACCTGTTCGTCACGACGGAGGACCGGCCGGTGGGCATCCTCAGGGTGCATGATTGCCTGCGGGCGGGGCTGAGCTAGGCATGGTGGTGGCGCCGCAGTCGCCGGGCCCGGACGGGGCGAACCGCAGCGCGACCGCTGCGGGCCGGCGCGCGCGCCTGGCCGCAGCCGGCCGCGCCGGCAGCATCAGCCGGTCCTACAGCCGCATGGTCGGCGTGCTGAAATACGCGCTGCCCGCGATCGGCTTGGTCATCGTCGCCCTGATCGTGCTGTGGCCGGAGCTGCAGCACACCCAGGTCGACATCTCCGATGGCGCCCCGCGCCCGGCCGCCGCCGCGGGCGAGATCCAGAATCCGCGCTACAGCGGCGTCGACGAGGCGGCCCGGCCCTATACGGTCTGGGCAACGCTGGCGAAGCAGGTGCAGGACGAGGTGTTCGACCTGAACCGTCCCAAGGGCGAGATGAAGCTGCCGAGCGGCATGGTGCTGAATCTCGACGCCCAGACCGGCAAGCTGGACCGCGGCGCCAAATCGGTGCATCTCAGCGGCAACGTCACCCTGCGCCGCAGCGACGGCACCACCATGGTCACCGACGCCGCGGATATCGATCTGGCCGACAAGGGCGCGCGCAGCAGCATGCCCGTGACGGCGGAAGGGCCTTTCGGTACGCTGTCGGCCGGGGGCTTCAAGGTCGAGCAGCAGGGCGACGTCATCATCTTCACCGGGCCGACCAAGCTGCTGCTGAAGCCCGGCGCCGACAAGGCCTTCCAGGGAACGCCGCAATGATCCGTCCGCTGATTCTCGCTGTCCTGCTCGCCGCCGTGGCCGTGCCGGCCGCGGCGCAACAGCAGCTGCAGCTCGGTGGCGGCAAGGGCGAGCCGTCGGAGATCCAGGCCGACGACGCGCTGGAGTGGCACCAGAACGACAAGACCTACGTCGCCCGTGGGAACGCCGTGTACAAGCGCGGCGACCTGACGGTGAAGGCCGACGTGCTGACCGCCTATTATCGCGAGCTGCCGGACAAGAGCACCGAGATCTTCCGGGCCACGGCCGAAGGCAACGTGCTGATCACCCGCGGCGAGACCACCAACGCCACCAGCGGCAAGGCGGTCTACGACGTTGACGCCCAGACCGTCACCCTGACCGGCGGCAACCTGAAATTCGTCAACAATGACGACGTGATCACCGCGACCGACAGCATGCAGTACCGCCAGGCCGAGGACGTGGCGATCGCCCGCGGCAACGCCACGGCGGTGCGCGCCAAGGAGCAGAAGACCCTGCGCGCCGACACGCTGATCGGCCATTTCGCCCCGAACGAGAAGGGCGAGAAGGAGCTGTCGGTGGTCGACGCCGAGGGCAATGTCAAGCTGACCACGGCTACCGACGTGGTCACCGGCCAGACCGGTCGCTATGACGTCAAGAGCCAGTTCGCGACCATCACTGACAATGTGCGCATGACCCGCGGCGGCAACCAGCTGAACGGCGACTATGCCGAGGTCGACATGGCCAGCGGCGTCAGCAAGCTGCTGACCCGGCCGGGTCAGGGCGGCCGCGCCCGGGCCTTGCTGGTGCCGGACGAGAGCCAGAAGACACCCGGGCAGCCCGCGGCGCCGGGCCAGGCCGCGCCGGCCCAGCCGGCGCCGAAGAAGTAGGGGGCGGGCATGGCCAGACCGATCACTCCGCCGCATTCGCCCGACTCGACAGCCGCGCCGCGCCTCGTCGCCAAGAATGACGGGCTCGTCGCTCGCAACCTCGGCAAGCAGTACAAGAAGCGCCCGGTGTTGCGGGGCGTCAGCCTGCAGGTGCAGCGCGGGGAGGCCGTCGGCCTGCTCGGCCCGAACGGCGCCGGCAAGACCACCTGCTTCTACATGATCACCGGGCTGATCCAGCCGGACTACGGCACGATCCTCCTGGACGGCCAGGATCTGACCGACCTGCCGATGTACCGCCGCGCCCGGCTCGGCATCGGCTACCTGCCGCAGGAGGCCTCGATCTTCCGCGGCCTGACGGTCGAGCAGAACATCCGCGCCGTGCTGGAGATCTCCGAGCCGGACCGCTCGACGCGGGAGGCGGTGCTGGAGGACCTGCTGGCCGAGTTCTCGATCAGCCATCTGCGGCGGACCCCGGCCCTGGCCCTGTCGGGCGGCGAGCGCCGGCGCGTCGAGATCGCCCGGGCGCTGGCCAGCCATCCGCATTTCATGCTGCTGGACGAGCCGCTGGCCGGCATCGATCCGATCGCCGTCGGCGACATCCGCGACCTGGTGGCGCATCTGCGCGACCGCGGCATCGGCGTGCTGATCACCGACCACAACGTGCGCGAAACGCTCGATATCGTCGATCGGGCCTATATCCTCCATGATGGGCGTGTCCTGGACGAGGGCAAGCCATCCGACATCGTCGGCAATGAGGAGGTGCGGCGCGTGTATCTGGGCGAACGCTTCAGCCTGTAAACTGTCGGGCGACCATGGCCATCTCGCAACGCCTCGGGCTTCGGCAAAGCCAGGCGCTGGTCATGACGCCGCAACTGCAGCAGTCGATCAAGCTGCTGCAGCTGTCCAATATCGAGCTCTCGACCTTCGTCGAGGCCGAGCTCGAGCGCAACCCGCTCCTGGAACGGGAGGAGGGCGAGCGCGATGACGACGGCGGCGACGGGACCGGCGACCGGATCGACATCGAGCCCCCGGATTCCGAATCTGGGCGGCCGGTGGCGGCCGATGTCGCGCTGACCGCGCCGGAGCCGCCGGCCATCGTCTCGACCGACGCCCCTCTCGACACCGACTGGAGCAACCTGTTCACCGGGTCCAGCGCCACCGACCGCAACGAGGACTACGGCGGTGAGGCGCAGTTCGCCGGCGCCGGGCGCGGCCGGACGGATTTCGCCGATGATCTGCCGGGCCTCGAGGAGACGCTGGCGGAGCGGCTGAGCCTGCGTGACCACCTGCTGAGCCAGATCGCGATCGAGATCCCCGGCCCGGCCGACCGGCTGATCGCGGCACGCCTCGTCGATCTGCTGGAGGAGACGGGCTATCTCGGCGTCTCGGTCGAAGAGGTCGCGGCCGGCCTCGGCTGCCCGCCCGAGCGGGTCGAGGCGGTGCTGCGCCGCTGCCAGCGTCTCGACCCGCCCGGCATCTTCGCCCGCAGCCTGGCCGAATGCCTGGCGATCCAGCTGGCCGAGCGGAATCGCCTGGACCCGGCGATGCAGACGCTGCTCGATCATCTCGACCTCCTGGCCCGGCGCGATCTGCCGGCGGTGATGCGGCTGTGCGGCGTCGACGCCGAGGACCTCGCCGAGATGATCGCCGAGATCCGCGCTCTCGACCCCAAGCCCGGCGCCGCCTTCGACCATGAGGTGGCGCAGACCCTGATCCCGGACATCCTGATGCGGCCGCAGCCGGAAGGCGGGTGGGTGGTCGAGCTGAACGCCGACACGCTGCCGCGGGTGCTGGTCAACCGCCGCTATCACGCCGAGATCAGCCGGGGCACGCGCAGCAAGGTCGAGCGCGACTATGTCGGCACCTGCCTGGCCGACGCCAACTGGCTGGTGCGCGCCCTCGACCAGCGCGCCAACACCATCCTCAAGGTCGCTTCCGAGATCGTGCGCCGGCAGGACGCCTTCTTCGTCCGTGGCGTGCAGCATCTGAAGCCGCTGACGCTGAAGGACGTGGCCGAGGCGGTCGACATGCATGAGAGCACGATCAGCCGGGTGACCACCAACAAGGTGATCGCCACCCCGCGCGGTGTGTTCGAGCTGAAGTACTTCTTCACCCAGGCGATCCAGGGGGCCGACGGCGCCGACGCGCATTCGGCCGAAGCGGTGCGGCACCGCATCAAGTCCCTGATCGACGCCGAGCCGGCGGACGCGATCCTGTCCGACGACCGGATCGTCGAAATCCTGCGCGGTGAGGGGATCGACATTGCGCGGCGGACCGTCGCCAAGTACCGTGAGGGGATGCGGATACCATCCTCCGTCCAGCGACGGCGTGAGAAGGGTTTGAGCCGATGAGCGCTCCCCCCGCAGCCCGGGTCCAGGCCCCCTTCGTTGACAGGAAGGCGCCCCATCCCTACGGTCGCCGCCCGAAGGCGGCCCCCCACGGCCGCCCCGTTGTTTTTGGGCGCCGATTTTTCATCGTGCAGCAGTGAAGCGACAGCCATGCAACTGACCGTCCGAGGCAAGCAGATCGACGTCGGTGACGCCTTGCGCACCCATGTCCGCGACGCCCTCACCAGCACGACCGCGAAGTACTTCAACAACGCGATCGAAGCGAATGTCGTTTTTTCGCGCAACGCGCATCTGATCCGGAGCGACCTGTCGGTCCATGTCGGCCGCAACATCCTTCTGCAGAGCAATGCGGAGGCCGAGAGTCCGTACCACGCCTTCGACGCCGCCGCCGACAAGCTGGCCAAGCGCCTGCGCCGGTACAAGCGCCGGCTGCGCGACCACCACCACAACGGCGAAGCTCAGCCGGCGCTGCCGGCCCAGGCCTACATCCTCGAGGCCGAATCCGAGGAGCTGCTGGAGGGCGAAGAGCCGAACCAGCCGATCGTGATCGCCGACGTCTCGACCACGATCGAGAGTCTGACGGTGCTGCAGGCGGTGATGCGCCTCGACCTCGGCGACCTGCCGGCACTGATGTTCCGCAACCAGGCCCATGGCCGGCTCAACATGGTGTTCCGTCGCCCCGACGGGAACATCGGCTGGGTCGATCCGAAAGGGACCGAGGATGTCGCCGCCTGAGGGCGGCGCCTCCGATCCGTCATGATCGATTTTCTTCGCCCCGAGGCGATTCTCGCCAATCTGAAGGCTGCCAGCAAGAAGCAGGCGCTGCAGGAACTGGCCCGCCGTGCCGCCGAGCTGACCGGCCAGCACGAGCGATTCATCTTCGACGTGCTGCTGGAGCGTGAGCGGCTGGGCTCGACCGGCGTCGGCCGCGGCATCGCCATCCCGCACGGCAAGCTGCCCAACCTGCAAGGGGTGTTCGGCGCCTTCGCCCGGCTGGAGCGGCCGATCGATTTCGATGCGGTCGACGAACAGCCGGTCGACCTGGTGTTCCTGCTGCTCGCCCCGGAAGGGGCGGGGGCGGACCATCTGAAGGCGCTGGCCCGGATCAGCCGCATGCTGCGCGACGAGGGCCTGTGCGAGAAGCTGCGCGGCTGCCAGAGCGCAGACGCGATCTACGCCCTCCTGTCGCAGAGCGAGTCGGTGAACGCCGCTTGACCCGATGCCCTCCGCTCCGCTAGCCGGAGCGGATCGGCTTTTGTCAGCGGTTCCGCCATGCCGTCGTTCCTGCTCGGCCTCGACGCCGGCACCTCGGTCATCAAGGCCGCGCTGTTCGGGCGCGACGGCCGGCAGCACGCCGCTGCGATCCGGCGCACCCAGATCTCGCACCCGCACCCTGCCTGGTCGGAAAGCGACCCGGAGACCGTCTGGGCCGCCACGACCACGGTCATCCGCCAGGTCCTGGCCGAAGCCGGGGTGGATGGTTCCGCCGTCGCCGCGATCGGCGTCACCGGGGCCATGGTCGGGGCCTGGGTGATCGACGCCGCAGGCCGGCCGCTGCGCCCCGGCATCCTGTGGGACGACGGCCGCAGCCAGCCCTGGATCGAAGCGATGCTGGCCGGTGATCCGGCCTTCCTGTCGCGCATCTTCGCCTCCTCCGGCTCGGTCATGCAGCAGGGCTGCACATTGCCGGTGCTGCGCTGGCTGCTGGATCACGAGCCGGGGGTCATGGCCCGGGCCGACACCGTCTTCGGCTGCAAGGACTATCTCCGCTTCCGCCTGACCGGGATGCGCGCCACCGACCCGACCGAGGCGGCGGTCGCGCCCGGCGACGCCAGGTCCCAGGACCGCAGCGAGGCGATGCTGGAGCTGTTCAATCTCGGCCCGCACCGTCACCTGCTGCCGCCGGTGCTGGCGTCCGAGGCGGTCGCCGGCACGGTGGCGGAGGCCGCCGCGGTGGAGACGGGGCTGCGCGCCGGCACGCCGGTCGTCACCGGCGCCGGCGACGTCGCCGCCAGCGTCATCGGCTCGGGCGGGCTCGAAGCCGGCTCGGCCTGCACCGTGCTCGGCACCACCTGCCTGAACGGCGTGGTGCTCGACGCCCCGTCCTTCGAACCGCCGGATCTCGGCCTGCTGTTCAGCCTGCCGGGCGGGCTGTGGCTGCGCTGCATGGTCAATGTCGCCGGCACCAGCAACCTCGACTGGTGCCTGCGCAGCCTGTGCCCCGACCTGGCGCGGGACCCCGACCCCTACGCCGCGCTGGAGGCGCTGGCCGAGGCCGCCCGGCCGGGCGCCGGCGGCGCCGTCTATCTGCCCTATCTCAGCGAGGTCGGCATCATCGCCCCCGCGGTCTCGGCCGCGGCCCGGGCCCAGTTCGCCGGGCTGGCCCCGGGGCACGGCCGGCCCGAACTGGTCCGCGCCGTCTATGAGGGGCTGGCCTATGCCATCCGCGACTGCTTCGCCGCGATGGCCGAGCGGCCGCAGAGCGTGCTGCTGTCCGGCGGCGGCGCCCGCAGCCGCTTCTGGGCGCAGATGATCGCCGATGTCCTCGGCCTGCCGGTCGAGATCCCGGACGGCGGCGAATACGGGGCCTGCGGCGCGGCCCTGTTGGCCGGGACCGGCATCGGGTGGTATCCCTCGATCGGCGAAGCGTCGCGCCGGGTCCGCATCATCCGGCGCACGCATCGTCCCGATCCGGCGCTGCGGGAGGAATACGATGCCGCCTACAGGCGCTACGGCGGACATCGCGATGCGCTGTTGCGCATGGCCGCCGGTATGTCCGACCTTTCTTGACGGGGGGCGGATCGGCCTCCATCATGCCAATTGTGGTCTAGACCACCAGGGCCTGCCATGACCGACCTACAGCCCACGTCGACGGACAAGCCGATCTATCAGCAGATCGCCGAGGATCTGGCCGACCGCATCCGCAACGGCGGCTTCGCCGTGGGCGACCGGCTGCCCTCCGAGCGCGATCTGGCCGACCAGCTCGGCATCAGCCGGATGACCGTGCGCCAGGCCTTCAAGAGCCTGACCGATGCCGGGCTGATCGAAAGCCGGATCGGCCGCGGCTGCTTCGTCGCCCGGCCGAAGGTCGACCAGCGGCTGCAGCGGCTGACCGGCTTCAGCGAGGATATGGCCCGGCTCGGCCGCCGCGCTGCCAGCGTGATCCTGCGCCAGGCCGTGGTGCCGGCGACGGGCGAGCCGCGCGAGGCGCTGGGCGTGGCCGAAGGAGCGCACTTGGTGCTGCTAGAGCGAGTCCGCCTGGCCGATGCCGTGCCGATGGCGTTCGAGATCACCTGGCTGCCGGAGGCGCTGGTGCCCGGCATCCTCGACCGCAACGATTTCCGCAACGCCTCGCTGTACGAGGTGCTGCGCCGCGACTACGGCCTGGTGCCCTGGCAGGCGGAGCAGACGGTCGAGGCCGACCTGCCCGACGTCATGACCGCCAGCGCCCTCGATATCCCGCGCAGCGCGCCGATCCTGGTCTTCACCCGCCGCACCGTCGACGCCGCCGGCCAGGCCATAGAATTCGTCCGCTCCGCTTATCGCGGCGACCGTTACAAGATGCGGGCGCGGCTTTCCCCACCGGACACCACGGAGCCATGACCGCAGCCGCCACGCTTCCGGGCGCCGCCGCCTATCTCGCCGGCATCGCCGACCGCATCGCCGCCCTGACCGCGACCCAGGGCGAGGCGATCGGCGCCGCGGCCGCGGCCTGCGTCGAGACCATCCGGCGCGACGGGCTGATCTACATCTTCGGCACCGGCCATTCGCATCTGATGGCGGAGGAAGGGCATTTCCGCGCCGGCGGGCTGGCCTGTGTGGTGCCGATCCTGGCCTCCTCGGTGATGCTGCACGAGGGGGCGGTGGTCTCGGGGGCGCTGGAGCGGATGTCGGGCCTGGCCGCGCCGCTGCTGAGCCGTTATCCGATCGGTCCGGACGACACGCTGTTCGTGTTCTCCAACAGCGGCGTCAACGCCGTGCCGGTGGAGGCGGCGCGCCATGGCCGGGAGAAGGGGGCCCGGGTCGTGGCCGTGACCTCGATCGCCTATTCCCGCGCCGCGGCGGCAGGCCGCCCGACCCTGGCCGAGACCGCCGAGATCGCCATCGACAACCAGGGTCCGCCCGGCGACGCGTCGGTGACGGCGGCGGACGGGCTGATCGTCGGGCCGATCTCGACGGTGCTGGGCGCCGCCATCTGGAACGCGGTGCTGAGCGAGACGGTGGCGCGGCTGGTCCGGTCGGGCGAGGTGCCGCCGGCCTATATCAGCGCCAACATGCCGGGGGCGAAGGAACGCAATGCCGCCCTGGTGGAACGCTACCGGGCGCGCAACCCGCATCTGTAACCGAACGGGGCGGCCCCGGCGGACGCTCGGCCAACGACGCGCCGCATCCGGAGCCGCCGGATCAAACAGGGGAGAGGGCAATGGCGACGAAGTGGTCGATCGTGACGGGCGTGGCCGCGGCCGCGCTGATCTGGGGCGCCGCCGCCCAGGCGGCGCCGGTGCAGCTGGTGCTGTGGCACATGGAGCAGCCGCCGCACCGCGTGGCGCGGGTGCAGGAACTAATCGACGCCTTCAACAAGAGCCACCCCGAGATCGCGGTGAAGCAGGAGCCGCAGAGCTGGGGCGAGATCTACGCCAAGGCACCGGCCGCGCTCGCCGCCGGCAACGCGCCGGACCTGCTGTTCGCGATCCCGGACTTCACCCCGATCCTGAAGGATCTCGGCGCGCTGCAGTCGGTCGAAGGCTTCGTCAAGCAGCTCGACGCGCAGCACCATTTCGTGCCCAGCGCGCTGGCGCCCTACAGCTATGACGGCGGGGTCTGGGCGGTACCGCTGTACAATATGGCGATGTCGCTGTGGTACCGGAAGAGCGTCTTCGAGGAGGCCGGGCTGACGCCGCCGAAGACCTGGAGCGAGTGGAAGGCGGCGGCGGAGAAGCTGACCGCGGACGGCCGCTTCGGCATCGGCCTGCCGGCCAACAAGCATCTCTACACCGACCAGACCGTCTACGACCTGATGGTCAACGCCGGCGCCGCCGACATCTACAATCCCGACGGCACGCTGCGCTTCGACAATCCGCAGACGGTGAAGGCCTACGACTTCTACAGGGATCTCTACCAGTACTCCTCCGCCGACGCGCCGGGCTGGACCTGGGGTGAGGCCGAGGCCTGCTTCGCCAGCGGCGGCTGCGGCATGATCCTGCAGTTCACCGTGATCAGCACCTATGACAGCCAGGCCGAGGGCGACGCCCAGGATCTCGGCGTGGCCCCGATTCCGCACGCCGACGACCGCAAGGAGTCCGGCACCATCGCCTATTCCAATGCGGTGATGATCCTGGCCAAGGACGAGGCGAAGCGGAAGGCGGCCGAGACCTTCATCGCTTGGCTGCTGGAGCCGGAGACCTATGGCCGCTTCCTGAACATGGAGCCGGGGCTGTTCCTGCCGGTCACCGCCGACGGGGCCAAGGCGAAAAGTCTGTGGAGCGACCCGCTGGTGGTGAAATACAAGCCGCAGATCGAGGCGATGATCGCCAACAGCCGCAACGGCGCACTGTTCGGCTTCACCGGCGGCCACACCTTCCCCAGCATCGCCGCCATCTCGGCCCAGAACATCCTGGCCGAGACGCTGCAGAAGGTGGTGATCGACGGGGTGCCCGCCGCGGAGGCGGTGAAGCAGGGCCAGGCGAGAATGCAGGAGGCGGTGAAGTAAGGGAGGGGAGCGTCGCGGCTCCGTTGCGCCCCGTCGCCATCCCATGACCTTCACGGATCTCTCGGCAGTCGTTCGCGCAACCTCTCCCGCTTGCGGGAGAGGTCGGACATCCGAAGGATGTCCGGGTGAGGGCATGCCGGCCTGGCCGAAAGCACAGGCGTTCCGCGAGCGAGCGTGTGATCCTCTCTTTCTCCTGAAGCTGTGGTTCCAGGCGTCTCGGCCGCATCGCCCTCACCCGGTCTCGCTGCGCGAGCCCGACCTCTCCCGCAAGCGGGAAAGGCAACGCGCTCCAGCACCGACGGTGGGCACCGGCCGATGAGGTCTGCGCGAACACGCGCCCGGGCCGAGGCGGTGGCCGGCGGGCTGATGGTGGCGCCGGTGCTGGTGTGGCTGGCGGCGACCATCCTCTATCCGCTCGGCGCCGCGGTCGCGATCAGCCTGCGCGACATCCGCGTCATCGGCTCCGACGGCGGCTTCGTCGGGTTCGGCAACTACGCGGATGTGCTCGGCATGGCCCGGCTGTGGGCGGCGCTGGGCCGCAGCCTGGTGTGGGTCGCCGGCAACGCCGTGCTGCAGACGCTGCTGGCCCTCGGCACCGCGCTGCTGCTGAACCAGCGCTTCCGCGGCGTGCGCCTGGTGCGGGTCTGGGTGATCCTGTCCTGGATCGTGCCGACCGTCGTCGTCGTCATCATCTGGCGCTGGCTGCTCGGCACTTCGGGCGGCGTGGTGAACTACCTCCTGGTGACGCTCGGATTGACCGATCGGCCGGTCGGCTTTTTCGCCGGGCCGGGCAGCGCCATGGCCTCCCTGATCGTGATCAACTCCTGGCGCTGGTTCCCCTTCGTCGCGGTGATGCTGCTGGCCGGGCTGCAGCGCATCCCGGCCGACCTCTACGAGGCCGCGGCGATCGACGGCGCCGGCCCCTGGCAGCGCTTCCGCCGTATCACCTGGCCGCTGCTGCAGCCGACCATGCTGGTGCTCGGCGTCATCGGCACGCTGCTGTCCTTCAACGTCTTCGACATCATCTGGCTGACCACGGCGGGCGGCCCGTCCGGCGCCACACAGACCCTGCCGGTGCTGATCTACGAGACGGCCTTCAGATCCTACCGGCTGGGGCAGGCGGCGGCGATGTCGGTGCTGGTCAGCGTGGCTCTGATGGTCCTGGCCGTCCTCCTGACCCGGGCCCTGGCGCCGAAGGGGGACGGGTGAGGCGGAGCCTCGGCCAGAGCCTGGCGATCGGCGGCGGGCTGCTGGGCCTCGCCGTGCTGGTGCTGCTGCCCTTCTGGTGGATCGTCACCGGCTCGATCAAGGCGCCGCGGGAGATCATCGCCCGGGCGCCGACCCTGGTGCCGGAATCCTTCACCCTGCGTCATTTCGAGAAGCTGCTCGGCGCCTCGGACTATCCGCGCTATCTCGGCAACAGCCTGCTGGTCGGGCTCGGCTCGACCGCGATCACCGTGCTGCTCGCCGTGCTCGCCGCCTACGGCTTCTACCGGCTGCGCTTTCCCGGGCGCGAGCTGCTGTTCCGCGCCGTGCTGGTGGCCTATGCCTTCCCCGGCATCCTGATCCTGATCCCGCTCTACGGGATGATGTCGCAGGCGGGGCTGATCGATACGCCGGCGGCGCTGGTGGTGGTCAACGTCACCTTCGCCTCGCCCTTCGCCATCTGGATGATGCGCAGCTTCTTCGCCGCGATCCCGGCGGAGCTGGAGGAGGCGGCACTGATCGACGGCGCCTCGCGCCTCGCCATCCTGGTCCGGATCATGGTGCCGCTGGCCGCGCCCGGCATCGCCAGCGTCGCCATCTTCGCCTTCATCGCCAGCTGGACCGAATATCTCTTCGCCTCGGTGCTGATCCTGTCCGACGCCAACCGCACCCTGCCGGTCGGCTTCGCCGGCATCATCGGCCAGTACCAGATCGACTGGGGCCTGCTCCTCGCCGGGGCGACGCTGGCGACCGTCCCGGTGGTCCTGCTGTTCGGCATCGTCGGCCGCTGGTTCATCGCCGGGCTGACCGCGGGCGCCGTGAAATAGAAAGCCCCGCCGGTGGCGGGGCTTTCGCGTCGGTTCAGCGGGAGAGGCCGGGTCAGTGGGCGCTGACCGGCTCCATGTCGTTCTGCCGGACCACGGCGAAGGCCAGGTCGCGGTCCTTGACCACGGCCAGCGGGGTGCCGTCGGCGCCGTGCACGGCGAAGGCGGGCTCACCCTCGACCTCCACCGGCTTGACGAAGGCGATCTGGTTCAGGCCCAGCGCCGCGAAATCGGTCGGCGACATCTGGGTGAAGGTGGGGATGGCGTTGGTGTTCATGATGGTCATCACGGGTTTCGGTTCAGCCTTCGGCGTCGGTGGTGACGTCGATCGCGG
The DNA here is from genome assembly GCF_000423185.1 of Inquilinus limosus DSM 16000. GTDB lineage: Bacteria > Pseudomonadota > Alphaproteobacteria > DSM-16000 > Inquilinaceae > Inquilinus > Inquilinus limosus. Next base: position 71,860 of record NZ_AUHM01000034.1, on the reverse strand, counting down.
TCTTGCCGTCGGACTTCGCCGCGGAGCGGTTGATGGCGATCGTCCGGACCTTGGCCTCCGGCACCGGCCGGCGAAGGTCGATGTTCAGGAGCCCGTTGTCGAGCGAAGCCCCGGTCACCTCGATGCCCTCGGCCAGCACGAAGGCGCGCTGGAACTGGCGGGCGGCGATGCCGCGATGCAGGAACATGCGCTCCTTGTCGTCGGTCTGCTTGCCGCGGATCACCAGCTGGTTGTCCTCGATCTGCACCGACAGGTCTGCGTCGGTGAAGCCGGCGACCGCCAAAGTGATGCGAAGCTGGTCCTCTCCGATCTGCTCGATGTTATAGGGGGGATAGCCGTCGCTCGGCGTCCTGCCGATCCGGTCGAGCGTCCGCTCGAACTGCTCGAAGCCGAGCAGAAGCGGGCTGTTGAACAGCGACACCCGCGTCATCGTCACTCCTCCTGAGAGCGAGCTGCCGGAACCCCCGGCTCGGGCGGCCCGGTTCCCCGGCGCCTGCGGAGAAGGACCACGCGGCATCCCTCTCCCGTTAGTAAGGAAATGGGGGGTGACCGGTCGGTTTCAAGATCGGCCGACATGGCGTTGGGGCGATGCCGCATGCTATCACTGACGGCATGAGACAGAAGCTGGAAGGCTCGCCGGCGGCGCCGAAGGGCAAGGCCGTCGCGGCACCGAAAACCGCCCGCCGCGGCCGGCCCCCGCGCGCCGGCCTGTCACACTGGCAGCAGCGGGTGCTCGACCTGGTGCGGGCGAGCGCCGAGCCCGCCAGCGCCTACGACATCCTGCGCGAGATGAAGGGCGACGGCATCACCGCCCCGCCGGTGGTGTACCGGGCGCTGAAGGGGCTGCTCGACCGCGGCCTGGTGCACCGGATCGAATCGCTCAACGCCTATGTGGTGTGCGGCGGGCCGGACCACCATCACACCCATCCTGCGCAATTCGCCATCTGCCGCGACTGCGGAAGGGTGGAGGAGATCACGGATTCCGCGGTCGACGGGCTGATCGAGGCCTGGACCGGGCGGATCGGCTTCGTCGCCGACAGCCGCACCATCGAGATCCTCGGCCGCTGCCGCGACTGTGTCGCCCGCACCGCGGCTGCCGCTGCGGGCTGAACTCAGCCGGCCGGGCTGCAGCTCTTCGCGGCTTCCGCCTTGGCCAGTTGATGGGTGCGGGCCAGCAGCTCGGCGTCGCCGGGCTCGCCACCACCGGGCACAGCGATCTTCGCCGCTTTGCCGTAGCGGGCGATCACCGCCTCGACCGATTGCGGCCAGCGGCAGAGGTCGGATTCGGCGATGGTGCCGAGCGTGTTCCGCTCGGCCGCCCGTATCATGCAACTGCCGAACAGCACAGCGCTCTCCGGCAGGAAGGCGACGGTGTTGTCGCGGGTGTGCGCCGGGCCCGGGTAGAACAGCTCGACCGTCCGGCCGGCAGCGGTGATCGTGGTCGATTCGCCGCTCCAGCTCCGCTGGATCGTGCCGGCGCCCTGCGCCGCGGCGGCTTTCACCGTCTCGTCGCGGGCCAGCGACCAGCCGCCGCGGGCATGCACCGCCGCCAGCCCGGCCAGCCGGTCGTCATGCGCATGGGTCACCACCAGATTGACCGGCCGGTTCGGCGCCACCTCCGCCAGCCGCCCCAGCAGCGCCACGGTCTGCGCCGGCGTCCAGGCGGTGTCGATCAGCAGCGCCTCCTCGGGCCCGATCACGGCCAGGCCGTTGGTCGGGACCCAGTCCTGCTCGAGCTTCTTCCAACTCGTGTGCATCCAGACGCCGTCGGCCAGCTCGCGGAACCCGAGCGGCGGCGGGGTCTCCCCGTCCTGCGCCCGGACCGGCCGCATCAGGGCCAGCGACAGGCCGGCGGCGCAACCGCACAGGAAGGCGCGGCGGGACGGGACGGAAGCGGGCATGTCGGTCCTCGGCTTTTAGGGGCGGCGGGACTGGCCGCCCTGCCTCGTGCCTCGCGGAAAATTTGGGCGATTCTGGGGCACGATGCAGGACCGGCGCCGGACGCAGTCCTGTGCATACCATCCCATCGGCCAATGGGCGATAGGCTTGCGTTCTGTTAATATGTTATATAGTAACAATTAGATATCCGAACCCCGAGGCCGTCATGTCCCGCATCCCCGTCACGCTGCTGACCGGCTATCTCGGCGCCGGCAAGACCACGCTGCTGAACCGCATCCTCTCCGAGGCTCACGGCAAGCGTTACGCCGTGATCGTCAACGAGTTCGGCGAGATCGGCATCGACGGCGACCTCGTGGTCGGCGCCGACGAGGAGGTGTTCGCCATGAACAATGGCTGCCTCTGCTGCTCAGTGCGCGGCGACCTGATCCGGATCATCGGCGGGCTGATGAAGCGGGCGGGCGGGTTCGACGGCATCCTGATCGAGACGACCGGGCTGGCCGACCCGGCCCCGGTGGCCCAGACCTTCCTGGTCGACGACGAGGTGCGCGAGCGCACCGCCCTCGATTCGATCGTCACCGTGGTCGACGCCCGGCACATCGAAGCGCGGCTCGACGACAGCGACGAGGCGGAGGAGCAGGTGGCCTTCGCCGATACCATCCTCATCAACAAGACCGACCTCGCGGACGAGGGCGGCCTGGCGGCGGTCGAAGCGCGGTTGCGCGCCATCAACCCGATGGCGCGGCTGCTGCGCACGCGGCGCTGCGACATCGATCTCGGCGCGGTGATGGGCAGCGGCGCCTTCGACCTCGACCGGCTGCTGGCGCTCGACCCCGACCTGCTCGACGGCCACGCCCATCACCATGAGCACGACGAGGGCGTCGGCAGCGTCTCCTTCCGGCTCGACCGGCCGCTCGACGGCCGCCGCTTCGTCGACTGGATCGGCATGCTGCTGGCGATCCGCGGCGCCGACATCCTGCGCAGCAAGGGTATCCTCGATTTCGCCGGCGAGGACCGGCCCTTCGTGTTCCAGGGCGTGCACATGCTGCAGGAGGGCGATTTCGCCCCGGCCTGGCGGCCCGGCCAGCCGCGCGAGAGCCGCTTGGTGCTGATCGGCCGCAACCTCGACGCCGCCGTGCTTCGCGCCGGCTTCGAGGGTTGCGCCGCCGCATGAGCCTGCTGCTGCCGCCGAAGGCCCTGGCGGAGGAGAAGGGCACGATCTGGGCCTGGCCGGCGCCGGTCGTGGCCGCCGCCTTCGATACGGCCGGGCATGTCGCCTTCGGCCTGGGCGACGGCACCGTCCGGCTGGCGGACCCCGCCGCATCGGAGGCGACGGCCGTGCCGGCGCATGGCGGTGCCGTCCTGGCGCTGGGGCCGGACGTCGCCGAGGGCTTCCTCAGCGGCGGCGACGACGGCCGCCTGCTGCGCATCGGGCCGGACGGGACGGTGGCGGAGATCGCCGCCGTGCCGGGCCGCTGGATCGCCGCCGTGGACGCCGCACCCGCCATCGGGCGCCGCCTCGCCGTCGCCGGCCGCGAGATCCTGGTGTTCGATGCCGCGGGCTCGCCGGTCACGCGGCTGCAGGGGCCGGCCGCGATCGACGGCGCCGCCTTCGATCCGCGCGGCCGGCGTGTCGCCGCGGCGCATTACGGCGGCGTCACCGTCTGGACGCCGCGCAAGCGCGAGTGGACGGCGAAGCTCTTCGCCTGGCAGGGGGCGCATCTCGCCGTCACCTGGCATCCGCGGTCGCGCTTCGTCGTCTCGGCCATGCAGGAGAAGGCGCTGCACGCCTGGCGCCTGTCTGACGGCGTGCACATGCAGATGCCGGGCTATCCGGCCAAGCCGCGGTCTCTCGCCTGGGCCGATGGTGGGAAGGCGCTGCTGACCTCCGGCTCGGAAGGCGTCGTATCCTGGCGCTTCGCCGGCCGCGACGGCCCGATGGGCGGCACCGCCAGCGAAAGCGGCTGGGCCCGCGGCGTGCCGATCACTCGCGTCGCGGCGCATCCGCAGCTTCCGGTCGCGGCCGCCGGCGCCAAGGACGGCTTCGTCGCGCTGATGCCGCTCGACGGCAGCGGCTATGTCCCGGTGCTGCGCCCGAACGGCGCCGCGGTCGAGGCACTGGCCTTCTCGCCGGACGGGCGCTGGCTGGCGGCGGGCGATGCCGGCGGCCGGGCGGCGCTGGTCGACCTGCAGCCATGATGGACCCGTCCGATGTCGCCACGCGCCGGGCCCGGCACTGGCCGGAGGCGCGGCGAGTGCTGAGCCATCCCGATTTCCACCACGGCTTCCGCGAGGCCCAGTCGGGCCGTCCCTTCGACCATCGCCGCGCCGACGCCTTGCCGCGGCTCGGCCAGATCCGCTACGAGAACGGGCGGCAGATCGCGGCCGAATGCGCCGTCCTCGGCCTGGCGGTGGACTGGCGGTCGCCCGGCCATATCCCGCCGGCGCTGAAGCATCTGGTGCTGCGCCGGCTGCGGACCGGCCGGCGATAGGCTAGGGTGGAGCTCTGGTCCATGCGGGGCGGGGTGCGCCATGATGCGGATCGACGGCCGGTGCCATTGCGGCCATGTGGCCTACGAGGCGGAGATCGACCCGGAGCGGGTGGGGATCTGCCACTGCACCGATTGCCAGATGCTGACCGGCTCGCCGTTCCGGGTCACGGTGACCGCTTCGCGCGACCGGATCCGGCTGACCGCGCACGAGCCGAAGGTCTACATCAAGACCGGCGACAGCGGCCGCCGGCGGCTGCAGTACTTCTGCCCGGAATGCGGCTCGCCGCTCTTCGTCACGGGCGAGGGCGCCGATGCCGAGATCTGGGGCATCCGCTGGGGCAGCATCCGGCAGCGCGACCAGCTGGTGCCGACGCGGCAGGCCTGGTGCCGTTCGGCCCTGCCCTGGATCCATCACCTGAAGGACCTGCCGGGCAAGCCGGCCGACTGACGCCGAAGCCGGCGCGACACCGGTCTTCTCCCGAAGAACGAGCCGATCGGCCCGGCCGGCGCTTTCCGATATCGCAAAGATGTTATACATTAACGTCAATGGTGCCGCGCCCGCCGGGCGCTAAGGTGCCGGACCATCCCACGCCAATGGCTGACCCATGACCGTGTCGCATCATCACCCCGCCCATGCCGCCCGCCGGGCCGGGGAGATCGGGCCGTCGGCCCTCACCGCACCGGTCGGGGCGCGCCTGCTCGTCGCCCTCGCGCTGATCGCCGTGCTCTGGCTCGCCGTGGCCTGGGCCATGGGCTGGTTCGGGGGCGCGTCGTGACCGCCGGCCGCATCCGTCTCGTCAACCTCACCGCCGGTTATGAGCGGCACCCGGCGGTGCATCACGTCGACGGCAGCTTCGAGCCCGGGACGCTGACCGCCATCGTCGGCCCGAACGGCGCCGGCAAGTCGACCCTGCTCAAGACCATCGCCGGCCTTCTGAAGCCGCTGTCCGGACGTGTCGATCTCGGCGGGCTGCGCCGGCGCGACATCGCCTATCTGCCGCAGCTGGCGGAGATCGACCGCAGCTTCCCCATCTCCGTCGCCGACACCGTGCTGCTCGGCGGCTGGGCCCGGACCGGGATCTTCGGCGGGGCCTCGAAGGAGCTGCGCCGCCGTGCCGCCGAGGCGCTGGAGGCGGTCGGCCTCGGCGGGTTCGAGGCGCGGCCGATCGGAAGCCTCTCCGCCGGCCAGTTCCAGCGCGTGCTGTTCGCCCGGCTGCTGCTGCAGGACGGGCGGGTGATCATGCTCGACGAACCCTTCACCGCGCTCGATGCCAAGACGACGCGCGACCTCGTCGATGTGGTCCGGCGCTGGCATGGCGAGGGCCGGACGGTGATCACCGTGCTGCACGATTTGGACCAGGTGCGCGAGGTCTGCCCGGACACGCTGCTGCTGGCCCGCGATCCGATCGGATGGGGCCGCACCGGCGACGTGCTGTGCGCCGAGAACCTGCTGCGGGCCCGGGCCATGGCCGAGGCCTGGTCCGAGCGCGGCGAAGCCTGCCGGCGGAGCGCGGCGTGACGGCGGTGTGGGATTTCCTGGTCACGCCCTTCCTCGACTACGCCTTCATGCAGCGGGCGCTGGTGGCTTGCCTGGCGCTGTCGCTGGGCTGCGGTCCGGTCGGCGTGCTGCTGGTGCTGCGGCGGATGAGCCTGGTCGGCGATGCCATGTCGCATGCGGTGCTGCCGGGTGCCGCGGTCGGCTTCCTGGTCTCCGGCCTGTCGCTGTGGTCGATGGGACTGGGCGGGCTGATCGCCGGTCTGGCCGTCGCGCTGATGGCCGGTGCGGTCACCCGGGTCACGGCGCTGCGCGAGGACGCCGCCTTCGCCGCCTTTTACCTGATCGCCCTGGCGTCGGGCGTGCTGATCGTCTCGACCCGCGGCAGCAATGTCGATCTGATCCATGTGCTGTTCGGCACCATCCTCGCGGTCGACGATGCGGCGCTGCTGCTGATGGCCGGCATCGCCACGGTGACGCTGATCGCGTTGGCGCTGCTGTACCGGCCGCTGGTGGTCGAATGCTTCGATCCCGGCTACCTCCGCATGGTCGGCGGCGTCGGGGCCCTGGTCCACTTCGCCTTCCTGGTGCTGGTGGTGCTGAACCTGGTCGGCGGCTTCCAGGCGCTGGGCACGCTGATGGTGGTCGGGCTGATGATGCTGCCGGCGGCCGCGGCGCGGTTCTGGAGCCGGTCGCTGTGGTCGCTCTTCGCCTGGGCCGCCGGGATCGCGCTGCTGTCCGGCTATTCCGGCCTGCTCGTCTCCTACCACGGCAGCCTGCCCTCCGGCCCCAGCATCGTGCTGACCGCCGGCGGCTTCTACGTCCTGTCCCTGGTCTTCGGGACGCATGACAGCCTGCGGGCCCGATACCTGCCGACGCCCCATTTCGCGCAGTAGTTCACCCCGTAACGGAGCCATCGCATGAGGATACCGTTTCGCGCCGGCCTGCTCGGCCTGTCCCTTGTCGCCCTGTCTCTGCCGGCCGCGGCGGCGGAGAAGCTGTCGGTCGTGACCAGCATCACCATCCTCGCCGACATGGTGCGGCAGGTGGGCGGCGACGATGTCGAGGTCCGCAGCCTGGTCGGCCCCAATGGCGACGCCCATGTCTACGAACCGACGCCGCAGGACGCCGAGGCCATGGCGAAGGCCGACCTCGTCGTCGTCAGCGGGCTGGAGCTCGAGGGCTGGATGGACCGGCTGGTCGCCGCCTCCGGCACCAAGGCCAAGGTGGTGGTCGCGAGCCAGGGCATCGCAGTCCTGCACGCCGAAGACGAAGGCGCCGAAGGGCATGAAGCCCATGACCACGACGACCACGACCATGAAGGCCATGACCACGGGGGCCTCGACCCGCACGCCTGGAACAGCGCCGCGAACGGCGCGGTCTACGCCGCCAACATCGCCAAGGCGCTGGAGGCCGCGGATCCGGCCCATGCCGCGACGTATCAGGCCAACGGCGCCAAATATGTGGCCGAGCTGAAGGACCTCGACGCCTGGGCCCGGCGCGAGGTGGCGACCATCCCCGAGGGCAAGCGCAAGGTCATCACCAGCCACGATGCCTTCGGCTATCTCGGCGCCGCCTATGGCATCGAGTTCCACGCCCCGGTCGGCTTCTCGACCGAGAGCGAGGCTTCGGCCGGCGACGTCGCCAAGCTGATCGACCAGATCAAGCACGAGCACATCAAGGCGGTGTTCATCGAGAACGCGACCGATCCACGCCTGGTGCAGCAGGTGGCCAAGGCCACGGGCGCCGAGATGGGCGGCGAGCTCTACGCGGAGTCGCTGTCGACCGAGGACGGGCCGGCTTCGACTTACGCCAAGATGTTTCGGTATAACATTTCGACCCTGGTCGCGGGGATGAAGCAGAACTGAGGCTGGCAACCGAAACCACTAACCCGTCATGGCGAGCCCCGAAGGGGCGTGGCCATCCAGCGGCACCGGCCCCCTGGGTCGCCACGGTGCTTCGCACCTCGCGATGACGGGTTAATATCTCGGGCCGTTGCCCTAACCCTTCCCCTTCGGCGCAGCCTCCACCCCGAAGATCGCCTTGGCCAAGCTCATCGCGCCGGGCGGGGTGTCGCGCAGATAGGGCAGGGGGCGGCACACCTTCATCGCGGCGACGCCGATGCGGACGCTGAGGATGCCGTTGATCGCGCCCTCGCCGGCGCGGCGGCCGAAGGCGCGCAAGAGGCCGGCGCCCAGGAAGTCGCCGAGATAGTCGTTGGCGGCCTCGATGCCGCCGGCGATCAGCAGCGTCGTCGCCACCCGCCGGACCAGCGCCAGAGTTGCGAACAGGCCGGGGCGGAAACCCTGGATCTCGGCGATGCGCCGGATCATCCGCAGGTTCAGCGCGCCGGACGCCACCATGTCGACGACGGCGAACGGCGTGACCGTGGTGATCAGCGCGGTGCGCCGTGCGGTGGCGGCGATGGCGGCGCGGCAGGCGGCGTCGATCGGACGTTGGGCGTGCAGCTCCAGGAGACCGATCAACTCCTCCGGGTCGCGCAGCTCGTCGCGCTCGCGCTCGAGGCGAGCCAGCCCGTCGGCCGCCGGCCCGTCGGCGTGCAGGCGGCGGAAGCGGGCGATCACGGCATCGGCCGCGGCGGCGTCGCCGCTCGCCGCCGCCCGGCCCAGGCTGCGGATCTCCTCGACCCGGCCGAGCCGGCGCAACGCCAGCAGCTCCCAGCCGGCCCAGACCAGGATCCCTGCCCCGGCGACCGCCAGCAGCACCAGCGCCGCCGCCTGCAGCGGCCCGCCGCGGCTCATGAGATCGGTGACCAGCCGCTCGACCCACAGGCCGATGCCCAGCCCGATCAGCCCGACCAGCGCGCCGAAGGCGATGCGCAGGGCCACGCTGCCCGGACTGCGGCGGCGACGCAGGCCGGGTTCGACCAGCTCGGGGGCGGCCGGGGCGGGGGCGTCCTCCACCGGCACCGCTTCGGCCTCGTCGAGCGCGAACACGGCCGGCGCCCGGCCCGGCTCGCGCTCCGGCTCCGACGGCTGGTCCAGGATCAGCGGCGGCCGGCTCATGCCAGGTCCTCCCCGAGCAGGAACTGCAGCGCCCCGTCCAGCCGGATATGCGGCCAGGGCTGGCCGTCGGCGCTGAGGTCGGCCGGCGGCAGGAAGCGCTGGGCGCCGAAGCGGCCGCCGCCGCGCGCCTCGCGCAGGCTGCGCGGCAGCGCCCCGGGATAGGCGGCGACCGGCTTGCCGCCCGGCTCGATGATGCCGGCGACGCAGCGCAAGGTCTCGCCCTCATGCTTGACGTCGACCTCGCGGGTGGCACGCAGCGAGGCGATCGCCATCGACCGGGCGGCGGCGCCCTGGAAGGCCGTGCGGCGGACGCTCTGCTGCAGCAGCTCGTCCATCAGCCCGACCAGCGGTTCGTGCCCCTCGCGCGGCAGGTGGTCGGCCTTGGTGGCGGCGAACAGCACCTTGCGGATGCGGGTCTCGAACGGCCACAGCCAATTGATGCCGCCGGTCTTGAAGCAGGTCAGGATGTCGTCCATCGCGCGGCCCAGATCCTGCAGGCTTTCCGGCCCGGCGGCGAGATGGGCCAAGAGGTCGACCAGCACGATCTGGCGGTCCAGCCGGCTGAAATGGTCGCTGAAGAAGGGGCGCACGACCTTGGCCTTGTAGGCTTCGAACCGCTCCTCCATCAGCCGCCACAGCGATCCGCGCGGCGTCTCGCGCGGCCGCGGCAGCGGGCAGAAGGTGAGGGCGGGGGACCCCTCCAGGTCGCCCGGCAGCAGGAAGCGCCCGGGCTGCAGCCGGCTCAGGGGAATCGCATGGGTGCGGCAGCCGCGCAGATAGTCGGTGTAGAGCCGCGCCGCCTCGATCGCATCGGTCTCCTTCGCCGGGCCGGCCGGGTCGAGCTTGGCGATCGAGTCGCGCCACGCCTGTGACAGCGCCGACCGCACCCCGGTGCCGGAGAGGGCCAGCGCCTCCTCCGCCCAGGCCGCGTAGTCGCGCTGCAGCAGCGGCAGGTCGATCAGCCATTCGCCCGGATAGTCGAAGATGTCGAGATGCAGCACTTGGTCGCCCAGCAGGCTGCGCAGCCCGCCCTTCGGGGCGAAGCGCAGCGACAGGCGCAGCTCCGCCACATTGCGGGTGCTGGCCGGCCAGTCCGGCCAATTCTGGAGTCCACTTCCGCCGGCGCCGGTCAGCCGGGCCACCGCCTCCTCATAGGGGAAGCGCGGCAGCTCGAGATGCGGCTGCGGCCGCAGCACCGCGGCGCGCAGCCGCTCCTCGGCCACGGCGTCGAGCAGCCCGAAGCGCCGCGGATCGGTCAGCCCATGCACCAGGGCGGCGATGAACACGGATTTGCCGGAGCGGCTCAGCCCGGTGACGCCGAGACGGATGCGACGGTCGAACAGCTCGCCGGCCCGATCGAGAAGGTCGGTGGGGAACAGCTCCATGAGCGGGCGGCGGTCTCCGGTGGCCGTGGGATGAACAGCCTAGCCCATGTGCGGGCGCGGCGTCCCCGCTTCAAGCCGCGCCGGTCCGGGCGGTTGCATCTTCCGCCGCGATCCGCCATTCCTCGGAGGCGAGGGCCGGGTGGGGGACCAGTGTTCTTTTTCCTGTCGAAGCTGATCTGGTTCTTCATCCAGCCGCTGGGCCTCGTGCTGCTGGCGCTGCTGCTGGCCACGGCCGGCTTCCTCTATCGCTCTCGGCGTCTGGCCCGGCGGCTGGTGATCGCGCTGACCCTGGCCTTCGCCGCCGTCTGCCTGCTGCCGGTCGGCGACCTGATGATCCTGCCGCTGGAGAATCGCTTCGCGAAGCCGCACGAGCTTCCGGCCACGGTGGACGGGGTCATCGTCCTCGGCGGGGCCGAGCTGACCGTGCTGTCCGGCGCGCGGGGCGAGCCGATGCTGAACGGCAATGCCGAACGGCTGTTCGCCGGACTCGACCTGGCTCGCCGCTTCCCCGAGGCGCAGGTCGTGTTCTCCGGCGGGCTGGGTGATTCGTGGAACGGCGTCCCGGCGCAGTCGGACATCTTCCGCGACGTCATGCGGATGGCCGGGCTGCCGGAGGAGCGGCTGGTGCTCGAAGGCCAGGCCCGCAACACCGATGAGAACGTGCTGCTGCTGAAGCAACTGGTGCAGCCCCAGGCCGGGCAGCACTGGGTGCTGGTCACCAGCGCCTACCACATGCCGCGGGCGATGGGCCTGTTCGCCAAGGCGGGATGGGCCGTGGTGCCGTGGCCGGTCGACTATCGCGGCCTGCCGCCGGCTCTCTTGCCCCGGTCCGAGCTGGGGGAGCAGGTCGACGTGCTGAGCACCGCCCTGCACGAATGGATCGGGCTTCTCGCCTACTGGGCGACGGGCCGCATCGACACGCTGTTCCCCGGACCGTGACCGGCCGGCTATAGCTGGGCCACCGCTGCCCGGAGGACTGCTGTGGCCGCCCCCGACTTCCCGCCCGAGTTCCGCGACCGCTTCACCGAGCTGCTGCGCTGGCGCCGCGACGTGCGCCGCTTCCGCCGCGCCCCGCTGCCGCCCGGGCTGCTCGACCGCCTGCTCGACTTGGCCTGCCTGGCGCCCTCGGTCGGCAACAGCCAGCCCTGGCGCTTCGTCCTGGTCGAGGACAAGGCGCGGCGGGCCGCGGTGCGGACGGTGTTCGCCCGCTGCAACGACGCCGCGGCGGCCGGCTACGGGGGCGAGCAGGCGGCCCACTACCGCCGTCTCAAGCTGGCCGGGCTGGAGGAGGCGCCGGTGCAATTGGCCGTGTTCTGCGACCGCTCGACCGGGCAGGGGCACGGGCTCGGACGGCAGACCATGCCGGAGACGCTGGACCATTCTGCGGTGACCGCGATCCACACGCTGTGGCTGGCCGCCCGGATCGAGGGCGTCGGGCTCGGCTGGGTCTCGATCCTCGACCCGCAGGCTGTGGCCGCGCTGCTGGAGGTGCCGCCGGACTGGCACCTGATCGGCTATCTCTGCCTCGGCTATCCGGAAACGGAGGAGGCAGCGCCGGAGCTGGAGCGGGAAGGCTGGCAGTCGCGCCTCGGCGCCTGCCGCGTGGTGCTGAGGCGGTAGCGGCCCCGGCTTGACTCTCGCGCGACTGCTGGACGATTGTATCGGTCGAGATACAAAAGTTCCCCAACGGTGCGGGAGGAGAGTTCAGCGTGCAGGCCGCTTTTCTGCATGGGATCCGGGACATCCGGCTCGGCGATCTCGAATCGCCGCTGCGGGAGCCGGGCGACGTGCTGCTGACGGTCAGCGCGGTGGGCCTCTGCGGCAGCGATCTGCACTACTATCTGGAGGGCGGGATCGGGGCCGCGCAGGTGCGCCGGCCTTTCGTCCCGGGCCACGAGTTCGCCGCCCGTCTGGCGGAGGACCGGCCGGATCTCGGCCTCGCTGCCGGCCAGCTCGTCGCGGTCGATCCGGCCAGGCCCTGCGGCCACTGTGAATGGTGCCGTCGCGGCCACCACAATCTCTGCCCCGACACCGTCTTCGCCGGCGCGCCGCCGCAGAACGGCGCCCTGACCGAGCAGATCACCGCGCGACCCGACCAGATCTTCGCGGTGCCGGAGCGCTTCACCCCGACCCAGACGGTGATGCTGGAGCCGCTGGGCGTCTGCATCCATGCGATCGACCTGGCCAAGCCGCGCCTGCTGGAGACCGTGGCGCTGCTCGGCTGCGGCCCGATCGGCCTGGGCGTTCTTCAGCTGCTGAAGCTGTCCGGCGTCGGCAGGATCTGGGCGATCGACCCGCTCGACTACCGCGCCGCGCTGGCCGGGCGGCTGGGCGCGGATGCGACGGCGCCCTCCTACCAGGCCGTGCTGGACGACACCGACGGTCGCGGCGCCGATCTGGTGATCGAGGCCACCAACGCGCCGGAGGGCTTCCAGCATGCGGCGGAAGCGGCGGCGATCGGCGGACGCGTCGTGCTGGTCGGCATCCCGGAGGGCGACCGCTACACGGTCGAGGCTTCGCTGATCCGCCGCAAGGGGCTGAAGATCAAGACCTCGCGCCGCATGGGCAGTGTCTATCCGCGGGCGATCGCCCTGGTCGCCGGCGGACGCGTCGATGTCGACGCGCTGGTCAGCCATCATTTCGATCTCGACCAGACGGCGGAGGCGTTCGCCATGCAGGCGGACTATCGCGATCACGCGATGAAGAGCATCGTCCATCCGAATGGGCGGGAGAACCGCCCGGCCGGCACGGGCCGGGCATGACGTGTCAGAAAGGGAGGTCAACCCAATGAAGAAGCTTCTGTTTTCCGGCGCTGCGATCGCCGCGCTGCTGACCGCGGGCCAAGCCATGGCCTGGAGCCTGAAGGAGGCGGCGGAGCCGTACAAGGGCACCACGATCAAGGCGATCTTCCTCGACCGCCCGGGCTATCGCGCCGCGATCCAGCTGCTGCCGCAGTTCGAGCAGGAGACCGGGATCAAGGTCGAATACGAGATCCTGCCCTATGAGAACAGCCGCGAGCGCGAAGTGCTTGATTTCACGGCCGGCGGCGAGATCGACGTGGTCCTGACCGACGTCGTCTGGATCGGCGAATACGCCGACAGCGGCTGGCTGGTGCCGCTCAAGACCTTCACCGAGGACCCGGCCCTGGCTGATCCGAACCTCAACCTGAAGGGCTTCTTCCCGATCCTGCTGGAGAGCTTCGGCACCTGGAACAAGGAGCTCTACGGCCTGCCCTTCGACAACTATTCGGGGCTGCTGTTCTACAACAAGTGCATGCTGAAGGATGCTGGCTTCGACAAGCCGCCGGCGACCTGGGACGAGCTGCTCAACACTTACGGGCCGAAGCTCACCCAGAACGGCAAGTATGCCTACGCCCTGCAGTCGCGCCGCGGCGAAACCCAGTCGGCCGACAGCTTCATGCGCGTGCTGTGGCCCTTCGGCGGCTCGCTGCTGAACGCCGACTTCAAGTCCAACCTCACCTCCGAAGCGTCGCAGAAAGGGCTGAAGTTCCGGCAGGAGCTGATGAAGTACATGCCGCCGGGCATCGTCGACTACGACCATGCCGAGGCGGTGAACGCGCTGGCCCAGGGCCAGGTGGCGATGATCACCGAATGGTCGTCCTTCTATTCGACGCTGGTCGACCCAGCGACCTCGAAGCTGGGCGACTGCCTCGGCGTGGCGACCGAGCCGAAGGGCGAGGCCGGACTGAAGCCGGCGCTCGGCGGCTTCTCGCTCGGCGTCGCCTCGCAGTCCAGCGAGGCGGAGCAGAAGGCGTCCTGGCTGTTCATCCAGTGGGTGACCTCCGAGGCGATGGCCAAGCCCTATGTCGAGGCCGGCGGCGTCTCCGGCCGTACCGCGGTCTATGACGACCCGGCGATCAAAGCGAAATATGCCTTCGTCGAGCCGACCGTGGCGTCCTGGCAGGGCGGCGTGCCGTCCTTCCGGCCCCGCTTCCCGGAGTGGCCGGCGATCTCCGAGATCGTCGCCGAGTTCGGCACCAAGATGATGCTGGGCGAGGAGACCACCGAATCCGGTGCCCAGAAGATTGGCGAGCGCATGGAGGCGGTGCTGCAGAAGGCCGGCTACTATGACGGCAAGAAGGAGAAGCTGCAGTAAGCTCTTAGCCCGAAAGGCCGGAGCCACCCCTCACCCGAAATCGCCAAGGCGATTTCGACCTCTCCCCGAGGAGAGGTGAATGATTCCTCTCCTCGGGAGAGGGAGGGGCCCGCGGCGAAGCCGTGGGAGGTTGAGGGGGCAGGCACCGGCCCATCCGTTCGTCGATTTTGGAGACCATCCCATGCCCGACAGCCTGGGCGCCCTGGCGGAAGGGGCGCTGGACGAGATCCGCGGCGTGTTCCGCCGGCTCGCCCCCGGCGCCCTCGACCCGGTGCTCGACGCCCTGGCCGGCGCTCGCCGCATCGTCTGCCACGGCGTCGGGCGCGAGGGGCTGATGATGCGGGCGCTGGCGATGCGCCTCTATCATCTCGGCCTCGACGCCCATGTCGTCGGCGACATGTCGGCGCCGCCGGTCGGGCCGGGCGATCTGCTGGCCGTCAGCGCCGGGCCGGGCGGCTTCTCCACCGTCGACGGGCTGCTGCGCGTTGCCCGCGACGCCGGGGCGCGAACCCTCCTGTTCACCGCCCAGCCGAAAGGCAGCGCCGCGACCCTGGCCGACACCGTTTTCGTGCTGCCGGCCCAGACCATGGCGAACGACACCGGCGCGGCTGCGACCTCCGTGCTGCCGATGGGCAGCCTGTACGAGGGCGCGCAATTCCTGCTGTTCGAGCTGGTCGTGCTGGCGCTGCGCGACCGGCTCGGCGTCGCGCCCGAGGCGATGCGGGCGCGGCACACCAATCTCGAGTAGACCCGCATGGCGCACCGTCTCGAAAGCCGCTGGACCCCGGTCTGGTTCCTCGCCCCGGCCGTGATCGCCCTGTTCGCGATCGGCATCTTCCCGACGCTCTACGCGCTGTGGAACTCGCTGCACCAGGTGATCCTGCCGAAGATCCCGCGCGAGGGAACGCCCTTCGTCGGCCTCGGCAACTATCTCGCGGTGCTGGCCGACCCGACCTTCTGGGACGCGCTCGGCCGGACCCTGCTGTTCCTGGCCGTCGTGCTGCCGGCGGAGCTGCTGCTCGGCCTCGCCATCGCCCTGCTGCTGCACAAGCCCGGGCTGCCGCTGCTGAAGACCCTGGCGCGCCTCAGCCTCGTCATCCCGATGGCCACGACCTACGCCGTGGTCGGGCTGATCGGCCGGCTGATCTTCAACCGCGATTTCGGCGTGGTGAACTGGTTCCTCGGCCTCGTCGGGATCGGCCCGGTCGAATGGCTGGGCGATCCGACCTACGCCTTCGTCTCGATCGCACTGATGGACATCTGGCAGTGGACGCCGTTCTGCGCCCTGGTGCTGCTGGCCGGCCTGACCATGGTGCCGCCGGAGATCGAGGAGGCGGCGCGGCTGGAGACCAAGCGGTTCCGGCACATCCTGTGCCATGTCCAGCTGCCGTTCCTGATGCCGGGCATCACCGCCATCCTGATCCTGCGCACGGCCGACACGCTGAAGCTGTTCGACATGATCTTCACCCTGACCCGCGGCGGCCCGGGCGCGGCGACCGAGCTGATCTCGATCACCATCCAGCGCATCGGCTTCCGGGTCTTCGACCAGGGCGTCGCCTCGGCCCAGGCGATCCTGCTGCTGGTCCTCACCATCGTGCTGTCGCGGATGTATATCCGCCTGGTCTATCGGGAGGTCGAGTGATGGCCGCGTCGGTGACGGCGGAGCGGGTGGAGATTCGGCCGGCAGGCGCGCGCGTCCGGGTCTCGCCCTGGCACGCGATCGCGCTGATCGCGATCGCGGTGGCCTGCGTCTTCCCCTTCTACTGGATGGTGACGACCAGCCTGAAGGACCAGGCGGTGGCGCTGGCCTCGCCGCCGGTGTGGCTGTTCGAGCCGACGCTGGACCACTATCGCACGGTGCTGGGCCCGAAGGACGTCGGCCCCAGCCTGCTCAACTCGATCATCGTCGCGGTCTCGACCACGGCGCTGGCGATCCTGCTGGGCACTCCGGCCGCCTACGCCCTGGCGCGCTTCGAGTTCCGCGGCAAGTCGGATCTGTGGTTCTGGTTCATCACCAACCGCATGGTCAGCCCGATCGTGCTGGCCCTGCCCATCTTCCTGCTCGCGCGCAGCCTGAACCTGATCGACACCCATCTGGTGCTGATCCTGCTCTATCTCACCTTCAACCTGCCGATCGTGGTCTGGATCTGCGCCGACCAGTTCCGCGGCATCCCGCGCGACCTGGACGACGCGGCGCGGATCGACGGCGCCTCGCGCTTCGCCACCTTCTGGCGCATCGCCCTGCCGCTGGCGGCGCCGGGCGTCGCCGTCTCGGCGATCTTCTCCTTCATCTTTTCCTGGAACGAGCTGCTCTATGCCCTGGTGCTGACGCGCAGTGCCAGCCGCACCGCGCCGGTCGCCGCGACCAGCTTCATGAGCGGCTACGACCTGCCCTGGGGCGAGATCATGGCCACCGGCACGCTGATCGTGCTGCCGGTCATCGTCTTCGCCCTGATCGTCTCGCGCCAGCTGGTGCGCGGCCTGACCATGGGCGCGGTGAAGTAGGGGAGCGGCTGCGTAGGTTGGGTTCGCGCCCGCGAACCCAACATTCACCAAGCACCGATCGGCCGGATGTTGGGTTCGCAATGCGAACCCAACCTACGCGGCACTACTGCCATTCGTCCCGAAGCCGCGTTTGATGCTCCGATCCGTCGACGGCAAGCCCATGCCGCTGCCACAGGCCGAAGGCATCGTCCTGGGCCCTTTGCCGGCGGGCTGCGAGGTAGCTGGCGATCGCGTCACGGATGATCGCTGCTCGGGAGGTGCCTTCCCGGGCGCAAATCTCAGCGAGTTCCCGAAGCTGCCCGTCAGGGATATCGATCGCGATGCGCATGTGAGTTGCTGGACTGGGGAGCCAGCCTCAAATTCTCCCCCAATCGTCATTCCCGCGAAAGCGGGAATCTCTGTCCGAAAGATCTGCGAGAGATCCCCGCTTCCGCGGGGATGACGTTCGAATCGAACGAAGAGGGCGTCTACGTCCCGGCCTTCCCCGGCCGGTAGAACTCGGCGTCGTCCGGGCCGATCCGCTCGGGCCGCCACCAGCGCGCCGGCTGGAAGGTCTTCTCGATGCCGTCGGCGACGTCCAGGGTCAGGGCGAACAGCGCCATGCGCACCGGCACGCCGTTGTCGGTCTGGCGGAAGATCGCCAGGCGCGGATCGGTGTTCAGGTCCTGCGCCAGGTCGTTGGCGCCCGGCCGGCTGTCGCGCGGCAGCGGGTGCATCACCACCGTGTGCGGCGCGCCGTAGCTGTCGAGGATGCCGAGGCTGATCTGGAAATCCGGCGCGTAGTCGGCCGAGATCTCGCCCTCGGCGAAACGCTCCTTCTGCACCCGCGTGGCGTAGATCAGGTCGGCCTTGGCGACGCCGCGGGGCACCTCGTCATGCTCCTCCACCATGTGGCCCCGGCTGCGGGCGTGCTCCACCAGCTCGGCCGGCATGCGCAGCGGCTCGGGCGAGACCAGGCTGAGGGTCAGGCCCTTGTAGAGCGACAGGATGTGGATCAGCGAATGGACCGTGCGGCCATACTTGAGGTCGCCGACCAGGGCGATGCGGGCGCCGTCGACCGGCCGGCCGATGCGCGCGAACTCCTTCTCGATGGTGTAGATGTCGAGCAGCGCCTGGGTCGGGTGCTCGCCGGCGCCGTTGCCGCCGTTGATCACCGGGATGTGGGTGGCGGCGGCGAATTCATGGATCGCCCGCTCCTCCGGGTGGCGCATCACCACCGCGTCGACATAGCCCGAGACCACGCGGGCGGTGTCGTAGATCGACTCGCCCTTGGCGATCGAGGAGAAGGTGAAGCCGGTGGTGTTGACCACGGCGCCGCCCAGGCGCTGGAACGCCGCCTCGAAGCTCAGCCGGGTGCGGGTCGAGGCCTCGAAGAACAGGCTGCCCAGCACCGCCCCCTCCAGCACCCGGGTGGTGGCGCGGCCCTGGGCGACCGGGGCCAGGAGGTCGGCAACGCGGAACACCGCGGCGAGCGAGTCGAGGGTCAGCTCGCGCGTCGAGAGGAAGTGCCTGCCTTGGAAGTCCATGGTGTCAGCCCGCATTCCGGAGAGGGGCGGCGCGGTCGGCGCCGATGCGGAGCCGAGTCATCTCAGCCTTCGCGATCTTCCGCAAGCCGTTCCGCCAGCTTCTCGTCGGTGATCAGGACGTTGACGCAGCGGCGGCGCAGCGCGGCGCGGATGATCTCGAACTTGTAGCTGCCGCCGGAGGCCAGGACCACGGTCGGGATCCGGGCCAGGTCCTCCAGCGACAGTGCCACCATGCGCCGGTTCAGCGGATGGTCGACCGGGCGGCCCTCCGCGTCCAGCCAGTTGCCGAGGATGTCGCCGACAGCGCCAGCCGCGCGCAGCGCCGCGACCTCGCGGTCGACGACGCCGAGCGCCAGCATGAGGTTCTGGTCGGAGACGTTGCCGACGCTGATCAGCGCCAGATCGGCCGATTTCGCCTTGTCGTAGATCTCGCGCAGCACGCCGCGGGCCAGGAGGCCCTCGCGCTGGGCCTCGTCATCGGCGTAGACTGGGGCGGCGAGGTAGAAGCGCTCGGCGTCGTGCAGGTCGGCGAAGCGCGAGACGATCTCGAAGGTGTTCTCGCCCGAGCCACGCGTCATGCTGCCGATCAGCGAAACCACCGACAGGTCGGTCATCCGCCGCCGCCGCATCGACTGCAGGCCGAGGCGCAGGGTCAGGCCCCAGCCGATGCCGACAAGCATGCCGTCATGCACGGCATTCTCGACATAGGATCCGAGAGCCACGCCGATGGCGGTGCGGATCTTGTCCTCGTCGCGCGGCGTCGGCACCACCACGGCGTCGCGCAGCCCGTAGCGGCGGATCAGCGCCCGCTCCAGCGCCACGCAGGAGGCGAGGGGGGACTGGATGCGGATCTGGATCACGCCGGTCTCGCGGCAGATCTGCAGGATCCGGTTGACCCGGAGGCGGGTCAGCCCCAGCCGTTCGGCGATCTCGGCCTGGGTCAGGCCCTCGACGAAATAGGCCCAGGCGATGCGGATCTGCTGCTGCTGCTCGGGGTCGACCGGGGTGTCGGCCGAATCCCGTTCCGGCACGCGTGGCGCCGGACGGGTCTTCACGGTCTCCAGGCGGCGGCGCGTCTCGCTCATGCGGTGTCCGGTCGGGCGTTTCTCCGCCGCCATGGTGCGGGCACGGGCGTCTCGCTGCAAGCGGTCCCGCAGCCGGAAGCGGAACGGGCCGCGTCGGCGTTTCCCGACGCGGCCCGCTGCCTTTCGATGAAGGGACAATAGCAAGTCCCGCCGCGGCCGACCAGCCGAGAAGCGGCAGGCCAGATCGGCTCGGCGCGGGCTTGCAGATGCCGCCGTCCCCGCCATGTCTGGGGGCGTGAGGCGGCAGGGAGAGACGGCATGCGCAAGGGCGATCTGACGCGGCTGATCCGGATCCTGGGGATGCTCGGTTCCGACCATGTCGGGGAACGCGCGGCCGCGGCCCTGGCGGCGGACAAGCTCGTGCGCGGCGGCGGCTGGAGCTGGTCGGACCTGCTGGCGCCGTCCCGGCCATCGCGGCCGGCCCGGACGGAATGGGGCGACCCGCTCACCGACCGCCTCGCCGCCGCGGAGTCGCGGATGCGGCAGCTGCGCAGCGAGAACGCCCGGCTGCAGGAGGAGGTCAAGCGGCTGAAGCGGCGGCTCGATCTGCGGAGCCGGCCGTTCCGTCCCGCCGAGGCGGCATCGCCGCCGGCATCGGGGGCTCGGACGGCCCATCCGGGGTCGTGTGAGTCAAACGATTCGAAGTGAAATATAAAATTCAAATAAACGTTCATCTTCATAAATAAACGAGAATCATTCGGCCCGAAAGGAACATAAGGCGCTTTGAATCGCTAAAATAGGGCTGTCATTCCAGAAGCGTGGGAGGGCGCGGACAGATGGCTTCTACCCATTGTATTCCCGATACTCGAATCGACAATCTGCAGAAGGTCAGCGATATCTATGATTGGTTCGATCCCGCCGTGGATCATATAGTGCGCCAGCATCTCAAGGTGGTGCCGGGCACGTCGCGCCGAACCTGGGAATTCGCGATGATCTTCCTGGCCCTGCATCGGGCCGGAAAGCTGCACGGCACTGCGCGGGGGCTGGCCCTCGGCGCCGGCACCGAGCGTCTGATCTTCGCCATCGCGGATCAGGTCGAGCACGTCGTGGTCACCGATCTGTACCAGACCGACAGCCGCTGGGTCGGGGTGCGGACCGACAATCCGCAGGACCTGGTGATGGCTCATGCGCCCTGGCCGGTCCCGGACGGGCGGATCCGGGCGATGCGGATGGACATGCGGCAGATCGAGCTCCCTGACGACAGCTTCGACTTCGCCTGGTCGACCGGCTCCTTCGAGCATATCGGCGAGGACGAGGACTTCATCCGCCACCTGAACGAGGTGCACCGCGTGCTGAAGCCCGGCGGCGTCTACGCCTTCACCACGGTTGTGTCCTACGGCAGCGAAAGCCACCGTATTCCCAACAACTACTATTTCCACCCGGAGCATTTCGCCGACCTGCTGCACGCCTCCAATCTGCGGCCGGAGCCGGTGTTCGACTGCGCCGTCCGCGAGCATCACTTCAACAAGCCGAGCCTGGAGACGCTCGAGGATTTCGGCTGCGCCGCCGCCGATGCGCAGCTGCACGCCGTGGTCGCCTGGCGGCGCGGCACGATCAACGTCGCCAACCTGGCGGTGCTGCGGAAGGACGACGCCCTGCCCAAGGTCCGGCCGGAGGTGCGGGGATTCGCCGAGACCAAGGCCCGGCTGTGGCGAGAGGCCGACATGCTGACCCGCCGCCTGTGGACCGATTGGCAGGAGCTGAAGCCGCATCGCAGCGGGACCGGCTACGTCACCGGCCCGCAGTATTTCGGCAGCGGGACGGTGGAGGTCGAGGTCGATGCGATCGACCGCAACGGCTCCGCGATCGAGGTGGAGGTGCTGGTGCGCCGTCCGGCCCCGCCGCTCGGCCGGCGGGTCATGGCGACGCTGCAGCACGATCCCGGCGACGCACCGCTGACCTTCCAGGCCAGGGCGGACCATCTCTACGCGCTGCGGGTCGCGCGGAAGGACGGCGGCGATGCCGGCTCCGTCCGGCTGCGCCTGCGCCGAGCGAGGAGGAGCGGTGCGCAGCTCAAACCGGTCGCGGCGACCGCCACGGCGGCCTGATCGTCGCTTCTCGGCATTCGATGCGGGCAGAATGGTTGTCTCGGAATCACTCGCCCGCATCGAGGTTCACGAACAATTCACGGTTGCTGCCGATGATGACGTCTGCCGGGGGTGAGCCGGATCAGCCGAGGGCAGTCGCATGTTCGGGGGAATATCCAGCTATTACGATCTGTTTTCAGCTTCGCTGGCGGGGCGGTATTTGCGGAAGCTCGATGACGTCCTGGATCACTGGGAGGCGCATTTCCTGCGCCGTGGGTATGAATTCCTGCAACGCGGGATTCCGGAAGGCGCAATTTCGGCGCTGAACTATCTCGAGCTGCCGCCCGAGCGCCGGGCGGCAGCCTTCGCCGGCCCCATGCCGGTCACGCCGATCACCGATCGCGAGGCACGGGGGATGCGTTACGGGCTCGAGCGCCTTCTCGCCGCGGAGGAGGCGCGGGTGGCGTTTCCGGCACCGCCCGCGGCCGCGCCCGGCGGCGAGAAGCTGGTTCGGTTCGCCTAGAGACCTCGCCGGATCAGACTTCGACCAGCGCCTTGATCACGCCGGTCTCGGGGCGGCTCCATCCCGGCACCAGGTCCGGCACCTCGGCCAGGGGCCCGCGATGGCTGGCCAGGGCCGCTGTCGGCACATGCCCGGACCGCATCGCCACCAGGACGGTCTCGAAATCCTCGCGCGTGGCGTTGCGGCTGGCCAGCAGGGTGGTCTCGCGCTTGTGGAACTCGGGGTCGGAGAAGCCGATCTCGCCGAGGACGATGCTCAGCAGCACATAGGCGCCGGCATGGGCGACATAGGAGAAGCCCTTGCGCATCGCCGCCGGGCTGCCCGTGGCGTCGACCACCAGATCGAAGAACTCGCCGTCCGTCGCCTGCTTCAGCCGATCGTCGATATCGCCGCCGCCCTCGAACACGGCATCGGCCTTCAGGACGTCGCGGCTGAAGGCCAGGCGCCCGGGATTCAGGTCCAACACGCTGACATGGGCGCCGCGCAGCTTGGCGAAGATGGTCGCGGCGATGCCGATGGGGCCGGCGCCGACCACCAGCACCCGGTCGCCGGCACCCGGCGCGCCGCGGCGGATGCCATGGGCGCCGATCGCCAGGAACTCGACCATCGCCGCCTGGTCCAGGCTCAGCCCCTCGGCCGGGACGACATTCTCCTCCGGCACCGACAGCCATTCGCACAAGCCCCCGTCGCGGTGCACGCCCAGCACCGACAGGCTCCGGCAGCAATTGGTGCGGCCGCGCCGGCAGGCGCCGCAGGTGCCGCAATGCAGATAGGGCTGGATGGCCACCGCCTGGCCGGGGCGGAGGGCGCTGCCGGCATCGGCTTCCACCACCTCGCCGCCGAGCTCGTGGCCGATGACGCGCGGGTATTCGAAGTAGGGCTGGTTGCCCTTGTAGATGTGGTAGTCGGTGCCGCAGACGCCGACCCGGCGGATCCGCACCAGCACCTCGCCCGGGCGCCGCTGCGGCTCCGGCCGGTCGATCAGGCGCAGGGTCTCGGGCTTCTCGCAGAGGATCGCTTTCATCGTGGTCCGTGCCGGTCGGGGTGGGTGGCCCCAAATTGATCGGACAAATCGCGATTGTCGAGCGCGTTTGACTGGAAAGCCGGGTCGGATCTGGGACAGACTGCCGCCCGAGTCCGAAAAGGCCCGTCCAGGGCCAGCCATCCGGGGGAAGCCAGGAGTGCAGAGAGTCGCCGAGGCGGCGCGCAGTGGGGAAGCCCCGCCGGCCATCGCGTTTTCCGGAGTTTCCGTCGCCTATCCGCTGAAGGGCGGCGGGCGCTACGTCGCGCTGGGCGAGACCGATCTGGTCGTGGCCGACGGCGAGTTCACCGCCATCGTCGGCCCGACCGGCTGCGGCAAGTCGACCCTGCTGAACGTCGCCGCCGGGCTGGTGCCGGCGGCCTCCGGCGGCTGCGCCGTGTTCGGCCGGAAGCTGCAGGGGCTGAACCGCGACGCCGGTTACCTGTTCCAGGCCGACCCGCTGATGCCGTGGAAGACCGCGCGCGACAATGTCGCCGTCGGCCTCTTGGTGCGCGGCGTGCCGCCGGCCGAGGCGCGGGAGCGGGCGCAGGCCTGGCTGGCCCGGGTCGGGCTGGCGTCGATGGGCGACCGCTACCCGCATCAGCTCTCCGGCGGCCAGAAGAAGCGCGTCGCCCTGGCCCAGGTGCTGATCCTGGAGCCGAAGCTGCTGCTGATGGACGAGCCCTTCGGCCCGCTCGACGCCCAGACCCGGATCGTGATGGGCGACCTCTTGCTGTCGCTGTGGTCGGCCGAGCGCAAGGCGGTGCTGTTCGTCACCCATGACCTCGAGGAGGCGATCGCCCTGGCCGACCGGGTGGTGGTGCTGTCGGCCGGGCCGCAGGCACGGATCATCGCCGACCACAAGATCGGGCTGGCGCGGCCGCGCGAGCTGGCCGAATCCCGGCACGACCCGGAATTCGTGGCGCTGCACCGGGCGATCTGGGCGGCGCTCAAGGACGAGGTGATGAAGGCCTATGGCGATGTCGTCTGAAGGCGGGCGCGGCCGCATCCTGTTCTGGCAGATCGCGGTCGCCGTGATCTGCCTTCTGCTCTGGCACGTGCTGACGGCGACGAAGATCCTCGACCCGTTCTTCTTCGCCACGCCGCTCGGCGTGATCGAGCGCACCTGGAAGGACTTTGCCTCGGGCGTGATCTGGCGCCATCTCGGCGTCACCCTGCTGGAGACGGTGCTGGCCTTCGCCATCGGCGCCCTCGGCGGCGTCGCGCTCGGCTTCTGGTTCGCCCGGCGGGCCATGGCGGCGGCGGTGTTCGACCCCTACATCAAGGCCGCCAACGCGCTGCCGCGGGTGGTGCTGGCGCCGATCTTCGCCCTCTGGTTCGGCCTCGGCATCTGGTCGAAGGTGGCGCTCGGCGTCACGCTGGTGTTCTTCATCGTCTTCTTCAACGTCTACCAGGGCGTGCGCGAGGTCAGCCCGACCGTGCTGGCCAACGCCCGCATGCTGGGGATGAACGACCGGCAGCTGCTGCGCCACGTCTATCTGCCTTCGGCGCTGTCCTGGGTGTTCTCCAGCCTGCACACCTCGGTCGGCTTCGCCCTGGTCGGCGCCGTGGTCGGCGAATATCTCGGCGCCACCGCCGGGCTCGGCTACCGCATCGCCCAGGCCGAGGGGGTGTTCGACGTGGTCGGCGTGTTCTCCGGCATGCTGGTGCTGGCGGCCTTCGTGGTGGCGATCGACGCCGCCGTCTCGGTGATCGAGCGGCGGCTTCTGGTGTGGCGGCCGGAGAGCGCAGCGAGCGCCTCGGCCCAAGGGTGATGGGAGGAAACGGATGAAAACCCTGCTGCGCGGAATGGCGCTGGCCCTCGGCCTGGCCCAAATTCTTTGCCTAACGCCAACGGTGCCGGCCATGGCGGCGCCGGAGAAGACGCATGTCACCATCGGCGTCGGCGGCAAGCCGCTGCTCTATTACCTGCCGCTGACCATCGCGGAGAAGAAGGGCTTCTTCAAGGAGGAGGGGCTGGACGTCGAGATCAGCGACTTCGCCGGCGGCGCCAAGAGCCTGCAGGCGATGATGGGCGGGTCGACCGACGTCACCACCGGCGCCTATGAGCACACCATCCTGATGCAGGCCAGGGGCCAGGACATCCGGGCGCTGGTCGAGCTCGGCCGCTTCCCCGGTATCGTGCTGGTGGTGCGCCAGTCCCTGGCCGGCGAGATCAAGTCGGTGGCCGACCTCAAGGGCCGCAAGGTCGGTGTCACCGCCCCCGGCTCCTCGACCAACTTCTTCGTCAACGCCCTCCTGGCGAAGGAGGGGCTGACGCCGGAGGACGTGTCCTTCGTCTCGGTCGGCGGCGGCCCCAGCGCCGTCGCGGCGATGCAGCATGGCGAGATCGACGCCATGGCCAATCTCGACCCGGTGATCTCGAAGCTGCAGTCCACCGGCGCTGCCACCGTCCTGGTCGACACGCGGACGGAGGAGGGGGTGAAGTCCGTGTTCGGCGGTCCGGTCCCGGCTGCGGTGCTCTATGCCAAGGAGGATTTCATCGAGGAGAATCCGGAGACGGCGCAGGCGCTGGTCAACGCCTTCATGAAGGCGCTGCGCTGGCTGTCCACCGCAAAGCCGGAGGATGTGGCGGCCGTGGTGCCGGAGGAGTTCCTGCTGGGCGACCGCGACCTTTACGTCCAGTCGGTGACGAACTCCCTGCCGATGTATTCCCGCGACGGGCTGATCAAGGCAGAGGGGATGCAGACCTCGCTCGACATCCTGCACCGCTTCAGCCCCGAGCTGAAGGATGCAGAGATCGACCTGTCGAAGACCTGGGATCCGCGCTTCGCCGAGAAGGCGCAGGCGATCAAGTAGCCGGCGGAGGCAGGTCGGGCTCGCCCGGGCGAACCCGACCTTCTTCTTGACTAGATATTTCTCTATGGCGTTAAATATTTCAATAGCAGTGAAGGAGCTGAGCGATGGCTGATCCCGCTTCGCGCCCGGCGCTGACGACGGGCGTGTTCTACAAGGACCCCTGGGCGGCGCTCGACTGGCTGGAAAAGGCGTTCGGCTTCGAGCGCAGCATGGTCATCACCGACCAGGGCGGGAACCTCGCGCATTCGGAGATGCGGTTCGGCGACGGCCTGATCTATGTCGGATCGGAATGGGCGGACTTCACCGCCAGCCCGGCCTCGATCGGCGGCAAGAACACCCAGTCGATCCATGTCCATCTCGATCACGGCATCGACGAGCATTGCGCCCGGGCGAGGGCGGCCGGGGCGGTGATCCTGCAGGATCCGACCGACCAGTTCTATGGCGACCGCACCTATCGCGCGCGCGATCCGGAAGGGCATGTCTGGACGTTCGGCCAGACCGTCCGCCAGGTCTCGCGCGAGGAGGCGGAGCAGGCGTCGGGGCTGAAGATCGAAGGCTGGGTGTGAGGACTGCCGCCCGACCCGACCAGACGCTGCTCGACCGGACCCTGGCGGCGCTCGCCGACCCGCATCGGCGGCGGCTGATCGAGCTGCTGCGCGAGCGGCCGCGGCGGGCGGGGGAGCTGGCGGAGGCGCTGGGCCTCAACCCGCCGGCGCTCAGCCGGCACCTGCGCACGCTGAAGGCGGGCGGGCTGGTCGAGGAGGCCCATCCGGAGTTCGATGCGCGGGTGCGCATCTACAGCCTGAGGCCGGAGCCGATGGCGGATCTGAAGGCATGGCTGGCCGAGACCGAGCGGCTGTGGGTCGACCAGCTCGCCGCTTTCAGGGCGCATCTGGAGCGGACGCCATGACGTCGAGCATCCTCGTCTCTCTGCGTGTCGCGGCGACGGCGGAACGGGCCTTCACCGCCTTCGTCGAGAATATCGGCCTGTGGTGGCAGCCGAACCCGTTGTTCCGGTTCACGCCGGGCGAGCCCGGGGTGCTGCGCTTCGAGCCCGGGCCCGGCGGCCGCTTCGTCGAGACGCGGCCGGACGGACACATCTTCGAGATCGGCCGGATCCTGGTGTGGGAGCCGGGCAGCCGCCTGGTCTTCTCCTGGCGGCAGGCGAGCTTCTCGCCCGGGCAGTCGACCGAGGTCGAGGTCCGGTTCGAGCCCGTTGGCGACCAGACGCGCGTGACCGTCGAGCATCGCGGCTGGGACAGCGTGCCGCAAGACCATGTCGCCCGGCACCATTTCCCGGACGCGGTCTTCCTGCAGCGGCACGGCGAATGGTGGCAGGCCCTCCTGGGGGCGTATCGGGCGTCGGTTTGACGAATCGGATCTCGTTTCCCCGGGCCCTGTCCGCAGTCAGCCCCGCGCTTCCGCGATCTTCTGCCGGATCTCCCCGGCGAAGGTCGCGGCCTGGATCGGCTTCTGGATGTAGGAGGAGCCGCCGGCGGTCAGGGCCTGGTCGATCAGGCTCATGTCGCGGGTGGCGCTGATCATGATCACCGGCAGGTCGCCATAGCCGGCATGGGCCCGGATCAGCGAGCACAGCTCGGTGCCCGACACCTCCGGCATGACGATGTCGATCAGCACGGCATCGAAGTCCCGTGCCGGCTTGCCTTCGTCGTCGAGGTTGAGCGCGGCGATGGCGTCGCCCGCGCTGGCGCAGGTCTCGACGGCGGCGCCGTCGGCGCGCAGCATGGCCGCCGCGAATTCCAGGAACAGCTCGTCGTCGTCGACGAGAAGGATCTTCATCGCAGTCGTGTGCTTCCTCAAAGCCATGTTGCCCGCCGGATCAAGATGGATGCCTTCCCCGAGGGCGAGGCCGGCGGCTTCCGACATGGCTCACTTCCCGTTGTTGCTCCGCTGACCGAGACGCCATAGCCCCACCCACACCGGACCGACTGGTCCCGGCCGGCGACGAGTTGCAGATCATCGATGCGGC
Source organism: Inquilinus limosus DSM 16000 (assembly GCF_000423185.1). Lineage (GTDB taxonomy): Bacteria > Pseudomonadota > Alphaproteobacteria > DSM-16000 > Inquilinaceae > Inquilinus > Inquilinus limosus. The sequence goes on along the minus strand of NZ_AUHM01000034.1, from coordinate 43,953 downwards.
GGCAAATGGTCCCGGTCACCGATGTGAACGTTACCATCGATCCGGTCCGGACGCTATGTGCAGCGGTGAACCGCGCGCACCGCGGCGGCGAGATCGCCGGCGGGCACGGGCTGGCCGAAGAGATAACCCTGGCCCTGCTCGACGCCCAGCCGTCGCAGGATGTCGCATTGCGCCTGGCTTTCGACATGCTCGGCGCAGAGCGAGACGCCGAAGGTCTCGGCGAAGCGGGCGACGCCGTCGATCAGCCTCTCGCAGCGGGGCTCGGTCGCCACAGTCTGCACGATCTCGCCGGCGATCTTGATGGCGGAGAAGGGCAGCCGCGACAGCGCCGCCAGATTGGCCTCGCCGCTGCCGAAATCGTCGAGCTCGAAGGTGACGCCGAGCCCGACCATGCGCGCCACCACCGCCTCGACCTCGGCGGGCATGCGGGTCAAGGCGCGCTCGACGATCTCGACCCGCAGCAGGCTCAGCGGCAGCCCGGCCTCGGTCATGCGGCCCAGCATGGCGGTGAACACGGCGTCCGACTGCATCACCGCGACCGGGATGTTGATCGAGATCGGCACCAGGGCGTCGCGCGGCAGCTGGATCAGGGTGTCGGCCAGCGCCCGCAGCAGCCATTCGGTGTATTTCACGGCCAGGTCGGGCCGGCGCTCGACCCAGGGGATGAAATGGCTCGGCGCCAGCACGCCGAGGGTCGGGTGGTTCCAGCGGGCCAGCGCCTCGAAGCCGGCCACCCGGCCGCTGGCGAGCTTGACGCGCGGCTGGAACACCAGCCCGATCTGGCCCGACTGCAGCGCCGCCGGAATGTCGAATTCCACCGCGGAGATCGACATCGCGCGGCGCACCTCCGGCGTGGCGGCGGAGGCGATGCCGGTGGCGGATTGCTTGGCGTAATACATCGCCATGTCGGCCAGGCGCTTCAGCAGGGCCGGGTCGGTTTCATGGTCGGGACAGGTGGCGATGCCGATGCTGCAATAAATCGGCAGCCGATACCCACGCAGCATCGCCGGTTCCTTCAGCGCCTTGGCGATCCGGCCGGCGGCGGTCAGCGCGGCGCCGGCATCGGCGGCGACGATGGCGGCGAATTCGTCGCCGCCCAGCCGGGCGACGAAGGCCTCGCTCGACAGCGCCCGGCGCAGCCGGCTGCCGACGATGGCCAGCAGCAGGTCGCCGACTTCGTGGCCCAGGGTGTCGTTGACCTTCTTGAACTCGTCCAGATCCATGAACAGGACCGAGACCGGGCAAGCGGCATCGACCCCACGGGCGAAGATCCGGGCCAGACGCTCCTCGAAGCAGCGTCGGTTCGGCAGGCCGGTCAGCGGGTCGCGATAGATCAGATCCTGCACCTCGCGATCGCGCCGGTCGCGCCGCAGGGCCATGGCGAACAGCCGGCCGACGGTCTGCCGCAGCGCCTCCGGCATCGCCACCGGGGAAGCCGTGCCGACGAACACCAGGGCGCCGGCGATCCGTCCGTCGTCGTCGGTCAGCGGCTCGGCGATGACGGCGACGGTATCATCGGCCGGGCCGAGGGAGCCGGTGGCCGGTGCGTTCGTGAACACGGCGACTCCCGGCGGCGGGCCGGACGGGCCGACGCGGATAGAGGCCAGCGCATCCAGCACGGGTCCCTGCAGCCCGCTCTGCGCCAGGAGGGAGAGGCTGGCGCCGCTTTCGTCGAGCCGCAGGAAGGCGATGCTGGCCGATGCGAGCAGACGGCCTGCCATCTCGGCCACGGTGGCCAGGATGGCCTCGATCGGGTCGCCGTCGACCAGGGCCTGGAGCGCGTCGCGCTCCAGCGCGATCAGGGATGGAGAGGAGGACGTTGTCGGATCGGGGGTGACCCTCTCTGCGGGCACGGCAGCACGCGCCGTCATGGAGAGCGGCTGGCCGGTCGAAGATCTGCCGCTCATATCTCCCCTGTCTCCCGATCGGACGAGTGGCCCGGCGGCGGCGCCGGTCCTCCGCCGATTAGAGCCGGATCAAGCCGGCGGCGGAAGGCAAATCAGATATATACAATTTTATTAAACTTCAATTTCTCCGCGCTGTCCAGCCGAGGCTCGCGGATATCCATGTTCACCGCTTTCCGCTCCTTGACAGCCGCGCCGGCTGCCTGTCGCGGGCTGTCAGGCCACCCTGGTGACGGCCGGCTCGGGCTCCCATTCCGCGCCCCAGAGCATCACCGCGTGGCCGGGCGAGACCTCGCGGTACTGCCGCGCCGGCGGCACGTAGTCGGGCGGGCGCACCGGGCTCTTAATCTCGTCATTAGAGACCGGCCGCTTCTGCAGCCGCCGTGCCGGGTCGGGGACCGGCACCGCCGCGAGCAGGCGCTTGGTGTAGGGATGCTGCGGATTGCTGAACACCGCCTCGCGCGGGCCGATCTCGACGATCTCGCCGAGATACATCACCGCGACCCGGTGGCTGACGCGCTCGACCACCGCCATGTCGTGCGAGATGAAGAGATAGGCGAGCTTCATCCGCTCCTGCAGCTCGAGCATCAGGTTGATCACCTGCGCCTTGACCGAGACGTCGAGCGCCGACACCGACTCGTCCGCCACGATCAGCCGCGGCTCGACCGAAAGGGCGCGCGCGATGCAGATGCGCTGGCGCTGGCCGCCCGAGAACTCGTGCGGGAAGCGGCCCGCCATGTCGGGCTGGAGGCCGACGCGGCGCAGCAACTCGGCGACCTTCTCGCGCGCCTGCGAACGGGTGGCGAGATTGTTGATCAGCAGCGGCTCGGCGATCGTGGCGCCGATATTCATGCGCGGATTCAGGCTGGCGAACGGGTCCTGGAAGATCATCTGCATACGCTTGCGCCGTTCGCGCAATCTGCGCTGGTCGAGCTTGAGGATGTCCTCGCCGTCGAGCAGGACCGAGCCGGAGAGCGGCTCGATCAGGCGCATCACCGAGCGGCCGGTCGTCGACTTGCCGCAGCCGGATTCACCGACCAGAGCCAATGTCTCGCCGGATCGCAGGCTGAACGAGACGTTCTCGACCGCGTGCACCCGGCCCTTGAGGCCGCCGAGCAGCCCGGAGCGGATCTCGAACCGCGTCGTCAGCCCGCTGACCTCGAGCACCGGCCGCTCGCTGACGCCGACGGTGTCGGCGGTCTCGGTCGGCGTGTCGGAGAGGCCGGTGGCGCGGTCGACGACCGGAAAGCGCATCGGCCGCCGGTGGCCGGCCATGGAGCCCAGCTTCGGCACGGCCGAGAGCAGCGAGCGGGTATAGGGATGGTTGGCGCGGGCGAAGATGTCGTCGGTCCGCCCGCTCTCGACGGCCCGGCCGTCATACATCACGACCGTGCGGTCGGCGATCTCGGCGACCACCCCCATATCGTGGGTGATGAAGAGGACGGACATGCCCTCTTCCTCCTGCAGCAGCTTGATCAGCGCCAGGATCTGGGCCTGGATCGTCACGTCGAGCGCCGTCGTCGGCTCGTCGGCGATCAGCAGCCTCGGCTTGCAGGCCAGCGCCATGGCGATCATCACGCGCTGGCGCATGCCGCCGGAGAAGTGGTGCGGATATTCGTGGAAGCGCGATTTCGCCGCCGGAATGCGCACCTTCTCGAGCAGCCGCACGGTCTCGGCCTCGGCCTCGGCGCGCGACAGGCCGCGATGCAGGACCAGCGCCTCGGCGATCTGGAAGCCGATGGTCAGCACCGGGTTCAGCGAGGTCATCGGCTCCTGGAAGATCATCGCGATATCGTCGCCGCGGATCTTGCGCATCCCGGCATCGGGCAGCCTGAGCAGGTCGGTGCCGCCGAGCCTGACGCTGCCTTCGACCTTACTCGAGCCGGCCGGCGTCAGCCGCATGATCGACAGCGCCGTGACGCTCTTGCCCGACCCGGATTCGCCGACCAGCGCGACGGTCTGCTTCGGTGCGATGTCGAAGGAGACATCGCGGACGACGGTGCGCCACCGGCCGTCGACGCGGAAGGCGGTGGTCAGGTTGGAAACGGACAGGATCGGGCTTGTCATGTGCGGTCCGATCGTTCTGGTCAGACGACGCGGCGGGGATCGAGCGCGTCCCGCAGGCCGTCGCCGATGAAGTTGATGGCGAGGACGGTGAGGAAGATCGCCGCCCCCGGGAACAGCGCCCAGTGCGGGGCGACGTCGAGGTAGTCCTTGGCGTCGAACAGGAGCCGCCCCCAGGTCGGGATGTCCGGCGGGAAGCCGAGGCCGAGGAAGGACAGGGTCGATTCCGCGATGATCGCGGACGACACCTCGATCGAGCTGGCGACGATGACCGGGCCGACGGCGTTGGGCAGGATGTGGTGGACCGTCTGCCGCCAGCGCGTCGCGCCCGCGGCGCGCGCCGCCTCGACGAACTCCTTCTCGCGCAGCGACAGGAACTGCGCGCGCACCAGCCGCGCCACCGGCATCCAGCGCAGCCCGCCGATCACGATCACGATCAGGACGAAGACGCCGCCCTCGACCCCGAACACGGCCTTCAGCTGCTCGCGGAACAGATAGATCACCAGCAGCAGCAGCGGCAGCTGCGGCAGCGACAGGAACAGGTCCGTCACCCACATCAGAAACGGATCGAGCGCGCGGCGGGACATGCCGGCCAAGGCCCCGACCACGACGCCGACGACGGTGGACACCACCATGGCGGCGAGCCCGACGGCGAGCGAGATGCGTCCGCCATAGATCATCCGCGCGAGCAGGTCCTGGCCGAGATCGTCCGTGCCGAAGGGATGGGCCCAGGACGGGCCCTCAAGCTGGGCGGCGAAGTCGATCTCGTTGATCGGCACCGGCCAGAACAGGGGGCCGACGAGGACGCCGATGACGAGCAGGCCGAGCACGGCCGTGCTGACCATCGCCAGGCGGTGGCGTCGGAAGCGGCGCCACGTCTCCCGCGCGGGCGAAACCGAGACGCTCTGCCCCGGCGCCGTCGCCTCAGCGGAAGGAGATGCGAGGGTCGAGCCAGCCATAGAGCAGATCCGCGATCAGGTTGAAGAGGACGACGAGGCAGGCGAAGACGAAGGTGACCGCCATCACCACGGGCGTGTCGTTGGCGAGGATGGCGGTGATCAGCAGCGAGCCGATGCCGGGCACCCGGAAGATCTGCTCGGTGACGATCGCGCCGCCGAAGACGGCCGGCATCTGCAGCGCGACCATCGTCACCACCGGGATCAGCGCGTTGCGGGCGACGTGCCGGCGGGTGATGATCCTCTCGCTGAGGCCCTTGGCGCGCGCCGTGGTGACATAGTCGAGCCTGACGACGTCGAGCACGGCCGAGCGCACATAGCGCGTGTAGGACGCCGCCTGGAACAGGCCGAGCACGGTGATCGGCATGATCGCCTGCCGCAGCATCTCCCAGTACCAGCGCCACCCCGTCGCCGCGATGTCGGAGCGGTAGACGAAGGGCAGCCAGTCCAGCTTGATCGAGAACAGCAGGATGAAGAGGAGGCCGGTGAAGAAGGTCGGCAGCGAGAAGCCGATGAAGGCGAAGGTGTTGGCGATCTGGTCGAACACCGAATAGGGCCGCGTCGCGGCGTAGATGCCGATCGGCAAAGCGACCGCGAGCGCCAGGATCTGGGACGAGCCGACGACGAAGAGCGTGGCCGGGAGGCTCTGCAGGATGAGATCGTCGACGTCGATCCGGCTGGCGAAGGAAAAGCCCCAGTCGCCCTGCGCCATCGCCGTCAGCCAGCGCAGATAGCGCACCATCACCGGGTCATCCATGCCGAACTTGGCGCGCAGGGCCATCCGCACCTCGGGGGGCACGTTGGGGTTGGTCGCGAGTTCGGAGAACGGATCGCCCGGCGCCAGCGCCAGGATCGTGAACAGGATCAGGCTGATGGCCAGAAGGCTCGGAATGGCGATCAGCAGTCGCCGCAGCAGGTAACTCGCCATGAGCGATCTCCTCGGCCCGGTCGCGAAGGGGGCGGATCCGATGGAGCGGATCCGCCCGTGCGAAGAGGAGCTAACGCGTCATGCGGGACCGTTGCGGTACCAGCTCGCCAGCGCCCAGAGATCGTTGTCCCAGCCGCTGAAGTTCGGGGTCAGCGTGTTGGAGGCCGAGGCCACGCGGTTGCGCGACAACAGCGGCAGGATGACGTTGGCCTCGCAGAAGATCTCGTTGACCTTGATCAGCAGCTCGGCGCGCTTGGCCGGGTCGAGCTCCCGCTGCGCCGCCCGGTAGGCCTCGTCCGCCTCCTTGCTGGAGTAGCGCGAGATGTTGCGGCCCAGCCACTTGTTCTCCTTGCTGGCGATTTCCCACGACACGAGCTGGTTCAGGAAGCGCTCGGGGTCGGGCGAATCCTGGGTCGTGGTGTACATCTCCATGTCGGCATAGAGCTTGGTGTAAGTGTCCGGATTGGCGACGTCGGAGGAGAAGAACACCGAGGCGGTCACCGATTTCAGCTCGAGCTCGATGCCGGCCTTCTGACAGGCCTGCTTGATGATCGCCTGCGTCTTCTGGCGCGGCGCGTTGATCGAGGTCTGGAACACGTATTTCAGCTTCTTGCCGTCCTTCTCGCGGATGCCGTCGCTGCCGCGCGTCCAGCCGGCTTGGTCGAGGATCGCGTTCGCCTTCTCGATGTTGAACTCGTAGGTCAGCTTCTTCGACTTGAACCGTTCCGGCTGGTTGACGAAGCTCGCCGTCGCCGTGCCGCCGCGCCCGTAGATGAACTTCTGGATCGAATCGCGGTCGATCAGCAGGTTGATCGCCTGGCGCACCGCCGGGTCGCTCAGGGTCGGGTGCTTGGTCTTGACGCTGGAGCGCTCGCCGTCGACCTCGGTCCAGGGATCGGTGGTGTTGAGGATGATGAACTCGATATTGCCGCTGGCGACGGTCAGCACCCGGCCGCGCCCGCCATCCTCCATGCGCTTCAGGACCTCGTCCTCGACCTGCATGTTCCAGGCGTAGTCGTATTCGCCGGTCTGCAGCACGGCGCGCGCCGCCGAGACCGCATCGCCGCCGCCCTTGATCTCGATCGTGTCGAAATGCGGCTGGTTCTTGACGTGGTAGTCGGGGTTGCGCTCGCCGAGGACGATGTCGCCCGGCTTGAAGTCGACGAATTTGTACGGTCCGGTCCCGACCGGCTTCAGGTTCGCCGGGGCATCGCGCGAATTGGCGCCTTTGTAGTCGCCGAAATGGTGCTTTGGGATGATCGGGCCGACGATGCCGACGAAGGGGCCGGCCCAGAAGGGCTGCGGCTGCGGGAAGATCACCTTGACGGTGTGATCGTCCACCTTCTCGAACTTGATGCCCGCGTAGGACCCGGTGGTATAGGCGGCCGTCTCCGGATCGGCCGCGTATGCGGCGGTGAACATGACGTCGTCGGCGGTGAACGGCTGGCCGTCATGCCATTTGACGTCGCGTTTCAGCTTCCAGGTCACGGTCGTGCCGTCGGCCGAGAGGCCGCCGTTCTCGCGGGTCGGAAGTTCCGCCGCCAGGATGGGAACGAGATTGCCCTCGCGGTCCCAGCCGGCGAGCGGCTCGTAGAACACGCGGGAGGCTTCCTGGTCCTTGGTGCCGCTGGCGAAATGCGGGTTCAGCAAGGTCGGCGCCTGCCACAGAAGGATCTTGAGCGGTCCGCCGCCCCCCGCCTGGGTCGGTTTGTAGTCGGTCGCCGGCTGCGCCATCGCGACGCCGTGCCAGACCAAGAGCTGGCTGGCCACCGGGGCACCGATCCCCGCCGCCACCATCGTCCTGATGAAGTCGCGCCGCGACAAGGCGCCCTGCTTCACATCTGTGATCAGATCTCGCAGAGACTTTTCAGTCACGTCAGGCCCCCTCTGTTTACTGTCGTTGCAATTTGATCCGATTTCTTTGCGATCGGGCTCCCAACCCATATTTCTTTAGTCAGACATAGGGGCATAGGAGGCCCTCTTCGTCAATCTTGGGAACAGCCTCCTCACGCCACTGTGCAAGTCTGCGAGCCGGGCCGCGCGACCGCCGCCATGCGCGTTGACGAATCGACCGGCAGCCGCCAAAGGTGGGGCGGCCGGTGCCGGCGCCCGGTCTGCAGAACCGCCGCCGGCGGTTCCGGGTGTGCCGGCGATCGCGAGGGGAATGGGGAAGGCCATGCGCAACCAGGGACGACCGCGGCATCTGATGGGTTCGATCGCGGCCGCCGCGGCGGCCCTCGTCATCGGCGCCGCCGCGCCGGCCCAGGCGGCGGGCGGCAAGCTCGTCTACGTCTCGCCCGACCCGCTCGGGGTGAACGACTTCCTGAAGCTCGGCAAGAAGGGCATCGAGGACGCCGCGGCCGCGATCGGCGGCGAGGCCAGGGTGTATGAGAGCACCGACCCCGCCACCCGCCGCCAGAATGTCGAGGCCGCGGCGCGCGAAGGCGCCGCGGTGGTGGTCGTGCTGGGCTTCGAGTTCGGCGACATCGTGCCGGATGCGGCGGCCAAGTTCCCGGACGTCAAGTTCCTGATCGTCGACCAGTGCATCCAGAAGCCGATGCCGAACGTCTACTGCGCCGTGTTCCGCGAGCACGAGGGCGCCTATCTGGCCGGCGCCGAGGCGGCGCTGACCTCGGAGAGCGGCACGATCGGCGCCATCGGCGCGCTCGACATCCCCTTCCTGCACCGCTTCACCGACGGCTTCGCCGCCGGCGCCAAGGCGGTCAATGACGAGGTCGTGGTCAGCCCGACCCTCTGGGTCGGCGGCGACAACCCGTTCTCCGACCCGGTGCGCGCGCAGCAGCAGGCGGTGTCGCTGATCAGCGAGGGCGCCGACCGGGTGCTGGCCGCCACCTCCGGCGGCAATGGCGGCATCTTCAAGGCGGCGGAGGCGACGCCCGGGACCCTGACCTTCGGCGTCGACGTCAACCAGTGCCCGCACGCGCCGGGCGTGGTCATGGACAATATCGAGAAGAAGGTCGACATCGCGCTGGTCGAGGCGGTCAAAGGCATCCTCGCCGGCACGCAGGCGCCGCTGACCTCCTACGGGCTGAAGGAGGGCGGCATCACCCTGACCGGCCTCGGCGACGACGTCGCCGGCTCCCAATGCCTGATCGCCGAGCATCCCGACGTGATCGCCAGGGTGCGCGAGATCCGCGACGCCATCGTCGCCGGCACGGTGACGGTGCCCGACCCGATGACGGCCGGCCAGTAGATCCCGGGGAGACGGCGCCGTGGCGTTCCTGGAGATGCGCGGCATCGTCAAGCGCTATCCCGGCGTGCTGGCGAACGACCGTATCGACCTGTCGGTCGAGGCCGGCGAGATCCATGCGGTGATGGGCGAGAACGGGGCCGGCAAGTCGACCCTGATGGGCATCCTCTACGGCCTCGTGCATCCGGACGAGGGCGACATCGTGATCGACGGCCGGAAGCGGCCGTTCCGTTCGCCGATCGACGCCATCGCCGCCGGCCTCGGCATGGTGCACCAGGCGTTCAAGCTGTTCGACAGCCTGACGGTGTGGGAGAACGTGGCCTACCGGGCCGAGCCGCGGCGGGGGCCGTTCATCGACCGCGCCGCCGCCCGCAGGCGGGTGGCGGAGCTGGCGCGGCGCTACGGCCTGCCGGTCGATCCCGACGCCCGGGTCGGCGCCCTGCCGGTCGGGGTGAAGCAGCGGATCGAGATCCTGAAGGCGCTGTACCGCGACGCCCGCATCCTGATCCTGGACGAGCCGACGGCGGTGCTGACCCCGGGCGAGCGCGACGGGCTGTTCCAGGTGATGCGCAGCCTGGCGGCGGACGGGCGCACCATCCTGTTCGTCACCCACAAGATCCACGAGGTGATGGCGGTGACCGACCGCATCACCGTGCTGCGCGACGGCCGGGTGGCCAACCGCATGGTCACCGCCGGGACCGAGCCGCAGGCGATCATCCGGGCGATGACCGGCCGCAACGTCACCCTCACCGTCGCCAGGACGCCGGCCGAGCCCGGCCGGCCGCTGCTGGAGGTCGAGGGGCTGACCCTGAACGCATCGGGCGGTCGACCTGTGGTCGACGGCGTTTCCTTTGCCGTGCGAGCAGGGGAGATCGTCGGCGTCGCCGGCGTCGCCGGCAACGGCCAGACCGAGCTGATCGAGATCGTCGCCGGGCTCAGGGCGGCCGACGCGGGGACGGTGCGGGTCGACGGGCGCGACGTCACCGCCGCCGGGGTGGCCGGCCGCCGCGCCGCCGGCATCGCCTATGTGCCGGAGGACCGCGCCCACACCGGCACGGCGCTGCGCGCCAGCGCCACCGACAACCTCGGCATGGGCTTCCACCGCCGGCCGCCGCTGTCGCGCCGCGGTGTGCTCGCCCCCGCGGCGATGCGGGACCGGGCGCGCGGCCTGATCGCGCGCTTCGGCATCAAGATCCCGGGCGAGGGGACGGCGGTCGGCACCCTGTCCGGCGGCAACCTGCAGAAGGTGGTGGTGGCGCGCGAGCTGGCTCACGAGGCGCCGGTGCTGATCGCCGAGCAGCCGACCCGCGGCGTCGATGTCGGCGCCATCGAGTTCATCCACGCGCAGCTGGTGGCGGAGCGCGACAAGGGCCGCGCCGTGCTGCTGGTCTCGGCCGAGCTAAGCGAGATCCTCGCCCTCTCCGACCGGGTGCTGGTGATGTATGAGGGCCGGGTGATCGCCGAGGTGCCGGGCGCCGCCGCCAACGAAACCAATCTCGGCCTGCTGATGGCCGGCGTCACCGGGGCCGCGGCGTGACCGCCGTATCCGGACCATGCTTATTCTTGTCCCCCCTCCCCTTGCGGGAGGGGGGTAGGGGGAGGGGGCTCGCGCCGAAACTCCGGCGGGCGGTGGCACGCGAGGCCCTTCCATCCGTGTTTCGAGCCCACCGGTCCCGTCCGGCTCCCTTCGTCGACAACCCCCTCCCCCTACCCCCCTCCCGCGAGGGGAGGGGGGACTCACTTTGTTTCAACCCGAGGCTCTCATGACCGCCGCCGGCATGCTGCGCGGCGCCGCGACCTCCTCCGTGCTCTGGGCGATCCTCGGCGGGCTCGTCATCGGGGCGCTGATCACGCTCGCCGCGGGGCACGATCCGGTCGCGGTCTATCGCGAGATCCTGGCCGGCGCCGTCGTCGGGCCGAACCTCGCCGAGACCATCGCCCGGGCGGTGCCGCTGGTCGGCATGACCCTGGTCGCGGCCATCCCGCTGCGCGGCGGCATGGTCAATCTCGGCGGCGACGGCCAGCTGGTGCTGGGCGGGATGGTGGCGGCGCTGGTGGCGCTGTACCTGCCGGCGCCCGGCGCGGTGCGGCTGGTGGCCGCGATCCTGGCGGCGATGGCCGTCTCCGGCGCCTATGCCGCGCTGGCCGCCTGGGGCGAGGTGCGGTTCGGCGTGCCGCTGCTGATCTCGACCCTGCTGCTCAGCTACCCGGCCCAGGGCGTGACCTCCTACCTGGCGCGCTTCCCGCTGCGCGACCCGTCGACCGGCCTGCCGGAGACCTTCCGGGTCGAGGAGGCGGCGCGGCTGCCGGTGCTGGTGCCGGGCACGCCGATCACCTGGGGCCTGGTCCTGCTGCTGCTGGTGATCGCGGCGGTCGTCTTCATCGACCGGCGCGGTGCCGCCGGCTACGAGCTGCGGCTGCGCGGCCTGAACCCGCGCTTCGTCGCCTATGGCGGCGTCGATCTCGGCCGCCAGACCATACGGACGCTGTTCGCCAGCGGCGCCGTCGCCGGGCTGGTCGGCGCCATGCTGGTGCTGGGCGACCAGTTCCGCTTCACCGACGGGGCGCTGCTGTCGCCGGCCTATACCTGGTCCGGGCTGATGGCGGCCCTCCTGGCGATGGGCGAGCCGGTCGGCGCCGTCTGCGCCGGGCTGTTCTTCGCCGCGCTGCAGACCGGCGGCTTCGCCATGGAGCGGGCGACCGAAGTGCCGCGGGTGCTGACCCTGGTGCTGCAGGCGGTGATCATCCTGCTGCTGGCGATGCGCCACGGCCTGCGCCGCCGAAACCTGCGGGGGCGCTGACGCCATGGACTGGCTGTCCCTGCTCAACGCCGTCCTGTTCGCCCAGACCATCCAGGCTGTGACGCCGATCCTCCTGGCCGCGCTGGCCGGGGTGCTGTGCGACCGCGCCGGCGTGTTCAACATCGCGCTGGAAGGCCAGATGCTGATCGGCGCCTTCGCCGCCATCGCCGGCACCTGGTACACCGGCAGCGTCGCCGGCGGCGTGGCGGTCGCGCTCGTCGGCACCATGGCCTTCTCCGCCATCCTGGCGTTCGGCGCCACCTGGTTCCGCGGCGACCCGATCGTCATCGGCATCGGCCTCAACCTGCTGGCCTCTGGCCTGACCGCCTTCCTGCTGCGCATCCTGTTCGGCGTCTCCGGCACCTTCACCGACCCGGCGATGCAGGACCTGCCGCGCGTGGTGCTGCCGCGGATCGCGGCGGTGCCCTGGTTCAACCGCGTCTTCGGCAGCCACAGCGTGCTGACCTGGGCGGCCTGGATCCTGGTGGCGCTGATCGCCGTGTTCCTGTTCCGCACCGTCTGGGGGCTGCGGCTGCGCGGCGTCGGCGAGCGGCCGGACGCGGCCGAGACGCTGGGCGCCGACGTCGGCCGCACCCGCATCGCCGCGGTGCTGGCCGGCGGCGCCCTGTGCGGCCTGGCCGGGGCGCAGCTGTCGCTCGGCAGCGTCACCCTGTTCGCCGAGGACATGAGCGCCGGGCGCGGCTGGATCGCCGTGGTGGCGGTGATGCTGGGCCGCGGCCACCCGGTCGGCGTCGCCCTGGCCTGCCTCTTGTTCGGCTTCGCCGACGCCGCCGGCCTCAGGCTGCAGGGCAGGGGGCTGCCGAACCAGCTGACCGATATGGCACCCTATGTCATCACCCTGGTCGCGCTGGTCGTCGCCCGTGCGCGGCGCCGGCGCGGCGCCATGGCCTGAAGTCGAGAGAGGAGACGCCGCGATGGAAGACCCGTATGCCCTGGCGGAAAGCGCCGCCGCGGCGCTGAAGGCGAAGCTCGGCGCCGACCACCACGCCGCGATCGTGCTCGGCTCCGGCTGGGCGCCGGCGGTGGACCGGATCGGCGAGACCGTGGCCGAGGTGCCGTTCACCGAGATCCCGGGCTTCCCGCCGACCACCGTGCTGGGCCACAAGGGCGTGTTCCGCAGCGTCAAGGCGGGCGACCGGCGCATCCTGGTGATGGCCGGGCGGGTGCATCTCTATGAGGGCCACCCGCCGGCCAAGGTGGTGCACGGCGTGCGCAGCATGGTGCTGGCCGGGACGAAGATCGTGGTCCTGACCAATGCCTGCGGCGGGCTGCGCCCCGGAATGAAGCCGGGCGAGCCGGTGCTGATCCGCGACCATATCAACTTCACCGGCGTGTCGCCGCTGACCGGGCCGAACCCGGAGCGGCTGGGCCCGCGCTTCGTCGACCTGACCGGCTGCTATTCGCCGCGGCTGCGGCAGGCGGCGCAGAAGCTGGATCCGACGCTGACCGAAGGCGTCTATGTCGGCTTCCCCGGCCCGATGTTCGAGACGCCCGCGGAGATCCAGATGGTCGGCCGCTGGGGCGGCGACATGGTCGGCATGTCGACGGTGCTGGAGGCGATCGCCGCCCGCCATCTCGGCGCCGAGGTGCTGGGGCTGTCGCTGGTCACCAACCTCGCCGCCGGCCTGCCGGGCGCCGATCTCGACCACGAGCACATCCTCGACGTCGCGCGCGGCACCGCCGAGCGGATGGGCGGGCTGTTCCACGACCTGGTGCGGGTTATTTGATACCGATCCCGCCCGTTCCTCCTGCCGTCATGGCGAGCCCCGAAGGGGCGTGGCCATCCAGGGCCGCTCGCACCGGCCCCTGGATGGCCACGGCGCTGCCGCGCCTCGCCATGACGATGAGGGTCGACCCGACGCGCGTCAGTGGTTGTTGCGCGGCACGCCCATGGTCTGGGCGACGCGCTGGTACTTGAGAGCCGGCCTGAGCGCCATGCCCTCGGCCAGCTGGTCGGTCATCCCGCGCTGGATCTCCTGCCACGGGGTCTGGCTGGCCGGATACTTGTAGCCGCCCTGGGCCTCCAGCTCGGCCCGGCGGCGCGCCAGCTCCTCGTCGGAGATGAGGACGTTGACGCTGCGCTGGCGCAGGTCGACCCGGACCTTGTCCCCGGTCTTGAGCAAAGCGAGGCCTCCGCCGGCTGCGGCCTCGGGCGAGGCGTTCAGGATCGACGGGGACCCGGACGTGCCGGACTGCCGGCCGTCGCCGATGCAGGGCAGGGCGTGGACGCCCTTCTGGATCAGGCGCGCCGGCGGCTGCATGTTCACCACCTCGGCGGCGCCGGGATAGCCGATCGGCCCGGTGCCGCGGATCACCAGGATCGAGAACGCGTCGATCTCGAGCGACGGGTCCTCGATCCGGTGGTGGTAGTCCTCGGGCCCGTCGAAGACCACGGCCTTGCCCTCGAAGGCGTCCGGGTCCTGCGGGTTCGACAGGTAGCGGTCCCGGAACTCCGGCGAGATCACGCTGGTCTTCATGATCGCGCTGTCGAACAGGTTGCCCTTGAGGTTGAGGAAGCCCGCCTTGGCCTTCAGCGGCCGGTCGACCGGTCGGATCACCTCGGGGTTCAGGTTCTCGACGTTGCGGCAGTTGTCGCCGATGCTGCGGCCGTTGACCGTCATCGCCTCGGGATGCGGCAGCAGGCCGGCTTTCAGCAGCTCCGCCACCACGGCCGGCACGCCGCCCGCCTGGTGGTAGTCCTCGCCGAGATACTCCCCGGCCGGCTGCAGATTGACCAGCAGCGGGATGTCGTGCCCGACCTTCTCCCAGTCGTCATTGTCCAGCTTCACGCCGAGATGGCCGGCGATGGCATTCAGATGGATCGGCGCGTTGGTCGACCCGCCGATGGCGGAGTTGATGACGATCGCGTTCTCGAACGCCTCCCGGGTCATGATGTCGGACGGCTTCACGTCCTGCTGCACCAGCTCGACGATGCGCTTGCCGGTCTCGAAGGCGATCTGGCCGCGCTCCCGGTACGGGGCCGGGATGGCGGCCGAGCCCGGCAGCTGCATGCCCAGCGCCTCGGCCAGCGAGTTCATGGTCGAGGCCGTGCCCATGGTGTTGCAGTAGCCGACCGACGGGGCCGAGGCCGCGACGATGTCCATGAACTCGTTGTAGTCGATCTCGCCGGTCGCCAGCCGCTCGCGCGAGCGCCAGACGATGGTGCCGGACCCGACCCGTTCGCCCTTGTGCCAGCCGTTCAGCATTGGGCCGACCGACAGGGCGATGGCCGGGACGTTGACGGTGGCGGCCGCCATCAGCAGCGCCGGGGTGGTCTTGTCGCAGCCGACGGTCAGCACCACGCCGTCGATCGGATAGCCGTACAGCACCTCGACCAGCGAGAGATAGGCGAGGTTGCGGTCCAGCGTGGCGGACGGACGCTTGCCGGTCTCCTGGATCGGATGGCAGGGGAACTCGAACGGCACGCCGCCGGCGGCGCGGATGCCGTCGCGCACGCGCTTCGCCAGCTCCAGGTGATGCCGGTTGCAGGGCGACAGGTCCGACCCGGTCTGGGCGATGCCGATCATCGGCTTGCCGGACTGGAGCTCCTCGCGCGTGATCCCGAAGTTCAGGTAGCGCTCGATGTAAAGGGCGGTCATCCCGGGATCGTCCGGGTTGTCGAACCACTGCTGGGACCGCAGCGGCCGCGATCGGTCTGGGCCGGCCATCGTTCTTCTTCCTCCAAGCACCGCTCTTACGTCGGCGCTGAACAGCAACGAAATTGTACGACGATATTATGGCACCGGTGCGCCGGTCGGAACCATGCCGATTTGTCGGGCCGGAACCCGGCCGGGCGGCCGTCCATTCTGGTGAAGGAAGAGCAGCATCCGGGAGGCCGTTCCATGCGGCGCCGCATCGGGCGGGTCCCGACGGATTCCAGCGCCGTCGCATCCGTCGGCTACGACCCGAAGAGCAAGGCGCTGGACGTCGAATATGCCGGCGGGGCCGTGTACCGCTACTACCCGGTCCCGGACCGGGTCTACCGGCAGCTGCTGCAGGCCGAATCGAAGGGCCGGTTCGTGAATGCCCGGATTCGTGACGCCTACCCGTTCCGCCGTGTCACTTGAACGGTCTGCCGCAATCCGGCCACCCGATGTTGTTCCGATGGCCGGATGCGACGCCGATTCTTCCTCTCCCTCGGTCTCCTCCTGCCGATCGCCGGCCGTGCCGCCCGGGCGGAGCCGCCGGACTGGCCGCATCGTCTGGTGGCCGCGGCGGAGAGCCAGATCGGGGTGACGGTGACCTACGATCCGGCCTATGTCCGCCTGGCCTATCCAGGCGGCGACGTGCCGCGCGACCGCGGCGTCTGCACCGATGTGGTGATCCGGGCCTATCGCGACGCCTTCGGCATCGATCTGCAGCGCCTGGTGCACGAGGACATGAAGGCGAATTTTTCCCGCTATCCGAGGAACTGGGGGCTGTCCCGGCCGGATCGCAACATCGACCACCGGCGGGTGCCGAATCTGCAGGTCTTCTTCCGCCGGCACGGCCGCGCCCTGCCGGCGGACGCCGCGCCGGCCGGGTTCGCCAAGGGCGACCTCGTCACCCAGATGCTGCCGGGCAACCTGCCGCACATCGCCATTGTGACCGGTCGTCGCGGGGCCAGCGGCGCCCCGCTCGTGGTGCATAATATCGGCGGCGGGACTCGGCTCGAGGACCGGCTGCCCGATTTTCCGATCACCGGCCGCTACCGTTTCATCGGCTAGGGCCACTCTGAGAGGCCCTGCATGAAAGCCGCGATCTTCGATCTCGACGGCACCCTGGTCGACAGCGCGCCGGACATCACCCATGCGGTCAACCGCATGCTGGCCGACCGCGGCGCGCCGGCGCAGGAGGTGTCCTTCATCGAGACCCTGGTGGGGGAGGGGGCGCGGGCGCTGGTGGCCAAGCTGCACAGGGCGCTGGACCTGCCGGCCGAGGATGTCGACCGCGACACCCGGATCTATCTCGATTACTACGCCGCCCGGCCGGTGGCCGAGTCGCGGCTCTACGCCGATGCGGCGACGGCGCTGCCGGCGCTGCGGGCGGCCGGCATCCGCCTCGGCGTCTGCACCAACAAGCCGCAGGCGCTGGCCGAGCAGGTGCTGGACCGGCTCGGGCTGCTCGCCCACCTCTCCGCCGTGGTCGGCGCCGACACCACGCCGCATGTGAAGCCGGACCCGCGGCCGCTGCTGCACACGCTCGACGCGCTGGGGGCGGCGCCGGGCGAGGCGGTCTATGTCGGCGACACCGGCATCGACCTGGCCTGCGCCCGGGCGGCCGGGGTGCCCTGCCGGATCGTCGACTGGGGCACGGGCCGGGCGGTGCCGGTGGAGGATTCCGCGCGGCTGGCCCGCTTCGGAGACCTGCTGCCCGCCTCGGTCCCGGCCGCCTAGAGGGTCAGCGCGACAGGGCGAGGCGCCCGCCGCGATGGGCGAAGGCCCGTTCGGTCAGGGCGCCGAACACCAGGCCGATCGTCGCCCACAGCACGGCGTGCATGCCCAGCGAGGCGATCCGGAACTGCCACAGCAGGTCGGCGGGGAAGCCTTCCGGCACGTCGTTCACCACCGGCAGGGCGACCTGCGCGACGGCGATGATCGCGATGTAGACGGCGCCGCCGATCAGGCCGGCGGACCAGCCGCCATGGCGCCGGGCCAGGCCGAGGGCGAGGTTGACCGCCAGCACCAGGGCCGCGACCGAGATCGCCAGCATGATGAAGAACAGCGCGGTGCGCTGGCCGATCGTGTCCGGGTTGCCGACCGCGGGCGGGTTGGCCGGGTATTTCAGGCCGGGCACCAGAACCAGCGCGATGAAGGCGGCGAGCGCCAGCAGCGCCGCGGTGGCGCGGGCGTCGAGCCGGCCGACACGGCCATAGGTGAAGGCGAAGGCCAGCGCGAACAGCCCGCCGATGGCGGCGCCGTAGACGACCGTGCCGGTCAGGAGGCCGAGCCCGGCCTGGGTCTCGCGGCTGACCGGCCCGGGCTCCTCCGCCCCGCCGGCGGCATGGTCGTGCGGGGCGCCGGCGTCCCCGTGGTCATGGGAATGGCCCAGCGTCCCTTCCAGGGCGATGGCCCGGTCCACCTGCGGCTCGCCGAAGATCCGGGCGAATCCGAAGGCGAGCAGCCCCGCCAGCACGCCGACCAGCATGCCGCGCAACAGAAGGCGTCCAACCATGGAGGCTGGCCTCAGTGGCAGGGGAAACCGAGCAGATGGCGGCCGTCATGCACGAATTCGTGCACGGTGCTGCCGGAGAAGATCGCGGTCGCGCCCTGCTCGGCGCCGACGAAATAGACCGCCAGCAGCAGGAGCAGCCCGGCGAACACCGCCCAGGGCAGCACCTCGCCGACCGGGATCGGGCCGACCGGAACGGAGACCGGGCGAACTGTGGCGGTGATGTCGGACATGATCGAGGCCCCCTGGGAGAAACGCGTCCCGTTGATGTGCACCAGGCCATGGCGAGGTCTGACTTCCGGAACCGCGTCGGGCGACGCGGTCCCGGTCACAGTGGCGCGACCGTGCCGGAGTTGCACCGGCTTCCGCATCCATGGCGACCGCAGCCAGCATGGGTCGCGGCCCGGCTCCTGTCAATCGGAGCCGCCGGGCGGCTGCGGGTCGGCAGGGTGCTGCGCCGCCCATGGCGATGCCCTCAAGGGGTTGCCCGGCGGCGCGGTCCGCATCCCCCCTCACCCTCCCATTCGCTGACGCGAATGGGCCCCTTCCTCTCCCCGAGGAGAGGGGAACTGAGGCCGCGCCATCTACACCTCTCCCCTGGGGAGAGGTCGAAATCGCGCAGCGATTTCGGGTGAGGGGGCGGTCCCGGCCCGACCGCGGCCAGCGCCGATGGCCGGCTGACGCGGGGCGTCAGCCGTACCGGCCCAGGCTGCGGGCGATGATCTGCATCGCGGTCCATTCCCCGCCGGCCTGGCGGCGGCCGCGGTCTTCGGATTTCGGCGGCCCCGGATCGGGCTCGGGCAGGGGCGGTGCGGCGCCGCCGGGATCAGCCCGTGCGGCCCTGGCCAGCCTGACGACGTCGGCGGCACCGGCCCCCCAGGGATTGTCGGGCACGGGCAGCCTCATGATGACGTTGTCGTCGTCGTCGAAGACTTCACCGGTATCGATCCTGACCCGGCAGCCTCCGTCCCCCGGGAGGCCGAGATCGGCGGCGGCGATGTAGCAGTAGTGTGCGGACTCGGTGACGGGCGGCTCGGGTGGTTCGGGCGGCGGGGAGGCCCAGGCGGCCGGCCCGGCGGCGGGGCTGCGGCCCTTGTCCTGCGGACCGGCCCGATCGGCCTTGGCCCCGTCGGGGTCGAGGCCGGCGGCGAGGGCGCGGCGGGACAGGCCGATGTCGCGGCCCAGGCGCAGGATCAGGGTCTCGAGCGGCAGGACGGTATCGGCGAGGTCGGCGTCGATGCGCTCGTCCTCGGTGAGGCGGGTCCAGAGCTCGGTGGTCAGCCGTTCCTTCGCCTCGGGCTTGCCGACGGCGACATCTATGGCGCGGGACAGTCTCTGGGCGACGGCTTGGCGCCGGTCGTCCTTCCCGGCCTGCCGCCGGTCGCGGCGGTCCTCGGCCGCGCGCTGCGCCTCCTCCCGCTGCTGGCGCAGCTTCGCCTTCAGCGCGACGGCGCGGCGGATGCCGAGGAAGAGATTGCTGAAGCGGGTCTCGGCCTTTTCGGCGCGATCGAGGTCGCCGGCCTTGAGGGCGGCGACGCCCGGCGCCTGGAAGCCGCGGGCCATTTCCATGGCGAGCCCGGCCAGCTCGGACAACATCGCGAGGTCGGCCTCGTCCGTGGCCGGCGGAGCGGCGGGCGAAGTCCCGGCTTTGATCGCAGCATCGACCATCGCTGCATTAGAACAAAACAGGAACAAAAAGTCAAGCGAAGCCGTTCGGCGAAGCGCCGATGCGGCAAGCTATGCGACGCAGATGCCCGGCACGGCGATCTTCTGGAACAAATGCGGGGACGCCACGGCCGAGGATGGATAGGCGGACAGCTTCGCCCTGAACTCCGGATGCGTGAAGGCGGCCCGGAACGCGGCGGTCGATTCCCAGACGGCATAGTTCAGATAGGTCGGGCTGTCGCCGATCGCGCGGTGCAGCTGGGTCGAGATGAAGCCCGGCTGGCGCTTCATGATCTCCGCATCGGCCTGCCAGGCCCGGAGGAAGGTCTGCTCGTCGGCCTTGTCGAGCGTGAAGACGTTGACCAGCACGACGGGGGAGGCGTCGACGGCGATCTGGCGGTCGATCGGGAAGGCGGGATCCAGGGGGCGCATCTGCGGCATGACAGGCTCCGTCCGATATGGTTGCATGATGTCAACAAACCATATTGACACTATGGTGTCAATATTGCTGCATGGTGACCTATGGACGAAACGACGCGAACGCCGGCGGGAACCGCTTTGACCGACCTCTTCCTCGACCTGTTCAGGCTGAACAACCGGGTGCTCGCTGCGGGAGACCGGCTGGTCGCCGGGCTCGGCCTGACGAGCGCCCGATGGCAGGTGCTCGGCACCGTCGTCGCGGCGGACCGGCCGCAGCCGGTCGCGTGGCTGGCGCGCGACATGGGGGCCAACCGCCAGAACATCCAGCGCATCGTCAACGACCTGGAGAAGGAGGGGCTGGTCGCCTTCCGGCCCAACCCGCATCACCGGCGGGCTCAGCTGGTCGTGCTGACGGACAAGGGAAGAGAGACCTTCGACGCCGCGATGCGCCTGCAGGCCCCTTGGGTCAACGGGCTGTCTGAAGGGCTCCGGGCCGAGGATATCCGGACAACGCACGGCGTCATCGCGGCGCTCCGCCGGACGCTGGAGGGACATGGAGATGCCGAAGAGTCGGGCTGACTGTTACGGTGCGGCCGCGCCCTTTCGAGGCGCGACCGCGACGCCGCTCGCGTCCGGGAGGTAGATGTCGGGCGTCGTAGAAAAGCAGGCATATCGAAAGGTCGCCGATGGCGGATGCCTCTCCGGGTTCCAGCCTCGATGTTGGAGAAGCGATGAAGCACATTTGTCTGGCATTTGGTTGCGATTTTCAGTTCTGCAAAGATAAGTCCGACAAATAGGTTTAACCGAATATAAGTTTCCAGAAAACGATAATCATTTTCTTGAAAAAGTGGCGTATATCCATTTGCATTTAATGCAATATGGTGCCGTCGCTATCTTGCAGATGATGATGAGGGGCATTTCTATCCTTCTTATTCGGAATGGCGTACCACCCTCATCTGAATTGGCGATGCCGTGTTGGGTTGGGCAGAATTGGTTCGTTGTGAGAAGAGCATCCTATGAGCGCGACCAGTTCTGCCACGAGATCCGCTGCAAGTTACGAACGGGTGCAGAACCTCAATCGGATCACGCGTTTCCTTCATTCCGGCCGATATGCATCTCTCCTCCGCATCGCCGGGGAGCTCAGCACGCAGTCGTCGGGCGCTCCGATGAGGGCCCTGGAAATCGGATGCGGCACGGGCACGGCCGTCGGACCGCTTCTCGATGCATATGACGTCGACTATCTCGGCATCGATCACAATCCGCTGTTCATCGAAGCGGCTCGCCGCTCTCACGGGCATCGGTCGCACTGCACGTTTCTGGAGGCCGATGCCGCCGATCCACGCCACTATCAGCCGGAGAGCGCCGACATCGTGTTTGCGCTCGAGACGCTGGAGCACATCCCCGAAGGAGATGTCGTCCGCATCGTCGAGAACGTCTGCAGGATCGTACGACCGAAGCGCTTCGTGGTCACAGTCCCCGTCGAAATCGGGCCGGCGGTCTGGATCAAGAATCTCGGGTCGGTGATGATGGGGCATAGTCGCCAGTCCGGGAACTTCAGCCAGACGCTGTGGGCCGGGCTCTATCGGATGGACCGCATCCCGGTACACACGGACGGACATTTGGGTTTTGATTGGCGTTGGCTGGCGCAGACGATCAGGCACAATGCGCGGATGGTGGAACTGAGCAGCCTGCCGTTCGGCTGGTTGCCGCGGACGATCGCACCCACCATACTCATGGTGGCAGAGCCTCGATAAGGCGCAGGCTCGGCTGCGGTCGCTGGCGGCCGGCCCGTGCGATTGCGGTGCTGCCGACCGCCGGCGGGCTGTGCTTTGCTGACGGCAAGCACCGCCGCCGAACGGTCCCGCCATGCCGACCCGCCTGACCCTGATCTGCCACGCCGCCACCGCCGCCACCCGATCCGGATCCTTTCCGGGCGACGAGCCGCTGGAGCCGCGCGCCCTGGCCGAAGCCGCGGCCCTGCGCCCCGCGATCCGGCGGGCGGACCGGGCCTGGACCAGCCCGGCGCTGCGGGCGCGGCAGACGGCGGCGGCGCTGGGGCTCGAAGCGGCGGAGGAGCCGGCGCTGCGCGAGGTCGACCATGGCCGCTGGGCCGGGCGGCGGCTGGAGGAGGTGCAGGCCGAGGAGCCGCAGGGAGTCGCCGCTTGGCTGGCCGATCCGGACGCCGCGCCGCATGGCGGGGAAACGCTGTCGGACGTGCTGCGCCGGGCCGCTTCCTGGCTCGACGCCCGCGCCGGCGAAAGCGGCCACGGCATCGCCGTCACCCATGCCGCGGTGATCCGGGCGGCGATCCTGCACGTCCTGGACGCGCCGGCGTCGTCCTTCTGGCGCCTCGACATTGCGCCGCTGAGCGCCACCGAGCTGAGCCATGACGGCCGGCGCTGGGTGTGGAAGGCGGGGAGGCGGTTCATCGATTGACCGGATGGCGGGGGCTTGTTCCGCCGGGCCGGCGATCTCATCCTTTAGCCATCCACGCTCGCGGCCGCGCCCGGCCGCCGGAGACATCCCATGGCCCTGAAGATCGATCCCTGGTCCTTCCCCGACCCCGAGCTGGACGCGGCCGAAGAGGGCCGCCGCTCGATCGTGCTGGGCGGCGGCTGCTTCTGGTGCACCGAGGCGGTGTACAGCCAGCTCGACGGCGTGCTGTCGGTCCGCCCGGGCTATGCCGGCGGCACCCGCGAGACCGCCGACTACCGCACCGTCTGCAGCGGCACCACCGACCATGTCGAGGTGATCGAGGTGGTCTACGACGCCGGCCGGATCAGCCTGGGGCAGATCCTGAAGCTGTTCTTCTCGATCGCGCACGACCCGACGCAGAAGGACCGGCAGGGCAACGACGTCGGCCGCCAGTACCGCTCCGCGATCTTCTATGCCGACCAGGAGCAGAAGCGGGTGACCGAGGCCTATATCGCCCAGATCGAGCGGGCCCGGCTGTTCGACGCGCCGGTGGTGACCGAGGTGGTGCCGCTCGAGGCCTTCTACGAGGCCGAGGAGTATCATCACGATTACGCCGCCCGGAACCCGAACCAGCCCTATATCCGCGCGGTCTCGGCGCCGAAGGTGGAGAAGCTGAAGGCGGTGCATGCCGGCATGCTGAAGCCGGCGGCGAAGGCGGGCTGAGGAGTCAGACCCCGTTGCGCGGGCACAGGCCGCGCAGCGGGCAGGCGCCGCAGGCCGGCGCCTGGGCGGTGCAGACGGTCTGGCCCAGCCGCTTCATCAGCCGGTGCAGTTCGCTGAGATCATCGGCGTCCCACGCATCCGGAAGCCGGCGCATGAACAGCTCGAATCCGGCGTCGTAATCCGCATCGGACGGCAGCAGCCCGAGCCGCTTCCCGAGCCGCAGCAGATGCGTGTCGACCACCAGGGCGCGCTTATGCAGCGTGCTGAAGTTCAGCACCGCGGCGGCGATCTTCGACCCGACCCCGGGCAGGCGGCGCAGCCACTGCATCGCCGCCTCCTCGTCCAGATCGGCCAGGTGGTCGAGGGCGAGGCGGCCGGTGCAGGCGACGATCATGCGCAGGGCCTGGGGCAGCTGCTCCGCCTTCGGCTCCGCCAGGTTGACGGGCCAGATGATGCGCAGGATGACCCGGGGTTCCGCTTCGCGCAGCCGGTCCCAGGAAGGGTAGTGCCGCCGCAATTCCTTGAAGACCCGGCGCGAGACCTCGTCCCGGGTCTTGAAGCCCAGCATGCTGCGGACCAGCTGGCTGACCGGATCGCGGCGCCTTCCGTCGCGCCGCGGTCCGAACCGGGCCAGCAGTCGGCCCCGGATCCGCGGCAGAAGCGGATGGTCGTCGAGGGCGAGGGAGAGCTGCATGGCGGGGTACCGGCCGGTCATCCCCTGTCATATTAGGAACAAAAAGCGAACATATCAAGCCGGGGGCAGTCCGCCTTCGCGGTCCCGCCCCGCTCAGCCGCGGCCGCCGGCGCGATGGCGCGTGATCGCCTCGGCCTCGGCCGCCGCCGGCGCCTGCACCTCGCCGCGCCAGCGGGGCAGGGCGCCGGGATGGGCCTGCTGCAGCCAGGTGACCATCTTCTCCCGCACCTCGCAGCGCAGGTCGAAGGCCCGGCCGGAGGAGCGGGCGCTGACCAGCATGCGGATCTCCATCGTCTGCTCGCGGAAATCCGTCACCTGCAGCACGGCGACCTGGCCGTCCCACAGCGGCGTGGCCTTGACGATCTCGTCCAGCCGGCGCCGCATCTCCTCCACCGGCGCGGTGTAGTCGGCGTAGAGAAAGACGCTGCCGATCAGGGCCGAGCCCTCGCGCGTCCAGTTCTGGAACGGGTGCTCGATGAAGTAGCTGAGGGGCAGCACCAGCCGGCGCCAGTCCCATAGCCGGACCACGACATAGGTCGAGGTGATCTCCTCGATATTCCCCCATTCGTTCTCGACCAGGACGGCATCGTCGATCCTGATCGGCTGGGTCACCGCCAGCTGGATGCCGGCGATCATGTTCTTCAGCATCGGCTGCAGCGCCAGGCCGATGACGAGGCCGGCGGCGCCGGCCGAGGCCAGGAGGCTGATGCCGTATTGCCGCACCTGCTCGAAGGTCATCAGCGCGGCGGAGAGGGTGACCGTCACGATCAGCGTCGCCACCACCCGGCGCAGGATCCGGGTCTGGGTGACGTGCTTGCGCGCCAGCAGGTTGTCCTCGGCATCCAGCGTGAAGCGGCGCAGATAGACCGTCATCCAGATGTGCAAGGCGGTCAGCGCCACCCAGCCGAGCAGGGCGATGAAGGCCAGCAGCAGGATGTGGCGCACGATGCCGACCTGGGCATCGGACAGCGGCGCGACGGTGGCCGCGGCGGATGTGGCCACGATGATGGCGGCGAGGCGCGTCGGCCCATGGGTGCGCGACACCAGGGAGCGCCAGAACAGGTCCTTGCTGGCGACGATGTCGGTCGCGATCCGGAACAGGATCCTGTGCACGGCGATGGCGACGGCCACCGCCAGGGCCAGCAGGCCGGCGCTGATCGCCCAGGACGGCATCCAGGGCAGCTTGGCCTGGACCCAGTCCAGCCAGCGGTCGATGGCGTCGATCATTCGGCGGTCCCCGCGGTTCCTTCTCTGCATGGCAATGCACAGGACCGCAGTCGGTTCCGCCCGGCCGGGACGTCGCTGGCGCGGGATTTTCCGTCGCCGCGGACCTGGATCGGCCGGGCGCCGCGATCCATGATGGCCCGGGCCGCGCGCGCCGGGCGCCGGCCCCAGCGAAAGGCCGCCGCATGAAGATCGCGTCGCTCCGGACCCATGTCGTCGCCGTCCCGCCGCCGCATCTCGGCGGCATGTACTGGATCTTCGTGCAGCTGCAGACCGATGACGGGATCGAGGGTGTCGGCGAGGTCTACACCACCGCCTTCCACCCGAAGGCGGTGGTGCCGCTGATCGAGGACGTGTTCGAGCGGCACCTCTTGGGCCACGACCCGCACCGGATCGAGCGCTTCTGGCGCCAGGCTTATTCCAGCGGCTTCACCCAGCGGCCCGACCCGACGATGATGGGCATCGTCTCGGGTCTCGAGATCGCCTGCTGGGACATCGTCGGCAAGGCGGCGGGCCGGCCGGTCCACGACTTACTGGGCGGGCTGGTGCACGAGAAGCTGCGGGCCTACACCTATCTCTATCCGAAGACCGCGGCCGGGGAGCTCGACTTCAACGACCCCGACCTTGCCGCGGAGTGCGCGGCGGAGATGGTGGCGATGGGCTTCACCGCGGTGAAGTTCGACCCGGCCGGGCCCTACACCGCCTATTCCGGGCACCAGCTCTCCTTGGGCGTGCTCGACCGCTGCGAGACCTTCTGCCGCAAGGTGCGCGAGGCGGTGGGCAGCAGCGCCGACCTGCTGTTCGGCACGCATGGCCAGATGGTGCCGTCCTCGGCCATCCGCCTGGCGAAGCGGCTGGAGCCGTACGACCCGCTGTGGTTCGAGGAGCCGGTGCCGCCGGGGCAGGAGGCGGCGATGGCCGAGGTGGCGCGCGCGACCTCGATCCCGATCGCGACCGGCGAGCGGCTGTGTACGAAATACGAGTTCCAGCGGGTGCTGGAGCTGGGGGCCGCGTCGATCCTGCAGCCGGATGTCGGGCGGGTCGGCGGCCTCCTGGAGAGCAAGAAGATCGCCGGCATGGCCGAGGCCTGCTACGCCCAGATCGCGCCGCATGTCTATTGCGGCCCGATCGTCGCCGCCGCCAGCCTCCATCTCGGCGCGGCCTCGCCGAACTTCCTGATCCAGGAGGCGATCCTCGATTTCGGCGGCTTCCACGCCGAGATCCTGAAGAAGCCCCTGGCCTTCGAGGACGGTTACCTGCTGCCGCCGCACGAGCCGGGGTTGGGGGTGGAGCTGGATCTGGAGGTGGTTGCGAGGCACTCGCCCTACACCGGCGAGCGGCTGCACCTGCAGATGGCGCCGGATCCGGCCGATGTGAAGCAGTTCGCTCCGGCACGGGGCTGAGGCCCCGGGCCTCACGAATGAGCCATACGCCCGTCCCAGAACCGTCATGGCGAGGCGCGCAGCGCCGTGGCCATCCAGGGGGCCGGTGCGGCTGGATGGCCACGCCCCTTCGGGGCTCGCCATGACGGCCCGGAGCGGGGAAGAGCCGGCCCGTAACATAGAGAGCCCAGCCATGACCTACGACTACGTCATCGTCGGCGCCGGATCGGCCGGGTGTATCCTGGCGGCGCGGCTGAGCGAGGGCGGCCGGCACAGCGTGCTGCTGCTGGAGGCCGGCGGCCGCGACGATTCCTTCTGGTTCCGCATCCCGGTCGGCTATGCCCGCAGCTACTACGACCCGCGGGTCAACTGGATGTACTGGTCGGAGCCCGAGCCGGCGCTGGGCGGCCGCCGCATCTACTGCCCGCGCGGCAAGGTGCAGGGCGGGTCCGGCTCGATCAACGCCATGATCTTCGTCCGCGGCGCGGCGGCGGATTTCGACGACTGGGCCGCGGCCGGCAACCACGGCTGGGCCTATGGCGACGTGCTGCCGGTCTTCCGGAAGCTGGAGACCCATGCCGGCGGCGCCTCGGAGTGGCATGGCGGCGACGGCCCCATCCATGTCACGCCGATGCGCGGCATGACCCACCCGGTCACCGACGCCTTCCTGCAGGCCTGCCGCGAGCTGCAGCTGCCGCTGAACCCCGACTTCAACGGCGCCACGGTGGAAGGGGCGGGGGTCTACGACATCAACACCCGCGACGGCAGGCGGTCCTCCTCCAGCGCCGAATATCTGCGCCCGGCGCTGGGGCGCCGCAACCTGACGGTCGAGCGCGGGGCCCTGGCGCTGCGGGTCCTGCTGGACGGCGACCGTCGGGCGACCGGGGTCGAGGTGCGGCAGGGACCGGAGACCCGGACCTTCACCGCGCGGCGCGAGGTGATCCTTGCGGCCGGGGCGGTCGACACGCCGAAGCTGCTGCAGCTCTCCGGCATCGGCGACGGCGATGACCTGAAGGAGGCCGGCATCGCGGTGGCGCACCACCTTCCGGCGGTCGGCCGCAACCTGCAGGACCATCTCTGCGCCAGCTTCTATTACCGGTCCCGCGTGCCGACCCTGAACGGTTCTTTCGGCAGCCCATGGGGCCAGACCCGGCTGGGGCTGCAATACCTGCTGACGCGCAAGGGTCCCTTCGCCATGAGCGTCAACCAGGCCGGCGGCTTCTTCCGCGGCGCGCCGGAGGAGGCGCGGCCGAACATCCAGCTCTATTTCAACCCGCTGTCCTACCGCATCCCGGACAGCCCGAAGGCGGGGCTGAAGCCGGAGCCCTATCCGGGGTTCCTCCTGGCCTTCAACTCCTGCCGGCCGACCAGCCGCGGCCGCATCACCATCGGCTCGCCCGATCCGGCGGCGCCGGCGCGGATCCGGCCGAACTACCTGTCGACCGACCGCGACATCGCGGAGGTGCTGCAGGGCAGCCGGTTGGCGCGCCGGATCATGGCCGCGCCGGCCCTCGCGGCGATCACGGCGGAGGAGATGCCGCCCTCCGCCGGGGCCGAGAGCGACACGGCGCTGCTGGACTGGTTCCGGGCGAACAGCGGCTCGATCTACCACCTGTGCGGCAGCTGCGCGATGGGGCCGGATCCAGCGACCGCGGTGGTCGACGCCCGGCTGCGGGTGCATGGAATGCAGGGGCTGCGGGTGGTCGACGCCTCGGTCTTCCCCAACATCACCGCCGGCAACATCAACGCCCCGACCATGATGGTGGCGGAGAAGGGGGCGGGGATGATCCTGGAAGAGGCGGGGTGAGGAGGTCGACGTCTCCCCCGCACCCTCTCTCAATCGCCACCATCGTCATTGCGAGCGTAGCGAAGCAATCCAGGGCCGTTTGGCGTAGCCCCTGGATTGCTTCGTCGGCTTCGCCTCCTCGCAATGACGGTGAGGAGCAAAAAGGCGGCACGACGAAGCATCACACAATCGGCAGCCCGACATAGTTCTCGGCCAGCACGGTCTGGGCGGCGCGGGAGCCGCGGATGTAGTCCAGCTCGGCCCGCTGCAGCCGGCGCTCCAGCGGGCCGGTGTCGGGGAAGCGGTGGGTCAGGCCGGTGAACCACCAGGAGAAGCGCTCTGCCTTCCACACCCGGGCCAAAGCGCGGGCGGAGTAGGCGTCGATGCCGGCGGACGAGCGCTCGCCGTAACATTCCTCGAAGGCCTCGGCCAGCATGACCACGTCGGAGACGGCAAGGTTCAGCCCCTTGGCGCCGGTCGGCGGCACGATATGGGCGGCGTCGCCGGCCAGGAACAGCCGGCCGTGGCGCAGCGGCTCGGCGACGAAGCTGCGCAGCGGCGCGATGCTCTTCTCGAAGGACGGGCCGCGCACCACCCCGGCCGCGGCCTTGGGCCCGAGGCGCAGGCAGAGCTCGTCCCAGAACCGCTCGTCCGGCCAGTCCTCGACCCGCTCGTCCAGCGGACACTGCACGTAGTAGCGGCTGCGGTGGGGCGAGCGCATGCTGGCCAGGGCGAAGCCGCGCTCATGGTTGGCGTAGATCAGCTCGTGATGGGCCGGCGGCACCTCGGCCAGCACGCCAAGCCAGCCGAAGGGGTAGACCCGCTCGAACTCCCGCCGCGCCCCGTCCGGGATGCAGCCGCGGCTGACGCCGTGGGAGCCGTCGCAACCGGCGATGAAGTCGCAGTCGAGGCGCTGCTCGACGCCGTTCCGACGCCAGGTGACGTAAGGCCGTTCGGTCTCGATGTCGTGCGGGCGGACGTCCTCGGCCTCGAACACCACCGACAGGCCGCGCTCCTCGGCGCCGTCGAACAGGTCCCGCATCACCTCCTGCTGGCCGTAGACGGTGATGCAGCGGCCGGTCAGGGCCTGCATCTCGATGCGGAACAGCTCGCCGTCCACCGCCAGGTTGGTGCCGGCATGGGGCAGCCCCTCGCGGCGCAGCCGGGCGGCGAGGCCGAGCTGGTCCAAGAGGTCGACCGTGCCCTGCTCCAGCACCCCGGCGCGGACCCGGCCTTCGACATAGTCGCGGCTGCGGCGCTCGAGCACCACGGCCTCGATGCCGGCCCGGTGCAGCAGATGGGCCAGGACCATTCCGGCCGGCCCGGCGCCGATGACGGCGATCTGGGTGCGCATTCAAGGGCCCTCCCGAACCCTGCCGTTCTTTCCGGCAGGGTAAGCCGGGCGCGGCGGAAGGCCATGGACGAGCGGTCAGAAAAGTTGGACTCTTCTTCCCGTGCAGACGCCAACGATCCCGAACTTCTTCCTCTATGGCGAGGCGCCGCGGACGGTCGACGACCGGTTCCTGCACCTGGAGGCGCTGGAGGACCGCAGCCGCCCTAGCGGCTGGACCATCCGGGCGCATGCCCATGCCAACCTGAACCACATATTCCATTTCACCCGCGGCGGCGGCATCGCCCGGGCCGAGGCGCAGGCGATCCGGCTGCAGGCGCCCTGCCTGTTCTTGGTGCCGGCCGGGGTGGTGCACGGCTTCGACTTCGAGCCGGAGACGGTCGGCTCGGTGCTGACCGTGTCGGACGCCACTTGGCGCGAGCTGGTGCGGCGCGAGCCGGAGTTCCGGCCGCTCTTCGCCGCGCCGGCGGCGATCCCCGCGCCCGGGCACGGCTTCATCCGCGCCAGCCTCGGGCGGCTGTCGCGCGAGCTGGCGTGGCTGGCGCCCGGCCGCGCCGCGGCGGTGGAGGCCCTCCTGGTCGGCATCCTGGTCGAGGTTCTGCGCCTGGCGCAGGCCGGGGGCGGAGAGACCGCGGCGCCGGGCCCGCAGGCGCTGCTGGTGGCCCGCTTCCGCGAGCGGATCGAGGAGCGCTACCGCGCCCACGACGCGGTCGAGGATTACGCCCGGGCGCTGGCGGTCAGCCCGAAGCAGCTCTGGGCCGCCTGCCGCCGGGTGGCCGGCGTGCCGCCGGCCCGGCTGATCCAGGACCGGCTGCTGCTCGAGGCCAAGCGCCTGCTGCTCTACACCAATGCCTCCGTGGCGGAGGCAGCATACACCCTCGGCTTCAACGACCCGGCCTATTTCTCGCGGCTGTTCGCGAAGGAGACCGGCCGGTCGCCGCGCGCCTTCCGCCGCGGCGGCGACCGCCGGGCCTCGACAGGTCAGGCGATCGTGTCGACCACGCCGCCGTCGACGCGCAGCGCTGCGCCATTGGTGGCCGCGGCCTGGGGCGAGACGGCGTAGACCACCATGTTGGCGACCTCCTCCGGCGTCGCCATGCGGGCGATGATGGAGGTCGGGCGATGGGTGCGCACGAACTCGGTCGCGGTCTCGTCGATCGACCTGCCGGATTCCTGCGCCATCTCGCGCAGGAACTCCTTGACTCCGTCGGTCATGGTCGGGCCGGGCAGCACCGAATTGACGGTGACGCCGGTGCCGCGGGTGAGCTTGGCCAGGCCGCGGGCGATCGAGATCTGCGCCGTCTTGGTGAAGCCGTAATGCACCATCTCCACCGGGATGTTCAGGCCGGATTCGGAGGAGATGAACACCACTCGGCCCCAGTTCCGCGCCAGCATGCCTTTCAGATAGGCGCGCGACAGGCGCACGCCGGACATGACATTGACCTCGAAGAAGCGGGCCCAGTCCTCGTCCGGGATGTCGAAGAAGTCCTTCATCTCGAAGATGCCGACATTGTTGACCAGGATGTCGACATCCGGCACCGCCGCGACCAGCTCGTTGCAGCCCGCGGCGGTCGAGACGTCGGCCACGGCGGCGCGCAGCGCGGCGCCGGGCACGGCCTGCCCGATCCGCTCGACGGCCTCCGCCACCGCGGCGGGCTTGCGGCCGTTCACGATCACCTCGGCGCCGGTCCCGGCCAGGCCCTGGGCGATGGCGAAGCCGATCCCGGTGGTGGAGCCGGTGACGAGGGCGGTCTTGCCCGACAGGTCGATCTTCATGTCGTGTCTCCGCGGTCTTGCCCGCATGAGTGGGAGGATCGCCGCATCCGGTCGATGCGCGCCGTCTGGATATAGGCCGCGACGGCGGCGGTGTCAGGGTGCGGCGGCCACGCCTTGCCAGCGGGGATCGGGGCTGCTCAACTGCCCTCTTCGGCCGATCCGCGGCCGCGCTCCCGAGACGATGGACCCTGATGACCGAGCCCATTCCCGTCTTCGACGGACACAACGACGTCCTGCTGCGCCTCCTGAAATCCCATGCCGGCTCGGCCGAGACCGCCTTCATCGAGGGCACGGCGACCGGCCATCTCGACCTGCCGCGGGCGCGGCGGGGCGGCTTCGTCGGCGGCATGTTCGCGATCTTCCCGCCGTCGCCGCACTCCTCCGGCTCGATCGACCGGATGCAGGGCGGCGCCTACGCCGTGCCGCTGCCGCCGGAGCTGGGGCTGGCCGAGGCCCAGGCCTCGACCACGGCGATGGCCTCGATCCTGCTGCGGCTGGAGCGGGCCGGGGGCCTCAGCGTCTGCCGCAGCGTGGCGGAGATCCGTGCCGCGATCGCGCGCGACTCGCTGGCCACGGTGTTCCACATCGAGGGCTGCGAGGCGATCGACACCGATTTCCGCATGCTCGACCTCCTCTATGCCGCGGGCCTGCGCTCGCTCGGCATCGTCTGGAGCCGGCCGAACGCCTTCGGCCACGGCGTGCCGTTCCAGTTCCCGAGCGCGCCCGACACCGGGCCGGGCCTGACCGATGCCGGGCGCGCGCTGGTGCGGGAGTGCAACGAGCGCCGCATCCTGATCGACCTGTCGCATCTGAACGAGAAGGGGTTCTGGGACGTGGCGGAGCTGTCGACGGCGCCGCTGGTCGCGACCCATTCCAACGCCCATTCGGTCTGTCCGCATGCGCGCAACCTGACCGACCGGCAGCTCGACGCGATCCGCGACAGCGGCGGGCTGGTCGGGCTCAACTTCGCCACCGCCTTCCTGCGTCCGGACGGGTCGATGAACGCCGACACCGATCTCGAGATCATGGTGCGGCACGTCGATGCGCTGGTCGAGCGTCTGGGCGAGGACGGGGTCGGGCTCGGCTCCGATTACGACGGAGCCACCGTGCCGGCGGCGATCAAGGATGCGGCGGGGCTGCCGCGGCTGTTCGAGGCGCTGCGGGCGCGCGGCTATGACGAGCCGCTGCTGCGCAAGATCGGCACCGAGAACTGGTTCCGGGTGCTGGAGCGGACCTGGGGCGGGTGACGGCAGGGCGGCCGCGGGGGATCCGCGACCGCCTCCGTCGATCCGCAATTGCGAGTGATTTGCATTTGAACTAAGGTCGCGCCGATCTCATCCCCGGGGGAAATCAAGGTCGGATGGCCGAGCAGGATCGGTCCTCGCTGCTGGCGCTGCTGACGCGCCACTACCAGGAGCTGCTGCGCCATCTGACCCGTCGGCTGGGCAGCGCCAGCGCGGCGGCGGACGTGGCCCAGGACACCTGGCTGCGGCTGCGCCGGGCCGAGGCGGTGCCGGAGCTGCAGAACCCCGAGGCCTATCTGTTCCGCATCGCCGACAACCTGGCGCGCGACCGGCTGCGCGGCGACGCGGCGCGGGCCCGCACCCTGCTGCCGGCCGAGCTCGGCGAGGACCGCCCCTCCGACGCGCCGGGGGCGGATGCGGTACTGGACCACCGGCAGCGGCTGAAGCTGCTGGAGCGGGCGGTGGCGGAGCTGTCGCCGAAATGCCGGGAGGTGTTCCTGCTGCACAAGTTCGACGGGCTGAGCCATGGCGAGATCGCCGCCAGGCTCGGCATCTCCAGGAGCATGGTGGAGAAGCATGTGATGAAGGCCCTGGCCCATTGCCGCGACCGCATGCGCGGCCTGCTCGACTGACCGAGGTGAGGGGAGGGCCTGGCGGAATCGTCATTCCTGACGGGTGCCGCCCTGATCGACCGAAGACATGACCATGGATCTCCAGCCAGACGCCCGGGACCAGGCCCTCCAGTGGTTCGTCCGGATGAACGCCGGCGACGCCTCGGCCGCCGACCGTGCGGCCTTCGAGGCCTGGCTCGCCGCCGATCCGGCCCATGGCCGCGAGATCGACGTCCTGGCCGGGCTGTGGGCGGATCTCGGTCGCATTCCCGATCCGCGGCCGCGCCCCGTGCCGCGGGCGAAGGCGCCGCTGTTCGGCCGCCGCCGGGTCCTGGCCGGTGGCCTGGCTTTCGCCGGGCTCGGCGGCGTGGTGGCGCTGACCGGCCTGCCGGCGGCGCTGACCAGCGACATCTGGACCGGCACGGGCGAGCTGCGCACGGTGACGCTGGCGGACGGCACCCGGGTCGATCTCGACGCCGGCTCGGCTCTGTCGCTGGCTTTCTCGGACTCGGCACGGGAGGTCTCGCTCGACCGCGGCCGGGCGCTGTTCACCGTGGCGAAGGACGCGGCGCGGCCGTTCCGCGTCCTGGCCGGGCCGGGGCGCAGCACCGCGCTCGGCACCCAGTTCGTGGTGCATCGCTGGGCCGATGAGGTGACGGTGGCGGTCACGGAGAGCGCCGTCGGCGTCGCCGCACCGGGGGCCGGCGGCATGGCGGAGATCCGGGTCTCCGCCGGGGAGCAGGTGTCCTACGGTCACGCCGGGCTGGGCGCCGTGCGGAAGGCCGACGGGCAGGTCGAGACCGCGTGGCGGCGCGGCAAGCTGGTGTTCGAGGACCGGCCGCTGCGCCAGGTGGTGGCGGAGCTCGGGCGCTACCGCAGCGGGACGATCGCGATGACCGATGGCGCGCTCGCCGATCTGCGGGTCAGCGGCATCTTCGATGTCAGCGACCCGGATGCGGCGCTCGACGCCATCACCCGCACCCTGCCGGTGCGGGTGGTCGCGCTGACCCGCTATCTCGTGCTGCTGCGGCCGGCCTGAACTTTTTTCGTCGGGCGAGGTGAGGGGGCAGCGGGGCCGATCCGTCATCTCGGCGAGGCGAGGCGCGATTGCGTCTCACTCTGAACTCGGATGCGACGCGTGGGATGATGATGCAGAGTGATCGGACCGCCTTGCCGGACAGGGCGCGCAGGATGTCGGGCGGCGTGGCCGCAGTGCTGCTGGCCTGCACGGCGCTGGCGCCGGCCCAGGCCTTCGGCCAGGCCGCGACGGAGGTCGCGCAGGCGGCGCCGGCTGTCCGCTTCGACATCCCGGCCGGGCCGCTGGCCGCCGCCCTGGCGCAGTTCGGAGATGCCGCCGGGGTGCAGGTCCTGTATCCGGCCGAGCTGGCGCGCGGCGTGGCCTCGCCCGGTGTCACCGGCGCGATGTCGCGAAACGAGGCGCTGCGCCGTCTTTTGTCCGGCACCGGCCTGACCTGGCGCTTCACCGGCGCCGACACCGTGACGCTGGAGCGGCTGCCGAGCGGCGATGCCGCCTCCGGCGGGCTGGTGCTGGAGCCGATCGTGGTCACCGGCGCCGGGGGCAGCGCCTGGGGCCCGGTCGACGGCTATGTCGCGGAGCGCAGCGCCACCGGCACCAAGACCGACACGCCGCTGCTGGAGACGCCGCAATCGGTCTCGGTGGTCGGCCGGACGCAGATGGAAGACCAGGCGATCCGCACGGTGGACGAGGCGCTGCGCTACTCGCCCGGCATCCGCACCCAGCCCTACGGCACCGACACCCGCTTCGACTGGTTCTTCATCCGCGGCTTCCGCGCCTATCAGGACGGGCTGTTCCGCGACGGGCTGTCGCTGTTCTCGACCGCTCTGGCCGGCTGGCGCGCCGAGCCCTACGGGCTGGAGCGGATCGAGATGCTGCGTGGCCCGTCCTCCTTCCTCTATGGCGGCGGGTCGCCGGGCGGCCTGGTCAACCTGGTCAGCAAGCGGCCGCCGGAGGAGACGCTGCATTCGGCCGAGGCCGGGATCAACGAATACGGCCGGGCCTTCGGCGCCTTCGACATCGGCGGCCCGCTGGACGACAGCGGCGAATGGTTCTACCGGCTGACCGCGCTGGTCCATTCCGGCGGCACCGAGACCGAGAAGGCCGAGGACTTCCGGGGCTTCATCGCCCCCAGCCTGACCTGGAAGCCGAACGAGGACACGACGCTGACCATCCTGGCCAGCTATCAGCATGACGATCTGAACCAGGCGGCCGGCTTCCTGCCCTACGTCGGCACGGTGAAGCGGGCGAGCTTCGGCCGGATCCCGACCGACCTGTTCACCAGCGAGCCGGGCTACGACAAGTTCGTCCGCAACCAGGCGATGATCGGCTATCAGCTGGAGCACCGCTTCGACGACACCTGGACCGTGCGGCAGAACTTCCGCTACGCCCATCTCGACCTCTACAACGACGGCATGTTCGGCGTCGGCTATGCCGATGCGGCCCAGACCCAGCTGGCGCGCCTGAACTACCAGACCCTGCCCGAGGTCAACTTCGTCACGGTCGACAACCAGGCCGAGGCGCGCTTCGACACCGGCCCGCTGCAGCACACCATGCTGTTCGGGCTGGACTACAAGCGCTACCAGATCGACGACGACCAGGCGTCCGGCCCGGCCGCGCCGCTCGACATCGTCCATCCGGATTACGGCCAGATCCCCGGCCGGGCGTCGCGCTACATCCTGAACCGGCAGGTGATGGGCCAGCTAGGGGTCTACGTCCAGGACCAGATCAGCTGGGACGACCGCTGGTTCCTGACGGCGTCCGGCCGCTACGACTGGGTCACCTCTGACATCGACAACCATCTGACCGACACCAGCACCAGCTCGACCGACGGCGCCTTCACCGGCCGGATCGCGCTGCTCTACAAGTCCGGGATCGGCCTCGCCCCCTATGTCAGCTACGCCACCTTCTTCAACCCGGTGGTCGGCACCAATGTCTACGGCCAGCCCTTCGAGCCGGAGACCGGCGACCAGATCGAGGTCGGGGTGAAGTACCAGCCCGAGAGCATGCGCAGCTTCATCTCCGCCGCCGTGTTCGACCTGCGGCGCGAGAACGTCACCACTGTGGATCCCAACAACGTCCTGAACCAGGTGCAGACCGGCGAGGTCCGCTCCCGCGGGGTGGAGCTGGAGGCGACCGCCAGCTTGGCGGAAGGCCTGGACCTGATCGCCTCCTACACCCGTTACGACCTCGAGATCACCGAGAGCAACGACGTCGATCGGGGCAAAGTGCCGATCGGCGTGCCGGAGGAACTCGGCTCGCTCTGGCTCGACTACAAGGTGCAGCACGGCGCGTTCGAGGGCTTCGGCCTCGGCGGCGGCGTGCGCTATGTCGGCGCCAGCTGGGCGGACGCCGCCAACACGCTGAAGGTGCCGGCCTCCACCGTGTTCGACGCGGCGGTCAGCTATGCCCGCGACAACTGGCGGGTGGCGCTGAACGTCTCCAACCTGTTCGACCGCACCTATGTCGCCGGCTGCAACGGCCCCAATGCCTGCTACTACGGCGACCGGCGCACCGTGAAGCTGACGCTGGGCTATACATGGTGAGACGGCTGGCGCTCTCCGCGCTGCTCCTGCTGGTTGCGGCGCTGCCGGCCCGGGCGGAGTGGCCGCGGACCGTCACCGACATCCTGGGGCGGACGGTGACGATCGGGCATGAGCCGCGCCGCATCCTGCTGGCCGAAGGCTTTCAGCTGATCGCCCTGGCGCTGATCGACCCCGATCCGGTGTCGCGGCTGGCCGGCTGGGGCGGCGATCTGGAGAAGCAGGACCCGGCGACCTATGCCCTGTTCAAGGCGCGCTTCCCGGCCGTGGCCGACCTGCCGGTGGTCGGGCTGGGCAGCGGCGAGACCTTCTCGATGGAGAAGGCGCTGGCTGTGGCGCCCGACCTTGCGATCTTCAGCGCCTGGCAGGCGCAGGCGACCAGCCCCGAGGCGGTGGCCGCGCCGTTCGAGCAGGCCGGCATCCCGGTGATCTTCGTCGACTTCTACCAGTCGCCGCTGGAGCACACGGCGCCCAGCCTGCGGCTGCTCGGCCGGGCGCTGGGGCGGGAAGAGGTGGCGGAGGGGTTCGTCGCCTTCACCGAGGACCGGATGCGCCGGATCCGCGACCGGATGGCCGGCGCCGGGCCGGGCCCGCGGGTGATGCTGCACGCCTATCCGGGCCTGTGGCCCTGCTGCTGGTCGGCCGGCAGCGGCAGCCTGGGGGAGGTCGTCAGCCTGCTCGGCGGCACGAACATCGGTGCCGACCGGTTCCCGACCCCGAATGGCGGCCAGCTGGACCTGGAATATGTGCTGGCGGCCGACCCCGAGGTCTACATCGCCACCGGCCTGCCGCAGCTCGACCAGACCGGCAGCATCAGCATCGGCAGCGGGGTGGATGCGGCGACGGCAAGGAGCCGGCTGGCCGCCCTGGCAGCCGAGCCCGGCCTGGCCGGGCTGTCGGCGATGCGGCAGGGGCGGGTGCATGCGCTGTGGAACTTCTTCAACGGCGGCCCGCTCAGCATCGTCGGCATCGAGGCGATGGCGCGCTGGATCCGGCCGGAGCTGTTCGGAGACCTGGACCCGGCGGCGACACTGGACGAGATCAACCGCCGCTTCCTCGCCGTCCCCTTCACCGGCACCTACTGGTTCAGCCTCAAGCCGGCCGCCGGCCTTTCGCAGCCTTCCTTTCCGTGATAGTGGCGGTCCCGCACGCGACGGGAGTGCCTCATGACGGATTCGGATCTCGATCGATATCGCGCCGCGATCCTCCACGCTTTCCCGGACCTCGCCGCGTCGGAGTTCCGGGTGCTGGCGGAGAGCTGGGATTCGACGGCGGTCGAGGCGGACGGCCGGCTGATCTTCAAATTCCCGCGCCACGAGGCGGCGGCGGGGCGGCTGCGGAAGGAGGCCGCCCTCCTTGCCGTGATCCGGCCCGCGGTCTCGCTGCCGGTTCCCGACCTCGCGCTGGTGGAAGGGCCGCCCCTGTTCTCGCGCCACACCAAGGTTCCGGGGGAGCATCTGCTGACGGCGCAGTACGACCGGCTGCCGGAGGAGGCCCGCCGGCGGCTCGCCGAGGATCTGGCGCGCTTCCATGCCGAGCTGCACCGGCTCGACCTCGACCGGATGGCGGCGGCCGGCGCCGAGCCCGAGATCTGGGGACCGACGGAGGAGATCGGCGCGAAGGCCCTGCCGGCCCTGACGCCGGAGCTGCGTCCGGCGGCGGAACGGTTGCTCGCGGCCTATGACCGGCTGCCGCCCGATCCCCACGGAACGGTCTACGCCTTTCTCGACGGGCATGGCTGGAACATGGCGTTCGACCATGCGCGGCAGCGGCTCAACGGCATCTACGACTTCGCGGATTCGGGCATCGGGCCGCTGCATCAGGAGTTCATCTACTCGACCTTCGTCTCGCCCGACCTGACCGCGCGGCTCGTCGCGGCCTATGAGGCGCTGACCGGCCGCATGCTCGACCGCCGGCGGATCGCCCTCCTCACCGGCATGCACCGCCTGTGGGAGCTGGCCGAGCTCGCCGGCGATCCCGAGCATGTGCCGATGATGGTCCGCAGCTTCGCGGACTGGGTCGCGACAGGGGATCGCGTCTAGCGGATCACAGGGTCGGCTGGCTGGGTTCGCCGGCGCTGCGGCCGGGTCGTGCCGGCACGGCAGCGGGGGCCGGAAGCCGGTATTGGTCGATCAGCATCGCCGCCTGGGTCCGCAGCGTGTCGCTCAATTGCGAGACGCCACGGTCCATTTCCTCCGTCACGCGGAACAGCAGCCGTTCGATCGTGTCGAGATGCTTCGCCCGGAGTGAACCGGCGATCTGCGCTTCCCGGCGCTTCGGATCGAGGATCGTGTCGTAGAGTGCGTCGAGATGATCGACCAGCGCCGCGGCGACGGTGATCGAAGCCTCGTCGCCGGTGGACGAGGTGAAACGGATCGGTGGAACGATATGCGTCGGCCGATCCATGGCACGAACCCTCCTCGGACATCAATGATCCACGATCCCTTGGATCGTGGCATTTGGCAACTCCGAAGCGGATGTTCGAGAATAATTTATCTTACGGATTTTTCAGGGATTTTAACGGCTGTCGAGATATCGTTCCCGGAAGGCGGAGAGATCGCGGCGAAAGCTGTCGAGACTGTAGTCTCCTGCTGCGGGAGGCGGAGCCAGATCCTGCAGGATGGCGTGCAGAATGCATTCCTGCACCCGCCCGAGACTGCCCTGCCGCGCCGCTTCCATCGCCAGGCCGATCCAGCATGTCTCCTCGGGGCTGGGCGGAAAACCGTCCTCCCAGTTCTGGCCCTGGATGCGAAGCCAGAAGTGCAGAGTCTGCGCAAGGCTTCGGCCGTCGTTCATCATTCGGTTTGCCGTCAGCATCGTCTCCACAAAAGACGTGGGCAGGCGATTTGTTCCGGCGGGGCGTAACAATATGACAGCTGACGGAAACGGATGAGCCGCCGTGCGGGGCGGGCACGAAGGGGCGATCTTAGGCCTTAAATGCAATCAACTCTCATTTGCATTTCTTCATTGACTCTATGACCGCCGGTCAGTCATCGTCGATGGCGAGTGAGCAACAGCGGCTTCATCGGTTGCGGAGCGTGCCATCATGATGATCAACCGGACGATGCTGTCCCTGGCCGGGCCGGTCGGGGGCGAGGTGGCGCTGGGCGCCGGGCTGGGGCTGGCCGTCACCGCGGCCAATCTCGGCCAGGGCGTGCTTCTGGCCGTGGTGGCCGGCACGCTGCTGCAGGGGCAGGGGCTGACGGCGGTGATGCCCTGGATCGGGCTTCTGGCCGGCCTCGTCCTGCTGCGGGCGGTGCTGGTCTGGCTGAGCGAGCTGGCGGCCCAGCGCGCCGCCCAGAAGACCAAGCTGGCGCTGCGCCACCGGCTGTTCGAAAGGCTGCTGGAACTCGGCCCCGGCTTCGCCACCGAGCGCCGGACCGGCGAGATCCAGGCGACGCTGGTCGGCGGGGTCGAGGCGGTCGAGGCCTATGTCGCGCGTTACCTGCCTGCGGTGATCGTGGCGGTGCTCGGGCCGGTCGCCGTGCTGGCCTGCCTGGCCGCGCTGGACCTGACCTCGGCCGCGATCCTCGCCGCCTTCGTGGTGCTGGCGCCGCTCGCCAACTCGCTGTGGCTGGCCTGGCGCATGCCGAAGTCGACCGGCATCTTCGCCGCGATGGCCGCTTTCGGCGCCTTCCTGCTCGACAGCATCCAGGGGCTGGTGACGCTGAAGGCGTTCAACGCCGTCGGACGCCGCAGGCAGGAGTTGTCGGAGCACGCCGCCAGGCTGCGCCGGGAGTCGATGCGCGAGCTCAGCGTCACGTTGATGCGCGATGGGGTGACGACCCTGTGCTCGCTCGGCGGCGTGGCCGCGGTGCTAGCCTGGGGTGCCTGGCGCGTCTCCTCGGGCGAGCTTGCGCCGATGGCGCTGCTGACGGCCCTGTTCCTGGCGCGCGAGGCGTTCCGGCCGATCGAGCGCATGGACCAGGCGCTACATGCCGCCTGGGCCGGCGTCGGCGCCGGCAAGGAGATCGCGGCCTTGCTGGCGGCGCAGCCGACGGTGATCGACGCGCCGCGGCTGCCGACCCCGGCGCCGCTGGCCGCCACCATCTCCTTCGACCGCGTCGGTTTCGCCTATGAGGAGGCGGAGGGGCCGACGCTGGACGAGGTGTCGTTCCGGGTGGAGGAAGGCGAGATGGTGGCCCTGGTCGGCCCCTCGGGCTCGGGCAAGTCGACCATCGTGGCGCTGCTGCTGCGCTTCTTCGATCCGGCGCGCGGCGGCATCCGGGTCGGCGGCATCGACATCCGCGACCTGCCGCTGGCGGTGCTGCGCGAGAAGATCGCCGTGGTGTCGCAGGATACGCATCTGTTCCCCGGCACGGTCGCCGACAACCTGCGCATCGCCAGGCCGAAGGCAGGGCTGGACGAGCTGGTCGCGGCGGCCCGCGCCGCCAACGCCCACGACTTCATCCAGGCTCTGCCCGAGGGCTATGACACCGAGGTCGGAG
This sequence comes from Inquilinus limosus DSM 16000, assembly GCF_000423185.1. Lineage (GTDB taxonomy): Bacteria > Pseudomonadota > Alphaproteobacteria > DSM-16000 > Inquilinaceae > Inquilinus > Inquilinus limosus. The sequence continues at coordinate 2,600 of NZ_AUHM01000034.1, read as the reverse complement.
AACGCGGCGCGCTGCTGTCCGGCGGCCAGCGCCAGCGCATCGCCATCGCCCGCGCCCTCTTGAAGAACGCGCCGATCCTGGTGCTGGACGAGGCGACGTCGAGCGTCGACGCCGCCAGCGAGCAGGCGATCCAGGACGCGCTGGAGCGGCTGCTGCGCAACCGCACCACCCTCGTCATCGCCCACCGTCTGTCCACCATCCGCAAGGCCGACCGCATCCTGGTGCTCGATGGCGGCCGGGTGGTGGAGGAGGGGCGGCACGAGGCGCTGCTGGCACAAGGCCACCGCTATGCCCGTCTCGCTCATGTCCAGGGAGCCGTCGCATGACCGCCATGGACCCGACCGCCGGAACCGCCGAGCCCCGCTACCGCCTGCGCGACCTGCTGCCGGTCGCCGCCCGCCGGCCCGCCGGGCTGGCGCTGACCGCCCTCTGCGGCACCCTGGCCCAGCTCGGGATGCTGGCGACGCTCGCCACCGGCGCTTGGCTGGTCGGCGGCGCCGTCACCGGCACCGCCGGGCCGATGCTGCAGCCCGCCGCCTGGGGCCTCGCCGCCGGGGTGCTGGTGACGGCCCTGGCGCGCTGGGGCCAGTCCTATTTCGGCCACGACCTGGCCTTCGCGCTGATCGAGCAGCTGCAGCTCGGCCTGTTCGACGGGCTGGAGCGCGCCGCGCCCGGCTACGTCCTCGGCCGCCGCACCGGCGACCTTGCCGGCACCGCGACCGGCGACGCCGAGATGCTGGAGAGCTTCTTCGCCCATCTGCTCGGCGATTATGTCGGCGCCGCGCTGGTGCCGTTGGCGGCGCTGGTCGCGCTGGCGCTGATCCATCCGCTGCTGGCGCTGGTGCTGGTCCCCTTCCTGCCGCTGGTGGCCTCGGTCCCGTTCTGGCTGGCACGCAGGGCCGGGCAGCAGGGCGAGGCCCTGCGGGACGAGCTGGGCCGGCTCAATGCCGAGGCGGTGGAAGGTGTGCAGGGCCTGCGCGAGCTGGCGATCTTCGGCGCAGGCCGCCGCTATCTCGACCGGCTGATGCGGCGGACGGCGGATCTCAACGGCCACCAGCTGCGCTACGGCGCCCGGGCGGGGCTGGAGGCGGCGGCGATCGACATCCTGCTGGCGCTCGCCGTGCTGGCGGTGCTGGCCACCGGTGCCGGCCTCGTGGTCCAGGGGACCCTGCCGATGGCCCTGTTTCCACTCACCCTGGCCCTGGCCGGGGCGGCGCTGGCGCCGATCACGCAGGTGACCGAGACCGGCCGCCAGCTCGGCGCGCTCAAGGCGGCGACGCAGCGGGTGCTGACCATCCTGCATCAGAGGCCGCAGGTCGAGGATCGCAGCCGGGCGCGGCCGGACGACGCGCTGGCGCCCGAGGTCCGGTTCGAGGGCGTCGCATTCGGCTACGACGCCGAGCGGGGGCCCGTGCTGCGCGGCCTCGACGCTGCGATCGCCGCCGGCGAGACTGTGGCGCTGGTCGGCGGCTCCGGCGCCGGCAAGAGCACCTGCGCCAGCCTTCTGGTGCGGTTCTGGGATCCGGCGGCGGGACGCATCACCCTCGGCGGCCGCGACCTGCGCGACCTGCCGCTGGCGGAGCTGCGCCGGCGCGTCGCCATCGTGCCGCAGGACGTGCATCTGTTCGATCTCCCGGTGCGCGACAACATCCGCCTCGGCCGGCCGGACGCAACGGAGGAGGAGGTGCAGCAGGCGGCCCGGCTGGCCCAGGCCGACGGCTTCGTCCGCGCCCTGCCGCAGGGCTACGACACGCGCTGCGGCGAGCGCGGGGCGCGGCTGTCCGGCGGACAGCGCCAGCGCATCGCCATCGCCCGCGCCTTCCTGCAGAACGCGCCGGTGCTGGTGATGGACGAGGCGGTATCGAACCTGGACACCGAGAGCGAGCAGGCGCTGCAGGCGGCAGTGCGCGAGCTGCGCCGCGGCCGCACCACCCTGATCATCGCCCACCGCCTGTCGACCATCCGCAGCGCCGACCGGATCCTGATGCTGGAGGGCGGCCGCATCGTCGAGACCGGCGGGCACGAGGAGCTGCTGCGCCGCGGCGGCGCCTATGCCCGGCTGGTCGCGGCCGCGGTCGATGGGGTGCTGGAGGCGTGAGGGGCCTTGTCACCCCAAGCACCTTTGGCTGGAGAAGAGCGTGGCCTCTCCCGCCTGCGGGAGAGGTCGGCCATCCGAAGGATGGCCGGGTGAGGGCCAGCCGGCCTGACCGCAAGCAGAGATTTCTCAGGAAAGGGCGGCTGATCCGCTCGCGCTTCTGATGCTGCGGTTCCCGGCGTCTCGGCCCATGGCCCTTGTCTGATGAGGTTTGTGAGAAGCTGAGCCCAGGCTGGGGATCCGGATCCCCAGCCTGGGCCGCCGAGACCGTACACAGCCCTAGGGATTGCCGCCCGAGGGTGAGCTGGGTCCGGCGGCCTCCCGCTGTGCAGCCCGAACGGTTGCAAGGTCTCCAGACCGCAGACAAGGGAGGTCTCTCAGCATGGCGCGGAAGACATCGCCGGTCCATATCGGGATCGATACATCCAAGCGCGAGCTCGTGGTCGCCAGCCGTCCCGCAGGCACGGCCTTCACCGTGAGCAACACGATGGCCGGCATCACCGTT
>NZ_AUHM01000033.1 GCF_000423185.1 Inquilinus limosus DSM 16000 | reverse complement strand
CCGAAGACCGGCGAGACCCTGCCCGAGCTGGAGGACCGCGAGAACCACGCCATCGACGCCCTGCGCTACGCCCTCGAAGGCCAGAGGAAGCAGTACGTCAGCTATGACAGCAGCCTGAAATGGGTGGGGTGAGGGCGGGCCTCTCCCGCAAGCGAAATCTTTTCAGAATTCGATTTCCGCGGGGCTGGTGATGACGCTCGGCGTTGGTCCCGGCCCCCCCTTGCCCCTCCCGCAAGCGGAGGAGGAGGATAGAAAGGATAAGCCGGTTAACCTTTTCTTCGCAGCCAGTGCGCGATCTCGCCGACGATGCCGCGGCGGAACAACAGGACGACGACGACGAAGATGGCGCCGGTCACCACCGTCACCGGCAGGGCGGATTCGGCCAGGTAGTTCTGCAGCGTCACCACGAGGCCGGCGCCGACCACCGGGCCGACCATGGTGCCGATGCCGCCGAGCAGCGTCATCAGGATCACCTCGCCCGACATCTGCCACTGGATGTCGGTCAGCGAGGCCAGCTGGAACACCAGCGCCTTGGTGCCGCCGGCGAGGCCGGCCAGCGCCGCCGACATGACGAAGGCGGTCAGCTTGTAGGCGTCGACCCGGTAGCCCAGCGAGACCGCCCGCGGCTCGTTCTCGCGGATCGCCTTCAGGATCTGGCCGAAGGGCGAATGCACGATGCGCCAGATGATGAAGAAGCCGAGGCCGAAGATCGCCAGCACGACATAGTAGAAGGTCAGAGACTCCGACAGGTCGAACAGGCCGAACATGCGGTCCTGCGGCACCGACTGGATGCCGTCCTCGCCGCCGGTGAAGGGCGCCTGCAGCGCCACGAAGAACACCATCTGCGACAGCGCCAGGGTGATCATCGAGAAGTAGATGCCCTGGCGGCGGATGGCGAGGAAGCCCATCACCAGCCCCATCGCCGCGGCGGCGGCGGTGCCGGCCAGGATCGCCGCCTCCGGCGGCCAGCCCCAGACCTTGGCGGCATGGGCGCTGACATAGGCGGCGCCGCCGAAGAAGGCGGCGTGTCCGAAGGACAGGAGGCCGACATAGCCGATCAGCAGGTTGAAGGCGCAGGCGAAGAGGGCGAAGCACAGGAGCTTCATCAGGAAGACGGGGTACAGGACGTAGGGCGCGCCGAGGGCGACCACCGCGACCGCCAGCGCCACCGCGATCCTCGTCCCGTTCAGGCCTTCCGCCCGGGCCTGGTCGATCGCCGCCATCTCAGCGCTCCCGCCCGAACAGGCCGGCGGGGCGGACCAGCAGCACCAGCGCCATGATGACGAAGACCACGATGTTCGAGGCCGGCGGGTAGAACACCTTGGTCAGCCCCTCGAAGATGCCGAGCGCGAAGCCGGTGACGATGGCGCCGAGGATCGAGCCCATGCCGCCGATCACCACCACGGCGAAGACGACGATGATCAGGTTCGACCCCATCAGCGGGCTGACTTGGTAGACCGGCGCCGCCAGCACCCCGGCGAGGCCGGCGAGGCCGACCCCGAAGGCATAGGTCAGGGTGATCATGCGCGGCACGTTGATGCCGAAGGCCTGGACCAGGGTCGGGTTCTCGGTGGCGGCGCGGAGGGTGGCGCCGAGCGGGGTCTTCTCGATCACGAACCAGGTGAGGAAGCAGATCACCAGCGAGGCCAGCACCACCCAGCCGCGGTAGATCGGCAGCACCATGAAGCCGAGATTGACCGCGCCGGTCAGCGCCGCCGGCGGGGCGTAGGGCTGGCCCGAGGTGCCGTAGAGGCTGCGGAACAGCCCCTCCAGGATCAGCGTCACGCCGAAGGTCAGGAGCAGGCCGTAGAGCGGGTCCAGCCGGTAGAGGCGCGACAGGAACAGCTTCTCCAGGATGATGCCGGTGATCGCGACGGCGATGGGCGCCAGCACCAGCGCCGGCCAGTAGCCGACGCCGAGGAAGGTCAGCAGCATCCAGGCGGCGAAGGCGCCCAGCATGTACTGCGCGCCATGGGCGAAGTTGATGACGTTGAGCAGGCCGAAGATGACGGCGAGGCCGAGGCTGAGCAGGGCGTAGAAGGAGCCGTTGATCAGCCCCAGCAGCAGCTGCCCGAACAGCACCTGGGTGGGGATGCCGAGCAGCGGGATCATGGCGCGGTCCTCATCTCAGACCCCCAGCGTCTCATGCAGCAGGTCCATCTTCGCGTCCATCTCCTCGCGCCGGATCTCGGCCACCACGCGGCCGTCCTCCATCAGGTAGTGCCGGTCGGCCAGGGTGCTGGCGAAGCGGAAGTTCTGCTCGACCAGGAGGATGGTCATGCCCTGGGCCTTCAGGGTGCGCAGCACCTCGCCGATGCGCTGCACGATCACCGGCGCCAGGCCCTCGGTCGGCTCGTCCAGCAGCAGCAGGCGCACGCCGGTGCGCAGCACCCGGGCGATCGCCAGCATCTGCTGCTCGCCGCCCGACAGCTTGGTGCCCTGGCTCGACGCGCGCTCGGCCAGGTTCGGGAACAGGCGGTGGATCTCGGAGAGGCTCATCCCGCCCTCGGCCACCTTCGGCGGCAGCGTCAGGTTCTCGGAGACCGAGAGCGAGGCGAAGATGCCGCGCTCCTCCGGCACATAGCCGATGCCGGCGCGGGCGACGCTGTGCGGCGGCGTCGCCATCAGGTCGGTGCCGTCCATCCGGATCGTGCCCTGGCGCCGGCGCAGGATGCCCATGATGGCGCGCAGCGTCGTGGTCTTGCCGACGCCGTTGCGGCCCAGCAGGGTCACGGTCTCGCCCGGGAAGACGTCGAGGTCGACGCCGTGCAGCACATGGCTCTCGCCGTAGAAGGCCTGCAGGCCGCGGACATGGAGCAGCGGCTCAGCCATGCTCGGACCCCATATACGCCTCGCGCACCCGCGGGTCGGCCGAGACCTCGGCATAGCTGCCCTCGGCCAGGATCTCGCCGCGCTGCAGCACTGTGACCCGGTGGCAGAGATCGGCGACGACGCTGAGGTTGTGCTCCACCATCAGCACCGTGCGGTCGGCCGCGACCCGGCGGATCAGGTCGGCGATGCGGCCGATCTCCTCGTGCCCCATGCCGGCCATCGGCTCGTCCAGCAGCAGCATCGGCGGGTCGAGCGCCAGGGTGGTGGCGATCTCCAGCGCCCGCTTGCGGCCGTAGGACAGGTCGACGGCGGGGATGTGGGCGAAGTCCTTCAGATTGACCGCCTCGATCAGCGCCAAAGCGCGGTCGTCGAGCCGCCGCAGCACCCGGTCCGAGCGCCAGAACTGGCGCGCGAGGCCCTCCGGCCGCTGCAGCGCCACCCGGACGTTCTCCAAGACCGTCAGATGCGGGAACACGGCCGAGATCTGGAACGAGCGGACGAGGCCGCGCCGCGCCACCTCGGCCGGCTTCAGCCCGGTGATGTCCTCGCCGCGGAAGGCGATGCGGCCCGAGGTCGGCTGGTGGAACTTGGTCAAGAGGTTGAAGACGGTGGTCTTGCCGGCGCCGTTCGGCCCGATCAGGGCGTGGATCGTGCCCTCGCGCACGGCCAGGTCCACGCCCTTGACGGCGAGAAAGCCGCGGAAGGCCTTGGTCAGGCCCTCCGCCACCAGGATCGGCTGGGCTTCAGCCATTCGCCGGCTACTTCTTCGCCGTGAGCGGGCAGCCGCTCTCCTCCAGCGACAGATAGGCCTGGTCGCCGGGGATGGTGGCCAGGATCCTGTAGTAGTCCCACGGCTTGCTGCTCTCCGACGGCTTCTTGACCTCGGCCAGGTACATGTCGTGCACCATGCGGCCGTTGGCCAGGACCTTGCCGCCATGGGCGAAGACGTCGTCGACCGGCAGCTCCTTCATCTTGGCCGCCACCTTCTCGCCGTCGTCGGTGCCGGCGGCCTGGACCGCCTTCAGATAATGCAGGACCGACGAGTACTCGCCGGCCTGGACCATGTTCGGCATGCGCTGGGTGCGCTCGAAGAAGCGCTGGGCCCAGGCCCGGGTCTCGTCGTTCAGGTCCCAGTAGAAGCCTTCGGTCAGCACCAGCCCCTGCGACGCCTCGAGGCCGAGGCCGTGCACCTCGGCCAGGGTGAACAGCAGGCCGGCCAGCTTCTGGCCGCCGGCGACGATGCCGAACTCCGCCGCCTGCTTGATCGCGTTGGCGGTGTCGAGCCCGGCATTGGCCAGGCCCACCACCTTGGCGCCCGACGCCTGGGCCTGCAGCAGGAAGGAGGAGAAGTCGGTGGTGTTCAGCGGGTGCCGCACGCTGCCCAGCACCTTGCCGCCCTGGGAGGTGACGAACTTCGTCGTCTGCTCCTCCAGCGAATAGCCGAAGGCGTAGTCCGCGGTCAGGAAGAACCAGCTGTCGCCGCCCTGGCCGACGAGGGCGCCGCCGGTGCCGACCGCCAGCGCATGGGTGTCGTAGGCCCAGTGGAAGCCGGTGGGCGAGCAGGCCTTGCCGGTCAGGTCGGTGGTGGCGGCGCCGGAGGTGATGGTGACCTTGTGCTTCTCCGCGGCCAGCGCCTGGACGGCGAGCGCGACGGAGGAGGTGGTCAGCTCGGTGATCGCGTCGACGCCGTCGACGTCGAACCACTGCCGGGCGATGTTCGAGCCGATATCGGGCTTGTTCTGGTGGTCGGCGGAGACGATCTCGACCGGCACGCCCAGCACCTTGCCGCCGAAATCCTCGATCGCCATCTTCGCGGCCTCGACCGACCATTTGCCGCCGAAATCGGCATAGACGCCGGACTGGTCGTTCAGGACGCCGATCTTGACGACATTGCCCGAGACCTGGGCCGCGGCCGGCAGGGCGAAGCCCGCGACCAGCAATCCGACAGCAACAGCGTTCCGCTTCATGGTGCCTCCCAGATGACGGCTCATTCGCCAGGATTTTAGGGTTTTCGGAACCCTGCCTGAGTCGGGCCCGGCGGTGCAATCGCCTTTTCGCAGTGCGGGAGGAAATCCGTTACTGTTTTCCGGTTCGACCGGAGGACTCCGATGCGAAACGCCCTCATCGGCATGGCTTTCCTCGCCGGTTTCGGCCCGGCGGCGGCCGGCGAGATCTCCAGCGCCTATACCGATCTCGATCTGGAGCGGGATTGCGCGACGGTCGCCGCGGCCGGCCCAGACGACGGCGACTGGCAGGAGCTGGTCTGCAGCGGCTGGCGCGGCTATCCGGTGCTGCTCTCGATCGCCGATCTGCGGCATTCGGTGTTCTACGGTTTCCCGCCCACAGGCGACCGGCCGTTCGAGACCTTCGCCGCCTTCAACGCGGCCGGGCCGCGGATCGAATGGCGGATCGAGAGCGAGGGCGACCGCAGCACGCCCTTCGCCACGATCCACCGCTGGACCGTGGAGGGGGCGGAGGGGCGGCGGACCGAGGTGCTGGTGGTGTCCAAGGTCGGGCAGTTGGAGGGCCGGCAGGGCTGCGTCGTCGGGCTGGTGACCGCCACCGGCCATCCCGACGCCAACGAGTCCGCCCGCAGGCTGGCCGACGAGCGGGCGCGGAGCTTCGCCTGCGGCACTGATGCGCCGGTGGAGATCGGCCAGCCACCGAGCTTCGGAAGACCCTAGGACGAGCGGTTCGCGGGCGGCGCCGAGATGATCAGATAGTATTCGGCCGGCCTGGATGTGCGGTTCTCGAACCAGTGTTCGACGTCCGCCTCGAAATACAGGCAATCACCCTCGTTCAGCACCGTCTCATTGTCCGGGGTCGCCACGATCACGTGACCCCGGGAGGCCACGATGTGCTTGCCGGTCCCCGACGGGTGCGGCGGCGAACGGCCGGTCGACGTGTTCGCCGGCAGATGGTGCAGAACGACTTCGACGGTCATGCCGGGCCTGTTCGGCGAAAGCAGGGAGCGCTCGAACCCCGTTTCCGGATCCCGAAACACCTGACGCTGATCCTTCGTCACGAGCGCGAAGGCGCGACGCGTCGGCTCCTCGTCACCGACAAGGGAAGAGAATGAAGCGCCGAGAGCGTGCGCGATCTGCTTGGCGATGCCGATGGTCGGGCTCTTCTCTCCACGTTCGATCTTGGACAGCATCGCCCGGCTCACCCCGGACAATTTGGAGAGCTGTTCAAGCGTGAGATTCTTCTGCTCGCGGATGGTTCGGACACGGTCGCCGAAAGCGCTGACGGCGTCGCGTGCTCCAGGCCGGGATTGTCCAGAGTTCCTCAAGTGGCTCCGCTTTCCGCTCGCGTGCTTCGGCGGCCATCCTAGATACGGGGCGGGCGCATGTCACTCGGGCGGCCGGAGCCAAGGCGCCGACGGGATCAGAGCGGCAGGAACCGATAGGCCCGCCCGGCGCGCTCGACAGACCCGACGCCCGGGAAATCGAGGTGCGCACCGGCGACGAACACACCGCGCCGCGCCGTGCGCTCCAGCAACCTCCGTCGAGTTGAACGCGCTCGAACCTGATCGGCATCGAACTCCCAAGTCAGCTCCGGCCTTTCGAACTGGATCGAGGGCACATGGATGAGATCCCCCCAGATCAGCAGAGTCTCGCCTCCGCCCGACACCTCGAATGCGGTGTGTCCGGCTTCATGGCCATGCGCCTGAACGGCGGTGATGCTGTCGCTCAGCTTGAAGCCGTCCCCGAACGGCAAACGCGTCCGGCGAAACCGGGAGAGCCGCTCGTACCCATCGAACATCGACACTTCCTCTTGCGGAACAAGCAGCCGCCGGAGGTTGGGAAACGCGTCCGAGCCGTCGGCGGCCACCAGGCCGTGGACGTGATCTGCATGGGTGTGCGTGACGGCGACGGTCCCGATGCTCTCGCGCGCCACACCCGCCTCGGCCAGCGCGTCGAGCAGCGAGCCCATCGTCGGCAGCCACGCATTCGCCGCTCCCGTATCGATCAGCACGTGCTGGTCATGATCGATCACCAGAAAGGCGTTGACCGATAGACGGAGGTGCCCGCCGACCAGTTTCACCTGGGCCGGCATGTCCGATCCAAAAGGACGGTCTCCCGCTTGACGCAGTCGGCTGGGCGGCATGTCCACATAGCCGTCGCGGAGAGCGACCACGGTGAGATCGCCGAATTCGTAGCGCGCGAAGTTTGTGCCGGAAGCCGTCCTTTTCAGACGCCGCTCACCGGCGGAGGCATCTTTCTGCGAAGCGACCGTACCGGCCGCTCCCGGAACGTTGCGATGTGTCATGGCGCCAAAGCCCTCAGAAGCGGCACAGTTCACTCCATGATGACGGCTGTGCCGAGGCCGGATCCAACGTGGCCATCCCGGCGGGGCGTCTTCTATAGCAGAATTTGATCTTCTATAGAAGAATCACGTCTGGCGACGGTGCGTCGTAGGGTATCTTGGACCGCTGGGCGTGTTTGGCGCGGACGGATCATCGGGATCGTCCGCTTTCGAGGGCCAGGAGGACCTCCCGCCGCCCTCAGTTCACCCCGCGCCCCGTGGCGAAGATCATCAGCCGGTCGAACAGCGCCGCCGGCAGCAGCCGCTTCACCCAGAACACCGCCTTGGAATCAGCGCCCAGGCGCAGCCGCGCCGGCATGCGCCGGGCCTCGGCCAGGCGCAGCAGCCGCGCCGCCGCCCGGCCGCTGATCGCGGCCGCCCGCTCCGGCGCCACCCCTCCCAGCGCTGCCCGCCGGGCCACGGCCCGGTCGTATTTGCCGCGATAGGGCGAGTCCGCCGCCGGGGCCGGATGGTCCAGCCGGGCATTGAAGCCGGTGTCGTGGCGCCCGGGCTCGACCGCGCAGACCTGCACGCCGTGCGGCGCCAGCTCGAGCCGCAGCGCCTCGCTGAAGCCGGACAGGCCGTGCTTGCTGGCGCAGTAGATCGCCATGAAGGGCGTGCCGATGAAGCCCAGGACCGAGGAGATGTTGATCACCCGGCCGCGCCGCGCGCGCAGCGCCGGCAGCAGGTCGCGGGTCAAGAGGATCGGGGCCTCCAGATTGGTCGCGATCTGGCGCCGGATCTGGCCGTCGTCCAGCGTCTCGACCGGGCCGTACAGGCCGTAGCCGGCATTGTTGATCAGGCAGTCCAGGCCGCCCCCGACCGCGGCCACCGCCGCCGCCCGCTGCGTCGGATCGGTGACGTCGAGCGGCAGCACGGTCACGCCGGGGATCGCCGCCAGCGCCGCGGCCTCGGGCCGGTCCGCCGGGCCGCGCAAGGTCGCCAGCACCGACCAGCCGGCGGCGGCGAAGCGCTTCGCGGCGGCGAAGCCGAAGCCGGAGCTGCAGCCGGTGATCAGCACGGTCTTCATGCGTCCTCTCCTCCCGATCGCGCCGACAGGCCGTGCTTGCGCAGCAGATGACGGAGCTGATCATAGCCGAGGCCGAGCGCCGTGGCGGTGCGGCCCTGATGCCCGTGATGGGCCGCCAGCGCCGCCTCGAGCCACCGCTTCTCCACCGCCGCGATCTCGGCCCGGAAGTCGTAGGGCAGCGGCGGGGCGGCGGCGGGGGCCTCGGCCCCGGCCCCGGTCTGCTGCCCTTTCGGCCGCCAGGGCGAGGCGAAGGGGTCCAGCACGATCTCCGTCACCGGCCGGTCCGGTGGGGTGCGGTAGACCGCGCGCTCGACCGCGTTCTTCAGCTCGCGGATGTTGCCGGGCCAGGGATGCGCGTGCAGCGCCGCCATCGCGGCCGGCGCGAAGCCGGGGAAGCCCGGCCGGTCGAGGACATGGGCCATCGCTTGCGCGAAATGCGCGGCCAGCAGCGGGATGTCCTCCGGCCGGGCGCGCAGCGGCGGCACGGTCAGCACGTCGAAGGCCAGCCGGTCCAGCAGGTCGCCGCGGAACCGTCCGGCCGCGACCTCGCCCGGCAGGTCGACATTGGTGGCGGCGACGACGCGGACGTCGACCGTCATCGTCTGGGTGCCGCCGACCCGCTCGATCTCGCCGTATTCGATGGCGCGCAGCAGCTTCTCCTGCACCCGCAGGCTGGCATTCGCCAGCTCGTCCAGGAACAGGGTGCCGCCGTCGGCACGCTCGAACCGGCCGACATGGCGGCGGACCGCCCCGGTGAAGGCGCCGGCCTCGTGGCCGAACAGCTCGCTTTCCAGCAGCTCGGGCGACAGCGCGGCGCAGTCCAGCTTGACGAAAGGCCGGTCCCAGCGCGGCGACAGGAAGTGCAGCCGTGCCGCGATCAGCTCCTTGCCCGTGCCGCGCTCGCCGATCACCAGCACCGGCCGGTCCAGCGCGGCCGCGGCGGAGACCCGGTCCAGCAGGTCGACGAAGGCGGGCGCCTCGCCCAGCAGATGCGGCAGACCGTCGACCATGAGCCCCTTTCGGCGAAATCTTCCGAAGAATTGGAAATTCCTGCCGAAGGATCAAGGGGCGATCCGAACGAAGCGGCGCAAACCGGCCCGATTCGACTTTGGCACGGGCTTTGCAACCCAGGGGATGACCCGAACGCATCGGGCTTGAGGAGGACCAATGAGCTACGGCTTCGACCCGACCGGCACTCGAACCCGCACTGGCCGCAGCGCCGGAGCCGCCGACTGGCGCCGCACGGGCGAGCGCCTGATGGCCTGGATCGCCAGCCGGCCGACCGAGAACTGGGTGTTCTTCGGCGCCGGCGTGCTGATCGCTTCCCTGTTCCTGTAGGATCGAAAGAGGACCGTGTGATGGGTATCTTTTCCCGCCTTGGCGACATCATCAACTCCAACATCAATTCCATGCTCGACCGCGCCGAGGATCCCGAGAAGATCGTCCGGCTGATCGTGCAGGAGATGGAGGACACGCTGGTCGAGGTGCGCGCCGCCGCCGCCCGCTCGATCGCGGAGAAGAAGGAGATCCTGCGCAAGGTCGACCAGCTCGAGGCCGCGCAGGCCGAATGGCAGCGCAAGGCCGAGCTGGCGGTCGAGAAGGGCCGCGAGGACCTGGCCAAGGGCGCGCTGGTCGCCAAGGCCCAGGCCGCGACCGCGGCCGACCTGCTGCGCCGCGAGCTGGAGACGATCGAAGCCGCGCTGGCCAAGACCAACGAGGATCTCGGCCGGCTCGAGGCCAAGCTGACCGAGGCGAAGAACAAGCAGAAGTCCTTCGCCATCCGGCACGACGCGGCGCGCGACCAGATCCGCATCCGCACCCAGCTGCATGACGGCCGGATCGACGAGGCGCTGGCCCGCTACGAGCAGATCGAGCGCAAGATCGACACGCTGGAGGGCCAGGTCGAATCCTTCGATCTCGGCCGGCGCAAGACGCTGCAGGACGAGTTCGCCGAGCTCGAGGCCGAGGGCGGCGTCGAGAAGGAGCTGCAGGCGATCAAGGCCCGCCTCGGCCGCACCGGCGGCTGATCGCTTTCGTCAAACCGGCCCGGCGTCTTCCGCCGGGCCGCAGACGCAAGGACAACCATGTTTCACGCCTTCTTCTTCGTCCCGGTCATCGTCTTCCTGGTGATCGTGGCGCCGATCTGGCTGGTGCTGCACTACGTCACCCGCTGGCGATCGACCCGGACGCTGTCGCGCGAGGACGAGCGCATGCTGGTCGACCTGTGGGAGAGCGCCAAGCGGATGGAGCTGAGGATCCAGACACTCGAGAAGATCCTCGACGCCGAGGCGCCGCAGTGGCGGAGGCCGATGCCGTGACCGACCGCTTCACCGAATCCCCGAACCCGCATCGCCTCTACCGCGATCCGGACAACGGGGTGTTCCTCGGCGTCTGCGCCGGCATCGCCGCCTATTTCGGGGTCTCGCCCGGCAAGGTCCGCTTCGGCACCGTGGTGCTGGGCCTGATCTTCTTCCCGCACATCCTGATCGCCTATCTGGCGGCGGCGGTGTTCCTGAAGCGCCGGCCGAGGCTCTTGTACCGCAGCCCGGACGAGGAGGCGTTCTGGCGGTCGGTCTCGGTCCAGCCGGCCGACACCTTCTCCGCCATCCGCCACAACTTCCGCGAGCTGGAGCAGCGCCTGGTGGGGATGGAGCGCTACGTCACCTCCAGCGAGTTCAAGCTGAACCGGGACTTCCGCGATCTCGAAGGTCGTTGAGTTTCCGAATCCAACCCGACGAAAGGAGCCAGCAATGGCCGCTTCCTACCGACCGGATATCGAGATCATGTCGCCGCGCCGCTCGCGCGACGGGCTGAGCACGGTCGGCCATGTGGTCTATGCGATCTACGCCGTGTCGCTGTTCACCGCCCTGCCGATGCTGATCGGCGTGGTCATCGCCTATCTGGGGCGCGGCGACGCCCGCGGCACGGTCGCCTGGGACCATCTCACCTGGGCGATCCGCACCTTCTGGGCGTTCCTGCTGCTCGGCCTCCTCTTCGGCGCCCTGACCTGGGTGCTGATCGGCTGGCCGCTCCTGGGCCTGCTGTGGCTGTGGACCGTCTATCGCGTCGTCCGCGGCTGGATGGCCGTCGCCAACCGGACGCCGCTCTACCGCTGACATAACCGCGCCGGCAGGGCCGGCCGAGTGGAGGAGGGATTGTCATGGGAGCGTTCAAGACTTTGGCCTTCCTGGCGGGGTTCGGCGCCGCCGATCCCTCCGCGATCGAGCCGGTCGACCTGAGCCAGGTCGACGCGGTGGCGGTGACCGGCGGCGGCCTCGCGGTCGCCGCCACCACCGACGCCGGCCGGCCGCTGACGGCGGTGCTGGAGCAGTCGGAGGGCTGCGCCGCGACCCTGCGGGTCGAGGGCCGCGTCCTGACGGTCGATGTCCGCGAGCAGTCGTCGGTCTGGCCGCGCGAGTGCCGGCCTACCCTGTCGGTCAATCTCCGGCCCGGCGCCGACATCGCCCTGCGGCCGGCCGCGGTCTCGGCCACGCTGGACGGCCGCTTCGGCGCCGTCGCGGTCCGGGCCCAGGCGGCCGAGCTGACCCTGACCGGCCAGGCCTCGACCCTCGACCTGTCGGCCCGGGCGCTGCAGGCCACGGTCCGCAGCACCGGCCCCGATCCCGGCCGGTCGATCCGCATCCAGGCCGACGCCGCCGACCTCGATCTCGGCTTCCGCCGCGGCACCCCGGTCAGCTATCAGGTTGACGCCAAGGTCTCGGTGGTCGACAGCACCCTGCCCGCCAGCGCCGGCGACCGGCCGCTGGTGTCGATCAAGGGCGATTTCGTCCGGGCCCGCATCGGCTATGTCGATTGAGACCGGGGCAATCGGATGGCAGGCGCCAATCCATGCCATTTCTGTCATCGCCGGGCTTGACCCGGCGATCCAGGGGCCACCCAGAGCGGCATCGAGGTTTCCTGGATGCCCGGGTCAAGCCCGGGCATGACAAGAACATAGGACGCTGTGCATTCGCTTGATTGTCCCAACAAGCGTCTCCCCTTCCCTTGAAATAGCGGACCGTCGTCTCTAAAAAGGACAGCAGATGCCCCGGCCTGCCGGCCAGATCCGGTGGCCGGTATGTCTGTCGTCGTGTCCGGATTCGATCCGAGGCGGCAATCTTTACGGAAAATTGACGAGGGAGATTTCAGGGCGCATGGCACCGCAGACCATCGACTCGACTGGCTTCGCCGACAGTATTTCCGGCATGGCCCTGTTCCTCGACGTCGATGGCTGTCTGATCGACTTGGCGGAGCGGCCGGAGGACGTGGTGGTGCCGCCCGGTCTGGTTGCCGATCTCGACCGCCTCTCCGCCCGGCTCGGCGGCGCCCTGGCCCTCGTCTCCGGCCGCGCCATCGCCGATCTCGACCGGCTGTTCGCGCCGCTGCGCCTGGCCGCCGCCGGCCAGCACGGCCTCGAATGGCGGCCCGCGCCGGCGGCGGCGGTCGAGCGCGTGCCGGTCGACCGCGCCGTGCTCGACCGGCTGACCGCGTCCCTGGCCGATTTCGCCTCCGGCCGCCCCGGCCTCCGGGTCGAGCCCAAGGGCGCCGCGGTGGCGATCCACTACCGCCAGGCGCCGCATCTCGGCGCCGACGTGGTCGCCTTCGCCCGCGGCCTGCTGGCGGATGTTCCGGGCTGGCACGCGCTGGCCGGCAAGATGGTGGTCGAGCTGAAGCCCGACGGCGTCGACAAGGGCGCGGCGGTCGACCGCTTCCTGGCGCTGCCGCCCTTTGCCGGGCGCCGGCCCGTGGCGATGGGCGACGACGTCACCGACGAGGACGCCTTCGCCGCGGCGCTGCGCCATGGCGGGATCGCGGTCCTGGTCGGCGACCGGGAACCGACCCGGGCGAACCGGCGTTTGCCTGATCCCGCGGCCGTGCGCGCCTGGATCGCGCAGCTGGCCGCCGCCCGCTGACAAAGGGAAGCCGCATGGGCCGCCTGATCGTGGTCTCGAACCGCATCGCCCCGGTGGAGGAGGGTAAGGCGCCGCAGGGCGGGCTCGCCGTCGCGGTGCTCGCGGCCCTCAGGGAGACCGGCGGCATCTGGCTGGGCTGGAGCGGCCGGCTGGTGGCCGAGGCGTCGGCGCATCCGAAGCTGAAGCGCACCGGCCCTCTCACCTACGCCATGCTCGACCTGACCCAGGACGACTTCGACCTCTACTACAACGGCCACGCCAATTCGACGCTGTGGCCGGTGTTCCACTACCGCAGCCAGCTGGTCCATTACAGCCGCGCGGCGGAGGACGGCTACCGCCGGGTCAACGGCCTGTTCGCCGACGCGCTGCTGCCGCTGCTGCGCCCGGGCGACCGGATCTGGGTGCACGACTACCAGCTCATCCCGCTCGGCCGGGCGCTGCGCGACCGCGGCGTGACGGCGCCGATCGGCTTCTTCCTGCACACCCCCTTCCCGACGCCGGAGGTGCTGCGCACCCTGCCGACGCACCGGGCGCTGCTGCAGGATCTCGCCGCCTACGACGTGGTCGGGCTGCACACCGCGCGCGACCGCGACGCGCTGCTCGCGGCCTGGCACCGCCACTGGCGCGAGACCACGGACGGGCGGGTCGAGATCGACGGCCGCCGGATCGTGGTCGAGGCCTTCCCGATCTCGATCGAGACCGAGGAGATCGCGGCCGACGCCCCGGCCGCGTGGAACATGCGGTCGGCGCACCGGCTGCGCGACAGCCTGGTCGGGCGCGACCTGATCATCGGTGTCGACCGGCTCGACTACTCCAAGGGCCTGCCCCGCCGCTTCGAGGCGTTCCGCACGCTGCTCGAGCGCTGGCCCGACCGGCGCGGCCGCGTCAGCTTCATGCAGATCGCGCCGCCGACCCGCAGCGACGTCGCCGAGTACCAGGAGATCCGGCACGAGCTGGAGAGCCTGGCCGGGTCGATCAACGGCGAGTTCGCCGATATCGACTGGGTGCCGCTGCGCTACCTGAACAAGAGCGTGCCGCGCAAGACGCTGCTGGGCTTCTACCGCTCGGCCAAGGTCGGCCTCGTGACGCCGATGCGCGACGGCATGAACCTGGTCGCCAAGGAATATGTCGCGGCCCAGGACCCGGAGGATCCGGGCGTGCTGGTGCTGTCGGAATTCGCCGGGGCGGCGGAGGAGCTGGAGGCGGCGCTGATCGTCAACCCGTTCGACGTCGAAGGCGTGGCCGAGGCGCTGGAGCGGGCCCTGACCATGCCGCCGGAGGAGCGGCGCGAGCGCCATGCCGCGATGATGCGGGTGCTGCGCACCAACGACATCGGCCACTGGCGCCGCCGCTTCCTGGCGGCGCTGGAGGGGGCGGGGGCCTGAAGGCTACAGATACCGCTTCCGGATCGAGGTCTTCAGCGTGTCCAGCAGCACCGCCGCCAGCACCAGCGTGCCCTGGATCACCTGGGTGTAGTGCGGCGGCATGCCCATGACGTTGATCGCGGTGCGGATCGCGCTCAGCAGCAGCACCCCGGCGAAGACGCCGGACAGGCGGCCGGCGCCGCCCTTCAGGCTGACGCCGCCGATCACCACCGCGGCGAAGGTCTCGAACAGCATGCCGATGCCGAGATTGGCGGTGGCGCCGGCGGTGCGGGCTGCCAGGAGCCAGCCGGCGAAGGCGGCGAGGGCGCCGGACAGCATGAAGGCGATGGTCACCAGCCGGTCGACCTTGATCCCGGCCCGGAACGGCGCCTGCGGGTTGCCGCCGATCATGTAGAGGTGCCGGCCGAACGGCGTCCTGGTCAGGATGAAGCCGAAGACCAGGAACACCGCGATCAGGATCCAGGCCAGGACCGGGATGTCGAGGAAGGTGCCGATGGCGACGGCGCGCAGCTCCGCCGGCAGGCCGTAGACCGAGCGGCCGCTGGAGGATGCCACCACCGTCCCGCGCAGCGCGATATAGGCGGCGAGGGTGACGATGAAGGCGTTGATCCTGAACCGGACCACGAGCGTGGCGTTGACCAGCCCGACGACGCAGCCCAGCAGCACGGCGCCGATCAGCGTCACCGGCAGCGCCAGCCAGGGCGGGTCCATCGTCCAGGCCAGCCCGGCGCCGCTGGTGCCAAAGAACAGCGCCGTCACCATGGCCGAAAGCGCCAGCACCGATTCGATCGACAGGTCCATCTGCCCGGCGATGATCACCAGCGACAGCCCGACCGCGAGGATGCCGACGAAGGTCGACTGTTCCAGGATGTTGAGGAAGATGCCGGTCTGGAAGAAGTCCGGGATGGTCAGCGAGAACACCGCCAGCACGACCAGCAGGATCAGCCAGACGATGTGGTCGAGCGCCGGCTCGATCCAGGTGCGGCCGCGCCGGCCGGCGGTCGGGGAAGCGGGCGGCGCCACGGTGCGGTCCATCATCGGTCCTCAGGGCAAGGGCGGCGGCAACTCCCTATGCCGTCATTGCGACCCCGGCCGTGAGCCGGGGGGAGCAATCCAGCGGCACCGGCCCCTGGATTGCTTCGTCGGCTTCGCCTCCTCGCAATGACGGCGGGGGATGGGCGTATGAAGGCTCTCGCTCGTGTCATTTCACCGGCTGCACCGGCGTGCTGGGCGGCTTCAGGTTGCCCCAGAAGCGCGGGTCGTCGACATTGGCCTTGGTGATCGCGGCGCCCGGGATCTTCAGGTTCGGGCCCCACTTCTCCTCGGTCAGCTCGGCCTTCAGCCCCAGGACGTCGTAGGTCCCGGGCGCCAGCTTCTCCTTGGCCACGATCTTGTCGATGAACATCGCCAGCGCCACGGCCTGGGCGTAGAGCGGCTGCTCCACCTCCACCTGCTCCCAGCCCTTGCGGATCAGGTCGAGGCCGACCGGCGCGCCGTTGGAGCTGACCAGCATCACATCGCCCGGCTTCTTGCCCTTGGCCTCCAGGATTCCGGCCACCGGCACCGCCAGATGCGCGGCATGGACGAAGATCAGGTCGATGTCCGGGTTGGTCAGCAGCTGGTCCGAGGCGATGTTGCCGGCGTTCGTCGCCTCCCACTGCAGCGCCGCCTGGGTGATGATCCTGACGTCCGGGAAGGCCTTCATCTTCGCCTCGAAGCCCTTCTGGATGTCCAGCGTGTAGCTGTCGCCCGGGTCGCCCAGGATCTGCAGCACCTTGCCCTTCACCGATCCGTGCCGGGCCTGCAGCAGGCCCTGGATCTGCTCGGCCGCGATCTCGCCGATCTGCACCGTGCCGGCGACCGAGGTGAAGTCGACCGGGGTCGAGGTGATCTGTCGGTCGAACACCAGCACCGGGATGCCCGCGTCGCGCGCCTTCTGGATGCCGGGCACGACCGAATCGAAATCGACCGCGGCCAGCACGATCGCCTTCGGCTTCAGCCGGATCACGTCGTCGAACTGGTTCAGCTGCAGGTCGGTCCGGTTCTGCGCGTCCAGCGACACGGTCTCGTAGCCGACCTGCCTGAAGCTGTCGGTGATCACATTCACCGACTCGGTCTGGAACTCGTCCAGCAGCGTCGGCACCAGGTAGTAGATCCTGCCCTTGTCCTGGGCGAAGGCGCCGGTTGCGCCCAGGGGCGCCAGGGCGGCCAGCGCGATCGCGGCCGCCCCCAGGGTCCGTCTTGCCATCCGCATGATGCTGCCTCCTCTGTTCCGGGTTTCTTCAGGCGACGCGCTGCGTCACGTCGCCGGTGATCATCCGCACCACCTCCTCGGGGCTGGTCTGGGCCGTCGCCACGTCGCCGGACACCCGGCCGTGGCGCAGCACCACGATCCGGTCCGCCACCTGGAAGGCGTGCGTCATGTTGTGGGTGATCAGGATCACGGCCACGCCCTGGTCGCGCACCCGCGCGATCATCTCCAGGCCGCGCCGCGTCTGCTCGACGCCCAGCGCCGCGAAGGGCTCGTCCAGCATCACCATCTTTCCGCCCCAGTGGACGAAGCGGCTCAGCTCGATCGCCTGGCGCTGGCCGCCGGACAGATGCTCGACATTGATCCGGACCGACGGGATGCGGGTGCCGGCCGCGCTCAGGGCGCGTTCGGTCACCGCCTGCATCTCGCGCTCACGCAGCACCGGCACGCCGAGGATCCTGCGGGTCAGCTCGCGGCCCATGAAGAAATTGGCGACGACGTCGACATTCATGCACAGCGACAGGTCCTGGTAGACCGTCTCGATGCCGCGCGCCTTGGCGTCGGCCGGGCTGGCGAAACGGCATTCCTCGCCCTCGAAGATCACCCGGCCCGCGGTCTGCTGCAGTCCGCCGGAGATGATCTTGATCAGCGTCGACTTGCCGGCGCCGTTGTCGCCCAGAAGCGCCAGAACCTCGCCGGCGCGGACCGTGAAGCTGGCATCGGCCAGCGCCGTGACCGCGCCGAAGCGCATCTGGATGTGCTCCAGCCGCAGCAGCTCCCGGCCTCCAATCCTGGTTTGGGCGGTGTCGGTCATGCCCGTCCCTCCGTGGCGATGGCGGTGGCGTCTCGTGCCGGCGGCGCCGGGGCCGGCTCCGGCTCGGCGAACAGCAGGCCGGAGCGCGGCGAGAGAAGGCCGGAAATGGCCAGGACGGCCGCCCCGACCAGCGCGTTGTCGGCGCCGATGGCGGACAGCGCCAGGCGCGGATGGCTGCGGTCGCTGCGCCGGCTGACCGAAGGAAGCAGCGGCTCCAGCCGTCCGGCCAGGCGGCGCAGGATCGACTCCGGCATCTCGCCGCCCAGCACGACGCAGGCGGGGTCCAGCAGGTTCTCGATGCTGCAGATGGCGCGGCGCAGCGGCGGCACCGCCGCCTCGATCCAGGCGGCGACGGCCGGGTGGCCGGCGGCGTCCGGGTCGGCAAGGTCCAGCGCCACCCCGGCCTCGGCCAGAGCGGTCCGCAACGCATGCACCGAGACATAGGTCTCGAGGCAGCCCTCGTTGCCGCAGCTGCAGCCCCGGCCGCCGGGCACGACCGGCATATGGCCGAACTCGCCGGCATTGCCCCAGGCGCCCTGATGCACATGGCCGTCGATCACCAGCCCACCGCCCAGGCCGAAGCCGAAATGGATGTAGAAGAAATCGCGCAGGCTGCGGCCCAGCCCGAACATCGCCTCGCTCAGCGCCGCGGCCGGGGCGTCGCCGCCGACGAAGGCGGGCAGGCCGGTCAGGTCCCGCAGCCGCTCCGCCGGCGGCACGCCCGCCCAGCCGGCCAGGGTGGTGGGGCCGACGAAGCTCATCGCCTCGACGTCGAAGGGGCCGGGCATGGCCAGGCCGACGCCCAGCACCCGGCCGGGCGCCGCCTCGCGCAGGCGCCGCACCATCGCGTCCATCGCCGGCAGCGCCGTCTCCGGCGTCGCGGCGGGCAGGGCCGCCTGCGCCCGGCCGCGCACGGCGCCGGTCAGGTCCAGCAGCAGGCCGCGCAGGCGGTCGCGCATCAGCTGCAGCCCGACGGCGAAGCCGCCATCCGGGTCGATCGCCAGCTCGATCGCCGGCTGGCCCGGCCGCTTCGGCGTCTCGCGCCGGGCGGTCAGCAGGCCCATCTCCTCGAATTCGCGGATGATGTTGCTGATGGTCTGCGGGCTCAGCGCCACCAGCCGGGCGATCTCGGCGCGCGAGATCGGCCCGTGCAGGCGCACCGCCTCCAGCACGATGCGCCGGTTGTACGGCCGTCCGAGATCCTGGTTCGTGCCCTTCAGCCGCGCAGCCATGGCAGCGCCTCCCGACCGGAAGCGTGATCCCGGGCCGCGAATTCGTCAAATGGTTTTATGAATTAGCGCGAACGCCTGAGCGAGGTCCGCCGCCGCGCATCCGCAGCCACGGGCGGCAGCCTGCCGGAGACGACGGTCAGCTCGACATCCAGCCCGAGCCCGTCGAGCGTCTGCCGGATTTCCGCCTCGTATTCGGGGTTCATCACCAGGACCATGTCGGGCGGTCGGTCCCGCAGCGCCGCAGGCGGCACGATCGGGTGCCCGGTGCCGGCGGTGAAGGCACCTGCCTTGAGCGGGTTGATGTCGACCACCTGGTCGATGGCCCTCTCGCCGGACCGGTCGAGGACGTTCAGGAAGGTGACCCCTTTGGCCCCGCCGCCCCAGAGCGCCAGACGCCGGCCCTCCCATCGGGCGAGGTCCAGCCAGTTCCGCCAGGCCTCCACCGTCGCCGTGAACCGGTCGCCGAAACCGCTGAAGCTGTGCGTGTCGGGCGATGGCGGAGCCGGCTGATCCTCCTCGGACGCGGGGAACGTCGCCTCCGCCACCAGGAACTGGTTCCCGAACGCGGTGTCGACCGAACGGGAACCAAGGCCCGCCAGCCGCAGCGCCCGCGAGAAGGACGAGAGGGTGAAGTAGGAGGCGTGCTCGTAGAGGGGATCCCAGACTCCGAGCTCGTCGAGCATGAAGCCGCCGTTCGGCACCTCGATGAACACCACCCGGGCGGGGCGTGACGCATAGGCGTCGCGGATGGCGCGGAGCAGATCCACCGGGCGGGGCAGGTGCTCCAGCACATGACGGGAGCAGACGATGTCGGCGTGCGGCGCCAGGGACGGCGTGAAGACGTCGCCGATGATGGTGATCGCCGCGTCCCCGGCTGAATCCTGCTTGCCGGAGCGGCTGGGATCGAACCCGATTCCCTCCCGGAGTCCCCGCTCGCACAGCACGCGCAGGAACTCGCCGCGGCCGCATCCGATCTCGACCGCGGTGCCGCCTTCCAGGTCGTAGGCCGAGAGGAGCCGATCGATGAGGTCCTCCGAGAACCGGCGGTAGCGCGGCGAGCCCATCAGCGAGTTCTCGTAGCGCGCATCGTAGACGACCAGCGCGGGGTCGAAGGCGGCATTGAACACATGGCCGCAGCAGCGGCAGCCGACGAGCCTGATGTCGGCCAGGGCGACCTGCCGGGCCTCATCGCTGCTGCGGTGCAACTGGTTGCCGACGATGGGGACATTGGCGAGCTCGACCAGATCCATCAGATCCGACGAGCCGCAGACGATGCATGGGACGTCCAGGCGATCCGGCATCTCTCCTCCGAGGATCAGAAAAGGACGGAGTCCCCCGCCGACGGCCGGACAGCCGCGATCAATCGGCGCGACGAGAGGACTGGAGCGTTTGGGGGAGTGCGGTCGGCCCGATATCCGGGGAGCGGATATCGGCCTCCAGGCATCAGGATCTCTGGTGCATTTGCCGTCCTCGACGATTCCATCGAGAACAGCGGCGACGCTGCCGACTCAGCGAGGGAAGACCTCTGTCAGGCGGGCAGGGCCCGCGCGAATAGCTCTCTTCTCGACGCGCTCTTTGTGAAGAGAGGTATCGGTTTGACCGTCGCCACTGTGTCGATATCGCTAGCGTTGTCCGGCGGATCGGCGGCCGGAAGAGCCACCCGGAATTTCACCGGGTCCGAGCGAGTGCGTCTACGATAACCATCTCCGGCAGGCCGGCAACCGCTGTCCGCCTCGCTCGGCACCATCAATTCGGACGTCACCTGAAAGGACGATCTTGGCCGGCCAGAAGGGGCGCGGCTGAAGAACGGGCTCGTCATGCCTGATATCGGCTGGAGATCTCTGGGCTCCGGCTTGTTTATCTCCGCAACTGCTGCGAGATTTTCTTCTGTTTATTTTCAACCGCGTGCCACAGAGATACTGGATCCGTGCTCTGAGACCTTCGAGGCCCGGATTCTCCCCTCCCCCTGCGAGAGGGGGAGGGGTCTGCGCGCGGCCGCCTGCCTACGCCGCGGCCGCCTTGGCCTCGCGGCGGCGGCGGTGCAGGATCGGCTCGGTGTAGCCGTTGGGCTGGTCGACGCCCAGCAGCACCAGGTCGAGCGCCGCCTGGAAGGCGACGCTGCGGTCGAAATCCGGCGCCATCGGCCGGTAGGCCGGGTCGCTGGCGTTCTGGCGGTCGACCACCGCCGCCATGCGCCGCATCGTCTCCCGCACCTGCTGTTCCGTGCACAGCCCGTGCTTCAGCCAGTTGGCGATGTGCTGGGACGAGATGCGCAGCGTGGCGCGGTCCTCCATCAGCCCGACATTGTGGATGTCCGGCACCTTGGAGCAGCCGATGCCCTGGTCGATCCAGCGCACGACATAGCCCAGGATGCCCTGGGCGTTGTTGTCCAGCTCGCGCTGGATCTCCTCCGCCGACAGGTTGCGGCCGCCCAGCAGCGGCGGGGTCAGGATCGCGTCCAGCTTCGCCTTCGGCCGCAAGCGCAGCTCCTCCTGCCGCGCCGCGACGTCGACCGCGTGGTAGTGCGTCGCGTGCAGCACCGCCGCGGTCGGCGACGGCACCCAGGCGGTGTTGGCCCCGGCGCGGGGATGGCCGATCTTGGCCTGCAGCATCTCGGCCATGGCGTCGGGCTTGGCCCACATGCCCTTGCCGATCTGCGCCCGGCCCTTCAGCCCGGCCGAGAGGCCCTGGTCGACATTGTTGTCCTCATAGGCGGACAGCCAGACGGCGTCCTTGATGTCGCCCTTCGGCAGCACCGGCCCGGCCAGCATGCTGGTGTGGATCTCGTCGCCGGTGCGGTCGAGGAAACCGGTGTTGATGAAGACCAGGCGGTGCCGCACCGCGCGGATGCATTCCTTCAGGTTGACGGTGGTCCGCCGCTCCTCGTCCATCACCCCGACCTTCAGGGTGTGGCGCGGCAGGCCCAGCGCGTCCTCGACCCGGCCGAACAGCGTGTCGGTCAGCGCCGCCTCATCCGGCCCGTGCATCTTCGGCTTGACGATGTAGACGCTGCCGGCGCGGCTGTTGCGCGGCCCCTCGGCCTTCTTCAGGTCGTGGATGGCGCAGAGCGAGGTGACCATGGCGTCGAGGAAGCCTTCCGGCACCTCGTTGCCGTCCTTGTCCAGCACGGCGTCGGTGGTCATCAGATGGCCGACATTGCGCACCAGCATCAGGCTGCGGCCGGGCAGGGTGATGGTGCCGCCGTCGAGCGACGTGTATCGCCGGTCGGGCGCCAGCCGGCGGGTCATGGTCTGGCCGCCCTTGACGAAGGTCTCGGCCAGGTCGCCCTTCATCAGCCCCAGCCAGTTGCGGTAGACCGCGACCTTGTCCTCGGCGTCGACCGCCGCGACTGAATCCTCGCAGTCCTGGATGGTGGTGACCGCGGCCTCCAGCACCACGTCCTTCACCCCCGACGGGTTGCCGGCGCCGATCGGGTGCGACCGGTCGATCTGCAGCTCGACATGCAGCCCGTGGTTGCGGAACAGCAGGGTGCGCCTGCCGTCCTCGCCGGCATGGCCGACGAACTGCTCCGGCCGCGCCAAGGCGGTGGCGGTGCCGTCGGCGAGCACGATCTCCAGCGCCGCCGTCCGGCCGGCGATCGTCAGCCGGTATTCGGCGACCTGGCCGTGGCTCCCGGCGGCCAGCGGGATCGCGGTGTCCAGGACCCGTGCCGCCTCGGCGATCACCGCCTGGCCGCGCTTGCGGTTGTAGCCGGCGCCGGGCGCCAGCTCGCCGGTCTGCGGGATCGCGTCGGTGCCGTACAGCGCGTCGTACAGGCTGCCCCAGCGGGCATTGGCCGCGTTCAGGGCGAAGCGCCCGTTCATCACCGGCACCACCAGCTGCGGCCCGGCGATCGTCGCGATCTCCGGGTCGACATTCGCGGTGTCGATGGTGACGTCCGGCCCTTCCTCGCGCAGATAGCCGATCGAGGTCAGGAAGGCGCGGTATTCGGCCGGGTCGAAGGCCTGCCCCCGCCGCTCCCCGTGCCAGGCGTCGATCTGCTGCTGCAGCCGGTCCCGCTCCGCCAGCAGCGCCCGGTTGGTGGGGCCGAGATCCTTCACGATCTCGGCGAAATGCCGCCAGAAGGCGTCGGGGTCGACGCCGGTGCCGGGGGCGATCTCGCGCTCGACCAGATCCGCCAGGGAGGAGGCCACCTTCAAGGTGTGCCGGGGTGCGTAGGACGTCATGTTCAGCGCCGTGGTTGAAGGGCCATGTCATCCGGCTAGTGCAACCGCCGCGGCCGGTCCAGCGCGCCGCAGGAAGTTTCCCGCGATGTGGAAACCGCCGGGCCGATGCTATGAACAGTCTACAGCCATCGGCGGGACGCCGTCCCGCCGCGCGGCCTCAGGTCGGATGGGTTCATGAGAGAGAGGCGATCGGCGCCGGCCAAATCGGGCGGCGCCCCCAGATCGGGCAGCGTGCAGTCGGTGGAGCGGGCGCTCTCGCTGCTCGAGGCGCTGGGCGAGGACGAGGAGGGCACGCGGCTGACCGACCTCGCCGCCCGCACCGGCCTGTCGCCCTCGACCGCGCACCGCCTGCTGACGACGCTGGAGCAGCGGCGCTTCGTGCAGTTCGATCCGTCGGACGGGATGTGGCACATGGGCCGGCAGGCCTTCGCCGTCGGCGCAGCCTTCGTGCGCCAGCGCAACTTCGTCGCCCCGGCCCTGCCGTTTCTGCGCCGGCTGCGCGACCAGACGCGCGAGACCGCCAATCTCGGCGTCGCCGATGACGGCGAGGTGGTGTGCCTGACCCAGGTGGAGAGCCGCGAGATCATGCGCGCCATCACCCGGGTCGGCGGCCGGGCGCCGATGGCGTCCTCCGGCATGGGCAAGGCGATCCTGTCGACCTATTCCGAGGCCGATGTGGCGGCGGTGGTCGCCCGCCACGGCCTGCCGCGGCTGACGCCGCGGTCGCTGAGCCGCGCCGCCGACCTGGCGGCGGAGCTCACCTTGATCCGCCGGCGCGGCTATGCGGTCGACGACGAGGAGTTCGTCACCGGGCTGCGCTGCGTCGCCGCCGTGGTTCACGACGCGCAGGGCGAGGCGCTGTGCGCGATCTCGGTCTCCGGCCTCGCCACGCGCCTGACGGCGGAGCGGGCGGCGGCGCTGGGCCCGCTCCTGCGCGACACCGCGCGTGAGCTGACCCGCGCCCTGGGCGGAAAGCCGCCCGATCCGGCGGGAGGCTGAGCCGGCGCTAGACCGGCTTCAGGTTCTCGGCCGAGGACTTGTTGCGCCGCGGGTCCATCTGCTCCTCATAGGAGATCTTCTGGCCCTCGGTCAGGCCCCGCAGACCGGCGCGCTCGACGGCGGAGATGTGGACGAACACGTCCGGCCCGCCGCCGTCCGGCTGGATGAAGCCGAAGCCCTTGGTGCTGTTGAACCATTTCACGGTGCCGATCGGCATCGCTCGCCTCCGAAGAAAGGTGGCGCCGTGCGAGAGTGCGCGACGCGTCAGTCGGTCACCGGGTAGGCAGCGATCCGTGGCCGCAGTCGCGGTTGGCCGGCCATCCGAACCGGAGTGACCAGTCATGATGGAATCCGGTTTGCCGCAATGGCAAGAAGAAGATTACGTGATCTCGGCGGCCGGTCCGGGTGCTCGGCGATGCCGCCTCGGACCGGATGGCTTCGCCGTGCGGTCCGGATCATGTGAAGATCTTCGATGTCGAGGCGATCTGGATTTGCCGATGACGGCCGAATTCTGTGCGGCCGCTGGAGTGCCCTGATGAGCATTTATGCTCCGATGGGAAAATCTGCCGGTCCTGCCGGCGCCCGGGCGGCGCTCAGCCCGAATGGCCGCCGGGCCGGGTCAGCAGGCCGCCGATCGAGGCCCTGAACCTGTCGAGGAAGCGTTCGACGATGGCGGCGGACGGGCCGGCGATCTCGACATGGATCCGGCGCTTGTCGGTCGGGTCGACGCTCTTGCGCAGATAGCTCTTCTTGGCCAGCTCGTCGATCCGGCGGACGGTGGTGGAATAGGGCGCGTCGATCAGGCCGCACAGCTCGCTGACCGACACGCCGCGCCGCCCGGCCAGCCGGCTGCCGTGCAGGTACATCAGGATCTGGACGTATTCGACGCTGACGAATTCGTCGCCCAGCGCGCCGGTGAGCGCCTTGATGATGTCGAGCGAGGCGTCGACCAGGGCGACGGGGTTGTCGGTCATCGCAGCGGGTCCGTGGCAGGCGGTGAAGGCGTCGGCCGGGTCCTTGTGGTGCAGGCTCAGCATCTCGGCATGCTGGGCCACGATGTCCTGGCTGAGGTCGGCCATGCGATCGAGGGTGGAATCGATCCGGCCGATCTTCCGCCGGAAGCCGGCCAGGAAGGCGGCGTGGCGCCGGATCAGCGTGCGGATGGCCGCGTCGCCGAGGCTGTGGTCGTAGACGCTGTGGCCGATGAGGTCGAAGGCGAGGTCGCTGGCGCCGAGCAGATCGCGGTCGCCGACGACGATCAGCTTGCGCGAACCACCGCGCAGCGCACCGAGGACGCGGCGGGCGAAGGCGACGTCCACCGGCCTGGGCAGAGAGCTGAAATAGACCAGGGCGAGGTCGGGCTTGAGCGAGCGGACCTGCGGCATGGACTCGCCGGCGATCGGCAGCTCGAACAGATCGCCGAAGGCGCGGATCTCGTTGCGAATGAGGTCGAGGTCGGGCGGCCGGGTGCGGTAGAGGACCGCGAACTTCAGCCTGTCCTTCGTGGCTGCGCCGACGGTGCCGTCCTGATGGTCGCCCATGGGGCCTCCGCTGCCTGTTGCGGTCAGAAGGTCGCGGTGACGACGACCAGGTCGGTGTAGGTGCCGGCGGCGGGCGCTACGGCCAGCGGCGTGGCGAGCTGGGCGCAGACCTGGTGGTTGTTGATCGCGCTGACGATGGTGCCGGTGCCGGCCAGCGGCGAGGCCGTGGTCCAGGCGGTGTTGCAGCCCGGCTGGAACAGCGCATAGGCGAGATAGTCGGTGCCGTTGCGCATCCGCCGGGTGCCGCCGCTGACGTTCTGGCCGTCGTTGATGGTGATGCTGTAGGGCGTCTGGTAGGTGCAGCGGATGCCGACATTGCCGAAGGCCCGCACCCCGGTCGAGCTCGCCCGCGCC
Organism: Inquilinus limosus DSM 16000; assembly: GCF_000423185.1. Taxonomy (GTDB): domain Bacteria; phylum Pseudomonadota; class Alphaproteobacteria; order DSM-16000; family Inquilinaceae; genus Inquilinus; species Inquilinus limosus. The sequence continues at coordinate 75,096 of NZ_AUHM01000033.1, read as the reverse complement.
GCCGTCACCGACCCCCAGGATCCGAAATCGATGTCCTGGAAGTTCTCGAACTGGCAGTTCTTCGGGACGATCGAGGTGACGGTGAAGCTGGTGGTGATCGTGCCCGTCGGGTTGGCGAGGCCGGCCTCGCAGCTCGCATTGCCGGCGTTGAACAGGTACTTGGTGACGAGCTGGTAGGTGTCCGTGTAGGTGCCGGGCCGGACGCGGTCCTGCTGCTGCCGGTCGAGATAGGTCAGGGTCAGCGTGTTGGTGCCGCTGATGTTCGTGGTGGTCCCGCCGCCGACGACATACAGCTTGATGCCGCCGGTCGACGCGCTACCGCCGCCGTCCCGGGCGTAGCGGCGGTTGAACTGTTCCCGCATCTCCCAGGCGAGGCGGGAGTCGGTGTCGCGGGTCTGGTAGAAGGCGTAGTCGGTCGGGCCGACCTGGCTGCCGGTGGCACGGATATAGGCGCACAGCCGGACATCGGTGAAACGCGTCCGGGACGAGCAGTTGTAGCTGACCTCGCCGGTCGCCGATGCCGACGCGTTCGGAACGATGTCCACCGTGGTCGTTCCGAAATTGCTGATCCCGGTGACCCGGCAGGTCTGGGCCCGGGCGTCGGCCGGCACCAGCAGCAGGGCAAGCGCGGCGAGCGGGGGGAGGAGGAGCAGGCGGAACGGCGCTGTCATCGGACGGGCTTCCCGGCGGGCGTCAATAGGCGACGGTGAGGCGGATGGGCGAGAGAACGTGCTGCCCTCGTGCGGGCGGAACGGCAGGGGCATAGAGCGGGATCGTCACGGGGACGCCGGTGCCGCGGCCGGGGACGGTGTCGACGCCCGGCCGGTCGGTCCGGACGCCGCGGCGGCCGGGATCGCTGGACAGCCGATAGGGGATGGATGCGTCGCCGGCAGTGTCGAGGGCCAGGAGGTAGGGCAGGCCGTTGGTGCAGTCGATGGCGACGCCGGCGGTGCCGTCGGCCGCCCCGCCGGGGAAGGCCGGAACCGGTTCCCGGTCGACGCTGCAGGCCGACGCGATCGTGATCTCGATGCGCAGCGCCGCGGTGTCGGCGACCCGCGGGCCGGCGGTGCCGCTCGCGTTGTCGCCGGGCAGCGAGCCGAGCCCCATCGTCGGCCCCGCTTCCGGCGTCGGCAGGTCCTGGGCCCGGGCCGCGGCGAGCACCAGCGCGAGCGCGGTGCCGGCCAGGGCGACGAGATGCGAGGAGCGCATGGGGATCCTCCCTCTCAGCGGCAGGGAACCGGCCCGATCTCGGGCTGGGCGCCCGGGACGGCCTGGTAGTCGAAGCCGGCGCGGCAGGTGCCGGCGGCCTCGGGCAGGGTGACGGTGACGCCGTTCCGGGCGGACAGGCCGGTCAGGTACGCACGGCCGTCATAGCCGGCGACGGTGGCCTGGTCGGTGCCGTCGAGCTGGACCACGGATCCGACCGGCACCGGCTTGCCGTCCGGGCCGGTCAGGGTGACGATGGCGGCATCCACCTTCTTCACCCCGAAATCGACCACGGCGCCGGAGCGGTCGGCCGGCACCACCACGGCCTGGGTCTCTTCCGGCTGCAGGTCGAGCGCCAGGTTGGCCGGATCGATCGAGATCGTGTTGTTCTGGTAGGACTGCAGATACGGCACGAAGGCGCGGCCGCTGGAATTGGTGGTGGCGACCCGGCGGTTGTTCAGCGAGACTTCGACGTTCGGCCCGCCGGCCTTGACCACGGCGAAGGCGTCCTCGACCCGGTTGGCCAGGAACACGCCGCCGCCGGCGGCGACGATCGCACCCTCGACCGTGCCGGTGACCCGGCCCATGTCGCCCGACTGCTCGACCGAGCCGGCGAGATAGGCGACGGCGGTGCGGTAGTTGACCGAGGCGGCGCGGTTTCCGGTGCCGTCGACCGTCTCCTGGTCGCGCACCGACCAGCCGAAGGAGCCCTCCTCGAGCCGGGCGGATTTGGTCACGCTGGCGTCGAAGCTGGTGCGGTTGCCGTTGCGCGACACATTGGCCGAGGCGGTCATGTCGCCGCCCAGCGGGATGGTCACGCCGGCGAAGACGCCGTAGTTGCTGCGGTCGTCGAAATCGCCGTAGCCGGTGACGTAGACCGAGAGATCCTCGAAGATCGTGCGCGACCAGGAGGCGGTGAGGATCGAGCTGTCGCCGTCCCGGCCGGCGCCGCGGATGCGGGAGAAGCCGAGGCTGAGCGAGGAGGGATCGAGGCCGAGCGGGAAGGACAGGCCGGTGCGCAGCACCTCGCGGGCGCGGGCGGAGACCGGGGCGTCGTTGCCGTGCCGCCGGTCGACCACCAGGCCGACGTCGTTGTAGTCGCCGATCATGCGGTCGGCGCCGGCATAGAAGGACCAGCCGAGGCGCGAGACCTGATAGAAGCCCGAGACCTTGCCGCCGGTCTCGTCCCCGGCCTTGCCGCCGTACCAGCTGCTGGCGGCCGAGGCGTTGACGGCGCCCCAGGGGCCGAGGCTGGCGACGATGCCGGCGCCGCCATTGACCAGGCCGCGGGTTGCCTCGAAATGGCCTTCCAGGGTCAGGGTGTCGGTCAGGCCGTAGCGGATGCTGCCGGAGCCGGCGAGGCTGCGGTCGTAGCGGAAGGAGTCGTCGCCGTAGCCGAGGCGGATGAAGCCGAGCTCGACCGAGAAGTCGAAATAGCCCTCGCGCAGCATGTCCGGCGCGAAGAAATAGGCGCGCTGGGCAACGACCTCGCGGCCGAGCGCGTCGCGCATGACGATGCGGGCGTCGCCGCCGCCGCCGAGGAAGGGCAGGCCGGTGAAGTCGAAGGGCCCGGCCGGGACTTCGCCGGAGAAGACCCGGATGTTGTTGAGATAGAGGTCGAGGGTCGACGGCACCGAGGCGGTGCCGGCGAGGTTCGGCACCGGGGTGGTGACGAGGTCCGGGCGGATGTCGAAGTTGCGTTTGAACTGCAGCCCGCCGAAGCGGTAGGACGAGGTCCAGGACAGCGCGCCGGAAATGCTGTCGCCGGCCTGGTAGACCAGCAGGCTCTCCGGGTCGGTGTACCGCCAGGCGCTGTCGAGGCGGGTGAAGCCGTTGCTCTCTTCGTCGAAATGGTCGAAGTCGTTGATCCGGGCCAGCGCCGTGGTCGAGGCGATGCCGTAGGGCGTCAGCAATCGGGCGTCGACGCTGGCGGACAGCGTGCTGGTGCTGCTGCCGCCGCTGCTCCAGTCATACTGGCTGGTGCCGTACAGCGTGTAGTTCGTCAGGAAGCCGAAATCGGAGCGCACCGCGGACAGGTCGACGGGCCGGCTGCCGGCGCCGACATCGATGCTGGTCGGCACGCGGGCGCCGTCGGGGGCGGTGAAGACCACGATCTGCTTCGGCTCGTCATAGCGCCAGGCGACGCCGGCCAGGCTGTCGAGCGGGACCAGCCCGTCGGGGCCGACCGCGCCGGCCTCCGGCTTGATGCCGGCGGTCTGCAGGTCGCCCGGGGTGGCCGCCAGACGGCCGTCCGGCAGGCGCCTGAAGGTGGCCAGCGCGCCGGTCGGCCGGTCGTTGACGACGACGCCCAGCAGCAGATCCTGGTTCGGATCCGCCCCGTCGGGCGGCGGCACGTCCTGGGCGATCGCCGGCGCCCCGGCGCCGAGGGCGACGAGCATGCACCAGGCGGCGACGTGCGACCTAACGAACGGTCGCCGTCTGGTTGACCGCATAATCGTCCCCCTTGGCGGTGATGGTGACGCCGCTGCCCGGCTGGATGCGGGCGCCCGGCGCGGTCCAGCGGCGGGTCGCGCCCGGCAGCACATAGCCGTTCAGGCCCTGGCCGAAGGCGACCTGGCCGGCGGGCGAGGCGACCGTCAGATTGGCGATCTTGGCGTGACGGCTGCCGGTGTTGGTGGCCTCGACCACCAGGCTGCCGCCGTCGCGGCGGACGTCCCAGCGCAGCTCGGCCCCGGCGGCCCGGTCGGCGAAGAACACCGGGATCGAATAGCGGATCACGAGGTTGACCGAACCGGCGGGGCGGCGGACGTTGACCTCCGGCAGCTCGTCGATCAGCAGCCGGTAGCTGTCCTCGCCGCTGGTGACCGGCGCCGCGGTGCGGGCGACGCGGATGGTGTAGGTCGTGCCCGGCTGCAGCGCGGCGGCCGGGGGGCTGGCGACCACGTCGCGGGCGGGGGTCAGCTGGTCCTCGCCGCCGCTCTGGGTCCATTTGTAGACGCGGATCTGGACGTTGACCGGTCGGTCGCCGTTGTTCCGGAGGTTGACGGAGGACGCCTGGGCCGGCGCGGTCAGGTCGACGGAGACGGGCGACACCTGCAGGGATGCCGCCCGCCCGTCGGTCGCGAAGACCAGCCCAGGGACCACCGCCAGAAGCGCGAGAAGCTTGCGCATCGGGGTGTCCTCAGGCTTGCGGTCAGTAGGTGACGGTGATGGTGACGGTGTCGGTGTAGACGCCGGCCGAGGGGGTGGCCTGCGGCGGCACGCGGCCGAAGACCTGGGTGCTCTGGACCGTGCCGTCGGCGGTCTTGGAGACGACGTTGCCGCCGGCGCCGGTGGTGTTGCCCCAGACCGTGGTGCGGGCCGAATCCTGGTACAGCTGGTAGGAGACGAACTCGGTGCCGTTCTTCATCCGGCGAGTGTTGACGTCGCCGGGCGAGGACGGATTCTGGCCGGCGTTGAGGCCGATCTGGTAGGCGGTGCCGTTGGTGCACTGCACCTGGATCGACCCGGTGCCGCTGGTCGCGGTCTGGCCGTCCACATTGTTGTTCAGCACGCCGTGGCTGCCGAAGTCGAGCACGGCGTCGCCGGCACCGGCGCCGCCGCTGCCGGCATTGACCTGGCATTCCTTGGTGATGGTGATCTTGACCTGCAGATTGCCGGTCGCCGTCGCGGCGTCGGCCGCGGTGAATAGCCCGGTCGCAGCCAGGGCGGCCGCGGCCAGGATCGGGGTAACTGCCTTCATTGTCCTCTCCAAAAGCCATGTTATGAGGCCGGGCTTCTCAATTGCCCGGTTCAGCTCGCACCCTTCCCTGGCCTCCGATGGCCCGCAGGCGAGTCGTGCGCTCTGATGCCTATGCCAAAGGCTGATCCCATCCCCGGGACCGCATTTGGATCTGATTTGTATCAAATTTTAGATAATTTATCTCAATCTCGGCAACAGCAATCTGTCCCACTTTTGAGAAGATCTTCCGGACTCCGCGTGGGTCGAGATGAACCTTTTGGAATCAAGGAGATACTGTGGGTCCAGCCGATCGGCGCCGGAACCGACATGTGACCGGGCCCATTATCCTGGCATGCCCAGGACATCCCCGGATCAGGCATCCTTGGACGCCGTCGCCGCGGAGGCTCGCGGCTGCACCCGCTGCCCGCTCTATCAGGCGGCGACGCAGACCGTGTTCGGCGAAGGCCCGGCGGATGCGCTCGTCGTCTTCGTCGGCGAGCAGCCGGGCGACCAGGAGGACCGGCAGGGCCGGCCCTTCGTCGGCCCGGCCGGGCGGATCTTCGACAAGGCCCTGGCCGAGGCCGGCATCCCGCGCGACCGGACCTACATCACCAACGCGGTCAAGCACTTCAAATTCGCGCCGCGCGGCAAGCGCCGGCTGCACAAGAGCCCCAACGCCTACGAGATCGACCGGTGCAAATGGTGGCTCGACCGCGAGCTGGCATTGATCCAGCCGCGGTTGACCGTGGCGCTCGGCGCCACCGCGGCGCGGGCGCTGGCCGGGCGGCCGTTTCCGATCGGCCAGAACCGCGGCCGGATCCTGGCCTTTCCCAACGGGCTGCGGGGGCTGGTGACCGTTCATCCCTCCGCCCTGTTGCGCGTGCCCGACCAGGAGGCCCGGCATCGCGCCTATGCCGAATTCGTCAAGGACCTCGCGGTCGTGGCCGGCGCGGTGGCCGGTGCCGCCGCGGCGTGACGCCGGAACCGGTCCGGCACGCCCGCCATTCCCCGGATAGGCAACAGGGAGACGGACCATGGGCAACACCTATGCCATCACGGAGCTCGCCGGCTCGTCCGAGCGCAGCCTCGAGGATGCAATTCAGGGCGCCATCGCCACCGCCTCGAAGACGCTGCGCAATCTCGACTGGTTCGAGGTGAAGGAGATCCGCGGCCATATCGAGGGCGACAGTGTCGGCCACTACCAGGTCGTGCTGCGCCTCGGCTTCCGCTACGAGCATGCCCACGCCCAGGCGGTGGCGGAACGGGAGGGCCGGACGGCGGATGTGACCGAGTTGCCCGTCTCCGAGGCCGGGCCCGCGACCTAGCCCGCATTTCTCACACTCCTTGCGCCCTGCGTCGCCGCAAGGCGACCCTTCGGGCCGACGTCACAGGCCGGCAGGGGGCGTCGCCGCGCTTGCCCGATGGCCGCGCATCGCGCTGCGCGCGCCTCCTGCCCTGCCGGCCTGTGACGTCGGCGCAGGGCACAACGAGTGTGAGAAATACGGGCTAGCTGCCGATCTCTTCAAGGATCGCCGCCGCCACTCGGCCGGCACCCTGCCCGTCGCACAGCGCGGCGGAGGCGCGCGACAGCCGATCCAGCCGGTCGCGATCCGCAAGGAACCCGGCGATCGCGGTCCGCAGGGCGGCGTCGTCCAGCGCCGCGCCATCCCCCGCCAGGGCGACGATGCCGGCCGAAGCCAGGGCCTGGGCCGTCGGCCGCTGGTTGTCGGCCAGGGTGACGGCCAGGGTGGGCAGCCCGAGACAGCAGCGCTCCCAGCTGCTGCTGCCCATCGCCCCGATCGCCGCATCCGCCTCCAGCATCGCCCGCGCCATGTCGTCGAGCCCGACATGGCAGCGGAAGCGCGGATCGGCCGCGGCAATCGCCTGCACCCGGGCGATGCTGGGCGCGGCCGGGCCCAGCACCACCTCGGCCCGGGCGAAATCCGGGATGGTCGCCAGGGCGGCGCAGACCCGGCCGGTGATGCCGCCGACATCGGTCAGGCCGAGCGATACCAGGATCGTCTGCGGCCGTCCGGCACTGCGGCGCCGCTGCAGCGCCGCCGGCCGCAGCGCCGCGAAGCCCGGGCGCAGCAGGGCGTAGTCGAGGCCGATTAGCCGCCGGCAGCCCTCCGGCAGCAGCCCGTCATAGGCGGCCGGATCGGCACCGAAATTCTGGTTCAGCAGCCAGTCGCAGCGATGCGGCGCCGCGATCAGATCGTCGATCACCAGCAGGCGGCGCGCAGCGGCGGCGAAGGCCTGCTCCTGCGGCGCCGTCCACCGGTAGAGGTCGCAGACCGCCGCATCGGCCCCGTCCGGCCAGGCCGCGCGGACCGCCGCCATTGCGGCCTCCGGCTCCGGCCCGACGGTCCGGCGGGCGACGGCGGCCAGGGCCGGCACCACCGCGTCGGCCTCCTCGTTCACCAGGAACAGGCATTCGGCGCCGCGGTCCGCCAGGGCACGGGCCAGGGACAGGCAGCGCATGGCGTGGCCGCCGCCGATCGCGGCCGACGCGTCCAGCCGGAAAGCGATGCGCGGCACGGCAGCGGTCTCAGACGGTCCAGCCGTCGAGGGCGCCCGGCCTCTTGATCTCGATCTCGACGAAGGCGATCGGGTGCGGCGAGCCGTTCATGACGTCGTGCCGGATGCCGGCGGGGCGCATGTAGGACTGGCCCTCGGCCAGCGGCACCGCCGTTTCGGTCTCGCCGTTGTGGATCCGCAGCGTTCCGGCCCGCAGCATGATGACGAAATAGGGGAAGCCGTGCTGGTGCCATCCGGTCGCGGCGCCGGGCTCGAAATCCCAGCGCGTGATCCGGACGGTGTCGTCGTCCTGCTGCACGGTCGGCGTCGCCCGCGGCGCATTCTCGAAGGCCATGGCTCTCCTGCTCCGGCGGACGGCGTGTGTCCGCACGGCGCACACAGTGCGGTTCGCGAGGGCCGAGGGCAAGCGGATGTGGAGGCGCCGTGGCGGCGTCGTTGTCAGCCCCGGGCGGAGGGGCTAGACAGGATGAAAAGCGCGGGGAGAGGCGGACGATGCGGGGATGGATGCGGGTGGTCGCCGTGGCGGCGACGGCGGTTGCGGCGGGGGCGGCCGCCCCGGCGGCGGCCGAGACGGTGTCGGTCTTGACCCCCTATCTCTCCGCCGTCGCCACCGGCGAGATGGTCGAGACCTTCAAGGCCGACGCCGCGGCGCGCGGCTGGACCGTGTCGGTGGTCGACACCGCCGGCGATTTCGGCGCCCTGGCCAGCCGGGTCGAGGATGTGGTCAACGCCCGCACCGGCGCGATCGTGCTGGTCTCGATCAACCCGGCGCAGATCCAGGACCAGGTCGGCAAGGCCGCGGCCGCCGGCATCCCGGTCTTCGCCGTCGACGGCGCGACGGGGCCGGGGGTGACGCTGAACGTCACCTCGGACAACCACGCCCTCGGCAAGACCATGACCGACCACCTGTTCGGCCGGCTGGGCGGGCGGGGGACGATCGTTCGCTTCTTCCATTCGGCCCATCCCGGCGTGCACCAGCGCGAGATCGCCCTCGACGAGGCGCTCGAGGCAACCCCGGGCATCCGCCAGGTGGCCGACCACTATGTCCAGGTGCCGGGCCAGATCGACGACAGCCGCAACGCCATGGAGGCGATGCTCGCCGCCAACCCGGCGCCGGGCGCGATCAACGCCGTCTGGGCGGCCTGGGACGAGCCCGGCATCGGCGCCCTCTTGGCGCTGCAGGCGGCCGGGCGCAGCGACATCGTCATCGCCGGCATCGACGGCAACCCGCAGGCGGTGGAGCTGATCCGGCAATGCACGCCCTTCATCGCCACGGTGCGGCAGAACTTCGCCGACATGGCGCGGATCACGGCCGAGCAGATGGCCAAGGTCTTCGCCGGCGGCAAGCCGGATGCGGCCGAGCTCTACGCGCCCGGCACGCTGATCACGCGCGAGAGTTTGGGCGTGGCCTGCCCGTGAGCCCTCTTCGGAACAGGCGTCACCCGCTCCTCTCTTGTCCACCGATTTGCAAGCGCATTCTATTTGCCTCTCCCGCTTGCGGGAGAGGTCGGAGACGCGAAGCGGCTCCGGGTGAGGGCAGCCCGGCCGCGACATCGGAGCTGGCGTTTCAGGAGAAGGGGAGAGCACGCGCTCGATCGCCGCGACGCTGTGCTTCGGCAGGGCCGCAATTCCCTCACCCGGCCATCCTTCGGATGTCCGACCTCTCCCGCAAGCGGGAGAGGCAATCGGCTCAAAGACCCGCCATCGGTATCTCCGATCGATGCGTGGATGCCGTAGATGGGGCTTTCCGGAGCGCGCATCGTGGCGGCTGAGGCGCGGCTGGTCGAACGCTTCGGCACGCCGGCGGCGCTGGCCCTGATCGTGCTCGGCTTCGGCCTGGCGCGGCCTGACGCCTTCGCCACCGCCGCCAACCTGCTCAACGTCACCCAGCAGATGGCGATCCTGGCGATCGTCGCCACCGCCGCGACCCTGGTCATGGTGATCGGCGAATTCGACCTGTCGGTCGGCTTCGTCGCCTCGCTCGCCGGCATCCTGGTGGTGAAGCTGCTGGCCGCCGGCCTTGGGCCGGGGCCGGCGATCCTGCTGTCGCTGCTGGCCTGCGGCCTGGTCGGCGCGGTCGGCGGGCTGGTGGTGCACGGGCTCAGGGCACCCTCCTTCATCGCCACCCTGGCGCTCGGCACCATCGCCTCCGGCCTCGCCTACTGGCTGTCCGGCGGGGCCAGCCTGTTCCAGGGGATCCCGCCGGGCTTCACCGCGCTCGCCCGGACGGCCGTGGGGCCGGTGCCGGTGCTGACGCTGTGGATGCTGGCGGTGCTGCTCGCGGCCGGCGGCACCCTGGCCTTGACCGTGTTCGGCCGGCGGCTGATCGCCATCGGCAGCAACCGCGAGGCGGCGCGCCTGTCCGGCGTGCCGATCGGCCGGCCGGTGATCGCCGTCTTCGCGATCTCCGCAGCGCTGTCCGGCCTTGCCGGGGTGCTGCTGGCGGCGCGCCTCGGCAGCGTCCAGCACACCATGGGCGAGAGCCTGCTGCTGCCGGCCTATGCCGCCGTCTTCCTCGGTATGACCGCCTTTCGCGGCGGCCGCCCGAACATGCTCGGCACCGCGGTCGGCGTCGCCATCATCGCGGTGCTGGCGAACGGGCTGACCATCCTCAACGTCGATCCCTTCTTCCAGAAGATGGTGACCGGCGCGATCATCATCGGCGCGGTGATGGTGCGCCGCTTCGGCATGGCGGCGTCGCGATGAGCATCCTCCTGGTCTTCGATCTCGGCACCACGGCGCTCAAACTCGTCGCCTTCGGCGGGGACGGCCACCCGGCGCGGCAGGTCGAAGCCCGCTATCCGACCCGCGCCACGCCCGGCGGCGGCCAGGAACAGGATCCGGAGGATTGGTGGACGGCCGCCGTGACCGCCTGCGCCGGCCTGCCGGCGGCGATGCGCGAATCGGTGCGGGCGGTCGCGCTGGTCGGCACCATGGAGAATCTGGTGGCGCTCGACGCCGGCGGGCGTCCGGTCCGGCCGGCGCTGCTGTACAGCGACGGCCGCAGTGGCGCGGTGTTCCCGCCGATCCGCGACCGGCTGCTGGCCGCGGATGCGCCGGCCGTTCTCGGCAACGCGCCCGGGCCGTTGAACACGGTCGCCAAGTTCCGCTGGCTGCAGCAGGCGGAGCCGGAAGCGGCGCGGCGGATCGCGACCCTCCTGCCGGGTGCGAAGGACTATCTGGCGCTGCGGCTGACCGGCTGGACCGCCACCGACCCGGCGGCCGGCACCACGGTCGGGCTGATGAATCTGGCGCGGCGCGAATGGTCGGCGCCGCTGGTCGAGGCCGTCGGCCTCGACCCCGCGCTGCTGCCGCCGATCCTGCCCGCCGACGCGCTGGTCGGGGAACTGCTGCCGGCGGCCGCGCTGGCGCTCGGCCTGCCCGCCGGATGCCCGGTGGTGAACGGCTGCGGCGACGCCGCGGCCTCCACCGTCGGGGCCGCCGGCGATGGCCAGTTGCACGTCTATCTCGGCACCAGCGGCTGGGTCGCGCGCAGCCGGCCGCTCGATCCCGCGGCGCTGCCGCGCCCCTTCACCACCCTCGCGCATCCGAGGGCCGGCTGGGCGATCGAGATCGCGCCGCTGCTCACCGCCGGCGACGCCGCCGGCTGGTTCGGCCGGATCGCCGGGGCCGAGCTCGCGGCGCTCGACGCCGAGGCGGAAGCCGCCGATGCGGCGCCGCCGGAGACCTTGTTCCTGCCTTATCTCAAGGGCGAGCGCTCACCCTTCGTCGACCTGGCGGTGCGCGGCGCCCTGCTCGACCTCGACATCGCCCAGGGCCGCGGCGCCCTGCATTATGCGGTGCTCGAAGGGGTGGCGTTGGCGCTGCGCAACAATCTCGATGCGATGGCGGCGGCGCCGGGGCCGATCCGGCTGACCGGCGGCGGCGGCGCCAGCCGGGTCTGGCCGCAGCTCATCGCCGATGCGACCGGGCGGACGGTGGAGTGCGCCGACCTGCCGACCGCGACCACGGCGATGGGCGGCTATCGCATCGCCGCGGCGGCGCTGGGATGGCCGGCGCCGCCGGACATGATCGGCATGGTCCACGAGCCGCGGCCGGACCGGATGTCCCGGGCCGGCCGCCGTCTGGCCCGGTTTCGCCAGGCCACCGAGGAGGCGCGGCGCCGCGCGGCCGAAAGGGTGGAATAAGAAAGGGCCGCCCCGAAGGGCGGCCCAGAGCATGTCTACGGCTTCGCTTACAGCACGAAGTCGGTCGCGGTGAGGGTCAGCGAACCCGCGAAGCTGATGATGAGGTCCGCCGCCTTGTCGCCGTTGGTGTCGCCCCAGACGAGGGTGCCCTCGGCGGTGGTGAAGAAGCGCAGCTGGCCCGCCACACCCGTGAAGTCCGAGGTGCCGATGAAGGTGAAGGCCTGGTCACCGGCGACGGTGGTGTTCGCGTCGATCGTCGCGAGATGGACCTTGTCGCCCTGATCCGAGCCGAAGTCGTGGATCAGATCGACGCCGGTGACGCTGTTGCTGTCTGCCGTCGAGCCGAAGACGAAGGTGTCCGCCCCGGCGTCGCCGATCAGCTCGTCGACGCCGCCGCCACCGCGCAGGACGTCGTCACCGGCATAGCCGCGGAGGATGTTCTTCGTGGCGGTGCCGACCAGCGAGTCGTTGAACTGCGAGCCGCCGATGTTCTCGACATCGATCAGCAGGTCGCCCTGGGCATGGCCGCCGAGGCCCTGGCCCGTGGTGAGGTTCACCGTCACCCCGGCATTGCTCTCGAAGTAATAGGCCGTGTCCTGTCCGGCGCCGCCATTGATGGTGTCGGCCCCGGCGCCGCCGCGCAGGTCGTCCGCGCCGCCGCCGCCGTTGAGCACGTCGTTGCCGGCATTCCCGCGCAGGTCGTTGTAGCCGTCGTTGCCGGTCAGGGTGTCGTCGAAGCGCGAGCCGAACAGCCGCTCGATGCTGGTCAGGGTGTCGCCCTGGGCATCGCCGCCCGTGCCGGTGCCGGTGGCCAGGTTGACGGTCACCGCGGCCGAGGAGCTCTCGTAGCTCGCCACGTCCAGGCCGGCGCCGCCGTTCAGCGCATCCGCGCCGGCGCCGCCGATCAGGATGTCGTTGGCGCCCATGCCGAAGATCGTGTCGTTGCCGGCCCCGCCCGAAAGGACGTTGTCGTGGAAGTCGCCGGTCAGGCTGTCGTTGAAGGCCGAGCCGGCGACATTCTCGATATTGGCCAGCGAATCGCCCGCGGCGTCGCCGCCGGTGTTGACGTTGGTGGTCAGGTTGACCGTCACGCCGGCGTTGGAGTTCGAGTAGTAGGCGGTGTCGACGCCGGTGCCGCCGTCCAGGCTGTCCGCCCCGCGGCCGCCGATGAGGACATCGTTGCCGCCGAGGCCGACGAGGATGTCGTTGCCGAGATAGCCGTTCAGGATGTTGGCGGTCTCGTTGCCGGTCAGCCGGTCGTCGAAGGTGCTGCCGCTGACGCTCTCGACTCCGGTCAGCACGTCGCCGGAGGCGTGGCCGCCGGTGACGATGCCGGTGGTCAGGTTGATGGTGACGCCGGCGTTGGAGTTCGAATAGTTGACGGTGTCGTTGCCGGTGCCGCCGTCGATGGTGTCCTTCCCGGCGCCGCCGGTGATGGTGTCGTCGCCAGCCCCGCCGTTGAGGACGTTGTCGCCGGCGCTGCCGATCATGACGTCGTTGAAGCGCGAGCCGGTGACGTTCTCGATGCCGATCAGCGTGTCGTTTTCGGTGCCGCCGCTGTTGGTGGCGGTTCCGGCCGTCAGGTCGATGGTCATCCCCGACGCCGCGTCGACATAGTTGACGGTGTCGACGCCGGCACCGCCGTCCATCCGGTCATTCCCGGCCCCGCCGATCAGCACATCGTTACCGGCGCCGCCGTTGAGGGTGTCGTCCCCCGCCAGGCCGGCCAGGGTGTTGCTGGTGGCGTCGCCGGTGATGGTGTCGGCGAAGGCCGAGCCGACGACGTTCTCGAAGCCGATGCTGACCAGGTCGCCGGTGGCATCGCCGCCGCTGTTCAGGCTGATCAGCCCCAGCAGGCCGGGCTCGAGGCTCACATTCACCGCCGCGGGCGAGGTCTCGTAGCTCAGCGTGTCGATGCCGTCGCCGCCGCTGATGACGTCGGCTCCGCCCTTGCCCTCAACGACGTCGTTGCCGTCGCCGCCGCTCAGCACATCCACGACGTTCCCGCCGACCAGCACCTCGTCGTTGGTGTCGTCGAGATTGACGCCCAACAGCCCCAGGAGTTCCAGTGACAAAGCCATATTCGTTCTCCGCTATCGCGATTCAGCAATTGGGTCCCAGCGCTGCCGGCACACGGCGCCGCCATTTGACCCACGATTACAAAATCGTCGTCACCAAACAACTTAAAGGATCATGACAAGGCTGATGGATCCTCTTCGGCATCACAATAGACGCAAGAAAATTCATTATGTTATTTCGAGTAATAATGAATTATATTTCTTGAAGAAGAAATTTTATTACCGGAACTATGGAGATGGTTTCAAAGGCGCTCGAAAATGGATAAAAATTTCCGAATATCGGCTCGTTTCGTTGTCCTCGGCGACCGAGGCGAGGGGCTGAGCTCAAAAATGGCCATCGCGTTGGAATTAAATTCCGCAGCTGAGAAATGATCGACCCGTCTGTTGCGTAAATTGCATACATAGCATGCTCTCAGCGCATATCAAAAAAAGTCGGCTGCCGGCCGCGACCGCTTGGTCCGATGGATTGTCCGCCGGGCATCGAGCCGCGGCGGACAATCCGTGGAAGAGATCAGACCAGCCGAGTCTCGATCATGGTCTTCACCGAATTGGCCAGGAAGCACTGCTCATGGGCGGCATGATGCATCGCCTCCTCGGTGGCGTGGTCCGGCGCCGGCCCGGCATAGGTCACGCGGGGGTTCAGCACCACCCGGGTGACCGCGATCCGGCCCTCGGCGTTCTTCTCCATCACCCCTTCCACCGTGTCGCTGTAGCGGTCGACGGCGAAGCGCCGCTTGGCCGCGATCGACAGGAAGGTCAGCATGTGGCAGCTCGCCAGGGCGGCGATGTAGGCCTCCTCCGGATCGACCGCCTCCGGGGCCGAGAAGGGCGGGGGCACGACATGCGGCGAGGCCGAGGCCGGCACCTCGACGCCGCCGTCGAATCGCCAGAGATGCGCCCGGCTGTAGCGGCCGTCGGTGAAGGCGATGTCCGGCGGGCGCTGCCACAGCACCGTGGCCTGGTACTGACTCATGAGGTCTCTCCCGGTTGCGGTTCGGCCGCCGTCTGCAGATGGATGGCCAGGGCGGCGACCGCGGCGGCGGCGTCGCCGGCCCGGCAGGCGGCGAGGATGGTCTCGTGCTGTGCCGCCATCGCGGCACGGAAGGCGGAGCCAGGGGGCTGCAGCGCATAGGCGCGCCGCCCTTCCCGCCGCAGCGAATCGATCAGGCGCAGCATCCGGGCATTGCCGCAGGCGCCGTACAGGACGGCGTGGAAGGCGACGTCCAGCTCCTCGATCGCCGCCGGATCCTCTTCCTCGGCCAGGTCCTCGGCCAGCCGCGCGGCCCGGCGCAGGTCGCGCGGCTCCAGCCGGGGCAGCGACAGGCGCAGGGCCTCGCCTTCGACCAGGATGCGCAGGGCCGCCAGCTCGCGGCTGTCCCCGGCCGACAGGCCGGCGACGGCCAGGCTGCGGTCGGACCGGCGCACCACCAGTCCTTCGGCCAGCAGCCGGTCCAGCGCCTGCCGCACCGGCTGTCGGCTGACCCCGAACCGCTCCGCCAGGCTCTCCTGGCGCAGCACCGTGTCCGGCGGCAGAAGGCGCGCCTCGATGTCCAGCCGCAGCGCGTCGGCGATCGAATTTGGATCCATGGATCCAAACTATCCTGGGGCCAGCGTGGCGTCAATCCTTCCGCGGCGCTCGACCGTCGCCGGCGGGCCGATATGCTGCGGGTGTCGCCTCGCCGATCCTTGCCGGGATCGCTCGGTCCTGGCAGGGAGGATGGCGGGACATCCGACCCGTGGACGGCATGAACGGTTTCTGGACGACGTACTGGTCCGACATCGTGCTGGCGGCCAGCCTCGTGCTCGGCGTCGCCGGCGCCGTCCATGCGATCATGACCAAGGACGACGTGCGCGCCGCCACCGGCTGGGTCGGCGTGATCGTGCTGAACCCGATCCTCGGCGCCGTCATCTATCTGGTCCTGGGCGTCAACCGGGTGCGGCGCGCCGCCATCGCGCGCCGGCGCCGCCGGTCGGGCGCCGGCATGGACGACCGGGAGACGGGGCCGGAGGTGGATGTGGCCGCGGCCTCGGCGCCGCAATTCGCCTCGCTGCAGCGGCTCGGCGACCGGGTCTCGCCCTTTGCGGTGACCGCGGGCAACGAGCTGCGGCTGCTGCAGGGGGGTGACGAGGCCTATCCGGCGATGCTGGAGGCGATCCGCGGTGCCCGGTCCGCGATCGCGCTGCAGAGCTACATCTTCGACAACGACCCGGTCGGGCGGGAGATCGCCGGGGCGCTGATCGAGGCGGCGCGGCGCGGGGTCGAGGTGCGGGTGCTGATCGACGGCATCGGCGCGCGCTATTCGCGGCCCCAGATCGTCGGCGTGCTGCGGGCGGGCGGCGTCAGGACGGCGCGGTTCATGGGCAACGTCATCGGCCTCAAGCTGCCCTATGCGAATCTCCGCTGCCACCGCAAGCTGCTGGTGGTGGACGGCGAGACCGCCTTCACCGGCGGCATGAACATCCGGGCGCAGTTCTCCAGCGCGCACGCCGATGGGCCCGTGGGCCGCGACGTCCACGCCCGCATCCGCGGTCCGCTGGTGCAGAGCCTGCTGACGGCCTTCGTCCAGGACTGGCGGTTCACGACGGGAGAGCGGCTGCACGGCCAAGCCTGGCGGTCGCTGCCGCGGCCGCTGCCGGCGCCGTCGGTGCTGGCCCGGGCCATCCTGTCCGGGCCGGACGTCACCCTCGGCTCGAATCACAGCCTGGTGATGGGGGCGATCGCCGTGGCGCAGCGCTCGATCCGCATCTGCTCGCCCTATTTCCTGCCCGACCTGCCGCTGACCAGCGCGCTGGCCATCGCGGCGCAGCGCGGGGTCGAGGTCGACATCGTCATCCCCAGCGTGAACAACCTGGCCCTGATCGACTTCGCCATGACGGCGCAGCTCGACCAGGTGCTGCGGCCCGGCTGCCGGGTGTGGCGGGCGACCGGCCCGTTCGACCATTCCAAGCTGATGGCGGTGGACGGCGCCTGGGCGCTGATCGGGTCCTCCAACCTCGATTCGCGCAGCCTGCGGCTCAACTTCGAGCTGGATGTCGAGATCTACGACCGCGGCGTCGCCGGCGAGATCGACGCCGCGATCCGGCAGCGCATCGCCACCGCCCGGCCGGAGACGCTGGACACGCTGCGGGCCCGGCCGTTCCTGACCCGGCTGCGCAACCGGACGGTGTGGCTGGCGTCGCCCTATCTCTGACAGCAACGGCCTGTCATGCCGAATCCGGCGCGTCGTCCCGACGTCTGCGAATGGTTTGCAGGCTTCCGGCCGTGGTAGGACTGCGCTCATGCTGAACGGATCCTCCACAGTGACGCGGCCGGACCGCCTGCCGTCGCGCCTCTATCTCCTGCTCGGCCTCGGCCTGGTCGTGGCGACGGCGGCGTTTTTGCTGGCCATGGGCCGGGTGCCGATCTGCGCCTGCGGCACGGTCAGGCTGTGGGCGCCGGACGCGATGGGCGCGGACAATTCCCAGCACATCGCCGACTGGTACACGCCGTCGCACATCATCCACGGCTTCCTGTTCTTCGGGCTGACCTGGCTGCTGGCCCGGCGCCTGCCGCTCGGGGCCCGGGCGCTGATCGCCGTGCTGATCGAATGCGCCTGGGAGCTCGCCGAGAACAGCCCGATGGTGATCGACCGCTACCGCGAGGCGACGATCGCGCTCGGCTACACAGGCGACAGCGTCCTGAACTCGGTCTTCGACATCGTCTTCATGCTGGCGGGCTTCGCCTTCGCGGCGCGGGCGCCGGTCTGGCTGACCGTGGCGCTGGCGGTGTTCTTCGAGCTGCTGACCGGCTGGCTGATCCGCGACAACCTGACCCTGAACGTGCTGATGCTGCTGCACCCCGTCGATTCGATCCGGGCGTGGCAGGCCGGCGGCTGATCTCGAGACGACCGATGTTGAGACGCTTCTTCGCCTACTACCGGCCGCATCGCGGGCTGTTCCTGCTCGACTTCTGCTGCGCCATCGTCTCCGGCCTGCTCGAGCTCGGCTTCCCGATCGCGGTCAAGGTCTTCGTCGACAGCCTGATGCCGAGCGGGAACTGGCCGCTGATCCTGCTGGCCGCGGCCGGGCTGCTCGCGGTCTACGTCGCCAACACCGGCCTGATGGCGGTGGTGACCTATTGGGGTCACATGCTCGGCATCAACATCGAGACCGAGATGCGGCGGAAGGCCTTCGACCATCTGCAGAAGCTGTCCTTCAGCTTCTTCGACAACCAGAAGACCGGCCATCTGGTCGGCCGGCTGACCAAGGACCTGGAGGAGATCGGCGAGGTCGCGCATCACGGGCCGGAGGACCTGTTCATCGCGGTCATGACCTTCATCGGCGCCTTCGCGCTGATGCTGACGGTCCATCTCGAGCTGGCGCTGATCACCGCGGCGATCGTGCCGCTGACCGCCTGGCTGACCAGCCGCTACGGCGGCCGCATGACCCGCAACTGGCAGGCCCTGTACGGCCGGGTCGGCAACTTCAACGTGCGGATCGAGGAGAATGTCGGCGGCATCCGCGTGGTGCAGGCCTTCGCCAATGAGGAGCACGAGCGGCGGCTGTTCGCGCAGGACAACCAGAACTACCGCCGCACCAAGCTCGACGCCTACCGGATCATGGCGGCCAGCACCTCGCTCAGCTATCTCAGCATGCGGCTGATCCAGATGGTGGTGATGATCGCCGGCGCCTATTTCGTGCTGACCGGGCGGCTCAGCGAAGGCGGCTTCGTCGGGTTCCTGCTGCTGGTCAACGTGTTCTTCCGCCCGATCGACAAGATCAACTCGGTGATCGAGACCTACCCCAAGGGCATCGCCGGCTTCCGCCGCTACACCGAGCTCCTGGACACCGAGCCGGACATCGTCGATCGGCCGGGCGCGGTCGACGTGCCGGCGCTGCGGGGCGACATCCGCTACGAGGGCGTCAGCTTCGGCTACGGTGACGGGACGCCGGTGCTGCGCGGCATCGACCTCGCCATCCGGGCCGGCGAGACCGTGGCCTTCGTCGGTCCCTCCGGCGCCGGCAAGACCACGATCTGCTCGCTGCTGCCGCGCTTCTACGAGGTCCAGGACGGCCGCATCACCATCGACGGCATCGACATCCGCGACATGACGCTGGCCTCGCTGCGCCGCCAGATCGGCGTGGTGCAGCAGGACGTGTTCCTGTTCGCCGGCACGATCCGCGAGAACATCGCCTATGGCCGGCTGGACGCGACCGAGGCCGAGATCATGGAGGCGGCGCGCCGCGCCCGGCTCGACGGCGTCATCGCCGGCCTGCCGGACGGGCTGGACACGGTGATCGGCGAGCGCGGCGTGAAGCTGTCGGGCGGTCAGAAGCAGCGCCTGGCGATCGCCCGCATGTTCCTGAAGAACCCGCCGATCCTGATCCTGGACGAGGCCACCTCGGCCCTGGATACGGAGACGGAGCAGGCGATCCAGCAGTCGCTGGCCGAGCTGTCGGAAGGCCGCACCACGCTGGTGATCGCCCATCGCCTCGCCACCATCCAGCACGCCGACCGCATCGTCGTGGTCGACGCCAACGGCATCGCCGAGCAGGGGCGGCACCGCGACCTGGTCGCCGCCGGCGGCCTCTACCGCCGGCTGCACGACGCGCAATACGGGACGCGTTGAGCGGCCGTCAGCGGCCGGCCCAGTCCCGGACGGTCAACATCGCCTCGGCGAAGGCCTCGGGCGCCTCCTGCGGCAGGTTGTGGCCGATCCCCGGCGTCACCACTCGGTGCTCGTGCCGGCCGGTGAAGCGGCTGGCGTGATGGGCGGTGCCGCCGGGCGGCATCACCCCGTCGGCGTCGCCGTCCAGCGTGATCGCCGGCACGGTAATCGGCGGCTGCGCCGCCAGCCGGCGCTCCACCTCCGCCACCGCCGGGTCGCCCTCGACCAGGGCGAAACGGTGGCGGTAGGAGTGGATCACGACCTCGACGAAATCCGGATTGTCGAAGGATGCGGCGCTGCGCCCATAGGTGGCGTCGTCGAAGCGCCATTCCGGCGACCACAGCCGCCACAGCAGGCGGCACAGCTCGCGCCGGTTGCGCTCCAGCCCCCGTCGGCCGCGCTCGCCGTGGAAATAGTACTGGTACCAGTAGCGGAACTCGGCCTCGGGCGAGGCAGGCTCGCCCGATCGGGCGATGTCCTGGATGTTGTAGCCGTTGACCGAGACCAGACCGCGCGCCCGCTCCGGCCACAGCGCCGCGACGATGCAGGCGGCGCGGCCGCCCCAGTCGTAGCCGCCCAGCACCGCCGATTCGATCCCCAGCGCGTCCAGCAGCGTCAGCAGGTCGTGCCCCAGCGCCGCCTGCTCGCCCGACCGCGGCGTCTCCGCCG
Source organism: Inquilinus limosus DSM 16000 (assembly GCF_000423185.1). Classification (GTDB taxonomy): domain Bacteria; phylum Pseudomonadota; class Alphaproteobacteria; order DSM-16000; family Inquilinaceae; genus Inquilinus; species Inquilinus limosus. The sequence continues at coordinate 55,127 of NZ_AUHM01000033.1, read as the reverse complement.
ACAGGAACCGGGTCGGGCCGTAGCCGCGCAGATAGGGCACGATCACCCGGGCGCCGCGCGCGGCGAGGCGCGGCGCGACCTCGTCATAGCTGTGGATGTCGTAGGGGAAGCCGTGCAGCAGCACCGCCGGCCAGCCCGCCGGGTCGCCGGTCTCCTCATAGGCGACGTTCAGCACCCCGGCATCGATCCGCTTCAGCATGGGCTGCCCTCCTGCGCTCGAACCCGGCCATTGGAGCACATCCGGCGGCGGAGGTGACCCCGGTAACACGCGCCCCTCCGCGCGTCCGGCATCTTGGCGGCGTGAGACACCGAGCGGCGGCCGGCGGCCGCCACCAGAGAAGGGGAATGATCCATGGCCATCATCAACGGTACGGATGCCGGCGAAACCCTGCCCGGCACGGACGATGCCGACACCATCAACGCCAAGGGCGGTAACGACGTCGTGATCGGCAGGAAGGGCGACGACACCGCCTTTCTCGGCGCCGGCAACGACACGTTCGGCTGGGCCCCGGGCGACGGCAGCGACACCGTGGACGGCGAGGCGGGCACCGACACGCTCGCCTTCCTCGGCGCGGGGACGGACGAGAACATCCAGATCTTCGCCAACGCCGGAAAGGCGATCTTCTTCCGCGACATCGCCGCGGTGACCATGACCCTGGACAATGTCGAACGCATCCAGTTCCAGGCGCTCGGCGGGTCGGATCTGATCGCCCTCAACAATCTGGCCGGCACCGACGTCAAGCATGTGGCGATCGATCTCGCCGGCGTGCTGGGCGGCACCGCCGGCGACGGCGTGACGGACACGGTGACCATCAACGGCGCCGCCGCCGGTGCCGCCGACGTGATCACGCTGTCGCAGACCGGCACGGGAACGGCCGCGACCGTGGTGGTGAACGGCCTGGCCGCGCAGACGACGATCGCGCATTTCGACGCGGGCGACCACCTGATCATCGACGGGCTCGGCGGCAACGACCGGATCGATGCGCGGGCGCTGCCGCAGTCGATGGTCCTGGTCCTCAACGGCGGCGAAGGGAACGACACGCTGGCCGGAAGCGCCGGGGCGGACCTGCTGCTCGGCGGCGCCGGCAACGACATCGTGATCGGGGCCAAGGGCGACGACACCGCCTTCCTGGGCGCCGGCGACGACACCTTCTTCTGGGCGCCGGGCGAGGGCAGCGACACGGTCGAGGGCGGCTTCGGCACCGACGACCTGGCCTTCCTGGGCGCCGGCGCCGCCGAGACGGTCGACATCCTGGCCAATTTCGGGCGCACGACCTTCTTCCGCGACATCGCCTCGATCAACATGGACCTGAACGATGTCGAGCGCATCCAGTTCACCGCGCTCGGCGGCGCCGACAAGGTCACGGTCCATGACCTGACCGGGACCGAGACCACCCGCGTCGGCATCGATCTGGCCGGGGCCCCGGGCGGCACGACCGGCGACGGCGCGGTCGATGCGGTGACCGTGGAGGGCACCGCCGGCGCCGACAAGATCTCGCTCTCGTCCTCCGGCGCGGCGATCGGCATCGGCGGGCTGAAGGCGACGGTCTCGATCCAGCATTCGGAAGCGGCCGACCTGCTGACGGTCGCTGCCGGCGCCGGCAACGACGTGATCCACGCCGGGGCGGTGGCGGCCGGCAAGATCAGCCTGACGCTGGATGGCGGGGCGGGCGACGACAAGCTGGTCGGCAGCGCCGGGAACGACATCCTTCGCGGCGACGCCGGCACCGACATCCAGACCGGCGGCGCCGGGGCGGACCGGTTCGTGTTCACCGCGCCGTCGGACAGCCTGCTCGGGCCCGTCGCCGACAAGATCCTCGATTTCAGCAAGGCCCAGCACGACAGGATCGATCTGTCGGCGATCGACGCCAATATCGGCGCGGCAGGCGACCAGACGTTCCACTTCATCGGCACGGGTCTCTACACCCATACCGCCGGCCAACTGCGCTATGCCTTCACCTCGCCCACGACCACCACGGTCGCCGGCGACATCAACGGCGACGGCGCTTCCGACTTCCACATCGTGCTCAACGGCCATGTCGCCCTGACGGCGGCGGACTTCGTGCTGTAGCCCGGGGGAGGCCGGGCGCTTGGGCCTCGCGCTCGGGCACCCGGCACTGGCGCGGCGGCGCCGTTCCTGCTATCGACCGCGGCCGTCCGGCCCGTATCCCGGACGCCCTCGCGACAGAGGAGGTCATCATGCGCAAGGACCGTTTCGACGCCCCCTACTGCTTTTGAGCCGCTGAGCAAGCGCCGGAGGGGCTTTCAATTCCGAAACCCATGTCGGCCGGGGCGACCGGGTCGTCCATGGCGACAAGGAGCTGGTCGAGAAGCTGGGCCGCCGGGACCTCTGCCCCTGCGGCTCGGGCCGCAGCTTTCAGGCGCTGCTGCCTGAAGGGCAAGCGCTTCGACGGGGTGATGCGGAAGCACTATGTCCGCGACTGACCCCCGCCGCCTGACCCGATCGACGCCCGCCGGCCCGTGCCGGCGGGCGTCGCCGTCAATGCGGCGGGTGGATCGACAGGATGTAGAGGGCGTGGATGATGCCGGGGATCCAGCCCAGGATCGTCAGGATGATGTTGAGCCGCAGCTCGTCCCCGGCGCCGATGTCGAGATAGACGGCGAGCGGCGGGCAGAGGAAGGCGAGGATGTACAGCAGGGTGGCCAACAGTCTGTCCAGGTTGTGGATCCCGCCTCTCCCTAGCCTCCCCGGCCGGCCGGGACAATGCCGGGTGCGTAACGATTTGTTGCCGACTGTTTCCTGGCACGCGGCTTGCTGACCCCAGGGCCCGGATGGCGCGGCGGTCGCGCCGGCAGGATGGGGCGCAGGTGATGTCGTTGCTGAACTGGGGGAAGGGGCTGTTCTGCGGCCTGGCGGTCGCCATCGGGCTGGCCGGGGCGATGCAACCGGCCGCGGCCGAGGCGCTGGACGATGTGCTGGCCGCCGGGGTGATCCGCATCGCCGTGCCGCAGGACTTCCCGCCCTTCGGCTCGGCCGGGCCCGACCTGCAGCCGCAGGGCTACGACATCGACATGGCGAACCTGATTGCCCAGGATTTGGGCGTGAAGGTCGAGCTGGTGCCCGTCACCAGTGCAAACCGTCTGCCCTATCTGCAGACCCGCAAGGTCGACCTGATCATCTCCAGCCTCGGCAGGAACGCGGAGCGGGAGAAGGTGATCGACTTCACCAGCGCCTATGCGCCGTTCTTCTCCGGCGTGTTCGGCCCCGCCGATTCGACGGTGGCGAAGGCCGAGGACCTGTCGGGCAAGACCGTCGGCGTCACCCGCGGCGCGCTGGAGGACCTGGCGATCTCCAAGATCGCGCCGGCCGATGCCGATATCGAGCGGTTCGAGGACAACAACACCACCATCGCCGCCTTCCTGTCCGGCCAGACCGAGCTGATCGCCACCGGCAACGTCGTCGCCGCCGCGATCCTGGCGCGCGATCCGTCGGTGCGGCCGGAGCCGAAATTCATCCTCAGCCAGTCGCCCTGCTTCATCGGCCTGAACAAGGGCGAACCGAAGCTGCTGGCCAAGGTCAACGCCATCATCGCCGCGGCGAAGCAGGACGGCCGGCTGAACGCGATCAGCAAGAAGTGGCTCGGCGCGGCCCTGCCGGGCGACCTGCCGGTCTGAGCCTGTGAGGAGAGCGCGGCCGGCTCTCCCCCTCACCCTCCCGCCGCCTTCGGCGTCGGGCCCCTCCCCCTCCCCGAGGAGAGGGGAAGGAAGAGCCGGGCCCAATACCTCTCCTTGGGGAGAGGTCGAAATCGCGCAGCGATTTCGGGTGAGGGGGCGAGAGCCGGCGTCGACGCCCTGACTCCTTTCTGAACCGGAAGGCGCCTTTGACGTACCAGTTCCATTTCGCCGACCTCCTCGGCTATGGCGGGCTGATCCTGCAGGGGATCGGCCTGACCGTCCTGCTCACCCTCGCCGCCATCGCGGGCGGGCTCGTGCTGGGCATGCTCGGGGCGCTCGGCCGCCGCTCGCGTCTTGCGCCGGTCCGCATCATCGTCGGCGCCTATGTCGAGCTGATCCGCAACACGCCCTTCATCGTCCAGCTGTTCTTCGTCTTCTTCGGCCTGCCGCGCCTCGGGCTGCGGCTCGGCGGCGTCGAGGCGGCGCTGCTGGCGATGATCGTCAATCTCGGCGGCTACGCCACCGAGATCGTGCGCGCCGGGCTCGACGGCGTCGGCCGCGGGCTGTGGGAGGCCGGGGCCAGCCTCGGCCTGTCGCGCTGGCGCACCTTCCGGCTGGTGATCCTGATCCCGGCGCTGGAAAAGGTGTATCCCTCCCTGACCGGCCAGTTCGTCATCATCATGCTCGGCTCCTCGGTCGTGTCGCAGATCGCGGTGCGCGACCTGACCTTCGCCGGCAGCTTCATCCAGTCCCGCACCTTCCTCAGCTTCGAGACCTATCTCCTCGTCGGCGCGATCTACCTGCTGCTCGCGATCGTCCTGCGCCGGCTGTCGGACCGGCTGGCCCGGCGGCTGTTCCGTCACCGGCAGGTGGCCGCATGACCGGCTTCACCACTTGGGACATCCTGCGCAACCTGCTGCTGGCGGCGCGCTGGACCGTGGCCCTCAGCCTGATCGCCTTCCTGGGCGGTTTCCTGCTCGGCGCCTTCCTGCTGCTGCTGCGCCTCACGGGGCGGCGTTGGGCCGGGCGCGCGACCCGGCTCTACGTCCAGCTGTTCCAGGGCACGCCGCTGCTGATCCAGCTGTTCCTCTGCTTCTTCGGCCTGGCGCTGCTGGGCCTCGACCTGCCGCCGCTCGCCGCCGCCGCGGTGGCGCTGACCCTCTACGCCGCCGCCTTCCTGTCCGAGATCTGGCGCGGCGCGGTCGAAAGCGTGCCGCGCGGCCAGTGGGAGGCGGCGCGGGCCCTGGCCCTGACCTGGCCGCAGCAGCTGCGCCTGGTGATCCTGCCGCAGGCGCTGCGCGTCGCCATCGCGCCCACCGTCGGCTTCCTGGTGCAGGTGGTGAAGGGCACGGCCCTGGCCTCGGTGATCGGCTTCGTCGAGCTGACCAAGGCCGGCACCATCATCGTCAACGCCACCTTCGAGTCCGCCAGTACCTACGGCTTGGTCGCGCTGCTGTATTTCGCGCTGTGCTACCCGATCGCGCTGGCGGCGACGGCGCTGGAGCGGCGGCTGGCCCGCGGCACGCGCTAGGGTAGGTTCGAGATCCCGGTTCCGACGCGATGGAGCGACCCTTGCCTCTTCCCGAACTGAAGCGTGCCGCCGCCGCGGCGGCCCTGGCGGCGTTCGTCGCCGCTCCCGCCATGGCGCAGACGCCGCCTGTGCCGCGGCCGGTCAAGGTGCTGATCATCTCGATGTTCGGGCCGGAGGCGAAGCCCTGGATCGAGCAGCTTCGCCTGGATCAGGAGGTCGCGGTTCCGGGCCTTTCGCCCGACTATCCCGCCGTGCACTGCAACGCCGACGGCGTGTGCCAGATGACCACCGGCATGGGCCATGCCAACGCCGCGGCCTCGACCATGGCGCTGCTGTGGAGCCGGCAGTTCGACCTCAGCAAGGCCTATGTGCTGATCGCCGGCATCGCCGGGATCGATCCGGCGAAGGGCACGCTCGGCACCGCCGCCTGGGCCCGCTACCTGGTGGATTTCGGCATCCAGCACGAGATCGACGCCCGCGAGCTGCCGCAGGGCTGGAGCAGCGGCTATCTCGGCATCGGGGCGAAGGATCCGGCCGGGAAGCCGCCGCTCAACTACCGCACCGAGGTGTTCCAGCTGAACGAGGACCTGCTGCAGGCCGTCCTGGCCCTGACCAAGGATGCGAAGCTGGTCGACGGCGAGGCCGCGGCGGCCTATCGCGCCCGTTATCCGGACGCCCCGGCCAACCAGCCGCCGAAGGTCGTGCAATGCGACACGCTGGCGGGCGACACCTACTGGCACGGCGCCCGGATCGGCGAGCGGGCGAAGGACTGGGTGGCGCTCGTGACCGACGGCAAGGGCAGCTACTGCACGACGCAGCAGGAGGACAACGCCACCTTCGAGGCGCTGCGGCGGGGCGAGGAGGCGGGCCTCGTGGACACCGGGCGGGTCGCGGTGCTGCGCACCGCCTCCAATTTCGACCGGCCCCATCCCGGCCAGACGGCGGTGGAATCCCTGCTGGCCAAGTCCGGCGGCTTCCCGATCGCGATCGCCAACCTGTATGCGGCGGGCGCTCCCTTCGTCCAGGCCGTGGTCCGGGACTGGGAGACGTGGCAGGCCGGGGTTCTCGTCGCCGCCCAGTGATCCTCGCGTCCCGCCCGCGAGGACCGTTGCCACCGGCCGCGCGGCGCGAGAGCATGCGGGGCAGGGGACGGGGAGGGACGGATGGGCTGGTTCCGGGGCTTGTTGATCGCGGTGCTGGTCCTGCTCGGCGCGACGGCCTCGGCGCAGCAGGCGCCGCCCGCGCCGGCGGATCAGGCCCCGCCGGCCTCGGTGCAGCAGCTGCTCGACCTGCTGCGCAACCCCGAGGTGCAGGCTTGGCTGGCGCAACGGCAGGCGCAGGCCCCGGCCGCGGCGGCCCCGGCGCCGGCGGAGCAGGACGCGATCGATGAGATGCGGGCGCAGACCCGCGGCAAGCTGCAATGGTACGCCGCGACCGCGCGCGACCTGCCGGGCATCCTGGCCGCGGTCGGCGCCCGGATCGGCGAGGCGCTGGCCGAGCTCGGCCTGATCGGCCTCGTCCTGGCTGTCGGCGGCTTCGCCGGCATCGGCATCCTCGTCGAATGGCTGTTCCGGCGCCTGACCGCCTCCATCCGCCACCGGCTGATCCACGCGCCCGGCGCCGGGATCGGCGAGCATCTCGCCGTCTTCGCCGCCCGCCTCGTCTTCGCCGTCGGCAACGTCGTCGCCTTCGCCGTGGGCAGCCTCGGCATCTTCCTGATCTTCACCTGGCCGCACGGCTTCCAGCATCTGGTGCTGGCCCTGCTCGCCATCGTGCTGGTCGCCCGGCTGGCGCGGGCGGTGCTGCGGCTCGGCCTCGCCCCGGGCCGGCCGGACCTGCGCCTGGTCGCGGTGGAGGAGCGCGTCATCCCGGTGATCATGCGCTGGCTGATCGCGATCCCGACGGTGATGATCGGCGGCGTGTTCCTGGCCCGGCTGATGCGCCGGCTGGACGCGCCGGAGGATGCGGCGCTGCTGATCCGCGAGCTGACCTCGTTCCTGGTGCTGGCCCTGGTCGTCGCCTTCACCTGGCGGCGCCGGGCCTGGACCGACCAGCCGGGCCTCAAGGACGACCTCGCGCGCTGGCTGGTCACGGTGGCGATGGCGGCCGCCGCGGTCCTGGTCGCGCTCGGCGCCGCCCGCGCCGCGGTCACGGTGTTCGTGCTGGCGCTGCTGCCCTGGGGCTTGCGCCAGATCCGCGAGGCGGCGCGGTCAGTGGCGTCGCCGGATTCGATCGAGGGCAAGGACCGGCCGCTGGCCATGCTGGTGGAGCGCACGGCCCAGGCGCTGGTGATCCTCGGCGCGCTCGCCTTCCTGGCGGACCGCTGGGACGTCGATTCGATGCGGGCGATGATGGCGGCGGGCGATCCGGGCGCCATGGCGCTGCGCGCCGTCCTGCGCATCGTGCTGACGCTGATCGTGGTCGACCTGCTGTGGCATCTCGGCCGGGCCGTGATCGACCACCAGTTGAGCCGGTCGACCGCGACCATGTCGGCGACCGACGCCGCGCATCAGTCGCGGCTGCGCACGCTGCTGCCGCTGTTCCGCAACGCCTATTTCGTCACCCTGGCCACGGTCGCGGTGCTGGTGGTGCTGTCCTCGCTCGGCATCGATATCGGGCCGCTCCTGGCCGGCGCCGGCGTGGTCGGCCTCGCCATCGGCTTCGGCGCACAGACCCTGGTGAAGGACATCGTCTCCGGCGTCTTCTTCCTGCTCGAGGACGCGTTCCGGGTCGGCGAATATGTCGAGATCGGCACCCTCAAGGGCACGGTCGAGGCGATCTCGATCCGCTCGCTCAAGCTGCGGCACCAGCGCGGCGCCCTGCAGACCGTGCCGTTCGGCGAGGCCCGTGCGATGACCAATCTCAGCCGCGACTGGGTGGTGATGAAGCTGGAGTTCCGGGTGCCCTTCGAAACCGATGTCGATCAGGTGAAGAAGATCGTGAAGAAGATCGGCGCCGAGATCGCCGCCGACCCGACGCTGGGACCGCATCTGCTCGACCCGCCGAAATCCCAGGGCGTGCGCCGGATCGAGGAGTTCAACATGGTGGTCGGGATCAAGTTCATGGCCCGGCCGGGCGAGCAGTTCATGATCCGGCGGATGCTGTACCAGCGCATCCTCGAGGAGTTCGACGCCGCCGGCATCCATCTCGCCCGGCGCGACGTGGTGGTGCGCAGCCATGACGGCGGCGAGGTCGACCCGGCGGTGGCCGCCGCCGCCATCGCCGCGACCGGTGGCGGCCCGCCGCAGGGCTGACTTCAGGCGGCGGACTCAGTCCGCCCGCGCCAGAACCTGCTCCAGTTTTTCGAAGAACTGCGACCACCCGGCCTTGGCGCCGTGATAGGCCTGCGTCTGGTCCGGCCGGAAGCCCGACTGCTCCATGCGCAGATGGGTGCCCGCAGCCGTCGGGGTAAGGGTGAAGGTCACCACACTCCTCAGATCATAGGCCGCGTCGTCATGCGCGAAGTTCCAGGTATAGGACAGCATCCTGTTCGGCTCGACCGTGAGGACCTCGCAATCCAGCACGCCGCCCCAGTCTCCGCGCAGGTTGAAGCGATGGCCCACGACCGGCTTGAAGTCGGTCTTCATCAGCCATTCCTCGATCAGGTGCGGCTGTGTCAGCGCGCGCCAGAGCCTTTCCGGCGGATGAGCGATCTCGCGCTCGACGATGACGGAGCGCGTTTCGGTCGATGCGTCGTTCATTGATCCATCCTCTTCAGCAGGTCCTCGAGGTCGTCGAACCGGTTCTCCCAGAACCCGGCCATCTGGCCGGTCCAGTCGATCAGCGGGGCCAGGGCGCGCGGCAGCGCGCTGTAATGCGTCTGGCGGCCTTCGTGGCGGTCACGCACCAGCCCGGCCTGTTTCAGGACCCCGAGATGCTTCGACACGGCCGGCTGCGAGACGCCGGCCCGGGCCGTCAGCGCCGCGACCGTCTGCTCTCCGTCGCGGCACAGCCGCTCGAAGATGGCCCGCCGCGTCGGATCGGCGAGCGTTCTGAAGAGCACGTCGTGGGCGTCAGTCATCTGCAATCGATAACCCGTGGGCTATGGATTGATCTATAACCGGTGAGCTATATGAGTCAAGCCCGAACGTGCAGCGGCAAGGGGCCGGAGGGATGAGGAGGAGCCTGGTCACGGGCGCGCGGATAAGCGGACAGGCCGGAGCCGCCCCCTTCACCCGAGATCGCCGTGGAATCCCGGGTGAGGGGGCGTCCGGCGCGGCCGCTACATCAGCCCGTTCTGCTTCAGGATCTCCGGCGCGTTCTCCTTGGTGATGGTCATGGTCGGCAGGACGATCGTCTTCTCGACCGTCTCGCCCTTCAGCAGCTTCACCGCCTGACGGAGGCCTTCGGCGCCCGGGGTGGGGTAGAGGAAGGTCGCCGCCAGCTCGCCCTTGTTGACCCAGACCACACCCTCGTTCGGCAGGCCGTCGACGCCGACGAACTTGATCTCCTTCTCGCGGCCCACATCCTTGGCGGCGAGATAGGCGCCATAGGCCATCGGGTCGTTGTGGCCGTAGACCAGGTCGATCTTCTCGAAGTTGCGCAGCGCCGTGGCCATGATGTCGTAGGCCAGATTCTGCTTCCAGTCGGCCGACTGCTTGTCCAGCAGGAACTTCAGCCCCGGCTCCTTGTCGGCCACCGAGTGGAAACCGTTGGACCGGTCATGCGCCGGCTGGGTGCCGAGGCCGCCCCAGATCTCGACGACGTTGCCGGCCGCCTTGCCCGGGCCGCCCAGCGCCTTGGCCACGAACTCGCCGACCGCCTTGCCGATCACGACGTTGTCGCCGCCGATGAACTGGGTGTAGCGGTCGGTGTCGACGTTGCGGTCCAGCACGAAGACCGGGATCTTGGCGTCGATCGCCTTCTCCACCACACCGGTCAGCCCGGCCGATTCCTTCGGCGAGATCAGCAGTGCGTTCACCTCCTGCCGGATGAAGTTCTCGACATCGGCGACCTGCTTCTCGGTGCGGTCCTCGGCGTCGGCGATCAGCAGCTCCACCTCGGGATGCTTCTCGGCCTCGGCTTTGATGTCCTTGTTGAACTGGACGCGCCAGGGCTCCAGCGTCGTCGCCTGGGAGAAGCCGATGCGCCATTTGGCGGCGGCGCGGGCCGGGGCCCAGCCGGCGGGCAGGTGCAGGGTGACGCCGGCGCCCAGCGCCAGCGCGGTCGTTTTCAACAGATCGCGACGGTTCATGGTTGCGTTCCTTCCCGATGGATCAGCGACGATCCTTGTTGGCCCGCCGCCTCGCTCCGGGCGGCGGGGTCCCGCCGGGCTGCGCGCGCCGTGCGGAACGGCGCCAGCAGATCGGCCAGGTTGCGCTCCTGCAGCAGCACGGTGACGACGATGATCGCGCCCTTGAACACGAGCTGCAGGTTGGAGTTGATGTTGTGGAGCTGCAGGATGTTCGACAGCAGCCCGAAGATCAGGACGCCGACCAGGGTGCCGGCCAGCGCGCCGCGGCCGCCCATCAGGCTGGTGCCGCCGATCACGACGGCGGCGATGGCGTCCAGCTCCAGCCCCGCCCCGGCGTCCGGCTTGCCCTGGCGGTACTGGGCGACATAGAGGATGCCGGCCAGGGTGGCGAGCATGCCGGAGAAGGCATAGGCCGCGATCTTCACCCGGTCGACCGGGATGCCGGACAGCCGCGCCGCCTCCTCGTTGCCGCCGATGGCGTAGACGTAGCGGCCGAACACGGTCAGGCGCAGCAGCACCGCGAAGACCGCGACCGCGGCCAGGAAGAACAGGCCCGGCACCGGCAGCACGCCCCACAGCATGCTGCGCAGCAGCTCGATGTCCTCGGTGGCGTTGGTGCCGGCATAGACCGGCAGCACGGCGCTGTCCTGCCCCGCGGTCAGGCGCGACAGGCCCAGCATGCCCACCATCATGGCCAGCGTGACGATGAAGGGCTGCAGCCGGCCGGCGACGATGATGGCGCCGCTGACCGCGCCGACGACGAGGCCGGCGCAGGGCACCGCCACCAGCAGGGCCGGGACGCCGAATTTGGTGCCGACCTGCGGCACCAGCCATGCGGCCACCAGCGCCGCCAGGGCCAGGCCGGCGGCGCCGGGCACCCAGCTGTCGCGCAGCGGGTCGCGCGCCGCCTGCCGCCGGGCGCCGACCGGCCCCTCCGTGTGTCTGAGCCCGCGGCCGAGGAAGCGGACCAGCAGGAAGGCGGCGGCGAAGGCGACCACGACCGCCGCCGGCACGGCGACGGTGGCGGAGCTGGTCCAGCCGTCCTTGGTCAGCAGCGTCGCGGTCAGCACCGTGCCGAAGGCCATCACCGACCCGACCGACAGGTCGATGCCGGCGATCAGGATCACCACGGTCATACCGACGGCGACGAGGCCGGTGATCGACACCTGGCGCAGCACGTCGGTCAGGTTGCCGTAGGACAGGAAGATGTTGCGGCCGCTGCCGGAGACCGGCGAGAAGGCGATGCCGATCAGCAGGATGACCAGCAGGCCCCAGTACAGCTTGGTGCGGGACAGCAGGCGAAGCACGGTCATGACACGGCCTCGGGCATGGTCTGGGCGGTTCGGGCGGCGCGGGGGGCGGCGAGGTCCATGATCGCCTCCTGGCTGGCCTCGGCGCGGGACAGGAGGCCGGTCTGCCGGCCCTCGCACATCACCAGGATGCGGTCGGCCAGCAGCAGCAGCTCCGGCAGCTCGGAGGAGACGAGGAGGATGGCGATGCCCTGGTCGGCCAAAGCGAAGATCAGGTCGTAGATCTCCTTCTTGGCGCCGATGTCGATGCCGCGGGTCGGCTCGTCCAGCAGCAGGACGCGCGGGGCGGTGGCGAGCCACTTGCCGATCACCACCTTCTGCTGGTTGCCGCCGGACAGGCGCCCGGCCGGCTGAAGCGGCCCGGTGCAGCGCACCGAGAGGCGGCCGATGGTGCTCCGCGCCAGCTCCGCCTCCCGCCCGAAGCGGCGCAGGCCGAGGCGGGCGAGGACCGAGAGCGAGGGCAAGGCGAGGTTGTCGCGGATCGAGGCGCCGAGCAGCAGCCCGGTCGCCTTGCGGTCCTCGGTCACCAGCGCCAGGCCGTGCCGCTTGGCCGTGCGCGGGTCGTCGATCACGACCGGGGCGCCGTCGATCCGGGCGGTGCCGCCGCGGCGGCCGCGGGCGGAACCGAAGATGGTCTCCAGGATCTCGCTGCGGCCGGCGCCGAGCAGCCCGGCGATGCCCAGGATCTCGCCGGGCTGCAGGTCGAAGCCGACGCCGTCCAGCACCCGGCGCCAGCCGCCGCGCCGCCCCGGCACGTCCAGCGACAGGTCGCGGACGGACAGCACCGGCCGGCCGCCGGCGCCGCCGCGCCCGGCCGGGTGCTCGGCCTTGGCCAGCTCGCGGCCGACCATATGGGCGATGATCCGTTCCCGCGTCAGCGCGGCGATCGGGGCGGTGACGATGTGGCGGCCGTCGCGCAGGATGGTGACGCGGTCGGCCAGCTCCATCACCTCGTCCATCCGGTGCGAGATGTAGACGACCGCCACGCCGTCGCGCGCCAGCTGCCGCACCACCGCGAACAGCGTGGCGCACTCCGCCGGCGACAGGGCGGAGGTCGGCTCGTCCATGATCAGGATGCGGGTGTCGAGCGACAGCGCCTTGGCGATCTCGACCAGCTGCTGCTCGCCGACGCGCAGGCTGCCCACCCGGGCGTCCGGATCGACGGCGATGCCGAGGCGGCGGATCAGCCGCGCCGCCGCCTCGCGCAGGGCCGGCCCGTCGACGAAGATGCCGCCCCGCAGCGGCTCGCGGCCGAGAAAGATGTTTTCGGCCACGGTCATGCCCGGCACCAGGTTCAGCTCCTGGTGGATGATGGCGATGCCGGCCTCCTCGGCGTCGCGCACCCCGGCGAACAGGCGCGGCACGCCGTCGACCAGGATGGTGCCGTCATAGTCGCCGTAGATCCCGGCCAGGATCTTCATCAGGGTCGACTTGCCGGCCCCGTTCTCGCCCATCAGCGCGTGGATCTCGCCCGGGAACACGTCCAGGCCGACGCCGTGCAGCACCGTGACGCCGGCGAAGGCCTTGCCGATGCCGGCGGCCTGCAGCACCGGCGGCGCGGCGCTCGTCTCTGCGGCTGAACTCGACACGTCTCCTCCCAGTCTTGTCGCGGGCGGCTTCGTTGCGGCCGCCCGGCGCGGCGGTTCAGGGCGGCCCGGCCGCCCCCTCCGCCGTGTCCTTGAAAGCTTTCATCCGCCGCCGCGCCGCGGCCTTTCCGGGCGGCGCGGCCGTGGTCTCGCGCACGATCAGCGGCGCCGGCAGGCGGATGTGCTCCGCCGGCCGGTCCGGTTTCTCGAAGGCGGCGGTCAGGATGCGCCAGGCATGGCCGGCCAGCGCCTCGGTCGGCTGGCGGATGGCGCTGACGAAGGGGCGCAGCACGGTCAGCCAGGCGAAGTCGTCGAAGGCCAGCAGCGACAGGTCCTGCGGGATCGACAGCCCGGCATCCTGCACCGCCCGCAGCACGCCCAGCGTGGCGACGTTGCTGCCGGTGAACACCGCGGTGGGCCGATCGGGTTCGGCCAGCACCGGCAGAACGCCGGCCCGGGTCTCCTCCTCGGTCATGCCCGGCAGCAGCACCCGGGCATGCTTCTCCAGCCCCGCGGCGCGCATGGCCGACAGGAAGCCCTCGACCCGCGCGGCGCTGTTCCACAGCCGGGTCGAGTTGATGACGAAGGCGACGTCGCGGTGGCCCAGGCCCAGCAGATGCTCGGTTCCCAGCCGGGTGGCGGCGGCGTTGTCGGAGGCGACCGACGGGAAGCGGTCCTCGGCCCCGACCCGGTCCAGCACCACCACCGGGATGCGGTGGTGCCGCATCTCTCGCTCGGTCGCCGACCAGTCGCGGGTCGGGATGATGATAAGCCCGTCGACGCGGCGCGACAGCAGCGCCCGCACCCGCTCGTGCTCGCGCTCCGGGTCCTCGCGCGAGGTGACGATGATGACGTCGTAGCTCTGCGACAGGGCGATGTTCTCGAGATGCTCGACCAGCTCGTTGAACACGATGTTGTTTACGTCCGGCACCACCAGCCCGATGGTGCGGGTGCGCTGCCGGCGCAGGCCGGCCGCCAGGCTGTTCGGGCGGTAGCCCAGCGCCTCGGCCGCCTCCAGCACCCGCTGGCGGCTCTCGGCGGCGACCCCGGCCTTGCCGTTGAACACGTTGGATGCCGTGCCGAGCGAGACCCCGGCCCGTGACGCGACCTCCCTGATCGTCGTCTTCCGCTGTGGCATGCCTCCACTATGAAACGTTTCATTCGGGAGTCAAGACAGCCGTGTGAAGGCGGGGATGGCGTCCCGCGCCGATGCCGTCTAGGCAGGAGGCGGCGATCTGGAGGGGCGGATGGCGGCGAGCGTGCGGGCGATCTCGGGCGTCGGGGGCAAGGGCCCGGCCTGCTTCCTGGTGGAGGCGGGCGGGACGCGGCTGCTGCTCGACTGCGGCGCCGGTCCGGACGAGGGCATGCGGCCCGACCTCTCCGGCCTCGGCCCGGTCGACGCCATCCTGCTCAGCCATGCCCATCCCGACCATGTCGACGCGCTGCCGGAGGCGGCGGAGCGGTTCGGCCCGGTGCCGGTCTACGCCACCCCGCCGGTGCTGGAGGCGCTGCCCGAGGGGGCGCCGGCCGACCGCCGGCCTCTCGGCCTCGGCCGCAACCGGCTGCCGGACGGGCTCGCCGTCACCTGCGGCCGGTCCGGCCACGCGCCGGGCGGGGTGTGGCTGCATCTCGCGGTCGGCGGCGGGCTGTTCTATGCCGGCGACATGGCCTTCGACTCGGTGGTGTTCGCCGTCGATGCCGAGCCGCCGCCGGCGCGGGTCGCGATCCTCGACGCCTCCTATGGCGACGACGACACGCCGCATGAGGACCGCATCGCCGCCTTCGCCCCGGTCTTCGCCGCCAAGCGGTCGCTGCTGCTGGCCCCGGCCGGCGGGCGGGGGCCGGAGATCGCGATGGCCGCCGCGGCCGCGAACGGCCGGAAGCCGGCGGTGTGCGATGCCAACCGCGCGATGATCGACCGGCTGATCGCCGACCCGGGCTGGCTTCGGCCCGGCGCCGCGACGATGCTGGATTCCCTGCGCAGCCGGATCGAGCCGATCGGCTCCGTCGAGCCGCCGCCGGAGCGGCCGATCATCGCCGCCAAGCCGAACGCCACCGGCGGCGCCGCCAAGCCGCTGCTGGAAGGCTGGGGCAGCGAGGACGGGCCGGTGGTCGCCACCGGCTACCTCGCCGCCGGCACCCCGGCGCGCCGGGCGGTGGAGGCGGGGCGCGCGATCTCCCTGCGCTGGCCGGTGCATCCGCGCCTGTCGCAGAACGCCGCGCTGGCCAAGGCGCTCGGGGCCGAGGTGGTGGTGCCGGCCTTCGGCGACGCCAAGCACCGCTCCGCCTGGGCCAAGGCCTTTGCGCCGGCCCGCATTGTCCTCGACGAGACCGTGGAGATTTGACCTCATGCCAATGGTTTGAGATCCGCTCTTCGGCCCCAAACCGTCATGGCCACGGCGCTGCGCGCCTCGCCATGACGGGTCAATGTTTCGGGCCGCTGGTATCAGGCCTCGACGGCACGGGCTTGCCCTGGCGGGTGGAACCGGTCACGAAACTGCAACCGGAACCTGCTAGCACCCTAGCCATTGTCTAAAATCCTTGGGATCGACGCCGATGCTGACCCGCCTTCTGCTCGCCGCCGCCTTGACGGCCGTCTCCACCGCGGCGCTCGCCGCGCCGGGATCGCTGATGATCTACACCTCGACCCCGAACGAGGCGATGACGGCGCTGGTCGCCGAGTTCAACAAGGCGCATCCGGAGGTGAAGGTCGAGTTCTTCCGCTCCGGCACCACCGAGGTGCTGAACAAGCTGCAGGCGGAGTTCGCGGCCGGGTCGCCGCAGCCCGACGTCGTGTTCATCGCCGATGCGGTGGCGATGCAGCAGCTGAAGGATGACGGCCGGCTGCTGGCCTATGCCGACGCGCCGATCGCCGGCTTCCCCGACGGCTTCGCCGACCCGGACAAGACCTATTTCGGCACCAAGCTGATCCCGACCGGCATCGCCTGGAACACCAAGTCCGGCGCGCCGGCGCCGAAGTCCTGGGCCGACCTCTTGTCCGCCGCGGCCAAGGACCAGGTGATCATGGCCAGCCCGCTCTATTCCGGCGCCGCGGTGATCCATGTCGGCACCGTCGCGGCGCAGCCCGGCCTGGGCTGGGACTATCTCGACAAGCTGGCGGAGAACGGCGCCGTCGCCGGCCAGGGCAACGGCACGGTGATGGAAGCGGTGGCCACCGGCCAGAAGGCCTACGGCATCATCGTCGACTTCATGGCGCTGAACGCCAAGGCCAAGGGCTCGCCGGTCGATTTCGTCTATCCGGCGGACGGCGTGTCGGTGGTGACCGAACCGGTGGCGATCCTGAAGACCGCCGACGACGTCGCCGACGCCAAGACCTTCGTGAACTGGCTGCTCTCGGACGAGGGCCAGGCGTACATGGCCAAGCAGGGTTACATCCCCGGCAAGCCCGGCGCCCCGCTGCCGCCCGGCCGCCCGGCGGCCGCCGACCTGAAGCTGATGCCGGTTTCGGCCGAGGCCTTGGCCAAGGGCGTCGACGAGAACAAGCGCAAGTTCAGCGACGCCTTCGGGGGGTGAGGCAGCGCTTGGGCTTCCCCTTACTGTCATTGCCGGGCTTGACCCGGCAATCCAGAGGATGTCGAGACCTTCTGGATGCCCGGGTCAAGCCCGGGCATGACAGGACGGGAGACATGGGTGGAGTAAGGGGCTAAACGCGGAGGCTCCGAGATCGTCGAGCACAGTTCCATCAGTCCCGTGAGTCGTTCTCTTGCGTCAGCCCCCGCCCTCCGCCCGCGCCGCTGGGGCGACCCGGCGCTGGCTGGGGCGGCCGGGGCCTATGTGCTGCTGTTCTGCGCCCTGCCGCTGCTTCGGCTGTTCGCCGAAGGGCTGGCGCAGCCGGAGGCGGCGCTTTCCATGCTCGGCGGCCGGGCGACGCTGCGGGCGCTGCAGAACACCGTCGTCGCCGGCCTCGGCTCCACCCTGGTCTCGGTCGTGGTCGGCGGCGGCCTCGCGCTCGCCATCGGGCTGACCGACATCCGGCGCCGGGGCGTGCTGGCGCTGCTGTGCCTGCTGCCGATGCTGATCCCGCCGCAGATCGCGGCGCTGGCCTGGATCCGGCTGCTCGACGCCGGCACGCCGGCCCGCGCCCTGCTCGACGCCGTCACCGGCCCCTGGCCGAACCACCCGCTCTATTCCGGCGGCGGGGTGGTCTGGATCATGGGGCTGGAGCATGCGGCGCTGGTCTTCCTCGCCGTCACCGCCGCCATTCGAAGCCTGCCCTGCGACCTGGTCGAGGCCGCGCGCGCCGCCGGCGCGAAGGGGCCGCGCATCCTGCTCGGCATCCTGCTGCCGCTGCTGCGCCCGGCCCTGCTGGCCGGCGCGGCGCTGGCCTTCGTCTCGGCGATCGGCAATTTCGGCGTGCCTGCCCTCCTCGGCATCCCCGGCCGCTACAGCGTGCTGACCACGCTGATCTACCAGCGGCTCAGCGGCTTCGGCCCTTCGGTGCTGGGCGAGGTGGCGGCGCTGGCCCTGGTGCTGGCGCTGCTGGCGGCGCTCGGCCTCGGGCTGCAGCGCTGGGCCGCGGCGCGGGCGCCGGTGCTGGTCCGCACCGGGCCGACCGGGCCGGTCCTGCCGCTCGGCCGCGCCCGGCCCTGGGTGGAGATGGCGCTGTGGCTGGTCGTCGGCGTGCTGTCCGTCGCGCCGCTTCTGGCCCTGCTGGCCTCGGCCCTGGTGCCGGCGCTGGGGGTGGAGCTCAGCCTCGACACCGCCAGCCTCGACCAGTTCGCCTACATCCTGTTCGAACACGACCCGACCCGCCGCGCCTTCCTCAACAGCGCCGTGCTGGCCGGGGCCGCGGCGGTGGCCACGGCGGCGGTCGGGCTGGTCCTCGCCTATTACGCCGAGGCGCGGCGTTCCCGGGCCATGCGCTGGCTCGACACCGTCGCCGACCTGCCCTATGCGCTGCCCGGCGTGCTGACCGCGATCGCCGCCATCCTGCTGCTGCTGCGGCCGCTGCCGCTGCTCGGCATCAGCCTCTATGGCACGCTGTGGATCATCCTCGCCGCCTATCTCGGCCGGTTCCTGGCCCTGGCGCTGCGGCCGGTGGCGGCGGCGGTCGCCCAGGCCGACCCGGCGCCGGAGGAGGCGGCGCGCCTGGCCGGCGCCCGCGGGCCGCGGCGCCTCTTCGGCATCCTGCTGCCCGCCGTCGCGCCCGCGGTCGCGACCGGGGCCATCCTGGTGTTCCTGACCGCCTTCAACGAGCTGACGGTCTCGGCCCTGCTGTGGTCGCGGGGCAGCGAGACGGTCGGGGTGATGGTGTTCTCGCTGCAGGCGGAAGGCGCCGCCACCGCCGCCTCGGCCGTCGCCGTCCTCACCGTGCTGGTCACGCTCGGCCTCGCCGGAATCGCCACGCTCTTCGCCCGCCGCCTGCCCAGGGGATCGCTGCCATGGCTGCCGTAGAGATCGAAGGAGTCGTCCGGCGCTTCGGCCATCGCACCGCGGTCGACGGCGTCGAGCTGCAGGTGGCGCAGGGCGAGTTCCTGGCCCTGCTCGGCCCCTCCGGCTGCGGCAAGACCACGCTGCTGCGCCTGCTCGCCGGCTTCGACGCGCCCGATGCCGGCACGATCCGGATCGGCGGCCGCGCGGTGGCCGGCGCGGGGGCGATGGTGCCGGCGGAGGAGCGCGGCATCGGCATGGTGTTCCAGTCCTACGCCCTGTGGCCGCACATGACCGTGCGCGAGAATGTCGATTACGCGCTGCGCATCCGCCGGCTGCCGGCGGCGGAGCGGAACCGGCGTGCGGAGCAGGCGCTGGCCGCGGTCGGCCTGTCCGACCGCGCCGAGGCCCGGCCCGACGCGCTGTCGGGCGGCCAGCGCCAGCGCGTCGCCCTGGCCCGCTGCCTGGCCATGGCGCCGTCGCTGGTGCTGATGGACGAGCCGCTGGCCAATCTCGACGTGCATCTGCGCGACGCGCTGCAGGCGGAGTTCCGCCGGCTGCACCGGCAGCTCGGCGCCACCGTGGTCTATGTCACCCACGACCAGGCCGAGGCCATGGCCCTGGCCGACCGCATCGCGGTGATGGACCGCGGCCGGCTGCAGCAGGTGGCGCCGCCGCGGCGCCTCTACGCCGAGCCGGCGACCGCCATGGTCGCGGATTTCGTCGGCCGCGGCATGGTGGTGCCGGTGACCTGGCGCGGCGGCGCGGGGCCGGGCCTCTGCGCCGCCGAGCTCTGGGGCCATGCGGTGCGGCTGCGCAGCGGCCCCGGCCCGCGCACGCCGTCGCAATCCGCCTGCCTGCGGGCCGAGGGGCTGGCGGTCGATCCGGCGGACGGCATCCCGGCGCGGCTGGAGCGCGCCGTCTTCGAAGGCGCGGTCACCATCCTGCACTGCCGGCCGGAGGCCGACCCCGCCCGGGTGCTGCGCGTCGCCCATCGCGGCCCGCCGCCGGAGGAGGGGGCGGCGCTGCGCCTCCGGGTCGAGGATGGCTGGCTGATGCCGGCCGAGGCCGGCGCCGGGGCGATGGCGGCGGAGTAGGGGCTGCCGGCACCTCGGCCATTTGCCGGCCGTGCCCGGCCGGGCTATGGTCGCGCGCCCGCCGCCACACGAACGCCCATGCCCCAGCCCCGCCTGATCGGCCGCATCAACTGGATCGGCCTGTGGACCCTGACCGCCAAGGAGGTGCACCGCTTCCTCAAGGTCGCGACCCAGACCATCGCCGCGCCGGTGGTCACCACCCTGCTGTTCTACGCCATCTTCGCGCTCGCCCTCGGCGGTGCGTCGCGCGAGGCCGCGGGGGTGCCGTTCCTGCAGTTCCTGGCCCCGGGGCTGATCATGATGGCGATGGCGCAGAACGCCTTCGCCAACACCTCCTCCTCGCTGATGATCGCCAAGATCCAGGGCAACATCGTCGACGTGCTGATGCCGCCCCTGGCGCCGGCCGAGCTGGCGGTGGGCTACATCGCCGGCGGCATCGTCCGCGGCCTGCTGGTCGGCACGGTGACCTGGGCCGCGATCCGGATCTTCGTGCCGGTCGACCCGATCCACCCGGGCTTCGTCCTGTTCCACGGCATCGCCGCGTCGATGATGCTGGCGCTGCTCGGCGCCATCGGCGGCATCTGGTCGGAGAAGTTCGACCACATCGCCGCCGTGACCAATTTCGTGGTGACGCCGCTGGCCTTCCTGTCCGGCACCTTCTACTCGCTCGACCGGCTGCCGCCGGCCTGGCACTTCGTCGTCCATCTCAACCCGTTCTTCTACATGATCGACGGGTTCCGCTACGGCTTCATCGGCGTCAGCGACGGCACGCTGGCCGTCGGCATCCTGGTCCTGCTCGGCGCCAACGCGGCGCTGCTGGCGCTGCTGCTGCGCATGCTCGCCACCGGCTACAAGCTGAAGGCCTGAGGCCGTGCGGCTTCCGGCAGGGGCGGCGCGCCCGGTCCGGCGCTACGGCGCGGTGCACTGGCTGGGCCTCGCCACGCTGTTCCGGCGCGAGTTCCGGGCCTACCTCAAGGACTGGCTCGAGACGATCGTCGCCCCGACCTTCTCCATCCTGCTCTATGTCGCGGTCTTCGCCATCGCCTCGGGCGAGGCGACCGGGGACGCGTCCGGGACGGCGGCCTGGGCCGGGCCCGGCGGCCTGCTGCCGTTCCTGGCGCCCGGCCTCGTGGTCTATGTCGTGATCCAGCGCGCGGCCGAGGCCACGGTCTACAGCCTGACCTTCCTCAAGGTCGAACGGCTGATCGGCGACATCCTGATGCCGCCGCTCTCGGCCTGGGAGGTGGCGGCCGGCTACGCCCTCGCCGGCACCGCCTCCGGCCTCGTCACCGGCCTGCCCTGCCTCGCGGCGCTGCTGCTGGCCGCCGGCACCGCCGTCGCCGACCCGCTGCTGCTGGCCCTGGTGCTGCTGCTCGGCGCCTTCCTGCTGGCCGCCGCCGGCACACTGGTCGGGCTGTGGGCGCAGAAATGGGACCAGGCCGCCGCCTTCTTCGGCTTCCTCCTGATCCCGGTCACCTTCCTTTCCGGCGTCTTCGCCCCGGTCGACCTGCTGCCCGGTCCGCTGGCGGCCGTGGTGGCGCTGAACCCCGTCTACTACGCGATCGACGCCGCCCGCATCGCCTTCGGCGGCGCCGGGGCGGAGCCGGTCGGCCGCAGCCTGGCGATCCTGGCCGCCGCCGGCGCGGTGCTGTGGGCGTGCTCCGCCCTGCTGATCGCCCGCGGCTGGCGGCTGAAGCCCTGAGCCCACATGTCGGCCAAATGCCGGACATGATCTTGTCCTGATCTCGGCTTCATCATTTCGGATGTTGTCTCATCCCGCCGGATTACGGCTCTTTATTCAAAATTGCCACGATTCCGATATTGGGTTTTGCCGCGTTCCGATCGAAGATTCGACTGGACAGGGAACTTATTGTGCAGTGCAATGTTAAAAGCTTCACCCGCCGATTTGTTAGCCGAGTCAGGCATCGATATTGTGCAAGGGAGAGGTTCAGTGAGCCAGGCGACTCCTTCCACCAGCGATCTCGTCATCAGCGCCTATGAGGCGCGTCGCGCCGCCGGCGCCGACGAGTGGACGGCCTGCGACGCCGCGCTCGAGGCGTTTCGCAAGCGGCATCCGGAAGCGTCGTCAGACCTGGCCAACACCTTCATCGCCGACGTGCTGCGCGACCATACGGCACGGCATTGATCCGACATTTCGCATTGCAACGACGTTAGAGTCTGGTTCGAAGCCCGCCGGGGCGGGTTTCGGGCCAGAGTCTCAGGCGGCGCCGGCCGCCTCGATATGCCGCAGCAGCGGCGCCCAGTCCTCCCGCAGATCCTCGGCGCGGCGGCCGCGCAGGTCGAACACGCTGAGCCCTTCCGCCGCCGCCTCGGTATAGGCGGCGCTGTCGCGGATCCGCGACACCACGCTGTGTCCCAGCCCGCCCAGGAAGGCGTCCAGCTGGGCGGCCGCCCGGGTCCGCACCCGCATCCGGTTGCCGACGATCGCCACCGCGGCGCGGCTCTTGCGGATCGGCTTCAGCTCCTCCAGCCGGTTCAGGAAGCGGCGCGTCGCCGCCTCGTCGAAGGCCGAGGGCAGCACCGGCAGGATGATCACGTCCGCCATCTTCACCAGCGCCTCGACGTCCTTCATCTTCAGCGCCGCCGGCGCGTCGATCACCACGCGCTCGGCGTCCTTCGGCACCGCGAATTCCGACTTCGCCCAGTCCAGCCCGGCCAGGGCCGGGGCGGCGTCGGGGCGCCGCTTCGCCCAGTCCAGGCTGGAATGCTGGCGGTCGACATCGGCCAGCACGGTGAAGCGGCCCTGCCCGGCGAAGGCCGAGGCCAGCGTCGTCGCGATCGTGGTCTTGCCGCAGCCGCCCTTGGTGTTCGCGACGAGCACGGAGATCATGCCGATATCCCCCATTGGTCAGGCCCCTCTGCGATACCCTACATCGTCATTGCGAGCGCAGCGACGCAATCCAGGGCTGTTTGGCGTGGCCCCTGGATTGCTTCGTCGGCTTCGCCTCCTCGCAGAGAGACGGGCGGGCGGCCGCGGCTTCACTCCCGCGTCCAGAACGGCCTGACGGCGCGGAAGGCGTCCCATTGCGCCAGCAGCTCCGGTTCGCTCGATTCGGCGCCGCGGGCGTGCCAGCCCAGGACCATGCCGGCCGCCCGGTGCAGCGCGGGATCGGCGGATTCGCCGGTCAGGCGCTGCAGCAGCGTCTCGGCCGTGGCCACGTCGTTGAGATGGCCGAAGGCGTCCTGCAGGCGCGACAGCTGCGTCGCGAAGGGCTTGGCCCGCTTCTCCGGATACAGCGGGCGGAAGAAGTCCATGGCGTAGCGCAGCCGCTTCAGCGCGATCCGCACCTCGTGCCGGTGCGGCGGGTCGAGCCGGGCGAGATGGCGGCCGCGGGTCACCACCTTGCGGTGCGCCCGGGCGATCAGCCGCCCGGCCAGGCCGTCGATCGGCTCGACCAGGGCCGTCAGCGTCGCGGTCGAGGCGTGGTCACGCCAGCCCCGCCGCTCCAGCCATTCGCCGAGCGTCAGGTGCAGCCGGGCGCAGCGCGGGTCGGCCAGGGCCTGGCGCACCGCGGCGTATCCGGCCTCGCGCTGGCGCATCGCCGCGGCCCGCAGCACGGCGATGCCCGGATCGTCGGGCCGCATCGTGTCCAGCGGCTCGACCGTGGCGTTGAGGAAGACGTCCCAGTCGCGCGCCGGCCCCAGCGCGCCGGCCAGCCACTTCGCCTCGTCGCGCAGCCAGTCCAGCGTCGGCGAGGGCACGGTCTTCCGGAACAGGGCCAGGGCCGAACGCAGCCGGCGCAACGCCACCCGCATCTGGTGCACGCCGCCGGGGTCGCCGCCATCCTCCGCCGCCGCCTCGTTGGCGGTCCAGTGCCTCAGGCACCGGGCCAGCACGGTGCCGATCGCCTCATCCACCGTCATGCGCGAGGTCAAAGGCGTCTTCGGGTCGTACATCACCCCGGGCGGGCGGCGCGCCACCAGGCGGTAGCCGCGCTCCGCCTTGGTCACCTCGCTGACCCGCAGCGGCACCTCGTCGAGGAAGGTCAGCGCCAGACGGTACAGGGCGGCGGTGCGGCCCTCCTTCAGCTCCAGCTCGATCTCCGCCACCGGGTCGCTGGCGTCGCGGGTCTCGATCGTGCCGGTGTCGAAGGCGCATTCCACCACCGCGTCCGGCAGCGACAGGATCCGGGTCTCGCGCTGGATGCGGGAGGTGAAGAGGTGGGTCAGCGCATCGACCGGGACGCCGTCCAACAGGGCCTTCGCCTCGGGGTCGTCGAAGGCGTCGGGCGCCGGCACCATCGCCGGCAGCGCCACCTCCCACTCGCCGCGGGCCAAGCCGTCG
The DNA here is from genome assembly GCF_000423185.1 of Inquilinus limosus DSM 16000. Lineage (GTDB taxonomy): Bacteria > Pseudomonadota > Alphaproteobacteria > DSM-16000 > Inquilinaceae > Inquilinus > Inquilinus limosus. The sequence goes on along the minus strand of NZ_AUHM01000033.1, from coordinate 31,076 downwards.
CCGCGGCGCTCGGTCTTCAGGGTCTGGACGAAGCGCTGGCCGATTCGGCGCACCCGCAGGGTCACGCCGCGGCGCTGCAGCGCGCAGTCCGGCGTGTCGTAGTAGAAGGAGGTCAGGGACCGGGCGGTGCCGGGGCCGGCCGCGATCCGCGTCAGCAGCTCGGCCCGGCGCAGGCGTTCGAGATCCTCGGGCGCCGCGCGGAGCTTCAGCTCGATCTCGACGGGGGCGGGCGGGGGCTGCTCACCCCCGCCCGTCTGCTCGTTCGGCCGGTTCGGCTGAACGATCGGCATCGGCATCTCCGGCGTCACGATCCTATCGAATGATCATACTTATCTTAAAACGCGACGCCGCAGAATCCCGCAAAAAGTTCAATGAATTTAGAAGGCCGCGCCGGAGAAGCTGTCGGGCGCGGCCTCGACCACCGTCGGTCCGGTCGGCTCCGCCTGCAGCACCGCCAGGCCGCGCTGCACCAGCCCGTTCGGGCCGAAGCGGAAGATGCCGTCGATGCCGACGAAGCCGTTCGGGTCCTGCAGCGCCACCGTGTTGAACGGGTTGCCGCCGGAGGCCGGCTGGCTGGCCAGCGCCGCGGTCAGCGCCACCGCGTCATAGGCCAGCGTCGCCAGCCGCGGCGGCGGGCCGCCGAACTGCTGGGCGTAGCGGCTCTCGAAATCGGCGCGGCGCGACGGGTCGGGCGCGGCGTACCAGGCGCCCGCCAGATAGGGCTGGCGGTTGACCTGCGGGTCGTCCCATTGGCCGGTGCCCATCAGCTTGGCGGTGACGCCGGAATAGCCCAGCATCGGCGCCACCACGCTCAGCCGGTTGCCGACATCGGCCACGATCACCGCGTCCACCGGCGTCGCCTGCAGCCGCTGCTGCAGCGGCGTCGGGTCGGACAGCTTGCTGTCGTACAGCTCGACCACCGGCGCCTCGACATTGTACTTGACGGCGGCCTCGCTCAGCGCCCGGCTGACCAGCTGGCCATAGGCCGATCGCGGCGCCAGCAGGGCGAAGCGGCGCATCCCCTGGCTGGCGCCGTAGCCGACGATCCGGTCGATCGCCTGCTGCGGCAGGAAGCTCAGCAGGAACACGTTGCCGCCGGCCTGGGCGGTGTCGGTGCTGAAGGCGACGACATTGATGCCGGCCGCGCGGGCCTGCTGCGACACGGGCGCGACCGACTTGCTGAACAGCGGCCCCAGGATGATGTCGGCGCCCTGGGCGATCACCGACTGCGCCGCCTGGCCGGCCTGGTTCGGGCTGTCGCCGGTGTCGCGCGGCAGCAGCTCGACCTGGGTGCCGGTGTCGAACACCGCCATCTGGGCGGCGCGCTGCATCGCCTCGCCCAGGCTGGCGCTGCCGCCGGACAGCGGCAGCAGCAGCCCGACCCGCAGCACCCCGTCGTCGGGCCGGGTCGGTGCGGCCGCCGTCGGCGCTTGCGTGATCGGGGTCGGCCTCGGTACGGTCTGGAACTGGGCGCAGGCGGCGAGCGCCGCGACCATCGCGGCGGCCCCCGCCAGCTTGATCAGGCGCCGCAGTCCCGCGCCACCCCGGCCGAACGGCCCCTCACTGACTGTCGCAAGTCTTGTCACGGACGCCCCCTCACTCTCGACAATCCTCAGGCGCCGGGCAGCGGCGGCCTTCCGCCGCCGACCCTACCGGCGCAACACCGCCGAGTAAACCGGAGCCGAGCAAACCGGCGCCGGGCCTGTATCTGACGGCGGTCCCGATCGGCAATGCCGGGGACATAACGCTTCGTGCGCTCGATTTGCTCCGCGGCGCCGACGCCATCGCCTGCGAGGACACGCGGACCACCCGCAAGCTGATGTCGCTCCACGGCATCGGCACGAAGCTGATTCCCTATCACGAGCACAACGCCGCGGAGATGCGGCCGCAGATCCTGCGCCGGATCGCCGAGGGCCAGGCGATCGCCCTCGTCTCCGACGCCGGCATGCCGCTGATCTCCGACCCCGGCTACAAGCTGGCCCGGGCGGCGCGGGACCAGGGGCTGGCCGTCACCTGCCTGCCCGGCGCCTCGGCGCCGCTGACCGCGCTGCTGCTGTCCGGCCTGCCGTCGGACCGGTTCCTGTTCGCCGGGTTCCCGCCGCCGAAATCCTCGGCCCGGCGCAGCTTCCTGCTCGAGCTGGCGCCGGTCGCCGCCACCCTGATCCTGTTCGAGGCGCCGCACCGGCTGCCGGAATGCCTGGCCGACCTTGCGGCGGTGCTGGGCGACCGCGAGGCGGCGGTGACGCGCGAGCTGACCAAGCTGTTTGAGGAGGTGCGGCGCGGCCCGCTGCCGGATCTCGCGGCGCATTACGCCGAGGCCGGGCCGCCCAAGGGCGAGATCGTCATCGTCATCGGCCCGCCCGGCGAAGCGGCGCGGCCGAGCGAGGAGGACCTGGCGGGGCAACTGCGGAAGGCGCTGGCCAGCATGAGCCTGCGCGACGCGGTCGAGGCCGTGGCGGCGGCGACCGGGGAGCCGAAGCGCGAGGTCTACCGTCTGGCGCTCGACCTCGCCGCCGATGAGAAATAGGGGCTTCAAGGACGATTCCCGGCGCCGGGCCGAGGCCTTCGGCCTCAGGGCCGAGCGGGCGGCGGCGTGGCTCCTGCGGGCCAAGGGCTGGCGCATCCTGGCGCGGCGGCTGAAGACGCCGCTCGGCGAGATCGACATCGTGGCGTTGCGCGGCCGCACCGTCGCCTTCGTCGAGGTCAAGGCGCGGCCCGACCTGGCGGCCGGGCTGCTGGCGCTGCAGCCGCGCCAGCGCGAGCGCCTGCAAAGGGCTGCGAATTTATTCCTGGCACAGCAGCCGCGCTATGCGCAAAGCTATGCGCTGCGCTTCGACCTGGTGGTGGTGCGGCCCTGGCGCTGGCCGGTGCACATCGCCGACGCCTGGCAGGTCGATCGGTAGTGGAATCCCGGGCGGGATCGGGCTAAGTCAGGACCCATGGACCCGACGATCCAGTCGATACTCGACCGCGCCGGCTCTCAGCCGGACGACGCCATCGATCTCGCCGAGGCGGCGCTGGCGCTGGCCGCGCTCGACCGGCCGCGCGGCGTCGGATTCGACTGGTACCGCCGCCATCTCGACCAGCTGGTGGCCGATGTGGCGCGCGAGGCGGAGACGCTGGCGCCGGCCGAGGCGATGACCGCGGTGCTGGCGCGGCGTTGGGGCTATGCCGGCGACGTCGACAGCTATGACGACCTGCAGAACGCCAATCTGATGCGGGTGATCGACCGGCGGAAGGGCCTGCCGGTGACGCTCGGCATCCTCTACCTGCACGTTGCCCGGGCCCAGGGCTGGACCATGGTCGGGCTGAACTTCCCGAGCCATTTCCTGGTCCGGCTCGACGCCGGCGGTGCCCGCACCATCCTCGACCCGTTCCATGCCGGCATGAGCCGCGGCCCGGGCGAGCTGCGCGACCTCCTGAAGGCCGTGCTCGACGCCGGGGCCGAGCTGTCGCCGGAGCATTACGAGCCGGTGACCGACCGCGACATATTGCTGCGGCTGCAGAACAACCTGAAGGTCCGCCACATCCGGGCCGGCGACTTCGCCAAGGCGCTCGGCGTGATCGAGGCGATGCGCCGCTTCGCGCCGCAGCACGCGCCGCTGCTGCGCGAGGCCGGCATCCTCTACGCCCGGCTGGGCAACATGCGGGCCGCGATCGACGCCCTCGACCGCTACGTCTCCGCCCCGGGCGAGCCGGAGATCCAGCGGCACGAGGCCGCCATCCTGCTCCAGTCCTTCCGCAGCAGCCTGAACTGATTGAGACCAGCATGAGCCTTGCCGTCGCCATCCAGATGGATCCGATCGAGACGATCGACATCGGCGGGGATTCGACCTTCGCCATGGCGCTGGAGGCGCAGGCGCGCGGCCACCGCCTGTGGCACTACCTGCCGCGGGCCCTGACGCTGCGCGACGGCAGGCTGACCGCTCGGGCCCGGCCGCTGACGGTGCAGGCGGTGCGCGGCAACCACCACGCCTTCGGCGAGTGGGAGGTGCTCGACCTCGGCACCGTCGACGTCATCCTGATGCGCCAGGACCCGCCCTTCGACATGGCCTACATCACGGCCACCCATCTGCTCGAGCACGTCGCCGACCGCGTCCTGGTGGTGAACGACCCGAAGGAGGTGCGCAACGCGCCGGAGAAGCTGCTGGTCACGCATTATCCGGAGCTGATGCCGCCGACCCTGATCACCGCCGACCGCGAGGAGATCCGCGCCTTCCGGCGCGAGCACGGCGACATCATCGTCAAGCCGCTGTTCGGCAATGGCGGGGCCGGGGTGTTCCGGATCCGGCCGGACGACGAGAACCTGGTCGCGCTGCTCGAGGTCTATGAGCGGATGTACCGCGAGCCGATCATGATCCAGCGCTACCTGCCGGAGATCCGGCAGGGCGACAAGCGCATCATCCTGGTCGAGGGCGAGCCGGTCGGCGCCGTCAGCCGCATGCCGGCGGAGGGCGAGGCGCGGGCCAACCTCCATGTCGGCGGCCGGGCGCAGAAGACCACGCTGACCGAGCGCGAGCGCGAGATCTGCGCCCGCATCGGCCCGGACCTGCGGGCCACCGGCCAGATCTTCGTCGGCATCGACGTGATCGGCGACTACCTGACCGAGATCAACGTCACCTCGCCGACCGGCATCCACGAGATCAACCGGCTGGACGGGGTGAAGATCGAGGCCACCCTGTGGGACGCGATCGAGGCCCGAAGGGCGGCGATGAAGGGGTAGAGAGGAAGAGGAATAGGACCTGATTTTATTGTCATCGCCGGGCTTGACCCGGCGATCCAGGGGCCACCCAGAGCGGCATCGACATTCCTGGATGCCCGGGTCGGGCCCGGGCATGACAGCTATAGATTGAGGCTTGAGCTCTAAATTTCGTCCGCCGGTTGTTGTTCATCCTTAAGCGGACACCCGTGCTCCGGGGCCGGCAATGACGGCGCTCCCGGCAGAAGCAGATCCCGGAAAGCAGGTGCCCCTCCCGGCTGACGGCCGGCACCGCTTCGCGCTCCACGACGCCCGGGCGAATGGCCCTGTGAATCGATACCTGTGACCTCGGTGACACCGGTGGCCGGGCCTGCCGTGTCATCGTGCGGGTCGAAGGCAGCAGCCGCTTCATTCGGTGTCGCGACTTCGGGGTGTGGATCCCGACGAGCCGCAGGGAGGAGCAGGTGCATCACGGCAGGACAAGCTTTGCGGTCGCCGCGGTGTCGGCGGCGCTGTCGGTGCAGGCCGCCGCGCAGCAGACGGCGGCGACCGCCGCCTCGTCCGCCATGCCCGATTCCGGGGCGCGGCCGGCCTATGGGACGGTCTCCCTGGTCGGCGGTTTCCCCGTCGATCCGTACCCGATCGGCGTTGTCGCCGGCGGCCCGTATTCCGCCGCCGCGCTCGGCACGGACTGCATCGGCAACATCACCGCCGCTCAGGCCGACGCCAAGATCGAGTTCGCGAACGGCCGCCGCCCCTTGAGCATCTATGCGGCGGCGGGCTCGGATGTCGCCCTCGTCGTCCGCACGCCGACCGGGACGTGGATCTGCGCCGACGATACGGATGACGGCGGCACCAATCCCGCGATCACCTTCGAGAGGCCCGCGAACGGCACCTATGCCGTCTGGGTCGCGGCGGTCGACGCCGCGAACCGCCCGGTTCCGGCGGTGCTGGTGGTCAGCGAGTTTCCTCCGACCTGGTGAGGAATGAATGCCATGCCTGCCAAGACCATAGGCTCCGCGATGCTGCTGGCGTCGATCGCCGCAGGCTGCGCCGGGGGCCCCCAGCAGAAGCCCTTCCCCGACTACACCAAGGCGCCGGACGAGCAGCTGGAGGAGAGTATACGGCAGCCGGCGGGCTCCGGCCCCGACGCTGCGGACGCCGCCGGGCTATCCGCTTCGGCCGACCTTCTCGTCCGCAAGGCCCAGGCGACCCGGTCGACGCTGGACCTCGCGGTCGTCACCACCCGGTCGCGCCTGACGCGGCTGAAGCAGCAGATCGTGCAGGCCAAGCAGGCTCTCGACGAACGCGGCGGGCGCCGCGCCCATCCGGAGCAGTACGCCGCCCTGGACGAGGCGCAGGGCCAGATGAATCTGGCTCTCGCCCGGACGCGCGCGTCGACCAGCCGCCAGGCGGCAACGGTGCCCGAGCAGACCTCGACGGTTCGCGATCTGGGCCACCTGATCGCCTCGGTGTCCGGCGTCGTCGACACGATCAGCAGCGGCTCGGCCGCGCCCCCCGCGGCCTTGACGGCCGAGGCCGCGATCACGGCGGCTCCTGCGCCCGCCGCGCCGGCCGGCGCCTCGCCGCTGGCGGCCCAGCCGGCGCCGGCCGCGCCATCGGGCGGACCGCCGGCCGGCACGCCCCCGCAGCCGGGCCCGCCGGCGGCCGCCGCGACGCCGGCCGCACCGCCGGCCGCCACCGCCGAGGCCGATCCGGTCTATGCGGGCCCGGTCTATGCGAGGCTGCTGGCGCGCGCCAAGCCGTCCCGGCCTCTGCCCACGCAACCGCAGGCGACGGCTCCGCCCGCCGACGGAGCTGTCGGCGCGCCCCAGCCGTGAGCTTCGATCGGAGGCTGGGTTCGACCCGAAGCGGCCGTGGGAGCGGCCCGCGGTGCTGCTGAGATCGTCAGCATAGTCCGCCAGCTTGGAAAGCCGGCGAAGATGATCATAATAGAGCTGTCAGACTGCTTCTCGTCGTCATAGTTCGTCGGCGGTTGCTCCGGATGCCACATCCTCGAGTTGGCCCGGTCCGCTCCCTTCTTCCGGACGCGCTCGCGCGGCCGATCAAAGACACGATCGCTGCCCAGGTCGTCGCAATGTTCAACGATCGGCGGCGCGGCGAGCGTCCTGTCGTACGGCGGACGGACGGGTTGTTCGGCCCGCGCGCGGTCGCATGGCGGGTCCACGGCGACGTCACCTCGATGATGGTCGGAGGCGTCGCAGCCCTGCTGCTGCAGATGCTTCACCCGGCCGTTCTGGCGGGGGTCTGGGACCATTCGAACTTTCGGACCGATATGCGGGGGCGGCTCCGACGCACGGCGCGTTTCATCGCGCTGACCACCTATGGCGGGCGGGCGGAGGCCGAGGCTGCGATCGCACGCGTCCGCGCCGTCCACAATCGGGTCCGGGGGGTGTTGCCCGACGGCAGCCCGTATGCGGCCAATGCTCCTGCGCTGCTGGCCTGGGTTCACCTCACGGAGACGACCTGCTTCCTGGACGCCTGGATCCGTTACGCCGAGCCGGGCATGTCGGCCGCCGACCAGGACCGCTACTTCGCCGAGATGAGCCAGATCGCGGAGGCGCTCGGCGCCGACCCGATCCCGCGCAGCCGGTCCGGGGCGCGGCAGCTGTTCGGCGCCATGCGACCGCAGCTCCGGTCTGACGAGCGAACCCGGGACGTCGCCCGCATCGTTCTGACGCAACCCGCGCCGAGCATACTGGCAGAGCCCGTGCAGGCGCTTGCCATGCAGGCGGCCATCGACCTGTTGCCCGCCTGGGCGCGCCAGATGCACGGGCTGGAGATCCCGATCATCGGCCGCGCGCTGGCTCGCGCCGGTACCATCGGCATCGCAAGGACACTCCGCTGGGCATTCGAGTGATGGCCTTCAGGGGGCCGGCCGCGGTCACCGCCGAGGTGGTTGCCTGTGGGCCACGAATTCACGAATGACCCGCGCCGGTCGAGATCGTCACGCTCCCCCAGGGCTCGCCATGACGGCTCGCCCCAGGGGCCCGATCCCGGCCGGCCGGAAGGGTCAGGCCGCCTTCCGCTCCCTCAGGAAGCGGAAGAACTCCACGCCCTCGCGCAGGCGGCGCTTCATCATCTCCGGGCTGCGCACCATCTCGCCGACGATCGAGGCGATCTTCGGCGCCCGGAAGTAGAAGCGCCGGTAGAAATCCTCCACCGAGTGGAAGATCTCGTCATGGCTCAGATGCGGGTAGTGCAGCGGCGCGATCTGCACGCCCTTCTCGTCCACCAGCTCGGCATTGGCGGCGTCGAGCCAGCCGTTTTCCACCGCCTGGTTGTAGAGGAAGGTGCCCGGATAGGGCGCCGCCAGCGACACCTGGATGGTGTGGGGGTTGATCTCGGTGGCGAAGCGGATGGTCTCCTGGATCGTCTCCTTGGTCTCGCCCGGCAGGCCCAGGATGAAGGTGCCGTGGATCTGGATGCCCAGCTCGTGGCAGTCCTTGGTGAACTTCCTGGCGACCTCGATCCGCATGCCCTTCTTGATGTTGAACAGGATCTGCTGGTTGCCGGATTCGTAGCCGACCAGCAGCAGGCGCAGGCCGTTGTCGCGCATCACCTTCAGGGTCTCGCGCGGCACGTTCGCCTTGGCGTTGCACGACCAGGTGACGCCGAGCTTGCCGAGCTCCCTGGCGATCGCCTCGGCCCGCGGCGCGTCGTCGGTGAAGGTGTCGTCGTCGAAGAAGAACTCGCGGATCTGCGGCATCGTCTGCTTGGCCCAGCGGATCTCGTCGATCACATGGCCGACGCTGCGGGTGCGGTAGCGGTGGCCGCCCACGGTCTGCGGCCACAGGCAGAAGGTGCAGCGCGATTTGCAGCCGCGGCCGGTGTAGATCGAGAGATAGGGGTGCTTCAGATAGCCGATGAAGTAGTCCTCGATCACCAGGTCGCGGTGATAGACCGGGCTGACGAAGGGCAGCGAATCCATGTTCTCCAGCACCGCGCGCTCGGGGTTGTGGACCACCACACCCTCGGCGTTGCGGTACGACAGGCCGTCGATCTTGGAGAAGTCGCGGCCGTCGGCCACCTCCTTGATGGTGAAGTCGAACTCGTTGCGGCCGACGAAGTCGATCACGGGCGACGCGGCCATGCTGCCGTTCGGGTCGACCGCCACCTTGGCGCCGACCAGGCCGGCCTTCAGGTTCGGGTTCACCGCCTTCATCGCCTCGATCATCTTGACGTCGGAGGCGAAGGAGGGGGTGGAGGTGTGCAGGACGGCGAGGTCGTAGTCCCTGGCCTGCGCGGCCACCGCGGCGGGGCTGATGCGCGACGGCGGGCCGTCGATCAGCTTCGAGCCCTCGACCAGCGCCGCCGGCTGGGCCAGCCAGGTCGGGTACCAGAAGGACTTGATCTCGCGCCGGGCCTGGTAGCGCGACCCGGCGCCGCCGTCGAAGCCGTCGAAGGACGGCGCCTGCAGGAACAACGTCTTCATCGTCATGGGGAGGGAGGCCTCCGATCCGTCACCAAGGTGCCGTCTGGTACGAGTTGATACAGGTGCCCCCGCCAGTTCACGCCGGAGCCGAGGTAGCTCACGACGAACACCGCGAAGGACAGGAGATCGCGCGCCGGAATCAGCCAGTATGGCCGCGGCGGCAGAGAGTAGGCGCGTTCGAAGCGGATGCACAGGGCGATCCGCAGGGCCAGCGCCAGCCCGGCCACGGCCGGGGCCGCCAACCCTCCGCCCAGCGCCCCGCCGCCCAGCGCCCAGGCGATCAGGGCCAGCGGGAAGGGATGGGTGATCACCGATCCGGCATAGCCCAGCGGCTCGATGCTCTTGTTGGTGCGGGCCCAGCGCAGCTCATGCGACCACATCGTGGCGGCCGAAGCCTCGCTGCAGAGATGGCCGATCAGCTGGGTCGCGACCGCGACGCGCCGGCCGGCGGCCCGCACCGCGGCCCCGATCGCATAGTCCTCCGCCAGCAGGTCGGCGAAGGCCCGAAGGCCGCCGATCCGCTCCAGCATGTCGCGGCCGAGGACGATGGTGGTGCCGATGCAGGGATGCGCCAGGCGCAGGCCGAGGCCGACGATCACGCTGGGGGTGAAATGCGTGTCCATGCCGAGGCCGAGCAGCCGCGACCACAGACCGCCGGTCGGCACCGCGTAGTACAGGCAGGTGACGCAGCCGACGCCCGGGGCCTGCAGCTCCGCCGCCATGCGGCGCAGATGGTCGGCCGGCACCCGCACGTCGCTGTCGGAGAAGACCACGACCTCGTGCCGGATCCGCTCCGCGATGTTGATCAGGTTCGACACCTTGCGATTCGATCCGTGCCGGCGCGGATCGACCACCAGCTCCAGCGCCGCCTGCGGAAAGGCGCGGCGCACCTGCTCGACCACCGCGACCGCGGGGTCGCGCGGGTCGGCGACGCCGAGCAGGATCTGCACCGGGCCGGGATAGTCCTGGGCGCAGAAGGAGGCCAGGTTCTCGAACAGGCCGGGCTCGACCCCGTGCAGCGGCTTGACCACGGTGACCGGCGGGAAGGCGGCCGGCGCCGGCGCCGGCCGCCGGGCCAGCCGTCCGGTCAGCACGATCGCGGCGCCCAGATACAGGCACCCGAGCGCCGCCAGGACCAGGAGCAGGATCACCAGGACGTCCATCATCGTTTCCGTGCCCGCGCGGTTTGCCTGTTCTGTCGGCGCCCCGCCGCCGGCAGGGGCCGGGACGGGAAGCGCCGATGGTCCACGCCAGAACCAGACCGGTCGCCGGCGTCCGGAAAGATGATGCGTAAGCTAAGCGGCGAGTTCCGTTTATGGAATCGCTAAATTGCCACGTCCTTCGTCGTGCTCGGCCGGGCGATCGGGCGGTCCCTCAGCCGCCGCTGGCGACCTTGTAGTCCGGCAGGGCGCCGAGGTCGCCGCGGTAGATGAAGGCCTGGTGGCCCTTCACCAGCACCGGCTCGAGCTGGGCGTAATCGGCCGCGACCAGCCGGCCGCCCATGCCCAGCGTGCCGCCGATGCGGATGATCGCCAGCAGCACCTGGCCGTTCGGCGCGATCACGAAATCGGCGATCTCGGCGATCGGGCGCTGGGCCGAATCGAGCACCTCGGACCGAATCAGCCGGGTCGCCAGCGAGCCGTAGGTCGGGTCCTGCGGGTTGGCGATGGCCTGGTCGATGGCCTTGGCGCTGTCCTGATAGCCCTGCCGCAACGTCTCTCCGGCCTGGCCGAGGGCGCGGCCGGCCTGGTCCAGCAGGTTCTGCACGTCGTTGCTCTGGGCCAGCGCCGGGCCGCCCAGGAGAAGCGCGGCGGCGGCGGCCAGGGGCAGGCGGATGGAACGCATGTCTTTCCTCCAGTCTCGCGGTCGCGAAAGCGGAACCGAGATAAGGGTCCGAGGCAGGAGGATGTTCCTTAAATGCGGCGGGAACCAGTGCGTTCGATGCGGCTCATACCAGTGGTCTTTGAGATCGACTCGTCGAGTCCTTCCCGGTCATGGCGAGGCGCGAAGCGCCGTGGCCATCCAGGGGGCCGGTACCGCTGGGTGGCCACGCTCCCAATTGGACGTAAGGGCGGCTCGCCATGGCGGGTCAACGTTTCGGGCCGCTGGTCTCACTGCGGCGCGTAGCTGCCCTCGAGCCAGTCGATCCGGTCCATCGCGCGGTCCGCCAGGCAGCGGCTGCGCGCCGGCTCGCCCAGCAGCCGCGCCGCCACCACGCAGTCGCTCTCGGCGAACTGCGTCCATCTTTGCTGCACCTTGAGGAAGGCGTCGCGCCAGCCGGGGGCGTCGTCATCGGCCTCGACCGGCGGGTTCTCCGTCAGCCCGGCCGCGAAGGCCTTCAGCTTGCCGGCATAGATCCGGTGCAGGGTCTCGAACGGGTCCTTCGGGTCCAGCGCGCCGTTGTCGTAGTCGGACAGCAGCAGCACCGCCTCCGGATCGTGGTTGAAGAAGCCGTTGTAGTCGAGGCGCAGGCTGACGCGCCGCTCGCCCGACGCGGCCGACGGCCAGGTCAGCAGCAGGAAGCTCTCCGTGCCGCGGGTCTCCAGGATCCGGTAGGAATAGCGCGGCACCGGCGCGCTGTTCTCGACGATGGTCGCGGCGTAGCACGCGGTCGAGGTTTCGCCGATCCGGGGCAGGCTGCTGTCGCACTGCCCCTCGGGACGCAGCACGTCGATGCCGCTCTCGTCGATCAGGCGCAGCAGCACGTCGGTCTCGCCCGGCGCCATCCGCGCCGACAGGATCTCGAGCGTCAGCACCTGTTCCGCCCGCGCCGGCAGGGCGGGGAGGAGGAGCGCCGCCAGCAGGGCGGCCGTCGCGACGGCCCGCCTCATGGCTTCGCCTCCGCCAGGCTGCGCTTCAGCTCCGTCAGCTGGTCGATCCGGACGACCGTGTGCATCGTCCGGCACTGATCCGCATCCACCGGCGAGGCCGTCAGCGGCGCCGCGCAGTCGTCCTCCTTGAACGCGATCCAGTCGCGCTCGGCCTTGACGATCAGCCGGCGCAGCTCGGTGTCGTCGGCGACCTTCGGGCTGGAGATCAGCCCGTCATAGATCGCGTTCAGCCGCCGGTCCTGGAAGGCGTAGAGCGGCGCCCAGGGGTTTTCCGGGTCGGCAAAGGCATCGCCGGGGATCCCCTCCACGGCGATCTCCGCCTCCGGATGGCGGCTGCGGACCACCGCGTCCCCGAGCTTGAAGGAGATGTCGAGCCGCAGCGTGCGGGCGAAGGAGCTCTCGACCGGCGTGTGGTAGCGCAGCACCAGGGCGGCCGTGGTGCCGCGGGTGAAGAGATGGTCGTAGGACAGCTCGCTGACGGGCTTGCCGTTCTCGGTGACCGCGAACTTGTAGCAGCCGATCTCCTGCGGGTCGTCGGTGCGGGCATAGCCGCCGCCGTCGCAGCTTTCCGCATCGAAGGGCAGGGCGCTCGGGTCCAGCCCGTCGCCGGTGACCATCAGCACCAGGGCGACGTCCTTCTGCGGGCCGGTCCGCGCCGCGATCACCTGGGCGTCGAGCGACGGCGCCTCGACCGCGGCGGCGGGATGAAGCACCGCCAGGCACAGGCCGAGCGCGGCGACGGTCGCTTTCACCACGTCGGTCGGGTCTTACGCGGCGCTGCGCGGGCGGGGGGTGTCGCCGACTCCGTCCAGGTCCGGCGCCTGGCCGTAGCTCATGCGGCGCATCTGCTCGATCACCTGCGCCATCTCGGCCTCGGTCAGCCGCGGCGGCTCGCCGATCGCCAGCGCATGGACATACATCTTGGCCAGCACCTCGACCTCGATCGCCCGCCACATCGCGCGGGCGAAGTTCTCCGCCAGCACGATCAGCCCGTGATGGCCCAGCAGGCAGGCGGTGCGGCCCTCCAGCGCCTTCAGCGCGTGGTCCGACAGCTCCTGCGTGCCGAAGCAGGCATAGGGCGCGCAGCGGATGTCGGTGCCGCCGGCCACCGCCACCATGTAGTGGAAGCAGGGGATGCCCTTCTCGTGCACCGCCAGCGTGGTCGAGTACACCGAATGGGTGTGCAGCACGACGTTGACGTCGGGCCGATTCTTCAGGATGTCGCGGTGGAAGCGCCACTCCGAGGACGGCATGCGGCGGCCGTCATAGCTGGCGTCGAAGGACATCTCGACGATGTCCTCGGGCTGCATCTGGTCGTAGGGCAGGCTGGTCGGGGTGATCAGCATGCCGCCTTCGATCCGGTGCGAGACATTGCCGGAGGTGCCCTGGTTCAGCCCGCTGGCGTTCATCTCGCGGCAGGTGTCGATGATGCCTTGCCGCAGGGCGAGATGGGTGAGGGCGGACATCGGGGTTTCCTCGGCTTTGTTGGTGGGCGGCGGATACGTCCGATCTATAGCGCTGCGGCGCCGGACACGCCAGCCAGTGCCCGCCAGCGCTCGGCATAGGCGGCGAGGCCGGGCAGGGGCAGCGGCGCCGCCTCCTGCAGCGGCACGCGGGCCGTTGCCAGGCCCCGGCTGCGGGCCCACAGCAGCGCCGCGCCGATGGCGCTGCCGTCCGATTCCGTCGAGGTCTCGACCCGGTCGCCCGGCCGCAGCGCCGCCAGCAGGGGCGCGAAGATCGGGTTGGCCGCGACGCCGCCGTCGACGATCACCCGGCCGCGCGCTTCCAAGAGGTCCAGCGCCGTGGCGCAGCACAGGGCGGTGTAGAGCGTCGCCAGCGCGGCGCGGCCGGCCGGGCCCGTCGGCGCCGGGCCGGTGATCTCGCCGCGGCCGGCCCGGCCGGGGAACAGCCCGTCGCCGTCGGCGAAGCCGGGCAGCGCCATGGTGCCGGCGGCGACCAGGGCGACGAGGTCGTCGGGCGTGGCCTCGGCCCGGTCCGGGCCGGCGATCCGCTCCCACTCCCGGCCGCCCATATGCAGGGTGCAGCCGATCGGCCGGCCCTCGACATCGACATTGGCGACCATGCCGCGGCGCGGGTCGAGGCGATCCAGCGGCAGCCCCGGCCGGAAGCCGATGATCCAGGTGCCGGTCGACAGCAGCGGCACGTCGCCGAGACCCGCGGCCAGGAAGCGGTGGTAGTTGGCGTTGCTGTCGTGCACGCCGCACAGCAGGGCCAGGTCCGGCGGCAGCCCGTGCGCGCCGGCGAGATCGGGGCGGATCGTGCCCAGCACGTCCCAGGCGTTGCGGCGCGGCGGGATCAGCCGGTCCCAGCCCCGGCGCCGGACGATGCCGGTGAAGTCTCCGGCGGCCGGGTTCCACAGATGGGTCTGGGCCGCCAGGGTGGTGATCTCGCTGGCCGGCGTGCCGCCCAGGCGCCAGGCGAAATACTGCGGCAGGGTCAGCAGCCAGCGGGCGCGGGCGAAGCCCTCCGGGAAGTCGCGCTCCAGCCACAGCATCTGCTTGGCCAGGCGGTGCGCCCCGGGATCGACCAGGCAGCCGGTCTCGGCGAAGTCCGGCCCCTCGGCGGCATAGGCTTCGTCCAGCCAGCCCGGCGCCTCGGCCTCGTAATCCATCATCGGCAGCACCGGACCCTGATCGTCGACCAGCACGCCGCTGGTGCCGTAGCCGGTGGCGACGAAGGCGGCCAGGCGGTGGCGGCGGGCCAGGTCGCCCAGCGCGCCCAGCAGCCAGTCCTCCATCGCCGCCAGGTCGACATGCAGATAGGGCGGGCCCGGCCGCGACAGGTTGCGGGTGCGCACCGCCTCCAGCACTTCGCCCTCCGGCGATGCCGCGAGCAGCTTCAGATTGGTCTTGCCGACATCGAGCACCGCGACGACGGACATGCGCTTCCTGCCCTGCTTGTGGCTGATCCCTTCAGCGGGGATGCCGCGGCAGTGTTACGCAAACCGCGATCGGAAGAATAGGTCCGACTTAGGGACCCTTGGAGCAATCGGGGCAAGCCCCTGCTCTCATTGTCATGCCCGGGCTTGACCCGGGCATCCAGAAGGTCTCGACACCCTCTGGATTGCCGGGTCAAGCCCGGCAATGACAGAAATGGATGGTCCGGATCTTAACCGGATTGCCTCGTAGAAACTTACTCCACCATCGGCCAGGCCAGCGGCTCGCCGCGGGCGAGGTCGCGGGCGGCGCGGCGGCCCAGCACCTCCGGCAGGTGCTTCGGCGCCAGGCCGTAGCCCGGGCGGATCGAGCGCACATTGGCCTCGGTCAGCGTCTCGCCGGCCTTGACGTCGCGGGTGACGTAGAGCGAGCGGCGATAGACGATGTTGCCAGCCTCCGACCCCTTCAGGTCGTAGCGGATGCCGCCCAGCGCCGCCCAGGCCGCCTTGCAGTCCTCGACCAGCCGGGTGAACTCCGCCGGCTCCAGCGAGAAGGCCGAATCCGGGCCGCCATCGGCGCGGGCCAGGGTGAAGTGCTTCTCGATCACCGACCCGCCCAGCGCCACCGCGGCGACCGAGGCGGCGGTGCCCATGGTGTGGTCGGACAGGCCGCTGATCACGCCGAAGGTCTCGGCCAGGTTCGGGATGGTGCGCAGATTGGCGTCCTCCATCGGCGCCGGATAGGCGCTGATGCAGTGCAGCACTACGAGGCCGTCGGCGCCGCCCTTGCGCGCCGTCGCGATCACCTCCTGGATCTCGCCGAGATTGGCGAGGCCGGTGGAGATGATCATCGGCTTCCGCTTGCTGGCGATGTATTCGACCAGCGGCAGGTCCACCACCTCGAAGGACGCCACCTTGTAGGCCGGGGCGTCCAGCCGCTCCAGCAGGTCGACCGCGGTCTTGTCGAAGGGGGTGGAGAAGACGGTGATGCCGAGCTCGCGCCCCTTGGCGAACAGCGCCTCGTGCCACTCCCAGGGAGTCGACGCCTCCTGGTACAGGTCGTAGAGGCGCCGGCCGTCCCACAGCCCGCCCTTGATCCGGAACTGGTCGCCGTCATGGTCCAGGGTGATGGTGTCGGCGGTGTAGGTCTGCAGCTTCACCGCGTCGGCGCCGGTGGCCTTCGCCGTCTCCATCATCCGCAGTGCCCGGGCCAGCTCGCCATTGTGGTTGCCCGACAGCTCGCAGATCACATAGGGCGGGTGGTCGGGGCCGATCCGGCGGCCGGCGATGGAAATGTCCTGCATTCGGGCAACCTCGGGGCGCTATGGCTTGCTGAAACGGCGGCAGTTGAGCCCAGGCCGGACCACGCGTCAATGCGCGCCGCCGAGGTTGAGCCCGACGATGCCGGCGATCACCAGGGCGATCGAGGCCAGCTTCAGCACGGTCAGCGCCTCCTGGAACCACAGCACGCCGATCACCACCGTCAGCGCGGTGCCGATGCCGGACCAGACGGCATAGGCGATGCTCAGCTCCATCCGCCGCAGGGTCAGGGTCAACAGGCCGAAGGCCGCGGCGTAGAACACGAAGATCAGCGCCGAGGGCAGCGGGTTGCGGAACCCGTCGGACAGCTTCATGCAGACCGTGCCCGCGACCTCGAAGCCGATCGCGGCGAGCAGCAGGATCCAGGCCATGGGGTTCATTCGCTCCGGCGGGGTTTGGGGACATTCCTTCCTCGTCATGGCGAGGCGCGCAGCGCCGTGGCCATCCAGGGCGGCTCGCACCGGCCCCTGGATCGCTTCGTCGGCTTCGCCTCCTCGCCATGACGGGCGGCTCAATGAGGCGTCACCAGCTTCAGCCCGATGATTCCGGCGACGATCAGGCCGATGCAGGCCAGGCGGGCGAAGTCGGCGGATTCGCCGAACAGATAGATGCCGAGAATCGCGGTGCCGACCGCGCCGACGCCGGTCCAGATCGCATAGGCGGTGCCGATCGGCAGCGACTTCAGCGCCAGGCCCAGCAGCGCCAGGCTGACGATCATCGCCGCCGCCGTCGCCACGCTGGGCCACAGGCGGGTGAAGCCCTCGGTGTATTTCAGGCCGATCGCCCAGCCGATCTCGAACAGCCCGGCGACGATCAGGATCACCCAAGCCATGACAGGAAACTCCTCGGATTGAAGGTCAGGCGCCGCGCGTCATCGCGTGCAGGCGCTGCAGCACCGCCGTCCGGTCGGCCGGGTCGACGGCGCGGATGCCGAACACCTCGTTCAGCCACAGCCCGTCCGCCGCCAGCCGGACGATGGCGGCCAGAATCGGGTCGATCCCGTCCGTCCGCTGCCGCTCGACCCAGCCGGCATATTGCGCGGCATAGGGCGCCAGCAGGGCGGGGTCGTTGCCGAGGGCGGCGATCAGCGCCGCCTCCCGCGTCGCGTCGCGGTCGTCCTGGGTGCCGGGCGGCGGGAAGGCGGCGTCGAGATAGGCGCGGGTCCAGCCGCCAGGCCGGCCGTCGCCGGCGCGGTCCATCCGCTCCTGCATGCAGGCGCCGATCCGGGCGATCATGGCGCGGATCAGCGCCTCCTTGCTCTCGAAGTGGTAGATCAGGCCGCCCTTGCTCAGGCCGGCGGCCTCGGCCACCGCGTCCAGGGTGAGGGCGGAGACGCCGCGCTCCAGCACCACGAGCTCGGCGGCGGTCAGGATCCGGGTCTTGGTGTCTGGCGTGCTCATGGTGATGACTATACCGACCAGTCGGTACAGTATCAATCCGCTGGCCGGGCATGGCGGCCATGCCATGATGGCCGCATGGCCTATCGCAACCGCGTCACGCCCTTCGGCGAGATCGTCGCCGACCCCGCCCGCGGCACCGTGCTGGGCAATCGCGGCGTGATCCACGACGCGGAGGGCCGCATCCGCCGGCCTTGGTCCACCACCCGCTGGATCTGCTGCCGCCTGCAGTTCAAGGGCCGGTGGCGCCCGGTGATGCAGCCGGGCCGCTGGACCCATCTGTTCTTCCTGGATGAGGCGGTGGCGATCGCCGCCGGCCACCGGCCCTGCGCAGAATGCCGGCGCGAGGCCTACAACGCCTGGCGCGCGGCCTGGATGCGGGCGCACGGCCTGGCCGACCCGCCGCGGGCCGAGGCGATGGACCGGGTGCTGCACGCCGCGCGGATCGACCCCGCCACCCGACGCCAGCGGACGGTCCGGCAGCCGATCTCCGACCTGCCGGACGGGGCGATGGTGGCGCTGGCGGACGACCCGGGCGGCGCCTGGCTGGTGCTGGGCGGCAGCCTGCGGCGCTGGACCCCTTCGGGCTATGCCGAGGCCCGGCCGCGCCCGCCGGCCGGGCCGGTCGGGCTGCTGACGCCGCTGCCCAGCGTCGCCGTGCTCGCCGCCGGCTACGGTCCCGGACTGCATCCTTCAGCCGCTGAGTCCTCCCCTTGACTTCAAATGTTTTTCAAACCGAACATTTGTCGGATCTAACCCGGTGATTCCGCCGGATCAAAACAGGTCGATGGGAGGCCGCAACGTGACCAGGAAGTTGTTGAGATACGCCCTGCCGCTGGCTGCCGCGCTGCTCGCCGGCCCGGCGGCGGCCCAGGACAAGCCGGAGGTGGTGACGGTGGTGAAGATCGCCGGCATCCCCTGGTTCAACGCCGTGGAGCAGGGGATCCAGAAGGGCGGCGAGGAGTTCGGGCTCGACGCCTCGATGGTCGGCCCCAACACCGTGGACCCGGCGCAGCAGGTGAAGCTGGTCGAGGACCTGATCGCCCGCAAGGTCGACGCCATCGGGCTGATCCCGCTCGACGTCAACGTGATGGAGCCGGTGCTGCAGCGCGCCGCCGCCGCGGGCATCCCGATCATCACCCATGAGGCGCCGGAGCAGAAGACCAAGACCTGGAACATCGAGCTCATCGACTCGAAGGAGTTCGGCGAGGTCCAGATGGAGAAGCTGGCCCAGTCGATGGGCGGCGAGGGCGAGTACATCGTCATGGTCGGCACGCTGACCACGCCGCTGCACAACCAGTGGGCCGACGCGGCGATCGCCTATCAGAAGGCCAAGTACCCGAAGATGAAGCTGGTCACCGACCGCTTCCCGGGCGCCGACGAGGTCGACAGCGCCTACCGCGTGGCGATGGACGCGATCACCGCCTATCCGAACCTGAAGGGCATCATCGGCTTCGGCTCGAACGGCCCGATCGGCGCCGGCAACGCGGTGCGCGAGCGCGGCATGCAGGGCAAGGTGTTCGTCACC
Source organism: Inquilinus limosus DSM 16000 (assembly GCF_000423185.1). GTDB lineage: Bacteria > Pseudomonadota > Alphaproteobacteria > DSM-16000 > Inquilinaceae > Inquilinus > Inquilinus limosus. The sequence goes on along the minus strand of NZ_AUHM01000033.1, from coordinate 11,949 downwards.
GGCACCTGCCTGCCCAGCCCGGGCCGGGCGCTGATCGCCGACGAGGTGGTGCAGGAATGCTTCCTGTGGAACCCGATCGACGCCGGCTACGCCATGATGGCGGTGGCCAAGCTGGTGCTGGACAAGAAGGAGATCACCGACGGCATGGAGATCCCGGGCGTCGGCAAGGTCGCGGTCGACCCGGCGACGCACAACATCCGCGCCAACCTGATCCTGCACATCAACAAGGACACGGTGGACAAGCTGATCGACGCCGGGCTGTGAGGCCGGTCTGATGCTGGTTTGTGTGGCCCCTCCCGTTTGAAGGACCTTTTCCGAATTCCCAACACCGTCATTGCGAGCGCAGCGAAGCAATCCAGGGCCGTTCGCACCGGCCCCTGGATTGCTTCGTCGGCTTCGCCTCCTCGCAATGACGGTGGGGTTTCTTGAAAGGTCTCTCGGGCGGGAGGGGCGACGCAAAGTGCCACCCCTCGATGGAAGTCGGTCGCCCCGCATGACGGATCTGCTCCTCGACCTCCAGGGCATCGGCAAGCGCTTCGGCGGCGTGCATGCCCTGCGCGAGGTCGATTTCGATCTCGCCGCCGGCGAGGTGCATTGCCTGGTCGGCGAGAACGGCTGCGGCAAGAGCACGCTGATCAAGATCATCGCCGGCGTGCTGGCGCCGGAGCCGGGCGGCCGCATCGCCATCGGCGGCGAGGCGATCGGGCACCTGACCCCGGTCGAATCGGTGCGCCGCGGCATCCAGGTGATCTACCAGGACCTATCGCTGTTCCCGAACCTGACCGTGGCCGAGAACATCGGCATCGGCCACCATGTCGGCCGCAGCTTCACCCCGGCGCGCTGGGCCGCGATCCGCGATTCGGCGAAGGCCGCGATGGCGCGGATCGGCGTCCGGCTGGACCCCGAGGCGCTGGTCGGGTCGCTCAACATCGCCAGCCGCCAGCTGGTGGCGATCTGCCGGGCGCTCGCCGCCGACGCGAAGCTGGTGATCATGGACGAGCCGACGGCGTCCCTGACCCGGACCGAGGTCGACGCCCTGCTGCGGCTGGTGCTGGACCTCAAGGCCCACGGCATCTCCACCCTGTTCGTCAGCCACCGCCTGGACGAGGTGATGGAGATCGCCGACCGGGTCACGGTGATGCGCGACGGCCGCAAGGTCGGCACCTGGCCGGCGGCGGAGATGGACGCCAGGCGCATGGCCTTCCTGATGACCGGGAAGGAGTTCCACTACGACGTGCTGGACCCCGGCGCCACGCGGGCCGAGCCGGTTCTGGAGGTGAAGGGGCTCGGCAAGGCGGGTGAATTCGCCGATATCGGCTTCACCGTGCATCGCGGCGAGATCCTGGGCATCACCGGCCTGCTCGGCTCCGGCCGCACCGAGATGGCGCTGTCGCTGTTCGGCATGAACCCGGCCGATGCCGGCGAGGTGCGGGTCGAGGGCCGGCCGGTGCGCATCGGGTCGCCGCGGCAGGCGATCCGCCAGGGCATCGCCTATGTGTCGGAGGACCGGCTGACGCTCGGCCTCGTCCTGCCGCAGTCGATCGCGCGCAACGCCACGGTCACCATCCTCGACCGGCTGACCTCGGCCTTCGGGCTCATCCGGCGCCGGGCCGCCAACGACCAGGTGCAGGGCGCCATCCGGTCGCTGAACATCAAGGTGTCGGACCCGGAGAACCCGGTGCGCACCCTGTCCGGCGGCAACCAGCAGCGCGTGGTGCTGGCGAAGTGGATCGCGACGAAGCCGAAGGTGCTGATCCTGGACAGCCCGACGGTCGGCGTCGACATCGCCAACAAGGACGGGATCTACGAGGTGGTGAAGCGCCTGGCGGCCGAGGGCATGGCCGTGGTCATGATCTCCGACGAGATCCCGGAGGTGCTGTATCACTGCCACCGCATCCTGGTGATGCGGCAGGGGCGGATCACCGGCGAGGTCCGGCCGCACCAGACGACGGAGGCTGAGCTGAGGCAGAGAGTGAATGGCTGAGACCATAACTTTTGCGCCGGCGGAGCGGCCGCCGCTGCTCGGCCGCCTGCTGCGGCGGACCGAATTCTACCTGGTGGTGGTGATCGCGGCGGCGGTGGTCGGCCTCGGCCTCGCCACGCCGAACTTCCTGACGCTGGGCAACCTGTCGAACCTCGCCAACTCCTACGCCGTCACCGGCGTGCTGGCGGCGGGGCTGCTGGTGGTGCTGATCTCCGGCAACATCGACATCTCCTTCGCCGCCACCACCATGGTGTCGCAATATGTGGCGGCGCTGTTCGCGCTCAACGTCGTCGGCCGGGCCGGGACCGGCGTGCCGGTGCTGGACTGGGCCATCGTCTTCGCCGTGGCGATGGCGGTCGGGCTGGCGCTGGGCCTCTTCAACGCCGCCATCGTCTACCGGTTAAGGGCGTCGTCGATCATCGTCACCATCGCGACGATGAACCTGTTCTTCGGCCTCCTGATGTTCTTCTCGCGCGGCAAGCAGATCTTCAACCTGCCGACCTTCTTCTTCAAAGGCGTGCTGGTGCAGCTGCCGCTGCCGGACGGCAGCACCCTGCGCATCACCATCCAGATGCTGGCGCTGGTGCTGGCCCTGCTGGCGACCTGGGCTCTCCTAAACCAGACAGCGATCGGCCGGCAGATCTACGCCATGGGCGGCAATCCGGAGGCGGCCAAGCGCCTGGGCTTCGGCATGGGCCGGCTGCACATGTTCGTGTTCGGCTATCTCGGCGCCATGGCCGGCGTCGCCGCCATCATCCACGCCCAGCTGCAGCAGCAGGTGGCGCCGAACGTGCTGGTGGGGCGCGAGCTCGACGTGCTGGCCGCCGTGGTGCTGGGCGGGGCCAGCCTGCTGGGCGGCGTCGGCACGGTGCTGGGAACGGTGCTGGGCATCGCGCTGCTGGCCGTGCTGCAGAACGGGCTGATCATGGTCGGCGTGTCCTCCTACTGGACCCAGGTCTGCACCGGGCTCGTGATCCTGGTCAGCGTCTGCATCACCGCCCTCAGCGACCGCATGAAGAGCCGGAGGAAGAGCCGTGGCGTCGTCTGATTCTGCCGCCGGCCGCCCGGGCCTCCGCCTCGACCCGGTGCTGGCCGGGCTGGCGCTGCTGCTGGTCGCGGTGGTGCTGGTGTTCTCGCTGGTTGTGGGCGAGCGCTTCCTCTCCGCCGCCAACCTGCAGTCGATCGCCTTCCAGCTGCCGGAGCTCGGCGTGCTGGCGCTGGCGATGATGATCACGCTGGTCTGCGGGGGGCTGAACCTGTCGGTGATCTCCACCGCCAACCTGTCGGCGCTGCTGATGGGCTGGATCATGGTCCAGGGCGGCGGGGCCGAGGCCGGGGGCGGCACCATCCTGCTGGCGGTGCTGGCCGGGCTGGCGCTGGCCTCGCTGTGCGGCGCGGTCAACGGCGTGATCATCGCCTATGTCGGCGTGTCGCCGATCCTGGCGACGCTCGGCACCATGATCCTGTTCAAGGGCCTCGCCATCGGCTTCACCCGCGGCAACGTCATCGGCGGCTTTCCGGAGGGCATCCTGTTCCTCGGCAACGGCATGGTCGGGCCGGTGCCGATGCCGCTCTTCGTCTTCGCCCTCTGCGCCCTGCCGGTCGCGATCCTGCTGAACCGCACGCCCTTCGGCGTCAACCTCTACCTGATCGGCTCGAACGAGCAGGCGACGCGCTTCTCCGGCGTCGACACCCGGCGGATGCTGCTCTGGACCTACACCCTGTCCGGCCTGCTCTGCGGCGTCGCCGGGCTGGTGCTGATGGCGCGGTTCAACTCGGCCAATGCCAGCTACGGCGAAAGCTATCTGCTGGTCACCATCCTGGCCGCGGTGCTGGGCGGCACCGACCCCTTCGGCGGCTTCGGCAAGGTCGGCGGGCTGGTGCTGGCGCTGATCATCCTCCAGGCCATCTCCAGCGGCTTCAACCTGCTCGGCTTCAGCACCCACCTGACCCTCGCCATCTGGGGCGGCATCCTGCTGCTGGTGATGGCGGTCGGCTACCTCCGCGCCCGGCTGACCCGGCAGTCGGTTTAGAGCGGGATGAGTTCAGGCCAGATCGGGCTATCCCGATCGCGGCGAGGCAGTGAGGTGTTGCCTCTCCCGCTTTCCCCGGGTCAAGCCCGAGGAGGAGAGGTCGGAGACGCGAAGCGGCTCCGGGTGAGGGGAGTTTGTCGAGGCCTGGGCCAGCCCTCACCCGGCCTCGCTGCGCGAGCCCGACCTCTCCCGCGTCCGGCGGGAGAGGCTATGCGAAGACGCTCGACATTCTGTCAGGCCATGACGCGACCGGACCTCAATTCATCCGGCTCTAAGTCTCCACCTCCCCGCCGTCCGCCGCCACGGCGGCCAGCCAGCGCCGGATCACGGCCTCCTCCTCCGGCGACAGCCCGGCGGCCAGCTGCCGCTCCAGCACCAGCACCCGCTCGCGGCATTGCGCCAGCAGCGCCCGGCCGCTGTCGGTCATCTCCAGGGTCAGGATGCGGCCATGCACCGGATGCGGCCGCCGCGCCACCGACCCGGCCCGCTCCAGATTGGCGACGATGACGCTGACCGTCTGCGGCGTCAGCAGCGTCAGCCGCGCCAGGTCGGCGCCGGACAGGCCGGGATAGGCCGCGATCATTGTCATGATCGTGAATTGCGGCGGCGTCACCTCCAGGTCGGCCAGCGCGCGCTCGACCCGCAGCCGGTAGGTGCCGCTGGCCTGCCGCAGCAGATAGCCGAAATAGCCGGCCTCGCCCCGCTTGCCTTCGCCCGGGCGCGGAATCGCCGGCCCGTCGCCGCGCTTGACCATAGTATCAGAGCTCTTATATGTTATTCGTGCTCTGATATTATCCCGAACCTCCGGAAAGGGCCATCGCCCATGTCGGCCGATCCCTTGGATCTCCGCCCCGTCGAGGACGAGGCCGCCGTCGCCGCCTGCTGGCCGCTGATGCGGCAGCTGCGGCCGCATCTGAAGTCGGCGGCGGAGCTCACGGCGCGCTGGCGCGTCCAGGCCGCATCCGGGTACCGGCTGGTGGCGCTGTGGCGCGGCGCCAGGCCAGTGGCTCTGGCCGGCTTCCGGGTGCAGGAGAACCTGGTCTACGGCCCGCATCTCTATGTCGACGACCTGGTCACCGACGAGGCCGAGCGCAGCTTCGGCCACGGCGCCCGGCTGATGGACTGGCTGGCGGGGGAGGGGCAGGCGCTCGGCTGCGCCCGGCTGGTGCTCGACACCCCGCTGACCAATGTGCTGGGCCACCGCTTCTACTACCGCTGCGGCCTGGTCGCGACCGCGCTGCGCTTCGGCCTGCCGCTGGCCTGAGCCGGATTTCCAAGGAGAACCCGATGCCGTTCCGGATCTTTCTCGCCGGCGCCAGCGGCGCCGTCGGCCGCCGCCTGGTGCCGCTGCTGCGCGACGCCGGGCACCAGGTCTTCGGCACCACCCGCGACCCGGTCAAGGCCGAGGCGCTGCGCCGGCTGGGCGCCGAGCCGGTGGTGGTCGACGTGTTCGACGCCCAGGCGCTCTACCGCGCCGTGGCGGCGGCGCGGCCGGAGGTGGTGATCCATCAGCTGACCGACCTGCCGCCCGGCCTCGACCCGGCGCGCATGGCGGAGGCCGCGCCGCGCAACGCCCGCATCCGCAGCGAGGGCACGCGCAACCTGGTCGCCGCGGCGCGGGAGGCGGGCGCCCGCCGGCTGATCGCCCAGAGCATCGCCTGGGTCTATGCGCCCGGCACGCCGCCCTATGCCGAGGACCACCCGCTCGACCGGTCGCCCGACAATCCGCGGCGGACCAGCATCGACGGCGTGATCGCGCTGGAGACGCAGGTGCTGCACACCCCTCCGCTGGAGGGCATCGTGCTGCGCTACGGCCAGTTCTACGGCCCGGGCACCGGTGCCGATGCGCCGCCGGGGCCGGGCGCGGTGCATGTCGACGCCGCGGCGCAGGCGGCGCTGCTGGCGGTCGACCGCGGCCGGCCCGGCGTCTTCAACGTCGCCGAGCCGGGCGGCCCGGCCCTGGTCGAGAAGGCGGTGCGCGAGCTCGGCTGGGACGCCGGCTTCCGGCTGCGCGGCTGAGGAGAGGCGAATTCGTGATCAGACTCGTCCCTCTCCTCCAAAAGAACCGTCATTGCGAGGAGGCGAAGCCGACGAAGCAATCCATGCCTCCGCCTTTGCGGCCCTGGATTGCTTCCCCCGGCTCAAGGCCGGGGTCGCAATGACGATCTTTATAGGTTCGCGGGACCGGGGCTTCATCGAGGGAGGAACGCCATGTCCGCTTTGCATCCCGGCCCGCAGCCGAGGCGGCTGATGCTCCTGGTGGCCGGCGGCGCGGCCGCGGTCGCGCTGGCGGCGCTGTGGGGGACCCGGCCGGCCGATGTCCCTGCCGCCGCTCCGGCGATGCCGGCCCATGTCCACGCCCAAACCGAAGCCGGTGCGGCGCCGGGCGCCCGGCCGGCGACGGTGGTGAAGCCGCTGTCCTGCGAGGCGCTGCCGAGCGTGCCGGGCAAGTCGATCACCACTGCCACGGTCGACTTCCCGCCCGGCGCCTACACCCCGGCGCACCGCCATCCCGGCTCCGTCACCGCCTTCGTGATCCGGGGCGCGGTGCGGTCGCAGCTCGCCGGCACCCCTCCCCGGGTCTACGGCCCCGGCACCACCTGGTTCGAGCCGCCGGGCGTGCTGCACCTCTTCGCCGAGAACGCCAGCGCCACCGAGCCGGCGCAGATCCTCGCCGTCTTCGTCGCCGACGACAATTGCGGCCCGCTGGTGATCCCGGAGAGATAGGAGCGGACGGCTGATGCCGCCGTCCCGGCATCGGCATGCGTCTCGGACGCATCGGTCCCTGATATCCCTGAGATGTACGCGACCTAGACCTCGGGGTGATTACGTCTCCAACGCACACGGGGGTAGTGAAACACATCGGAAAAGGGACGATCAGCAGGAGACGAATATGAGCCCGGACAGCATCTCACACCCCGGTCGACCGGGGCCCGACGAGCTGGTTCCGTCGCGCTACGCGCTGCGGGTCGGCGAGATCGACGTGCTGGTGGTCAGCGACGGGGTGCTGCCGCTGCCGACCGCGATGTTGGCCCACAACGTCGACCCGGCCGTCCGGGCGGCCTGGCTGAAGGACATGTTCCTGCCGCCGGACGCGTTCGATTGGGCGCTGAACGTGGTCGTGGTGCGGAGCGGCGACCAGACCATACTCGTCGACGCCGGGCTGGGCTTCGACCCGGACCTGCATCTGCCGCGGGCCGGGCAGTTGATCAAGCGGCTGGAGGCCGCCGGCATCGATCTCGCCTCCGTGACCGATTTGGTGCTGACCCACATGCATATGGACCATGTCGGCGGGCTGCTCGTCGACGGGGTGAAGGACCGGCTGCGCCCGGACCTGCGGATCCATGTGGCGGCCGCCGAGGTCGAGTTCTGGGAGGCGCCCGATTTCTCCCACGTCTCCATGCCGCCGGGGTTCCCGGACGCGCTTCGGTCGGCCGCCAAGCGGTTCATGAATGAATACCGCAGGCAGCTGCGGACGTTCGACGAGAAGCACGAGGTGGCGCCGGGGGTGGTCGCCCATCGCACCGGCGGCCACACCCCCGGGCACAGCGTGGTCCGCGTGGCGTCCGGCGACGACCGGCTGACCTTCGCCGGGGACCTCGTGTTCGCGGTCGGGTTCGAGCACCCCGAGTGGTACAACGGCTTCGAGCACGACCCCGAGGAGGCGGCCCGCGTCCGGACCCGTCTGTTGCAGGAGCTGGCGGGGACCGGCGAGCTGCTGGTGGCCACCCACCTGCCGTTCCCGTCCGTCGGCCGGGTGGCGGCCGCCGGCGACGCCTTTCGTTGGGTACCGGTCTTCTGGGATTACTGAGCGCCTGTCGGACTCGTCATCCCGGGCGCGGCGCAGCACGGAGTGATGCGCCGCAGAACCGGGATCTCGGCCTGGATCGCGCTGAGATCCCGTGTCTGCGCCGCGGCACTTCGCGCCGCAGCGCGCACGGGATGACGGTCAATTCATGGGCTCGTGGGTACCATACGATAGTTCGCTGCATCTGCTCACGGCAGCAAGTGGTCCATCCCAATTCGGTGACAGTGCATAAACTGGAGAGGGCCCCTGCGGTGAGACGGGGCCACTCCAGCGCGAGCCGAAGTCCGCTAGAAGTGCACTGTCATCGTGTTCCCGAGCGGCCGGTCGTGAGTCCGCCGCGCCGGCGCCGCCGCCTCCGGTTCACCGCCTGCCGGTCCCAAGGTCATCGGAATGCCCGGCCTTCACGCGAGGCCATTGGACGATGGGACGGTCGCCGACGCGGTAGAAGTGCTCGCCCTCCCAGCGCGGCCAGCCGGCCGGCGAGTCCTCCCACGGCTCCTGCCGCCCATAGACCGTGAGGTCGAGCAGGGCGTAGCTGTTGCCCATCACCTCGACGCCGCGCTGCGTTGTCCAGTAGGTCTCGAACACATCGGATCCCTGCCGCAGGTAGCAGACGATGTGCATCATGCCCACCCGGCGCCCGACCAGGAGCGTCTCGAGCGAGCCCCGGTCGGCCGCGTACCAGGGCATCTCCCAGCCCATGAAGTCGCGGTACCGGGCGCTCTCTTCGTACGGGCCCTGGCAGATCGTGGCGTAGGTGACGTCGCGGGACTGCAGGAAGGACAGCTCGCGGACCTGCGATGTGTAGAGGGTGCAGCCCTCGCACTGCTCCGCCGCCGGGCGGCCGGCGTGCCACATGAAGTAGTAGGCGATGAGGATCCGGCGTCCCTCGAACGCATCCAGCAGCGTCACCGGGCCATGGTCGCCGATGAGCGGCGTGGCGCCGTCCACCTCGACCATGGGCAGTCGCCGGCGGGCGGCCGCGAGGGCATCGCCTTCCCTCGTATGAGCCTTCTCTCGAACCCGCAAGGCGTCCAGCTCCGCCTGGAAGGTGCCGCGATCGACGATCCTGGGCGCGGCAGGGTGCTCTCGCTTGGCGTCTTTCATCGTCTCGCTCTTCCTTTCTCGACCCGGCAGGTCGGGAGAAAGAGTTAGCGCCGGACGTCGAAGCGGTAAGAGTGACAAGTATGGCGGGATTCGATGCGGCCTCTCGCTGCCGCTGCTCAGACCGCTCGAACTTCGGCAAGCCGCTTGATCGAGTACTCGTCGTCCCAGCGGACGGCGGCTTCCCATGCGGCCGACGCCTGCGCGGCGATGTCATGCGCGTCGCCGTCGAGGCCGGCGGCGTTGTGGGGCAGCACCAGGTCGAGGTCGGGGACATCGACATGCGCCTCGTCCCAGTCGATCAGCGCGACCCGATCCGCGGTCATGCGGATGTTGCGCGGATTGGGGTCGCCGTGGACGACGCATGTCCGACGTCCGACGAGCCGCGCCCACGCTGCCCGGCATCGGGCAACGCCCTCGGGCGGCATCGCGCCGAGGTCGATCTTCGTCCCGGTCTCGGCGTGCAGGAGGTCGGTCGACGATCGCCAGCCCGGGCGCTGCGGCCAGCCCTGCGTCAACCGATGCAGCCGGCGGAGCGTGTCGGCCACGCGACGCCAGTCGGCCTCCGTCTCGGGCGGTCCGCCCTCCACATATGTCATCACCACCAGACCGTCCGCGAACAGCCGGCCGTCCGTCGTCGGGATCGGCACCGGCACGGCCAGACCTTCGCGATCGAGATGCTGGAGGAGCCCGGTCTCCCACGCGAGATCAGCGTCGCTCCTGGTGCCGAGACGGCCGACCGCGAGGCGCCCGCGGACGCGCACGCTCCACACGTCGTTGGCAACGCCGCCCGCGAGCCGTTCGATGCGGGCTGCGTCTTCACCCCACTGCCCGAGTGCCTCCCATCCCACTGACGACATCTTCGACCAACCCGATTGTGGCGAATTCGGTGATAGTGCACAAATTGGGTGCATTCCACTGGAGTGGAGTGCACCCCTGACGTGAGACAGGGTCACTCCAGCGCGGCGGGACTTCGCCAAAAGGGCGCTGTCATCGTATTCCCGGTGCCCCTGTTCGCGGCCATTGGGACCATTCACCGGCCGCTACTCAGTCTAAAGGGCTTTCGCCTTGCGGCCGCGCGTGCTCGGCTTTGCCGGCACGCTCTTTCCATATTCGTTCCACCAGGCCGTCAGCGCCTCCATGGCCGGTCCGAGCCCGCGGGCCTTCGCCGTGATCTCGTATTCGACCCGGGGAGGCACTTCCGCGAAGACCGTGCGCGACACCAGACCGTCGGCTTCGAGCTCGCGCAGCTGCGCCGTCAGCATGTGCTGGGTGATGCCGGGGATGGCCTTCCGCAGCTCCCCGAAGCGGTAGACCCGCTGATTGAGCAGCCACATGATCTCCAGCTTCCACTTGCCGGAGAGCAGCGCGAATGCGCGCCGCATCTCCTCGTGCGTGTTGGTCTCTTCGCCGGCCATGGTCTGGTTTTCCATACTAACTGCCATTTATTCATCCTACTTGCGGATGACGATCCTGGTCGACATCTTCGATGCACGCTGCGAGCGCGCAAATGAAAGCGCGCATGCAGATCAAACAGCCAGTCGATGCAGGAGACGTTGCTGCTGAAGCGGCAGCCAGGAAGACCTTATGGCCGAGAATTACACATATTGGATCAGCACGGTACTTCTGTGCCTGCTCTATCTCTCTTCCGCTGTCATGTACGTCACACGAAGGGACTGGGTTCGCCAGGCGCTCGCCGGCCTCGGCTACCCGGCCCACCTCGTGCCGGTCATGATCGCCGTGAAGGTCCTGGGCGTGGCCGCGATCCTGTCGCGCGTCAGCGGCGCGCTCAGCGATCTCGCCTATGCCGGCATGTTCTATCACCTGCTGCTGTCCGGTCTGGCGCATCTCGGTGTCCGCAAGCCCGGCGGCGCCCTGCCGGCGGCGGTGGGCCTCGCCCTGTTGATCGCCTCCTTCGCCACGCAGAACGCCCCCCGCGAGATCCCGTCGCCCACCGTGCAGGCGGCGGTGCTCTGACGCGGCGAAAGCTGCGCCTCCCCTTATCGAATGGAGATGAAGATGGGTCGCCTCGATGGAAAGGTCGCCATCGTCACGGGCGTCGGCCGCGGCATCGGCCGTGCCACGGCGAAGCTGTTCGCGGCGGAAGGCGCGAAGGTGGCTGTCCTTTCGCTCACCCCCGCGAAGTCGATCGAGTCGTCGCCGACATCGAGGCTGCGGGCGGCACCGCGCTCGGCATCGTCTGCGACATCGGCGGTGCCGACCAGATCAAGGCCGCGGTGGACAAGGTCGCCGCGGCCTACGGCCGGATCGACATCCTCGTGAACAACGCCTTCGATCCGTCTGCGGTCCTGTCGTCGGTCGTCGATCTCTCGGTGGAGCAGTTGCAGCGCAACTTCGAGACCGGCCCGATCGCCTATCTGCGGACGATGCAGGCCTGCTATCCCCATCTCAAGGCCAGCGGAGAGGGCCGGGTCATCAACTTCGGCTCGATGGCCGGTGTCATCGGCCTGGTGGGCTACGGCCCTTACAGCATGGCGAAGGAGGCGGTGCGCGCCCTGACCCGGACCGCCGCGCGCGAATGGGGCGCCGACAGGATCACCGTGAACAACGTCCTGCCGGTCGCGGACACATGGGGCGCGGCCGCCGCCGATATGCCTCCGCCGGCCAACGCACTCGCCCGCTACGGATCGCCGGAGGAGGATGTGGCGCCGGTCGTCCTGTTCCTCGCCAGCAGGGATGCGCAGTTCCTCACGGGCTGCAGCCTCACCCCCGATGGCGGCTCGATCATCGACAGCGCGCGCTGAACCTTCCGGTCGTCGCGAGGCGGCTTGGCGGTCCAGGTTGCGGCAAGGCAGACGGCGAGTTGATGCAGTGCCGTCTTGCGTTAACCCCCAACCATCGTTCATGATATGTTCCATGAACGCCGCCTCTCCCGATCTCGACGTCCCGGCCTATTGCCGCAGTCTCGCGCTGCAGCAGGTCGAGATGCTCACGCGGATCGCGGAGCTCGGCATGCGGATGGTCGAGGCCGAGGGCGCCCGCGCCATCGCCGCCCAGGC
>NZ_AUHM01000032.1:0-95000 GCF_000423185.1 Inquilinus limosus DSM 16000 | reverse complement strand
GACACCGCCCGCCAGGTCCTCGACACCGCCCTCGTCGAGGACGCGGCCGCCGGCCTCTACCGCTGCGCCCGGGACATCTTCACCGATCCGGAGCTCTTCGAGCTCGAGATGAAGCACATCTTCGAGGGCAACTGGATCTACCTGGCGCATGAGAGCCAGATCCCGAACCCGAACGACTACTTCACCACCACGATCGGGCGGCAGCCCGTCGTCATCACCCGCAGCCGCGACGGCGAGCTGAACGCCTTCATCAACGCCTGCAGCCATCGCGGCGCCATGCTGTGCCGGTTCAAGCGCGGCACAAAATCGACCTTCACCTGCCCGTTCCACGGCTGGACCTTCAGCAATGCGGGCAAGCTGCTGAAGGTGAAGGACCCGGACGGCGCCGGCTATCCGGACGGCTTCAACTGCAACGGCTCGCACGACCTGACCCGGGTGGCGCGCTTCGAGTCCTATCGCGGCTTCCTGTTCGGCAGCCTGAACCCCGACGTCGCGCCGCTGGCCGAGCATCTGGGCGAGGCGGCGAAGATCATCGACATGATCGTCGACCAGTCGCCGGAGGGGCTGGAGGTGCTGCGCGGCTCCTCGACCTATGTCTATGACGGCAACTGGAAGCTGCAGACCGAGAACGGCGCCGACGGCTACCACGTCACCGCGGTGCACTGGAACTACGCGGCCACCACCAGCCGGCGCAAGGAGGCCGAGAAGGTCGACTGCGTCCGCGCCATGGATGCGGGCGGCTGGGCCAAGCAGGGCGGCGGCTTCTACTCCTTCGAGAACGGCCATCTGCTGCTGTGGACCAACTGGGCCAACCCGGAGGACCGGCCGAACTGGGAGCGGCGCGGGGAGCTGGCGGCGCGGTTCGGCGAGGCGCGGGCGGACTGGATGGTGCGGCGGTCGCGCAACCTCTGCCTGTACCCGAATGTCTATCTGATGGACCAGTTCAGCTCGCAGATCCGGCACTACCGGCCGATCGCGGTCGACAAGACCGAGGTCACGATCTACTGCATCGCGCCGAAGGGCGAGGACCCGAAGGCGCGCGCCCACCGCATCCGGCAATACGAGGACTTCTTCAACGCCAGCGGCATGGCGACGCCGGACGACCTGGAGGAGTTCCGGGCCTGCCAGATGTCCTATGCCGGCCGCGCCGCCCGATGGAACGATCTCAGCCGCGGCGCAGCCCACTGGATCGAGGGACCGGACCCGGCCGCTGAGGCGATCGGCATGAAGCCGCTGATGAGCGGCGTCCGCACCGAGGATGAGGGGCTGTTCGTCCTGCAGCACCGGCACTGGCTGGAGACGATGCGGCGCGCCGTCGCGGCGGAGGCCTGCCGATGACCGCCGTGATCGAGAGGCTGTCGGTCGAGGAGGTGCAGCAGTTCCTGTACCGCGAGGCCCGCTATCTGGATGACCGCGACTGGGATTCCTGGCTGGCGCTCTACGCGCCGGAGGTCGAGTTCTGGATGCCATCCTGGGACGATGACGACCGGCTGGTCACCGATCCGCAATCCGAGATCTCGCTGATCTGGTACGGCAGCAAGGACGGGCTCGAGGACCGGGTCTTCCGCATCCGCACCGAGCGGTCGAGCGCCACCAGCCTGCCGGAGCCACGGACCTCGCACAACATCAGCAATGTCGAGATCCTGGAGCAGGGCGGCGGCGCCTGCCGGCTGCGGTTCAACTGGGTGACATTCAGCTACCGCTACAAAACCGTCGACACCTATTTCGGCACCTCCTTCTACACGCTCGACACCACCGGCCCGACGCCGCGGATCACGAAGAAGAAGGTCGTGCTGAAGAACGACTACATCCACCACGTCATCGACATCTACCACATCTGACCGCGCGCGACCGGAGGATCGGAGCCATGAGCCACACCATCGCGCTCAATTTCGAGGACGGCGTCACCCGCTTCGTCGAGGCGCGCCCCGGCGAGACCGTCGCCGACGCCTCGTACCGCGTCGGCATCAACATCCCGCTGGACTGCCGCGACGGCGCCTGCGGCACCTGCAAATGCCGGGTCGAATCCGGCGCCTATGACGGCGGCAGCTACATCGACGACGCGCTGACGGCGGAGGAGGCGGCCGAGGGGCTGGCGCTGGCCTGCCAGGCGCGGCCGAAGTCGGACCTGGTCGTCGCGGTCGCCGCCTCGTCGCAGCTGTGCAAGACCGGTCGGCAGTCGGTCGAGACCCGCCTCGTCTCGGTCGACCGGCTGTCCGACACCACCATCGCCTTCTCGCTCGAAGGGACGGACGGCTTCGGCTTCCTGCCGGGGCAGTACGTCAACGTCCAGGTGCCGGGCACCGACCAGCGGCGCGCCTATTCCTTCAGCTCGGCACCGGGCTCGGACCGGCTGTCCTTCCTGGTCCGGGACATCCCGGGCGGGCTGATGAGCGGCTTCCTGCGCGACCGCGCCGAGCCGGGCATGGCTATCGGCTTCAGCGGGCCGGAGGGCAGCTTCTACCTGCGCGAGGTGAGGCGGCCGCTGCTGTTCCTGGCCGGCGGCACCGGCTTGGCGCCGTTCCTGTCGATGCTCGGGCGGCTGGCCGAGGCCGGCACCGGCGGGCATCCGGTCCATCTGGTCTACGGCGTCACCAATGACGCGGATCTCGTGGCGGTCGACCGGTTGGAGGCGTTCGCCGCCCGGATTCCGGGCTTCACCTTCGCCACCTGTGTCGCGGCGGCGGACAGCGCCCATCCGCGCAAGGGCTACGTCACCCATCACATCGAGGCCGGCCGGCTGAACGGCGGCGAGGTCGACATCTATCTCTGCGGCCCGCCGCCGATGGTCGACGCGGTCCGCGGCTGGCTCGGCGAGCAGGGCATCAAGCCTGCCAACTTCTACACCGAGAAGTTCTCGCCCAGCGCGTCCGCCGACGCGTCCCGCCGGCAGGCGGCGTGAGATGACCCGGTTCGCCGGCAAGGTGGCGATGGTGACCGGGGCGGCGCAAGGTATCGGCCGCACCGTCGCCCTGCGGCTGGCCCGGGAGGGCGGGCGCGTCGCCCTGGTCGACCGGTCCGAGCTGGTCGAGGAGGTGCGGCAGGAGGCGGCGGCCGAAGGCGCCGAGGCGCTGACCGTGATCGCCGACCTGGAGACGTTCGGCGGCGCGACCACTGCGGTGGAGCGGACGCGGGCGCGGTTCGGGCGGGTCGACATCCTGGTCAACAATGTCGGCGGCACGATCTGGGCCCGGCCCTACGCCGAGTACCAGGAGGCGCAGATCGAGGCGGAGATCCGCCGCTCGCTGTTCCCGACGCTGTGGAGTTGCCGCGCCGTGCTGCCGGCGATGCTGGCGCAGGGCGGGGGCGTGATCGTCAACGTCTCCTCGGTCGCCACCCGCGGCGTCAACCGCGTGCCCTATGCCGCGGCCAAGGGCGGGGTGAACGCGATCACCGCCTGCCTCGCCTTCGAATATGCCGGCCACGGCATCCGCGTCTGCGGCGTCGCCCCGGGTGGCACCGAAGCCCCGCCGCGGCGCATCCCACGCAACCCGGCGCCGCCGGACGAGCACGAGGCCGGGTGGTGGCGCGAGGTGGTCGACCAGACCGTCTTCTCCAGCCTGATGCACCGCTACGGCACCGCGGAGGAGCAGGCGGCGGCGATCCTGTTCCTGGCCTCGGACGAGGCCTCCTACATCACCGGCGTCACCCTGCCGGTGGCCGGCGGGGATCTCGGCTGACGGCCCCCACCAGACAGCACGAAGCCGCCGCGAGCGGCGATCACGGAGGAGAACGTCATGAGTGACAGCCTGCTGAACAGCCCCGAGGTCCAGTCGCTGCTCGACAAGGTCAGCGGTCTCGGCCACGACGCCGGGGATGCGCGGCTGAAGCAGATCGTGCACCGCGTCGTGTCCGATCTGTTCCGCACGATCGAGGATTTCGACGTCCAGCCGGACGAGTTCTGGTCGGCCATGAGCTACCTGACGTCTCTTGGACAGGCCAATGAGGTGGGGCTGCTGGTCCCGGGCCTCGGCCTCGAGACCTTCCTGGACCTGCGGATGGACGAGGCGGAGCGGAAGGCCGGGATCGAGGGCGGCACGCCGCGCACGATCGAAGGCCCGCTCTATGTCGCCGGCGCGCCGCTGTCGAAGGGCGAGGCCCGGCTCGACGACGGCAGCGAGACGGGCGAGGTGCTGCTCATGGACGGCCAGGTGCGAGACGCCGACGGCAACCCGGTCCCGGGGGCGGTCGTCGACGTCTGGCACGCCAACACGCTGGGCGGCTATTCCTTCTTCGATCCATCGCAGGCGAAGTACAACCTGCGCCGGCGGATTGAGACGGACGCCGAAGGGCGTTACCGCTTCCGCTCGATCCTGCCTTCGGGCTACGCCTGCCCGCCGGACGGGCCGACGCAGAAGCTGCTCGACCGGCTCGGCCGCCATGGCCGCCGCCCAGCCCACATCCACTTTTTCGTCTCGGCGCCGGGCCACCGCAAGCTCACCACCCAGATCAACATCGACGGCGACGCGTATCTGCACGACGACTTCGCCTTCGCCACCCGCGACGGGCTGATCCCGGCGGTGCAGCGCATCGACGATGCGGCCGAAATCCATGCCCGCGGCCTGAATGCGCCCTTCGCCCGGATCACCTTCGACTTCGTCCTCAACCGTGAGGCCGAGAACGCGCCCGGCACGGTCGTGCACCGCGCGCACGCCGAGGCGGCCTGACCGTCCCATCGCTCCATCGAGGCCCCGATCATGCCTGACACCCTGGCGCTGCCGACCGGCGATCTCGCCCGCGATCTCGCCATCGCCGAGATCCGCAGCACCATCGTCGACGTGCCGACCCGGCGGCGGCACAAGCTGTCCTCGCTGTCGGTGACGGCGCAGAGCTACGTCGTGGTCGAGCTGCGCCTGGCCAACGGCGCGGAGGGCGTCGGCGAGGCGGCGACCCTGGGCGGCCCGCGCTGGAGCGAGGAGAGCGTCGAGAGCATCAAGGCGGCGGTCGACCGCTACCTGGCCCCGGCGCTGGTCGGCCTGCGCGCCGACCGGTTCGAGGCGGCGGGCGCGAGGATGGATGCGGCGGCCAAGCGCAACACCGCGGCCAAATCGGCGATCGAGACCGCCCTGTTCGACGCCGTCGGCCGCAGCCTCGGCGTGCCCGCCAGCCTGCTGCTCGGCGGCGTGGTGCGCGACCGCATCCCGGTGCTGTGGACGCTGGCCTCGGGCGATCCGGGGCAGGAGATCGAGGAGGCGGAGGGCAAGCTGGCGGCCCGGCTGCACCGCACCTTCAAGGTCAAGATCGGCGCCCAGGACCCGGCGGCGGATCTGGCCCGGCTGCGCCGCCTGGCCGGCGTGCTGGGCGACCGGGCGGCGCTGATCGTCGACGCCAACCAGGCCTGGGACGAGACCACCGCCGCGCATTGCCTGCCGGTCCTGGCCGAGCTCGGCATCCGCCTGGTGGAGCAGCCGCTGCCGGCCTGGAACATCGCCGGCATGGCGCGGCTGCGCGCCCGCTCCGGCGTGCCGCTGATGGCCGATGAATGCGTGTTCTCGGCGCATGACATGCTGGCCGTCGCCGAGGCCGCCGCCGCCGATGTGGTGTCGCTGAAGCTGGTCAAGCATGGCGGCCTTCTGAACACGCGCAAGGTCGCGGCGGTGGCCGAGGCGGCGGGGATCGGCCTCTATGGCGGCTGCCTGCTCGAAAGCTCGATCGGCGCCGCGGCGCATCTGCAGGCCTTTGCCGGGCTGCGCGAGCTGGGCTGGGGCTGCGAGCATTTCGGGCCTCAAATCCTGACCGACGACCTCGTGGCCGAGCCGCTGCGCTTCGAGGATTTCCACCTGCTGCTGCCGGCCGGCCCCGGCATCGGCGTCACGCTCGATCGCGACAAGCTGCGCCGCTACGCGCGCGCCTGAGGAGGAGGGGCCATGCTCTACCACGTCCAGATGGATGTGCGGGTGCCGCACGATGTCGACCCGGCCCGGTTCGAGCGGCTGAAGGCCGAGGAGAAGGCGCGGGCCGAGGAACTCCAGCGCGCCGGCAAGTGGCGGCATCTGTGGCGGGTCGCCGGGCGCTACGCCAATGTCAGCATCTTCGACGTCGCGGATCACGACGAGCTGCACGCGATCCTGTCGACCCTGCCGCTGTTCCCCTTCATGGCCATCGAGGTCACGCCGCTCGCCCGACACCCCTCGGCGATCGGCTGAGCTCTCGCGGCGCACCACCAACGACAATCAGCAAGGGAGGTTTTCGCCATGGCGCAATCGCGCATCATGGACGTCCAGGACGTCATCAACTCGCAGCCGCTGTCGCGGTTTCAGATCTCGGTCGTCGCCCTCTGCTTCCTGGTGGTGGCGATCGACGGCTTCGACACCGCGGCGATCGGCTTCATCGCCCCGGCGCTGAAGGCGGGCTGGGGCGTGACGCCGGCGCAGCTGGCGCCGCTGTTCGGCGCCGGGCTGTTCGGGCTGATGCTCGGCGCCTTCCTGTTCGGGCCGCTGGCCGACCGGATCGGGCGCAAATCGGTGCTGATCCTGACCACGCTGGCCTTCGGCGGCGCCAGCCTGGCTTCGGCCACGGCGGGAACGGTCGAGGAGCTGACGCTGTGGCGCTTCGTCACCGGCCTCGGCCTCGGCGGCGCCATGCCCAGCGCCATCACCCTGACCGCCGAATATTGCCCGGAACGCCGCCGCGCCACGCTGGTCACCCTGATGTTCTGCGGCTTCACCATCGGCTCGGCGGTCGCCGGCCTGGCCGCCTCGCAGATCGTCGCTGCCTATGGTTGGCAGGGCCTCCTGGTGCTGGGCGGCGTGCTGCCGATCGCCCTGGTCCCGGTGCTGTGGCTGGCGCTGCCGGAATCGGCCCGCTACCTGACGCTGCGCGAGGGCCGCGCCGACCGGATCGCCGCGGTGCTGCGCCGGATCGCGCCGGCCGAGGATTTTGCCGGGGTCGAGTTCGCCCGGGCCGGCAAGGCCAAGGGCCTGCCGATCGTCCAGCTCTTCGCCGAAGGCCGCGGCGCCGGCACGATCTTCCTGTGGCTGACCTTCTTCATGAGCCTCCTGGTGTTCTACCTGCTGTCGAGCTGGCTGCCGCTGCTGATCACCAGCGCCGGCTGGTCGCTGGGGCGGGCCTCGCTGATGGCGGCGCTGCTGGCGACCGGCGGCACCATCGGCGCCGTCGCCATCGGCCGGCTGATGGACCGGTTCGAGCCGCACCGCGTGCTCGCCGCCTCCTACCTCGCCGCCGCGGCCTTCATCGTGCTGCTGGGCAGCGCCGCGGCCTCGCCCTGGCTGCTGATGCTGGGGATCTTCGGCGCCGGTTTCGGCGTGGCCGGATCGCAGGTCGGCATCAACGCCCTGGCCGCCGCTTATTACCCGACCGCCAGTCGGGCCACCGGGGTCAGCTGGGCCAACGCCGTCGGCCGCACCGGCTCGATCCTGGGCTCCATGGTCGGCGGCGTCCTGCTCTCCCTCGGCTGGGATCTCGCCACCGTCTTCAGCGTCGCCGCGGTCCCGGCGCTGATCGCCGCGGCCGGCATGCTGGCCAAGGGCCGGCTGCGGGGCCGGACACCGGCTGCCGCTGCCAGTGTCGCCGCGATGTCCGAGACCGCAGCATGAGAGGATGCGCCGTTCGACTCTTTGCGGGGGGAAGCCGGATGAAGATGGTGATCCGTCGAGTGCGCTTCTGCACCGTCGCCGCGATCGTGCTCATGGCGGGTACGGCCCAGGCGCAGACCGATGTACCGGGCGCCGATGAGTTGAAGGCGGCGTGCCCCGGCCTCGCCGGGCAGGCCATTCCGCCCTCGGCCATCGGGCTGCCCAGCGGCCCGGCGGCGATCGTCTCCGCGACCTTCGTCCCGGCCGCGCCGCAATCGGTCTCCGATGGCAAGACGGTCCTGGCCACGCCGGACCACTGCAAGGTGCTGGGCGCCATCGCCCCGGTCGACTCCGCGGCACAACCGATCAACTTCCAGGTCAATCTGCCGATCGCCTGGAACGGCAAAGCGCTGCAGTATGGCGGTGGCGGCTACAACGGCACGCTGATCACCGGGCTGGCGCCGTTGCGCGATGCCGCTCCCGGCGATCCGCTGCCGCTGACCCGCGGCTATGCCACCCTCGGCACGGATTCAGGGCATCAGGCGTCGGCCTTCGCGCCGGACCGTATCGGCGCGTTCGGCCTCAACGACGAGATGCTGATCAACTACGGCTACGCCTCATACAAGAAGGTGAGGGACGTGGCCGTGACCGTCATGCGCTCGTTCTATCGGCGCGGGCCCTCCCGGCTCTACTATTTCGGCGGGTCCGAGGGCGGGCGCGAGGGGCTGACCATGGCGCAGCGCTTCCCCGCCGACTACGACGGCGTGGTCAGCGTCGTCCCGGTCGTGCAGCTGTCGATGCTGTTCCAGTCCTACATCCCCCATCAGCGGCCCCAGCTTCGCGGCGGGTGGATGGGGCCGGACAAGGTCGTGACCCTGGCGAGGTTCGTCTCGGATGCCTGCGACGCGCTCGATGGGCTCGCCGACGGGGTGGTCAACAATTATCTCGCCTGTCCGGCCCACGTCGACCTGCAGAAGCTGCGCTGCCCGGACGGCGCCGATGCCGGAGGCCACTGCCTGTCCGACGCGCAGATCGAAACCGTCTCGGCAGTGCATTCGCCCTATACCCTGCCGTTCCCCGTCGCGAACGGGCTGGCGACCTATCCGCAGTGGCTCTACGGCAACGAGACCACCCCCGATCCGAAGAACGCCACGATGACGCGGTGGGTCACCGGGACGGCGGCGCCGACCGTCGCGGTGGACCCGTCGAGCGCGGCGCAGCAATGGCTGTACGGCGCCAACTTCGTGCGCTTCTTCGTGGCGAAGGACCCGGATTTCGATCCGAGCCGCTTCGACCCGAAGGATTTCCAGTCCCGGTTGCAGCAGGTCTCCGAGATTATCGACTCGTCGAACCCCGACCTGTCCACCTTCTTCGCCCGAGGCGGCAAGCTGATCATCCGCGAGAACATGGGCGATCTGGCGCAGAGTCCGCTGGCCGGGATCAACTACTTCAACGCGGTCATCGCGAAGCTCGGTCATGAGACCGTGGAGACGTCCGCGCGGCTGTACATCTCGCCGGCCTCGACCCACACCGGCCCGGCCGTCAGCGTGACCGACGGCACGCCGGTACCGACCATGGTCGACCTGCTCGATCCGCTGGACCGCTGGGTCACCGCCGGCGAGCCGCCCGCCGACACGCTGATCCAGGTGATGAAATCGACGGTGCCGCCCTTCGCGGTGCAGGCGGCGCGGCCGATGTGCCGTTTTCCGAACTATCCGAGATATATCGGCGGCGACAAGCTTTCGGCGGCGAGCTACGTCTGCGCTCCATCTGTTCCCTGACAGCGCGGTGAAATCATCGGCATCGCTGGATCGGCTGGTGTGAGAAAGGGCTTGCTGGACGTCGGTTCGTGCGAGAGACGGCGGCAGGTCAGCGATCGATCACGATGTCGGAGAGCGGGCAGCTGCGGCAGGCCAGGATCCAGCCCTGGTCGATCTCGTACTGTTTGATGCCGCTCTTGTGGCTCATATCTACGGTTCCTGAGATCAACCTGGTGCGGCACGTGCCGCAGATGCCCTGGCCGCAGGCTGTCTGCAGCCGGACGCCCGCCGCGTTGGCGGCCCAGACGAGCCTAGTCTCCGCCACGCAATGCGCTGTCACCTGGGCCCGGCGGAAATGGACCTTGAACTGCGGATGGACCATGGTTCGCCGTGATCGTCACTCAGCGTCCGCAGACTGGTCCATGCACTGGCATCCTCACAGGAAGCCGATCGAGATCCAGGGCACCGCCGCGACCACGATCAGGCCGACCGCCAGCACGATGAGATACCCGACGATCGGCCGCATGCCCTCGTCGGGATGAATCCGGCTGATCGCGCAGGCGGCGTGGTAGCCGACGCCGAAGGGCGGCGCGAACAGCCCGATCCCCATGGCCAGGATGACCACCATCGCATAGTGCACCTCGTGCACCCCGACCTCCCGCGCGATCGGGAACAGCAGCGGGCCGAACAGGACGATCGCCGGAATGCCCTCGAGCACGGAGCCCAGCACCACGAAGGCGATGACCGACACCGCGAGGAAGGCGGGAACGCCGCCCGGAAGCTCCCGCATCAGCGCCGCCAGCTGGGTCGAGAAGCCGGACTGGGTCAGCGCCCAGGCCATGCCGGTGGCGGCGCCGATGATCAGCAGGATCGCGCCGGACAGCGAGGCGGTGTCGACCAGCATCGGATAGACCCGGCGCCAGTCGAAGCGGCGATAGACCAGCAGGCCCGCGGCTATGGCGTAGACGATGCCGATGGTCGAGACCTCGGTCGCCGTGGCGACGCCCTCGACCACCGCCGCCCGGATGATGAAGGGCAGGGCGATGGCCGGCAGGGCGACGAGGAAAGCCTTGCCGATCTCCCTTCCGCTCGCGCGCCGGACGCTGGACAGATCCTCGTTCCGGTACCGCCACCAGACCAGCCCGGCCAGCGCGAGGCCGAGCACCACCGCCGGCAGCAGCCCGCCGGTGAACAGCGCCGCGATCGAGACGCCGGTCACGGACCCGATGGTGATGAGGACGAGCGACGGCGGGATGGTCTCGGTCTGCGCCCCCGTCGCCGACAGCAGCGCCACGAGGTCGCCGGGCTTGGCCCCGCGCGCCTTCATCTCGGGGAACAGGACCGGCGCCACGGCGGCCATGTCGGCGGCCTTCGACCCCGAGATGCCGGAGACGAGATACATGGCGCCGATCAGCACATAGGACAGCCCGCCGCGCACATGGCCCAGCAGGCTCGCCAGGAAGGCGACCATGGCCCGCGCCATGCCGGTCATCTCGATCGTTGGCGTTGCCGAGCGGCCGCAGCGACGGGCCGAGGAGGGCCGCCAGTCCGATGATGGCGGCCACCGCCAGCACGGCGGCCGCGGCATCACGCCAGTCGGCGACCCGGATCAGCCGCACCAGCCCGACCAGGATCATCAGGCCCATCCCGACCGGCAGCGCCGCCGCGCGCCAGGAGTTCGTGATCTCCAGCGCCGGCGTGGTCACCCAGACCTCGTCGGCGGCGAACTCATAGGCCGGCTCGACCACGAGGACCAGGAAGCCAGCCCGGCGGCGATGGCGACCACGTCGAGGAAGGCCCGCGGACGGGGCTTCAGGGCCGATGACGGCGGTCATCCGCATATGCTCGCCGCGGCGCAGGGCGACCACCGATCCCAGCATGGCCAGCCACAGGAACAGGATCGAGGCGAACTCGTCTGACCAGATCAGCGGTTCGTGCAGCAGATAACGGCAGATCACGCCGGCCAGCAGCACGCCGACCTCCGCCAGGACCAGAAGCGCGGCAGGGACTTCGACGAGAGCGCCGACCACGGTATCCAGCCCGGCGATCCAGCCCGGCGTCCGCACGCGCGGCGCGGCCGGAGCGGACTCGGACCATTTCCCGATCATCGATGCCCATCACCATCTCTATGATCTCGAGACCCATCGCTATCCCTGGCTGCAGGACGGGGTGAAGCCGAGCGCTTTCGGCGACTATTCCCCGATCTGCAGCAGCTATCTGGTCGAGCATTTCCTGGCCGATTGCCGCCGCCAGAACGTGGTCAAGTCGGTGCATCTCGACGTCGGTTACGATCCGGCCGATCCGGTCGGCGAGACCCGATGGCTGCAGGGCGTCGCCGACCGGCACGGCTTTCCGCACGGCATCGTCGGCTACGCCAACCTCGCCTTGCCGAATGTGCGCGATATCCTCGAAGGTCATCTTGCTTTCCGCAACGTCCGGGGCATCCGCCAGTCGCTGAACTATCATCCCGACCGGCGAAGACCTATCTCGACCGGCCAGGCGTTTGCGGCGAGGCCGACTGGCGGCGCGGCTTTGCCCTGTTGCGAGATCTCGGCCTGTCCTTCGACCTGCAGATCTATTATCCGCAGATGGAGGAGGCCTACGACCTCGCGCGGGCCTTTCCGGACACGCAGATCATCCTGAACCACACAGAGATGCAGGTCGACGGCCCGGAGCATTTCGAGGCCTGGAGGGCCGGCATGCGCCGCCTGGCGTCGGCGCCGAATGTCGCCTGCAAGATCTGCGGCCTCGGCATGGGGGACTGGACCTGGACGGTGGACAGCATCCGGCCCTATGTCCTCTCGGCGATCGAGGCCTTCGGCGTCGACCGCTGCATGTTCGCCAGCAACTTCCCGGTCGACAAGCTGTTCAGCAGCTACGACGCGATCTTCGACGCGTTCAAGCAGATCACCTTCGGCTTCTCGTGGGAGGAGCGGCGGCGGTTGTTTCATGACAACGCGGAGCGGTTCTATAGGCTCTGATCGCCTTCGCACATCTCGGAACGTGCCGCTCAATCAACGCAAGAATCGTTGCCTGCGGGTCCCGCAACCACCTTCGTCATCACGAAGGCTGCCGCATGGCGGCTTTTGGCACGGCCCCTCCTGGCAGGCCGGCCGAAAAGGGGGAAGCGGCCAGTCACGCCTTGGCCCTGCTGTCGAGCGCCTTGGATGAACCCGCCTTGGAGGCGACGGCTGGCTTCACCACTTTGGTCTTCCGCGCCTTGGCTGGCCTGGGCGTCTCGACATCGACCCATGCGCCCGCTTTGCCCGAAGCGATGATCGCGTCGCAGACGACCGTCGTCTCCAGCGCGTCGCGGAAGGTCGGCGCAGCCGGCTTGCCATCGGCAAGGCCCTGCAGGAAATCGGCGACCTGGTGCACGAAGGAATGCTCGTAGCCGATGGTGAGCCCCGGCACCCACCATTTGCCGAGATAGGGGTGTTCGCCGTCCGTGACCAGGATGGAGGTCCAGCCGCGGAGCACGCCGGGCGTGCGATGATCGAACCAGGCGACGCGGTTGAGGTCGTGCAGGTCCCAGGCGAAGGAACCCTTCTCGCCGTTGATCTCCAGCGTGTAGGCGGCCTTGTGCCCGCGCGCGTAGCGGGTGGATTCGAAGGTGCCGAGCGACCCGTTCGAGAAACGGGTCAGCACCGCCGCCGCATCGTCGATGCCGACCTTCTGCATCTTGCCGGTCAGCGCATGCTTGCGCTGCTTGACGAAGGTTTCGGTCATGGCGGTCAGGCTCTGGATCGAGCCGTTGATCCAGATCGCCGTATCGATGCAGTGCGCGAGCAGGTCGCCGGTCACGCCCGAGCCGGCCGCGTCGACATCGAGCCGCCATGTCCCGGCGCCGCCTTGCGGCACATCGGGCGAGATGGTCCAGTCCTGCAGGAATTTCGCGCGGTAGTGGTAGATCCTGCCGAGCAGGCCCTGGTCGACGATCTGCTTGATCAGGCTCACCGCCGGCACGCGGCGATAATTGTACCAGACCATGTTCGGCACGCCGGCCGTCTCGACCGCCTGCACCATCGGCAGGCCTTCGGCAGCGCTGCGGGCGAGCGGCTTCTCGCAGGTGACCATCTTGCCGGCCTCGGCCGCCGCGATCGCGATCACGGCATGGCTGTCGTTCGGCGTGCAGATGTCGATCACGTCGATATCCTTGCGCTCGATCAGCCTGCGCCAGTCGCTTTCGACGCCTTCATAGCCCCACATCTGCGCGAAGGCCTTGGCCTTCTCGCCGTTGCGGGCCGCGACCGCCTTCAGGACCGGCCGATAGCCGGTGTCGAAGAACTGCGAGACCTTGCCCCAGGCATTGGAATGGGCCCGCGCCATGAAGCCGTAGCCGACCATGCCGACGTTGAGTGTCTTGGCCATGATTGTTTCCCCCCGCTTCAGTCTTCGCGCCAGCCATGGGCGTCGCGCACCTTGATCATGGCGCCGAGCACGGCGTTCCAGGTCTTCTGGTCCTCCATCACCGCATTCGGGAACATGCAGCCATCCCAGCAGATATGGCGCATCCGCCTGGTGAGATGGCCATCGCCGTCGCGCAGCCAGTAGCCGGCATGCTTGACGATATCGAGCTTGCCGTTCGGGTCCGCGACCTGGCAGTGGCGGCCGGTCTTCTCATGGTCGCCCGAGCCGAAGACGGTGCCGTCATTCTGCGCGACGTGGAAATCCATGGTCCAGGGCCGGAGGGCATCGGCCACCTTCCGGTAGGCGGCGTCGAGCGTCGCGTGATCGGACCAGTCGAAATCCCTCGGCAGGATGCGGTCCTGCTCGGCGTTGGTGCCGAGCGTGTAGAGCATCGAATGCGCCATGTCGGCCTGGTAGCCGACCACGCCCGGGCGGTCGACGAGCTCGAGCAGCTTCACCATCTCGCGCCAGGAATGCATGCCGCCCCAGCAGATCTCGCCCTCGGCGACGAGGAATTCGCCATGGTCCTCGGCGATGTCGGCCGCGTCCCGGAAGGTCTGCGCGATCAAACGGGTATTGCCTTCCGGATCCTGGCTCCAAGCCTCGACGCCGGTGGAGGAGTCGATCCGGATGCCGCCGGTGGGCCGGATGCCCAGCTCGCGCATCTGTTGTCCGATGACGCAGGCTTTCCTGACCTGTGTGACGAAGCGCCTGCGGTCGTCGGCGGAGCCCATGGCCGATCCGCCGCCGGCACCGCCCCAGATCGGCGCGACGAAGGAGCCCACCTTCAGCCCATAGCCGGCGATATGATCGGCCATCCGCTTGACCGCATCCCCGTCGCTGTCGATCGAGACATGCGGATCGGTGATGAACAGGTCGATGCCGTCGAACCTGGCGCCGTCGACCTCGGCCTCGGCGGTCAAACGCAGGAGCGTGTCGAGCGGAATGATGGGCTCGGACTCGCCGCCCTTGCCGACGATGCCCGGCCAGGCGGCGTTGTGCAGCTTGGGGAAATTGTTGGTCATCGGATCCTCCCAGATCTGAAGTTATTCAGGCATTCTTTGGCTGCCTTTGACGCCCGGTTTGCCCGGTCAGTGCGATAATAGCGACTATCGCGCATCGAAAGTTGATGCGTGAACGGACGCCGTCCGAGCTCGACGTCCCGCCCCCGGCCAGCCGTCAAATTGCCCGAGCGAGGCGGGCGATCCTCCGACCCGACGGCTTGGGCTTAGAGCCCCATCGCCCGCTGGATCGATTGTGTCAGGTGAGTTCTGAGCGCCGCCTCGGCGGCGTCCGGATCCCTCGCCAGGCAGGCTTCCAGGATCTCGAGATGCTCCGCCATGGTCCGCCGCACCTTCGCCGCCGAGTAGGCATAGTGGTGGTCGAGGCGGATCAGGCGGATGTAGTCCTGCGTCTGCAGGAACGCCTTGCGGAGGAGGGGATTGTCGAGCGCGTCGATCGCGCCGAGGTGGAGACTGAGATCGACCTCCTCGATCCGGCGCGCCAGGTCGCGGTCGAGATCGGCTCCATCGACCCAGCCGACGACCTCGCGATGCTGCGCGATCATGGCTTCGATCCGGTCGCGCGGCGCCGCCTCGGCGAAATGCCGGATGGCGGGCGTCTCGAGGAAAAGGCGCAGCTGGTAGGAGTTGCGGACGAGCGCCAGGTCCGGCTTGGCGATCTCGATGCCGGCACGGGCCCGGATGGTCACGAGCCCTTCCGCCTGCAGCACCTGCAGCGCCTCCCGCAGGGGACCGAGAGGCGACCCGACGATCTCGACCAGCTCCGCCTGTGACATGAAGGCGCCGGGCTGCAGCCTCCGCTCGAACAGGGCCTCCTTGAACCGCTCATAGGCGACGCGGCTGAGATTCGGTGCGCCTTCGACGGCAAGCGTCGACGGGCGTTCGCCGGATGACTGTTTCAGCGTGCTGCTCATTTGCCTGATGATTCAATTGCCGCATTTAGAAATATCTGATAATCGAATTGATATATCAATAACCGTCGTTCAAGACGGCGTGCGGAGGAGCCCAGCATGCGGCTGACCGACTTCACCCTGACCCGCTTCCAGTTCGCCCGTGACCGGGTGATCGGCGACAGCCAAGTCCGCATCACCCAGGCGCATATCGGCGTCGTCGAGCTGCACACGGATGATGGGCGCACCGGCACCGGCTTCTTCCACAGCCTCTTCCATCCGCTGCCGGCGCTGGCCGAGATCGAGCGGGTCTTCGCGGAGGAGGCGTGGCCCGGCCTGGTGGGGCAGGCCCCGGCAGGGTTGATCCACCGCGTCACGCGGCCCCGCGGCGGCAGCAACCGCCGGACGTCGCTCGCCTTCGAGGAGGCGGTGGCCCAGGCGCTGTGGGACCTCGCGGCGCAGGACGCCGATCTTCCGCTCTACCGATACCTCGGCGGCAGCGATCCCAAGGTGCGGGTCTATGCCAGCGGGCTCGATTTCCACCTGACCGACGACGAATACGCGTCGCTGTTCCGGCAGGCGCGGGACCAGGGCTATCGCGGCTTCAAGATCAAGGTCGGCCATCCCGATATCGAATGGGATCTCCGGCGCCTGGCGCTGGTGGCCGAGATCGCGAAAGGCCATGGGCCGATCATGATCGATGCCAACGAGGCCTGGTCGCCGAAGGAGGCGATCCGGCGACTCGAGCATTTCCGGCGTGCCGGATTCGAGATTCTCTGGGTGGAGGACCCCTGCCTGCGCGACGACGTCGACGGCCTGCGGGAGATCCGCCTGGCCGCGCCGCATGTGCTGGTCAATTCCGGCGAGTATCTCGACCTGCGCGGCAAGCGCCGCCTGCTGGAAGGCCGCGGCGCTGATCTTCTCAACGTCCACGGCCATATCGGCGACGTGATGAAGGCGGGCTGGCTGGCGGCGGAGCACGGCATCCCCGTGACGCTCGGCAACACATCGCTGGAGATCGGGGTCCACCTGGCCGCCGCCCTGCCCGAGGCCAACTGGCTGGAATATTCGTTCCAGAACTACAACCACCTGGTCGAGAAGCCGATCGTCCTGCGCGACGGCTATGCCTTCGCGCCGGACCGGCCGGGCCATGGCCTCGCGCTGTCCGCCCAGGCTCGGGCCGGAGCGGCGCCGGAGGTGCTGCGGCCGGAGGACCTGCCCCCGGCCCCGGCGTCGACGCCGATCCGGCTGTCGACCTGACCAGATCCAAGAACGCAAACCAGGGGAGGACACGTCATGCTCGTCGATCGGCGCACATTGCTGCGGACGGCTGCGGCCGTTCCGGTTCTGGCGCTCGCGCCGCACTTCGCCCAGGCGGCGCCGGAAGACCGGATCAACTACTGGCACCACCTGACCAGCGAGAGCGAGTTCAAGGGCCTGGAGGCGGTGATGGCGCTGTTCCAGCAGCGCTATCCCGGCATCTCGCTGACCCAGGAGAACATCCCGAACCCTGAATACATGTCGAAGATCACCGCGGCGGTGGTCTCCGGGTCGAAGCCCGACACGGCGATGGTGACCGCCGAGCGGGTCAGCGATATGGTCGGGATGGGCGGGCTGATCGACCTCACCGACCGGATCAGGGGCTGGGACAAGGCGGCGGCATTCCCGGAGGACCGGTGGGCCGGGGCGAGCGTCGGCGGCAAGATCTACGGCATCCCAGCCTTCACCTTCGTCGACTGGATGTACTACCGGAAAGACTGGTTCGACGAGGCCGGCATCGGCGGGCCTCCAAAGACCATGGCCGAATTCCAGGACGCCGCGATCAAGCTGACCGACCCGGCGAAGGGTCGCTACGGCTTCGGCCTGCGCGGCGGGGCCGGCGGCTACCAATTCGTGGTCGACATGATCGAGAGCTTCGGCTCGCCGATCGTCGTGGACGGCAAGCCGGCGATGGACAAGCCCAAGGCCATCGAGGCGGTCACCTTCCTGTCGGAGCTGTTCACGCGGCACAAGGTCTGCCCGCCCAGCGCGCCCAATGACAGCTATCGGCAGATCATGGAGGCGTTCAAGACGGGCCAGACCGCCATGGTCTGGCACCACACCGGATCGCTGGTGGAGATCTCCGGCGCGATGAAGCCGGGCCAGTTCATGACGGCGGTGCGCCCGGCCGGCCCTGCCGCCCACATCGCCCGGCTGACCTATCAGTTCAACGGCCTGATGTCGGACGCCAATGCCGATGCCGCCTGGGCCTGGCTCGCCTTCTGGGCGGAACCCGACGCTGCGATCGCGTTCCTGGAGCAGACAGGGTACTTCCCGGCCTCGCCGGAGGCGGCGTCCGACAGCCGCATCACCGGCAATTCGCTCTACGGCGCCGCGGTCGAAACGACGAAGTTCGGCCGCCTGCCGCCCAAATTCATCGGGTCCGCGGGATGGAACGACAATGTCGTGCTTCCCGAATTCCAGAAGGTGCTGGTCGGCCAGAGCACGCCGGAAGCCTGCGTCGATGCCTTGATGGCCGGCCTCGAGGCGGCCCTGCAATAGCGGGCCGGCGGCCGTCTCGCCGCAGCGCCTTACGGCGCAAGACCAAGGTTCGAGGGAGGCACGGCATGCGCATCGCGGACATCCGCTGCTGGGTGGTCGAGACCGAGCACCCGGCCCACCCCTATCGTTGGCGCAAGGGGCTGGCCGGATCCGGCGACGGCACCCCGGCGGACCGGAAGCCGCTGAAGGCCGTGATCCGCATGGACACAGATGCCGGCATCACCGGCGCGATCGAGGTGGCGAACGCCTGGAGCGCGTTGAGCCTCGTCGACCGGCGGCTGAAGCGCCTCGTCGGCGAGAACCCGCTCCTGACCGAACGGCTCTGGACGCTGATCTGGGAGATCGACCGGATCGAAGAGATCCCGATGCCGCATCTCGGCATCGTCGACCTGCTCGCCTGGGACATCAAGGCGAAGGCCGCCGGGATGCCGCTCCATCAGCTGCTCGGCGGCCACGACCGCCAGGTGCCGGCCTACGCATCCACGGTCACCTGGGATTCGATGGGCGAATACGAGCGGCACATCAAGGAGTGCATCGATGCGGGTTTCACCGCCTTCAAGCTGCACGCCTGGGGCGACGCGAAGGAGGATGCGGCATTGTCGCGCAACCTGCGGCGCTGGGCCGGGCCCGACGCGGATCTGATGTTCGACGGGTCGGCCGGCTGGGACTACGTCACCGCCCTGCAGTTCGGCCGGGTGCTCGAGGCGGAGGGCTTCCTCTGGTACGAGGAGCCGATGCGGGAGTTCGAGCTGGGCTCGTACCGCAAGCTGTGCGATGCGCTCGACATCCCGGTCCTGGCGGCGGAGACCTCGGACGGCTGCCATTGGAACATGGCCAGCTGGATCCAGGCCGGCGCGCTCGACATGGCGCGGACCAGCACCTTCTACAAGGGCGGCCTGACCGGAGCGGTCAAGATCGCGCATCTGGCGGAAGCCCATGGCATGCGGGCACAGGTGCACGGGATGGGCCTCGCCAACGCCCAGCTCTGCGCCGCGATCCGCAACAACGACTACTACGAGCAGCTGGTCATCTCGAGCGAGCAGATCGCGGGCCTTGGCAACCTCGGGCCCTTGTCGATCGAAGGCGGCGTGCTCACGGTCTCGGATCGTCCAGGGATCGGATTCGACGTCGATTGGGAGCGGATCGAGGCCACCGCCGTGGCGCGGGCATGACGGCGCTGGGCCTGCCCTCGGCGCCGGCGGCGTCCCGCCGGCTCGGCCGGTTCGGCCGCCTGTCGGAGAGCCGGCGCTGGGCCTATTACCTTCTGCTGCCCAGCCTGGTGCTGATCCTGGCAGTCGTCCTGTACCCGACGCTGTGGGGCATGGTGCTCAGCGTCCGCGAGATGCGACTCAACCGGGTCGACCTCGGAACCGGCTTCGTCGGCCTCAAGCACTATCTCGCCCTGGCCGGAGACCCGGTCTTCTGGCTGTCGCTGAAGAACACCGTCGTGTGGGTCGCGGGGGCGGCGGCCGGCGAGCTTCTGCTCGGGCTTCTGACCGCACTCGTGCTCAACACCAGCCTGCCGGGCTTCCGCCTGCTCGGGATCATGGTGCTGCTGCCCTGGTTCCTGCCGAACGTCGTCGCCGGCCATATGTGGGCGCTGATGCTGGACCCGCGCCTCGGCGTGCTCAACGACATCCTGGTGCGCATCGGTGTCCTCGGCAGCTACAAGGCATGGTTCGCGGATCCGGACACGGCGATGTTCGCCGCCATGGTGGTGGAGATCTGGCACGGCTTCCCCTTCTTCGCGCTGCTGCTGCTGGCAGCCCTGAAGGGGATCCCCGGCGACCTCTACGAGGCGGCGGCGACCGACGGCGCCGGCCTGTGGCGCCAGTTCGTTGATGTGACCCTGCCGCAGCTGCGGGTCGTGATCGTGGCGACCGTCGTGCTGCGCGTCATCAGCTTGGTGAACTCGCCCGACATCCTGCTGATCCTGACCGGCGGCGGGCCGGGACGCTCGACCCAGGTGCTGTCGCTCTACGCCTTTCTGAAGGCGAACAAGGAATTCAACTTCGGCTACGCCAGCGCGCTGTCCGTGGTCATGTTCCTGCTGCTGATGGTGTTCAGCTACGCCTATGTGAAGCTCTCCAACGCGATGAGGGACTGATGCTTCGCAGCCGTTCCGCCCGGCGCCGGTTCCAAATCCTGCTCTGCTATGCCACGGCCCTGTCGATCGTGGCCTTCGCGATGTTCCCGGTGCTCTGGGCTCTCTTGACCTCCCTCAAGCCGGAATCGGACATCGTCACCACGATGATCCGGTACATCCCGGACCGGGTGACGTTCGAGAACTACGTCGCGATCTGGACGCGGTCGAACTTCCCGACGCTGATCGTCAACAGCGCCGTCGTGACGCTGACGACCGTGGCGATCTGCGTCGTGATCGGGACGCTCGCCTCCTATGCCGTCGCCTGCTACCGCTTCCGCGGCCGGCGCGAGCTGATGCTGTTCTACCTGGTGGTCCGGATGTTCCCGGCGGTGATGATCATCGTGCCGCTGTTCATCCTGATGCGGAGCCTCGGCCTGCTCGACAGCCGCCTCGGCCTGGCCCTGGCCTACACGACGTTCCTGCTGCCGGTCTTCATCTGGATGATGAAGGGGTTCTTCGATGCGGTGCCGTCCGAGCTGGAGGATGCCGCCCGCATCGACGGTGCCTCGCGCATCGGCGCGATGCTGCGCATCGTCCTGCCGCTCGTGATGGGCGGGCTGGTCGCCACCGCGGTCTTCGTGGCGATCGGGGCCTGGAACGAGTTCCTGTTCGCGCTGATGCTGACGACCAGCACCGGGTCGCGAACCTGGCCGGTCGGGCTGCAGCTCATGGTCGGGGAATTCCAGCTGCCCTGGGGTGCGCTCTCGGCCGGGGGCATCATCAGCATCGTGCCGGTCATCGTGCTGTTCGCAATCGTGCAGCGGGTCATGGTGCGGGGCCTGACGGCCGGGGCGGTGAAGGGCTGATCAGAGCCGCGTCGCGATGTACTTGGCCTCGAGGAATTCCAGCACGCCCTGCGCGCCGCCCTCCCGTCCGAGCCCGCTCTGCTTGGTGCCGCCGAACGGCGCCGCCGGATCGGAGACCAGCCCGCGGTTGAGGCCGACCATGCCGGTCTCGATGCGCCGGCAGACCCGCAGCCCGCGCGCCAGGTCTCGGGTGAAGACATAGGCGGCCAGGCCGTATTCGGTGGCGTTGGCGAGGGCGACGGCCTCGTCCTCGGTCTCGAAGCGGCTGAGCGCGGCGACCGGCCCGAAGATCTCCTCCCGCGCCATGGCGGCATCGGCCGGCACCCCGTCCAGCACGGTCGGCGGATAGAAATAGCCGGGCCCGTCCGGCCGCCGGCCGCCGCAGAGCAGCCGGGCGCCGCGCGACAGGGCGTCGTCCACCAGCCGCTCGATCTTGCCGACCGCGGCCGGGTTGATCATCGGGCCGCATTCGGTGGCGGGGTCGGCGCCGGGGCCGAGCTTCAGCGCCGCCATGCGCGCCGCCAGCTCCACCGCGAACCGGTCGTAGAGGCCGGATTGCACATAGAGGCGGTTGGCGGCGGTGCAGGCCTCGCCGCCATTGCGCATCTTGGCCAGCATGGCGCCTTCGATCGCCAACTCCAGATCGGCGTCATCGAAGACGATCAGCGGCGCGTTGCCGCCGAGCTCCATCGAGCAGCTCACGACATGCTTTGCCGCCTCGGCGAGCAGCACCCGGCCGACCTGGGTGGAGCCGGTGAAGGACAGCTTGCGCACCCGGGGATCCGCCAGCATCGCCGCCGTCACCGGGCCGGGGGCGGAGGTGGTCAGCACGTTGACGACGCCCGGCGGCACGCCGGCCTCGGCGCACAGGGCGGCGAGCGCATAGGCGGTCAGCGGCGTCTCGCTCGCCGGCTTCAGCACCACGGTGCAGCCGGCGGCCAGCGCCGGCGCGATCTTGCGGGTGGCCATCGCCGCAGGGAAGTTCCAGGGCGTGACGAGCACGCAGATGCCGATCGGCTCGTAATCGACGACGATGTGGTTCGCCCCGGTGGGGGAGAGCATGAAATCGCCGCAGATGCGCACCGCCTCTTCCGCGTTCCAGCGGAAGAAGTCGGCGGCGTAGGCGACCTCGCCGCGGGCGTCGCGCAGGGCCTTGCCGTTCTCCAGCGCGATCAGCCGCGCCAGGTCCTCGGCGCGCTCCGTCATCAGCTCGAAGCAGCGGCGCAGGATCTCCGACCGCCGGCGCGGCGGCGTCGAGCGCCACGCCCCGGCCGCCCGCGCCGCCGCCTCGACCGCGGCGGCCGCATCCTCGACCGATGCGTCCGGCACCTCGGCCAGGAGCTGTTCGGTCGACGGATCTATGACGGGGATCGGCTTGCGTCCCGCCGGCCACAGCCATTCGCCGCCGATGAAGAGGCCGCGGGCGCAGCTCGCCGGATCGAGGCCCGATGCGGAGGAGGGGAGCGGGGCTGAGAGCGGCGTCGCGAGGGTCATGGCCGGAGCCCTTATTCGAGGACAGGGTCGGATGCCGCGGCTGCCAGATCGCCGCGATAGGCGGCATCGACCAGCCGGCGCATCTCGGCGAGCCCGATCGGGCGCGGATTGTTCTTGATCAGGCGCTCGATGCCGACCGCCTGCTCGGCGGTCCAGTCCAGCTTATCGGCGGGCAGGCCGAGGCCGGCGAGCGTCGGCGTGATGCCGATGGCGCGCAGCAGCCGCATCACCTCGTCGATGGCGGCGTCGGCCAGCGCCGCGCGGGTGGTGCGCCCGCCACCGACCCCGAGCGTGACGGCGATCTCCGCCATCTCGTCCAGCGCCGCGGCGCGGTTGAAGCGCATCACATAGGGCAGGGCGGTCGCGACGCCCAGGCCGTGGGGCGTGTGGGTCAGGGCGCCGACGGGATACTGGATGGCATGCGCCGCCGCCGTGCCCGCCGTGCCGAAGGCGCAGCCCGCGGCCAAGGCCGCCATCATCACCTCGGCCCTCGCATCCTCGTCGCCCCCGTCGCGCCAGGCGCGTTCGAGGCTGCGCCCGAGGAGGCGAATGGCGAGGAGCGCGAAATGGTCGGTCAGCACGCTCTTGCCGATGAAGACGTGCTGCTGCGCGAGCTCCGGCGAGGACGGGCGCCGGCCCGCGGTGAACGCCTCGATGGCGTGGGTCAGCGCGTCGGCGCCGGCGACCGCGGTCAGGCCGGGCGGGCAGGAGAGGGTGAGGTCGGGGTCGCAGATGGCCGCAGCCGGGATGAGGTGCGGGCTCGAGATGCCGACCTTCAGCATCCGGTCCGGGTCGGAGATCACGGCGACCGGCGTCGCTTCCGACCCGGTCCCCGCAGTGGTCGGAACGGCGACGACCGGCAGCACCGGGCCCGGCACCTTGAACTCGCCGTAATAGTCCGGCAGCCGGCCGCCATGGGTGAGCAGCAGGGCGGCGCATTTCGCCATGTCGAGGCAGCTGCCGCCGCCGATGCCGATGACGAGGTCGGGCGCGAAGCCGCGCGCCTCCTCGGCGCAGCCGGCGGCGCTGTCGCGCGGCACGTCCGGCAATACACGGCCATAGACCATGACGGCAAGGCCGGCTTTGCGCAGCCCGTCCAGCATCCGCTCGAAATCGGATGACGTGGCGAGGCGCTCGTCGGTGCACAGCAGAGCCCGCCGCCCGAGGCGGCCGGCGACCGCGGGCAGGGCGTCGCGCTGGCCTTTGCCGAACAGGATCTCCCTGGGCAGCCGGATCGCCGAGAAGGACGTCACGATCAGCTCCATCCATTGATGACGCTGGAAGATCGCTTCTCCGACATCCTATATCAAATCGTATAGGATATCGTATTGAATGCAGCGAAGGATCGTGCTAGCTCTGCTGCGTTGTCAAGGGACAAAGCAGTGCGCAGCCAGAATCCACTCTCCGCGTCCCATCCGGCGGCCTATCCGGGCGAGAGCGCCCCGGTGATCCAGCGGGGCGCCAGCCTCGCTGAAGAGGTCTACGAGGCGATCTTCGCCCAGCTGATGGCCCTGAAGATCCCTCCCGGCGGCCGCATCACGGTCGACGCCCTGGTGCGCGAGTTCAACGTGTCGCAGACTCCGATCCGCGAGGCGCTCGGCCGCCTGGAGGGCGAAGGCCTGGTGGTCAAGACGCATCTCGTCGGCTACAGCGCGGCGCCCCAGATCTCGCGCCGGCGCTTCACCGAGCTGTACGAGCTGCGCCTGCTGCTCGAGCCCGACGCGGCGCGCAGGGCTGCGGCGGCAATGACGGATGCGGCGATGCAGGAGTTGACCGAAGCGGCGGGAGTGATGTCGCGCCCGGACGGACCGGACGCACGGGCCCGCTACTCCCAGTTCGCGCGCGAGGACGCGGTGTTCCACGACAAGATCCTCGCGGTCGCCGGCAACGAGCTCATCCGCGAGACGCTGGCGCACCAGCACACTCATTTCCACATCTTCCGCCTGATGTTCCATTCGCGGGTGACCGAGGAGGCGCTCGACGAGCACGCGGCGATCCTCGCCGCCTTCTCCCGGCGCGACCCGGACGAAGCCGAGCGGGCGATGCGCACGCATATCGAGCGGTCGCGCGACCGCCTGCTGCCGGCATTCGACTGATGGTGGCTGTGGTTCCGCCCGGCACGCATCCCTCGCCCGAATGCGGGAGTCGCCAGCGGTGAGCGGATCCGTGATACGCTGGGATGAAGGGGAGGTAGCGATGGGACAGGTCGACGCCTGCGCGCTGAGCCTGACGAATGTCAGCAAGTCCTATGGACGCGTCACAGCCCTGCGCAACCTGTCGTTCAGCGTCGCGGAAGGCCGCTTCTTCGTGCTGTTCGGGCCCAGCTCGGTCGGCAAGACGACGACGCTGCGCATGATCGCCGGTCTCGTCGCGCCGGATCGGGGCCGCGTCGAGATCTTCGGTCGGGATTGGACCCACGAGCCGATCGTGGGACGCGGCGTGTCGATGGTGTTCCAGTCCTTCGCGCTCTATCCGCATCTCACCGTCTATCAGAATCTGGCCTACCCGCTGGTCGAAGCCGGGGAGGGGCGGCAGGAGATCGATCGCCGCGTGCGGGAGACGGCGGCGATGCTCCGGCTCGACGCGAAGCTCGACCGCAAGCCCGGCACGCTCTCGGGCGGCGAGCAGCAGCGGGTCGCGCTCGGCCGGTCGCTGATCCGGCGCCCCCGGATCCTGCTGCTGGACGAGCCCCTGACCAATCTCGACGCCAAGCTCCGGCACGACATGCGCGCCGAGCTCAAGCGGCTGCACCGCCAGTTCGGACTCACGATCGTCTATGCGACGCCCGACGAGCTCGAGGCGCTGTCGATGGGCGAGGAGATCGCCGTGCTGCGGGACGGCGGCGTGGTGCAGACCGGAACGCCCGACGAGCTCTACGAAGCGCCGCGCGATCTGTACGTGGCCGGCAAGATCGGCTCGCCCGCCATGAACATGATCAAAGGCACGCTGGCCCGCGACGGCACCGTCATCGAGTCCGCGATCGGCCCCCTGCCGTGCCCGCGCAAGCTGAGCACCGCGGAAGCCGGCGAAGCGGCCGTGGTGGGCATCCGGCCGAGCGACATCCGCCTGGCCACAGGCGACGAAGGCGGTGTGGCGGCGAGCGTCGCCATGCTGGAGCCGCTGGGCGACGTCACGGTGATCTCGATGGCGGCCGGCGGAGAGACGCTTCGGCTGGTGCTGCCGGAAGCGGCGGCTTCGGGCCTGCAGCCCGGTCAGCAGGCCTCGATCGTTCTCGATCCTGGAAAGCTCCACGTCTTCCGGGCCTCGAACGGACAGGCGATCACCTGACGCAGGAGGCCCAAGGACCAGAAGAGGCATAAGACCAAAACACAATAAAAGACCGCCGATAATACATGGGAGGAGATCTGAAGATGACGGCGACGACGAAGATCAAAGGCGCAGTGGCGGCAGCGGGACTGGCTGCTGTCCTGATGATGGGCGGGGCCAGGTTTTCCTTGGCCGAAGAGGTGACGCTGTCGATGGCGGTGCCCGACTGGCCGCCGACGCGTATCATGAAGAAGTTCTTCGACGAGCAGTACAAGCCGAAATCCGGAAACACCGTGAAGCTCGACGTCGACTTCATTCCCTGGCCCGATTTCTATACCCGCGTGAACGCCTCGCTCACCTCCGGCGAGCAGAAGTACAACTTCATCGTGTCGGACTCGCAGTGGCTGGGCGCCTTCGTCGAGGGCGGGTATTTCCGGAAGATCAATGATCTCCTGGACGCCGATCCCGAGTTCAAGAAAGCGTTCATGGAAATCCATCCCAACCCGCTGAACGCCTACGCGACCTATCCCTACAAGTCGGAAAACTACTACGGCTTCCCGCAGTTTCCCGACGTGCTGGTCACCTTCGCGCGCAAGGACATCATCTGCGACGAGACCGAGCAGAAGAACTTCATGGCGAAGTACCAGAAGAAGCTGCCCTGCACGGGTGAAGAGATCGACGCCATGACCTGGGACGATTTCAGGAATGTCGGCGAGTTCTTCCGGCGTAAGAAGGGAGAGATGCTGGCGGGCAAGCCTGCCGAAGACGATTTCTACGGTATCGCCTTCCAAGCCGGGAAAAGCTACGACTTCTCATCCATGCAGATCAACGGCTTCATCTGGCAGATGGGCGGCAACATCTGGGATGAGACCCAGGTGCCGCAAGGTCAGGCGGAGGGCGTGGTGAATTCACCGGCCGCGGTCAAGGCGCTGGAGACGTATCTGAGCCTGATCGAGTACATGCCGCCGGTGGCCAAGACCGGCACCATGGACATCTTCAAGACGGACGAGCTGTTCCGCGAAGGCAAGGTGGCCATGAACGTCAACTGGATCGGCCTGGGCGAAGCCTCGCTCGACCCGAAGACCTCGAAAGTTTCGGACAAGCTGGTGTTCGGCCTCATGCCGGGAACCACAGGACCCGACGGCAAGATGGTCCGCTGGTCCAATATCGGAGGACAGCCCTTTGTGCTGACCACCTGGACCACCGACATCCAGATCAAGGAGGCCGTGGAGTTCGTGAAGTGGTGGCTGTCGTCCGACATCCAGCACCAGTTCGCGGCGGCGGGCGGCCAGTCGGCGATCAAGTCCGTGTATTCGGATCCCAAATACGTGACCTATCGCCCCTGGAACCGAGCCTGGGCCCCGTCGCTGGACTGGCAGAAGGACGTGTGGCACGTGCCCCAGTTCTTCGAGTTGCTGACCCAGCAGCAGGACCAGTTCGATCTCGCGATCACCGGCAAGCAGGACGCCAAGACGACCTTGGACAACATCGCCAAGTTCCAGCAGAACCTGCTGACCGAGGCGGGCTTGATCGAATGATCTGACGGAGGCTGCTGCCGCCGGTTGTCCGGGCCGGCGGCAGCAGCCCCGAGCCGCAGCCACGCGGGCCGGATCCGACAGGCAGAATTGCGATCGAGAGCGCCCATGTCACTGACACCAACCATGTCGGCCCCCAGGGGGCGGACGTCGCCGGCATTTCTGGAGGTCTCCGCCGACAATTGGCGGCTGGCCATCGTCGCGGGCGTCGTCGTCTCGGTGGCCGCCGCCGTGGCGACGCCCGCGGCCGTCGCCTTCTGGATCGTCGGCGCCATGGCGGCGCTGGTCGCCGCGGCGTTCGCGGTCAACGCCTATCGCCGCCGTTACTACGGCGGGCTGCTCGTGGCGCCGGCCATCGCCGTGCTGTTCACGATGAACATCTTTCCGCTGCTGTGGTCGCTGGGGCTTTCGTTCTTCGCCTACCAGTCGAACCAGCAGTCGATCCGGTTCGTCGGGCTCGGCAACTACATCAAGGTGCTCACCAACGACATCGCCGCGGCGGCCAACTGGCATGCGCTGATCAACACGGCGATGTTCGTCGTGCTCACGGTGACGGCCCAGATGGTCGTCGGCTTCCTGCTGGCCATGCTCTTCGCCAAGCAGTTTCCGCTGCGCAAGTATCTCCTGATCCTCGTGCTGACGCCGATGATGCTGTCGGTCGTCGCCTCGGGCGTGTTCTTCACCTACTACTACGACCCGACCTTCGGCATCCTCAGCTATGTGATGAACGGCATCGCCGACGGCCAGTTCATCCTGATGGACAGCAAGGCGGGCGCGGTGGCGGGCATCGTCTTCGCCGATGCCTGGATGTGGTCCCCCTTCGTCATGCTGCTCGTGCTTGCGGGGCTCGTCTCCGTGCCGAAATACCTCTACGAGGCGGCCGCCATCGACCGCGTCTCCGCCTGGCGGCGCTTCTGGACCATCACCTTCCCCTATATCCGCGGGCTGCTGATGCTGGCGCTGCTGTTCCGCACCATCGAGGCGTTCAAGCTGGCCGACCTCGTCATCCTGCTCACCAAGGGCGGCAACGACACGATGACGATCTCCTACCACCTGATCCGCATCGCCAACGAGCAGAACAAGACGAGCGAAGGGGCGGCGATCTCATACGTCATGCTGTTCATGGTGATCGTCCTCACCAACCTCTACCTCTATCTCGCCAACCGCAGGAACCGGGAGAGCTGACCATGGCCTCCGGCCCCTCCATCTGGGAACGCATCGGGTTTCGCCGCAGCCACGGCGTCGCGGAGGCCGGCTGGGGACGCACCCTGGTCGTGGCGGGCGTCAGCTTCGTCTACTTCCTGCCGGTGCTGTTCATCATCTTCACCGCCATCAAGCCGCAGGAGCTGGCGCTGTCGGTGCCGCCGACGCTGTCGCCGACCTCGCTGTTCGGCCTGATCCCCGACCGCTTCGTCTTCTCCCCGACGCTGGAGAATTTCGGCTCGGTGTTCTCGCGGGTGATGACGGCCGGCGGGCAGCCGGAGCCGACCGGCTTCGACCGCTTCTTCTTCAACTCGATCGTGATCGCGACCGTCTCGGTCCTGCTCGCCCTCGTCCTCGGCACGCTGGCGGCCTACGGCTTCTCGCGCTACCCGCTCAAGGGCAACGACACCTATCTCTTCATCATCCTGACCACCCGGATGCTGCCGGCCATCGTCGTCATCATCCCGGTGATCCTGATGTTCCGCGCGGCGGGCCTGTCCGGGTCCTATCCCGGCATCATCCTGCTCTACACCGCCTTCAACCTGGCCTTCACCATCTGGATGATGAAGAGCTTCTTCGACGAGCTCTCGCCCGATGTCGAGGACGCCGCCCGCATCGACGGCTCGTCCGAGGTCAAGGTGTTCTGGAAGATCTGCCTGCCGCAGGTCGTCGCGGGCCTCGCCGCGACCTTCGTGTTCGGCCTGATCCTGACCTGGAACGAGTTCCTGTTCGCCCTCCTCCTGACCGGGCCCGACACGCGCACCGTGCCCGTGGCGATGAACCAGGCCGTCTCCTCCGGCGGCCGCGGCACCGACTGGACCCTGCTGGCCGCGATCGAGACGCTGTTCCTGATCCCGGTCTTCCTCGTCACCTTCTTCCTGCAGGAGCACCTGCTGCGCGGCGTCACCTTCGGCACGGTCAGGAAATAGCCATGTCGACCATCGAGATCCGCAGGATCACCAAGGCGTTCGGCCCGTTCGTCGCGGTCCGGGACGCCGACCTGTCGGTGGCGGCGGGGGAGGTCGTCTGCCTGCTCGGCCCGTCGGGCTGCGGCAAGACCACGACGCTGCGCATGATCGCGGGGCTGGAGCGGGCGACGGCGGGCGACATCGTGATCGCCGGGCAGCGCATGAACGAGCTGCCGCCGCAGAAGCGCAACATCGCCATGGTCTTCCAGTTCTACGCGCTGTATCCGGCGCTGACGGTCGGCGAGAACATCGCGATGCCGCTGCACCGCGAGGGCATCGGCAAGGCGGAGATCGCCGCCCGCGTCGGCAGGGTGGCCGAGATCCTGCATCTGCGCGATGTGCTGGACCGGATGCCGGGCCAGGTCTCGGAGGGGGAGAAGCAGCGCGTCGCCGTCGCGCGCGCCATCGTGCGCGATCCCAACTGCTTCCTGTTCGACGAGCCGCTGTCGCGGCTGGACGTGGAGCTGCGCCACGCCATGCGCGGCCAGATCAAGGCCGTGCTCTCCAACCTGTCCAAGGCCACGGTCATCGTCACCCACGACCAGCTCGAGGCCCTGACCATGGCGGACCGCATCGCGATCATGCGCGACGGGCTGATCGAGCAGGTGGGAAGCCCGCATGAGGTCTTCGCCAAACCGGCCAATGTCTTCGTCGCCAGCTTCATCGGCACGCCGCAGATGAACCTGATCGAGGCGGAGCTCAAGGGCTACGGCGGCGGCAAGGCGACGGTCACTTTCGACCAGCAGGACGTCGATCTCCTCGCTGACCCCGCCGTCGCGGCCCTGGGGCCGGGGAGGGTCACGGTCGGCGTGCGCCCGCGCGCCTTCACCGTCGTGCCCGAGGATACCGCCGGCACCATCGATGCCGTGACCGAGCTGATCGAGCCGATGGGCGCCGAGACGCTGATCCATGCGCGGACCAAGGCCGGCGGGGACATCCGGGTGGTCGTCCCGCGCGACAGGAAGGTGACGATCGGCGAGCCGCTCCATCTGATTCCGGATCCCATGCAGACCCACATCTTCGCCGCGGACGGCAAGGCGGTCCGCGCATGAGCAGGCACGACCAGGGCAATGGCGGGCTGTCGCCCGCAGCCGCACGCAGGCTGGAATACGCGATCATCGGGCTCGGCGTCGCGGCGCTCCTGCTGATCTTCCAGCCCTTCGAGATCGCGCTGTTCACGGCCGGGGGCGTCATCGTCGTCGTGGCGGCGCTGGCGAATAACCTGCTGCCGCTGGCGCAGCCCGGCGTTCCGAAGCGGACCGTGGTGAAGGCGGCGATGATCGTCGCCATGATCTTCTGCCTCGTCCTGCTGGTCGCGATCCTGGCCGCGTATCTCTACGGCCTGTTCTTCCTCAAGCCGCCGGATCCCAACACCCTCTCCGGCAAGGCCCAACTGGCCGCCAAGCCCTGGTACATGCACGGCTTCACCTGGACGGTCGCGATCATCGCCTGCGTCCTGGCCGGCGCGCTGATGCTGCAGGGCCGCCGGAGGGGCGGAAGCGAGGAGGGATCCGGCGAGCACAATCCTTCAACATCCCCAGGGGAGTGAACGATGAGCCATCGCGATCAAGCCGCCGCCTTCCATCGGATGCAGCAGCTGATGTCCACATCTCCGGTTCCCTCCATCTCCACGGAGCTGCTGGTCACGGCGGACGGCGAGCTGAACCGGGAACTCAACAGCTTCCTGTTCGACCCGCCCTCCGATCCGAACCTGCTGAAGGGCAAGCGCATCGCCATCTGCTGCACCAACGGCGTGGAGGAGGTGGAGATCCTGGGCGCCCATCGCTGGCTGACCGAGCACGGAGCCACCGTCCACATCGTCTCGCCGCGCATCGGCGAGTTCGACCCGACACTGGGGCTGCGCTTCCCGCCGCAATGCGCCACCCATGTCCTCGCCATCCGCCTGATGGAGAATGCCGGCTGGCTGAAGATCGACCGCTACACCGACGAGGCCAAGGCGGCGGATTACGACGCCGTGCTGCTGCCCGGCGGCTGCTGGAACCCCGATGCGCTGCGGATGGACCAGCACGCCCGGGCCTTCGTCCGCGCCATGCACGAAGCCGG
This sequence comes from Inquilinus limosus DSM 16000, assembly GCF_000423185.1. Lineage (GTDB taxonomy): Bacteria > Pseudomonadota > Alphaproteobacteria > DSM-16000 > Inquilinaceae > Inquilinus > Inquilinus limosus. The sequence goes on along the minus strand of NZ_AUHM01000032.1, from coordinate 63,359 downwards.
CAAGCCGACCACCGCGATCTGCCATGGCCAATGGGTGATGGTCAGCGCCGGGATCCTCAAGGGCCGGCGCGCCACCGCCGTGTGGAACATCCAGATCGACCTCGAGAATGCCGGCGCCGTCGTCCTCGACGAACCCTGCGTGGTCGACGGCAACCTGATCACCGCGCGCTTTCCCTATGACCTGCCGCGGCTGGTCCAGGCCATGGTGCAGCAGCTGCTGGCTGCGAAGGGTCAGGCGTCGGCGGCGCAATAGGCGCCGCGGCTGATCTCGCCTGAAGGGGGCGGGCCGGCGACCCGCGACGGCCGAGGGAGGAGGGGGCATGAAGTTCGGCTTCAACCTGCTGCTCTGGACGGGGCATGTCACCGACGAACATGCGCCGCTGCTGGAGGCGCTCCGGGAGACCGGGTACGACAGCGTCGAGATCCCGGTCTTCGAGGGCGCGCCCGCCGACTACGCCAGGCTCGGGGAGCGGCTGGCGGCGCTGGGCTTCGACGTCACGGCCGTCAGCGTGCTGGGGGCGGGGCACAACTGCCTCTCGGGCGACCGGGCGGAGCGCGAGGCCGCGCTGGACCGGGCGAAATGGGTGGTCGATTGCGCCAGGGCGCTCGGAGCATCCATCGTCGCCGGCCCGATGCACTCGCAGCTCGGCCATTTCACGGGCCACGGCCCCACGGCCGAGGAGCGCCGGCGCGGCATCGACTTCCACCGCCGTGCCGGCGACCACGCCCATCGGCACGGCGTGCGCTTCGCCCTCGAGGCGCTGAACCGCTTCGAGTGCTACTTCCTCAACACGATGGATCAGCTGGCCGGCTATCTCGACGAGGTCGACCATCCCGCCGTGAAGGGGATGTACGACACCTTCCACGCCAATATCGAGGAGAAGGACCCGGTCGCCGCCATCGGCACGATCAGCCGCCACCTGATCCATGTCCATGTCTCGGAAAACGACCGCGGCACGCCGGGCAGAGGCCACGTGCCGTGGGCGGCCACCTATCAGGCGCTGCGGGCCGCGGCCTATGACGGCCGGCTGACGATCGAGGCCTTCGGCCGCGGCGTTCCGGCGCTCGCCGCCGCCACCCGCGTCTGGCGCGACTTCTTCCCGGACGAGGAAGAGGTCTACCGGTCCGGCCTCGCGCATATGACGCGGGGCTGGGCCGATGCGGGGGGCTGAGCGATGCGGGCGCCGGACCGTCACGCCCGCAGGCGCAGGCGCATGACGATGTCCTGATCATGGTTGCCGAAGCCCCGGCCGAAGATGTTGAGGCCGCCCGGGTGCTCGGCGTTCTCCTCGATGCCGATCCGGAGGCGGATCGCGTGATGGTCGTTCAGGCGGAGCTGGTCCAGTGTCACGGCGGAGGCGCGGTTGCCGTCGACGAAGGCCCCTTCGTCGGTGACGCGCCAGGTGACGAGCTTGCCGTATTGCGAGCCGGCGAGCTTCCACCATCGCGGCGTATAGCGGCCGCGGGTGTCGCCGTAGTCGCCCGGCGACGTCCAGGTCGCGACGGCGACATGGTTGATCCACAGCGTGATGTCCGATGGCCAGTCGCTGTTGGTGCCGGGCACTTCCGACGACAGCTCCATGGTGACTTCGAGTTCTTCTATCGCCTTCCCGACCACCTTGGCGTTGTTGGGGAACTTGTATTCGACGAAGCCGCGGCCGAACCAGATCAGGGAGGCCTTCATCCGGTTCGGGTCCAGGAAGTGGTCGGGGACGTCGAGAAGGCCCAGCACGCCGTCGGTCGAGCACAGTCCGCAGGGGGCGCTGACCTCGCAGGTGGTGTAGAGGCCGATCGGCATCGCGACCTCGATGATCCGGTCGTCCTGCAGCGCGTCCGGATCGTCGAGCCGGACCGTGATCTCGTCATAGAGGGCCGAGCAGACCTTCTGCTGCCCCTTGCTGGCCTTCACGGTCTCGGTCCGGATCAGCTCGGCCCGCTCCAGCTTCTGCACGTTGATCGCGACCGTCGACTGCGGCAGCTCCAGCTCGCTGCTGATCTGGTTGACGTTCAACGGCCCGCGCTGCCGGAGAAGCCTGAGCATGGCCAGCCTGACGGGGGAGGCGAGCGCGTCCAGCGCCTCGCCGCCTTCGCCCGCCATCAACGTCAGCAGCCGGCGCTGTGGGACATCCATCGCACGATCATCCTCGAGGGCTGCAAGCACGATTGCAGGCATGTGTATCAGAGATATTGATATATATCAAAATCATTGACGCTTAGATCGAATGAGGTTTCACTCGCTGCCGGGCCGGCTTCAGAACCGGTGGATAGGGGAGGAACCCATGCGCGTCATGAAATCGCTCATGCTCGCCTTTGCGGGCCTCGTCGCCAGCACGGCCGCGTCGTTCGCCCAGGGCACGATCTCGGATCTGCCGCGCCGCGAGACGCTGATCCTCGAGAACCCCGAGGGGACGATCAAGAATCCCGGCTGGTTCAACATCTGGGCCATCAATGCGGGCGGGCAGTACACCGGTCTGCACCAGCTGGCGCTCGACACGCTCTGGTACATCGATCCGGAGCGGGGGCTCGACGGCTCCTGGCAGAATTCCCTGGCCGCCGAGAAGCCGATCTACAATGCCGACTTCACGGAAATGACCGTGAAGCTGCGGCCCGGAATCTACTGGAGCGACGGCGTCGAGTTCACCGCCGACGATCTCGTCTACACCGTCGAGACGCAGATCAAGACGCCGGGCATGCGCTGGAGCGCGCTGCTCTCGCTCAATGTCGACAGCGTCAAGGCGGTCGATCCGCAGACCGTCGTCTTCAGGCTGAAGAAGCCGAACTCCCGCTTCCATGCGCTGTTCACGGTGCGCTTCAACGCCATCTGGATGATGCCGAAGCACGTCTTCGAGAAGGCGCCCGATCCGCTGCGGTTCGACTTCAACAAGCCGGTGTCGCTAGGCGCCTACACGCTCAACAGCTACGACCCCGACGGCAAGTGGTTCGTCTGGCAACGACGCGACGACTGGCAGCGCACCACGCTCGGCCGCTACGGCCAGCCCGGCCCGAAATACGTCGCCTATGTCGACGCCGGTCCGCCGGACAAGCGCGTGATCGCGCAGCTCAACCACGATCTCGACGTCATCCACGACGTCGCGCCCGAGGGCATGTTCACCCTGGCCAAGCAGTCGAAGTCGCTGAAGACCTGGTTCAAGGGCTTCCCCTACGGCCACCCCGACCCGACCCTGCCGTCGGTGATCTTCAATCAGCAGAACCCGGCCTTCCAGAACCGCGACGTGCGCTGGGCTCTGGCGCTGCTGATCGACATCCGCGCCGTGGCGATGGCGTCCTACCGCGGTGCCGCGACGATCTCGGCCATCGCCGTCCCGCCGACCGGCACCCATCCGGACGACTATCACAAGCCCCTGCAGGACTGGCTGGCCGGCTTCGAGCTCGACACCGGCAAGGAGAAGATCAAACCCTATGACCCGACGATCGGGCAGCAGATCGCGACGATGCTGCGCCCGTCGATGGGCGATCAGATCCCGACCGATCCGGCGGAGATCGCGCGCTCCTTCGGCTATGGCTGGTGGAAGACCAACCCGACCGCCGCGGCCGAGCTGCTGGAGCGGGCCGGCTATTCCAAGCGCGGCAACGCCTGGTACACACCGGATGGAAAGCCTTTTTCCATCAAGATCATGGTCGAGGGCGACTCCCGCCCGGTGATGACGCGGGCCGGCACGATGATCGCCCAGCAATGGCGCCAGTTCGGCATCGACGCGAAGATCGACGTCGCCCAGGGCACCAACATGCTGGACCGCCGCGGCGCCGGCGATTTCGACACCTTCATCGGCTGGAGCGTCGAGACCTATGGCGGCCACCCGGATCTCGCCTTCTTCCTCGACAGCTGGCACTCCCAGTTCGTGGCGCCGGCGGGCAAGACCCAGTCGCCGCGCAACTGGCAGCGCCTGGCGAGCCCGGAGCTCGACACGCTGATCGAGCAGATCCGCACCGTATCCTTCGAGGATCCGCGGACGGTCGAGTTCGGGCGCGACTTCGCCAGGTTCATGGTCCGCGAGATGCCGGTCATCCCGCTGATGGCCTACAACGTCTTCACGGCCATGGACGAGACCTACTGGACCGGCTACCCGACGGCCGACGATCCCTACACCAATCCGGTGCCGAACTGGGGCAATTCGCGCCTGATGATGGTGCGGCTGAAGCCAGCCCAGCCCTGACCCCTGCGACAAGCCGAGCGGCGCCCGCCGGGCGGGCGCCGCCGGCAACCCGAGGGCCGGAGAATGAAGCCCTTTCTCGCCTATCTCGCCAGAAGGCTGGTGCAGTTCGCGGTCGTCGTCTTCATCGGCGTGAACATCACCTATGTCATCACCCATTCGACGCCGATCGACCCGGTCGAGCAGAGCGTGTCCGCGGCGACCTCCTTCGGCGTCACCAGCCCCGAGGCGGTGGAGATGATGCGGGCGTCGCTGCGCCAGCTCTATGGCCTCGAAGGAACGCCGGTCGAGCAGTACCTGGCCTTCTGGCGGCGGGTCGTCGTCGGCGATTTCGGCCCATCCCTGTCCGCCTTCCCGACCCCGGTGTCCACCCTGATCTGGCGGGCCATGCCATGGACGGTCGGGCTTCTGCTCGTCTCCACGGTCATGACCTGGATCATCGGCAACCTGATCGGCGGGCTCGCCGGCTACTACCGGCGCAACCGCCTGCTCAAGCTGGCCGGGATCGTGTCGATGGGCGTCCATCCGATCCCGTACTACATCGTCGCCTTCGTGCTCCTGATCGTGTTCGGTTTCCTCTGGCCGGTGCTGCCGATCAGCGGCGGCGCCAGCATGAACGCCGATCGCGAGGACAGCTTCGGCTTCGCCCTCGACGTGCTGGCCCATTCGGTGCTTCCCGCCCTGTCGCTGATGGCGGTCGGCATCGGCGGCTGGTTCATGGGCATGCGGGCGCTGGTGTCGAACATCGTGACGGAGGACTATGTCGGCTATGCCGAGCTGGCTGGCGTCAGCCGGCGCCGGATTCTCGGCTCCTATGTCATGCGCAACGCGCTGGGGCCACAGGTCACCGGCCTCGCGCTGCAGCTCGGCGCGATCTTCAACGGCGCCATCATCACCGAGCAGGTGTTCGGCTATCCCGGCCTCGGCTCGCTGCTGATCAGCGGCGTCCACGCCGGCGATTACAGCCTGGTGGTCGGCATCACCTCGGTGTCGATCATCGCGGTCTCGGTCGCGGCCTTGCTGATCGATCTCCTGTTCCCGCTGATCGATCCGCGCGTGGAGGCCCGCTGATGCAGTTCCTCGCGATCCTGCGGGACCTCGTCCGCTACAACATCGAGTTCACGGCGGGCCTCGTCCTGGTGGGGCTCGTGCTGGTGATGGCGCTGCTGTCCTTCGCGTCGCCGTACCCGCCGCTCGACGTCTATGTGGTGGCGCCGGACGTGCCCCCGTCGTCCGACCATCTCTTCGGGACGACCTCGCGCGGCCAGGACGTGTTCTGGCAGCTGACGATCGCGATCCGCAACACGCTGACCTTCGGCATCGTGGTCGCGGTGCTGAGCCGGATCATCGCGCTCCTGGTCGGGCTGATCGCCGGCTACAAGGGCGGGTGGATCGACCGGGTGCTGATGTCGATCAACGACACCTTCGTCGTCGTGCCGCTCTTCCCGATCCTCGTCCTGTTCTACTTCATCATGCGCGACGCGATGAGCTGGGCCATGCTCGCGCTGATCACCGCCGGGCTCGGCTGGGCCTATGACGCGCGGCTGATCCGCGCCATGGCGATGAGCCTGCGGACCCGCGAATTCACCCACCAGGCCTATTTCTCGGGCGCGAGCACCGGCCGGATCCTGGTGCAGGAACACCTGCCTTTCGTCCTGCCGATCGTGTTCTCGACCACGATGAACAACATCAACTGGTCGATCGGGATCGAAGTGACGCTGTCGGTGCTCGGCTTCACCGACATCAACACGCCGACCGTCGGCGGCATGATCTACTGGGCGAACCAGCACACGGCGCTCGTCGCCGGCGTGTGGTGGTGGATCGCCTTCCCGGTGGCCCTGGTGGTCATGCTCTTCATCGGGCTGTTCCTGCTCGCGATCTCGATGAATGAATACATCGATCCGCGCAGCCGGCTGGCGCGGATGGGGGGCGCTGCATGAGGTCGCCCGCCGCCGCTCCACTGCTCGAGGTCGCGGGCCTCAAGGCCTATTACCAGATGCGGTTCTTCGGGGTGACGCGGGAGGTGCGCGCCGTCGACGACGTCAGCTTCGCCATCCGCCGCAACGAGATCTACGGGCTGGCCGGGGAATCCAGCTCCGGCAAGACCACGCTGATCAAGACCATCGCCCGCGCCATCCGGCCACCGCTCAACGTCGTCGGCGGCACCGTCAGCTTCGCCTTCGCGGACGGCCGGCGGGACATCTACGCGATGTCGCCGGCCCAGGTCGCCGAGATCCGCTGGAGCCGCCTGTCCTACGTGCCGCAGGGATCGATGAACGTTCTCAACCCTGTGCGGCGCATCCGCAACACCTTCGCCGACTTCGCCGCGCGCCATCTCGCCGGCAGCCGGCGGGACTTCGCGGCGACCGTCGCCGGCCATCTGCGGCGCCTGTCGCTCGACCCGCGGGTGCTCGACGCCTATCCGCACGAGCTCTCCGGCGGCATGCGCCAGCGCCTGACCATCGCGCTGGCGACCATCTGCCGGCCGGAATTCATCATCGCCGACGAACCGACGACCGCCCTCGACGTCGTCGTCCAGAAGGGCGTGCTGGCGATGCTGCGCGAGGTGCAGCAGGAGATGGGCTCCTCCATCCTGTTCGTCACCCATGACATGGCGGTCCATGCCAACCTCGCCGACCGGCTCGGCATCATGTATGCCGGCCGGCTGGTGGAGGAGGGGCCGACGGCCGAGATCTTCCAGCGTCCGCTTCACCCCTACACGGCGCATCTGATCTCGAGCCTGCCCCGGCTCGGCGACGAAGTCCGGAAGACCGGCATTCCGGGAGCTCCGCCGAATCTCGCCGACCCGCCGGCCGGCTGCCGTTTCCATCCCCGCTGTCCCCTGGCGGTGGGGCTCTGCCGCGAGGCGGTGCCGCCGCTCGAGGAGCTCGAGCCGGGTCATCGGGTCGCCTGCCACGTCGCCACGGCCCGGGCGAGGGGGGCGGCTCTGCCATGAGCACGCTGCTCGAGGTCCGGCAGGCGAGCAAGAGCTTCAGGTCCGGCGGCCTGTTCGGGCGCCATGTCGTGCAGGCCGTCGACGGGGTCGAGTTCTCGCTGGCGAGCGAGCGGCCGGAGGTCTTCACCATCATCGGCGAGTCCGGCTCGGGCAAGTCGACCCTGGCCCGCATGATCCTGAACAGCACGGCGCCGAGCGGCGGCTCGATCCTGTTCCGCGGCCGCGATCTCGCGACGATCCGCAGCCGCCGCGACCGGCTCGCCTTCATGGCCGAGGTGCAGCCGGTGTTCCAGAACCCCTTCGAGGCGTTCAACCCGCTGAAGCGGCTCGACCGCTACCTCTTCATGGCGGCGCGCCGGTTCTGCGGCGCCCGGACGCGCGACGAGGTCGAGGCCCGGGTGGACGCCGCGCTGCGCAAGGTCGGCCTGTCGCTCGCGGAGGTCCGCGGCCGCTTCCCCCACGAGATGTCCGGCGGGCAGCTGCAGCGCGTCGCCATCGCCCGCGCCCTGGTGCCCGAGCCGGCGCTGATCGTCGCGGACGAGCCGGTCTCGATGATCGACGCGTCGCTGCGCATGACGATCGTCAACATGTTCGCGACGCTGCGCGACGAGTTCGGCGTGTCGATCGTCTACATCACCCACGACCTCGCCACCGCCTACTACATCAGCGACCGGCTCATCATCATGGAGAAGGGCAGGGTGGTGGAGGGCGGTCCCGCCCGGGCCGTGCTCGCCGCCCCGACCCATCCCTATTCCATCCGATTGCTGCAGGCGGTCCTGCCCGTCCGCAACGCCTGGCGGGAGGAGCTTCCCGCCGCGCCCAGGCCCCAGCCGGCGGCCTGACGATTTCGTCCGTCTCTTCTCCCGGAGCGCTTCATGCAGACCGTCAGGGTTTCCATCGACCGTGCCTTCGCCATCGGCGAGACCGATCGCCGCCTGTTCGGCGCCTTCGTCGAGCATCTCGGACGCTGCGTCTATGGCGGCCTCTACGAGCCGGGGCACCCGCGCGCCGACGCCCGGGGCTTCCGCACCGACGTGCTCGAACTGGTGCGCGAGCTGGCGCCGACCATCATCCGCTATCCGGGCGGCAACTTCGTCTCGGGCTACAACTGGGAAGACGGCGTCGGACCGGCCGACAAGCGCCCGCGCCGGCTCGACCTCGCCTGGATGTCGACCGAAACCAATGCCTTCGGCACCAACGAGTTCATCGACTGGTGCCGGGCCGCCGGCGTCGAGCCGATGCTCGCGGTCAATCTCGGCACCCGCGACGGCGATGCCGCCCGCCGCTTCGTCGAATACTGCAACTTCCCCGGCGGGACGGAACTCTCGGACCTGCGCCGCGCCCACGGCTGGCCGGAGCCGCACGGCGTCAAGTTCTGGTGCCTCGGCAACGAGATGGACGGGGCCTGGCAGATGGGAACCAAGACGGCGGAGGAGTACGGCCGCATCGCCACCGAGGCCGCCAAGCTGATGAAATGGGTCGATCCGTCGATCGAGCTCGCCGCCTGCGGCTCCTCCGGCCGCACCATGCCGACCTTCGGCACCTGGGAGGACACGGTGCTCGAGCACTGTTTCGAGCATGTCGAGTTCATCTCGCTGCACACCTATCTCAACGACTATGCCGGCGACACGCCGGCCTTCCTCGCCAGCCCCGACCTGATGGACTCCTTCATCGACGAGGTCGTCGCCATCGTCGATGCTGTCGCGGCCCGGCGGCGCTCGTCCAAGCGCATCATGCTGAGCTTCGACGAATGGAACGTGTGGTACCGCACGCGCCGCAGAGGCGAAGGGCGGACCAAGCTCGGCTGGCCGGTGGCGCCCGAGATCCTCGAAGAGGTCTACACCATGAAGGATGCGCTGGCCTTCGGCGGGGCTTGCATCTCGCTGCTCAACCACGCCGACCGGGTGCGCTGTGCCTGCCTGGCGCAGCTGGTGAACGCCATCGCCCCGATCATGACGGAGACCGGTGGCCCGGCTTGGCGGCAGACGATCTTCCACCCCTTCGCCCATTTCAGCAATTTCGGCCGCGGCCGGGTGCTGCGCGCGGAGGTGGACTCGCCGACCTACGCCGCGACCTATTACGACCCTCGCGGCACGGCGGACCTGACCTTCCCGCTGCCGGAGGTGCCCTATGTCAAGGTGGCCGCGGTCCATGACGAGGACGGCCGGGCCGTCACCCTGTTCGTCCTCAACCGCCACCTCGACCAATCGGCCCCGGTCGAGATCGACGCGCGCGGCTTCGGCCACCTCGAGCTGACCCAGGCGCTGGAGATGCGCGACGACGATCTCTCCGCGGCCAACAGCAGGGAGGCGCCGGACCGGATCCAGCCTCGCGCGCTGAACAGCGTGCGGGTCGAGGCTGGACGGATCGCGGCGACGCTCGGACCTGCGTCCTGGAACGTGATCAGGCTGGCGGCCTCGGCGTGACCATACAGGCGAGGTGCTCGCGGATCGCGACCTCCTTGCGCGGCCGCTCGTCGGCGCCATTGTCGCTTGCGGTTGAGCGCCGGCCTTAGACTGCCACGGCCAAGCCGTATGGATATCGGTGGTATCCTGTCCCCGCAACCAACGTTCCTTGCACAAGGCCGCCTTCACAAGGGGCGGCCTTCTTGCTGTTCCACGCAAAGCTCAGCCTCGGATCCTGCCGAGGTCCCGTGGGTGTAGCCAGCCGGATCGGGACGTCAGGGCACGCGGGCCAGCAGCAGCCGCTTGGTGCGGTCGTCGTTCAGCACGATGCCTTCGGGGACGCGGCGCACCGTGAACAGCCACCCGCCGGTCTCGACCGCCGGCGGCGGGGTGTCGGCGATGGCCCGCCGCGGCAGCGCCAGGTACAGATCGGGAGCACGGGCCTCCAGGGCCGTCTCCCACGCGCCGTGGGACGTGCGCAGGCACAGCACCGTCTCGTCCCCGTCCTCGCCGATCTCCGCCTCGAATCCGGTGGCGGCGTCGGCGTAGCGGCCGGCCAGGCCGGGCGCGATCGGCAGGGCGGCGTCGGACAGGCGGCGGAAGCGCCGCGGCCGGCCGAACCAGCGTGTGTCGATGGTCCCGTCGTCGCGCGGCGTGAACTCCAGCGGCACGATACCGCGCTCGGGCATGAAGCTGTCGTCGCCGACCTGCTCGATCGGCAGGCCGCCGCCCATGTTGCTGACCATCACCGGCTCGCCGTCCTTCACGGTGATGCCGAACACGTCGTCGCCGTCCTCGGCCCGGTACAGCCCGGCGGCGCGGACCAGACGTTCGGTGGCGCCGGGCGCGCGCGGCGGGCCGGGCTCATGGCCCAGCACCAGATCCAGGATGCGGCGGGCCAGCGAGAACGGGCCCATGTCGTCGGTGTTGCCGAGGATGACGACGCCGATCCCGGCCTCCGGGAAGCGCACCGATTCCGAGCGGCCGCCGGCGACGCCGCCGCCATGGCCGATGCTGGCGAGGCCGCGGTAGCGGCAGGTGACGAGGCCGAGGCCGTAGGGCGGCGGGATGCCGTCGATCACGGCGCCGGGCGCCGACATCCGGGCGATCATCTCCGGCGTGCCGACCTTCGGTTGGTCCAGATTGGCCAGCCAGAGCTTCATGTCCTCGAGCGTCGAGACCATGCCGCCTTCGCCGCCCAGCACCACGCCCCATTGCGCCTTGTGCCAGCCGCCGTCCGGGCCGCGGGTGTGGTGGTCCGCCAGCCGCGGCAGGATCTCCGAATCCCAGCGCATCAGCCGGGTGTCGCGCATGCCCAGCGGCCCGGTGATGCGCTCCTCCAGCAGCTGGTTGAAGCTGCGGCCAGAGACCTGCTCGACGATCTCCGACAGCAGGAAGAAGCCGGTGTTGCAGTAGATCAGGTCGGTGCCGGGCCGGAAGTTCACGCCGCCATGGCCGCCGATGATCCGGCGCGCCCAGGCGCGGGTGGACGGCGCCCCGATCGGCAGCCCGCCCAGGACCATGATCTCGAGGAAATCGCGCAGACCGCCGACATTGGCGGCCAGGTGGCGCAGCGTCACCGTCTCCGGATATTCCGGCAGCCAGGGCAGGTGGCGGCGGACGTCGTCTTCCAGCGACAGCCTGCCTTCGGCTTCCAGCATCAGCGCCAGCAGCACGGTGAACTGCTTGGTCTGCGACCCGATGCGGATCACCGTGCGCTCGTCGATCGGCACGCCATGGGCCAGGTCGGCCATGCCGTAGAAGCCGCGATGGATCTCGCGCCCGTGCCGGGTGACGCTGACCGCGGCGCCGGGCGAATCCGGCCGGGCCCAGCGCGCGAACAGCGCGTCGATCCGGGCCCCCAAATCATGGGGAAGGTCCGGGGGCAGTGGGCTGTCGTGGCTCATGGCGTCCTCCCGGAAAGCAGCGTCAGGCGAAGGGATTCTCGACGCGCGGCCAGAACGGCAGGCGGCGCTTGGTGTAGCCGATGGCGGCATAGTCGGGCGGGATCGCCCCGGGCGTGGTGACGTATCGGATCTCGGCCGCGATCGGGGCGAAGCCGGCATGGAAATGCTGGGTCGACTTCACCACCACGATCGCCTTCTTGGTCGGGTCGATGCCGAAGGCGGTGAAGGCGTCGGGCGCGAAGGTCTGGCTGCGCAGCGTCACCAGCACCAGGTCGACCTCGCCCGCCGCCTGCACCCAGACGCCGCGGCCCAGCGGCGCCCAGCCCTCGCTCAGCCCGGTCTGGTGCAGCTCCGGCAGAACGCGCCTGACCGTGACCCGAAGATCGACCGGATCGCCCGAGGCCGGGCCGCATTTGCCGCCGATGCGCAGGTCGAAGCTCGCCCCTTCGCCGGCCTCCTCGCACAGCGCCACAGCCTGCGGGTCCCAGTAGCAGCCGCTGACCACGCTGCCGATGCCGCGGTCGATGATCCGGCGCAGGATGAAGGTGCTGTCGCCGGGCGCGCCGCCGCCGGCATTGTCGGCCACGTCGGCCAGAACCACCGGACCGCACGGCGCCGCCAGGGCATGGTCCAGCGCCTCGTCCGCCGTGTCGTGCGGCGTCGCCGTGGCGTGGCGCAGGTCCCAGATCTCCCGCCCCAGATCCTCGGCCACCCGGCGGGCCCGGTCGCGGTCGCCGTCGGCCAGCACCAGCATCCGCGCGCCGACATCCTCGACATCGCCCCAGGGGAAGCCGTGGCCGAAGGTGACCGACAGGATGCCGTCGCGGCCCTCCAGCGCCTGCATCCGGTCGACGAAGCCGCGCATCGGCTCCACCGGGGTGCGCCACATGCCGATCATGCGGCAGTCGTGCAGCGCCATCACCGGCCGGATCTCGCCGCGGCGGGCGCGCAGGCACAGCTCGTACAGCTCGGCCGCGCGCGGCTCCATGTCGGTGTGCGGGTATTCCTTGAAGCCGATGATCGCGGTGCAGGCCTCGACCATCCGGTCGGTCAGGTGGCAGTGCAGGTCCAGCTCCATCCCGACCGGCACCTCGGGGCCGACGATGGCGCGCACCCGCTCGGCGGTGTCGCCCTCGCAGTCGTCATAGCCGTCCGCCACCATCGCGCCGTGCATCAGCAGCAGCACCACGTCGACCGGCCCGGCCCGGCGCAGATCGTCCAGGATGTCGTCGCGCAGGCTCTCGTACAGCGACCGGATGGTGCGCCCGGCCGGCTGGGCGATCGCGGTGACGCTCTCGACCACCTCGTGCCCGTCGCGCTCGGCCAGCCGGCGCCAGGTCTTCTGGCAGATCGTCTCGGCCGCCGTGCCGTCCAGGCTGGCGTCGCGCCGCCGATAGGTATCGGGGGCGTAGAAGCTGGCGGCGCCGGTCGGCAGCGGCGAGAATGTGTTGGTCTCGGTGACCAGGGCGGCGATGAAGATCTTCACGGATGCGCCTCCGTCTCGATAGCCAGCGGCGCGCCGGCGCCCCCAATCACGGCGATGTCGACGGACGTCCGTGGCCTCCCTTTGGCCGAAGGTTGCGGGACTATAGCGTTTATGTCAAATAATTAGTCGTATAGGAAAATTAATGGTTCTTGCGATAAGCGCGACGCTCGACTTAGGGTGATCGATGATCAACCGTCCGGTGCGCGCATGTCCAATCAGCCCAAGCTCGGGGAATGCCTGAAGGCGCTGCGGCGTCGGCACGGCTGGACGCTCCAGGACGTCTATCAGCGGACCGGGGTCGCGGTCTCGACCCTGTCGAAGGTCGAGAACGACCAGATGTCGCTGACCTATGACAAGCTGCTGCAGATCAGCGAGGGGCTGGGCGTCACCCTGGCCGAGCTGCTGTCGACGCCGGCGGGGACGGGGGCGGCCCTGGCCCGGCGGTCGATCAGCCGGCCGGGGGAGGGGCTGCAGCAGGTCACCCCGAACTACGACTATCTCTATCTCTGCACCGAGCTGCAGCGGAAGCGGATGGTGCCGGTGATCGCCACGGTCAAGACGCGCGACATCGCCGAGTTCGGCCCGCTGGTCCGCCATTCGGGAGAGGAGTTCGTCCACGTCCTCGAGGGGGCGATCGAGGTGCACACCGACCATTACGCCCCGGTGCGGCTGGAGAAGGGCGGCAGCATCTATATCGACAGCACCATGGGCCACGGCTTCGTCTCGGTGGGCGAAGGCGACGCGACCATCATCTTCGTCTGCTCCAGCCCCGATCCCGGGCTGGAGGGGACGTTGCGGTCCCTGTTCGCGATCTGACGGAACGCCGCCACCCGGCCCGCGGCGGCAGGGTGGCTCCCAGCCGGCTACATCGTCGCGGTGACGCTGTAGCCGAACAGGAACATCAGGAACTTCGACATGTCGACCGCATCCTCCGCCTCGTAGCGGATGGTGTAGGTGTCGACCTGGGTGACGAAGCGCAGATAGGCCAGGTGCTCGACCGGCAGGCGGTGGCGGAACCGGACCTCCAGGGCGCAGGGGGCCTTCAGCCGGAACGGCCTGGCCTCGCCGATGCGGGCGATCGCGCGCTTCACGCCCGCGCGCACCGCCGCATGGGCCGCCGCCGGCGTCAAGGTGCGGGCGGAGCGCGTGCTGTGCGCCCATTTCACCGTCGTCGTCTCGATGTCGCCGAGGATGTCGCGGATCTCGGCCGTCGCCACGTCGTCGCCCGAGGCGTAGATCACCGGCACGCCGTAATGGCCGGCGATGGCGGCGTTCAGCCCGGCCTCGTTCAGCACCTGGCCGTTGACGCGCACCTCCTGAAAGGCGCTGCCGCTCAGCGTGTGCGCCAGCACGCCGGCAGGGTTGCTGGCGCCGGAGTGGTAGCCGATCAGCAGGGCGCCCGCGAACTCGCCGACCTCGATCCCCTGCATCATGCACAGCGGCCGCGGCCAGCTGCGCACCAGCTGGACGGTTTCCGGCAGCTTCTCGATCTTCAGGCTCTGGCCGTTGCCGTGGGAATCGCTGACCACGATCTCGGTCGCCCCGGCCTCCAGCGCGGCCTCGCAGGCGGCGACCACGGTGTCGGTCATCCAGTCGCGCGCCCGCTCGTACTCGAAGCCCTCGGGCCCGGTCTGGTCGCGGCTGACGACGCCGACGATGCCTTCGATGTCGGCGGAGATGTAGAGACGCATTCCGTCCTCCCGGCTTGTCATTGGTGCTTGTGACAGACGTCATTGTTAAATACGGTATTTTTTAGCGTATAAGAAATTTCTTCTTGCCCGCAGCATCGGAGCCGCCATGAGGGACGATCGCGTGCTCGAGGTCGACAACCTCCAGGTGTCGTTCTCGCTCGGTGGGGGCGAGACCCTGCACGCGGTGAAGGGCGTCTCCTTCCATATCGGGCGGGGCGAGACGCTGGCCCTGGTCGGGGAATCGGGCAGCGGCAAATCGGTCACCGCGATGACCATCATGCGGCTGGCCGAATATGACGGCGCCGTGCTGGCCGGCGGGTCGATCCGGATGCGCCTCCGCGGGGGAGAGGTGGCCGACCTGGCCCGGCTGCCGCAGAAGCGGATGAAGGACGTCCGCGGGGCCGACATCTCGATGGTGTTCCAGGACCCGATGGCCAGCCTGAATCCGGTCTTCAGCATCGGCTTCCAGATCAGCGAAGCGATCATGCAGCACCAGGGCAAGAGCGCGGCGGAGGCGCGCGCGATCGCTCTGAACGCGCTGAAGCTGGTGCGGGTGCCGGAAGCGGAGAAGCGGCTGGACCAGTATCCGCACCACCTGTCCGGCGGCATGCGCCAGCGGGTGATGATCGCCATGGCGCTGTGCTGCCGCCCGTCGCTGATGATCCTGGACGAGCCGACCACGGCGCTGGACGTCACCATCCAGGCCCAGATCCTCGACCTAGTGCGGGCGCTGCAGCGCGAGATCGGGATGTCGGTGCTGTTCATCACCCACGACATGGGCGTGGTGGCCGAGATCGCGGACCGGATCTGCGTCATGCTGAAGGGGAAGATCGTGGAGACCGGAACGGTCTACGAGGTGTTCGAGACGCCGGCGCACGCCTATACCCGCGCGCTGCTGGCCGCGGTTCCGCGCCTGGGCAGCATGGCCGACAAGGACGAGCCCGAGCGCTTTCCTCTGGTCGAGATGAGCGATGCCTCCAGCCTGGTCGAGGCGCGCAGGGACCAGGGTGTCGAGGCGGTGTCGGCATGACCCGCGCCCCGCTGCTGGCGGTCGAGAACCTGACGACCCGCTTCGACCTGCGGTCCGGCGTCTTCGGCAAGGTGACGGGCCGGGTCCATGCGGTGGAGAACGTGTCGTTCGAGATCTTCCCGGGCGAGACGCTGGCCTTGGTGGGGGAAAGCGGCTGCGGCAAGTCCACCATCGGCCGCAGCATCCTGCAGCTGGACCGGCCGGTCTCCGGCTCGATCCGGTTCGAGGGCCGCGAGACGCTGGGGCGGCCGGCGCGCGAGATCCAGGCGCTGCGCCGACAGGTGCAGATGGTGTTCCAGGACCCCTTCAGCTCGCTGAACCCGCGCATGACCGTGGGGCAGGCGATCGCCGACCCGATGCTGGTGCATGGCGGCCTCTCGCGGGCCGAGATCCGGGCGCGCGTCGCCGAGCTGCTGCAGCGGGTGGGGCTGTCGCCCGAGCATGCGCGGCGCCACCCGCATGCCTTCTCCGGCGGCCAGCGCCAGCGCATCTGCATCGCCCGGGCGCTGAGCACCCGGCCGAAGCTGGTGATTGCGGACGAGGCGGTGGCGTCGCTCGACGTCACCATCCAGGCCCAGGTGATCAACCTGCTGATGGATTTGCAGGCCGAGACGGGGATCTCGGTCCTGTTCATCTCGCACGACATGGCGGTGGTGGAGCGCATGGCCCACCGCGTGGCGGTGATGTATCTGGGCCAGATCGTCGAGATCGGCAGCCGGCGCGAGGTGTTCGGCAACCCGCGGCACAGCTACACCCGCAAGCTCCTGTCCTCCGTCCCCGTCGCCGATCCGCGGCAGCGGCCGGAGAACCGCCTGCTGCTGGCGGACGAGATCCCGAGCGCGGTGCGCCCCCCGGACTACGAGCCGATGTTCCTGCCGATGCTGCAGGTGTCGGACCGGCATTTCGTGCGCGCGGAAGCCTGACGGTCCTCCCGGGCGGCTGTCCTCATGCCCATGACCTGGGGTTATATTCCAATGCGCTAAAGGTTTTCTGGAAACGGAAAATTTGGGCGTATTCAGTATGGTCTTATCGTCGGGCCTAAGACACACTGCCTGCAGATCGCCGTTCCAGGCGACCCCATAAGGGCGAAAGCGCCCATCAACAGGAGGGCTTCTCGATGAAGAGTTGGATCGGCCCCAGCCTCGGCGTCGCCTTGCTGGCCCTGTCCGGCGCAGCGCAGGCCGAGCTGAAGAACCCGAACACCCTGGTCTATCTCTGGACCAGCGACATCCGGACGCTGGACCCGGCCTACATGGCCGATACCCCCAACACCTATGTCTCGATCAACACCCATATGCGGCTCTTGAACTACAAGGGCAGTGAGATCTCCGAGTTCGTGCCGGCCCTGTCGACCGAGGTGCCGTCATTGGAGAACGGGCTGATCAAGCCGGGTGAGAACGGGTCGATCAGCTACACCTTCCCGATCCGCAAGGGGGTCTACACCCACAAGGTCGGGGTGAAGGGCGCGGATGGCCTGGTCGCCTGGAAGCTGTATGACGAGCTGACCGACCAGGAGAAGGCGGCGATCGTCCCCGGCCATGGCGAGCTGACGGCCCAGGACGTCAAGTATTCGCTGATGCGCGCCATCCTGCAGGGCGACAGCTGGATGGCCAATGCGGTGACGGAGATGATCACCGCCGGCAAGTATCCGGACATCGAGGCCTGGGCCATGGACCTGGCCGGGGTGAAGACCTTCGCCGAGGTCGATGCCGTCGGCCTCGCCAAGGTGCACGACGCGCTGTCGGAGAAGATCAAGGTCGACGGCGACCGGGTGACGATCGTGCTGGATGCGCCGTTCCCGGCCACGCTGGGCATCATGGCGCTGCCCTTCGCCACCTCGATCATCGATCAGGAGTGGGCCCGCGACCAGGGCGACTGGGACGGCACCGCCGGCACCTGGAAGGCGTTCCACAAGCCCGAGCTGGGCGAGGACAAGCTGTTCGAGGTCGAGAACGGCAGCGGCCCCTTCATGGTCGAGGAATGGGACCGGTCCGAGAAGAAGATCACCATGAAGCGGTTCAACGGCTACTGGCAGGGCCCGGCCCAGCTGGAGCGCGTCGTTCTGCGGTCCGTGCCGGAATGGACCACGCGCCTGCTGCAGCTCGAGGCCGGCGACGCCGACGTGGTGACGACGCCGGTGGAGTTCCTGGACGAGGTGGCGGCGAAGCCCGGCATCAAGGTGACCGAGGGCCTGCCCCAGGTGTTCGGCCGGTCGATCTTCTACATCTGGCCGGTCAGCGCGGTGGACAACCCGGCGATCGGCAGCGGCAAGCTGGACGGCAAGGGCATCCCGCCCGACTTCTTCGCCGATATCGACGTGCGCAAGGGCTTCAACTACGCCCAGGACTACCAGCTGCTGCTGGACGAGGTCCTGCTGGGCAAGACCGTGCAGCTGCGGGGGCCCACCGTGCGCGGCATCATGGGCTACCGGCCGGACAGCCCGGTCTATTCCTACGACCCCGAGAAGGCGGCGGAGCACTTCAAGAAGGCCTGGGGCGGCCAGGTCTGGGAGAACGGCTTCGAGCTGACCGCCTACATGACCGAAGGCAACAGCGCGTATCATTCGGCGCTGTCGCTGCTGCAGCAGAACCTGGCCCGCATCAATCCGAAGTTCAAGCTGAAGATCCAGCAGCTGCAGGCCGCCACCTTCGCCGACAAGGTCTATGGCGGGGCCGACCCCAGCGCGCCGATGGCGATCATGGGCTGGGGACCGGACTATTCCGATCCGGGCGGGCCGCTGGGCGCCGCGACCTATTACCTGTCCAGCACCGGCCTGGTCGCGGGCATGACCGGCGAGGGCTACCGCCAGCTGATGCGCGAGAAGTTCGATCCGCTCCTGAAGGAGGGCTGGACCACGGTCGATCCGGCGGAGCGGGAGAAGATCTACGCGAAGCTGCAGGAGATGAGCCACGAATACGCCACCACCCAGTTCCTGTGGGAGGAGTACGGCTTCATCGTCACGCGCGACTGGGTCGACGGTTACGTCCACAACATGATCGAGTACGGCGCCTGGGACTTCTATCCAATCAGCAAGAAGGAAAAGCAGTAGTCGCCAAGCCGGGCGGGGCGCGCCCGCCCGGCCCGGTCGTGATGCCTTCTGCCCGGGACTTTCGATGCTCGCCTACGCGATCCGACGCTTGTCCTTCGTCCCCATCGTCTTCTTCGCGCTGACGCTGATGATCTTCGCGATGCAGATGATGCTGACGCCCACCCAGCGCGTGGTCACCTATGTCGGCAGCCCGGACGCGCTGAAGGGCGGCGCGGCGCAGGTGCAGGCGCTGATCGAGAAATACGGGCTGAACGACCCGTTCCACCTGCAATACGGCCGCTGGATCGGCAACATCCTGCAGGGCAATCTCGGCTGGTCGGAGACGGCTCGGATGCCGGTGGCCGAGGCGCTGGTCTCGCTGTTTCCGGCGTCGCTGGAGCTGGTGATCTTCGCCTTCGTGCCCGGCATCCTGGGCGCGATCTGGCTGGGCAGCCGGGCCGGGGTGCATCTGAACCGGCCGGTCGACCACGGCATCCGCCTGTTCACCGTGCTCGGCTGGTCCTTCCCGGTCTTCGTCTTCGGCCTTCTGATGATGATGGTGTTCTACGGGTCGCTCGGCTGGTTCCCGCCGGGGCGGCTGAGCCAGTGGGCGCTGGTGGAGGTCGGGGGCGACGGCTTCCGGCGCTGGACCGGGCTGAACACGGTCGACGCGCTGCTGAACGGCAACCTGCCGATCCTTCTCGACGCGCTGCGCCACCTGATCCTGCCGGTGTTGACCCTCAGCTACGTCAACCTGGCGTCGATGACCCGCATCATGCGCACCTCGATGCTGGAATCGCTGCGCCAGGACTATGTCCGCACCGCCCGTGCCAAGGGGCTCGGCGAACGGGTGGTGCAGAACCGGCACGCCCGGCGCAACGCGCTGCTGCCGGTGATCACGGTCGCGGGGATGGAGGTGGCGGCGATGCTGGGCGGCGTCGTCATCACCGAGACGATCTTCGATTACCACGGCCTCGGCCAGTTCGCCGCCAACGCGGCCGCCAACCTGGATTTCCCGGCCGTGCTGGGCTTCGCCCTCTATTTCTCGCTGGTGCTGGTGGTCCTGAACCTGGTGGTGGACCTGCTGTACCCCCTGTTCGACCCGCGGGTGAGGTTGGCATGAGGATCGTCGGATATCTGCTGCGCAACCCGCTGTCGCTGCTGGGCATCCTGGTCCTCGCCGGCTTCGTCGCCGTTGCCGCGCTGGCCCCGGTGATCGCGTCGCCGGAGCCGTACCAGACCTCGCCCTACGAGATCCCGCGCAGCGGCTTCCGCGCCACGCCGCAGCCGCCCTCGGCCCGGGCCCTGCTGGGCACCACCGAGGGGCAGTTCGACATCTATTACGGCCTGGTCTGGGGCACCCGCACCGCCTTCAAGATCGGCCTCGGCGTCGTCCTGATCTCGACCCTGATCGGCGCCGTGGTGGGGGCTGTCGCCGCCTTCTACGGCGGCATGGTGGACGAGGTGCTGATGCGCATCGTCGACGTCTTCCTGGCCGTGCCGTTCCTGATCGCGGCGATGGTGCTGACCACGCTCCTGGGCAAGGGCATCGGGCCGATGACGATGGCGCTGACCGCCTTCGGGTGGATGAACTACGCCCGCGTCATCCGCAGCGAGATCCTGCGGGTGAAGGAGCTGGACTACGTCAAGGCCGCGCGGTCCTACGGCACGCGCGACGCCCGGCTGCTGCTGCGGCACATCCTGCCGAACGCCTTCTTCCCCGTGCTGGTGCTGGCGACGATGATGACGGGGTCGATGGTGCTGACCGCCTCCGCCCTCAGCTTCCTGGGCGTCGGGGTCGAGCCGGGCTACGCCGATTGGGGCCAGCTGATCAGCTATTCCCGCAACTGGATCGTCGGCCGCGGCGACAGCCCGTTCCGCTACTGGTACACGCTGGCCTTCCCCGGCGCCGCGATCTTCCTGTTCGTGCTGTCCTGGAGCCTGGTGGGCGACGCCCTGCGCGACATCCTCGACCCCCGCCTCCGGACCTGAGAGGAGACGACCGAATGGACGACCGTGCCCTGGCCGCCGGCCTGGAGGAATTCATCGCGCATGAGGTCGGGGACAAGGCGATCCCGTCGATCTCCTACGCTGTGGTCGACCGCGACGGCCTGCTGGCCACCGGCCATGTGGTGCGGCCCGATCTCGGCCGCCGGCTGGATGGGAACTCGCTGTTCCGGATCGGATCGCTGACCAAGATGTTCACCGCGATCGGCATCATGCAGCTGGCCGAGAAGGGGCTGCTCGACATCGACGCCGACGTGTCCGCCTACATCCCCGGCTTCCGTCCCGTGAATCCCTTCGCCGGGCGCGAGAGCGGCCCATACGGCGCCCATGTGTCGCTGCGGAAGCTGATGAGCCACACCGCCGGCCTGGTGCGCGAGCCGAAGGACGGTCATTACCTGGACGACCGGCGGCCGGGGCTCGAGGTGACGGTCGAAGGGCTGAAGACCTCGGTTCTGAAGGAGGATCCCAGCGCCGGGATCATCCACTATTCGAACGCCGGCATCGCCGTGGTCGGCCGGGTGCTGGAGCAGGTCAGCGGCCTGCGCTACGCCGACTATGTCGCCCGCCACATCTTCGAGCCGCTGGACATGGCGGACAGCAGCGCCGCCCTGGCGCCGGAGGCGCGGGCCCGGCTGGCCCCGGCCTGGATGTGGGATTTCGACCGCGACTTCCCCGCGCCGGTCTTCGATCTCGGCGGGTCGCCGGCCGGCGCCATCCTCTCCACCGCGCCCGACATGGCGAAGTTCGCGACGTGCCTCCTGCGCGGCGGTTTCGCCCCGGACGGCCGCTCCATCGTGTCGCCCGCCAGCCTGCGGCAGATGTGGACCGTGGTCGGCCGGCACTCGGCCGGCCACGGCGGCAGCCACAAGGGCTATGGCCTGGGCTTCGGCGTCCGCGAGGTCGACGGCTGGCTGGCGGTCGGCCATGGCGGCGCGGTCTACGGCTACGCCACCCAGATGGTGGCGCTGCCCCATGCCGGGCTGGCGGCGCTGACCTTCTCCACCCTCGACTTCAGCAACCAGATCGCCGACCGGCTGGCGAGGCGGGCGCTGCAGCTGGCCCTGGCGTCGCGCCGGATGGGCCGGCCGCCGGCGCCGCCGGCGAAGGATCCGCCTCTGACCGCGGCGCATCTGTCGGTGATGCCCGGCCTCTATCGGGCGGCCGACGGCAGCGAGAGCGTGGAGCTGCGGGCGAAGGACGGCCGGCTGTACCTGATGGGCGAGGGCGTGCCGCTGGAGCTGAAATGGCGCGGCGGCGACGCCTTCACCATCGACGGCCGGATCTACGGGGAGGGGGCGGACTATCCGCATCTCGACCTCACCTTCAGCGCCGACGGCGTTCTGGGCTGGAAAGGCAAGGACTGGACCCGGCGCGACGCCGTGGACTCCGACGTGCCGGCCGAGCTGGCGCCGCATCTCGGCGTCTACGGCCCGGATTTCAACCCGACATACCTGGTCTACGCCGACGGAAGGCTGAAATGCCTGATCGAGTATTTCTGCACCCATGATTGCGAGCAGTTGCCGGATGGCAGCTGGCGCCTGCACGGGATCCTGTATGAGGGTGAGACGCTGGAGCTGGCGGCCCGGGACGAGGACGGCCGCACCGGCATCCGCGTCGGCCCGATGTTCCTGCTGCGGCACACGGACCGAACGGCACAGTGACCGTCATTCGACAATGTCGTGACAGCCGGCCGGCTTTCGCGGCCGGAAGCCGGATCGCCGAGATCCCGTAGGGCCTGGCTTCGGCGGGACCGTGACCGGGAGCGTCCTCCAAGCCAGGCGGACGATGCCCCCGCAGGGCGTCGCCGCCCGCATCGCCCCGCGGTGGATCGCCGTGCTATGATCTCGGTGAGAGGGGGAATCCATCCATTCTGCGACCGTCTCTGGAATCGGCCGAATGCGGCCGGTCCGGCGCGCCGTGCTCATTTCACGGAGCCGTCACGGTGACCATGAGACTGTGGTCGGCAGATTAGATTCCTGTCCGCGATATTGCAGGGGGATACCGTGAAACAGATTGCCGTGATGCTGATGACGGCCCTGATTCTGGCCGGATGCGTCGGCGCGGGCGGGTCGGGGGGCTCTGGTTCGCTGCCGCCGCCCAACACCCAGGCCCAGGCCAAGCTGCGGCAGGAAACCGAGATCTCGACCCGGACCATCGTCGAAGGGGCCGTGGTCGGGGCGGCCCTGGGCGGGCTCGGCATGGCCATCGCCGATCTCGCCGGCGCCAGGGTCGATGCCGGGGACTACCTGATCGCCGCCGGCGCCGGCGCCGCGATCGGCGGCCTCGCCGGCAGCTATGTCGCGGAGAAGCAGAAGGAATACGCCCGGGCCGAGGATCAGCTCGATTCCGTGATCGCGGACGCCAAGGTCAAGAACCAGCAGGCGCGCGAGCTCGTCGGGACCATGCAGACCGTGCTGGACGAGCACAAGCGCGAGTTGGCCCGCCTGCGCAAGGGCGTGCGCAACGGCACCGCCACCCAGGCGCAGCTGGATGCCGAGCTCGCCTCGGTCCGCACCGACCGGCAGGTGATGCAGCAGGCGATCGACGGCACCCGGAAGAACCGGGACATCCTGTCCGAGGCCCGCAACAGCTTCGGCCAGAAGGCGGCGTCCGCGCAGGAGCGGTCGCGGGTGCGGGCGCTGGACGGCGAGATCGCCCAGCTCAGCGGCCGCATCGACGCGATGTCGGAGATCGTGGGCGACCTGTCCAAGCCGCTCTGACCGGGCCCTATCGCCGGATCGCGGCGGCCAGGATGGCCTTCAGCGTCTGGCCGGCCTCGAGGAACGGCATCGGGTCCACCGCCGTCTCGCCGCGCCGCACCTCATAGTGCAAATGCGGGCCGGTGGAGGCGCCGGTCGACCCCAGCGCCCCCACCACCGTCGCCGCCGTGACCTCGTCGCCGACATTGACCGCGATCGACAGCATGTGGGCATAGCGGGTGTGCAGCCCGTCGGCGTGCTCGATCTCGACCAGGTTGCCGTAGCCGCCGGCCGGCCCCGCCCGCACCACCTTGCCGTTGCCGGTGGCGAAGATCGGCGTGCCCATCGGGCCGGCCATGTCGAGGCCGGCGTGCAGCAGCGACAGCCCGGTGATCGGATGGATGCGATAGCCGAACGGGCTGGACAGGCGATAGTCGCCCCGCAGCGGGGTGGACAGCGGCAGCCCGGGCAGCCGGCCGGCCAGGATCCGAGCCCGCGCGTCGAGCGCGGCCGGGGCGAAGGGCCGGGCGGCGGCGTCGCCGGGTGTCGCCGGCAGGTCCAGCGCGGCCAGGGCGCGGTCGAGCGCCGTCACCGCCACGGCCAGGCGCACGGTCTGGGCCAGCCGACGGTCGGCGGCGGCCAAGTCGCCCGGCGACAAGTCGAGGGCGGCGATGGCCGCTTCGGGAATGGCCGGCGCGGTCTCGACCTGCTCCTCCGGCCGCGGCGCCGGGGGCGAGCGCAGCAGGATCAGGCCGACGGCCGCGGCCGTGACCAGGGTCAGCACGGCCACGCCGGCGATCAGCGCCGGCGACGCCCGGTCGGCGGCGACGGGAACGGCGGGACGAGGCAGGGCGGGCCGGGCTGGAGGTTCGGGCGGCGGGGCCGGCATCGGCTGTGACGTCGGCTCTTCCTCCGCCGTTTCGACCAAGGGCGGCAGCGACAGCACGATCGCCGCATCCTCCGTCCGGCCGGCCGCGGCGGCGCGCTGGACCAGGAACCGCGCCGCGGCGTCCGGCGGCAGCCCGGCCAGGACCGTCCCCGCGCCGCGGTCGCGCAGCACCGCCTCCAGGCCGGGCGAGGCCAGGATCAGGCGCTCTCCATCCCTCAGGCGCCTGCGCAGGGTTTCGACCTGAGGCCCCGATCCCGCGGTGCCGCCGTCCGGCGGGTCGAAGGGAAGCGGCGTGGCGCCGCCGGGGCCGAGGCCGTGGAGCCCGCATCCGCCCAGCCGCAGGGACAGGAGATGCGGCGGGCTGACCAGCGCGACCACGATCGAAAGGCCGTCCGATCGCCCCTGCGACCGCAGGCGATGGCCCGCCCGGAGAGCTTCCTGTTCGATCCTGCGGCGCAGCAGCCGGGCGAGGTCCGCCTGCGCTTCGGGCGGGTCGAGGTCGGCCAGGTCGCGCAGCAGCGCCGCGGCGTCCGCGCGCCCGGCGGCGCCGGCCTCCGGCGCGACCAGGGCCCAGAGCCCGAGCTCCGGGCGGCCGAGCACGAAGGGGTCGCCGGCCATCCCGGCCCGGCAGGCCTCCCGGCCCGGAACGGGCGCCTCCGGGCTCAATCGAAGCCTCCTGCCGCCGGGGTGCGGTCGGCCGGCAGGCTGCCGGCGCGGTCGAGGAAAGGCCGCGTTGCCTCGACCAGGGCGGAGAAGCCCGGCAGGTCGCCGTCGCCTGTAGCGAGCAGCCAAGCGTAGCGCCGGTCGATCTCGGCCCAGGGCCGCCTGCCGCCGAGCGCCTCGGCCAGGGCGGCCAGCTTTTCGGCCTCGGCGCCGGCGGCCCGGTCGAACTGCGTCGCCGTGCGGGCCGCCAGGGCGAGGCGCAGCAACGGCCCCTGCTGCGTCGCCAGGGCCCCGACCATGCGGGCGGCGCTCTCCGGATCGGCGCGGCTGGGCGCCAGCTCGAGGTCGTCGAGCAGCTCGTCCCAGGCCCGGGCGACATCGGCGAGGTAAAGGGTGAGCACGGCCGTGGTCAGGGCCTGGCCGGACTGCTCCGGCCGGGCGTCGTCGCCCAGCACCCAGGCATCGGCCTGCAGCGAGCCGGACAGATCGGCGAGGGCCGGGACGACGACGCGATGGAAGCCGTCCGCCGTCAGCAATCCGGGGATCGGCGTCGCCAGCGAAGCGCCCGACCGGCGGGTCACCGCCCAGCTCTCGCGGCCCAGCGCCAGATCCGCCCGGAACGCCGGCAGGGCCTGGGCCGCGTCCGAGGTGCGGATCGCGGCATAGGCCCGGGCCGACAGCGGCGCCTGGCGCAGCCGGACGCGGATGCGCTCGACCGCCTCGCCGTCGATCGCGGGCGTCAGGCGCGGTTCGGCGGCCAGGGCGCGGTCCAGGATCTGCAGCAGGCGGTCGCGCTGCTGCGGCTCGGTCAGCGACCAGTCGACCGTCGCCCAGAGGCGGATCAGCGCGTCCTGGCGCGGCCCCGCGCCGCCGAGCGCGAGCGCCGCCTTCAGCCCTTCGAAGGCCAGCTCGGGCTCGACGTCCGGACGGTCGATCTGGTGCAGGATGCGGGTCGCGAACCGTCGCAGGAAGGCGTCGCGCAGCAGGTCGCGATCCAGCCAGTCGGTCTCCGCCGCGAGCTCGTCGAGGCGTGGGGCGTTGAGGCTGGCCCGGCGCCACCATTCGGGATCCCGTCCGGCCAGCGGCGAGGCGTGCAGCGCGTCCAGGGCCGGCAGCGCCGCGGCCGGATCCTCCGGCGTCGATGCAGCATCGGGGGCGGCCGCCTGGGTTGCGGTCAGCGCCGTCCGCGCGGCGTCCGCCAGCCTCTGGTTGGACAGGTGCACGGCCACGAGCAGCCCGGCGGCCGCCGCGAGGACGAAAGCCAGGCCGATGGTCGACCACCTGCGCATGAGAAGGCCGCTCAGGTCACGACGGGGATGCGGCGCCGGTCAGACATCGCGCAGCCCCTCGGATGGTTGGATCCGGGCGGCGAGCAGGCCGCCCCAGCTGGCCGACAGCAGCGCCGCGGCGATGGTCGCCGCCGCGGCGGCGGCGAAATGGACCGGCAGCAGCCGGCAGATCTGCTCCCCCGGCTGCAGCCCGTCGGCGAAGATGGCGTTGAGCAGGGCGGCGGCGGCCAGGAAGGCGATCACGGCCAGGATCAGGCCCAGCACCGCGATCAGCACCGCCTGGGTGACCGGGAACGCGACCAGCGACCGGGTCGGCAGGCCGATCAGGCGCAGCAGCGCCAGGTCCCGCCGCTTGCGCTCGACATGGCTGCGCAGCCCGGCGGCCAGCGAGACGAGATAGCCGATCGCGCCGCAGCCCGCGATCAGCCAGAAGGCGATGCCGAGATTGCGGTCCAGCGACTGCATCTGCGCGATCTCGACCGAGGCGGTGCGGACCTCGACATCCCGGCCGCGCAGGCTGGCCTCGACCGCGGCCACATCGTAGATCGAGCGAGTGTAGAGCCGGAACCGGGCGAAGACCCGCTCGGCCGCCGGCGGCGGGGCCCCGGCCCAGCCGCGGCTGCCGACGGCCAGGCCGTCGCGCCAATCCTCGGTCGCCACCAGCAGGTCGAGCGGCACCAGCGCCGCCTCGACCGGCGTCACCGGCGCATCGGTGACGTCCGCCACCGTCAGCTCGACCTTCTGCCCTTCGATCCGGCCGTCCCGCTGCCGGGTGATCTCCGCCGTCAGCCGGCCGCCCGGGCCGGCCCCGAGGGCCGTGGCCAGCCGGCGGCTGAGCACCACCCGGTCGCCCGCCGGCGGCTCGGCGGTCCCCAGCAGCGGGTCGCCGGGACCGCTCGGCAGCAGGGCCACGCCGGACTGCGGACGGCCGGCACCGTTGGCGGCCTGCAGTCGGGTGAAGGTGGCGGCGATCGATCGGGTCGCCGGCACGACGAAGGCGACATCCGGCCGGGCGGCGAGGTCGCGGAAGAAGGCGTCGTCGAAGCGGCCGCTTCCGGCCGGGGCGATCTCGCGGTTGCGGGGATCCTCGATCAGCCGCTGCGCCATCGTGTCGATCAGGCCGAAGCGCAGGCCGAACAGCACCAGCAGCGGCGCCAGCACGGCGGCGAGGCCCAGCACCTGGCACAGCGCGATCCGCCAGTCATGGCGGAAATCCCGGGTGGCCAGGCGTGCCGCCAGCGCGATCCGTCCGGTCATGGCTCAGGTCCAGAAATAGGCGCGCACGGCGTCGTCCTCGCGCCGCAGGGAATGGCCGATCCGGCGCCGACCGTCGGCCCGCGACCAGTCGTGCGAGGCGATGATCGCCGTGGTCCGCAGCCGCTCCACGGTCTCGAGCAGCAGCGCGAAGACCTGGTCCGCGGTGGACGGGTCCAGCGACGCCGTCGGCTCGTCCGCCAGCAGGATGTCGGGGCGATGGGCCAGGGCCCGGGCGATGGCGACGCGCTGCCGCTCGCCGACCGACAGCCGGCCTGGCGGCAGGCCCAGCAGCCGGGTCAGGCCGAGCCGCTGCGCCAGGTCGCGCAGATGCACGGCGTCGTAGCGTCCCGCGATCCGGGCGGTCAGCGCGATGTTCTCGGCCACGGTCAGATAGGGCAGCAAGCCGCCGGTTTGCAGCACATAGCCGATGCTGCGGGCGCGCAGCGCCGCCAGCGCGTTCTGGCGTCCGGCGCGCCACAGCGCCGCCAGATCCGCGGCCGCGCCGCCGGCGGCGCGCAGCTCGAACACCCCGGCCCGGTCCGGCGCCAGGGTGCCGGCCAGGAGGTCGAGCAGGGTCGACTTGCCCGAGCCGGACTGGCCGGTCAGGAACAGCACCTCGCCGCGCGGGATCACCACGCTGCTGACGACCAGCTCGAACACGGCCGTGCCGGTGCCGCGGCGCAGCGTGACGTCGCGCAGCGTGTAGACGTTCTCCCCCGCCCAGCCGGTCATGGCAGGGCGTCGAGCGCGATCGGGTAGACGGCCTCGCCGCCACCGCGGTTGCCGTCGAGGGCGATCCAGAGGTCGTTGTTGTCGTAGATCTGTTGGTACAGCGCGACCTTAGCCTCCAGGTCGTCCAGGAACTGTCGCTGCTGGCCGAAGCTCCAGGACAGCCAATCGTCCTCGGTCAGCTCCATGATCCGGCTGCGATAGGGCAGCCCGTCGAGATACTCGCCGATCAGGCCGAGATCGACCAGGCGCCGCGCCTCCTCCCGGGCCACGCCCTCCGGCCGCCGGGCCATGGTCGCCGCGGCGCTGCGCAGCTGGCGGAAGAAGTCGTTCGGGGCGATGGCGGTGACCTCGCCGGCGTCGATGATCGTCCGCAGCGTCGCCTGCAGGTCCGACAGCTGGTTCTTGGTGATCAGGACGCGCACGTCGAGCGCCTTGAGCGCCGGATCGGCGAGGTCGCGGTCGGAGATCCAGGCCGAGAACAGCCGCGGCGGCCGGCCGCCTTCGGTCCGGCCGAGATAGGCCAGCTGCATGGCGCGCCCGACCAGCCCGGCGCGGGCGAAGGGATCCGCCGGCCCGGCGGCGCCGGGGACGGGCGGCGTGTCGGGGGGGCGGGCCTCGGCCTCGCCTTGGGTCTCCGCCACCCGGCCGGCGGCCGCCGCCTCCATCTGCTGCACCATGATGCCGGCGATGCGGTCGATCACCGTGCCGAAGGACCGCAGGTCGCCGCCTTCCACCGGGAAGTAGAGGCTGCCGACATTCGGATAGGCGGTCATCGTCGTGTAGGCGTCGGTGGCGGCGGCGTGGTCGTCCTTGCCGGCCGGGGTCTCCAGATGGATGGTCAGCAGCGCCGCACCCTTCGATTCGGCCAGCAGCCGCATCTGGTCGGGGTCGAGCCGGGTCGAGGAGTAGGGGTCGTTGGCGCGCCGTGGGCTGGCATCGGTCACCAGGACGACGAAGCGCCCGGCGACACCGGTCCAGTCGATGTCGTCCAGGGCGGTCTTGATCCCGGCGAAGGAGTCCTCGCCGAAGTCGAGATTGTCGTTCGTCGAGGCCTCCGCCGCGGCCAGCCGCTTCAGGAACGAGGCGCGGTCGCGCCCGTCCGCCAGGCTGGCGAAGACCTTCGAGATGTAGCCGTCCGGGCTGCCGTCCGGCATCACGTCGCGGAAGCCGACCAAGCCGAAGCTCAGCTTGTCGCCGATCTTCGAGGCCGCCAGCTTGTCGGTCAGCGCGGCGATGGTGTCGCGGGTGCGGGCGATGTAGGGGTCCATCGACAACGACGTGTCGACGACGAAGACGACACCGGCCCGGTAGCCCTCCATGACCTTGGCCATGCCGCCCAACTCCGTCGCCGCGCCGGCCGCCGGCTGGTCCGGCGTCTCCTGCAGCGAGGTCGCGGCCACCTGCAGCGCCAGGCCGGAGAAGCCGGAGGCGAAATAGCCCTCGGTCCAGTTCAGGATCGGCAGCAGGTAGAAGTTCTTGGCCGGGTCGATCCAGCGCGGCGGCTCGATCGACGCGATCGGGCTGTCGGCCGGCAGGGTGCCGGATTCCGCCTCCCGGCGCAGGGCTTCGGCCTTGGCGCCGGCGTCCGGTTCCTCCATCAGCGACAGCAGCGGCTCGGACGCCTTGAAGAACAGCGACCGGTTGCGGTTCACCGGGTTGGTGAAGGCGACGACCAGCGTCTGCTTCCAGTCGATCACCTGGGCGGCCGGGAGCCAGCCCAGCGTCTTGCCGTCCGCGGCGGTTCCGACCTCGAGCGCCACGCCGTCGTCGCTCGGCGCCCTGGCATAGACGAACAGCATCGACAGGGGCGGCAGCTCGGCCCCGCTCGGCGCGCCGCCCGGCGCGCCGGCCAGGCGTGCCCCGGGCCGGGTCAGCACGCGCTGCCACAAGGTCGTCGTGCCCTCCATCAGCAGCGGCTTGCGCGCGGCTGCCGCCGGATCCTGGGAGAAGGCAGGGCTCCAGGCGCAGAGGACCGCGAGCAGGGCGGCAACGGCGGGGAGGCGGAATCGTCTCATGGCGTCGTTCCGGGCGGTCCGAGGGCGTCGAGCGGCGCGCGGGCCGCCGCGACCCCCCGCTGCAGGGCGAGCGTATAATACTCGCGGGCCTTGCTCGGATTGGGTGCGGTGAAGGGATGCGGGCCCTGGTTCCAGGTCGCCGGATCGTAGAAGCGGGCGATGGCGAAGGCGGCCTCGCCGCTGCCGCTCCGCGAGGCCTGCAGCCACAGCGCCAGCGCCGTGTCGGCGTCGGCCCGTTCGGTCAGATAGCGCTGGCCGACCTTGAAGATCTCGTCGGGAGAGAGCTTCACGATCTGCTGCAGCGCGGCCGGGGTGGGCTGCGGAAGCGGGCCGGTGAGGGACGTGTCCGCGGCATCGGTCGGCGGCGGAGGCGGCGGAGCGGTCGGGCCCTCGATCTTCGCCGGCGGCGGGGGAGACGGCGGCGAGGTCAGCCCCTCGGCCCTGGCCGACGGCGGTGGCGGCGACGGCGGCTGGGGCTGCGGAGGCGGAGGCGACTGCGTGAACAGCCCCTGGGTCAGGCCGGCCTCGCTGGCCAGCCACCAGCCGCCGCCGGCCACGGCCAGCAGCGCCAGCGGGGCCGCGGCCAGCCACAGCCACGGCCGCGACGGCGGCTGCCGGACCGGGGCGGGGGGCGGCGCCGGCGGCGGCGTCGCCGCGGCGATCAGCTCGCGCATCGATTGCGGCCGGTCGAGCGGGTCCGGGGCGAGCATCCGGGCGATCTGGCCGACCAGGCTGGGCGGCACGCCGTCGAGCGCCGGCACCGTCTTCCGGGCCTCGATCGTCGCCATCATCGTCTGGCCCATGTCCAGCGGTCGGCCGCGGGCGGCGGCGGCAAGGACGAGGCCGAGGCTGTAGATGTCGGACCGGGCGTCGATCTGGCCGCCGAACAGGCCGACCTGCTCCGGCGACGCCCAGGACATCTTGCCGGCGAAGCTGTCGCCGACCACGGTGCGCATGCCCGTATCCGCCAGCTTGGCGATGCCGAAATCGATCACCTTCGCGGCCTCGAGCCGGCCGTGCTCCAGGACGACGTTGTCCGGCGACACGTCGCGGTGGAAGATGCCGCGGTCATGCGCCTCGGCCAGCCCGGCGGCGATGCGGTTGCGCAGCCGCGCGATCTCCTCGGGCGTCAGCGGCCCGCCGGCCAGGCGGTCGCGCAACGACGGCCCCTCGACATACTCCATCACCAGATGCAGCCGGCCGCCGGCGTCCCGGAACAACCCGTCATAGCCGACGATGGCCGGGTGGCGGATCTGGCGCAGGGCCTGGGCCTCGCGCAGGAACAGGGTGACGATGGACTCGTCGCCCACCAGCTCGGGCAGGATCACCTTGATCGCGTGCTGGGTGCGCTGGTCGATGTGCTCGGCCTGGTAGATCTCGCCCATGCCGCCGCGGTTGATCAGCCGCACGACGCGATAGGTGTGCAGGAGCAGGGTGCCCGGCTCGAGCCCGGCGGACGCGGCGCGGCCGTGATCCGGGGCGGTGATGCGCGTCGGGTCCGGCGGCGCGCCCTGGGGCCTCGACTCCGTGGTCACGGCTGCACCATGGTCAGCCGGCCGGGCGGGATGGTCCGCTCCTCGTCGTCCCGGCAGGCGAGGGCGATGACGGTGACGTTGTCCGGGGCGCCGCGGCCGAGGGCCAGGTCGATCAACCCGTTCGCCGCCTGCTCGGGCGGCATGGCGTCGAGCATGTTCGCGATCTCGCCGTCGGACACCACCCGGGTCAGCCCGTCGGTGCACAGCAGGAAGACGTCGCCGTCCAGGACGACGCTCCGCTCCATGTCGAACTCCAGCGTGTCGGAGGCGCCGACCGCGCGGGTGATCACATTGGCCTGCGGATGGCCCTGCGCGTCCTCCGGCGACAGCACGCCGCTGTCGATCAGCTCCTGCACATAGGAATGGTCGCGCGTGATCTGCCACAGCTGGCGGTCGCGCAGCAGGTAGAGTCGGCTGTCCCCGGCCCAGAGGCAGACGAAGCGGTTGGCCAGGATCATCAGCACCACCGCGGTCGAGCCGATGATCACGCCGCCGCGCCGCGCCGCCTCGGCCCGCAGGGCGGCGTGGACCGCCTCCAGCCGCCCGCGCACCTCGCTGATGAAGGCGATGCCCGATTCCGGCGGCTGGATGTCGGCCAGGGCGTCGACGATCATGCGGCTCGCCTCGTCGCCGTGGCGGTGGCCGCCCATGCCGTCGGCGACGACCCACAGCCCGATCTCCGGCCGGGCGAGGAACGCGTCCTCGTTGTGGCGGCGGACGGCGCCGGTGCTGGTCCGGCCGGCGCAATGGAAGTGGAAGCGGCTCACGGCGCCTCCGCCTGGGCGGCCGGCGCCATGAAGGCGTGCGGCCAGACCGCCGGCGGCGGCAGGCCGCTCCCGGTCAGGCACCATCCGTCGGCGGCGGGGTTGGTCCAGAACCGCGCCAGGGGCGGCGCGGCCGGATCCGCCGCCAGGCGCAGCACGGCCGCGCCGAGGCCGCCGGCGCCGGACACCGGCTGGGCGCGCCAGCCGGCACCGATCTCGGCCATGGACGGCGGGGCCGCGGCCGGAAAAGGGGCGATCCGCTCGATCGACGCCTCCCAATCCTCGGCCGCGACGGACTCCTCCAGGGCGGCCAGCGCGGCATCCTCGAGCGCGTCGAACCAGGGGCCGGCCGCGAGCGGGGCGTCCGGCGGCGGGTCGGTGTCGAGCGGCACCGCCAGGGTCAGCGGGAAGTAGCGCCCGACGCGGTCGACGCTCGGCATCAGCACCCCGGCCGCCGCCGGCCCGGCGCTGCCCGCCGGCAGCAGGAAGCGCCAGACCGGCGCGGTCAGGAAGCTGTCCAGCCAGGCGTCGCCCAGCGTCTCGCGGGTCGCCGCCATCCCCGCCTGCAGCCAGGAATCCCAGGGCTCGACGAAGCTGCGCGGCAGCCGGCGGGTGACGAAATCGCCGAGCCACGGCAGCTTGCCGAAGATGCCCGCGCCCCCGCTTCCCTCCGTCAGAACGCCTGCGGGCATTGGAAGTCCCTCAGCTGCGGCAGGGTGAAGGGCGACAGGACGCTGGCGGTCCGGATCTCGAAGGTGGCGCTGCTGCCGCCGTCGCTGACCGTGAACTGGAACCGGTCGCTGGCCGAGGTGCGGCTGACCCGCGACCGGTCGACCAGCCGGAACAGGGCCCAGGGCCCGTCCAGCGTGATGCCCCCGCCCGGCGCGCCGTTGATCCCGGTGAAGGAGACGCGGACCTGGCCGGCCCCGGCTCCGGGCCAGCGCATCGCCATCGGCCGCACCGGGCCGTGGCTGTAGGTGACGGCCTGGCCGTTGATGTCCAGGGTCACGCTGGCGGCGTCGGCCGACAGGTCGATGGGCGAGATCTCCAGCCCGACGCTGGGCTGGGCGCCGCCCTGGGGGAAGAAGGCGTCGCGGATCCGCGCCGCCTTCTCGAACTGGGCCAGGACGCCGTCATTGATGCCGAGATCGACATTGTTCAGCTTCACCCAGCGCCACGGGTTGCGCGACGTGTCGACATACTGGCTGAGATTCTTGCTGAAGAAGCCGTCGATCAGCCCGCCAGGGGCGAACAGCCGGCCGAAATCATCCAGCTTCACGTCCTGGGCCGAGCCGCGGGCGAAGGGATAGCGGCCGGCCACGGCGGCCTGGCACAGCGGCCGGCCGGTGGTGTTCCAGTCGGCGTTCAGCCCCTGCCGGGCCCCGCCGATGGTGACGTTGGACGTGGCCTTCGCGATCTGGTCCGCCCAGCCGCGCATCGCCTCCGGCGCCCGCCCGGCGGAGGCGGTCAGCTGCTGCGCCAGCGCCGCCAGCTCGGCATTGGCCGCGGCGCCGCCGGCGCCCGGCGTCATCACGCTGCGGTTCATCTGGCGGTAGACGTCGGCCAGGGTCCGGATCATGTCGTCGAGCGGGGAGGGGCCGCCGCTCGGCCCCTGGACGAAGGCGTGCAAGTCGCGGAACCGTTCGTCGACATAGGCTCCCGGCGGCGGGGCGTCGCCCGCGTCGCCGGCGCCGCCGAGCCGGGTGCGGAGATAATCCTGGGCCAGCATCGCCGCCAGCCGGCCCCCGGTCCCCAGCCGGGTCTGCGCCGCGGCCTCGGCCTGGGCGCCGGCGGTGTTCGCCGCCTGCTTCTGCGCCTCGGTCATCTCCTGGCCGCCCGGCGCCGCTTCCCCGGCGGGCGGGGCGGTGAGCGTCGTCTCCTTCGCCGCCCCGCGCAGCAGCGCCGCGAGCGGCGAGCTGGGGCCCGACAGGATGTTCAGGGTCTCGACCGCATGCGCCGGGCTCTCGAAATCGACGATCCGGATGTCGGCCAGCAGCGCGTTCCAGGCCGAGATGTAGTCGTTGTAGTAGAGCTGCAGCGCATCGCTGGCGATCCTCGCCGTCGCGGCATCGTCGGCCGCTTCGGCCGGGGCCTGGGGATCGACCACCCAGCGCTCCGACGCCACCAGCCGCGCCGCCTCCTCGATGCCGGGCAGGACGGTTTCGTGGAAGCCGCGATAGGTGAACAGGCCCGGCACGCCTTCGCCCAGGCCGCGGCCGGACGGCCGGGCCAGGACCCGCGCCGCCTCGGGGCCGGCATTGTCGGTCACCGTCCAGAGCGGCAGGGACTGCACCGCCGGACCCGCGGTCAGCAGCATGTAGGCGCGCTGGGCGGGCGGGGTCGCCGCGATCACCGTCCGCACCCGCTCGACCAGCTTGCCGTCGATGTCGATGCCGGCCAGCGGCCGTTCCAGCATGGCGCCGGCATGGGCGGCGACGGCGCCGCGCAGGGCCGCGTTCTGCGCGCCCGGATAGCGCTGCGCCAGATCGACCTTGAGCCAGTCCAGGACCGTGTCGCGGTCGAGACCGGGGGCCTTGCCGCCCAGCATCAGATAGGTCTTCAGTGCGACATAGGCGAGGTCCGACGGCTGGTCGACGCGGCGCAGGATCTCCTCCAACCGCAGCACCAGCCGCGGCAGCAGCAGGCTGCTCAGGGCATGCCGGTAGCCCTGCACCGTGCCCTGGGACAGGGTATCGCCCTGGTACAGGCCGAACTGCATCGCCAGCGGCACGTCCTCGTCCCGATGCGCATAGCCGGTCGGGACCGCACGCAGCGCGTCCAGCGCCGGCAGGATCGGGCGCAGGTCGGAATCGCGGACCGGCCCCTTGGCGTCGCCGAGCTTGCCGGCGTAGTCCTGCAGACCGTCGGTGACCGAGGCGATCAGCGCGCGGTTGCCGAGGTAGCTGACGCTCCAGGCGGTGACGCCGGCCACGATCGCGACCAGCGCGGCGGCCACGGCGCCCCAGCGGACCCAGCGCAGCCGCCGTTCCAGCCGCGGATTGGTCGAGACGACATGGGCCTCGGCGAAGATCACGCGGCGCAGCAGGTCGGTCAGGAAATAGCTGCGGCCGCGGCCCTGCGCCGGCGCCATCTGCTGCCGGTCCAGCCCGAAGGACTGGGCCATGGCGCCCATCAGCCGGTCGAACGGCGTCCCCTCCTGGGTGCCGCTGGTGAGATAGGCGCCGCGCAGCAGCGGCCGCGTGTCGTAGCGGTTCGGCCGGAACGCCTCGGTCAGGAATTCCTGCAGTGGCTCGCGCAGCGAGGCGACCTGGGCCGGGAAGCCGTAGATCAGGCTGCGGTTGCGGATGTCGGGTTCCTGGTGCAGTCGCCGGATCACGCGGTCGTTCAGCCGGTCGACCAGCAGGTCGAACTCGCGCAGGAAGTTCTGGACCACGCCCTGCTCGCCCTTGCCGTCGTCGAAGGCGAAGGAGGTGCCCCAGACCTGCTCGCGCTCCTCCCGGCCCAGATCGTCGAAGAACTCGGCGAAGCCGGCCAGCAGGTCGGCCTTGGTGAACAGCACATAGACCGGGAAGCGGACCCCGAGCTCGTCCGTCAGCTCCTGCAGGCGCTGGCGCACGGCCCGGGCATGGGCCGACCGCTCGCTCTCCGGCATCAGCGCGATGTCGGAGAGGCTGACGCAGACCAGCGCGCCGTTGATCGGCTGCCGCGGCCGGTTGCGCTTCAGGAGGGCCAGGAACCCCTTCCACGCCGCGGCGTCCTGCGCCGCATGGCTGTCCTGGGTGGTGTAGCGGCCGGCGGTGTCGATCAGCACCGCCTCGTTGGTGAACCACCAGTCGCAGTTGCGGGTGCCGCCGATGCCGCGGAGCGCGTCGCGGCTCTGCCCGGTGCGGTCGGCGAGCGGGAAGTCGAGGCCGGAGTTCACCAGCGCCGTCGTCTTGCCGGCCCCCGGCGGGCCGATCAGGATGTACCAGGGCAGCTCGTACAGCCACCGTCGGCTGCCCTTGCGCCCCAGGCGGGTGCTGCGCAGGACCGTCATCGCCTCGGCCAGCCGGCCGCGGATGGTCTCGATCTCCTCCTCGGCCGCGCCGCCGGTGTCGGCGGCCTGCGCCGCCGCCATGTCGTCGACCAGCTTCGCATTGGCGCTGCGGCTGCGCACGATCGACCAGGCGATGGCGAAGGCCCAGATCACCAGCATCGCGGCGATCACCACGACCCGGATCAGCGCCTCCTCCAACGGGCGGACCTCGGCCACGGCGATCAGCGGCCCGACGAACCAGACGATGGTCGCGAGCAGCAGCACGCCGATCAGCGTGACGAACCAGCGGGCGGTCAGGACGGAGAGGATATTTCGCATCGGCTCTTATCGTTCCGTCCGGGTCAGCCGCCGCTCTGCGGCTTCAGGAGGACCACCTCGATGCGCCGGTTCCGGGCCCGGCCGTCGGCGCTGTCGTTGGCGGCCAGCGGCACGGTGTCGGCCTTGGCCTCGACCGAGAAGCGGGAATCCTCCTGGACGATGCCGTCGAGGATCTTGCGCACCGATTCCGCCCGCGCCTGGGACAGCTGCCAGTTCGACGGGAAGCGCAGGGTGCGGATCGGCTGGTTGTCGGTGTGGCCCTCGATCACGACCTGTCCGGGCTCCTCCTTCAGCGCGTTGCCGATCCGGGTCAGGACCGCCATCCGCTCCGGCATCACCGAATCGCTGGCGGAGGCGAACAGGCCGTTGCCGCTGATCCGCACGCGGACCGACTGCGCATCCTCCTCCACCGAGACGAGGCCTTCGCGGATCTCCGGTTCCAGGAAACGCTTGAGCCGGCCGCCGGAGGTCTCCTTGACCACCACGACCTGAGGCGGCGGCTTCTCGATCGGGGCCGGCCGCTCGATCACCACCGGCCCGGTCGGCGGCAGCTGGGCGGTGGCGGCCATCGCCGGCTCCACCGCGGCGTTCAGGAACCACTGGAAGCCGAAGAACGCGGCCAGCAGGATTACCGCGGTGGCGGCCCCGATCACCCAGAGCGGGACGAGGCGCCCGAGCTTGCGGCGCTCCGACGAGACCCCGGTCCAGTGCGGCGACAGGGCGGATTCCCGCTCGCCGCGCCGGCGGTGGATGGCGCGGTAGAGGGAATCGCGGATCTCGGCCAGCCGCGCCGGCCCGCGGCCCTCCACCCGGTACCGGCCTTCGAAGCCCAGGGCGAGGCAGACGTAATAGAGCTCGAGGATGTCGAGCGTCCGCTCCGGATCCTTCATCAGATGGTCGAGGATGTCGAAGAAGCGCTCGCCGCCCCAGGTCTCGTTGTAGAAGGTCGAGACCATGGACTGCTTGGTCCACAGGCTCTGGCTGCCCCAGGGCGTGTTGAGGACCAGGTCGTCGATGGTGGCGCACAGGCCGTAGCGGGCGGCGCGGATGGCGTCGGCGGTGGCGCCGGCGGCCAGGGCGTTGCGCTCGAAGGCTCGGATCTCGGACACCACCCGTTCGCGCAGCAGCTGCACGTCGCGGTGCACCGCCCGGTTCTTCAGCCGCACCGCCAGCGCCAGCAGCGGCGTCGCGGCCTGCACCACGGCGTTGACCCCGGTCGGGGCGATCGGCACCGCCCCGGACAGGACGTCCTCCGCCAGCCCGGCGGCCAGGCGCGGGCGCGGCCCGGCCGGGCGCGGCGTCTGCGTCGGCTCGCCTTCCCCTGCCGGCCCCTTGCCGCTGACCACCGCCGCCGGGCGCGGCCCGCCGGGGCGCGGCCGGATCACCGTGCGATCATTGTCCTTCGGATCGGCAAAGGGATCGTCGTCCACCATGGGCCTATCCCTGCGGTGCCTTGATCGCCCAGCATTCGAGCTGGAGGTTCGGGAACTCGCCCGCGACATGGACGGCCATGCCGCCGGACGTCTTCAGCTCTTCCCAGTAGCGGCTGTTCCGGTCCATCTCGAAGTAGATCGCCCCCGGATGATAGGGCAGCTGCCGGGGCGCCACCGGCAGCGGCCGGATGGTCACACCCGGGAGGGCGGCGTTCACCAGGTTCCGGATCTGCTCCACCGGGCCGATCTTGATCTGGGACGGGAAGTGGCGGCGCACCGCCTCGGCTGGCGCATCGGCCTTGACCGCCAGGACGAAGGCGGCCTGGTCCAGCAGCGCGCGGTCGTGGATCGGCGCGACGCGGATGCCGTAGCGGCGCTCCTCCAGCGGGATCGGGATCGCGCTCTGCTCCAGCACGGCCGACAGGGCCTGGCGCAGCTCGATCATCACCGCCTGGAAGCAGCGCTGCAGGTCGTCGTGGCGATAGGGCGGGAAGGCGACCGGCCGCTTGTCCCGGCCGGTGAAGGTGGCGATCTCGCCCGCCAGCTCCAGCATCGTGGCGTACAGCCGCTCGGGGTGGATCCCGGGCGTCACCGCGAAATGGGCGAACAGCGGCTCGGCCCGGTTGACCAGCTGCAGCAGCAGGAAGTCGGCGATCTCGGCGACGCCGCGGGTGCCGGAGGCGTTGACTCGGCCGGCCAGCGCCTCGCCCCGGTGATGCAGCAGGCCGAGGATCTCGGACACGAACCCCGCCAGGGCGGGCGAGGCGTCGCAGGCCAGGCTGGGCGGGATGTACTTGTCGTCCAGCACCACCGACCGGTCGGCGCGGACCTCGACGACGCGGGCGATCCCGAGGCAGACATAGCCGGACCGGTCGTCGGTCTCGAGCAGGTAGCGCAGCTTGAGGCGCGCGACCTGCAGCGACGCCACAGCCGGGGAGAAGGCGTTGGCGTCGGTGGCCTCGAAGTCGACGGTCGCATAGCGCGCGGTGGCGTTGGCATCGTCATGGTCGATGTCCGGGTGGCCGGGCTGGCGCACCGGGACGGCCAGGTAGACGATCGCGTTCTTCGTGCCTTCCGGGACGGTCAGGGGCGCCGGGTGATCGACATCCTCCGGCACCGCGAAGGGGGTGCCGTCCTCGAGCACGCCGTGCACCGCGCTGATCGCGAACTTCCCGGTGGTCAGCAGCTCGCGATTGATGGCCAGGGCGCCGATGCCCCAGCCATGGGGCAGCAGGCCGGCGATGCGGGCGCGGACCAGCTTCTCGACATAGCGGTCGAACTGCTGGAAGTGATGGGTGCGGAGGAACATGCCCTCCGACCAGACGACCTTGTTGTCCCAGGCCATCGCGCCCTAATCCTCGACCTTGACCGACACATCCGCGGCCCCGACCGAGATCCTGATCGGATCGCTGCTGTCGGGATCGACGGGGGCCATGGCGCGCCAGCGGGCGCGGTCGATGTCGCGGAAGCCCGCAGCCACGCCGATCAGCCGCGTGGCGGGATCCAGCTTCAGCGACAGGGTCTGGCTCTTGCCGGGCGCCACCACGGTCTGCTCGCTGCCGACCAGCGACTCGCCCAGCGCCGCCTGCGGGTTCTCCGCCAGTTTGAAGTAGTCGGCCTGCTCCAGCGCCGCGCCGGACCGCAGCTGGTAGATCTGCACCTGGATCGGCGAGGGGCGGCCGGAGGCGTCCGGATTGGCGCTGGGGGCGGCCGCGACCGTCACCGGGGTGCTGCCCGGCGCGGTTCCCAGCGTGCTGTCGACGGCATCGCCGATCGCCTTGGCGGTGGCGCAGCCGGACAAGACGAGCGCGGACAGCGCGGCGATGATGAGTCCCGATCCCTTCATGATTCCACCCCCAACCGGCGATATGCGGCTCCGGCGCCCACGGTCCGAGTCTAGATCCGGATCGTGGCGAGAAAGCGCCACCCTGGAATATTCCTATCTAGGCCATTGCTCCTAGCCATTTCCGGCGGGCCGGGTCCAGCGGCCCGCCATCTACAGACGGTCCTTCCGCCGTTCGTATCCTTCGGCGAAGGACCGGCCGAACAGGTCGCGGACATTCTCCGAGGCGCGCTCCGACAGGCGCCGATGCAGCTCGACATAGGCGTCCCACAGCCGCGCCTTGCGGCCGCCTGGGAGCATCGCGCCGAGCCCGCCGCCGGCGCCCAGGCTCTGCTCCACGGCTTCGGGCGACACGCTGTCCAGCAGATGCTGCAGGGCCCGCTCCATCCCGCCGATGGTGCCGATCTGGTGGCCACGCAGATCGTTGAAGGCTTCCTCGATGGCCTCGGCACCCTTGGCGAAGGCGGGCATGGGCGGGGACAGGATGGCGGTCATCGCCTCCACCGCCGTCGCCGAGAACTTCAGCGGGTTGTTGTTGCGCGGCCGGATCGCGGTCGGCTCGATCCTGAATTCGCTCTTCAGGGCCGACCGGGCGCTCAAGGTCTCCAGCAGCCCCTGCACGCTGGTGCGGAGGATCTGGCCGATCATCGCCGCCAGCTCGGCATTGCGCTCGGCCGGGAACTGGGCCGGGTCCAGCCCGGCGGCTTCCAGCAGGATGCGCATGACGTCGCCCTGCTGCGCCGGCGCGGGCGCGGCGGCGGGCGTCGGCGTGGGCGCCGGCGGTGTCGGCGGCGGCAGGGGCGGAGGCTCGACCGCCACCGGTGTCTGCGGCAGCGGTGGCGGCCCGGCCGGCGCCTGCGGCAGCGGCGGGGGCTGCGGCGCGGGCGGCTCGCTCCAGTCGCGGGGGATGGGGCGGGCCGGGGCGCGGCCGCGCTCCGGCGGCGCCGACGGTTCCTCCGCCCAGTCCTCCGGGATCTCCTGGAACTTCGCGGCGGGCGGGCTGAAGGCGACCTGCTCGGCCGGCAGATGGTCCGGTTCGGCCGGGCGGGTCCAGGCGTCCGTCGGGCCGGGGCCGGTCTCGAAGGCGAAGGGGTCGGGCTGGGCCGGCGTCGGCGGCCATCCCGGCGGGCCGGGCGGCGGGGGCGGCATCATCGATCCGCGTTGCGGATCGACCCCGAAGGGGGAGGCCATCGGGTCGTCGATGTCGATCGAAAGGCTGGCGGCGGGCGCATCCGTGCCGGACAGCCGCACCAGGAACTGGTAGTCGCCGAGCGTGATCCGGTCGCCGTCCGACAGGACGACGCTGTTCGACCGGCCGATCGGGGTGGCGCCGCCGTTCAGGAAGGTGCCGTTGGTCGACAGGTCGAACAGGACGTAATGCCCATCGACATAATCGATGAAGCAGTGGCTCTTGGACAGGAAGCGGGAGGCGTCCTCCAGCACCCAGTCATTGTCCACGTCGCGGCCGATGGTCAGGCCGCAACGGTCGAAGCTGCGGGAATCCCGGGCAGCGGATCGCCCGCCGGAGGTGAGGTCGAGAATCAGCTTCATGGCTGTCTAGCCCGCATGTGGGCTGCGCCCGCCGGAAGGGCGGCGGGGCGTCCTGGCGGTGTTACGAGACACGATATTGCAGCGTGCCATCGGAGTCCATGGAGACGACCGCTTCCTGGATCGGCTGGCCCTCGGCCATCCGGGCCAGGAACAGGGCCGCGAGCTCCGGCAGCACGGTGCGCGACAGGATCTGCTCGATCGTGCGGGCGCCGCTCTCGCTCTCGGTCGCGCGGGCCCGCAGCCCCTCGATCAGGTCGTCGCCATAGGTGAAGCGGGCGCCGTAGGCCTCCTCGATCCGCCGCCGCACCCGGTCCAGCTGCAGCCGGACGATGCTGCGCATCGTCTCGTCGTCCAGCGGGACGTAGGGGATGACCGAGATCCGGCCGAGGAAGGCCGGTTTGAAGATCTTCAACAGCTCCGGCCGCAGCGCTGCGGACAACCCGGCCGCGTCCGGCGCGGTGTCCGGGTCGGCATAGAGCTTGGCGACCAGGTCGGTGCCGGCGTTCGAAGTCATGATGATGACGGTGTTCTTGAAGTCGATGTCGCGGCCCTCGCCGTCGCGCAGCATGCCTTTGTCGAACACCTGGTAGAACACGTCCTGGACGCCGGGATGGGCCTTCTCCAGCTCGTCCAGCAGCACCACCGAATAAGGTCGCCGCCGCACCGCCTCGGTCAGCACGCCGCCCTCGCCGTAGCCGACATAGCCGGGCGGTGAGCCGAGCAGCAGCGAGACCTTATGCTCCTCCTTGAACTCCGACATGTTGATCACGGTCAGGTTCTGCTCGCCGCCATACAGCAGGTCGGCCAGGGCCAGGGCCGTCTCGGTCTTGCCGACGCCGGACGGGCCGACGAACATGAACACGCCGATCGGCTTGCGCGGGTCGGTCAGCTTGGCGCGCGAGGTCCGGATCGCCTGGGCGACGGCGTCGAGCGCATGGTCCTGCCCGACCACCCGCTCGCGCAGCCGCTCCTCCAGCGTCAGCACCGCGCGGATCTCGTTCGACACCATGCGGCCGACCGGGATGCCGGTCCAGTTCGCCACCACCTCGGCGATCGCCTGGCCGTCGACCTCGACCGGGACCAGTGGCGTCTCGCCCTGCAGCGCGGCCAGCTCGGCGCGGGCCGCGGCGTAATCCGTGCGCAGGGTCGCGGCATCCTCGGCGCCCGCGTCCTGCGCCGCCGCCTCGGCGGGCTCGGCGGCCGGCGCCAGGCCCTCCGCCCGCTCGATCCGGTCGCGCAGGCCGCAGATCCGGTCGGCCAGGCCGCGCTCCTGCTCCCAGCGCTGCCGCAGCGTTGCCAGCTCGGCCTCGGTCTCGGCCCGCCGCGCCTGCAGGGCGGCGATCTCCTCCGCGCCGTCGCCGCCGGTCGCCTGCTCGCGCGTCAGGATCGCGATCTCGGCGTCCAGCCGCTCGATGCGGCGCTGGCAGCCCTCCAGCGCGGCCGGCGTCGCGGCCTGGGCCATGGCGACGCGGGCGCAAGCGGTGTCCAGCAGGCTCACCGACTTGTCGGGAAGCTGGCGGCCGGCGATGTAGCGGTGCGACAGCCGCACGCTCTCGACCACCGCCTCGTCCAGGATGCGGACCTTGTGGTGATTCTCCAGCATCGGCACGATGCCGCGCATCATGTCGATCGCCGCGGCCTCGCCCGGCTCCTCCACCTTCACCACCTGGAACCGGCGGGTCAGGGCGGCGTCCTTCTCGAAATACTTCTTGTACTCGGCCCAGGTGGTGGCGGCGATGGTGCGCAGCTCGCCGCGCGCCAGGGCCGGCTTCAGCAGGTTGGCGGCGTCGCCCTGGCCGGCCTGGCCGCCGGCGCCGATCAGGGTGTGGGCCTCGTCGATGAACAGGATGATCGGCCGCGGGCTCGCCTGCACCTCCTCGATCACCGATTTCAGCCGGTTCTCGAACTCGCCCTTCACCCCGGCGCCGGCCTGCAGCAGGCCGAGGTCGAGCGTGCGCAGGGCGACGTCGCGCAGCGGCTCCGGCACGTCGCCCGCGGCGATCCGCAGGGCGAAGCCCTCGGCCACGGCGGTCTTGCCGACGCCGGCCTCGCCGGTGAGGATCGGGTTGTTCTGGCGCCGCCGGGTCAGGATGTCGATCACCTGGCGGATCTCGGCGTCGCGGCCCAGCACCGGATCGATGCGGCCGGCCCGCGCCCGCGCGGTCAGGTCGATGGTGTAGCGGTCCAGGGCCTCGGTCTTGCCGCCGCCCGCGGCCGCGGGGCCGCCCGGCGCCGCGGCGGCCTGGTCCATCCTCGGCACGGCGGCGGCGTCCTGGTCCTCGGCCGATCCGGCGGTGATCTTCGGCAGCTCGCGGCGCAGCGTGTCGGGCGGGATCCGGCCCAGCAGCGGCGACGCCGCGCGGCCGTGCTGGCCCAGCGTCTCGTCCGACAGCAGCGCGGCCAGGATGTGCCCGGACCGGATCCGCGCCTCGCCGTATTCCAGCGTCGCCAGCAGCCAGGCCTCGCGCCCCAGCGACACCAGCGACGGCGACAGGGCCGGCGGGTGGGTGTTGCCGGTCTTCAGCCGGTCCAGCGCCCGGGTCAGCTCCCCCGCCACCCGCCCGGGATCGATCTCGTAGTGCTTGAGGCAGGCGACGAGGTCGCTCTGCCCGTCCTCCAGCAGCTTGATCAGCCAGTGCTCGATCTCGACGTTGAACTGCGATCGCGACAGCGTCAGCCCGGCCGCGCCTTCCAGCGCCCGGCGGCAGGGGGTGTTCAGCTTGCCGACGAGGGATTTCAAATCGATGGCGGCCATGGCGTGA
Source organism: Inquilinus limosus DSM 16000 (assembly GCF_000423185.1). Lineage (GTDB taxonomy): Bacteria > Pseudomonadota > Alphaproteobacteria > DSM-16000 > Inquilinaceae > Inquilinus > Inquilinus limosus. Next base: position 18,930 of record NZ_AUHM01000032.1, on the reverse strand, counting down.
TCTCTTCTGCTGAAATGCGTGCGGCGGAATCAGGCTGGGTCGAATTCGAACACGGCGTCGGACAGGTCGGCGGGCGGCGTCCGCGACACCGCCCAGCTGGTCCAGCCCAACCGGAAGGCGCCGGTGCCGAGATGCGGCTCGGGCACCTCGTTGCGGTCGAGCACGAGGCGCAGGTTGAAGCTGAGGCCCGGGCCGACATAGAGGCGGGTCAGCTCGACCAGGCGGCGGACGGCCTCGGTCCCGGGCAGCAGCGTCTGGAACCGTTCCCAGGAGACCGGGCCGACGCGGATCTGGAACTTGCCGCGGACGTCCCAGACCCGTTCGCCGACCACCGCGTCGACGCCGAGCCGGCAGAAATTCCCCTCCGGTGCGGCGTCGGACGGCAGCGCGCTGCGCTCCTCCGGCGGCAGCGGGATCCACGTCCCTTCGAACTGCTTCACCCGGACCGGCAGGCCGAGATAGTCGCCCAGCATCGCTTCCAGCGCCGCGGCCGAACGGGGCCAGCGGGCGAAATGGCCGGCATAGTGGACGATGGTCTCGTCGTCGACCGCCAGGCGCTGCCGGAGATGCGGCAGGCCCAGCCCGGCCAGCGCGTACAGGGCGTGCGTGATGTCGTCCTCGGTCCGGCCGGACCGCTCATAGGCGATCGGCAGGCGGTATTTCGCCCAGGCGCGGTAGTAGAACGACGCCAGCCGGTGCAGCAGCAGGTCGAGGAAGGACTTCAGCGCCGGCCGCTTCATCCGCACGGCGCGGGCGACCTCGGCCGTCAGGTGGTTGGGCAGGACGCCGGACGGGCCGATCAGCCCGAACAGGGTCAGGGCCAGGCGCGGCGGGCCGGCCTCGCCCTCCGGCGGCGGCTCGAAGCCGGCGACGGACCCGGCAGGGAAGGCGAGGCTGACGGCGCTGGTCAGGCGGACCGCCTCCTCGCGCGGGGCCAGATCCTCCCCGACCGGGCGGCCGCGCCCGTCCGGGCCCGGCCGCTGCCGCCGCGCGATGGTCTCGGCCAGCCGGATGGCCTGGAACGCCTCCACTCCCGTCGGGCGCCTGACCAGGGGCTCGATCACAGCAGCACCGTTTCGCCGGCGCGGGCGGGCCAGCGCTTCAGCGGCTGGGGACGGCCGCGGATCGTCGCGGTCAGCCGGGAGAAGGAGTTGACGCTGCAGTACAGGCCAAGGAAGCGCTCCAGCACCGAGGCGAAGAGGTAGAGGCCGGCGGCGGAGAAACGCTCGCCCTCGAACTCGATGGTGACGTCGACGCCGCGGGCGAAGCCGCCCAGGGCGTCGCCCGGCATGCGGGCGGAGCCGCGGCGGCTCGACACCTTCAGCACGCTGTCGATGATGGCCCGCGTCTCCGGCGCGTCTCGGAAGTCGTAGAGCCTCAGGATCTCCCGCAGCGCCTCCAGCCCGCCGGCGTCGTCGGTCAGGGACAGGTGGTTCAGTGCGAGATGCGAGACCAGCCGCCACCGGCCGTGCTTGCCGAGGGCCGGGCGCAGAGTCGGGGTCGGCGGCGTCATGCAGGTGATGCCGCGCAGGGCGGCCGGCGCCTCCGCCGGGGCCAGGCGCGGCTGGCCGCCGCCGAAGGGCAGGCGGCTCGGCAGGTCGCGGTTCAGGCACAGGATCTCGGTCGACAGCGTCATGCCCGGCCTCGCCGCCGGGTCGAACGCCTCGTCGACCAGCGACAGGAACACCTCCGTGCCGCCTTCCCCCCGGCGGCCCGGGCGGCGGGTGGCGTGCCAATACGCCTTCTGCCCGCCGCCGTGATGCATCGCATAGAACGGCTCGAACCGGGTCGCCTGGCCCTGCGTGTCGGACCCTTCGACGCTTTCGATCGAATAGACTTCGGTGGAGACCGGGCGCCGCGAATCCGGCACCACCCGGTATTCGGAGGCCAGCTGGGTGACCGCGATCGGCTCGGCCCGCAGGGGGAACAGGTTGACGATCGGGCTGCAGCCGAGGGCGAGGGAATCCTGTCCGATGCTGCGTTCGAGGTCGGCCGAGCCGCGGTTGAGATAGAAGAAGATCTCCAGCCGCCGGCCGGCGTCCATCAGGGTCTTCGCCTCCAGCCCTTCGAGATCGAAGAACAGGAACTTCTCCGGGAAGGCGAAGTATTCGGTCAGCAGCCGGTAACCCAGATGCGACCGGGCCGGATAGGACAGCAGCCCCTCATCCGGGCCGAAGCCGACCGGTTTGATCGCGCGCGGCGGCAGGATCACCGGGTTGGGATCGGTGGGGCCGTCGGCCAGGGCTACCGAGACGCAGTTGTTGTGGATCAGCTCGTACAGCGGCAGGGCCTGCTGCGCCGGGCCTGACAGGTAGAAGCGCAGATTGTCGATGCCGAGCGAGGAGAAGGTCGCCGCATCCCCCAGGCAGCGCAGGCCCACCCGCAGGATCGCCGCCGCCCCCGCCGCCCGCGGGTTCGGCGGCGCCGTCATCGGCCGGGCGCCGAAGGCCACGGTGTCGAGGGCGATCGGCCACAGGGTCAGCGGATAGGCGGTGCGGAACAGGCAGGTGTCGCCCGCCACCGTCTCGGTGTTGATCTCCATCCCCGGCGGCAGGTGATACGGGCCGGTCATGTCCGCCTGGCAGTCGAAGCGCGCGATCGCCATCGACGGGATCGGCGCCAGGTAGTGCGGGTAGAGGACGCCGATCAGGGCGTCGGTCAGCTCGGGGAAGTCGTCGTCAAGCTTGGTCCGCACCCGGGCGTTGAGATAGGCGAAGGCCTCGATCAGCCGGGCGACGAAGGGGTCGTCGGTCGCCTCGCCGCTCAGCCGCAGCCGGCCGGCGATCTTGGGATGCGCGTCGGCGAACTCGCCGGCCAGGCGGCGGATATAGGTCAGCTCGCGCTGATAATGGGTGAGGAGGTCTTCAGCCATGGCTGCGCGTCGTCACCGAGAAGCTGCGGCTCACCGGCTCGAGGACGGAATCGAAGGTCATGGGCTCGGGCGTCGGCTCGGCATGCATCAGCGCGTCGATGCGCAGGCGCAGGGTTCGGTCGAGGCCCTCCGCGTTCTCCAGCAGCCGCACGGAGACGCTGCGGAACCGCGGCTCGAAGCGCCGGATCGTCGCCTCGATCAGCGCCCGGAACCGCTCGCGATCCTCCGTCGAGGTCATCGGCAGCGCGGTGAAGTCGGGGATGCCGTAGCCGGTCAGGGCGGAGCGGAGCTCGCCATAGGCCTCGGGCCAGGCCACCGGCCGGGCCCGGGTGTTCAGCAGGTTCTCCAGGTCGCGCCGGACGCCGTTGCGGATCTCGGCCAGCGAATGCGTGGTCCGCCGCATGCCGACGCGCGTGGCCGGCTCGGCCTCGTCCGCCAGCAGGCGGTCGAGGACGGAGAGAAGCAGGAAGGTGTCGTCCTTGGCCATGGTCGTCAGACGGGCCGGGCTTCGAAGCGCCGCGCCTGCAGGATCGGGACGGCGGTCTCGCCGGCCAGCCAGCAGCGCTGGCCGATGCCGAGCGCCGGCGTGCCGCCGCCGCCCTGCCAGTCGGTGATCCGGCCCAGCCGGGCGCCGTCGTCGGCACCGGCGGTCGCCGCCCCGTACAGAACCGGCAGGTAGACGTCGCCCTCCGGCCCGTCGGCCACCGTCATCGAGGCGCGGCGCCACAGCAGGTCGCGCACGCGTTCGGGCGGGTGGAACTCGATCGCGGCCACGCGCTCCATCGGCACCCAGTAGTACTTGCCGGTGCTGGTCAGGATCTCGAACACCGGGGCGACAAGGTCGTCGACGTCGCGCAGATCGGCGATCTCGGTGTCGTCCAGCCGGCCGGGGCAGGGCGGTCGCGCGGCCTCGGCCTCGGCGACGAGCCGGCCGGCGTCCTCGGCGCGGCCGTCGCGCAGGGCGATGCCGGCCTCCAGCAGCTGTTGCAGATGCGGCGTCGGCGGCTCCAGGAACTCCGGCAGGCGGCCGGCGGTGAAGTGCTCCGCCCGGGCCTGGGCGGCGCGGATCAGCTGCCGGAACAGCGCCAGCCCCAGCGCCGCGCCCGGGTCCTGGTCGGCGACGACGTCCAGCTGCCGGTCGGCGCGCTCGAACTCGCCGGCGAAGCACATCAACTCGGCCAGGAAGGCCCGCTTCGCCGTGTCGGCCGGCTTCGCCTTGACCTCGGCGAGGCCGGCGGCGATCGCCTCGGACAGGCGGCCCGCCTGGAAATGCTCGCTCGCGCTGGTCATGAAAATCTCTCCCCACTTACCGGCGTCAGGCGGCCCGGGCGCCCGGCGCCGCCAATTCGGTAACCAGGCGGAAGCTCGACGCCACCTGGTCCAGCTGGAAATGCGGCCGCAGATGGATGACGCAGCCATACATGCCGGGCCGGCCGGCCAGCTCGCGCACCGCCACGTCGACCTCGCGCAGCGGATAGCGGGCGCGCTGCTCGCCGCTCGCGGTGTCGCTCGAGATCGAATAGCCCAGCAGCCAGCGGCGCAGGAATTCCTGGCAGTCCTCGGCCGACTGGAAGCTGCCGACCCGCTCGCGTCCGATGACCTTGACGTAATGGGCGAAGCGGCTGATGCAGAAGATGTACTGCAGCATCGCCGACAGCCGCGCATTGGCGTTCGCGGCCTGCCGGTCGTAGGTCTTGGGGCGCTGCAGCGACGGGTTGCCGTGGAACACGGCATAGGGCGTGTCCCGCGCCCGGCACAGCGCGATGATGCCGAGGTCGGAGATGTCCTTCTCGGCGGCGTCGGTCAGCTCGACATCGGTCGCGATCCGGTAGCCGACGCCGTCCCGGTCGGTGCCGAAGGACAGGCTGGGCAGGTCGGTGACCAGCCCGCCGCTGCCGCCCATCGTCGCGGCGCCGCGGATCTCGGCGAACCAGCCGGATTCGTCGAAGGCGCGGATCAGGATGCCGCCGAAGGCGAAGACGGCCGGTCCCCAGCAATAGCCCGACAGGTCGGGGGCCGAGGTGTCCTCGCGGTAGCGGAAGCCGTCGACCCGGCTGCCGTCGTCCGGCCAGGGCGGCCGCATCAGGACCCGCGGGGCGGTGAGGCCGAGGAACCGGGAATCCTCGAGGTCGCGCAGGCCCTGCCAGCGCACGTATTCGGGGCCGCTGACGCCGTGCAGGATGTCGATCGGCTGGCCCAGCTCGGTGAAGCTCTCGACGCCCAGCAGGGTCGGATGGGCGCCGGCGATGAAGGGGGCGAAGGCGGCCGCCGCGATCTGCGCCATGCCCTTCAGCCCGGCGACATCGTCGGTCGGATGGTCGGCCCCCGGCTTGTGCCGCAGCTCATAGGCGCCGATCAGCAGGCCGAACGGCTCGCCGCCGGGCATGCCGAACTCCTGCTCGTAGATCTTCTGGAACAGCTGGCTCTGGTCGAACTCGATCGCCCGCTGCAGGTCGCGGCACACCTCGGCCCAGTCGATGTCGAGGATCCGGATCTTGGCCGCCGCCGTGCCGGAGGCGATCTCGACCAGATAGGCGACGCCGCGCCAGCTGGCCTCCAGCCGCTGCAGCCGGGGCGCGTGCAGGATGACGTCGAGCTGGGCCGAGATCAGCGCGTCGATCCAGGCGATGTCGCGGTCGAGCGCCGCCAGCAGCGCCCGCCGGTCGGCCAGCAGCTCGGCCGCCTGCGACCGCCCGAACCACAGCGCCAGCGCCTCCGCCGTGCGCGGCTCGGCCAGGAGGGCGACGACCGGCCCGGCGCCGTCGGCGGCGTCGCGGCCGCCGCCCGCCAGGATGCGGTCGACCAGCTCCGGCCCCAGCGGCGCCGCGCCGGGCCCGGGCCGGCGCGGCCGCCTGGCCGCGGACCTCGCCTGGGTCAACAGATCAGCCGTTTCCGCCGACATTGGGGATGCGCGCCACCATCCGCAGCGATGTCGTCAGCTCCTCCATCTGCAGCCAGGGCCGCAGCCAGGCGACGGCGTTGTACGATCCGGGGGCGCCCGGGATCTCCTTGACCTGGATCCTGGCGTCCGCCAGCGGATACCGGGCCTTCACCTCCTGGCCGGCGTCCTTGTTGCTGTTGACGTAGTTCATGATCCAGCGGTTCAGCCAGGCCTCGCAGTCGGACGCCTCGAGGAACGAGCCGATCTTGTCGCGGGCCATGACCTTCAGGTAATGCGCGAAGCGCGACGTCGCCATCATGTAGGGCAGGCGGGCCGAGATCGCGGCGTTCGCCGTGGCCTCCGGCCGGTCGTACTTCTTCGGCTTCTGCGTCGTCTGCGCCCCGAAGAACACGGCGTAGTCGGTGTTCTTGTAGTGGCACAGCGGCAGGAAGCCCAGGCGCGACAGCTCCGCCTCGCGCCGGTCGGTGATGCCGATCTCGGTCGGGCACTTGTGGTCGGGGTCGCCGTCGTCGCTGGTGAAGGTGTGGAACGGCAGCCCTTCGACCTTGCCGCCGCCCTCGGCGCCGCGGATCGCGGTGCACCAGCCGTACTGGGCGAAGGCGTCGGTCAGCCGCGTGCCCATCACATAGGCCGCGTTCATCCAGCAATAATCCTCATGCGCCATGGCGCGATGGACGCCGCCGGCGTCGATCGGCGCCTCCTCGTAATCGAACTCGTCGATCCGGCGGGTGGCGGCCCCGTAGGGCAGCCGCGCCAGGACGCGCGGCATGGTCAGGGTGACGAAGCGGCTGTCCTCGCTATCCCGGAAGCTGCGCCACTTGGTGTACTCCAGGGACTCGAAGATCTTCTCCAGGTCGCGCGGCCTGGACAGCTCGGTGTAGTCGTTGAAGCCGAAGATCTGCGGCGCGGCGGCGGAGATGAACGGCGCGAAGGCCGCGGCCGAGACCTGGCTCATATGCTGCAGGATCTCGATGTCCTCGGGGTGGGGCGAGAACTCGTAGTCGCCGATCAGCGCACCATAGGGCTCGCCGCCGGGGGTGCCGAACTCGTTCTCGTAGATCTTCTTGAAGACCTGGCTCTGGTCGAACTCCACCGCCTTGGTCAGGTCCCGGTGCAGCTCGCGCTTGGACAGGTTCAGGACACGGATCTTGAGCATGCTGCTCGTCTCCGTGTTGCTGACCAGGTGGTGCAGGCCGCGCCAGGAGCCTTCCAGCTTGCGGAACTTCTCATGGTGCATGATCGCCGCCAGCTGGCGCGACAGCTGCTCGTCGATCGCCTTGATCGCGTGCGTCAGCGTCCGGGTCAGGTTCCGGTCATAGGTGACCGTTCCCTTCAGCGCCTCCTCGGTCAGCGTGCGCAGCAGCTCCTGCGCCCGCTCCGGCTCGGTCTGCTTGGTGGCGCCGATGGCCTGGTCGAGCAGGCTGGGGGCGGCCGTCTCCGTGGTCTGGACGGCGGCCTGGGTTTGCGGGCTCTTCTCCACGGCCATGGCTTACTCCTTGGTCTCGCCGGCATCCGCGGCGGGTGCGGCCTTGTCGTCCTCGGCGCCGAGCGCGCTGGACAGCTGCGCCAGCTGGTCCTTGTTCTGCAGCACCTTCTCCAGCAGCGCCTCGAGGTCCTCCGACCGGTCGATCTTCGACATCAGGTCGCGGAGACGGTTGCGCGTCTCCAGCAGCTTGCGCAGCGGCTCGACCTGCTGGACCACAGCGCCGGGCTCGAAATCGTCCAGCGACTTGAAGGCCAGGTGGACCGCCATCTCGGTGCCGTCGTCCTTCAGCGTGTTCTCCACCCGGAGGTTCAGGCCGGGCGCGATTCGGGCCATCACGTCGTTGAAATTATCCCGGTCGATCTGGACGAATTTGCGGTCGCGCAGCGGGGCCAGCGGCTGGGTCGGATCGCCCGAGAAGTCGCCGAGGACGCCGACCACGAAGGGCAGCTCCTTCTCGATCACGGCGCCTTCGGTCTCGACCTGGTAGGTGATGTGGACGCGCGGTTTGCGGACGCGCTCGAGCTTGTCGTGAATGCTGGACATCATGGCCTCGTCTGGGTCACTGCAGGGTTACGCGTATCCACGGGTCTTCATCCGCTGCTGCGGGGTTTGATGCCGGCGGCGATCAGGAAATCGCCCCGGGCCGTCTCGTCGCGAATCAGCTCGTCGAGCAGGTCGGGCAGGGGCAGCCGCGCCCGGCGCACCGATTCCTCGAGCGTGTAGGAGATCGGGGCCTGCGGCTCCATCCGCCGGAACCACGCCGCCGCCAGCTCGATCAGTCGGAACGCATCCTCGCGGTCGCGGATCTCGCCGGGAAGGGCCGCCGGACGCGCCGTGCCCGACGGTGCCGGCGGGGCCTGATGGCCGGTGGCCGCCCCATCCCCGGCAGCCGCCGGCCCCTGGGCCGGGACGCGGTCGCCGAGGACCAGCCGGGCGGCGTCCTGCGCCGCCTCCAGGACCTTGCGGATGTTCGAGCTCGGCGGCGAATCGGGGCCGCAGCGCTCGTCCAGCGCGGCGCAGAGCTGCCGGAACGCGTCCTGCGCGCCGGAAATGTCCGCGACCAGCGTCGCCACCGTCGCGGCATCCATCTCGTTCCCGGCCTGGCGCACCGCATCCAGGTCCACGCCGCCCGCGTCCAGCCGCTGCTGCCGGCGCTCGGGCTCCAGCGCCGCGATCTCCCCGGCTTGCACGATCTGCCACAGGGCGTAGCTGCCCTGCTGCCCGCGAATCATCGCGATCTTCCGCACCGGCTGGATCAGCGTCCCCTCGGCGCCTTCGCCGTTCAGCCCGATGAGCGGGCGCAGGCGCGTCGCCACGCCGTCCTCGTCCGGCAGGGGGTGCAGCCCGTCCCAATGCTGCTCCACCAGGGCGTGCGCGAGGCGGAATCCGTCGCGCAGCCCGGCGTAGCCGTGCACCCGGGCGAGGCCCTCGACCATCATCGCCGCGATCTCGAGATCCTTCGACCGCTGCGCCAGCAGCTCGGCGCCGCCGGCGATAATCTGGCGCCATTCCGCGATCGGCTGGGCCGCGTCGTCCTCGGCATCCGCGGCGCGCTCCTGCGCGCGCACCTGTCCGCGCAGGTCGCGCAGACGCTGGAACGGGGCTCCGGCCGAGAAGTCCTGACGCAGATCTTCGCCAGCCGGATTCGCGCCCGGGATCGGGGCGGTCAAGGACTGGATGTCGAGGACGTCCGGAGTCTGCACGGTGATCTCACATCGGTTCAATCGGTCTGACGAAGCGGTCGCCGGCGGGCGTTCGGCAGCATACCGCCCGCGCTCCATATGCGGAAATGCGGATAAATCGGCCTGCGGGAATCTCCGAATGTGTCGAGTCCGTCACGGCCCGCGGCGGGTGTTCCTTTCTCGTAAGATTCTTTTCCGGACACTCTCACCCCCGAGCGCCGCGGCCGGCGCGGAAGATCGATTATGCGCCAAATGTCTTGCAGCTTCCAGAATCGTCGATTCTGTGTATAGATACCCACGTACTCAGGTATGAGAGGTGTTTAGCCACTGATGCGCGCCAAAGTATGACGAAACTGTGGCTTCCTGCCTCAATTCCTACAGCAAAGTTGACACAACGATCCGCTTTTATCCGGGCGTTGACCTGTTTTCCGGAGGGGGCCCGTTTCAAGACAGCGTGAACTGGTGGCTCCGGATTGCAGTAGTCCCGGTGCTGTCCGACCAATGCCTCGCGGCGCGGCCGCCGAGGATGTCGTTTTTCTTGCAACGAGAGGGTGAGACATCATGGCGATCTATGTTCAGATCGATGGTATCCAAGGCGACGCGACGCATGAGAGCCACAAGAAATGGATCGATGTCGCGGCGCTGAACTGGGGTGTGCACCGCTCCGTCTCGACCCCTTCGGGTTCGGCCCAGAACCGCGAGGCATCCGAGCCGGTGGTCGGCGAGGTTCATCTCAGCAAGCTGATGGACGGCTCGTCGCTCAAGTTCTTCGAGGCGGCGGCGACCGGCAACCAGGGCAAGACGGTGACGATCCATCTCGTCACCACCGGCAGCCCCGGCGCCACCTATATGGAATACAAGCTGACCAACGCGCTGGTCACCGGCTACCAGGTCCACACCAACGGCGACCGTCCGTCGGAAGAGATCACGCTGAACTTCACCAAGGTCGACCTGAAGTACACGACCTATGACGAAAATCATAAGCCGGTGAACAACCAGGTCGCCAGCTACGACGTCGCCACCACCAAGAAGGGCTGACGGCGGGGCCGGGGCCCCGTTCGGCCCCGGCCGCCTGGCGTTCGCGGCGGGGATGCCGGGCGGGCGCGGTACGGCGCGGTGCGGTCCGCCTCCGGTGACGGCCGGCGGACCGGGTCCGCCGTTGCGTTCGCGCGGCATCCGAAACTGCTCCTCCTGAGCCGAAGGACCATGCGCACAGATCAGGTGATCCGGCTGATCGACACCGTTCTCGGGGAGCTGGAGGATGATTCCGTCCGGCCGCCGGGCGGGACCGGCGCGGTGCTTCGACGGCAGCGCCAGTCCGTCCTGCTGGAACGGGCCGCTGCCGAGCTGATGGCCGCCTCCCCCCTGCCGGGCTTCCGCAGCCGCCTTGCCTGGCGGTTGCCGTCACGCGCGGCTCCGGCGTCGCCTCCGCTTCGTGAGGAGGAGATGGCGGCGCGTGCCTGCCGGCTGGCGCGCCGGCTTTGGCGGGCCGCGGGGCTCAGGCGGTCCGAGCGCCGCCTCGACGTCCTGCTGATGCGGCATGTCCCTGGCGCGAACGGGGAGGAGATCAGGCTCGTGGCGCTGGGCCGTCCGACGGATGCGGCGGCTGAGGTGCCGCGGTCCCCGGCGGCCAGGCTGCTCGCCGCCCTCACCGTCATCGCGGTGGTTCTGCGCCAGGCGGACCGGACCGGCCCCACCGCGGCCTGACAATCGATGCTGGCATGAAAGACCGTGGCCGGCGCCAGCCGACGAGGCGGTGCCGGGTGCCGACGGCGACGATGGGGTGGGGGTGTGATGGTGCATCTGCATGGGGCCGCTACGGCGGCCCTCCGCGTCCGATCCGGGGCCGGATCGCGGGCCGCCTGTCCCGCGGCCGGGGACGCTTCGCCGAAGATGGCCGGAGTCGATCATGTCTCCCTATGACTATGTGGGGTCGCTGACCCAGGCCGGGCGTCTTCTCGCCATCCAGACGCCCCTGGGAGAGGACGTCTTCCTGCTGGAGGGGATGGACGGCGTCGAAGGCCTGAACGACCTGTTCGGCTTCCGGCTGCGGGTGCGGTCCAAGCGCCGGGACATCCTGCCGAAGGACCTCGTCGGCCTGCCGGTCAGCTGGACGCTGGAACTGCCCGGTGGTGCGCGGCGAACCTGGTCCGGCGTCGTCGGGGCGCTGGACGCCGGGCCGGCCCTCGGCGACGGAATGCGCTCCTATGTGCTCACCGCCCGGCCGTGGCTGTGGCTGTTCACGCACACCTCCGACTGCCGGATCTTCCAGAACAAGACCACCCAGCAGATCCTCGAAACCATCTTCACCGAGGCGAAGATCCGGGATTTCGACTTCGGACCTGTGATCGGACCGAAGGCGGTGCGCGAATACTGCGTCCAGTACAACGAGACCGATTACAACTTCATCGCCCGCCTGCTGGAGGAGGAAGGCTGGAGCTGGTGGTTCCGGCACGAGCCGGGCAGCGACGGCGGGCCGGCGCGGCACGTGCTGGTGGTGTCGGACGGGGCCCATGCCTGGACGCCGGGCGAGGAGCCGGAGCTGCGCTTCACCAGCACCAACCTCGACCTGAACGACGTCACCGGCTGGGTCCGGCGCTATCAGTTCATGCCCGGCCAGGCGGCGGAGGCGGACTGGAACTTCGAGACCCCGCAGGCGCCGGTGATGCGGGGCCAGCCCTCGCTGGCCCCGATCGAGACCAACCGGATGTTCGAAATGTACCGCTGGGGCGGCCGGTTCCTGGACAAGGACCGGGCCGACCACATCTCCCGGCGGCGCATCGAGGCCCACGAGGCCGGCTTCGAGACGGTCGACGCCGAGAGCGGCAACCGCCGCCTCCAGCCGGCCCAGCGGTTCAGGCTGTACGGCCACCCGATCGCCGAGGAGAACGCCGATTACGCCGTCGTCCGGGTGATGCACTGGGCAGAGGACCAGTCCTACGCCGCCAACGGCGGCACGGCGACCTATTCGAACCGGTTCCAGGTGGTGCCGGCGACGACCCGCTGGGTGCCGGAGCAGAAGACGCCGCGGCCGCGGATCGAGGGCATCCAGACCGCGACCGTGGTCGGCCCGCCCGGCGAGGAGATCCACACCGACCGCTACGGCCGGATCAAGGTCAAGTTCCCGTGGGACCGCTACGCCAAGGGCGACGACACCTCCTCCTGCTGGCTGCGGGTCAGCCAGCCCTGGGGCGGGTCCGGCTGGGGCTCGCAGACCATCCCCCGCATCGGCATGGAGGTGCTGGTCGGCTATCTCGAAGGCGACCCCGACAAGCCGCTGGTCATGGGCGTGGTGCCGAACCCCACGACCATGCCGTCGCTGTCCCTGCCCGGCCACAAGACCCGCACCGGGTTCAAATCCTCGACCAGCCCCGGCGGCGCGGGCTTCAACGAGCTCAGCTTCGAGGACCAGGCCGGGGCGGAGGAGATGTTCCAGCACGCCCAGAAGGACTCGACCCAGATCGTCCGCAACAACCAGCGGACGCAGGTCGGCAACGCCTACACCATGGCGGCGGAAACGCTGCACCTGACCACCGTCCAGGCGTCGCAGGTGCAGATGACGCCGCAATCGATCACGCTGCAGCACAAGGGCAGCCAGATCTACATGGACGAGACGCAGATCATCCTGTCCTTCGGCGGCCGTCACAAGATCCGGCTCAGCGCCGATGGGGTAGAGACCCATTCCGAGACCAAGGTGTTCGCCAGCCAGGGCCCGGCGGCGCCGCAGAACTTCATCTCGATGGTGCCGGACGGCATCCATGTCATGGCCAAGACCGCGATGCGGCAGGAGGCCGGCGGCTCCACGGTGGAGATGAGCGGGGAAGGGATCGACAGCCGCGGCGCCAAGATCCTCCTGAACTGCGCGGCGCCGGTGCCGACGCCGACGCCCGGCGGGGCGGATGGGCCGACCGTCGGCCCCGCCGGCCCCGCCTGGACGCCCGAGGGGCAGGGCGCCAACCCCGGGCCGCAGGTCGGCGTGGGCGCGGGGGCCCAGCAGACGTCGTGGCAGGCCGAGGGCGACGCCTGGGCCGGCAACAAGGGCTCCGGGCCGAACTCCGCCAAGGTCATGGGTGCGGAGGGGAAGGTCGCGACCAGCTTCGGTCCCGACAAGGCGACGGTCGATGCCGAAGCGACGGTCGCCGGCGCGCAGCTGCGGGGGGAAAAGCGAGGCGATCTGGGGGCGGTGTCCGGCGAGATGGACATCCTGTCCGCGACCGCGAAGGGCCATGCCGGGCTCACCCCCTACGGTGCCGGCGCGCATGGCGAGGCGGCGGCCTACATGGCGCGCGGCAAGGTCGCCGGCGAGCTCGGCGACCTGAAGACGGGCGGCGTCGGCGGGGCGCTGGAGGGACAGCAATTCTATGCCAAGGCCGAAGGCGATGCGCTGTTCGGCGATGACGGCCGTCGTGTCGGCGTGGCTCTGGGCGGCAAGGCCAGCGCCTCGGCGCTGGGGGGCTCGGCCGAGTCGCAGACCACCATTCCGATCGGCTGGCTGCCCGGCGTCCCGGATGACTGGACCCTCAACATGAAGGAGAAGGCGTCCGCCAAGGTGGGGGGCGTCGGCGCCAAGGGCGGCGGCTACGCCTACTACGACCGGGCCGACGAACGCTACTATGCGGGGGCCTATGCCGGGCTCGGCGTGCTATTGGGTGCCGGCGTCGAGCAGGAGGTCAGCATCGGGCCCGCGTCCGGAGGCAAGTGAGGTGAGACGCTGGCTGGCCGACATCGCCATGCTCCTTCCCAGGGAGGGCCGCACCCGGCGAAGCGCCGTCGCACTCGCGATTCTGTTCGCGGTGCTGCTCGGCCTCACCTATGGCTGGGCGCAGCGATATGGTCAGGCCCTGACGCCCGTCTCGGCGGTGATGGTCGGCGGCCTGGCTCTGACGGGGTACGGGCTGTGGGTGCTGCTGATGCTGACGCGTTTCCGCCGGCTGGTCCGGCACGCGGCCTCGGCCACACCCGCCGGTCTTCGCGTTCCGCTGACCTGGCGTTTCGGCCTCCTCTGGCCCTATCGGAAGGGCGACATCGATCGCGCGGCCAGCGAAGGCCGGCTCCCTGAACTGATGGTGTTCTGTTTCATCCTCGTCACGATTCTCGGCTTTTCCATCGTGATGATTCTGAAGCCGCAACCGGTCCGCGCGGCGGAGACCCCCATGACAGAGCTGCTCCTGAAACCCCGTTCCTCGGAAGCGCAGATCCTGCAGGCCAGCCAGCGTCAGTTCGAGGACAATGGCGACCCGGCCCTGACCTTCAGCCTTCTGCTGCCTAAGGACTGGCTGAAATACGAGCCGTACAAGCCGGAGAATCCGGACGCCAAGGGGCTCGTCCTGCTGTCCCGCTATGGCTCCCGGGATCAGCGGGCTTTGCTCGAGGTTTACACGGAGAAGCTTGGGCGCGAACTGGCGAGCGCCGATTGGCTCGATGTCTGGCTGCGTGAGAACGGCTACGAGGTCCTGAAGCGCCACCTGACTGATACCCCTGCAGGCTGGAACGCGGACGTGCTGGCGAGGCGCGAGGTGAAGGGCAAGGCCTTCACCTACCGGATGTCCACCTCCAAGAATGGCGATCGGCTCTATCTCGTCTTCGGCTATGCCCCGGCGGCAGACTACAGCCGGGCGGAGGAGGCCTTCGTGGTGGCCGCCAACAGCTTCCGCTTGCCGCACGCGGCGGATGTTCCGTCCGCCGAGCCGCTTCGCACCATACGGCTCTCCAACGTGTTGCCGGCGCGTTTCGTCTTCCCGACGAGTTGGGCGGAGAAGCGGGACGAAAGCGTGGGGCCGGGCCAGGACAGCATCAACCTTAAGAACATGGTGGGCGAGCGGATGATCGGGCAGGTCAACGTTCTGGTCGCGCCCGAGGCCGCCTACCCCTCGCACGGAGCGGTCGCCGACGCGCTCATCCACGCCGCTCAAGGGGCGGTCGGCACCGCCATCCCCGATGTGTCACTGACCCCGGTCGACCTCGGCTCCGACCTGACGGATGTGCGAGGAGGCGAGGTGGAGGTCGAGACGAAGGGATCGAGGATCCGGATTCGCGTCATGGTCGCGCGTGCGGGTCGGGCTTGGGCGTCCTTTCTCCTGATCGGCTTCAGGCCCCAGCCCGACCTGTACCTGATCGACGCGATCAACCGCCGGGCCTACGACATCGCCGTCCGCACCTTCGGGCCGGCGTCGTAGCCGCTGGGTGGAAAGGGGGAGAAGCCGCCATGTCCTTCGCAGGAAGCTCGGTGAAGACGCCGGCCATGGCCGCGGTCCACGGCCTGCGCCAGGTCGCCTTCAACACCATCGGCGACAAGGTGCTGCGGCCGCTGGTCGACTATGCCCCGCCGGAGTTGCCGCAGATGGCCTCCGGCGCGGCGAATCGCGTTCAGCAGGCTGCCGGCGCGGCCCGCTCCTCCGCCGGCAGCCTGGCCTCCGCGGCCGGCAGCATGACCGGCGCGCTGGGATCGTCGGGCTCGTCCGCCATCGCCGCCTTGCCGGAGCTGACGCCGCAGACGCCTTTCGTGCCGCCGGATTTCAGCCCGATGCCCAGCTTCGATTCGTCGTCGATCCTGAGATCGGTGGCCGATCGGGCGCAGCAGCTGATTGCCGGCCTGTCGCAGCCCGACGGGCTGGCCGAGATGGCCAAGTCCATGGCGCTGGACCAGGCCGGACAGGTGGCGCAGCAGGCGCTCGGCGGCCTGTTGCCGGGCGAGGTGCCGCACGCCCTCGACGCCGCCCGCGGTGCCCTTCCCGGCGGCTTGCCGGACCGGCGGCAGGCCGCCGATGCGCTGACCGGCGCTGGGATGGGGGCCGTGCCGCAGCAGGCGCAGGACGCGCTCGCTCTTGCCCGCGACACCGTCCCCGGCGGGCTTCCCTCCGCGCTGCCGGGCAACCGGCAGATCGCCGACGCCGCGCGCCGGGCCGCGGGGACGGCCGAGGATGCGGCGCAGCAAGCCGCGGCCAAGGCGGCGTCGGACGTGCTCGGGAAACTCTGAGTCTCCGGAACGCTGCGCTCAGCTCGTCGGCGTCGTCCGGGCGATCTCGTCGACCAGGCCGCCGACCGAATCCAGCACCTGCTGCAGGTCGGCGATGTCGGCGGCGCGGTCGGCGGTCGAGCGGTCGCGGTTGGAGGCCTCGTTCGCCTTGCTGCGGGCCAGCGCCAGACGCCGCTGGGCGTCGTCCAGCTTGGCCGCATCGGCGGCCGAGGCCTGGGCCCGCAGCGCGGCGATGCGGCGGTTCAGCTGCGCCATCCGGGCCCGCGCGGCGCCGAGCTCACGGTCCACCTGCGCCTGTTCCCGCCGGATCGCGTCGGCCCGGGCCTGCAGCTGAGCCTGTTCGGCGCCGAGCGACGCCACCTCCGCCTGGCGCTGATCGATCCGCTGCTGGTAGCCGCCCGACATCAGGTTGGTGACGCCGGTGATGAAGCCGCCCTCATGCGGGTCGCCGCTGCCGGCGCAGCCGGACACCGCGGCCGCCCCGGCCAGGGCGAGGATCGCTGCCCATCGTCTCGTCATCTCGGCTCCCCCTTCGCTGCGCCGCGGCCGCGGCGCTACCGGTTCAGGTCCTTCAGCCAGGCCGCCGGGTTGGCCTTGCCCTGGGCCCGGTAGGCCTCCATATGCGCCACGAACAGGGCAGCGTACGGGATCAGCTCGCCCGCGTTGCGCGCCTGCAGCTCGCTCTTCAGCAGCTGGAACTGCGCCTGGATGACCTCCGGCGAATAGTCCCCCGCCATGGTGAAGACGGTGTCGGCGTAGTTCTCGAGCGACAGCCGCACCCCGACCCGCAGCGCCTCGCGCTGCGCCTCCATCTCGGCCACCTGCTGCTCGGCGCGGGCGAGGGCGTCGGCGCCGTCCGGCCTGCCGTTGAGGCGCCGCTGCATCTCCGCCAGGGCCGGCCGCGCCACGTCGTCGATCGCCTTGCCGACGCTGTCCAGCCGCAGCTGGTCGGTGCGCAGCTTGTTGCCGAAGAAGGCGCCGAGATTGATCATCAGCCGGATGGCGCGGTCGCGCGCGTCGTTGCGCTCGGTGATCGCGTCGCGCAGGTCGTGCGAGATCCGCTGCAGCCTGGCGCGCAGGGCCGGGTCGTCGGTGGTCTGGGCGGCGGTGTCGAGGTCGCGGATGGCGGCCGATTCCTGCAGCGCGGTCTCCTGCCCCGGATCGGGCGCCGCCAGCGCCTCGTATTCCTTTTGCAGCGCGGTCAGCCGCTCGGCCGAGACGATCGCCGGCGCGGCGATCACCAGCCGCATCCCGACCTGGCGCAGCGCCGTGGCCTGGCCGGTCTTCTCGGAGAAATAGGGCAGCTCGGTGCGGGTGGCGCTGCGCACCTGGTCCAGCGGGGTCAGGAAGTCGCCGCCGCGGATGATGAAGCCGCCCGCCTGGCCGTGCAGCCGGCCGCGCCGGTTCAGCCGGAACGGCTCGAACATCAGCTCCGAGGCGTTGCCGAGGATGTCGTAGAGGCCGAGGGGGTTCGGCTGCAGCAGCCCGACCGGGTGGATCCGGCCGCCGGCCGATTGGCTGCCCTGGAACCAGAGATAGCTGGCCGGGTTGCCGCCCGCCATGGGGAAGCGGTCGGCGACGAAGTCGAGCGCCGAGACCGCCATGCCGCCCCGCGCCGCGAACTCCCACTCCGCCTCGGTCGGCAGGCGCAGATAGCCGGACAGGTCGCCCTCCTTCGGCAGCTTGTCCCGGGCATTCGCCATCAGCCATTCGGTGTAGTGTTCGGCGAAGGCGAGCGCGTCGAACCAGGAGATGTCGACGGCCGGCTCCCGGCCCCGCATGGTCGGCGGGCTGCAGGTGCCGCTCAGCGCCTCGTATTGCGACCGGGTCACCTCGTATTTGCCGATGTAGAAGTAGCGTCGGGTCTGATCCGCGGTCGGGGTGAAGGCGCCCGCGATGTTGTCGAAGCGGCGGTCGTCGATCACCCCCAGATCGGGGTCGGAGCCGCCGAGCGCCACCCGCATGTCGTTCAGCCAGCCGCCGCTCTCGACCTCGACGCGGCGGAAGGCCATGGCCCCGCCGCAGGGCATCGGCAGGACCAGGTCGTCCTCGGCCGGATGCGGATTGATGAAGGTCTGGTCCCACGGCGTCTGCGCCGGCGGCGCCTCGGCGGGCGGCGTCTCTGTGGACGGCGTCTGGGCGGCAGCGGCCAGCGATGCGAGAACCACGACGACCCCAGCCAGTCGAACAGGCTGCCAAAACGGCATAGCGACGCCTCCTGTGCCACCCCAGGCGCCGCGCCTCGGGCCTCTTGTCCGGGCCATAGTCCTAACCGCGGAACGGGGCGGCCGTCCAGCCGGGCAAGATGGCTGATTTCTTTGGCGATGTTGGGGCATTCTGCGATCCGCCGCGGACGCAACGGAGGATGCGAGACCTGTGCTGGGAAACGCCGTGACGCCGCCTCTCGTCGTCGCCGAAGGGATCGGCCGCCGCTTCGGCGGGCGCGGCCTGTTCGGCCGCGGCCGGCCGGTGCAGGCGGTGACCGATGTCAGCCTATCTCTGGCGCGCGGCGAGACGGTCGGCCTGGTCGGCGAAAGCGGCTCGGGGAAGAGCACGATCGGCCGGCTGCTGCTCGGGCTGCAGCCGCTCAGCGCCGGGCGCGTGCTGTTCGACGGCACCGATCTCTCCGGCCTCGGCCGGGAACCGCTGCGGCGGCTGCGCCGGCGGATGCAGCTGGTGTTCCAGGACCCGTTCTCCAGCCTCGACCCGCGGCGCCGGGTCGGCGCCCAGATCGCCGACGGGCTGCGCATCCACCGCCTGGCCGACGAGGCGGCGCGCCGGCGGCGGGTGCGGGAGCTGCTGGTCCAGGTCGGGCTGCAGCCGGAGCATGCCGACCGCTATCCGCATGCCTTCAGCGGCGGCCAGCGCCAGCGCATCGCCATCGCCCGGGCGCTGGCCACCGACCCCGACTTCCTGGTGGCGGACGAGCCGGTCTCGGCCCTCGACGTCTCGGTCCAGGCCCAGGTGATGGCGCTCTTGTCCTCGCTGCGGGCTGAGCTCGGCCTGACCATG
>NZ_AUHM01000031.1 GCF_000423185.1 Inquilinus limosus DSM 16000 | reverse complement strand
CCGCCGACAGACGGCCGAGCACCCGTTCGGCACCCTCAAAGCCTGGATGGGCGCCACCCATTTCCTGACCCGAGGATTACAGCGGGTCAGCACCGAGATGAGCCTCCAGGTCCTCGCCTACAACTTCAAGCGCGTGATCTCGATCCTCGGCGTCGGCGGCCTCCAGGCGATCCGGGCCTGATATCCGATCTGCCCAATCTGCTTTGCCGGTAGCACGCCGACACCCCCACCTGCCCTCACCAAACACGCGTTTCCACACAGCCTCGGTCGGGATCGGACGGCCGGGCCTCGCCCGCCTCGCCATCGCTCTGCGCCACATCCATGGAACATATCATGAACATGTGTTCCGAGTTAAGCAGGAGGCGGAATGGGCTTGGTCGGCAGGACCGGTGAGCGGATGCGCGCTGATCACCCATGTGCTGCCGATCCCAGCCCAGCGCCGGTCCGCATCAGACGCGCGTCACGACAGGCCGCTGCCGGCGTCAGGCCATTCGTCATCGGGGACATCCCAGATGTCGCCGTCCTTCACGCCGTCGATCCCGTACTTCGTCAGATAGCTGCCGAGCAGGTCCCCGAAGTCGTCGGCCCTCTTCTGCTGCTTGCCTTCCTCGATCAGGCTCGGAAGGATCAGCGCCAGCGCACCGACACCCGCCGCAGCCAACCCGAGGCCGCCAGCGGCCAGCGCCGGGATCATCCGCGCCACGCTGGGGGCGAACAGCGCCAGCCCGCCTTCGACGGCGGACGCCAGGCCGGCCATCGCCCCCAGGGAGCCCGCTGCGATGCTGATCCCGCCGGTGACCGTATCGCCCTTCCGGATCGCCTGGACGCCGTCGAAGATGCCGTAGGCGCCGGCGGCGATGCCGACGATCCCGCCCAGGCCCTTGGCAGCCTGCTCGAACTTGCCCAGGTTGGAGGTCAGCTTGTCGTGGAGCCTGTTCTTCTCCTGCAGGGCCTGGCTCTCCGGGGAGACGTCGTCGAGAAGCGAGCCGACATGGTCGAGAAGATCGCCCTCGAGCTTGCCCTTCACGCCCTTCAGGTAGTCCTGGTAGCCCTTGATCCCGCCTTCGGTCATGATCGTGGCGGTCTGGATCGAGCCGGTGGTGATGTCGACGATCTGCCGCTCGGTCAGCTTGCCCGAGCCGCTGGCGCCCTTGGCGATCGTGACACCGGCCAGGAAGAGGCCGCTGACGCCATGCAGGACACCCTTGTCGGCGGCCCCCTTGACCGACGAATCAGGGCTGAAGAGCTGGAGCTCGTTGAGCGTCTTCGCCCCCTGGCGCAGCAGGTCCCAGTCGCCCCTGAAAGTGGCCAGGATCTGGTCGGGCTTTGCGACCGTCCCGTCCTGATTGATGAACAGCTCCGGATTGTCCTTGCCGACCTGCTCGATGAAGGACTTAACCTTCTCCTCATCCAGCTCGTCGCCGCCATTGATGCCGAACGCCTTTTTCAGGTCGTCGAACGAAGCGTCCTTGAAGGCGTTGTCCTGCGCGATCCGGGTGAAGTTCTCATTCAGCCGCCCGTCGAACTTCCCGGTGAATTCGGGGTCGAGCGCAGCGTTGTACAGCGCCACCTCCATGCTGAACGCACTGGCTGCCTTCTCGAAGGAACTGGTCTTGAGCAGCTCGTTCAGGCGATCGCCGGAAGCCAGCGAATTCTCGTAGAAATCCTGCAGTTCGCCGGCATGCTTGGAATTCTTGACGGCGTTCTGGATATCCGCCGCGTCCTTGATGCCCAGGGCGCCCTGGAACATCTGCGCCGATCCGAAGAACTCGGCCAGGACCGCCTGCTGGTCCGTCTTGCCGTCCTTCATCCTCGTGTCCCACAGGCTGTCGAGGGCCTTTCCGGACTTGATATCGTCGTCATAGGTCTTCTGCAGGGCGTCCTTGAGGCCCTTGTTGTCGTCCAGCAGCGTGGTGATCTGCTTGGAGCTGTTCTCGTTCAGATACTTGACGACCTCCGGGTCGCTCTCGAGGGTCTCGATATGATCGTTGACGTCCTCGAGCAGCTTCTCCGGATTCGGATGGCTGCGCACGCGGTTGGCGATGCTGACGATGGAGTAGTCGTCCTTCCACATGCCCGCCGCGGCGCCCTCGGTGATCAGCTGCCGGGCCGTCAGCAGCTCCTGAAGGGCAGCGGCTTTTTCTTCCGTGGAGTGATTTTCGGGGTGCTCGAACAGGTCCTGGTTCAATTGGCTGGTATCGGTGCCCGCGACGACATTCCTGTCGGCGACGCCTGACAGGAAGGTGATGGCCGAGGCGGCATCCTTCGGGGCCTGCGCCGCCAGCCAGTTCTTCACGTCGTCCTGGCTGAGATTGCCGTCGGGCTTGAGTTTCAGCGGGTCCTGCGCCGTCTCGAGCGTGTTGAAGGCGCCCGGCTGCGACCAGAAATCGAGCGCCTCCTTGAACTCCTCGCTGATCTGTGGGTTCTCGTCCCTGTACTTCCTCAGCGCTTCGGCCGTCAGGTTGTCGCCCGAACCGGTCTTGCCCCTGATCGCGTCGAAGTTCTCGCCGATGATGGCCGCGTATCTGGCCAGCGTTTTCGACGCCTCATCCGCGTCCGGATTGGCTTTCAGGAAGTCCTTGTAGCTGCCGATATCCTCGGCCTTCTTCACGCCCGGAAGGGTGGAGAAGCCGTATTTGCCGAAATCCTGAAGGCGGCCAGCCTCCGTGCCGTGTCTTGCTTCGCCGCTCTTGGTGAAGCCGTCGACGCTGGTGTTGGCGACGTCCCCACCGGACAGGGCGTTGCCCGTCTCGTCATACATCGTGATGCGATCGAGGACTTGGCTCGCCCTGAATGCGGCATCGGCATCCGTCTCGAAATCGCCGACCCGTTCCTTCAGCATGTCCTTGACGCCGCTCTGGTTGCCCAGATTTTTCAGCAGCGGCGAGTCGTCGATGATCTCTTGCGCCGAACGCTTGTCGTCGTCCGGCAGCTCCCATTTGATCCCCACCATCTCGGCCTGTTCGCGAGCTTCCGCGTCGGCGCCGACGGAGGCCGGGTTTTCGAGCTGGCCCTTCAGGTTGGAGAAGCCGTATTTGCCGAAGTCCTGCAGCCGGCCGGCTTCCGTGCCGTGCCTGGCGTCGCCGTCCTTGGTGAAGCCGTCGACGCGGCCATTGCCGATGTCGCCTCCGGCGATCCTGTTTCCGCTCTCGTCGAACTTCTCGACATGCTCGAGAACCTGCGCCGCCCTGAAGGCGGCGTCTGCATCCGTCTCGAAATCGCCGACCCGTTCCTTCAGCATGTCCTTGATGCCGCTCTGGTTGCCCAGATTTTTCAGCAGCGGCGAGTCGTCGATGATCTCTTGCGCCGAACGCTTGTCGTCGTCCGGCAGCTCCCATGTGATCCCCACCATCTCGGCCTGTTCGCGGGCTTCCGTGTCGTCGCCGGCGGAGGCCGGGTTTTCGAGCTGGCCCTTCAGGTTGGAGAAGCCGTATTTGCCGAAGTCCTGCAGCCGGCCGGCTTCCGTGCCGTGCCTGGCGTCGCCGTCCTTGGTGAAGCCGTCGACGCGGCCATTGCCGATGTCGCCTCCGGCGATCCTGTTTCCGCTCTCGTCGAACTTCTCGACATGCTCGAGAACCTGCGCCGCCCTGAAGGCGGCGTCTGCATCCGTCTCGATGTCGCCGCCGACCCTGTCCTCCAGCATGTCCCTGACGCCGCTCTGATTGCCGAGATCGCGCAACAGGGGCGTGTCATTGATGATGTCCTGCGCCGAGCGATCGTCACCCTTCGGCCGGTTCCAGACTATCCCCGCCTCCCTGGCCGCTTTCTTGGCCTCTTCCCAGGCGTTGATGGTTTCGGGGTCTGTCCTGGGGTCTGCCGCGCCCAGGGCGGAACGGTCGGTCGCTGCGTCGACTTTCACCATGTGACAGGCTTCTCCGGCATCTGCGATGTTTCAGTCCGATATGACTATGAGCCTAGGGACCGCCCGTGAACGGCGTGTGACAGGGTGATGCCTTTTTGCCGAGGATGGTTTCAGGGCCCGCTGCAGCGACGGATGAAGACGCAACCCGCCGTCACATCCGCGGCGGCTGCCTCGTCCTGTCTTCGGAGCGGCCCCGGATGCGACCGGCCGCCGAGATGGAGAAGCACCATGACCTTCGTTTCCAGGAAGATCGCCGCGGTTGCGGTCCTGGCCGGAACCATCGGCTTCGCCGGCGGCCAGGCCTGGACGGCCGCCCGGGCGGCGGGACAGGGCGACACGGTCACGCCGCTGACGGCGCAGCCGCTGGCCAACATCCCGGGCAAGTCGCTGACCGCGCTGACCGTCGACTACGCCCCCGGCGGCACCTCGCCGGCGCACCACCACCACGCCTCGGCGACGCTGTTCGCCTATGTCGTGTCGGGCGCCGTCCGCTCGCAGGTCAATGGCGGCCCGACCGAGGTGTTCCGCGCCGGCCAGTTCTGGATCGAGCCGCCCGGCTCCGCCCACGGCGTCAGCGAGAACGCCAGCGCGACCGAGCCGGCCAAGCTGGTGGTGGTCGCGGTCGGCGACACCGGCGCCACGCTGACGACCTACGACAAGTAGGCCGTCAGGCGGCTGGCCGCTGTCGACTTGACTCAAACTGCCCATGACACAAAATCTGTCTGCATGGCGCAGATGCATTTTGGAGGGCGAGATGGCCGACGCGACTGACGACCTCACGGTCGGCGAGGCATGTGTCGTCACAGGCCTTCGCCCCGACCAGATCAACGATGCGATCGACCGGAAGCGTGTTCCTTCCCGCTGGGTGACGGCGCAAGGCGGACGTCGACGGCTCGACAAGAGGGGATTGGTGGCCTTCAAGATCGAGACGTCGCTGGCAGGACGAGTTCCCGTGGAGATCCGCCAGCGTTGGTACGCCAAGCTGGCGGAAGGAGCATCGCCGGGACGACTCGTGACGAAGGACCCCGAAACCAGCGTGACGTATCAAGTCGATCTGAGGCCCTATCGGGCTGATATCGACAGCCGGTGGAGAAAGCTGAAGAGCGCGAAACGGCTGATCGTCGAGGATCCGGACATCCAGGCAGGCGCGGCAACCTTCAAAGGGACCCGGATCCTCGTCCATCCGATCGCAGATGCGCTCGCCGCCGGCATCTCCGAAGCCGAGCTGCTCGAGGACTATCCCAGGCTGACGCGCGATATGCTCGATGCCGCCCGGATCTGGTGCGTGGCCTACCCGCGCCGCGGTCGCCCTCGCGCCAAGGCGCCGTGGCAGGAGGCGTCCGACCGGACCAAGCGGGGGCGATGACCGCCCCCTGCTTTCTGATCGACGAGTGCCTTTCCCGAGCACGTTGCGATGTGGCCTACCAACGGGGCTATGCTGCCCAGACGCTCGTGGATCTCGGCAAGGCCGGGCTCAAGGACTGGGATGTCATCAAGGTCGTTGCGATGCACGACCTCGTCCTCGTCACGAACAACGTTATCGATTTCCTAGCACTTTATCGCCTCCAGACGATCCATCCAGGCGTGGCGTTGCTCAAGGGCAGCATTCCCGGCCGCGACGCCCAGTGCCGCGCCTTCGCCGCACTTCTCGATGCTGTTGATCTCGATCCCGATCTTGTGAACCAGGTGGTCGAGGTCACTGTGGACACAACGAAGGGGTGGTCGATCCGGCGATATCCGCTGCCCTGAGAAGCCACAGGCTGGGAGCGCGGAGCCCGGCCATCCGGCCAGCCGCCCTACCCCTTCAGCCCGATCACCTCGCGGCCGATCAGCATGCGGCGGATCTCGGAGGTGCCGGCGCCGATCTCGTAGAGCTTGGCGTCGCGCAGCAGGCGGCCGGTCGCGAATTCGTTGATGTAGCCGTTGCCGCCGAGCGCCTGGATGGCCTGCAGCGCCATCCAGGTCGCCTTCTCGGCGGCGTAGAGGATGGCGCCGGCCGCGTCCTGCCGCGTCACCCGGCCCCGGTCGCAGGCGCGGCCGACCGCGTAGACGTAGGCGCGGCTGGCGTTCAGCGCGACATACATGTCGGCGACCTTGCCCTGCATCAGCTGGAACTCGCCGATCGGCCGGCCGAACTGCCGCCGGTCGCGGACATAGGGCAGGACGATGTCGAGGCAGGCCTGCATGATGCCGAGCGGCCCGGCCGCCAGCACCGCGCGCTCGTAGTCGAGGCCGCTCATCAGCACGCGCACCCCCTCGCCGACCCGGCCGAGCACGTTCTCCTCCGGCACCTCGCAGTCCTGGAACACCAGCTCGCAGGTGTTCGAGCCGCGCATGCCGAGCTTGTCGAGCTTCTGGGCGGTGGAGAAGCCCTTGAAGCCCTTCTCGACCAGGAAGGCGGTGATGCCGCGCGGGCCGGCCGCCGGGTCGGTCTTGGCGTAGACCACCAGCGTGTCGGCGTCCGGCCCGTTGGTGATCCACATCTTGTTGCCGTTGAGGACCCAGCGGTCGCCCTTCTTCTCGGCCTTGAGCTTCATGCCGACGACGTCGGAGCCGGCGCCCGGCTCGGACATCGCCAGCGCCCCGACATGCTCGCCCGCGACCAGCTTCGGCAGGTAGCGGCGCTTCTGCTCCTCGGTGCCGTTCAGCCGGATCTGGTTGACGCAGAGGTTGGAATGGGCGCCGTAGGACAGGCCGACCGAGGCCGAGGCGCGGGAGATCTCCTCCATTGCCACCATGTGCTCGAGATAGCCCATGCCGGCGCCGCCGTATTCCTCCTCGACCGTCACGCCGAGGACGCCGAGGTCGCCCATCTTGCGCCAGAGATCCATCGGGAACTGGTTGTCGCGGTCGATCGCGGCGGCGCGCGGCGCGATCTCGGCTTCGGCGAAGCCGCGCACCGAATCGCGCAGCATGTCGGCGGTGTCGCCGAGCATGAAATCGAGGCCTTGCGGCTCGTTGGGGATCATGGCGGGCGTCGCTCCCAGTCGCAGCGGTGTTTGCCGCACTGTAGCAAAGCCGTCGCCGCAAAAGAAAAGCCGCGCGATGCCGTGACATCGCGCGGCTGCCCTAGTGGTGGATCGGAGTCCCGGACGCCCGTGGGCCAAGCGTCCGGGCCGATCCCCCCGACCGGCCTGAGCCGATCAGAGCACGAAGTCGGACGCGACCAGCGAGGCCGCACCCTTGACCTGGATCTCGAAGTCGGCACAGCCGTCGCCGTTGATGTCGCCGCTCAGGATCCCGCCCTGGAAGTGCAGCTGCCCGGCCACGCCGGTGAAGTTGGCCGACCCGATGAAGCTGAAGGCCTGGTCACCGGCGACCTTGGTGCTGGCGTCGATGAAGTGCAGGTCGATCTTGTCGCCCTGGCTGTGGTTGAAGTCGAGGATCACGTCTCGGCCGGCGCCGACCGTGGTGTGCGCGATCGACTGGAACCGGAAGCTGTCGGCGCCCGCGCCGCCGGTCAGGGTATCGGTCCCCGCGCCGCCGTCGAGGACGTCGTTGCCGGCCTTGCCGTCGATGATGTCATTCCCGGCCAGGCCGGCGATGCCGTTGTTGGTCTCGTTGCCCCAGAGGGTGTTGCCCAGGGCGTTACCGACCGCCTGGGTGCCCGAGCCCTGCGCCAGCATCAGGTTCTCGACGTTGTCGGCCAGGGTCCAGCTCTTGGTCGAGACCACCCAATCGGTCCCGCCGTTCGCCAGCTCCTGAGTCCGGTCGCCGAAGTTGTCGACGTAGTAGATGTCGTTGCCGACGCCGCCGATCATGACGTCGGCGCCGGCGCCACCGACGATGGTGTCGTTGCCGATGCCACCGGTGATGGTGTCGTTGCCGGCATCGCCATAGGCGGTGTCGTTGCCCGTGCCGCCGTCGATGCGGTCATCGCCGGCATTGCCGCGGATCCGGTCGTCGCCGAGATAGCCGTTCAGGATGTCGGCATTGGCGCCGCCATTGACGGTGTCGGCCGAGCCGGCCACGTCGCCGACGATGTTGGCCAGGGAGTTGGCGCCCAGGCCGACGACGTTCAGCACCGAGCCGAGCAGGCCGGTGACGACGTCGAGCGGACCGATGTTGCCCAGGCCGCTGATGTCGATGCTGAACACGGCATCGCCGAGCGAGGCCAGGACGGTGTCGAGCGCAGCCTCCAGGCTGACGCCGCCGCCGAGCAGGCTGCCCAGGATGCCGTCGAGGTCGATGATGCCGCCGAGGCCGTCGCCGCCCAGCAGCCCGCCCAGCACGCCCTCGACCGTCGCCAGCACGCCGCCGAGGATGCCCTCGACCGTGCCGCCGATGTTGCCGAGGTCGAGCCCGCCGAGGGTGCCGCCCAGGATGTCGCCGCCCAGCAGGCCGTCGAGCAGGCCGGTAACCGTGCCGAGCAGGCCGCCCAGCAGGTCGCCGCCCAGCAGGTCGCCGCCCAGCAGGCCGTCGAGCAGACCGGTGACGGTGCCGAGCACGCCGCCCAGCAGGTCGCCGCCGCCGAGCAGGCCGCCCAGCAGGTCGTTCAGCGTGTCGGTGATGCCGCCGAGCAGGTCGCCGCCCAGCAGGTCGCCGCCGAGGATGCCGTCGAGCAGATCGGTGACGGTGCCGAGCAGGCCGCCCAGCAGGTCGCCGTCGAGGACGCCGCCCAGCAGGTCGCCGCCCAGCAGGCCGTTCAGCAGGTCGCCGACCGAGCCGAGCAGGCCGCCCAGCAGGTCGCCGCCCAGCAGATCGCCGCCCAGCAGGCCGTTGACGATGCCCTCGACCGCCCCGATCAGGCCGCCGAGCAGGTCGTCGCCGCCGAGCAGGCCGCCCAGCAGGCCACCGAGCAGGTCGTCGCCGCCGGTCAGGCCGCCGAGCAGGCCGTCGACCAGATCGAGCACGCCGCCCAGCAGGTCGCCGCCCAGCAGGTCGCCGCCGAGGATGCCGCCCAGCAGGCCGTTCACCGTCTCGAGCAGGCCGCCCAGCAGGTCGCCGCCCAGCAGTCCGTCGAGCAGGCCGCCGTCCAGCAGATCGCCGCCGAGGACGCCGTTCAGCAGGCCGCCCACCGTTCCGAGCACGCCGCCGAGCAGGTCACCGTCCAGCAGGCCGCCGAGCAGGTCGCTGCCGCCCAGGATGCCGCCGAGCAGGCCGTTCGCCGTCTCGAGCACGCCGCCCAGGATGCCGCCGAGATCGGCGTTCAGGATACCGCCGAGCACGTCGCCGCCGAGGATGTCGCCGAGCAGGCCGCCGACCGTCTCGAGCACGCCGCCGACCAGGCTGCCGAGCACGTCGGCGTGCAGGATGCCGTCGAGCAGATCCTCGACCGAGCCGAGCAGGCCGCCGGTCAGATCGCCGCCGAGCGCACCGCCGAGCAGGCCGTTGAGCAACCCATCGACCAGGCCGAAGACGCCGCCGAGGAGCCCTTCGCCCTCGGAGCCGCCGAAGACCAGGCCGTCCAGGGAGCCCAGGACGCTCTTCACCGTGCCGATCACGCCGCTGAGAGCGTCGTCGCCCAAAAGATTCCCGAGCAGACCGTCATCACCAAGCAGCCCGCCAAGAAGGCCGTCGCTGCCGAGAAGGCCGCCGAGGAGACCGTCATTGCCCAGCAGACCGCCGAGCAATCCGTCATCCCCGAGCAGGCCGTCAAGAAGACCCATGTTATCCCTCCTCCAAGAAATCTTGCCAAGCCGACAGCCCGGCCGCCGCCCATTGGGCCAGCCAGCCGGCATTCAGGCAAAAAGCGATATGGCTGTCCATAGAAATTCTCGTTTTTTACTTTTCAGTGACGAAATAGACGGATGGATTTGGCCCCAGATAAATTCAATCACTCGATCCTGTTCTATCGTTTCTGTCGAACAGTTATTTTATTTCTATATGATAAAATAAAATTGCATGCGCGATTTCGGACCCGATCGCCGGCGGCGGGCGGCGGCATGGACTGGCAGGAGATGAGACGAGCGGACGAGGCGCCGGCCCCGGCCGCGACAACCGGGGCGGCGTTTGCGGTCGCATTGCCCCGGCCGGCGGGATAGACTCAGGGAGGTCGTGAGAACGGCTGGACAGCGGCCGGGATCGCCCCGTACAACCCTGAGTATTCATGACGGGATATGCACTGCAATTGCGCAGTGGCCCCAGAGCCGATGAGGGAGGGCGTATTGAGCGTGGAATCCACTGGTATTAGCGAAGCCGATCTGCGCGAAGCATTGAAGAAGCTGGCGGTGGCGAGCGACCTGCGCTTCGGTCAGGTGGTCGGGCTGGCGGCCGTGGTGGCGCTGCTGCCGGGCGTCGAGTCGATTCCCGTCGAGAAGGTCGAAGCGGTGGTCGAGCGGCTGACCCGCGGCGTGCCGGGCGGCCAGAACCTGAAGATCCCGGCCCTGAACATCGCCCGCAACGTCATCACCGCCGCCGCCGAGGCCAAGAGCTCCGGCACCGCCTGAGCCAATGGTCCTATCCCGTCGCTGCCGGCCAAAGCCTTCGGCACAGGCGATGGTGATCGAGGCTCGGCCGTGCGTGACCTCTCCCGCCGGACGCGGGAGAGGTCGGACATCCGCCAGGATGTCCGGGTGAGGGCTGGCACAGGCCTCGACAAAGGGCCCTCACCCGGAGCCGCTTCGCGTCTCCGACCTCTCCCGCAAGCGGGAGAGGCGATTTGCGCGCTCCGGGCTGCTTTCGTCGTTCCCTGACGACGGGGCAGGATGATCAGGCGGCGGCGGTCACAGCAGGACCAGCGCGGCCAGGCCGAGGAAGGCGAAGAAGCCGATCACGTCGGTGACCGTGGTCAGGAACACGCCGCTGGACACCGCCGGATCGACCCCGAAGCGCTGCAGCGCCAGCGGGATCACCGTGCCCGAGAAGGCGGCGGCCAGCAGGTTGATGATCATGGCCGCGCCGATCACCAGCGCCAGGCGCGGATCCGAGAACCAGAGCCAAACGACCCCGCCGGCGATCGCCGCGAACATCAGGCCGTTGAGGGCGCCGACCAGCACCTCCTTCCACAGGACGCGGACGGCGTTGCTGTCGGTCAGCTCGCGCATCGCCAGGGCCCGCACCGCGACGGTCAGGGTCTGGGTGCCGGCATTGCCGCCCATCGAGGCGACGATCGGCATCAGCACGGCCAGCGCCACGACCTTGCTGATCGTATCCTCGAACAGCCCGATCACCGCCGAGGCCAGGACCGCGGTCAGCAGGTTGACGAACAGCCAGGAGAAGCGCGAGCGGGTGGTGGCGGCGACGTCGCGGTAGAGGTCGCTCTGCTCGCCGATGCCGCCGAGGCGGAAGATGTCCTCCTCCGCCTCCTCGTCGATGACGTCGACCACGTCGTCGAGGGTGATGACGCCGAGCAGCCTGCCGTCCTGGTCGACGACCGGCGCCGAGACCATGCCGTAGCGCCGGAAGAGCAGCGCCACCTCCTCCTGGTCCATGGCCGCCGGGATCGGATGGATGTCCTCGAGCCCCAGCTCCGACAGCCTGGCGGGGCGCCGGCCGCGCAGGAAGCGCGCGAGCGGCAGCTGGCCGGTCGGCCGGCCGTGCACGTCGACCAGGAACAGGCTGTAGAACTCGTCCGGCAGATCCTCGGCCGTGCGCAGCCAGTCGATGGTCTTGCCGACGGTCCAGTAGTCCGGCACCGCCACCAGCTCGCGCTGCATCAGCCGGCCGGCGGAGTATTCCGGGAAGTCGAGCCCTTCGAGCAGGACGCGCCGGTCCTCCGCCGGGACGTTGGCCAGGACCGCGTCCCGCCCGCCCTCGTCGAGGGTCTCGATCAGGGCCAGCGCGTCGTCGGAATCGAGCTCCTGCAGCGCGGCCGCGACGTCCTGCGGCCCGAGCAGGTCGAGCACCTCCTGCCGGACGTCCTCGTTCAGCCAGGCCAGCGCCTCGGCGTCGGTGGTGAGCTGGACCCGGATCAGCCCGACGACGACGCGGCGGTCGTCCGGATGCAGCGCCTCCAGCAGCGCGGCCAGATCGGCGGAATGGAGCGGCGCCAGCCGCTCCTCCACGGTCTCGAAGCGCTGGGCGTCGAGCGCCTCCTCGATCTCCTGCACGAAACCGGGCGGCAGACCGTACTCCTGGGGCTCGGCCGGCGCCGTCTCCGTCACCTCACACCGACAGGGCTTCGAGCGCCAGATGCGACGCCTGCCGGGCATGGGCGTCGATCGGGCAGACCGCCCCCGCCAGCTGCGCGTCGACCGTGGCGATCGCGGTGACGTTGACGAGGCCGCGCACCGACACCGACGGGGTGACGATATGCGCCGGCCGGGCGACGCCGAGCAGCATCGGGCCGATCGAGATCGCCTCGCCCAGCACCTTCAGCATGTTGAAGGCGATGTTGGCGGCGTCGAGCGACGGCAGCACCAGGAGGTTGGCGCTGCCGGTCAGCTTGCTGTCCGGGAAGATCCGCTGGCGGATCTCCTCCGACAGCGCGGCGTCGGCATGCATCTCGCCCTCGACCTCGAGGTCCGGCGCCTGCGCGCGGATCAGCGACAGGGCGTGGCGCATCTTCACCGGCGACGGCCCGTCCATGGTGCCGAAGTTGGAGTGCGACAGCAGCGCCACCTTCGGCACGATGCCGAGGCGCTTGATCTCCTCCGCCGCCAGCAGCGTGGTCTCGGCGATCTGCTCCGGCGTCGGGTCCGGGGTGATGTAGGTGTCGGCCAGGAAGAAGGTGCCGCGCGGCAGCACCAGGGCGCTGAGCGCGGCCGGGGTGGTCACCCCCGGCGCCAGGCCGATGACGCTGAGCACGTCCCGCAGATGCGGCCGGTACGGGCCGTAGCTGCCGCAGATCATGGCGTCGGCTTCCTGCTTCTGCACCATCAGCGCCGCGATCACGGTCGAGTTGGTGCGCACCACGGTGCGGGCCACGTCCGGCGAGACGCCGCGCCGGGCCAGCAGCTGGTGGTACAGGCGCCAGTATTCGGTGTAGCGGGGGTCGTCCTCGGGGTCGACCAGCTCGACGTCGCGGTCGAGCTTCAGCCGCAGGCCGAGCTTCTCGATCCGCCGCTCGACCACGCCGCGGCGGCCGATCAGGATCGGCCTGGCCAGCTGGTCGTCGAGCACGACCTGGACCGCGCGCAGCACGCGCTCGTCCTCGCCCTCGGCATAGGCGACGCGCTTGGGCTCCTGCTTCGCCAGGTTGAACACCGGCCGCATGACGAGGCCGGAGCGGAAGACGAACTCCTCCAGCTTGCCGGCATAGGCGGCGAAATCCTCGATCGGCCGGGTGGCGACGCCCGACTCCATCGCCGCCTTCGCCACCGCCGGCGCGATCTTGATGATCAGCCGCGGGTCGAAGGGCTTCGGGATCAGGTAGTCCGGGCCGAAGCTGAGCTGCTGGTCGCCATAGGCGGTGGCGACGATGTCCGACCCCTCCTGCATCGCCAGATCGGCGATCGCCTGCACCGCGGCGATCTTCATCGCCTCGTTGATCGCCGTGGCGCCGACGTCGAGCGCGCCGCGGAAGATGAAGGGGAAGCAGAGGACGTTGTTGACCTGGTTCGGATAGTCCGACCGGCCGGTGGCGATCACCGCGTCGGGGCGGATGGCCTTGACCTCCTCCGGCATGATCTCCGGCGTCGGGTTGGCCAGCGCCATGATGATCGGCCGGTCGGCCATGCGCTGCACCATCTCCTGCGTCAGCACCCGCGGCGCCGACAGGCCGAGAAAGATGTCGGCGCCGCCGATCACCTCGGCCAGCGTCCGCGCCTCGGTCTTGCGGGCGTAGCGCTGCTTGCGCGGGTCCATCAGCTCGGTGCGGCCTTCCCAGACCACGCCGGCGATGTCGGTGACCCAGATGTTCTCGAGCGGCAGCCCCATGTCGACCAGGAGGTCGAGGCAGGCCAGCGCCGCGGCGCCGGCGCCGGAGGCGACCAGCTTGACCGATTTCAGGTCCTTGCCGACGACGCGCAGCCCGTTGGTGATGGCGGCGGCGACGATGATGGCGGTGCCGTGCTGGTCGTCGTGGAAAACCGGGATCTTCATCCGCGCCCGGGCCTTGGATTCGACCTCGAAGCACTCTGGCGCCTTGATGTCCTCGAGGTTGATGCCGCCGAAGGTCGGCTCCAGCGCCACGATGATGTCGACCAGCTTGTCCGGGTCGGTCTCGTTGACCTCGATGTCGAAGACGTCGATGCCGGCGAACTTCTTGAACAGGACGCCCTTGCCCTCCATCACCGGCTTGGCGGCGAGCGGGCCGATGTTGCCGAGGCCGAGCACGGCGGTGCCGTTCGAGATCACGGCGACGAGGTTGCCGCGGCTGGTGACGCGCGACGCCTCCTGCGGGTCGGCGACGATCGCCTCGCACGCCGCGGCGACGCCGGGCGAATAGGCCAGGGCCAGGTCGCGCTGCGTGGCCAGCGGCTTGGTCGGGGCCACCGCGATCTTTCCGGGGGTCGGGAGGCGGTGGTAGTCGAGGGCAGCTTCGCGCAGATCGCTGGACATCAGGGGATCCGGACAGCGTTACGGGTCGAGCCGTTATAGGCAGCGTTCCGCCCGGGCGGAAGGGCCGCGACGGGAGGCTGCCTCCCGAAACGCGAAAGGCCCGCCGGTGAGGGCGGGCCTTGCGAAGAATGGTGCGGTCGAGAAGACTCGAACTTCCACGGGGGTTAGCCCACAGCGACCTCAACGCTGCGCGTCTACCAATTCCGCCACGACCGCACGGCAGGCGTGCCCACGAGGGGCCTTGCCTTCCGAGGTGCGGGGGGATTAGCAGATCGCATGCGCCCGATCAAGCAGCCCGATGAGATGATCGCGATTCCGTCTTCCGCCGTCGCCGAAACCGCCGTTCCGGGCGGCCCGGCCCGGCCCGCGCCCGACTGGCGCCCCCCCGACTGGCGCATCGACGACGGCCCGGTGCCCTATCCCGAGGCGCTGGCGGCGATGGAGGCCCGGGTCGCGGCGATTCGCGCCGGCACCGCGCCGGAGCTGGTGTGGCTGCTGGAGCACCCGCCGCTCTACACCGCCGGCACCAGCGCCCAGGACGGCGACCTGCTGGCGCCCGGCCGCTTCCCGGTCTTCCGCACCGGCCGCGGCGGCCAGTACACCTATCACGGGCCGGGGCAGCGGGTCGGCTACGTCATGGTCGACCTGAAACGGCGCAACCCGGATGTGCGCGCCTATGTTCATGCGCTGGAGGAGTGGCTGATCCGCGCCCTGGCGCGGTTCCAGGTGAAGGGCGAACGGCGCGAGGGCCGGGTCGGCATCTGGGTCGAGCGCGACGGTTTCGAGAAGAAGATCGCCGCGATCGGGGTGCGGGTGCGGCAATGGGTGACCTTCCACGGCGTGGCCCTGAACGTCGACCCCGATCTGTCGCATTTCGCCGGCATCGTGCCCTGCGGCCTGGCCCAGTACGGCGTGACCTCCCTGGTCGATCTCGGCCTGCCGGTGACCATGGCGGATGTCGACCTGGCCCTGCGCGAGGCCTGGGACGAGGTGTTCGAGGGGTGAATCAGACCAGCGTCTGAAACATTGATCCGTCATGGCGAGCCCCGCCCCTGAGTCCAATTGGGGGGCGTGGCTATCCAGGGCCGCTCGCATCGGCCCCTTGGATGGCCACGGCGCTCCGCGCCTCGCCATGACGGGGAAGGGACTGAAAAGTCGATCTCGAAAGCCGCTGGTATCAGAAGCCCTGGAACAGGAAGTCCAGGGCGTCGACGATGGCCGAATGCTGGTCGGCCAGAGACCCAATGCGATCACCAAGGCTGCCGACAGGAACCGAGGCCATCGCAGGCGTAGCAAGAATATAAGGCTGACCGGCAACGTTGAAGACGGGCTGCAGCCGCTGCGCCGGCTTCATCTTGGTTCGAGCGAGAGGAATGAGCGGCACGACCACGCAGGTGTCCAGATGGTCATGGAACTCCGATTGAACCTTCAGCGCGAGAGCCACATCGGATCCCGTGACGCGATGGACGTCGAAGCGCATCAGAATTGCCGGAATTTCGCGAAGGGCAGCCCCTCTTCCGCTACCCATTCATTGTAGCTTCGGATCGCCTCGGCATTCTCTTGCTTCCAGAGCTCGCCCTCGTGCCGGCGCACCGCCTCGACGATCGCATCCTCGGCGATCCTGGAAATGTTCAGGCCATATTCCCTGGCGCGGCGGGTCGCCTCGGCCGAGAGGCTGAGATTGGTCGCACGGCGCGGGGTGCGCTTTTCGTCGGTCGAGATCATGGGCACAGTATGCGCACTCCCGGTGCGCATAGCAAGATTGTCTGACTCGGCTGGGGACATTCCTCCACACCGATCACACCGCAGTCGCCAATACTTCTCCAGAATCAATCCTTCCCGTTCAACCCGCTCGTTGTGGCTCCGGGTTGCCTCAGCGTTTCGCTTCCTCCAGGCCGCCGCCTCGTCCCGGCGCCTGGCCTCGTCGGCCGAGTCCTTCGGGTCACGATCTTTCGTCTTGTTCCGATCGGGCATCTGGTACCCTCCCCGGTCCGATCGCCGAATCCGAGTCCCATCATGCTCCTCCAGGCCGAAGCCATCACCCTCAAGATCGGCGGCCGGGCGCTGTTCCAGGACGCCAGCTTCGCCGTCCATCCCGACGACCGGATCGGCCTGGTCGGCGACAACGGCAGCGGCAAGTCGACCCTGATCCGGGCGCTGCTGGGCGAGACCGAGCTGGACCGCGGCCGCATCGTGCGTAAGCGCGGCCTCCTGATCGGCCATGTGCCGCAGGCGGTGCCGGCCGGGATCCTGCCCCTGACCCTGCACGAGGCGATGGTGCGGGCCCTGCCCGAGGCGGCGCGCGACGATCAGGCCTGGCGTGCCGACGTGGTGCTGGACGAGCTGGGAATCGAGCCGGAGCTTTGGCATGCGCAGACGGTCGCCGAGCTGTCCGGCGGCTGGCAGCGCCTGCTGCTGGTGGCGCGGGCGACGCTGGCCGACCCCGACCTCTTGATCCTGGACGAGCCGACCAACCATCTCGACGTCGGCAAGGTGATGCGGCTGGAGCGGTGGCTGACCGAGCATCTGCGTCTGCCCTTCATCCTGGTATCGCACGACCGCGAGTTCCTGGACCGGGTGACCGACCGGACCATCATCCTGCGCGGCGACCGGGTGCGCGCCTACGGCACCTCCTTCTCCCAGGCACGGCAGGAGCTGATCCGAGAGGACCTGGCGGCGCTGCAGCAGGCCGAGCGCGACGAGAAGGAGGTCGAGCGGCTGGAGCGCGCGGCCAAGCGTCTGGCGATCTGGTCCAACCTGAAGGGGCACAATCCCGATATGGCCCGGCGGGCCAAGGCGGTCGCGGCCCGGGCCGAGCAGCAGCGGGCGCGCGCCACCGTGGCGCATCGCGAGGCGCGGCGGGACATCAACCTCGACACCGGCGCGGTCCAGCGCGAGACGCTGGTGCGCATCAAGGACCACGTCGTGCGCACCGAGACCGGGCGCGAGCTGCTGCGCATCGAGCAGGAGTTCATCCGCCGCGGCGACCGCATCGCCCTTCTCGGCCTGAACGGCACCGGCAAATCGCATCTGATCCGCGACCTGATGGCGGCGATCACCCGGGCGGCGGCGGGCGACGCGCCGATCGGCCAGTCGATCACCGCCAACCCGCAGCTGCGGCCCGGCTATCTCGACCAGCACCTGTCCGACCTGCCGCGGCAGATGCCGGTGAACCGGGCGCTGCAGGCGGCCTCGACCCTGCGCGATTCCGAGCTGGTGCGGGAGCTGCACAACATCGGCATCCCGATCGAGAGGCAGGCGACGCCGGTCGCCCAGCTCAGCTATGGCGAGCAGCTGCGCTTCACCTTCCTGCTGCTGCGGCTGCGCCAGCCCAACATCTATCTGCTGGACGAACCGACCAACCACCTGGACATCGCCGGGCGCGAGCGGCTGGAGGACCTGCTGTCGCGCGACGACGCGACCTGCGTCTTCGTCACCCATGACCGGCGCATGCTGCGCGGCATCGGCACCCGCTATCTGGAGATCCGCAACCGCCGGCTGGTCGAGGTCGAGGGGCCGGACGAGTTCCTGGAGCGGGCGGCGGCCGCAGCCTGAATCGGCCGGGAACATTCCGGCCGCACCCTGTCGCTTGTGGCGCATCCGCGACTAGGAAAGCTCTCCGACCTGCTGTTAGGATGGGTCATTTCAAGGGGCGACCATCCTTTCGGACGGGCCACCGAAACGGCTGCCAGCCTGAGCCTGCCCGCGAGGAACCAAAGCGGGCGATTTCGAGCCGACGGAGTGCGCATGTCCGATATCATCGATCAGATCAGGGACGCCTACGACACGGTCCCGTATGATTCCCATTCCTTCCCGACCACGTCCCCCGACCACCTCGAGACCGTCGCGCATCTCTTCGGCCTGTCGGCCCCGAAGGTCGCGACCAGCCGGGTGCTGGAGCTGGGTTGCGCGTCCGGCGGCAACATCCTGCCGCTCGCGCTGCGGTATCCGGAGAGCCGTGTGGTCGGCATCGACCTGTCGCCGGTCCAGATCGACGCGGGACGGAGGACCGCCGCCGAACTCGGGCTGAACAACATCGAGCTGCACCAGGGCGATCTGAGCGAGATCGCCCCGACGCTCGGGGTCTTCGACTACATCATCTGCCACGGCGTCTACAGCTGGGTGCCGCCGGAAGTGCAGGAGGCGATCCTTCGCGTCTGCCGTGAGAACCTCGCCCCCGATGGCGTCGCCTTCGTCAGCTACAACTGCTATCCGGGCTGGAAGGCGAAGGAGGTCATGCGCGACGCCATGATCCTGCGCAGCCGCCACGCAGGGTCGAAAGAACAGCCGCTGGCCTATGCCCGGGGGATGATCGATTTCCTCTCCGGCGTCACCGACCCCAACAGCCTGATGGGCCGCATCGTGGCCGAGCAGACCGGCGCCCTGAAATCGTTCCACGAATCCTATCTCCAGCACGAGTTCCTTGAGCTCTACAACTCGCCCTGTTATTTCGGGGACTTCGTCGCGGCGGCGGAGAAGGCCGGGCTGGCCTATCTCGGCGATGCGGTGCCGTCGTCGATGTTCGCCGCCAATTTCGGCGCTTCCGTCGCCGGCCCGCTGCTGCGGGAATGCGGCGACAGCCAGATCCGGCTCGAGCAGTATCTCGATTTCGTCAGCAACCGGGCGTTTCGCCAGACCCTTCTGGTCCATGCCGATCGGGCCGGGGATATTCGCTACCGCCTCGACGGCGAGCGGCTGCGGCAGCTTCATGTCGCCGCCTTCCTTCCGCCCCAGGGAGACGCCGTGCTGGACGATGCGCCGCGGCCCTACGGCCCGCCGAGCCTCCGTCCCGTGATACTGCCGAAGCGATCGGTTAAGGCGGCGGCGGCGGCGCTGACCGCGGCCTGGCCGGGGACGCTGGATTTCCGGTCGCTGATGGCGGCGGTCGAAGCCGCCCTCCCCGGCGAGATGCCGGCCGAAGCCGAAGCCGAGGTGACCGACCTCATCGAATTGCTGGTGATGCTCGATCGCGGGAAGGTCCGGCTGAGCCCGGTGGCCAAGCCCGGGCCGGCGTTTGCGGTGCCGGAGGCGTGGCGGCGCTATGCGGCGTGCACGGAGAAGGCGGGGATGGCCCGGATCACCAACGCTTGGCACGACTCGGTCGTTCTCGACGTGGTGGAACGCTGCCTGATCGCGCATCTCGACGGAACGCAGGGGGAAGAGGACCTGATCGAGCGGCTCGTCGAATGCGTCGCGAAGGGCGATCTGTCCTTCAGGCTGGCCGACCGGACGGTGAGCGACCCCGACGACATCCGGCGCTGCGCCAGGGAGCACCTCGACCGGGTCATGGCTCAGTTCCCCCTGCGTTTCGTGTTCTGACGTATCGGCGAGGTCCAGAGCGGGATGAATTGAGGTCGGGTCACGTCACCGCATCTGGCAGGGCTGACGGGATGTCGGGCGTCTTCGCGTTGCCTCTCCCGCCGGACGCGGGAGAGGTCGGGCTCGCGCAGCGAGACCGGGTGAGGGCTGGCCCGGGCCTCGACAAATTCCCCTCACCCGGAGCCGCTTCGCGTCTCCGACCTCTCCCGCAAGCGGGAGAGGCAACGCCTCACTGCCTTCAATCGGGATGACCCATCTAAACCCATCCCGCTCTAAGCCGCCGCCTCCAGCGCCACCCGGGTGGCCAGGGTCAGCGGCTGCGGCAAGGCGTCGAGGGCGAACCAGCCGATCGCGGCCAGCGCCGCCGGCTCGCGGTTCGCCGGCTCGCCCACGGCGATCGCGGCGCGGTACACCGGCGCCACCCAATGGCTGCCGGCGGCCTGGTCGATCTGGTCGACCAGGCAGAGCAGCCCATCGAGCCGCAGCACGACGCCGAGCTCCTCCTCGATCTCGCGCAGCACCGCCGCTTCGACCGTCTCGCCGAAATCGACCTTGCCGCCGGGCAGGCCCCAATGCCCGGCCTCCGGCTCCCGCCGCCGCTGCACCAGCAGCAGCCGGCCCGACGCGTCGCAGATGAAGGCGCCGACGCCGAGCCGCGGCGCAGGAGCGCCGGTTACAGCGTCGGCCATTGCGCGAAGCCGGGATGGTCGGGCGGCTCCGCCTCCGTCATCTGCACCCGGTCGACCAGCGCGACGCTCGGCCCGCGGCGGCAGGCCGCGGCCACCTGGTCGACGGCGTCGGACCGGCCGGACAACAGCGCCTCGACCGAGCCGTCGCGGCGGTTGCGCACCCAGCCGTCCAGCCCGGCCGCCGTGGCCTGGCCGGCCAGCCAGGCGCGGTAGCCGACGCCCTGGACCCGGCCGGTGATGCGCAGCGACAGCGTCTTGCGATCCGCGCTCATTCCTCCTCCTCCGGTTCCTCCGGCAGCGCACCGCCGTAGAGCGCGGCGGCGACCAGGCGGACGGCGAAGCGCGCTTCGGCCTCCAGCCGCTCCGCCTCGAACCAGTGCATGTCGACCGTCAGCGTCGGCGGGTCGGAGACGTGCAGCGCCCGGTTGCGGGCCCGGCGCAGGACGTCGAAGCGCTCGTCCAGCCCGGCCTCGGCGAACAGCCTTCCGGCATTGAGATAGGGGTCGTGCGCCCGACCGGAAGCGATCGCCTGCTCGCGCAGATGCGCTTCGATCACGGCGACGGCGAGGATCACGGTCGCGACCCAGGCGCCGGCGCCGAACACGGTCTCGAGCTCGACCAGCAGCGCCTGGGCGTGGTCGCCGACCGACACCGCCGGGCCGGGGCGGCCGCCCACCCCGCGGCCGGCCATGACATCGGCGAACCAGCGGGCGCGGGCTTCGGCCTCGTCCCCGGTGCCGCGACCCGTCACTGGGCGAAGATCTCCTCGCACTTCCGCAGATCGCCCTCGATCCGCGTCTTTTCCGCGCTCGGCGGCCGGTTCGGGCCGGCCAGGTCCTTGATCCGGGTGCAGTAGTCGGCCCAGGCGCCCAGCGCCCGGTCGTCGACCCGGATCATGAAAGGATCGGTCGGGCCGGGCGGCGGGTGCAGGTCGTCGTCCCGCATCTGCGCGATCGGCGGCGGCGGCCCCGGATTCTCGGGCGGGATGAGGCCGTCGCCGCAGCCGGCCAGCAGCAGCGCCGGCAGGGTGATTCGGAGGATCAGGTTCGGCATCGCGTTCTCCCGGCCTCAGGCCGCTGCGAATTCCAGGATCTTCTGGTCGACCGCCAGGCTGTCGCCCGGCTTGGCGTGCAGGGCCCCGACCACGCCGTCGCGCTCCGCCCGCAGGATGTTCTCCATCTTCATCGCCTCGACCACCGCCAGCTCCTGCCCGGCACGCACCGGCTCGCCCGGGGCGACCGCGACCGAGACCAGCAGGCCCGGCATCGGCGACAGCAGGAAGCGCGACATGTCGGGCGGCGCCTTGACCGGCATCAGCTCCGCCAGCGCCGCGGCGCGCGGCGTCAGCAGCACCAGGTCGGCCTCGCCGCCGGCATGGGTCAGGCGCAGCCCCACCGGGCGGCGGTCGACCTGCGCCACCAGGCGCTCGCCGTCCACCGTGCCGTCGAACAGCATCTCGCCCGGCCGCCAGCGTCCCGCGACCGCGAAGGGCCGGCCGTCGAGGACGACACGCCAGCCGTCCGCCGCCTCCTCCACTGTCACCGGCCGGTTCCGTCGGCCGGACCGCAGCACCCAGTCGCGCGGCCCGGCCGCGGCGCCGCGCAAGGCCAGGCGGTGCAGCAGCGCGGCGCCGAGGGCGGCCACGCGGTCGGCCGCCTCTCCCGCCGGGGCGGTGCCGTGAAAGCCGTCGGGGAACTCCTCGGCGATGAAGCGGGTGGTCAGCCGGCCCTCGACGAAGCGCGGATGGTGCATCAGCGCCGCCAGGAACGGGATGTTGTGGCTGACGCCGCGGATCACGAAGCCGTCGAGGGCGCTGCGGATCGAGGCGATGGCCGCGTCGCGGTCGGCGCCGATGCCGATCAGCTTGGCGATCATCGGGTCATAATGCATCGAGATCTCGCCGCCCTCCTCGACGCCGGTGTCGACCCGGACCCCGGGCCCCTCCTCCGGCGCGCGATAGCGGGTCAGCCGGCCGATC
Organism: Inquilinus limosus DSM 16000; assembly: GCF_000423185.1. Lineage (GTDB taxonomy): Bacteria > Pseudomonadota > Alphaproteobacteria > DSM-16000 > Inquilinaceae > Inquilinus > Inquilinus limosus. The sequence goes on along the minus strand of NZ_AUHM01000031.1, from coordinate 88,524 downwards.
GAGGGCAGGAAGCCGCGCAGTGGGTCCTCGGCATAGACCCGGGCCTCGATCGCCCAGCCCTGCAGCCGGACGTCGTCCTGCCGGAACGGCAGGGGCTCCCCGGCGGCGATTCGGATCATCAGCTCGACCAGGTCGAGGCCCGTGACCGCCTCGGTCACCGGATGCTCGACCTGGAGGCGGGTGTTCATCTCCAGGAAGTAGAAGGAGCGGTCGGCACCGACGATGAACTCGACCGTGCCGGCGGAGCGGTAGCCGACGGCCCGGGCCAGGGCGCAGGCCTGCTCGCCCATCGCCCGCCGGATGGCCTCGTCCAGAAAGGGCGACGGCGCCTCCTCGATCACCTTCTGGTGGCGGCGCTGGATCGAGCATTCGCGCTCGCCGAGATAGACGGTGTTGCCGTGCGCGTCGGCCAGCACCTGGATCTCGATGTGCCGCGGCTCCTCGATGAACTTCTCGGCGAAGACCCGGTCGTCGCCGAAGGCGGAGCGCGCCTCGTTGCGGGCGGAGCGGAAGCCCTCGCGCGCCTCGGCGTCGTTGCCGGCGACGCGCATGCCCTTGCCGCCGCCGCCGGCCGAGGCCTTCAGCATCACCGGATAGCCGATGCGGCGGCAGACCGCGACCGCCTCCTCCTCGTCGGCGATCGGCGCCAGATGGCCGGGCACGGTCGAGACCCCGGCGGCCTGGGCCAGCTTCTTCGATTCGATCTTGTCGCCCATCGCCTCGATGGCGCTGACGCCGGGGCCGATGAAGGCGATGCCCGCCGCCTCCAGCGCCGCGCAGAAGCGCGGATTCTCCGACAGGAAGCCGTAGCCGGGGTGCACCGCCTGGGCGCCGGTGGCGCGGCAGGCTTCGACGATTCGGTCGATCACCAGATAGGACTGGGCCGAGGGCGCCGGGCCGATCGGCACAGCCTCGTCGGCCAGGCGGACATGCACCGCGTCGGCATCGGCCTCGGAATAGACGGCCACGGTCTTGATGCCCATGCGCCGCGCGGTCCGGATGACGCGGCAGGCGATCTCGCCGCGATTGGCGATCAGGATCTTGTCGAACATCGTCCCTTCGAGAGGCGGTCGGGCCATGGGCGCAAGATTGCGTCCCAGCCGTGCCGCGCCGCAACAGGAAAGCGGTGGGGACTGCTTCCGCCTACTCCCCCGCCGGCGGCAGCACCCGGCTGGCGACCGGGGAGGACAGGATCAGCGAGGAGGTGGTGGCGCCGAAGGCGGCGAGGCGCAGCAGGATCTCGTCGAGATGCTGGATCGACCGGGCCACCACCTTGAAGACATAGGCGTCCTCGCCCGCGACCTCGTGACACTCCACCACCTCGGGCACGGTGCGGGCGAAATCCTCGACCGCCGGGAACGTCTCCGCCCGGCAGCGCAGGCGGACGAAGGCGGAGAGGCCGTAGCCGAGGCGGGCGCGGTCGATCTCGGCCCGGAAGCCCTTGATCACACCCTGATCCTCCAGCCGCTTCACCCGCTCGGCCACCGCCGGCGGCGACAGGCCGACCAGACGGCCCAGCTCGGCATAGCTGGCCCGGGCGTTCTCCTGCAGCGCCAGCACGAGGGTACGACCGATGGCATCGAGGCGGTGTTTCGCATCCATCCGAATCGCCCCCGTTGGTTTCGACGTCGCATTGGTTTAATCGAAGGGCCGGCGAACCACCATTCGCGATCGCTCTGTTATCACACGAGGCCGGCGGCACCCCATCCGTGATGCTTGATCCCTTCCTGTTCGCCAAAGGCGTCGCGCTCGGTATCGCCATTGCCGCGCCGGTCGGCCCCATCGGCGTCCTGTGCATCCGCCGGACGCTGATCCACGGCCCCCGCTTCGGCATCCTGACCGGCGTCGGCGCGGCCTTCGCGGACGGGTTGTTCGGCCTGATCGCCGCCTTCGGCATGGTGGCGCTGAGCGCCTGGTTGATCACGCTGAAGGACGCGCTGCACCTGATCGGCGGCACCGTGCTGCTCGTGCTGGCCGTCCGCACCCTGCTGCACGCCGGCCATATCGAGCGCGACCCGGAGACCGGGCGGACGGAAGGCAGCGAGATCACGGCGGTCGTGACGGCCTTCCTGCTGACCCTCAGCAACCCGATGACGATCCTGACCTTCGCCACCGCCTTCACCGCGGTCGGGCTGGCGGAGACGCTGTCCTTCGCCTCCGGCCTGATCCTGGTCGCCGGCGTGCTGCTCGGCTCCGTCTCCTGGTTCACGACGCTGAGCTTCGTCGTCTCCGCCACCGGCGGCCGCCTGACGCCGCGGACGCTGCTGTGGATCGACCGCGTCGCGGGCCTGCTGCTGCTGGTGTTCGCGGCCTATATGTTTTTGGCGCTGTATCTGCGGTGGTAGCCGCTTCGCTTCGTCGTCGCGGATTGACAAGCCGCGCCGCTCTGGCCGAGTGTGCCGGCCCTGCCGGGAGGCTCGAGACTCCCCGCCTGGAGAACTGAACGGACGCGTCCTGGAATGAAGCTTTCGATCCTCCGCGCCGGCGTGGCGCTGCTCCCGCTCCTGTTCGCCGCCCCGGCGATCGCGCAGCAGGCCGCCCAACCGGAACAGCCCGCGAAGCCGGCGGAGGCGCCCGCGGCCCCGGCCGCCCAGCCGCAGCAGCAGACCCCGCCGGCCCAGGGGGCACCGCAGCAGGGCCGACAGGTGCCGCTGCCGAAGGAATTCAGGATCGACGCCGGCGGCTGGAGAGGCGGCGCCGTCCCCAATCCGAGCAATGGCCAGTTCGCCTATTGCGGCATCCAGAAGCCCTATGACGGCAATTCCGCCCTGAGCTTCCAGATGGCGCCGGACTATGCCTTCAACGTGGCCCTGATCCGGAAGGACTGGGGGCTGAAGGAAGGCGACAAGGGCCAGGGCCGCATCCGGGTCGACGCGAGCTTCGACAAGAGCTTCGAGGCCCTGCCGGTCAACCCCGAGGCCTATGTCATCCCGACCGGGCCGAACGGCGACCTGTTCCAGGCGATCGCCAAGGGCAACAAGGCCATCGTGACCACCCCGAAGGGTGAATACACCTTCCCGCTCACCGGCACCGGGGCGGGCCTCGCCGCGCTGAAGAGCTGCATCGACGCCGCCCGCCAGCTGATCGCGCAGTCCCAGGCCAACAACCCGCCGGTCGACCCGCGCACGCTGATCGGCGCCCAGGGCTTCGGCATGCCGGTCGGGGCGCTGCAGGACATCCTGAACGGCGCCGGGCTGCAGAATGTCGGCATCGCCGATCCGCGCAAGCTGCCGCGCGACCCGCTGCAGATCAACCAGGCCTGGCAGGTCGGCACCGACGGCAAGGTCGTCGGCGGCCTGCACCAGGAGCCGCGCGGCGACGCGGTCGAGATCGACCAGTTCGCCAAGCGCTATCTCGAGATCATGAAGTCGGTCTGCAACACCGACTGGCAGAGCAGCGACCAGCCGGCCGTGATCATGGGCCCCTACGCCATGAAGCGGGCCGATCTGAGCTGCACGATGAACCAGCAGAAGATCGCCGCCGCGCTGGTCTTCACGCTCGACGACAACTACTACAGCGCCTTCTTCCACCAGGCCCTGCAGACCGACAAGGCGCTGGCGGAAGACGCCTCGGCCAAGCTGGCCGACTTCATCCAGAAGCAGATGGCGGCGGTCGAGGCGGAGAAGCAGAAGCAGCAGAACGGCCAGGGCGCAACCCCGGAAGCCGGCCAGACCGGCCAGCCGGAGGCGCCGGCCACCCCGCCGGCCGAGGGCGGCAGCCAGCCGGCCCCGGCCGCGCCCGGCTCCGGCGGCTGATCGGCCCGGCACGGTACCCGACGCGAGGGCGGATCCATCCCGGATCCGCCCTTGTTGTTTGCGGAGAACCGGTCAAGATCGCGGGAGGATGGAGGTGTCGATGACCCGAACCGATCCCCGCCCGTCGGCGGAGCTGGACGCCCGATCCCAGGATGGCCTGACCTCGTCCGCCGACATCGCGGCGCTCGTCGCCTCCGACCACCGCGACCCGTTCGGCGTGCTCGGCCCCCACCCGGACGGGGACGGCACGATCGTGCGCTGCTTCCGGCCGGACGCCGTGACGGTCGAGGCGGTCGACCCGGACAACGGCGAGGTTCTGGCCCGGCTGAACCGGTGCCATCCCGCCGGGCTGTTCGACGGCCGGGTGGCGCGCCCCCACCCGCTGCGCTACCGCCTGCGCATCGATTACGGCTTCGCCGGCGGGGTGTGGGAGATCGAGGATCCCTACCGCTTCCCGTCGAGCTTCGGCGAGCTCGACCTCCATCTGCTCGGCGAGGGCACGCATCTCGAGCTCTACCGCCGGCTCGGCGCCCATCCGCGCACGCTGGAGGGTGTGGACGGCACCGTCTTCGCGGTCTGGGCCCCCAACGCCCGGCGCGTCGCCGTGGTCGGCGACTTCAACAGCTGGGACGGGCGGCTGCACCCGATGCGCCTGCATCCCGGCATCGGCGTGTGGGAGATCTTCCTGCCCGCGGTCGGGCCCGGCGCGGCGTACAAATTCGAGATCCGCGGCCCGAACGGCGACCTGCTGCCGCTGAAGACCGACCCCTTCGCCTTCCGGGCCGAGCACCCGCCGAAGACCGCCTCGATCGTGCACGGCGTGCCCGAATACGGCTGGGACGACGCCGAATGGCTGGCGGGGCGAGCGGCGGCGCAGCGGCGCGACGCGCCGATCAGCATCTACGAGGTGCATCCCGGCTCCTGGCGCCGGGTGCCGGAGGAAGGCGGCCGGCCGCTGTCCTGGCGCGAGCTGGGCGACCAGTTGATCCCCTATGCCGCCGGGCTCGGCTTCACCCATATCGAGCTGCTGCCGGTCAGCGAGCATCCCTTCGACGGCTCCTGGGGCTATCAGCCGATCGGCCTCTACGCCCCGACCAGCCGCCTCGGCCCGCCCGAGGATTTCGCCGGCTTCGTCGACCGCTGCCATCGCGCGGGCCTGGGCGTGCTGCTGGACTGGGTGCCGGGGCATTTCCCGACCGACGAGCACGGCCTGGCCCGGTTCGACGGCACCGCGCTCTACGAGCATGCCGATCCGCGCCAGGGCATGCACCAGGACTGGGGCACGCTGATCTACAATTACGGCCGCAGCGAGGTGCGCAACTTCCTGCTCGGCAACGCCCTCTACTGGCTCGACCGCTTCCATGTCGACGGGCTGCGCGTCGATGCCGTGGCCTCGATGCTGTATCTCGACTACAGCCGCAAGCCCGGCGAATGGGTGCCGAACCGGTTCGGCGGCCGGGAGAATCTGGAGGCGGTGGATTTCCTGCGCCAGACCAATGTCGAGGTGTTCGGCCGCCATGACGGCGCGACCACGCTGGCCGAGGAATCGACCGCCTGGCCGGCGGTGTCGCGCCCCGCCCATCTCGGGGGGCTCGGCTTCGGCTACAAATGGAACATGGGCTGGATGAACGACACCTTGCGCTACATGAGCAAGGATCCGGTCCACCGCACCTGGCACCATTCCGACCTCACCTTCGGCCTGCTCTACGCCTTCAGCGAGAACTTCGTGCTGCCGCTGAGCCATGACGAGGTGGTGCACGGCAAGGGCTCGCTGCTGGGCAAGATGCCGGGCGACGACTGGCAGCAATTCGCCAATCTGCGCGCCTATTTCGGCTTCATGTGGGCCCATCCGGGCAAGAAGCTGCTGTTCATGGGCGGCGAATTCGCCCAGCGCAACGAATGGGGCCACGACCGCAGCCTGGACTGGCACCTGCTGGGCGCCGAGCGCCATGCCGGGGTGCAGCGGCTGATCGGCGACCTGAACCGCCTGTACCGCGAGCTTCCCGCCCTGCACGTCCATGACTGCGAGCCGGAGGGCTTCGACTGGGTCGACGCCAGCAACAGCGCCGATTCGATCTTCGTCTGGCTGCGCCGAGGCCGCGACGGCGACCGGCCGGTCCTGGCGGTCTCGAACTTCACCCCGGTGCCGCGCCGGGACTACCGCATCGGCGTGCCCTTCGGCGGCCGCTGGCTCGAACGGCTGAACACCGACGCCGCCGTCTACGGCGGCTCCGGCATGGGCAATCTCGGCAGCGTCGAGGCCGAGGCCGCGCCCTGGCACGGCCGGCCCCATTCGGTGCGCCTGACCCTGCCGCCGCTGGCGACCGTGCTGTTCGAATGGGCGGGGTGAGGCGGCGGGCTCAGCCGACCCAGTTCTGGATCTTCAGCCCGCCGATCCGCCTGAACTCCCGCTCGTTGTTGGTAACCAGCGTCAGCTTGGCCGCCTTTGCATGGGCGGCGATCCAGAGGTCGTTGTTGCCGATGACCTCGCCTCTCACCTCCAGGTCCGCCCGGATCGCCCCATAAGCCTCGCCCACGTCCGCCGGCAGCGGCAGGACTGGGAGATAGGCCACCAGTTCGCGCAGCACTTGCATCGCCTTGGCCCGTGATGGACTTTTCTCCACCCCATAGAGAAGCTCGCCATAAGTGATGACGGACAGCGTCGCCTCGCCGGGCTTCAGCTTCTCGAACCGGGTGAGCACCTCCTGAGGTCTGCGGCGGCGGATATAGATACAGATGTTGGTGTCGAGCAGGTAGCGGGCCGCCATCACAGCTCATCGCGGCTTTGCGGCGGCAAGTCGTCTCGGCCCTCGGTGTCGTCCGGCAGACTGGCCAGCAGTTCGAAGGCGCGGGCCATGCCGCGCGGCTTCTCGCGCAGCACGACCTCGTCGCCGCGACGGAAGATCTCGACCTCCTGGCCCTCGAAGCGAAACTGCTTCGGCAGCCGGACGGCTTGGCTGTTGCCGGACCGGAATACGCGGGCGGTAGGCATGAAGCTCCTTTCAGTATATACGCAAATGTATATACTGCTGGCCAGCTAGGCAAGGGGATCGGCCGCGAAGTGCTCCGCTGCTACTGCTTCGCCGCCGCCTCGGCCTGGCGCTTCAGCTCCTCGGTCGTGCGGGCGATCTGGGCCTGCAGGTCGGCGAGCTGCTGCCGGGCGGCGGCGAGGTCGCTCTGGGTGCGGCCCAGCTGCTCGGTCGCCTGCGCCAGCTGGCCGTTCACCGCCGCGGCGTCGGCGTTCAGCCGGCCGTAGCTGTCGCGCTGCGCCGCCTCCTGCGAGCGGAGCTGGTCGAGCCGGCCGTCGAGCGCGGCGATCTCCCCCTGCTTGGCCGCCAGCTGCGCCTCGGCGGCGGTCACCTGGTCCCGCACGGCCCGGACCCGGGCCGCGGCCGCATCCGCCTCCCGAGCCGCCTGGTCGCGGCGCTGCGCGGTCTCGTCCAGCGCGGACCGGCCCTGATCGATCTGCGCCTGCAGCCTTTCCGATTCGGCCTTCAGCGCGTCGCGGTCGGCACCGGCCTGCTTCAGCGCCGCCAGCTCCTGCTCCGCCGCCTCCAGCCGTGCCTGCAGGCCGTCGCGGCTCTGTCCGGCGCTGCGGCTCTCGACCCCGAGATAGATCGCCGCGACCAGGGCGATGAAGGCGACGATGATCGAGGCGATGACGCCGATTCGCGGCCCTTCTCCATCGCGGGCGGAGGCGGGAACCGGATCGGTCGGCTGGGCCGGGCTGTGGTCGGGATCGGCAAGGGTCGTCACGCGGTCGGTCCTTTCGGCAGATCGGCTGGCAACGGCTAGCGATGAAAGGTGGTGAAATCGTGTCGGCGATGGCGGCAATGCGACGGCGGGTGGACGGCCGCCGCCCGCACGCCCCATCCTGCCCGCGGGACAGGACCGAGGGAACCGTCACGATGCCGCTGCCCGACCTGCTTCTGCCCGGCCGCCCCTGGCCGCTCGGCGCCACGGCGACGGAGGGCGGGGTGAACTTCGCCCTGTTCTCGGCCCATGCCGAACGGGTCGAGCTGTGCCTGTTCGACGCGGAAGGGCGGCAGGAGCTCGCCCGCCGCGACCTGCCCGCCCGCACCGACCAGGTCTGGCACGGCTTCCTGCCGGGGGCCGGGGCCGGCACGGTCTACGGCTATCGCGTCCATGGCCCCTACGCGCCGCTCGACGGCCACCGCTTCAACCCGAACAAGCTGCTGCTCGACCCCTATGCCAAGGGGCTGGCCGGCGGCTTCCGCTGGGACGGTTCGGTGCACGGCTACCGCCGCGGCGACCCGGCGGCCGACCTGTCCTTCGACCCGCGCGACAGCGCCCCTTTCGTGCCGAAATCGGTGGTGATCGACCCAAGCCACGACTGGGAGGACGACGCGCCGCCGCGCACGCCCTGGGCCGAGACGGTGATCTACGAGGCGCATGTGCGCGGCCTGACGATGCGGCATCCCGGCGTGCCGGAGCCGCTGCGCGGCACGCTCGCCGGCCTGGCCCATCCGGCGATGATCGACCATCTGCGCCGGCTGGGCGTCACCGCGGTCGAGCTGATGCCGGTCCACGCCTTCGTCGACGAGCGGGCGCTGTTCGAGCGGTCCTTGAGAAACTACTGGGGCTACAACACGACGGCCTTCTTCGCCGTCCACCCCGCCTATGCCGGCGGGATGCCGCCGCTGGACGCGCTGCGCCGGGCGGTCAAGGCGCTGCACCGGGCCGGGATCGAGGTGATCCTCGACGTCGTCTACAACCACACGGCGGAGAGCGACGTCTTCGGCCCGACCCTGAACTTCCGCGGCATCGACAACCTGTCCTACTACCAGCACGCGCCGCACGACCGGCGCGAGCCGTTCAACCCGACCGGCACCGGCAACGCCCTCGACCTCGCCCATCCGCGCGTGCTGCAGATGGTTATGGACAGCCTGCGCTGGTGGGTGGAGGCGGCGCATGTCGACGGCTTCCGCTTCGACCTCGCCACCACCCTGGCCCGGGTGGACGGCGAGTTCACCCCCGCCGCCCCCTTCCTGCAGGCCGTGGCGCAGGACCCGGTGCTGGCGCCCTGCAAGCTGATCGCCGAGCCCTGGGACATCGGGCCGGGCGGCCACCGCACCGGCGGCTTCCCGGCCGGCTGGTCGGAGTGGAACGACCGCTACCGCGACGGCATCCGCCGCTACTGGCGCGGCGATCCCGGCCTGCGGCCGGAGCTGGCGCGCCGCCTCTCCGCCTCCGCCGAGCTGTTCGACCATGACGGCCGCGGCGCCCGGGCCAGCGTGAACTTCGTGACGGCCCATGACGGCTTCACGCTGGCCGACCTCGTTTCCTATTCGCGCAAGCACAACGAGGCCAATGGCGAGGGGAACCGCGACGGCACCGACGACAACCACTCCGACAATCTCGGCGCCGAGGGACCGACCGGCGATCCGGCAATCGCGGCGCGGCGGCTGCGGCGGCGGCGCAACCTGCTGGCGACGCTGCTGTTCAGCCAGGGCGTGCCGATGCTGCTGGGCGGCGACGAGCTGGGCCACAGCCAGCAGGGCAACAACAACGCCTATTGCCAGGACGGGACGCTGACCTGGCTGGACTGGCCGGCGGCCGACCCGGCCTTCCTCGACTTCGCGGCCCGCGTGGTGGCGCTGCGCCGGGCCCATCCGGCCCTGCGCCAGCCGCGCTTCCTGCACGGCGCACCGAGCGGCGCGGCGTCGAGCGGGGAGGACGGCCTGCCCGACATCGCCTGGCTGCGGCCCGACGCCCAGCCCATGACCGCGGCCGACTGGGAGGACCCCGCCGGCTCCGCCCTCGGCGTGCTGCTGAGCGAGCCGGGCACGCCGCCGCTCCTGCTGCTGCTCAACGCCGCGCCGGAGGATGTCGCCTTCGCCCTGCCGCGCCTCGGAACCTGGCACTCCTGGCTGGACACGGCACGAACGCCGAGCGTTCCGCGGCCGGACGGGGCGGCCTATCCGCTGGCGGCGGAAAGCCTGGCATTGCTGGCGCTGGGCGCCGCCTCGCCAGCAGAGATCAGGAATGATTTGCAATAAAGCTGCGATTGTCTCTCAATTACATAAGTAAAACTTTACGGACTCCTGTAATCGTTCTAAGGTGCGCTCCGTGATACTAACCGACACCGGCCGAGGCGACGATGCAGGGCGACAAGAAAGTCATCACCCACCTGAACGCGGTGCTGAAGAACGAGCTGACCGCGATCAACCAGTATTTCCTGCACGCGCGGATGCTCAAGAACTGGGACGTCAAGCGCCTGGCCAAGAAGGTCTATGAGGAATCGATCGGCGAGATGAAGCACGCCGATCTGCTGATCGAGCGCATCCTGGTGCTGGAAGGCCTGCCGAACCTGCAGGATCTCGGCAAGCTCGGCATCGGCGAATCGGTGCCGGAAATGCTGGAATCCGACCTCGGCCTCGAGACCTTCAACCAGAAGACGGTGAAGGAGGCGATGGCGCATTGCGAATCGGTGCGCGACTTCGTCTCGAAGGACATCCTGCTGAAGATCCTCGGCGACACCGAGGAGCACATCGACTGGCTCGAATCGCAGCAGTACCTGATCAGCCAGATGGGGCTGCAGAACTACATCCAGCTGCAGTCCAGCGACGACGAGGGCTGAGAGAGATCGGGCTCGCGGCCGGCGAGCCCGACCTGGCCTAGCCTTCACAAGCCTCGGCCGACCTGAGCGCGGCCGCCCGCCGGCGCAGCAGCGCATAAGCGACCAGCGCCGCCGCCAGGGTCGCGGCGACGAGGACGGCCAGCATCGCCTGGAAGGCCCCGCCATAGGCCTGCGCCAGCGCCGCCCGGCCGAGTCCGGGCAGCAGCGATTCGGCGCGGCCCATGTCGCCGCCGGCGAGGGCGTTGACCGCCTGCGCCACCCGCCCCGCGGCATCGCCCCCGGCGGCGCGCGCGAGGCCGGACTGGCCGAGCGCCACCACCAGGGCGCCGGCGGCGGCGATCGCCACCGCCTCGCCCGCCACCCGCATGGTCGAGAAGATGCCGGTGGCCATGCCGGCGCGCTCGCGCGGCACGACGCTGACCGAGAGGTCGTCCATCAGCCCCCAGGGCAGGCCGGTGCCGATGCCGACCACCAGCATCGGCCAGGCGAGGGCCGCGACGCCGGCGCCGACCGGGACGGCGGCGAGCCAGGCGAGGCCGAGCGCCGCGATCACGAGGCCGGCCGCCGACAGCGCCGCGGCCGGGATCCGCCGTGCCAGCAGCCCGGCCAGGAACGGCACCACCGCCATCGGCGCCGACAGCGCGATCATCAGCCCGCCGGCCTCGATCTCGCTCATCCCCTCGGCCCCGATGAAGCGCACCGGCAGCAGCACCAGCGGCACCACGAAGCAGACGGCGGTGGCGATCGGCAGGAACTGCGCCCCGACGAAGCGCGGATAGCGGAACAGCGACAGGTCGAGCATCGGCCGCCGCACCCGCGTCTCGACCGCCACGAACAGCGCCAGCATCGCCGCGGCGCCGACCAGGAGGCCGAGCACAACCGGGCTGCCCCAGCTGTCCTGCGGCCCCTGCATGATGCCGAAGGTCAGGAGGCCGAGGGCGGCGGTGAAGCTGAGCAGCCCCGGCCAGTCGACGCCGGTGGCGCCGGGGTCGCGCGATTCCCGCATCCGCGGCACGCCGAAGACCAGGACCAGCAGGCCGATCACGGTGCCGGTCAGGAAGATGGCGCGCCAGCCCAGCGTCTCCACCAGCGCGCCGGACAGGATCGGGCCGAAGGCCAGGCCGATGCCGAAGCTGGTGCCAAGCAGGCTGAAGGCGCGGGTGCGGGCCGGGCCCTCGAATTCCTGCGCCAGCGAGGCGGCGCCGCCGGCCATGGCGATCGAGGCGGCGACGCCCTGGGCGCCGCGCAACAGGTCGAGCGCCACCACCGACGGGGCGAAGCCCAGCACCAGCGACAGCAGGGCGAAGCCGGCCACGCCGATGCTGAACATGCGCTTGCGGCCGAGCTGGTCGGCCAGCGCCCCGGCCGCCATGACGAAGCTGCCGAAGCACAGCACGAAGGCGTTCACCACCCAGGCGAGCGCCACCGGGCTGCCGCCGAGCTCACGCCCGACCGCCGGCAGCGCCACCGCCGGGCCGGTGAAGCTGAGCGGCATCATCAGCCCGGCCAGGCAGACGGCACCCAGCACCCACAGGCCGTTGGCGGTGCGGTCGGACATGGTGTCTGCAGTCATGGTGCTGGTCCTGCTGCGGATCGTCAGATGGACATGCCGCCGTCGATGGCGAGGGCGGCGCCGGTGACGAAGCGGCTTTCGGGCGAGGCCACCCAGGCGACGAGGCCGGCGATGTCGTCGCCGGTGCCGTAGCGCGGGATCGCCATCAGCGCGCGCAGGGCGTCGGCGCGCGGCCCGTCGGCCGGGTTCATGTCGGTGTCGGTCGGGCCCGGCTGCACCAGGTTGACGGTGATGCCCTGGGGCCCGAGGTCCCGCGCCGCGCCCTTCACCAGCCCGGTCAGCGCCGTCTTCGACAGGGTGTAGAGCGTGGTCCCGGCCCGCGGCACGCGGTCGGCCAGGTTGCTGCCGATGACGATGATCCGCCCGCCCTCCGGCAGGTGCCGCGTGGCGGTCTGGGCGGCGACGAAGACGCCGCGGACATTGACCGCGACGGTGCGGTCGAACTCCTCGACCGTGAACTCGGCGAAGGGCTTGTGCACGGCGATGCCGGCATTGGCGACCAGGATGTCGAGCCGGCCGAGGCCTGCCGCCGCCCGGTCCACCGCCGCCGCGGCGGCGGCCGGATCGGCGCTGTCGGCCTGGATCAGCAGGACGCGCCGGCCGGCGGCCTCGATATCGCCCGCCACCTCCCGCGCCCGATCGGGCGAGGCGCTGTAGGTCAGGGCGATGTCGGCGCCCTCGCGCGCCAGGCGCCGGGCGATGGCGGCGCCGATGCCGCGGCTGGCGCCGGTGACCAGCGCCACCTTTCCGGACAGGTCGGCCATGGGATGCTCCATATCTTTAATGATCGATAAATAAATAGCTGGCGCAGTTGCGTCCGCCGGTCAAGCGAATTATTTATGGGTCATTAAAGAAAGGAGCGAGAATGGCGGAACGCGGCCGGCCCCGCGGCTTCGACCGGGACGCCGCCCTGCGGCGGGCGATGGTGCTGTTCTGGCAGCGCGGCTACGAAGGCGTGTCGATGGCCGACCTGACGGCGGCGATCGGCGTCGCCGCGCCCAGCCTCTACGCCGCCTTCGGCAGCAAGGAGGCGCTGTTCCGCGAGGCGATCGAACTGTACCGCGCCACCGAGGGCTCGGCCACGCGCCGGGCGCTGGAATGCGAGCGGACGGCGCGCGGCGCGATCGAGGCGATGCTGCGCGACAACGCCGACGCCTTCACCGACCCCGCCCTGCCGCAGGGCTGCTTCGTCATCCTCGGCGCTGTCAACATGGCGCCGGAGCACGCCGAGCTGGGCTCGCATCTGCTGGAGTACCGCCGCGACACCGGCCGCCGGATCCTGCAGCGGCTGCAGCAGGGCGCCGCCGACGGCGAGCTTCCCGCCGGAATCGACCTGGAGCCGCTGGCGAATTTCTACTCGACGGTGCTGTCCGGCCTGTCGATCCAGGCCCGCGACGGCGCCAGCCGGGCCGAGCTGCACGCCGCCATCGACGTCGCCATGGCGGCCTGGGACGCGATGGTGGCGAAGACCGCAGGCGGCCCTAAGCCGGCGGCCGCTGCCAGCGGCGGGTGATGCGGTAGACGGCAGCCGGCGGGACGTTCGCCACCGCCCGGCCGATCCGCACCGCCTTGAGCCCGAGCCGGTCGAGGATGGCGCGCGGGATCGGGCAGCGCGGCCCGTAGGTGAACTGGTAGAAGGCGCCATCCGGCCGCAGATGGCGGAAGGCGCCGTCGAGGATGCCGATCACCGCCTTGGGCGGCATCGACAGCACCGGCAGGCCGCTGACCACCGCCCCCGCCTTCTCGCCGCCGAAGGGATCGGCGGTGCCGAGCCGGGCGGCATCCATGCACAGCACCTGCGCCGCCGGGAAGCGCTCGCGCAGCAGCGCCGCGAATTCCGGCCCGGCCTCGACCAGCGCCAGCCGCGCTTCCGGCACGCCCCGGCCGATCAGCGCCCGGGTGAAGGCGCCGGTGCCGGGCCCGAGCTCGATCACCGGCGCCGAGTCCGGCCCGATCTCGGCGGTGATCGCGGCGGCCAGCGCCCGCCCTGACGGCACCACCGCGGCCACCCGCAGCGGCGCCTTCAGCCAAGCGCGGAAGAAGGCGAAATCGTCGGCCGCGTCCTGGCGGCGCGAGGGGCCGGTCGAGGGCCGCGGCGCCAGCCCGATACCCAGGGCGGGCGGTGCGCCGGCGGAAGAGACGGCGACGGCCTGCCGCCGGCGGGAAAAGCTACGCCACATCATCGTGCCCATCAGCTCCAAAAGCACCAGCGCAACCAGGACCGTCAGCGCGATCGAGGAGGCGTTCGGGCTGGCTTCGACCAGCGACGCGGCGGCATAGCCGGTGCCGATGAACAGCCCGTTCCACAGCCCGATCCCGAGGGCGGTCGCGGTGAAGAACATCACGGGGTGGGTGCGCAGCAGCCCGGCGATGCCGGGCACCACCAGCCGCACGGTCGGCACCAGCTGTGCCACGAAGGCGAAGACCACCCCGCGGTCGCGGAACCAGGTGATCCAGTGGTCGACCCGGGCCGGCGCCATGCCGAAGAGGCCGGCGGTGCGGCGCAGCAGCGCCCCGGCCCGCGCCTCGCCCAAGCCCCAGCCCAGCGCATAGAACAGGGCGCAGCCGGCGATGCCGCCGACCACCGTCAGGGCGAAGGCCAGCGGCAGCGACCAGTAGCCCTCGCCCACCGCCACGCCGACCGCGACCAGCAGGCCATAGGAGGGCAGGATCGGCAGCAGGCGCTCGACCAACATCAGGCCGACCAGGCCGGCGACGCTGCTGGCGGCGATCCAGGGCATGAGGTCTCCCAGCGGGTCCAAGGACGACTCCCGGCCATCATAATAGGAAGAGGAAGAACAGGGGAACGCGATAGCGGCTCGCCTCGCCTATATGAGGACGTCCGTCAGCGGCAGGCTGCGACAGCGGCGTTGCGTCGCGGCGAACAGGGCGTTGGCGAGCGCCGGCGCGACCGGCGGCAGGCCGGGTTCGCCGAGCCCGCCCCAGGGCCCGTCGCTGCGCAGGAACCGCACCTCGATCTCCGGCGTCCCGGCCAGGCCGAGCAGCGGATAGTCCGGGAAGTTGCGCTGGACCACGGCGCCGCCTTCGACCGTGATCCGCTCCGCGATCGCGGCGCTGAGCCCCATCACCACCGCGCCCTCCACCTGCTGCCGCGCCGTGTCGGGGTTGCAGACGTCGCCGCAATCGACCGCCGCGATCACCCGGTGCACCACCGGCCGGCCGCCGGGACCGGGCGAAGCCTCGATCACATGGGCGACCACCGTGCCATAGGCCTCGGCCACCGCGATGCCGCGGCCGCTGCCGGCCGGCAGCGGCGCGCCCCAGCCGGCCGCCTCCGCCGCCGCCTCCAGCACCCGGCGGTGGCGCGAGCCCGGCGGCAGCAGGTCGCGGCGATAGGCGAAGGGGTCGCGGCCGGCGGCATGCGCCAGCTCGTCGATGAAGCTCTCGCTCCAGAAGGCGTGCTGGGTGTGGTTGACGCTGCGCCAGGAACCGCGCCGCACCGGGTCCGGCACCGCCACGGCGCGGATCGACTGATGCAGCACGGCATAGGGGATGCGGAAGGCCTCGACCGGCGCCGGCATGCCGTCGACATAGAGCTGCGACCAAGCCAGGGGCGAGCCGTCCGGCGCCAGCGCGGCGCGGATCCGGCAGGCCAGGCGCGGCCGGAAGGTGCCCTGGGCGAAGTCCTCCTCCCGGCTCCAGACCAGCTTCACCGGATGCGGCGCCGCCGCCCTGGCCAGCGCCACCGCCTGGACGAAATAGCCGGGCGGGCCGTCGTCGCGCCCGCCGCGCCGGCCGAAGGAGCCGCCCATCGGCAGCGGCACCAGCGTGACGTCCTCCGCCGCCAGCCCGGACAGCTCGACCAGCTGGCGCCGGGCCGTCAGCGGGTTGTGGTCGCCGGCCCAGACCGTGAGCCTGCCGTCGGCGAGCTGGGCCGTGACGGTGATCGGCTCCATCGCCGCGTGGTGCAGATGCGGCACGCGATAGGCGGCCTCGACGATGCGGTCGGCCGGCGCTTGCGCCAGCGCCGCGGCGGCGTCGCCGATCGTCACCCGGGCCTCGCCCTCCTCCGCGGCCAGCGCCCGGTCCTGCGCCGCGTCGATGGTGGCGCAGGACACGCCGCCATGGCCGGCGTCGGAGAAGCGCGGCGCCAGCGCCGCCAGCCCCTTCTTCGCCGACCATGTGTCGCGGGCGATAACGGCGACGGCGTCGTCCAGCCGCACCACCCGCTCCACCCCCGCCACCGCCAGGGCCGGCACCGGATCGACCGAGAGCAGCCGCCCGCCCGGCACCGGCGCCGCGGTCACGGTCGCCACCCGCATCTCCGGCAGGGCCAGGTCGATGCCGTAGCCGAAGGCGCCGGCGACCTTGGCCGGGATGTCGAGCCGCGGCACCGCCGTGCCGATGATGCGCCAGCGCTGCCGCGGCTTCAGCGGCGGGCTGGCCGGCACCGACAGCTCCGCCGCCTCGGCCGCCAGCTCGCCATAGCGCACCGATTGCCCGCTGCCGGACCGGATCACTCGGCCGCCGGCGGTGACCAGCGCCCCGGCCGGCACGCCCCAGCGGCGGGAAGCGGCCTGGATCAGCATCTGCCGCGCCGCGGCGCCGACCAGACGCATGCCGACCTGCCCAGTGAGGCGCACGGCGGTGGAGCCGCCGGTCTGCTGCAGGTCGATGAACCGGGCCGCGGCGGCGAAGGCGGCGTCGACCACGCCGTTCAGCACCCCGGGCACGGACCAGTCCTGCAGGGTCCAGCCCTCGGCCAGGAAGCGGTTGGCGAAGGCGCGGTCGGCCGGCGCCTGCGCCGCCCGCACCTGCGCCCAATCCACATCCAGCTCCTCCGCCGCCATCATGGCGAGGGCGGTGTGCACCCCCTGCCCCATCTCGGTGTGCGGGACATAGACCGTGACCGTGTCGTCGGCGCCGATCTTGAGCCAGCCGGCCAGCAGCGTGCCGCCGTCCTGCTCCGCCAGCTGCCGGGCCCGGGCGTCGAAGCCGCGGTCCCAGGCGCGCCAGCCGAGCACCAGCCCGCCGGCCCCGGCGATAGTGGCAGTGAGGAACCAGCGCCGCTTCATCGCCCGGCCCTCACGCCTGCGCCGCCAGGGCGCGGATGGCGCGGCGGACCCGGGGATAGGTGCCGCAGCGGCAGAGATTGGTGATGGTCGCGTCGATCTCGGCGTCGGTCGGCGACGGGGTGCCGCGCAGCAGGGCCGCGGCCGCCATGATCATGCCGGGCTGGCAGTAGCCGCATTGCGGCACCTGGATCTCGACCCAGGCCCGCTGCACCGGGTGCAGCCCATCGGCCGGCGACGGCGTGGCGGTTTCCGCCAGCCCCTCGATGGTGGTGACCGCCCGCCCCTCCGCCGCCGCGACCGGAACGGCGCAGGACCGCACCGCCGCGCCGTCGAGATGCACCGTGCAGGCGCCGCAGGCGGCGACGCCGCAGCCGTATTTCGTGCCGGTCAGGCCGGCGGCCTCGCGGATCACCCACAGCAGCGGCGTCTCCGGGTCGCCGTCGAAGGCGAAGGGCCGTCCGTTCAGGGTCAGGGCGATGCTCATGGCCACGCCTCCTCTGCTTTGTGGAAGAAGGCTATGGCCGCTCGCTTTGTCCCGGTATCCGGAATAATCTGCAGTGGCCATGAAGAAACCCTTCACAATCGAGCGCGACCAGCTGGACGGCGTGATCGCCGTGCTGCGCGTCGCCGAGCGCCGCAGCTTCCGCGCCGCGGCGGCGGAGCTGGGGATCTCGCCCTCGGCGATCAGCCAGACCATCCGCGGGCTGGAGGCGCGGCTGGGCGTGGCTCTCCTGACCCGCACCACCCGCAAGGTCGGGCTGACCGAGGCCGGGCAGCGCTTCGTCGACCGCGCCCGGCCGGCGGTGTCGGAGATCCTGGCCGCCTTCGACGCGGCCCAGAGCCTTGGCGAGGAGGTGACCGGCCTCTTGCGGCTGAACATGCCCGCCGCGCTGGTGCATTTCCTGGCCGAGCCGATCCTGCTGGAGTTCCGCGCCGCCCATCCGGCGCTGCAGGTCGAGATCTTCGCCGAGGATGGACTGACCAACATCGTCGCCGAGGGCTTCGACGCCGGCATCCGGCTGGGCGAGCTGCTGGAGGCCGACATGGTGGCGGTGCGGCTGACCCCGCCCTTCCGTTTCACCGTGGTCGGCGCCCCCGCCTATTTCGCCCGCCACGGAAGGCCGAAGCGGCCGGAGGACCTGCACCGCCACGCCTGCATCGGCACGAGGCGTGCGTCGCAGGGGCCGATCTATCGCTGGGAGTTCGTCGAGGGCAATCGTGCCTTCGACATGGCAGTTGCCGGGCCGGTGATCGTCAACACCGGGGAGATGAACGTGATGGCGGCCGAGATGGGCATCGGCCTCGCCTACACCGCGGCGCCGGCGGTGCAGGAGCAGATCCGGGCCGGGCTGCTGGAGCCGGTGCTTGAGGAGTTCTGCCCCGGCACCCCCGGCCTGTTCCTGTACTATCCCAGCCGAGCCCAGGCCCTGCCCAAGCTGCGCGCCTTCATCCAGTTCGTGCACGACAAGCTGCGGCCGGGGACGACGGCGTATATCGGGACGCGGGGGTGAGGGCGCCAGAAAAATCCGGCCGGCCTGTCGGCTCTCCACACTCTCGATCGTCCTATGGTCGATGCGACCGAACGGAGGAGACCCAGGATGTCCTACGTAGACGGATTCGTGCTGGCGGTGCCGAAGGCCAGGCTGGAGGAGTACAAGGAGATGGCGCGCAACGCCGGCGCGGTGTGGAAGGACCACGGCGCGCTGGCCTACGTCGAATGCGTCGGCGACGACACGCCCTATGGCGAGCTGACCTCCTTCCCGCGCTCGGTGCTGGCGAAGGAGGACGAGATCGTGATCTTCGCCTGGATCGTCTACGAGTCCCGCGCCGCGCGCGACGAGATCAACAAGAAGGTGTTTGCCGACCCGCGGCTAAAGGGGGATCTGGCCAGCATGCCATTCGACGGCAAGCGCATGATCTATGGCGGCTTCGAGGTGTTCCTGGAGCTGTAGGGCGTGAGGGACCGTTGCCGCTGGGATGGCCACGCCCCTCCGGGGCCCGCCATGACGGGGTGGCGGAGAGTCTCGCCCGGTCAGGCCGGGTCGCGGTCGAACAGGCCGGCGCCAATGATGGTCACAACGACAAAAGGAGGCCCGGTATGTCCTATGCAGACGGTTTCGTGGCGGCGGTGCCGAAGGCGAAGCTTGAGGAATACAAGGAGATGGCGCGGAAGGCGGGCGCGGTGTGGAAGGCCCACGGCGCTCTGGCCTATGTCGAATGCATCGGCGACGACGTGCCCTATGGCGAGCTGACCTCCTTCCCGCGCGCGGTCCAGGCCAAGGAGGACGAGGTCGTCGTCTTCGCCTGGATCGTCTACGAATCCCGCGCCGCGCGCGACGAGATCAACAAGAAGGTGATGGCCGATCCGCGGATGGAGATGGGCACCGCCGCCCCGCCCTTCGATGGCAAGCGCATGATCTATGGCGGATTCGAGGTGTTCCTGGAGCTGTAAGGAACGGAGGTCTGCCCATTCGTCATCGCGAGGCGCGCAGCGCCGTGGCGATCCAGCGGCACCGCCCCCTGGATGGCCACGCCCCTTCGGGGCTCGCCATGACGGCTGTGGGGAGTCCCGGTCCGCTACTCCGGATCGCGGTTGAACTGGCCGGCGCCGGCGACCGGCGCCAGCCAGGGCTCGCGCCGAATGATCCAGCCCTCGCGGGTCGGCCGCAGGTCGCCCGGCGCCTCATCCAGCGCGCCGAGCAGGATCTCCACCATGTCCTTGCCCTCGGCCGGATGGAACAGGCGCGAACCGCAGACCGGGCAGAAGCTGCGGCCGCGATGGGTGCGCACCTCCCCGGTCACGGCGAAGGCGTCGCGCGGCCAGTCGGCATAGGCCATGGCGACCGAGCCGGTGGCCTTGCGGCATTCGGTGCAGTGGCAGATCCCGACCACCAGCGGCTCGCCGCGCAGGGTGAAGCGTACGGCGCCGCAGCTGCAGCCGCCCTGGCGCAGGCGCACGCCGCCGGCATCGGCCCGCGGCTCCGGCCGCCGCACGGGATAGTCGCTCATCAGGCCCTCCCCGGGATGGACAGGGAGTCAACGCCCGGCGCACGGCCTTTCTTCCGCAGCAGCCCGTGCAGCAGGGTGTCCAGCGCTTCGACCGCCGCCCTCGCCGCCGCCTCCGGATCGGGAGCGTTGGCGATCCACAGCGCGGCCTGCAGCATGGCGCCGTTCAGCAGGCGCGCCGTCGCCTCCGCCGGAACCGGCACGATCACGCCGTCCGTCGCCAGCTGCTGCAGCGTCCCGGTCATCGAGCGGATGCATTCGCCCTGGTTGGGCCAGGTCGAGGGATCGCCCAGCACCGAAGGGCCGTCGCGCATCAGGATGCGCTGGATCTCAGGCTCCAGCGCCATTTCGAGATAGGCGGTGCATTCGGCGACGAAGCCCTGCCAGGGATCGGCGGCGCGACGCGAGACCTGCTGCAGCCGCGCGCCCATCTCGGCGTCGATCTCGGCCACCACGGCCTGCAGCAATCCCTTCTTGTCGCCGAAATGGTGGTAAAGGGCGCCGCGCGTCAGGCCGGCCTCGGCGGTGAAGTCGTCCATCGAGGCTTCCGCATAGCCCTTGGTGCCGAAGGCGTGCCGGGCCGCGCGCAGCAGCTTGGCGCGGGTCTCGGCGATCATTTCGCTGCGGGGTCTGCGGGCCAATGCCCCTCCTTTCACATACTCGCCGTATGCTAATTGACATACGTCTCGTATGCAATTATCTGGTTCACATACGTCGCGTATGCCAGTACTGCTGTCACCAGCGGAGTCCGCCATGCCCAACCCCTATGCCGAGATCTTCCGGGCCCCCGGCGCCAAGGCCTTCTCGGCCGCCGGCTTCATCGCCCGGCTGCCGCTGGCGATGGTGACGCTGGGCATCGTCACCATGTTGTCGCAGGCGCGCGGCGAATACGCGCTGGCCGGCGCCGTCTCCGCCACCTTCGCCCTGTCGAACGCCCTGATCGCGCCGCAGATCTCGCGGCTGGTCGACCGGCACGGCCAGGGCCGGGTGGCGATCCCCGCCACGGTCGTGACCGTGGCGGCGCTGGCCGGGCTGATGCTGGCCACCCGCCTCGGCGCGCCGGACTGGACCCTGTACCTGTTCGCCGTCGGCGCCGGCGCCATGCCGAGCATGACGGCGCTGGTGCGGGCGCGCTGGACCGAGCTGTACCGCGACACGCCGCAGCTGCGCACCGCCTTCGCCTTCGAATCCGTGGTCGATGAGATGATCTTCATGACCGGGCCGATCCTCGCAATCGGGCTGAGCGTCACCGTCTTCCCGGAGGCCGGCCCGCTGGCGGCGACCCTGCTGCTGGCGGTCGGCGTGGCGCTGTTCAGCCGGCTGAAGGCGACCGAGCCGCCGGTGCATGCGGCCGAGGCCGGCCGCGGCCGCTCCGTCATCCGGCTGGGATCGATCCGGGTGATCGGGCTGACCATGGTCGCGGTCGGCGCCATCTTCGGCACCGCCGAAGTCACCGCCGTCGCCTTCGCCGAGGCGCATGGCCACACCGCCGCCGCCAGCCTGGTCCTGGCCGCCTATGCGCTGGGGTCGCTGATCGTCGGGCTGGTGTTCGGGGCGATCAGGCCGCGGATCTCGCTGAGCGCCCAGTTCCTGCTGGCGATCGGCCTGGCGGCGCTGACCACCCTGCCGCTGCTGGTCGTCGACAGCATCCCGGCCCTGGCGCTGGTGCTGTTCCTGGCCGGCGCCGCCGTGTCGCCCACCATCATCACCGCCATGGGGCTGATCGAGCGGCTGGCGCCGCCGTCGCAGCTGACCGAAGGAATCACCTGGGCGATGACCGGGGTCGGCATCGGCATGGCCGTGGGCTCCTCGATCTCCGGCCGGGTGATCGACGAGCTCGGTGCGGCATCGGGGTTCTGGGTCTCGGTCGCGGGCGGGGCGACGGCGCTGGCGGTCGCCCTCCTCGGCCAGCGCTGGCTGCGGGAGCGCGGGACGGCGGCGCGGCCGGCGATGGCCTGACCGAGCGTTCATCAAATGTAGGTTGGGTTCGCGGCACGCGAACCCAACATTCCGCCCTCATTGTTGGGTTCGCCTGTGGCGAACCCAACCTACGCGATGACCTCAAAGATGCGGCCCCAGCAGCGACAGGTCGGCGGGGCCGAGCCGGTCCTTGGCTGTGCGCAGCTGGTGCCAATAGGGATACAGCACCGGCGGCGCGCTGACCTGGTCGAGCTGCGCCCGCTCCTCCGCCGTCAGCACCAGATCCGCGGCGGCGAGATTGTCCTTGAGCTGAGCCTCGGTGCGGCCGCCGATGATCACCGACGCCACCGCCGGCCGGCCGAGCAGCCAGGCCAGCGCCACCTGGGCGCCGGAGACGCCGCGCGCCTCGGCGATCCCGACCAGCGCGTCGACGATGGCCCAGAGCCGGTCCTCGTCGCGGATCGGCGGCTCGTCCCAGCCGGCGAGCTGGCGCGTGCCCTCCGGCGTCACGCCGCGCCGGTGCTTGCCGGAGAGGAGGCCGCCGGCCAGCGGGCTCCACACCAGGATGCCGAGGCCCTGGTCGATCGAGACCGGCACCAGCTCGTACTCCGCCTCGCGCGCCTCCAGCGTGTAGTGGATCTGCTGGCTGACGAAGCGCTGGCGGTGCGTGCGGTCGCTGACCGAAAGCGCCTTCATCAGGTGCCAGCCCGAGTAATTCGAGGCGCCGATGTAGCGGACCTTGCCCTGACGCACGAGGGTGTCGAGCGCGTCGATCGTCTCCTCCAACGGCGTCTGCCCGTCCCATTGATGGACCTGGTACAGGTCGATCACGTCGGTCTTGAGCCGCCGCAGGCTGGCCTCGCAGGCCTCGATCAGGTGGTGGCGCGACAGGCCGCGGTCGTTCGGCCCGTCGCCCATCGGGAAGCGGGCCTTGGTGGCGATCAGCACGCCGCCCTTGCGCCTGCCGCCCAGCACCTCGCCGATGATCTCCTCCGACGCGCCGGTGGAGTAGACGTCGGCGGTGTCGATCAGGTTGACGCCGGCGTCGAGGCACAGGTCGATCTGTCGCCGCGCCTCGTCGACGCCGGCATTGCCGACCTTGGCGAAATTGCCCTTGCCGCCCATGGTCATCGTGCCGAGGGTGATGGTGGAGACCTTGAGGCCGGACCGGCCGAGCAGACGGTATTCCATGGCGCGCCTCTTGCTGTCGGGATCTGGTCCAGTCCTAGACCCGCGGATTTCAGCGTTCCAACGGAAAGATCAGATCGCATTCAGCGCCCGCAATGCTGAATGAGCGGCTGCGGTTGCGCCGCCGGGCGGCGGCCTTCACACTTCCCCGCCCGGGCGACCGCCAGGACCTGCCATGCGCGCCACCATCGCCATCCCGGTCACCGTCCATCCGACGCCGGAGGCGCTGGGCCACGCCGTCGCCCAGCGCATCCTGGGCGGGATCGAGCGGGCGGCGGAGGAGAGCCGGCCTTACCTGCTGGGCTGCCCCGCCGGCCGGTCGGCCAAGCCGGTCTACACGGCGCTCGGCGCCTTGGCCGGGATGACGCGGTTCGACCTGTCGCGGCTGGTGCTGGTGATGATGGACGAGTACCTGGCCGAGGGCCCCGACGGGCCGGCGTTGTGCGATCCGCGGGCGCATTACAGCTGCCGCCGTTTCGCCGAGCAGGAGATCCGGGCGGTGCTGAACGCGAAGCTGCCGACGCCGCGCCGGATGCCGGACACCGCCGTCTGGTTCCCCGACCCGGCGCGGCCCGAGGCCTATGACCGGCGGATCCGCGAGGCCGGCGGGGTCGACCTGTTCCTCCTGGCCAGCGGCGCCGGCGACGGCCACGTCGCCTTCAACCCGCCGGGCAGCCCGGCCGAGGGCGGGACGAGCATCGTCGAACTGGCGGAGCAGACGCGGCGCGACAACATGGCGACCTTCCCGGGCTTCGCCGATATCGCCGAGGTGCCGCGCCGGGGCGTGACCGTGGGCCTCGGCACCATCGCCGGCCTGTCGCGGGCGGCGCTGCTGATCATCCATGGCGGGCACAAGCGCCAGGCGGTGCGGCGGCTGCTGGAGAGCCGCGACTTCGAACCGGACTGGCCGGCCACCATCCTGCACCGCTGCCGGCACCCGGAGATCCATCTCGACGCCGCCGCGGCGCGGGAGGCGGCGTGACCGGGCCGGCCCCCCGACGCCCCGCGCCTCAGCTGAACACGGCCTCGTAGAAGCGCAGCCCCTGCGCCTTCGCCGCGTCCACCGCCGCCGGCACCACGGGGTTGATGAAGACGCCCTCCATCAACCCCTTGGACGGGTGCCGGATGTTGTAGACCTGCGAACCGAGATCCGGCGACGCCGGCGCCGTGAACAGGATCGCGAAGGGATGGCGCCGCAGCAGGCCGGGCGATCCATAGGGCGAGAGGCGGACGGCCATCAGCGTCGCCTCCACCCGCCCGCCCGGCCCCTCGACCACGAAGGTCTTGCCGCGATGGTCCTTGAAATCGTCGAAGCTGAGCTCGGCGAGCATCGGTCCATCTCAGTCCCGCGGCGGGTAGATGCCTTCTATCGCGATGATCCAGTTGATCGCCAGATAGGGCGGCAGGATCGGGGTCGGTTGGCTGCCGCCGGTCATGCCGGTGGAACCGCTGACCGAGAGCTTCAGGGCAACCACAGGCGTGGCGGTGTTGTTGGCGAAGGTGTTGACGTCGACGGACCCGCCGGTGCTGGGGTCGGTGAAGTTCGGCGCGCCCAGGATCGAGGTTTCGGTTGCCGCGGTCTGGACGGTGCTGCCCGTGCCGGTCGCCACGGTCTGGACCGCGGCCAAGGGCGACCCGTCATGGACATGCGCCGGCAGGTTGTTCGTGGTCAGGGTGACGTTCTCGGAGCCGCTCATCTGTCCGAGAACGTAGGAGCTCAGCCCCGGCCCCTGGCCGACGCCGATCGGCACGCGGCTGGCCAGATTGGGCAGGGCGAAGGTGGTCTGACCGTTGCCGCCATAGGTGGTGCCGAGCAGGCTGAACAGCGCGGTGTTCTGCGAGATCGACAGGATCTGCCCCTGGCAGAAGGCCCAGCCGCGCGGCGCGAAATTCGGGGCCCAGCCCATGATCGTGGCGAGATAAGATTCCATCTGAAATGCTCCTGAGTATGGATCGACAATGCGCCCAAAGCGGGATGCCGGTTCCGCGCCATCAACAGGAGGGCTCGGAACCGGCATCGGCGACGATAAACGAACAGAAATATAGTTCCAATCTCAATCGATTGAATAACTTATTATGCCAATTGGCCGGCACAAATCCAATAGGAAGATTTCACCGCGCCAGCCAGCCGCCATCGACCGGCAGCAGCGCGCCGGTGACGTAGCCGCTGTGCGGTGAGGCCAGGAACAGCGCCGCCGTCGCGAGATCCTGCGGCACGCCCCAGCGGCCGGCGGGAATGCGATCGAGGATCTGCCGGGTGCGCACCGGGTCGGCGCGCAGCGCCTCGGTGTTGTCGGTCTCCATATAGCCGGGGGCGATGGCGTTGACGGTGATGCCCTTCGGCGCCAGCTCGTTCGCCATGGCCCGGGTCAGCCCGGCGATGCCGTGCTTGGCCGCGGTGTAGGACGGCACACGGATGCCGCCCTGGAAGGACAGCACCGAGGCGACATGGATGATCCGCCCCTGGATGCCCTGCCCCGCCATGTGGCGGGCCACCGCCTGGCTGAGGAAGAAGACGCTCTTCAGGTTCACCGCCATCACCGCGTCCCAGTCCGCCTCGCTGAACTCCAGCAGGTCGGCGCGGCGGATGATGCCGGCGTTGTTGACCAGGATGTCGATCCGTCCCAGCCGGGCGACGATGTCGGCCACCACGGCGTCGAGCCCGGAGGAGTCCTCGAGATCGCGCACCACCTCGACGAAGCGGCGGCCGGTGGCGGCGATCGCCGCCGCCGTCTCCGGCATCGGGCGAGAGCCGAGCCCGGCGATGTCCGCCCCGGCCTCCGCCAAGGCCACGGCGATGCCGCGGCCGAGGCCGGTGCGCGCGCCGGTGACCAGCGCGACCTTGCCGGTGAGATCGAACAGATCGGTCACAGCAGGTCCCCCATGGCGACGAAATCCATGTCGGTGAAGGCCTGGTTGTCGCCGGCCATGCTCCAGATGAAGGCGTAGGACGCGGTGCCGGCGCCGCAATGGATCGACCAGGGCGGCGACAGCACCGCCTGCTCGTTGCGGACGACGAGGTGGCGGGTGGCCGAGGGCCGGCCCATGAAATGCATCACCACGGCGTCGGCCGGCAGCTCGAAGTAGAAATACGCCTCCATGCGCCGGTCGTGGGTGTGCGCCGGCATGGTGTTCCAGACGCTGCCGGTGTGCAGCCGGGTCAGCCCCATCAGCAGCTGGCAGGTCGGCAGCACCTCCGGATGCAGGTACTGGTGCAGCGTGCGGCGGTTGCTGGTCTCGGGCGCGCCGAGCTCCTTCGCGATCGCCTGGTCGCGGGCGACCACCCGCGACGGCAGCCCGGCATGGGCCGGGGTCGAGTTGATGTAGAACTTCGCCGGATTGGCCGGATCGTCGCTGGCGAAGGCGACCGAGGCGATGCCCTTGCCGAGATAGAGCGCGTCCTGCGGCCCGACCTCGAACACGGTCTTGTCCGCGGTCACCCGGCCCGGCCCGCCGACATTGATCAGGCCGAGCTCGCGCCGCTCCAGCAGCGTGGCGCTGCCGACCAGCTTGGCCAGATCCTCGCCGACCACCAGCGGCTTGTCGGTCGGCACCGCGCCCATCACCAGCATCCGGTCGTAATGGGTGTAGGTGGCGGAGAGCCGGCCCGGGACCATCAGTTGCTCGATCAGGAAATGCCGGCGCAGATCCTCGCCGTCCAGCATCTCGGCCTGCTCGTAATGCACCGCCTGGCGGGTGGTCGGGGCGTCGGTCGCGGTCATGCCTGTCCTCTTCGATCTATCGGCTGCGGCCCGGGGCGGGCTCGTCGAACAATTCGGGATGCTCGGCCTCGATCCGCGGCAGCGCGCGCAGGATCTCGGTCAGATGATGGCGCATCGCCTGCTCGGCCGCGTCGGGGTCGCGGGCGTCGATCGCGGCCATGATGGCGCGGTGCTGCTCGATCAGCGGCAGCATCGCCTCCGGGCCCGGCAGAGTCAGGGTGCAGATCCGGTCCATATGCGCCTTGATGTCCTCGACCGCCATCCAGGCCAGGCCGCAGCCGGCGCCCTCGGCGATGGCGATGTGGAACAGCTCGTCGGTGCGCTGGAAGTCGCCGTGGTTGCCGCGGGACGCCGCCTTCTCCTGGGCGTCGAGCAGGTCGTCGATGCGCTCGCGGCTCGACCGGTCGAAGCCCTCGCAGGCGCGCCGCACCAGCGCCACCTCGACCGCCTCGCGGACGAAGCGCGCCTCCGCCATCCGCCGCACCGAGAGCTTGACCACCACCGTGCCCCGCTGCGGCAGCACCTCGACCAGCCGGGTCTTGGCCAGCGCGATCAGCGCCTCGCGCACCGGCTGGCGCGACACGCCGTGGCGCTGCGCGATCTCCTGCTCCGACAGCCGGGCGCCGGGCGGCAGCTCCAGCGCCACGATGGCGCGGCGCAGCTCGCGCTCCAGCCGGCGGGCGACGGATTCGAAGCTCTGGCCGGGGTCGATCTTCACGCGGGTCCTGCCTTCCGTTGCCGCCTTGCATAACAGCCCATACTACCATACACAAGAATGCAGATCAGCTGACGGAGCCTTCCATGAGTTCGAGCCGCGACCTGGCTATCGCCTTCACCGAAGCGCGCCGCGCCGGCCGCGCCCTGTCGGACTATCCCGGCACGCTGCCGCCGGACCTTCCGACCGCCTATGCGGTGCAGGAGGAGGCGATCGGCCTGTGGACCGATGCGCTGGTCGGCTGGAAGGTGGCCGGCATCGCCGACACCTGGCGGCCGCGCTACGACGCGCCGCGCCTGGCCGGGCCGGTCTTCGCCCGCAACCTGCGCGACGCGCGCGGCGGCCCGGTGGAGACGCCGGTGATCCCGGGCGGCTTCGGCGCGGTCGAGGCCGAGTTCGTGCTGCGGATCGGCCGCGACATCCCGGCCGAGGCCCGGCCGCGGGCCATCGAAGAGGTACGGCCTTTCGTGGAGTCGATCCATGCCGGGATCGAGATCGCCGGCAGCCCGCTGGCGACGCTGAACGACCTCGGCCCCGGCGCCGTGGCCAGCGATTTCGGCAACAATGCCGGTCTGGTGATCGGCCCGGCGATCACGGATTGGGACAGCCGCCCGCTCTCCGACTGGACGGTGCGGACGCGGGTCGACGGCGGGGTGGTCGGCGAGGGCAGCGCCGCGCGGGTCGCCGGCGGCGGACCGATCGCCTCCCTCGCCTTTCTGGCCGAGCATCTCGGCCGCCGCGGCCGGGCGCTGCCGGCCGGAAGCTGGGTGCTGACCGGCATGACCACCGGCGTGCACAAGGTCGTGCCCGGCCAGCGGGCGCAGGCCGAGTTCGACGGCGTCGGCACGGTCGAGGTGCTGGTCACCGCCGCCGGCGGCTGAGCCTCCAGCGCCGGGGCGGCGCGGCCGGCTCGCCCGCCGCATGCGCCTCCACCGGCATCGGGCGGCGCGGCCGATTCCGGGCGATCGCCGTGCTGCCGTGCTTGGCCTTCTCCTCCGGCTCGACATGGATGCTGATGACGGTGCCGGGGCCGATGTCCCGGCGCAGCGTCGCCTCGATCCGGTCGCAGATGTCGTGCGATTGGGAGACGGTCATCGCCCCCGGCACGACCAGGTGGAAGTCGATGAAGGTCAGCCGCCCGGCGTGCCGCGTGCGCACGTCATGCGCCTCGAGCGCGCCGCTGCCGGTGCGCGCGATCGCCTCTCGAATGCGCGCCAGGGTCTCCGGCGGCACCGCCTCGTCCATCAGCCCGGCGACCGAATCCCGGACCATGACGTAGCCGGACCGGAGGATGTTGACCGCCACCAGCGCGGCGAGGATGGGGTCGAGGATCAGCCAGCCGGTCAGGGCCACCAGGCCGACGCCGATCAGCACCCCGCCGGAGGTGTAGACGTCGGTCAGGACGTGCCGGCCGTCCGCCGCCAGCGCCGGGGCGCGCAGGCTCCGCCCCCAGCGCAGCAGAGCCCAGCCCCAGACGCCGTTGACGGCCGATGCCGCCCCGTTGATCGCCAGGCCCAGCGCCGGCGCGTCGATCGGGCGGGGGTCGAGCAGGCCGGACCAGGCCTCGCGCAGGATCGACAGGGCGGCCAGCACCACCAGCAGCCCCTCGAACACCGCCGAGAAGTACTCGGCCTTGGTGTGCCCGTAGGGGTGGTTGGCGTCGGCCGGCCGGGCCGAGATCCACAGCGCGATGAAGGCCGCGCCGGCGGCGACCACGTTGATGATGCTCTCGAGCGCGTCGGAATAGAGCGCGACCGAGCCAGTCACCCAATAGGCCGAGAATTTGAGCCCGAGCACCAGCGCCCCGACGAAGACGCTGGCCAGCGCGGCCTTCGAGGCGCGGTCCATCAGCGGCCGCGCCCTGTTCCGGGACGCCGGCAACGTTGCACCGACAGCTTCATCTGGAACCCGGACATATCTCTCTAAGCCTCGGCTAAGAAGTGTGGCGCACCGAATTTAACTATTTGATATTAAAAGGTTTTATTTGCACACACCACATCCTCGTGCCGCACCGGCCCGAGCTGAGGATTCCGGAGAGAAGGCCACCGGGACGCGAGGACTTTCCGGGCTGCGCGGTGCATGATGGCACCAAGCGCCATCGAGCGCGCAGTCATGGGAGGAGGATATGGGGCCGGCCGTTCTGCCGTCCGCTCTGTCGTCGAACGGCTATGCGCTGGACTGCAGCCCGGCGCGGCTGGGCTGGTTGAGGCCGAGCGACCCGGCGGAGGACATCGCGGCGCTGCGCTCGCGCTACGACGCCGAGGGCTACCTCTGGCTGCGCTCGCTGCTGCCGCGGACGGCGGTGCTGGAATTCCGCCGCCACGTCTTCGCGCAATTCGCCGAGTTCGGCCTGCTGGCCGAGGGCTCCGAACCGGTCGAAGGCAAGGCGTCCGACCGCCCGCCCGATGCCGCAGCCCGCGGCCGGCTGATGGAGCTGGTTCGGTCCTCGGCCTTCGAATCCTTCTGCCTGATGCCGGAGCTGTGGCGCTTCGTCGACCGGCTGATCGGCGGCATGAGCATGCTGCACCGGCGCAAGATCCTGCGCTTCACCCGGCCCGGCGACCCGGCCTCGACCGGCGCGCATTACGACCTGATCTATCTGCGCGCCGGCACCGACCGGCTGGTCACCGCCTGGATCCCGATCGGCGACGTGCCGGCGCGGATGGGGGGCCTGCTCTATCTCGAAGGGTCGCACAGCCTCGGCCGCGAGATGGAGGCGGAGTTCAGCCGGAAGAACGCCGGGCTGTCGCCGGAGGAGCGGATCAGCGCCTACAACCGCAACATGACCGAGACCGGCTGGATCTCGAAGGACCTGCCGGCGATGGCGGAGCGCTTCGGCACCCGTTGGCTGGCCGCGGACTACGCCGCCGGCGACGTGGTGCTGCACAGCCCCTACATGATCCACGCCGCGACCCGCAACGACGACCCGGACGGGACCATGCGCCTGTCGGCCGACATCCGCTTCCAGGACATCCGCGACGAGGCCGATCCGCGCTGGGGGCAGCATTGGAGCCTCAAGGACGGGCTGTAAGTAGAATAGTCCGTCATGGCGAGCGAAGCGTGGCCATCCAGTCCCGCAGCCGGAGCAGGCCCGACCATTCTGGATGGCCACGCCCCTGCGGGGCTCGCCATGACGATGAAAGGGGACCGAGCAAGCACCTCCCTCACCCACCCCCACGGTAGAGAATCCGGAACTGCCGCGGCGGCATGGCGAAGTGGCGGCTGAAGGCCTCGTAGAAGCGCGACACCGAGCCGAAGCCGGATTCGAAGGCGACCGTGACGATGTCGGTGTCGGTCGACAGCAGCAGCGCCTGCGCCACATAGAGGCGCTGGCGCGTCAGGTAGCCGCCGATGCTCAGGCCCAGCGCCTCGCGGAAGATCGCCATCGCGTAGTTCGGATGCAGGCAGACCGAGGCGGCCACGTCGGAGACCGAGATCGGCTCGGTCGCATGCGCGGCGATGAAGCCGGCCATGGCCCAGACCTTGGCGTGCCGGCCCTCGGAGGCGGCGGCGCCGTCGCCGGTGTCGCTCAGCACCTCCCAGCCGCACAGGTCGGTGCGCCGCAGCCGCTGCTCGATCTCCTGCCGCACCAGGGCGGTGATCCGCTCGTCGCCGCGGTTCAGCTCGGCATGCCAGTGCTCGAACTGGGCGGCGTCGAAGGGCAGCGGCGCCCGGTCGCCGATCATGCCGCCGCCCAGCACCGCACTCTTCAGCCGCGACCCCAGCGCGGCGCTGAGGAACATCTCGATCGGCAGATAGAGGCAGACGAAGCTGGCCGGGCTCGACACCTCGATCGTCTGATGCGGGATGGCGCCCCAGAAGAACACGAAGTCGCCGGCCCCCATGGTCACGCGCCGGCCGTTGAACAGATAGGTCGTGGCGCCTTCCAGCATGAAGTTCAGCTCGATCTGGCTGTGCTGATGCGCCCGCCGCATCACCAGCACCTCGCGCCGCGCATCGGCGCTGACGATGCGCTCGGACAGGCCCGGCAGTCTCGGTATGCGTGCAGTCGAGGCTCGGCTCATCGTCAACCTTAGGATCCCGGAAAAATTCGTCCCTGGACGGGACGACATGCGGAAACCATCGGATTCATACTCCCCGCGCAAGGCGACGATAAGCTCCGCGAAGCGGGTCCCGCCTGTGGCAGGCTGGACCCGTCCGTCGGACCCAGACACGAGGCCAACACGAGGGAGGACCCTATGAGCAGACTCGGCAGGATCGCCGGAATGATGTCCGGTTTGGCCGGCGCGGCCGTCTTAGCCCTGACGGCGCCCGCGATGGCGCAGTCGGACCTGAAGGGCGAGATCACGGTCTGGAGCTGGAACGTGGCGGCGACGGCCCTGAAGGCCGTGGTCCCCGAATTCAACAAGGCCTATCCGAACATCAAGGTGACGGTCGAGGACCTGGGCAACCAGCCGGTCTACGACCGCGGCCTCGCCGGCTGTTCGGCCGGCGGCATCAACATGCCGGATGTCTACTCGGTCGAGAACCACGAATCCGAGGTGTTCTGGGCCCGCTTCCCCGACTGCTTCCTGGATCTGAAGTCGCTGGACCCGAAGGAGGCAGACCTCCTCGCCAAGTTCCCGAAATTCAAGCTGGCGGAGCTGACCGTCGGCGACAAGATCTACGCCATGCCCTGGGATTCCGGCCCGGCCGTGGTGTTCTACCGCCGCGACATGTACGAGGCCGCCGGCGTCGACCCGGCCAAGATCCAGACCTGGGACGACTTCATCGCCGCCGGCAAGGCGGTGCTGGCCAAGGCCGGCCCCGACGTGAAGTTCGTCTCCACCAACAGCGGCGCGACCAACACGGCCTGGTTCCGCATCCTGGCGAACCAGGCCGGCTGCGCCTTCTTCGACGACAGCGGCGAAAACATCACGGTCAACCAGCCCGGCTGCGTCCAGGCGCTGGAGACGGTGAAGAAGATCACCGATGCCGGCCTGTTCATGGAGGGCGACTGGGACGGCAGCCTGCAGGCGATCAAGGCCAACCGGTTGGCCAGCTCGGTCTTCGGCGCCTGGTACGAGGGCTCGATCCGCGGCAACGCGCCGGAGCTGAACGGCAAATGGGGCGTCTTCCAGCTGCCGGCCTTCGAATCCGGCGGCAATCGCGCCGCCAATATCGGCGGCTCCTCGCTGGCCATCCCGGCCTCGTCGAAGAATCCGCAGGCGGCCCTCGCCTTCATCAACTTCGCGCTCGGCCGACCCGACAGCCAGATCACCCAGCTCAAGGCCTCGGGCCTGGTGCCGACGCTGCCGGAAGCGATCCAGGATCCCTTTGTCCAGCAGCCGCTGCCCTACTGGGGCGGCCAGAAGGTCTGGGAGGTGGTGCTGTCCACCCTGCAGCAGATCAAGCCGGCGCGCGGCACCCAGTACTTCGCCGAGGCCGACAACATCGCCGACGGCATCCTGCTGGCCTATCTGAAGGGCAACGGCAAATCGGCCAAGGAGACCCTGGACGAGGCGGCCGAGCAGATCGCCGCCGCCACCGGCCTGCCGGTCGCTGAGTAATGGGGCGCCGAGTGACGGGGGCCGCGTGATGGGAACCGCCACCCGAGCCGGCCTCCAGGCCCCGCAGACACGCGGGGCCCCAGCCGCCGCCCTGTCGGAGGCCAGCGGCGGGTGGCGGCGCCGGCGGCACGCCTTGGCGCCGTACTGGTTCCTGCTGCCCTATCTTCTCGTCTTCGCCGTGTTCTGGTGCTGGCCGATCATCGATTCGGCGCTGCTGTCGCTGCAGAATACGCGGGTCAATCCCTGGGCCTGGAACATCGGCATCAACTGGCGGCGCCTCCTGGTCGACCGCGCCTTCCAGGAGGCGCTGAAGAACACGCTGACCATCCTGGTGATCCAGGTGCCGGTGATGCTGACCCTGGCCACGCTGCTGGCCGTGGCCCTGAACTCGCCGCTCCTCAGGCTGCGGCCGATCTACCGCTTCGCCTTCTTCGCCCCGGTCGTGGTCAGCGACGTCGCCTATTCGGTGGTGTTCCGGCTGCTGTTCAACGGCCAGTTCGGCGCCGTCAACCACGGCCTCGCCGCCTTGGGCCTGGCGCCGATCGACTGGCTGCACGACCCGAACGCGGCGATGGCCACGATCATGGTGGCGGTGACCTGGCGCTGGACCGGCTACAACGCCATCATCCTGCTGGCCGGACTGCAGTCGATCCCGCGCGACCTGTACGAGGCGGCGGCGATCGACGGCGCGTCGCCGGCCGACCGCTTCTTCCGCATCACCCTGCCGCTGCTGAAGCCGATCCTGATCTTCTGCCTGGTGCTGTCGATCATCGGCACCATGCAGCTGTTCACCGAACCCTGGCTGATCACCGAGCGCGGCGGGCCCGGCGGCGCCACCGAGACGCTCGGCACCTATCTCTACAAGCAGGGCTTCGTCAGCCTGAACTTCGGCTACGCCGCGGCGATCGCCTACACCATCGCCGCCATGGCGGCGATGATGGCGGCGCTCAACCTCATGCTCACCCGCGGCCGGAAGGCCTGAGGAGGATGGCGATGCTCCGCTCCATGGACTCGCGCCGGCGCTGGGGCACCCTGCTCCTCACCGGGGGCATGGCGCCCGTGGCGCTGCTGTGGCTGGCGCCGCTCTACCTGATGGCGGTGTTCGCCACCCTGCCGGACTACGCCATCTTCTCGCCGGAGCTGCCGCTGACGCCGGGCGGCAACCTGCTGGAGAACTGGGCTTTCCTCGACGATACGGCGAAGTTCGGCCGGGCGATGCTGAACTCGATCGGCATCGCCACCTTCTCGGCCGTGGCCTCGCTGCTGCTGACCAGCATGGCCGGCTACGCCTTCGCCCGCTTCCAGTTCGTCGGCAAACAGGCGGCCTTCAGCCTCTTGGTGGCGACGCTGACCGTGCCCTATGCCGTGGTGATCATTCCGCAATATGTGCTGGTGGCGCGCGACCTGGGCCTGTCGAACACCTGGATCGCGGTGATCGTGCCGCCGCTGTTCAACTCGATCGGCGTGCTGTTCATGCGCCAGACCTTTCTGTCGCTGCCGCAGGAGCTGCTGGACGCCGCCCGCATCGACGGCGCGCGCGAAGGCCGGATCTTCTTCACCATCGCCCTGCCGCTGGTGCGGCCCAGCATGGCGGCGCTGGCGATCATCCTGTTCCTCGCCTCCTGGAACAACTATCTGTGGCCGCTGCTGGTCGCGACCCAGGCGGGGGCCCGCACCGCACCGGTGGCGCTGGGCAGCCTGATCGGCCTCAACGTCGTGCCCTGGGGCGCGCTGATGGTCGGGGCGATGCTGCTGACCCTGCCGATGATCGTCGTCTTCATCTTCCTGCAGCGCTATTTCGTCGCCGGCATCACCGCCGGCGCCGTGAAGTAGCCTTCCCCTGACCACACCCTGCCCCTGACGAGGCTGTCGCATGCTCGGCGTCTGCTATTACCCGGAACATTGGCCCGAAGAGTGGTGGGAGGACGACGCCCGCCGGATGCGCGAGGTCGGCATCACCTTCGTCCGCATCGCCGAATTCGCCTGGTCGCGGATCGAGCCGGAGCCGGGGCGCTTCGACTGGGCGTGGCTGGACCGCGCCATCGACACGCTGGGCGCCGCCGGGCTGAAGGTGGTGATGTGCACGCCGACGGCGACGCCGCCGAAATGGCTGGTCGACCGCCACCCCGACATCCTGCCGGTGAACGAATACGGCGGCACCCGCGGCTTCGGCTCGCGCCGGCACACCAGCTTCTCCAGCCGCACCTGGCTGCGCGAGAGCGCCCGCATCACCGAGGAGGTGGCGCGGCGCTACGGCAGCCACGACGCCGTCGCCGGCTGGCAGACCGACAACGAGTTCGGCTGCCACGACACCGTGCTGTCCTACGGGCGGGAGGATGTCGCCGCCTTCCGCACCTGGCTGCGCCACCGCTACCAGACGCCCGAGGCGCTGAACCAGGCCTGGGGCAACGTCTTCTGGTCGATGGAGGTGGGCGGCTTCGACGAGATCGAGGCCCCGGTCAACGCGGTGACCGAGACCAACCCGGCGGCGCGGCTGGACTATTGGCGCTTCGCCTCGGACCAGGTCGCCGCCTACAACCGGATGCAGGTCGAAATCATCCGCAAGCATTCGCCGGGCCGCTTCGTCACCCACAACTTCATGGGCTTCTTCCAGGAGTTCGACCACTGGCCGCTGGGCGAGGACCTCGACATCGCGTCCTGGGACAGCTATCCGCTGGGCACGCTGGAGAAGATTGCGGAGACCGATGACGAGCGGGCGCGCTGGGCCCGCACCTCGCATCCCGACCTGGCGCCGTTCAACCACGACCTGTACCGCGCCGTCGGCCGCGGCCGCTGGTGGGTGATGGAGCAGCAGCCGGGCCCGGTGAACTGGGCCGCCTGGAACCCGGTGCCGAAGCCGGGCATGGTCCGGCTGTGGACCTGGGAGGCGCTGGCCCATGGCGCCGAGGTGGTCAGCTATTTCCGCTGGCGGCAATGCCCCTTCGCGCAGGAGCAGATGCATGCCGGGCTGAACCGGCCGGACCGCAAGCTGTCCCCGGGCGGCCAGGAGGCGACGCAGGTGGGGCAGGAGCTGGCCCGGATCGGCGCCCTGCCCGCCTCCGCCCCCGCCCCGGTGGCCATGGTCTTCGACTACGAGACCTCCTGGATCACCCGGATCCAGCCGCAGGGCCGCGACTTCCGCTACACCGACCTGGCGTTCCGCTGGTACGAGGCGATCCGCCGCCTGGGCCTCGATGTCGACATCGTCCGCCCCGGCGCGCCGCTGACCGGCTACAAGGCGGTGGTGGTGCCGTGCCTGGCGCATGTCTCGGAGGCGGCGGTGCAGGCCTTCGCCGCCACCGACGCGATCATCCTGTTCGGCCCGCGCACCGGGTCCAAGACCCGCGACCTCAGCATCCCGGACGAGCTGCCGCCCGGCCTGCTGCAGGAGCTGCTGCCGCTGAAGGTGACCCAGGTGGCGTCGCTGCGCCCGAACCTGGCCGAGCCGGTCGAAGGCCCCGGCCTGTCGGGATCCGTCCGGCGCTGGCGCGAATGGCTGGAGACCGATCTGCCGGCCCAGGCCAGCTTCGCCGACGGCGCCCCGGCCCTGGTCGGCGACGGCAACCGCTTCTACTTGGCCGGCTGGCCGGACGCGGCGCTGCTGCGCGGCGTCATGGCCGACCTTCTGGGCAGCGTCGGGCTGACGCTGACCGAACTGCCGGAGGCGGTGCGGCTGCGCCGCCGCGGCAGCCTGACCTTCGCCTTCAACTATGGCGATATCGATTGGGCCGCGCCGGTAAAGGATGCCGGCCGCTACCTGCTGGGCGGGCCGGTGGTGCCGCCGCAGGGCGTGGCCTGCTGGCGGGCGGCTTGAGGCGCGAGCGGAAGGGAAAACGATGATCTACGGCACGATCCCGGGCGTGGCCAGGCCGGTCGCCCGCATGGTGATGGGCGTCGACAACCAGGAGGAGCTGGCCACGGCGGCGCCGCTGTTCGACGACTATATCGAGCGCGGCGGCAACTGCTTCGACACCGCCCGGATCTATCTGCGCGGCCGCTGCGAGACGCTGTTCGGCGACTACCTGGCCAGCCGCGGGGTGCGCGACCGGATCGTCCTGATCTGCAAGGGCGCGCACACGCCGAACTGCACGCCGGAAGCGGCGCGAAGCCAGCTGGAGCAGAGCCTGGAGGCGCTGCACACCGACCGCGCCGACATCTACTTCCTGCACCGCGACAACCCCGAGGTGCCGGTCGGCGAGTTCGTCGACGTGCTCGACGCGCTGCACCGCGAGGGCCGGATCGGCGTGTTCGGCGGCTCGAACTGGAGCCTGGAGCGATTCCGGGCGGCCAACGACTACGCCCGCCGCACCGGCAAGGCCGGCTTCACGGTGCTGAGCAACAACCTGGCCCTGGCCCGGATGGTCGAGCCGGTCTGGGGCGGCTGCGTCTCCGCCCGCGACCCGGAGTGGCTGCGCTATCTGGAGGAGAGCGGCACGGCGCTGTTCGCCTGGTCCTCGACCGCCCGCGGCTTCTTCACCGAGCGCGGCGACCCGTCCCGGGCGGAGGCGGAGCCCGAGATCGCGCGCTGCTGGCATGCGGAGGACAACTTCGAGCGCCGTCGCCGCGCCATCGCCCTGGCCGAGGCCAAGGGCACCAGCCCGGTGCAGATCGCCATGAGCTGGGTGCTGTCGCAGCCCTTCGCCACATTCGCCCTCTCCGGCCCGCGCTCGGTCGAGGAGAGCCGCCGCAACATCGAGGGCCTGTCGGTCACCCTGTCCGAGGCCGAGCGCGACTGGCTGGACCTGAAGCGGGACCAGCCGTAGGGCGCCCATCCCACAACTGTCATTGCCGGGCTTGACCCGGCAATCCAGAGAGCGTCGAGACCTTCTGGATGCCCGGGTCAAGCCCGGGCATGACATTTTTGGGGTGTAGCGCGTGACCCCACACAATGCATCGACGCGACCACCCAGGAAACCATTTGCAAATTGGTTCCCTTTGCGCTTGGCTGTTCGGCAAGACGAAGCGGCGTCGCGCGCCATGATCGGTCCTCAGGATCGGCTGGCCGGGCGTCCTCACGCACAACAGGGACTGGCTGATGGCTCGGAGCCGGAACGGCGGACGAAGCCTTTGGGAGACCAATGGCTGAGGTGGTTTCATCCCCATCACGAGGCGTGTCGAATTCCAGCGTGGCGCTGGAGCGGCTGCGCGCCCTTCTGGACGCCGAGGGCGACCGCGCCGAATGGCAGCTGCCGACCGAGCGCGACCTGGCCGGGCGGATCGGCGTCGGCCGCCGCGCCGTGCGCCGGGCGCTGGAGGTGCTGGAGGCCGAGGGTCGGATCTGGCGTCACCAGGGCAAGGGCACCTTCGCCGGCAAGAGGCCGGCGGTGCAGCCGCATCTGATCGCCTCCCTGGCCGACCGCACCAATCCGCTGGAGGTGATGGAGGCGCGGCTGCAGATCGAGCCGGCCCTGGCTCGCCTCGCCGCACTGAAGGCCTCGCCCGACGACATCGCCGCGCTGCGCCGGATCGAGCGCAAGACCGCGGCCAGCATGGACAGCGACGGCCACGAGCTGTGGGACAGCGCCTTCCACCGCCACATCGCCGAGACCGCCGGCAACGGCCTGCTGCTGGCGCT
This sequence comes from Inquilinus limosus DSM 16000, assembly GCF_000423185.1. Classification (GTDB taxonomy): domain Bacteria; phylum Pseudomonadota; class Alphaproteobacteria; order DSM-16000; family Inquilinaceae; genus Inquilinus; species Inquilinus limosus. Next base: position 49,923 of record NZ_AUHM01000031.1, on the reverse strand, counting down.
GTTCGACTGCATCGACCGGATCCGCCAGTCGCCCTCCTGGCGGCGGCTGCGCGAGGCGGCGCGCAACCGCATCCGGCTGCGCGCCTACACCAGCCAGCATGGCGAGATCGTCGCCGCGATCGCCCGGCACGACGGCGCCGGAGCCGAGGCGGCGATGCGGCGCCATCTGCTGGCGCTGCAGGCCAATCTCGAGGCGGCGATGCATGGCGAGCCGGCGCCGCAGGATTCAGCGCAGGAGCGGATGACCCGCCATGGTGAAAGCGCGGAGGCGGCCGATGGCCTCGGTCTCTGACGCCCGCGCCGTCCGCACTCCGGCCACCGCGCCGGAGCCGGCGCGCGAGACGGTGCTGGAGGTGCGGGATTTCGCCCTGTCGCTGTCGATCGGCGGCAACCTGGTCGAGGGCGTCTCCTTCTCCGTCGCCCGCGGCGAGACGCTGTGCATCGTCGGCGAATCCGGCTGCGGCAAGAGCATCACGGCCCTGGGGCTGATGGGGCTGCTGCCGCCGGTCGCGCGCATCACCGCGGGCAGCGCCCGATTCGAGGGGCGCGACCTGTTCCGCCTGACCGACCGCGAGCGCGCCGACCTGCGCGGCAGCCGCATGGCGATGATCTTCCAGGAGCCGATGACCAGCCTGAACCCGGCCTTCACCATCGGCGACCAGATCGCCGAAGGGGTCCGCCGACACAAGGCGGTGGGCAAGACCGAGGCGCGCAACCGGGCGCTGGAGATGCTGCGCCGGGTGCGCATTCCGGCGCCGGAGAAGCGCCTCGACGCCTATCCGCACCAGCTGTCGGGCGGCATGCGCCAGCGCGCCATGATCGCCATGGCGCTGGCCAACGACCCGCAGCTGCTGATCGCCGACGAGCCGACCACGGCGCTGGACGTCACCATCCAGGCGCAGATTCTGGCGCTGGTCCGGCGGCTGCAGGACGAGACCGGCACTGCCATGATCCTGATCACCCATGATCTCGGCGTGGTGGCGGAGGTCGCCGACCATGTCGCGGTGATGTATGCCGGCCGGATCGTCGAATCCGGTCCGGTCGAGGCCATCTTCGAGGATCCGCAGCATCCCTACACCATCGGGCTGATGGGGTCGGTGCCGTCGCTCGGCCGGCGCGAGGGGCGCCTGGCCACCATCCCGGGCACGGTGCCGCCGCCCGACCGCATGCCGCCGGGCTGCCGCTTCGCCCCGCGCTGCCCCTTCGCGGCGCCGCGCTGCGCCGCCGAGACGCCGCCGGCGAAACCGGTCGGGCCGGACCATCGTGCCGCCTGCTGGTTCGCCCCGCTGGAGCAGCACGAAGGGGGTGCGGGATGAGAGCATTCTTCGCAACTCCCCCCATCGTCATTGCGAGCGCAGCGAAGCAATCCAGGACCGCTCGCATCGGCCCCTGGATTGCTTCGTCGGCTTCGCCTCCTCGCAATGACGGTAAGGGGATGACGTCTCAACGAGGCCCTGCATGAACGGGCATCCCGAAGCGGGCCTCCTTCTCGAAGGCAAGGGCCTGGTCAAGCGCTTCGGCGGCGGCCGCAGCCTGTTCGGCGGCTCGCCGGTGGTGCATGCGGTCGATGGCGTGTCGCTGGCGATCCGGCCGGGCGAGACATTCGCCGTGGTCGGCGAATCCGGCTGCGGCAAGTCGACCCTGGGCCGGCTGCTGCTGCGGCTGATCGAGCCCACCGCCGGCCAGGTGCTGTATCGCGGCTGCGACCTGACGGCGCTGCCGCCCAAGGCGATGCGGGCGCTGCGGCGCGAGCTGCAGATCGTGTTCCAGGACCCCTACGCCTCGCTGAACCCGCGCATGACCGTGGGCGACATCGTCGGCGAGCCGATCTGGCTGCACGGCCTGGCGGGACGCGCGGAGCGGCGCGACCGGGTGGCGGAGCTGCTGCGCACCGTCGGCCTGCTGCCCGAGCATGCCGGGCGCTATCCGCACGAATTCTCCGGCGGCCAGCGCCAGCGCATCGGCATCGCCCGGGCCCTCGCCGGCCAGCCGGTGCTGATCGTCGGCGACGAGCCGGTCTCGGCCCTCGACGTCTCGATCCAGGCGCAGGTGATCAATCTGCTGGAGGAGCTGAAGGAGCGCTTCGGCCTGACCCTGGTGATCGTCGCCCACGATCTGGCCGTGATCCGGCACATGAGCGACCGGGTGGCGGTGATGTATCTGGGCGAGATCGTCGAGCAGGCGCCGGTCGACGCGCTGTTCGACGCGCCGCTGCACCCCTACACCCAGGCGCTGATGCGGGCGATCCCGGTGCCCAGCCCGGCCGGGCGCCGGCCCAAGACCCTGCTGCAGGGCGACGTGCCCAGCCCGACCGCGCCGCCGCCCGGCTGCCGCTTCCACACCCGCTGCCCGCACGCCAAGCCGATCTGCAGCCAGATCCGGCCGCCGGCGGAGGAGGCGGAGCCGGGACGCAGCGTCGCCTGCCATTTCTGGCGCGAGATCCAGGACGCCGGGGCCGGCGCCCTGGCCGCGCCGCCCACGCCGCCCCGACTGGCCGCGCGGCTGTCGCTCTACCGTGCCCGCCAGGCCCAGACGGCCCTTCCATAAGAACCGAACAGGAGGCTCATTCATGCGCGCACGCCCAGTTCTCGCCCTCCTCGCCGGCCTGCTGCTCAGCGGCACGGCCTATGGCCAGACCACGCTGCGGATCGGCCTGAACGAGGACCCCGACGTGCTGGACCCGCACCGGGCCCGCACCTTCGTCGGCCGCATCGTCTTCGCCTCGCTCTGTGACAAGCTGATCGACATCAACCCCGAGCTCGGCTTCGTGCCGAAGCTGGCGACCAGCTGGGCCTGGAGCGACGACAACCTGACCCTGACCTTCACCCTGCGCGACGGCATCACCTTCCAGAACGGCGAGCCGATCGACGCCGCCGCGGTGAAGGCCAATCTCGACCGCGCCCGGACCCTGCCCGACAGCCTGCGCAAGAGCGAGCTGGCCTCGGTCGCCGAGGTCGTCGCGGTCGACCCGAAGACGGTGGCGGTCAAGCTGTCCCGCCCCGACGCCACGATCCTGGCCCAGCTGTCCGACCGCGCCGGCATGATGCTGGCGCCGAAGGCCTTCGCCGCCGGCGATTTCGGGCAGAAGCCCGTCTGCTCCGGCCCCTACCGCTTCGTCGAGCGGGTGCAGAACGATCGCATCGTGCTGGAGAAGTATCCGGGCTACTGGGACGCGGCGGACTACAAGATCGACCGCGTGGTGTTCCAGCCGATCCCCGACACCACCGTGCGCCTGGCCAACCTGAAGGCCGGCGACCTCGACATGCTGGAGCGGCTGGCCCCGTCCGACGTAGAGGCGGTGAAGGCGGATTCGGAGCTGGTGTTCGTCCCGGTCACCGGCATCGGCTACCAGGGCATCACCATCAACACCAACAACGGCGACCGGTCGAAGAACCCGCTGGGCCAGGACAAGCGGGTGCGCCAGGCGCTGGAGCTGGCGATCGACCGCGAGGCGATCAACCAGGTGGTCGGCGCGGGGATCTACCCGCCGGCGCAGCAGCCCTTCCCCAAGGCCAGCCCCTATTTCAGCGACAAGTTCCCGGTGCGGGCCCGCGACGTCGAGAAGGCCAAGCAGCTGCTGAAGGAGGCGGGACACGAGCGGGTGTCGTTCGAGCTGGTCTTCGGCACCGGCACCACGGCGCAGCAGATCGCGGAGCTGATCCAGGCGATGGCGTCGGAGGCCGGCTTCGACATCAAGCTGCGCGCCACCGAGTTCGCGGCGATGATGAAGGAGGGCCAGCAGGGCAATTTCGAGGCCGAGCAGGTCGGCTGGTCCGGCCGCGTCGACCCGGACGGCAACATCCACGCCTTCGTCACCTGCCAGGGCAACCTGAACGACGGCAAATACTGCAACCCCAAGGTCGACGAGCTGCTGAACGCCGCCCGGCAGACGCCGGACCAGGCCAAGCGCAAGGAGCTGTACGACCAGGCCCAGGCCATTCTCGAGGACGAGCTGCCGATCATCTACACCTACTACCAGCCCTGGCCCTTCGTGCTGTCGAAGAAGGTGAAGGGCTTCACCGCCTATCCCGACGGCATGATCCGCCTCAAGGGCATGAGCATCGAGGGCTGAGGGATGCTGGTGCCCGATCTCATCGGATCGCTCCCAACTGAGTCCCCCCTCCCCTCGCGGGAGGGGGTCAGGGGGAGGGGGTTGTCGATCGAAGAGAACTGCGGTGCCCGGTCCCGGCACGATCCGGTGTCCTCCGAACGAGGCCTGCGAAGCAGCGCTAACCCCCTCCCCCTACCCCCCTCCCGCGAGGGGAGGGGGGACTCAGACTGGTTTGCGTCGGGGAGGGTGCGCCCATGACCCGCATCATCCTCCGCCGCCTCGTCATCGCCCTGCCGACCCTCGTCCTGGTGTCGCTGCTGGTCTTCACCCTGCAGAAGCTGCTGCCGGGCGACCCGGTGCTGACCATGGCGGGGGAGGAGCGCGACCCCGCGGTGCTGGAGTATCTCCGCGACAAGTACCGGCTGAACGACCCGATCCCGATGCAGTACTTCGCCTGGATCGGGCAGGTGGTGCAGGGCGATTTCGGCATCTCGATGCGCACCGACGCGCCGGTGACCCAGCTGATCGCCCAGAAGCTGCCGGTGACGATCCAGCTGGCCAGCTTCGCCATGGTCTTCGCCCTGCTGATCGGCATCCCGACCGGCATCATCGCCGCGGTGCGCAAGGGCACGGCGGTGGATTACGGCGCCAACATCTTCGCCCTGTCCGGCCTGTCCATCCCGAACTTCTGGCTCGGCATCATGCTAATCCTGCTGGTCTCGGTGGAATGGCGGCTGCTGCCCGCCTCCGGCTACGTGCCGCTGTTCGAGGATCCGTGGCTCAGCCTCAAGACGATGCTGATGCCGGCCTTCGTGCTGGGCACGGCGCTGGCCGCCACGCTGATGCGGCACACCCGCTCCGCCATGCTCGGCGTGCTGCGGTCGGACTACATCCGCACCGCCCGGGCCAAGGGGCTGCTGGGCCCCGCCGTGGTGCTGAAGCACGCCTTCCGCAACGCGCTGGTGCCGATCGTCACCCTGGTGACGCTGCTGTTCGGCGAGCTCCTGGCCGGCGCCGTGCTCACCGAGCAGGTCTTCACCATCCCGGGCTTCGGCAAGCTGATCGTCGACGCCGTGTTCAACCGCGACTACGCCGTGGTCCAGGGCGTGGTGCTGTGCACCGCCATCGGCTTCATCGCCATGAACCTCCTGGCCGACATCCTGTACATCCTGATCAATCCGCGGCTGAGGCACCCGTCATGACCGCGACCGCCCTCACCACCGAAGCCGTCGCGCCGAAGCGCCGCAGCCGCGGCCTCGAGAAGTTCCTGCGCAACCACGGTGCCGTGGTCGGCACCGTGCTGGTGCTGGCCTTCGTGCTGCTGGCCGTGCTGGCGCCGCTGGTGACGCCGCAGGACCCGCTACAGACCAGCTTCCTGACCATCCGCAAGCCGCCCTCGGCCGCGCATTGGCTGGGCACCGACGACCTCGGCCGCGACATCTTCACCCGCCTCGCCTACGGCGCCCGCACCTCGCTGATGGCCGGGGTGGTCTCGGTCGCCATCGCGCTCGCCGTCGGCGTGCCCTTCGGCCTCTTGGCCGGCTATTACGGCGGGCTGATCGACGGCGCCATCTCGCGCGCCACTGAGGCGATGCTGGCCATTCCCTTCCTGATCCTGGCGATCGCGCTGGCCGCCTTTCTCGGCCCCAGCCTGACCAACGCCATGATCGCGATCGGCCTGTCGGCCATGCCGATCTTCATCCGCCTGACCCGCGGCCAGGTGCTGAGCGTGAAGACCGAGGACTATGTCGAGGGCGCGCGCTCCATCGGCCTGCCCGATCGCTGGATCATCCTGCGCTACATCCTGCCGAACGTGCTGCCGCCGCTGATCGTGCAGGCGACGCTGACCATCGCCACCGCCATCATCGCCGAGGCCAGCCTGTCCTTCCTCGGCCTCGGCCAGCAGCCGCCGAGCCCGTCCTGGGGCTCGATGCTGAACACCGCCAAGAACTTCATGAGCCAGGCGCCCTGGATGTCGATCTTCCCGGGCGGCGCGATCTTCCTGGTCGTGCTGGGCTTCAACCTGCTGGGCGACGGACTGCGCGACGCCCTCGACCCCCGCGAAAGCTGAGAGACAACGCATGTTCACCACCCGCCCCGAGCTGCTCGGCACCTTCGGCATGGTCACCTCGACCCACTGGCTGGGCAGCGCCGCCGGCATGGCGATGCTGGAGCGCGGCGGCAACGCCTTCGACGCCTGCGTCGCCACCGCCTTCGTGCTGCAGGTGGTGGAGCCGCATCTGGTCGGCCCCGGCGGCGACGTGCCGGTGGTGTTCCATTCGGCGGCGACCGGCCGGACCGAGGTGCTGTGCGGCCAGGGCCCGGCCCCTTCCGGCGCCACCATCGAGCGCTACAAGGCCGAGGGGCTGAGTTTAATCCCCGGCAACGGGCTGCTGGCCACCGTCGTCCCCGGCTCCTTCGGCGCCTGGATGGTGCTGCTGCGCGACTACGGCACCCTGACCGTGCGCGACGTGCTGGAGCCGGCGATCCACTATCTCGAGGGCGGCCACCCGGTGCTGCCGCGCGTCGCCGACACCATCGCCGGCCTGAAGGAGTTCTTCGAGACGGAATGGCCGACCTCCGCCGCCGTCTTCCTGCCGGGCGGGTCGGCGCCGAAGGCGAAGCAGCTGTTCCGCAACCCGGCCCTGGCCGAGACCTGGAAGCGGATCATCCGCGAGGCCGAGGCCGTGGGCGGCGACCGCGAGCGCCAGGCCGAGGCGGCCTATGCCGCCTTCTACCGCGGCTTCGTGGCGGAGGCGATCGACCGCTTCGCCCGCACGACCGAGGCGATGGACGAGAGCGGCCGGCGCCACCGCGGCGTCATCACCGGCGACGACCTGGCCGGCTGGGCGCCGCTCTACGAGGCGCCGCTGACCTACGACTATCACGGCCATACCCTGGCCAAGATCCAGCCCTGGGGTCAGGGACCGGTGTTCCTGCAGACGCTCGCGCTGCTGAAGGGCATCGACCTGGCCGCGATGGGCCCGGCCAGCGCCGATTTCGTGCACACGGTGGCGGAGGCCATGAAGCTCGCCTTCGCCGACCGTGAGGCCTATTACGGCGACCCGAACTTCGTCGACGTGCCGGTCGAAGCCCTGCTGTCCGACGCCTACAACGACGCCCGCCGGGGCCTGATCGGCTCCGCCGCCTCGCGCGAGCTGCGGCCGGGCCTGGTGCCGGGATACGAGGTCCAGGTCGGGCGGGTGACGGCGGCGCTGACGCGCCTGTCCAAGGTCAGCGGCACCGCCCTGAAGGATCTGGCGGCGAACGAGCCGACCATGGCCGACATGCTGTCGGCCCGGCGCGGCGACACCGTCCACATCGACGCGGTCGATCGCTGGGGCAACATGGTGGCGGCGATGCCGTCGGGCGGCTGGCTGCAATCCTCGCCGGTGATCCCGGAGCTCGGCTTCATGCTGAACACCCGCGCCCAGATGTTCTGGCTGGAGCCGGGGCTGCCCGCCAGCCTCGAACCCGGCAAGCGGCCGCGCACCACCCTGACCCCCTCGCTCGCGCTGCGCGACGGCAAGCCGTACATGGCCTTCGGCTCGCCCGGCGGCGACCAGCAGGAGCAGTGGCAGCTGCAGCTGTTCCTGCGCCATGTCCATCACGGGCTGAACCTTCAGGAGGCGATCGAGCAGCCGATGTTCCACACGGCGCATTTCCCGAGCTCCTTCTACCCGCGCGAGCGCAAGCCCGGCCATCTGCTGGCGGAGGAGAGCTTCGGGCCGGAGGTGCTGGCCGAGCTGCGCCGCCGCGGCCATGATCTGGAGGAAGCGCCGGAATGGACCGTCGGCCGCCTGGTCGCGGCATCCCGCGACCCCGACGGCCTGCTGCGCGCCGCCGCCACGCCGCGGCTGATGCAGGCCTATGCGGTGGGTCGGTAAGGACGAAGGCCCCTCCTCCCCCGCAGATTGAGGGAGGAGACGGGCGCCCTACTCCGCCAGTTTGCGCATGACCTTGATCAGGTCGGACTTGCCCTCGAAGCCGATGCCCGGCAGGTCCGGCATCACGATGTGGCCGTCCTCGACCCGCACCCCGTCCGGGAAGCCGCCATAGGGCTGGAACAGGTCCGGGTAGCTCTCATTGCCGCCGAGGCCGAGACCGGCGGCGATGTTCAGCGACATCTGGTGCCCGCCATGCGGGATGCAGCGCGACGGCGACCAGCCGAACTGCGTCAGCACATCAAGGGTGCGAAGATACTCCACCAGCCCGTAGGACAGGGCGCAGTCGAACTGCAGCCAGTCGCGGTCCGGCCGCATCCCGCCATAGCGCAGCAGGTTTCTCGCGTCCTGGTGCGAGAACAGGTTCTCGCCGGTCGCCATCGGGCCCGGGTAGAACTCCGCCAGCGCCGCCTGCAGCGCGTAGTCCAGCGGGTCGCCCGCCTCCTCGTACCAGAACAGCGGATACTCCCGCAGCATTTTGGCGTAGGCGATCGCGGTCTCGAGGTCGAAGCGCCCATTGGCGTCGACCGCCAGCTGCGCCTGGCCGCCGATCTCGCCAGCACCGCCTCGATCCGCCCGCGATCCTCGTCGATCGGGGCGCCGCCGATCTTCATCTTGACCATGGTGTAGCCGCGGTCGAGATAGCCGCGCATCTCCGCCCGCAGGGCCGTATTGTCCTTGCCGGGGTAGTAGTAGCCGCCGGCGGCATAGACGAAGACGCGGGGGTTCGCCTCGCGCCCCTTCCGCCGCGCCAGCAGGCGGAACAGCGGCTGGCCGGCGATCTTGGCGACGGCGTCCCACACCGCCATGTCGAGCGTGCCGACCGCGACCGAGCGCTCGCCATGTCCGCCGGGCTTCTCGTTCGCCATCATCGCCGCCCAGATCCGGTGCGGGTCGAGATTGTCGCCGGTATCGTCGAGCAGGCCGGCCGGGTCCGCCGCCAGGATCCGGTCGCGGAAGCGCTCGCGGATCAGCCCGCCCTGGCCGTAGCGCCCGTTCGAGTTGAAGCCGTAGCCGACGACCCGGCGACCGTCGCGCACGACGTCGGTCACCACGGCCACCAGGCTGGCCGTCATCTTGGAGAAGTCGATATAGGCGTTGCGGATCGGGGAGGCGATCGGCTTGGTGACCTCGACGACGTCGACGATGCGCATGCTGGTTTGCCCACCCTTTCGTGCGGAAGACACCCGGCTGCTCCGCCCCGGCGTCGGCCCGATTCCCAGCAACCACTATACCCGAGGCATATCCGAGTTCGGCTATGGCCCGTCAGCGCATGCCCAGCAGCAGCACCCCGATCCGGTGCCCGGCCGCCGCGATCTGGTCGCGGCTCACCGCCCGGGCCTGCTCGACATAGCTGTGCGGGAGCACGGGGGCGGAGTCCGGCGAGGTGCCCGCCTTCAACGCCCCGCGCTGATAGACGACCTCGTAGGCCAGCTCCCGGCTGTGCGCCACCCAGCGGGCGAAGGCGGTCTCCGGATCCGGCGCCAGCGTCTCCTCATCGGGCGGAGGCTCTTCCGACAGCCCGGCCTCGACCGCGCCCGACTGCGCCAGGGCGAGCTCGCCCGGATGCCCCGCGGCGTCCCAAAACCGTCCGAGACGCTCGGGGTCCGCATCCGGCGAGGCGCGGACCCAGGACCACTGCCCGCCGGCATCGGTGAACGGGAAGCGCCACGACATCCACAGCGCCGTATGCAGCGGCTGGTGCATGTCGCCAACGATGTGCAGGACCCAGCAGAGCGCCACGGCCCGGTCCGCCTCGGAGGCGGTGGCGTCGCGCGCGATCGCGAGATTGTGCCCGAACGCCCACTGCGCGCTGCCGAAGGCGAAGGGGATCAGGGCGCGCATCGAGGACACGATGCGCGGGCTCTGGTGCCAGTCCGGTCGGTCATAGGGACCGCCCCGCGCGGCGTCCGGCCAGACCGCCATCAGCTCGAAGATCCGGCGATCGCGGGCGCGGCCGGCCAGGTCGCCGAGCTGGGCGTCGAAGCGGACCCGTTCCGGATGCGCCTGCATCAGCCGGAGCACGGCGGCGATCGCCTCCGGATCGCGCTGCTCCAGCACGTCATACGCGAGCGCCCCGGTGGCCTCGTGCCCGGCGCGCAGCCACGCCGCGGCCGGATTCGGCAGGAGCAGCACCAGCAACAGGATCGCGCCGAACCCGGCCGACCTGCGGCGACGATCGAGAAGAACCGCGATAGCTCGCATCCGGGCACCTCCGTATCGAGAAGCCGTTCAGGCCCGCCACCCGGGCGGCCGAGACGCAGGTCTTCCGCCCGTCCATTTCCGCGGCAAGAAGCGGAGTGAGGCCGCCGCTCACAGCAGCCATCCTCCGATGCACCGAACAAACGCTTGGAGAGACGAGATGGGTGCATTGGCGGGCAAGGTGGCGATCATCGCCGGGGCCAGCTCCGGCATCGGCCGGGCCGCGGCGGTGCTGTTCGCGCGCGAGGGCGCGGCCGTGGTGGCCGGGGCCCGGCGGCAGGCGGAGCTCGACACGCTGGTCGGGGAGATCGAGGCCGCCGGCGGCCGGGCCGCAGCGCTGGCCGGCACCGTTACCGACGAGGCCTACGCCCCGGCGCTGGTGGCGCTGGCCGAGGAGCGGTTCGGCGGCCTGGACATCGCCTTGAACACCGCCGGCATGGTCGGGCCGATGGGGCCGACGCCGGAGGTATCACCGGCGGCCTGGCGGGAGACGGTCGAGACCAACCTGACCAGCGCCTTTCTGGCCGCGCGGCACCAGATCCCGGCGATGCTGCGGCGCGGCGGCGGGTCGCTGATCCTCACCTCGACCTTCGTCGGCCACACCATCGGCTTTCCGGGCGTCGCCGCCTATGCCGCCAGCAAATCCGGGCTGATCGGCCTGGTGCAGGCGCTGGCGGTCGAGTTCGGGGGGCAGAACATCCGCGTCAACGCCCTGCTGCCGGGCGGCACCGACACGCCGATGTACCGCGAGTTCGCGCAGACGCAGGAGGCCCGCGACTTCATCGTCGGCCTCTACCCGATGAAGCGCCTCGCCACCCCGGAGGAGATGGCGCGGTCGGCGCTCTATCTCGCCTCGGACGCCTCCAGCTTCACCACCGGCTCGGCCCTGCTGGTCGACGGCGGGGTGTCGATCGCGCGGACGTGACCTTCAGGTCGTCACCGCCGCGTGGTGCTCCACCGCCGCCAGCACCGTCTCCATCTGCACCGTATGGCCGAGCACGAAGCGGTCGCCGTAGATCGTCTCGTCCGGGTATTCGGTGATCAGGGTCAGGGGCGGCACGTGGCGTTCGTCCGGGCCCATCAGGCAGGGGATGCCGTCGATCACGGTGAAGGGCCCGGCGCCGGCATGGGCGCCATAGGCGGCGAGCTGGGCCCGGTTCAGCTCCACGAGCGGCTCGATCCGCGCCAGCCGGCGCGCCACGGCCCGGATCAGCGCCATCCCCGTCTCCTCCCAGCCCGGATGGTGGCGCAGGATCAGGAAGAAGCCCTTCGGGATCGTCCACATCTCGAAGCCGCGCGGCAGGTAGCCGGTGAAGGGCCGGGTCCATTCATGCGCCGGATAGCCGTGCAGGTTGACGTGCAGCTGCGCCCCGGTGCGCGCGATCGCCTCGCTCCGGGCCGCACGCTCGAACAGCCCGTCACCGGTGCGGTACTCCAGGTCGTCGCCCAGCGCGGTGTAGCGGGCGGCGTGGTGCATGTGCCGCGGATTGTCCCGGCACAGGCGCCGGTGCAGCGCGTAGCCGTCCGGGTTCTCCAGCGGGATCAGCGCCAGATGCAGCTCGGGATCCTGCAACAGCGTCCGCGCTGCGCGCAGGGCGCCGACCGGACCGGTGGTCTCGTTGGCGTGCTGTCCGCCGGTGATTACGACCGCCGGGCGCGAGCCCGGGCGGATCAGCCCCGGCACCGCCCGGCCCTGCCGCGACCGGGCCAGGATCGGCTGACCGCCCAGCGCCGCCAGCTCGCGATGCACCTGGGCGATCGACAGCGGCGCCTCGGCCGTCTCCAGCGGCTGCTCCGGCCAGTCGCCGGCCTCGTCCGCCAGATCGCCGAAGGGCACGGTCTCGACCCGCACCCGCGGCGCGCCAGTGCGGATCTCCGGCACGATCTGCCCCGGCTGCAGCCCGCGGTCCCCGACCGGCCGGCCGGAATGGCGCTGGAACACCTCGAGCAGCGTGAAATAGAGGTCCTCGTGCAGCGCCTCGTGCAGGCTGACGCCCTCCTCGTGGAAGGGCAGAACCCGCTCGATCGCCGGCACCTCGACCGCGACCGACAGCCGCTCGAAATACGGCTCCTGCGTGCCCCAGTGATGGGCCCGGACCGTGTCGACCGCGGCGCGGAACAGCGCCTCCACCTCGGTCTCGATCCGCTCGTTCAGATCGGGCAGGCCTCCGGGCCGGCCGGTGACGCGCAGCCAGCCGGTCGGCGACAGGGAGGTGGCGTCGACGTGGTCCACCGCCAAATGGTTGGGCGCGAAGATCTCCGTCGTCAGGGCACGGCCGTCGCGATAGCTCAGCGTGACGCGGTAGCGCAGCGTCTCGTCGCCCGGCTCGAACCGCAGCTCGACGCCCTCCAGCAGCGCCGCCAGCGGATAGGCTTCCAGCAGGAAGCGGTCCGGCACGGCGGCGGGATGGACCGGATATCGGATGGTCGCCGCCGCCAGCCCGTCCGTGTCGATCTCCTCCAGGAAGGCGTGCAGCAGCGGCTTGTAGGCGCTGCGCAGCCGGGCCGAGACGCCGGCGGCGGCCAACTCTTCTTCGGCCGTGCGCCGCGCCGCCTCATCCTCGAACAGCCAGGCCTCGACCACCGCGCCACGATGATCGCGCGACAGGTCGCGCCGCAGCGCATCGAGGGTCCGCGGCGCTTCACGGTCCAGCAGGACGGTCATCGTCAGATCTTTCCGGTCGGGTCGAGGACGTCGCGCAGCCAGTCGCCGAGCAGGTTGAGGCCGAGCACGGTGAGCATGATGGCGAGGCCGGGGAAGACGCTGATCCACCAGGCGGTCTGCACATAGGTGCGGCCGTCGGCCAGCATGCCGCCCCAGCTGGGGATCAGCGGGTCGACGCCGAGGCCGAGGAAGGTCAGGCTGCTCTCCAGCAGGATGTTGTTGGCCACGTTCAGCGTCATCAGGATGACGATCGGCCCCAGCACGTTGGGCAGCAGGTGGTCGAGGATGATGCGGTGGTCGCGCACGCCGATCGCCGCCGCGGCCTGCACGAATTCCCGCTCGCGCAGGGACAGCACCGAGCCGCGCACGAGGCGGGCGTACTGCACCCATTGCGAGACGACCATGAAGAAGATCAGCCGGTCGAGGCCGCCGCCGAGGATGGCGATGAAGGTCAGCGCGATCAGGATGAAGGGCAGCGCCTGCTGCACGTCGGCGCAGCGCATCAGGATCAGGTCCCAGACGCCGCGGTAGTATCCGGCGACGAGGCCGGCCAACGTGCCCAGCACCACCGCGCCGGCCACCGAGGCGAAGCCGACGGTCAGCGAGATGCCGCCGCCGGTCACCACCCGGGCCAGCACGTCGCGGCCGACCGGGTCGGTGCCGAGCGGATGCGCCCAGCTCTGGAACGGCGGCAGCAGCCGGGCGGTCAGGTCGAACCCTTCACCACCGTCCGGGAACAGCAGGCCGGCGCACAGCACCGCCAGCACCATGACGCCGGTCAGCGCCGCGCCGAGGATGAACTCCAGATTGCGCAGGCGGCGCGACCAGGGCCGGCTGTCTTCGATCACGGCCATCGTTCACTCGGTCCGGATGCGCGGATCGACCAGCCCATAGGCGATGTCGACCGCGAGGTTGATGACGACGATCAGGATCGCCAGCACGGTGATCACCGCCTGCAGCACCGGATAGTCGCGGGCGGCGATGGCGTCGAAGGCCAGCGATCCCATGCCGGGCCAGGCGAAGACCTGCTCGACCACCACGATACCGCCGACCAGCCCGCCGAACTGCAGCCCGATATAGGTGATCAGCGGGATGGCGCAGTTGCGCAGCGCGTGCTTGTACAGCACCACCCGCTCGCGCAGCCCCTTGCTGCGCGCGACCATGACGTATTGCGCCGACAGCGTCTCCAGCATCGCGGTGCGCACCAGCCGGACATTGGTCGCGGTCAGGATCACCGCCATGGTCGCGGCCGGCATCACCAGGCTGGAGGCGCCCTCCATCCCGCTCGGCGGCAGCCAGCCGAGGGCGATGGAGAACACCAGCACCATCATCATCGCCAGCCAGAAGTTCGGAAAGGACAGCCCGACCAGAGACAGGATGCGGATCAGCTGGTCGACCGCCCGGCCCTTGTGCACGGCGGCGTGGATGCCGAGCGGGATCGACAGCAGGATCGAGGCCAGCAGCGAGACGAGGGCCAGCAGCAGCGTCGCCGGCAGCGCATGGCCGATCAGCTGCGTGACCGGCGTGCCGCCGAGGAAGCTGCGGCCCAGATCCCCGGTCAGGAGGCCTTGCAGGAAGCCCAGATACTGGACCGGGAAGGGCCGGTCGAGGCCGAGGGCGGTGCGGATCCGCTGCAGGTCCTCCTCGGTCACGCTGCCGGCGCCCTGGGCCAGCATCACCGCCGGGTCGCCGGTCAGCCGGATCGCCCAGGACACCAGCAGCGTCACCACCAGCACGACGAAGACCGCGAGCGCCACCCGCTTGGCGACGAAACCGATCATGGGTGGCTCCGCCGCAGCAAAACCGAGTCCCCCCTCCCCTTGCGGGAGGGGGCTAGGGGGAGGGGGTTGTCGATCGAAGAGTGCCGGGACGCGGCCGACCGGGCCGATGATGGACCGCGCGTCGAACTCGCGGCAACGGCTCTTGCGGCGCGACCCCCCTCCCCCTGCCCCCCTCCCGCAAGGGGAGGGGGGACAAGAAAGGAGAGCCCCGTGATAGGAGCTCCACCCATCATTCGACGGTCGCGTCGACGAAGCGCATCCGCTCGTCGGAAGGCAGCTGCACGTTCTGCACGCGCCGGCTGACGCCGTAGATGGTGTTGAGGTTGTAGAGCGGCAGCTCCATCGCCTTGTCGGCGACGTAGGTCGCGATCTGCTGCAGCGTCTTCTCGCGCTCGGCCTGGTCGTAGGTCTTGCGCTGCGCCTCCAGCATCGCGTCCAGCTCGGGGATGCTGTCGTACGGGTTCCACTTCTCGCCGGTGTGGTACATCAGATAAGCGGTGTTGTCGTAGTCGAAGGTCCAGCCGCCCCAGCCTTCCTGGAACAGCGCGCCGGTCTTGCCGTTCGGCACGATGTCGTTGAGGAAGACGTTGCTCTCATAGGGTTTCAGCGTGGCCTTGAAGCCGACCATCTGGAGGTATCCCGCCACCGCCTGCAGCACCTCGCGCAGGGTGGCGTTGTCGCCGCGGAAGTCGAGCTGCAGCGGCGTGCCCGGCCGCAC
This sequence comes from Inquilinus limosus DSM 16000, assembly GCF_000423185.1. Classification (GTDB taxonomy): domain Bacteria; phylum Pseudomonadota; class Alphaproteobacteria; order DSM-16000; family Inquilinaceae; genus Inquilinus; species Inquilinus limosus. The sequence goes on along the minus strand of NZ_AUHM01000031.1, from coordinate 34,562 downwards.
CCCCGCCTGGGCCAGGAGGGCCTTGGCGCCGGCCGGGTCGAAGGGCAGCGCCTTCAGCTCCGGCGGATAGCCGAAGGACAGGCGGCTCTGGAAGCTGACGATCGGCTCGGCCTGGCCGGCCAGCACGGTCTTGACGATGGTGTCGCGATCGACCGCCATGATGATCGCGCGGCGCACCGCCTCCTTCGAGGTCAGCGGGTCCTTGGTGTTGAAGCGCATAGCGTAGACGGTCGGGCCCGGCACGCTGACGATCTGCAGCTTCGGGTCCTGCTCGATCACCGGCACCTGGGCGACCTCGACCTGGGTCGCGATGTCGACGCGGCCGGCCTGCAGCTCGGCCACCCGGGTCGAGGATTCGGCGATGAAGCGGTAGACCAGCTTGTCGATCTTCGGCGCCCCGCCCCAGTAGTTCGGGTTAGCCTCGAGCGTCAGGCCGACCTTCGGCTCGTAGGACACGACTTTGAACGGGCCGGTGCCGATCGGCGCGGCGTTGAAGGCGTCGTCGCCCTTCTCCGCGATGGTTTTCGGCGGCACGATCATGGCGCCGTAGCCGGCCAGCTTGGTCAGCAGCACCGGGTCCGGCCGCTTCATCACGAAGTCGACCGTGTGGTCGTCGACCACCGCGACATGGTCGATCGAGTTGTAGTTCGACTGCTGCGGGCCCTTGGCGCCCTCCGGCCCCAGCAGCCGGTCGAAGGTGAACTTCACCGCCGCGGCGTCGAAGGGCTCGCCGTTCTGGAAGGTCACGCCTTGGCGCAGATGGAAGCGGATGCGGTTGGCATCGTCCAGGAACTCCCAGCTCGTCGCCAGTCCCGGCACCAGCTTCAGGTCGGGCCCGCGCATCACCAGCCCGTCGAAGATCTGGCTGCCGACCGAGCCCCAGGCGACCAGGAAGGTGTCGATCGGGTCCCAGCTGCCGGGGTCCTGCCGCAGGGCGACGGTCAGCGTCCCCGCCGCCTGGGCCGAAGAGACCGCGCCCGGCAGCAGCGCCGCCGCCAGGGCCAGTCCGAGAACATGCTTGCCGATGGTTCCTGTACGCATTTTTCGCCTTCCCTGCTTGTCGCCGCGGCTACGCCTCGATCGCCGCGAAATGGCCCGGGCCGACCGGCCGCAGCCGGTGAATCGCCGGTTCGTCGCCGACCGCGCGCACCGGGCTCGGGATCTCGCCCTCCAGCGCCGGGCGCCGGGCCGCGCGCTCCGGATCGGCCACCGGCACCGCCGCCAGCAGCCGTTTCGTGTACGGATGCTGCGGCGTCTCGAACACCGCCCGGCGCGGCCCGATCTCGACGATCTGGCCGAGATACATCACCGCGACCCGGTGGCTGATCTTCTCCACCACCGCCATGTCGTGGGTGATGAACAGATAGGACAGGCGCTGCCGCGCCTGCAGCTCCATCAAGAGGTCGACGATCTGGGCCTGGATCGAGACGTCGAGGGCGGAGACGGATTCGTCGGCGATGACCAGCTTCGGGTCGCTGGCCAGCGCCCGGGCGATGCAGATGCGCTGGCGCTGTCCGCCCGAGAATTCATGCGGGTAGCGGCCGGCCCGGGCCGCCGGCAGGCCGACCCGCTCCATCAGCTCGTGCACCCGCCTCGTCACCGCCGCGCGGTCCGTGACCAGGCGATGGGTGACGATCGGTTCGGCGATCGAGAACCCGACCTTCTTGCGCGGGTCGAGCGCGGCGAAGGGGTCCTGGAACACGTACTGGATCTTCTGGCGCAGCCGCCGCCGGTCTTCGGCGCCCATCGCCAGCACGTCCTGGCCGTCGAAGCGGATCGAGCCCGAGGTCGGGGCCACAAGCTGCTGCAGGGTCTTGCCGATGGTCGACTTGCCGCTGCCGGATTCGCCGACCAGCGCCAGAGTCTCACCGGGATAAAGATCGAAGCTGACCTCCTCCACCGCATGCACGCGGTGGGTGACACGGCCGAAGACGGTCTTCTTCACGTCGAAGCGCGTCGTCAGCCGGTCGACCGAGAGCAGCGGCGCCGAGGCGTCGGCGGTGTCCTGCACCCGGGTCTCGCCGACGCTGCGGGGCGTGTCGCCGTCCAGCACGATCAGCGGCGTCCGCTTCGGCAGGTCCTCGCCGGCCAGGCTGCCCAGCCGCGGCACCGCCGACAGCAGGGCGCGAGTGTAGGGGTGCTGCGGCGCCCGGAAGATGTCGCGCACCGGCGCCTGCTCGACCTTGCGGCCGCGCCACATCACCAGCACCTCGTCCGCCATCTCCGCCACCACGCCCATGTCGTGGGTGATGAACAGCACGGCCATGCCGAGGTCGCGCTGCAGCTCGCGGATCAGGGTCAGGATCTGAGCCTGGATGGTGACGTCCAGCGCCGTGGTCGGTTCGTCCGCGATCAGCAGCTTCGGCCGGCAGGAGAGCGCCATGGCGATCATCACCCGCTGGCGCATACCGCCCGAGAGCTGATGCGGATAGCGATCGAGCATCGCCCCGGCATCCGGCAGCCGCACCCGGCGCAGCAGCGCCTCGGCCTCCCGCCGCGCCTCGCGCACACCCAGGCCCTGATGCAGCACCAGTGCCTCGGCGATCTGATTGCCGATGGTGAAGACCGGGTTCAGCGACGTCATCGGCTCCTGGAAGATCATCGCGATGTCGTTGCCGCGGATCCGGCGCAGCCGGTCCTCCGGGGCCTTGGCCAGATCGATCGGACCGTCTCCCGCCCGGAACCGGATCGAGCCGCCGGTGATCGTGCCGTTGACGTGCCGGACCAGCCGCATCACCGACAGGGCCGTGACCGACTTGCCGGAACCGGATTCGCCGACGATGGCGAGGGTCCGACCGGGGGCGATATCGAAGCCGAGCGACTGCACGGCCGTGAACGGCCCCTGCGGCGTGTCGAAAGTGACGGTCAGGTCGCGCACCGACAGCAGGGCATCGGAATCCGTGCCTGACCGCGGCCCGTCGAGCGTCTCGACGACGCCGGTCACGGCCCGATCGCCGGCACGAATCCGTTCACCCTGCCCTGCCCCATGCCAGCCCCTGTCCGGAAATTCGACGGCGAACTGTCGAGGCCGCGCCGTTGCCCTGTCAACCGGCTCTTTGCTGCGGCGCCACCAGCGCGTCCCAGCCGGCCATGGCGCAATCGACGACCGCCTGCAGCGCGGCGCAGTCGGCGCCGTTGCGGGCCTGGATGGACAGCCCGTTCAGCACGGTGACGTAATAGGCGGCGACCGCCGCGGTGTCGGTTCTTTCCGGCACGTCGCCCTCGGCCACGCCGCGGTCCAACCGCGCCTTGAGCCGCACCACGGACTGGCGCCCGGCATCCAACAGATAGTCGCGGATCTCCGGGCTGGCCGGAACGCCGACGGCCGAAGCCAGCACGATCATGCAGCCGGGCGGCTGGCCCGGCACGGTATAGGCGACGGCGTGCTCGCGCAGCATCGCCTCGACCCCCGCCCGCGCCGTCGGCGCCTCCTGCAGGGTCCGGGATGCGGTGCCCCCCTCGCCCGCCGCATAAAGCTCCAGCGCCTCGCGGAACAGCGCCTCCTTGCAGCCGAAGGCGGCGTAGAGGCTGGGCGAGTTGATGCCCATGGCGGCGGTCAGGTCGCTCATCGACGCGCCGTCATAGCCGCGCGCCCAGAACACCTCCATCGCCCGGCGCAGGGCGGCGGCGCGGTCGAAGCTGCGGGGGCGGCCCCGTTCGGCCATGGCGGCTCCTTTCTGTATCAGTCAACACATAATTCACTGGACAGCGGCCGGCAAGCTCGATACGGATTTATGTATCGATCAACACAGAAATGGAGGGACCCATGTCCGGACTGTCCGGAAAGGTCGCGCTGGTCACCGGCGGCAGCCGCGGCATCGGCGCCGCGATCGCGGAGCGGCTGGCACGGGACGGCGCCGATGTGGCGCTGACCTATGCCGCCTCGCCCGACAAGGCGCGGGACGTGGTCGGGCGGATCGAGGCGGCGGGCCGGCGCGGCCTGGCGGTCGCCGCCGACGCCACCGACGGCAAGGCCGCACAGGCGGCGGTGGAGCGGACCGTGGCCGAGCTGGGCCGGATCGACATCCTGGTCAATAATGCCGGGGTCTTTCCCTACGGCCCGATCGAGGAGGTCGGCGAGGAAGAGCTGGACCGCGTGCTGGCGATCCATGTCCGCTCCAGCTTCCTGGCGGCGCAGGCGGCGGCCCGGCACATGGGCCGCGGCGGGCGGATCATCTCGATCGGCTCCTGCCTCGCCGATTATGCCGGCGGGCCGAACATAACCCTCTACGTCATGACCAAGGCGGCGCTGACCGGCCTGACCCGCGGCCTGGCGCGCGATCTCGGCCCGCGCGGCATCACCGCCAACATCATCCATCCCGGCCCGACCGACACCGACATGAACCCGGCGGACGGGCCGGGCGCGGAGGGGCAGCGCCAGCACATCGCGCTCGGCCATTACGGCGAGGCCGCGGACATCGCCGCCATGGCCGCCCATCTGGCCGGCGAGGGCGGCCGCTGGGTGACCGGCGCGTCGATCGCCGTCGATGGCGGCGTCAACGCCTGAACTCTGAAACGAAAAGGGCCCGTCGCCTTACGGCGGCGGGCCTCACCAGGCCGTATGCCCAACGCCTAGGCGTGGGCGTGCGGAGTGTGACGCCAGTCCCACAGCGCCCAGGCCGACATGGCCACCGTCAGCACGCCGAGGACCACATGGGTCCACATGGCGTTCATGCTGGCAGCGAAGCCGAGCGCCCAGGGGGCGATGATCAGCCAGACGCCGAGGACCAGGTTCACCCATTCCTCCCATTCGGCGAAGGCCGAGAGCGCCGCGATCGCGATGATGCCGAGCGCCACCGCGATGATCCAGGCGTTCCACGCGGGCACGGTCTCGCCCACGAAGCCGATCACCCAGGGAGAGATGAACAGGACGACCGCCAAGACCAGATTGGCCCAGTCCTGCGGCTTCCTGTCTTCCGTCGTTGCAGCAGCCATGACCAACCTCCACGAATGAAGATCAACCGAGCCACAACGCTTCGTGCGACTGCACGAAGTCTATAATGATCTGGTTTCGTTCGCCGCCCGTTTCAAGGAGGCGGTAGGAAAATGCAGACGGCGGCAGCTATTCCGCCGGCACCTCGACCGGCCGCCGGCGGCCCAGGGTCGCCTGGGCCAGGACGAAGGCGATGACGGCGCAGGTGGTGATGCCCGCCACCATCGGCAGCGCGGTGCCGTCGAAGAACGGGCCGATCACCGCGATCACCACGGCGCCGGTGACGAATTGCAGCGTGCCCATCAGGGCCGAGGCGGTGCCGGCGATCTTGCCATGCTCCTCCAGCGCCAGCACCGAAGTGGTGGGGATGACGAGGCCGAGAAAGCCGTAGCCGACGAACAGCAGCCCGGCCAGCACGTCCAGCCGGTCGACCCCGGCCAAGGTGACGGCCAGCAGCAGCACCATCGCGGCGGCGTAGCCGGTGACCGCGACCCGCACGATCCGGCCCAGGCCGAAGCGCGAGGCCAGCCAGGCCGTGCTCTGCGACACGCCGATGAAGGACACGGCGTTGATCGAGAAGAACACGCTGTAGAGCCGCGGCGACAGGCCGTAATGCTCGATCAGCACGAAGGAGGAGTTGGCGAGATAGGCGAAGAAGCTGGCGATGCCGAAGGCGCCGATGAAGGTGAGGCCGAGGAAGCGCCAGTCGGTCAGCAGCGACCGGTAGCCCCGCAGCGCGCCAAGGATGCTGCTGTCCACCCGGTGATGCCGCGGCCGCGTCTCGGCGAGGAACAGCGCCAGCAGCAGGATGCCGAGCAGGGCGAGGACCGTGACCACCCAGAACACGCCGCGCCAGCCCGCCGCCTCGATCACGAAGCTGCCGGCCAGCGGCGCCAGGATCGGCGAGACGCTGAACACCAGCATCAGCAGCGACATCAGCCGCGCCGCCTCGGTCCCGGTGTGCAGGTCGCGCACCACGGCGCGCGGGATCACCATGCCGGCGCAGGCGCCGAGCCCCTGCACGAAGCGGAAGGCGATCAGCGTCTCGATGTCCGGCGCGAAGACGCAGCCGATGCTGCCGGCCAGGAACACGCCGAGGCCGAGATAGAGCGGCAGCTTGCGCCCGAACATGTCGGAGAGCGGCCCGAAGACCAGCTGGCCGACGCCGAGCGAGACGAAGAAGGCCATCAGGCTGGCCTGCACCGCCTCGGTGCCGGCCCCGAGGCTGCGGCCGATCTCGGGCAGGGCCGGCAGGTACATGTCGATCGCGAACGGCCCCATGGCGGTGAGCAGGCCGAGCACGATCGCATAGCGCAGCAGCGACGAGGACATGGCGGCTTTCCGGAATGGCGATGACGGAGGCGCGCGCCGCCTTTCCGGAGGATCGCCGCGACTCTCTGTCCAAAACTTTGGACAGTATTGTCCAAATCGTCAAGCCTCCTTATGGTGGCGGCATGCGGGAGTTGGAGGAGATCGGGCGGCCGCTGCCGCCCCGGCGCGGCCAGGCGGCCAAGCACGCCTCGGTGCTGGATGCGGCCACGGCCGTGTTCTGCCGCGACGGTTTCGCCGGCGCCAGCATCGACCTGATCGCGGCGGAAGCCGGCGTGTCGCGCCAGACCGTCTACAATCATCACGGCGACAAGGAGGCGCTGTTCGTCGCCGTGGTGCGGGAGATGACCGAGCGCTGCAATGCCGGTCTGTTCGCCACCCTCGCCACCTTCCCCGATCATCCGCAGGATCTGGAGGCGGAGCTGGCCGCCTTCGCCGGGCGGCTGGTGCGCAACTGCCTGTGCAACCGCGAAGGCGCGGCGCTGCGCAAGCTGATCCAGGCGGAGGGCGAGCGCTACCCGGCGCTGTTCGCCGCCTGGCGGGAGCACGGACCCGGCACCGCCTGGGCCGCCATCGCCGCGCGCTTCGCCAGGCTGGCCCATGCCGGCACTCTGCGGATCGAGGACCCGGACCTGGCCGCGCGCCAGTTCCTGGCCCTGATCAACGCCGATTTCCACATCTCCCACATGCTCGGCACCAGGCCGACGGAGGCGGAGATCGACGCCGGCGTGGCCGGCGCCGTTCGCACCTTCCTGCGCGCCTTCGGCCCGACCGCCCCGCCGCCTGCCCTGGCGCAGCGGGCGAGGCCGAACTGACACCTGGCGGTCAAAACCAGACTCCGTCATGGCGAGCCCCGCAGGGGCGTGGCCATCCAGGGCCGCTCGCACCGGCCCCTGGATGGCCACGGCGCTCCGCGCCTCACCATGACGAGAAGGTTGATGTCCAGAGCGGGAACAAAGGCCGCATCGCATCCGATCAGATCTGCCCTGCGCCGATGGCTGGTGCGGATCGAAAGATCTGACATAACATCCGGTCCCACGCCGTCGACGTTCACGCCCCGTAACCGATCGAGCGATCGCCCATGTCCGCTCTCTTCTCCCCGCTCGCCCTCGGCCCGATCACGCTGCCCAACCGGATCGTGGTGGCGCCGATGTGCCAGTATTCCGCCGATGACGGCAGCGCCACCGACTGGCACCTGCAGCACTGGATGACCCTCGCCATGTCCGGCGCCGCGCTGGTGGTGGTGGAGGCCACCGGCGTCGAGCGCCGCGGCCGCATCACCCATGGCTGCCTGGGCCTCTATTCCGACGCCAATGAGCGGTCGATCGCCCGGGCCCTTGCCGCCGCCCGCGCTGTCGCCCTGCCCGGCACCCGCTTCGGCATCCAGCTGGCCCATGCCGGCCGCAAGGCCTCGGCCCAGCGGCCCTGGGAGGGCGGCCGCGCCCTGGCACCCGACCAGGATCCCTGGCCGACCGTCGGCCCCTCCGCCCTGCCCTTCGATTCCGGCTGGCACACGCCGGAGGCCCTGGACGAGGCCGGGCTGGAGCGGGTGAAGACCGCTTTCGTCGCAGCTAGCGAACGCGCCGTGCGGCTGGGCTTCGACGCCATCGAGCTGCACATGGCCCATGGTTATCTGCTGCACAGCTTCCTGTCGCCGCTGTCGAACCGGCGCGACGACCGCTGGGGCGGCGACGCCGGGCGGCGGCGCGCCTTCCCGCTGGCCGTGGCGAAGGCCGTGCGCGACGTGGTGCCCGCCGGCGTCGCGCTGGGCGTCCGCGTCAGCGCCTCGGAATGGGTCGAAGGCGGGTTCGGCGTCGAGGAGGCCGCGGTTCTGGCATCCGAGCTGAAGGCGCTCGGCTTCGACTTCATCTGCGCCAGCTCCGGCGGCAACGCGGCGCATGCGCGCGTCCCTGTCAGCGCCGGCTATCAGGTGCCGCTGGCCCGCGAGATCAAGCAGAAGAGCGGCCTCGTCACCCGCGCCGTCGGGCTGATCGTCGACCCGCACCAGGCGGAGGACATCGTCGCCCGCGGCGATGCCGACCAGGTGGCGCTGGCCCGCGCCGTGCTGGACGACCCGCGCTGGGGCTGGCATGCGGCCGAGGCGCTGGGCGCCGAGCTGACCCTGCCGCCGCAATATGCCCGGGCCGGCGCCAGGACCTGGCCCGGCCGCAAGCTGCTGGACGCCGCGGAATAAGCTCCGCGGAACAGAGAAGAGAAGCGAGAGAGGGAGCCCGGAACGAATGACCGACACCATCGCCGTTCCGGGCCTGACCGCCCCGGCCGAGATCCTGATCGACCGCTGGGGCATCCCGCATCTGACCGCGGCCAGCCTGGACGACCTGTTCTTCCTGCAGGGCTTCAACGCCGCCCGCGACCGGCTGTGGCAGATCGACCTGTGGCGCAAGCGCGGCCTGGGCCTGCTGGCCGCCGATTTCGGCGCCGGCTATCTGGCCCAGGACATCGCCAGCCGGCACTTCCTGTACCGCGGCGACATGGCGGCGGAATGGGCAGCCTACGCCGAGGATGCGGAGGCGATCTGCACTCGCTTCACCGCCGGCATCAACGCCTATGTCGAGCTGACCGAGCGCGAGCCGCAGCGGCTGCCGGAGGAGTTCCGGCTGTTCGGCACCAAGCCGGCGCGGTGGAAGCCGGAGGACGTGGTGCGCATCCGCAGCCACGGCCTGACCCGCAACGCGCTGTCGGAGCTGGCGCGGGCCCATGTCCTGGCCGGGGCCGACGCCGCGACCGACCGGCTGCGCAAGGCGGTCGAGCCGCCGGTCGAGGTCGCGCCGGTGCCGGGCTTCGATCCCGAGGCGGTGCCGCCGGACGCGCTGCAGCTGTTCCGCCTGGCCATGGCACCGGTGACCTTCCCGACGGAGCGCCTGGCCGCGACGCTGGAGGAGGCGCCTCTGTGGCGCGAGGTCACCGATCTCGGCGAGGTGCTGCGGGCCCAGGAGCTGGAGGGATCGAACAACTGGGCGGTGCATGGCAGCCGCACCGCGACCGGCCGGCCGATCCTGGCCACCGACCCGCACCGCACCCATGCCGTGCCGTCGCTGCGCTACCTGGTCCATCTGACCGCGCCCGGCTTCGACGCGATCGGCGCCGGCGAGCCCTGCGTGCCCGGCATCATGATGGGCCACAACGGCACCGCCGCCTTCAGCCTGACCATTTTCGGCGCCGACCAGGAGGATGTGTATCTCTACGAGACCCGGCCGGATGATCCGGAGTCCTATCGCTACGGCGAAGGCTGGGAGCGGATGCGGCGGGTCGAGGAACGCTTCGCGGTCAAGGGCGCGCCGGAGCAGGTGCGGACCCTGCGCTTCACCCGGCACGGCCCTGTAGTCCATGCCGACCCGGCGCGGCGCAGCGCCGTGGCGATCCGCTCGGTCTGGTTCGAGCCCGGCTCGGCCGCCTATCTCGCCAGCCTGTCCGGCATGCGCAGCCGCAGCCTCGACGAGTTCCGCGCGGCGATGCGGCGCTGGGGCGCGCCTTCGGTGAACCAGGTCTATGCCGACACCGCCGGCACCATCGCCTGGCTGCCGGCGGGCCATGTGCCGCAGCGGCCGAACTGGCGGGGCCTGGCGCCGGTGCCCGGCGACGGCAGCCATGAATGGGACGGCATGATGGACCCGGCGCTGATGCCGCTGCGGGCCAATCCGCCGGAGGGCTTCGTCGCCACCGCCAACGAGATGAACCTGCCGCCGGACTGGCCGCATGACGAGCGGCCGGTCGGCTTCGAATGGCTGGAGGACAGCCGGGCCGTGCGGATCCGCGAGGTGCTGGCCGGGCAGGATCGCCACACCGTGGCCCAGTCCCAGGCGCTGCAGGCCGACACGGCGTCGGTGCCGGCGCGGCGGATGCAGCGCCTTCTGGCCCCGATCGAAACGCGCGACGCGGACGCCGCGCGCGGGCTGGGCCTGCTGCGCGGCTGGGACGCCCGGCTCGACGCCGGCTCGGCCGCCGCGGCGCTGTTCGAGCTATGGTGGACGAAGCACCTGAAACCGGGGCTGTTCGCCCGGCTGGTGCCCGACCCGGCGATCCGGCGGCTGCTGGCGCCGGGCGACGTCGCCGGCATCCTGGCGGCGCTGGAGGCGCCGGACGCCCGCTTCGGCGCCGATCCCGCCGCGGCCCGGGACGCGCTGTTGCTGGAGACGCTCGCGGAAGCCGTTCGGGATGCGACACGCCGGCTCGGCGAAGATCCCGCATCCCGGCGCTGGGGCGACCTGCATCACGGCTATTTCGAGCATCCGGCCAGCGCGGCGGCACCCGAGCGCCGCGGCGACTTCGATGTCGGCCCGCTGCCCAAGGGCGGCAGCAGCACCACCGTCATGTATGCCGGCTACCGCCCGGACGATTTCCGGGTGATCACCGGCGCCTCGGTCCGCATCGTCATGGATGTCGGCGACTGGGACCGCAGCACCTGCATCAACACCCCCGGCCAGTCCGGCGACCCGCGCTCTCCGCATTACCGCGACCTCGCCCCGCTCTGGGCCCGCGGCGAGCAGGTGCCAATGCTCTACAGCCGCGCGGCAGTGGAGGCGGCGGCGGAGCAGCGGATCGCGCTGGTGCCGCAACCGTAAGCCCCGGCAAGCCCAGGCGGTTCTTGCATTCCCTTGTCATTGCCGGGCTTGGTCCCGGCAATCCAGAGGGTGTCGACGCTCTCTGGATGCCCGGGTCAAGCCCGGGCATGACAGCAAGGGGGCGGATTCGTTTGTTCAATTGCCTCGGTCGCCAGCCGATCCCGCCTTGACAGCCCTGCCGGCGCGGATGAAGATCGTTTGTATACGAATGAAATGACTGCTGGTTAACGGCGGATCTTCGGAACAGGATCGGGGCCAGGGAGATCAGGCATGTACCTCCGGCCAGGCACGCTGGATGAGGCGGTGGCGGCGCTTTCGGCGCCGGGCGGCCGCATCCTGGCGGGCGGAACGGACATCTTTCCGGCGGCGGGCGACCGGCCGCTGGTCGGACCGATCATCGACATCTCCCGGCTGGCGGAGCTGGACGGCATCGTCCTCGGCGGCGACCGCATCCGCATCGGCGCCCGCACCAGCTGGAGCACCATCATGGCGACGCCGCTGCCGCGCTGCTTCGACGCGCTGAAGGCGGCCGCGCGGGAGGTCGGCTCGATCCAGATCCAGAACCTCGGCACCATCGCCGGCAATCTGTGCAACGCCTCCCCCGCCGCCGACGGCGTGCCGCCGCTGCTGGCGCTGGACGCGGAGGTGGAGCTGAGGTCCCAGGCCGGCATCCGCACCCTGCCCCTGTCCGGCTTCATTTCCGGCAACCGCCGCACCGCCCGCCGCGAGGACGAGATCGTCACCGCGATCATCGTGCCGCGGACGATCGATGCCGGCGCCTCGGCCTTCCTCAAGCTCGGCGCCCGCCGCTATCTCGTGATCTCGATCGCCATGGTGGCGGCGGTGGTCGAAGCGGGGCCGGACGGCCGGGTTGCCCAGGCACGGATCGCGGTCGGCGCCTGCTCCGCCGTCGCGCAGAGGCTGACGGCGCTGGAGCAGGAGGTGGTCGGCGTCCATGCGAAACCCGGCCTCGGCGCGCTCGCCCGGCCGGAGCATCTGGCGCCGCTGTCGCCGATCGACGACGTCCGCGCCACCGCCGCCTATCGCCTGGACGCGGCCCTGACCCTGGTGCGCCGGGCGCTGGATGCCTGCGCGGCGGAGGCCTGAGATGCTGGATTCCCGCCCCGTGCTCGGCTTCACCCTGAACGGCCGCCCGGTGCAGGTGCCGGCCGACCCCGCCGGCCGGCTGACTCGCCTGCTGCGCGACGATCTGGGCCTGACCGGCACCAAGGTCGGCTGCGACGCCGGCGATTGCGGCGCCTGCACCGTGCTGCTGGACGACGCCCCGGTCTGCGGCTGCCTGATCGCTTCCGGCCAGGTCGAAGGCCGCCGCGTCACCACCATCGAGGGGCTGCCGGCGCAGTCGCCCGTCGCGGCCCGGCTGCAGTCCGCCTTCCTGCGGCATGGCGCCGCCCAGTGCGGCATCTGCACCCCCGGCATGCTGGTGGCCGCCACCGCCCTCCTGGAAAATAACCCGGAGCCGGGCGAGGCCGAGGTGATGGATGCGATCGGCGGGGTGCTGTGCCGCTGCACCGGCTATCGCAAGATCGTCGCCGCCATCCTCGACGCCCGCACCGATCCCATGGCAGCCGAGGGCCCGGCGGCCGGCCGCGCCGTCGGCGCCCGGATCGACCGGCTGGACGGCCGCCGCAAGGTCGAGGGCCGCGACGTGTTCGGCGCCGACGAGACCCCGTCCGGCGCCCTGTCGCTGCGCGCCATCCGCAGCCCGCACCACCGCGCCCGCTTCGCCTTCGGCGACATCGACGGTTTCGTCGCCGCCCATCCCGGCATCCTCCGCGTGTTCACGGCGAAGGACGTGCCGGGCGAGAACCGCTTCGGCGTGATCGGCCCCTTTGCCGATCAGCCGGCCTTCGCCGAGACCGAGGCCCGGTTCCGCGGCGAGGCGGTGGCGGCGGTGGTCGGCGAGAGCTGGGCGATCGAGTCGCTCGACCTGTCGGAGTTCCCGGTCGCGTGGGAACCGCTGCCGGCCCACACCACGATCGACGCCGCGCTGGCGCCCGGGGCCGACCTGGTCCATGCCGACCGCGCCGGCAACATCCTGGTGCGCGGCCGCGTCGTCCGCGGCGATGCCGAGGCGGCGCTGGACGCGGCCGACGTCGTGGTCGAGGGCGAATTCGAGACCGGCTTCGTCGAGCACGCCTATATCGAGCCCGAGGCCGGCTTCGCCTGCCGGGTCGGCGACCGGATCGAGATCCAGGCCTGCACCCAGGCGCCCTATATGGACCGGGACGACGTCGCCAGGATCCTGGGCATCGCGCCGGAGGCGGTGCGGATCATCCCGACCGCGGTCGGCGGCGGCTTCGGCTCCAAGCTCGACCTGTCGGTCCAGCCCTTCATCGCGGTCGCGGCCTGGCACCTGAACCGGCCGGTGCGGATGGTCTATTCCCGCCCGGAATCGATCATGACCACGACCAAGCGCCATCCCGCGCGGATGCGCGTCCGGGTCGGGGCGACCAGGGACGGCAAGCTGGCCGCGATGGATTTCGCCGCCGACTTCAACACCGGCGCCTATTCCTCCTGGGGCCCGACCGTGGCCAACCGGGTGCCGGTGCACGCCTCCGGCCCCTATTACGTGCCGCATTACCGTGCCCTGACCCGCGCCGTGCACACCCATCTGGTGCCGGCCGGCGCCTTCCGCGGCTTCGGCGTGCCCCAGGCCGGGGTGGCGCAGGAGCAGCTCTATGACGAGCTTGCCGACCGGCTGGGCATCGACCGGCTGGAGTTCCGCATCGCCAACGCCCTGCGCCCCGACCAGCCGACCGTGACCGGCCAGGTGCTGGGCGAGGGCACCGGCATCGGCGCCTGCCTGGAATCGCTGCGGCCGCATTGGCGCCGGGCGCGGGAGGAGACCGCGGCCTTCAATCGGGCGGCGACGGGATCGCTGCGCCGCGGCGCCGGCGTCGCCGGCATGTGGTATGGCTGCGGCAACACCTCGCTGCCCAACCCATCCACCATCCGCGTCGGGCTGAAGCCGGACGGGCGGATCGCGCTGCACCAAGGCGCGGTCGATATCGGTCAGGGCTCCAACACCGTCATCTCCCAGATCTGCGCCGATGCGCTGGGCGCGCCGATCGGGCGCTTCGACCTGGTCTCGGCCGACACCGACCTGACGCCGGACTGCGGCAAGACCTCGGCCTCGCGCCAGACCTTCGTCACCGGCAAGGCGGCCGAGCTGGCGGGCCGCGACCTGCGCCGCGCCCTGCTGCGCCTGGCCAATGCCGGCGAGGGCGCCGCGATCGACTTCGCCGATGGCCGGGTGACGGTGACCGAGGGCGAACATGCCCGCAGCCTGGACCTCGCGGCGCTGCCGCAGGACGAGCGCGGCTATGTCCTGGCCGCGGAGGCGACCTTCGACCCGCCGACCAGCCCGCTGGACGCGGACGGCCAGGGCGTGCCCTATGCCGTCTACGGCTTCGGCGCGCACATGGCGGAGGTCGAGGTCGACATCGAGCTCGGCAGCGTCCGGGTGCTCAAGATCACCGCGGCGCATGATGTCGGCCGGGCGATCAACCCGACGCTGGTCGAAGGCCAGATCGAAGGCGGCGCCGCCCAGGGCCTCGGCCTGGCGCTGATGGAGGAGTTCCATCCCGGCCGCGGCGAGAACCTGCACGACTATCTGATCCCCTCGGCCGGCGACATGCCGCCGGTGGAATCGATCCTGATCGAGGACGCCGCCCCGGTCGGCCCCTTCGGTGCCAAGGGCATCGGCGAGCAGGCGCTGATCCCGACCGCCCCCGCCATCCTGAACGCCATCCACGACGCCATCGGCGTGCGCATTCGCCGGGTGCCGGCGACGCCGGACCGCGTCCGCGCCGCGATCCTGGCGGCCGGACAGAAGGACTGACATGTCCCAGCCCACCGAGAAAACCGAGGACGGCCGCATCCGCTGCGATGCCTGCCCGGTGATGTGCTACATCAAGCCCGGCGCGGCCGGGGCCTGCGACCGCTACGCCAACCATGACGGCACGCTGGTCCGGGTCGACCCGCATGTGGTGCTGGACCGCACCCTGGCCCAGGGCGGCAGCGTGGTGCCGTTCAACCGCGGCGGCGGCGACTGGGACGGCAAGCTGGTGCGGGGGCCGGAGACCTTCGTCACCGCGATCGGCGCCGGCACCACTTATCCGGACTACAAGCCGGCCCCCTTCATCGTCTCGGCCGAGGTCGACGGTGTCGACATGGTCACGGTGGTGACCGAGGGCATCTTCAGCTACTGCGGCGTCAAGGTGAAGATCGACACCGACCGCCATCTGGGGCCCGAGCGCAGCCTGGTGCGGGCCCAGGGCGAGCCGGTCGGCCACGTCACCACCGGCGAGTACGGGTCGCAGATGCTGTCGCTGGGCGGCGTGCACCATCTGACCGGCGGCAGCAAGAAGGAAGGCCGCGTCACCTGCGACACCCTGCTGGAGCTGAGCAACGGCCGCGCGGTCGAGCTGACCATCGATGACGGCGCCACCGTGATCGTCCAGGCCGGAAAGCCGCCGATCGTCAACGGCGCGGTGGAGGAGCGGATGCGGGTCGGCTGCGGCTCTGCCACCATCGGCATGTTCGCCAAGCAATGGCACGGCAAGGTCGACGAGGTGGTGGTGGTCGACGACCACATCACCGGCGTGCTGTCGGAGCACCAGGCCGGCAAGCTGCTGGGCATTCCCGAGACCGGCATCCACATGAAGGGCCGCCGCTCCACCCCCGGCCGCTACTTCCAGGTGGCGCAGCCCGGCACCGGCTGGGGCGGCACCGACATCTCCGACCCGCTGTCGATCCTGGGCCCGTTCAACCCGAAGACGGCGCGGCCCGGCCTGACCATGCTGATGGTCAGCACCACCGGCGAGCACTACGCCTATTACGTGCTGGACGAGGAGCTGCGGCCGGTGCAGCAGGAGCTGCCGGCGGCGCTGCGGCAGTCGATCGCGCGGATCGAGGAGAATTGCGAGCCGGCGCTGTGCACCGTGCTGTTCATGGGCGGGGCTGGCGGCTCGCTGCGCTCCGGCGTCACCGAGAACCCGGTGCGGCTGACCCGCTCGGTGAAGCAGGCGCTGACCTACGTCACCTGCGGCGGCGCCCCGGTCTATGTCTGGCCGGGCGGCGGCATCACCTTCATGGTCGACGTGACCCGGGTGCCGGAGAACGCCTTCGGCTATGTCCCGACCCCGGCCCTGGTGGCGCCGATCGAGTTCACCCTACGCCTGTCCGACTACGAGGCGCTGGAGGGGCATATGGACCATGTCCGCCCCCTCTCCTCCCTCGGCGTCGACGCGGCGCGGCGGCCAGTGGCGCCCTATCGCGACAACCCCTGGCCCTTCGCGCCTGAAGGCGCGAAGCGGTCGCACGGCTGATCGGAGCGCCCCGTGGCTCGTCTTCCGCAGATCGCGTTGTTGCCCGACGGGCGACGCCTGCATCTGCAGGACGGGCCGATCGACCTCATCGTCGAGGCCACCGGGACGGCCGAGGCGGTGCGGGCGGCCTATGCGGCGGCGGCGCGGCGCTTCACCGGCCTGCTGGACGAGCTGTGCGACGAGCTCGCCCTGTTGCGCGCGCCGGCCCGGCCGGACCGCCGCCCGCTGCAGGGCCCGGTCGCCCGCCGCATGCATGACGCGGTGGCGCCCTATGCCGGCGAGACCTTCATCACCCCGATGGCGGCGGTGGCTGGCGCCGTGGCCGAGGCGGTGCTGGCGGCGATGACCGCGGCGGCGCCGCTGGCCCGCGCCTATGTCAACAATGGCGGCGACATCGCCCTGCATCTGGCGCCGGGCCAGAGCTTCACGATCGGCCTGGTCGACCGTCCGGACAGGCCCGGCCTGTTCGGGACCACCGTGCTGGCGGCCGGGGACGGGATCCGCGGCGTCGCCACCAGCGGCTGGCGCGGCCGCAGCTTCTCGCTCGGCATCGCCGATGCGGTGACCATCCTCGCGGCCGGCGCCGCCGACGCCGATGCCGCCGCCACGGTGGTGGCCAACGCCGTCGACCTGCCCGGCCATCCCGCCATCGCCCGCATCCCGGCGCGCGAGCTGCAGCCCGACAGCGACCTGGGCGACCGCCCGGTGACCCGCGACGTCGGCCCGCTGGCCCCGGCCGAGATCGACGCCGCCCTCGCCGCCGGCGCGGCCCGGGCCGAGACCCTGATCGCCCGCGGCCTGATCCGCGCCGCCGCCTTGCATCTGGCCGGCGAGACGCGGACGGTGGGGCTGGACGCACGCATGTCTCCGCAATCAGAGAGCCTGATCCATGCCTGAGGTCGAGATCCGCAAGCGCCTGGTCACCGTCGAGGAGATCTTCCACGAGGGCGGGCCGCCGGCCGCGACGCCGCTGCGGCGCGGCGCCATCATCGCCGTGATCCGCAACCCCTTCGCCGGCCGCTATGTCGAGGAGATCGCGGGCTTCATGGACGACCTGAAGCCGCTGGGCCTGGCCATGGCGCAGCAGCTGATCCGGGCGCTGGGCGGCGACCCGAAGGCGATCGAGGGCTACGGCAAGGGCGCCATCGTCGGCGCCGCCGGCGAGCTGGAGCACGGCGCGCTGTGGCACGTCCCCGGCGGCTACGCCATGCGCGAGGCCTTGGGCGGCGCCAAGGCGATCGTGCCCTCGGCCAAGAAGGTCGGCGGGCCCGGCGCGCGGCTCGACGTGCCGGTCACCCATATCGACGCCTCCTATGTCCGCAGCCATTTCGATGCGATGGAGGTGGGCGTGCCGGACGGCCCGAAGGCGGACGAGATGGCGCTGGTGCTGGTAATGACCACCGGCCCGCGCATCCACGCCCGCGTCGGCGGGCTGAAGGCCAACGAGATCAAGGGCGAGGACGGCCTCCGATGAGCGCGAAGATCAGGAAGATCGTGACGGTGGTCGAGGAGACGGTGACCGAGATGGGCCGGGCGGTGACGCCGCCGACCCGCCGCGCCGCCGCGGTGGCGGTGATCGAGAACCCCTTCGCCGGCCGCTACGCCGAGGACCTGACCGAGCTGATGGAGATCGGCGAGGAGCTGGGCGGCCTGCTGGCCGCGAAGGCGGTGGCGGCGCTGGGCATCGAGGGACCGGCGGCCGAGAGCTACGGCAAGGCCGCGGCGGTGGGCGAGAACGGCGAGCTGGAGCATGCCGCGGCCATCCTGCACCCGAAGCTGGGCACGCCGGTGCGCCGCGTGCTGGGCAAGGGCGCGGCGCTGATCCCGTCCTCGAAGAAGCGCGGCGGCCCCGGCGTGGCGCTGGACATCCCGCTGGGCCACAAGGACGCGGCCTATGTCCGCAGCCATTTCGACGGCATGGAGGTCCGCATCGCCGACGCGCCGCGCGCCGGCGAGATCATGGTCGCGGTGGCGGTGACCGACAGTGGCCGCCCCCTGCCTCGGGTCGGCGGATTGACCAAGGACCAGATCAAGGGGGAGGACGGGTTGCGCTGACGGGTACGCCGCAAAGAACGGCGAGGCCTGCGCCGCCCCCTCACCCGGAATCGCTGACGCGATTCCGACCTCTCCCCGAGGAGAGGTAACCCGCCCCTCTCCTCGGGGAGAGGGAGGGGCCCGACGCCGAAGGCGGCGGGAGGGTGAGGGGGCGGGGCGGCGGTGGTAAGAAACAGGGGATGGCTGAACGGGCCGGGACACGAAGGAGACAGGGATGAAGGCAGGGTTTCACGTCGCGGCGGTCCTGGCGCTGGCCGCCGCCCTCTGCGGGCCGGCTGCGGCCGGGGCGCAGGAGATCAAGATCGGGGAGATCAACAGCTATTCCGGCCTGCCGGCCTTCACCGAGCCCTACCGCAAGGGCTGGCAGCTGGCGATCGAGGAGATCAACGCCGCCGGCGGCGTGAACGGCCAGAAGCTTGTCGTCATCTCCAAGGACGACAACGGCAAGCCGGCCGACGCCGTGACCGCCGCCAACGAGCTGGTCTCGGGCGAGGGCGTGACCATCCTGGCCGGCACCTTCTTCTCCAACATCGGCCTCGCCGTGTCGGACTTCGCCAAACAGAAGAAGGTGTTCTTCATGGCGGCGGAGCCCCTGACCGACGCCGTCACCTGGGCCAACGGCAACCGCTACACCTTCCGGCTGCGCCCGTCGAACTACATGCAGGCGGCGATGCTGGCCGAGGAGGCGGCGAAGCTGCCGGCCAAGCGCTGGGCGACGGTGGCGCCGAACTACGAATACGGCCAGTCGGCCGTGGCGGTGTTCAAGCAGCTGCTGTCGGCCAAGCGGCCGGACATCGAATGGGTCAACGAGCAGTGGCCGCCGCAGGGCAAGATCGACGCCGGCGCGGTGGTGCAGGCGCTCGCGGCGGCGCAGCCCGAGGCGATCCTGAACGTCACCTTCGGCGCCGACCTGGTGAAGTTCGTGCGCGAAGGCAACACCCGCGGCCTGTTCGACGACCGCTCGGTGGTCAGCTTCCTGACCGGCGAGCCGGAATATCTCGACCCGCTGAAGGACGAGACGCCGGAGGGCTGGATCGTCACCGGCTATCCCTGGTACGCGATCAAGACGCCGGAGCACGAGGCCTTCCTGAAGGCCTACCAGGCCAAGTACGACGACTATCCCCGCCTCGGCTCGATCGTCGGCTACACCACCATGAAGTCGATCGCGGCGATCCTGGCCAAGGCCGGGTCGACCGATACCGACAAGCTGATCGCGGCCGCCGAGGGCATCGGCGTCGACAGCCCCTTCGGCCCCATCACCTTCCGCAAGATCGACCACCAGTCGACCCTCGGCGCCTTCGTCGGCAAGACCTCGGTCGAGGACGGCAAGGGCGTGATGGTCGACTTCCAGTACCGCGACGGCGCCAACTACCTGCCGGGCGACGCCGAAGTCGCCAAGCTGCGTCCGGCGGAATAGCCACCTTTTTGTCCCCCCTCCCCTCGCGGGAGGGGGTTAGGGGCGGAGGGGGTTCGAGCCGAAAGAGCCGTTTGGATGGTTCGACCCTAAGAGCAGTTAGAACCGGCATCGCCGGAGTCCCGCATCGGCACCCCCCTCCCCCTACCCCCCTCCCGCAGGGGGAGGGGGGACTAGGAAAAAACGGGAGAGGCTTGGTGGATTTCCTCGTCGCCCAGTTCCTGACCGGACTCGCCAGCGCCGCCTCGCTGTTCCTGGTGGCGTCGGGTCTGTCGATCATCTTCGGCGTGACGCGGATCGTGAACTTCGCGCACGGCGCCTTCTACATGCTGGGCGCGTATCTCGCCTACACCCTGACCGAACGCTTCTCCGGCGCCCTGGGCTTCTGGGGCGGGCTGGTGGCCGCGGCCCTGATCGTGGCGGCGCTCGGCGCCCTTCTGGAAATCGTGCTGCTGCGCCGGATCTACCGGGCGCCGGAGCTGTTCCAGCTGCTCGCCACCTTCGGCGTCACCCTGATGGTCCAGGACCTCGCGGTCCTGATCTGGGGGCCGGAGGATCTGGTCGGCCGCCGCGCGCCGGGGCTACGCGGTGCGGTCGAGATCCTGGGCCAGAGGCTGCCGCTCTACGACCTGTTCCTGATCGTCCTCGGCCCCGTCGTGCTCGGCCTGCTGTGGCTCCTGTTCCGGCGCACCCGCTGGGGCGTGCTGGTGCGGGCGGCGACGCAGGACCGCGACATGGTGGCGGCGCTGGGCGTGAACCAGAAATGGCTGTTCACCAGCGTCTTCGCCCTCGGCGTGTTCCTGGCCGGGCTCGGCGGGGCGCTGCAGATCCCGCGCGACGCGGTCACCCACACCATGGACCTGCGCATCATCGTCGAGGTCTTCGTCGTGGTGGTGATCGGCGGCCTCGGCAGCGTGCCCGGCGCCTTCATCGCCGCGGTGCTGGTGTCCGAGCTGAACGCCTTCGGCATCCTGGTCTTCCCCACCATCTCTCTGGTGCTGGTGTTCCTGGTGATGGCCTGCGTGCTGGTGGTGCGGCCCTGGGGCCTGCTGGGCAAGCCGGAGGCGGCGGCCCGCCCCACCATCGGCATCGCCATCCGGCCCTGGCGCCCGTTCGGCACCGGCGAGCGCGTCGCCCTGCTGGCCGCGCTCGCGGCCGCGGCGCTGCTGCCGACGGTGGCCGGCGGCTATGCCCTGGCGGTGGCGGCCGAGATCGCGATCTTCGCCCTGTTCGCCGCCAGCCTGCAGTTCCTGATGACGACCGGCGGCCTCGCCTCCTTCGGCCATGCCGCCTATTTCGGCCTCGGCACCTATGGCGCGGCCTTCGCGGTGAAGGCGATGGGCCTGCCGATGGAGGCGGCCCTCTTGGCCGGCCCGGTCTTCGGCCTGGTCGGCGCGGCGCTGTTCGGCGCCTTCTGCGTGCGCCTGTCCGGCGTCTATTTCGCCATGCTGACCCTGGCCTTCGCCCAGATCACCTGGTCGGTGGCGACGCAATGGGTCGAGCTGACCGGCGGCGACAACGGCATGCTGGGGATCTGGCCCTCCTCCTGGGCGTCGAGCCCGGCCGGCTTCTACTGGCTGGCGCTGGCCGTGGCCGCCGCCGGCATCGCCCTGCTGCGGGTGCTGACCTTCTCGCCCTTCGGCTATGCCCTGCGCGGGGTGAGGGATTCGACCCAGCGGGCGGAGGCGATCGGCATCGGCCGGGCCGGCGTGCAATGGGCCGCCTTCCTGGTCGCCGGCACCACGGCCGGGCTGGCCGGCGCAATGTTCGCCTTCCTCAAGGGCAGCGTCTTCCCGGACAATCTCGGCATCCCGCTGTCGATCGACGGGCTGGTCATGGTGCTGCTGGGCGGCATCGAGACCGCGTCGGGCGCCGTGGTCGGCGCCATCGTCTACAAGGCGCTGGCGATCTGGCTGGTCAGCCAGACCGACCTGTCGAAGCTGGTGCTGGGCGGCATCATCGTGCTGCTGGTGGTGGCCTTCCCCAAGGGTCTCGTCGGCTTCGTCGAGGAGATCCGCGCGAGACGGCGAAAGCCTGTGACATCAGTCTCGGCCGCGGCATCCCGTATGGAGGCCGCTGAATGAGCGCGCCATTGCTGCAGGTCGAGGGCCTGGCCAAATCCTATGCCGGTGTGCAGGCGGTGCGCGGCGTCGACTTCACGCTCGAGGCCGGCGGCATCCTGGCCCTGATCGGCCCGAACGGCGCCGGCAAGAGCACCTGCTTCAACATGCTGAACGGCCAGATCCGGCCCGATGCCGGCCGCGTCCGGCTGGAGGGACGGGACATTACCGGCCTGCCGCCGCGCCGGGTCTGGCGCCTGGGCGTCGGCCGCACCTTCCAGATCGCCGCCACCTTCGCCTCGATGACGGTGCGCGAGAATGTTCAGGTGGCTCTGCTGTCGCATCACCGCCGGTTCGGCCTGCGCTTCGCCGGCTGCGCCTATCGTGACGAGGCCGACGCGCTGCTCGACCTCGTCGGCCTGGGCGACGCGGCGGAGCGGGCCTGCGGCGAGCTGGCCTATGGCGACGTCAAGCGGCTGGAGCTGTCGATCGCACTGGCCAACGCGCCGAAGCTGCTGCTGATGGACGAGCCCACCGCCGGCATGGCGCCGAAGGAGCGGACGGCGCTGATGCGCCTGACCGCGGAGGTGGCGCGGCAGCGCCGGATCGGCGTGCTGTTCACCGAGCACGACATGGATGTGGTGTTCGAGCACGCCGACCGGATCATGGTGCTGAACCGCGGCGCACTGATCGCCGAGGGCGCGCCCGAGGCGGTGCGCCGCGACCCGCAGGTGCGCGCCGTCTATCTCGGCGACGACCTGGTCTACGACGCCCGGCATCGGGAAAGGGTGCCCGCATGACGCTTTCCGTCTCCAGCCTCAGCGCCCATTACGGCCCGGCCCAGATCCTGTTCGATGTCGGCTTCGAGGTCGGCGCGGGAGAGGTCGTCGCCTTCCTCGGCCGCAACGGCGCCGGCAAATCCACCACCTTCCGCGCGCTGATGGGGCTGGTGCCGCGGCGCGAGGGGCGGATCCTGTTCCGTGGCGCCGAGATCGTCGCCAGGCCGACGCATGAGATCGCCCGCGCTGGCCTCGGCTATGTGCCGGAGGACCGCCGCATCTTCACCGACCTGACGGTGGAGGAGAACCTGGCGGTCGGCCTGCAGCCGCCGCGGCCGGGCGCGCCGACCTGGACGCCGGAGCGGCTCTACGCCCTGTTCCCGAACCTGGCCGAGATGCGCCGCCGCCCCGGCGGGCGGATGAGCGGCGGTGAGCAGCAGATGCTGACCATCGCCCGCACCCTGATGGGCAACCCGTCCCTGGTGCTGCTGGACGAGCCGTCGGAGGGGCTGGCGCCGAAGATCGTCGAGCAGATGGCCGACGCCATCCTGGCGATGAAGCGGGAGGGGCTGAGCGTCCTCCTGTCCGAGCAGAACCTGCATTTCGCCCGGCTGATCTCCGACCGCGCCTACATCATCGAGACCGGCCGCATCCGCTTCGGCGGCACGATGGCGGAGCTGGAGGCGCAGCCGGAGATCCGCGACGCCTATCTCGCGGTGTGATAGGAACCGGCCATGAGCATCACCGTTTCCGCCACGCGCGGGTCCGGGGCCGAGCAGCCCCCTTACATCCTCGACGACCAGATCGGCTTCATCCTGCGCCAGGTCAGCCAGCGCCACGCCGCGATCTTCGCCGCCGGCATCGGCGACGACGACCTGACCGCGACGCAATGGGCGGTGCTGGCCAAGCTGCTGGAGCGCGGCCCCTGCTCGCAGAACCGCCTCGGCCGCCGCACCGCGATGGACGCGGCGACGATCAAGGGCGTGGTCGACCGCCTGGGCAAGCGCGGCCTGATCGAGACCCGCCCCGACCCCGAGGACGGCCGGCGGCTGGAGGTCGCCCTGAGCCTCGCCGGCCAGGCCCTGGCCGAGCGCACCGTGCCGAACGCCCGCCGCATCACCGAGGAGACGCTGGCGCCGCTGAGTGCAGCCGAGCGGACGACGTTGATCACGCTGCTGCGGAAGCTCAGCTGAGTCGCCGCGCTACAGCACGAAGTCGCCGGCGACGAGACCGATGCTGCCGGTGAGCTGGATGTGGAAATCCGAGACCTTGTCGCCGTTGAGATCGCCGGCGATGGTGGTGATGCCGTTGGTGACGGCATAGCGCAGCTGGCCGGCGACGCCGGTGTAGAGGGCGCCGCCGATGAAGCTGAAGGCCTGGTTGCCGGCCGCGGCGGTGCTGGCATCGATGGCGGAGAGGTCGATCCGGTCGCCCTGGGCATGGCTGAAATCGGTGATCCGGTCGGCGCCGGCCCCGACCGGGCTCTGCGCCGCGCTGCCATAGACGAAGCGGTCGGCCCCGGCGCCGCCGGTGAGAACGTCCCTGCCGCCGGCCCCGGCGAGCACGTCGTTGCCGTTCCAGCCCTGCAGCCCATTGGCGAGGGTGTTCCCGACCAGGCTGTCGTTGCCCTGGCTGCCGGAGAGATTCTCGATCCCAGCCAGTGTGTCGCCCTGGGCCTCGCCGCCGGCACCGGTGCCGCCGACGAGGTTGACCGCGACCCCGGTGGCGCCGGTGAAGTAGCTGGCGGTGTCGATACCGTCGCCGCCGTCGAGCCGGTCGGCCCCGGCGCCGCCGTAGAGGATATCGTCGCCCAACCCGCCGGAAAGCGTGTCGTTGCCGCCGAGCCCTGAGAGCCTGTCGTTCCCGCCCGTGCGGGTGCGGAGCGGTTCGCCGTCGAGACGGTTGTCGGCGGCGGAGCCGACCAGCACGTCCGCTTGGTTCGATCCGCCGATATTCTCCACGTCCGGCCCGACGAAATCCCCTTCGGCGTCGCCGCCGATTCCATAGGCCCCGATCGTCACCGCCACGCCGGCGAGGCTGGTCGTGTAGCGGGCGGTGTCGAAGCCGGCGCCGCCCAGCAGGATGTCGGCTCCGCTCCCGCCTTCCAGCCCGTCGTCGCCGTCACCGCCGCGCAGGACGTCGTCGCCCTGCTCGCCGCTCAGACCGTCCGCGCCGGCATCGCCGTAGAGCCTGTCGTCCTCCAGGCCTGCGTACAGAATATCGGCGCCGGCACCACCATAGAGCTTATCGTCGCCGCGATAGCCATAGAGCCTGTCGTTGCCGTCCTCGCCGTAGAGCTCGTCGCCGGAGCCCGAGACGTCGGGGCTTTCGTCGCCCTTGAGGATGTTGTCCGCAGCGGATCCCATCAGCCAGTCGCTGAACAGCGTCCCGGTGAGATTCTCCACATCCGTTCCGATCGTATCGGCCAGCGAGGCTCCGCTGCCGCCGACCTGCATGCCGATCCTGGCACGCGCGCCTCCTTCGAGGAGATCGGCACGGCTGTAGTCGACGGTGTCGTTCCCGTCCCCGCCATAGAGATCATTGTTGCTGCCGCCGCTGAACAGGATGTCGTCACCCGCCTCGCCGTAGAGTTCGTCATAGCCATCGACCGCGATCAGCGTGTCGTTGCCGCCCCGGCCGTACACGGAATCGGCTGCGGCCGTGCCGTAAAGGGTGTTCGGATTGTCGTCGCCGAAGATGTTGCTCACCAGGATCGCCCCCGTGCCCGCCGACGCCCCGCGGCGCCTCTGGCGCGAATCGTAGCTTTCCAAACCGCCCGCCACATCAACCGAACATACGATATGGCCGGTGCCTGCTCGGCATCCGGCTCAGAAGATTTCACATGACAGCGATGGACTCCGTTCGGCCGAAATCTATAAACTTCTTATCGAATAAGATTTCAAATGAAGCGGACTGCAGAGCGATCGGCATAGTCCAACGGATTGGGAGGGAGAGATGACCATCCTGATCGGCACCGACGGCGACGACCGGCTGTTCGGCGGTGACGGCGACGACAGCCTTCATGGCCTCGGCGGCGACGACCTGCTGCGCGGCCGGGGCGGCGACGACCGGCTCGAGGGCGGCGACGGCGACGACAATCTCTACGGCGGTGCCGGCGCCGACACGCTGAGCGGCGGGGCGGGCATCGACACCCTCAACTACGGCGACAGCGATGCCGGCGTCTCGGTCGACCTGACCGCCGGCTCCGCCCATGGCGGAGACGCCGAGGGCGATGTGCTGCTGGACAGCTTCGAGATCGTCCGCGGCAGCCTGTTCGACGACGCCGTCACGGGCGATGCCGGCGACAATGCGCTGCGCGGCCTGGCCGGAGACGACGTCCTGTTCGGCCTGGCGGGCCGTGACGTGCTCAACGGCGGCGAAAGCGACGATCTGCTCGACGGCGGCGCCGGGGCCGACCATCTGATCGGCGGCTCCGGCATCGACACGGTCAGCTATGCCGACAGCCCGGTCGGCCCGACGATCAACCTGACCACCGGGGTCAGCACCGGCGGCGATGCCGAGGGCGACGTGCTGAGCGGCATCGAGATCATCGAGGGCAGCCGGCTGCGCGGGATCAACGTGACCGGCGACGACGGCGTCAACATCCTGCGCGGCCTGGGCGCGATCAACAGCTTCCACGGCATGGGCGGCGACGATATCGCGACAGGCGCCGACTATTTCGACGCCTTCTACGGCGGCGACGGCAGCGACCTCCTCATCGGCGCGGGATACAACGACCAGCTGATGGGCGAGGCCGGCGACGACACGATCATCGGCGGCACCGGCAACGACAACCTCTATGGCGACGATCTCTACGACGCGACCGGGGCCGACCGCTTCGTCTACACCTCGCTGGCCGACACCGACGTCACCACCTATCCCGATTTCCGGGAGATGATCCACGACTTCTCCCGCGCCGAGGGCGACATCGTCGATCTCGGCGCCATCGATGCCGACGGCGATGCCGCCAACGGCGACACCGCCTTCACCATCGTCGCCGGCACCACCTACACCGGCGCCGGCGCCGAGCTGCTGATCACGCCGATCGGGACCGGACGCAGCTTCCTGGTCCGGGCGGACGTGGACGGCGACCGCCATACGGACTTCCTGGTCCAGATCGTCGTCGACGCCTCGCTGACCGCCGCCGATTTCGTGCTGTAGGTCGTCCTTGCCTTTTCATCACCAGGGAACCCGATCGCCGGCGGGGTACCGCGGCTGCGCCGGCGGCGCACCACGATGTCGGTCACGGTCATGCCGATGCAGGCCTCGCTTGGCGCCCGGCTTCCATCGTATTCATCTATGCTTACGTTGAAGATACAGATTCGTGAGCGACGCATATGACTCGGGACCTGAACCGCCGCGACAAGGAGCGCGCGGAGAAGGAGGCGTTCGACCGGCTGAAGGCCGAGCTACACCACGCCTTCGCGGCGCCCGCGTCTTCCTACAAGCCGCTGACCGGGGCCGAGATCATCGTCCGGAACCAGACCTGACCGGATGGCCGCCGCCCGTATCCGGGAGGCGGCCTCCCACCGTCTCGACAAGATCTGCCGGGAAATATTGACCCGTCATGGCGAGCCCCGAAGGAGCGCGGCCATCCAGCGACACCGTCCTCTGGATCGCCACGCCGGCTTCGCCGGCTCGCCATGACGGAAAGGGCCGGAAAGCCGATCTCGAAAGCGCCGCCCTACCCCCTCACCACCACCGGGACCCGGGTCGCCGGTGGGGTGTTGCGGCTGCGCTGGCTGCGCACCACGCCGTCGATCACGGTCATGCCGACGCCTGGCAGGTCGCCCAGCCGCACGCTTTCCAGCAGCGAGGTGCCGGCGGAGTGCTGGGCGGTGTCGAGAAAGACGAAATCGGCCGACCAGCCGGGCTCGATGATGCCGGCGTCGAGCTTGCGCATCCGCGCGGTGTTGCCGGTGGCGAAGCAGAAGGCGGTCTCGGCCGGCACCTCGCCGAGCGAGGACAGCATCGCGATCATCCGCAGGATGCCGAGCGGCTGCACGCCGGAGCCGGCCGGAGCGTCGGTGCCGAGGATCACGCGCTCGAGCTGCCCCATCTCCCGGGCCGTGCGCAGGGTGAACAGCGCCGCCCGCTCATTGCCGTTGTGCACCAGCTCCAGCCCGCGCCTGCAGCCCTCGCAGATGCAGCGGATCTGCCCGTCCGGCAGGGCGGTGTGGCCGCCATTGATGTGGCCGACGACATCGGCGTCGGTCTCCAGCACCACATCCTTGTCGATCAGGCCGGAGCCGGGGATCGACGGGCCGCCAGTGTGGATCGTGCTCTGGATCCCGTATTTGCGGGCCCATTGCACCATGCGGTGGGCGGTCGGCCCGTCCTTGACCCCGCCGAGGCCAATCTCGCCCAGCAGGGTGACGCCGGCATCGGCCAGATCCTTGAAGTCCTGCTCCTCCATCTCCTTCTCGATCACCGGCGCGCCGGCATGGATCTTCACGCCGGAGGGGCGGAAGGCGGAGAAGCTGCGCTGCGCCGTGACCGCCAAGGCCTTCAGCCCGACCACATCGCGCGGCCGGCCGGGCAGATGCACCTCGCCGGCCGAGATCATGGTGGTGACGCCGCCATGCAGGCTGCTGTCGATCCAGCCGATCTGGTTCTGCCGCGGCGTCCAGTCGCCGATCACCGGATGGACATGGCTGTCGATCAGCCCGGGCGCCAGCGTCGTGCCGTTGGCATCGATCAGGGTGGTGGCGCCTTCGGTGTCGACATCCTTCTCTCGCCCGACCGCAGCGATGCGGCCGTCGACCGCGACCACCGTGTCGGCCTCGAGGATCGGCGCCTCCAGCTTGCCGCTCAGCAGCAGGCCGATGTTGCGGATCACCAGCTTGGCCGGCCCGGCCGGCTTCTGCGGCTCGTCATGCGCCATGACCATTTCCTCGTCGCTCTGCCCTGCGGGGCGCCTCGCCTGTCGCGAACGGTTGACAGCGCAATCCGTTCGCATTTATTGTTAGTATACAAACAAATTATGCCGCAGCAAGGCCGCCTTGCAAAATTCGCCGGAAGAATCTACACGCATCGGCTGGACGCTGGCGAAGCTATTTCCCACATTTTGCGCGTAGTCGTGAGCGAAGGGTGACGAGGCATGAGCAACTTCAATGAGGAGCGCGTTCTCAGCGTCCATCACTGGACCGACACGCTCTTCAGCTTCAAGACGACCCGCAACCCGACGTTCCGGTTCAAGAACGGCCAGTTCACGATGATCGGGATCGAGGTCGAGGGCAAGCCGCTCCTGCGCGCCTACAGCGTCGTCAGCCCGAACTACGAGGACGGGCTCGAGTTCTTCTCGATCAAGGTGCAGAACGGCCCGCTGACCTCGCGCCTGCAGCACCTGAAGGAAGGCGACCCGGTCATTGTCGGCCGCAAGGCGACGGGGACGCTGGTGCTGGACAACCTCAAGCCCGGCCGCAACCTGTACCTGCTGGGCACCGGCACCGGCCTGGCGCCGTTCCTGAGCCTGATCCGCGACCCCGAGACCTATGAGCGCTTCGAGAAGGTGGTGCTGCTGCATGGCTGCCGCCAGGTCGCCGAGCTGGCCTATGGCGAGCTGATCACGCAGGAGCTCCCGCAGGACGAGTTCCTGGGCGAGGAGATCCGCGGCAAGCTGATCTACTACCCGACGGTGACGCGCGAGCCGTTCCGCAACCGCGGCCGGATCACCGACCTGATCGTCTCGAACAAGCTGTTCGAGGATATCGGCCTGCCGCCGCTGGCGGTCGAGCACGACCGCGTGATGCTGTGCGGCAGCCCGCAGATGCTGGCCGATCTCAAGGTGATCCTGGAGGAGCGCGGCTTCGTCGAGGGCAATCACGGCGAGCCGGGCGACTACGTCATAGAGAAGGCCTTCGTCGAGAAGTAAGCGCCGGCGGCGACGCCGCCGCAGAGAGACATCAGGGCCGCCGGAGCGATCCGGCGGCCTTTTTTGTTTCCAGTCCGCAGGTTGGGTTCGCGTTCCGCGAACCCAACACCTAAGCTCTTTGCTGAATTCCAGCACGCGAAACGCCATTCATGCTGAAATCATGCATGATTGCCTCTCTTCTCCCCTCGTTTCGCACGGAACGACCATGCGCCAGCTGGTAACATCATCCTCGGAAAGCCAGCCAGGGAGAGCAGCATGGGCCCCTATCCGCACGACGCCCCGCCGGCCGAGATCAGCGACGACAACCCGATGGGGACGGACGGGTTCGAGTTCGTCGAATACGCCTCGCCGGAGCCGGAGAAGCTGGGCGCGCTGTTCGAGACCATGGGCTTCATCCCGGTGGCGCGGCACAAGTCGAAGCGGGTGACGCTGTACCGCCAAGGCGACATCAACTTTGTCGTCAATGCCGAGCCGGACAGCTTCGCCAGCGACTTCGCCCGCAGGCACGGCCCCTGCGCCTGCGCCATGGCCTTCCGGGTCGCCGACGCCGACCACGCCTTCAGGCGCGCCGTATCGCTGGGCGCCAAGCCGGTCGAGACCTGGGTCAATGCCGGCGAGCTGCGCATCCCGGCGATCGAGGGCATCGGCGGCTCGCTGCTCTACCTCGTCGACCGCTACGGCCCGAAGGGATCGATCTACGACGTCGATTTCGACTGG
This sequence comes from Inquilinus limosus DSM 16000, assembly GCF_000423185.1. Taxonomy (GTDB): domain Bacteria; phylum Pseudomonadota; class Alphaproteobacteria; order DSM-16000; family Inquilinaceae; genus Inquilinus; species Inquilinus limosus. The sequence continues at coordinate 4,464 of NZ_AUHM01000031.1, read as the reverse complement.
ATCGGCGAGGCCGAGCCGCATCCGGAGGGCGCCGGCCTCTACTATGTCGACCACCTGACCCATAACGTGCATCGCGGCCAGATGGATGTCTGGGTCGACTTCTACAGCCGGCTCTTCAACTTCCGCCAGATCCGCTACTTCGACATCAGCGGCAAGCTGACCGGGCTCTATTCCCGGGCCCTGACCAGCCCGGACGGCAAGATCCGCATCCCGATCAACGAGAGCGCCGACGAGAAGAGCCAGATCGAGGAATATCTGCGCGAATACAACGGCGAGGGCATCCAGCACGTGGCGCTGGGCTGCCGCGACATCTACGCCTCGGTCAGCCGTCTGGCCGAGAACGGCTTGGCCTTCATGCCGGCCCCGCCCGACACCTATTACGAGAGGATCGACAGCCGCCTGCCGAAGCATGGCGAGCCGGTCGAGAGGCTCCGCGAGCTCGGTCTCCTGATCGACGGCGAGGGCGTGGTCGAGGGCGGCTACACCAAGGTGCTGCTGCAGATCTTCTCGCAGACCGTGATCGGCCCGATCTTCTTCGAGTTCATCCAGCGCAAGGGCGACGACGGCTTCGGCGAGGGCAATTTCCGCGCCCTGTTCGAGAGCATCGAGGAAGACCAGATCCGGCGCGGCGTGCTGTCCGCCGACAGCAGCCACGCGGCGTGAGCGGAGGGTTCGGGGGCGCGGCGGAGCCGTCCTGGCGCCGGCATCCGCACGCCCCGGCGTCGGGAACGGCCCTCGCCCGCCTGGATGAGATCGAGGATCCGGGCGTGCGACAGCTCGCCTTCGGCGCCGGCCGCCGCGTCTTCTCCATGCTGCTGGTCCGTCGCGGCGGTGCGGTGCGCGCCTTCCTCGACGCCTGCCCGCACGCCTTCCTGCCGCTGACCTGGCGCGGCGGCAGCGTGCTGAGCGCGGACGGGCAACGCATCGTCTGCTCCAACCACTTCGCCGAGTTCGACGCCGACAGTGGCAGCCCGATCTCCGGCCCGGCCGATTGCGGCCTCGATCCGATTCCGGTGCGGGTGGAGGCCGACGGCACGGTCGTGATGGGGTGAGCTGGGTGGCGCGTTGAGGACAACACCGCCTCGGGCTACCCTTCCTCGCGACGCCCGCGGACAAGCGGGGCGGTGCAGGAGGACGCATCGAGGGAGAAGACGACATGGCCGAGGATGCCTGGATCGACGCCTGCGCGACCGACGACATCGACCGGGAGGAGGTGATCCGCTTCGACCATGGCGGACGCAGCTTCGCCATCTACCGCACCGAGGACGACCGCTATTTCGCGACCGACGCGCTGTGCACGCATGAATATGCCCTCCTCACCGACGGGCTGGTGATGGGCACGACCATCGAATGCCCGCTGCACGGCGGCAGCTTCGACTTCACCACCGGCGAGGCCAAGGAGCCCCCGGTCTGCGTCGACCTGCAGACCTATCCGGTCAAGGTGGAGGGCGGCCGGGTCTATCTCCGGCCGGAATGAAACGCGGGATGGACCGGCGGCGCATCTCGCCACGTCCAGGCGCCTTGGCTAGACTGCTCTTGCCACTGCTGAGGGTATCGGCATGCCGACGGACTCCGACGAGGCGAAGGAGGCGCGAGCGGTCTTCGCCGCCCGTCGACGGGCTCATGATGCGGTCAAAACCGCTTTGGACGCGGATCGCCTCCGCGAGGATGTCGACCCGCGGTACCTGGCCGAACTCGAGCGGACTGTCGCCCAGCTTTATGCCGATATGATGAAAGAACAGATTTTCGATCTTTCCGAGCCCATCAGCCGCATCATCCACGCCAGCCGGCAGCAGGTCGCGAACGACACTATCGATCCCACCGGTTGACCGCGACCATCACTCCGGGTCACCCAGTTGCGATCCGAGCGAGGAGGCGAGCGTGCTGACGGGCAAGACCATCATCGTCACCGGCGCCGCCTCCGGCATCGGCGCCGAGACCGCGCGGCTGGTGAAGGCCTGGGGCGGCCGGGTGATCGCGGTCGACCGGCGCGAACCGGCGGAGGCGGCCGACGCCTTCTTCGCCGCCGACCTGTCCGACCGCGCCGCGATCGACGCCCTGGTCGCGGCGCTGCCCGCCGGCGCCCATGGCCTGGCCAATATCGCCGGCCTGCCGCCGACCCGGCCGGAGGCGGAGGTGCTGCGCGTCAACCTGGTCGGGCTGAAGCACCTGACCGTGCGGCTGGTGCCGAAGCTGGCCGACGGCGCCTCGATCGTGAACCTCGCCTCGATCGCCGGGCTCGACTGGCCCGAGGCGCTGCCCGCGGTCCGGGCCAGCGAGGATCTCGACTTCGACGGCGTCGAGGCGTTCTGCCAGCGCCACGGCATCAGGGGCGCCCGCAGCTACTTCTTCTCCAAGGAAGCGCTGATCGCCTGGACCTACCACAACCGCTGGACCTGGCGCGACCGCGGCATCCGCATGAACGCAGTCAGCCCCGGGCCGGTCGATACCCCGATCCTGCAGGATTTCATCGCCACGCTCGGCGCCCGGGCCGAGCAGGACATGGCGGTGATGGACCGGCCCGGCCGGCCCGAGGACATCGCCCCGGTGGTCGGCTTCCTGCTGTCCGACGCCTCCGGCTGGATCCGCGGCGCCAATTTGCCCGTCGACGGCGGCCTTCACGCCCATGTGATGGACCGCCGCCACGGGCTGTAGCCGGGTTCAGGAGCGCTGCACCGCCAGCGCGATCGCCTGCGCCGCCTCCTGCAGCGCCGGCAGGAAGCGCTCGCGCATCTCCTCCGCCCCGACCCGCCCGGCCGGGGCGCTCATATTGATCGCCAGGTTGCCGGCCGAGATGCCGCCGGGCACCGCCACCGCGATCGAGCGCAGCCCGGTCTCCAGTTCCTCCGACACCAGGGCGTAGCCGCGGCCGCGCACCTCGGCCAGCCGGGCGGTCAAGGCGGCACGGGTGGTCAGCGTGTGCTCGGTGAACCGCTCCAGCACCGCCGACTCGAAATAGCGCTCGAGCTCACGCGGATGCAGCGTCGCCAGGAGGGCCTGGCCCATCGAGGTGGCGTGCGCCGGCAGCCGCGTGCCGACGCCGAGGCCGACCGTCATGATCCGGTGCGCCGCCGGCGAGCGGGCGACATAGGTGATCATGGTCCCGTCCAGCATGGCGGCGGAGGCCGATTCGCCCAGGCCGCGGGTCAGCGCCAGCAGCGCGTCGCGCACCCGCTCGATCTCGCCCATCCCGGACAGGAAGCTGTGGCCGAGCGTCAGGATCGCCGGCGTCAGCTCGAAATGCTTACCGTCGCTGCGGGCGTAGCCGGCCTCGCACAGGGTCAGGAGGAAGCGCCGCGCCGCGGCGCGGGTCATCCCGGTGCGCGACGCCGCCTCGGTGATGGTCTGCCGCCGGTGGCCCGCGCCGAAGCTGCGGATGATGTCGAGCCCCTTGCGGAACGAGACGACCTGCTCGTCGCGCAGGATGTCCTCCCATTCTGTTCGCTGAGCGAACAAGATTTTCGCTATGCGCACGAATTCTTGACCGCATCCGGGGCCGGGCACAAGAGATCAGGGCAGAGAAGACGATCGGGAGGCGTCCGGGATGACGACCAGCGTCACCGTCCGAACGGATCGGCAGCGCCGCCATGCGCAACCGGCCGGGACGGGCCCGAACCTGACGAGATCGAGGACATCCGCATGGACGTAACCGCCCCCGACAGCCGGCCGGCGGCGCCGGCGCAGAACGCGGCCGTCGCCGCGCTCAGCACCCGCAGCCGGATCGCGGCGATCGTCGGCAGCTCCTCCGGCAATCTGGTGGAGTGGTACGATTTCTACACCTACGCCTTCACATCGCTGTATTTCGCCAGCGCCTTCTTTCCGAAGGGCGACCCGACCAGCCAGCTGCTGAACACCGCCGGCATCTTCGCCGCCGGCTTCCTGATGCGGCCGATCGGCAGCTGGCTGTTCGGCCGGATCGCCGACCGGCACGGGCGCCGCAGCTCGATGATGCTGTCGGTGCTGATGATGTGCGCCGGGTCGCTGGCGATCGCGCTGCTGCCGACCTACGAGTCGATCGGCGCCTCGGCGGGCGTCCTGCTGCTGCTGGCCCGGCTGGTGCAGGGCCTGTCGGTCGGCGGCGAATACGGCACCAGCGCCACCTATATGAGCGAGGTGGCCGCGCGCCGGCACCGCGGCTTCTTCGGGTCCAGGCCGTGTGAAAACGCTGTGATCTGATACGCTGCTCGGGGCGGCTCAAACGGGGGCAGGCGTGAAGCGTTTCGTCGAGGGGCAGGACCGTCGTCAGACCACGCTGCTGCCGGACTGCTTGGACGACTATGTCGGCGAGGACAATCCGGTCCGCGCCGTCGAGGCCTTCGTCGAGGAGTTGGATCTGGCGGGTCTGGGCTTTGCCGGCGTGGTGCCGGAGGCGACCGGCCAGCCGTCGTACCATCCGGCGACGCTGCTCAAGATCTACCTCTACGGCTATCTGAACCGGATCGCGTCGAGCCGGCGGCTGGAGCG
>NZ_AUHM01000030.1 GCF_000423185.1 Inquilinus limosus DSM 16000 | reverse complement strand
CCCGACGCTGAACCCGGGCGACATCGTCGTCATGGACAACCTGCCCGCCCACAAACCTGCTGCCGTGCGCAGCGCCATCGAAGGCACCGGCGCCAAGCTGCGCTTCCTGCCGGCCTATAGCCCAGACTTCAACCCGATCGAGATGGCCTTCTCCAAACTCAAGGCCTTCCTCAAGAAGCTCGCCCCCAGGACCGTCGACGACCTCTGGCAGGCGATCGCACTGGCCGTCGACGCCTTCACACCTGACGATTGCCAGAACTACTTTACTGCTGCCGGATATGACCGCGACTGATCGGAAAATGCTCTAGACAATTGGCGGAGCCGGCTTCTCCCTCACCGTCCCGTCGCTGACGCGACGGGCCCCTCCCTCTCCCCGAGGAGAGGGATCAGGAGCTGCTGCTTCTACACCTCTCCTTGGGGAGAGGTCGAAATCGCGTCAGCGATTTCGGGTGAGGGGGCGGCTCCGCCCTCGCCGCTGAACAGCGCCCGGTTCTCCCGCATCAGCCGCACGATGCGCTCGATCACCGCGCGCACCGCGGGATGGCGGCGCTCCTCCTGGTGCAGCACCAGCCATTGCTGGTGGCGCAGTTCCTCGATCTCCTGCAGCCGCTCCAGCCCGGGATCGGCATCGCCGACGAAACAGGGCAGCACCGCCCGGCCGACGCCGCGGCGCAGCAGATCCAGGATCAGCCGCGGGTCGTTGCCGCGGGCGACGATGGCGGCGGCGTGCCGCTCCGCCACCCAGCGGGCCGAGGGGGTGACGGCACCGTCCCCGGTCACCCCGATCCAGCGATCCTCCGGTACGGCGCCGCGCCGGCCATAGACGGCGAAGGCGACGTCGCCGGTCCGCCGCCCGGCCAGCCAGGGCTCCTCCGGCCGGCGGTTGCGCAGGCCGATATCGGCTTGGCCGCGGGCGATGTCGAGCCGGGCGTTGGCGGCGACGAAGTCGATCGTCCACGGCTCGCCGGGCGACCACAGCGCGTCGATGTGCCGGGCCAGGAACCAGGAGGTCCAAGTCCCGGCCGAGATCCGCACGGTGCGGCGCGGCGACAGCCCGTCGCGCCAGCGCTCGATGCCGGTGGCGGCGGCCTCCATCTCCTCCGCCTGGGCCAGGAACTGGCGTCCCGCCTCGGTCAGGCGATAGCCCAGCCGCTCGCGCAGGAACAGGCGCTGGCCCAGGCTGCGCTCCAGCGCCGTCATCCGGCGCCCCAGCGTGGCCGGGCTCGACCCCGACTGACGGGCCGCCGCGCTCAGCCCCTCGCCGCGGGCCACGGCCAGGAACAGGCGGATGTCCTCCCAGTCGACCGGCCTTTTCATCTTTGAAATGGTCTTTTCAGCGCTGCGTGTTCCGGGGCCGGATCATAGCCGATAGCCTGCCTTCGTCTGATCCAGTTTCTTTTCGATCCTGAAAAGGAGGGCGCCATGAACGATCAAGCCGGACCTCTTCCCGCCACCCTGATCCGCCTGTGGGACGGGCGCGAGGTGCCCCGCCTCGGCCTCGGCTGCTGGGCGGTCGGCGGTCCGTTCTTCGCCGGCGACACGCCGCTCGGCTACGGCACGGTCGACGACACGGACTCGATCGCCGCGATCCGCTGCGCGGTCGACCTCGGCATCCGCTTCTTCGACACCGCCGACGTCTACGGTGCCGGCCATTCCGAGGAGGTGCTGGGCCGGGCTTTGGAGGGGCGGGACGACGTGGTGATCGCGACCAAGCTGGGCAACCGCTTCGACCCGGCGACGAAGCAGCTCACCGGCAGCATCGCGGAGGGCGACCTGCGGCGCGAAGCCCGCAGCGCGGTGGAGGCTTCGCTGCGACGGCTGCGCCGCGACCGCATCGATCTGGTGCAACTGCACCTCAACAACCTGCCGATCGACCGGGCCGGCGAGGTGTTCGAGGTGCTGGACGATCTGCGCGCGGCCGGCACCATCGGCGCCTATGGCTGGAGCACCGATTTCCCGGAGCGGGCGGCCGCCTATGCCGGGCGCGACGGCTTCGTCGCCGTGCAGCACGGCATGAACCTGTTCTTCGACGCGCCGACCATGCTCGGCGTGATAGAGGCGCATGGGCTGATCTCGATCAACCGCTCGCCGCTGGCCATGGGGCTGCTGACCGGCAAGTTCGCGGCCGGCCAGGCGCTGCCCACGGACGACGTCCGGTCCAATACCTTCGCCTGGATGGACTATTTCAAGGACGGCCGCGTCGCGCCCGGCTTCGCCGACCGGCTGGCGCGGATCCGGCACCTGCTGACCGCCGACGGCCGCACCCTGGCCCAGGGGGCGCTCGCCTGGCTGTGGGCCAAGTCGCCGCGTACCCTGCCGATCCCCGGCTTCCGCTCGGTGGCGCAGGTGCGGGAGAATGCCGGGGCGCTGGAGAAGGGGCCGCTGCCGTCCGAGGCGATGACCGAGATCGAGCGGCTGATCGACCGCCCGCCGGAGGGCGCGGCGCGGGAGCGGTGAGGGGAGGGCCGGTGCCGGTCGATCGGTGATTGACCGCCTCTCCGAAGCTGTTATACGGTCGTATAACAAGGGCGGCCGGAAAGGCCGCGGGAGGCCAGCCATGATCGAACCGATGCACCGGCGCGCCGAGGCGCCGCCGACCGAGGCGCGGCTGCCGGAGGACGATGTCAGCCTGCCGGCCTGGATCTATCACGATCCCGAGTTCTTCGCGGTCGAGCGGGAGGCCGTCTTCCGCTCCTCCTGGCAGGTGGTCTGCCATCTCAACGACATCCCGCAGCCGGGGGACTTCCACACCTTCGACTTCCTGGGCGAGAGCATCGTGGTGCTGCGCGGCCGCGACGGGGCGGTGCGGGCCTTCCACAATGTCTGCCGGCACCGCGCGGCGCGACTGCTGGACGGGCCGAAGGGCCAGTGCGGCAGCCGCATCGTCTGCCCCTACCACGCCTGGACCTACGAGCATGACGGCCGGCTGGTCGGCATGCCGCAGCGCGCCAGCTACGGCGATCTCGACCTCTCCGGCCACGGCCTGGTGCCGGTCGAGCACGAGCTGTTCTGCGGCTTCGTCTTCATCCGCCTCGCCCCCGGCACGCCGAGCGTGGCCGAGATGATGGGCGCTTACGCCGAGGAGATGGCCGCCTACCGGATCGAGGAGATGGTGCCGCTGGGCCGGGTGACGCTGCGGCCGCGCTCGGTCAACTGGAAGAACGTCGCCGACAACTATTCCGACGGGCTGCACATCACCGTCGCCCATCCCGGCCTGACCCGGCTGTTCGGCCGCGGCTACGGCGTCGAGGCCAGGCCCTGGGTCGACAAGATGTGGGGCCATCTGCAGGAGCGGCCCTCGGCCGTGCTGTCGGAGCGGGCCTATCAGCACTTCCTGCCGAAGGTCGCCCATCTGCCGCCGGAGCGGCAGCGGCTGTGGACCTATTTCAAGCTCTGGCCCAACATCGCCTTCGACATCTATCCGGACCAGATCGACTTCATGCAGTTCATCCCGGTCTCGCCGACCGAGACGATGATCCGCGAGATCGCCTATGTCCATCCGGACCATCGGCCCGAGATGAAGGCCGCGCGCTATCTCAACTGGCGGATCAACCGCCGGGTCAGCCTCGAGGACAAGGCGCTGATCGACCGGGTGCAGGCCGGCATGGGCTCCTCCAGCTACACCGTCGGGCCGCTCGGCCAGACCGAGGTGTGCCTGCGCAGCTTCGCCCGCGCCATGCGCCGGCTGATCCCGGAAAGCCGGCTCGATCGGCCGCCGCCCGCGGGCTGGAGCCTGCGCCGCGCGGCGCCGGAGACGCCCGCCTTCGCGGCGGAGTAAAGTCAGTTTTGTCGTCACTCCCGCGAAAGCGGGAATCTCGATGAGACTGCGAAAAGATCCCTGTTTCCGCAGGGATGACGAAGAAGGACAGGGCCAGGCGGATCTTCATGGCGAATTCACAGATGTTCGACGTCGCGGTGATCGGCGGGGGCCACAACGGCCTGGTCTGCGCCGCCTATCTGGCCGCCTCCGGGCTGAAGGTGGTGGTGCTGGAACGCCGCAAGGTGGTCGGCGGCGCCGCGGTGACCGAGGAGTTCCATCCCGGCTTCCGCAACTCCGCCGCCTCCTACACGGTCAGCCTGCTGAACCCGAAGGTGATCCGCGACCTCGACCTGCCGGGCCACGGGCTGAAGGTGATCGAACGGCGGCTGGCCAATTTCCTGCCGGTGGACGACAGCCGTTCCCTGATCGCCGCCCCGGGCGGCCGGACCAAGCAGGAGATCGCCAGGTTCTCGGCCCGCGACGCCGAGCGCTACGACGCCTACAGCGACCGGCTCGATGCCATCGCCGACGTGCTGCGCGACATCGTGCTGCGCACCCCGCCGAACGTGATCGAGGGCGGCTGGTCGGCGGCGCTGCCGCAGCTGGTCCGGGCCGGATCGCTCGGCAACCGGCTGCGCCGGCTCGACATGGTGATGCGGCGCGACCTGCTGGACCTGTTCACCAAATCGGCCGCCGATTTCCTCGACGGCTGGTTCGAGACGCCGGCGGTGCAGGCGCTGTTCGGCTTCGACAGCATCGTCGGCAACTACGCCAGCCCGTACCATCCCGGCACCGCCTATGTGCTGCTGCACCACGTCTTCGGCGAGGTGAACGGCAAGAAGGGCGTCTGGGGCCACGCCGTCGGCGGCATGGGCGCGATCACCCAGGCCATGGCGAAGTCGGCGGCGTCGCGCGGCGCGGTCATCCGCACCGATGCCGCTGTGCGCGAGGTGATCGTCGAGGGCGGCCGCGCCGCCGGGGTGGTGACCGAGGCGGGCGAGACCATCCGCGCCGGCTGCGTCGTCTCCAACCTCAACCCGAAGCTGCTCTACGGCAAGCTGGTCGACCCGGCGGTCCTGCCGCAGGATTTCCGGGAGCGGATGGCGCGGTTCAAATGCGGCTCCGCCACCTTCCGCATGAATGTGGCGCTGTCGGAGTTGCCGGACTTCACCTGCCTGCCCGGCAAGACCCTGGCCGACCACCACACCAGCGGCATCATCATCGGCCCCAGCCTCGACTACATGGACCGGGCCTATCTCGACGCCAAGGCCGGCGGCTGGTCGAAGGCGCCGATCATCGAGATGCTGATCCCGTCCACCCTCGACGACTCTCTGGCGCCGCCGGGCCAGCACGTCGCCAGCCTGTTCTGCCAGCATTTCGACCCGAACCTGCCGGACGGGTCGAGCTGGGACGACCATCGCGAGACGGTGGCCGATCTGATCATCGACGCGGTCAACGCCTGGGCGCCGAACTTCAAGGCCTCGGTGCTGGGCCGGCAGATCAACAGCCCGCTCGACCTCGAACGCACCTTCGGCCTGGTCGGCGGCGACATCTTCCACGGCGCCCTGTCGCTGGACCAGATCTTCTCGGCCCGGCCGGTGCTGGGCCATGGCGACTACCGGGCGCCGGTGCCCGGCCTCTACATGTGCGGATCGGGCACCCATCCGGGCGGCGGCGTCACCGGCGCGCCCGGCCACAACGCGGCGCGCGAGATCCTGGCCGATTTCAAGCGACGGCGGCTGAGGCGCGCGGCATGATCATGCCCCCATCCGAACAGGAAGCAGGAAGGGCATGGACCGATCCTGGGAAGTGATTCCCGGCGATATGCCGGGCGCCGAATGGCGCATTCCGGTGCTGCGTTTCAAGGGCCGAGGCGACGGCCCGCCCGCCTATCTCCAGGCCGCGCTGCATGCCGACGAGCTGCCGGGCGTCGTCGCCCTCGACGCCCTGTGCACGAGGCTTCGCCGGGCCGAGGCCGCGGGCGACATCCGCGGCGATATCACCATCGTCCCCTGGGCCAACCCGATCGGGCTGCAGCAGCAGCTGCACGGCGCCTGGCAGGGGCGCTACGACCTCGACACCCGGGTCAATTTCAACCGCGACTTCCCGCTGCTCGACCGGCCCGACCCGATGCTGCTGCCGGGCGAGGATGTGGTGCTGCCGGCCAGCACCCGACTGAAGACGCGGCTTCTGGCCCTGGCGCTGCAGTCGGACGTCATCCTCGACCTGCATTGCGACGAGAACTCGCTGCTCTACCTCTACATCCCGGCCTCGCTCTGGCCGCTGATGTCCGACCTGGCCGACGCCATGGATCCAGGGGCGGTGCTGGCCTGGGACGGCGACGGCGGCGGCGCCTTCGACGAGGCCTGCGTCGTGTCCTGGCTGCGCGGCGGCGTCGAGCTGGCCGGGAAGGCGGTGTCGACGGTGGAGCTGCGCGGCCGGGCCGATATCGACGCCGAGCTGGCGGAGCGCGATGCCGAGGGCCTGTTCCGCTTCCTCGCCGGGCGCGGCGTGATCGCCGGCGACCCGCCTCAGCATCGCTGGTCCGGCCCGGTCAGTGCGCTCGACCACATCGAGATGATCCGGGCCCCGGTGGGCGGCGCCGTCTGCTTCATGCGGGCGCCGGGCGACCGGGTCGAGGCCGGGGACCTGCTCGCCACCGTCCTGGTACGGCCGGGGGAGGAGGGCGGGGCGGTGCCCGTCCGCGCCCCGCAGGCCGGGCTGGTGCTGAGCCGGCGCGACCACGGCCGCACCAAGCCGGGCGAGGACATGATGAAGCTGGTCTGCGGTTCGCCGAGCGCGACCGCCCGGCCGGGCCCCCTGGAATCCTGAGAGGCCCGGCCACCCTTCAAGCAAGACGCAGGGAGCGCAGCAGATGAACCGACCGATCCTGTCCGCCTGTCTGGCGATCGCCGCCCTCGCCGGCCTCGCCGTCCCCGCCGCGGCGCAGGAAGTGGTGCGCATCGGGACCACGCCGGAATCCTACCCGCCCTTCTCCTGGGTCGACGCGCAGGGCAGGCTGAACGGCTTCGAGATCGAGCTCGGCGAGGCGCTCTGCGCCCAAATGCAGGTCAAATGCGAATGGGTGCTGCAGAGCTGGGACGGCATCATCCCGGCGCTGCAGGAGAAGAAGTTCGACGCGATCATCGCCTCGATGTCGATCACCGACGAGCGCAAGCAGGTCGTCGACTTCAGCGACAAGTACTACAACTCGCCTGCCGTCTTCATCGGCCGCAAGGACGAGGCTGTCGAGATCAGCCCCGAGGGGCTCGACGGCAAGACCGTCGGCGTCCAGGTCTCGACCATCCACGCCAACTATGTCGAGGCGAAGTACAAGGGCGTCGTCACGATCAAGACCTACGACACGCAGGAGAACGCCAATCTCGACCTGATCGCGGGGCGGGTCGACCTGCTGCTGGCCGATTCCGTGGCGCTGACCGACGGCTTCCTGAAATCGCCCGAGGGCGCGGATTTCGAGGTGAAGGGCCAGCCGATCCGCGATCCGCTGCTGGGGGCCGGCGCCGGCGTCGCGGTGCGCAAGGGCGATCCGCTGGCCGCCAGATTCTCCGCCGCCGTCCAGGCGATCCGCGCCAACGGTCTCTACAAGACGATCAACGACAAGTACTTCTCCTTCGACATCTACGGCGACTGAGCCGGAACGATGGAGGATCTCGCCGCCCTGCTGGGGTTCGGGGAGAAGGGCTGGGGGGCGCAGCTTCTGGCCGGGGCGCTGGTGACGATCGAGATCGCCGTCGCCTCCTATCTCGTCGGCCTGGTCCTCGGCCTGCTCGGGGCCTGGGCCAAGCTGGCCGGACCCCGGCCGCTGCGGGCCCTCGGCAACGCCTACACGACGATCGTCCGCGGCGTGCCGGACATCCTGATCATCCTGTTCGTCTATTACGGCGGCACCGGCGCCCTGCGCTCGCTGATCGGCCTCGTGGTGCCCGGGGTGACGGTGGAGATCGACGCCTTCGCCGCCGCCGTCGCCTCCCTCGGCTTCGTCTCCGGCGCCTATGCGACCGAGCTGTTCCGCGGCAGCATCCTGGCGGTGCCGCCGGGGCAGGTGGAGGCGGCGAAATCCCTCGCCCTGCCGCCGCGGGTGATGTTCTTCCGCGTGCTGCTGCCCCAGGCGCTGCGCTTCGCCCTGCCGGCCCTGGGCAATCTCTGGGTCGTGGTGCTGAAGGACAGCGCGCTGATCAGCGTGGTCGGACTGCGCGACCTGCTGGGCAGCGCCGCCACCGCGGCCGCGACCACGCGCATGCCCTTCACCTTCTACGCCGTGGTGGCGCTGATCTTCCTCGTCCTGACCATGGCCTCGGTCGGGCTGTTCCAGCTGGCCGAGCGCGCCTATGGCCGCGGCTTCCGGCGGTCCTGAGCCATGGATCTCGACTTCGTCCAGCGCATCCTCGGCAGTCTCTTCGACGGCGTCCTCGTCACCATCTTCCTGGTCACCGCGTCGATGGTCTGCGGCAATGCCCTGGCGGTGCCGGTGGCGCTGGCGCGGGTGTCCCGGCGCTGGTGGCTGAAGGCGCCGGCCTTCCTCTTCATCCTGTTCATCCGCGGCACGCCGCTGATCGTGCAGATGTTCATGATCTATTACGGCCTGGCCCAGTTCCCGGCGGTGCGGCACAGCGTGCTCTGGCCGATCCTGCGCGAACCGATGTGGTGCGCGGTGATCTCGCTCAGCATCAGCACGGCCGCCTATTCCGGCGAGGTGCTGCGCGGCGCCATCCAGGCGGTGCCGCGCGGCGAGGTCGAGGCCGCGCGCTCGGTCGGCATGCCGCCCGGCCTGATGCTGCGCCGGATCGTGCTGCCGATCGCGCTGCGCCAGAGCCTGCCGGCCTTCGCCAACGAGACGGTGCTGCTGCTGAAGGCCAGCGCCATCGTCTTCACCATCACCGTGCGCGACCTGATGGGCGAGGCCAACATCATCCGCGCCCAGACCTTCCGCACCTATGAGCCGCTGATCACCGCCGCGCTGATGTATCTGGTCCTGACCTGGATCATCGTCCGCGGCTTCGCCTGGCTCGAGGCGCGGCTGAGCGTCCACCGGCGGGCCGTGTCCGCCGGGGCGCCGGGCCGCGTCGCCCCGGCCGCGGCGGTGCCGCTCGACGCGCGATGACCCAAAAGGGGGAGGGGGCCGGCTCGGCTGCCTTGCCGATTGTGCGGCGCGGCGGCGCGGGATTAGGCTTGCTCTGACGGATTGCCCGGAAGAGGCGCCGTCCTTGCGTCACTGGGAGATCGATCATGCGTCTGCGCAGCATCGTCCTGGCCGTTGCCGCCATGGGCGTCCTGTCCTCGGGCCCGGCCTTCGCCGGCGCCGTGCTGGACCGGATCATGCAGAACAAGAAGATGGTGATGTCGACGGATCCGGAATATCCGCCGCAATCCTCGCTCAACGCCAGCAACCAGTTCGAGGGCTTCGACATCGATGTCGGCACCGAGATCGCCAAGCGGCTCGGCGTCTCGATCGAATTCGTCACCCCGGGCTGGGAAACCATCGTCTCCGGCAAATGGGCCGGGCGCTGGGACGTCTCGGTCGGGTCGATGACCCCGACCAAGGCGCGGGCCGAGGTGCTGGACTTCCCGGCGATCTACTACTACACGCCGGCCGCTCTGGCGGTGCATTCGGCCAACACCACGATCAAGACCCCGGCCGACGCCTCGGGCAAGAAGATCGGCGTCGGTGCCGCGACCACCTATGAGAGCTATCTGCGCGGCGACCTGGTGATCGACGCCGCCGGCGCGCCGCCGTTCCAGTTCCTGGTCAAGGACGCGCAGATCCAGTCCTACGACACCGACGTCCCGGCGCTGGACGACCTCCGGCTCGGCGACGGCACCCGGCTCGACGCGGTGGCCACGGCGCTGCCGACGATCCAGGGGGCGATCAAGAACGGCTACCCGATCAAGGTGGTGGGCTCGCCCCTGTTCTACGAGCCGCTGTCGGTGGCGATCGAGAAGGGCGATCCGGAGCTGCACGCGAAGCTCGCCGAGATCGTCAAGGCGATGCATGACGACGGCACGCTGAGCACGCTGTCGATGAAGTGGTATGGGGTCGACCTGACCAAGCCCGCGGCCTAAGCCCTTGGCTGGTGGCGTGATCCGCCTGTTCGAAGCCCTGGCGCAGCCGCTGGTGCTGCGCGGGCTCCTGTTCCTCCTCTCCGTTGCCGCGCTGGCCAGTTTCGACTATGGCGGGCTGGTCGCGCGGCTGGCGGCGATCGTGCCGGCGCTGGCCCTGCCGGCCGGCCAGGCGGCCGGGCCCTGGCTCGTCGTCGCCGCGCTGGCGGCGCTGGTGGTGGCCAATTTCTGGCTGCTGTCCCACCTGCCGTTCCGGGCCCAGGTGACGATCATCTGGGTCGAGCTCTTCGCCCTGTTCCTGGCCTTCTGCTGGAGCTTCGGCCTCAGCTATCCCTTCATGCTCGCCCGGGCGCCGATCCTGCTCGGGCTCGAGCTGCGCGACGGCTTCATCCAGGGCGCGGCGCTGACCCTGTTCATCTGCGCCGTGTCGATCGCGATCTCGACCGTGATCGCGCTCGCGGCGGCGCTGGCCCGGCTGTCGCAGAGCGGCCCGGCCTTCGGCGTCGCCACCTTCTACATCTCCTTCTTCCGCGGCACGCCGCTGCTGCTGCAGACCATGCTGATCTATCTCGGCCTGCCGCAGCTCGGCGTCGTCATCGACGCCATCCCGGCCGGCATCATCGCCCTGTCGCTGTGCTACGGCGCCTACATGGCCGAGATCTTCCGCGCCGGCATCCTGGCGATCCCGCGCGGCCAGACCGAGGCCGCGCTGTCGCTCGGCCTGAAGCCGGGCGAGGTCACCTGGCTCGTGGTGCTGCCCCAGGCGATGCGGCTGATCATCCCGCCGACCGGCAACCAGTTCATCGCCATGCTCAAGGATTCGTCCCTGGTCTCGGTGATGGGCGTCTGGGAGATCATGTTCCTGGCCCGCACCCATGGCCGGGCCGAGTTCAAATACATGGAGATGCTGATCGTCGCCGCGGTGATCTACTGGGCGATGTCGGCGGTCTTCGAGGTGGTGCAGGCCCGGATCGAGAAGCGCTTCGGCAAGGGCGTGTCGGCCCGCTGAGTCGGCCCGGCGCGCCGCTTCTAGATATATCCAATTGGTTACATCCGGCAGCACAGCAAGGCAGAGCCTGGCTCGACCATTCCTGGTTTGACATCACCCGAGTCCGGCCAATAATTAGTAACCAAATGGTTATAACGTGGCGGCCGAACGCCGCCGTGCCAGAAGGGGAGGCAACCGATGAAGGCTTTCAACCGCCGTTCGTTCCTGCAGGGCTCGATCGCCGCCGGGGCGGCGTTGTCCCTCGGCGCCGGCCGCGCCATGGCTGCGGAGACTCGGCTGCGCATGACCTGGTGGGGCTCGCAGGAGCGGGCCAAGCGCACCCAGGACGTGGCCAAGCTGTACGAGCAGAAGGTGCCGGACATCGCCATCGTCGGCGAGCCGCTGAGCGGCGACGCCTACTGGACCAAGCTGTCGACCCAGATGGCGGGGCGCAACGTCTCCGACATCTTCCAGCTCGAGCCCAGCACCGTCTCCGACTACTCCAAGCGGGGCGCCTGCATGGCGCTCGACCAGTTCATCCCGAAGCCGCTCGACGTCGAGGCCTTCGGGCCCAAGATGCTCGATCTGTGCCGGGTCGACGGCAAGATCTACGGCGTCGGCCTCGGCCTCAACTCCTTCTCGATGTTCTATGACACCACCGTCTTCGCCAAGGCCGGCATCCCGGTGCCGACGCCGGAGACGACCTGGACCCAGTTCGCCGAGCTGGCGGCCGAGCTGACCAAGGCGGCGGGCAAGGACCAGCTCTGGGGCGCGGCCTACGGCGCCCGCTACGCCTATGTGCTGGACGTCTGGCTGCGCCAGCGCGGCAAGGCCCTGTTCTCGCCGGAAGGGTCGATCGGCTTCGGCGTCGAGGACGCCAAGGAGTGGTACGCCTACTGGGAGGATCTGCGGCAGAAGAACATCTGCGTCTCGGCCGACCTGCAGACCCAGGACCAGAACACCATCGAGACCAACCCGCTGACCCGCGGCAATGCGGTCATGGGCTTCACCTATTCCAACCAGCTGATCGGATACCAGGCGATGATGCCGAACAAGCTCGGCATCACCATGGTGCCGGCGCTCGGCGGCGGCGCCCCATCCGGCCACTATTACCGGCCGGCGCTGATCTGGAGCATCGGCGCGACCTCCAAGCATGGCGAGGCGGCGGCCGCCTTCATCGACTTCTTCGTCAACGACATCGAGGCCGGCAAGATCCTCGGCGTGGAGCGCGGCGTGCCGATGTCGCCGAAGGTGCGCGAGGCGATCCTGCCGCAGCTGAACGAGACCGAGCGGGCAACGGTCGACTACGTCAACCTGCTGGCCGACAAGGTCAGCGCCTATCCGCCGCCGGCGCCGGTCGGGTCGCAGCAATTCGACCGCGACGTGGTGCGCAAGACGGCGGACCAGGTCGCCTTCGGCAACCTGTCGATCGACGAGGCGGCGCAGCAGCTGGTCGATCAGGGGAAGGCGATCCTGCGGCCGAAGTGAGCGGACGAATGGGTGAGGGCGGCATGATCGGTCGCGCGATCGTGCCGCCCGGCCGGGAGCGAAGGGGATCGCGATGAAACGCGCCATGATCGTCTGGGGCGGCTGGGACGGGCACGAGCCGGAGCCGGGGGCCGCCTATGTCGCCGCGATGCTGCGGGACGAGGGTTTCGAAGTCCGGGTCGAGGGCGATATCGGCGCCTTCGCCGATTCGGCCCTGCGCGACATGGACCTGATCGTGCCGGTGATCACCCGCGCCGCCATCGCCAAGGAGCCGCTGGACAACCTGCTGGCGGCGGTCGAGGGCGGGGCCGGGATCGCCGGTTATCACGGCGGCCTCGCCGGGTCGTTCCGCGAGGCGGTGGCCTTCCATTTCATGGCCGGCTGCCAATGGGTGGCGCATCCCGGCGGCATCATCCCGTTCCGGGTCAACGTCATCCGGCCGGACGACCCGATCATGGAAGGGATCGGCGACTTCGACTACCGGTCGGAGCAGTACTACCTGCATGTCGATCCGGCGGTGGAGGTGCTGGCCACCACCACCTTCTCGGGCCAGCACGCGCCCTGGATCGACGGCGTCACCATGCCGGTCGTGTACAAGAAGCGCTACGGCGCCGGGCGGGTGTTCTACACCGCGCTCGGCCATGTGGTGCGCGAGTTCGACCATCCGCAGATGCGCGAGATCCTGCGCCGCGGCCTGCTCTGGGCTTCCCGATGACCGATATTTCCGAACGCGTCCGCGCCAATCCGCTGGCCACCCGCGCCGATGCGCAGCGCCTGCTGCGCGACCTGACCGCGCCGCTGGAATCCGGCTTCAGCCCGGGCCGGGCGCAGATCCGCCTCGGGCTCGATTCCGCGCATTTCAACCGCAAGGCGCAGTGGTTCGAGGGCTATGCGAGGCCGCTCTGGGGCTTGGCGCCGCTGCATGCCGGCGGCGGCGGCTTCGACTTCTGGGACAGGTTCCGCGAGGGTCTCGCCAGCGGCACCGATCCGAACCACCCGGAATACTGGGAGGCGGTGACGGATCTCGACCAGCGCTCGGTCGAGATGGCGGCGCTGGGCTTCGCCCTGGCGCTGGCGCCGGACCAGCTGTGGGACCCGCTGCCGGAAGCTGCGAAGCGGCGCGCCGCGGCCTGGCTCGGCGGCGTCCAGTCGGTCGAGATGGCCGACAACAACTGGCACTTCTTCCCGGTGATGGCCGGGCTGGGGCTGCAGCGGGTCGGGGAGGCGATCGACACCGCCTCGCGCGACAGGCACTTGGCCCGGATCGACGAGTTCATCGGCGCCGAGGGCTGGTACGGCGACGGCGCCGGCGGCTGGATCGACCACTACAACGGCTTCGCGCTGCATTTCTACGGCCTGATCTACGCCGCCCATCGGGCGGAGCGGGATCCGGCGCGAGCCCAGGCCTACAAGGATCGCGCCGCCGCCTTCGCCCAGGGCTTCCGCCACTGGTTCGGGGCCGACGGCGCGGCGCTGGCCATCGGCCGGTCGCTGACCTACCGCTTCGCCATGGCCGGGTTCTGGGGCGCGCTGGCCTATGCAGGGGTCGAGGCGCTGCCCTGGGGCCAGATCCGCGGCCTATGGGCCCGGCAGATCCGCTGGTGGATGCGGCAGCCGATCTTCGACGCCGCCGGCCGCCTGCCGGTCGGCTATCGCTGGCCCAATTACTTCATGAGCGAGGAGTACAACTCCCCCGGCTCGCCCTACTGGGCGTTCAAGGCCTTCCTGCCGCTGGCTCTGCCGAACAGCCATCCCTTCTGGACGGCGCGGGAGGAGGCGCTGGACGCGCCGGACGGCACCACGACGCTGCGCGGCGCCTCCATGCTGGTGCGGCGCAGCCAGGGCGATGTGGTGGCCCTGCCGGCCGGCCCGGTGCGCACCGAGATGCGCGGGTCGACCGACAAATACGGCAAGCTGGCCTACTCCTCGCGCTGGGGCTTGGCGGTGGAGGCCGACCGCTGGCTGCAGCTCGGCTTCTGCGGCGACAACATCCTGGCCGTCAGCCGCGATGGGCAGGAGTTCCGGGCCCGCGGCGCGCTCACCGCCTCCCGGGTCGGCGACGGCTGGATCGAGACCGTCTGGCAGCCTATCGCCGGGGTGCGGGTGACGACGCTGCAGGCCTTCGCCGGCGACTGGGAGGCGCGGCTGCACCGCATCGCGTCCGACGCGCCGCTGGCGGTGATCGAGACCGGCCATGCCGTGCCGGCGCACAGCCGCACGCGGGGCAAGCTGAAGCAGGCGTTCGAGACGCGGGAGGCGGGGCCGCAGGGCCTGACCCTGGCGGTCGCCGACGGCCACGCCTCCAGCCTGGCCGACCTCGGCGGGCTGCGCCGCGCGGTCGAGGCGGATGTGGCGCCGAACACCCATCTGGTCTTCCCGCAGGCCTCGGTGCCGGCCCTGGTTGGCCGCATCGGCGCCGGCGAGACGCTGCTGGTCTCCCTGGTCCGGCCGTCCTGGGGCCTGGATCCGGAGGCGCTGCCGGCGTCGCTGCCCTCGGCCGACGACCTGCGCTCGATCGCCGAGGCCGCGGGCTGGAACGCCGCGATCCTCGACTGGGTGACCGTTCCCCGCAGCCTGGAGATCCGCCGCCGGCCGGTCGCGGAGTGGGAGTGAGGCCGGGCCGCCTCAGCCGCGCGGTGCGGCCTGCAGGCGGCCGCCGGCCAGGGCGGTCAGGTGCAGCTCGCTCAGGGACCGGGGGTCGAACAGCAGCGCGACCTTCTCGTCGCGGCTGAGGGCGCCGGTGTTCAGCGTGCCGGGGCCGCCGGCGGTCAGCTTGCGGCGCGCCGCGTCGACCGCCTTCGGGTCCTCGCGCCCAGCTTCGGGCGACCCGGTCAGCAGCGTCATGTGGATGGCGTTGGCCAGCGGGTCGCGAACCACCATGGCCAGCCCATCCTCCACCGGCTTGGTGGTCGCGGCCAGC
This sequence comes from Inquilinus limosus DSM 16000, assembly GCF_000423185.1. Taxonomy (GTDB): domain Bacteria; phylum Pseudomonadota; class Alphaproteobacteria; order DSM-16000; family Inquilinaceae; genus Inquilinus; species Inquilinus limosus. Next base: position 96,276 of record NZ_AUHM01000030.1, on the reverse strand, counting down.
TGCTCGCCGAGCGCCGCCGCCTCGACTACGATCTGCGGCTTCTGCCGCTCCTCCGGCGTGACCAGCAGGCCCAGCTTCCGGGCCCAGACGCCGGCGGAATGGCGCGAGGTGATCACCGACAGCGGGATCGACAGCAGCAGGCCGATCACCAGCGGTGACAGCCAGGCCAGCATCGAGGGCGAGATCCACAGCGCCACCACGCCCAGCACCACGCCGAAGATGGTGTGGCCGCGATGCATCTGCACCGCGTCGCCCCAGGTGGTGCCGCGGTCGTCGCGCGACTGCGTGCCCCAGCCGGAATCCCGGCCGAGGAACGCCTGCAGCACGAAGCTGGAGTGGAACAGCATCATCACCGGCGCCTGGAAGACCGAGAAGAAGGTCTCGAACAGCAGGCTCACCAGCGCCCGGAAGGCGCCGCCGTAGCCGGCCGCCAGCTTCCGGTCGAACAGCAGCAGCAGCCAGCCGAAGATCTTCGGCGCCAGCAGCATGCCGAAGGAGATCACCAGGAGGCGCACCGCCAGCGTTTGGTCCTGCACCGGCCAGACCGGGAACAGCGACTCGGCCGTCGGGAAATAGACCGGTATCTCCAGCTTGTGCTCCAGCGCCGTCAGCATGCCGACGCAGATGAAGACCAGCCACAGGGGCGAGGAGACGTAGCTCATCACCCCCATCGCCATGTGCTGGCGCGACAGCGGGTGCAGGCCGCGCGCCACCAGCACGCGCAGATGCTGCATGTTGCCCTGGCACCAGCGCCGGTCGCGCTTGGCGTGGTCGATCATCGTCGGCGGGCATTCCTCGTAGCTGCCGCCCAGCTCCGGCACCAGCCAGGCCGTCCAGCCGTTGCGCCGGATCAGCGCCGCCTCGACGAAGTCGTGCGACAGGATGTGGCCGCCGAAGGGCGGCCGGCCCGACAGGATCGGCAGGCCGCAGCTCTCGATGAAGGCGCGGGTGCGGATGATCGCGTTGTGGCCCCAGTAGTTGCCGTCGCCGAGCTGCCAGAAGGCCAGGCCGGCGCTGACGATCGGGCCGTAGAGGCGCCCGGCGAACTGCTGCATCCGGGCCCACAGCGTGTTGCGGTTCACCACCAGCGGCGGCGCCTGGATGATGCCGGCGCGCGGATTGGCCTGCATCAGCCGGGCCATGGTGACCAGCGTGTCGCCGGCCATCAGGCTGTCGGCGTCCAGCACCACCATGAAGTCGTAGCGGGCGCCCCAGCGGGTGCAGAAATCGGCGATGTTGCCGGCCTTCTTGGCGACGTTGTGCCGGCGCTTGCGGTAGAAGATGCGGCCGCTGCCTTCGGTGCGGCGGCACAGCGCGCTCCAGCCGATCTCCTCCGCCACCCAGACGTCGGGGTTGGTGCTGTCGCTCAGGATGAAGATGTCGAAGGCGTCGAGATGCCCGGTCCGTGCCAGGCTGTCGTGGATCGCCTGCAGGTTGGCGTAGATGCCGGTCGTGTCCTCATTGTAGACCGGCATCAGCACGGCGGTGCGGCTCTTCAGCGGCGCCACCGCCTCGGCCCCTTGCGGCCAGACCAGGCCGGGCTGGCCCCAGCGCAGCAGCAGCGTCAGGAAGCCGGGCAGCGCGGTCCAGAAGGACAGCGCGATCCAGGAGAAGTTGATGGCGAACATCACCACCAGGGCCAGCTCCAGCCCGGTGACGCCGCCGACAGACAGGAAACGGTAGAGCGCGAAGGCGGCCGCGATCGTCGAGAGCCCGGTCGCGCCGAAGACCGCAAGGCGGCGCCAACGAGCCGCGGAGGCGTAGGACGCCGCTTCGAGTCCGGTCATCGGTTAGGTCGGACGCCTTTCTTCCGTCAGGCCGGACGCCGTTCGGCGGCTTCGGGCGACCACCAGCCGGCCCAGATCGGGTCGAGCGGCTGGTCCAGCATCGGCGTCGGCTTGGAGCGCGGCACCGGCACCGGCGACACCCGGCGCAGCGCCTGCTCCATGGCCTGGGGCAGGGGGTCTTCGGACAGGAAGTGCTCGGGCCAGCGGCGGGCGGCGTCGGTCAGCAGATAGGCGGCCCGGCCGATGGTCAGGATGGCGTCGTCGCTCTTCTCGTTGCGGTTCAGCACCACGGCGAACCAGTCGGCGGTCCGCCGGCGCGCATGCTCCAGCAGCGCCTGGGCCGGCATTGTCGACGGGTCGACGTCGCAGAACGCCGTCTCGATCGCACCGGAGAGCGCGGCCGGGTCGGTGAAGCCGAGACCCTGGAAGAAGGCGATGACGTTGTCGGGCATGTTGATGTTGACCGGGGTTTGCAACCCGACCTGGGACATGGGACGATTCCGATGCGTCGTCAAGGCGTCCATTGGAAACTCCATGTTTCGGTCAGGGCATCGCTGCCCTGCCGTAAGAAGCACCGAAGCTCGGCGGGATCGTCGCCGGCGGGCTTCAGGTCGAAGAAGGCCCGCCAACCGCCGATCTCCGGATTCCGCTGCGCGACGGGAAACTGGATTTCCCCCGCGGAAGCCGTGACCACGGCCTCCAATGACGCGTCCTGCGGCAAAGAGTCAAGCGCGCCGCCCCGGAAGTCGATGACGAACTTGCGGGTGTCGCTGGTCTTGCTGTCGCTGCCGGACACGCCGCCGGCGCCGGTGCGGGTCGACACCACGGCGCCGCGGTCGCTGCTGACCGGCGGGTTCATGCCCCAGTGCAGCCGGTAGGACAGCTTCCATTCCTGGCCTGCATCGACCGGCTGCTTCGGCACCCAGAAGGCGACGATGTTGTCGTGGATCTCGCGGTCGGTCGGGATCTCGACCAGCTGCACCACGCCCGGGCCCCAGCCGCTCAGCGGCTCGACCCACAGGCTCGGCCGACGCTCATACATCGCCTCCAGGTCCTGATAGGCGCTGTAGGAGCGCTGGCGCTGCATCAGCCCGAAACCGCGCGGGTTCTCGTCCATGAAGGAGCTGATCAGCAGGCGCGACGGGTTGCGCAGCGGCCGCCAGATCCACTCGCCGGCCCCGCTCCACATCGACAGCCCGTCGCTGTCGTGCACCTCCGGCCGGAAGTCGTCGAAGCTGCGGTGGTCCTGCGGCCCGAACAGGAACATGCTGGTCAGCGGTGCGATGCCGAACTTCTCGATCGGGTGGCGGGGGTAGAGCGTCGCCTCGATGTCGACCGTGGTGATCTCGCCCGGCTTGATCAGGAAGCTGTAGGCGCCGGTCACGCCCGGGCTGTCGAGCAGGGCGTAGAGCCGGATCTGCTTCGCGTCCGGCGCCGGCGTCTCGACCCAGAACTGGCGGAAATACGGGAACTCCTCGCCGCGGGTCGATCCGGTGTCGATCGCCAGGCCACGGGCCGACAGGCCGTAGATGTTCTTGCGGCCGAGGCAGCGGAAGTAGCTGGCGCCCAGGAACACCGCGATCTCGTCCAGGAACTCCGGCCGGTTGATCGCGTTGTGGATCCGGAAGCCGGCGTAGCCGAGATGGTCGGGCGGCGTCTCCGGGAACTTGGTGCCGCCCAGGTCGAACAGGTCCTGGCGGTACAGCACCTCCCGCGCCTGGTAGCCGTCGACCTGGAAAATGTGGACCGGCTTGTCGTAATAGGCGCCCAGATGGAAAAACTGCATCTGGAACGGCAGGTTCTCGGGCTTCCACAGCGCCTGCTCCGGCAGGAAGCGGATGGCGCGAAGCTGGTCGTAGCTGAGCTGGGTGATCTCCGCCGGCAGGTTCTCGTCCATCGGCACGAACGGGGCCTGCGACACGGTCTTGGCCCGGTCGATCAGCCAGGTCATGCTGAACGGCGTGGCCTCGCCCAGGCTGGGGGCGGCGAGAACGGGCCGTGCGGTTCCGAACAGCGAAGACGCCGCGAGCGCGGTCGTTCCCATCAAGATCTGGCGTCTGGTCAGCCCCACGTTACCACCACCGGCTTTTTGCACCGCAACATCCCGGTACCTTCGATCGTGATTGTGGCGGTTCCTGGACAAAGACCACCGCACGCGGCACCGGGTCGCGCCGCGCACGGCCAAGCCACCACAACCCGGTCCCGACGTGCGGCACTTCTGCCGCAGGCCGAAGCCGTCCGATCAACGCAACCTTCGTGAATTTGTTCCGATGTTACCCTAACCGCTTCGCAAACCGCGCAGAAGCGGGCGAATCCAAGCGCTTCGGCCGGTGCTGCCCTGCACTTTCACAGATTGACACGCGACAATGACTCGCTTTTACGGGGAGAAGGACCGCGCGAACGCATCCCGGAAACCCGCCATCGGCGCCACCGGCCCGGCGGCCGGGGGCACCAGCCCGTCGGCGAAGCCCCAGTCGCGGAACCGGGCGACCAGATCCGGATCGCGGCTGAAGACGTGCACCGGTACGTCGCGCGGCGTGCCCGGGCCGGTCACGATCGGCGCCGGCTGGTGGTCGCCCAGCACGATCATCAGCGTTTGCTCGTCCAGCCGCCGGGCGGCGTAGTCCAGGACGGCGCGCAGCGAATAGGCCACCGACAGGCCGTACTGGGTGCGGATCCGGTCCGGGTCGCGCCACACCTCCTCGGGCGTACCGCCGCCCGCCGGCAGGGTCCGGTACAGGCTGCCGTCGCCGATGCTGTCCCAGTCCTCGACCATGGTCGGCACCGGGGTCCAGGGTGCGTGGCTGGACACCAGCACGACCTCGCTGAACAGCGGCCGCGGCTGGTGCCGCCGCCAGCGCTCATAGGCGGCGAGCGTGTACTGGTCCGGCATCGTCACCCAGCCGAAGGGCGGGCCGGCATAGCCGAGATCGTCGGCGAACAGCGTCTGGTCGAAGCCGTAGAAGCGGGTCGCCTCCGGCAGGGGACGCGTGATCGCGGGGGCGATCAGCGCGGTGCGGTAGCCGGCATCGGCGAACAGCCGGACCAGCGTCATGCGCTTGCCGGTGACCAGCAGGTCGTAGCGCAGCTGGTTGTCGACCTCGAGGCCGCTCGCCAGCGTCGCATGCGCCAGCCAGGACTGGCCGCCGCGGGTCGGCGAGGCCAGCCAGCCGGAGGCGGTGTGGACCCCGGCGGCGGCCAGCTTCGGCGCCGCCTCGGCCAGCGCCGCCGTGGGCGCGGCGTCGAAACGCGGATCCTCCAGCGCGCTGCGGCCATAGGATTCGATGAAGACGACGGCGACGTCGGCCCCGCCCAGCCCGGCCAGCGGCGTTCCCGGCAGGGCACGGAGCAGCGGGTCCGCCGCCTCCTCGGCCCGGAACCGGCCGGCCATCGCCAGGGTCGAGGCCAGGCGGCCGACCTGGTCGGCGATCATGTGGCTGGCGACATCGCCGACCGGCTGCGCCGCGCCATATGCGTCGGGCACGGCGCGGCCGACGGCGAAGGCCAGGATCGCCAGCACCGCCAGCCCGCCGGCGGCGGCGCGGCGGGGGGCGGAGGCCGCGAGGGCGCGCTGCAGCGCGCGGATCGACCGCATGGTCGCCCACCAGACGCCCCAGCCGGCGACCAGCGCCGCGAGGGTCAGGCCGATCAGGCCGAAGGCGCCGATCACCCCGGTCGCGAGGTGCAGGCCGTTCACCAGCAGCAGCCGGTCGACATAGAGGTTCACCGGCCGGCCGAAGGAGAGCTGGACGACGAGGTCGGCGAGCTTGAGCGCGGCGAGCCCCAGTCCGAGGCCGCCGAGGGCGGCGGCGAGGGCCCGGGACCGGCGCAGCGGCGGCGCCAGCGCCAGGAGCGCGACCAGCACCGCCAGCTCGACCGGGACCGAGACGAGACCATGGGCCTGCCAGCCGTTCGGGTCCGACGGCGCGCCGAGCAGCAGCGTCAGCCAGACCAGCGCCGCGGCCACGCGCAGCCCGCCGAGCAGCGGCGCGAGCCGGCTGCGCAGACGGGGCAGGGCGGTGTCGGTCGAGGCCATGATGCGGGACGATGGCACAAAGGCGCATGGCCGGTGGATGAAATCTCCGTCAGCTTCGAATACGCCCTGGTGCCGGACCCGCATCGGCGCGATAACCAGAACGAGATTCGACCGCGCGATGCCCGACGACAGATCCGCCGCCCCCACCGCCGAGACCTTTCGGCTCGCCACGCCCGACGACGTGCCGCGGCTGCTGGAGATCGAATCCCGCGCCTTCGACCACGACCGCCTCAGCCGCCGCAGCTTCCTGCATCTGCTGACCAAGGGCCATGCCGTCTGTCTGGTGGCGGAGGCGGGCGGCCGGCTGCTCGGCTACGCCCTGGTGCTGCTGCGCCGGACCACGGCGCTGGCGCGGCTCTACTCCCTCGCGGTCGATCCGGAGGCGCGCGGCCGCGGCCTCGGCGCCCGCCTCCTGGAGGCGGCGGAGCGGGCGGCGCATGACGAGGCTGCCTTGTTCCTGCGGCTCGAGGTGCGGCCGGACAATGCGAAGGCGATCGCGCTCTACGAGTCGCGCGGCTACCGCCATTTCGGGCGCTATCTCGACTTCTATGAGGACCACGCCGACGCGCTGCGCTTCGAGAAGCGGTTGGGCACCGAGGACCTGCCGCAGATCGACCTGCACGTGCCCTATTACGCGCAGACCACCAACTTCACCTGCGGCGCCGCGGCGCTCCTGATGGCGCTGAAGGGGCTGGACCCGGACACGGAGCTGAGCCGGGCGCGCGAGCTGCGGCTGTGGCGCGAGGCGACGACGATCTACATGACCTCGGGCCATGGCGGCTGCGACCCCTACGGACTGGCGCTGGCGGCGCATGACCGCGGGCTGCGGGCGCGGATCTTCGTCAGCGATGATTCGATCCTGTTCCTCGACGGCGTGCGCAGCCCGGACAAGAAGGCGGTGATGACGGTGGTGCAGGAGGATTTCCGTGCCCGCTGCGCCCGCCGCCGGATCGAGGTTGCACACCGTGCCCTCGCTTTGCCCGAAATGTGCGCCTTGATCGCCGAAGGGGCGATCCCGATCGTCCTGATCAGCATGTTCCGCGGCTATGGCGAGAAAAATCCGCACTGGGTGGTGGCGAACGGCTTCGATGAGCGTTTCATTTATGTGCACGACCCCTGGGTCGCCGTGACGGAGATGGAAAGCGCCTCGGCCAAGGCCAATCTCCCGATCCCGCGCCAGGAATTCGAGCGTATGGCCCGCTACGGCCGCACCCAGCTCAGGGCCGCGGTCGTGCTCAGCAGGAAGGGCTCATGAGCGGTTGGATCATCGTCGTCGACCGTATCGGCGATTTCAAGGGCGACCCGGACGGCCGCCAGCTCGTCACCACCCGGGACTACATCGCCCGGCCGCAGACGCTGAAGGGAGGGGACGCCAAGGTCATCAACCTGTCGCGCTCCACCGCCTACATGACGCGGGGCTACTACGTCTCGCTCCTGGCCGAGGCCCGCGCCCACCGGGTCATTCCGATGGTCGAGACCATCCTCGATCTCGGCCAGAAGACGCTCTACAAGATCGCGCTGCCGGACCTGGAGGACGACCTCAACCGCCGGATCAAGCGGCTGTCGCCGCCGCCGGGCGGTCCGTTCAAGCTGATCATCTGCTTCGGCCGCGCCGACGACGACCGGTTCCAGGATTTCGGCCGCCGGGTGTTCGACTGGTTCCGGGCGCCGATCCTCGAAGTCAAGGTCCGCTTCACCGACCGCTTCCGCATCGCCTCGATCGGCGAGCTGTCGATCGCCGACATCGAGGGCGAGACCGAGGCCTTCTTCTACGACACGCTCGACCTCTACACGCGCCAGAGCTGGCGCAACCCGAAGGAGAACAAGCCGGCGAAATACACCCTCGCGGTTCTCTACAACCCGAAGGAGGAGTTCGCGCCCTCGACCCACCGCTCGATCCTGAAGCTCGCCCGCGTGGCCGAGACCATGGACATGGAGGTGGAGATCATCGAGAAGAAGGATCTGCTGCGCCTCGCCGAATACGACGCGCTGTTCATCCGCGAGACCACCGCGATCGACAACCACACCTTCCGCTTTGCCCGACGGGCGGAGCAGGAGGGCATGCCGGTGATCGACGACAGCACCTCGATCCTGCGCTGCACCAACAAGGTCTATCTCTACGAGCTGCTGACCGCGAACAAGATCCCGACGCCGAAGACCGTGGTGGTCGACAGCCTGAAGAACATCGAGCGGCTGGAGGAGGAGTTCGCCTATCCGCTGGTGCTGAAGATCCCCGACGGGTCCTTCAGCCGCGGCGTGTTCAAGGCCAATGACCGGCGCGAGCTGGAGCAGATGGCCGAGCAACTGCTGGACGATTCCGACGTCATCCTGGCGCAGGAGTTCATGCCGACCGACCACGACTGGCGGGTCGGCGTGCTAGATGGCGAGCCGCTGTTCGTCTGCCAGTACATGATGGCGAAGAAGCACTGGCAGATCGTCCGCCACTCCGCCGACGGCAAGGTCGGCTGGGGCAACTTCAAGACCTTCGCGCTGGACGAGGTGCCGCCCGAGGTGCTGGACGTGGCGGTGCGCGCGGCCAGGCTGATCGGCGACGGGCTCTATGGCGTCGACCTGAAGCAGACCGAGAAGGGCGTGTTCGTGATCGAGATCAACGACAACCCCAATCTCGACCATGGCTGCGAGGACATGATCGCCAAGGACGAGCTGTGGCGGCGGATCTGCCGCTGGTTCATCGACCGCATCGACGCCGGCTGATCCGGCCGACCGAGGGAGGGGGGAAATGGGGCTTCGCGCAGCGCTGGCGATGGTCCTGGCCTTGAGCGCGGCCATGCCGGCCCAGGCCGACGGCACGCTGGACGCCAGGCTCTCGGCCGACGACCGGCAGCGGCTCGAGGCGTTCGATTCCGTGCGCGGCGAGGCGATCGGCGCCGCCCGCGAGAGCGACGACAAGGCGGCGCTGGCGACGCTCGACGAGATCCTGTCCGGCCGGCCCGAGACGATCCGCGGCGCCGGCGACCTCGCCGGCGACTGGCGCTGCCGGGTGGCGAAGCTGGGCGGCAACCTGCCGCTCGTCGTCTATGGCTGGTTCCGCTGCCGGATCACCGACGACGCGGCCGGGCTGCGGCTCGACAAGGTCTCCGGCTCGCAGCGCACCAGCGGCACCTTCTACGACGACGCGAATTCCGAGCGGCTGACCTATCTCGGCGCGCTGTACTACGGCACCGAGGGCAAGCCCGGAGCCTATGGCAGCGACCCCGAACGCGACCAGGTCGGCTACCTGGTCCGGGTCGGGCGCGACCGGCTGCGGCTCGAATTCCCGTCGCCCCGCTTCGAATCCCAGTTCGACATCATGGAGCTCGAGCGCGTCCGCTGAACGGCGCGATCAGGCCCCGCGGTCAGACGTCCTCGCGCCAGCGCCGGCGGAAATCCCGCGGCGTCAGGCCGACATGGCGCTTGAAGGCGGTGGTCAGGTGGCTGTGGCTGGCGAAGCCGGTCTCCAGCGCGATGGTGGTGATGTCCTGCGCGGTGTTGGCCAGGAGCCAGCGCACCCGGCGCAGCCGCTGGGCGATGACGTATTGCGCCGGAGTGGTGCCGAAGGCGTGCCGGAAGGCGACCAGCAGATTGTGCGGGCTCATGCCGGCGAGGTCGGCCAGGTCGTCCAGCGTGATCCGCTCGCCGAGATGGGCGTGGATCCGCTCCTGCAGCCGCGCCTGGGCCTGCTCGGTCAGGCGCGGCCCCCGCTGCCCGGGCGTGGGGTCGCCGGCCTGGTAGCGCTGGATCAGATGCAGCGCCAGCGCCTGGCCCAGGCTCGTCCCCAGCATCTCCGACACGTCGTCGCCATGGCCGATCAGCTCGGCCAGGCGCTCCACCGATCGGTACAGGAACTCGTCGCGATGGGCGAAGCGCGGCGCGATCTCGCCGCCCTCCGGGCCTGTCCCGGCCAGCTCGGCCAGCGACCGCGGATCGACATACAGCACGCCGTACCGGATGGTGCCGCCGCGGGCCTGGCTGGCATAGCTGCGGCCGGCCGGCACCACCCAGATGTCGCCGGCGGCGGGCGGGCCGGGCCTGGCCGCCACCCCGTCCAGCTCCGTCTCCAGCTGCCGCATCGGGCCGCCGAAATGGATGATGACGGCATGCCGGTCCTCCCGCATCCGCCAGGCCGTGGCGGCGCGGATGTCCTCGCGCGTGACCACCAGCTCGACCGCGCCCCAGCGCCCTTGGATCTCGGTCGGGATCGTCTCGGCCATCTCACCTGCCTGCAAGGTCGAGAAAGATAAAATTTGATAAATCCTAGGCCTCGCCGGAGATTTTGCAATCGGGGCGGGCAATCTGGAAGCACCGCGGGACGGGCGAGGACAAGATCCGACGGTCAGCCGGCTTCCATGTCGGCCGGATCTCAGGAGCATGCCATGACCAACCAGCCCCTCAAGGACAAGGTCGTCGTCATCGGCGGCGGCGCCAAGAATCTCGGCGGCCTGATCAGCCGCGACCTGGCCGGTGCCGGCGCGAAGATCGTCATCAATTTCAACAGCGACGCCACCCGCGCCGCGGCGGAGGAGACCGTTGCGGCGGTCAAGGCGGCGGGCAGCGACGCCTTCGCCCTGCAGGGCGACCTGACCCGGGTGGCCGAGGTCGAGCGTCTGTTCGCCGAGGCGAAGTCGCGCTACGGCCGGATCGACATCGCCGTCAACACCGCCGGCAAGGTGCTGAAGAAGCCCTTCGTCGAGACCACCGAGGCGGAGTATGACGAGATGTTCGCCGTCAACGCCAAGGCGGCCTATTTCTTCATCCGCGAGGCGGGCCGGACGCTGGAGGACGGCGGCCGGATCATCACCATCGTCACCTCGCTGCTGGCCGCCTTCACCGGCCTCTACTCGACCTATGCCGGGGCCAAGGCGCCGGTCGAGCACTTCACCCGGGCGGCGGCCAAGGAATTCGGGCCGCGCGGCATCTCGGTCAACAACATCGGCCCCGGCCCGATGGACACGCCGTTCTTCTACCCGGCGGAGACGCCGGACTCGGTCGCCTACCACACCGCGGCGTCGGCCCTGGGCGGGCTGACCAGGATCGAGCAGATCGTGCCGATCGTCCGCTTCCTGGCGACCGAGGGCGGCTGGATCACCGGCCAGACCCTGTTCGCCAATGGCGGCTACACCACCCGCTAGCGGGACCGGATGATGGCCGAGGCCCTCGCGGATGGCACGAGCGGATGGGCGCTGGCGCCCGTCCTGCTGTGGCTGTTCCGCGAGGGCCGGTTCCTGGCCGACCCGAACGAGCTGACCCGGACCCTGGCCCTGCGCCTGGTCGAGGCCGGGGCGCCGCTGGTGCGGCTGCGCCTGTCGCTGCGGGCCGACGGACCGCGCCTCGCCGGCTGGGCCGCGGTCTGGACGCGGGGGCAACCGCTCGACCGCGACCGGGTCGCCCGGACGGGGCTGGAGACGCTGCCGGCCTATCGCGGCAGTCCGCTGGAGCATGTCGACCGCACCGGCACCGCGTTCCGGCTGCGGCTGGAGCCGGCCGTGCCCGCCTCGGCCCACCCGTTGCTGCACCGGCTGGCGGCGCAGGGTGCCTCCGACTATCTGGCCCTGCCGATGCCCTTCGCCGACGGCCGGATGGCGTCGCTGGTCGCGGTCACCGACCGCTGCGGCGGCTTCCGGCCCGACGACATCGACAAGCTCGCGACGCTGGCAGGGGGCCTGAGCCCGGTGCTGGAGGCGGCCGCCGCGCGGCATCTCGCGCGGATCCAAGGCCAGGCATAGGATCGGGAACGATCGGATTCGGGGGAATTCGCACATGACCACGCGCAGCCTGCTCCGACCGCGCAAGGCGCATGAGCACGGCAAGGTCACCTTCGTCGAGCTGTTCTTCGACCTGGTCTTCGTCTTCGCCGTCACCCAGCTGTCGCACGGGCTGCTGAAGGACTTCACCCCGCTCGGGGCGGTGCACACGGTCCTGCTGTTCCTGGCCGTCTGGTGGGTGTGGATCTACACCTCCTGGGTCACCAACTGGCTCGACCCGGACCGCACCCCGGTGCGCCTGCTGCTGCTGGCGCTGATGCTGGGCGGGCTGGTGCTGTCGACCTCGCTGCCCGAGGCCTTCGCGGAGAGGGCGCTGGGCTTCGCCGGGGCCTATGTCGCCATGCAGGTCGGGCGCAGCCTGTTCATGGTGGCGGCGCTGCGCGGGCACAGCCCCGGGAATTACCGCAATTTCCAGCGCATCACCGCCTGGCTCGTGCTCTCCGCCGTTTTCTGGATCGCCGGCGCCTTCGCGGAGGCGGAGGCGCGGCTGGCGCTCTGGGCCGTGGCGCTGGCGATCGAATACGTCTCGCCCTCGCTCGGCTTCTGGACGCCGGGCCTCGGCCGCTCGACCACCGCCGACTGGGATGTCGAGGGCGGCCATCTGGCCGAGCGCTGCGGCCTGTTCGTCATCATCGCGCTGGGCGAATCCATCCTGGTCACCGGCGCCACCTTCGCCGAGCTGGAGCCGGACGCCGCCACCGTCGCCGCCTTCATCGTCTCCTTCATCGGCAGCGTGGCGATGTGGTGGATCTATTTCGACATCGGGGCGGAGCGCGGCAGCCGCCGGATCGCCCATGCCGACGACCCCGGCCGGCTGGCGCGCATCGCCTACACCTACATCCACCTGCTGATCGTCGCCGGCATCATCGTCGGCGCAGTGGCGGACGAGCTGGTGCTGGCCCATCCCGAGGGCCATGCCGACGGCAAGACCGTGGCCGCCCTGCTGGGCGGGCCGGCGCTCTACCTGCTCGGCAACGCCCTGTTCAAATGGACGACCGCCGGCCGGATCCCGCTGTCGCATCTGGTCGGCCTCGTCCTGTTGGCGCTGCTGATCCCGGCAGCGGAGGCGCTGTCGCCCTTGCTGCTCGCCACAGCCGTGGCGGCGGTGCTGATCGTTGTTGCGGTGTGGGAGCGGCTGTCGCTTCGCCGTGTGCGGGCGGAAGCCCTATCATCGCCCGAGATCGGCTGAAGGGCTGTCCCGCCATGCATCGCCTGCTGCTTCTCGTCGTCCTCCTGCTCGGGCTGGGCGTGTCCGGTGCTGCCCCGGCCCAGACGCCGGCGCAGCCGAGCCCGGAGAAGCTGCGCAGTCTGGCCGAGCTGCTGCAGGATCCGGAGGTGCGCGGCTGGCTGCAGGCCCAGGTTGCGGCGCCCGCCGTGGCCCCGGCGGAGAGCGGACCGGGCGTGGCGCCGGCCTTGGGCTCGGGGATGCAGCAGAGCATGGCCGGCGGCATCGAGGCGACGCGCGGCTTCCTGCGGTCGCTGATCGCCGCCGCCCCGACCCTGCCGGCGGAGCTCGCCGCCGCCTGGCGGACCCTGACGGCGCAGCTGATGGAGCAGGGGCTGGCCTGGACGGTCCTGTCCCTGGCCGTGTTCATCGGCCTCGGCTTCGGCGCCGAGCAGCTGTACTGGCGGCTCTCCACCCGGTTCCGGCAGCGGCTGATCGGCACCCAGCTCGACACGCTGCGCGGCCGGCTGCGGGCGGTGTGGCTGCGGACGATCTACGGACTCGGCCTGATCTTCGTCTTCGCCCTCGGCAGCATCGGCGCCTTCCTGCTGTTCGACTGGCCGCCGCTGCTGCAGGAGATCGTGCTGTCCTACCTGCTGCTGGTGCTGATCGTGCGGGTGATGCTGGTGGCCGGCCGCATCATCCTGGCGCCGGGGGCGGAGCGGTTCCGGCTGGTGCCGATGGCGACGCGCACCGCGCGATTCTGGTTCATCTGGTCCGCCATCCTGGTCGGCTGGTTCTTCTTCGTGCAGTTCACCCTCGGCGTGCTGGCGACGCTGGGGCTGCGGCGCGAGTCCTGGTACCTCGTCGGCCTCGCCTGCGGCGTGGTGCTGCTGGGCCTGGCCCTGACCTCGCTGTGGCGCGCCCCGACCTTCGACGGGCGCGAGCGGGTCGGCCACGACCACCGGATCGGCACTTGGCTGCTGACCCTCTACATCGTCGGGATCTGGCTGGCGCTGTTCACCGGGTCGGTCGCGCCCTTCTATGTCGGCATCATCCTGCTGCTGCTGCCGATCGCGATCCGCGGCACCCATCTCGCCGTCAAGCACGTGCTGCGCCCGGCCGGCGCGGCGGTGGCGGAGGAGGTGCCGTCGCTGCTGGCGGTGTCGCTGGAGCGCGGCCTGCGCGCCGTCCTGGTGATCGGCGCGGCGCTCGCCGTCGCCGACGTGCTCGGCCTGGATCTCGGCGCCCTGACCTCGCGCGACACGCTGGCGACGCGGCTGCTGCGCGGCGCCATCAACGCCGCGATCGTGGTGCTGGTGGCGGATTTCGCCTGGCATCTGCTGCGCGCCTGGCTGGACCAGCGCATCGCCGCCGCCAACGCCGGGGGCCCCGGCTCGGGCGACGACGCCCGGCGCCACGCCCGGCTGCGCACCCTGCTGCCGATCCTGAAGAATGTGCTGTTCGTGGTGCTGGCGGTGATGGCCGGGCTGATCGCGCTGTCGGCGCTGGGGGTGGAGATCGGGCCGCTGATCGCCGGCGCCGGGGTGGTGGGCCTCGCCGTCGGCTTCGGCGCCCAGACGCTGGTGAAGGACATCATCTCCGGCATGTTCTTCCTGTTCGACGACGCCTTCCGCGTCGGCGAGTACATCGAGAGCGGCAGCATCCGCGGCACGGTGGAGGGGTTCTCGCTGCGCTCGCTCAAGCTGCGCCACCACCGCGGCGCGCTGCACACCATCCCCTTCGGCTCGCTGGAGAAGATCACCAACTATTCGCGCGACTGGGTGATCGACAAGATGACGGTGTCGGTCACCTACGACACCGATCTCGACAAGATCAAACCGATCGTCAAGCAGGTCGGCAAGGAGCTGCTGGCCGACCCCGAGATGGCGCCGCACATCCTGGAAACGCTGAAGATGCAGGGTGTGGAGCAGTTCGGCGACTACGCCATCCAGATCCGGCTGAAGATGATGACCAAGCCGGGCGAGCAGTTCGTGATCCGGCGCAAGGCCCTGGCCATGATCAAGAAGGCCTTCGAAGCCAACGGCATCGCCTTCGCCGTGCCGACCGTCACCGTGGCGGGCGGCGGCGGGGCCGCGACGCCGGCTGTGGCCCAGCACGCCCTCGACCGCGCCAGGCCGGCGGGGGAGGCGGGGTAGGGGCGTCCAGCCTCAGAAGAACGTCGACCGGGCGCTGGCGGAATGCTCCTTCAGCACGGCATTGCTGGCCGGGTCGATCTCCTTCAGCAGCACGTCGTAGCCCCAGAGGTCGGCCAAGTGCTGCAGCACGTGTCTCGTGTCGTTCTCGGCCAGCAGGATGCCGTTGACGACGCTGTGGTGCAGGATCAAGCGGCGGTCGCCGGCGAGGTCGACATCGACCACCTGGATGTCCGGGTCGATCCAGGCGACGTCGTATTGCCGGGCCAGCGTCCGGCGGATCCGGCGGTAGCCGCTCTCGTCGTGGATGGCATCCACCCGCAGCTCGGGCTGGCCGGAATCGTCCAGCAGGTGGAACATCCGCCACTGCCGGATCAGCCGCGGGCTGAGGAACTGCGAGACGAAGCTCTCGTCGCGGTAGTTCGCCCAGACGTCCTGCAGCACCGCGGTGGCATCGCCGCGCCCGGCGATGTCCGGGAACCACTCGCGATCCTCATCGGTCGGCTCGGTGCAGATCCGCTCGATGTCCTGCATCATGCCGAGGCCGAGGGCGTAGGGGTTGATGCCGTTGTAATGCGGCTCGTTGAACTCCGGCTGGTACACGACGTTGGTGTGCGACTGCAGGAACTCCAGGAAAGCGCCGTCGTTCAGCGCGCCCTGCTCGTGCAGCGTGGTCATGATCTTGTAGTGCACCCAGCAGGCGCAGCCCTCGTTCATCACCTTGGTCTGCGACTGCGGGTAGAAGTACTGCGCCACCAGCCGGACGATGCGCAGGATCTCGCGCTGCCAGGGCTGCAGCCGCGGCGCCGTCTTCTCCAGGAAATAGAGGATGTTCTCCTGCGGCAGCTCCAGCAGGGCGCGGCGGCGCTCCTCGCTCAGCGTCGGTCCGGCGGCGCGGGCCGGGGCGTTGGGCAGGGTGCGCCACAGGTCGTTGAACACCTGCTCCTGATAGGCCTGCCGCTCCTTCGCCCGCTGCTCTTCGGTCCTCAGGTCCGGCCGGCGCGGCCGCGGGTAGCGGTGGACGCCGTGGCTCATCAGCGCATGGGCCGCGTCCAGCAGCTGCTCGACCGCCATCTGGCCGTAGCGCTCCTCGCATTGCGCGATATAGCCCTTGGCGAATTCGAGATAGTCGAGGATGCCCTCGGCGTCGGTCCACTGCTTGAACAGGTAGTTGGTCTTGAAGAAGGTGTTGTGGCCGAAGGCGGCATGGGCGATCACCAGCGTCTGCAGGGTCGCCGTGTTCTCCTCCATGATGTAGCTGATGCAGGGGCTGGAATTGATCACCAGCTCATAGGCCAGGCCGCGCAGCCCCTTGCGGTACAGCACCTCGTTCTGGGCGAACTGCTTGCCGAAGGACCAGTGCTTGTAGAACAGCGGCATGCCGATCGAGGAATAGGCGTCGAGCATCTGCTCGGCGGTGATCACCTCGATCTGGTTGGGATAGGTGTCGAGCTTCAGCTCCTGGATGCCGACCCGCTCGACCCGGTCATAGATCCGCTGGATCGTGCCGAAGTCCCAGTCGGTGCCGGGGAAGAGCAGCGTGTCGTCCGCCATCATTCGGCCCCCACGCCGACGTCCCGACGCTGGAACAGCTCGCGGAACACCGGATAGATGTCGCGGCGGTGCCAGACCTTGCGCATGGCGAAGGGGGCATCGGCCTTCCGCACCCGGTCATAGGTCTGCCAGAGATCGGTCTGCCGCGGCACCACGCCGGAGGACATCGGGTCCTCGTCTCGGCCGACCTCGAGATAGGCGAAGTACTGGCACAGCGGCAGGATCTCGTCGCTCAGCAGCGCCGCCGACTTGGCGCTGTCGCTCGACAGGTTGTCGCCGTCCGAGGCCTGGGCCGCGTAGATGTTCCAGTCCTCCGGCCGGTAGCGCTGGGCGACGATCGACGCCATCATCTCCAGCGCGGTGGAGACCACCGTGCCGCCGCTCTCGGTCGAATAGAAGAACGTGTCCTCGTCCACCTCCTCGGCCTGGTGGGTGTGGCGGATGAAGACGATCTCGACATGCTTGTAGCGGCGCTTGAGGAACAGGTGGAGCAGGGCGAAAAAGCGCTTCGCCAGGTCCTTCATGTGCTCGGTCATCGAGCCGGAGACGTCCATCAGGCAGAACATCACCGCCTGGGCCACCGGCTTCGGCGTCGCCTCCAGCCGGCGGTAGCGCAGGTCGACCGGGTCGATATAGGGGATGCGCCGGCTGCGCGTCAGCAGGTGGTCCAGCCGCTCCTGCAGCTGATCGATCTTCTCCTGGTCGGCGTCCTCGTCGCCCTCCAGCGCCGCGATCTCGGCCTCGACGTCCTTGATCTCGCCGGATTTCGGGCGGCGCAGCGCGATCCGGCGCGACATCGCCTTCTGCATCGTGCGGGTCACCGCCAGGCTCGCCGGCGGTCCGCTGGTGGAATAGCCGGCCCGCCGCCAGCCCACGCTCTCGGCCGCGACCAGCTTGCGCTTGGCCAGGTCGGGCAGCTCCAGATCGTCGAGGAACAGCTCCAGATACTCTTCCTGCGACAGGACGAAGCGGAACTCGTCCTGGCCGTCACCGTCGGGCGCGCCTTCGGTGCCGCCGCCCCCGCCGCCGCGCTTCGGCCGCGGAATGGTGTCGCCCTCAACGAACTCCTTGTTGCCCGGCAGCACGTGGTCGCGGATGCCGCCGGAGACCGAGCGGTGCAGCCGGGGCTCGTTCACCCCGGTGACCGGGATCGAGACCTCACCGCCCTGCTCGAGATCCTTGATGCTGCGCTCGCGCGAACTGTCCCGGACCGCCCGCTGCACCAGGGCCTTGGCCCGGCGCAGGAAACGCTGGCGGTTGACGAGGCTCTTGCCGCCCGGATTGAGCCGCCGGTCGATGATGTGCATGGACATCGTTGCGTCGCTTCCGACCTCCGTCCTCAAGGGCCTCCTGGAAACGCGGCTGGCGTGGCCGGCCGACGGCGGTTTCTCCGCTTCCGGTGCTCGCGGCCGTCCAGGCCCGCCGCGCTCCGGTTCTCGAAACCACCGCCAGTCGACTCACGCCAGCGCATGTCCGAAAAGACCTCTCAGCCTGCTTGCTTCACCCGCATGTACCATTCGACCAGGCGCCGGACCTGCCGCTCGGTGTAGCCGCGGGCGACCATGCGCTGGACGAACTCCTCGTGCTTCTTCTCGGTCTCGCCGTCCTTCTTCGAGCCGAAGCTGATCACCGGGAGCAGCTCCTCGACCTGGCTGAACATCCGCCGCTCGATCACGTCGCGGATCTTCTCGTAGCTGGTCCAGCTCGGGTTCCGGCCCTCGTTCGCGGCGCGGGACCGCAACGCGAACTTGACCACCTCGTTGCGGAAATCCTTCGGGTTGGCGATGCCGGCCGGCTTCTCGATCTTGGTCAGCTCCTGGTTCAGGAGATCGCGGTTCAACAGCTGGCCGGTGTCCGGGTCCTTGAAGTCCTGATCCTCGATCCAGGCGTCGGCATAGTCGACATAGCGGTCGAACAGGTTCTGGCCGTAGTCGTGATACGATTCCAGATAGGCCTTCTGGATCTCGTGGCCGATGAACTCGGCGTAGCGCGGCGCCAGCTCGGCCTTCAGGAACTCCAGGTAGCGCTTCTCGGTCTCGGCCGGCAGCTGTTCGCGCCGCACCATCTGCTCGACCACATACATCAGGTGCACCGGGTCGGCGGCGACCTCGTTGGTGTCGTGGTTGAAGGTCGCGGCCAGCGCCTTGAAGGCGAAGCGGGTCGAGACGCCGTCCATGCCCTCGTCGACCCCGGCGGCGTCCTTGTACTCCTGCAGGCTGCGGGCGCGGGGGTCGACCTCGCGCAGGCTCTCGCCGTCATAGACCCGCATCTTGGAGTAGAGGTTGGAGTTTTCGTGCTCGCGCAGGCGGGACAGAACCGAGAAGCGGGCCAGCATCTCCAGCGTGCCGGGAGCGCAGGGCGCGTCGGCCAGCTTCGAGCCGCGGATCAGCTTGTCGTAGATCTTCTGCTCCTCGGTCACCCTCAGGCAGTAGGGCACCTTGATCACATAGATCCGGTCGATGAAGGCCTCGTTGTTCTTGTTGTTCTTGAAGCCCTGCCACTCGGCCTCGTTCGAATGCGCCATGATGATGCCGGTGAAGGGCAGGGCGCCGATGTTCTCGGTGCCGACATAGTTGCCCTCCTGCGTCGCCGTCAGCAGCGGGTGCAGCATCTTGATCGGCGCCTTGAACATCTCGACGAATTCGAGCAGGCCCTGATTGGCCCGGTTCAGGCCGCCGGAATAGCTGTAGGCGTCCGGGTCGTGCTGCGGCAGCGTCTCCAGGCTGCGGATGTCCACCTTGCCGACCAGCGAGGAGATGTCCTGGTTGTTCTCGTCGCCCGGCTCGGTCTTGGCGATGGCGATCTGGCGCAGCCGGGACGGCTGCAGCCGCACCACCTTGAAGCGCGAGATGTCGCCGCCGAACTCGTCCAGGCGCTTCACGCACCAGGGGCTGACCAGCCCGGTCAGGCGCCGGCGCGGGATGCCGTAGCGGTCCTCGAGCTCGGCGCCCATGGTGTCGGGGTTGAACAGGCCCAGCGGGCTTTCGAAGATCGGGCTCAGCTGGTCGCCCGCCTTCAGCACGTAGATCGGGTTCACCTCCATCAGCGCCTTCAGGCGCTCCGCCAGCGACGACTTGCCGCCCCCGACCGGGCCGAGCAGGTAGAGGATCTGCTTGCGCTCCTCCAGCCCCTGGGCCGCGTGCAGCAGGAAGCTGACGATCCGCTCGATCGTCTCCTCCATGCCGTAGAACTCGGAGAAGGCCGGGTAGACCCGGATGGTCCGGTTCATGAAGATCCGGCCGAGCCGCGGGTCGCGGGCCGTGTCCACGATCTCCGGCTCGCCGATGGCGGCGAGCAGCCGTTCGGGCGCGCTCGCATACATCATCGGATCGCTGCGACAGCCCTTCAGGTATTCTTCGAGCGACATCTCCGCCGCGCGGCGGGCCTCGTAGGACTTCGCATAGCTGGTGAAGAGGTCGTCGGTCGATGCCATTGCCACCCGCCTAGAGGTTCGAGGATCGAAACTCACCGTCTGCAGCTTCTGGGCGTCTGCCTCGGCGCATGATGTGCCGGGGTTTGCGGCGAGAATCAGGTGGCCGACGAGGTGCAGCCTCACCGCCCTTGCCCACAGACCCAACAGGGTCTGGGCAGTTCGGGATCCGGTGAGGTGTAATATCTGGCACTACCCCTTCTCCACCGCTCGCTCTGGATATCAATATAGGGCTGAAACTGGGCGATAATACTACTGCTTTGAATTTTCTGTCGGCCCGTTGCCCCGTTGATCGGGATCTTGGCTTAGCCTGCCACCGGACCGGATCGTCGGATCAGTCGTAACAGGGTATGCCCACTTCGCCAGAAAGGCGATGCGGCTTTTCGGCCAACTCGCCTTAAGCACGAGATATGGGGCCGTACGATCGGCGGTGCCTATCGATTCGATCGGAATAAGTCGCCTGCTCGATCGGTTCGGCGGCCCGAAGGTCCCACGGGCGGGGCGACGACACTCGCCACCACTCCGGGGCGCCGGTCTCCGATTCGCGCCGCCCTCGAGATTCGGTTCCGGCCTGCCCGTCGCCGCCCGTGTCGCCGCCGGCCTCGACCTGAACAAGCTGTGCTTCTGATCGGCCGTTCGGCTGCGCTAGGGTCGGCGCATGACCCTGGAGCAGCTCCGGATCTTCGTCGCCGTCGCCGAGCATCTGCACGTCACCCGTGCGGCGCAGGCGCTGAACCTGACCCAGTCCGCCGCCAGCGCCGCGATCCAGGCGCTGGAGGCACGCCACGCCACCAAGCTGTTCCACCGCGTCGGCCGCGGCATCGCCCTGACCGATGCCGGCGCCGCCTTCCTGCCGGAGGCGCGGGCGGTGCTGGCCCGCGCCGCCCTGGCCGAGCGCGCGCTCGACGACCTGTCCGGGCTGCGCCGCGGCGTCCTGGCGCTGCACGCCAGCCAGACCATCGGCAACTACTGGCTGCCATCCTTGATGCACCGGTTCCGGGCGGCGCATCCCGGGCTGCGGCTCGACCTCACCATCGGCAACACCGCCCAGGTGGCGGAGGCGGTGCGCGAGGGGCGGGCCGATCTCGGCTTCGTCGAGGGCGACCTCGACCTGGCCGGGTTCGAACATGCCAGCGTGCCGGGCGACCGGCTGGTGCTGGTGGTCGGAAGCGGTCATCCCTGGGCCGGGGAAGCGGTGGTCGCGCCGGCCCGCTTCGCCGACAGCGCCTGGGTGCTGCGCGAGCGCGGCTCCGGCACCCGCCAGGTGTTCGAGTCGGCGCTCGAACGGCTCGGCGTCGACCCCGCTTCGCTGTCCGTGGCGCTCGAGCTGGCCAGCAACGAGGCGGTGCGGGCGGCGATCGAGGCCGGGGCCGGGGCCGGGGTGCTGTCCAGCCTGGCGGTGGAGTCGGGGCTGCGCTTCGGCACGCTGCGCCGGCTCGACCCGCCGTTCCCGGCCCGCCGCTTCCGGGTGCTGCGGCATCCGGACCACTACCGCAGCAAGGCGGTCGAGGCGTTCCTCGGCATGCTGAATCTCGGCTAGGCGGTCGGGCGCCGCGCCGCAGATCCTCCATGCCGGATCGGCATGCCGGCGGATGCGATCGCCGTCCTAAAAGCGAGTCCATGCCCGACCCGATCCGCGCCTATGCCTCGCCCCGTGCCGCCTTCCGCGGCGGGGCGAGGGACATCCTGGGCGCACCGCTGCTGGTGCTCGGCGCCTCCTATGTCGGCTTCGGCTCGCTGGTGCGGGCCAGCGGGCTCGACCTCTCGGTCGGGCTGCTCTCGACTTTGACCGGCTGGGCGCTGCCGGGCCAGATGGTGATGATCGAGGCCTATGCGGTCGGCGCCTCGCTGCTGGCGCTGGTCGCGGCGGTGGCGCTGGTCAATGTCCGGCTGCTGCCGATGACGCTGGTGCTGCTGCCCGGGCTGCGCGTGCCGGGGCGGCCGCGCTGGTGGGACTATGCCGCCGCCCATCTCGTCGCCGTCACCGGCTGGGTGCAGGGGATGCGGGTCTGCCCGACCCTGCCGCCGGAGCAGAGGCTGCCCTATTTCGTCGGCTTCGCCGGCACCTTGTGGGCGTCCTGCATCGGCTGGACCGCGGTCGGCTACCATCTGGTGACGGCGGTTCCGGCCTCGGTTTCGCTGGGCCTCGTCTTCCTCAACCCGCTCTATTTCATCCTGGTGCTGACCGCGGATCTCAGGAACCGGGCGCGGCTCGGAGCCATGGTGCTGGGCGCGGCGCTGGGGCCGCTTCTCTATCAGCTCGACCCGGAATGGGGGCTGCTGGCGACGGGGCTGATCGCCGGTTCGGCCGCCTTCTTCGCCGATCGCGCATGGCGCCGCCGCCATGGGTGATGCGGCGCTGCCCTGGCTGATGCTGCTCGGCGCCGCGCTCGCCACCTATGTCTGGCGGGCGTTCGGCGTCTATCTCGCCGGCCGGGTGCGGGAAGGTGGGGCGCTGCTCGACTGGGTCGGCTGCGTCGCCTACGCCATCCTGGCCGGGCTGATCGCGCGCATGATCCTGCTGCCGGCCGGGCCGCTGGCCGCGACTTCGATGGCGGAGCGGGCCGGCGCCACCGCGCTCGGCCTCGCCGTGTTCCTGCTGTTCCGGCGCAACGTGCTGCTCGGCGTCAGCGCCGGCGCCGGGTCGCTGATGCTGATGGCGGGCTGGGCCTAACCCTTCTGCTGCGCCGCGGCGCGGATCTGGCTCAGGCTGGCGCGCGGGGTGATCGCCTCGGGGTCCAGCTTGATCCAGATCAGCGCCGGGCGGCCGGAGGCGACCGCGCGTTCGAAGGCCGGCGCGAAGTCCTCGGTCCGATCCACCGTCTCGGCATGGGCGCCATAGGCCTCGGCCAGCCGGGCGAAGTCCGGGTTCTGCAGCCCGGTGCCGCTGATCCGGGCGGGGTATTCCCGCTCCTGATGCATGCGGATGGTGCCGTACATGCCGTTGTCGATCACCAGGAACACCACGGCGGCGCCGTACTGCACCGCGGTCGCCAGCTCCTGCCCGTTCATCAGGAAGCAGCCGTCGCCGGCGGCGGCGATCACCACCCGCTCGGGATGCGTCAGCTTGGCGGCGACCGCCGCCGGCACGCCGTAGCCCATCGACCCGTTGGTCGGCGCCAGCTGGCTGCGCCAGCCGCGGTAGCGGTAGAAGCGGTGGAACCAAGTGGCGTAGTTGCCGGCGCCGTTGCAGATCACGGCATCGGCCGGCAGCCGGCCGACCAGCCAGCGCACGATCTCGGACATCTGCACCTGGCCGGGCGAGACCACCGGCTGCTGCCAGGCCTCGTAGTCGGCGCGGGCGGCGCGCACCCAGTCGCGCCGCGCCTGGATGTCGCCGGCCGGGGTCAGCCCGGCCAGCGCCTTCGCGACGGCAGCGGAGCCGGCGTTGATCGCGAGCTCCGGCTGATAGACCCGCCCCAGCTCCTCCGCCCCGGCATGGATGTGCACCAGCCGCTGCGCCGGCACCGGCACCTCCAGCAGGGTGTAGCCGCTGGTGGTCATCTCGCCCAGCCGGGCGCCCAGCACGATCAGCAGGTCGGTGGTCTTCACCCGCTCGGCCAGCTTCGGGTTCGGGCCGATGCCGACATCGCCGACATAGTGGGTATGGTCGTTGTCGACATAGTCCTGGCAGCGGAAGGAGACGGTCAGCGGCACCTCCCACGCCTCGGCGAAGGCCTGGATATCGGCGCGGGCCTGGGCGCTCCATCCGCCGCCGCCGATCAGCAGCAGCGGCCGCCTGGCCTCGGCCAGCAGGTCGCGCAGCTGCGCCAGGGCCTCGGCGCCGATGCCGGTGTCGGCCGGGGCGGCGGGGCGGACATCCGGCGCCCCGGTCTCCTCGACCAGCATGTCCTCCGGCAGCGCCAGCACCACCGGGCCGGGACGGCCGGAGGTGGCGGTATAGAAGGCGCGGGAGACGAATTCCGGCACCCGGTCGGGGTCGTCGATCTGCGCCGCCCATTTGGTCATCGAGCCGAAGACCTTGCGGACATCGACCTCCTGGAAGGCCTCGCGCTCGAACATGTCGCGGCCGACCTGGCCCATGAACACGATCACCGGCGACGAATCCTGCTGCGCCACATGGATGCCGACCGAGGCGTTGGTGATGCCTGGGCCGCGGGTGACGAAGCAGATGCCGGGCTTGCCGGTGGCCTTGGCATAGGCGTCGGCCATGTAGGCGGCGCCGCCTTCCTGGCGGCAGACCACCAGCTTGATCTCCGGCACGTCGTGCAGCGCGTCGAGCACGGCCAGATAGCTCTCGCCCGGCACGCAGAAGATGGTGTCGACGCCGTTCAGGCGCAGGGTGTCGACCAGGGCGCGGGCAGCGGTGCGGGGCATGATGGCGACCGTTGTTCGTGGGCGTTTGCGCCGGTCTAGCATGCGGCTTGCGGCCGTCCAACCCGCCCCGGTCTTGCGGCCGCCGTCGCCCCCGTGCTCTAACGACGCCGTCTGTCCCGACGAGCCGCGTCCATGAGCCTCGAGACCCTCGCCGACCATGCCTTCGCTCCCGTGGCCCTGGCCCTGGAGGAAGGCCGGATTCCGGGCGCGGCCCTCGGCATCGCCACCGCCGACGGCCAGCGCGCCATCCGCTGGGGCGGCGTCGCCACCACCCTGCCGAAGCCCGAGGCGCTGCAGCGCGACACCTGGTTCGACCTCGCCAGCCTGACCAAGGTCGTCGTCACGGTGACCGAGATCCTGCGGCTGGTGGAGGAGGGGGTGCTCGACCTCGACGACCCGCTGTCCAAGCACCTGCCGGATGCGGCGCCGCTGCACGGGGCGATCCCGCTGCGCCGGCTGCTCGACCATTCCAGCGGCCTGCCGGCGCAGGAGCGGATCTATCTCTGGCCCGGCCCGGCGGAGCAGCGGCGCACCGCGGTGATCCGCAAGCACTGGCCGGTGAAGGCCGAGCCCGTCTATTCCGACATCAACTACATGCTGCTCGGCTTCGTGGTCGAGCGCTGGCGCGGCGTCGCCTTCGGCCAACTCCCGGTCGGCACCGGCCTGTCCTTCGCGCCGCCGCCGGCGCAGTCCGCGGCGACCGAGGTGTGCGCGGTCCGCAACCGGCTGCTGCGCGGCGAGGTGCATGACGAGAACGCCTGGTCGCTCGGCGGCGCCGCCGGCCATGCCGGGCTGTTCGGCACGGTGCGCGGCGTGCTCGATTTCGGGCTGGAGCTGCTGCGCGGCCGGTTGCTGAGCCCGGCGGCGATGGTCGAGCTGTGCGCGCCGCAGCAGACGCCGGGCCGGGCCCTGGGGTGGGAGCGGCGCCATCCCGGCTGGCGGGGCGGCAGCCTGTGCTCGCCGCGCACCATCGGCCATCTCGGCTTCACCGGCACGGGACTGTGGATCGACCTCGACCGCGGCATCGCCTGGACGCTCCTGACCAACCGGGTGCATCCAAGCCGCGAGATCGACACCGGCATCCAGGACCTGCGCCTGTCGGTCGGCAACCGCATCGCCGCGCGCTGGCGCGACTGGGCCTGATCGGGGCCGATCAGGCCAGCCCCAGATGCGGGCGCAACAGCGCCAGATGCATCCTCTCCAGATCCGCGACCATGAGGTCCCGGACAGGGGCCGGCTGGCGTACGGCAGCAGCAAAGCCGGCATGCCCCGTCTCCAGGATGACGAGGCCCAGCCGGGCCGCGGTGTCGCGGTCCAGCGCCGGGTTGATCCGGGTGAACCAGTCGGCCTGGGCCTTCACGATCGCGGCATCGTGATCGCCGACGATCCGGCGCAGCTCGGCATTCGCCTGCATCGCCTCCAGCACCGGCAGCAGGTCGGCGTGGCTCCGGTAGAGACCGGCCAGCACGCCGACGAAATCGTGGAAGACCTGCTCGAACCGGCTCCAGCTCCGCACCGGCGCGGCGTCGCGCTGGGCGTCGAGGACGGTGCGGAAGGCTGAGAACCAGCGGCGGGCCAGCTCCAGGATCACCGCCTCCTTGTTCGGGAAGTACTGGTACAGCGATCCGACCGACAGCTCCGCCCGCTCGGCGATGGCGATCGTGGTCAGCCCCTTGAAGCCGACCGCGCCCAGCAGCTGCTGGGCCGCCGAGAGGATCCGCTCGACCATGCCGCGCGACCGGTCCTGCCGCGGCCGGCGGCGCGGCTCGATCGTGGTCTCCTGTTCTTGTCTCCGGCTGCGGGTCATGGCTCCCGTCGCTCGTCATCGGCGCGTCCGGCCGGAGTGTAGGAAGCGCGGTCGGCTTCCGGCCATCGGAAAGTGGCCACGTTGCGCTTGACGGCCGTCTTCACAGAACGCGAATATATATTCGCGTTCAAGCTGTCGGGGAGGCAAGCGAATGCGTGCGTGTGGCATGTCACGGCTTCGGCCGCGCTGGCTGATGCTGTTGGTGCTGGGCGGGGCGATCGCGTCCGGTGCCCTGCCGGCCGGGGCCGATGAGACCGGCCTACCGAAGACGGTCGCCGAAGCCGTGGCGTTGGAGCAGAGCACAGCCCTGCCGATCACCGCCTTCTACGACACGCCGGCGACCCTGGCCTCGACCAGGCCCGGCGACCTGCTGCGGCAGGAGGCCTTCAGCGGCTATGCGCTGCCGCCGGGCGCCTCGGCGGTCCGCATCCTCTACCACTCGGTCGCGCCGGACGGTGCCGATGTGGCGACCTCCGGCGTCGTCCTGGTTCCGGCCGGCCGGCCGCCGGCGGGCGGCTGGCCGGTGATCGCCTGGGCGCACGGCACCAGCGGCGTCGCCCGGCACTGCGCACCCTCGGCGATGTCGGACGTCTATTACGGCGGGCTCGGCCTGTCGGAGATGCTGGAGGCCGGCTTCGCCGTAGTGGCGACCGACTATCACGGGCTCGGCACCGAGGGCGCCCATCGCTACATGGACAAGGCCGCCCAGGCGCTCGACGTCATCCACTCGCTTCCCGCCGCCCGCGCGGCGGTGCCCAGTCTCGGCCGGAGCTGGGTGGTGGACGGGCATTCCCAGGGCGGGGCGGCGGCCTGGGGCGTGGCCGAGATGCAGACGAAGCTCGACGACCCCGGCTATCTCGGCGCCGTCTCCGTCGCCGGAGCCACGCATCTCGCCCGGCTGGCGACGCATCCGCGGGAGGCCACGGGGGGCGGGTTCTACCTGCCCTGGATCGCCTACGCCATCCACACGCGCTCGCCGGAGTTCCGGCCGGAGGACATGCTCTCCGCCGCCGGCGCCGCCCGTTACCGCGAGGTGACGACCGAAGGCTGCTGGTACTACGGCTATGCCAACTACCGCAGCGTCGATGCCGCGGCGATGCTGAAGGCCGGCTGGGCGGAGAACCCGTCGGTGAAGGCCTTCTTCGACCAGAACGCGGCCGGCGCAGCGCCGATCAAGGGACCGATCTTCGTGATCGCCGGCGAGGCCGACACGGCGGTGCCGCTGGCCGGGATCCGCGAAACAGTGGACCGCGCCTGCCGCAGCGGCCAGGCGGTGACGTTCCGCAGCTATCCGGGCTTCGACCACGACCCGGCGATGGGCGAGACGGTGGCGGACCAGCTCGCCTGGATCCGCGACCGCTTCGCCGGGAAGCCGGCCCCCGGCGACTGCCCCGGATAACGGCGCCCGCATCGCGCGAACGGGGCGTCGTCACCCTTGTGCCGCCGCCCTGCGTTTTCCGATAAGCAGGGTCGATTGTCGCGATCCGACGGATCGATTGGAAGTTGCCGCAGGCGGCCCCATTCTATGATCCGTGGCGCCGATCCCCGAGCCGGGACGGATCGCCTCCCAAAACGAGGAGAAGGGTGATGAGCAAGGCCTCCAATACGCCGGTCGTGGACGCGCTGAAGCAGGTGCTGGCCGATACCTACGCCCTCCAGATCAAGACCCAGAACTACCACTGGAACGTCGAGGGTCCGCAGTTCCACTCGCTGCACGGCCTGTTCGAGGAGCAGTACAAGGCCCTGTTCGAGGCGGTGGACGAGGTGGCGGAACGGATTCGCGCCCTCGGCGAGCACGCGCCCGGCAGCTTCGAGGCCTTCGCCAAGCTCACCAAGGTGTCGCCGCCCAAGGACGGGATCGACGGCATCGCCATGGTCAAGGATCTCGCCAAGAGCCACGAGCTGCTGGCCGACCAGGCCAAGGCGGCGCTGGCGGTGGGCGAGAAGGCCGGCGACGATTCGACGGTCGACCTGCTGACCCAGCGCATCTCCTATCACGACAAGGCCGCCTGGATGCTGCGCGCGACCGCGGCGTAAGCGGCCCCGGGGAAGCCCGCATCAGAACGAAGGCCCGGGTCGACCCGGGCCTTTTCTGTTGCGGCAGGACCCGCATTCTCGGAGCATCGCCGCGCCGGCAGAGCGAGAGGGGGCGTGATGCGGCGTGCATCGATTTGCGGACTTCTGGTTCTGATAGTGCTGGCCGGGTTTGCCCGCCTCGCTTCGGCAGGCCCGCCGGAGCCCATGGATTGCCGGATCTATTCATACCGCGACCAGCGGGTTCTGCTGATCCGGAAGCTCGAGCAGGACGGGTACTCGGCCGAGCAATCTAAATTCCTGATGTGGCTTTCCGACCTGAAGGCCAGCAGCATCAAGGAAGGCTGCCTGACCGATGAGGGCCGGCAGTGCGGGGTGGGCAGCATCAAAGGAATGATGCTGGAATGCACTCGGAAATTTCTTGACGAGGTCGTCGCCAAGGCCGGGATGACGCCGACCTCGCCAGGGTTGGACGAGATGAGGCCGATGGCCCTGTATGGCAGGACTGAATTCGCAGTTCGCGAAATTCTGGCTCTGTCGATGATGGAGGCGTGCTCCGGCAGCGCGAAGAAGCGGTTCTTCAGGCTGCCTCAGCAGGGGCATTGCCTGATGGATATGGACGCCACACCACCCCGGTGAGCGTGAGCGCCACCTCGTCGCGCTGCCTGCTCAGCCAGGAGGCGAAAGGCCCGGACCTGGGTCCGGGCCTCTGTCCTGCTACAGCACGAAGTCGGCGACGGTCAGCGCGGTGGCGGTGACCACGTCGATCGCCATGTCCGCCACCCGGTCGCCGTTCTGGTCGCCCATGACCGTGGACACGCCACCATCGGCGACCACGATCAGCTCGCCGGCGAGGCCGGTGAAGGCGCCGCCCTCGGTGAAGGTGAAGCTGCTGCCCCGGGTGCCGTCCGCATGGATGGCGAACAGGTTGATCTTGTCGCCGTCGGCCGCGGAGAAATCCTCGATCCGGTCGCGGCCGGCGGCGGCGACGGTGCTCTCCCCGAAAAACCGATAAAGGAAGGTGTCGGCGCCGGTGCCGCCGGTCAGGATATCGGCGCCGTATTCACCCTCCACGCGATCGTTTCCGCTGCCCCCGATCACCGTATCGTCGCCGCTGTCGCCGACCAGCGAGTCGGCCCCGGCCCCGCCTTCCAGCCGGTTGGCCACCTCATTGCCGCGAATGGTGTCGTCGAAGGCCGATCCGATGATGTTCTCTGCGGCCCGGACTTCCGAGGTCAGATAAAACGAATTGTCGTCGATCCGGATCAATACGCGGGCTGTCGCGTCGGCGAAGGTGACCGTATCGATGCCGTCGCCGCCGAAGATGTTGTCCCGCCCGCCATGGCCGTTGATCAGGTCGTCTCCGTCCGCGCCGTTGAGGGTGTTGACGCCGGCATCGCCGGACAGGACATCGTCGAAGCGCGAGCCGAGGATGTTCTCGATCCCGACATAGGTATCGCCCTCGGCATCGCCGCCCGAGTTCTCGCCGGCCGCGAGGTCGATCGTCACCGCGGCGGCCGAGTGCAGATAGGAGGCCGTGTCGCCCCCGTCGCCGCCGTCGAGCCGGTCGGCCCCTGCGCCGCCCTCGAGCGTATCCTGGTGGATGCCGCCGGACAGCGAGTCGGCCCCCGCGCCGCCATAGAGCGCGTCGATGCCCTCGCCACCGGTCAGGGTGTCGGTTCCCTCGCCGCCATAGAGGTGGTCGCTCCGAACCCCGCCGACGAGCGTATCGTCGCCCGTGCCGCCGACGAGCCGGCCGTTGAGGGCCCCGGCCCGCAGCTCGTCGTCGCCCGCTCCGCCTTCGAGCCGGGCGGAGAACTCGGCGCCACCGGTCAGGACGTCGTCATGCGCCGATCCGCGGAGGTACTCGATACCGATCAGGGTGTCTCCCTCGGCGTCGCCGCCGCTGGCGGTCCCGGCTGTCAGATCGACGATCACCCCAGCCGCGCTGGTCTGGTAGGAGGCCCAGTCGAACTGGCTGTCGTCGAACTCGCCGTTCTGGCCGTAGCCACCGATCAGAGTGTCGGCGCCGATGCCGCCGATCAGTACGTCGTCGCTGGAATCGCCCTGGAGACGGTCGTTGCCGCTGTGGCCGAAAAGCGTGTCGCTTCGGCCCCCGCCGTCCAGGACGTCCGCCCCGTTGCTGCCGGCCAGCCGGTCCTCGCCGCCACCGCCGACCAGGTTTTCGATGCCGCTGAAGCTGTCGCCCTCGGCGTCGCCGCCCGTCGCGGTGCCGAGCAGCAGGCTGACCGAGACGCCGGCATAGGACCCTTCGTAGGACAGCGTGTCGGTGCCGGCGCCGCCCTCGATCCGGTCGGCGCCCGCGCCGCCGTCGAGCGTGTCGTCGCCGTTGCCGCCGGTCAGGGTGTTGGCGCCGTCGCCGCCGGTCAGCACGTCGTTGAAGGCCGACCCGATCAGGCTCTCGATGGCGCGCAGGGTGTCGCCCACGGCATCGCCGCCCGCGACCGTGCCGGCGCCGAGGTCGATCGTGACCGCCGCGGCGGAGCCGGCGTAAGAGGCGGTGTCGATGCCGGTGCCGCCGTCGATGGTGTCGGCGTCGGCACCCCCTTCCAGCACGTCGTTGCCGCTGCCGCCGGTCAGCGAATCGTCGCCGGCGGCACCGGTCACGGTGTCGTCGCCGCTGCCGGCCTGGACGATGTCGTCGCCGCCGGCGGCGGTGATCCGGTCGGCCCCGCCGAAGCCGTTGATCGAATCGTCGGTCTCGGTGCCGGTCAGGACATCGTCCTGCTCGGTGCCGTTGATGATCGCCATGTCGTCCTCCCTTCCAAGAGACGGCGCCAAGGATCAGGATCCGTCAGGCCGTCGAAATCCTTAGGGGAGGATTTTGCCAGAAGATTTCGTCACGAGTCTCGAAGTTAAATCATGAAAGGCAATCCGAGCGATGCTAATCGCTAATCAGATTAGATGCAGTGTCTTGAATCTTTCAAGATTTCACCACTCTAGCTCTCCGGCCATTCCTCCCGCGCCATGTCGATGAAGGCGCGCAGGCCCAGCGGCAACTGCCGCCGGCTGGGGTAGTAGAGGAAGAAGCCGGGAAAGTCCGGGCACCAGTCCTCGAGCAGGCGGACCAGCCGCCCGTCGGTTAGGGCGGGCGCCGCGACCGCCTCGAACACGCAGGCGATGCCGGCGCCGTCCAGCGCGGCCCGCAGCATCAGCTCCTGGTCGCCCAGCGTCAGCGGCCCATCGACCTCGACCTCCAGCGCCTCGCCGTCCTTCTCGAACTCCCAGCGGAGAAAGGCGCCGCTGTGGAAGCGGTAGCGGATGCAGGCATGACCCTTCAGCTCATGCGGGGTGCGGGGCCGCTCCCGTCCGTCGAAATAGCCCGGCGCGGCGATCACGGCCCAGCGCTGCCTCGGTCCGAAGCGGACGGCGATCATGTCCTGCTCCAGGCTCTCGCCGAAGCGCAGCCCGGCGTCGAAGCCGCCGGCGACGATGTCAACCAGGTCGTCGTCGTTGACGATCTCCAGCCGCATCTGCGGATAGGTCCGCACGAAGCGCGCCATGATCGGCGCCAGCACCTGCCGGGCCCCCTGATGCGGCGCGTTGATGCGCAGCGTGCCGGCCGGCCGGTCGCGGAACTGGTTCACCTCCTCCAGCGCGTCGCCGAGGTCGCGGAACATCGGCTGCAACCGCTGCAGCAGCCGCGCGCCGGCGTCCGAAGGCGCGACACTGCGGGTGGTGCGGTTCAGCAGCCGGACGCCCAGCCGCTCCTCCAGGTCGCGCAGCAGATGGCTGACCGCGGAGGGCGAGACGCCCAGCTCCGCCGCGGCCCGGCGGAAGCTGCGATGGGTCGCCACGGCGACGAAGGCGGAGAGACCGGGGAAATCGATCCGTGCCAAGATTGATGACTCTTTCTCAACGACCAATGGAATATTGATGGGATTATTGTGCAATCGGCCAGCCCTTAAATTCGGAAACGCAACGGCCCGAGGGCGGGCCTGCAGTCCGAAGGAGGGCATCATGAAGGTCTGGTTCATCACCGGCGCGTCGCGCGGCATCGGCGCGGAGATCACCCAGGCGGTGCTGGACGGCGGCGACGCCGTGGCCGCGGCCGCACGGGACGCGAAGGCGGTCGTGGAGCGCTTCGGCGACCACCCGAACCTGCTGCCGCTGACGCTCGACGTCACCGACGAGGCGCAGGCGCGGGCGGCGGCACAGGCCGCGGTCGAGCGCTTCGGCCGGATCGACGTCCTGGTCAACAATGCCGGCTACGGCCTGCTCGGCGCGGTCGAGGAGGCGGATGCCGTCGAGGTCGAGCGGCTGTTCGGCACCAATGTCTTCGGCCTCTTGAACGTCACCCGCGCGGTGCTGCCGCAGCTGCGCCGCCAGCGCTCGGGCCACATTCTGAACATCTCCTCGGTCGGCGGCTACCAGGCCTATCCGGGCTGGGGCGTCTACGGCGCGACCAAATTCGCGGTCGAGGGGCTGACCGAGGCCCTGGCGGCGGAGCTGGCGCCGCTCGGGATCCACGCCACGGTGGTCGAGCCCGGCTTCTTCCGCACCAACTTCCTGGACGGCAGCTCGCTGAGCCGGACGCGCACCGAGATCGCCGACTATGCCGAGACGGTCGGCCGGATGCGCGACTTCGCGGCCGGGCACAACTACCAGCAGCCCGGCGACCCGAAGAAGCTGGCCCAGGCGTTGCGCGCCGTGGTCGCGGCCGAGGCCCCGCCGGTGCGCCTGCCGCTCGGCCGCGACACGGTCGAGCGGATCGAGGCCAAGAACGCCTTCGTCGCGAAGGAGCTGGCGCAGTGGCGCAGCCTGGCGGAATCGACCGGCTTCGAGGACTGACCGCCTGGGCGGCATCCCGGGGCGACATCCGGCGGGAAATGATGTTTCATGCAGGACCGTTCGCGATCGGAAGGGGGAGTTGATGGTCGACATCGCCAAGAACACCCACACCGCAAGCGCCGAAGCCGCGGCCGAGCCGAGCCTGCGCCGGGTGATGGGGCCCTGGCTGCTCCTGCTGTTCATCGTCGGCGACATTCTCGGCACCGGCATCTACGCCCTGACCGGGCAGGTGGCGAAGCAGGTCGGCGGCGTGGTCTGGCTGCCCTTCCTGGTGGCCTTCGCCGTCGCCCTGGTCACGGCCTTCAGCTATCTCGAGCTGGTGACGAAGTACCCGCGCGCCGCCGGCGCGGCGCTGTACGCGCACAAGGCCTTCGGCGTCCATTTCATCACCTTCATCGTCGCCTTCGCGGTGATGTGCTCGGGCATCACCTCCGCCTCCACCGCCTCGCGCGCCTTCGCCGCCAACCTGTCGAACGCCTTCGCGCTCGGGCTCTCCAGCCAGGGCGTCACCGCCATCGGCCTGGCTTTCATGGCCGCGGTTGCGGCGATCAACTTCCGCGGCGTCGGCGAAAGCGTGAAGGCCAATGTCGTGCTGACCACGGTCGAGCTGACCGGCCTCCTGATCATCATCGTCATCGGCCTGTGGGCGATCGGGCTGGGCCAGGGCGACGTCTCCCGCGTCACCCAGTTCGCCCCGGCCGAGCGCGGCGCCGTCTGGTCGGTGATCGCCGCCACCACGCTCGCCTTCTTCGCCATGGTCGGCTTCGAGGATTCGGTCAACATGGCCGAGGAGGCCCGCGAGCCCAGCCGGATCTTCCCGAAGGTGCTGCTGACCGGGCTGTGCATCACCGCCGTGATCTACACGCTGGTGTCGATCTCGGCGATCACGCTGGTGCCGCCGGAGCAGCTGGGCGAGGGCGAGACGCCGCTGCTGAAGGTGGTGCAGGCCGGCGCCCCCAGCTTCCCGATCGAGATCTTCGGCTTCATCACCATGTTCGCTGTGGCCAACACCGCGCTGATCAACATGCTGATGGCCAGCCGGCTGGTCTACGGCATGAGCCGGGAGCGGGTGCTGCCCGGGGTGCTGGGCCGGGTCCATCCGGTGCGGCGCACCCCGGCCGTGGCGATCGGCTTCACCACGCTCCTGGCCTTCGGCCTGATCGGCTTCGTCGGCGGCATCCCGGCGCTCGGCGGCACCACGGCGCTGCTGCTGCTCTGCGTCTTCACCGTGGTCAACATCGCCGTGCTGGTGCTGCGCCGCGACACGGTCGAGCACCAGCATTTCCGCACACCGACCATCCTGCCGGTCATCGGCGCCGTGGCGTGCGGCTTCCTGGTCGGGCCGTGGACCGGCCGCAACCCCGAGCAATACGCGATCGCCGGCGTCCTTCTGGCGATCGGCGTCGGCCTCTGGGTCGTGACCGTGCTGATCAACCGCGCCACCGGCCAGACGGCGGCGGAGCCGGCGATGGAGGACCTCGGCGGTGACGGCCCGGTGAACTGAGGCGCTCCTGCGCCTAACGCCGGGCCCGCAGCCTCTCGCCGCGGCGGCGCAGCGCCTCGATCGCGACCAGCATCAGGGTCGAGACCACGATCAGCACGCTGGCGGCGGCGGTGATGGTCGGGGTGATGCTCTCGCGGATGCCGTTGAACATCTCGCGCGGCAGGGTGCGCTGACCCGGCCCGGCCAGCAGCAGCGCCACCACCACCTCGTCGAAGGAGGTGACGAAGGCGAAGAGGGCGCCGGACACGACGCCCGGCAGGATAAGCGGCAGCGTCACCTTGAAGAACACGGTGGTCGGCCGGGCGCCCAGGCTGGAGGCCGCGCGCGGCAGGTTGCGGTCCAGCCCCTGCAGCGTGGCGCCGACGGTGATCACCACGAAGGGCGCGGCCAGCGCCGTGTGAGCCAGGATCAGCCCGGCATAGCTGTTGGTCAGCCCGACCGCGGCGAAGGCGAAGTAGAGGCCCACGGCGACGATCACCACCGGCACGATCATCGGCGAGAGGAGGAGGCCGGTCAGCAGGCCGCGGAAGCGCAGGGGGGCGTGGTTCAGCCCCAGCGCCGCCGGGATGCCCAGCGCCGTGGCCAGCACCGTGGTGGCCCCGCCGACGATCAGGCTGTTGGCCAGCGCCCCCATCCAGCGGTCCGAGTTGAAGAACTCGGCGAACCAGCGCAGCGACACGCCGTCCAGCGGATAGGTCAGGAACGACCCGCCGTTGAAGGACAGCGGCATGATCGCCAGGATCGGCGCGATCAGGAACAGGAGGGCCGCGCCGCCGGCCAGCCACAGCAGCGCGCGCCAGAAGGCTAGGTTTTCGAGGATCCGTCCCATGGCGGTCAGCCCAGCCGCATGCGGTCGGCGCCCACCAGCCGGGCATAGACCGCGTAGAGGGCGAGGGTGGCGACCAGCAGCAGCAGGCCGAGCGCCGAGGCCATGCCCCAGTTGACCGTGCTGGTGGTGTAGAAGGCGATGAACCAGCTGATCATCTGGTCCGCCGGCCCGCCGACCAGTGCCGGGGTGATGTAGTAGCCGAGCGCCAGGATGAAGACCAGCAGGGCTCCGGCGCCGATCCCGGGCAGGGTCTGCGGCAGATAGATCCGCAGGAAGGCGCCGACCGGCCGGGCGCCCAGCGAATAGGCGGCGCGCAGATGCGCCGGCGGGATCGAGCGCATGACGCTGTACAGCGGCAGGATCATGTAGGGCAGCAGCACATGGGTCATGGCGATCAGCACGCCGACCCGGTTGTAGACCAGCTGCAGCGGTTCCCCGACCAGCCCCAGACCGGTCAGGATCCCGTTCACCGTGCCGTTGGTCTGCAGCAGCACCACCCAGGCGGTGGTGCGGACCAGGAGCGAGGTCCAGAACGGCAGCAGCACCAGGATCATCAGGATGTTGGCGATGCGCGGCGGCCGGGTGGCCAGCAGATAGGCGACCGGGAAGCCGATGACGAGGCACAGCGCGGTGACCGAGAGGGCGACCAGGAAGGTGCGCAGGAACACCTCGCGGTAGATCGCCTCCTCCGGCGGGGAATGGAGGATCGCGCCGGCGGCGTCGCGGCGCAGATCCAGCGCCGCCAGGAGATAGAAATCGGTGGTCGGCCCGGCGGCGCGGGCGATGGCGCCCCAGATCTCGGGGCTGCCCCAGGCCGGGTCGATCGCGGTCAGCGTTTCCCGCCAGCTGCCCTTGGGCGCGTCGGGCAGCTTGCGCGCGGTGTTGGTCACCACCGTGCGATAGCCGTTGTGGTCGTAGTTCAGGCGCCGCGCCGCGGTCGGCAGGGTCTTGTCGGCCCGCGCCTGCGCCAGGTCGGCGGCCAGCGCGGCGAAGGCGTCCTCGCCGGGCAGCCCGTCGCCGTGCCAGCCGGCCAGGGCGGCGACGGTGCGCGGCATCACCGGGGCCAGGTCGCGGTCGTCGACGGCGCGCCACAGCATGCCGGCGATCGGCGCCACGAAGACCAGCAGCAGGAAGGCGACCAGCGGCGCCAGCAGCAGCCACGCCTCGACCCGCCGGCGCCGCCCGGCTCGCCGCAGCGACCGCCGGATGGCGACGGCATCCTGGGCGAGGGCGGTCATGACGCAGACTCACGAGTCCCCCCTCCCCTTGCGGGAGGGGGGTGGGGGGAGGGGGTTGTCGATCGAAGGGAGCTGGCGAGGCCGGGTCGATCGCTCTGGCGGCGCGAACCCCCTCCCCCTGCCCCCCTCCCGCAAGGGGAGGGGGG
This sequence comes from Inquilinus limosus DSM 16000, assembly GCF_000423185.1. Classification (GTDB taxonomy): domain Bacteria; phylum Pseudomonadota; class Alphaproteobacteria; order DSM-16000; family Inquilinaceae; genus Inquilinus; species Inquilinus limosus. The sequence continues at coordinate 59,678 of NZ_AUHM01000030.1, read as the reverse complement.
ACTCAATAGAATTGACGTCGGAGCCATCCGCGCCGACGGCCGCCTACTTCGCCGCCCAGGTGTTGAAGCGCTCGGTCAGGCTGTCGATGTTCTCCAGCCAGAACTCGGCGTTCAGCTCGACCGCCTGGGACATGTTGTCCGGGTTGGTCGGCAGGCCGGGCAGGTATTCCGCCGGGATCAGCGGCGTCGCCGCCTTGTTGGTCACGCCGTAGGCGATCTTGGTCGGCAGCTTGGCCTGGTTCTCCGGCTTGCCGACGAAGGCCAGGAACTTGGTGGCGGCGTCGACATTGGGCGAGCCCTTCAGGATCACCCAGCTGTCGATGGTGAACAGGCTGCCGTTCCAGACGACGCGGAAATCCTTCTTGTCGGCGACATTGGCGGCGGCGATGCGGCCGTTGTAGGCGGTGGTCATCGCCACTTCGCCCGAGGCCAGCATCTGCGGCGGCTGGGCGCCGGCGGTCCACCAGATCAGGTTCGGCTTCAGCTCGTCCAGCTTGCGGAAGGCGCGGTCCACGCCCTCGGGCGTCGCCAGCACCTTGTAGACATCGGCCGGGGCGACGCCGTCGGCCATCAGCGCGGCCTCCAGATTGATCTTCGGCCCCTGGCGCATCGCCCGCTTGCCGGGGAATTTCTGCACGTCCCAGAAATCCGCCCAGCTCTTCGGCCCGTCGGGAAATTTGGCGCCGTCATAGGCCAGGACGTTGTTGTAGACGATGGTGCCGACGCCGCAGTCGTTCACCGCTTCGGGCAGATAGGCGTCGCGGCCGCCGATCGCGTCCCAGTTCAGCGGCTCGAACAGCCCTTCCTCGCAGCCCAGCGCCAGCTCCTCGGACTCGACCTGGACGACGTCCCAGCTCGAATCGCCGCCCTCGACCTTGGCGCGCAGCACGCCGATGCCGCCGTCCCAGCTCTCGTCGTGCATCGGCACGCCGGTGGCCTTGAACGGCTCGAAATAGATCTCGCGCTGCGCGTCCTGATAGGCGCCGCCCCAGGACACCACGGTCAGGTCGCGGGCCGTGGCGGGCGCGGTGACGCCGGCCGCCAGCAGCACTGCCGCGGGCAGGAGGCGGGTGAAACGGATCATGATCGGCACTCCCTGTTTTTTCGTTCCGCCGAGGCGGCGGCTTAGACCCTAAACATGCTGGCCGCCGTTGATGTGGACCTCGGCCCCGGTAATGTAGGACGAACCGGCGGTGCAGAGGAACATGATCGTCGCGGCGACCTCCTCCGGCTTGCCCAGCCGCTTCATCGGGATCTCCTTGTCGATGATCGCCTCGGTGCCGGGCGACAGGATCGAGGTGTCGATCTCGCCCGGTGCGATCGCGTTCACCCGCACGCCGTGCGGCCCGAACTCGTGCGCCATCTCGCGGGTCAGGGCCGCCAGGGCGGCCTTGGAGGTGGCGTAGGCCGGGCCGGCGAAGGGATGGACGCGGCTGCCGGCGATCGAGGTGACGTTGATGATCGTCCCCTTCGCGGCCCGCAGCGGCTCGAACAGCCCGCGGGCCAGCAGGGCGGTGGCGAACAGGTTGACGTTGAAGACGTGCATCCAGGTCGCGTAGTCGGTGTCCAGCACGCCCATGCGCTTGCCGCCGGGCAGCTTCGGCGAGACGCCGGCATTGTTGACCAGCGCGTCCAGCCGCCCGTTCGGCAGCCGCGACCGCAGGGCGGACAGGCCCTGCTCGATCCCGTCCAGCTCGGCGAGGTCGAGCTGGACGTGGTTCTCCTCGCCCGCATGCCACGGGCAGTCCTTGGAGAAGGCCTGGCGCGAGACGGTGATCACCCGCCAGCCGGCGGCGCTGAAGCGCTTGACCGTGGCGTGGCCGATGCCGCGGCTGGCGCCGGTCAGGATCAGGGTCTTCGGCTCGTCCGTCGGGGCCGTGCTCATGGCTGCACCTGGATGTGAAGAGATCGACCCTTGAGAACGGATCGCGATCGCATCATGCGGTGCGCCGCAGCATCCGTCCAGGGGGCGGGAGGCATGGCTGCCGCTACCCTCCGCCGCACTGTTTCAGGGCTGGGCCAGCACGAGACCCGGCGTCGGCTCCCGCGCCTGCGGCAGCGACCGCAGTTCGGGCAGCGCCGGCAGCGGCGCCTCGTCCTCGGCGTCGATGGCGCTGACGAGGCCGAGCGGATGGTGGATGATCTCGACCCCGGGCGCGCCCAGCAGGATCGGCGGGCCGCCGCCATCCAGCGCGAAGCCCGAGGGCCAGAGCCGCAGCACCTGGCGGCTGGCGCCGTCCGCCCCGGGCCGGATCAGGGTCAGCACCGGCATCCGCCCGTCCTGCAGCACCGGCGGCACCGGCAGGGTGCGGGCATCCGCCGTGTCGTCGAGGAACCGCACGGCGGTGGCGACGGTCCAGCCGGGCGGCTCGATCCAGCCGAAGGGGGCGAGGGCGGCGGCCAGGGCCTCGGGCGGCCCGGCCCATTGCAGAAGGAAGGGCTGCTCGGCCTCGCCCTCCAGGTCGATCCGGCGCTGCGGCAGCCGGCGCCAGCCCTCCGCCCACCATTCCGCCGCCGGGATCGCGACGATCGCCTCGCGCGGGACATACATCGCCGCGGCCTTGTGGTAGCCGGTGGCGACATGGGCGCCGCCGGCGACGGCCAGCGCCGGCAGCAGCGCCAGGGCGAAGCGGCGCGGCCGGATCCGCTCCGGATCGGCGCGGCGGAAGATCATGGCGAAGGCGATGGTCATGCCCAGGCCGAACAGCAGCCCGGCCGCGACGTCGGACGGCCAGTGCGCGGCCAGGTAGACGCGCGAGGCGCAGATCAGCCCGATCAGGGCGGCGGCGACCGTGAGCGGCACCAGCTGCCAGCGGCCGGGCAGGCCGCGGGCCACCAGCCAGCCCAGGATGCCGAACAGCACGGCGGAGAAGCTGGCGTGGCCGCTGGGGAAGCTGAAGGCGTCGGCGCCGGCATAGAGGTCGGTCGGCCGGGCGATCTGCAGCCGTCCCTTGACCAGCGGCACGAAGCCGGCGGTGACCGCGACGGCGATGGCGACGCCGCCGGCCCGGTGCCAGGCCCGGTGCAGCAGCAGCCAGCCGATCGTCGCGATCACCAGCGCGGTGACGGTGCGGCCGTCGCCCAGCATGGTCACGATCGTCAGGGCGGCATCGCCCCAAGGCGTGCGCAGTCCCTGCACGAAGGTGCTGATCGCGCCGTCGGCCCGGGCCATCCCGCCCCGGGCCACGAGCCACAGCAGGTTGACGAAGCCGGCGACCAGAACCAGCACCACGACGCCCAGCGCCGCCATGGCGCGCAGGTCCGGCTCCTCCGGGTCGGCCAGCCGGGCCAGCAGGCGGGCGGGGCGGCCGCCGCGGCCTGACGCCCAGCGGTGGACGCGGTGCTGGGCCCAGCCGAGCAGCGGCACCAGCCGGCGCCAGATCCAGCGGGTCAGGACGATCAGCAGCCATAGCGCCAGGGCCAGCGCCGCCAGCAGCGCCACCAGCCGGCCGCTGACGGCGCCGAGCGCGCCCAGCGAGGCGCCCAGCACCGCGCCGCCCAGGATATGGGCCGGCGCCCAGACGAGCGCCGAGGCGATGTTGACGGCGTAGAACAGCCCCGGCCGCAGCCCCAGCGCGCCGGCCACCATCGGGATCATCGGCCGCAGCATCGGCAGGAAGCGGCCGAGCGCGATGCTCTTGCCGCCGTGCCGGCGGAAGAAGGCCTCGCCGCGGGCGACCAGCCCCGGATACCGGCTCATCGGCCACACGTTGAGAATCGTGCCGCGATAGCGCCGCCCCAGCTCGTACGACGCGCCGTCGCCGAGGATCGCCCCGGCCGTGGCCCAGATCAGCATGGGCCAGAGCGGCAGGTGGCCGAGGCCGACCACGGCGCCGACGCCGATCAGGATCGGCGAGCCGGGAATGAACAGCCCGACCACCGCCACCGATTCGGCCAGGGCGATCAGGAAGATCAGAATCCCGGCCCAGTGCGGATGCTGGCCGATGAACTCGATGACCGCCTGCGCGATGTCGGTCATGTCCTTGTCCGTCCTGCGGTCATCGCGACTCCATTCCCATGAACCGAGGCCATAGCTCGCGGCTTCCGCAGCTTTGTGCAACCCCGCCGGTTGCCGCGCGCGGCAAAGGCTGCCACATGAGAGCGGTTCTCGGATGGAGCGCGGAATGAAGACACGGGGGAGGATCCTGGCCCTGGCGGTGGCGGCCCTGCTCGGCTGGTCCGGCGCCGGCTGCGCGACGGCGCCCGAGGCGCCGCGGCCCGACGGCGGCGTGGTGCTGCTCGGCGAGACCCATGACCGGGTGACCGACCATCACTGGCAGCTGCAGCGGATCGCGGCGCTGCACGAGGAGGAGCCGGGCCTCGCCATCGGGCTGGAGATGCTGCCGCGCAGCCGCCAGGCCGCGCTCGACGCCTGGGTCGCCGGCACGCTCGACGAGGCCGGCTTCCGGCGCGAGGCCGACTGGGACCGGTCCTGGGGCTTCGATTTCGGCCTGTACCGGCCGATCTTCGCCTTCGCCCGGATGCACCGCATCCCGCTGATCGCGCTGAACGTCGACCGCACCGTGGTCCGTGCGGTCGGAAAGGACGGCTGGGCCGCGCTGCAGGCCTGGCCCGATCTCGATCTCGGCCGGCCGGTGGCGCCGTCGCCGGACTACAACCGCATGCTCGCCGCCGCCTTCGCCGGCCATGGCCGGGCGGCGGAGGGAGACGCCCTCAACCGCAGCTTCCGCCGCTTCGTCGAGGTCCAGCTGCTGTGGGACCGGGCGATGGCGGCGCGCATCGCCGAGGTCCGCTCGGCCGGCACGCCGCTGGTCGTCGTGCTGGCCGGCAGCGGCCATGTCCGCGACGGTATTCCGCGCCAGCTGCGCGACCTCGGCTACGGCAGCACCTCGCTGGTGGCGCCGGGCGGCGAGCGCGGCTCCTGAACTGGCGCATTCCGCCTGAATTGTGACATGAAGTTGGGCGATCGTCTGGTCCGGTTGCTGTGAATATTGAAAGGCGACTGGCGTGATTGCCCTCCGGCAAAGTGAATCCGATTCACTTTTTCATCGAATGACTGTCTCGGTCCGCACGAAGGGGCTGGCCTGTACGGCCGCTGCCGCACTGGCCCTGCACCTCGCCGTGCCGGCCACGGCCGCGGCGGCGACGCCGGTCGAGCTGACGCAGAAGCACCTGACTGCCGGCTCGATCGCCGAGGGCGAGAAGGCCCTGGCCGCGATCCTGGCGAAGAAGCCGGACGATGCCGAGGCGATCGCCGGGCTCGGCCTGATCCGCCTGGCCAAGGCGACGGAGCGTTTCAGCCAGTCCCTGTATCGCTACGGCTTCCGGCCGCCCGAAGATCCGATGATGACGGTACCGCTGCTGACCATGCCGGTGCCGCCGAACCCGGATCCGGAGGTGATCCGCTACGAGGACGCCCGCGCCATCCTGCAGGCGCTGGTCGACGACCTCGACGCCGTGGACCGCACGCTGCAACCGCTGGGGGATCGGCCGGCGAAGCTGCCCGTCGCCATGGGGCGGGTGAAGCTCGACCTCGCCGGCAACGGCCGGGGCCAGGCGACGCTGTACGAGGTCTACAACGCCGTGCTGCTGGGTGGGCAGGGCGATCCCGCCGATGCCGGCAAGCTGGTGATCGCCTTCGACACCGGCGACGTGCTGTGGCTGCGCGCCTACACCCATGTGCTGCGGGCGGGTGCCGAATTCCTGCTGGCGCGCGACTGGCACCGCAGCTTCGACGCGGCCGCGCATCTCCTGTTCCCACGGCCGGATTCGCCGCTGGCGGCGGCGCTGTCCCTGCCCACCCAGGGCGTGTTCACCGGGGCGGAGGACGGGCGGATCGCCGATGCCATCGCCTGGATCCACCTGCTGAACTGGCCGGTGGCGGAGGCCGACCGGCTGCCGCGGGCGCGCGAGCATCTCCTGGCCGCGGCGAAGCTCAGCCAGGAGATGTGGGCGTCGATCCGGGCCGAGACCGATGACGACCGCGAATGGCTGCCGAATGCGAAGCAGGCCAGCCTGATCCCCGGCATGACGATCACCGACGATCGCATCGAGTCCTGGCTGGCGCTGATGCAGGAATCGGAGGCGATCCTGAACGGCGACAAGCTGCTGCCGCACTGGCGCTTCGACCAGGGCTTCAACCTGCGCCGCCTGCTGGACTCTTCGCAGCCCTTCGACCTGGTGCTGCTGCTGACCGGCACCGACATGGTGCCCTATCTCGAAGACGGCCCGGTCAGCGAGCGGTCGTTCTGGGAGCAGGCGACCGAGGCCTTCGAGGGCGAGTTCCTGAGCTTCGCGGTCTGGATCAACTGACCGGCGTCAATGCGTCAGGATATTGACCAGCCGGCCGAACGGGTCGCGGACAAAGAAGCGGCGCACGCCCCAGGGCTCGTCGGCCGGGCCGTACTCGATCGGCAGGCCCAGCTCGACCGCTTTACGATGCACCGCGTCGACGTCGTCGACCTCGATCGACAGGTCCGGGACCGGGGTGCCGGAGCCGCCCTCGCTCATCACGCTGATCTGCGGCGTCATCGTGGTGTCGGAGGTGAAGGTCAGGATCCAGCCCATGTCCATGGCCAGTTTCAGCCCCAGCAGGTCACCGTAGAAGGCCTGCGCCCGGGCGACGTCGTCGGTGGCGATGTTCGTGACGATCCGCTTCACGGCCATGGGTGTCCTCCCGTCTTGGTCGCACACGAGCTCGACGGCTCGAGGCCGATACCATACGCGTTGCCTCTCCCGCTTGCGGGAGAGGTCGGAGACGCGAAGCGGCTCCGGGTGAGGGCCAGCGGCCGCGACGACCGGAGCCGCAGTGTCGGATCGTCCGCTCGCCGTGGCAAGGCGGCGCTTTCGGCAAGATCGCGCCACGCCCTCACCCGGACATCCTCCGGATGTCCGAGCTCTCCCGCCGTCACCTGTTCTGCCTCCGCATCATGCCGCGGCCGGCCGGCGCCCCTCCAGCAGGTCGCGCTGGCGGGCCAGGGCGGCGGCGGCGAATTCGGTGAAGGCGCTGACCCGCGCCGTGCGGCGCAGATCGTCATGAGTCAGCACCCATAGGGCGGCGCTCTCGGGAACGGTCGGGACCACGATCCGCACCAGCCCCTCGCTGCTGTCGCCGAGATAGCAGGGCAGGGCGGCCAGGCCGATCCCGGCGCGGGCCGCATTGCGCAGTTCGACCAGCGAATCCGCCCGCAGCGTGACCGCCGCGTCCGGCAGGGCCCGACGCATCCAGCGGGCGACGGCGGTGCCGGCCAGGCTGTCGTCCGGCGCCACCCAGGGATGCGCCGCCGGGTCGGCCGCGCCGACCCGCGCCGCCGGGTGGCTCGCCGCGGCGTAGACGGCGAAGGCGATGCCGGCGACGCGGCGGCCGACCAGCGTCTCCGGCGGCTCCAGCACCGGCCGGATGGCGACGTCGGCGTCGCGCCGGGTCAGGTTCGCCATCAGATTGGCGGTCGTGACCTCCAGCACGATGCCCGGATGCAGCTCGCGGAACTGGGCCAGCAGCGGCGGCAGCACCGACGCCATCAGCGTGTCGGCCGTCGCCACCCGCAGCGTGCCTTCGAGGCGCAGGTCCTGGCCGGCCAGGCGGCGCTCCAGCGCCTCGACCGTGGCCGCCATGCCGCGCGCCGCGGCCACCAGCTCCTCGCCGCCGGCGGTCAGGGCGTAGCCGCCGGGCAGCCGGTCGAACAGCCGCAGGCCCAGTCGTTGCTCGAAGCCGCCGATCCGGCGCAGCACCGTGGTGTGGTTGACGCCCAGCCGCCGCGCCGCCCCGGCCAGCGATCCGGCCTCGGCCACCGCCAGCACCGTGTGCAGGCCCTCCCAGTCGATCCGGTTGTCCATGGCATCCTGTGCGTGGGTGCAGTCGGATCTTGCGATATTACAGATCGAACTGCATGGGCGCACGGATCATCTTCGAACGGGCGGATGATCCGCCCTTGAGATCTTTTCGGAACGCCCATTCCCCATCGTCATCGCGAGGACCCCGGCCTTGAGCCGGGGGACGTGGCGATCCAGAGGCCGGTGCCGCTGGACGGCCGCGCCCCTTCGGGGCTCGCCATGACGGGGTGGGAGACGACGAAGAGGTCTCGCCTTGCGGAGAGACAGAGATGACCCCGATCCAGCTCTACACCTGGCAGACGCCGAACGGGCACAAGGCCTCGATCATGCTCGAGGAGACCGGCCTGCCCTACGAAGTCCATGTCGTCGACATCGAGCGCGGCGACCAGCACGACCCCGCCTTCCTGGCGCTGAACCCGAACAACAAGATCCCGGTGATCACCGACCCGGACCGCGGCCGCACCGTGTTCGAGAGCGGCGCGATCCTGACCTATCTCGCCGAGCGCTCCGGCAAGCTGCTGCCGGCCGATGCCGGGGAGCGGCTGACGGCGCTGCAATGGACCCTGTTCCAGGCCGCCCATCTCGGCCCGACGCTGGGCCAGCTCTGGAATTACAAGATCTTCGCGTCCGAGAAGATCCCTTACGTCATCGGCCGCTTCGAGAAGGAGGCGGCGCGGGTGTTCCGGGTGCTGGACGGCACGCTCGGCCGGCGCAGCCACCTGGCGGGCGAGGCCTACGGCATCGCCGATATCATGAGCTGGCCCTGGATCCATGCCGGGCTGGTCCATATCGGCCTCGACCTCGAGGCCAGTCCGAACCTGCGCCGCTGGTACGAGGCGATCGCCGCCCGGCCCGCCGTGCAGCGCGGCCTGCGCGTGCCCGTCCTCGACGGCCGCGACTGACCGAACGTCCGGTCGGAGAATCCGCCATGGAAACCCTGTTCGTCCCGATCGCGCTGCTGGCCGGCGGCCTGCTCGCGGTCCAGGCCGGCGCCAACGCCCAGCTCGCCAAGGCGACCGGCAGCCCCTTCGCCGCCACCACGCTGCAGCTTTCGGTCGGCACCGCGATCCTGCTGGCCGCGGCGCTGGTGACCGGCACGGTCTCGGCCCTGGCCGCCCTGCCGGGCGTGGTCTGGTGGCACGCGATCGGCGGCGTCGCCAGCGCCGTCTATGTGGTCTCGACCATCCTGCTGTTCCCACGGCTCGGCGCGGTGGTCAGCGTCGGGCTGTTCATCGCCGGCCAGATGCTGGCCTCGCTGGCGCTCGACGGCTTCGGCCTGCTCGGCGTGCCGGCGGCGGGCTTCGCCCCGGCGGCCCTCGCCGGCACGGCGCTGGTGCTGGCCGGGGCGGCGGCGATCGTGCTCGGCCAATCGGGCGGCGCCGCGGTGCCAGCCCTGTCGCGGGCCGGCTGGATCCTGCTGGCGCTGGCCGCCGGCGCGGTGCTGCCGGTGCAGGGCGCGGTCAATGCGCTGCTGCGCCGCGACCTCGGCGCGCCCTTTGCCGTCGGCGCGGTCAGCTTCCTGGTGGCGACCGCGGCGATGGCGGCGGTGCTGCTGCTGGCGCTGGCCCTGCCGCGCCAGCCCCGGCCGAGCCAGCCTCGGCTGCGTCTCGACGGCATCGCGGCGATGCCGTGGTGGGGCTGGCTCGGCGGCGTCGCCGGCGCCACCTACGTCACCACCGTGTTCACCGCGATCCCGGTGATCGGCACCGCCGCAGCGGTCGGGCTGACCGTCGCCGGCCAGCAGGTCGCCTCGGTCTTCGTCGACCGGCACGGCTGGTTCCGGCTGCCGCGGCGCCCGGTCTCGGCGCTGCGCCTGGCCGGGGTGGCGGCGCTGCTGGCCGGCGTCGTCGTGATCAAGCTGGGCTGAGTTCGTCCCACCGCCCGAGCCGGCCGGCCGACAGCCGCAGCGTGTCGGCCAGCGCCCGGGCCGGCTCGGACGGATCCTCCGCGGCGGTGCAGACCACGAACTCCGCCTCCGGCAGCGGCGGCAGCCCGTCCTCCGGCCCAACCACCCGCAGCCCCGGCCCGACGGCGCTCAGCGGCAGCGGCGTGGCGGCCAGCCCGGCCAGGGCCGCGGCGCGGACCCCGGCGACGCTGGGGCTGACATAGGCGATCCGCCAGGGGCGCCGTGCCCCGGCGAGCGCCGCCAGCGCCGCCTCCCGGTACGGGCAGGGATCGGGGAAGAAGGCCAGGGGGATCGGGTCGGGCAGGGGGCCGGCATCCCCGGCGACAGCCCAGGCCAGGGGCTCGCGCCACAGCGTCCAGCCGCGGCCGTCGCCGCGGCAGCGGCTGCACAGGATCAGGTCGAGCCGCCCGCCATCCAGCGACTGGAACAGCGATGTGGCGATGCCGACCTCGACCTCGATCCGCACCGCCGGGTGCTGCGCCCCGAAACGCCGAAGCACCTCCGGCAGCCCGGATCCGGCGACATCCTCCGACGCGCCGATCCGGATCCGGCCCGCCAGCGAAGACTCCGACAGGCTGGCCCGGGCATCCTGGTTCAGGCGCAGGATGCTGCGGGCGTAACCCAGCAGGGTCTCGCCGGCCTCGGTCAGGGCCACCGAGCGGGTGCTGCGGCGCAGCAGCGGCCGCCCGGCCTGGGCCTCCAGGCGGCGGATCTGGGCGCTCACCGTCGACTGGGTGAGGTGGAGATGCTCTGCGGCGCGGGTGAAGCCCTGCAGCTCCGCCACCGCCACGAAGCTGCGCAGCAGCTCGGTCTCGAACATGCGGTCAATATATCGTGGTTCGCCATCAATATCATGGGATCTATTCGTTTATCCTCTGAACGGCGAGCCGCTAGCCTGACTCCAGTCCCGCATAAGGAGAACCGCCATGGCACGGCTGCTCTATGTCGAAGCGTCGCCCCGCAAGCAGCGCTCGGCCTCGATCGAGGTCGCCCGCGCCTTCCTCGCCGCCTATCGGGAGGCCCATCCCGCCGACGAGATCGAGACGCTGGATCTCTGGGCCGTCGACCTGCCGGAATTCGACGGCGCGGCGATGGAGGCGAAATATGCCGGGCTCTCCGGCACGTCGCTGACCGAGGGGCAGGAGGCGGCATGGCGGCGGATCCGCGCGCTGGCGCAGCCCTTCCACGCGGCCGACAAGCTGCTCTTCGCCGTGCCGCTGTGGAACTTCGGCATCCCGTACAAGCTGAAGCACCTGATCGATGCGATCTCGCAGAAGGATGTGCTGTTCTCCTTCACCGATCAGGGCTTCTCCGGCCTGCTGCAGGGCCGGAAGGCCGCGGTGATCTATGCCCGCGGGCTCGATTACGGCCCCTCGGCCTTCACCCCCGCCGCCGGCTTCGACTTCCAGAAGCCCTATATGGAGATGTGGCTGCGCTTCATCGGCATCACCGACGTCACTGCGGTCACGGTCGAGAAGACCCTGTTCGGGCCGGAGGTCGACACCCAGGCTCGGGCCGAGGCGAAGAGCTGGGCGGAATCCGTCGCGAAGACCTTCTGAGGGGCTTCCCCGGACGGCTGCGGTGCCGATCCCTCCCGCTTGCGGTAGGATGGCCGGATCCACAGGGAGGCGGCCATGGAAACCGAGCAGGCGGTCGCGCGGCATTACGGCCGCAGCGGCATCGAGCAGGCGGTGATCGAGGCGCTGCGGGCCAGCGGCAAGGATGTCGACCGGCTCGTGCCCGGCGACCTCTCCGGCGCCGACGAGTTCCATCTCGGCTGGTACGCCGCCACGGCGGAGCTGGCGCAGGACCTCGGCCTCGGGCCGGATCTGCATGTGCTCGAGGTCGGCTGCGGCATCGGCGGGCCGGCCCGGCATTTCGCCGCGGCGCATGGCTGCCGGGTCACCGGCATCGACCTGACGGCGGAGTTCGTCGAGGCGGCCGAGGCCCTGACCCGCCGTTGCGGCCTGGCCGGACTGGTGTCGTTCCGCCAGGGCAGCGCGCTGGCCATGCCCTTCCCGGATGCGGCGTTCGACGCCGCCACGCTGATCCATGTCGGCATGAACATCGCCGACAAGGCGGCGCTGTTCGCCGAGGTGCGGCGGGTGCTGAAGCCCGGCGGGCGCTTCGGCGTCTACGACATCATGCGCGCGGGGCAGGGCGACCTGCCCTATCCGATGCCCTGGGCGGCGACGCCGGAGACCAGCTTCGTCGAGCCGCCCGAGACCTATCGGCGGCTGCTCGGGGAGGCCGGCTTCACCATCGAGGCGGAGCACGACCGCAGCGCGCTGGCGCTCACGCTCGGCCGCGAGATGCGCGAGCGGGCGGCCATCGAGGGCGCCCCGCCGCTCGGCCTCCACATCCTGATGGGCCCGGCGACGCGGGAGCGTATCGGCAATGTGATGGCGGCGCTGGAACGCGGCCTGATCGCGCCGGTGGAGATGGTGGCAAGGGCGGGGTGAGGCCGGTCGAGGTTGCATCCGGCAACCCCGACCGTCATTTGCGAGGAGGCGAAGCCGACGAAGCAATCCAGGGGCCACGCCAAACTGCCCTGGATTGCTTCGCTGCGCTCGCAATGACGGCATTGGGGGCTGGCGCAATCACCTACAAAATGATTTCATAATGAAATCATTTGTATCGGAGCGCGCCATGGCCTCGTCCTCTGCCGCCCCCACCCTGGAGCTCGGGCGCTGGCTGCCCTACCGGATGTTCGTCGTCGCCAGCCGGGTGGCGGAGCTGCTGGAGAGCTTCTACGGGCCGCGCTGGGGCCTGGGGCTGCCGGCCTGGCGCATCCTGGCGGTGGTGGCCGACCGGCCGGGCGTCAGCGCGCGGGAGATCGCGCGGGCCTGCGGCCTCGACGCGGTCGCGGTCAGCCGCGGCATCGCCCAGCTGGTCGCCCTCGGCTTCGCCCGGCGCGAGGCCGGAGCGCAGGACCGGCGCTACGCATCGGTGACCCTGACGCCGGAGGGGGAGGCCGCCTTCACCGAGATTGCGACGCTGGCGCGGGCGATCGAGGCCCGGCTGCTGGCGGCGCTGCCGGAGGCGGAGCAGGCGGCGCTCGACCGCGCCCTCGACCGGCTCGACACCGCCAGCGGGAAGCTCGTCGGCGCCGGCTGGCGGGCGCTGCTGGCCGAGGCCGCCGAAGCCGGAGAGGCGGGGCGGTGACCGCGGTCCTGTTCCTCGCCACCGCGCTGCTCTGGGGCGGCGGGGCGCTGGCCACCGCGCTGCAGGCCGGGCCGGTGGCGGCGACCGTCTCGGTCGGCTACCGCATGGCCGCGGCCGGCCTACTGATGCTGGGCCTCGGCGCCGCCACCGGCGCCCGGCTGCGCCTGTCCCGCGCCGACCTGCCCTGGGTGCTGCTGCAAGGCGTGCTGTTCTTCGGCCTCGCCTTCATCGCCTTCTACAACGCCACGCGGCTGATCCCGAGCGGCCTGGCGGCGCTGGTGCTGTCGCTCTCCGCCGTCTTCGCCGGGCTGCTCGGCCGGGTCTTCCTCGGCACCGCGCTGACGCCGCGGCTCTGGGCCGGGCTCGGCTGCGGCGTGCTCGGCCTGGCCATCGTCTTCGGCGGCGATCTTGGCAGGGTGGCGGCCGACGGGCGCAGCCTGACGGGACTCGCCTGGGCCGCGCTCGCGGCGCTGGCCACCGCCGGCGGCACCATTCTCGGCGCCCGCAACCAGAAGCGCGGCATCCCGATCCAGGCGGTGATGGGCTGGGGCGCCCTGACCGGAGCCGCCGTCGCCTTCGCCTGGTCGGCCGCAGCCGGGCGGCCTTCGCGATCGATACCTCGCCGCGCTATCTCGGCAGCCTGGCCTATCTCGCCGTCGCCGCCTCCTGCGTCACCTTCCTGATGTATTTCGACCTGGTCCGCCGTATCGGCCCGGCCCGCACCGCCTACACCCTGGCGCTGGTGCCGGTGGTCGCCCTGGCGCTGTCCGCCGGCTTCGAAGGCCTCGCCCTCGGCCCCGGCCTGCTGCTCGGCGCCGCCGCGATCCTCTGCGGCAACGTGCTGGTGCTGCGAAGCTAGGCCCTGAGGGCCGGGTCGGCGCGCAGCCCCTCCGCCAGGAAGTCGACCAGCGCCCGCACCCGGGCGGAGGCGCGGCGGCCCTCCTGGTGCACGACATGGATCGGGATCGGCGGCGGCTCGAACTCCTCCATCAGGACCACCAGCTGCCCGGCCCGGATCGCCGCCGCCGCCTGATAGGACATCACCCGGGTCAGGCCGCGCCCCGCCACCGCCGCCGCCACCGCGACATCGGCCTGGTTCACGATCAGCCGCGCCCTCGGCGTGATCGTCTCGGTCCGGTCGCCGTGATGGAAGGTCCAGTCGCGCGGCGTGTAGCCCTGGAAGAAGGGGATCGCCTCATGCTCCGCCAGCTCGGCCGGGCTGCGCGGCGCGCCATGCGCCGCCAGATAGGCGGGGGAGGCGCAGACCACCCGCCGCACCGAGCCGACGCGGATGGCGCTGAGGCCGGAATCCGGCAGATCGGCGATGCGGACGGCGACGTCGTAGCCCTCCTCGGCCAGATGGACGATGCGGTCGATGAAGAAGCTGCGCACCACCAGCCCCGGATAGCGGCCGGCGACATCGAACAGCACCGGCGCCACATGCAGCCGGCCGAACAGCACCGGCGCGGTGACCGCGACCGGCCCGCGCGGTTCGGCATGCAGACCGGCCGCCGCGGCCTCGGCCTCCTCGACCTCGGCCAGGATGCGGCGGCAATCCTCCAGGAAGCGTGACCCGGCCTCGGTCAGCCGCACGATCCGGGTGGTCCGGTGCAGCAGGCGGGCGCCGATCCGCTCCTCCACCGCCGCCACGGCGCGGGTCACGGCGGGCGGCGACAAAGCGAGCCGCCGGGCCGCCGGGGCGAAGCCGCCGGCCTCGGCGACGGCTACGAAGATGCGCATGCCATCCAGCCGGTCCATCATTCCCCCATTTGAAACGGTGATCTGCTGGCGGCGATTATTATCTACAGCGGGTGTAATGGACAAATCTTGCGGCGAACTCTCTGCCGAAAGGACGCCGCCATGCCGGTCCCCGCCCAGCCCATCCGCTTCTACCGCTTCGCCCTGTCCGGCCATTCCCACCGGGTCGAGCTGTTCCTGTCGCTGCTCGGCCTGCCCTTCGAGACCGTCGAGGTCGATCTTCGCCAGGGCGAGCATAAGACGCCCGAGTTCCTGGCGAAGAGCCCCTTCGGCCAGGTGCCGGCGATCGAGGACGGCGACGTCGCCCTGGCCGACAGCAACGCCATCCTGGTCTATCTCGCCGGCCGTTACGACGAGACCGGCCGCTGGCTGCCGCGCGACCCGCTGGCCGCGGCGGAGGTGCAGCGGTGGCTCTCGGTGGCCGCCGGCTTCCTGGCCTACGGCCCGGCGGCGGCGCGGCTGGTCACCGTCTTCGGCGCCCAGCTCGACCATGAGCGCGCCAAGGCCATCGCCGCCCGGCTGTTCGGGGTGATGGAGGCGCATCTGGCCCGGGGCGGCTTCCTCGCCGGCCCGGAGCCGACCGTCGCCGACGTGGCGATCTACAGCTACACCGCGGTGGCGCCGGAGGGCGGGGTCTCGCTGCAGCCCTATCCCAACATCCGCGCCTGGCTCGCCCGGATCGAGGCCCTGCCGGGCTTCGTGCCGATGCCGCGCAGCGCCGTGGCCGCGTGAGCCGACCTTTTTTCTCCCGCCAACCCAGCACGTCATTGCGAGCGCAGCGAAGCAATCCAGGGCCGCAAGAGCGGAAGCATGGATTGCTTCGTCGGCTTCGCCTCCTCGCAATGACGGTTGGGGCAGGCCTTTCGGAGACACATCATGCCCGACACCGTCACTCCCCCGCCGCTGCCCGGCTGGCCACATGAGGAGCCGCCCTTCCATCCGGGCGAACTGGCCGCCCAGGCCCGCGCCGGGGTGCGCGAGCGGCTGGCGGCCGCCGGCCGGCGGGTGATCCGCGGCATCATGCCGGACCAGCACCGCGACTTCTTCGCCATGCTGCCCTTCGTCGTGGTCGGCAGCCTCGACCGGCAGGGCCGGCCCTGGGCCTCGATCCTGTCAGGCCGGCCGGGCTTTCTGCAGTCGCCCGACCCGCGCACCCTGACCGTGGCGGCGCGGCCGGCCTTCGGCGACCCGCTGGGCGACAACCTCGCTGAGGGATCGCCGGTCGCGCTGCTCGGCATCCAGCTGGAGACGCGGCGGCGCAACCGGATGAACGGCACGATCACCGAAAGGGCCGAAGGCCGCTTCGCCGTCACGGTCGGGCAGAGCTTCGGCAACTGCCCGCAATACATCCAGGCGCGCACCCCGAGCTTCGTCGCGGAGCCGGAGAGCCTGGGCGCGCCGCGGCCGGTGCATGCCGAGGGACCGGTGCTGTCGCCACGGGCGGCGGCGCTGGTCGCCACGGCCGACACCTTCTTCATCGCCACCCGCTCCGCCGAGGCCGGAGAAGGCGGGGGGCCGAGCGAGGGCGTCGACGTCTCGCATCGCGGCGGCCGGCCCGGCTTCGTCCGGGTGACGGAGGAGGGCGGGCGCACGGTGCTGACCGCGCCGGACTTCGTCGGCAACTTCTACTTCAACACCTTCGGCAACATCGAGGCTGACCCGCGCGCCGGACTCGTCTTCGTCGATTTCGACACCGGCGGCGTGCTGCTGCTGACCGGCACCGCCGAGGTGGTGTGGGACGGGCCCGAGGTCGCGGCCTTCGCCGGAGCAGAGCGGCTGCTGCGCTTCCGGCTGGAGGAGGGGCTGTGGATCGAGGAGGCAGTGCCGCTGCGCTGGTCGGCGCCGGAACAGGCGCCGCAGCTCGCCGCCACCGGCATCTGGGACGAGGCCGAACGGGCGGCGAAGGCGCAAGCCGCGCGCAACACGCTGCGGCCCTTCACCGTGACCCGGATCGTGGAGGAGAGCGCGACCATCCGCTCCTTCATCCTGGAGCCTGCCGACGGCGGCAGCGTCGTGCCGTACCGGCCCGGCCAGTTCCTGCCGATCGCCCTCGACATCCCCGGCCGCGACCAGCCGGTGCGCCGCACCTACACCCTGTCCGACGCGCCGGACGGCCGTTCCTACCGGATCAGCGTCAAGCGCGAGACCGGGGGCTTGGCCAGCCGGTGGCTGCACGACCATGTCCGGGCCGGCGATACCATCCGGGCGCTGGCGCCGCGCGGCGATTTCACGCTCGACGCCGACAGCCGTAGGCCGGTGCTGCTGCTCTCGGCCGGGGTCGGGGTGACGCCGATGATCGCGATGCTGAACCATCTGATCGGCCGCAACCCCGACCGGCTGCGCCATCCCGGCCGCGGAATCTGGTTCGTCCACGCCGCGCGCGACGGGGCCGAGCACGCCTTCGGCACCCATGTCCGGGCCCTGGCGGCGCGGGCGCCGAGCCTGACCGTGCATGTCCGCTACAGCCGGCCGCGGCCGCAGGACGTCGAGGGCCGGGACTATGACGATGCCGGCCACATCGACACCGTTCTGCTGCGCCGGCTGCTGCCGCTCGACGATTACGACGTCTATCTCTGCGGCCCGGCCGGTTTCATGCAGGCGATGCGCGAGGTCCTGTCCGGCCTGGGCGTGCGGTCGGAGCGGATCCGCAGCGAGGCCTTCGCCGCCGGCTCGGCCGAGCCGATGGACCCGGCCGCCCTGCCGCCGGCGGTCGCCGCGGCCGAAGTCGAGTTCCGCGCCTCCGGCCGCAGCGCCGCCTGGGACTCGTCGAAGGGCTCGCTGCTCGACCTCGCCGAGGCAGCCGGGATCGCGGCGCCATGGAGCTGCCGCTCCGGCCTGTGCGGCACCTGCGCCGCGCGGGTGGCGGAGGGCGCCGTGACCTATGCCGAGCCGCCGGCCGGCGCACCGCAGCCGGGCGAGGCGCTGGTCTGCTGCGCCGTGCCCGCCAGCGGAAGGGTGGTGCTGGATCTGTGAGGCGCCGGGCAGGGATGCCGCCGTCCCGCCGTGACAACAGGAACCAATTCGCGTATCGCGTGTTCGATCGGTCCTGTGTGGGGGGAGCGCCTTCAGCATGTCGCTGCGGCAACGGCTCGGCCTGGGCGGGTTGAGACAAAGGACCATGGTCCGGCTGACCACGGGCATCGGCGGCTTCCTGGCCGCCGGGGTGGCCCTGGTCATGACCATCGCCTCCTACGGCAAGGACGAGGCGTTGCCGAGCTTCCGGGCCGGTGCGCCGATCGAGGCTGGGCAGTGGCGTGTGGTGCCGCTGAGCGCTCGGATCGATGGCGCCACACCGGACGGACGGCCGGTCCGGGGCGGCGGGAAGGCCGTGGTGGTCGAGGTCGAGCTGACCAACCGCACCGCCGAATCCAGCAACAGCTTCTATCGCCTGCTGACCTTGGACCCGCCGATCGGCGAGGACAGGCCGGACGTCTTCCTGCTGCGCGACCGTGACCGTGCCGCGGAGCTGCATCCGGACCTGACGGAGCGGCTGGCGATGGTCTGGATCCTGCCGCGGGAGGCCGCGGTGCCGGCAGTGCTGAAGCTCGCCGTCCACGGCTCGACCTATAAGCGGCGCGACAATCTCCGGGGACAGTCCGGGTGGTACAACCCGCAGGTGATCGGCACCGTCGACCTGCCCGTCCAGGGGGCCGACCCGGCATGATGCGGTGGCTCGGCCGATTGATGGCGCTGGCGGTCGCCGCCGTCCTGCTGCTGGCCATGCAGTGGACCACGCCCTATTACGACCGGAAGACCGATCCGATCCCGGTCCACGGCCGGATCGGCGAAACCGTCGCCGCCCGGAAGTTCACGGCCCGGATCGAGACGATCCAGTTCGCCCGGCAGCTCCGCTTCGAGGCCTATGGCAAACCGGTGGTGCGCGACACCTCCGGCCTCTGGGCGGTCGTCACCGCGACCCTGGCGGCGCGGTCGGAAAGCACCCTGGTGCACGAGGCGGTCTGGGAAGGGCCGACGGGGCTGCGCTATTCCCACAGCGACCGGCTTTCCGGCGTCCGGTCGCTTCTGGCCGGCGCCTTGCTTCAGCCCGGCCTGCCGCGGCGCGGCTGGTTCATCTTCGAGATCCGCGAGGACCAGGCCCGCGGCGCCACCTTCATGGCCCCGGGCGTCGGCACCACGCGGCTCGACTCCGTCGTCCGCATCACCCTCGGCGACGGCGGCGGGGCGTTGCCGATCGCCGACAGCCTGGACCTCTCCCGCACGCCGGGGGTGATCGAATGACCGCAGCCGAACAGCAGGACGACACCGCCGCCACCGCCCTGGTCCCGACCGACACCGGCGAACGCCGATGGCGCCGCCGCTGTCTCTGGGCGCTGCTGGTCGTGCTGCCCGTCACCTTCCTGATGAACGCAAAGGGCAACCTCGAGGAATGGTGGCAGGGTCAGGATCTGTTCGAGCAGGCGGTGCCCGCCGGCTCCGAGATCCGTTTCGCCGGGGCCGACTGGCGGCTGGAGACGGTCGAGGTGCTGCCGCTCAAGCAATCCGGATGGCCGCGCCGGCAGGGGCAGGGCACGCCGGTCCGGGTCCGCCTCGTCGCGACCGTGCGCGAGCCCGGCATCGAGACGCTGTGGACGCGCTGCCGGGTGCTGCTGCGGGACGATCAGGGGCGCCGCTGGTCGGCCGGCAGCTTCGGCGGCCCGCGCTCGACCGAGGGCACGATGACCTGCGGCGCCGCGACCCTGGAGCCGCGGCCGCCCGGCACCGTGCTGCGGATCGAGCACGACTTCACCGTCCCGCACGATTCGGTCGGGACCGTCGAGCCGACCGTGAGCATGGACGGCGAACGGCCCCGGTACCTGCGCTTCCAGCGCGGCAGCTGAACTTCAGGCGGCAGCCGCCGCCTCGGCCTCGGGCGCGGCGGGGGCTTGCGACCGGGCGAAGGCGGTCTCCAGCACCGCGGCGATCAGGCAGACGCGCAGCGGTTCGACCAGGATGCCCGGCGTGGTCCCGGACAGGTCGCCGAACAGCAGCGACAGGCCGTTGTTCAGGATCTGCCAGAGATCGAGCGGATGCGGCCCGATCAGTTGCGCCGCGCCGATCCACAGCCAGTCGGCCGCCCATCCGATCGCGCGCCAGCCGACGATGAGGACCAGGAGCAGGACGAGGTCGGCGTGCAGCACCAGCCGGACGCTGTTGGCGACCGGCAGGTAGCGGCTGCGATAGCCGCCGATGAAATGGCCGATGAAGTCGCGCGCGAATTTCGGCAGGGCGGCATAGCGGCTGCCGATGCGCTCCAGCCGCCGATGCCGCATCCAGCCCGGATCGCTGCCGAGGTCGTGGCCGTAGATCAAAGCCGCCAGCACCAGCCAGACCAGGGGCAGGAGGGCATAGAAGAACAGGCCGGTGGCGACCGTCCACGCATCGGGCAGGGCCTGCTCGACCGGTTCGGCGGCGGCGAAGGCGGTGGAGATCGGGTTCAGCACCGCCTGCCAGATCCCGTTCAGCCAGTCCCAGGCGGCGCCGCTGGCCACCCAGGCGAGGACCTCGTCCTTCCACTGCGACAGCACGAACAGACCGATGAAGATCCAGTTCGTCTCGCACAGCACGATCAGCAGCTTCCAGATCGGGGCGCCGGTCCGGTCGCGCAACGACTTGAACAGTCGGCGCAGGATCCAGGTGCCGACGACGGAGACGACGAGCCAGCGCGCCCCGATGGCGTCGAGCAGGTTGCCGCTCTCGCCGAAGGGGGCGAGCTCCAGCCCCAGGATCGAGTATTCCCGGATGGTGTCGCCGAGGAAACCCCAGGCGGCGTAATAGGCGAAGAACGGCACCAGGGCGATGGTCAGGGTGGTGGCGAAGCCGGCCAGCCGTTCCCGGCGCGTCGGCCCGGCCGGCCTGGATGCGCTGCCCGCATCGCCGGGGGCATTGGGGTCGGGGCCGGTGACCGGCACCGCCGTCCCGGCCGACAGGGCCTGGGCGGCGGCCACGGCCGGCAGCGCCGGCCGCATGATCAGGAAGCTCGTGACCGTGACGACCAGCTTGGTCAGCACCACGAGCGTCAACGCCGCGAAGCCGAGGGAGCGGTCGACGAAGCCGATCCGGGCCGACAGCAGCAGCAGCTGATCGTTGAGCAGAATGCCGATCAGCGCCAGAAGCGTGAGCTGCGGCCAGAAGCGCCACCACAGCTTTCCGGTCAGCACCAGCGGCGCCAGCAGCTCCCGATACATATTCCATCCCCCCACACCCGACGGGCCCAGTAACCCGCGACCTGCGTCTTTGTGCCCCATCCGGGCGGCGGAAGCGATGGTCCCGCGGTCCGACGGAACCGGGACCGTCCCGCCGTGTAGGGGCCGGTAGGGGGTCCGCTGACCGTAGACACGGATGGTGACGGACCAATGGATGCGCGCGTCGAGGACCGCCAGCGGCCGGTCGAGGAGAAGGAAAGGCCGGTCCCGGCGCGAAGCCGCGGGCGCCGGGCGCTGTGGATCGCCGGCGGCGTCGCGGTCGCGGCGCTGATCGCGGTCGCCACCTGGCGCGTGGTCACCGCTCCTGCCCCGCCGCCGGCCGGCGGCGGCCGCTTCGCCGGGATGCCGGCCCAGCCGGTCGGGGTCGCCATGGTCGGCCGCGGCGACATCCGGATCATGCTCGACGCGCTCGGCACCGTCACGCCGCTCGCCACCGTCACGGTCAGGACGCAGATCGCCGGCCAGCTGGTCGAGGTCGGGTTCCAGGAAGGCCAGATGGTCAAGAAGGGCAACTTCCTGGCCCAGATCGACCCGCGCCCCTACCAGGTGGCGCTGGAGCAGGACGAGGGCCAGCTCGCCCGCGACCAGGCGGCGCTGGCCCAGGCCCAGGCCGATCTGGCGCGCGATCAGCAGATGCTGAAGCAGAACGCGGTCTCGCGGCAGCAGGTCGACGATCAGGCCTTCCTGGTGCAGCAGGACCAGGGCACGGTCCAGTCCGACCAGGCCCAGGTCGACGCCCAGAAGCTCAACCTGCAATACGCCCGCATCACGGCGCCGATCGACGGCCGGGTCGGGCTGCGCCAGGTCGATCCCGGCAACTATGTGCAGACCTCGGACACCAACGGCATCGTCGTCATCACCCAGCTGCAGCCGATCTCGGTCGTGTTCTCGCTGCCGGAGGACGACCTGCCGCAGATCCAGGCCCGGCTGCGCGCCGGCGCCAGCCTGCCGGTGATCGCCTTCGACCGCTCCGGCACGACCGAGATCGCCACCGGCACGCTGTCGACCCTCGACAACCAGATCGACACCACCACCGGCACGGTCAAGCTGCGCGCCGCCTTCGACAATGCCGACGGGGCGCTGTTCCCGAACCAGTTCGTCAATGCCCGCCTCCTGGTCGACACACTGCACGACGCCGTCACCGTGCCGGTCGCCGCGGTCCAGAACGGCGCGCCGGGCGCCTTCGTCTATCTGGTCGATGCCGGCGGCACCGTCTCGGTCCGGCCGATCAGGACCGGCCCCGCGGAGGGCGGGATGGTCTCCGTTCAGGACGGCCTGCAGCCCGGCGACCGGGTGGTGGTCGACGGCACCGACCGGCTGCGCGACGGGGCGCATGTGACCGTGGCCGCCGGCGATGGGGCAGGGCAGGGCGCTGCCCCGGCAGACGGGCAGGCGGACCAGCAGCACCACCGTCAGGGCACCGGCGAGGGCCAGCACCGCCGCCGCGACAACCAGACTCAGCAGCCCCAGACAAACGGATGAGCGCCCTCCGGCAAGGAGGCTGCCCGTCGATCGACACGATCGATGAAGCCATAGCGCGCGTCCTCTCCCGCGGGGCGGCGCCTTTCCTGAAGAACTTGAACCCGCGTCTTTTTAGTCCCCCCTCCCCTTGCGGGAGGGGGCAGGGGGAGGGGTCTGCGCGCGTCCGCGCGCGAATGCCAGGGATGGTCTTCGTTATCGCCGCGGCCTGCCGATCGGCGCCGGTGCGAGCCGAAGGAACCCCCTCCCCCTATCCCCCTCCCGCGAAGGGAGGGGGGACTCATTTGGTTTCCGCCACCGGAGACGATCGCCTCCCCACCAGGTCGGAGGCCGGCCATGAACCCGTCGCGTCCCTTCATCCTGCGGCCGGTCGGCACCTCGCTGCTGATGGCGGCGATCCTGCTGGTCGGTGCCGTGGCCTACCGCTTCCTGCCGCTCTCGGCCCTGCCGGAGGTCGACTACCCGACCATCCAGGTTCAGACCTTCTATCCGGGGGCGAGCCCGGAGGTGATGACCTCCTCCGTCACCGCGCCGCTGGAGAAGCAGTTCGGCCAAATGCCGGGGCTGGACCAGATGACCTCGGCCAGCTCGGCCGGCGCCTCGGTCATCACCCTGCAGTTCGACCTCGACCTCAGCCTCGACGTGGCGGAGCAGGAGGTGCAGGCCGCGATCAATGCCGCCGGCAACCTCCTGCCCGGCGACCTGCCGGCGCCGCCGATCTATGCCAAGGTCAACCCGGCCGACGCGCCGATCCTGTCGCTGGCCGTCACCTCGAAGACGATCCCGCTGACCGACCTGCAGAACCTGGTCGACACCCGCTTGGCACAGAAGATCTCGCAGCAGCCTGGCGTCGGCCTGGTCAGCCTCAGCGGCGGCGCCCGGCCGGCGGTGCGCATCCAGGTGAACCCGCAGGCGCTGGCCGCCTACGGCCTCGCCATCGACGACATCCGCACCACCCTCGGCAACGCCAACGTCAACACGCCGAAGGGCAATTTCGACGGGCCGATGCGGTCGTCGACGATCAACGCCAATGACCAGATCACCCGGGCGCAGGACTACGAGGACGTGGTCGTCGCCTACCGCAACGGCGCGCCGATCCACCTGTCCGACGTCGCCACCGTGGTCAGCGGGCCGGAGAACGGCAGGCTCGCCGCCTGGGCGAACACCACGCCGGCGATCATCGTCGACGTCCGGCGCCAGCCCGGCGCCAACGTGATCGAGGTGGTGGACGGCATCAAGGCGATCCTGCCGCAGCTCGAGGCCGGCCTGCCCGCCGCGGCGGAGGTCGCGGTGCTCGACGACCGCACCGTCACGATCCGCGCCTCGGTCGCCGATGTCGGCTTCGAGCTGATGCTGGCCGTGGCGCTGGTGGTGATGGTGATCTTCCTGTTCCTGCGCACGGCGGCGGGCACCATCATCCCCAGCCTGTCGGTGCCGCTGTCGCTGGTCGGCACCCTGGCGGCGATGTACCTCTTGGGCTTCAGCCTCGACAACCTGTCGCTGATGGCCCTGACCATCGCCACCGGCTTCGTCGTCGACGACGCGATCGTGATGATCGAGAACATCGCCCGCTTCGTCGAGGCGGGGGAGCCGCCGCTGCAGGCGGCGCTGAAGGGGGCCGAGCAGATCGGCTTCACCATCATCTCGCTGACCGTGTCGCTGATCGCCGTCCTGATTCCGCTCCTGTTCATGGGCGAGGTTGTGGGCCGGCTGTTTCACGAATTCGCGATCACGCTGGCCGTCACCATCGTGATCTCGGCGGTGGTGTCGCTGACCCTGGTGCCGATGATGTGCGCCCGGCTGCTGCGGCACCGGCCGGCGGCCGAGCGCGGCCGCTTCGACCGCGCGGCCGAGCGCGCCTTCGACTGGGTCATCGGCCGGTACGGCCGCGCCCTCGGCTGGGTGCTGGACCACCAGGTGCTGACGCTGCTGGTCGCGGTGGCGACGCTGGTTCTGACCCTGGCGCTCTACGTCGTCATCCCGAAGGGCTTCTTCCCGGAGCAGGACACCGGGATGATCCAGGGCATCTCCGAGGCGGCGCAGACCGTCTCCTATGCCGAGATGGCGAAGCACCAGTCGGCCCTGGCCGAGGCGATCCTGAAGGATCCGGACGTCGCCGGCCTCAGCTCCTTCATCGGCGTCGACGACACCAACACCACGCTGAACAGCGGCCGCTTCCTGATCAACCTCAAGCCGCTCGGCCAGCGTACCGCGACAGCCGGAGAAATCATCGACCGGCTACGGCGCGAAACGGCGGGCGTGCCCGGCATCACCCTCTACATGCAGCCGGTGCAGGACCTGACGATCGATTCCACCGTCAGCCGCACCCAATACCAGTTTGTGCTGCAGAACGCCGATCTCGACCAGTTCCAGGACTGGGTGCCGAGGCTGATGCAGCGGCTGCAGCAGGTGCCGGAGATCACCGACGTCGCCAGCGACGACGAGCAGCAAGGCCTGGCCGTCGACCTGGTGATCGACCGCGCCACCGCCGCCCGCTTCGGCATCACCCCGGCGACGGTCGACAACGCGCTTTACGACGCCTTCGGCCAGCGCATCGTCTCGACCATCTACACCCAGGCCAACCAGTACCGCGTGATCCTGGAGGCCGCCCCGTCGCTGCAGCAGTCGCTGGACGGGCTGAAGGCCCTCTACCTGCCGTCCTCGCTGTCCTCGACCGGGCAGGTGCCGCTCTCCGCCATCGTCAGGGTCGAGCAGCGGGCCGGGCCGCTGCAGATCACCCATCTCGGCCAGTTCCCGGCGACGACGGTCTCCTTCAACCTGGCCCCGGGCGCCTCGCTGGGCGCGGCCGTCGAGGCGATCGGGAAGGCGGAGAAGGAGGTCGGCCTGCCCGACAGCTTCGTCACCGCCTTCCAGGGCTCGGCCGCCGCCTTCCGGTCCTCGCTGGCGAACGAGGCACTGCTGATCCTGGCCGCGATCGCGACCATGTACATCGTGCTGGGCGTGCTCTACGAGAGCTTCATCCACCCGGTCACGATCCTCTCCACACTCCCGTCGGCCGGCCTCGGCGCCCTCCTGGCGCTGATGGCGGCAGGGGATGGGCTCGATGTGATTGGGATCATCGGCATCATCCTCCTGATCGGGATCGTCAAGAAGAACGCGATCATGATGATCGACTTCGCGCTGCAGGCGGAGCGCGAGGAGGACAGGCCGCCGCGCGAGGCCATCTTCCAGGCCTGCCTGCTGCGCTTCCGGCCGATCCTGATGACCACCCTGGCGGCGCTGCTGGGCGCCCTGCCGCTGATGCTCGGCACCGGCATGGGGTCGGAGCTGCGGCGGCCGCTCGGCGTCGCCATCGTCGGCGGCCTCGTCGTCAGCCAGCTGCTGACCCTGTTTACCACGCCGGTGATCTACCTGGCTTTCGACCGGTTGGCCCAGCGGGTCACCGGGCGGCGGCCGCGCTCCCGCTTCAGCGCCGGGGAGGAGGGGGCGTGAACCTCTCCGCCCCCTTCATCGCCCGGCCGGTGGCGACCACGCTGCTGACCCTCGGCATCGTCCTGGCCGGCCTCTTCGCCTATCTGCAGCTGCCGGTGTCGCCCCTGCCCCAGGTCGACTTCCCGACCATCTCGGTCACCGCCTCGCTGCCCGGCGCCAGCCCGGAGACGGTGGCGGCCACGGTGGCGAGCCCGCTGGAGCGGCATCTCGGCGCCATCGCCGACGTCACCGAGATGACGTCGCAGAGCTCGGTCGGCCAGGCCCGGATCACGCTGCAATTCGGCCTCGACCGTGACATCGACGGCGCCGCGCGCGACGTGCAGGCGGCGATCAACGCGGCCCGGGCCGACCTGCCGGCGGCGCTGCGCAGCAACCCGACCTACCGCAAGGTCAACCCGTCCGACGCGCCGGTGCTGATCCTGGCCCTGACCTCGAAGACCCTGACCCGCGGCCAGATCTACGACGCCGCCAGCAACGTGCTGCAGCAGCGCCTGTCGCAGATCGAGGGCATCGGCAACGTGACGCTGGGCGGCGCCGCGCTGCCGGCGGTGCGGGTCGAGTTGAACCCCCAGGCGCTGGCCCGCTACGGCATCGGGCTCGAGGACGTCCGCGCGGCGCTGGCGGCGGCCAACGCCAACAGCCCGAAGGGCGCGATCGAGGAGGCCGGACGGCATTTCCAGATCACCAGCAACGACCAGGCCAGCCGGGCCGAGGACTACAGGCCGCTGGTGATCGCATACCGCAACGGCGCAGCGGTGCGGCTGTCGGACGTGGCCGAGGTGGTGGATTCGGTCGAGGACCTGCGCAACGCTGGCCTGGCCGACGGCCAGCCCGCGGTGCTGGTGCTGCTGTTCCGCGAGCCCGGGGCCAACATCATCGACACGGTCGACCGAGTGAAGACCGAGCTGCCGCATCTGCGCGCGGCGATGCCCAGGGACATCGAGATCACCCCGGCCGCCGACCGCACCGGGACCATCCGCGCCTCGCTGAACGACACCCAGCTCACGCTTCTGATCTCGGTCGCGCTGGTGATGCTGGTGGTCTTCGCCTTCCTGCGCGACCCGCGCGCCGCCATCGTCCCCGCAGTGGCGGTGCCGGTCTCGATCATCGGCACCTTCGGGGCGATGTACCTTCTGGGCTACAGCCTCGACAACCTGTCGCTGATGGCGCTGACCATCGCCACCGGCTTCGTCGTCGACGACGCCATCGTGGTGCTGGAGAACATCGCCCGCCATGTCGAGGCCGGCATGCCGCGGCGCCAGGCGGCGCTGCGCGGCGCGCGCGAGGTCGGCTTCACCGTGCTGTCGATCAGCATCTCGCTGGTCGCGGTGTTCCTGCCGATCCTGCTGATGGGCGGGCTGGTCGGCCGCATCTTCCGGGAGTTCGCGCTGACGCTCTCGGTCGCCATCGCCGTGTCGATGGCGATCTCGCTGACCGCCACGCCGATGCTGTGCGCCCTGCTGCTGCGCCGCCGGCCGCGCCCGGCGGGCCGCGGCCCCGGCCTGCTGACCCGGACGCTGCGGGTCTATGAGCGGACGCTCGCCTGGGCGCTGCGGCACAGCGGCTTCGTCATCCTGGTGCTGTTCGGCGTGGTCTGCCTCAACATCGCCCTCTTCGCGGTCATCCCCGAGGGCTTCTTCCCGCAGCAGAGCACCGGCCGGCTGGTCGGCGGCATCGTCGCGGACCAGAGCATCTCGTTCCAGCTGATGCAGCAGAAGCTGGCGCAGCTGATGGATATCGTCCGCGCCGACCCGGCGGTGGAGAGCGTCGTCGGCTTCACCGGCGGCGGGGGCGGCGGCCGGTCGCAGACCAACACCGGCCAGGTCTTCGTCACGCTGAAGCCGCTGCCTCAGCGCGGCGTCAGCGACAACGAGGTGATCGCCCGGATGCGCGGCAGGCTGGCCGTGGTGCCGGGCGTCCGCCTGTTCCTGGTCTCGGCCCAGGACATCCGCGCCGGCGGCCGGCAAAGCAACGCCGCCTACCAATACACGCTGCAGTCGGACTCCTCACAGGAGTTGCAGGAATGGGGGCCGAAGCTGGTACAGGCGCTGCAGCAGAGCCCGGTTCTGGCCGACGTCAACTCCGACCAGCAGCAGAAGGGGCTGGAGACCGACATCGTCATTGACCGCGACACCGCCTCGCGGCTCGGCATCACGCCGCAGCAGATCGACAACACCCTCTACGACGCCTTCGGCCAGCGCCAGGTCTCGACCATCTACAGCGCCATCAACCAGTACCACGTGGTGATGGAGGTGGCGCCGCAATACTGGCAGAGCCCGGAGATGCTGAAGGACCTGTACGTCAGCACCTCGGGCGGCAGCGCCAGCGGCACCGCCGGCACCAATGCGGCGGGCCGCACGATCGGCTCCGGCACCGTCAGCGAGGTGGCGCAGTCGGCCGCCAACGCCGCCACCAACGCGCTGGCCAATGCCGGCCGCAAGGGCACCTCCAGCGGCGCTGCGGTCAGCACCGTGCAGGAGACGATGGTGCCGCTGTCGGCGATCAGCCATACCGGCCCCGGCAACACGCCGCTCTCGGTCAACCACCAGGGCCTGTTCGCGGCGACCACCATCTCGTTCAACCTGGCGCCGGGCAAATCCCTCGGCGATGCCGCGGCGGCGGTGCAGCAGGCGATGGTCGAGCTGCACGTGCCCGCCACCATCCATGGCAGCTTCCAGGGCACGGCCCAGGTGTTCCAGAGCTCGCTGCGCGACGAGCCGGTGCTGATCCTGGCGGCGCTGGCCGCGGTCTACATCGTACTCGGCATCCTGTACGAGAGCACGATCCACCCCATCACCATCCTCTCGACCCTGCCCTCGGCCGGGGTCGGGGCGGTGCTGGCGTTGATGCTGTTCGGCACCGAGTTCAGCCTGATCGCGATGATCGGCGTCATCCTCTTGATCGGCATCGTCAAGAAGAACGCGATCATGATGATCGACTTCGCGCTGGAGGCGGAGCGCAGCCGCGGCCTCCCTCCGCGCGAGGCGATCCTCGAGGCCAGCCTGCTGCGTTTCCGCCCGATCCTGATGACGACGATGGCGGCGATCTTCGGCGCCATCCCGCTGGCGGTCGGCTTCGGCGCGGGCAGCGAACTGCGCCAGCCGCTCGGCATCGCCATCGTCGGCGGCCTCGTCGTCAGCCAGCTGCTGACGCTCTACACCACCCCGGTGCTGTACCTGGTGCTCGACCGGTTCCGCTTATGGGCGCGTGGGCACTGGCACCGAGCCTTCCCGCGCCTCGCCGGCGGGCCGCAGGCGGCGGAGTAGGGGCACCGGCCGATCCGGCATCATCGCTACAGCCGCGCATTCCTCAGGTGATCGGCGAGAAGGTCGATGAACAGCCTGGTCTTCGCCGGCATCAGCTTGCTGCCCGGCCACACCACTTGGATCGGCACCGGCGGCGGCTCATGGTCGACGAGGATGAGCTCGACCTGCCCGTCGTCGACGAGCCGGCGGATCTGCCATAGCGGCGTGAAGCCGATCCCCATTCCGGCGGTGACGGCGGCATACATCGAAGCGCCGTGGTCGGCCCGGAACCGGCCCGTCACCTGCACGGTCCTGACCGTGTCTCGGTCCTTGTACGGCCAGCGGCTGTCGTTCGGCCCCACCGACCGCACGACGCATTGATGCCGCAGCAGGGCGGTCGGGTGGTCGGGCCGGCCGTTCTTCGCGAAATAGGAGGGCGCGCCGAAGAAGACGCGGCGGAGTTCGCCGAGGCGCCTCGCCTTCAGGTCCGCGTCCTGCAGCTCTCCGATCCTGACGGCCAGGTCGAGCTGCTCCTCGACGAGGTCGGCGAACCTGTCGGACAGCTTCAGGTCCAGTTCGACGTGCGGGTGCCGTGCGATGAAGTCCGCCACCGCGGGCACGATGTAGGCGGGGGCGAAGAACACCGGCGCGCCGATGCGCAGCAGGCCCGCAGGCTCGATCCGGCGATTGCCGGCTTGCAGCGTCGCCTCGTTGATTTCCGCCACCGCCGGTTTCGCGCGGCTGTAGAACTCGATCCCGGCTT
Organism: Inquilinus limosus DSM 16000; assembly: GCF_000423185.1. Classification (GTDB taxonomy): domain Bacteria; phylum Pseudomonadota; class Alphaproteobacteria; order DSM-16000; family Inquilinaceae; genus Inquilinus; species Inquilinus limosus. The sequence goes on along the minus strand of NZ_AUHM01000030.1, from coordinate 29,912 downwards.
CCGTCGGATTCAGCTGCCGCGTGGTGCGGCGGACGAGCTCGACGCCGATGCTGCGCTCCAGCACGGAGAGCGATCGGCTGACCGACTGGAGCGGACGCCTCAGCCGGCGAGCGGCCGCCGTCAGGCTGCCGCTCTCGACAATGGCGATGAACGTCTCCAGGTCTCGAAGGCGGCCCATCCGTTCTCCCGGTTTGCTGGAGAGTGTATGGTCCGCATATCGTATTATCAACGAACCCGGGATGGCCTAGCCTGGAGGCTCCCTGTATCAGCCGTGATCCGAGCGGACCTCTGTCTTCCTCTTCTTCAGCTGAATCGCGAGGGGTGATCGATGTCGTTCCAGGCTTATCTCGACAATATCAAAGCAAAGACGGGCAAGAGCGCCGACGATTTCAAGACGCTGGCAGATCAGAAGGGTTTCACCCGACACGGCCGGCTGAAGAACGGCGTCAGGGCGGGCGAGATCGCGCAGTGGCTCAAGGATGAGTTCGAGCTCGGCCACGGTCACGCCATGGCGATCTACGCCGTCCTCAAAGGCTCGGATGCCGCGAGGACATAGGGAGAAGACGCATGACCGCCACGGCCGCGGAGACCGCCTCGAAACGGATGCGTTGGGCCGGCCATGGCCTGAGCACGCTCGTGATCCTCTTCCTGCTGATGGATGCGGCGATGAAGCTGCTGCGGCTGCCCGTCGTGCTGGACACCACCGCGCAGATCGGCTGGCCGGCCGCGAGCGTCGTCCCGCTCGGGATCATCCTGCTGATCTGCACCGCGCTCTATGCGCTGCCGCGGACAGCCGTGCTCGGCGCCGTGCTCCTCACGGCCTATCTCGGCGGTACGGTCGCCACCCATGCGCGCATCGGCAGCCCTCTCTTCAGCCACACGCTCTTTGGCGTCTATCTGGGCATCATGCTCTGGGGCGGCCTCTATCTCAGGGACGATCGCCTGCGCGGGCTCATCCCGTACCGTCGCTGAGCTCGGCAGGATGCATATCGTCCCGATGGCGGTGGTGGATGCGAAGAGCCGCGCGCTCGGCCGTCCCGGCCAGCGGCGCTCCTACTGCGATGGGCGACCCGAAGCCGGCAGGAAGAAGACCGCCGCACCGACGGCGTAAAGCGTCAGCGCCAGGCCGACGACGATGGTGAAGCCGAGATGCATGGCCAGGATGCTGGCGAGGACGGCGCCGACCACCGAGGCGCAGCCGTTGATGCCCCAGGCCCAGGGCATCAGCCCTGGCGTCTCCGCCGCCACCCGCCCGAGGCCGAGCGGGAAAGGCAGGCCCATGGCGAAGCCCAGGGGCGCGATCAGCAGGACCGCGACCGCCGCCTTGGCGAAGACCGGGAGGGCGGCGAGCCCCGTGAACACGAAAGGCAGCGCGATGAGGTAGAGACCGGCAAGGGAAGCGATGCCGGCCACGGCGATCGCGACCGCGAGAGGCCGATGCCGCGACAGTCGCCGGGAGAGGCCGCTGCCCAGCCCGGCGAAGACGAGGAAGGCCGCGAGCACCACGGCGACGGCCGCGAGCGGGTGGCCGATGAACAGGGTGAATCGCTGAATGAAGCTGATCTCGATGAAGATGAACGCGAAGCCGAGCATCAGGAAATAGATCGCCACCCGCCACCGCGCCAACGCTCCGCCCCCGGCGGACCTGGGACGCAGGATCGAGAGCGGCAGCAGGATCAGGGCGAGTCCGGCCGCCGCCGACAGCGGCAGCGCGGCCAGGACCACGAGGTAGCCGGCGTCCGCCTGGGTCAGCCCGCCCCGGCCGCGCAGCGCCCAGAGCTCCGGCAGCAGCCGCCATTTGACGAAGCGGAAGAAGTACGGCCGGTCGTCGGTGGCAGGGGCGATGTCGAAGCTGTAGTCGTCGAGGAAACGCTGGCGGGCCGGTCCGAGCAGCGCCGCGGCGACCTCGTGGAGGGATGGTTCGGCGAGACGGGTGAAGCGGTTCGCTTCCGCGGCCGACATCCCGGGATACCAGGCGACGTCGAAGGCGCGGGCCTCCGCGAACGCCCGGATCGCCGCGACGTCGGCGGCTGTGAGGGACCCGTTCTTGATCAGAAGCGTCGCCGTGTCCCAGCCGTGGATCATGGCGAGCCTGTCGCCAGGCGTCCGCACGCCCATGGCTTCCAGCGCCAGCACGGCGGTGGCGAAGAGCTTGACCGCGTCGCGCGGCGGCGACCGCACCCAGCGGGTGGCGGCCAGCACGCCGCCCGGGGCGAGGTGCCGCAGATAGGCCTGCAGGGCCTCGACCGTGTAGAGCCCGGTCTCGCCCAGCGCCTGGACGCCGGCAGCGGCGGCGATGAAGGAGTCGAGAAGCGCCACCTGGATCAGGTCCCATCGCCGGTCCCGGCTCGCCTCGACGAAGCTGCGCGCTTCGGCGGCGTGAAGCGTCACATCGGCACGGCCATAGACCCCTCCGGCGAAGTCGGAGAGGTCGTCCCGCACCAGATCGAGCAGCGCCGGGTTGAGCTCGACGGCATCGACATGCCGCGCCTCGTGAAGCAGCGCCCGCAGCACGTCGGCACCGCCGCCGGCGCCCAGGATGAGCGCGTGCGGGCGCTCCAGCAGATGAAAGGGCAGCGCCATCGTCTGCTGGTCGAGATAGGCCAGCGCGCCCGGATCACCGCTGAAGCGGACGATCGGGGTCAGGGATTCGGCGTCGGTGAAGATGCCGAGCTGCGGCGGCGGCTCGGTCGTCGCGCCGAGGCTCAGGCCCGGGGCGTGCCGCAGCGGGATGACCGGACTCTCCACGACCGTCAGGAGCCCGAGCGGGCTCGATCGTTGCGTCACGACCCGTGCGCCGGGCGCCGTCAGCGCCAGGCTCAGGCCCTTGTATGGCGAGGGCGACAGTTCCAGCCACGACGCCGGCCAGGCGGCGATGGAGATCGCCCCGAGGGCGGCGAGCGCGATGGCCCACCGGCGCGCGGCGCCGGCCCAGGCGGCAAATGCGGCGGCAGCGAAGCCGAGCCCGCCGACGAGACGCAGGCAGTCCTGCGGCCAGGCGACGACCAGCAGCGCCACGATCAGCATGGCGCCGAGGCCCGCGCCCAACAGATCGGCCCGGTAGAGGCTCGCGATGCGGTCCGCACTGTGGATGAAGGCCAGTCCGATCGCGGCGCCGACCGCGAAGAAGGGCAGGGCCAGCAACAGCTGGATCTGCGCGAGACGGACCTGCTGCCCGGCGTCCCAGATCACCTCGAGCGGGTTGAACGGCACGCGTTGCGCCAGGGCGAAGCCGCCGACGGCAGACACCGCGAACAGGACCCCAAACCCGGCGAAGGCCAAGGTGAACCGCCGTGCCAGGAGGCTCTTGGCAAAGACCAGGAACGTGCCGCTGGCGCCGATCCCGAGCAGCGCCACGCTGATGATCATGTAGGCGAAATGGTGCCACAGAAGGATCGAGAAGAGCCGCATCAGCAGGATCTCGAGGGCGATGGCGGCGCCCGCGAGGATGGCGATGGCGGTGAGGAGCGCCACGGGCTCAGCGGGCGCCGGCGCCGGTCAGAGGCACGAAGGAGACCGGCAGGAGAACCTCGGTGCGGACCTTGCCCTCTCCGTCCTTCGTGACCAGCATCAGGTTCTGGGTCATGAATGGCGGGCCGACCGGGATCACCATCCGGCCGCCCGGCTTGAGCTGGTTGACCAGGGGCGGCGGGATATGGCTCGCCGCCGCGGTGACGACGATGCCGTCATATGGGCCATGCTCGGGCCAGCCGTAGTAGCCGTCGCCGTGACGCGTGACGACGTTGTCGTAGCCCAGCGCTCTCAGCCGCTCTGCCGCCCGTTCGGCCAGCGGTTCGACGATCTCGATCGTGTAGACGTGGCGGACCAGGGGAGAGAGCACGGCCGCCTGGTAGCCGGACCCGGTGCCGATCTCCAGAACGACGCCGTCCTTCCCGGGGTCCAGAAGGTCGGTCATGAGCGCGACGACAAAGGGTTGGGAGATCGTCTGCCCGTAGCCGATCGGCAGCGGACGGTTCTCATAGGCTTTGTCGCGGGACTCGTCGGGCACGAATTCGTGCCGGGGCACCTGGCGCATCACCGACAGGACGGGCGGGTCGATGCCCTCGGACCCCAACGGCCCCGTATCGCCCCTGGCGAGGTCGATGATCGTCTCGACCATCCGCTCCCGCGCCGCCGCATGGTCCATCGCGGACACCGCGGAGGGGAGCAGAGACAGCGCTGCGGCGAGCGATATCAGTCTCCGATCCATGACTGAACCCTCGTTGCCGCCAGTCCTTCGAGACGGTTCGTCGGCGGCCGATACTTCAGTCTAGATCAAATTGTCCCTGACGGAGATCGCGCCAACGGGGTCGTCAGCGAGCGCGTAGGTTGGTTCGCGGCACGCGAACCCAACAGTACCGATGCCCCGGAACGGTCGAATGTTGGGTTCGCGGTCGCGAACCCAACCTACGAACGGTCCGGGCCCGATGCTACGGCAGGTCGACGATCTCGACCCAGTTCGCACCCTGGCCGACGGGGGCACGGCCCACCGGCGTCAGGCCGCCGCCCGCTTTGTCGATCCGGTAGACCGACAGCCGGTCCGACTTCTCGCCCGACGCGACGAGATAGGTGCCGCTCGCATCGATCCTGATGCCGCGCGGCTGCGTCTCCGTGGGGGTGTTGCCGAGATAGGCGGGCTTCCCGGTGTCGGGGTCGATAGAGAGCAGGGCGATCCGGCTGGTCGTCCGCTCCGTGGCGTAGAGGAACCGGCCGTCGGGCGTGATCTGAAGGTCCGCGGCCCAGATCTTCGGCTTGTCGCCGGCCGGCGCCCCCGGCGGGGGGCCCGGCACCAGCCCGGCCTCCGGCGGCACCGTGCCGGTGCTGTCGAGCTCGGTCAGGGTGCCCTTGGCCTGGTCGACGGCGAACCGGATGACGTTGCCGGACAGTTCGCACAGCACGTAGAGGTATTTGCCGTCCGGCGAGAAGACCGGATGGCGCGGGCCGTTGCCGGCCGCCACCTTGACGGCCGGGGGGTTATCCGGCGTCAGCCGGCCGGTCGCGGCGTCGAACGCGAACTGGGCGATCTGGTCGCTGCCGAGATTGGTCGCGTAGACGAAGCGGTTCGTCCGGTCGGCGCGGATCGCATGGGCGTTCTTGCCGGTCGGGATCACCTGGCTCGCTTCGGACCGGACCAGCCCGTCCGCGTCGATCGGGCTCACCGCGACCTTGTCGCCGCCGTAGGAGGCCGTGAACAGGAAGCGGCCGGTGGCGTCGGTCGACACATAGGCCATGCTGTCGGGCAGCGGCGCGGCCGCCTCCTGCCGCAGCGAGCCGTTGGCCGGATCGATGGCATAGGTCAGGACCGTGAAGGGCTGCGACCGGACCACGGCGTAGAGATGCCGCTTGTCCGGGCTGACCGCCATCGGCATCACCTGCTTCCCGGCCCGGGTCTTGCCGAGCGGCGTCAGCGCGCCGGTCGCCTTGTCCATGGCATAGCCGTCGATATCCCCGTCCGCCGCGTTGGAGACATAGACGAAGGTGCCGGCGGCAGCCGGCGCCGGACCGAAGGCGGTGAGCGATGAGGCCAAGGCGAGCATTCCTGCCAGCATCCGCAATGAAGTGTGAGTGGCCAAGACGATTCTTCCTCCCCGAATGAGAGCGGGCGCGTCTCGGCGCCTCTCTCGGCCCGGAAGGGTCTTATGGTCGCCGATGGCCGTCCAAGCCGAAGCGGGTATCGATCGATGCGGTCTGCGCATCGATCCATGCGGGGGTGACGGGAGTGCCACGGCCGGGTCTCGATCGGCCCGGCCGCGCACCGCTTCGCTTTGACCTCCCGTCGGGGGGCGGGACCGGGCCTTCGGTAAGGGTGTGGCAACCCGATCCCGCCCTTGGGGAACCCGGCGGCCAGCGGGGTGGGGATGCTGACCATGCCGCAGGGTAACCCAAGGAAAATCCTAGAAAAGCCGGCGATGAGCGGGAAGATCGCCATCCGGAGGGGACGGACTCCGTCCTCCGGCGGACCGGCCCGCCTCCGGGGGCGGTGGGCCGGCCCCGCCGCCGGAGGCGGGCATCCCGGATCTCGGCCCGCCGCGCAAGGCTTCATCCTTTCTGATGTGCCGACGTCACCCGGCCTCGCGGGGCGATCCTGACGGTGGCGGCGCGGGCGCGCGGGCCGATCATCGCGGCCAGATACGGGCTGCCGCCGTATTTGGCTCGATAGGCTGCATCGATCCGGTCCTGGATCGGCCCGTCGACCGGCTCGAAGGTGACATCGCGGGTCATTCCGGCGGCGGCGATCCGCCCGGCCTTCTGCCGCAACGCCGCCCGGTACCAGCGCGAGGCCGTGCCGTTGTAGGCGCGGACATAGAGCCCGTCCTCGACCGCGACGGACCAGATCCAGGTCGGCGTGCCGGTGGTCCGCCCGTCCTCCCGGAACGGCGCGACGTGCAGGTCGTCGGCCGCGGTGATCCGGTGCAGCTCGTCTTTTGGCCATTCCATTGCCGAATCTCCCTTACCGGTCCAGGAGTTCGATCGTCGCCGTCCGCGGCCCGGGGCGGCTCAGCGCCTCGATGCCGGACTCGACCGTTCCCAGATGGATGAGCCCGCGCGAGTAGCCGAAATCGTGATGAAAGATCGCGAGATTCCCCCAGGGCGCGTAGTAGGCGATGTCTCCGACCGAGGGATCGGATCCCGCCGGCGCATCCTCCTCGGACAACCGTCTCGGCAGATCGGCGATCTTCCCGGTCGATGCGTAGTCCCGCAGCGTCACGGTCAATGGCAGCAGGGATGCGAAGTCTCTGGCCGTCGCGCTGTCCTCGAGCGTGGCGGTCAGGACCGTGTCGTCGATCCGGATGCCGATCTTCATGGTGCCTGTCCGTCGATGGGATGCCTGCACGGATCCGATCCTTCCCGGCACGGCCGTCGCCGGTGCCGCGACGGCTCCGGCGGCCGTGAGGGCAGCGATGCCGCCGGCGGCAGCGAGGACGCGCCTGCGGTTGATCATCGCCTCCCTCTGGTGCGGTCGTCGGTGTCGGGACCCGGACTCTAAGGGCGTGGTGTCTTCGCGATTAGCCGCTACAATCCGCATGGACCTATAAGCAGTGCCGATAAATGCAGCGTGGACACCTGGATGACCTGGCCGCCCTCGTCGCCGTCGCGCGGGAACGGAGCTTCACCAAGGCGGCGGCGAAGCTGGCCGTCTCGCAATCGGCGCTGAGCCAGACGATCCGCCAGCTCGAGACCCGGCTGGGCATCCGGCTGCTGACGCGCACGACGCGCAGCGTCGGGCTGACCGAGGCGGGCGAGCGCCTGCTGCGCACGGTCGCCCCGCGGCTGCAGGAGATCGAGGCCGAGCTGGCTTCGGTCAGTGAGCTCGGAGAAAAGCCGTCCGGCACCATCCGGATCACTGCCGGCGACCATGCGATCCGGTCGGTCCTGTGGCCGAAGCTGGAGCGGTTCCTGCCCCGCTATCCCGACATCCGGGTCGAGCTCGCCATCGACTACGGGCTGACCGACATCGTCGCGGAACGCTACGACGCCGGCGTGCGCTGGGGCGAGCAGGTGGCCCGGGACATGGTCGCGGTACGCATCGGGCCGGACATCCGCTTCGCCGTGGTCGGGACGGGGTCGTATTTCGCGCGGCGGCCGCCGCCGCAGACGCCGCAGGACCTGGTCGCGCACAGCTGCATCAATCTGCGCCTGCCGACCTATGGCGGGCTCTACGCCTGGGAGTTCGAACGGGACGGCCGCGAGATGAAGGTGCGGGTCGAAGGCCAGCTCGTCTTCAACGGCATCTTCCAGGTCCTCGACGCCGCTCTGGCCGGCTTCGGCCTGGCCTATGTGCCGGAGGACCTGGCGCGGCCCCATCTCGCCAGGGGCCGCCTCCGGCGGGTGCTGGAGGAGTGGTGCCCGCCCTGGTCGGGCTATCACCTGTACTATCCGAGCCGGCGCCAGACCTCCGCCGCCTTCGCCCTGCTGGTCGACGCGCTGCGCCACCGGGGCTGAGGCGGGGCCGCCAAGCCTTCCACCCTCACTTCGCCTTCGCACCGAGGATGATGGGGACGGCGTCGAGCAGCCTGCGGGACCGGATCATGGTCTCCGTGTCGGCCCGGAATTTCTGGAAGTGCGGGGTCTGCAGATGCGTCCGGTAGGCGGTCTCGTCGGAATAGACCTCGAAGACCCTGACCCGAGCCGGATCGTCCTTTTCGAACACGGCGTAGAGCGCCAGGACGCCCGGCTCCACGCGAACGGCGGTCTCGATCTCGTCCCTGATCGCGGCGCTGAATTCCTGCGCCCGGGCCGGGTCGATCTCCAGCTCCGCCAGGCGGATATACGGCTCCTGCACCTGGTCGGCGGAAGCGCCGCCCGGCGAGAGCGTGAGCAGCGAGGCGGCGATAACCGTCCTGGCGTTCATGGCGGGCCTGCTATTTCGGGCGCTTCTCGAACACGTCCTTCGCCACCGGCAGGGCCGAGAAGACGTTCGGCCAGCCGGCATAGAAGGCCAGCTGCGTCAGGGCTTCCGCGGCCTGCGGCTGGGTCAGGCCGTTGTCCATGGCCCGGTTCAGGTGATAGGGCATCTGGGCGACCTGGCCGGTGGCGACCAGGGCGCTGACCGTGACCAGGCTGCGGTCGCGCGGCGCCAGGTCTGGGCGCAGCCACAGGTCCCGGAACAGCACATCCGTGGTGTACTGCACGACCCCCGGGGCGACCGCGCCGAACTGCTCTCCGACGCGCGCCGCGCGCTGCGCCTCGGCCGCCTCGTCGAGCGGCAGGAGGGCCGGCGCGGCGGCGGGCAGCTGGTCGCTGCCGATCCCGCGCGCGGCGAAGACGTCCTGGGCGACGGTCGCCGCCGCCGTCGCGTTGCCCCAGCCGGAATAGAAGGCGAGGTGGGTGATGATCTCCGAGATCTCGCGGGGCGCCACGCCGCTGTCGAGAGCGAGGCCGAGATGGAACGGCAGCTCGACGGTCTGGTTGCGCGCGATCAGGGCGGCGAGGGTGACGATGCTCCGGTCCCGCGCCGACAGGTCCGGGCGCTTCCAGACCCCGCCCAGCAGCGTGTCCCGCGTGTATCTCTCCAGGGCGGGGGCGACCATGTGCGGATCCTTCTCCGATGGCTCCGCCTGCGCCGCCGAGGCGGTCGTCAGGCACAGGACGGCGATGACGGCGGCAAGAGGACTCATGACAGCCCTGTCGATCGTTGCGTCGAGCCGGAAGGCCGCCCGGCGTGTGCCGGGTTCGCCGTCTTCCGGTTATAGCGGGCGCCGCGGCACGCGATTAGCCGGGGGAATGCGCATGAGCCTATTAGACGGCCTTATGGATCCGCAGGCGTCGACGCCGGCACACGCCTTCCGGTGACGGGAGCGACACCGTAAGGTGATCGGACCTGCACCCGACCATCCGATCCGGAGGCTGCCGATGGCCGAGATCCTGTTGTTCCACCACGCCCAGGGGCTGACCCCCGGCGTGCATGCCTTCGCCGATGATCTGCGGGCCGCCGGGCACGTCGTGCACACGCCGGACCTGTTCGACGGGCGCACGTTCCGCAGCATCGACGAGGGCCTCGCCCATATCCGCACGATCGGGTTCGAGGAGATGCGGGAGCGTGGCGTCCGCGTCGCCGACGGCCTGCCGCCCGGGCTCGTCTATGCCGGATTCTCCTTCGGCGTCCTGCCGGCGCAGAAGCTGGCGCAGACACGGCCGGGGGCCCGCGGGGCCCTGCTGTTCCACTCCTGCCTGCCGATCAGCGGCGACTGGGCCTTCGGCCCCTGGCCGGACGGCGTCCCGGTCCAGATCCACGGCATGGACAACGACCCGATCTTCGTCGGCGAGGGCGACATCGACGCGGCCCGCGAGATCGTGGCGAAGGTCGAGGACGCGGAGCTGTTCCTGTATCCCGGCGACCAGCACTACTTCGCCGACAGCTCGCTTCCGTCCTACGACCCGGATGCGGCCGCGCTGCTCACCAAGCGGGTGCTCGCGTTCCTGGATCGCATCTGACGCTGTTCATTTCCCAGCCCGGCAACAGCGCAGGTCGGGTTCGCTGCAGGCGAACCCGACCTCGTGATCCTCACGGACGGCGCGTCCGGATCTGCAAGGCACGGGTCGGGGCGGCACTCCGCCCCGACCCGATGATGGTCACAGCACGAAATCGTCCGCCGTCAATGTGACCGCCCCTCCGGTGAGGCGGATCTGCGCATCGGCCTTTCCGTCGCCGTTCGCGTCGATGTAGACGGCGGTCTGGGTGATGCCGACGAGGATCCGGACTTCCCCGGCGGTGCCGCTGAACGCCGCCGTACCGATGAAGGTGCCGTGGCCGCCCGTGATGCCCGACACGTCGATCGTATCGCCCTGGCTCCGGGAGAAGTCGTTGATCCGGTCGAACGCGCCGACGGGGGTGTCCGCAACGGAGGAGAAGACGAAGGTATCCGCCCCGGCGCCGCCGGACAGGAGGTCGGCGCCGCCGCGGCCATTGAGGATGTCGGCGCCGTTCCAGCCGTACAGATAATTGGCGATGTGGTTGCCGGTGAGGGTGTCGTTCAAGGTGCTGCCGACGACGTTCTCGACGCTGCTGTAGGTGTCGCCGGCGGCATCCCCGGTGTTCACCGCGGGGTTGGCCAGGTTCACCGTCACGCCGGCGCTGGCATTGTCGTACAGCACGGTGTCGACGCCGGCACCGCCGATCAGGACGTCGGCCCCCGCGCCGCCGACGAGCCGGTCGTTGCCGGCGCCGCCATCGAGCCTGTCCGTGCCGCCGAGTCCGGACAGGAAATTGGCGCCGCCATTGCCGGTCAGGACGTCGTCGAAGTAGGAGCCGCGCAGCCATTCGATATTGGTGAGCGTGTCGCCCTCGGCATCGCCGCCGCTGGCGGTATGGGCGGCGAGGCTGACCTTCACTCCGGCGCCCGAGTAGACGTAGTCCGCCATGTCCTGGCTGCCGGCGCCGCCGTCCAGGATGTCGGCCCCGCCGTTGCCGGCAAGATTGTCGTTGCCGGCGCCGCCGATCAGGGTGTTGGCGCCGGAATCGCCGCCCAGGTAATCGTTATGGGCCGATCCGGTGAGATTCTCGATGCTGTTCAGGACGTCGCCCTTGGCGTCGCCACCCCTGGCGGTGCCCCTCGCCAGATTGACGAAGACGGCTTCGCAGGAGTCCTGGTAATCGGCGGTGTCGCGGCCGTTGCCGCCGTTCAGCGTGTCGGCCCCGGCACCACCGCGCAGCTTGTCGTTGCCGTTGTCGCCGTTCAGGACGTCGTCGCCGCAGAAGCCGATGAGGAAATCGGCCACGCAGGACCCGGAGATCGTGTCGTTCTCCGAGAACAGGTCGGCGAGGATCTTCAGCTCGTTGCCGCCGGTGACCAGTCCGGCGAGGTCGCCCAGCGCCTCGGAGAAGCCGGTGATGCTGAAGACCGGCGTGTTGCCGGGTCGCGAGTAGGTGAGGCTGTCGACATAGCCGGTGAAGTCGGATGGCGGGTTGTAGCCCAGGCCGCTGCCCGTGACGTGGAGAAGGCCGCCGTCATTGAAGCAGACGTCGATCGTGGTCGCCGTGATGGCGGGGTCGCCAGCGAATCCTGAAGTCGCGATCTGGCCGATCGAGCCGAAATGAATACCGTTGCCGTTGATGCCGGTGCCGTTCAGCACTGAAAAGACAGCCACTGCAATGCCTCCAAAACGCCAATCTGGAATTGGTTCGATTTCATAAAAATAAATGAAATCTTTGATCGAGATTTGAGTAATTCGGTATGAGAGGGCTCGTACGAAAGGACAGCGGTCCCCATACCCCTTCCCCGGAGGGGGAATGTCCCAGGCCGATGGACCCCGGCGACCGGATGAGGGCCCGGCGTGTCGTGAACTGCTCGTGGCGTCGAGAGAGCTGGAAAATCCCGCGCTCACCCGTTGCGGGCCATGGCCTTCACGGACGGCGGGCGCGGATATGCAGGAAGAGCGGCAGGCGCTGCCACCGACGGCCGGCTTCCGCGACGATCGCATGGTCCGGAACGCTCGGCTCGCGCAGCGCCTCGACCAGGAATCCGGCTTCCTCGAGCGCCAGGAAATAGGCCTCGAGAGGCCGGTGCCGGCTGTGAAACGTCATCGTCAAGCCGTCCCGCTCGACCGCGTCCGAGTACTGGAAGGGGCGAAGATAGTCCCCCTCGATGACGAAGGGCGCGTCGGCGGTCCGGCGTTCGAAACGGCCGGCCGAATTGATGGGATGGACGATCGCCAGGCACAGTTTCCCGCCGGGTTCGAGGATCCGCGCGATCTCCCGGACCGCGGCGGGCATCGCGTCGATGTCGTGGAGCGACATGAAGGCGACCGCGAGGTCGGCGCTGGCGTCCTCCAGCGGAAGCGCGGCCGCATCGGCCCGCCGGACATCCATCGACGGATCCGCCTCGCGGGCCGCGGCGACGAGGGTGGGGGATGCGTCGATGCCGACGACCCGGTGCCCGAGCCGCTTCAGATCCCGCGTCAGACGGCCTTCGCCGCAGCCGATGTCCACCGTCCGCCGGCCGGGCGGTGGCAGAAGCCGGAGGAAGTGGTCGCGGTGGTGTCGCCAATAGCTGTCGTGGCCGGGCTGCCGGGCCCATCGGATCCATTGCTGGGCCTGGGCTTCCCAGCTGTCGGCGAGATCCATGGGGCCATCCTCCCGTTTTGGCGCTCTCGGAGAGCTTCGGTCAGCGCGGAGGGCCACTGTAGCTCACCCCGGAAACAGATTCCGCGCCATGAAATCCACGAACACCCGCAGCTTGGGCGCGGGATGGCGGCTCTGCGGCCACAGCAGGCGGAACACGCCCTCGTGCTCGGTGTGATCGGCCAGCACCACCGCCAGCCGGCCCTCCCGGATCTGCCGGCGGATGGCGAAGTCCGGCAGGCAGGCGATGCCCAGCCCCGCCTCGGCCATGGCGATCAGCGGCTCGATCGTGTTCGCCACCGCCGTGCTCGGCAGCGCCACCTCGCGGCGAAGCGGCCAGGGCTCCAGCTTGCCGCTGGTGGCGAAGCGGTGCTGCAGGCAGGCGTGGCCTGCCAGCTCCTCCGGCGCCCGCGGCACGCCCCGGCGCTCGAGATAGCCGGGCGACGCCACGAGCTGCAGCCGGAAGATCCCCAGGAACCGGCTCATCAGCCGGGAATCGCTGACCTCGCCCGCGCGCACCACCGCGTCGAAGCCCTCCTCGATCACCTCGACCAGCCGGTCGCTGAAGTCGAGATCCAGCTCGATCTCGGGATAGGCCTGCATGAAGGCGTTGAGGGTCGGCATCATCAGCATGCCCGCGAGAGGCAGGCTGATTCGCAGCCGGCCGCGCGGCGCGCCCCGGCTCTGCGCCAGCTCCATCTCCGCGGTCTCGATCTCGCTGAAGATCCGCCGGCAGCGTTCCAGGAACAGCGCGCCTTCCGGCGTCAGCGTCACCGAGCGGGTGGAGCGGTGGAACAGCCGCACGCCCAGCCGGTCCTCCAGCCGCGCCACCGCCTTGCCGATGGCGGAGGCGGAGACGCCGAGCTGCCGCCCCGCCGCGGTGAAGCTGCGCGCATCCGCCGCCCGGACGAAGGCGTGGAGCGCGCCGAGGCTGTCGGTGTGCCGCAGGGTCATTCCGGACATCCGTGTCGCAAGTGTCCGGAACTATAGCCCAGTTCTCCGGAATGTCCGGCGAACTCATCTTGACGGCGAACAGTCTCACCGAAGGAGGCCGCCATGCCCCAGGACATCGCCACGCCGCAGCATCACGACCGGTTCCCGTACTCCGCCATCGTCGACCGCCCGCCCTTGCGCTGGCCGAACGGCGCCCGGGTGGCGGTCTGGGTGATCCCGAACATCGAGCATTTCCTGTTCGACCGGCCGTCCAGCGCGATCAACCCGCACACCGCCGGCCTGGTCCCCGACGTGCTGAACTATTCCTGGCGCGACTACGGCGTCCGCGTCGGCATCTGGCGGCTGATGGAGGTGATGGAGAAGCACGGCTTCAAGGGCACGGTGGCGCTCAACTCCGATGTCGTCCGGCACTATCCGCGCATCATCGAGGCCGGGCGGGCGCTCGGCTGGGAGTGGATGGGCCATGGCGTCACCAACTCGACGCTGATCCACGCCCAGCCGGAGGAAGAGGAGCGGGAGATCATCCGCAGCGTGGTCGACACCATCGGCCAGGCCACCGGTGCGCGGCCGCGCGGCTGGCTCAGCCCGGCCCTGACGGAATCGCACCGGACGCTCGACCTGCTGGCCGAGGCCGGCATCGGCTACGTCGCCAACTGGGTGAACGACGAACAGCCCTATCCGATGCGGGTGAAGTCCGGCTCGATGCTGTCGCTGCCCTATTCGATCGAGATCAACGACTTCAACGCCTTCCTCTTCCAGGGCCAGACGGGCGAGCAGTTCGCGCAGACGATCCGCGACCAGTTCGATGTCCTCTACGAGGATGGCGCCACGACCGGCAGGGTGATGGGCATCGCCCTGCACCCGTTCCTGATCGGCCATCCGCACCGGGCGAAGCATTTCGCCGGGGCGCTGGCCCACATCGCCTCGCACCGCGACGTCTGGCTCGCCACCGGCGGCGAGATCGCGGACTGGTACAGGCAGGCCTACGCGACGGCCTGATCGGTCCCGGTCCAGCGCTGCGGCGTCGGCGGCAGGTCCTCCTCCGCCAGCGCCCTGACGGCGCTGGGGGCCAGGGCGTGCAGCGCGGTGCGCCGCCGCGTCGCCAGGACGATGGCGGCGCCCGCCGCCGCCCCCAGGGTCATCCAGTGCGGCTCCATCCGCAGGCTGGCGAAGGCGACATGCGTGGCGGAGGCGGCGACGGGGACCAGCAGGTTGGCGGCCTCTTCCGGCCTGGGCAGCAGCATGCCGAAGCGCATGCCATAGGGCTTGGGCACCTTCTTGAACATCATGCCTTCCCGGACGGCGTGCTTGCCGTCGGGGGTCGCCGTCCACTGGATCGGCTTGCAGTCCAGCGGATAGCGGGCCAGCCCGATATCCGCCGCATCCGTCCGGCCGTTCAGGACGTCGTGCTCGGTCAGGAGATCGCAGCCGGCGAGGCGGCGCCCCTCGCGGACATACAGCGCCGGCGGCCAGCCCGCCGTGTCCTGGTACTCGTCGCGGCAGAAGCCGAATTCGGAGAAGAAGCGCCGCGTCTCCTCCGGCACGCTCTCGTCGTGGCGGATGAAGTGCAGGATCTTCGCCGTGTATTCCCGGTACCGGTAGGCGATCCTGCGCCTGCCGTCCGGGCCGGCGTTCAGCCAGTCCATGTCCGCCAGCGGCAGGTTGATCGGCGCCGCGTGGCCGGAGTTCATGTCGTATTTGCCGCCCTTCAGCTGGGCCAGGTTGAAGAACACCGAATTGAAGGTGGTGCCGTGGACGATGGAAACGCTGCCCGCGCCCTTCTTCCGGGCCGACAAGGTCAGCCGCCGGAACAGCTCCATCTCCCGGCCGTCGTAGCTGTCCGGTTCGGGGATGGGGATCCGATTGTCGGGGCTGCGCGTCAGCGTCAGGCGATAGCAGAAGGACTGCAGCCGTGAATCGGCCTGGCCCGGCTTCATCCCGTCGGGCGGCGTCAGGAAGGGCAGCAGCTTTCCTTGGTCGTCCCGGGCCGGGGTCGGCTCGTCGAGCGGGGGCGGCAGCATCGAGCCCAAGGGACGCCGCCCGGCGAGCGATTCCGCATGGGCGTCGCTGCCCTCGCGACCGATGGCGTGGGACACCTCGGCCAGGGGCAGCAGGTCGCCTTCATAGGTCGCGTCGATCCAGAAATCGGCACCGACCCGGCCGCCATCCTCCAGCGTCGCGTGACCCAGGGCGGGGCCGGTCTTGGCGACCGACGAGATCCGGGCCCCGGTCCTGGTCTCGACATCCGCCTCGGCCAGCAGGCCCCGCAGGATCCGGCCCAGGACATGCGGCTCGGCCCGGAACTCAAGGTCCGGGCTGCTATAGGCGGCGCCGGCCCGCTTGAACACCTCCCGGGCGGCGCCGCGCAGGCCGGACCCGTTGCCGATCAGGTCGGTCGCGTTCAGTCCGCTCGTCATCAGCCCGCCCAGATGCGACGTCTGCTCCAGCAGCAGGACGCGCAGCCCCAGCTTCCCCATCAGGCTGGCGGCGACGATCCCCGCCGGGGTCGCGCCGTAGACGACGGCATCGTAATGTCGCAAAGCCAATCTCCATGACTATGGATCGGCTGCGACAAGGCCGATCCCGGGCGTGCCATCCCTGTCGGTCGATCGGAGCGGGTCGCTCGGCATCGGCTCCACGCGCATGCCGACCGGCGCTCCACCGGATCGTCCGGATCGGATGACGGGCGGACCGGCATGCTGCCGCGCAGCACCGTCGACCCCGTCATCGGGTATGGGACTAGCTGGTCCGGATCTCCCCCACAGCAGATCTTTTCGAACGGCGGCGACGTCCGGGCCCCTCGCCATCGCACCCCTGCCGAGGCGCCCGGATGGATCGTCACTGGGACGATCTTCCGGCAAGTCTGCCCCGCGCGCAACGCCGTTCCGCTGCGTTCCGTTTATTCCGATAATAGGTATTATCTCTCATAATCTGGCGCCTGCGCTTCCCGGCGAGGCGGGCGTCCTGCCGCATCGCCGGATGCGCATCTGCGCTCCCTCGGCGGTTTGCTCAAGGGGCCCAGCCGGCGAGCGAGCTGAGGGGAAGCAGGCGGAAGGATCAGTCGATCGTGGCGAACTCGATCTGGCTCAGGCGGACGGTATCGCCGATGACGTCGATCGTCCGGATCCGCCCTTCCGCGATGTCCATCGCCAGCGCGTATCGCAGGCGGCCGCCCTGTGCGGCCGCAATTCCGGGCGCCCCGTTGACCAGCATCACCGTTGCGGACCGGGCGCGCGCTGCGAAAGCCAGAGCGCCCCTCGCAACCGCCATGGGCCCGCGCGCCTCCACCGGCCTGCGTCCGGGAGACGCGGATGCGTCGACGCGGATCACGACATTCGGGTCGAGCAGCGCCACGACCGCATCCATATTGCCGGCACGAACCGCGTCCAGAAACTCGGCGGCAACTCGCCGCCTTCCGCTCAGTTCGGCAGCCCCGATCGCGGAGCGGCCTCGCACCTGGCGGCGCGCCCGGCTCGCCAGCTGTCGCGCCGTCGCCGTGGTGCGCCCGAGGATCGGAGCGATCTCGCGGAAGGGGATGTCGAACACGTCGTACAGGACGAACTCTACTCGTTCGGGAGGGGTGAGCTTGTCCAGCAAGATCGCCAGGGCGAGGCCGACCGCATCGGCGACCAGCTCTTCCTGTTCGAAATCCGCGATGTCATTCGCGGCAGCCGACCGGTCCGCCAGCGCCGCGAGCGTCTCCTCGCGCGTCCTTCGGGCGCGCAGCATGTCGAGGCAGATCCGCGCCACCACGGTGGTGAGCCATCCGCTCAGATTGTCGATGCCTCCGGTATCGGAGCGGCTGAGGCGCAGCCATGCTTCCTGCACGGCGTCATCCGCCTCCGTCGAGGAGCCGAGCAGGCGATAGGCGACCTCACGCAGCCGCCTGCGATCGGCTTCGAACCGCTCCGCCAGCCATTGGTCCCGGGCCATACGTCACATCTTGCCATCGTCGTCCGTCATTCTGTTGACGGACATGGCGAGGCCGACGTGACAGCCGGCGGCCCCGCTGGAAGGAGGCGTCACATGCAATCGGCCAGTCCTTTGATCCTCGTCTTCACCGGCCTGCTCGGAACCTGGTTCGGCGCGGCCGTCTTCTACGTCCTCATCATCGGCCCCGCCGCCGCGCAGGCAGGCCCGTCAGCCGTCGGATTCCTGCTGACGCTGGCGCGGCGCCGCGGCGCCGGTCCCTTCTACGCGGTGCTGGCGTTCCTGACGGTCATCACCGGCGTTTCGATGCTCCTGGTGGAAGGGATGTACAGATTGGCAAGTTCGAGCGATCTGTGGGGGAGCCTCAGCGTCGGCCTGACGGCCCTCGCGCTCGTGCTCGGTGCGTCGGCCAACCGGATCGCCGAGAGGAAGTGGATCGATGCGGTCAAAACGGCCGAGGGGGCCTGCAGCAGCGGCGCCTGAGGCGGAGGTGTCCGCGGCGCTGTCCCGCGCCGAAAGGACGAATGCCGTGACCACGACGGTGCTCGGGCTCGCGCTCGTCTGCGCGATCATCGGTCGAATGGCGGCATAGCGAAATGGCCTGCCATCCGAAGCTGCAGGGTGGCGTCCCCGGAGAGATTCGAACTCCCGACCCGCTGCTTAGGACGCAGCCGCTCTATCCTGCTGAGCTACGGGGACCCGGGCGCCCTTATAGCAAGCCGGCGGGGGCGATGACACCCCCGCCGTGATGCCGCGCGAATATCCGCCCGTTCAGTCCTCGACGAAGCTGCGCTGGAAGGCGTGGACCAGCGGGTCGACGGCGTATTGCAGGGCGGTGCGGGTGCCGGTCTGGATCGAGGCCTCGGCCGGCATGCCCGCGGAAAGATTGATCTGCGGCGCCACCTGCTTCAGCAGCGTCGGGTCGACCTCGACCTTGGCCAGGAAGTAGGAGCGCTTGGTCTGCTCGTCCTGGGTGCTGTCGGCCGCGACGTAGATCACCTTGCCGTCGATCCGCGGCATGTTGCGCTGGTGATAGGCGGTGAAGCGCACCAGCGCCGACTGGCCCTCGCGCACCGTGTCGATGTCGTGCGGCTGCACCTGCACGTCGATCACCAGCCGATCGTTCTTCGGCACCAGCTCCAGGATCGGGGCGCCGGGCTGAATCACGCCGCCGAGCGTGTGGTACTTCAGGTTCACCACCACGCCGTCGACCGGCGCCACGATGCGGGTGCGGCCGACCACGTCGCCGGCGGAGCGCATCTTCTCCTCCAACTGCGCCAGCTCCTTCTGGGTGGTGGCACGCTCCTCCGCGATCTTGTCGCGGAAGTCGCTGTCCAGCGCCAGCATCCGCATCTGGCTCTCGCCGATGATCTGCTCGGCCTTGGCGATGGCGGACACGTCGGAGGCCTTCTCGCCGGCGATCCGCGCCTGGCCGCGCTGCAGCTCCAGGAGGCGGGTCTTGCGCTCCAGCCCCTTGGCCACCAGCGGCGCGACGCCGTTGATCTCTTCCTGGATCAGGGCCAACTGGGTGTCGCCGGCGACGATCTGGGCGCGCAGCCCCTCGATGTCGGCGCGGCTCTGGGCGATGCGCTGCTCCAGCACCGATTTCTGGCCCAGGATCGATTCCCGGCGCGACTTGAACTGCTCCTGCTGCGCCCGCACCAGGGCCGCGGCCACCGGGTTGGCCGCCGCATCGTCCAGCACCTCCTGCGGCAGGGTGATCGATGCCGCGCCGGATTGCTCGGCATCCAGCCGGGCCAGCGCCGTGATGTCGGCCAGGCGCTGCATGCGCACCGAATCATAGGCCGCCAAGTCGCGCGTGTCGTCCAGCACCAGCAGGGTGTCGCCGGCCTTGACCTCGGCGCCGTCCTTGACCAGCAGCTCGCGGATGATGCCGCCCTCGAGATGCTGCACCGTGCGGCGGTTGCCTTCCGGGCTGACCACACCGTTGGCGATCGCGGCGCTGGCCAGCGGCGCCACCGCGGCCCAGGCGCCGAAGCCGAAGATGAAGACGCCAATGACGGCGCCGCCGATCAGGCTCAGGCGGTTCAGGGCGCGGGCGTTCCGCCGCAGCACCGTCGCCGTTTCATCCGGCGGAGCGGGCAGGCGAGGGCTGCTGCGGACGGCCGGCGGCTGTGGCTGTCCAGGCTCCTGAGGGATAAGCGACATTTTCCGAACTTCCCTTTGGCGCCGGCGCGGTCTCGGCGGCGCGTGGTCCAGCGATGCGGGCCAGCACCTCGGCCCGCGGTCCCAGCAAGGCGATCTCGCCGTCGCGCATCACCAGCAGGCGGTCGGCGTCGGCGAGGATCTGCGGACGGTGCGCGACCAGGACCACGGTCGTGCCCCGGGCCTTCAGCCCGGCGATCGTGGCCATCAGCGCCGCCTCGCCATCCGCGTCGAGGTTGGAGTTGGGCTCGTCCAGCACCACCAGCTTGGGCTGGCCGAACACGGCGCGGGCCAGGCCGACGCGCTGGCGCTGGCCGCCGGACAGCGGCACCCCGCCATCCCCGATCGGCGTGTCGTAGCCCTGCGGCAGCCGCACGATCATGTCGTGCACGCCGGCCAGCTGCGCCGCCGCCACCACCGCGTCGGAATCGACCTCGCCCATGCGGGCGATGTTCTCGGCGACGGTGCCGGGGAACACGTCGACCGCCTGCGGCAGATAGCCGATATGGGGCCCCAGCGTCTCCGGCGACCACTGCGCCAAGTCGGCCCCGTCCAGGCGGACCGCGCCGTCACTCGCCGGGTAGATGCCGACCAGCAGGCGGCACAGCGTGCTCTTGCCCGAGGCCGAGGGGCCGACCACGCCCAGCACCTCGCCGGCCGCGATCTCGAAGCTGACCCGCTTGATGATCGGCGTCCGGTTCTGCGGCGCCAGGAACACCAGCTTGTCGATCTGCACCTTGCCGCTCGGCGGCGGCAGGGTCAGCCCGTCGCGGCGCTTCGGCAGGGCGGTCAGGATCTTCTCGATCGAGTCATAGGCCTGGCGGGCGCTGATGAACTGGCGCCAGGAGCTGATCGCCTGCTCGACCGGGGCCAGCGCGCGGGACAGCAGCATCGACCCGGCGATCATGCCGCCCGAGGTCAGCTCGCCATGCAGCAGCAGATAGGCGCCGACGCCCATCACCAGGCTCTGCACGAAGATGCGGACGAATTTCGAGGCGCCGCTGATGATCGACGACAGGTCGGCGCCGTGCTCCTGCCCCTGCAGCGCCGCTTCCTGGTCGCGGCGCCAGCGGGCCAGCAGCGCCGGCAGCATGCCCATGGCGCGCACCGTCTCGGCGCTGCGGATCGCGCCCTCCGCCTGGCGCTGGGCGGTGACCTGCAGCTTGTTGGCCTCGGTGGTCGGGCCGCGCAGCATCTTCTCGTTCGCCAGCGCCAGGCCGAACAGGACGATGGCGGAGACCAGCGCCGTCACCCCGAGCGCCCAGTGCAGCAGGAACATGACGATGATGAAGACCGGCGCCCAGGGCGCGTCGAACAGCGGGCCGATCGCCGGGCCGCCGATGAAGGCGCGGATCTGCCCCAGGTCGCGCAGCGCCTGGCCGCCCACCGGGGCGCCCAGCACCGCGCCGTTCACCCCGGTCTCGACCAGCGTGCCGGCCAGCTGGCGCTCGAACCGGGTGCCGATCCGGGCGAGGAGGGCGGAGCGCAGCCCGTCGAGCCAGCCGAGGATGATGAAGGCGAAGCAGGCGACGAGGGTCAGGAACACCAGCGTCTCGACATGCGCGCTGCCCAGAACCCGGTCGAAGATCTGGTAAGAATAGATCGGCGAGACCATGACCAGCAGGTTGGTGGCGAAGCTGAACGCCCCTGCCACCAGGAACCAGGGCCTGACCGACTGCAGGGCCCGGCGGGCGGCGCTCGGCGGTGTCGATTCGGTCTTCGCCATAATCTTTGTCCCCTTATCGGCCCACCGGGCCTGCCGCCCCGGCCGACATCCTTATACATTATACTGGTCAGGAAGCAGACCGCTCCGCTACCGGAAAGCGAGCTGAATCCCCTTTTGGACCCGTAATTGATTAATTCATTCCGAGCTTTGTAATTGTGTCACAGGGAACACCGATTGTCGCGACAGATTCCGCGCTTCGCTTGGCAAAATCCTGACTTTTTCGCGACCGATCCCTTCGCCCTTGGCGGCCGGCCGGCGGGGGGTTAGGATGGTTCCTGCATGGAACAAAGAAGCAACATCGACTCCCTGGCCCGGCTGCAGACAGCGCAGGTCACGCGCGGCGTCCGCCGCTGGTTCGCCGCCGCCGGCCAGGCCAGCCTGCCGGAGTTCGGGCTGCCCGACGGCCGCCGCGCCGACATCTTCGCGGTCGACGGGGCGGGCGGCATCACCGTGGTCGAGGTCAAGGTCTCGATCGCCGATTTTCGCGGCGACCGGAAATGGCCGAACTACGCCGCCTATTGCGACCGCTTCTGCTTCGCCGTGCCGGAGGATTTCCCGCAGGAGCTGATCGGCCCGGATTGCGGCCTGATCGTCGCCGACGGCTTCGACGCCGTGCTGCTGCGCCCGCCGCCGGAGCACCGCCTGCCGCCGCCGCGGCGCAAGGCGCTGGTGCTGGACTTCGCCCGGGTCGCGGCCCAGCGTCTGCACCTGCTGGAGGATGAGGGCGCGCTGGTCGGCTGGCGCGGCACCGGCGCGATCTGAGGCTGCTAGGCGCGCGCCCTTCGCGGCGGGGCCGTGCTGGCGCGCGGCAGCGGCTGGTTCGGCAGCACCGTCCTGAGCGGGACATCGGCGTCGCCGTCCAGCAGCGTCAGCAGGATCTCCGCCGCCTTGGCCCCGAGGGCCGCCGTCGGCTGCCGGATCGTGCTCAGCGGCGGCTCGCAGAAGGTGCCGACCGGGGCGCCGTCGAAGCCGAGGACGGACAGGTCCCCGGGCACGGCCACGCCCTGCGCCCGGACCGTGCCCATGAAGGCGATCGCGGCGTCGTCCCAGCAGGCGACCGCCGCCGTCGGCCGCCGCTTCAGCGCCAGCCAGGCCCGGGCGGCCTCGACGCCGCTCCGGAAGCCGGTCTGGAACGAAGGGGCGCCGTTGTGGCGGATCACCGCGCGGCTGGGCAGGCCGGCGGCTGCCAGCGCGTCCACCAGGCCGCCGGACCGCTCGGCCTCGTGATAGTTGCCGGCCGGCCCGGCGACGTAGAAGAACGACCGGTGGCCCAGTCCGATCAGCTGCAGCACCGCATCGCGCATCGCCTCGCGGTCGTCGGCGACCACGCTCGGGATGCCCTCCGCGCTGCGGTCGTTCAACACCGACACGAGCGGGACGCCGGCGCCGGCGAGCGACCGCCGTCCGTGGGACGGCAGCTCTGTCGATCCCAGCACGATCGCGCCGCGGACGATGCCGCCGACCGCCAGGTCGGGAATGTGCTTCTCCGCTGCCGCAACACGACTGCGGCTGGCGATGATGAGGTTGAAGCCGGCGTCCGAGAGGGTGGCGGCGGCGCTCTGCAGCACCTCGGACATGATCTGCGAGGCATCGTTGGCGATCGCCGGCTGCGACAGCACGGCCATGACGATGTCGGAGGTGCCGATACGCAGGCTCCGGGCGGCGGCGTTGGGAACATAGCCGAGCTGCTCGACCGCGGCGATGATCCGGCGGCGGGTCTTCTCGTTGACCCGGCCGGGATTGGCCAGGGCGCGGCTGACCGTCGACGTCGCAACGCCGGCCAGCCGCGCCACGTCGCGCATGAGCGGGCCGAACGTCCTGCCGTCCCTGGGGCACCTTCCCATGGTCCTGCCTAGGCTTTCTCATTTTGCCGCCTCTCATGCCGGCCGGCGGCGATGCGCCGTCGCGAGCACGGTTGTCGGCCAATGCGGTCGGTCGAAAGCCCCCCATTAGCCTTGCGAAAAGGCGTTGCAAAGAGCGGTAACGTTGCCACTATTTGGCAAACGATTGCCAGATCCGCTGGAAGATCGTCGCTCGCGCGCCGGCATCGGATGGCGCCTCATCGCACCTCCCGCGCGATGAGGCATTTGTTGTTGCTGAGCAGTAAAAAGTGGAAAGACGGCCATTCCTGGATGCAGCATGTCGCGATATCTTCATTTTCTGTTTCGCGAAATAATATGACCTAAATAAAGAAATCTTCTTGTTTTTGAAAACGCTCCGATCTTTGATTCATATTGATTGCAATTTGTCTTAAAGTAGCAAATCAAGACTCAATAGATTCTTCTAGCGCTTTTTCCAGAATCGGATTTTTCTTGCTACGGCGTGAGCAAAACTCAATCGAGAGGGATCGCCATGGCGAATATCAACGGTACGGCGGGGAACGACGGTCTCGACACTCTCACCGGCACGGCCAGCGCCGACACCATCAACGGCCTAGCCGGCAATGACATCATGGAGGGCTTGGCGGGCGCCGACGTGCTGAACGGCGGCGACGGCATCGACGCCATCAGCTACGGCAACTCGAACGCGGCCGTCGTGATCAACCTGGCCACCGGCGCTGCGTCGGGCGGGCACGCCGCGGGCGACAGCTTCACCGGCATCGAGAACGTTGTCGGCAGCCAGTACAACGACACGCTCACCGGCGATGCCGGGGCGAACTGGTTGCACGGCAGCCCGGGCAACGACACCCTGAACGGCGGCGCCGGCGACGACATCCTGTCGGGGGGCAGCGGCGCCGGGACCGGCGCGACCTACGGCGCCGACGTCCTGAACGGCGGCGATGGGAACGATACCGTCGACTACAGCCGCGAAGGGCAGCAGGCCGCGGTCAGCGTCAACCTGGCGACCGGCGCCAAGGGCGGCGTGGCCGCGGACGACACCTACGCCAGCATCGAGAACGTCACCGGCACCACCTTCGACGACAGCCTGATCGGCGACGCCGGCGCCAACGTCCTCAACGGCCATGACGGCGATGACGGGCTGCGCGGCGGCGCCGGGGCCGACAGCCTGATCGGCGGCGCCGGCAACGACACCGCGGGCTACGGCGACTCGGTGGCCGGGGTCACGGTCGATCTCACCACCGGCACCGGTACCGGCGGCGACGCCGAAGGCGACACGTTGACCGGGATCGAGAACCTGAACGGGTCCAACCTGGCCGACGACATCCTGACCGGCAACACCGGCGCCAATATCCTGAACGGTCAGGCCGGCAACGACACGCTCCGTGGCGGCGCGGGCGCCGACACCCTCAATGGCGGCGACGGGGTCGACTTCGCCAGCTACGAGGGCTCTGCCGCCGCGGTCATCATCGACTTGGCCGCCGCCGTCGCCTCGGGCGGCGACGCCGAGGGCGACACGTTGACCGCGATCGAGAATCTGCGCGGTTCGAGCCACGACGACCGCCTGGCCGGCGCCGCCGGTGCCAACACCCTGGACGGCGGGGACGGCGACGATTCCCTGCAGGGCGGGGCCGGCGCCGATTCCCTCGTCGGCGGCAACGGCAGCGACACGGCCAACTACTCCGGCGAGTCCGTTGCGGTCACGGTGAATCTGGCGACCAACACCGCCAGCGGCGGCAACGCGGCGGGCGACACCTTCGACAGCATCGAGAATCTCGAAGGCACCCTGAACGGCGACCAGCTGACCGGCGACGATGGGGCGAACTACATCCACGGCCATCAGGGCGACGACGTCATCAACGGCGGCGGCGGCGACGACATCCTGTCGGGTGGCAGCGGCCAGGGTCAGAACGGCGGCGGAGCCAACGGCAACGACGTGATCAATGGCGGCGACGGCAACGACACCGTCGACTACAGCCGCGAGGGGCAGGTCGCCGCCGTGACCGTCAACCTGGCGATCGGCACCGTCGGCGGCGTGGGCGTCGGCGACACGCTGACCAGCATCGAGAACGCCACCGGCACCACCTTCAACGACAGCCTGATCGGCAGCGACGGCGCCAACGTCCTCGACGGCCATGACGGCGACGACGGGCTGCGCGGCGGCGCCGGCACCGACAGCCTGATCGGCGGTGCCGGCACCGACACGGCGGGCTATGGGGATTCGGCGGCCGGGGTGATGGTCGACCTCACCGCCGGCACCGGCGCCGGGGGCGACGCCGAGGGCGACACGCTGGCAACGATCGAGAACGTGAACGGCTCCGCCTTCAACGACACCCTGATCGGCGCGGCGGGGGCCAATGTGCTGGCCGGCGGCGCCGGCGACGATACGCTCCGCGGCGGCGCGGGTGCCGACACGCTGAACGGCGCCGACGGCTCGGACTTCGCCAGCTACGAAGGCTCGGCCGCGGCGGTCACGGTCAATCTGCAGGCCGGCACGGCGTCGGGCGGCGACGCCCAGGGCGACACGCTGACCGCCATCGAGAACCTCATCGGCTCCGGCAATGCGGACCAGCTCACCGGCAGCGCCGCCGACAACATCCTCCGCGGCGGGGCCGGGACCGACACCATCAATGGCGGCGGCGGCAACGACTCCGTCGATGCCGGCAGCGAGAACGACGTCGTCTCCGGCGGAGCCGGCATCGACTCGCTGTGGGGCGGCGCCGGCGACGACGAGATCGACGGCGGCGACGGCAATGACAGCCTCCAGGGCGCGGCCGGGGCCGATGCCATCACCGGCGGCGCCGGTATCGACACCGCCTCCTACACCGCCAGCCGGGCCGGGGTGACGGTCGACCTCGCCACCGGCACCGGCATCGGCGGCGATGCCGAAGGCGACACCCTGACCGGGGTCGAGAACCTGGTCGGGTCCAACGCGAACGACACCCTGTCCGGCAATGGCGGCAACAACGGGCTCTGGGGCGGTGCGGGCGACGACGTGCTCACCGGCGGGGCGGGGGCCGACACGCTGAAGGGCGGGGCCGGCAACGACAGCTTCGTCTACGCCGCGATCGGCGACAGCACCGTGGCCGCCTCGGGCAAGGACGTGATCGCCGACTTCACGACGGGCGACCGGATCGACCTGTCCGGCATCGACGCCGACAGCAACACCGGCAACGGCGACACCGCCTTCGCCTTCGGCACCGGCAACTTCACCGCCGCCGCCGGGCAGGTGCGGGTGGTCGATTTCGGCGACGGCCGCCAGGGCGTCTATCTCGAGGTCAACGGCGACAAGACGCCGGATGCGATCATCACCGTTTATTCCGACCACGCCCTGACCGCGGCGGATTTCGTGCTGTAGCCTCGCTTCGGACCGGGCGCTGTCGCAAGCGCCCGGTCGTTTTCACTGTGACGTCAGGGCGCTCGCGGCCGCCGGCGAGGTTGTTCACGCAGCCTGAGGGCCCTTGGCGACGAAAACAGTGTCGGACGGGTCGAGCCCAGCGGCGTCCAGCATTGCTCCATAGATCCGCCAGGCGACATCGGGCGAAACCCCGCCGGCACGGGCGCCGGCGGCGAGCATCTGGCTGTTCGGCTTCCGGGGAGCCCGCCTCGGTACGGCGTGCTTCTTGTCCTCGGGCCGTTGCGGCCCGTCCTGCGGAAACTGGATGGACACGTCGTACATGATTCAGTCTGGGATATTTCATATTATTTTATGCAATATTTTGAACTCTGCTCCTGATGTCAATGCTGACTGTCCGTTTCAGGATCGGTGATGCCGATGCGGGCCTGAGCGCAGCGAGAACGACATCATCTCAGGCGAGGCCGACGACGACATCTTCGCCTATTCGGACGTGGCGCAGAGCACGGTCCCCTATTCGGGCCTTCGGGGCCTAATGCCGGCGCCGGCGCGGAGGTGCGGACGTCGCGTCCGCGGGCGGCCGCCAGGGGCGTCTATCTCGACGCCAATGGCGACAGACGGCGGATGCGATCATCACCGTCTATTCCGACCACGCCCCGACCGCGGCGGATTTCGTGCTGTAGGGCGGTCAAGGGGGCCGGGCGCCCGGTCATGTTGCGCTGAGATGGCCTGGTCTGATCTGTCAGAAATTTGACGGTCTCAATTCCTTGTATCATGACAATTCAGTTACCAATGTTCTTTCATTTCTAATAAGAAAATATAATTCCATAGGACAGTGGATAACAAAAGTCTTGCTCAATGCACAAATTTTGGTACTGAATCGCATTGATAGGCGATTTGTCCTGCCTGTTGCGACAATTTTACTAAATCATCCACCGGCGAGTCTTTCTGCTCGCGACACACGCATTCGGCGCCGGCGGAACGCGATGCACCCACGCGACATCTTGGAGGGAAGGCGGCAATGGCGATAGTCAACGGCACCGCGGGCAACGACCAGCTCTACGGCAATGATGGCGAAGCCGATACCGTGAACGGCCTGGGCGGCGACGACCAGCTGCAGGGCGGCGGCGGCAACGACACTCTGAATGGCGGCGATGGGAACGATCTCCTCACCGGCGAGGCAGGTGCCGACAGGCTTGTCGGCGGCGCCGGCAGCGATACCGCCGACTGGTTCCGCCAGAACGGGCTCTCCGCGGGGGTCACCGTTAATCTGGCGACCGGCGCCACCGGCGGCGCGGCCGCGGGCGACACGCTGAGCGGAATCGAGAATCTCAGAGGCGGCGCCTTCAACGACACGCTGACCGGCGATGCCGGGGCGAACACTCTCACCGGCGCAGACGGGAATGACACCCTGGCTGGCGGGACGGCAACGACACTCTCACGGGTGGAGCCGGCGCGGACCGCCTGAACGGTGGTGCCGGGATCGACACGGCCAACTACAGCCAGGAGACCTCGCGGATCTCGATCAATCTGCAGAACAATCAGATCGGCGGCGCAGCCACGGGCGACACGCTGACGAATATCGAGAATTTGGGCGGTACGTCTTTCAACGACTATATCGCCGGCAATGACAGTGCGAATGTGCTGAGAGGCTTCGGCGGCGCCGATCAACTCCGCGGCGGGGCCGGCGCGGATACTCTGGATGGCGGCGACGGCAACGACGACTTGTACGACACCGCCGGCGGCGACCGTCTGTTCGGCGGCAACGGCAACGATCTCCTGCAGGGTGGCGTGGGCGCGGATGTGCTGAACGGCGGTGCGGGAACCGATACCGCGGCCTATGGGGCCTCGGCGGCCGGCGTCACGGTCGATCTCGCCGCCGGCACCGCCTCGGGCGGTGACGCCGAGGGCGACACGCTGACCGGGATCGAGAACCTGACCGGGTCCGCCCAGGCCGACCGCTTCTACGGCAGCGCGGGCGCGAACACCCTCAGCGGCGGCGCCGGCAATGATTATCTTCAGGGCGGCGCGGGCGCCGACGCGCTCAACGGCGGCGCCGGGGTGGATTGGATCGATTATTGGGACTCGTCCGTCGGCGTCTCGGTCAACCTCGGGACCGGCAGGGGCAGCGGCGGCCAGGCCCAGGGGGACACCATCACCGGCGTCGAGAATATCGCCGGCTCCAATATCAATGACACCCTGGTCGGCGATGCCGGTGTGAACCGGCTCAACGGCCGCGCTGGCGCCGACAACCTCAACGGCGGTGCCGGCGACGACCAACTCGTCGGTGGCGCCGGGGCCGATGTCCTAACCGGCGGCGCCGGCTACGACAGCGCCCTCTACGACAACGCCTCCGCCGGCGTGACGGCGAGCCTGGCCAGCCCCTCGGCCAACACCGGCGACGCCGCCGGCGATACCTACAGCGGCATCGAGCACCTCATCGGCAGCCAGTTCGCGGACACCCTGACCGGCAACGGTGCCTCCAACTACCTGTACGGCTGGGGCGGCGACGATGTGCTCAACGGCGCCGGCGGCGCCGATGTGCTGCGCGGTGGTGCGGGCGCGGACACCTTCGTCTTCGCCTCCGCCACGAGTTCCGCCGCCAGCGCACCCGACCGGATCAACGACTTTTCGCAGAGCCAGGGCGACACGATCGACCTGTCGGGCATCACGGGCGGCAGCGGCAGCTTCATCGGCACGGCGGAATTCAGCGGCGCCGCCGGCGAGGTCCGCTTCGTCCTGGGCACCACCCAGACCTCCGTCTATGTCGATGCCGACGGCGACGGAACGGCCGACGCGCAGATCCGCCTCATGACGGCGGTCACGCTGACGGCGGACGATTTCGTCCTGTAACTCCTGTCGGCCCGGGCGTCTCATGCGCCCGGGCCGTCATTTCCGCCGCGCCATGTGAAGCCGAATTCGGCGGGCCAACCGCGGGTGGTTAATTTCGGCGACGGCCGCCAGGCGTTTACCTCAAACGCCGGCTGCGACAAGAGCCCGGACTCGATCATCACCGTCTATTCCGACCACGCCCTGACCGCGTCGGATTTCGTGCTGTAGCGGTCCCTAGAGCACTTTCCGATCTTCAGGAATCGTGGGGGATTCCCGAAGGCTGGGAATTCTGATTCAAGATGCAGGCTGGTGAGGGAGGCCAGCTTGCATGACGCGACCTCTTTCGATGGACATCCGGGACCGGCTGGTTCGGGCGGTGGACGGCGGCATGACGCGGCGCTCTGCGGCCAAGCGCTTCGGGGTTGCCGCCTCGACGGCGATCAAGTGGGTTGAGCAGTGGCAGCGTACCGGCGCGGTGGCGCCGCGACCGCGGGGCGGTGATCATCGCTCGCAGCGGCTCGAGGCCCATGCCGAGGAGATCCTGGGGCT
>NZ_AUHM01000029.1 GCF_000423185.1 Inquilinus limosus DSM 16000 | reverse complement strand
GCGCCGCGGCGAAGGAGACGCGCCGCCACCGGGTGGCCCGCGCCGTCGCCTGCTCGGTCGCCGCCAACCGCGACCTCGATGCCGAGACCTGCGAGGCGCAGATCGCCGCGATGTGGAAGCGGCTGGTCGACGACCCGGCGATCGACGCCGACCTCTCCCTCTCCGAGCATGCGCTGGAGGCGATCGTCTTCCAGCTCTGCCGCGACCTGCGCATCCGCCCCGACCCGGCCTGGCTGGACCCGGAGTATTCCGGCGCCGACTGGTTCGGACGGCGGAAGAAGGCGGCCAAGGACGGCGACAAGCCCCCCGTGCCCTGGTGGCCCGAGGACGGACCGGATGCCGGCCGCTACTGGCATCTCGACGAGAGCGACAAGATCCCGGTCCAGGGCTGGTATGACATCGAGACCGGCAAACGGCTCGACCGCGCTCCCTGGCTGCCGAAACCGGGCAGCGGCTGAGCGCGGCCTGATGCCAGGACTGTCCTCGCCACGAAGCCCGATTGTTTTTGCCTCTCCTCCCCGGGCTTGACCCGGGGATCACGGGAGAGGTCGGAGGCGCTTGCGCCTCCGGGTGAGGGGGTTTTGTCGAGGCCGGGGCCCGCCCCTCACCCGGTCTCGCTGCGCGAGCCCGACCTCTCCTCCTCGGGCTTGACCCGGGGACAGGCGGGAGAGGCAACACAACGAGCCGGGTTCCGGCGGCGTCACCGGGTCGGGACGGGCACGTCCTTCGAGTAGTCGTAGAAGCCGCGCTTGGTCTTGCGGCCCAGCCAGCCGGCCTCGACGTATTTCACCAGCAGCGGGCAGGGCCGGTACTTGCTGTCGGCCAGGCCGTCATACAGCACGTTCATGATCGACAGGCAGGTGTCGAGGCCGATGAAGTCGGCCAGCTCCAGCGGGCCCATCGGGTGGTTGGCGCCGAGCTTCATCGAGGTGTCGATCGCCTCGACCGACCCCACCCCCTCGTAGAGGGTGTAGACCGCCTCGTTGATCATCGGCAGCAGGATGCGGTTGACGATGAAGGCCGGGAAATCCTCCGACACCGCCGGGGTCTTGCCCAGCTTCAGCGCCAGGTCGCGGATCGCCTCGTAGGTCGCGTCGTCGGTGGCGATGCCGCGGATGATCTCCACCAGCTTCATCACCGGCACGGGATTCATGAAATGCATGCCGATGAAGCGCTCGGGCCGGTCGGTCGTGGCCGCGAGGCGGGTGATCGAGATCGAGCTGGTGTTGGTCGCCACCATCGCCCGCTCGTTCAGATGCGGCACCAGCTGCTTGAAGATCTCGCGCTTGATCGGCTCGCTCTCGGTCGCCGCCTCGATCACCAGGTCGCAATCCTTGAAGGCCTGGTAGTCGGACGCGGTGTGGATGCGGGCCATGACCGGCGCCTTCTCCTCGGCCGCCAGCTTGCCCCGGCCGATCAGCCGGTCGATGTGACCCTCGATCGACTCGTGCGCCCGCTCCAGCGCCTTCGGATCGACGTCCATGAGCCGGATGGTGAAGCCGCTCTGCGCGCCGACCTGGGCAATGCCGCTGCCCATCTGCCCTGCGCCGATGACGCCGATCGTCTGGATCATGCCTGGGTTCCGCTCCGAACGTCCCTGTCCCGCCGGCCGCCCGCATTGGTGCGGTGCAGCAAAGAGGTCGAACGATAGTGATGTCCGACAGAGCTTGTCAACGCGACTGCCGCCCGCGCAAGCATCTTGCCCAAGCACTGGGCAGATCGGCTCAGCGATGCGCTCCCGGAATCCACAGCACATCCTTTCTGCCGTCGTCGTTCAGATGGCGGGCCAGGACGAAGAGGTGGTCGGACAGGCGGTTGGCGTATTTCAGCGCCTCCGGATTGACCGGCTCCGCCGCCGTCAGGGCCGAGATCAGCCGCTCCGCGCGCCGCACCACGGTGCGGGCGTGGTGCAGATGGGCCGAGGCGGCGCTGCCGCCCGGCAGCACGAAGCTGTTCAGCGGCGCAAGGGCGGCGTTCATGGCGTCGATCTCGCGCTCCAGCCGCTCCACCTGCGCCGCGGTGACCCGCAGCGGCGTGTGCTTGGGCTGCGGCTCCTCCGGCGTCGCCAGATCGGCGCCGAGGTCGAACAGGTCGTTCTGGATCCGGCCGAGCATGGCGTCGGCTTCACCCCCCAAGCCGGAAGGGGCGGCATGCAGCCGGGCCAGGCCGATCACGGCATTGGCCTCGTCCACCGTGCCGAAGGCCTCGACCCGCAGATCGTGCTTGGCCACCCGCCGGCCGCCGACCAGCGATGTCTGCCCGGCGTCGCCGCCGCGGGTGTAGATCCGGGTCAGCGTGACCATCCGCGTGCACCCGTCAGGCCGTCCACAGGGCCAGGATGAAGAACAGGATGGCCAGCGCCTGGAAGCCGATGCGGGCCTGCATCAGCTTGTTGCCCCATTTCCGGTTGAACGGCCCGTTCTGCGCCATGCCGAACACGCCGGTGGCGAGCGAGGCGACCACCCCGATCATGCAGATCACGGCGAGGATGAGGAAGACGATGCTCATGCACAGACTATAGGCCGCCCCGGGGGCGCCGGACAGGGCGATTGCACGGAACCGTCACACTCCCTGTGCGTCAGCCGGGCCGGCGGCGCGGGACCGGCACGTTCGAGGCACCCGGCGGCGGCCGGGTCGCGGGCGGGGCGGCGCCCTGGGCCGGCCGCGCGGCGGCGACCTCCGGCCGCGACCGCGGCGGCGGCACGGTGAAGGGCACCGGGGCGGCGGGTCCGGCATCCACCCGGGGCACCAGGGCCTCGACCGCCGGCGCAGTGATGATCGATTCCGGGGGCACGTTGATCAGCGATTCCGGCTGCTGCGGCGCGGGTGGCGCGGCGGCCACCTGCGGCGCCGGGGCAGCGGTCGAAGCCGATGGCGCGGCCGGCGCCGCTGCGGCGGCCGGCTGGGCGGATCCCGGGCGGGGCGCGGGGCGAGGCACCGTCGGCGGGGAGGCCAGCACCCGGAGGCTCGGATCGATCTCGACCACCGCCGGCGCGGCGGGCTGCGGGGCAGCAACTGCCGCTTCGGGAGCCGCCCCGCCCGAGCTCGGCCGCGCCCGCGGCACCGGCGCCTGGGTCGGCCCCGCGGCCGCCGGCTCCGGCGCGTCATCGGGGGCGCGGGGGCGGATCTGGGGCCTGGGCGCCTGGAACGGCGCCCGCGGCAGCGCGGCGACCTGGGTTTCCGCCGGCGCCCTGCCGGCATCGGCCTCGGGCGCCGCCCGGCGGGCCAGGGCCGCGGCCCCCGCCTCCTCCACGCCCTCATCCTCCGAGTTCTGGACCGGCTGCGACTGGGCCACCACCTTCGGCCGCACCACCGGCTCCGCCGGCGCCGGTTCGGCCGGCGCGGCCTGGGCGGCCTCGATCGAGCCGTTCAGCGCCCAGCGCTGGACGCCGATGCGGCATCCCACCGCCTGGCCTTCCTGGCCCTGGCGGCCGATGCGGAAGACGCGGCAGATGCGCGGTGAGGTCTGGGTCTTGAGCACGGTGACCGAAAGGCCAGAGGGCAGGCGCCTGGTCGCATTGGTCCGCTCGGTCTCGAGGATGCGCTGCAGCGCCCGCATGTCGTCGGCCGACAGGCTGGCCAGGTCCGGCGCCGCGGCGGCCGGCCAGGCCAGGGCGAGCAGCAGCAGCGCCGCCCCGCCCGTCGTCGCGATCCGACCGATCCCTGCCTGCCGCACCCGCCATCCTCCGTTCCTGGCCGCCGGCCTCGACGCCGGGGCCGCAATCGGGCCCCAAGGTAAGCGTTCCGGCGAGCAGTTGCACGCCCTCCTGCGCCCGCCCCGGACGGACGGCCGCGGGATCGCCGTTTTCCCGGCGGGGAACATGCTTTACACCGGGAGGCGATGAGCCTGCTCGACCGAATCCGCACCTGCACCGCCCATGATCCCACCCGGCTGCGCCCCTGGCGGATCGGCGACACCGTCGCCGGCTGGGTCGCCCCGCCGGTGGCCGGGCTGTTCGACCGGCGGCCCGGCCCGCTGCGGCCGGAGGGCCGCGGCTGGCGGCTCGACGACCGCCTGGCCGGTCCGGACGAGCGGACCCGGGCGCTGGAGGAGGTCACCGACCGGCTGATCGAGGCCGGGCTGGTGCGCAAGCGGCGCGACGAGCCCTATCCGGTGCTGGCCGAATGGGGCGCGCCGCTGCTGGCCACGGTCGACCGCGGGGCTGCGGTGGCGCTGGGCATCAAGTCCTTCGGCGTCCATCTCAACGGCATCGTCGAAACGGCGGACGGCCCGCTCCTGTGGATCGCCAGACGCGCGGCCGACCGGGCGCTGGCACCGGGCAAGCTCGACAACATCGTCGCCGGCGGCCAGCCGGCCGGGCTGAGCCTGGCCGAGAACGTGGTCAAGGAATGCGGCGAGGAAGCCGCGATCCCGCCGGAGCTGGCGCGGCAGGCCGTGCCGACGGGCGCCATCACCTATGTGATGGAGACGTCGGAGGGCCTGCGCCGGGACACGCTGTTCGTCTACGACCTGGCGCTGGCGCCCGACTTCGTGCCGCGCAACACCGACGGCGAGGTCGACGGCTTCCGGCTCTGGCCGCTGCCGGCGGTGCTGGAACGGGTGCGCGGCACCGAGGACTTCAAGTTCAACGTCGCCCTGGTGATCATCGATCTGGCGCTCCGGCGCGGCCTGATCGGGCCGGAGGAGCCGGACTATCTGGCGCTCTGCCGCGGCCTGCGCGGACCGACGGATCTGCCCGCCGGAAGCGGGCCCGACTAAGCGGAACAAAGCGCGCCGCATGGCGTTCAACAGCCAACGTCGCCCCCGGGAGATCCCATGCGAATCCTGCCGTTCGCCCTCGCCCTCGGACTGGCCCTTCCGGTCGCCGCCTGCGGCGGCAGCAGCCGCACGCCGCCGCCCGTCGGGGGAACGACCACGGGGCAGGAGCTGATCGACCTGGACAACGCCTATCGCCAGGGCGCGATCACCCAGGACGAGTACGAGGAGCAGCGGGAGAAGATCCTGGAGCGGTAAAGCCGACGGTCTGACCGGCCCGTATCCCCTCATTGTCATTGCCGGGCTTGACCCGGCAATCCAGAAGATGTCGACACCGACTGGATGCCCGGGTCAAGCCCGGGCATGACAGGTGAGTGACTATTCCACTCCGCCGGCAGCGCCCAATGGACAGCCTCACAGCCGTCCGCGATACACCACGAAGCCCGAGCGGTCGGCGACCTGATCGTAGAGCCCCATCGCCGTCTGGTTGGTCTCGTGCGTCTGCCAGTAGACGCGGGTGACGCCGGCGGCCCGGGCCTGGTCGTAGACGCCGCGGATCAGGGCCTTGCCGATCCCCCGGCTGCGCGCCGCCGGGCTGGTGAACAGGTCCTGCAGATAGCAGGTCGGCCCCAGCATGGTCGTGCTGCGGTGGAACAGGTAATGCGCCAGGCCCAGCAGCCGGCCTTCGGCCTCCGCCACCAGCGCGTGCACCGGCTCATAGGCGTCGAAGAAGCGGGCCCAGGTGGCCCGGGTGATCTCGGCCGGCAGCGCGGTCTCGCCGGCGCGGCCGTAGAACTCGTTGTAGCCGTCCCACAGCGGCAGCCACTGCTCGAAATCGGTCGGGCGGGCGAAGCGGACGATCGGTGCGGCGGACATCTCGGCTCCGGACTCGGTGGATCTCCGGCCGATGCTAGTCCGGAAACCCGGCCAGCGCCCGCACCTCGGCGGCGGACCTGCCCTGCGCCCGATAGGCGCGGATCGAAGCCGCGTCGCTGCGCTTGGCCAGGCGCTTGCCCGCGGCGTCGGTCAGGAGGGCGTGGTGGCGCCAGACCGGCACGCGGTAGCCCAGCAGCGCCTGCAGCAGGCGATGCACATGCGTGGCCTCGAACAGGTCGCGGCCGCGGGTGACCACGGTGACGTCCTGGATCTCGTCGTCCACCGTCACCGCGAGGTGATAGCTGGTCGGCGCGTCCTTGCGCGCCAGCACCACGTCGCCCAGCCGCTCCGGCCGCGCCGCCTGCTCGCCGGCGAGCTCGTCGGTCCAGGTCAGCGGCCCGGTGCGCCGGATGGCCCCCGCCATGTCGAGCCGCAGGGCATAGGACCTTCCTTCGGCCAGGCGGTCGGCGCGCTGCTGCGGCGACAGGCGGCGGCAGGTGCCGGGGTAGAGCGGCACGCCGTCCGGCGTGTCGGCCGGGCCGTGCGGCGCGCTCTGCATCGCCGCGATCTCGGCCTGGATCTCGCGCCGGGTGCAGAAGCAGGGATAGATCAGCCCCTGCCCTTCCAGCACCGCCAGCGCCGCGCGGTAGTCGCCCCAATGCTCCGACTGGCGCCGCACCGGCCCGTCCCAGTCGAGGCCGAGCCAGGCCAGGTCCTCCAGGATCGCCGCCTCGAACTCCGGCCGGCAGCGGCCCTGGTCGATGTCCTCGATCCGCAACAGGAAGCGCCCGCCCGCCTCGCGCGCCCGGCGCCAGCCGGCCAGCGCCGAATGGGCGTGGCCGAGATGCAGGAAGCCGGTCGGGCTGGGGGCGAAGCGGGTCACGACGGTCATGATGGAAGAGCACTAGGAACCCCGGCCGCGATTGACAAGGGACGGCAGGGCCGGGAGAGATGGCGCATGGACACGATCCGCCCTCTCTTCGGCCCCCGCCTCGCCCCGGCCAGTGGCCGCGCCCCCAAGGCCCTGATCGTCCTGCTGCACGGCGTCGGCGCCGACGGGCAGGACCTGATCGGCCTGGCGCCCTATTGGGCGCAGCAGCTGCCCGAGGCCGAGTTCCTGGCGCCGGACGGGCCCGAGCCCTGCGACATGGCTCCCTTCGGCCGGCAGTGGTTCAGCCTGCAGGACCGCACGGCCGCGGTGATGGAAGCCGGGCTGCAGGTCACGGTGCCGATCCTGAACGGCTTCCTCGACCAGGCGCTGGCCGAGCGCGGCCTGACCGATGCCGACCTGGCGCTGGTCGGCTTCAGCCAGGGCACCATGACCTCGCTCTACACCGCGCTGCGGCGGCCGCGACCCTGTGCCGCGGTGGTCGGCTATTCCGGCGCGCTGCTGGGCGCCCCGACCCTGGCCCGCGACATCCGCTCGCGCCCGCCGGTGCTGCTGGTGCATGGCGAGGAGGACCCGGTGGTGCCCTTCGCCGCCATGGCCGCCGCGGCCCAGGCGCTGCAGGGCGCCGGGGTGGCGGTCGAGACCCTGGCCCGTCCCGGCCTCGGCCACGGCATCGACCCGGAGGGCCTCGCCGCCGGCCTGGCGGTGCTGCGCCGGCATCTGCCCCAGGCGATCGGGGCCGCGGCGTAGCGAGGCCCGAGGAGCGAGGCGGGACGGCGTGACGAGATCGTGACATTTCCTGTGCTTTGGGCGCAGGATATTGCGTCAAGCGGGTTTCTGCGTATATCCATGGCGCATCCGCGGCCCCGCGGGAACACGAGGTGATGGCGAAGGAGTGGGATGGTGTCTCCCCCACCCGACAACTGCCCGGCTCTCGTCCTCAACGCCGACTTCCGTCCGTTGAGCTACTTCCCGCTGTCCCTGTGGCCCTGGTACGAGGCGATCAAGGCGGTCTTCCTCGACCGGGTGAACATCATCGCCGAATACGACCGGGTGGTGCGCAGCCCGTCCTTCGAGATGCGGCTGCCCAGCGTGATCTCGCTGAAGGAGTACATCCCCTCGGCGCGGCGCCCGGCCTTCACCCGGTTCAACGTGTTCCTGCGCGACCGCTTCAGCTGCCAGTACTGCGGCGGGCGCTTCCCGTCGCAGGAGCTGACCTTCGACCACGTCATCCCGCGCGCCCGCGGCGGGCGCACCAGCTGGACCAACGTGGTCGCGGCCTGCTCGGTCTGCAACCTGCGCAAGGGGCACCAGATGCCCGACCACTGCGGCATGCATCCTTTGACGCCGCCGCAGCAGCCGACGACGTA
Organism: Inquilinus limosus DSM 16000; assembly: GCF_000423185.1. Lineage (GTDB taxonomy): Bacteria > Pseudomonadota > Alphaproteobacteria > DSM-16000 > Inquilinaceae > Inquilinus > Inquilinus limosus. The sequence goes on along the minus strand of NZ_AUHM01000029.1, from coordinate 108,276 downwards.
TGAGCTTCAGGAGAATGGGCGGGCTTTCCCGCCCAATTTCCTTCATCAGAGCTGGCGCGACTTCCTGTACTGGGACACCGAGCTGGAGCACTGAGCCCGGCTCGGGCGGCCTTCCCTACTGTCCCCAGGGCATCACCGGAACCGCCGAGACGCTGTTCATCGGCGAGCCATCAATCAGCTTGGTCGAGTAGGACAGGTAGACCAGCGTGTTGCGCGGACGGTCGTACATCCGCACCACCTGTGTCTCCTTGAACAGAATCGAGGTCGAGCTGTCGAACACCTCCTTCTGCCGGTCGATGCGCTCCGGCAGGGTGATCGGGCCGACCTGGCGGCAGGCGAGCGCGAAGCGCGACGGGTCCTCGGCCAGGCCGAGCCAGCCGGAGACGCCGCCGGTGCGGGCCTGGCTGAGATAGCAGGCGACACCCGGAATGTCCGGGTCGGTGAAGGCCTCGACGCAGACCTTGTGGTCCGGGCCGATCAGCTTGAAGGCGGTGTTGACGCAGCCGACATCCTCGGCCCAGGCGCCGGAAGCGGTCAGCAGCGCCGCCCCGGCGATGAGAAGCGCGGAAAGCCGCATCGCCGTCAGACCCGCTCCGACAGCCAGATCGCGGTGCGCGTCGCCGCCTTCACCGCGCCGGACAGCAGCCGGTATGCCGGCGCCTGCTCGGCCTCGTGCTCGAGCCCGATGTCTCGATGCTCCAGCTCCTCCGCCCGGAAGCGCTCGATCACCGCCTTCAGCTCCGGCTCGTCCTCGCCCAGCGCCTCGGCCTGGCGGGCGTAGTGGTCGTCGATCACCTCCTCGACCGCCACGGTGCAGGCCATCGCCGCGCGGTCGCCCAGGAGCGCAGTGGCCGCGCCCATGGCGAAGGCGCCGACATGCCAGAGCGGGTGCAGCAGGGTCGGGCGCACGCCGCGCTCCGTCACCAGCCGGTCGAAGGTCTCGAGATGCTCGCGCTCCTGCTCCGCCATATGCTCGATCACCGGCCCCTTGGGCCCGCGGCCGAGCACGGCGAGCTGGCCTTCATAGATGCGCTTGGCGCCGTATTCGCCGGCATGGTCGACCCGGATCATGCGGGCGATCCGCTCGCGGCGGGGAAGATCGCCCGGCAGGGCGCGGCGGCGGGAGACGGTCATGCGGCCCTCGAACGGATCGCGGCGGCCAACAGGACGAGCCCGGCAACCACCGACAGGATGGCGTTATATCCCGCCATGGAGATCCCGAACAGGACGAAGCCCGGCACGTCGCAGCGCACCACCGGCGCGTTCAGCAGCTGGTCGCGGAGGGCCGAGGCGTCGCCGCTGCCGTAGGAGATGGCGGCAGTGCAGGCGGTGAAGCCCGGAAACCAGCCGTACTCGACCCCGGCATGATACGCCGCGAGCAGGCCGCCGAGCAGGATCACCAGCCCGGCGAGCAGCACCAGGACGCGCCGCGCCGGGCGAATCGCCGCGGCCAGCCCCCCGAGCACGATCACCGCCGCCCAGGGCCAGCGCTGGTAGAGGCAGAGCTCGCAGGGCTGCAGCCCGCCGAGATACTGCGAGGCGAGGACGGCGCCCAGCACGACGACGCCGAGGGCGGCGGTGAGCCAGGAGAGGAGATCGAGGCGGCGCAACATGGCGCGGATCATGCCGCGCGGCCGATACGCCGCCTAGCGCCCAAATGTCGCGATCAGCCGCCCAGCAGCCGGGCCTGGAAGGCGGCGTCGAGATTGCTGCCGGTGATCACCGTCGCCACCCGGCGTCCGGCGAAGCGGTCGCGGTTCGTCATCACGGCGGCCAGGCCGGCGGCGCCGGAGGGCTCCGCCAGCACGCCGGCGCTGCGCAGCAGCAGCCGCGCCGCGGCGAGGATGGCGTCGTCGTCGACCAGCAGGATCTCGTCGACGCAGGCGCGCAGCTGCGCCACGGCCGAGGGCACCGGCCGGCTGATCGCCATGCCGTCGGCGATGGTGTCCGTACCCGGTGTGTCGATCGCCCGGCCGGCGGCGAAGGACTGGGCCATCGCCGGCGCGCCGCGGGCGACCACGCCGACGATCCGCACCCCCGGCGCCTGGGCCTTGAACCAGGAGCCGATGCCGGTCGCCAGCGCGCCATCACCGATCTGGAGCACGACGTCGTCGACCTCATGGCCGGCGGCCGTCAGCTCCTGCCCGATGACCCCGGCGCCGGCGGAGATCACCGGATGGCCGCCATCCTCGACGAACAGCGCCCTGGTCTCCGCGGCGATCCGACGGGCCAGATCCTTGCCGGCGCCGTCCTCCGGCTCGGCCAGCCGCACCGTGGCGCCGAGCCGGCGCATCGCCTCGAGCTTCAGCGGGTTGGCCCAGGCCGGCGCGACGATGGTGACGGCGACACCGCGCCGGGCGGCCGCCCGCGCCAGCCCCTGGCCGAAATTGCCGCTCGAGGTCGCGATCACCGCCTGCGGACGCGGTTCCAGCGCCGCCATCACCGCCTCGGTGCCGCGTCCCTTGAAGGAGCGGATCGGGTTCAGCGTCTCGACCTTCAGCGTGCAGGCGCAGCCCAGCGCCTCGTCCAGCGCGCCGTGCCGCATCGCCGGCGAATCGAGGAAGGCCGGGTCGATCGCGGCCCGGGCGGCGAGAATCTGCTGCGGCGTGATCGCCGGGGTCGAAGGAAGGCCGGCCTGCGCGTCCATGGTGGGTCTCCCGGTTGAGCTGCCGGGACTCTAGCCGGCGCCGCCCCGGCTGTTGTTGAAATCTCATGCACCGTCGCGCAAAATTCTTGCATGAACACCAAGCCCTCCCCCGTCCTGGACCGCCTCGACCACAAGCTGCTGGCCCTGCTGCAGGCCGACAGCGGCCGGACGCTGGAGGAGCTGGGCGACGCGGTCGGCCTGTCGCCCAGCGCCGTGCAGCGCCGCATCGCCCGCTACCGGGCCGACGGCCTGCTGCAGCGGCAGATCGCGGTGCTCGACCCCGGCCGCCTCGACGGCGTGGTGCTGGCCGCGGTGTTCGTGACGCTGGAGCAGGAATCGGTCGCCCTGCACCGCGCCTTCAAGGACCGGATGCGGGCGGCACCGGAGGTGCAGCAATGCTATGACCTGGCCGGCAGCCGGGACTATCTCGTGATCCTCGCCGTCACCGGCATGCGGGCCTGCCGCGAGGCCGTCGACCGGCTGTTCATGACCGACCCGAACATCAAGCGATTCGACACCCATTTCGTGTTCGATGCGGTGAAGACGGGTCTGGCCCTGCCGACCGCTGGCGCCGGAGGGTGAGCGCCCGCGCAATTTCGTTGACGAGGGTCCGCCGCCCCCTATGATGCGGCCCCGCGCGGGCGTGGCGGAATTGGCAGACGCGCTGGACTCAAAATCCAGTTCTGGTGACAGAGTGTCGGTTCGACCCCGACCGCCCGCACCACCTTCCCGATCTCACGAGTCCTTCGCGAGCATCAGGTACCAGAACAAGGCCACCTCGTTCCGCAGCCCCGGAATGGTGGCGTAGTGGTATTCGTCATATCCGCCCAGGACGAAGCCGTACCGTTTGTAGAAGCGGCAAGCGGGCACGTTGTTGGACTGCGTCTCCAGCCGCACGCCCGGCAGGCCCTGCTCCCTGGCCCACCGCACCGACCGATCCATCAGCCGTAGCCCGATGCCCGCTCCGCGGAACGCACGGTCGACCGCGAAATCGTCAATCGAGGCGTAGTTGTTCCAGCTTCTGGACACCAGGATGTAGCCGCGAAGGCGGCCGGCGTCCTTCGCCACGGCAAGCATCCGGTCGGGGCCGATGTCCGAAAACTCCTCCGGGTCGAATTCATACGCCTTCCGGTACGGCTCGACCGGTCTGGCATGCTCGACCGGATCCCGGTACGGGGCCACGAGCTCGCTGTCGATCTCGAACGAGAAATCGCAATGCGCGATATCGGCCTTCGCAAGCCGTTCTGCCGTCTCGATCATCATGTCATAGGCCCGTTCGCCGAGGTGATGTCGGTTTCTAGCGCCCGAACCGACCGAGTTCAGCCCTGCTCCGGCGCCAGCTCCCGCAGCGCCATGCGCTTGTAGGCCTCGACCAGCGCGTCGCCCTCGTCGCGGCCGACCGAGATGGCGAGCCGCATCGTCGCCTCGCCCAGCTGCATCACCAGGAAGGCGCGGGTGAAGAGATCGGCCGGGTCGGCCTTCGGGTCGATCCGGGCCAGCGCCTCGGCCAACACCCGGCCGTTGATCCGGCTGTCCTCCAGATCGATCTCGCGCAGCCCCTTGTCGGCCTGCAGGCCGGACCAGATGTCGCGCATCACCGGTTCCGCCAGGAACAGCCCGTAATAGGTGTCGATCAGCCGGCCGAAGGCCCGGCGCAGCCCGGCGGCGTCGCGCACCTCCCTCAGCCCCTCTTCGATGCAGGCCCGGCCCTCGGCGTTATAGCGCTCGGCCAGGGTGCGGATGATCGCCGCCTTGTCCGGGAAGTACTGGTACAGCGAGCCGATCGAGATCCCGGCCTTCGCCGCCACCTCACCCATGCGCAGCGCGTCGCTGCCGCGTTCGGCGATCAGCTCGCTCGCCACCGCCAGGATCCGTTCCACCCGCTCGCGGCTGCGGCGCTGGCTCGGCGCGCGGCGCAGCGGGCCTGCCGGTTCGGCAGTGGTGACTGGGATGGCAGCGGCCACGGGCGACTCCTCGATTCGGCTTGACGTGATAAATATGAGAGATTATCACATTTGCAAAAGTGACAAACTCTCATATTGAGAGAAGAGCATGGTCCCGCTCCCACATTCGGCGCAGCGCCGACCCTGCCAGTGTCCTCGAGATCCTGACGATGGAGAGCTGAGATGGGCGAACGCCTGGTGTCGGTCTTGGTCCTGCTGTCGGCGTTGGGGTCCGGCCTGGTCGCCGGCATCTTCTTCGCCTTCTCGACCTTCGTGATGGCCGCTCTCGCCCGCCTGCCGGCGGCGCAGGGGGCGGCCGCCATGCAGTCGATCAACATCGTGGTGATCAACCCGATCTTCCTCGGCGTCTTCCTCGGCACGGCGGTCCTCTGCCTGGTCGTGGCCGCCGGCGCGCTGGTCGGCTGGGCCGGCCCGCAACCGGCCCTGGTGCTGGCCGGCGCCGCGCTCTACGTCGTCGGAACGGTGGCGGTGACGATGATGTTCAACGTGCCGCTGAACGACGCGCTTGCCCCGCTCGACCCGAACAGCACCGAGGCGGCCGCGGTCTGGACCCGCTATGTCGGCCGCTGGACCGCCTGGAACCATGTGCGCACCGCAGCCGCCCTGCTGGCGGCGGCCTGCTTCACCCTCGCCTGGCGCTGGCCCGTCACCACGGCTTGACGGTCGCCACATCAAACCAGCATCGAATACTAACCTCCGATTGAGAATACGCCCCTATGTTATAAACAAATATCAACATAGCACATTCTACTACATCAAAAAGCAAAATACAGCTGCGTCATCCGCAAAATACATATTTAGACAACTTTTCCGCTCCATTGGAACGGCCCGTCGCCATAACCCATTCACTGGTGAACGGCAGCAGGAGCCCAAGATGAGGATCGCGCAGATTGCGCCGCTTTGCGAGGCGGTGCCGCCGCGCCTGTACGGCGGTGCGGAACGCATCGTCGCAATCCTTTGCGATACTCTGACGGACCTCGGACACGACGTCACCCTCTTCGCCAGCGCGGATTCACGAAGCCGGGCGAGGCTGGTCTCCGTCCGCGATCAGGCGACCCGGCTCGATCCCAATCCTCTCAAATGCGAGCTGGCCGCGCATCTGGCGATGCTGCATGAGGTCCGGCAGCGGGCTGACGAATTCGATATCTTTCACTTCCACATCGATCTGCTTCATTTTCCTCTGTTCGAGGACATTGCCGGGCGCACAGTGACGACGCTTCACGGCAGGCTCGATTCCGAGGACTTGCCCGGTCCGTATCGGCGATGGCCCGACTACCCGCTGGTTTCGATTTCGGATGCCCAGCGAGCCCCGCTCCCCTTCGCCAATTGGTGCGCGACGGTGCATCACGGCCTTCCCGAATCGCTCCTGCGACCCCCGATGGCCGGCGGTGACGGATATCTCGCCTTTCTGGGCCGGATCTCCCCTGAAAAGCGGCCCGACCGAGCCATCGAGATCGCCTGCAGGGCCGGGCAGCGATTGAAGATCGCCGCCAAGATCGACAACAAGGACCGGCACTATTTTCGGGAGACGATCGAGCCCATGCTGGCCGATCCCAGAGTCGAGCTGGTGGGCGAAATCGGTGACGAGGACAAGGCGGAGTTTCTCGGCAACGCCGCCGCCCTGCTGTTTCCCATCGACTGGCCCGAACCCTTCGGCCTAGTCATGATCGAGGCGATGGCGTGCGGCACGCCGGTGATCGCCTGGCCCTGCGGATCCGTGCCGGAGGTCATCGATGATGGAACCACCGGCTTCATTGTCCGGAGCGTGGAGGAGGCGGTGGCGGCGATCCCCCGTCTTCCGACCCTCGATCACCGCGTGATCCGCCAGGTGTTCGAACGACGCTTTTCAGCCCTGGCGATGACCAGGTCCTATCTCGGGATCTATGAGAACGCGCTCGACGGTTCCCCGATGCCCAGCCTGGATATGGCCGCGGAGTGAACCCGAAGCGGGAAACCTCTTCTGAGCCTCAGGCTGGAACTCGCAACCGTCCGGAGCGGTTCGCCAGGAGGGTGACAGCCCGCGATCAGATGGCTCGAACGCGATGGAGGCGCGAAATGCAGAAGCCGTTGCAGCTCTCCTTCAAGAACATCGAAGGGTCGGACGCGATGAGGGCGATCGTGGAAGACCGCGTCAGCCATCTCGACCGCCTCTACCCCAACCTGATCGGCTGCCGCGTGGTGATCGAGGCTCCCCATCGCCCCGCCCGGGGCGGCGCGAGGCCGCCGCTCGGGATCTCGGTCGAGGTCGAGATCCCCGGCAAGCCCAAGATCGTGGTCAAGGACATGGAGGAGCGGCGCAACCAGCGCGATCACGCCGCCGTCGTCAACCGCAGCTTCGACGTGGTCGAGCGGAAGCTGGACGACGCCGCCAGCGTCGTCCAGGGCGAGGTGAAGACACATGAGGGGGCGGGCGAGACCGGCACGATCACCCGCCTGTTCCCCGAGCAGAACTACGGCTTCGTCGAGGCCAAGGACGCCGGCAGCCTGTATTTCACGCGCAACGCCGTGGTCGATGGCCGCTTCGATGAGTTGGCGGTCGGCATGATGGTGCATCTGACCCCGGCCACCGGCGAAGGCCCGATGGGGCCGCAGGCCAGCTCGATCCGGCTGCTGGGGGCGGACCGCACCGGCGAGTGAGGCTGCTGCCTAGGCCTTCAGCCCGCCGACGATCAGCGCGGCCAGGGCGGCGGCCGCCTGGACCTCGTCCACCCGGCCGCGCAGCATGTCGCGCGAGATCGCCTCCGCCGCGCCGATGATGCCGACGCAGCGCAGATGCAGCTCGTCGGGAGGCAGAGTCGAATACGGCGTCAGCGCGTCCCGGTAGAAGGCGACGTAGCGGTCGAGCAGCCGCTGGTGGAATGCTTCCATCTGCCCGTCGCCGCTCAGCGCCGCGGTGATGGCGTGCGCCTCCGACCCGACCGTGAGGTAGCAGGCCATGTAGGCGTCGCTCATCACCCGGGCGACGTCCTCGAGCCGCCGCGGCGTGCGCTCGAGGGCCTGCAGCAGCGCCGCGACCTGGCGGTCGTCGATGCGTTCGTAGAGGGCGATCAGCAGCCCCGAGCGGGTGCCGAAATGCTCATAGGCGATCGGCTTGCTGACGCCGGCGCGCTCGGCGAGATGGCCAAGGGTGAGGGCATCGGTCCCCTCCTCGCGCACGATCGCGAGCGCGGTGTCGAGCAACTGGTCGCGCCGCTCCGCCTTCGGCAGCTTCCTCGCGGGGGCTGGGCTCATCTCCTGATCCGCACTCCTCGGCCGAACCGTTGCCGGCCGCGAAATTACCATTGGTAATCTCCTATTTGTAAACTCCGCAGCCGGCGGCAAGCAGGCTGCCGGTCCGCGCCGGATCTCACCCGCCAAACGGGAGATCCGGCACAAAAAATGGTGCCGTCTTGCCAAAGCGATACAGTCGGCCGGCAGCCCGCCGGACCGCGTTGCAAATCACCATGCATACGGTTATAGGCTGAAGCGTTCTTGCGCGGGGGGATGGGGGCGGTTCCGGGCCGATTCTCCCTAAGCTTTCATGTGGCTGTCCGTCGTTTTCAACAGCGCTGGTGATTCATGTATCGCACTTTTGACGACAACCTCGTCGACCTGAACGGCAAGGTTCTTTTCGTGACGGGCGGCACCGGCTCCTTCGGGCGCAAATTCGTCTCCACCATCCTGCAGCGCTATCGCCCGCGGAAGCTGATCATCTTCTCGCGCGACGAGCTGAAGCAGTTCGACATGCAGAATGCCGTGCGCGCCGCCTATCCGGCCGAGGTGCACGGCTGCATGCGCTTCTTCATCGGCGACGTGCGCGACCGCGAACGGCTGGCGCTGGCCACCCGCGGCGTCGACTACATCATCCACGCAGCGGCGCTGAAGCAGGTTCCGGCGGCGGAGCACAACCCGTCGGAATGCATCCACACCAACATCATGGGCGCCGAGAACGTGGTCTGGGCGGCGCTGCAGAACCGGGTGAAGAAAGTCATCGCCCTCTCGACCGACAAGGCCTGCAATCCGGTCAACCTGTACGGCGCCACCAAGCTGGCTTCGGACAAGACCTTCGTCGCCGCCAACAACCTGTCGGGCGACATCGGCACCCGCTTCGCCGTGGTCCGCTACGGCAATGTCGTCGGCTCGCGCGGCAGCGTCGTTCCGTTCTTCCGCCAGCTGCTGGAACAGAAGGCGGAGTACCTGCCGATCACCGACGACCGCATGACCCGGTTCTGGATCACGCTGCAGCAGGGCGTGAACTTCGTGCTGTCGAATTTCGAGATCATGCGCGGCGGCGAGATCTTCGTGCCGAAGATCCCGAGCATGAAGATCACCGAGCTGGCGCGCGCCCTGGCGCCGAACCTGCCGCACCGCACAGTCGGCATCCGCCCGGGCGAGAAGCTGCACGAGGCGATGATCGCTGTCGATGACGCGCATGCGACGGTGGAGCTGCCGGACCGCTACGTGATCGAGCCGCAATTCGGCGAGTACACCCGCACCTCCTTCGCCGAGGACGGCAGCGGCAAGCCGGTGGCCGACCGCTTCAGCTACTGCAGCGACAACAACACCGAGTGGCTGGACGACCGCGAGCTTCTGGAGATCCTGGAGCGGCACGCGAACTGACGGCCGCTCCGCCCATCTTTTGCCCTGTCCAGGCCCGCGCGGTTCGGAGGCGATGACCGTGACCTTCCTGCCCTATGGCCGCCAATACATCGACCAGGACGACATCGACGCCGTCGCCCGGGCGCTGCAGGCCGACTACCTGACCACCGGCCCGACGGTCGGCGAGTTCGAGCGCGCCTTCTGCGCCGCCACCGGCGCGCCCTTCGCCGCCGCCTGCTCGAACGGCACCGCAGCGCTGCATCTGGCGGCGCTGGCGCTGGGGCTCGGCCCCGGCGATGTCTGTGTGGTCCCGGCGGTGACCTTCCTGGCCACCGCCAACTGCGCCCGCTTCGTCGGCGCCGACGTTGTCTTCGCCGATGTCGATCCGGAGACCGGGCTGATGCGGCCCGAGGATCTGGAGGCGGCGATCGCCCGGATCCCGCAGATCCATCCGGAGGGCCGGTTCCGCGCCGTGCTGCCGGTGCATCTGGCCGGCCAGACCGTGGCGCTGGCGCCGATCGCCGGGATCGCCCGCCGCCACGGCGCCTTCGTGATCGAGGACGCCTGCCACGCGCTGGGCACGGAGTACGAGACGGCGGAGGGCCGGGTCCAGGTCGGCACCTGCACCCATTCCGACCTCGCCTGCTTCTCCTTCCACCCGGTCAAGACCATCGCGCTGGGCGAGGGCGGCATGGTCACCACGGCCGATCCGGAGCTGCATCGGAAGCTGGCCCGGCAGCGCTCGCACGGCATGACCCGGGACCCGGACGCCTTCGTCAACACCGAGCTGGCGGTCGACCCTGCCCAGGCCGGGGTGAACCCCTGGTACTACGAGATGCAGGAGATCGGCTTCAACTACCGGCTGACCGACATCCAGGCGGCGCTCGGCATCAGCCAGCTGCGCAAGCTGGACTGGTTCAAGGCCCGGCGCCGGGCGCTGGCGGCACGCTACGACGACGCGCTGGCGCCCCTGGCCCCGGCGGTGCGGCCGATCGCCAAGGCGCCCGGCTGCGACCCGGTGCTGCATCTCTACGAGGTGCTGATCGATTTCGCCGCGATCGGCCGGACCCGCGGCCAGGTGGTGCGCACCCTGCACGCCAGGGGGATCGGCACCCAGGTGCACTACATCCCGGTGAACCGGCAGCCCTATTACGAGGATCTCTACGGCCGCCGGCCCCTGCCCGGCGCCAAGGCCTTCTACGCCCGCTGCCTGTCGCTGCCGCTGTTCCCCGGCATGCAGGACGGCGACGTCGACCGGGTGGTGCAGGCGCTGCGCGACGTGATCGGGTAACGCTCACCGCCGTAGGTTGGGTTCGCCGCACGCGAACCCAACATCCCGCAGCCCGAGCCATTGTTGGGTTCGCCGACGGCGAACCCAACCTACACCCTCACAAGAAACCGTGCAGCCACAGCGCGGCGACGAACAGCAGGACGCCGAGGCCGAGCCGCCACAGCGCCAGCTCGCCGAGCTTGAGCTCGCCGCGGCCGGCCAGCACGGCGGCGAAGGGCAGGCGCGAGGTGCGGCGGGCGAAGTCGTCCCAGGCGGGGCCCAGCCGCGCTGCCCGCTTGCGGTCGATCGAGGCCATGCCATTCAACGCGGTGACCAGGACGGCGCCGAACAGCAGCACCCCGGCCCAATGGCCGTTGACCGCCAGATGCGCCGCCGCCCAGAGCGCGAAGGCCCAGAGCATCGGATGGCGGGTGATCCGGGTGATGCCCTGGACCGGCAGCGCGCTGCCCATCCGCTCCGCCCCCACCTGGGTCGGGTTGGAGGGGCCGAGGCTGTAGGCCAGCAGCACGAAGCCGAGGAGCACCAGCACCGCCGCGATCCAGAAGGGCGCCGGGGCCCATAGCGGCTGATAGGGCGCGTCGCGATAGGCCAGGATCAGCCAGACGAGGCCGACGGCGCTGAGCACCGAGAACAGGCCGCGATACCCCATCTCCCCCAGCCGCCCCACCAGGGCCGGGCGGAGCGGGCCGGCGACGCCGAGGTGCAGCACCACCCAGAACAGTGCGGCGAGGGCGAGAGAGAGCATCGTTGCGGCCTTTACAGCAGGACCGATCCGGTCGATGTTGACAGAAGCAACATATGGATGGATGTGGACCGTGTCAACATCGGAGCAGGCGGGACCGGAGCAGCCCTATCACCATGGCGACCTGCGCCGGGCGCTGGTGGCGGCGGCGCGCGAAATCCTGGAAGAGACCGGGCCGGAGGCGCTGAGCCTGCGCGACGTCGCCCGCCGGGTCGGCGTCTCGCACAACGCGCCTTACCGGCACTTTCCGACCAGGCAGGCGCTGCTGGCCGCGGTGGCGGTGGAGGGATTCGCCGCGTTGTCCGCCTGCATGCAGTCCATCCCGGCCTCGGCCGTGCCGGGGCTGGCCGCCGGGTTCCGCGCCTATCTCGGCTTCGCCCGCGAGCAGCCAGGGCTGTTCCGGCTGATGTTCGAGGGAACGCTGGAGAAATCGGCCGACCCGGCGCTGTGGGCGGCGTCGGAGCAGGCTTATGACGGGCTGCGCCGCGCCGTGCACCGCCTGGCGCCGGCGGCGGATCGGGCCGCGGTGGTGGCCGCCTGGGCCCAGCTGCACGGCCTGGCGCTGCTGGTCATCTCCGGCCAGCTGGCCGAGGAGCTGGTGCGCGATGGCGGGCTGGACGTGCTGGCCGGCCGCGCCGCCGCGATCCTGGAGGCCGGCCTGCGCGGCGCCGGCAGCCCTGAAACGGCCGGATCAGAAATAGAACAGAAATTCTGAATTGCCTTCTGATTAAAAATCCTGTTCAATTCTGGTGATCGACCGACACCGGCGCCGGGCGGCGGGCATCCGTCCCTCCCCGGCCCGACGAATCGGCGACGAAACCGAGGGAGGACCAGGAATGCTTCGGACATTGCTGTGCGGTGCGGCCATTGTGGCCGCCATGGCGCTGGGCCTGGCGGCGGCGCCCCAGCCGGCGCAGGCGGCCAATGAGCGCTTCGTGCTGATCAGCCACGCGCCCGATTCCGACAGCTGGTGGAACACGATCAAGACCGCGATCCGCGACGCGGGTCAGCAGGTCGGCGCCACCGTGGACTACCAAAACCCGTCGACCGGCGACCTCGCCGACATGGCCCGCATCCTGCAGCAGGCCACCGCGTCGAAGCCCGCCGGCATCATCATCACCATCGCCGATTTCGATGTGCTGAAGGGCCCGATCACCGATGCGGTGAAGCGCGGCATTCCGGTCATCACCATCAACTCCGGCACGGCGGAGCAGAGCAAGCAGCTCGGCGCGCTGATGCATATCGGCCAGCCGGAATACGACGCCGGCAAGGGCGCCGGCGAGAAGGCCAAGGCCGCGGGCGTCACCAAGTTCCTGTGTGTCAACCACTACATCACCAACCCGGCCTCGGTGGAGCGCTGCCAGGGCTTCGCCGACGCGCTCGGCGTTCCGCTGGGCAACCAGATGATCGATTCCGGCATGGACCCGGGCGAGGTGCAGACCAAGGTCTCGGCCTATCTGCGCGCCAACCCGGACACCAACGGCATCCTGACCCTCGGCCCCAACTCGGCCGAGCCGACCATCGCCGTGCTGCAGGCCAATAAGCAGGCCGGCAAGGTGTTCTTCGCCACCTTCGACCTGAGCCCGGCGATCGCCGCCGGCGTCAAGGACGGCACGGTGACCTTCGCCATCGACCAGCAGCCCTATCTGCAGGGCTACCTGCCGGTGGTGCTGCTGGCGAACTACGTCCGCTACGGCGTGATCCCCAGCAACAACATCAACTCCGGCCCCGGCTTCATCACCAAGGACAACATCGCCCAGGTCGAGAAGCTGGCCGGGGAGTACCGGTAGGACTGAGCAAGCCTCTCTCCGAGAGGCGGGGCCGCCGCTTTGAGCGCTGCCTCTCCCGCTTGCGGGAGAGGTCGGAGACGCGAAGCGGCTCCGGGTGAGGGCCCTTTGTCGAGGCCGGTGCCAGCCCTCATCCGGTCGTCCTGCGGACGCCCGACCTCTCCCGCCACGCGGGAGAGGCAATCCAAAAATCGGCACCCCAGACCCGCCTCCCCTCTTCCCGCCCACAAGCCCGGAAGACGCCATGACCACCCTCCAGACAGACACCAGGATGCCGCAGGGCCGGGCCCCCGCCCCGCGTCCGGCGGGCGACGAGCGGCTGCGCTCCGTCTCCCTCGCCTCACGCCTGCTCTCCCGCCCCGAGCTCGGCGCCATGGCCGGCACCGTGCTGGTCTTCGTCTTCTTCGCCATCGCCGCCGGCGGTTCCGGCATGTTCAGCGCCGACGGCGTCTCGAACTGGCTGGTGGTCTCGGCCCAGCTGGGCATCCTCGCGGTGGGCGCCAGCCTCCTGATGATCGCCGGCGAGTTCGACCTGTCGATCGGCTCGATGATCGGCTTCGCCGGGATGATGATCGCGATCCCGACCGTGTTCTTCGGCTGGCCGGTCTGGCTGTCGCTGGCCTTCGCCTTCGCCGGCGCCCTCGCCATCGGCGCGTTGAACGGCTGGCTGGTGGTGCGCACCGGCCTGCCCAGCTTCATCGTCAGCCTGGCCTTCCTGTTCATCCTGCGCGGCATGACCATCGCGCTGTCGATCCTGTTCACCAACCGCACCATCGTCGGCGGGCTGAAGGACCCGGCGGCATCCGACTGGCTGGCGCCGCTGTTCTACGGCACCGTCCTGGACGGGCTCTATCGCTGGGCCGGCAGCCTGGGGTGGATCGCGACCTTCCCGGACGGCACCCCGGTGGTGCCCGGCCTGCCCGTCCTGGTGGTGTGGTGGGTGGCGCTGACCGCGATCGGCGCCTGGATCCTGCTGCGCACCCGCTTCGGCAACTGGATCTTCGCCGTCGGCGGCGACAACACGGCGGCCCGCAACATGGGCGTGCCGGTCGGCCGGGTGAAGGTGCTGCTGTTCATGGGCACCGCCTTCTGCTCCACCGTCTTCGCCGCCTGCCAGGTGATGGAGTTCGGCTCCGCCGCCGCCGACCGCGGCCTGCTGAAGGAGTTCGAGGCCATCATCGCCGCGGTGATCGGCGGCACGCTGCTGACCGGCGGCTACGGCTCGGTGATCGGCGCCGCCTTCGGCGCGCTGATCTTCGGCGTGGTGCAGATGGGCATCTTCTACTCCGGCGTGAACACCGACTGGTTTAAGGTCTTCCTCGGGGTGATGCTGCTCTTGGCCGTGATGGTGAACAACTACATCCGCCGCAAGGTGACGGGAGGCCGGTCGTGAACGCTGCATCCATCCCCCTCGTCGAGCTGCAGGGCGTCTCCAAGTATTTCGGCTCGGTGGTGGCGCTGAAGGACATCACCATCTCGGTCCGCGCCGGCGAGGTGCTGGCCCTGCTCGGCGACAACGGCGCCGGCAAGTCGACCCTGATCAAGACCCTGGCCGGCGTGCACCAGCCGAGCGAAGGGCAGATGCTGGTCGAGGGCCGCGAGGTGCGCTTCACCTCGCCGCGCCACGCGCTCGACCACGGCATCGCCACGGTCTACCAGGACCTGGCGATGGTGCCGCTGATGAGCATCACCCGGAACTTCTTCATGGGCCGCGAGCCGACGGTGGGCTGGGGCCCGACCCGGCGCATCGACATGGACAAGGCGAACGCGGTGGCGCGCGCGGCGATGCGCGAGATCGGCATCGATGTGCGCGACCCCGGCCAGGCGGTCGGCACCCTGTCGGGCGGCGAGCGGCAATGCGTCGCCATCGCCCGGGCCGTGCATTTCGGCGCCAAGGTGCTGATCCTGGACGAGCCGACCTCGGCCCTCGGCGTCAAGCAGGCCTCGGTGGTGCTGCGCTACATCGTGCAGGCACGGGCGCGCGGGCTGGGGGTGATCTTCATCACCCATAACGTGCACCACGCCTATCCGGTGGCCGACACCTTCACCTTGCTGAACCGCGGCCGCTGCCTGGGCACCTTCGCCAAGAGCGAGATCAGCCGCGAGCAGGTGCTGGAGATGATGGCCGGCGGCCAGGAGCTGGCCAGCCTGACCGCCGAGCTGGCCGAGTTCGAACGCAGCGACGCGGCGGCGTAGACCCATCTACTACCCCCTCCCCTCGCGGGAGGGGGTTAGGGGGAAGGGGTTCGAGCCACCCGCTCCGGCCCGGACCAGCTCCCTGCATCGACACCCCCTCCCCCTGTCCCCTCCCGCGGGGAGGGGGGACTGACTTGGTCGAGGACCATCAGATGACCACCAGCATCGGCGTCGGGCTGATCGGCACCGGCTTCATGGGCGAATGCCATGCTTTGGCCTTCCGGGCCGCGCCCGCGGTGTTCCGCACCCGGCTCGGCGTGCGGCTCGAGGCCGTGGCCGACATCGACGCCGGCGCGGCTCGGCGCGCCGCCGAGCGCTTCGGCTTCGCCCGCGCCACCGATGACTGGCGCGACCTCGTCTCCGACCCGAAGGTCGACCTGGTCGCCGTCACCTCCCCCAACCTGCTGCACAAGCCGATGGCGCTGGCAGCGCTGGAGGCCGGCAAGCACGTCTATTGCGAAAAGCCGCTGGCCCTGACCGCCGCCGATGCGGCGGAGATGGCGGCGGCCGCCGCCAGGGCCGGTACCGTCACCATGGTCGGCTACAACTA
This sequence comes from Inquilinus limosus DSM 16000, assembly GCF_000423185.1. Lineage (GTDB taxonomy): Bacteria > Pseudomonadota > Alphaproteobacteria > DSM-16000 > Inquilinaceae > Inquilinus > Inquilinus limosus. The sequence goes on along the minus strand of NZ_AUHM01000029.1, from coordinate 92,521 downwards.
CCTGCGCAGCCCGGCCGTCTCCTTCGCCGCGCAGCTGATCCGCGACGGCGCCATCGGCCGCGTCACCTATTTCCGCGGCGTCAGCGACGAGGACTACATGGCCGATCCGGCCGTGCCGATGTCCTGGCGCTGCCGGCGCGACCAGGCGGGCAGCGGCGCGCTGGGCGACATCGGCTCGCATATCCTCAGCGTGGCGCTGTCCCTGATCGGCCCGATCGCCGAGGTCTCGGCCGACCAGCGGACGGTGATCGCCGAGCGTCCCCTGCCCGCCGCCGGCGAGGGCCGCGAGCGCCGCGACGGCGCCGCCGCGGTGACGGCGGAGACGGCGAAGGTGGAGAACGAGGACCAGACCCACGCCCTGCTGCGCTTCGCCGACGGCACCATCGGCACGGTGGCGACCAGCCGCGTCGCCTGGGGCCGCAAGAACCACTTGGCCTTCGAGGTGTTCGGCACCGAGGGCGCGATCCTGTTCGACCAGGAGCGGATGAACGAGCTGCAACTCTACCAGCCCAGCGCCGCGCCGGGCGACCGCAACGGCTTCCGCACCGTGCTGACCGGCCCGGCCCACCCGCATTACGGCGCCTTCAGCCCCGCCGCCGGCCACGGCCTCGGCTTCAACGACCTCAAGGTGATCGAGGTGGCGCAGCTGCTCGACGCCATCGCCAGCGGCCCGGCGGCCTATCCGGACTTCGCCGCCGCCGCGGCGCTGGAACGGGTGAGCGAAGCGATCGGCCGGTCGGCGGCGGAGAGGAAGTGGATCGGCGTCGGCGAATGATACCGGTGAGCCTATGAAGGGGTCGTCATTGCGAGCGCAGCGAAGCAATCCAGGGCCGCAAGAGCGGAGGCATGGATTGCTTCATCGGCTTCGCCTCCTCGCAATGACGGTTCCTTCGCAGGAGAGTCCGATCATGGGGTCGTCGGTATGAGGCGGCGACCAGGAGGAGACTCGCTCGTCTATCGGACTATGCGTTCGATTGCGGTACACCGGCCTGCGACAAGCGGCGGAAGGACTGTCTGACCAACAGGAACATCCCCCACGAGAACGCGATCGCGGCGAGCCCAGGGATGAGGGACACGATCGAAGACAACAGATCGGAATACGGCCAGCCCTTCCAAGCGATCGCGACGACCGTCGCCGTCCAGGCGACACTAGAGAAGATCGCGATGCCCTGCAGCACATGCAGCACCCACAGCCGGCGCAGCACGAGCCCGAGAACGAGCGTAAGACAGATGGCCCACATCGGGAGCCAGAACTGAGGATCTTCCGAGCCGGGAAGCCAATGCACTGAAGCAGTCACGACGAGAAATATCGCGGCATAGAGATGGAGGGGCCATGGAATACGCCTATTGAAATCCGTGCGTCCTGTACGGCGGAGATCGTAGCATCTCTCTCCAGCCGCTTCAGCCCGGCCGCGTCTCAAAATCACTGGGACACACTCACCCCGGCCCCATCCCCTTCTCCGTCAGCTCCTTGATCGCCTGTTCGGTCTTGCCGAGATGGGACAGGCCCATGCCGCGCAGCACATGCGGGGCCTTGGTGAACTGGATGTTGCCGTAGCCGACGATCTCGATCCGGTTGCCCCAGGGGTCGAGGAAGTCGAGGAACGGGCCGGGCAGCACCTTTACCCCGGCCTCGGCCAGCGCCCTTCGCACCGCGTCCTTGTCGTCCACCACCAGCCCGAAGTGGCGGCCATCGTCAGGCCCCTGGCGGCGGCCCTGCTGCAGCGCCAGGAACTGGTCGCCCAGGTCGATGAAGGCCATGCCTTCGGAGCGACCGCGCAGGGTGAAGTCGAACAACTGGCCGTAAAAGGTCAGCGCCTCGTCGATGTCGCCGACCTCGAGCGCGACGTGGTTGAATCCGATCGCACGGGCCTTGCGGTCCTCGGGCATGGCGGGATCCTCCGGCTGCCTCGGCCTCGGCAGGATACCGCCGCAGCGCCGGGACGGCCAAGCGGAGCCCGCGACGGAAATGCGCCGTGAGCGGACCTGAGCACCCGGCCGGACGCAGGCCTCATCGAGGGGCGGCCGGACAGATAAATTCTTTCTGCGTCGCTGCGAACCGAACCCGGAACCGGCCGATAATCCGGCAGATTTTCTCCTCAAAGCCGACAGAACGTCGGCGGCAAAAGGGAGACTTGAGATGGCCAACGAGAGGCGCAGATATCAGGAGCGCGAGCGCGAGGACTGGCGGCGCCGGGAACGGCGCGACGAGGGCTATCGCAGCGGCCGCTCCGAGGACGAGGGTGAATACGGGCAGTACGGCCGCGGTCGCGATTACGGGCGCGGCGAAGACTATTATGGCCGCGGCGAGGAGATGCGCGAGGGCGGATATATGGGCGGTCCCGGCCGCGAGCCCTCTGGCCCGGGCTACCGGGAGAGCGACTACGGCTATCGCGGCCGGGGCTGGGAGGGCCAGGAAGATCGCCCCCGCTGGTCCGGCCAGGGCTATGGCGGTCAGAGCTGGGGCGAAGGCGGCTACGGCCGGAACTGGGCCGGGCAGGAAGGCTATGGCGGCCGCGGCTATGGCGGCCAGTGGACCCAGGGCGGGGACTGGATGCGTGGCGAAACCGGCTATGGCACCACGGGCGAGGGCTTCGGCCGCGGCATGGAAGGATTTCGCGGTCGAGGGCCGCGCGGCTACACCCGGTCCGACGAGCGCATCCGCGAGGATGTCTGCGACAGGCTGACCGACGATCCCGCCGTCGACGCGTCCGAGATCGAGATCACGGTCTCCAACGCGGAGGTGACGCTCACCGGCACGGTCAACAGCCGTGACCAGCGCCGGCGCGCCGAGGATTGCGCCGAGCAGGTGTCCGGGGTCGGCCATGTCCAGAACAACCTGCGGGTCAAGAAGGAGGAGCAGGGCGGCAGCCAGACCATCTCCGGTCAGGGGACGACCGGCAGCCAGACCGGCACGAGCACGGGCAGCAGGACCAGTTCCTCCGGCCGACGCTCGGCCACCGAGCTCTAAGCGTGGTCGGCGGGCGCCCTTCGGGGCGCCCGCCTTTCCAACTTCATCGGAGCCGGCCTCTGGCATGGCCTTTGCATCGTCTCGGCCGTGTTGGCGACGAGGGAAGGTCAATGTCGGACAACGTGGTCGGTCTGCGCGGCGCCTATGTCCCCCCGGCTGTGGAGGAGACGCCCGCGGCGAATCCAACGGTCGTGGAGGAGCTGGAGCGGCTGCTCGAGGCGGCAAAGGCCGGCGAGATCGTCGGGCTGGCCGGCGCCTATCTGCACAAGGATCGGGTCGTTGGCTATTCCTACGCGGGCCCGGTCTCCGGATACGCCGTGATCGGCGCTCTGGAATGCATGAAGGAGCGTCTCCTCCGCATCGCCTTGAGCCAGGACTGAACGGCGTCGAGGTCGGCGGCCGCCCGCAAAGCGGGCAGTCTCTGCCTAAATTTTAGGCCGCCCGGCGAGATGACCTTGCTCTCACGCCATCTCCACCTGCGGCTGGCGGGTTTCGGATCGAGAGCCCGTCTACGGTTGCGCCGTCAGGCCGGCACACAGAGGACCCGGCTCGGCGCGCCCATTGCCGACGCCGGTGGGATCGCTCACCCTGTCCGGAAGGCCGACGGGCGCGGAGACGGCCCACGGGAGGACAGCATGGCGGAGACGATCAGGATCGGCGGGCTGCTGCTGGAGTTCCTGCACGACAAGGAGAGCACGGCCGGCAGCCTCGACATGTTCCGGATGACGGTTCAGCCGAACGCCCGGATGCCGGTGCCGCACTATCACGAGAGCTGGGACGAGGTCGCCTATGGCCTCGCCGGCACCCTGACCTTCCAGGTCGACGGCCGCGATGTGCCGGTCGGGCCAGGGGACTCCGTCTTCATCCGGCGCGGCGTCGTGCACGGCTTCCGCAACGACACACAGGCGCCGGCGACCTGCCTGTCGGTGCTGACGCCCGGCGTGCTAGGCCCCGCCTATTTCCGCGAGGTCGCCGCCCTGGTCGCCGCCGGCGCGCCTGACCCGGCGCGGATGAAGCAGGTCATGTTGCGCTACGGGCTGGTGCCGGTCGCGCCCGGCGCCTGATCGACGGCCCGATGGCGGAGCAGGCGACCGGGCGCGCCAGGACGGCCGCGGGAATGGCCAAGGGCGTGGCGCTGGGCTTCCTCGCCTATGCCCTGTTCACCTTCGGCGACGCCAATGTGAAGGCGCTGTCGGGCCGCCTCTCGGTGTTCGAGATCGGCTTCTTCGTCGGCGTCTTCGCCCTGGCCATGCTGCCGTTCATCCGCAGGCCGGGCGAGCCCTGGCGCGAAGCCTTCCGGCCGAAGCGCCCGGGGCTGGTTGCCGTGCGCGTGGCCAGCGGCATCTGCGCCGGACTGCTGGGCATGGTCGCGTTCACCAACCTCCCCTTCGCCGAGGCCTATGCCATCATTTTCCTGGCGCCGTCCTTCGTGACGATCCTCTCCGCCCTCATCCTGAAGGAAAGGGTGGCTTGGCAGCGCCTGGCCGCCATCGCCCTCGGCTTCGGCGGTGTCCTCCTGGTCGTCCGCCCCGGCTTCCAGGAGCTGCATCCGGCCCATCTGGCCGCCCTGGGAACGGCGCTGGCGATGGCGGCGACCGTGCTGGTGCTGCGGGTGATCGCGCCGGTCGAGAGCCGGGTGACGCTCCTCGCCTATCCGATCCTGACCGGTAAGCTCGTGACCGGTCCCTTGATGCTGCTGGATTTCCGCTGGCCGGAGCCGATCGAGTTCGGGTTCCTGGCTCTGGCCGGCCTGCTGGCGGCGGCCGCCCAGATCGGGCTGATCCAGGCGACCCGCTTCGCCCCGGCGCACCGCGTCGGGCCTGCGCAGTACAGCCAGATCGTCTGGGCGGTGGTGATCGGCGCGGTGTTCTTCGCGGAGATCCCCGACGGCGTCGCGCTCGCCGGCATCGGCCTCGTGCTGGCGTCCGGTCTCTTCGCCTTCCTGGGCCGGGCGGCGGCCTAACCCGGCACCAGCAGCACCTTGCCGCCGCGGCCTGGAAGGGCGTCATGCGCCAGCGCGGCGGCGAAGTCGATGATCGGGTAGTGGGCCGCCACGGCGGTGGTGGCGAGGCCGGAGCGGATGTCGCCGAACACCTCGGCCATGGTCTCGCGCAGCGCCGCGCGAGGGGCCGCATGGACCCAGCTGCGCAGCCAGAAGGGCCGCACCGCCACTCCGTCCCGCCGGCCCAGCTCCGGCGGCAGCGGCACGCCGGAGAGCAGGCCGTAATGAATCATGGTCCCGCCCGGCCGGATCGCCGCGGCCAAAGCGGCGCCGGCCGCGCCGCCGACCGCGTCGAAGCCGCCGTCGAGACGCGGCAGCGGAAAGCCCTCGACCACCACCTCTGCGGCAGGTTCTTCCTCCAGCGCGGCCACGGAGGCGGCGGAGCGGAGGATCGCCACCGGCCGGGCACCGGCCGCGCGCAGCATCCTGAGCAGCATGCGGCCGATGGCGGAGCCGGCGGCGTTGATCCCGATCAGCGCCCCGGGCGTCGGCGCCAGGGCGCGCAGCATCAGCCGCGCGGTCAGCGGGTTGACATAGGCGGTGGCGGCCTGATCGTCGGTCAGGTCCTCCGGCACCGGCACGCACCATTCGGCCGGCAGCGCCTTGAGCCCCTGCCACCCGCCGGCCGAGCCGAGCGGCAGCACCCGCTGCCCGACGCCGAGGCCCGTCGTCGCGGGCCCCAGCGCCTCGACCACGCCGACGCCTTCGAAGCCGGGGACGAAAGGCAGCGGCGTGCGCTGGGGATAGGCGCCGCGGATCGTCAACAGGTCGGAAGGGTTGATGGCGCTGGCCAGCATCCGCACCACCGCGCCGGCCGGCCCCGGCTGCGGGCGCGGCGCGGTTTCGACGGACAGGACCTCGGCGGGCGGGCCGAAGCGACGGGCGACGAGTCGGAGCATGCGCCGACCGGACACCGGCGTGGCCACGGCGTCAACCCGCCTCCAGCGCGGCCGACAGCTCGGCGTAGCTCGGCCCCAGGCGACGCAGCAGGCCGGCGACCGCGGCGGCGTCGCCGACCACCAGCGGGTGCTGCAGCGCGCCGATCAGACGGGCCTGGCGGTCCATGATCCGCGCCGCCTCCCCTCGCCCGATCCGAGCCAGGCAGGTCGCGGCGTCGGCCGCGCGGCGGGCGCCCACCCGGACGGCGAACTGGATCAGGTGTTCGCGCAGCCCGGGATCGCCGCCGGCCTCGATCAGCTCGGCCAGGCGCTCCGCCGCCGCGCCGTTGCCGAGGGTGCCGGCGGGCAGATGGCGGCCCTCCGCCATCGAAAGCCAGCGGATCGCGGCGGGGAGCGAGGCCCGGACCGCCTCCTCCTCCGCCACCGCCCGCAGCTGCCGGAACCCGGTGCGGAAGGTGAAGGGTGTGGCGTAGTCGACCGTCTCGGCCCGCCAAGCGGCGAGAAAGTCGTCGACCGGCAGCGTGGCATAGGGATGGCCCTGCGGGTCGTGCATCAGCACCCGCCTCTCCTCCAGGCCGAGCACGACGACGTAATGGTCGGCGCCGATCGGCCCGGTCATCTCCGGCTGGTGGCGCAGATGTCCCATCTCCACCGGGCCGACCCAGACGGGTCCGTCCGCCAGCGCCGCCGCGAGGGCGGCCAGCGCCTGCCCCGCCGTGCCGCCGCGGTGCAGCGAGGAGGTCCAGCCCAGAGCGTCCAGGACACCGTCGAACCCGGCTTCCGGCGTCCAGCCATAGGGGTCGAAGAACGGCAGGGTGCCGCCGACCAGCTGCATGCCGAAGGGGCTGCCGGTGGCGAATTCGATCACCGCGGTCGAGGGCGTGCGGTCGCCGAACATCATCGCGAAGGAATTCGCGTAGCAATAGGGGCCGGAGCCGATATAGCGGAAATACGTCATGGCCGTCGCCATCTCCAATTTCATCGAGGCGACACGACAAGAGCGGAAAATTTCCGGGAATTGTCAACATCAACTTTACGACAAAAATACTGGCCGAAAGCCTCACGAATAATTTGTCGAAATTCATGAACCTGAATTCGCCCTCAGCCCCATCTCGGCTGGCACCGGCCGCATCGGCACTTGGGTGCGCTGCCGCGCGGAACGCCGTTTTCGCGGCCGCCGTTGTCCCGGGTGGAAGGGGCCCGGAACCGAGGAGACAACGGTGAGCGAGAATCTGAGCCGCACATCCCTCCCGGACGAGCTCGGGCAGATGCTGGAGCATGTCTACCGCGAGTGGGACCGCGCCTGGTCCGAGGACGACCTCGAGGCGATGATCGCCCTCTACGCCCCCGACGCCGTGCTGGAGAGCCCGCTGGTCGCCCATCTGCTGGGCCGCCCGGACGGGGTGCTGCGCGGGCGCGACCGGATCAAGGCGCTGCTGGACAAGGCCGCGCCGCGGAAGCCCGACCGGCGCAGCTTCCACCGCCGCGGTTACTTCACCGACGGCCGGACGCTGGTGTGGGAATATCCGCGGGCCACGCCCGACGGCGAGCAGATGGATTTCTTCGAGGTGATGGAGATCGAGGACGGGCTGATCCGCCAGCACCGCGTCTACTGGGGCTGGCGTGGCGTGGAGATCATCAAGGCCGACGCCTACCACAAGGGCAAGGAGGCCTGAGCGCGGCCTCGACGGCATACTGGCCGGGGCCGGCAGCAACGAGGAGGCACGGGGATGATCATCCGCTACGGGGAGCACAAGCCGACGATCGACCCCGAGGCCTGGGTCGCACCGGACGCCACGGCCTGCGGCGACGTGACCATCGGGCCGGGCGCGCGGATCCTGCACGGCGCCCGGCTGGTGGCAGAGGCCGGCGGGTCGATCCGGATCGGCCGCAAGGGCATCGTGATGGAGAACGCGGTCATCCGCGCCACGGCGCGGCATCCCTGCACGATCGGCGACCATTGCCTGGTCGGGCCGAACAGCCATGTCGTCGGCGCCGAGATCGGCGACGAGGTCTTCATCGCCACCGGGGCCGCCGTGTTCCATGGCGCGGTTGTGGGCGACGGCGCGGAGATCCGGGTCAACGGCACCGTCCATCTGCGCAGCCGGCTGGAGGCGGGCGCAACCGTGCCGATCGGCTGGGTCGCGGTCGGCGACCCGGCCCGGATCCTGCCGCCGGACCAGCACGAGGCGATCTGGGCGCTGCAGAAGCCGCTCGATTTCCCGGGCTTCGTCTACGGGCTCGACCGCGGGACGCCCGGCCTGATGCGCGAGGTGACCGCCCGGCTGTCGGAGCGGCTGTCGGTGCACCGCTCGGAGACGCGTATCGACGAATCCGGCTGAGCCGCCGGCCTTTATCCCGCCGTCTCCACCTCCAGCCCCGCCGCCTTCCAGTCGAGGAAACCGTCGCGCAGCCGCCGCGCCTTCAGGCCGCGGGCGCGCAGGGCGGCGACCGCCTCGACCGAGAGGACGCAGTAGGGGCCGCGACAATAGGCGACGATCTCCCGTCCCGTCGGCAGCTCGGCCAGGCGGCGCTCCAGCGTCTCGACCGGGATGTTCACGGCGCCGGGCAGGTGGCCCAGCGCGAACTCCTCCCCCGGCCTGACGTCGAGCAGCGTCACCCCGCCCTCGCGCAGCCGCTCCAGCAGCTCCTCGCGAGAGATGCCCTCCAGCCGTTCCGGCCGGCCGAGACTGTCGGCGAGCACGTCGCGGATCTCCGCCCGCCGATGCTCGGCCTGCTGGCGTAGGGCGGCGAGCAGCGGCACGATTGGGCCGCCGCCCAGCCGGTACAGCACCCGCTTGCCGTCCCGCCGCGTTTCGACCAGCCCGGCGCGCCGCAGATGCTGCAGATGCTGTGAGGCGTTGGCGACGGAAAGGCCGGAGAGCTCGGCCAGGCGCTCCACCGGCCGCTCGCCCTGGCCGATCTGCTCCAGGAGCATCAGCCGGTGGGCGTGGCCGAGGGTGCGGGCGAGCTCCGCCAGCTCGGTGAAGATCAAGGTCTGGGCGTCGGTCATTGACAGGAGGCTAGCATCGCTTCATCAATCAAGCAATTCATTGAATGATTCCGATGCGGAAGGGACGACGGATGGATGAAGGGCTGGAATTCGGGCTGCGCGCGGTCGCGATCGGGGCCGGCGCCACGGTCGTTGCCGATCTGTGGACGGCGCTGCTGGCGCGGCTGACGGGCGTGCGGGGGCTCGACTGGGCCATGGTCGGCCGCTGGGTCGGGCATTTCCCGCGCGGCCGCTTCGTGCATGACGGCATCGGCAAGGCGGCGCCGGTCGCGGGCGAGCGCGCCCTCGGCTGGATCGTCCATTACGGCACCGGGATCGTGTTCGCGGCGCTGCTGCTGGCGATCTCCGGCCTGGGCTGGGCGCGCGACCCGACCCTGCCGCCGGCGCTGGCCTTCGGCCTCGTCACGGTGGCCGCGCCGTTCCTGCTGATGCAGCCGGGACTGGGCATCGGCATCGCGGCCTCGAAGACGCCGAACCCGACCGCCGCGAGGCTGCGCAGCCTGATGACCCATGCGGTGTTCGGGATCGGCCTCTACCTCGCCGCCCTGGTCACGGCGGCGCTGATGGGGGCGTGAGGGCGCGCGGCGTCAGGCCTTGGACCGGCCGCGCGCGAGCTCCCCGGGCTCCTCGATCTCGGCGACCTTGAGCAGGTACTTGCCGTAGCCGCTCTTCTCCAGCTTGCGGCCCTGGGCGACGAGTTGCTCCCGGTCGATGAAGCCCTGGAGATAGGCGATCTCCTCCGGGCAGGCGACGCGCAGGCCCTGGCGCCGCTCCAGCGTCTGCACGTAGCTCGCGGCCTCGAGCAGGCTGTCATGCGTGCCCATGTCGAACCAGGCGAAGCCGCGGCCCATCTTCTCGACATGGAGCCGGCCGCGCTCGAGATAGGCGCGGTTGACGTCGGTGATCTCGAGCTCGCCGCGGGCCGAGGGCTTCAGGTTCGCGGCGATGTCGACCACCTCCGCGTCGTAGAAGTAGAGGCCGGTGACCGCCCAGTTGGAGGTCGGGTTGCGCGGCTTCTCCTCGATCGCCGCGGCCCGGCCGTCGGCGCCGAAATTGACCACGCCATAGCGTTCCGGATCGTCGACATGATAGGCGAAGACCGAAGCGCCGGAGGGCCGGCCGGCGGCCGAGGCCAGAAGTTCCGGCAGGCCATGGCCGTGATAGATGTTGTCGCCGAGGATCAGCGCCGAGGGGCCGCCGGCGACGAAATCGGCGCCGATGATGTAGGCCTGGGCCAGCCCGTCCGGGCTGGGCTGCACCGCATACTCGATGGTCATGCCCCATTGCGAGCCGTCGCCGAGCAGCCGCTGGAACTGCGGCATGTCGTGCGGGGTGGAGATGACCAGCACCTCCCGGATCCCGGCCAGCATCAGCACGCTGAGCGGGTAGTAGACCATCGGCTTGTCATAGACCGGCATCAGCTGCTTGGAGGTGGCGAGCGTCAGCGGGTGCAGCCGGGTGCCGCTGCCGCCGGCGAGGATGATGCCTTTCATGGGGACTCCCGAGGGTGGAAGACGAGAACGGCCACTTCTGGATGTCTGTCCGGACTGAATCGGTCAACTGCCGAATGATGGATGTTCATTCCAGCCCGACCTCGGCTTCGCCAACGCGGCCTGGGAGAGCCGAGCTTGTGCTCATCCGGCGTCACCACCGCGGCTAGTGACGATCGCAATGGCTTACGACGCGGATTCGATGATGAGAGACGATGCCGCCGGCTTTAGGGCCCGCCGCCGACGCCCCTGGCACAAAGCAAGAATCCGCTCGCACGTCGTCTCCGCAAATCGACGAAAAGTGAAGGCATCGACGTGTCGCTTGGCTTCGCGGTCGAATTCCCGGAGCGACATGCGCCCACGGTCGAGATGTAGGTGCGGCTGCTCAGGCGCATCCAGGGCCGCTGCTGTTCCGTTCACAACATCGAGCATCGCTTCGCCGAGTGCGTCGATGTCGCCCGCGGCCGTCAATCGCCCCAAGCCACCGACGACATTGGGCAAGTTATGGGCCGCGTACCCAACGGGAATGCAGCCGGCCCTGAGAGCCTCCACGACAGTCTTGCAGAAGCCTTCGTGATACGAGGGGATGGCGAAGACATGCGACGACAGATAGAGGTCATGCAGGCGCTGGTCATCGACGGTCCCGAGCAGCTCGACCGACAGATCGCCTTCGAGCGCTGCGATCTCCGCCCGGACGGCGGCGATATAGGCCCGGTCGGAGAAACGCTCGTTCCCGACGATCCGGATACGCACGGGCACGCGAAGCCGCTGCCGGATGCGTGCCATTCCCCTGACCAGGTCGAGCACGCCTTTGGATGGCACCAAGCGTCCAACAAAGAGAATCTCTATGGGTTTCGCTGGCTTGCCTTCCAGATCCAGCAGTCGCGGCCCTTCGACCGACAATGGGATGATGTGAAGGCGCGATTGATCGAAGTCCCGATCAATCAGTTCCTGCGCATTGACGGGGCTGACCGGCCACACCTCGTCGGCATGTGCAAGATTCGACATCTGCCGGAAGGATCGCTCGATAACCGGCCGATCTGCCGCCGGGACGATCGCGGCGGGGGTAATGTTGTGAAAGTAGACGGCCTGGATCGCATGACCGTTGCCCACCAGCAAGGCATCGATCAGTTCGGCATAGATGCCGAAGTGATAGACGAGCATATCAGCGCGGAGGAATGCTGGGTCGAGCAGCATGTCCGCGACCCCGCCCTGCACGATACGCGCCTTGATCTCCGGGAAATCATTGCACCACGTCAACAGAACGACATCGAAGCGCGGATCATTTGCCAAGGCGCGGTATGTATCCACCGCGGCGGCGGAGATCGCGTCGTGCTGGACGACGATCGGACATATGACGGCGACACGCAGCGGGATGTCGGGGATGCGACCGTCCGCCGGAGAAGCGGAGCCGGAGATCATGTCCGTGCCATCGCCGCCGGCCCGGTCTCACGCGCGGGTCTTCGAGTATGGGCGATGGCCGCGCGATCCAGACAGTCGATGATGCCTCGGGCCATCCGCTCTGCCGTAAAGAGATTCTCATACCGGGCCCGGGCCGCTGTTCCCAGGCGCTCTCGCAATGTCTTGTCCGTTACCAATCGCTCCACGCACTCAGCCAAAGACGTCCGGTCACCCGGCTCGGCCAGCAGGCCACTGACACCGTCCTCCACGACCTCGACCATTCCGCCGGCGCGGCAGCCGATGACGGGCTTGCCGAACATCATGCCCTCGATAAGCATCAGGCCGAAGGATTCGAACCGCGAGGGCGTAACCAGCAAATCACAGCTTCGGTAGAAGCCTCGCAACCGCTCGTCATTGACCTCGCCGTGGAACACAACGCGATCCCGGATCTGGTCGATGCTGAAATCGGCTTCGAAAGAGGCCCGCCAAGTCGTGCCATTCGGCCCCTGAATGCTGTCGTTGCCGACGACGTCGAGATGAAGGTGCGGATATTTCGGCAGGAGGGATCTCGCCACGTCGAACAGCACGTCGATTCCCTTGCGGGCTTCCAGGCGGCCGACAAACAGCATCCGCAACGACCCGGGGGCCAGATCCGGCGGGCATTCGGCGGGAAGATCGCTCCAGTCCTCCAGACCGTGAGGGACCAGGGACAGGCGGTCCGGCTCGAACGTCAGGCCATAGCTCTCCTGAATCTGGCGGACGATGGCTTCGCTGTTCGCGAGGATGCGATCGGAGTGCTGCAGGACATGACGCTCCAATGCCAGCATCGGCGTGCCGAATTCACGCATATAGGTGGCGTCGTCGGCAAACTCTCGATGACTATCCAGCCAGGAACGCAACATCGTGTGTAAACTGGTGCAGACGGGAAGCCGACCGTCCGTGAGCGGACCGATTGATTCGCAGTCCCAGGTGGGGGCGACGATGGCAGTGACCGGCCGCTTTTCGTCGATCGCCGCAACCGCCTGGGTCATCGTCGAGGAGGCGACCCAAACAGGCGCAGGAACGTCGAGGCCGGCAGGCAAAGCCTGGGCCTGTTCCGGGCGTGCCAGCAGCCTGTGGACCCAGACCCCGTTCTCGAAATCCACGCGGTCATGGCCTTCCCCGCGAGTCAGCACATGGACATGATGTCCGAATGCCGCGATGCTTCGGGCCGCTTGATGGACATATCGGCCGATCCCGCCTGTACGCCCGGGCGGATACTCCTGACTGAGAAAGCAATAGGTGCGCCGCCCGCCCTCGGGGTTGGGACGGGGAAATTCGAGATAGCCTGCGGCATAGCGGCTGAGCGTCTCATGGCGCAGCAGCCGGCGCTGGCCGCTCAGACCGCGGGACAGGCCTACCGTCCATGCGCGCTCGCAATCCCGGTGGAAACTCTTCAGATCCTCCTCGCTGAGAGTTCCCCGTTCGATATGCCAGGCAATATCCCGCGCATGCTCGTCAATGAAAGCCGACGCGTCTCGGACGGCCCGATCAACACTGTGATGGCCATGATTGTTGATCAGTGAAAAATATATCTTGTTCTTGATCACCGCAAAGCGATGTCGGGTCACTCGGTGTTCGTTGCGGATCGCGCTGGGGAGGAACTTGTGGTGGACGAGAGCCGCGGGCAGTTGCGCAACTTTCCAGCCCGCATCGACCAAGCGACAGCACAGATCGGTTTCGTCTAGATAAAACTCGTACTCTTCGTCGAAGCCGCCGAGCTCCAGCAGAACGGAGCGACGAAAGGCACTATTGGTGCCCTGAACATACGGGAAGTTGTAGGAGAGAGGAAAGTTGTAGTCATCGGCCGGCGTCGCACGTGCCCAGTCGGCACGAGCCAAACGATCGGCGCTCGAATAGAGATATTGCGGAGAGGCTCCCGTATGGTCGTAGACGACCCCTCCGGCCCCGCCGACCGGAGCGTCGCGGAAGGCGACTTCCAAATCCCGCAGCCATTCAGGTTCGGCAAGCCCATCGTCGTCGATGAATGCGACGATGTCGCCCGACGCCATGGCGATACCGATATTCCGCGATATCGACAGGTTCCGTTCCGGATTGGCCGCGACCTTTATCGCACCGCGATAACCACCCAGAACAACGTCGGTGCCATCCTGTGTCGGCCCGTGGACCACACAGACCTCAAACGAGGGGTAGTCGATGTAACGAAGGCAATCCAGGGTGTTGCGTAAGGCGTCGGCGCGTCCATCAGTGCAGATGACGACAGAGAAGCGCGGCACCGATCCGGCTTTGTTCTCGTCTCGAGCTTGGCTAAGCTCCATTGTAAGAAATCGCCTCCACCATCACGCCAAGAGCCCTAGCATCCGGACCACCTCCGACTTCACGAGGAACTCGTGTTTCGGACCCGATGTGGAGGACCCGATTAGTCCCGCTCAGCGGAATTGTAAAGTCTCGACGCTCGCCCGGCTGGAAGTTGTGCCGCGCCACATAGCTTCCGCAATAGAGGTTCACTTCGATCGGAACCGGCAGATAGTTTTCTGCATGGACCGTCGCACTCTGCCACTCACTGGAATTATCCAAGGTCAAGCGACTGGCCCATTGGGCAAAGCGCCGTTTCGTAGCCGAATCGAGAACCCAGGTCTCCTCCTCATCCGCGGGCAAGATAGTCTTTTCCAATTCGACCCGGCCGTCATGTCTTGTGCAGTGATACAGAAGACCGAGAAGGCCCAAGTTCGGCGTCACCTCCTTCTGCACCAGAAAGCCGGACCGCAGCAGGAGACGGATGAAATAGCTCTCCTGAAATCCCAGTTCCATCCAGCCAAAGCGGCGAACAGCCCAAAGCGCATGGCCATCCCTGCGCAGCCCCCACGGCACGGGAAAGGATGGATCGATTGGCTCTCCGCACAATATCAGCCGACCGCCCGGACGCAGTAGATTCCGGATATTGGCCACCACCGCGCCGTGCTCGAGGGCATGATGAAAGGCCTCGAAGAAAACCACCCCATCGAACTTCGACCCATCCGCGGGATTGCATCCGAAATGCCCCTCCCACGTATCGAGGTGATTGCCCAGGGCCTTTGCCTGACGACGCGCGATTTCGAGGAACTTGGGCTCTATATCGACGCAGGTGACCGCGTATCCGGCTCGTGCGAGAGCCGCTGAAACATGCCCCCAGCCAACGCCGTACTCGATGACCCGACTTCCCGAAGGAAGCGCGAGATTCCGCAATATGTTTCCCACACCCATCATGTAAGATCCAATGAAATTCGGATCTTTTGTCGAGAAGGGAAAATACTCGGGAAACGGCAACTCCCGAGACACGTTGGGGTCCAGCTCAGCTCTTTCCGGATCATAGAGATCCTGGTTAGCTATACGCTTATATGTCCCAAGAACCCAATCACGATAAGAGTCGGTGAATGGATCCAATGGGCCTGGATCCTCGAAACCCATGGTAAAAGCGCCGAGAAGCCGAATGGCTGCCGCATAGTCGGTTTGCATCAACTCGTCGGCTCGACTCAGCGTCGCATCCAATTCCTGATAGCTGCTGGTCGGCGGCATCGAATCCCTCGACTATGGACGAGTTGCTTGAATCTCGAATTCAAAACACTTGCCGTTCGGCCGTCCCTTGACTGGGACGACGACATCGCGGAACCCCGCCTCCTGCAGCAAGATTGACAGGCTCTCCGGCGTAAACATGTTGTAGTGGAAGTCGCCGTCGTAATCCTGAGCACCGAACAGGACCTCCCGGAAATCCTCGAACGGATAGGTCCCGGCAGCGGCGCCCGCGAGCATCGCCTCTCCATCCGGTACGATCGCCCGGAACAGACCTCCTTCGACAAGCAGGTCCCGCCAGTAGGGCAGCAGGCGCCTCCGGATCTCCTCCTGCGGAAAATGCTCCATGAGATGTGCCGAGAAAATCTCGCTGATGCTGCCAGGCTCTACCGGGATGTCGGCAGCCTCGGCCACGATGTCGACGCCCGGCAATTCCCGCATATCAACGTTGATGTAGCCATCCAGAGGGATATGGCCGCATCCGATATTCAACCGGACATGACCGGCGCGCCGTTGCTCGTCGACACGGTCCTGATTGACGATCCGGCCCGCGGGCTTGGCCTGACCTCGCTTGACTGCCGCCCCGCCATAGGCCATCTCGAACATGATCTCGCGGCGGACGAATTCGATCCGTTCCCACAGCTTGGCGATGCTGCCATCCGTGTTGTGAGCGAAATTGCGAAACTCGCCATGCAGCGCTTCGCTGCGTTCCGTCAGTTCCGTTTGCACTTTCTGAAGGCGCAACGGGATCTCCGACGAGACGTCCTCGTGGCGCCTCCGCAGGTCGTCGACCTCTTTGCGATTGCGGGACAATTCGTGCCCGAACGCCCCCACCGTGGAGACTGCGTTGAGGAAGGCAGGCACATGTTGACGCCAGCCGGCCTCGAGCCGATCCAGGCGCTCCTGCATCGATCCGAGCCGCGGCTCAATCTGCTTCGAGATGCGCTTCCAGATCGGCCGCTCGATGCGCCGCCTCAAAGGTCTAAGCAATCCCACGCCCGCCAGCCCCTTTTTCGATTTCGCACCAACCAGCACTCACAGGGGCTGGGTTGTGCCAGAGAATGCCAGCCAACTCAATTGGCCTCGATCGGCACGGCCTTGAGCTGCGAGGCGATCTCCGATTGCTCCCGGTTCCGAACACCCGACAGCGCGCCCCATTCCCTATGAAGTCCGGCTGTCGACCGCTCCTCCCCGCGTCTCTTCGGCTTCGGTCGACGCATTCAGCGCTTGCCAGATCCCTTCGGCCACATCGGACCACCGGCGAAGATCCTCCCGGCGAATCCGCCGGGCCATCGCCTCGCGATGCTCATCATCCGTGATCAGCCTGAGGCAGGCGTCGAGGATGGAGTTCGGATCGTAAGGATCCACATATTCGACAAGCGCCCCGCCGACCTCGGGCATCGAGCTCACGTTTGAGGCAACGACGGGGCGCCCGAACCAGAGGCTTTCGCCGATAGGCAGGCCCCAGCCCTCATAGTAGCTGACGCAAACCGAGAACAGGCAGCGCCTATAAAGGTAGGCCAGCTCGAAATCGTCCGGCCGGTCAACAATCCGGATATAGCCGTCGAGATTGCCGGTGCCTTGGAGGAAATCGTCGAAGGCTCCCTTAAGCCAACCGTGCTTACCGGCGAAGACCAGCCGCGGCGTGTCGAAGCCCAGGCGCCGATAGATCTCCTGCCAGACGGTCGCCAATGTCCAGACATTCTTCCGCGATTCGATCGTACCAACGACCAGGACATATGGAAGCTGGGCCGCGTTCAGCACCTCGGCGCGGATGCGACGGCGATTGAAGCTGTGACGTTCCGGATCGAAGAACTTGGCCGGAACCTTCGCCACCCCGCGATGATCGTCTGGCAATAGGAATTCGTGAGCCAGCGGAACGACACGGATCGGCGTGGCGCGCCCGGTGTGCGCCTGCATGAAGCGCTCGAGATCCCGCCGGGTGGCTTCGGAGTTCACCAGGAACAGATCGACAAGATCGCTCATTCGGCTGATCCAGTCCGAGAACTGCTCCGGCACGTTGTCCACCACGTGCTCCGGGCAAGCCAAGGGTATCAGGTCATGCACGAAGAGCGAGACTTCGATGCCAATGCTCCTTCTGGCCTCCATCAAGGCGTCCACATATGTCCTGAAAAGATCGCCCCATGTGGCTCCCGTGATAAAGACACAGTCCCCCCTCTTGAAGGAGATTTCGAAGGCGTGCGCCGGCTTCGCTTCGAACTTACGACGGCGCTTCTGACGTATTCTGTGGCGCTCGAACGTACGTCCTTGATCCAGCGCGTTTCGCAGGCGCAGTCGCAAACCGTGGAAGACTCGCTTGATCGGGCTCTTGTACCGCTGCTTCAAGTAGTCCCGAAGCTTACGGAAACCGGCAGCGCGGTATTCAATGGAGAAATAGCGGCAGAATTCTGCCTGATCATATACATAGGAAGCGCTAAACGGCTCGGCGGAGAACCATAGCATCCGCTTAAATAGCGGGTGATAGCAGATGAGACGAAGATGCTCGTTGCCGTAGACCTGCGAAAGGTACTTTATGATCTCTATCGAGACCCTTTGAATACCGCTCAGCCGTTCGTTCGAGCGCGCAAATTCGACGACATCACTGACGTCAAAATAGATCACCTTTTCAGCGCTCAAGGATCACCTGCTTGATTTTCCGCCGACAGTTCCGACACGGGCGTCAAATATGTCCCCACAGATGGGGGCCCTGAAGAAGTCAAACTGCCATAGACATCTTCACCGACATCGCGCCAGCGCCTCAACTGGGTCTGCTTAATCGCCTGTTCCCGACCCTCGATATAGCCCCCCTCGCCAACCGCCCGCCCGATCACCCGCCGCATGTCCTCGAGATCGTGCGGATCGACATACTCCGCCAGATCCCCGCCCACCTGCGGCATCGACGATGTCTTCGACGTGATGCAGAGCTTGCCGAACCACAGGCTTTCGCCGATCGGCAGGCCCCAGCCCTCGTACAGGCTGGGGAACACCGTGAACCGGCAGTTCCGGTACAGGAAGGCGAGCTCCGCATCCGACGGCCGCTCCGCCACCGCGACATAGCCGCCGAGGTTGCCGGTGGCGCGCAGCAGGTCGAACACGTCCTCGGTCAGCCAGCCGCGCTGCCCGGCCAGCACCAGCCGCGGCAGGCCGACCCCGATGTCCTGGCGCAGTTGGGCCCAGACCTTGCAAAGGGCCAACGTGTTCTTGCGCACCTCGATGGTGCCAACGCAGAGCACGAAGGGATGCTCCGCCAGGGCGCGGATGGAATGGGCGATCGGCGTCCCGTCCTCCACCTCGCCCATGAATTCGTGCGCCAGCGGCACCACCCGCGTCGGGATCGCGCCGCCCGCGGCCGGCATCACCCGCCGCAGATCCGCCTCGGTCTGGTCGGAGACGCAGAGGAAGCCGGAGACATAATCGGCCGCGCGCTCGAGGAACTTGCGGAACTCGACGTCATGGCCGGGCTTGGCCAGCCAGGGCTTCAACAGCGGAATGACGTCGTGGATCATCTGGAAGACGCGGTTGCCCACCGCCTTCCGCGACGCCAGATAGGCGATGTAGGGCTCGTTGCGGAAGTTCGGCGCCAGCACCAGAATCCCGTCGTCCGGCTGTAGGGAAGGCTCCCGCAAGCGGCCTTCGTGCCCGGCGGCACCGCCGAGCGCTCCCCAGCGGAGCCGGCGCCTCCGGCTCTCCAACCGGCCGAGAAGCCCCTGCTTCCGGCCGCCCGCGTCGTCGGGAAGCGCCATCTCGCGCAGGAAATCGCCGCGCCGCGCCTCGAACCGATAGTCCGGTCCTATAAAGGAGAGGTCGATCTCGACCACCCGGCGCAGCTTCGGATGCCAGGCGATGCCGCGGACCGCGTCCGGCCCGTGCATCGCCACCAGATGACCGACGACGCGGAGGACGACCCGCTGGATGCCGGTCACGGTCGCATGCTTGCGCGCATGCGCCAGAATCGTCGTCATGTCGCAGAAGATGCGGGACAAGGCCCCTCCCCCGAGCTCGGCCGCTCAGCCCGATCTGCAGCGGGATAGCGGACTCACCCCGCCACCGCCACGGCGGGCTGCGTCTCGGCCTCGGCCTGCCGCTCGTCCTCGGCGGTCTGCATCGCCCACAGCCGGGCGTAGAGGCCGCCGCGCTTCAGCAGTTCGGCATGGCTGCCGGTCTCGACCACCTGGCCCTGATCCATGACGTAGATCAGGTCGGCGCCGCGCACGGTGGAGAGGCGGTGCGCGATCATCAGCGTGGTGCGGCCCACCATCAGCCGGGTCAGCGCGTCCTGCACCTGGCGCTCGCTTTCGGTGTCGAGCGCCGAGGTCGCCTCGTCCAGCAGCAGGATCGGCGCGTTCTTCAGCATGGCCCGGGCGATCGACAGCCGCTGCCGCTGGCCGCCCGAGAGGCGCACGCCGTGCTCGCCGATCTGGGTGTCGTAGCCCTGCGGCAGGGCGAGGATGAAGTCGTGCGCCGCCGCCGCGCGGGCCGCGGCCTCGATCTCCTCCTGGCTCGCCCCCGGCCGGGCATAGGCGATGTTGTCGCGCACCGTGGCGTCGAACAGCGTCGTCTCCTGGCTGACCAGGCCGATCTGCTCACGCAGCGAGTGCTGGGTGACGTCGCGGATATCGTGCCCGTCGATCCGGACCGCGCCCGAGGACGGGTCGTAGAATCGGGGGATCAGGTTCAGCAGCGTCGACTTGCCGGCGCCCGAGGGGCCGACCAGCGCCACCGTCCTCCCGGCCGGAATATCGACCGAGACGCCGCGCAGCGCCGGGATGGCCGGGCCGTAGGAGAAATGCACGTCCTCGAGCCGGATCGCGCCGGTCACCCGGTCCAGCACGGCGGCGCCGGGCCGGTCGGTGATCGTCGGCTGCTTGTCGATCATGGCGAAGATGCCCTCCGCCGCGGTCAGCCCCTGCTGGATCGAGCCCCAGGTGTTCACGATCCGCTTCAGCGGATCATAGGTCGAGATCAGCGCGAAGATGAAGGCCGTGAACTCGCCGGTGGTGCGGTTGCCGCTGATCACCTGCGACCCGCCGTAGAAGATGACGGCGGAGATCGCGATGCCCGACAGCACCTCCATGAACGGGGTGTTGTAGGACTTGATCCGCGTCATCCGCTGCGACAGCTTCGACACCGCCTGGACGAAGGTCTCCGTCGCCTTGATGGTGCGCAACTCGGCATTGTAGGCCTTGACGTGGCGGATGCCCTGGAAGACCTGGGTCAGGTAGCTGGTCAGCTCGCCCATGCCGAACTGCGACTTGCGGGTCACCTTGCGCAGGTCGCGGCCGACCTTGATGACCGGGATGGCCGAGAGCGGGAAGGTGATCGAGGCGACCAGCGCCAACCGCCAGTCCATGTAGAACATCGCCACCAGGAGGCCGACGAGCGTGGTGGCGTCGCGCCCGATCGAGGCGGCGCTGGTCGAGACCGCCCCCATCACGGCCTGGACGTTGTAGATGAACTGGCTGACCAGATGGCCCGAGGCGGTGGCGTGGAAGCTGGCCAGGTCGTCCCAGATCTTCTGGCTGAACATGCGCATCTGCAGCTCGGCCACGATGCGCCGGCCGATGCTGTTCATCACCACGGTGAAACCGTAGGTCGACGCCCCGCGCACGAGGAAGATGACGATCACGGCGATCGAGATCGGCATCAGCAGCTCGGCGTTCTTCTCGGTGAAGATGCCGTCGAGCGTGTGCTGCAGGGCGTAGGGGATCGCCGAGGTCGCGGCGGCGGTGGCGCCGAGGCACAGGAACGCCATGACGAAGCGCCAGAAATGGCCCTTCATGTGCTCCCGCATCATCCGCTTCGCGATCTGCCAGTCGGATGGCCCTTCGGCGCGTGGTCTCTTGCTCATGGGGTGCTCATATAGCGCCGTCCGGCCGATCCGCCAAATGACAGTCGCGTCAGGTCCGAACGAAAACAGGGCGCCCGGCCCGCCGGCGACCGGTTCGTCCGGCTGCGGCGGGCGGGCGCCCTGTCCGTTCGGCGACGGCAGCGGCCCCCTGCGACAGGCGGCCGCGCCCGGCTCAGCGGCGATAGGTGCCGCGGGCGATGGCGTCGAAGTCGGCCGGGCCGATGCCCAGCTCGTCCATCTCGCGCCGGTCGAGCTTCAGGAGCTCGTCGTAGATCCGGTTGTACTGGCGGCGCTCGGCGACGCGGCGCGCGACGGCATCGCGCATCCGGGCGAACAGGCCGGCACGGCGGGCGGGGGCGGGAGCGAAGTCCAGAACGTCGATATGCATGCTTACCTCAACTGCCGGCGAAACCGGCCTCTCGTGTCTTTCCTTGTGCCTCACCAATGTAGGACGTCTGTGTCTCGGCAGGATCGGCCTTTTTGCAGCGCAGCAATGGTAAGCATGCATGACATGGATCTGCCACGATCCCGCCGGACAGCCGAGAGAACGGGACTTCGAATATCTCAAGATTCAGTTGTGAAACTCAGCAATCCACAGGCCGCATGCCGCGATTGATTGACCTGCCCGGGGCGCCGCGATATCTAGAGGGCGACGGATCGGCCCACCGTGACGGGCCCGCGGCGATTTGATGGGAAGCAGCTTGCGCCCGCGTCACCAACCGCTAAAGCGCCACGATGCAGGTCGTGGTTCCCTCGGAAGAGACGAGGACGCGACGATGACCAGGACGCCCCACAGCCCTTTCGCGCACCGGCCCATGGCCGCGGCGCCGATGCGCTGTCGCCGCGCCTGACCCGGGGCCCCGCCCCTTGCCGCCCTGCCCGCGGCGGCCATCTTCGTCCCCGCACCGATCCACTGATCCGGCACCGTCCATGATCCGCCTCGATTCCGTCACCAAGACCTTCACCCGCGCGGGCCAGGCCCAGGTCGCGGCGCTGTCCGACGTCTCCCTGACCATCGAGCGCGGCGAGATCTTCGGCGTGATAGGGCCGAGCGGCGCCGGCAAGTCGACCCTGATCCGCGCCATCAACCTGCTGGAGCGGCCGACCAGCGGCACCGTCACCGTCGACGGCACCGAGCTGACGGCGCTGCCGGAGGCGGATCTGAGGGCCGAGCGGCGGAAGATCGGCATGATCTTCCAGCATTTCGCCCTGCTCTCCTCCCGCACCGTCTTCGACAATGTCGCGCTGCCGCTGGAACTGGCCGGCCTCGACCGCCGCGGCATCGCCGCCCGCGTCGACCGGCTGCTGGAGCTGGTCGGCCTGGCCGACAAGCGCGACCGCTATCCGGCCGAGCTGTCGGGCGGGCAGAAGCAGCGCGTCGGCATCGCCCGGGCGCTGGCCAGCGAGCCGAGCGTGCTGCTGTGCGACGAGGCGACCTCCGCCCTTGATCCCGAGACCACGGCCTCGATTCTGCAGCTGCTGGCGAAGATCAACCGCGAGCTGGGGCTGACCATCGTGCTGATCACCCACGAGATGGCGGTGATCAAGGCGATCTGCCACCGCGTCGCGGTGCTGGAGCAGGGCCGCGTGATCGAGGAGGCGCGGGTCTTCGACCTGTTCACCCGGCCGCAGACGGCGACGGCGCGCGCCTTCGTCGCCAGCGTCACCGGCGCGGAGCTGCCGGAGGCCCTGGCCGCCAAGCTGTCCGAGGCGCCGCTGGCCGGAGGCGAGACCGTGCTGCGCCTCGTCTTCGCCGGATCGCAGACCGGCACCACCGCGCTGGGCCAGTTGGCCCGGCGCCTGGGCATCGACGTGGCGCTGCTGCACGGCCAGGTCGACAGCGTGCAGGGCGCGCCCTTCGGCACCCTGATCGTCGCCGTGCCGGGCGGGCCGGAGACGGCGCGGTCGGCGATCGATTTCCTCACCTCCCTCAAGCTTTCCGTCGAGGTCCTGGGCCATGTCCCCGCAACTCTTCGCGCTGCTGGCTGACGCCGCCTGGGCGACGCTGTACATGGTCGCGGTCTCGGCCGCGATCGGCACGCTGGTGGGCGGCCCGATCGGCATCTGGCTGGCGACCAGCGGCAAGGGCGAGCTGTTCGCGGCGCCGGCGGCCAACCGCATCGTCGGCCTGGTGGTCAACGCCACCCGCTCCACCCCCTTCATCATCCTGGTGGTGGCGATCATCCCCTTCACCCGGCTGATCGCCGGCACCTCGATCGGCACCACCGCGGCGATCGTGCCGCTGACCATCGCCTGCATCCCCTTCATCGCCCGGATCATCGAGACGGCGGTGCGCGAGGTCGACCAGAGCCTGGTCGAGGCGGCCAAGGCGATGGGCGCCTCGCCACTGCAGATCGTGCGCAAGGTGCTGGTGCCCGAGGCGATGCCGGCGATCGTGGCCGGCCTGACCCTGACGGTGGTCAGCCTGATCGGCTATTCCGCCATGGTCGGCGCGGTCGGCGGCGGGGGGCTGGGCGACCTCGGTATCCGCTACGGCTATCAGCGCTTCATGCCGGAGATGATGGCCGCGGTCGTGATCGTGCTGATCCTGTTCGTGCAGGCGGTGCAGATGGCCGGCGACCGGCTGGCCCGCCGCGTCAACAAGCGGCAGCGCGCCGCCTGAGCCTTTCCACCCGAGGGGGAGTGTGATGAGCCTGAAGACGATTCTGGCCGCGGCGGCGTTCGCCCTGGCCGTGCAGCCGGCCGTGGCCGAGACCGTGAAGATCGGCGTCACGCCGGGGCCGCATGCCGAGATCCTGGAGCAGGTGAAGCCGATCGCCCATGAGAAGGGCCTCGACATCGAGATCGTCGAGTTCTCGGACTATGTCGTGCCCAATGCGGCGCTCGATTCCGGCGAGCTCGACGCCAACTCCTTCCAGCACGAGCCGTACCTCGTGAACGAGATCGAGAAGCGCGGCTACAAGATCAGCAAGGTGGCCAACACCGTCACCTTCCCGATCGGCATCTATTCCAGGAAGATCAGGAAGATCGAGGACCTGAAGGACGGCGCCACCGTCGGCATCCCGAACGACCCGACCAATGGCGGCCGCGTCCTGCTGCTGCTGCAGTCGACGGGACTGATCAAGCTGGCCGACGGCGTCGGGCTGAAGCCGAGCGTGGCCGACATCACGGACAATCCGAAGAAGCTCGAGATCATCGAGCTGGACGCGGCGCAGCTGCCACGGTCGCTGGACGACACCGACATCTCGGCGATCAACACCAACTACGCGGTCGAGGCCGGGCTGGACCCGTCCAAGGACGCGATCCTGCGCGAGGCGGCGGACGGCCCCTATGTCAACATCATCGCGGTGCAGACGGCGCGGAAGGACGAGCCCTGGGTCAAGACCCTGGTCGACAGCTACCACACCGACGCGGTGAAGCAGTTCATCGCCACCCGGTTCAAGGGCGCGGTGGTGGCCGGCTGGTAAGAGCGAGGCCCCAATCAGGCAAAGGGCGCGCGACCCGCAGTCGTGCGCCTTTTTCTTTGATGCGCCGCTCAGTCGGTCGGGCCGCTGTCGAGCGAGTGGCGGCCGCCGCCGGTGCCGGTGATGAAGAGCAGGCCGCCGAACACGGCGAGGTTGCTCATGCAGATCGCGAAGTCGAGCTCGAACCGGCTTGGCGGCGAGTCCCAGAAGCCGTGGAACAGCACGGTGGCGACCACGGTGAAGCCGGCCAGGGCCAGGGCCGCGAGGCGGGTGTGCCAGCCGAGCAGCAGGAGGGCGCCGCCGACGATCTGCAGCGCCGCGGCGGCGGCCAGGAGCAATTCGGGCTCCGGCAGGCCGCGGTCGCGCACCATCGCCACCATCGGCTCCCAGTCCGGGATCTTGGCGATGCCGGCGGCGAAGAAGACCAGCGCCAGGCAGAGACGGCCGGCGAGCTGGATGAGGTCGAGCCCTGAATTACGCTCGGTGTGTCGGTCGAGAACGGTGGAGGACATGAAACGGTTCGCTCATGATGTCACTATGGGCGAAGCTAACCGCATCATTATGGCCGCGCCGTGTCGGCGATCACACCCGCCGCATCAGCCGGCTCTCGCGGGCCAGATCGGCCAGGAGGCGGATCAGGGCCCCCTGCCGCCGCGTGCCGGTCTTATCGAAGACCGAGCGGAGCTGGCTGCGCAGCGTCTCGCGGCTGAGCTGCAGCGTCTCCGCGATCTCGGACAGGGAGAAGCCCTCATGCAGGGCCATCGCCAGCCGCACCTCGGCCCGGCTGAGCCCGAACAGCGCCGGCAGAACCTGGCCGAGATCGTCGCGGCTCGACCCGATCGGGGTCAGGAACAGCGCCGCCACCGCCTGCGGCTCGGCGACCGCGGCGGGGCGCCGGTCCGGCAGGCGGCAGCCGCTGGCGATCAGCGTCGTCCCGGCGGAGCCGGACAGGAGCCGGGTGAGACCGGTGCGGGGGGTCGGGTCCAGCACCGCCGCGATCAGCCCGCGCAGCGCCGCCGCCTCGGCCGGATCGCCGGAGTCCAGACGATTGCCCCGCAACAGCAGCCGGCCGCTCTCGAACAGCCGGTCCGCCGCCGTGTTGACATGCACCACCCGGCCATTGGCGGCCAGCAGGACCACGGCCCGGTCGAGCCGGTCGAGCACGTCCTCGGCGAGGCGGGCCCGGCCGGCCACCGCGTCGAGCCGCTGGGCCAGCGCCAGCGACCGGCGGATATGCGGCACCAGCAGATCGAAGCGCCGTCCCTCCTCCGCCGTGAACGGCCCGGCCCGACGCGGCCGGCGCACGCTCATCCCCGAGATCCCGTCGAAGCCCGGGTCGATCGCCGCCATGGTCCAGCGGCAGCCGTGCTCATCCAGGAAGGCGCCGAAATCCTGGCGGTCGAACCAGGCGGGATCGACCACCTCATGGCAGAGATGGACGCTCGGCGGCAGACGGCGCCAAGCCGGCAGGCGAGGATCCTCCAGCGCGTATTCGCGCAGATAACGGGCATGGACGGCCGCATCGTAGCCGACGGCGACGTTGAAGAAGGGAGTCGAGGCCCCGGACTCCAGCACCAGGATCTGGGCCACCTCGCCGCTGGTCCAGCGGCAGATGTCGACCAGCACCTGCCGCCACGCCGCCTGGTCGGCCCCGGCGTCGTAGATGCGGCCGATCAGACCGTTCATTTGCCCGAGTGTTTCCATGCGGCCTCCGCCGCCGCGTCGCACCTGCCGACACTTGATCCTGTTTGCCGGGCCGGGGCAAGTGCCGGCATCCGCCCCAGCCGCGACAGAGTCACCCGGCGGACACGATCGCTTCGATCAGCCGGTTGACCTCGGCCGGCGCCTCGATCGGCAGCATATGGCGCTGGCCGGGAAACAGATGGACCGCCACCGCCGCCGGCAGGCCATCGCCATGGGTGACCGGCAGGATGGCGTCATCCGTGCCCCACAGCACCTGCACCGGCATCGCCAGCTCCGCCAGCCGGTCACGCAGCACCAGACGCTGGCGGCCCGGGGCGAAGCACTGGTCGGCCAGACGGCGCAGCACCTCGCGCGCCCCCGGAGCGGACAACGCCGCCAGCACCAGCTCGCCCAGCGCCGGGGTGACCAGCCGGGGATCGGCGTAGAGCGGCCGCAGCGCCGCCGCCAAGGCGGCCGGATCATCGGCGCCGAGCAGCCGGTCGATGAAGTCGGTGTCGGCCTCCACACCGAGGCCGCCCGAGGCGATCAGGGTCAGGGAGGCGGACCGGTCCGGCCGGGACAGGGCCGCCTGCAGTACCACCGCCCCGCCCAGGGAATGGCCGACCAGATGGGCGCGGCCGACGCCGACGGCGTCGAGGAAGGCCAGCAGCGCCTCGGCCAGGCCGGGCACGCCGCCGGCGCCGAGATCCTGGGAGGAGCCGCCGTGGCCGGGCAGGTCGAGGGCATAGACCGGGCGGCGCGCCGAGAGCGACACCTGATTGGCGGCCCAGGTCAGCAGCTCTCCGGCGAAACCATGCACCATCACGATCGGGGTGGGCACGATCGGGGCGGCGTCATCCGCTCCCATCAGGCGATAGCGGATCGGACGTCCGTCGGCCAGCAGCACCTGCCGGGTCCGGACGCCGCCGGCCGTGGCCGGATGAGAGGGGCCCGAGGGGCTCATTCTTCCGCGAGGCCCGCGAGCCGGAACTGCACCTTGTGCACGGCGTTGGCGTGCAGCTCGCCATGGCCGGCGGTCAGGGCGGCGCGATACAGCTCCGCCGTCAGCGCCGTGCCGGGCATCGGCACGCCGCCGGCGCGGCCGAGATCGAGCATCAGCCCGATGTCCTTGGCCATGTTCTTGAGGTGGAAGGCCGGCTCGAAGTCGTTCGCGAGGGTCTTGCGCGCGGCGCCGCGGATCACGCCGGAGGAGCCGCCGAAGCGGTCCAGCACCTCGATCACCCCTTCCGCCGCCAGCCCGTTCCGGCGCGCCAGGGCCAGGCCCTCGCCGAGCGCCGCGATCTGCGCCGCCGACAGCAGGTTGCCGACCAGCTTCATCACCGCACCGGCGCCGCTGGGCCCGAGATGATGCACACCGCCCGAGACCGCCTCCAGGATCGGCCGCACGGTCTGCAGCGCCGTCGCGTCGCCGCCGACGATGAAGCCGATGCCGCCGTCCCAGGCCTGGTCCTTGCTGCCATAGACCGGGGCGTCGAGATAGGCGTGGCCGGCCTCCGCCGCCGCCGCGGCCAGGCTGCGCGACACCGCCGGGTCGGTGGTGGTGCTGTCGACGACCACCGCGCCCTTCGCCGCATGGGCGAAGGCGCCGTCGGACCCCAGCAGCACGGCCCGCTGGGCGTCCGGCCCGGTGACGCAGAGCATGACCAAGCCGCGGCCCGACGCCGCCTCCGCCACCGAGGCGGCGCGGACATAGCCGGGATGGCCGGTGATCTCCTGCGGCAGCTCGACCGGGCTGCGGTTCCAGGCGTGGACGCGATGCCCGGCCCGCAGCAGGTTGCGCACCATCCCCCGGCCCATCAGGCCGAGGCCGAGATAGGCGATGTCGGCCATGTCTCCATCCTCCCGTCGCGGCGGGGCCGGGATTCGGCCGCGCTTTCTTACATCCTACAAAACGCCGGGCCGGAAGACAGCCCGCGCGAACGCGTGCAGCCCCCTCCGCCCTCCGGTGAGGAAGGGGGAGCGGAAGCCTCTGCTTTTAACTGTCATGCCCGGGCGGGTCCTCGGGTCAAGCCCGCGGACGGGCATTCAGGAATGTCGATGCCGCTCCGGGTGGCCCCTGGATCGCCGGGTTGATCCCCGGATCAAGTCCGAGGACGGCGATGACAAAAGGGGGATGGCGCTCACCCCGTGTCCGGCGGCTCGGGCGGGTCCGCCGGCGGCAGGTCCATCGTCGCCAGGAACCGGTCCGACTCCGCGACCCAGCGCTCCCCCTCCTCCGGCGGAAGGCCGAACCGCGGGCCCAGCCGGGCCACGGCCTCCGCCGCCGGGCGGCCGTCGGCGATCTCCACCAGCTCCGGCCGGTCCATCTGCCCGGCCATCTCGAAGAAGCGGCGGTCGCACTCCGCCTCGTCCTCGGTTCCGGCCTGGATCGCGGTGCCCGACGCCATGATCACCCGCAGCCGGCGCCGGATCTTGTCCTGGTCCACGGGTTCGGCCTGGACCGGGGCGGCGTCGTCCGGCGGCACGAAGCCCAGCTCCTCCAGGGCCGCATCCGCGGCCGCGAGCCAGCGCTCCGTCTCCTCCGGCAGCCCGAAGGTCCGGCACAGCCGGGCCACGGCCACGGGCTGGATCGCCACGCCCCTGCGGGGGCTCGCGATGACGGGATGGCGAGGGCCGCCCCCCAAACCCGCCATTGCGAGCGCGGCGAAGCCATCGTGGCGCGGATCATGCGGATCGATGGATCGCTTTGTCGGCCTCGCCTCCTCGCATGACGGTGGGACGGCTGGGGCTCCACTCAGGCGGACGGCGTCCGATCCAGCACGCTCCAGTCGAATGCGCGCGCCCAATCGGCGAAGCTGTGCCAGCGGATCTCGGGGAAGTCCCGCCGCAGCGCGGCGATGTCGGCGGAATAGCCGACCCGATCGAACCATTCGAACATGAGCGCCGCGTCCTCGCTCTGCTGGCGCATCACGGCGACCGGGATTTCCCGATACGCGATCGGGCGGCCGATGGCCTGCGACAGGACCGTCGCCTGCGCCTCGCCGATCAGCTCGTCACCGGCGATGTCGAAGCGCTTTCCGAACACCTGATCGCGCCGCTCCGCCAGGGCGGCGACGAACGCCCCGATATCCGCGACGGCCACCAGCTGGATCGCGCGCCCGGGCGGCAGGGCGAAGGCGTGCGCCCCCTGGCGCAGCCCGTCGATCGCCCATGGCGCGACGGCATTCTCCATGAACGCGACCGGCGCGCTGATGGTGTAGGGAATGCCGAGCCCGGCGATGTGCTTTTCGACGAGATACTTGCTTTCGAAATGCGGGATGCCGGTCTTCCGGTCGGCGCTGGCGACCGAGGAGTAGATCAGGTGCCCGATTCCGGCGGCCTTCGCGGCATCGGCAGCCAGGATGCCCTGGCGGGTCTCCTCCGCCGGCCCGGCCTCGTAGGCGTCAGTCATCAGGAACATCGTGTCGACGCCGCCGGCGGCCTGCCGAATGGAGGCCGCATCGCCGAGATCGCCGGCCACGATCTCGACGCCGGCGGACGCCAGGCGCCGCGCGGCATCGCCGTCCGGCTTGCGGGTCACCGCCCTGACACGGTGGCCCCGCGACAGCAGGCCGCGCGCGACGGCACCTCCCTGCTGGCCCGTGGCGCCGGTCACGAGGACGTTCCGTTTGGTGGTCATGGGTCTGCTTCCCTTGGTTTCCAACGAAGCAGAGTTGGGGGTTCCCGCATTGGCCCGTAATGGGCGATAATCGGGAAACGCTGTCCCGCAGGCGCACACAATGCTCGATCTCAACGACATCCTGGTGTTCGCCCGCGTCGTCGAGTCCGGCAGCTTCACCGCGGCCGCGCGGCTGCTGGGCATGCCCAAGACGACGGTCAGCCGCCGCGTCGCCGCGCTGGAGCAGGCCGTCGGCGTGCGGCTGCTGCAGCGGACGACGCGCAGCCTCGGCCTGACGGATGCGGGGCGCCTCTACTACGAGCAGAGCAGCCAAGCCCTGCGGACGATCGAGGATGCGAATCTCAAGCTGGCGGAAGCAAGGGCGGAGCCATCGGGGACGATCCGCATCTCGGCCCCCGTCGGCTTCGGCGGTCCCCTGGCCGCCATGGTGTTCGACTTTCTGACGGCCTATCCGAAGACCAGGGTCGAACTGCGCCTCACCGACGAGAGGCTGAACCTGGTCGAGAACGGCATCGACCTCGCCTTCCGGACCGGGATCCTGCCGGATTCCACGCTGATCGCCCGCAGGCTCGGCACCACACATCGGATCCTGTGTGCCAGCCCGGACTATCTCGCGCGCCGGGGCGAGCCGGCCTCGCCGCCGGATCTCGCCGGCCATGACTGCGTCATCGCCGGCCCGTCGGCCGCCGGCGCATCCTGGGTGCTGGACGGGCCGGACGGCCGGGAGACAATCATGGTGTCCGGACGCTTCGCCGCGAACGAGATGCAGGCGGTGCTCGCCGCCGCGATCGCGGGTTGCGGGATCGCCCGGCTGCCCCTCGGGATCGCCGAGACCCCGATCCGGGACGGGCGGCTGCGCCGCGTGCTGGCCGACCATACGACGCCGGCCGGCGGAGTCCATGCCGTCTATCCGAGCGGCCAGCACCTCTCGCCGCTGGTCAAGGCCTTCATCGCGCTGGCGGCCGAGCGGATGAGCCGGATCGGGATCGGCCGGAATGACGAGGGCGTATCGGCCTAGCTGCAGCCGATCCGCCCACGATCTGCTTTCCGCTCGTCTCGCGATGCGGCCGCGGCGCCGGACAGCGCCGCGACCGCATCTTCCTAGACCGTCTCGACGGCGGGGCCGCCGATCTTCGGGTCGGTCAAGCCCGGGCGGCCGGTCTCGACATGGCCGGCGAAGCGGCGGAGGAAGCCGTCCCCGGTTCCCGCCGTGACGCTCAGGTCGAACCAGCCGGAGCTGGAGCGCAGCGACCAGCGGTCGCGGACCAGGGCGCCCGGCCGGAGAGTGTGGCGCCGCGACGGCTCGGCGCCGTAGCCGTTGGCGACGGTCAGGGTGCAGGGCCGGAAGCCGGTATTGCTCAGCAGCAGCGTCACGTCGCCGTTCACGCTGTCCTGCATCAGCCGCACCTCGGGCCGCGCGGCGCCCGACAGGATCGGGGTGAGGCGGCCCTTGAACCGGTTCAGCATGCCGTTCGGCCCATAGACGGACAGGTCGTAGCTGCGGCCGTGGTCCGGCGTCCAGCTGTCCGACAGAGTGTCGCCGGCCCCGACCGTGTATTGCCACGGCCCGCGCCGGTCGGCGGTCGGCGGCATCGGCCGGTCCGGAAACACGGTGTCGTCCGGCTCATAGGGCTTGCCCGCCTCGTCGAAGGTCGCGCCGCCATTGGCATAGACGATGAAGCAGGCGCCGGCGGTCCCGGCATTGGCGAAATCGATCCAGACCCTTCGCCCGTCCGGGTCGACCCGGCCATGGGCATAGAGCCGATAGGGCAGAGGCCGGGCGCGGCGCTGGCCCTGCTGCTGGACCGGCAGCGACGGCGTCACGGGCGGCACCGGCCCGGGCCGGCCGGCGGCAGCGTCGGCCACGGCCTTGTAGCGGCGCGTGTCGGGCAGGGGCGGCAGCACGGCATCGGGGGTGCGGAAATCAAAGGCCGCGGTCAGGTCGCCGCAGACGGCCCGGCGCCAGGGCGAAATATGGGCGCAGGGCACGCCGAAGCGCCGCTCGATGAACTGCAGCACCGAGGTGTGGTCGAACAGCTGGGAGCAGACCCATCCGCCCTTGCTCCAGGGCGAGACCACCAGCATCGGCACCCGGGGCCCGAGGCCGATCGGCACGCCGTTGTAGTTTTCATCCCCGACCGGAACCGTGCTGCGGCCCTGATAGCCGTAGAAGCGGGTGTTCACCGGCGGCACCGGCGCCGGCACATGGTCGAAGAAGCCGTCATTCTCGTCGTAGTTCACGATCAGGACGGTCTTGGCCCAGACCTTCGGGTTGCTGGTCAGCGCCTCGAGGATCTTGTCGACCAGCGCCTGGCCGGCAGCGGGAGACGCGGTGGGGTGCTCGCAATAGGCGTCGGGGCAGATCACCCAGGACACCTGCGGCAGCCGGTCGGCCCGGACGTCCTCGGCGATCGCGCGCGCCAGGACGGCGTCGTAGGGATCTTCGTTCGAGGCCAGCTTGGGCCCGACATAGGCGCGGCCGCGGCGATAGAGGTCGGAGGTCTTGTCGAGCTTGCGGAAGGCGCGGTGATAGGCCAGCGAGTTGCAGCCATAGTTGGAGTAGGCTTGGTAGACCCGCCAGTCGATCCCGTGTTTCTCCAGCGTCTCGGCATAGGCTTCCCAGGCGAGGCCCTCCCACGGCTCGTCCAGGTCCATGTCGCCGGTCCAGTTGTTGTCCAACTCCTGGCCCTTCAGCCGGCGCTTCGGGTTCTTCGGATCCCGGCCGGTCAGGGTGTAGACGCTGGCGCCGCTGGTGAAATACTGCCGGTTCGGCTCGGTGTTGGTGAAGATCGAGCAGTGGTTGGCGTCGCAGATGGTGAACGCGTCCGCCAGATGGCGGTAGAAGGGCAGATCGGCCGCGGTGTCGTAATAGCCCATCGACATCCGGCTCTTCAGCGGCACCCAGCTGTCCCAGGTCTTCCACAGCGACTGGTCGAGCTTCCAGCTGTGGTCGGTGCCGTCCATGTGCTGGGCGCTGGTGCTGCCGGTGTCGAGCCGGAACGGCAGGACATAGTCGAGCCGGGCCTGGGCCTTGGGATCGCCCTCGTACCAGCGCTCCCGCTCGTGCCAGTGGTCCCAGCCGACATTGTCGTAGCCGACGCGGCTGGCGCCGTTGCGGCCGACGCTCTGGTACCAGACCGGCCGGCCGCTCGGCAGCGGCACGGGGCGCGGGTCGCCGAAGCCGCGAACGCCGTTCAGCGTGCCGAAATAGTGATCGAAGGACCGGTTCTCCTGCATCAGCACGACGATGTGCTCGACATCGCGCAGGGTTCCGGTGACGACCCGGGCGGGAATCGCCAGCGCTTCGCGAATGCTGGCCGGCACGGCCATCGCGGCCGCGGCGGCGAGCCCGGACTTCAGGAATTGGCGGCGGCTGCCGGAAGTCATGATCGGCGTCTCATGGCGAGGGATCGGACGGGGATCCTAGCAGCGGACCGTGACGGGCCGGTTAAGCCGGTCCAGGCGAATTCCGGTAGTGCCGATACCTAGCCGATCCGCGAGGAAAGCCGCGCCGCGACTCCCGAAACGACGTCCTCGACGATCTCCTGCAGCTCCGCCAGGCTCGCCCCGTCCCGCGCCTGGATCGAGATGCCCTGCATGACGGCCGCCAGATGTCGGGCCAGGCGGCGCACCTCGTCCGCGCCGGCAAAGGGCTGGAGGGCATGAGCGATCCTCTCGCGCATGGCGTCGCGCCGCGCGGCCAGATCGCGGGCGAGCCCGGCGTGCTCCGGATGGCAGGCGATCATGCCGCTGGAGATCATGCAGCCCCGCTCACGGTCGGGATGGGTGACGGCCCGGACCGCCGCCTCGAGCAGCAGCCGCACCGCCTCCGCCAGCGAGGTCGCCGAGCCGACGGGGGTGGCGTCGAACGCACCGATCCCCTGCTCGTAGCGGGCCAGCGCTTCCCGATAGAGCCCGGCCTTGCTGCCGAAGGCAGCGTAGAGGCTGGGCGGCGCGATCCCGATCGCCTTGGTCAGGTCGCCGACCGACACCCCTTCATAGCCGTGCCGCCAGAACAGCCGCATGGCGGTGTCGACCGCCTTGTCCCGATCGAAGCTCCACGGCCGACCGCCGCGCGATTTCTCATCCGGTTCCATAGCAGTCACTAAACAACGCCTTGACAGGCGGCGTCAAGCCAGTTGATTAGTGAATACTAAACAACACGGATGGCACCCATGGATCGTTCACGACGCAGATTCCTGGCCGGCGCGGTCGGCCTCACCGCTCTGGCCGTCCAGGCAAGAACCGCCTTTGCCGTCGCGGCGGGGACCGGCCCGGCCGCGGGAGGCCCCACGGCGACGCGCGAGCCGTTCTCCGTCCGGTCGGCCGACGGCACGATGCTGGCGGGCGAGGCCCAGGGCGACCCGCAGGTGCCGGAGATCCTGTTCATCCACGGCCTGCGCCAGAGCCGGCTGAGCTGGGACAAGCAGTTCGCCGACCCGGCCTTGGCGGGCTTCCGCCTGGTCCGGTTCGACCTTCGCGGCCACGGGGATTCGGACAAGCCCGGCGCGCTCGACGCCTATTCCGACGCCGACCGATGGGCGGATGACGTGGCCGCCGTGATCGCCGGCGCGAAGCTCCGCCGTCCCGTGCTGGTGGGCTGGTCGCTCGGCGGCTATGTGGCTGGCGCGTATCTCCGGAAACATGGCGGGGCGAAGGTCGCGGGGATCAACCTGGTCGATGCCGTCACCAGGCTATCGCCCGATCTGCTCACCCCGTCGGCGGGCACCTTCACCCGCACCACCACCTCGCACGATCTGGCGGAGCGGGTGGCGGCGACGGCCGAGTTCCTCGCCGCCTGCTTCCACCAGCCGCCGACGGACGTCGAATTCCAGCGCATGCTGGTGGTCAACGGCATGACGGCGCGCGCCGTGAACGAGGGCTTCGTCCGGACCGCGACGACCGATCTCGAACCCGTCTTCCAGGCCTATGCCGGCCCGATCCTGCTGACGCACGGGGCGCATGACCGGCTGGTCCGTCTGGCCATGTCGGAGCGGATCAAGGCGCTGCACCCGGGCAGCCGCCTCTCGGTCTATGCGGAGAGCGGGCACAGCCCCTTCTACGAGGAGCCGGCCCGGTTCGGACGGGAGCTCGCCGCATTCGTGGCCGCCGCGACCGAAGGGTAACGGCAGAGCCCCTCGGACAGGTCCGAGGGGGCCTGCTTGACGGAGGGGGGAGCGGCCCCTCCCCTTTACTTCCGCGCCTCGATCGTCAGCGTGCCGAAGCCGCCGCGGGCGTTGTATTGCGGGCGGTACATGTCCTCGACATAGGGCGCCGGCAGGGCGAAGCGGCCCGGGGTCACGGCGCGGGCGAGATAGGCCACCGCGAAGTACCGGCTGTCGCTGCCGAGGTCGATCGCCGCGACGTAGCGGTCGTCACGCATCTCGACATGCTGCGTGTCCGACAGCGTGTCGGCGATGTCGCCGAGCTGGGCGCCCTTGCCGACCGAGGGATTCTCGATCTCCAGCCCCGCCGGCAGCAGGTCGACCACCAGCGCCTGGTGGTCCAGGTCGTCGGTGGCGCGGCCGCGCAGCAGCACGGCGACGAGGTCGCCCTGCTTCACGGCCGTCTTCGCCGGATCGAAGGGCCGGCCGTCGCGGTCAAGATAGGTGCGGGTGATCTCGAACCCGTCGCCGCCCGCCGGCAGCGGCGCCGAGGGCACGCCGCGGACCGTCAGCACCTGCCGCATCGGCCCGTCGCCTGTGTTCTTGACCGGGATGCCGGCGGCGAGGTCCGCGGCCTCGGGATTGAACCGCCAGATGGTGCCCGGATCCGCCACCGGCCGGCCGGCGACGTCGAGCGACAGCGGCTTGGCGTCGTCCAGCGCCGCGTCGGCCGCGATCAGCATCCAGGTCATGTCCTGGGTGCTCCACCACCGGTCCCTGGCGA
Organism: Inquilinus limosus DSM 16000; assembly: GCF_000423185.1. Taxonomy (GTDB): domain Bacteria; phylum Pseudomonadota; class Alphaproteobacteria; order DSM-16000; family Inquilinaceae; genus Inquilinus; species Inquilinus limosus. The sequence goes on along the minus strand of NZ_AUHM01000029.1, from coordinate 56,711 downwards.
ACAGGTCGGCGGCGATGTCGACCTGCTGCAGCACCTGCTCCTGCGGCTGCTTGGCCTCGTGCAGCAGCGCCGCGATGGCGGCGTGGTCGCGCAGCGGCGAGCCGTAGTCGCCGTAGAAATTGGCCGGCCGCACGGTCGAGGTCGCCGCGGCGAAGGCCTTGGCGGTGCGCGCCGTGTCGCCGAACTGGGCGGCCGCCGCGGCGATCTGCGCCTGCGACACCGGCGTCTGGTACTTCGGCAGGCAGTTGTCGACGTAGTAGCGCATGGTGCCGACATCGCCGCCGCCGGCGCGGGACACCACGTACAGCGCATAGGCGCTGGCCGGGGTGCATTCCGAGCGCGCCTCGAACCAGTCGAGGTAGTTCGACAGGAACCTGATGCCGCGCTGATAGGCCCGTTCCGGGATGCGGTAGCCGCCTTCGGCCCGCGCCCGGGTCAGGAAGTCGAGCGCATAGGCGGAGAGCCAGGGATTGGCGTTGCCGAAGGGCGACCACATGCCGAAGCCGCCGCCCGGCTGCTGCGCCGTCATGATCCGGTCGATCGCGCCCTGCACCCGGCGATGGACATCGTCCGGCCGGAAGCCGGTGTCGACCTTCTCCGCCACCTTGGAGACGTAGAGCAGCGGCAGCGCCCGGCTGGTGGTCTGCTCGACACAGCCATAGGGGTACTCGTCCAGCGCCTTCAGGAGGCCCGGGATATCGAAGGTCGGGCGGGTGGAGAAGCTGGCGAAGACCTGCACCGTGTCGGGCAGGAAACCCTTCACGAGGTCGGCGTTCAGCACCACCGACTGGCCCGGCCGGACGATATTGGCAACCCGTTCCGTGGTCAGGGCCTGGGCCGGGCGGACCGACAGGTCCCAGTCGCGGTCGCGCCGGAAGCCATCGGGACCGGTCACGCTGATCCGGATCTTGCCGACGCCGGTGGCGGTGGCCGTCAGCGGGATCGCCCGGCGCGCCTCGGTGCCCGTCGCCACCGTCTCGGTGAAGTCCGCCGGGCCGGCGATCGAGAGCGGACCTTCGGCCGCGACGTGGACGCCATAGTCGCCGGCCGGGCCGGACAGGTTGCGCAGCGAGAAGGCCAGCTGCGCCTGGTCGCCCGGCGCCAGGAAGCGCGGCACGCCGATCTCGGCGATCACCGGGTCGCGCACCTTCATCGCGGTGGAGGCGGCGCCGAGCGAGGTCGGCGTCCAGGCCACGGCCATCAGCCGCAGCTCGCCGTCGAAATCCGGCAGGTCGAGCGGCACGGAGACGCGCCCGTCCGCCCCGACCGGCAGGACGCCGCTGTAGAGCGCGACGGTGCGGGTGGAGCGCTTCGGCAGCCCGGCCATCTGCTGGGCCGCGGCGTCGCCGCCGCTGCGGACCTGGCCGCGGCGGCCGTCGCTGATGATCAGCCTGCCATAGGCGTCGCGCATCTCGACCCCGAGGGCGCGGCGGCCGAAGTAATGCTCGGTCGGGTCCGGCGAGGTGAAGTCGGTCAGCAGCAGGATGCCTTCATCGACCGCGGCCAAGGTGACCCAGGCGCCCTGCCCCTGCGGCACGCCGGTGACGGTGAGCGGCAGGTCGAGCCGCTGGTTCGGCCGGATCTCGGCTGGCGCGTCGATCGAGACGCCCAGCACCCGCTCGGTGACGTCGATGCCGAACCAGGCGACGCCGACGGCACGGCCGGGGCCGTGGCGGCGCTGCCCGCCCTCGCCCGAGGGGCGGAAGGCGGTGGCCAGCACATAGGCGCCGGAGCCCCAGTCGGACGAGACCGGGATCTCGACGGTGGCGCCGTCCGCCGGGACGGAGATGTCGCGCGTCTCGAGCACCCGGTCGTTGGCGATGAACAGCAGCACGTCGCCGGCGAAGGGCGGCTCGATCCGCACCTTGGCGGTGTCGCCGGCCCTGTAGCTGGTGCGGTCGAGCGCGACGGTCAGCTTGTCCGGCGTCGGGTTCGGGTCCTCCGACACCCACCAGCCGGCATAGAAGCGGGCCGAGGTGGCGCCGCCGCCCTGCGGGTCGTAGACGTCGAGCCGGAAATTGCCCCAGCCGACCGCCTGGCGGATCGCCGCCGGCGCGTTCGGGGCCACGTCGACCGTGCCGTCCGCCACCTTGCGATCGCGGGTGACGACCTTGTAGTCCCAGCGGCCGTCGGTCGAATACCACTGGTAGTCATGGATCTCCTCCACCAGGTCCCAGCGCAGCCCGCGGAGCGCAGCCGGGCGGCCGCCGGCGTCGAGGCCGATGACCTCGAAGCGCGCCTCGGCGCCTTCCTGCAGCGAGCCCGAGAACAGCGGCTTGACGCCGATCCAGGGATGCTCCTGCCGCACCGGCAGGACCATGGTCTCGTTGGCGGTGCGACCGCTGGAATCGAACACCGCGGTGCGCAGCTCGGCCTCGAGCGGCACGGTGGTGTCGGGCAGGCCGTCGAGCAGGATGTCGACCCGGCTCTGGCCCGCGGCGTCGGTCGCCGGGGTGGTGATCGGGCGGGTGCGCGGCGAGAAGGCGTCCTGCACCAGGCCGAAACGGTAGTCGGCGTAGTCCGGGAACGGAGTCGCCGCCTGGCGCAGGGTCAGGCTGGCCTCGGTGGCGAGGTCGGCCGCCGGGGCGCCGTAGAGGAACTGGGCGTCGATGGTAACGACGGCCGGCTTGTTGACGCGCAGGTCCTTGGCCTCGGTCTTCAGGTCGACGCGGATCCGCGCCGGCACGAAGTCCTCGACCTGGAAGACGGTGCTGCCGATCGCCTGGCCCTTCGGGTCGACATAGGCCTCGGCGGTCCAGGTGCCGGTATAGGCGCTGTCGGCCAGCGGCACGTCGAGGCTGTAGGAGCCGCCGCCCTGGTCCGTCACCTGCTGCACCCGGGCCTCGACCCCGTCCGGCCGGCTGATCCTGATGGTCAGCGGCACGCCGTCGATCGCCGCCGCGCGCTCGTTGCGCAGCAGCGTGGTCAGATGCACCGTCTCGCCCGGGCGGTAGACGCCGCGCTCCGGATACAGGAAGGCGTCGAGCGGGCCGGGTTCCGGCCGACCGCTGACGCCGCGGTCGGACAGGTCGAAGGCCGGGCCGGTCAGCTCGAGGAAGGTGAAGTCGCCGGAGCCGTAGGCATAGACCGCGGCCGGCCGGTTGCCGCCCTGCCCGGCCATGATCCCGGCCGGGAAGACGGCAAGGCCACCGGCGTCGGTCTCGGCCTCGCCCAGAACGGCGTTGTTGCGGGCGATCAGCGCCAGCTTGATGCCGGGCTGAGCCTTGGCCGAGGACAGGGAGCGCGCGGCCACGGTCAGCCCCTGCTGGCCGGAGAAGGTGGCGAGGCCGAGATCGGTGACCACGATCCACTGCGTGCCCGGGGTCTGATAGCTGTCCTCGTCGGCCTTGGCGTCGAGGGCGGAGAGCAGGTAGACGCCAGGCTTCGGCTGCGGCAGCAGCGTGTCCATCGGCACGCCGGTGACCATCGCCTTGTTGGTCTCGTTCTCCACCGGCATGGTGCCGGACCACACCTCCTCGCCCGTATCCTGGGCCAGGCTGTCGACGTCGTAGCTCTCCAGCATCTGGCCGATGCGGCCCTGCGCCACCTGGTCGATCAGGTTGCGGTCGTTGATGCGCAAGAGGCGCAGCTTGACCTCGGAGATGTTGACCGTGGTCAGCGGCACCGTGCCCTCGCCGCCCTTGGGCAGGACATAGGCGCTGCCGCGGAACACCACGCTGGCCGGCCGGTCCTCGACCGTCAGGTCGAAGCTGTCGTCGGCGGTGAGCGTGTCGCCGTCGACCGACTTGATGCCGGCCAGGAGGGTGACGGTGTAGGTCTGGCCGAAGGACACGCCCTCGATGCAGAGCTGCCGGTCGGACGGGATCACCTCGACCGGCACCGACGGCTCGATCCGGACATAGTCGGAATAGCGGACGGTGCGGCCGTCGACGATCGGGTCGGAGAAGTCGGCGCAGAGCTGCGGCGCGTCGCGGTCGTTCTGGACATAGGTCGAGGTGACGCGGAAGCCGTACTGCTCGCGCAGGTTGGCGGCGTATTCGGCGTTGTCGGCGGTCGGCGCCAGCTGCGCGCCCTCGGCCGCGACCTTGATCGCCTCGCGGCCCTTGTCCTGCCGCTCCAGCGATTGGGCCAGCAGGATCAGGGCGGCGCCGCGCAGCTTGTCGGTGCCGGCGTTGCTGTAGGCGGCGTAGGCGGCGCTCAGCGCGTTCTGCGAATAGGGTTCGGTCTGCTGCAGCGCCTGGGCCAGCCCGTACCAGGCGCCGGCATCGTTCGGCCGTCGGCCGAGGATGAGCTGGAAGGCGGTGACCGCGTCGTCCCAGCGTTCGCCCTTCACCGCGTCGGCGGCGAGGGATTGCAGCGTCTTCAGATCCGCCCACTGCGCCGGCGGAACGCTGCTGGCCTGCTGCTCCAGCCGTTTCGCAAAGGCCGCCGCCGCGGCGGCCAGGCCCGGCGCCTGGTAGGCGGCGGCGATCGGGGGCATGGCCAGCGTCGCGGCAAAGAGCGCCGCCGCCGCGGCAAGGGTTGCGAAACGCAGCTTCAAGGCCATGAGATCCCCCGTCGTCCACCCCGGCGCACCAGGGCCCGCCGACAGACTATACGCCCGATCACGTCGAAACCATGACGCAGGCGGGGCGGCAGAACGGCCCTCCCACCGCCGCGGCGACCCGTCTATGATCCGCGCGCCTTTCGGGAGCCCGCCGATGATTCGACTGATCACCGTCCCGCTGCTGCTGTTGCTGCCGGCCACGGCGTTGGCTGCCGAGACGCTGACCGGCGCCGAGATCCAGGCCCGGATCGTCGGCAACACCATCGACGGCACCGCCGGCGACGTCGACTACACCGAGTTCTACGCCGCCGACGGCACCATCCACGGCCTGGGCGACGACGGCCCCTATTCCGGGCAATGGTCGATCGAGGGCGACCGGATGTGCTTCGACCTGGGCGAGACCAAGGAATGCGACCAGCTGCGGCTGGACGGCACCAAGGTCGAGCTGATCGGCGAGGACGGCTCGCTGGTCGCGGTGGGGGAGTTGAAGCCGGGGAATCCGGGGAATCTGTGAGGGACTACTCCCCCTTCAGCTGCCGTTCCCGGTAGTAGATGAACAGGCCGGAGGCGATGATCACCAGGTTGCCGATGACGATGTTCGGCGTCGGCACGTCGCCCCACACCGCCCAGCCGAGCGCCGCGGCGATGACGATCGTGGAGTACTGGTAGGGCGCGACCACCGCGGCCGGGGCCAGCGACAGCGCCTTGTTCATGCACAGATGCGCGCCCATCGCGACGACGCCGAGGCCGAGCAGCAGCGCCCAGTCGAAGCCGGTCGGCGGCACCCAGGCGAAGGGCACGGTGGCGGCGCCGGCGAGGCCGGTGCCGACGATCTGATAGGTGATCAGGCCGAGCCCGCCGGTGTGGCGGACGCGGCGGGTGACGATCAGGACCAGGCTGAACAGGGTGGCGCCGAGCAGCGCGACCAGGGCCGATGCCGACAGCGCGGCGCCGGTCGGGCGCAGCACGATCAGCACGCCGACGAAGCCGATCAGCACCGCCGCCCAGCGCCGCGGCCCGACCTTCTCGCCCAGCAGCGGCACCGACAGCGCGGTCACGATCAGCGGCGAGGCCATGTAGAAGGTCATGACGTCGGCCAGCGGCAGGTCGCGCACGGCGAAGTAGAAGGTCGCGACCTCGGCCACCATCAGGCTGACGCGCAGCAGGTTCATCCAGGGCTGGTCCGGTGCCAGCAGGCCGCGGATGCCGCGGATCACCCAGGGCAGCAGGAGGATGAGGGCGCCGAGGCTGCGGATCAGCAGCACCTGGCCGACCGTGTAGTCGGCGACCAGCCACTTGCCCAGCGCGTCGTTGAAGGTGAACAGCGACATGCCGAGGAAGAACAGCAGGATGCCGGGGCCATGCCCGCCCTCCGTCCGACCGTCCAGCTTCTGGGCGCCGACCGCCGCCATCTCGCGCTTCTCCCCGATCCGTTCGCCTCTGTCTGCCCGAGGAATTTGTCGGACGGAAGCGGTAAGGCCACGGGCCGGGCATGCGTCGGCGTGAGGAGCTCCGGCTGAGGGGCCGGCTCTCCCCCTCACCCTCCCACGCGCTTCGCGCGGGTCCCTCCCTCTTCCCGAGGAGAGGGATATCGGAGCTGCGGCCCCTTTCACCTCTCCTGGGAAGAGGTCGAAATCGCGAAGCGATTTCGGGTGAGGGGGTGCGGCCTATCAGCCCAAGCCGGCGCCGGGCGTCAGGCGGCCTGCCCGAGCCCTTCCTTGGCCTCGTCGATCCAGGTCTTATTGATCGCCCGGTAGCTGCGCGTCGACTTGCCGGCGCGGGTCAGGATCTCGCGCCACAGCGTCTCGGCGGCGGCGCGGTCGCCGCGCTCCGCCTCGGCCCGGGCCAGCCAGGCGCGGACCTCCTCGCCGGCGAAGACCGGCAGCAGCTCGCGCAGCAGGGCGATGCCCTCGTCGTAGCGGCCCATCATGCACAGGGCCCGCGCATGCACCAGGCGGCGCTTCGAATCCGCGGTCTCGGGATTGGTCTCCGCCACCGCGGCCAGGACGTCGATCGCCTGCTGCGGCCGGCCCAGCATCAGCAGCGCCTCGGCCCGCAGCCGGCCGAAGGTCGGGTCGTCGGCATGGAGGCCGACCATCGAATCCTCGAGCAAAGGCAGCGCTTCGGCGGGCCGGCCGAGATGCAGCAGCTCCTCCGCCAGGGGCACCTTGTTGGCGGTGGTCGGCAGATCCTCATGCGCCTGGCGTAGGGCGCGCAGCCGGCGTTCCGGATCGACCGAATGGACCAGCTGCTTGCGGGCGTCCCGCACCGGCCGCAGATTCAGCCATTCCGGCAGCAACTCGATCAGCAGATAGGCGGCGATCCCCAGCCCGGGGGCGAGCAGCAGGATGTAGAACCAATAGTTCGCCCGCCCGGTGCGCACCGCGTGGACCAGGCAGCCCAGCTGGCAGGCGTAAATCAGGATCCCGAGAATCGGCATGATGGACCCCTCGAGTTTCGGGGTGATTTATCCGAAACTCGAGAAATCCGTCAACGCAGCGAAGCGGGACGGCAGTCCTGTGCCCGCCTCAGGCCTTGCGCTCGACCACGAAGCGGGCGACGGCGCGCAGCGCGTCGGCGCGGTCGCCGAAGATGTCGAGGTGGCGGCAGGCCTGGTCGGCCAGCATCCGGGCCTGGGACTCGGCCCGTTCGAGGCCGAGGATCGAGACGAAGGTCGCCTTGCCCGCGGCCTGGTCCTTGCCCGGGGTCTTGCCGATCTCCTCGGCCCGGCCGCGGACGTCGAGCAGGTCGTCGGCGATCTGGAAGGCCAAGCCCATGTCATGGGCATAGGCCTGCAGCGCGCCGCGCCGCGAATCCTCGACCTTGCCGAGGATCGCCCCGGCCTCGCAGGAGAACTCGAACAGCGCGCCGGTCTTCAGCCGCTGCAGCCGGGTGATGGAGCCGATCTCGGTCAGCGGCGTCTGCTCCGCTTGCATGTCAAGCGCCTGGCCGCCGACCATGCCGGCGGCGCCGGCAGCGCGGGCGAGGGCGGAGACGAGAGCGATGCGGACCTTCGGGTCGGCATGGGTCTCGGCGTCGGCCAGCACCTCGAAGGCCTGGGTCAGCAGGGCGTCGCCGGCCAGGATCGCGGTGGCCTCGTCGAAGGCCTTGTGTGTGGTCGGCTTGCCGCGGCGCAGATCGTCATTGTCCATCGCCGGCAGGTCGTCATGGACCAGCGAGTAGCAATGGATCATCTCCACCGCCGCGCCGACGCGGAGGGCGCAGCTCTCGGCGACGCCGAAGAGCCGCGAGGACGACACCACCAGGAACGGGCGCAGCCGCTTGCCGCCGCCCAGCGAGGCATAGCGGATGGCCTCGGCCAGCGGCGGCTCGCCCGGCTGGGGCTTGGGCAGGAGGCGGTCCAGGACGCGCTCGACCTGCGCGCCCGTCTCGGCCATGGCTTTGCTCAGATCAATCGACAAGACACGGCCTCAATCGAAAGTCGCGGGTTTGGCAGTGACGGCGCCGTCGGCGGCGCGCGAGATCATCTCGACCCGCGCCTGCGCCTCGCGCAGCTTCGCCTCGCAATGGGCGCGAAGCAAGGCGCCGCGTTCATAGGCCGATATGTTGTCGTCGAGCTTGCCCTGCCCCGCCTCGAGCTGGCGCACGATCGTCTCCAGCTCGGCGAGGGCGTCCTCGAAGCTCAGGGCAGCGATGTCGGCAGGGATGGGTCGGTCGGCCATGGGCTGTCCGTTCATGTTCGGGCGGCGACAATAGGCGCGGCGGAAGAAAGAGGCAATGTCGGCCGGGCGGGCTCAACCGTTGGCGGCGAGCACCCGGCCGGCGAGGTACAGCGAGCCGCAGATCAGCACCCGGCCGGGCGGGTCGCCGGGCCGGGCCGCGGCGGCGACCGCGGCCTCGACATCGTCGGCTGCGGCCACGTCGGTCAGGCCGACGGCGCGGGCGTGGTCGGCCACAGCCTCGGCCGGCAGGCTGGCCTCCTCCCCCGGGATCCGCACGGTGCGGATCGACCGGACGAACGGCGCCAGCGGCCGCAGGAACTCCCGCGGCTGCTTGCTTTCCAGCATGCCGCAGACGAGGTGCAGCGGCCGCGGGTCGAGCCCGCCGAGCCATTGCCCCAGCACCTCGCCGGCGCTGTCGTTGTGGCCGCCGTCGAGCCACAGCTCCCAGCCCGGCGGCAGCAGGGCGGGCAGCGGGCCGCGGGTCAGGCACTGCAGCCGCGCCGGCCATTCGACCGAGGCCAGGCCGCGGCGCACCGCCTCCTCCGGGATGTCGAAGCCGGCCAGCAGGTCGCGCAGGCGGATCGCGGTGGCGGCGTTCTCGAACTGATGCGCACCGGGCAGCGCCGGGCGCGGATAGTGCCGATCGCCCGCTTCGGTGCGCAGGACGAAGCCGTCCCCTGCAGGCGCCACGGACCAGTCGCGGCCGGCGAGGTGCAGCGCCGCCCCGGCCGATGCGATCTCCCGGGTCAGCACGGCCACAGCCGTCTCGTCGCGCTGCGGCGCCACCACCATCGGCACGCCGGGCTTGGCGATCGCCGCCTTCTCCGCCGCGATCGCTTCGATCGTGTCGCCGAGGAACTGCATGTGATCCATGGAGATGCGGGTCACCGCGGTCGCCGCGGGGCGCGGCACCACATTGGTGCTGTCGTAGCGCCCGCCCAGGCCGACCTCGAGCAGCAGGGCGTCGGCCGGCACCTCGGCGAAGGCCAGGAAGGCGGCGGCCGTGGTCGCCTCGAAGAAGGTGACTGGCTGGCCGGCATTGGCGGTCTCGACCCGCTCCAGCAGGTCGACCAGCGCGCCGCTCTCGATCAGCGATCCGGCCAGGCGGATGCGCTCGTGGAAGCGCACCAGATGGGGCGAGGTGTAGGCATGGACTCGATAGCCCGCCTGCTCCAGGAACGCCCGCAGGAAGGCGGTGGTCGAGCCCTTGCCGTTGGTGCCGCCGATGTGAACCACCGGCGGCAGGCGCAGCTGCGGATCGCCCAACGCCGCCAGCAGCCGTTCGGTGCGGCCGAGCGACAGGTCGATCCGCTTCGGGTGCAGATGGGTCAGCCGGTCGAGCGCGGCCTCGACCGCGGCCGCCCGGGCCTGATCCGTCTGCGCCTCAGGCACGATAGGCGGGCTCGCCCTCGATCGCGGCCGCGGCGGCGATGTCGGCCGGATCCACCACGATGTCGGCCGTGGCCGGGCGGAGGCCGCCGGTCAGATGGCCGAGGGTGCGGATCAACGTGTCGCGCAGCTCCTTGCGGGTCACCACCACGTCGACCATGCCGTGGTCGAGCAGATATTCGGCGCGCTGGAAGCCTTCCGGCAGGGTCTCGCGGATCGTCTCCTCGATCACCCGGGCGCCGGCGAAGCCGATCTGCGAACCGCGCTCGGCGATGTGGATGTCGCCGACCATGGCGAAGGAGGCGGTGACGCCGCCCGTGGTCGGGTCGGTCAGCACCACGATATAGGGCAGGCCTGCTTCCTTGACCTGCTCGACCGCGATGATCGAGCGCGGCATCTGCATCAGCGACAGGATGCCTTCCTGCATCCGGGCGCCGCCCGAGGCCGGCACCACCACCAGTGGCGCGTGCTGCATGACCGCCAGCTTGGCGGCGGCGACCAGCCCCTCGCCCACCGCCATGCCCATGGAGCCGCCCATGAAGCTGAAGTCGAAGGCCGCGATCACGGTGTCGCGGCCGCCCATCTTGCCGTGGGCGACGACGATGGCGTCACCGGCGCCGGTCTTGGCCTGCGCCTTCTTCAGCCGGTCGGTGTAGCGCTCGGTGTCGCGGAACTTGAGCGGGTCCACTGCGGGCTTCGGCAGCTCGATCGTCTCGTACTTGCCGTCGTCGAACAGCATGGCCAGGCGCTTGGCGGGGGCCAGGCGCATGTGGTGGCCGCAATGCTGGCAGACATGGAGGTTGGCCTCCAGGTCGCGATGGAACAGCATCGCCTCGCAATTCGGGCACTTCGTCCACAGATTGTCCGGCGTCTCCGGCCGGGACGAGACGAGGGCCCGGATCTTCGGGCGGATGTAGTTGGTCAGCCAGTTCATGGCGTGGTTCTCCGCCTTTCGGCCGGGAAGGTCAAGATGAGGGCGTACCTTGAGCGTAAGGATACATCGCCTTATATGTAAGGCTACAAAGCCTTACAGGGCCTCTACCAATGATGACACTACTCACCGTCACTGCGAAGGGCCAGGTGACCTTGCGCAAAGAGCTGCTCCAGCATCTCGGCGTCGCGCCTGGGGACAAGATCGCCGTCGACCTGCTGCCGGACGGCCGAGCCGAGGTCCGGTCGGCGAAGGCATCGGGCACCATTGAGGATTTTTTCGGCTGCCTCGCCGAGCCTGGGACCCCCAAGCTGTCGATCGAGGAAATCGGTGAAATCGCCGCTGCAGGATGGGCCGGCGAAAAGTGAAGATCATCGCCGACACCAACCTGCTGGTCCGAGCCGCGGTGCAGGACGATCCGGAGCAGACCTTGCTGGCGGAAACGACACTCCGCGATGCCGACAGCATCGCTATCCCCCTGCCGACATTGTGCGAATTCGTCTGGGTATTGATGCGCGGTTATAAGAAGACACCGAGCCAGACCGCCACAGCAATGCGCCGGTTGTTGAGCAGCGCTACCGTGGCGGTCGACAGGCCAGCCGCCGATGCGGGTCTCGCCATCCTCGAGGCCGGCGGCGATTTCGCCGACGGCGTCATTGCCTTCGAGGGCCGCCGCCTGGGCGGCGAGGTGTTCGTCACTTTCGACCGCAAGGCAGCATCGCTGATCGACGCGGCCGGCACGAAGACCCAGCTCCTATCCAAAACCTGACCTGACGCCACTGACGGCGAGCGGCGCTCAGCGCGCCCCGCGCACGCCCTCCGCCAGGCGCCGGACCAGGGCCAGCGGCGATTCGACCGTGGCGGCGGTCGGCCGGCCGTCGGCGTGCAGCGAGTGCCGGATCTCCTCGACGATGGCGGAGCCGACCACGGCGGCGTCGGCGATTCGGGCGATCGCGGCCGCGGCCTCCGGCGTGCGGATGCCGAAGCCCACGGCCACCGGCAGGTCGGTGTGGCGCCGCAGCCGGTCGACCGCGGGCTGCACCACCGCCGCATCGGCCGCGGCCGCGCCGGTAATGCCGGTGACCGAGACGTAGTAGATGAAGCCCGAGGTGTTCGCCAGCACGGCCGGCAACCGGGCGTCGTCGGTGGTCGGCGTCGCCAGGCGGATGAAGTCGATCCCCGCCGCCAGCGCCGGCAGGCACAACTCGGCATCCTCCTCCGGCGGCAGGTCGACCACGATCAGCCCGTCCACCCCAGCGTCCTTGGCGTCGGCCAGGAAGCGCTCGACCCCATAGGAGTAGATCGGGTTGTAGTAGCCCATCAGCACCACCGGCGTTGTCTCGTCGCCGGCGCGGAAGCGGCGGACCAGGTCGAGCGTCTTCGCCAGCGTCATGCCGGCGGCGAGCGCCCGCAGGCCGGCCGCCTGGATCGCCGGGCCGTCCGCCATCGGATCGGTGAAGGGCATGCCGATCTCGATCAGATCGGCACCGGCCTTGGGCAGGCCTTCGAGGATCCTGAGGCTCGTCTCCGGGTCCGGGTCGCCGGCGGTGACGAAGGTGACCAGGGCGGCCCGGTTCTGCGCCTTGAGATCGGCGAAGCGCGCGGCGATGCGGGTCATCAGATCTGCACTCCGAGCGCGTCGGCGACGGTGAAGATGTCCTTGTCGCCGCGGCCGCTGAGGCACATGACGAGCAGGTTGTCCTTCGGCAGGTCGGGCGCGATCTTCATCACATGCGCCAGCGCATGCGCCGATTCGAGCGCCGGGATGATGCCTTCGAGCCTGGCGCAGAGCTGAAACGCCTCCAGCGCCTCCTTGTCGGTCACCGCGGAGTACTGCACCCGGCCGACATCGTGCAACCAAGCGTGCTCCGGCCCGATGCCGGGATAGTCGAGGCCGGCGGAGATCGAATGCGCCTCCTCGATCTGGCCGTCCTCGGTCTGCAGCAGATAGGTGCGGTTGCCGTGCAGCACGCCGGGCCGGCCGCCGGTCAGCGATGCCGCGTGCTGGCCGGTCTCGACCCCGTGGCCCGCCGCCTCGACGCCGTGGATCGCCACCTCCGGCATGTCGAGGAACGGGTGGAAGAGGCCGATGGCGTTGGACCCGCCGCCGACCGCCGCCACCAGCGTGTCCGGCATGCGGCCCTCGGCCTGCATGATCTGCTCGCGCACCTCGTTGCCGATCACCGACTGGAAGTCGCGGACCAGGAGCGGGTACGGGTGCGGGCCGGCCACGGTGCCGATGATGTAGAAGGTGTCGTCGACATTGGTGACCCAGTCGCGCAGCGCCTCGTTCATTGCGTCCTTGAGCGTGCGGCTGCCGGAGATGACGGGCTTCACCTCGGCGCCCAGCAGCTTCATTCGGAACACGTTCGGCTTCTGCCGTTCGATGTCGACCTCGCCCATGTAGATGGTGCAGGGCAGGCCGAACAGGGCACAGACGGTGGCGGTGGCGACGCCGTGCTGGCCGGCGCCGGTCTCGGCGATGATCCGGGTCTTGCCCATGCGCCGGGCCAGCAGCACCTGGCCCATGCAGTTGTTGATCTTGTGCGCGCCGGTGTGGTTCAGCTCCTCGCGCTTGAAGTAGACGCGGGCGCCGCCGAGATGCTCGGTGATCCGCTCGGCGAGGTAGAGCGGGCTGGGCCGGCCGACGTAATGCGTCAGGTAGTAGCGCAGCTCGCTGTTGAACTCGGCGTCCTTGCGGGTCGCGGCATATGCCTTTTCGACCTCGAGGATCAGCGGCATCAGCGTCTCGGCGACGAAGCGGCCGCCATAGAGGCCGAAACGGCCGTTCTCGTCCGGGCCCGAACGGTAGCTGTTCAGGCGTGGCTGGAAGGGTGCGGTCTCGGTCACGCGGCGTCGGCTCCCGGGCGCGGATCGTGGCAGGAATGGGAAGAGGCCGTGACCTTACCGGCGACCGCGGCCTGCGCCAAACATTTGTGGCGAATGCCCGGCGCGCACGCATTCCAGACCCGCGGTGGGCGCAGGGCGGGCGGCTGCGTCCGGGTCCGCTGGTCTCAAGCCGTCATGCGAGGAGCGAAGCGACGAAGCAATCCAGGGGCCGGCGCAAATGGCCCTGGATTGCTTCGCTGCGCTCGCAATGACGATGGTGTGACGGCGACGATGGTGCGACGGCGTCTCGAGCTACTGCCCGACCGCCCGCACGGCGGCGAGGAAGCGCTCCACCCGCTCCGGCGTCTTGTGGCCGGGGCGCTCCTCGATGCTGGAGGAAACGTCGACCGTGACGGCGCCGGTGCGGGCGACGGCCTCGGCGACATTGGCCTCGGTCAGGCCGCCGGCCAGCATCCAGGGCTTCGACCAGGTCCGGCCGGACAGGATCGACCAGTCGAAGGCCAGGCCGTTGCCGCCGGGCAGAGAGGCGACGCCCTTCGGCGGCTTGGCGTCGAACAACAGCCAGTCGGTCACCGCCTCGTAGGCCGCGACCGCCGCCAGATCCTCGACCGTCGCGATCTTGACCGCCTTCATCACCGGCATCGCCCAGCGGCCGCGGATCTCGGCCACCCGTTCCGGCGTCTCGGACCCGTGCAGCTGGATCATGTCGAGCGGCACCCGGCCGAGCACGGAGCCGAGCTCGTCCTCGGTCGGGTCGACGAACAGGCCGACGCTGCGCAGCCCGGTGGGCACCATGCGCGCCAGCTCGGCGCCGAGATCCGGCGCCACCGAGCGCGGGCTGGGCGGGTAGAAGTTGAAGCCGATCCAGCGGGCCCCGTGCTTCGCCGCAGCCTCCAGCACCTCGGGCGTGCGGATGCCGCAGATCTTGGTCTCGATCGTCATGGCACAGGAGTCTGGGGAGCCGCCCCCCCAGCATCAAGCGCCAGGCCGAGATCCGCGGCAATCGCGCGCGCCGCGGCGGCCGGGTCGGCGGCGGCGGTGATCGGCCGGCCGATGACGAGATGGGTGGCCCCGGCCTCCATCGCCTCCTTCGGCGTCATCACCCGCTTCTGGTCGCCGACATCCGACCCGGCCGGGCGGATGCCGGGGACCATCAGCACCGAGTCCGGCTTCAGCACCCGGCGCAGCCGCGCGATCTCCCGCGGCGAGCAGATGACGCCGTCGAGGCCGCTCGATTCGGCCAGCCGGGCCAGGCGCTCGACCTGGGCCGAAACCTCCATCCCCTGCCCCACCGCCTCGAGATCGGCGACGTCGAGGCTGGTCAGCACGGTGACACCGAGCAGCTTCGGCCGGGGAACACCCAGCTTCTCCGCCTCGCTCCCCGCGGCCTCGGCCGCAGCCTGCATCATCGCCCGGCCGCCGGAGGCGTGGATGGTGATGTAGGTCGGGGACAGCGGCACCACCGAGCGGATGGCGCCGGCCACGGTGTTCGGGATGTCGTGCAGCTTGATATCGAGGAACAGCGGCACGCCGGTGGGCCGCGCGGCCCGAACCCCCTCCGGCCCCGCCGCCATGAAGAATTCGAGGCCGAGCTTGATGCCGCCGACCGCGCCCGCGACCAGGCCGGTCAGCCGCTTCGCCTCGTCCAGGGTCGGCGCGTCGATGGCGACGTAGACAGGATTCGTGGTCATGCTCGCACTCCCTCCGCCGGCAGGTGCCCGGCCGCCCAGGATCTCAGCTCGTCGGCGGCACGCCGGCCGAGCACGCCGTCGGCCACCGCCCGGCCGATCAGCGCCCCGAACTTGAAGCCGTGGCCCGAGCAGGGGCTGACCAGCCAGGCCCGGCCGCGCCGCTCCAGCACGAAGCGGCTGTCCGCGGTGAAGATATAGCGGCAGGTGCGGGCTTCGAGAATGCGGTAGTGGTCGAGGTCGTGCAGCACCGGCCGGTAGCGCTCGCGGAACGCCTCCGCCTCCCCCGCCGCGGCGGCGTGGTCGGATTCGGGATCGGCCCGCCGCTTCCAGGCGCCGACGCCGATCTTCAGCCGGGTGCCGCCGACCGGCGGGATCGCCCAATGGTCGTCCGGAAAGCCGCAATCGATGATGCCCGGCGCCGCGGCCCAGGCGGCGGCGTGCTCCGCCGGCGGGTCGAGATAGACCACGAGCTGACGGTAAGGGGTGAGGCGCCCGGCCAGGTCCGGGAACAACCCACCGACCCAGGCGCCGGCTGTGACCACCACCGAATCGGCCTGCAGCACCTCGCCCGAGGCCAAGGTGACGGTGCCGGCATCGGCATCGACCGATCGGACCGGCGCTTCGGGCCGCAGCGCCACCCCGGCGGCGCGGCAGAGCCCGGCCAGGGTGGAGACGATCCGGTCGGCGAACAGCACGCCGCCCTCGGGCATGAACAGACCCCAGCGGATGCCGTCCGGGATCAGGAAGGGGAAGCGGCGCGCCAGCTCTTCCGGCGGCAGCAGCTCATAGGCGGCGCCGAGCGAGTCGAGCGGGGCGCGGCAGCCATCGGCCCAGTCGCCCTCGGCCCGGCTGAAGGCGATCGAGCCGCAATTCTCGTAGTGGCGCACGCCGGCGGCGGCCCAGACCTCGTCCCAGGCGGCGTAGGCGTCGAGCGCCATGCGGGTGTAGCCGGGCGAGCCGGGGTAGAGGGCGCGGATCAGCCGGTGGCTGTCCCAGGAAGCGGCCAGCGGGTTCGGGATCGGCCCCTGCTCCAGCACCGTCACGGCCTCTCCGGCCCGGGCGAGATGCCAGGCGGCGGCGAGCCCCATCACCCCGGCGCCGACGACGATGCTGGTCATGTGTGACGGTCCCCGCGTTCGAGCGAATGCACGCCCCTATTTCACTGTCATGCCCGGGCTTGACCCGGGCATCCAGAGACTGTCGACACCCTCTGGACTGCCGGGTCAAGCCCGGCAATGACAGAAAGAGAGGCTCGCTAAGCTCCCTGCCGTTCCAGGGTCTCGACCGCCAGGCGGGCGGCGGCGAGGTCCTCCAGCGCGGTGCCGACCGACTTGAACAGCGTGATCTCCTCCGGCGCGCGGCGGCCCGGCGCGGTGCCGCGCGTCAGGTCGTGCAGGTCGGCCAGGATCGCATCCTCGCCGATCACCCCGGCCCGGATCGGCTGCAGCAGGTCGCCGGCCTCGGCCAGGGCGCCGGCGCGGGTGTCGACGAAGATCCGGGCACGATGCACCGCCTCGTCGTCGCTTTCGCGCATTGCCGGCAGATAGGCGCCGGCGAGGTCGAGATGGGTGCCGGGCTTCAGCCAAGCGCCGCGCACGATCGGCTCGCGCGACTGGGTGGCGCAGGAGACGAGGTCGGCGTCGCGGATTGCGGCTTCCAGATCCGTCGCGGCGCGGACCGGCAGGCCCTCCGCCGCCAACCGCCCGGCCAGCTCCGCCGCCTGTTCCGGCCGCCGGGCCCAGATGGCGATATCGGTCAGCGGGCGGACCGCGGCATGGGCGCGGATGAAATGCGGCGCCAGCGCGCCGGCCCCGACCATCACCATGCGCGACGCGTCCGGCCGGGCGAGGTAGTCGGCGGCCAGGGCCGAGGCCGCGGCGGTGCGGCGGTTGGTCAGGGTCGGCCCGTCCATGATCGCCCGCGGCACGCCGGTGGCGCCGTCGAGCAGCAGGTAGGAGCCGACGATGAAGGGCAGGTCCTTGGCCGGATTGCCCGGCATCAGCGACACCAGCTTGATGCCGATCGCCTGCTCCCGCTCCCAGGCCGGCATGATCAGCAGCGTCGCGTCGCCGGCCGCCGTCGGCACGGTGTGGTGATGGCGCAGCGGCGCCTCCACATCGCGGCGGAAGGCCTGGCGCAGCGCCTCGATCAGGGCGCGCGTGTCGATCGCCCGGTCGAGGGCGGCAGCGTCGATGGCAAGCATGATGATGTCTTCAGCGGGACTGGCCGGCGGCAGGCAGGGCCGGGCGCGCCGGCTCGCCGTTGCGGTTGGCGGTGGCCGGGACGCCGGGGCGCTGCCGCGCCTTCAGCCCTTCCAGGTCCTTCTGGGTCGCGGCCAGCCTGGTCTCCAGCCGGCGCATGCGCAGGCCGGTGGCGAAGCGGCCGAACCAGACGACCAGGCCGCCGATCAGGACCCCGGCCAGGAGCGGCAGCAGCGCCACCAGATAGAGCGGCGCCTCGGTCTGGAACGGCAGCGGCCAGAGGCCGAGCGTCACCGCCTCGCGGTTGCTGATCGCGAAGGACAGCAAGAGGAGGGCGAAGGGGATGGTGACGATCCAGGCGATGTAGCGCACGCGCGATCCCTCGTGGTGGCCGGGCGGCGGGGCCCGTCAGTCATCGGTGTTCAGCCGCTCGCGCAGCTGCTTGCCGGTCTTGAAGAATGGCACCAGCTTCTCCGCCACGTCGACCGCCACGCCGGTGCGCGGGTTGCGCCCGGTCCGGGCGTCGCGGCGCTTCACCGAGAAGGCGCCGAAGCCGCGCAGCTCGACCCGCTGGCCTTCCGCCAGCGCCTGGGTGATGCGGTCGAAGATGGTGGTGACGATGCGTTCGACGTCACGCTGGTAGAGGTGCGGATTGCGCTCGGCAAGCCGCATGATCAGTTCGGACTTGGTCATGTCTCCCGAATCCCTGTCCGCCGCCTTGTTGTCGACACGGGTGGCCGCGTCGCCTCGCTCGAGTTTGGCGGCAGCCGGATGGTGCCAGCACGGTCGCGCGAGCGCAAGGACAAGTGCTTCTGGACAAAGGGATTTCCGGCGCAGACGGTCATTCTGCCGGGCGCATCTCCGGGGCCGTGCCGCGACGGCCGCGGACCACCAGCAGGGTCGCGACCAGGCCGCACAGCGCGGCGAAGGACACCCACAGGCCCGGCATCGCCGAATTGCCGGTGGCGTGGATCAGCCAGGTGCAGACCGCCGGGGTGAAGCCGCCGAAGGTCGCGGTCGCCAGGCTGTAGGCCAGGGAGAAGCCGCTGGTGCGCACATCCTCCGGCATGATCTCCGTCAGGAACGGGATCATCGCGCCGTTGTAGCTGCCATAGAGGAAGGACAGCCACAGCTCGACCTCCAGCAGCCGTCCGAAGGACGGGGCGGAGACCAGCCACAGCATGGCCGGATAGGCGGTGACCAGCATCAGCACGGTGCAGGCGACCAGGATCGGGGTGCGGCCGATGCGGTCGGACAGCGCGCCCGAGAGCGGCAGCCAGATCAGATTGGTGATGCCGACGCACAGCGTCACCGCCAGGCTGTCGATGCTGGCCAGGTGCAGCGCCTGGTTGCCGAAGGTCGGGGTGTAGGCGGTGATCAGATAGAAGCTGACCGTGGTCATCGTCACCAGCATCATGCCCAGCAGGACGACGCCCCAGTTGTCGGCCAGGGAGCGCAGGATCTGCCCCACGCTCGGCCGCCGGTGCGCCCGGGCCTGGAAGGCCTCGGTCTCCTGCAGCGAGCGGCGCAGCAGGAAGATCAGCGGCACGATCAGGCAGCCGACCAGGAGCGGCACCCGCCAGCCCCACAGGGCGACCTCTTCCGGCGGCAGCAGCGTGCTGAGGAGCACGCCAAGGAGGGCCGCGACCACCACCGCGACCTGCTGGCTGCCGGACTGCCAGGCCGTGTAGAAGCCCTTGTGTCCCGGCGTCGCGATCTCGGCCAGATAGACCGAGACGCCGCCGAGCTCGACCCCGGCCGAGAAGCCCTGCAGCAGCCGGCCGACCACCACCAGCACCGGCGCCAGCAGGCCGATCGTCTCATAGCCCGGCATCAGGCCGATGGTCAGGGTGCCGACCGCCATCAGCCCGAGCGTCAGCAGCAGGCCGGCGCGGCGGCCATGCCGGTCGATATAGGCGCCGAGCACCAGGGCGCCCAGCGGCCGCATCAGGAACCCCGCCCCGAAGGTGGCGAGCGACAGCATCAGCGAGAGGAAGTCGCTGCCGGTCGGGAAGAACGTCTTGGCGATGAACGCGGCGTAGTAGCCGTAGACCATGAAGTCGTACATCTCCAGGAAGTTGCCGCTGGAGACGCGGAGGACGGCCATGGCCTTCGATCGGGGAGTCGCGGCTGCGGTCATGGATGGGCCTTTCTGAATCGGAACCGGCGCACTCTCTCCCCGCCCCGTCCCTCGACCAACCGAGCCGGCTTGTCAATGCCGAGATGGCGGGGACCGGGAGTGCCCAAAAGAAAAGGCCCGCCTCCTTGCGGAGGCGGGCCCGGCCGAGGCCGTGGGGCCTTGGCTTACTTCTCTTCGCCCGAGCTCTCGCGCGCCTTGCGCAGCGCGGCGCCGAGGATGTCGCCGAGCGAGGCGCCGGAGTCGGACGAGCCGTACTCCGCCATCGCCTGCTTCTCCTCGTCGACTTCCTTGGCCTTGATCGAGAGCTGCACCTTGCGGGCGGCGCGGTCGACCTGCATCACCTTGGCGTCGACCTTGTCGCCGACGGCGAAGCGGTCCGGGCGCTGCTCCGACCGGTCGCGCGACAGGTCGGACTTGCGGATGAAGCCGACCAGGCCGTCGCCGACCGAGACCTCGACACCGCCGTCGTTCACTTCCGTGACCGTGCCGGTGACGATCTCACCCTTGCGCAGGCCGCCGCCGGCGGTGGCCTTCTCGAAGGTGTCCTCGGTGAGCTGCTTCATGCCGAGGCTGATGCGCTCCTTCTCGACGTCGACGTCGAGGACCTTGACCTTGACCTGGTCGCCCTTCTTGAAGTCCTGGATCGCCTCTTCGCCCGGGCGGTCCCAGGCGATGTCGGAGAGGTGGACCATGCCGTCGATCTCGCCCGGCAGGCCGACGAACAGACCGAATTCGGTGATGTTCTTGACCTCGCCCTCGAGCTCGGTGCCGGCCGGGTACTTCTCGGCGAACACCTCCCACGGGTTCGGCAGGCACTGCTTCAGACCGAGGCTGATGCGGCGCTTCACCGGATCGACATCGAGCACCATCACCTCGACCTCCTGGGAGGTGGAGACGATCTTGCCCGGATGGACGTTCTTCTTGGTCCAGCTCATCTCCGAGACATGGACTAGGCCTTCGATGCCCGGCTCCAGCTCGACGAAGGCGCCGTAGTCGGTGATGTTGGTCACGCGGCCCCGGAAGCGGGCACCCGCCGGGTACTTGGCGACCACGCCCTCCCACGGATCGGCCTCGAGCTGCTTCATGCCGAGGCTGATGCGCTGGGTCTCCGGGTTGAAGCGGACGACCTGGACCTTGACGGCCTGGCCGATCTGCAGCGCCTCGGACGGGTGGTTGATGCGGCGCCACGCGATGTCGGTGACGTGCAGCAGGCCGTCGACGCCGCCGAGATCGACGAAGGCGCCGTAGTCGGTGATGTTCTTGACCACGCCCTCGAGGACCTGGCCTTCCTTGAGGTTGGCGACCAGCTCGGAGCGGGCCTCGGCGCGGCTCTCCTCGAGCACGGCGCGGCGCGAGACCACGATGTTGCCGCGCGAGCGGTCCATCTTGAGGATCTGGAACGGCTGCGGCGTGCCCATCAGCGGGCTGATGTCGCGCACCGGCCGGATGTCGACCTGGCTGCCCGGCAGGAAGGCGACGGCGCCGTTCAGGTCGACGGTGAAGCCGCCCTTGACCTTGCCGAAGATCACGCCGGTGACACGCAGCTGATCGGTGAACGACTTCTCGAGCGCGGTCCAGGCCTCCTCACGCTTGGCCTTCTCGCGGGACAGGACGGCCTCGCCGTTCTTGTCCTCCATGCGCTCGATGAACACCTCGACGGTGTCGCCCGCGGCGAGCGTGGCGGGCTGGCCCGGGACGGCGAATTCCTTGAGCGCCACGCGCCCCTCGGACTTCAGCCCCACATCGATCAGCACCATGTCGTTGTCGATCGAGACCACCCGACCCTTGACGACGGTACCCTCGAAGCTCTCGGACTGGCCGAGCGACTCCTCGAGAAGGGCGGCGAAGCTTTCCTTCTCGGTCGATTTGACGGCGGCGGAACTTGTAGCCATGAAAACTCCCGTTAGAGACAAACCGGCCGCCGCGCCGGCGGGTCGTCCCGCCTGGGAGAGCGCGATGGCCGGGCCGGGCCCGATGCCCGTATCTCCATCTTTCGATCGACGGCGGCCCGAGGGTCAGACGGCGTCGCGCGGGGGGCCGATCCGGCGGGACACGTAAGCCAGGGCCTGGTCGAACACCTCGTCCGCCGTCAGCTGGCTCGTATCCAACAGAAAAGCGTCGCTCGCCGGGACCAGTGGGGCCACGGCGCGGCGACGGTCGCGCTCGTCTCTCTGTCTCAGGTCGTCGAGGACCTCGTCGTATATAGACCGGAGGCCGCGCTCCCGCAACTCCTTCCACCGGCGCATCGCGCGGGCTTCCAGCGTGGCGGTGACGAAGATCTTGGCCGGGGCGTCCGGGCAGATCACGGTGCCGATGTCGCGGCCGTCGAGCACCGCCCCCGGCCGGCGGGCGGCAAAGCGGCGCTGGAAGTCGAGCAGCGCCGTGCGAACCCCGGGGATGGCCGACACCCGGCTGGCCGCCTGGGCCGCGACATCGCCGCGCAGTTCCGGATCGCCGAGCGCGGCCGGATCCAGCGCCAGCACCGCGGCGAGGCCGGCGATCGGGTCGTCCGGATCGCCGCCGGCGCGCAGCACGGCGATGCCGACGGCACGGTACAGCAGGCCGGTGTCGAGATGGTCGAAGCCGTAGGCGGCCGCCAGCCGGCGGGCCAGCGTGCCCTTGCCCGAGGCGGCGGTGCCGTCGATGGCGATCACGGTCATGCCGCCGGGCCTCGGGCGCCGAGCGGCCCCTTCGGGCGGAAAATCACGAGTTGCAAGGCGACCATCCCATCACCGGCCCCGGGTTGCGCCCCGTGGCGAGAACTGCCGAACCGCGGGCTGATAGCATGGCCGGGAGGATGGTGGAACGGCGACCCGCGCCGGGAACGGCTTTTTGTTTTTGACAGCCGGCCCCGGCCATGGCAGATGGCGCGCTTCTATCCCGACATGACCCGAGGAGGCTCGGCGTGGCGAAACCTGAATGGGGCGCCAAGCGCATCTGCCACAATTGCGGGGCCCGCTACTACGATCTGCAGCGCGACCCGATCATCTGCCCGAAATGCGGCACCGAGTTCGACCCGGAGGCGTTCCTGAAGTCGCGCCGGTCGCGCCCGACCATCGTCGACGAGCCGGTCGAGAAGGTGCGGGCCGTCGATGAGGATTCCGACGCCCTGCTCGAGGACGAGACCGAGGAGACGGCCGAGGAGGAGGAAGCGGTCGAGGAGGTCGAGGTGCTCGACGAGGGCGACCTCGACGAGGCCCTGGCCGACGAGGACGACGAGGAGGTCCCCGGCAAGGAGAAGGCTCCGGCCGACGAGTTCGACACCGAGGAGGATCTCGGCGAGGACGAGGACGTCCTGATCGAGGACACCGACGACCTCGGCGAGGAGGATGTCGACGTCGACATCGAGGAGGACGAGGAGCGGAACCGCTGATCGCGGGGCCGATTGCGGGACTGAAAAATTCCCGCAAAAAAACCTCTTGCATAGGCGGGGCGGTTGAATAATATCCGCCCCCGCCGACGCCCCCCGGAAAACACGCCGGACGGTGCGTCGCCCAGAGTTTCGGGGCCATAGCTCAGCTGGGAGAGCGCTACAATGGCATTGTAGAGGTCAGGAGTTCGATCCTCCTTGGCTCCACCAAAACCAAAAAGCCCGGCCAGAAATGGCCGGGCTTTTTGGTTCTTATGCCTGCGACGGCCTCTTGCCTCGACCGATCCTCGGGCGCGAGGCCGCATTTTCTTCGGCGATGCTCACGACTTTCATATCCGACGAGGAGGCAATTCCGGTCCGCCGATCGACCGTCCGGATGAAAAGATCACCGAAGAACGATTGACCGAAGGCATTCAAACCAAATATTCCCAATCCATTGGCGATTCTGAGCTGCTCTATTGGCCAGCCGCAGGGGGAGGGAATTGATGCCCAACCGCAGAACGACCTCGGGCAGCGCGATCATCGCGGCCTGGTTGGCAATATCGGCCCAGGCCGCCGCGCAGACGGTGGCGACGGCCCCATCGCCCGGCCAACCCGATCCCGATGCGCGGCCCGCCTATGCGACGGTTTCCCTGAACGGCGGCTTTCCGGTCGATCCTTACCCGATCGGCATCATCGCCGGCGGGCGATATTCCGCCACCGCGCTCGGCCAGGATTGCATCGGCAACATCACCCCCACCCAGCCCGATGCGAAGATCGAGTTCGAGGGCGGCCAGCGCCCCTTGAGCATCTATGCGGCCGCAGGCTCCGACATCGCCCTGGTCATCCACACGCCGCAGGGGACATGGGTCTGCGCCGACGACACCGACGCCGGGGGCATCAATCCGGCGGTCACCTTCCAGAGGCCGGCGGACGGCACATACGCCGTCTGGGTGGCGGCGGTCGACACCTCGTCCCGTCCCGTTCCGGCGGTGCTCGTGATCAGCGAATTTCCCCCGACCTGGTGAGGGAACGTCATGTCAGCCAAGACCATACATTCGGCGGTGCTTCTGGCGCTCCTGGCCGCGGGCTGCTCCGATCTCCCCCGGCAGAAGCCCTTCCCCGAATTCGCCAAGCTGCCGGACGAAGGCGCGGGCAGCGCGGAGCCGGCGGGGCCCGCGGGCACGGAGGTCGCCGACGCCTCCACCTCGGCCAGCCTTCTGGCCCGCAAGGTCGAGACGACGCGGTCGACGCTGGATCTGGCGGTCGAGACCGCCCGTCAGCGCCTGACGAAGCTCAA
This sequence comes from Inquilinus limosus DSM 16000, assembly GCF_000423185.1. Lineage (GTDB taxonomy): Bacteria > Pseudomonadota > Alphaproteobacteria > DSM-16000 > Inquilinaceae > Inquilinus > Inquilinus limosus. Next base: position 32,670 of record NZ_AUHM01000029.1, on the reverse strand, counting down.
GCAGCAGATCGTCGATGCGCGGCAGGAGCTCGATGAGCGCGGCGGGCGCCGCGCCAATCCGGAGCAGTATGCCGCGCTGCGCCAGGCCCAGGACCAGATCGAACTGGCCCTGACCCGGACGCGGACCCCGACGAACCGCCGCGTCGTCAGGGGTGTGCCGGAGCAGGCCGAGGCCGTCCGCGACCTGGGCGGCCTGATCGCATCGGTGTCCGGTGTCGTCGATACGATCAGCGGCGGCTCGACCGCGCCCTCCGCGGCGCTGTCGGCCGAGGCGGCGATCGCACAGGCGGCGCCCTCCGCGCCGGCGGCCGGTCCCGGCGGCCCGCTGCAGCCGGAGATCGTCACGGCGTCGGCCGTGCCGCCTGGCGCTCCGGGAACGGCGTCGCTCTACGAGTCGCTGCTGGCGCGGGCCAAGCCGTCACGGCCGCTGGGGCTCGAGCCGGCGACCGCGACACCGGCCGAGACGGGCGCGGCGCCGCAGCCCGGTCAGCCGCCCGCTGCCCCGGCATCGGCGGCGCCGCAGCCGGCTGCGCCGGAGACGACCACCACCCAGGTCGACCCGGTCTACGAGGCGTTGCGGGCGCGCGCCAAGCCGTCGCGGCCGCTGGGAACCGAGCCGCCGCCGGCCGCCTTCGCCGGGCCGGCCGCGGCCGGGGCACCCGGCTCGCCGCAGCCCGGCCAGCCGGCCATCACCGCATCGCCGGCGGCGCCGCAGCCGGCGGCTTCGGCGGCGCCCCAGACCACCCAGGCCAACGACCCGGTCTATGAGATGCTGCGGTCGCGCGCCAAACCGTCGCGGCCGCTGGGAAGCGAGCCGCCGGCCGCAGCCCCCGCCGCAGGGCTGGCCCCGGCCGGGGCCGCCGGCGCGCCGCAGCCCGGCCAGCCGGCAATCTCTCCGGCGGCGGCGCAGCCGGCTGCTCCGGCAGCGCCGCAAATCACCGCCGCCCAGAGCGACTACGAGCTGCTGCTGACCCGGGCCAAGCCGTCGCGGCCCCTGCCCGCCCCGTCGTCGCCGGCGGCGCCTCCCGCCGAGGGCACGGGCACCACGCCGTAGCCGCGCGGCGCACGCTCCCCCGACCCGCCGACCTGCGGCGTATGGCCGCAGACCGGCGGGGTCACGACTTGCGCTGTCACTTCCGGTTGATGTGCCGGTCGATCACCTCGCGCAGCGCCGTTGCGTCGCGGGCGCGGATCGCCGCGATCATGGCGTGGTGCTCCTGCGCGCTGAGGCGCAGCCCGGCCAGGGTGAACCAGCGGCCGGTGGTGCCGGACTGGCCGCGCTCGCGCATGTCGTGGATCAGCCCGGCCAGCACCGGGTTGCCGGCGATGTCGTAGAGCCGGCGGTGGAAGGCGTAGTTCAGCTCGGTCCGGGTCGGCGGATCGCCGGTCTCGATCGCCTGTTCGAACCGCGCGGCGAGGTCGTCGAGCTCGGCCAGGTCGGCCGCCGTCGCCTGCGCCACCACCGGCTCCGCCGCGCCGGTCTCGAGGATCGTCCGCACCGCCTTCAGATGCACCAGCTCCTGCGGGTCGGGCGCGGCGACGCGGAAGCCGCTGTTCACCTTGTGCTCGACCAGCCTCCGGTTCTTCAGCTCGACCAGCGCCTGCCGCACCTCGAAGCGGTTGGCCTCATAGCGCTCCTGCAGATCGATCTGCTTCAGCCACTCCCCGGCCCTATAGACGCCGTAGAGGATGTCGTCCCGGATCGCCTCGGCCAGCGTCTCGACCCGGCCCCGGTCCATGCCCTTTCGCTTCATCGCCCTTCGGTGTCTCGTTCCCGCCCGCGCCCGACGCGCTTGCAGCCTTGTAGCATGCCGGCTTGCCGCCTGCGATTTTGACGTTTATCGTCACGAAAAAATTGGCGCCAATTTTGGAGAAGCCCAATGGCGGATGGCGGCGTGGCGAAGACGGATCTCGAAGCGGCCCCTGCCGCCACGGCGGCGAGGCCGGTTCATCGCCCCGGCACCACGCCCCTCCTCGCCTGCCGGGCCGATCCGCGCTTCTCCTACAGCCTCATGATCCCGCCGCGGCTGCGCGACGCCCCAGCCCGGGTGCCGTTGCTGGTCGCGGTGCACGACAGCACCCGGGCGGTGCAGACCGCCCGCGACGCTTTCGCCGAATTCGCCCGCTGGCACGGCGCCGCCGTCCTGGCGCCGCTGTTTCCGGCCGACCCGCTCGGCGACGGCAACGAGGACGGCTACAAATACCTGGCCGAGGGCGGCATCCGGTACGACCGGCTGCTGCTGACCATGGTGGCGGAGGCCGAGGCGCGCACCGGGCTCGGCTTCGACCGCTTCTGCCTGTTCGGCTTCTCCGGCGGCGGCCATTTCGCCCACCGCTTCCTGTACCTGCATCCGGAGCGGCTGCGCGCCGTCTCGATCGGCGCCCCGGGGTCGGTCACGCTGATCGACCCGAAGCGCGGCTGGTGGGTGGGCACGCGGGACATGGAGCGGCTGTTCGGCCGCGCCCCCGACCTGGACGCCTTGCGCCGGGTGCCGGTGCATCTGGCGGTGGGCGACGCCGACCTGGAGACGGCCTCGATCACCCATCGGCCGGGCAGCCGGCACTGGCAGACGGACGCCAACCGGGCCGGGGCCAACCGGATCGCCCGGCTGACCAGCCTGCGCCGCAACCTGCAGGCGCATGGGCTGGCCGTCCGGCACGACATCATTCCCGGCGCCGCCCACGATTTCGCGGCGGTGGCGGACCGCGCCCGGGATTTCTTCCACCAGGTGCTCGGCCCCGGCCGGGCACCGGCCTTCGGTGCATGACCATAACGACAGGGGGCAGAATGAACCGGCTCATGCTTCTGGGAGCGGCGGCGCTGGCGGCCTTCCCCGCCGTCGCGGCCGAGACGCCGCAGCGCGGCGGCACCATCAACACCGTGCTGTCGGCCGATATCCGCAGCACCAACCCCGGCGTCGACCGCGACGGCGCCACCGACATCGTGCACCAGCACATCGTCGAGGGGCTGGTCGGGTTCCGCGAGGACCTGGAGGTCGGGCCGATGCTGGCCGAGCGCTGGGAGGTGTCGCCGGACGGCAGGACCTACACCTTCCATCTGCGCCGCGGAGTGAAGTTCCAGAACGGCGCGACCATGACCTCGGCCGAGGTGAAATGGTCCTGGGACCGGCTGATGGACCCGGCCACCAAATGGCGCTGCCGCGACGTCTACACCGGCGACAACGGGCTGAAGGTCGAGAGCGTCGCCACCCCCGACGCGGACACCGTGGTCTATGTCCTGGACCGGCCGAGCGCCGGCTTCCTGTACAACCTGGCGCGGATGGATTGCGGCGGCACGCCGGTGCTGCACCCGGCCTCGGTGAAGCCGGACGGCAGCTGGGACAAGCCGGTCGGCACCGGCCCCTTCATCCTGTCGGAGTGGCGCCCCGGCCAACATATCGAGCTGACCCGGTTCGACGGCTACACCCCGCGCGACGACGCCATGAGCGGCTATGTCGGCCGCAAGGAGGTGTTCGTCGACAATGTCCGCTTCAACATCATGCCCGATGCGGCGGCGAAGCTGACGGCGCTGCAGGCCGGCGCCCTGGACACGGCCCCGCTGGAATCGCAGGACCGGATCCAGTTGCAAGGCAACCCGGCCCTCGCGGTCCAGTCCAGCATCACGCCCGGCTGGGAGGCGCTGATCCTTCAGTCCGAGGATCCGATCCTGAAGGACAGGCGGGTGCGGCAGGCGATCGTGATGGCGCTGGACCGTGCCGCGATCACCGAGGCCGTCACCTTCGGCGGCTCGACCTTCTCGGCGACGCCGGTGCCCGAATTCAGCCCCTACCACTCCCAGGCCCAGACCGAGGCCCTGCCCTATGATCCGGAGCGGGCCAAGGCCCTGCTGGCGGAGGCCGGGTACAAGGGCCAGCGCATCGTGATGACAGCAAACAAGCGCTACGCCGAGATGTATGACTGCGGCGTGCTGATGCAGGACATGCTGCGCAGCATCGGGATGAATGTCGAGCTGGAGGTGCTGGAATGGACCGCCCAGCTCGACGCCTATCAGACCGGCAGGTTCCAGATGCAGTCCTTCTCCTACTCGCCGCGGCTCGACCCGCTGGGCCAGTGGGAACGGATCATCGGACCGCAGCCCCGCAAGATCTGGAGGGATCCGCGCGCCATCGACCTGCTGGCCCGGGCCAACGCCACCACCGACCGGGCGCAGATGCAGTCGGTCCTGGACCAGATCGGCCGGCTGTTCACCGAGGAGGCGCCGGCCGCCAGCCTGTATCTCCACGCCTCCGACTACGCCGTGGCCCAGCGGGTCGGCGGCTTCAAGGTCTGGCCGGCCGACGCGCCCCGCTACTGGAACGTCTGGGTGAAGCGATGACCGTGATCCGCGCCGCCTGCATCCAGCTGAATGCCGGCCCGGATGTCGGCCCCAACCTCGCCGCCGCCGGCGCCCTGGTCCGCGACGCCGCCGGCCGCGGCGCGACGCTGGTGGCGCTGCCGGAGGTGGCGGATGCGATCATCGAGGACCCGGCGCTGCTGCGGGAGCGGACGCAGCCGGAGGAGCGGCACGAGGCGCTGGCCGGTTACCAAGCCCTGGCGCGGGAGACCGGCGTGACGCTGCTGGTCGGCTCCGCCGTCGTGCGCACCGACGGGCCGCGCTTCGCCAACCGGTCCTACCTGCTCGGCCCCGACGGCGCGATCCTGGCGCGCTACGACAAGATCCATCTCTACGACGCCGACCTGCCGGACGGCGAGGTGCATCGGGAGAGCGCCCAGTTCGCGCCCGGCGGTGCCGGCGTGGTGGCGGCGCTGCCGGGCGGCGGCAGGCTGGGATTGACCATCTGCTACGACCTGCGCTTCCCGCAGCTGCACCGCGCCCTGGCCAAGACGGGGGCGGAGATCCTGGCGGTGCCCGCCGCCTTCGCCTGCGCCACCGGCGCTGCCCATTGGGAGGTGCTGCTGCGGGCGCGTGCGATCGAAACCGGCTGCTTCGTCCTGGCCCCGGCCCAGACCGGCACGCATCACCTCGGCCGCCGCACCTGGGGCCATTCGCTGATCGTCTCGCCCTGGGGCGAGGTGCTGGCCGATGGCGGGACCGAGGTCGGAGCGGTCATGGCCGATCTCGACCTCGACCGTGTCCGAGCCGCCCGCGCGGCCCTGCCGAGCCTGAGCCACGACCGGGCGTTCGAGATTATCGGGGCCGTTCCGGCCTGACACCACCTTGCCGACGGCCTGTCAAAGACTCGCCTTCAGGTCGGCCAGCGTGACCATCAGTGTCATCGGATCGAGCGGCGACGGCTCGAAGCCGATCCGCTCGTAGAAGACCTTGGCCTCCGCCGATAGGGCGTGCACGATCATCCCGCGAATCCCGATGGTATCGGCGGCTTGGATGACGCGCAGGCCCGCATCCCTCATCAAGGCGCGGCCCAGGCCCTGGCCCTGCTGGGATTGGTCCACGGCAAGCCGGCCGAGAACAACAACGGGGATCGGATCCGGCATGTTGCGGCGGAAGCGGCCGAGCGCGGCATCTATGGTGATCGCACTCGATGCCAGGGCGTAGTACACCAGCACGCGGCGATCATCGCAGGCGACGAAGGTACGGGACGCGCCCGTCGCCTGATTTTTCAGGGCCCGGCGCTTGAGCCAATCATCCAGGCTCTCGACACCCGACCCGAACGCTTCGACATCATGATGCGGGGCCAGCGGCTCGGGCGCCGAAACCGTCATGCCTTCTCCCAGGGAGCCTTCATCTGCATCGTCTTGCGCAGCCGCTCATTGGGCTGAGGCGGCACATCCAGCCGAGCCAGGAATGCGGCATAGGCTTCCGGGCCGGCCGAAATAACGGCCTGGTCGAGCAGGGCCTCTTCGGCGGCCGCGCGCGCGGCGTCCAGCACGAAGTCCGTGCGGTTCTTCCCCCGCGCTTTCGCGGCACGGTCGATCAGGTTGCGTTCCTCGGGCTTGATGCGGATGTTCAGCGTCTCACGCTTACTGGATGCGGCGCGCGGCGTGGGCATGGCTCGACCTCCTAGGTTGGGCCATCATAGCCGATCGTACTGTCAACGTCATTACGCGCCGTGCGCCCTACCCCGCCGCCCGCCGGGATTCCTCGATCACGACGCGGCCGGGCTTGCCCAGCGCCTTGGCCACGGCATCGAGGCGGCGGTCGACGGCGAGGCCGGTCAGCGCCTCCTCGTCCGCCGGCAGGGTCAGCACCACCGATTCGCCCGAGACCGAGAGGCTGGTGCGCTCGAGCAGCGAGGTGGCGCCGCCGGTCAGGGTGTGGGCCAGGCGCAGGGCCTGGCCGAGCAGCAGCGCGCGGCTGCGCATCTCCTCGCTCAGCAGCTCCAGCACCGGTCCGGTCAGCGCATCGCCCAAGGTGCCGCCGTAGCGGACATAGACCGCGGCCGCCAGGAACACCCGCTCGGCGTGGTCCAGCCCGGCGACCGGCATGCGCAGCACCCGGAGCCAGGCGTGCTCGGCCCGGTAGTCGGGATGCTCGAACCAGCCGATGTCGGAGAGCAGGCTGGCGGCCTGGCGCAGCCGGGCGTCGTCCGGGGTCTCGTCCGGGAACACCGACCGGGTCCATTCCGCCACCACCTCGGCATGGCCGAAGCGGTCGAGCCGGTGCGCCAGCTCGGCCGCGGCGAAGATCAGCGGGTCGCGCGCCTGGTCCTCCGGCGACAGCAGGTCGAACAGATGGCCCTCGCGCAGGCCGAGGGCGGAGAACACCACCCGCGCCGGCTTCAGCGTCTTCAGCACGCCTTCCAGCACCAGCGCCGCCATCGGCAGCATCTCGATGCGGCGGCGGGAGATCGAGGCGCCGGACAGCGCCCCCTTGCTCTGCTTCGCCACCAGCCCGACGAAATCGGCGAGGATGCCGGTCGGCACCGTGTACTGGTGGATGATGTGCAGCGGATGGTTCACCCGCTCCATGAACAGCTTGGCGATGGCGCGCCAGGCGCCGCCGACCGGGTAGAAGCTGCGCCCGGCATAGGCCGGCAGCCAGTCCTGCTGGCCGAGCGTGTCGAGCACGACGCTGCGCGCCTCCTTGCGCGCACCGGTCTCGTCCATCAGCCGGAACGGGCCGAGCGGCAGCGTCACCTGCTCGCGGATCTCACCGCGGTCCAGCCCGACCAGCTCGAGCGAGCCGCCGCCGAGATCGCCCATCACGCCGTCGACGCCGCGGATGCCGGAGACGACCCCGAGGGCCGACAGCCGTGCCTCCTCCACCCCGCTGATCACGGTGACCGGCAGGCCGCAGCGACGCTCGACCTCGGCGACGAAATCGGCGCCGTCCTCGGCCTCGCGCACCGCCGCCGTGGCCAGCACGTCGACCCGGTCGACCCCCATGCCTTCCAGCAGCCGGGTGAAGCGGGCCAGGTTGTCCAGCGCCTGGACCACGCCCTCCGGAGACAGGCGGCCGGCTTGGCCCAGGCCCCGGCCGAGGCCGCACATCACCTTCTCGTTGAAGACCGGGACCGGCGACCGGGTCACCCGGTCATAGACGACGAGGCGGATCGAGTTCGAGCCGATGTCGATGACGCCCACCCGCCCCGGCCGGGACGGCACGATCGGTCCGATACGGAACACCTGCTCTCAGATCCTCATTCCGCGGGCTTGACCAGACGGCGCGGGGCCCGTTTCGCATCCCTCAGCGCGCTGCCCCGGCCGGACAGGCTGGGGTTGGTCATGAAGTACATGTGCGCGCTGAAGGCGTCCTCCGGCGCGTCGATCCGATGATAGCGGCCATCGGGGGCGAGCATCCAGGTGTTCGATTCATCCTTCAGATTCGCCAGCATGATCTGCTCCATCACCTGCTGGCGGACGGTGGCGTTCTCGAGCGGCACCAGGCTCTCGATCCGACCGTCGAGATTGCGTGGCATCCAGTCGGCCGAGGACAGGAACACCTTGGCCTGGCGCGACGGCAGTTTCTGGCCGTTGGCGAAGCACAGGATGCGGGCGTGCTCGAGGAACCGGCCGACGATCGAATGCACCCGGATGTTCTCGGACAGGCCCGGCACGCCGGGCCGCAGGCAGCAGATGCCGCGGATCACCAGGTCGATCTCCACCCCGGCCTGGGAGGCCTGGTAGAGCTTGTCGATGATGGTGGCGTCGACCAGGGCGTTCAGCTTGACCCAGATCTGCGCCGGCTTGCCGGCCTTGGCGTTGTCGATCTCGGCCTCGATCAGCTCCATGATCCGGCTGCGCAGGAACAGGGGTGCGATCGACAGCTTCTCCAGCTTCGCCGGCTTGGCGTAACCGGTCATGTAGTTGAAGACCGCCGCCGCGTCGCGGCCGAGCACCGGATCGCAGGTGAAGAAGCTGAGATCGGTGTAGATCTTGGCGGTGATCGGGTGGTAGTTGCCGGTCCCGAAATGGGTGTAGGTGCGCAGGCCGCCCTGCTCGCGCCGCACCACCATGGAGACCTTGGCGTGGGTCTTCAGGTGGATGATGCCGTAGACCACCTGGGCGCCCGCCCGTTCCAGGTCGCGGGCCCAGCGGATGTTGGCCTCCTCGTCGAAGCGGGCCTTCAGCTCGACCATCGCGGTGACCGACTTGCCGGCCTCCGCCGCCTCGACCAGCGCCTGGACGATCGGCGAGTCCTTCGAGGTGCGGTACAGCGTCTGCTTGATCGCCACGACGTCGGGGTCGCGCGCCGCCTGGCGCAGGAACTGCACGACGATGTCGAAGCTCTCATAGGGGTGGTGGACGACGATGTCCTTGGCCCGAATCGAGGCGAAGCTGTCACCGCCGAAATCCCGCACCCGCTCCGGGAACCGGGCGTTGTAGGGCGAGAACAGCAGCTCCGGCCGCTCGTCGACGATCAGCTTCCTCGTGTCGCTGAGGCCGAGCAGCCGGTCCATGGCGAAGACGTCGTCCTCCTTCACCTTCAGCTTCTCGCAGACGAAGCGGCGCAGCGATTCCGGCACGTCGGCGGAGACGGCGAGGCGGATGACGATGCCCTTGCGCCGGCGCTTCAGCGCGCTCTCGAAGGTCTTGACCAGGTCCTCCGCCTCCTCATCGATCTCCATCTCGCTGTCGCGGATCACCCGGAACATGCCGCTGGCCTGCAGCGTGTAGCCGGGGAAGAGGCGGTCGAGGAACAGCTTGACCACCTCCTCGATCAGGACGAAGCGGATCGGCACCGCCCCCGGCAGGCGGATGAAGCGGTCGAGCTGCGGCGGCAGCGGCACGATCGCGTCCATCTCGTCCTGCGTCTCCTCCCCGGTGTTGACCAGGGTCAGGGCCAGGCAGAGGCCGAGATTGGGGATGAAGGGGAAGGGATGGGCCGGATCGATGGCGAGCGGCGTCAGCACCGGAAACATCTCGCTGAGGAACCGGTCCTCGAGCCAGGCCCTCTCGGACTTGGTCAGCTCGTCCGGCCCGACCACGGCGAGGCCGGCGGCGCGCAGCTCCTCGCTCAGGGCCCGCCAGCAATGCTGCTGGTCACGCATCAGCTCCTGCACCCGGGCGGTGATCTCGCCGAGCTGCTGCGCCGGGCTGAGCCCGTCCTGGCTCGGCGAGACGACGCCCAGCGCCACCTGTGCCTTCAGCCCGGCGACGCGGACCATGTAGAACTCGTCGAGGTTGGACGCCGAGATCGACAGGAAGCGCAGCCGCTCCAGCAGCGGATAGCGGGTGTTGTAGGCCTCCTCCAGCACCCTCTGGTTGAAGGCCAGCCAGGACAGCTCGCGGTTGATGAAGCGGTCGGGCGAATCCGCGGGAATCGCTGGCAGGGCGGGAACGCGGACAGCCTCCGCCGCTTCGGCGGGGGCGGCCTCGGCGGTGCTCTGCAACATGGTCACGGGCTGTCTCCGAACCTTCATTGATCGTAACAAAACTGCAATATCAAACCCTTACAGAGCTCGATTTCAGCGCCACTATACACAAGCCCGAACCGGAAGCGCCATGACGAGGCGATCAATTCGTCGCCTTGCGCCGGACAGTTGCGCGGAGGCTCCCCGGGGCACGAGGTCGCCGCGCCCCGCCCTTATCCCTCAGTAGCGCTGAGGCACGTAGAGCTCGGCCGGCAGCGTGCGGCGCTCGTAGTTCGGGTCGAACATCCGCTCCGGCAGCGTGATCTCCTCGTGCGGCACATCCCCGTAGGGCACCATCGAGAGCAGGTGGGAAATGCAGTTCAGGCGTGCCCGCTTCTTGTCGTTGCCTTCCACGATGTGCCAGGGCGCCTCGGGAATGCTGGTGCGCTCGAACATGGCCTCCTTGGCCTTGGTGTACTGCTCCCAGCGCACCCGGGACTGCAGGTCCATGGGCGAGAGCTTCCACTGCTTGATGGGATCGTGGATGCGCATGAGGAAGCGCAGCTGCTGCTCCTCGTCGGTGATGGAGAACCAGTACTTCACGAGGATGATGCCGGAACGCACCAGCATGCGCTCGAACTCCGGCACGTCGCGGAAGAAATCCTCCACCTGGCCTTCGCTGGCGAAGCCCATGACGCGCTCGACGCCGGCGCGGTTGTACCAGCTGCGGTCGAACAGCACGATCTCGCCGGCCGCCGGCAGGTGCGGTACGTAGCGCTGGAAGTACCACTGGGTCTTCTCGCGGTCGGAGGGGGCGGGCAGCGCCACCACCCGGCAGGTGCGCGGATTGACGCGCTGGGTGATGCGCTTGATGGCGCCGCCCTTGCCGGCGCTGTCGCGGCCCTCGAACAGGACCACCATCTTGAGGCCCTTGTGGTGCACCCAGTCCTGCAGCTTCACGAGCTCGCCCTGAAGCCGCAGCAGCTCCCTGAAATAGGTGTGGCGGTCGAGGGTGCTCTTCTGCCGCTTCTCGAGCAGAGCGCGCAGCTCGGGCGGGACGCGGGCGTCGTCGATCGACTGCTCGAGCTCCTCGTCCATGTCGTCTTCGAGCTCGATCTCCAGCCAGCTGCGGGTCTCGATGTCTTTCAGCTCAGTCATGTGCCAGCCTCCTGCTACCCGACCCATGTACCCGGAAGCTTATGCAATTTGGTGACAGCGGCCGCTGGTGACAGGTCCATGTTCGATGTCTCGCCGCGGTCGAAGCAATCCTGAACGGCCCGCAGCGGGCTCCTGGATTGCTTCGTCGGCTTCGCCTCGCGATGACGGCAGGGGCCTGACCGGGGCAGGTCCGGTTTACCGCCTGCCGCCGAAGATTGACCCCAGGATGCCGCGCACCACGGCACGGCCGATGGTGCCGCCGAGCGTGCTGGCAGACCTGCCGCCGACACTGCGGCCCAGGCTGCGGCCGAGCTGGGTGCCGATCGAGCTGCCGGCATTGCGGATCACGTCGCGGAAGATCGATTCGGCCATGCCGGGACCTTCCTTGGCCTCGGCTTTCGCCTCGGCGGCGGCCGTCGCCTCCTGCTGCGCTTCGGCCGCCTTGGCGCTCAGCTTCTCGTAGGCGGACTCGCGGTCGACCGGGGTGGTGTATTTCGCATCCATTCCGCCGGCGGCGATCGCCGCCTTGCGCTCGGCATCGCTGATCGGGCCGAGGCGGGAGACCGGCGGGCAGACCAGCGCCCGCTCCACCACCTCCGGGATGCCCTTGGGATCGAGGAAGGAGACCAGGGCCTCGCCCACCGCCAGCTCCTGCAGCGCGCGGGCGACGTCGAGCCCGCCTTCGGTGCGGAAGGTGTCGGCGCTGGCCTTCAGCGCCTTCTGGTCGCGCGGTGTGAAGGCGCGCAGCGCGTGCTGCGCCCGGTTGCCGAGCTGGGCCAGCACCTTGTCGGGCACGTCGATCGGGTTCTGGGTGACGAAATAGACGCCGACACCCTTGGAGCGGATCAGCCGCACCACCTGCTCGACCTTCTCGACCAGCGCCTTGGGCGCGTCGTCGAACAGCAGATGCGCCTCGTCGAAGAAGAACACCAGCTTCGGCTTCTCCGGGTCGCCGACCTCGGGCAGGCGCTCGAACAGCTCGGACAGCAGCCACAGCAGGAAGGTGGCGTAGAGGCGGGGCGCCTGGATCAGCGTCTCCGCCGCCAGCACGTTGATCACGCCGCGCCCGTCCGCGCCGGTGCGGATGAGATCGGTCAGGTCGAGCGCCGGCTCACCGAAGAAGGCCTCCGCCCCCTGCTGCTCCAGCACCAGCAGCTGGCGCTGGATGCTGCCGACCGAGGCCTTGGAGACGTTGCCGTAGACCCCGGTGAACTTCGACGCGTTCTCGGCCATGAAGGTGAGCAGCGCCTGCAGGTCCTTGAGGTCGAGCAGCAGCAGCCCTTCCTGGTCCGCCGCCTTGAAGGCGATGTTGAGCACGCCCTCCTGCGTGTCGTTGAGCTGCAGGAGGCGCGACAGCAGCAGCGGCCCCATCTCCGCCACCGTCGCCCGGACCGGCGTGCCCTGCTTGCCGTAGAGGTCCCAGAACACGGTCGGGAAGCCCTGATACTGCAACTCGCCGAGGCCGAGCGTCTTGGCGCGGTCCTCGATCTTCGGGTTGGCCTCGCCCGGCTGGCTGATGCCGGCGATGTCGCCCTTCACATCGGCGACGAAGACCGGCACCCCGGCCCGGCTGAAGCCTTCGGCCAGGACCTTCAGGGACACCGTCTTGCCGGTGCCGGTGGCGCCGGCGATCAGCCCGTGGCGGTTGCCGAGGCCGAGCAGCAGCCGGTGCTCGCGCTGGCCCTTGGCGAAGTAGAGTCCGTCCGTCATTCCTGTCTCCTCGGCCCGCGGCCCGGCATAACGGGCACATCATGCGCATGGTGCCTTGCGTCTGGACGCCGCGCCAGAGGTCGCGCAGGGTGAGCCGGCGAGGAGGTGCGATGAAGACCCTGATCCTGCTGCGGCACGCCAAGTCCGACTGGTCCGACCCGACCCTGGCCGACCACGACCGGCCGCTGGCGCCGCGCGGCCGCGACGCCGCGCCCCGGATGGGCGCCTGGCTGAAGGCGCACGGCCCGGCACCCGATCTGATCCTGTGCTCCACCGCCGCCCGCGCCCGGCAGACTCTGGCGCTGGCCCTGGAGGCGCTGGGCGCCGCGCCCGAGACCCGCTTCAACCGCGGCCTCTACCTGGTCGGCGGCACCGGGGTGCTGGCCCGGCTGCGCCAGGCGCCGGACGATGCCGGGGCGGTGATGGTGGTCGGCCACAACCCCGATCTGGAGCAGCTGGCCCGCCGGCTGGCAACGTCGGGCGACAAGCAGGCGCTGGCCCGGCTGGCGGAAAAGGTTCCGACCGCCGCCCTGGTGGTGATCGAGCTGCCCATCGAGCGCTGGGCCGAGGCCGGCGATGGCGGCCGACTACGGGCCTTCGAGACGCCGAAGACGGTCAAGGGCTGAACGCTTCAACTTCCTTCGGATCGGCAGCAAACGACTTGCAGAGACCGCCAAAACAATCGAAGACCAAAATTGTTCCCGCTTTGCAGATTATTCATTTTGATCAGTTTCTACGCGATACAGACTGCCGTTTCCCGAGATTTTCCTTCGAATGAACATATCGTAAGATGACAGATACTGGAGACGAGACGAAATCTCTGCAGCGTGGAATTGGCGCCGCACCCGATCGGGCGCGGGCCGTCAGCAGAGGATGTTCGCCATGTCGCGTCTCCCAGCTCGCCTGCTCAAGACCGGAGCGGCCCTGATCGCCGCCTCGGCGCTGGCCGGCTGCGTCGTCTACCCGGCCGCTCCGCACCCGGTCTACTACGCCCGCCCGGCCGTGGTGTATCACCCGTACTATCACTACTGGTAACCAAGGCCCCTACTCCACAAGGAGGACCGGGTCGCCGATCACCGCCGGGTCCGGGGTCACGCCCAGGCCCGGCGCGGTGCCGGCGGCCATCCGGCCCTGCTTGCGGCGCGGCGCGTCGGGCGCGGTCGAGACGGTGACGTAGGAGTTGAAGTCGGTCGCCGAGAACAGCAGCTCCGGCGGCGTCGAATGGGCGAGATGGGCGATCGCCGCGGTGGCGACGTCGCCGCCCCATGTGTCCTCGATGGTCATGGCGATGCCGAGCGCGGCGCAGAGGTCGCGGATCTGGCGCGCCTTGGTCAGCCCGCCGACCTTGGAGATCTTCAGGTTGATCACGTCCATGGCGCCGTCGGCGGCGCCGCGCAGCACCGCCGGCAGGCCGTCGATCACCTCGTCGAGCACGAAGGGCCGGGCGGTGCGGCGCCGGATCGTCAGGCACTCCTCGTAGCTGCGGCAGGGCTGCTCGATGTACACGTCGACATCGCGCACGGCGTCGACCACCCGCGCCGCCTGATGCATCAGCCAGCCGGTGTTGGCGTCGGCGATCAGCACGTCGCCCGGCTGCAGCTTCGCCGCGACGGCGCGGATCCGGGCGATGTCGGTGTCCGGGTCGCCGCCGACCTTGAGCTGGAACTTGGTGTAGCCCTGGGCGCGGTACTCCGCGACCCGCGCGGCCATCGCCTCCGGGCTCTCCTGGCTGATGGCGCGGTAAAGGGCGAAGTCGTCGCCATAGCGGCCGCCCAGCAGCTCGCAGACCGGCAGGCCGGCGGCCTTGCCCAGGATGTCCCAGCAGGCGACGTCAATCGCCGACTTGACGTAGGGGTGGCCGCGCATCGCCCGGTCGAGATGGCGGTCGAGGACGCCGAGCTGCCGCGGGTCGAGCCCGATCAGCCCCGGCGCCAGCTCGCGCAGCCCGGTGCGGGCGCCTTCGGCATAGGCCGGCAGATAGGCGGGGCCGAGCGGGCAGACCTCGCCCCAGCCGGTCAGGCCGGCATCGGTGTCGATCCGCACCAGGGTGCTGTCGAACACGGTGACGGCATTGCCGCCAGACCATCTGTAGCTGCCCTCGTGCAGCGGCAGATCGACCTGATGGACGGCGATCCGGGTGATGCGCATCGAGCTCTCCCGCGGTGGCGGCGCGAAACCTTCGCCCGCCCTGCCCGGGGCTGTCAAATCGGGTTCAACCTCAGACGGACTTCTTGAACCGGGCGGCCTCGCCCGAGCCGCCGGTGGCGTTGCCGGCGCTATAGGAATGGGCACCGGCGCCGGCCAGCTTGCCGCCGTCGACGATCAGGTACTCCTCGCGGATCGGCCGGCCCTCGAACCAGCATTCCAGGATCTCGCGCACGCCGGCGGCGTAGCGCGCCTGGGCCGACAGCGAGGTGCCGGAGATGTGCGGCGTCATGCCATGATGCGGCATGGTCCGCCAGGGATGGTCGACCGGAGGCGGCTGCGGGAACCAGACATCGCCGGCATAGCCGGCGAGCTGACCGCTCTCCAGCGCCGCTGCGACGGCATCACGATCGCAGATCTTGCCACGCGCGGTGTTCACGAGATAGGCGCCGCGCTTCATCTTGGAGATCAGCGCGGCGTTGAACAGGTTGTCGGTCTCCGGGTGCAGCGGCGCGTTGATGGTGACCACGTCGCAGACCCCGACCATGTCCTCCGCCGTCGGATGCCAGGTCAGGTTCAGTTCCTGCTCCACCGCCTCCGGCAGGCGGTGCCGTTCGGTGTAGTGCAGATGCACGTCGAAGGGCTTCAGGCGGCGCAGCACGGCGAGGCCGATGCGGCCGGCGGCCACCGTGCCCACATGCATGCCTTCGAGGTCGTAGGACCGGGCGGCACAGTCGGCGATGTTCCAGCCGCCCTTCACCACCCACTGGTAGGAGGGGATGTAGTTGCGCACCAGCCCGAGGATCATCATCACCACATGCTCGGCCACGCTGATCGAGTTGCAGTAGGTGACCTCGGCCACGGTGAGGCCGCGGTCGATCGCCGCCTGCAGGTCGACATGGTCGGAGCCGATGCCGGCGGTCAGGGCCAGCTTCAGCTTGGGCGCCTTGGCGATGCGCTCCGCCGTCAGATAGGCCGGCCAGAAGGGCTGGGAGATCACGATGTCGGCGTCCGGCAGTTCCCGGTCCAGCCGGGAGTCGGCGCCATCCTTGTCCGAGGTGACCACCAGGGTGTGGCCGAGGGATTCGAGCCAGCGGCGTAGGCCGAGCTCGCCCGAGACGCTGCCCAGGAGCGTGCCGGGGACGAAGTCGATCGCCTTCGGCGTCGGCAGTGTCTGGCCGCCGGGGTAGCGCTCGAGCTTCGGCAGGTCGTCGCGGGCGTAGGAGGTCGGATAGCCCGTCACCGGGTCGTCGTAGAGAACGCAAACGATCTTGGCCATTCCAGTCTCCCTGGGAGAAGAGCTGGCCCGATCCGCCGCCATGGCAGGTTCGCCATGCCGGTCTGACGCGATCGTGGCGGGCTGAGCCCGTCTGGTCTCGCACAGGGTCTAGCGGCCCGGTCCGGATCGGACCGTGACACGCGGCCACGATGCGGCCAGCGAAGCACCATATTCAAATCGATACTTCCGATCGAATGATCGACGTTGTCTATTGATCGGGACCGCCAGGGTGAGCCGCGGACGAAGCCGTCCAGCGGCCGCGCCGGTCAGCGGATGCCGGCGAGATAGGCCAGCAGCGCCGCCTCGTCGTCGAACACGGCATCGAGCGGCACCGCCAGCATCGGGTTCAGCCGGGCGCCGAGAAAGGCGGCGCGGGAATCGGTGTGCAGCCCGACCAGCCGGCGCCCCGGCTTCGCCAGCTGGCGATGGGCGTAGGCCATGCCGAGCTCCAGCGCCGCGCCCTCGTCCGGCACCCGCCCGTCGAGCACGAACAGCAGCACGTCGCAGGCGAAGACCTAGTCGCGGTCGAGCTCGAAGATGGCCCGGCGCCGCTCGTCCGGCGACATCGCCACCCAGGGCTCGCGGCTGCTCTCGACTCCGTCGCGCTGCGGCAGGAAGACGGTGAAGCCGAGCGCCTCGATCTTCTCCGCCAGCGCCGCGTTGAAGGCGAGCTCGGCGGCCGAGAACAGCGGCCCGGCGAAATACAGCCGCGGCATCAGCCGGCCCCGATCCGCTCCAGCGCCGCCCGGTGCAGCGCCGGCGTGGCGGCGGCCAGGACATCGCCCGAGGAGTCGATCCCGAGCGGCTTGCCCTGCCAGTCGGTGATGACGCCGCCCGCGCCCTCGATCACCGGCACCAGGGCCATGAAGTCGTAGGGCTGCAGGCCGCGCTCGATCACCACGTCGATGCAGCCGAGCGCGATCAGGGCATAGGCGTAACAGTCGCAGCCGTAGCGGCGATACTTGACCGCGCCGGCCAGCCGCTCGAACACCGCGGCGGAGACACCCGTGAACATCTCCGGCGCGGTGGTGGAGAGGATGGCGTTCCCCAGCCCACCGCAGTCGCGGGTGTGGCAGGGCTTGCCGTTGGCCAGGGTCGGGTGGCCGGCATGGCCGACGAAGCGTTCGCCCAGCGCCGGCATCTCGATCACCCCGACCAGAGGCCGCCCGCCCCGGGTCAGGGCGATCAGCGTGCCGAACAGCGGGATGCCGGCGATGAAGGCGCGGGTGCCGTCGATCGGGTCGAGCACCCAGACCAGATCGCGGTCGAGGCCTTCGCGGCCGTGCTCCTCGCCGAGGATGCCGTGCTCGGGATAGCGGTCGGCGATCATCTGCCGCATCTGCCGCTCGACCGAGCGGTCGGCCAGCGTCACCGGCGAGGCGTCGGGCTTGTCCTCGACCGCGAGGCCGGTGCGGAACCAGCGCAGCGCCGCCGGGCGGGCGGCATCGGCGAGGCTTTCGGCGAAGGCGACGAAGGGATCGGCGGTCATGGCGCGGACTCGGGGCTGCGGGCGGAGGCCGCAGCCTCGCCGGAAACGGAAGCAGGGGCAAGCCTTCAGCGAGGCGGGCCATGCCACGCCCTCTCCTGCTATTCTGGCCCGGTTCGACCGAGGGGATGCGCCGGATGTTGCGGTACACCTGGACCTGCTCATGCTGTGACCGGCAGCATGAGGAACTGCCGCTGGCCTTCTCGGCGTCCGCGCCGCTGCACTACTACGCCATCCCGGAAACCGAGCGGGAGGCGCGGGTGCTGTTGAGCGAGGACATGTGCACGATCGACGACCGGGCCTTCTATGTCCGCGGCTGCCTCGACATCCCCGTCATCGGCCATGACGAGCCGTTCTCCTGGGGGGTCTGGGTGTCGGTGTCGGAAGAGAGTATGGCGCTGATCTTCGAGACCTGGGAGGCGCCTGACCGGGCCCGGCATGCGCCGCGTTTCGGCTGGCTGTCCGCAACGCTGAAGACCTATCCCGAGATCGTGAACCTGAAGACGATGCTGCATTTGCGGCCGCCGCCGATCCGGCCGTTCATCGAGCTGGAGCCGACCGACCATCCGCTCGCAGTCGATCAGCGGCAGGGCATCACCATCGAGCGGGTCGTCGAGATCGCCGAGGCCCATCTGCCGCGGCATTGAGCAGGTCGACCGGCTACTCGCGCAGCGCCGCGGCCAGGGCCGCGATCTCCTCCGCCCCCTTGGTGGCCGGCGCGGTCTCGACCAGGGTGCGGCCGGCCAGCATCGCGGCGGCGAAGCCGGTGCGGTTGCCGATCCGGGCCGGCAGCACCGGGATGCCGAGCCGTCCGATCTCGAGCTCCAGCGCATCCGCGACCTTGGAGCGGGACGGCACCCGGTTCAGCACGATCCGGGCCGGCACCTTCTCCTCCGCCGCCAAATCCAGGGTCGGCTGCGTCGCCCACAGGTCCATCGGGCTGGGCTGGATCGGCACCAGGACCAGCTGCGCCGCCCGCACCGCGATGCGCGCGTCCGAGGCGGCATGCGGCGGGCTGTCGATCAGCACCAGGTCGTGCTTGGCCCGGGCGCGGTCGACCTCCGCCGGCACTCGCCAGCCGGTGATGCGCAGATGGGTGAAGCCGGGATCGTCGCCGCGCGCCTCGACCCAGCGGCTGAGGCTGCCCTGCGGGTCGATGTCGATGGTGGCGACCGTGAGGCCCGAGCGGACGAAGGCGGCGGCGAGATGCGCCACCAGCGTGGTCTTCCCCGCCCCGCCCTTCTGCTGCGCCACGGTGATGGTCCGGCCGGCCATGCGCCCCTCCGTTTTGCGGGAGTGTCGCGCGGCTTTTGCTGCAGCGCAACATGAGATGTCCGGTCCGGGGATGGCGGCTTCCCCCTGAGCGCATGGCGCCGCGGCGCCGGATCGGGCTATAGAGCGGACATGGACAGTTCCCTCAAGACCGAGATCGTCGACGACGGCCCGGCCGGCATCGCCCGCGCCGCGGCGCTGCTGCGCGAGGGCAAGCTGGTCGCCTTCCCGACCGAGACGGTCTACGGCCTGGGCGGCGACGCCACCAACGACCGCGCCGTGGCCGCGATCTTCGAGGCCAAGCGGCGCCCCAGCTTCAACCCGCTGATCTGCCACCTGGCCGAGGCCGAGCAGGCCGAGGATCTGGTGCTGTTCGACGAGCGTGCCCGCCGCGTCGCCGAGACGCTGTGGCCCGGGCCGCTGACCCTGGTGCTGCCGCGGCGCGAGAGCTGCCCGGTGTCGCTGCTGGCCTCGGCCGGGCTCGACAGCCTGGCGATCCGGGTGCCGGCGCATCCGGCGGCGCGGCGCCTGCTGGCCGCCGTCGGCCGGCCGGTGGCGGCACCCAGCGCCAATGTCTCCGGCGCCGTCAGCCCGACCACGCCGCAGCACGTGCTTGACGGGCTGTCCGGCCGGGTGTCGCTGGTGGTGGCCGGCGGGCGCTGCGCCGTCGGCCTGGAATCGACGGTGCTGGACTTGACCGGCGAGCGGCCGATGCTGCTGCGCCCCGGCGGGGTGACGATCGAGGAGCTGACCGCGCTGCTGGGCCCCGTCGCCGTGCCGGAGTGGGACCCGGACCGGCCGGCCTCGCCCGGCCAGCTGGCCAGCCACTACGCGCCGCGAGCGCAGGTTCGGTTGAACGCCGGTCCCATCGGCCCGGACGAGGTGCTGCTGACCTTCGGCCCCGACCTGCGCAGCGGCCCGAAGGTGATGAACCTCAGCGAGAAGGGCAATCTGGCCGAGGCGGCCGCCAACCTGTTCGCCATGCTGCGGGCGCTGGACAAGACCGGCGCCGGCACCATCGCCGTGGCGCCGATCCCCGAGACCGGCCTGGGCGCCGCCATCAACGACCGGCTGCGCCGCGCCGCGGCGCCCCGCCCATAGGGAGCAAACGATGACCGACGCCGCGCTGCTCGACGCCCTGATCGCCGTCACCGGCCCGCAGGGCGTGCTGCGCAGCGAAGCGGATCTGGAGCCCTATCTGAAGGAATGGCGCGGCAAGTACCGAGGCACGGCCGGCATCGTGGTGCGGCCGGCGTCGACAGCCGAGGTGGCGGCGGTGGTCAAGCTGTGCGCCGAGCGCGGCATCGGCATCGTGCCGCAGGGCGGCAACACCGGCCTGTGCGGCGGCGCCGTCGCCGAGGCCGGCCAGGTCCTGCTGTCCACCGACCGGCTGACCCGGATCCGCGAGGTCGACGCCGAGGGCGACCACATCACGGTCGAGGCCGGGGTGATCCTGGCCCAGGTGCAGACGGCGGCCGAAGCGGCGGACCGGCTGTTCCCGCTGAGCCTGGGCGCCGAGGGCAGCTGCCGCATCGGCGGCAACCTGTCGACCAATGCCGGCGGCACCGCGGTGCTGCGCTACGGCAACACCCGCGACCTGGTGCTGGGCCTCGAGGTGGTGCTGCCCGACGGCCGGGTCTGGGACGGGCTGCGGGCTCTGCGCAAGGACAACACCGGCTACGACCTGAAGCAGCTGTTCATCGGCGCCGAAGGCACGCTGGGCGTGATCACCGCCGCGGTGCTGAAGCTGTTCCCGCGGCCGCGCAGCGTCGCCGCGGCGCTGGTCGCGGTGCCGGATCCGGCCGCCGCCGTCGCCCTGTTCGGCCGCGCCCGCGCCGAGGCCGGCGGATCGGTCACCGGGGTCGAGCTGATGCCGCGCCTGGCCGTCGACTTCGCCCTGCGCCATGTCGCCGGCACCGTCGATCCGCTGAGCGAGCGCCACCCCTGGTACGTGCTGCTGGAGCTGTCGTCCCCCGCCGCCGACGCGCCGCTGGCGGAGCAGCTGGAGATGATTCTGGCCGGCGGCTTCGAAGCCGGGCTGGTGGCCGACGCCGCGATCGCGTCGAGCGAGGCGCAGCGCAAGGCCTTCTGGCATTTGCGCGAAGCGATCGTCGAGGGCCAGCGCTTCGAGGGCGGGGCGATCAAGCACGACATCGCCGTGCCGGTGGCGAAGGTGCCGGAGTTCCTGGAGCGGGCGACGGCGGCGGTCGAGGCGGCGATCCCGGGCGTGCGGGTGGTGCCCTTCGGCCATCTCGGCGACGGCAACATCCATTTCAACCTGAACCAGCCCGAGCGCCGACCGCGATGCCTTCATGGCCCGCTGGGAGGAGATCGCCCACCGGGTGCATGACATCGTCGCCGCCATGGGCGGGTCGATCAGCGCCGAGCACGGCGTCGGCCTGCTGAAGCGCGACGAGATCGCGGAACGGAAATCGCCGGTCGAGATCGACCTGATGCGCCGGATCAAGCGGGCGATCGATCCGGCCGGGATCATGAATCCGGGCAAGGTGGTCCTGCCGTAGCCGTCATGGGCTAGAATTCGCTCCGCTGTCGAATCCGGCACCGCGCCGTCGACCAGTTGCGTCGACCCATGAGGAGGACCGTCCGATGGCCGAGAGCAACACCCTGATTCCCGCGGCCGAGCTGGCCCGCGCCAATCCCGTCCGGATCCCCAATGAGAGCGCCGAGTACCGCGCCGCCCGCACCGCCCTGCTGGCCGAGGAGATCGAGCTGCGGCGGCATATCGAGCGTGTGGCCGCCCAGCGCCGCGCCCTGCCGCCGGGCGGGCCGGTGACCGGCGGCTACCGCTTCGAGGGCGCCGAGGGCCCCACCGACCTCGCGGGGCTGTTCGGCGACAAGCAGACGCTGGTGATCTACAGCTACATGTTCGGGCCGCAGCGCGAGCGCCCCTGCCCGATGTGCACCAACCTGCTGGGCGCCTGGGAGGGCAATGCCGCCGATATCGGCCAGCGCGTCTCGCTGGCCGTGGTCGCCCGCTCGCCCTATGCCCGGCTGGCCGCGTGGAAGCGCGAGCGCGGCTGGCGGGACCTGCGCCTGTACAGCGATGTCGACGGCGCCTATTCGCGGGACTATTTCGGCGTCGCGCCCGACGGGTCGGACATCCCGGCCCTGAACGTGTTCACCCGCCGCGACGGCACCATCCGCCACTTCTGGGCGGGCGAGATGACCGGCAGCACCGCCGATCCCGGCCAGGATCCGCGCGGCGCCCCCGACCCGGCGCCGCTGTGGATGGTGCTGGACTGCACGCCGGAGGGCCGGGGCACGGACTGGTATCCGCAGCTGAGCTACGACTGAGAGAAGCGGCCGGGCGCGGTCGCCCCGGCCGCGCCCGCCTCACCAGTGGCCGCGACGTCCCCAGCCGCCGCGGCGGTAGTGACGGTGGTGACGGTAGCCGTCGTCGTCATCGGCCAGGGCCGCGCCCAGGGCGATGCCGCCGACCGCCAGCAGGCCGGCCGCCAGGGCGGTGTTGGTGTCCTGCTGCTGCCGCTCGGCCTGGGCCTGGTAGGACAGCGGGCCGAGGGAATCGCAGGCATAGGGATCGCCGTAGGAGCATTGCTGCGAGGCGTAGTTCAGCTGCATCTCGCCCGGGGTCGGCCCGCAGGCCGCCAGGACAGCCAAGACCCCGACAACACCAACCCGCGAGATGCGAGACCTCAACGAACCGGCAACCATACTCGTCTCCAGCCGACCGGCTTCCGTTCCAGTCGGCACGCCGTTTTCCAATTAAGGCAATTCCATGGCAACTTCACGGCGAACCTTGGAACTACCCACAGGGCCGCCGGATAACTTGTCATATCCCAGGCCCCTTCCGATCCAATACACGGACGAGGCGGATCATTCCGTCGATCGACTGGGCGGAACGAACGGACAGTATTCGGAAAGACATCGGCCGGATTCGCTGGCGGCGAATCCGGCCGATCCGGTTCGGGCGGCGGTGATCGGCTACAGCGCCCGCCGCGGGGCCAGGCGCAGCCGGGCCATGGCCGGGGCCGGCATCGGCGCGATCCGGGCTGGACGGATTCGGTGGGCCGTGACCGGCCGCGGCGCGGCGGCGCGGCGCTTCCAGGGCTGGCCGTTGAACCAGGCGGCGCCGCGGGCCCAGAGCCAGAGCAGAGCGATGCCGCCGAGATTGACCGCGAGATGCGGCAGGATCCCGGTGCCCGCCTGGTCGAGGACGATGCCGCCGATGAAGGACAGGGCCATGCCGAGCAGGAACACCGACAGCGAGTGCCGGCCCATCAGGGCCATCGGCTCCGCCCCCCGCGGGGTGATCAGGCCCGGCGCGGCGCGCAGCAGCGACACCACGACATAGGCCAGGGCGAAGAAGTGCAGCAGGCGCAGCGGGCCGATATCGGTCTTGCGTGCCAGCGGCTCGAGGATGTCGCGCATCCCGGCGAACAGGCCGCCGTCCAGCCGCACCAGCGACAGCGCCAGCGCCGCGCAGAAGACGAGATAGATCAGCGCCGCGGTGATCCGGCCGCGCGTCGCCCGCGGCACCTCGAACCAGCCGGCGCCGTAGCCATAGCCGGCGACGAACAGCACCTGCCAGGCGAAGGGGTTGAAGAACCAGCCGCGGCCGTCGGTGCTGTCGGCCGTGAGATTCCAGCCGCCGGCCACCGCGCCGACATAGAGCACGGCCGAGCCGATCACCACCAGCACCGGCGAGATCCGCGACAGCAGCACCATCGCCGGGATCGCCGCCAGCAGCAGCATGTAGAGCGGCAGGATGTCGAAGTAATGCGGCACGTAGTGCAGCGACAGCAGCTCGAACAGCGACCTGCCCGGGCTGTCGAAGAACCGGTCGATGCCCAGCCGCGAGATGTAGTTCGGCTCGGCGAAGATGCTGTTCGCCCCGACGATGATGCCGCAGATGGCGATGAACAGGCCGATATGGGCGCGGTAGAGCTGCCAGACGCGCTGGGCCACGCGGCCGAATCCGGCCAGGAAGCCGGCGCGGTCGAAGCTGCGGCCGAAGGCCATCGCCGAGGACAGGCCGGCGAGGAAGATGAAAATTTCCGCCGCATCGCTCAACCCATACACCCGCGGCGTGAACATTCCGACAATGTTCCCGGGCGTATGGTTGATGAATATTATGATCAGCGCGAGACCACGGAAGAAATCGATCCGAATATCCCGTGCCGGCGTCTGTGCGGTCATTTCATCACTCCGACTGCATCGGCCCGACGAGGCGACGCTATTGGGGAACGCTTCATTCCAAGCGAGGTTCCCAAGAAATCCGAGTCGTGGAACACTGCCGGGCGGAGAGCGGATTGGCCATGCTTCGCCTGTGCATCATCATCATCATCCTGTTCCTGACCGCCGCGCCGGCCCTGATCCGGGCCGCCCATGCCCAGGGCACCGCGCCGGCCGAGACCATCATGTTCAAGAGCCTGTCCGGCGAGGTGATCACCGGACGCCTGTTCCTGCCCCGGGGAACGGGTCCCTTCCCGGCCGTGGTCGGGCTGCACGGGTCCGGCGGCCACGCCCCGGCGCATGACCGCTGGGCGACCCGGCTGGCCGCCAGCGGCTATGCCATGTTCCTGGTCGACAGCTACACCCCGCGCGGCTATCGCGAGATCGTCTCGGTCGGCCTGTCGACGATCCCGGTCGAGCTGCGCGTCAAGGACGCGGTCGGAGCCCTGGAATACCTGCAGACGCGCAAGGAAATCAATCCCAAGCAGATCGCCGTTCTCGGCTGGTCCCAGGGCGCGACCACTGCCGTCGCCGCCGCGGCGACGATGCGGCAGGCGCTGATCGCCAAGACCGCGCCGCATTTCGCCGCCGCGGTGGCGCTGTATCCGCGCTGCGACCAGTACATGACCGACACCCAGCCGGTCGGCGACACCCCGCTGCTGGTCCTGATCGGGTCGGCCGACACCGTGACCCCGGCCGCGGCCTGCGACACGCTGTTCGACACCTGGCTGTCCAAGGGCGCCGCGGTCAGCCTGATCGTCTATCCCGGCATGAAGCACAACTTCGACTTCGCAGCCCCGACCACGGCGATGCTGGATCGGGAACAGCCGGTCGCCGATCCGCCGGCGCTGAGCCCGAGCTGGACGGCCGTGGACGACGCCGAGCTCCGGACCCTGAGCTTCCTCGACCGGCGGCTGGGGCTTGATTCCGTTCCCGGTTCGGTGAAATCTCCCCTTTACGTAAACGGAAACCAACAGGGAGCCGCCCGATGACCGCCTATGCCGCGCCGCTGTCCGACATGCGCTTCGTCCTGCGGCATCTGGTCGGGCTGGACCGCATCGCCGCCCTCCCCGGCAAGGGGGAGACGACGCCGGAGCTGGTCGAGGCGGTGCTGGAGGAGGCCGGCAGACTGGCGGCCGAGGTGATCGCCCCCTTGAACGCCGTCGGCGACCGCGAGGGCGCGCGGCTGGAGAACGGCGTGGTGCGCACCGCCCCCGGCTTCCGCGAGGCCTATGCGCAGTACCGCGACGGCGGCTGGAACGCCCTGCCCTTCGAGGCGGAATGGGGCGGCCAGGACCTGCCCTGGGCGGTGGCGATGGCGGTGTCGGAGATGTGGCAGTCGGCCAGCCTGGCCTTCGGCCTGTGCCCGGTGCTGAACCGGGGCGCGGTCGAAGCGCTGCAGGCGCACGGCTCGGACGAGCAGAAGCGGATCTACCTGCCGAAGCTGGTCGCGGGCGTCTGGACCGGCACGATGAACCTGACTGAGCCGCAGGCCGGCTCCGACGTCGGCGCGGTGCGCACCCGGGCCGAGCGGCAGCCGGACGGCGCCTACCGGATCACCGGCCAGAAGATCTTCATCACCTATGGCGACCATGACATGGCCGAGAACATCGTCCATCTCGTGCTCGCCCGCACCCCGGACGCGCCGGCCGGGATCAAGGGCATCAGCCTGTTCTTGGTGCCGAAGCTGCTGCCCGACGCCGAGGGCAACCCGGGCGAGCGCAACGACGTCCGCTGCGTCAGCCTGGAGCACAAGCTGGGCATCCATGCCAGCCCGACCTGCGTCATGGCCTATGGCGACGGCGGCGGCGCCACCGGCTTCCTGATTGGGCAGGAGAACCGCGGCATCGAGTACATGTTCACGATGATGAACAACGCCCGGCTGACCGTCGGCCTGCAGGGCGTGGCGATCGCCGAGCGCGCCACCCAGGCGGCCGAGGCCTATGCCGCCACCCGCATCCAGGGCAAGCCAATCGGGTCTGAAGGCTCGGCACCGATCGCGGCCCATCCCGACGTCCGCCGCATGCTGCTGTCGATGCGCTGCCTGACCGAGGCGGCGCGGGCCCTGACCTACAGCGCCGGCGCCGCGCTGGACCTCGCCCGCGGCCATCCCGACCCGATCGAGCGCGCGAAGGCCCAGGCCCGGGTCGACCTGCTGACGCCGGTGGTGAAGGGCTGGAGCACCGATGTCGGCTGCGAGGTCGCCTCGACCGGCATCCAGGTGCATGGCGGCATGGGCTATATCGAGGAGACCGGCGCCGCCCAGTTCCTGCGCGACGCCCGGATCACGCCGATCTACGAGGGCACCAACGGCATCCAGGCCAACGACCTGGCGTTCCGCAAGGTGGCGCGCGACGGCGGCGTCGCCGCCCGGCAGCTGTTCGAGGAGATGGCGCGGACCCAGGCCGACCTGGCCGAAGCCTCGCATCCCGCGGCGGCGGCGATCCGCGACCGGCTGGTGGAGAGCCTGGCGGCGCTGATGGCGGCGACCGACTGGGTGGTCGAGACCGCTCCGGACAACCCGGCCGCCGTCGCGGCCAGCTCCGTGCACTATCTGCGCATGTTCGGCCTGGTGGCCGGCGGCTGGCTGATGGCCCGGGGCGCGCTGGCCGCCCTCGCGGACGACAGCGACCCCGAGCTCCGCGCGGCCAAGCCGGCCCACGCCCGCTTCTACGCCGAGCAGTTCCTGCCCCAGGCCGCGGCGCTGCTGCTGCCGATCACCGAGGGCTGGCGGAGCGTGGTGGAAGGAGCGGCCTGAGCCGCCGCTCAGGCGTGGATGCCCAGCCGCTGCACCTCGGCGGCGGCGTCGCGCCATTCCTGGGCGTAGTCGACGTCCTGGTAGTTCTCGAACCAGGGGCCGCCGCGGGTGTAGTGCACCGCCTGGGGATAGCCCTTCTCCGGCTTCGGGTACCAGCCCTCGAGCCAGTTCCAGCCGGTGTCGAGCGAGCCGATCTGGTCGTCCGCCAGCCACTGGAAGCGGTGCAGGAAGGCGCCGGTCTCGCGGTTCACCACCTCCGGCGTCAGCGCCGCGTTCGCCGGATGGCCGCAGTTGAACAGCATCAGGCTGGACCAGTTCTTGCGCGGATAGGCGGCCTGCGGCTTGCCGTCCATCTTGACCGTCTCCTTCGGCTGATAGTCGTGCTGCACGACCATCACCGCGTAGCGGTCCTGCCCCTGGGCGAACAGGTCGGCGATGTCGCCGAACCACAGGAAGTCGCAGTCGCAGAACACCGCCCAGCCCCGGTACCCGGCCAGGGCCGGCACCAGGAAGCGGCTGAAGGTGAACTCGGTCGACCCCAGCGTGTCGACCGGCCGGGTGTAGATCCCCTGCGCCCGCAGCTCCGGCAGCTTCAGCGGCGTCACCTCGACCGGCTTCGAAGCGTGCTTCAGCACCGAATGGCGGCAGACCTGCCACGCGATGTCCTCGCGCGAATCGTAACCGACATAGAGGCGCAGCGCTTCGCTCATTCCCATACTCCCGCTTTGCGACCGGGTCGCAACTGTCCCTCCCTAGCACGGACGGGGACCGCAGTCTAACGCTCCCCCTTCCGGTATGGCACCATCAGCGCCTTGGGCACGGCCGCGCGGCGCGACATCGCGACCAAAGCGAGGATGCTGAGCAGATAGGGCAGCATCAGGAAGACCTGATACGGCACCACGCCGCCGGCGAGCTGCTGCAGCCGCACCTGGAAGGCGTCGAAGGCGCCGAACAGCAGGGCGCCGAGCAGCGCCTTGCCCGGGCGCCAGGAGGCGAAGACCACCAGCGCGATGCAGACCCAGCCGCGCCCGGCCACCATTTCGAAGAAGAAGGCGTTGAAGGCCGACATGGTCAGGAAGGCGCCGCCGACCGCCATCAGCGCCGACCCGGCCATCACCGCGCCGAGCCGGATCGCCACCACGTCGATGCCCTGCGCCTCGGCCGCCGCCGGGTTCTCGCCGACCGCGCGCAGGGCGAGGCCGAGCGGGGTGCGGGAGAGGACCCAGGCGGCGACCGCGACGGCGGCCAGCGCCAGATAGGTCAGCGGCGTCTGCTGGAACAGCACCGGCCCGATCCAGGGCAGGTCGGAGAGGCCGGGCAGCGCCAGCGGCTGGA
The DNA here is from genome assembly GCF_000423185.1 of Inquilinus limosus DSM 16000. Classification (GTDB taxonomy): domain Bacteria; phylum Pseudomonadota; class Alphaproteobacteria; order DSM-16000; family Inquilinaceae; genus Inquilinus; species Inquilinus limosus. Next base: position 4,597 of record NZ_AUHM01000029.1, on the reverse strand, counting down.
ACGGCTCGATCCGCGGCGGGGTCGAGACGTTCGGCAGCACCATGCGGTAGGTGAAGTAGGACAGGCTGGTGGCAAGCAGCGTGACGCCGATGCCGGTGACGTGCTGCGACAGGCCGAGCGGCACGGTGAGGAGCGCGTGCAGCAGGCCAAAGGCGGCGCCGACCCCGGCGGCGAACAGCACCCCGGTCCACAGGTCGCCGCCCTGATAGACCCACATCCAGCCGGCCATGGCGCCGGCGGTGAAGATGCCCTCGATGCCGAGGTTCAGCACCCCGGCGCGCTCGCAGATCAGCTCGCCGAGCGTGCCGAAGACCAACGGCGTGGCGATCCTGAGCGCCGCCGCCCAGAAGCTGGCGGCGAGGAGGATGTCGAGGATCTCGCTCATCGCCGGCACATCCCTTTCTTGTCCCCCCTCCCCTCGCGGGAGGGGGCGAGGGGGAGGGGGTTCGCGCCGCAAATGGTGACGGACGAGGCAGGCCCGAATCCTTCGATCGACAACCCCCTCCCCCTACCCCCCTCCCGCAGGGGGAGGGGGGACTGAAAAGAGGAGGTGCCGGAGCTGGAAAGACACGTCATCGCCACCTCACCCGGTAGCGCAGGACGATGCCGGAGAGCAGCACCGTCAGCAGCGAGGTGGCGACCACCAGGTTGGCGATGTAGCTGGAGACGCCGATCGCCCGGCTCATGCTGTCGGCGCCGACGAAGACCGCGGCCACGAACAACGCCGCCAGCAGCACGCCGAGCGCGTGCAGCTGCGCCAGCATGGCGACGACGATGCCGGCATAGCCGTAGCCCGGCGACAGGTCCTGGGTCAGGTAACCCTTCAGCCCCGCCACCTCCCCCACCCCGGCCAGGCCGGCGAGGGCGCCGGAGATCAGCCCGACGCGCAGCATCACCCGGCCGACCGGCATGCCGGCGAAGCGCGCCGCCGCCGGGTTGGCGCCGGTGGCCCGCATCTCGAAGCCCCAGACCGTGCGCGTCGTCACCAGCCAGACCAGGACCGCGGCGGCGACGGCGATCAGGAGCCCGGCGTGGATGCGGGTGCGCGGCACCAGCTTCGGCAGGGCCGCGGCGTCGAGGATCGGCGCCGATTGCGGCCAACCCATGCCCATCGGGTCCTTCATCGGCCCTTCCAGCATCATCGAGACGAAGAGCAGCACGACGAAGTTGAGCAGCAGCGTCGTTACCACCTCGTCGACGCCGAGCCGGGTCTTGAGGACGGTCGGGCCCAGCATCCAGAAGGCCCCGGCCAGCGCGCCGGCGGCGAGGATCAGCGGCAGCAGCGCCCAGCCCGGAAGATCGAGCGCGCCGGAGCCGAGCGCCGTCGCCGCCAGGGCGCCGAGATAGAGCTGCCCTTCCGCCCCGATGTTCCACAGCTTCGCCCGGAAGGCGACAGTGGCGGCGAGGCCGGTCAGCACCAGCGGCGTGGCGCGGGACAGGGTCTCGGCGACGGCGAAGCGGGAGCCGAAGGCGCCCTGGGCCATCACGCCATAGGCCTGCAGCACCGGCGCCCCGGCCCAGAGCAGCGGGACGGCGCAGAGCAGCAGCGCCAGCGCCGCGGCACCGACAGAGGCGCCGAGCATCAGCGCCGGCGAAGTGCGCTCGCGGGGTTCAAGCCGCATGCGACGGCTCCTGCCCCGCCATCATCAGGCCGAGCGCTCGAACGGTCAGCTGCTCCGCCGGCCAGGGCGGGGTGAGGCGGCCGCGATAGATCACGGCGATGCGGTCGGACAGGGCGAACAATTCGTCGAGATCCTCCGAGATCAGCAGCACCCCGGCGCCGCGGTCGCGCGCCGCCAGCAGCCGGCCGTGAATCTCCGCCACCGCGCCGATGTCGAGGCCGCGGGTCGGCTGGCTGGCCAGGACCAGGCCCGGCGATCGTTCCAGCACCCGGCCGAGGATCAGCTTCTGCATGTTGCCGCCGGAGAGCAGCCGGGTGCGCGCCTCCGGCCCCGGGCAGCGCACGTCATAGGCGCCGATCAGCCGCCGCGCCCGGTCGCGCAGCGCGGTGCGGCGCAGCAGCCCCCAGCGCTGCGCCTCCGGTCCGCGATAGTCCTCCAGCGCCAGGTTCTCCCACACCGCCATGTCGCCGACGACGCCGTCGCGATGGCGGTCCTCCGGGATGCGGCCGACCCCGGCCGCGACCATCGCCGCGGGCGACCCGACCGGTGCGGGGCCGTCGAACAGCGCAACCCGGCCGGCGTCCGGCGCGGCCAGGCCCGACACCAGCCCGGCCAGCGCCGCCTGGCCGTTGCCGGAGACGCCGGCGATGCCCAGCACCTCGCCTCCGCGCAGCTCGAGCGACACGCCGTCGAGCCTCGGCCGGCCGTCGGGGCCGCGCAGCGTCACGCCGTCCAGCGCCAGCACCGGGGCGCCGGGCGCGGCCGGGCGTTTGCGCGTCTCCGGGATCGGTCGGCCGACCATGGCTTCGGCCAAAGCGGCGCGGTCGACCCCGGCCGTCGCCATCTCCGCCGCCACCCGGCCGGCGCGCAGCACCACGACGCGGCGGCTGATCGCCAGCACCTCGGCCAGCTTGTGCGAGATGAAGACGATGGCCAGCCCCTGCCCCGCCAGCCGGCGCAGGATGGCGAACAGCCCCTCGGCCTCCTGCGGCGTCAGCACCGCCGTCGGCTCGTCGAGAATGAGGATCCGGGCGTCGCGGTAGAGCGCCTTCAGGATCTCGACCCGCTGCCGCTCGCCGACCGAGAGGCCGGACACCATCGCGTCGAGCGGCACGGCGAGGCCCGAGGCCTCGATCAGCGCCGCCAGCTTCGCCCGCGCCTCACGACGGCGCAGGGCGGGCCGCCACAGCGGCTGCGAGCCGAGCACGATGTTGTCGAAGACGCTGAGATTGTCGGCCAGGGCGAAGTGCTGGTGCACCATGCCGATGCCGGCGGCGAGCGCCGCCTGCGGCGAGCCCGGACGCAGCGGGGCCGGCGCGCTGCCGCCCGGTCCCGCCACCTCGACCGTCCCGGCATCGGCCACATAGTGGCCGAACAGGATGTTCATCAGCGTGGTCTTGCCGGCGCCGTTCTCGCCGAGCAGCGCCAGCACCTCGCCGCGGGCGAGATCGAGGTCGATCCCGTCATTGGCGAGGAGGCCGCCGAAGCGCTTGGTGATGCCGCGCAGGCGCAGGACCGGCGCGGCATCGAACGAATCAGAGCCGGGCGTCACAGCGTCGGCTTGGGCTCGCTGTCGTCGACCTTGACCGTGAAGGCGCCGCTCTCGATTTCCTTCTGCCGCGCCGCCACCCGGTCGATGATCGACTGGTCGACCAGCTTGGGATCGAGCGGGGCGAGCGAGGAGCCGCCCGCCTTCATGGCGCTGTAGGGGCCGTAATCCTCGGCCTTGAAGCTGCCATCCGCGACCGCCTTGAGGGCGCGATCGATCGTCGGCTCCATGTGCCAGAGCGCGCTCGCGACCACCGTGCCGGGATACTCCGACTGGGTGTCGATGACGTTGCCGATGGCCAGCACCTTGCGCTCCTTGGCCGCGTCGGAGACGCCGTAGCGCTCGGCGTAGAGCACGTCGGCGCCGGCGTCGATCATGGCGAAGGCCGCCTCCTTGGCCTTGGGCGGATCGTACCAGGAGCCGATGAAGGTGATCGAGAACTTGACCTGCGGGTTGACCTCCAGCGCCCCGGCCATGAAGGCGTGCATCAGCCGGTTGACCTCCGGGATCGGGTAGCCGCCGACCATGCCGATCTTGTTCGACTTCGTCTTCAGCCCGGCAACCATGCCGGTGAGGTAGGAGGCGTCCTGGATGTAGTTGTCGAAGACCGAGAAGTTCGGCTCGGCCGGCGGCAGGCTGGAGCCCATCAGGAAGGCGGTCTCGGGATAGTCCTTGGCCACCGCCCGGGCGCCGCGCTCGACCCCGAAGGCCTCGCCGATGATCAGCTTCTTGCCGCCCTCGGCGTATTCGCGCATGACGCGTTCGTAGTCGGTGTTGGCGACGTTCTCGGAATAGACGTAGTCGATCTCGCCCCGCTCCTGCGCCGCCTTCAGCGCCTTGTGGATGCGGCTGACCCATTGCTGCTCGACCGGCACGGTGTAGATCGCCGCGACCGGCAGCTTCTCCGCAGCCTGGGCCTGCGGCAGCGCCGCCGCGCCCAGCATCGCCGCCGCCGCGCCGAGCAGCGCCCGGCGACTCCAACGTCCCAGCATGAATGCCCCCTTCTTGTGATTTGGCTCGCCGGTCAAATGTGCAGAAAGCGGCGCGCGGCGCAACAGGCCGGAGAGCGAGACCGGCACCGCCATTCGCGCGCGAACGCGCGCAGCCCCCTCCCCTACCCCCCTTCCGCAAGGGGAGGGGGAGTGTGGAAGGCTACGAATGCGGATGGAACGACGGGCGGTGACGTGAGCCGCGGCGCTCAACTGCTGTCCGGCTTCGCGGGCATGGACGGCGAGCGGCCATCGCCGGGCGCATCCGGCTGCTCGGACCAGCCGTCCCCGGCGTCGGCAGCCACGACGCCGGCATCCGTGCCCTCACCGGCCGAGCCGGTAGTGTCGTTGGCCCCGAGGACATCGTCCCAGCCCGGCGGCAGCCGGCTCGGGTCCAGCCGGCGGCCGAGCCAGCGGCAGACCTCCCGCACGAACTC
>NZ_KE383989.1:82276-128963 GCF_000423185.1 Inquilinus limosus DSM 16000 | reverse complement strand
GAGGACCGCGAGAACCACGCCATCGACGCGCTGCGCTATGCTCTCGAGGGGCAGAGGAAGCAGTACGGCAGCTACGACAGCAGCCTGAAATGGGTAGGGACGGGGTTGTGGTGAGGGGCGGGGGCCTCGATCGCGACGCCTGTCCGTTGCGGACTTTTCATCCTCCCCCTCCTCCCGCGGGACGGCATCTACACATCGTCGAGCGGTATCGGCGAGCATGCGAACAGGTTACCTCTCCCGCTTGCGGGAGAGGTCGGAACCGCGTCAGCGGTTCCGGGTGAGGGCCTCTTCGATCCGCAAGAGCACGCCTTCGAGACTTTGCAGAACGTCGTTGTTCCAGAAGCGCAGAACCATGAAGCCTTCGGCCTCCAGGGCGGCGGTGCGCCGCGCATCGCGAGCCGGCCCGTGCTGGCTCCCGTCGACCTCGACGATCAGCATCGCTTCGAGGCAACACAGATCGGCGACATACGGGCCGACCGGGTGCTGGCGTCGGAATTTGGCTCCGGCAAGCCCGCGGTTGCGCAGATGGCGCCACAATACCCCTTCCGCCAGCGTGCTGTCCCGGCGAAGCCTGCGTGCCTGCTTGGTCCGAGCCCCTCCCTCACCCGGACATCCTGCGGATGTCCGACCTCTCCCGCAAGCGGGAGAGGCAAAGAAGACTTCGCCTCGACGGTGTGTAAATACCCTCCCGCAAGGGGAGGGGGACCCACTTTTCTCTCGGTCACAGGGCCCGATGCGCGTGCGGATGAGGCGTGTGATCCTGCACCAAACCCCGGCTCGCTTGTCGATCCGACAGACTTCCTGTCATCATCCCCGGCAACGAAAACATGAGTTCGGGGGGAGACGATGAAGCTTCACGTCCTGGCGCTGGGCCTGCTGAGCGCCGGCCTGCTGGCCTCCGCAGGGGCCGAGGCCCAGACGACGGTCAAGGTCGGCGTGCTGAACGACCGGTCCGGCGTCTATGCCGACATCACCGGCGAGGGCTCGGTGGTGGCGGCGCGGATGGCGGCGGAGGATTTCGCCGCGATCGACACATCGGTGACGGTCGAGATCGTCGCGGCCGACCACCAGAACAAGCCCGACATCGGCTCGAACATCGCCCGGCAGTGGTACGACCAGGACGGGGTCGACGCCATCCTCGACGTGCCGACCTCCTCGGTCGCGCTGGCGGTGAACCAGATCACCCGCGACAAGAACAAGGTCTTCCTCAACTCCGGCGCCGGCACCTCGGACCTGACCGGGGCGCAATGCTCGCCCAACACGGTGCACTGGACCTACGACACCTGGGCCCTGGCCCACGGCACCGCCAGCGCGCTGGTGGGAGAGGGCGACGACACCTGGTTCTTCATCACCGCCGACTACGCCTTCGGCCATGCGCTGGAGCGCGACGCCAGCGCCCTGGTCAAGGCGCAGGGCGGCTCGGTGGTCGGCTCGGTCCGCCACCCGTTCCCGGGGCAGGACTTCGCCTCCTTCCTGCTGCAGGCGCAGGCGTCGGGGGCCAAGGTGGTGGCCTTCGCCAATGCCGGCGGCGACACCATCAACGCGATCAAGCAGGCGGCGGAGTTCGGGCTGCAGGCCGGCGGGCAGAAGCTGGCCGGGCTGCTGACCACGATCCGGGACGTCAAGACCTTGGGCCTGGACGCGGCGCAGGGCCTCTTGCTGACCGAAGGCTTCTACTGGGACATGAACGACGGCACCCGCGCCTTCTCCAAGCGCTTCGCCGAGCGGATGGGCGGCAACCCGCCCAGCATGATCCAGGCCGGCGTCTATGCCGCGCTGACCCATTACCTGAAGGCGGTGGCCGCGACCAAGGGCAAGGACCCGGCCGCGGTGATGGCCTGGATGAAGGCCAATCCCAGCGACGACCCGCTGTTCGGCCAGGGCCGGATCCGCGCCGACGGCCGCCACATCCACCCGATGTACCTGTTCCAGGTCAAGACGCCGGGCGAGGCCAAGGGCGACTGGGACCTGTACAAGCTGCGCGCCACGATCCCGGCCGACCAGGCCTTCCGGCCCGAGGCCGAGGGCGGCTGCCCGCTGGTCAAGGGCTGAGGGCCGGCGCCGTCGTGATCGCCCGCAGCCTCTTGTAACTGTCATGCCCGGGCTTGACCCGGGCATCCAGAAATGTCGAAGCCGTGCTGGGTGGCCCCTGGATCCTCGGGTCAAGCCCGAGGATGACAATGAGTAAGAAAGCGGCACGGGCTTTCTGTCGGAGGGGCAATCTTGCGCTCGGAGCAATGTTCCGGTTGCCCGTCGGCGAGACGGGCCGCGATGCTCGGCCTCGTCGTCTGCCGAAGGTCCCGTCGATGATCGTCAGCCCCACCGGCCTGGCCGGCCTCGCCCTGATCGCGCTCGGCATGGTCTGCACCCCCGGGCCGAACATGATCTACCTGCTGTCGCGCTCGATCCTGCAGGGCCGGCTGGCCGGGGTGATCTCGCTGGCCGGGGTGGTGCTCGGCTTCCTCTGCTACATGCTGGCGACGGCGCTCGGCCTCACCGCCCTGATGCTGGCGGTGCCGCTGGCCTATGAGGCGGTGAAATGGGCCGGCGCGCTGTACCTGCTGTGGATGGCCTGGAACTCGGTGCGCCCCGGCGCCGGCTCGGCGCTGCAGCCGCGGCGCGACCTCAAGATCGATCGCCCGGCCAGGCTGTTCGCCATGGGCTTCCTGACCAGCCTCCTGAACCCGAAGATCGCGATCTTCTACGTCTCGCTGCTGCCGCAGTTCATCGACCCGGAGCGCGGCCGGGTGCTGGCGCAGAGCCTGGTGCTGGGCGCGACCCAGGTGGCGATCAGCTTCACCGTCAACCTGCTGATCGTGCTGGCGGCCGGCGGCATCGCATCCTGGTTCGCGGCGCGGCCGACCTGGCTGCAGGTGCAGCGCTGGGTGATGGGCAGCCTGCTGGCCGGCTTCGCCGTGCGGATGGCCTTCGACAAGCGGCCGGTCTGATCCGAAAGGCGACACCGGCGCCCCGGCCGCTATACTGCGGCCCCGACCGGCAGACGAACCCCGACAGAATGGCGACCGATTCCGAGACCAGCCCAGGCACCAGCGCGGGCATCGCCGTCGCCGCCCTGATGGCGGTCGGCTCGATGACCTCGGTCCAGCTCGGCGCCGCCCTGGCGACGCCGACGCTGGAAAGCTTCGGCCCGATGGGCACGACCTGGCTGCGGCTGGCCTGGGCGGCGCTGCTGCTGGCCCTGGTCACCCGGCCGAAGCTGCTCTCCTACAGCCGGGCGCAATGGCGCGGGGCGATCCTGCTCGGCGCGGCGATGGCCGGCATGACGCTGTGCTACTTCCAGGCCGTGATCCGCATCCCGCTGGGCCTGGCCACGGCGATCGACTTCCTCGGTCCTCTCGGCGTCGCGGCCTTCGGCATGCGCCGCGCCTGGCATGCGGTCTGGCCGGTGCTCGCCCTGGTCGGCGTGGTGCTGCTGGTGCATGACGGGTCCGACTGGACGGTCGACCCGGTCGGCGCCCTCTTCGCCCTCGGCGCCGCCTGCGGCTGGGCGGCGTATATCGTGCTGATGAAGCGGGTCGGCCAGGTGTTCCAGGGGCTGCAGGGCCTGACCATGTCCCTGGTCGTCGCCGCCCTGGTGGCCGCGCCCTGGGGGCTGGCGGAGAACGGCGGCCACATCCCGCTGCCGGTGCTGGGGATCACCATCGGCCTCGCCATCCTGGTGCCGCTGCTGCCCTATGCGCTGGAGATGATGGCGCTGCGCCGGATGCCGACCCGGCCCTTCGGCATCCTGATGAGCGCGGAGCCGGCGCTCGGCACCCTGATCGGCTTCCTCGTGCTCGGCCAGGCGCTCAGCCCCGCCCAGCTCGCCGGCATCGCCCTGGTCGTGATCGCCAGCCTGGGCGCGGTGGCGGGGGATTAGACGGACCGGAAGTCTTTTGAAGAAGCGGGGAGGGTCTCCCGAGGATCCGCGGCCGGCGCTCGCCCGCATTCGCACATCAGGCACAGATCGCGGATGGTCCGAAACAGCAGACGGCGCATCCGCTGGCGGATCCATCAATGGATCCTCTGCCATTGGCCGAATGGAGTAGCCGATTTCCGGAGGCCAAATTTGAAGCAAAGTTGCTGATGTCTTATAATAATCTATCCTGACTATCGGGATATGGCCTGCCCGTCTATCAAGACAGTGCTTCGATCAGCAGGTCGGCCGGGGAAACCGGGACTGCATTGCGGCTCCGACATCAGCGACACGCCGCAATCTCGATGCCTGATGACCAGAGGGGCTGTTGCGCTCGCTGGCCGCCACAGACGCGACTGATCAATCGGCCCTTACACATGCATAGGGGAGAGACCGAGATGATCGCAGAGCTTGCAAGCAGAGGGACTCTGCCGCCGACGGGTGTCCGGCGGCACGAGACGCAGGGTGAAACGGAGGTGTCGGTTCCACTGACTGCGACAGAGCAATTGCATTACAGGATGGCCGATGGATCCGTCTCGATCAGCGATGACCTGCGAAGCCTGTATGCTCCTGGCGACGAGCTGGACGAAGCGGCCATCTATTCGTACCTGCAGTTCGGTGCGGTTGTCCCTCCCTTCAGCCCCTGGAAAGGAATTCGGAGATTCGTTCCGGGGACCGTCACGGCTGTTTCCAACGCCGGCCCTCAAAAAATTCGCACCCAGTTCTCCCTGAGGCCTTTCCCCAGGACCTCCCCCCCGCCGAACGCCGATCGCCAAATCTCGGAAGTCGTATCAACGCTGGATCGGGTTCTGCTCGAGCATTGCGCGGGACGTCCGGTCACGATTCTGTTCAGCGGTGGGATCGACTCGGGACTCCTCGCCGCCAGGGCATCGGTTCTCGGGCTGAAGGATGTCACCCTCGTCAACTACAGCTTCGGTCCGAATGACTCGGAGTCGATGCTGGCGGAGCAAATGGCCCGTCACCTCGGGCTGAGGTTCGTGCGGGTGGAGGAGGTACGGGACGGCTCCGATGTCGCCGATGTGCTGCAGCATGCCGGCCTCTATTACCGGACTCTCTTCAGTGACCACTCGGCGGTCCCGACCTGCGCATTGGTTCGTGCGGTCATCTCGCAGTGTGATTCCAGCGGGATCGTTCTCGAGGGGACGGGAGCGGACGGAGGCTTCGGGAAATTCGACAGGGCCGTGCAATGGCAGCGTCTCCATTCATTGCCGGCTTGGGGGCGGAGACTCGGCGCCATCGCATATCGGGCGACCGGAGCCTGGAGGCGTGACAGTAAGGTCGAATATTGGCTGAGGCTTCTTCGCCGCTCGGACCAATGGCAATACCCATTTGCCACCTTTGCTCAGAATGCGCTGCTTGGAATTGCCTATCACCCCTCAAAGGACATCATCGATTCCATTGAAGAGAATCTGGTTCAATGGTTGTCTCATATGTCTTCGCCTGATCCTCGCCTGCGGCTGGTGGCTGTCGGCCTCACGCTGCTCGATGCGTCGATCGTCGCGCAGAAATCAAGATCGCTGTTCGACGAAGCATCGTTGGAGGTCGTCTATCCCTTCATCCTGCCGGACATCATCAATGTCGCGGTGGCGTCAGCTGATTGGCCCGGATCCGAAAAGGAGCCGAAGTGGATCTTGAAGGCGGCGCTGGCGCAGCACGTTCCCGCCGCGATGGTGTATCGGGCGAAGGGCGCATTCATGGCCTCGATGCCCGACAAGTTCTGGCAAAAGGCCTTCCTGGCGGCGTTCGACAAATTGCTGGACCCGCAGTCGCCGATGAGCCGCTTTGTCGACCGGAAATTCCTCCTCGGCATTCGACCGCTGCTGGCGGCGAAACGGCGGCTGCCGGCACAAACCGAGAGGTTCATATGGGGCGCGGTGTTCGGCAACGAGTGGATCGAGCAGGTCTCGACGGGCCGGTTCTGAGCTCCTGACGGCCCGGGTCACACCTTCCAGGCCGGCTTCAGCATCGGATACAGGGCGCGGAAGCGCTGGTACCTCTCAGCGTAGCGCTCCGCCAACGCCGCGTCCGGCTCGACCACATGCGCGGTCTGCGGCCGGATGCAGACGGCCTCCGGCGCCTCGCCGGTGGCGGCCAGCCGGCCGAGGCGGGCAGCGCCGAAGGCGGGGCCCAGCTCGCCGCCCGCCGGGTAGTGCAGCGGCCGGTTCAGCGCCGCCGCCAGGATCCGGCCCCAGAACTGGGACCGGGCGCCGCCGCCGATCACCGCGACCTCGCCGATCGTGGTGCCCGCCGCGGTCAGCGCCGCCTGGCCGTCGGCGAAGGCGAAGGCCACGCCTTCCAGCAGGGCGCGGACCAGTTGCGGCCGCCCGGTGGCATGGGTCAGGCCGATGAAGACGCCGGTCGCCGTCGGGTCGTTGTGCGGCGTGCGCTCGCCGGAGAGATAGGGCAGGAACAGGAGGTCGCCGATGTCGGGATCGGCGGCCTCGGCTTCGGCCAGCAGCTCCGGCTCGGTGCCGCCCAGGAGACGGGCCAGCCAGGACAGGGCCGAGGCGGCGCTGAGCACCACCGACATGCGGTGCCAGGTGCCGGGCAGGCAATGGCAGAAGGCGTGCACCGCCTGGGCCGGGTTGGGCGCGAAGCCGGCATCGGCGACGAACAGCACGCCCGAGGTGCCGAGCGACAGGAAGGCGTCGCCCGGCCGGATCACCCCGACCCCGGCGGCCCCGGCCGCGTTGTCGCCGGCGCCGCCGGCCACCACCGCATCGGCCGGCGCGCCCCAGGCAGCGGCGACCTCCGGCCGCAGCGTGCCGGTCGGCCGGCTGCCCTCGAACAGCTCGGGCATGGCCGACAGCGGGAGGCCGGTCGCCGCCAGCATGGCGTCGGACCAGCGCCGGGCAGCGACATCGAGCCACAGCGTGCCGGCGGCGTCCGACATCTCCGACGCCGCGGCGCCGGTCATGCGCAGGCGCAGATAATCCTTCGGCAGCAGCACCCGGCGGGTGCGGGCGAAGGCATCGGGCTCGTGCGCCGCCACCCACAGCAGCTTCGGCGCGGTGAAGCCGGGCATCGCCAGGTTGCCGGTGATGGTGCGCGAGCGCGGCTCGCGCCGCTCCAGCTCGGCGCATTCGGCGCCGGCGCGGCCGTCGTTCCACAGGATCGCCGGGCGGATCGGGCGATCCGCCGCATCCAAGAGGGTGGCGCCGTGCATCTGGCCGGACAGGCCGATGCCGCGCACGCCGGACAGGGCCTGGGCGTGCCGGGCCTTCAGCGCGACCACGGCCTGGTCGGTGGCGTGCCACCACTCCTCCGGATCCTGTTCGCTCCACAGCGGATGGGGGCGGGAGACGGAGAGCGGCACCGCCTCCTGGTCGACCACGCGCTGGTCGCCGTCGACCAGCACCACCTTGACCCCCGAGGTCCCGAGATCGATGCCGAGAAACATGCGCGTCCTCCCGATTCAGGGCCCCAAGCTACGGAACCCACTGGCCGGAGACAATGCGCCGGCTTATCCATGGGCCATGGATGCGCGCGCCCTCTGGATCCTCAAGCCGGGCCAAGCCCGGATCGGCACCGAGACGCTGCCCGAGCCGGGGCCCGGCGAGGTGCGGGTGCGGGCCCGTTTCGGCGCGGTCAGCCGCGGCACCGAGGCGCTGGTGTTCCAGGGCAAGGTGCCGCCGAGCCAGCACCAGGCGATGCGGGCGCCGTTGCAGGCCGGCGTGTTCCCGGGGCCGGTGAAGTACGGCTACATCAATGTCGGCCGGGTCGAGGCGGGGCCGGAGGATCTCCTGGGCCGCGAGGTGTTCTGTCTCTACCCGCACCAGACCGCCTATGTCGTGCCGGCGGCGGCGGTGACGCCGCTGCCCGACGGCCTGCCGCCCGAGCGGGCGGTGCTGGCCGCGAACATGGAGACGGCGCTGAACGTCGTCTGGGACGCGGCACCGCGGCTGGGCGACCGGATCGCGGTGGTGGGCGCCGGGGTCGTCGGGTGCCTCGTCGCCCGGCTGGCCGGGCGGATCCCGGGCTGCACGGTGACGCTGGTCGACACCGATCCCGGCCGGCAGGCGGTCGCCGCAGCGCTCGGGGTCGGCTTCGCCCTGCCGCAGGACGCGCCGGGCGACCAGGACCTGGTGATCCACGCCAGCGGCCATCCGAAGGGGGCGGCGACCGCGCTCGGCCTCCCCGGGGTCGAGGCGACGGTGGTGGAGGCCAGCTGGTACGGCGACACGCCGGTGCTGCTGCCGCTGGGCGAGGGATTCCATTCGAAGCGCCTGACCCTGCGCTCCTCGCAGGTCGGGATGGTGGCGGCGGCGCAGCGGCCGCGCTGGGACCACGCCCGGCGCATGGGGAAGGCGCTGGAGCTGCTGCTGGACCCGGCGCTGGACGTGCTGTTCAGCGGCGACTGCGATTTCGACGACCTGCCCGAGGTGCTGGCCCGGCTGGCGGCCGATCCCGCCGGCGTGCTGTGCCAGCGCATCCGCTATCCGGAGGATTAACCTGCCTTTCTCACTCCCCTTGCGTCCTGCGCCGGTTCAAAATGCCGACGGGGCAGGAGAGCGGCGCAGCGCGATGCCTTTGCATCAGGCAAGCCGTTCGACGCACCCTGTCGGCATTTTCAACCGGCCCGAAGGGTCGCCTTGCGGCGGCCGCCTGCGGGAGCGGGCCGCTCAACCGTATTCCCGATACGCTTTTCGCGTCCCGCCCCGCATCCGACTCGCCGCAAGGCGACGCAGGATGCAAGGGGAGTGAGAAAGGCAGGTTAAGCATGTACACGGTCTCGGTCCGCGACCACTTCATGATCGCCCACAGCTTCCGCGGCGCGGTGTTCGGCCCGGCGCAGAAGCTGCACGGCGCTACCTATGTGGTCGACCTGGCCTTCCGCCGGGCGGAGCTGGACGCCGACGGCATCGTCGTCGACATCGGCTTGGCCTCGGCGGCGCTGAAGGCGGTGATGGACGAGCTGAACTACCGCAACCTCGACGACGAACCGGCCTTCGCCGGGCGCAACACCACGACCGAGGTGCTGGCCCGCACCATCTTCGACCGCGTCGCCACGCGGATCGCGGCGGGCGAGCTGGGGCCGGGCGCCGCCGGGATCGAGAGCCTCGCCGTGACCCTGCACGAATCCCATGTCGCCTGGGCCTCCTATGAGGGCCGGCTGGCGCGATGAGCATCGCCTTCCTGCTGCCGGGCGACCCGGAGTCGCGCACCGGCGGCTACATCTACGACAAGCGCATCATCGAAGGTCTGCGGGGTCTCGGCCGGCGGGTGGCGCTGTGCCGGCTGGGGGATGGCTTCCCCTTTCCGAACGAGGCCGAGGTAGCGGAGGCCGCCGCGGTGCTGCGGGACCTGCCGGACAATGCCCTGACCGTGGTCGACGGGCTAGCCTTCAGCGCGCTGCCGCAGCAGATGGCGGCCGCAGCCGCGCGGCTGCGGCTGGTGGCGCTGATCCATCATCCGCTGGCCTTCGAGCAGGGCTTGAACGCGGCGCGGCGGCAGGCGCTGGAGACCAGCGAGCGTCAGTCGCTCGCGACCGCGCGCCGGGTGATCGTCACCAGCCCGGGCACCGCCCGTGACCTGCATCGCTACGGCGTCGAGGCGGCGCGCATCGGCGTGGTGCTGCCCGGCACCGACCCGACGCCGCCGGCGCAGGGCTCGGGCGAAGCGGCGCCGGTGCTGCTCTGCGTCGCCACGCTGACGCCGCGCAAGGGCTATCTCGACCTGGTCGCCGCGCTGCAGCGGCTGGCCGGCCTGTCCTGGCGCTTGGTCTGCGCCGGCAGCCTGGAGCGGGACGCGCCCCATGCCGCGGCGGTGCTGACCGCGGTCGAGGAGGCCGGCCTGTCCGACCGCATCCGCTTCCTCGGCGAGATCGACGAGCCGGCGCTGCTGCGGCATTACGATGGCGCCGACCTGTTCGTGCTGCCCTCGCATCACGAGGGCTACGGCATGGCCCTGGCCGAGGCCTCCGCACGCGGCCTGCCGATCGTCAGCACCACCGGCGGGGCGATCCCGGACACGGTGCCGCCCGATGCCGGGATCCTGGTGCCGCCGGGCGATGTCGACGCGCTGACTGAGGCGCTGCGCCGGCTGCTGACCGATCCGGGCGCGCGGCTGCGGATGCGTGAGGCCGGCCTGGCGGCGCGCGCCCGCCTGCCCGGCTGGCCGGCCCAGGCCGCGGCCTTCGCGCATGAGCTGGACCTGGTCGGCTAAGCCCGGAGGCCTCTGAAACCGGCTCCAGCCCTTCTTCGTCATGGCCACGCCCCTGCGGGGCTCGCCATGACGGTTATGGGTCAGACCGGCCCTGCTGTTCCCCGCAAATCGAAGTCGAACAGCACATCGCTGCCCATGGCGTAGGTGCGGCAGGGCGGCCGCAGCGCCTGGTCGAGATGGGAGATCTCCGGCAGCCGAAGGCCGCCCTTGCCGGAGCCGATGATCAGCGGCGCCACCGCGACATGCAGCCGGTCCAGCACCCCGGCGGCGAGGAAGCGGGAGACGGTGGTGCCGCCGCCCTCGATCAGCACCCGGCGCAGCCCGCGCGCCGCCAACGCAGTCAGCACCGCGGCGGGCGACAGGTCGTCGAGGCCGACGATCTCGGCCCTGCCGGCCGGGCGGTCGGCGCGGTCGGCGGCGCAGAGCAGCAGAGTCGGCGCGGCGCCGTCGGTGAACAGGCCGCGGCGGTCGTCGAGCCGGCGGTCGGGGTCCAGCACCACCCGTACCGGGTTCGGCCCGTCGACCCGGCGCGTGGTCAGCCGCGGATCGTCATGGGCCACCGTGCCGGCGCCGACCAGCACGGCATCGGCCAGCGCCCGCAGCCGGTGCAGATGGTCGAGGTTGCAGGGGCCGGTCACGTATTGCGACTGGCCGCAGCCGGTGGCGATGTGGCCGTCGATGCTCTGGCCGAGATGGGCCAGGGCGAAGCGGCCCTCGGCCTCGGCGAAGGGGCGCAGCAACTCGATCCGGTCGCGTGCCACGGCATCGGCCGGCAGCGGCGCTTCGGGCCGGCCGGCACGCCGGTCGAGCAGCCAGATCCAGGCGGTGTCCATCATACCTCCGCCCGCGCATAGAGGTCGCCGGAGCGGTCCCCCGGCGATCGAGTCAACAACCAGGCCCGCATTTCGTGCCCGCTGCGCCAGCCCGGCCACAGGAAGCGGCCGGTCTCGCCGATCGAGACCTGGAAACGGTAGTGGCCCAGCGCCTCGATCCGGTCGAGCGCGGCCAGGGCGGCCGGCAGCGCCGCCGGGACATATTCGATGGACAGGCAGGGCAGGGGGTGGGGCAGGCCCATCAGCACCTCGGCCTCGAAGCCCTCGACGTCGATCTTGCAGAAGGCGGGGACGCCGAAGCGGGCGATCAGCGCGTCCAGCGTCGTCACCGGCACCTCGACCCGCCGGTCCCAGCGGATCGCGGCGAAGCCGTCCGCCTTCGACACCGCCTCGATCCAGTCCTTCGACAGGCTGGCGACGGTCGGGGTGCGGCTGCTGAGATGCAGGGTGGCGGTGCCGGCGGCGGCGCCAACCGCGCTCTCGACCAGGGTGGTGCCGGGATGGCCGCGGAAGCTGCGGCGCAGCAGCCGGGCAAAATCGGGCTGCGGCTCCACCGCCACCACCCGGGCGCCGAGACCGGCCCAGCACAGGCTGCGGTTGCCGACATGGGCGCCGATGTCGAAGCAGAGATCGCCGGGCCGGATCAGCGCCGAGAAGAAACGGCGGAAGCGGGCGGTGCGGCCGGGGATGCCGCGATAGACGGCGAGGGACCGGACGATACCGGCGGCGCGGGCGAGGGGGATCATGCCGGCACGCGCCGTCGCCGCCACAGCCAGACGATGTCGCGGCCGAAGGACCAGCACAGCAGCGCCAGCGCCCCTGCCGCCAGGGCCGCGGCGGCGGCGGGCGGCACGGGCGGCGCCAGGCAGGCTGTCAGCGCCAGGATCTGGATCACGCAGACGGCCTTGCGGGCGACGCTGTCCGGCACCGGCGCGCGTAGCCAGGTCCAGGCGGCGCCGGCCAGAACATAGAGGTAGCGCATCGCCCCGATCAGCAGCACCCAGGGCCCGACCTTGTCCCATTGCCAGGCCAGCACCGACAGGACGAGGACGAAGAAGGCGTCGGCCTCCATGTCGAATCGGGCGCCGAAGCGGGAGGCGAGGCCGCTGCGCCGCGCCGCCCAGCCGTCGACGCCGTCCAGCGCCAGCGCCAGCGTGGCGAATCCTGCGATCAGCCATAGACAGTCCTCGTCCGGCGCGGCCGTGCCCATCAGCGCGGCCAGGAGGCAGATCAGCACGATGCGCGCCAGCGTCACCGTGTTCGCCGGGCCGAAGCGGCGATGTGGGGCATGGGCGGCGAGGCCGGCCAGGACCAGCGTGGCGATGCCGCAGTACAGCAGCCCGGCGCGCACTGCGAAAAAAGCGCCGAGCGCGGGATCGGCGGCGAGGGGCAGCGCGAGGGCGGCGAGCGCGACCGCCCCCGCCGCCAGCAGCCACCGCGCCTGCCGCTGCAGGGCGCCGCGAAGATCGGTCTCGTCGCGCATGATCCTCCCGCCGGTCGACGCCATCATCCTACGCGACTCTTCGGCCAAACCGTGACCCCGGTCACAGTCCGGCTCTGGACATTCGCGCGGCCGGCTTGCTCTATGGCGCAAACGGGGTTGCCGGGACTGGTTCAGCCATGGCCGAGAGAAAGCGTCCGCTCGTCATCGTCACCCGCAAGCTGCCGGATGTCATCGAGACCCGGATGATGGAGCTGTTCGAGACCCGGCTGAACCACGACGACGTGGCGATGGACCGGGAACAGCTGGTCGCCGCGATGCGCGAGGCCGACGTTCTGGTTCCGACCGTCACCGACCGGATCGACGCCGACCTCCTGGCCCAGTCCGGGCCGCAGCTGAAGCTGATCGCCAGCTTCGGCACCGGCGTCGACCATATCGACCTTTCCGCCGCCAAGGCGCGCGGGCTGACCGTGACCAACACCCCCGGCGTCCTGACCGAGGACACGGCCGACATGACCATGGCCCTGATCCTGGCCGTGGCCCGCCGGCTGGCGGAGGGAGAACGGCTGGTCCGCGCCGGGCAATGGACCGGCTGGAGCCCGACCGGCATGCTCGGCGCCCGTCTCGGCGGCAAGCGGCTCGGCATCGTCGGCATGGGCCGGATCGGCCAGGCGGTGGCGCGGCGGGCCCGCGCCTTCGGCCTGTCGGTGCACTACCACAACCGCAACCGGGTGCATCCGGAGGTGGAGGCCGAGCTGGACGCCACCTACTGGCCCAGCCTGGACCAGATGCTGTCGCGGATGGACATCGTCTCGGTCAACTGCCCGCGCACGCCGGCAACCTACCATCTGCTGTCGCCCCGGCGGCTGAAGCTGATGCGCCGCGACGCGCTGATCGTGAACACCTCGCGCGGCGAGGTGATCGACGAGGACGCGCTGGCGCAGATGCTGAAGCAGGGTGAGCTGGGCGGCGCCGGGCTCGACGTGTTCGAGCGCGAGCCGAACGTCAACCCGAAGCTCCTGAAGCTGCCTAACGTCGTGCTGCTGCCGCATATGGGCTCGGCCACCCTCGAGGGCCGCATCGACATGGGCCAGAAGGTGATCGTCAACATCCGCAGCTTCGTCGACGGCCATGTACCGCCCGACCGGGTGCTGGAGACGGAGTTTTAGGAGCCGCCCCCTCTCACTGTCATTGCCGGGCTTGACCCCATAGGCGCTAAGATAGGCGGATAGCTGTTGCCGCCAACGTCTTTGCAGCTCTCGCTGATGCTGTTTGCCTCTCCCGCCGGACGCGGGAGAGGCAATCGCTTGGTGCCAGTCGATATAGGAACCCGCCCTATCTTAGCGCCTATGGGGCTTGACCCGGCAATCCAGAGAGCGTCGACATTCCTCTGGATGCCCGGGTCAAGCCCGGGCATGACAGAAAAGGGGAGAGGGAAGACCCTCAGCCCTGCTTCACCGTCTGGTGCAGTGACGCGATGGTCTGGGCGTCCAGCCTCAGCGCCAAGGCCAGCTGCTTCAGGAACCGGCTCTCCTCCGGCGAATCCATGGTCACGGTCAGGAGCGCCGCGGTATAGATCTGCGCCGCCTCCTGCGGGCCGCTGACTCCGGCCGCCAGCTCTTCCGGTGTCGCCGGGTTGCGCAGCTCGTTCTCCAGGAAGGCGCGCTCCTCCGAATCGCCCTCGCCGAGATGGCCCTGGATCGCCGTGGCCTCGGCCTCGTCGATGGTGCCGTCGGCCGCCGCCGCGGCGATCATGGTGCGGACGATCCGGTGCGCGGTGCCCTGCCCGACCAGATGCGCCGCCTGGCCCCCGCCGCCGACCGAATCGGCCATGTCGAGGAATCCGCCGCCGGCCCCGGAGGACGGGGTGGTGGGCGTGATGGCCGGCGCGTCGTCGATGGTCGGCGACGGCGCTGCGGCGGCACCCCCGCCGCGATTCTGCAGCGCCTGCATGGCGATCGCGGCGATGATCGCCATCAGCCCGCCGCCGAGGCCTCCACCAAGACCGCCACCGCGGCTCTGGCCGCCGCCGAGACCGCCGAGAATGCTGCCGAGCCCGCCCAGGCCGCCACCGGAGGAACCGCCGCCGCCCAGGCTCTCCAGCAGCCCGCCCAAGCCGCCGCCCGATCTGCCGGACGGCGCGGCGCCCATGCCGCCCCCGCCCAGCACTTGGCTGAGGATGCCGCCGAGGTCGAGGCCGCCGGCCCCGCCGCCGCCCGCGGCCCGGCCCATGCCGCCCTGCGCCAACGCACCCAAGAGCTTGTCGAGATCCATCGTCTCTCTCCCCGGTTCGCGGCGACGGCCCTGCCTGCCGGCCGTCGCGCCGTGATGCCGGCCGCGGGATGCGGCTAGGGGCAAGTTTGCCGGAACGGGAGATGTTCGGCGAGGTCTTCGATGCCGGCCTCGACCGCGCGGGTCTCGCGGGCCAGGAAATCGGCCACGGCGCGGCGGAAGCCGGGGTCGCGGATCCAATGGGCGCTGTAGGTGCGGACCGGGCGGTAGCCGCGCATCACCTTGTGCTCGCCCTGCGCCCCGGCCTCGACCCGCTTCAACCCGCGGGCGATGGCGAAGTCGATCGCCTGGTAGTAGCAGGCCTCGAAATGCAGGAAGGGATAGTCGCGGCCGTCGCAGCCCCAGTTGCGGCCGTAGATCGTGTCGCTGCCGATCAGGTTCAGGGCGCCGGCGATCCAGCGGCCGTCCTTCTCCGCCATCACCAGGGCGATGCGGTCGGCCATGGTCTCGCCGATCCGGGCGAAGAAGTCCCGGGTCAGGTACGGGTCGCCCCATTTCCGGTCGCTGGTGTTGCGGTAGAAGCGGAAGAAGGCGTCCCAGTGCTGGGGCTTGAGGTCGTCGCCGGTCAGCGCGGTCAGGCGGATGCCGCCCTCGACCGCGCGCTGCCGTTCCTTGCGGATGTCCTTGCGGCGGCGGCTGTTCAGCGTGGCCAGGAAGTCGTCGAAGCTGCCGTAGCCCTCGTTCTCCCAGTGATACTGCTCACCGATCCGCTGCAGCCAGCCGGCCTCGCCGAAGCGCGACCAGTCGGCTTCGGTCGGAAAGGTGACGTGCAGCGACGATACCTTGTGCGCCAGCGCCGCCTGCTCGAGGCCGCGGATCAGCAGCTCGGCGGTCGCCGCCGGGGCGCCGGGGCGGACCAGCAGGCGCCGGCCGGTGACCGGGGTGAAGGGCACCGCCGACTGCAGCTTCGGGTAGTAGCGGCCGCCCGCCTGCTCATAGGCGCGGGCCCAGCTGTGGTCGAAGACGTACTCGCCGTAGGAATGGACCTTGAGGTAGAGCGGCACGGCGCCGAGCAGGCGGCCGTCCGGCTCCTCCAGCACCAGATGCTGCGGCAGCCAGCCGGTCTCGGCGGTGGCCGAGCCGCTCTCCTCCAGCGCCGAGAGGAAGGCGTGGGAGAGGAACGGGTTGTCCGGCCCGGCGCAGGCGTCCCAGGCGGAAGCGTCGATCGCGGTGATGTCGGAGACCAGCTTGAGGCTTGCCTCGGGGATGCCGTCGGGCATGGGGCCGCTCTCTCGCATGTGCGAAAACCCTAATCTGGGCTCGGCGCCGGGCGGGAGCAAGCACCGAGGCCGGCTCTCCGCGCGACAATCGGGCGCTGGCCGTCAGCCCGGCACGGTCCCGGGCGGCAGGGCGGCGGCATGGGCGGCGATGGCGCCGGCGGTGGTAATCCAGACCGAATCGCGCCGGGCGGCGATATGGGCCAGGGCGCGGCGCAGCTGGCGCAGCCGGTAGGGCTGGCCGACGATGTAGGGATGCAGCGCCACGCCCATCACCAGGGCCTGGCCGTGCGATTGCTGCTCCAGCATCTCGTCAAACTGGCCGATCACCATGTCGGCGAAGGCGTCGGCGTTCATCTTACGCGCCACGATGGCCGGGATGTCGTTCAGCTCCTGCGGATAGGGCACCGACAGGATGCGGCCGCCGCGGGTGCACATCCACACCGGCTGGTCGTCATGGCACCAGTCCAGCAGGTAATCGTAGCCCGCCTCCCGCAGCAGGTCGGGAGTGCGGTGGCTCTGCGAGATCCAGGGGCCGAGCCAGCCTTTCGGCGGCGAGCCGGCGTGGCGGGCGATGGCCTCGGTGGCGCGGCGGATCAGCGCCGCCTCCTCGGCCTCGGGCAAGATGCCCTGGCGCTCTGAATTGCTGTGGCCGTGGCCGACGATCTCGTCGCCGCGGGCCTGGAAGGCGGCCGGCAGCTCCGGGCAATGGTCGTAGATCGACGCATTGACGATGACGGAGCAGGGCAGGGCCAGGCTGTCGAACAGTTCCAAGAGGCGCCAGGCGCCGACCCGGTTGCCATAGTCGCGCCAAGCGTAGTTCAGCACGTCCGGCTGCGGCCCGCCGGGTGCCAGCTCGGCGCCCAGCCCCTCGCCGAAGGCGAAATGCTCGAGATTGAGGCCGAGATAGACGGCGAGACGGGTCCCGTCCGGCCAGGCATAGCCCGGCCGGCGGGTGATCGCGCTGTAGTCGTAGCGGCCATGGCCGGCGAGCGGCCCCGCGGGCGTGCCGGCCATCGGGCGGGATCAGGCGAGGCCGGGGCGGGTGGCGAAGGGCGCCTCGGTCTTGGCCCGGATCTCGTCGACGGTGACGCCGTCGGCGACCTCGATCAGGGTCAGGCCTTGCGGCCCGATCTCGAACACGCCGAGCTCGGTGATCACGAGATCGACCACGGCCTTGCCGGTCAGCGGCAGGTCGCACTGGTTCAGCAGCTTCGGCGCGCCGTCCTTGGCGTTGTGCTCCATGATCACGACGACGCGCTTGACGCCGGCGACCAGGTCCATCGCCCCGCCCATCCCCTTCACCATCTTGCCGGGGATCATCCAGTTGGCGAGGTCGCCCTCCTTCGACACCTGCATGGCGCCGAGGATCGACAGGTCGATATGGCCGCCGCGGATCATGGCGAACGAGTCGGCCGAGCTGAAATAGCTCGACTGCGGCAGCTCGGTGATCGTCTGCTTGCCGGCGTTGATCAGGTCCGGGTCCTCCTCGCCCTCGTAAGGGAAGGGGCCCATGCCCAGCATGCCGTTCTCGCTCTGCAGCGTCACGGTGATGCCGTCGGGGATGTAGTTCGCCACCAGCGTCGGGATGCCGATGCCGAGATTGACGTAGAAGCCGTCCTGCAGCTCGCGGGCGGCGCGGGCGGCCATCTGCTCACGGGTCCAGGGCATGGTGCTCTCCCTCTCCTCAGGCGGCCCGCGGCCGGGTGGTTCGCTGCTCGATGCGCTTCTCGTAGTCCTTGCCCTGAAGGATGCGCTTCACATAGATGCCCGGGGTGTGGATCTGGTTCGGGTCCAGCCCGCCGACATCGACCAGCTCCTCGACCTCGGCGACCGTGACCTTGGCCGCGGTGGCCATCATCGGGTTGAAGTTCCGCGCCGTCTTCCGGTAGATCAGGTTGCCCTCGGCGTCGCCCTTCCAGGCCTTGACGATGGCCAGGTCGGCGAACAGCCCGCGCTCCATGACGTATTCGGCGCCGTCGAACTCCCGCACCTCCTTGCCCTCGGCGACGATGGTGCCGACGCCGGTCTTGGTGAAGAAGGCGGGAATGCCGGCGCCGCCGGCGCGGATGCGCTCGGCCAGCGTGCCCTGCGGGTTGAACTCCAGCTCCAGCTGGCCGGACAGGTACTGCTGCGCGAACAGCTTGTTCTCGCCGACATAGGACGAGATCATCTTCTTGATCTGGCCGCGCTCGAGCAGCTTGCCGAGGCCGACGCCGTCGATGCCGCAATTGTTCGAGATCACCGTCAGGCCCTTCACGCCGCTCTCGGCGATGGCGTCGATCAGCTTCTCGGGGATGCCGCAGAGGCCGAAGCCGCCGGCCATGATCGTCATCCCGTCGCGGAGCACGCCGGCCAGGGCGGCCGTCGCATCCGGATAGACCTTCTTCATCCCGTCCCTCCCGTTGGGCATCAGCTGGGCGCCGAGGGACTAAAGCGGGGCGGCGGGCGGGAGTCAATCGAGGCCGCGCCGCACCCGGGCCGGCTTGCGGCAGGGGGCCGTGACCGATCCGGAGCTGCGACGAAGGTCGTATCTGTGACACCAATCCTGCCGGATGATTCTTACGATCATCTGTGACAAGCTGTGGCTTTGTTGCGCATCGAAGGACGCCGGCTGAAGCGTCCCACGCGCCCAACAGGGGAGGTTTCAATGACCATCCATGATCGGGAGCCCACGCCGCCCGTCGCGGCATCGAAGCGGTCGCGCCGCCGGTTCCTGAGCGGAGCGGCCGTGGCCGCGG
The DNA here is from genome assembly GCF_000423185.1 of Inquilinus limosus DSM 16000. GTDB lineage: Bacteria > Pseudomonadota > Alphaproteobacteria > DSM-16000 > Inquilinaceae > Inquilinus > Inquilinus limosus. Next base: position 110,337 of record NZ_KE383989.1, on the reverse strand, counting down.
CGGCGACCGTCGCCGCGCCGGCCATCGTCAAGGCGCAGGGGCCGGTGCATATGCGCTGGCAGAGCACCTGGCCCTCGAAGGACATCTTCCACGAATTCGCGCAGGACTTCGCCAAGAAGGTCAACGACATGACCGGCGGCGACCTCAGCATCGAGGTGCTGCCGGCCGGTGCCGTGGTGCCGGCCTTCGGCCTGCTCGACGCCGTGTCGCAGGGCACGCTCGACGGCGGCCATGGCGTGGTCGCCTACCACTATGGGAAGCAGGCGGCGCTCGCGCTCTGGGGATCCGGCCCCGGCTTCGGGATGGACGCCAACATGCTGATGGCCTGGCACAAATACGGCGGCGGCAAGGAGCTGCTGGAGAAGCTCTACGCCTCGATCGGCGCCAATGTCGTCTCGTTCCTCTACGGGCCGATGCCGACCCAGCCGCTCGGCTGGTTCAAGAGGCCGGTGGCCAAGGCCGAGGACCTGCAGGGCCTGAAGTTCCGCACCGTCGGCATCTCGATCGACGTCTTCACCGGCCTCGGGGCCTCGGTCAATGCTCTGCCGGGCGGCGAGATCGTCTCGGCGCTGGACCGCGGCCTGCTCGACGCCGCCGAGTTCAACAACGCCTCCTCCGACCGCGTGCTCGGCTTCCCCGACGTCTCCAAGATCTGCATGCTGCAGAGCTATCACCAGAACGCCGAGCAGTTCGAGGTCCTGTTCAACAAGACCAAATACGACGCGCTGCCCGAGAAGGTGAAGGCCATCATCGCCAACGCCGCCGAGGCGGCCTCGCAGGACATGCAGTGGAAGGCGATCGATCGCTACTCCAAGGATTACCTGGAGATGCAGAGCAAGGACGGCGTCAAGTTCTACAAGACGCCGGAAGCGATCCTGAAGCGGCAGCTCGAGGTCTATGACGAGGTGGTGAAGAAGAAGGTGGGGGAGAACCCGCTGTTCGGGGAAGTCATTCAGTCCCAGATCGCCTTCGCCCAGCGGGCGACGCGGTGGGAGCAGGACACCGTCGTCAACCGGCGGCTGGCCTTCGACCACTATTTCGGAGCGAACGCGGCGGCGAGCAAGCTCTGACCCCGCAGCGGAGCCGGCGCGGCGCCGTCCGGACTCGTCCGACGGCGCCGCGCCCCGTCCCGATCCCTCCGGCAGCGGGCTGCAGCGCATGAGCCTCCAGCGTCTCCTGCACTTGGTCGACGGCGTCAGCACCTGGGTCGGCAAGGCCGCCGCTTGGCTGATCATCGGGCTGATGGCGCTGATCTGCGTCGAGGTCTTCAAGCGCTACATCCTGAACGCGCCGACGGCGTGGATCTTCGACGCCAGCAACATGTTCTACGGCACTCTGTTCATGCTGGCCGGGGCCTACACCCTGGCCCAGAACGGCCATGTCCGCGGCGACTTCCTGTACGGCTCGATGCGGCCGCGGACGCAGGCGGCGTTCGACCTGGTGCTCTACATCCTGTTCTTCCTGCCCGGCATCGCCGCCCTGATCTACGCCGGCTACAGCTATGCCGAGCTGTCCTGGCGGATCAACGAGCACTCGACCGTCACCGCGGAAGGGCCGCCGATCTACCATTTCAAGGCGATGATCCCGGTCGCCGGGGCGCTGGTGATGCTTCAGGGGCTGGCCGAGATCCTGCGCTGCGTCGCCTGCCTGCGGACCGGCGAATGGCCCAGCCGGCTCAAGGATGTCACCGAGATCGACGTGGTCGAGGAGCAGCTGGCGCACAGCGAGCATGTGGACGAGGCGACGCGCCGGGACGCGATCGAGCGCGCGCAGAAGATCGACGAGGCGGCGCGCCAGCGCGGGGCGGGGGGAGATCTGCAGACATGAGCGAAGGGGCGCTCGGACTCACGATGCTCGGGCTCATCGTGGTCGTCATCATGATGGGCTTCCCGACGGCCTTCACGCTGATGGGCCTCGGCATGTTCTTCGGCTTCTACGCCTTCTACGACCCGTCCGAGCCGTGGTGGGACAACCGGGTCTTCGACCTGATGGTCCAGCGCACCTACGGGGCGATGACCAACGACGTCCTGGTCTCGATCCCGCTCTTCGTGCTGATGGGCTATGTGATGGAGCGCGGGGCGCTGGTGGACAAGATGTTCTACAGCATCCAGCTCTCGGCCCGCCGGGTGCCGGCCTCGCTCGCCGTCGCCACCCTGATCGTCTGCACCTTCTGGGGCATTGCCAGCGGCCTGGTCGGCGCCGTGGTGGTGCTGATGGGGGTGATCGCCCTCAACCCGATGCTGCGCGCCGGCTACGACGTCCGGCTCGCCTCCGGCGTGATCACCGCCGGCGGCACGCTGGGCATCCTGATCCCGCCCTCGGTGATGATCATCGTCTACGCCGCGGTGGCGGGGCAGTCGGTGGTCAAGCTCTACGCCGCGGCGATGTTCCCGGGGTTCTTCCTGGCCCTCCTGTACCTCCTCTACATCGTCGGCTGGGCGCTGCTGCAGCCGAAGGTCGCGCCGCGCCTGCCGGAGGAGCAGACCCGCGTGCCGGTGCCGGGCTGGATGCGGGCCTTCCAGGATGCGTATTCGCGCAACATGCTGGTCGGGCTGGCCAAGGCGCTGGTCTCGCCGTCCCGGGCGGTCGCGCTCGACACCGGGAACGGCCGCCTCGGCTATGGCCGCCTCGCCGGCAACTTCGCCACCGCGCTGGTGCCGCTGGCGCTGACGGCGCTGACCCTCGGGGCGGCCTGGTGGTACGTCGTGATCTACCCGCAGGCCTCGGCCGAGGCGGAGGCGTTGCCGGAGGGGCTGGAGCAGCTGGGCGCGCCGGTCGCCACCGACGCGCCGGCGACCGGCGCGGAGGCCGGAGCGGGCACCGGCTTCTACATCGCCTTCGGCCTGATCGCCGCGGCCGCGGCGGTGGTGCTGTTCCGCTACTACCGGCGCATGACCGCCGAACGCTTCGAGATGCTGAAGCTGCTGGCGTCGTCGGTCATGCCGCTCGCCATCCTCACCGTGGTGGTGCTGGCGGTGATCCTGTTCGGGATCACCACCGCCACCGAATCCGCAGCGGTCGGCGCCGCCGGCGCCTTCCTGCTGGCGTTCCAGGCCCGGACCCTGAACTGGAAGCGGACCAAGGAGGCGGTGTTCCTGACCGCCAAGACCACCGCCATGGTGTGCTGGCTGTTCGTCGGCTCGGCGCTGTTCTCCGCCGTCTTCGCCCTGCTGGGCGGTCAGGCGCTGATCGAGCGCTGGGTGCTGTCGCTCGACCTGTCGCCGGTCCAGTTCATGATCCTGTCGCAGGCGATCATCTTCCTGCTCGGCTGGCCGCTGGAATGGACCGAGATCATCATCATCTTCGTGCCGATCTTCCTGCCGCTGCTGAAGCATTTCAGCATCGACCCGGTGCTGTGGGGCGTGCTGGTCTTCGTCAACCTGCAGGCGGCGTTCCTGTCGCCGCCGGTGGCGATGTCGGCCTTCTACCTGAAGGGCGTGGCGCCGCCGCACGTCACCATCAACCAGATCTTCGCCGGGATGATGCCGTACATGCTGGTCGTGATCCTGTGCATGGTGCTGATGTACATCTGGCCCGGCATCACGCTGTGGCTGCCGGAGTATCTGTACGGCAACTGATGGCCGTCTCGCCCGACCCGTACTCCAATTCGTCATGGCGAGCCCGAAGGGGCGTGGCCCATCCAGGGTCGCTCGCACCGGCCCCTGGATGGCCACGTCGCTGCGCTCCTCGCCATGACGCGGAATGGGTGGAGGGGCCGGTCCAAAGACGCCGGCCTCAGATCTCCAGATGCGAGCCCAGCTCGACCGCGCGGTTGGCCGGGATGCGGAAGAACTCGGTGGCGCTCAGCGCGTTGTTCGACATCAGGATGAACAGCCACTCCTGCCAGGGCGGCAGCTCCGGCCGCGACGACGGCACGAAATACTCCCGGCTCATGAAGAAGGAGGTGTCGGCCATGTTGAAGCCGAGGCCCTTGGCGGCGCAGGCGGCCAGCGCCCGCGGGATGTCCGGCTGCTGCTGGAAGCCGTAGCGCACGATCACGGTGTAGAAGCCGTCGCCGAGATCCTTGATCTCGATGCGCTGCTCGTCGTCGACCCGCGGCTCGTCCGTGGTCTCGACCTTCAGCAGCACCACGCGCTCGTGGATGATCTTGTTGTGCTTCAGGTTGTGCAGCAGGGCGAAGGGCACGACGCCAACATTGCCGGTCATGAAGATGCCGGTGCCGGGCACCCGGTGCGCCCGCTTGTACATCTTGCCCTCGACGAACGTCGCGAGCGGGATGGCGTCGCGGTAGCGGCGGCGGTACAGGATCTCGCGGCCCTTGCGCCAGACCCACATCAGCGTCGTCAGCACCACCGCCAGCACCAGCGGGAACCAGCCGCCGTGCAGGATCTTGATGGTGTTGGCGCCGAAGAAGGCGAGGTCGATGAACAGGAACAGGGCGAACAGCGGCAGCGCGGTCCAGCGGCTCCAGCCCCAGCGGTGGCGGGCGACGAGATACGCCAGCACGCTGGTCACCGCCATGGTGCCGGTCACCGCGATGCCGTAGGCCCCGGCCAGGGCGCTGGAGGAGCCGAAGCCGACCACCAGGATGACGACCATGGCGTAGAGCGACCAGTTAACGCGGGAGATGTAGATCTGGCCCTTCTCCTCAGCCGAGGTGTGGCGGATCTCCAGCCGCGGCATGTAGCCCAGCTGGGCCGCCTGCTGGCTGACCGAGAAGGCGCCGGAGATCACGGCCTGGGAGGCGATCACCGTGGCCATGGTGGCCAGGACCACCATCGGGTACAGGCCCCAGGACGGCGCCAGCAGGTAGAAGGGCGATTCGATCGCCGCGGGGTTCTGGATCAGCAGCGCCCCCTGACCGAAATAGTTCAGCAGCAGGGCCGGCCAGACGAAGCCGAGCCAGGCGATGCGGATCGGGCCGCGGCCGAAATGGCCCATATCGGCGTAGAGGGCTTCGCCGCCGGTGACCGCCAGCACCACCGAGCCGAGCACGACGATCGCGGCCCAGGGATGGGTGACGAACAGCTCGACCGCATGGTTCGGCCAGATCGCCGCCAGCACGTCGGGGCGGTTCACGATCTGGGCCGCGCCGAGCAGGCCGATGGTCAGGAACCACAGGCACATGATCGGGCCGAAGGCCGAGCCGACCTTGGCCGTGCCATGGGCCTGGACCATGAAGATCAGGGTCAGGATGACGATGGTCAGCGGCAGGATGTAGGGATCGAACAGGGGGGTCGCGATCCCCAGCCCTTCGACCGCGCTGAGCACCGAGATCGCCGGGGTGATGACGCCGTCGCCGTAGAACAGCGCCGCGCCGATGATGCCGAGCAGGACGATGAACTGGCCCCATTTCGCCCCCCGGCGCGACCGGAAGGCCAGCGCCGTGAGGGCCAGGACGCCGCCTTCACCGCGGTTGTCGGCGCGCATCACGAAGGAGACGTATTTGACCGTGATGATCAGCGTCGTCGCCCAGAAGATCAGCGACAGCACGCCCAGCACCGCACCCTCCGAGACGCCGGGCGCCCCCGGATGGGTGAAGCATTCGCGGATGGTGTAGAGCGGGCTGGTGCCGATATCCCCGTACACGACGCCGATGACGCCGAGCAGCTTGGGAGCGAGCGATTGGCCGTCGCGCGAGTCGGTTGCGATGGTCGTCATCGCGCCTTCCTAGTCGGATGGCGCGCCGTCGACAACCCGGCCGTTGCTGGCATGCTCAAGGCCCCCTCCGCTACGTTGAGCCGAGGGTGCGGGGATCGCAGCCCCGAGGCAAGCCCCGGCTGCGATCCGCCTGCTCTCAGATGCAGCGGCCGCCGTCGACCTCGAGCGCCACGCCGGTGACCATCGACGCCTCGTCGGAGGACAGGTAGAGGGCGGCGTTGGCGATGTCCTCGGGCGTGCTCATGCGGCCGAGCGGGATGGTCGCCAGGAACTGGGCCCGCCGCTCCGGCGTGTCGTCGCCGAGGAAGGTCGAGGTCAGGCCGGTCTGGCCCAGCACCGGGCACAGGCAGTTGACGCGGATTTTCGGCGCCAGCTCGACCGCCATCGACTTGGTGGCGGTGATCACCGCCCCCTTCGAGGCGTTGTACCAGGTCAGGCCGGGCCGCGGCCGGATGCCGGCGGTCGAGGCGATGTTGAGGATCGAGCCGCCCTTGGCCGAGAGATGCGGCGCGGCGTGCCGCACCGACAGGAAGATCGCCTTCACATTGACCGCGAAGATGCGGTCGAACTCGTCCTCGGTGACCTCGGCCATCGGCTTGTTGCGATGGGTGTAGCCGGCGTTGTTGACGACGATGTCGAGCCCGCCGAAGGCCTCGACCGCGGTGGCGACGGCGACCGCGGTGTCGGCGTCGCGCGACACGTCGGTTCGGACGAAGCGGGCGGCGCCCGGCCGCTCCTCGTTCAGCGCAGCGGCCACCGCCTCGCCGGCCTCGGCCGACAGATCGGCGACCAGCACGCTGGCGCCTTCCCGCACGAAGCGCTCGGCGATGCCCTTGCCGAAGCCTGACGCCGCGCCGGTGACGATGGCCACCTTGCCTTCGAGCCGCATGCCCTGTCCCTCTTGCCTGTCCTGATCGCGTGGTGGTCGTGTCGCGGGCGGCGCGCCGCCGAGTGGCGGGCGCCCGGCCCGCCGTCCGCTCCGGCGGCTGCCGGACGTCGAATGGCCGGACTATAGGGGCAGGGCGGCCGCCGCAGCAGGCGAATGTCCGCCGAGGAGGTATGAGCCCGGCGCGGATCTTCGATCGCGCGCCTGGCTCGAGCCACTATCCGTGCCTGATGGCGATGGTCTTCGTCACGCTGAAATGGTCCAGCCCCTCCATCGCCTTCTCGCGGCCGAAGCCGGAGCGTTTCATGCCGCCGAAGGGCAGCTCGACCCCGCCGCCGGCGCCGTAGTTGTTGACGAAGACCTGGCCGGCCCGGATCCGGCGGGCGCAGCGCAGCTGCCGGGCGCCGTCGCGGGTCCAGACTCCGGCGACCAGGCCGAATTCGGTGCCGTTGGCCAGGCGGATCGCCTCCTCCTCGTCACGGAAGCGCAGCACCGCCAGCACCGGGCCGAACACCTCCTCCTGCGCCAGCGGATGACCGGGCGGCACGTCGCCGATCAGGGTCGGCACCTGGTAGAAGCCGCCGGCCGGGGCGTTCGGGCTCAGCCTTCCCTCGGCCAGCACCGGCAGCCCGTCGGCCCGGGCGCGGTCGAGATGGCCGCGCACCCGTTCGTGCTGCCGGGCGCTGATCAGCGGGCCGCAATCCGGGTCGCGGTCCCACGGACCGGTCTCCAGCGCCCGGAAGCGGTCGCCCAGCGCGGCGAGGAAGTCGTCGGCGATGCCGTCCTGCAGCAGCAGACGGCTGCCGGCGGAACAGGTCTGGCCGGCATTCTGCACGATCGCCGCGGTGACGAAGGGCAGGGCGGCCTCGGCATCGGCGTCGTCGAAGACGAGCTGGGGCGACTTGCCCCCCAGCTCCATCGTCACCGGCCGGTTGAACTTCGCCGCCGCGGCCTGGATCGCGGCGCCGGTGGCGGGCGACCCGGTGAAGCTGATGTGGTCGATGCCGGGATGCGAGGCCAGGGCGGCGCCCGCCTCGGCGCCCAGGCCGGTGACGACGTTCAGCGCCCCCGGCGGCAGCCCGGCCTCCAGCGCCAGCTGGGCGATGCGCAGCGGCGTCAGGCAGGCATCCTCCGCCGGCTTCAGCACGCAGGCATTGCCGGCCGCCAGGGCGCCGCCGATGGTGCGGCCGAAGATCTGCGCCGGGTAGTTCCAGGGGATGACGTGGCCGGTGACGCCGTAGGGTTCCTTCACCGTCAGCACGGTGTAGCCGTCGAGAGTGGGGATGGTGGTGCCGTGATGCTTGTCGCAGGCGCCGCCGTAGAATTCGAAGTACCGGGCGCAGGCGGTGATGTCGGCCTTGGCCTGCTTCACCGGCTTGCCAGCATCGGCGGCCTCCAGCCGCCACAGCGTCTCGAAATCCGCCTCGATGGCGCGGCCGAGGCGCGTCAGGATCCGGCCGCGCTCGACCGCGGGCATCCGGCCCCAGGGCCCGTCGTCGAAGGCGCGGCGCGCGGCCCGCACGGCGGCATCGATCTCGGCCGCGCCGCCGCGGGCCAGAGTGTCGAACGCCGCCCCGGTCGACGGATCGATCACCGGAATGGTGCGGCCGTCGTCCGCGCTGTGCCAAATTCCGTCGATCAGAATCGTTTTCGGACCTATCATGATGCTCTTTCTGTCTCCGGGACCGTCATCGGGATGGGCAGGCTCGGCAGGTTGTTGCGTTTCGGATGAACTGTTCTTGCAGCTGTGATTGAAGGTGGATGCTCCTATGGGCCACGATATTGCCATGGCTCCGCTTGCCGAAACGCCCTTGGCCGAGCCCGCCGCCGTCCTGCTGGTCGAGGACATGCCGGCGCTGGCCCGGCTCTACATCGAGACCCTGTCCAAGGCCGGCATCGCGGTCGATCATGCCGAGACCGGGGCCGATGCGCTCGCGGCGCTGGCGCAGGGGCGCTATGCGACCGTGCTGCTGGACCTCAACCTGCCGGATATGAACGGCATGGAGATCCTGCAGCATATCCGCGAGCAGCAGATCCCGGTCGCGCCGATCGTGATCACCGCCCACGGCTCGGTCAACACCGCGGTCGACGCGATGCGGCTCGGCGCCTTCGATTTCCTGGTCAAGCCCTTCCCCGGCGACCGGCTGACGGTGACCGTGCGCAACACGCTGGAGCGGATGCGGCTGCAGCGCGAGGTCGAGGCCTGGCGCGAGGATCTCGGCCGCGACCGCTACCACGGCTTCATCGGCCGGTCGCTGGCGATGCAGGCGGTGTACCGGATCATCGATTCCGCGGCGGCGTCGAAGGCCACCGTCTTCATCACCGGCGAGAGCGGCACCGGCAAGGAGCTGTGCGCCGAGGCGGTGCACCGCCGCAGCCCGCGCCGCGACCAGCCCTTCGTCGCGCTGAACTGCGGCGCGATCCCGCGCGACCTGATGGAATCGGAGATCTTCGGCCATGTGAAGGGCGCCTTCACCGGTGCGGTCGCCGACCATGAGGGCGCCGCCGTCCGGGCCAATGGCGGCACCCTGTTCCTGGACGAGATCTGCGAGCTGGCGCCGGAGCTGCAGACCAAGCTGCTGCGCTTCCTGCAGACCGGCGAGGTGCGGCCGGTCGGCGGCAGCCGCGAGCGCAAGGTCGATCTGCGCATCGTCTGCGCCACCAACCGCGACCCGGCGGAGGAGGTGCGGCAGGGCCGGTTCCGCGAGGACCTGTACTACCGCCTGCTGGTGATCCCGGTCACCCTGCCGCCGCTGCGCGAGCGCGAGGACGACGTGCTGCTGATCGCCCGGCAGTTCCTGCGCGACTATGCGGCGGAGGAGGGCAAGAGCTTCGCCGATTTCGACCTCGAGGTGGCGGAGGACCTGCAGCGCTACGCCTGGCCCGGCAACGTCCGGCAGCTGCAGAACGTGATCCGCAACATCGTGGTGCTGCATGATGGGCCGCGGGTGACGCGGGCGATGCTGCCGCCGCCGGTCCGGACCCTGATCCCGGCGGCGCAGCCCAGCCGCCCGGCGGCCGAGCCGCCGCTCGCCCCCAACGGCAAGGAAACGCCGATCCGGCCGCTGTGGATGATCGAGAAGGAGGCGATCGAGGACGCGATCGCGGCCTGCGACGGCCATGTGCCTCGGGCCGCGGCGCTGCTCGGCATCAGCGCCTCGACCATCTACCGCAAGCGGCTGAACTGGGAGGCCGAGGGCCGGGGCTGAGTCCGCTTATCCGCGCGGCTGCGGATGGACCAGGCGGAAGCGTTCGCAGAACACCGGCATGTCGCGGGCCGGCTGGCGGCCGATCTCGGCGCAGCGGCGGCCGAAATAGCTCCAATGCGCGTCGCGCCAGAAGGCCAGCGAGCGGTTGCCCTCCCCCTCGTCGTAGGCGAAGGCGTCGTCGACCTGGTCAAAGGGCAGGATCCGCACCTCCACCGTCTGCAGCACGCAATGCGGCGTGCCGGCGAAATCGGTGATCAGGCTGTAGCCGCCCGGCTTCGGCGTGCCGGCCTCGTCGGCCCCCCAGACCAGGCCCGCGGTGGCGGTCTTGGTGCCGGCCAGCACCAAATCCAGCAGCTCCCGCGCCAGCGCCTCGCTGTCGCCGAAATGCCAGAGGTCGTAGCGCTCGGGCAGGCCGAGATCCGGCCGGTCGCGGCGCAGGGCCTGCCAATAGGCTTCGGCGATTTCGGTCCTGGTCACGGTGGGCTCCCGTTGGCGGCCGGGACCGATTGCGGCAGAACCGGGGCCGCGGTCAAGCCCGGCGCGGCACCGGGCGGCGGACCAGCTCGGTCGTGTACAGCAGCAGTGCCAGGACGGGGAGGGCCAGGCCCACCCAGCTGACCAGCGACCAGCCGCCCTGGCTGAAGGTGCCGCTGGCGATGGCGGAGCCGACGGCGCCGCCGGCGAAGGCGCTGGCGACGTAGAGCCCGTTCATCCGGCCGCGCGCCTCCGGCGCCAGGGCATAGATGGCGCGCTGGCCCAGCACCATGTTGGCCTGCACGCCGAAGTCCAGGAGGATCCCGGCGGCGGCCAGCAGCACCACCGATCCGGTGGCGCCGCCGGCCCAGGCCATGGCGAAGGCGACGGCGACCGAGGCCAGGGCGCCGAAGGTGGCCGGCCGGGTCCAGCCGCGGTCCGCGATGCGGCCGGCCAGCGGCGCGGCCAGGGCGCCGGCGGCGCCGACCAGGGCGAAGACGGCGATGCCGGCCTGGCTGTAGCCGAAGCGCGGGCTGGCCAGCTCCAGCGGCACCGCGGTCCAGAACAGGCTGAAGCCGGCGAACAGCGCGGCCTGGTAGGCGGCGCGGCGCTGCAGCACCGGGGTATGGCGGAACAGCGTGGCCAGCGAGCGCAGCACCTGGCCGTAGCGCGGCCCCGGCGCCGGGCGGTACTGCGGCAGCCGCCAGCCCAGCACGGCGAGGAGGCCGGCCATCAGCAGGGCGGAGAGGACGAAGATGGCGCGCCAGCCGAGCAGCTCGGCCACCACGCTGGAGACGGGGCGGGCCAGCAGGATGCCGAGCAGCAGGCCGCTCATGATATTGCCGACGACCCGGCCGCGGATCGCGTCGGGCGACATATGCGCCGCCATCGGGATCAGGATCTGGGCCGCGACCGAGCTGAGGCCGATCAGCAGCGCCGCGAACAGGAAGATGCCGGCGTTCGGCGCCAGCGCCGCGATCGCCAGGGCGGCGACGGTGCCCGACAGGGTCAGCACCACCAGCCGCCGGTTCTCGACCATATCGGCCAGGGGCACCAGCAGGATCAGCCCGACGCCGTAGCCGATCTGGGTCAGGGTGACGACCAGGCTGGCGGCGACGGTGCCCAGCCCGACCGACGGCGCGATCAGCGCGATCAGCGGCTGGGCGTAGTACAGGTTGGCGACGATGGCGCCGCAGGCGACCGCCATCAGGAACATCAGCGCCGGCGTGATCGCCGGGACGGCAGGATGCGCGCGCTCGCCCATGGCGACGCCTTTCTGGCAACGGGATCGGTCAGTGAAGCGTCAAATATAGGACGTTCGGCGCTGCTGCGGTGCACAAAAGTCGGACATGGCAGTGTTGAGGGAACGGCGCGGCTGTGGGCCTGGTGCGCTCAGCGGCCTCACGCCCGCTCTCTACGGGGCACCAGCGGGCCCATAAAAGGATCGTCATTGCAAAGCGCAGCGAAGCAATCCAGGGCGGCTCGCACCGGCCCCTGGATTGCTTCGCTGCGCTTCGCAATGACGGTTCTTTAGGAGAGGAAGGAAAGAAACCCACGCCCATGGCTGGCTACCCCAGCCGCGCCCGCAGCCGGCGCAGCAGCCTGGGCACGTCGGGGGGCTGGACGATGGCGCCGCGGATCAGGCTGTCGAAATGCTCGGACAGGGCGCGGATGTGCTCGGTCGAATTGAACAGGAAGTACATGCCGCCGAGGTAGAGCACGGCCCTGAGCGGCCCGAACACCGTCACCGGCACCGAATAATGCTGCCGGCCGTCGTAGAAGAACCAGCGGAAGGTCGGGTACAGCTCCTCCACCAGCGCGATCATGTGGTCGAGCTGGCGGGCGCGGACCGAGGAATCCAGGTCGTGCCAGATGCCCTCGCCGCGGGCGAAGCCCTCGATCGCCTGGATCGAGTTGCAGACCTCCATGTCGGTTTCCGGCCGGCGCTGATAAGCGAGACGGGCGGCCGCGGTCTCGATCCGCTGTTCCGGCCGCGTGCCGGCGAAATGCTCCAGCTCGTGCCGGATCACGTCGCGGTTCTTGAGGATGTCGGGCAGGGTGGTCGGGACGTGGCGGATCTTGTAGCCGATCGCCTCGCGATGCCAGGCGATCAGCCGCGCATCGTCGGTCCATTGCGCATCGCGCTCGATCGCCATGCGTTCCGGCAGGATGTCGGCGGAGAGGGGGCCGCGCTGGCTCAGGCCCAGCAGCCAGTCGATGCTGACCTGGCGGGACGCCGCGATCGCCGCCAGGGTCTCGGCCCGCGGCAGCCGGTCGTTCGCCGGCGACAGGATCTGCGACAGGGTCGACCGGTCCATCCCGACCGAGGCGGCGAAGGCGCTGCGGCTCTGGCCGGAGGCGGCGATGATCTCCTCCAGCCGGCTGCGGAAGGTCTCGATCATCTCGTGCCGGGACTGCGCCATCGCTAGTCTTTCAAAACAGATTGTTCGGATTCGCATCAGATCGTTTGAAAATACAACATCTGCATCGTTTTGTGCGCATTATCGCACTGTCCGACATGACCGTTTCGCGACAGCCTGAACCCGAAGGATCAGGTCATGGCGGAAGCGGTGAGACGAGTGAGGATCGAAGGACCGACCTGGGCGGTGGCCGCCGCGGTCTATGGCGGCTGGGCGGCGTTGCTCTGGTTCCATGCGGCGCTGCCCGGGCCGCTCTTCGTCGCGGCGGGCGCGGTGCTGCTGGCCTGGCACGGGTCGCTGCAGCACGAGACGATCCACGGCCACCCGACCCGGTCGCGCCGGATCAACGCGGCGGTCGGCTGGCCGCCATTGTCGCTATGGCTGCCCTATGCCTGCTACCGCGACCTGCATCTGCGCCATCACCGCGACTCGCATCTGACCTCGCCGGTCGAGGATCCCGAGAGCTACTACGTCACCGGCGACCGCTGGTCGGCGCTCAGCCCGGCCGGGCGGGCGGTGCTGCGCTTCAACCGCACCCTGCTGGGACGGCTGCTGATCGGCCCGGCCCTGGCCTGGTACGGGCTGTGGGCGGCGGAGCTGCCGAGGCTGCGCCGGGACCGCAGGGCGCGCGCCGTCTGGACGCTGCATCTGGCCGGCGCCGCTGGGATGCTCGCCCTGGTCTCCGCCGGTTTCGGCGTCTCGCCGATCCTCTATGTCGCCACCTGCTACGCCGGCACCTCGCTGTCTCTGCTGCGCTCCTTCGCCGAACATCGCGCCGGGCCGGAAGGGCTGCGCACCGCGGTGGTCGCGTCCGGGCCGTTCTTCTCGCTGCTGTTCCTCAACAACAACCTGCATGTGGCGCACCACGCCCGGCCGGGCCTGGCCTGGTACAAGCTGCCGCGCTTCGCTGCGGCCAATGATTCCGCCGGCGTCGCCGCGCGCGGTGCCGGGCTCTATCGCGGCTATGGCGAGATCGCCCGGCGCTACCTGCTGCGCCCGGTCGACGAGCCGGTGCATCCCGATTTCGACGCCGGGCGGCGCGGCCGGTGACGGCGCCGGCCACGGCCGTGCCCGGCACGGCCAGCTTGCCGATGTACGAGTTGCCGGAGGTGCAGTGGGCCGCCGACGCGTTGTGGTCGGGGATCGCCTCGCGGCTCTCGACCGCCGGAGTCGCGGCGGCGCCGGCGCTCGACCGAGACCTGGGCCTGCATGATCTGTGGACCGATCCGGCGCTGCTGCTGAGCCAGACCTGCGGCAACCCCTATGTCCGGCACTATCGCGACCGGCTGCGGCTGGTGGCGACGCCCTGCTACGCCGCGCCGGGCTGCGACGGCCCGTTCTACCGCAGCCTGCTGGTGGCGCGCGCCGACGCGCCGGGGGAGGGGCTGGAGGATTTCCGCGGCGCCGTCTGCGCGGTCAACGACTGGGACAGCCTGTCCGGCTGGGTCGCCCTGGCCGCGGCGCTGCCGGAGCCGCCGGACCGGTTCTTCCGCGCCGCGCTGGTCACCGGCGCCCATGCGGACAGCCTCGCGGCCGTGGCGGCGAGGGAGGCGGACGTCGCCGCGGTCGACTGCGTCACCCATGCGCTGCTGCAGCGCCACCGCCCCGCCGCCCTGGCCGGGCTGCGTGTGATCGGCCGCACCGCGCCGGCGCCCGGCCTGCCCTTCGTGACGCGGCGGGACGTCGGTGACGCGACGGTCGACGCGCTGCGGGCGGCACTGCGCGAGGCGCTGGCCGACCCCGCGCTCGAGGAGGTTCGCGCGGCGCTGCTGATCGAGGGCATCGAGGTCCTGGACGAGGCGGCGTACGACGCGATTCCGCCCCAGCCGGCTAGCACTCCTCCGGCTCCGGCTGTTCGCCCCGCCACAGCGCCAGCGCCCTGAGGGTCTCGGCCACCCGGGCCCGCACCATCTTGGCCAGCTCCTGCGGCCGGCCCGGCCGGTCCTCGCCCTTGTCGCCCAGCGATTCGGCGAGGTCGATCAGGGCGCGGGCGCCGCAGATCGCGGCGCAGGAGCGCAGGGCGTAGGCCTCCAGCCCCAGGGCCTCGCGGTCGCCGGCGCTGGCCGCGGCGCCGATCGCGTCGGCGCGCTCGCGCAACTCCTCCACCAGATCGTCGATCATGGCCCGTCGGGCGGCGTCATCGAGCCCGGAGAGATTGCGCTCCAGCGCCGCCGGGTCGAACAGATATCGCGGACCGTTGCCGTCCATCCGTGCCTCCACCACCCCTCTCTGATATCGCTTCGCATGGCCGTAAGTTCCAGGCGAGGCGCGAAGCGACGCGGGCGCCGCTTGAATTCCGGAACGGATGGTCCATATCTCCGCCATGGTCCCGTATCCCGGCCGCCCCCGCGAGTTCGACAAGGACGCCGCCCTCGACGCGGCGATGGCCCTGTTCTGGCATCAGGGTTACGAAGCGACGTCGCTGGACGATCTGACGCGGGCGATGGATCTCAGCCGCAGCAGCTTCTACGGCTGCTTCGGCTCGAAGCGCGACACGCTGGTGGCGGCGATCCGCCGCTATGGCGACCAGCGCTTCGCCGAGCTCGAGCGGCGGGTCGAGGCCGAGCCGGATGCCGGCCGCGCCCTGCGCATCGCGGTGGACGCGATCGCCAATGTCGGGGGCGGCCGCGACGGCTGCTTCCTGATCAATTGCGCGGTCGAGCTGGCGCCGCACGACCCGGAGATCGAGGGGCTGGGCCGCCACCATCTCGAACGGCTGGAGGCGCTTCTGGCCCGGCTGCTCGCCCGCAGGCCGGGGGCCGCGGAAGCGGGCGCCGCGACGGCCCGGGCCCGCAGCCTGCTGGCGCTCGCCGTCGGCGCCTCGGTGATGCACAAGGCGGGCACCGCGCCCGCCGCGATCGACGAACTCCTGGCCGCCGCCGAGCCGCTGATGCGGTGAGGCCGGGCTGATCCTTATTTGTTTCTTCGCCTAATTATGGACCGATTGGTCCAAAACTTGAGGGCAACTGGAGAGAACGATGACCCTGCCGAAGCTGTTCACGCCGACCCGGATCGGCGACCTGGAACTGCCGAACCGGATCGTGATGGCGCCTCTGACGCGCAACCGGGCGCGGCCCGACGGCGACGTGCCGCATGCGCTGAACGCCGAATACTACGCCCAGCGCGCCACGGCCGGCCTGCTGATCTCCGAGGGCACCCAGATCTCGCCGGAAGGCAAGGGCTATGCCTGGACCCCTGGCATCCACAGCCCGAACCAGGTGGCCGGCTGGCGGCTGGTGACCGACGCCGTGCACCGGGCCGGCGGCCGCATCGCGGCGCAGCTCTGGCATGTCGGCCGGGTGTCGCACACCGTGCTGCAGCCGGGCGGCGCGGCGCCGGTCGCGCCGTCGGCGATCGCTGCCGAGACCCGCGTGTATGACGGCGAGGGCTTCGTCCCCGCCTCGACGCCGCGGGCGCTCGAGACCGAGGAACTGCCGCGCATCGTCCGCGACTACGCCCAGGCGGCGCGCAACGCCAGGGAGGCCGGTTTCGACGCGGTCGAGATCCACGCGGCCAACGGCTATCTGCTGCACCAGTTCCTGGCCGACGGCACCAACAAGCGGACCGATGCCTATGGCGGATCGGTCGCCAACCGGGCACGGCTGCTGCTGGAGGTCGCGGAGGCGGTGGCCGAAGTGTGGACACCCGGCCGGGTCGGCGTCCGGCTGTCGCCCTTCTCCAACTTCGGCGACATCGACGACAGCGACCCGATGGCGACCTTCGGCCATGCGATCGAGAGGCTGAGCAGCCTCGGCATCGGCTTCCTGCACCTGATCGAAGGACAGACCGGCGGGACGCGCGAGCTGCCGCCGGGGGCCGACCTCCAGGCGCTGCGCCGGCTGTTCAAGGGCAGCTATGTCGCCAACAACGGCTATGACCGCGGCATGGCGATCGAGGCGGTGGAGAGCGGCCGGGCCGACCTCGTCGCCTTCGGCCGGCCGTTCATCGCCAACCCCGACCTGGTCGACCGCTTGCGCCTCGACGCACCGCTGAACACGCCCGACCAGGCGACCTTCTACGGCGGCGATGCCCGGGGCTACACGGACTATCCGACGCTGGAGAAGGCTGCCGCCTGACTCGGAGAGGCCCGAGCCACCCCCTCACCCGAAATCGCTGACGCGATTTCGACCTCTCCCCAAGGAGAGGTGAAGAGCGCCTGCTTCCCGTTCCCCTCTCCTCGGGGAGAGGGAGGGGCCCGTCGCCCGAAGGGCGATGGGAGGGTGAGGGGCGGTCCCGTCGTCACATCACGACCGGCGTGCCGTCGTCTCCTCCTCCGGAGCGCGGCGGGGTGCCGGTCGTCCGGCCGGCGCCCATCAGGACCGTTGCCCGGGGCTGCAGCCTCAGGTTGTTCTGCACATAGCCGACGCCGGGGACCTGCTCGGCGAGGTCCTCGGCGCGGCGCTTGGCCGGGCGGCTGCGGACCGTGCCGTTCAGCGTCACTTCGCCTCCGGCGACGCTGACCTCGAGGTCCGAGGCGTCGAGATACGGATCCTCGGTCAGCCGCTCGCATACATCCTCGTAGATGCGCGCATCCGATCGGCGATAGCCGCGCGGGCCGCGGCCGCGATGGGACCGGACCGCACGGGGCTCCGGCTCGAAGAAGGCCTCGGGGTCGGCGAAGCGCTCGTCGTCATAGGTCAGGCCGGTGACGTCCTCGAAGTCGTCGACCGCGCCGCCCGGCCCGTAGCCGCCCGCCTCGCCATAGTCGCGGCCCCGCCGCGGCGCCTCCTCGAGCGCGTCCATGACCTCGTCGGCCCTTGCTCGGCGCCCGCGGTCGATCATGGGCCACCCCCGGGCTGCCGCACGCGCAGGTTGTTCTGGACATGGGTGACGCCGGACACCCGGTCGGCGTCGTCCTCGGCGCGCCGGCGCTCCGCCCGGCTGCCGACCGTGCCGGACAGCGTCACCTCCGAGCCGGCGACGGCCACCTCGATCTTCGAGGCGTCGAGCGCCGGGTCGTCGGTCAGCCCGTCGCAGACATCCTCGCGGATCCGCTCGTCGGAGCGGGTGTAGCCGCGCGGGCCGATGCCGCGATAATCCTCCAGCACGTGGCGGCCCTGCGATCGGTCGTCGCCGTACCAGGGCGTCACCTCGTCCGACGGGCCGCGGAAGCCCAGCCGCTCGCGCCGGCCGGGGCCTGGCGGCGGCCCCTCGGCATGATAGTAGCCATAGTCCGGGCCGCGCCGCCGCCATTCCTCGCCCCGCCGGTTGAATTCGACCCGGGACGGGCCGGTCGGGTCGGCCATGCCATAGCGGTGGGAGCGCTCCCGCGCCCGCTCGCGGGCATACAGGGCGTCCTCCGGCTCGTCATAGCCGTAGGGAGCGGCCTCGTCGTCGGGCCTGCCGCGGGGGATGCGGGGGCCTGTCGCCTCGCGCCGCCAGTCGCGATCCCACCAATCCTCGTGATGCCGGTTCCGCGGTCCGCGCCTTGCGTTCGCCATCTCGGCCTCCGGACGTCGTCGCTGTCACCTCAACTCCAGAACCGGATGCGCCCCGGCGCAGTTCCGGGGCCGGCGGCGGCAGGCCGCGGCTACGGCGTCTTCGCGGGGGTCAGCGCGGCGGTGCTGCGGGCCGTGTCGACGCCGATCGCAAAGCCGGCGTAGAAGCCGATGCCGAGGCCGAAGATCAGCGCCCAGACGGCGAGCCAGCGCATCCCGCGCAGGCGCTGCCGAAGCCTTTCCGTCTCGTCCATCCGCCCCCTCACATCGGCCCGGCCGCCGCGACGGCCGGGTCCTCGTCATCGGCCGTCTGCATCGCCCACAGCCGGGCGTAGAGGCCGCCGGCCGCGATCAGCTCGGCATGGCTGCCGACCTCGACCACCCGGCCGTGGTCCAGCACATAGATCAGATCGGCATTGCGCACGGTCGACAGCCGGTGCGCGATCATCAGCGTGGTGCGCCCGGCCATCAGCTGGGTCAGCGCCGCCTGCACCTGCCGCTCGCTCTCGGTGTCGAGCGCCGAGGTCGCCTCGTCCAGCAGCAGGATCGGCGCGTTCTTCAGCATCGCCCGGGCGATCGACAGGCGCTGGCGCTGGCCGCCCGACAGCTTCACCCCCTGCTCCCCGACCATGGTGTCGTAGCCCTTGGGCAGGCGCAGGATGAAGTCGTGCGCCGCCGCCGCCTTCGCCGCGGCCTCGACCTCCTCCTGCGTCGCCGACGGGCGGGAATAGGCGATGTTGGCGCGGACCGTGTCGTCGAACAGGGTCACCTCCTGGCTGACCAGCGCCATGTGCTCGCGCAGCGACTGCAGGGACAGGCTGCGGACGTCGTGGCCGTCGATCGCCACGGTGCCCTGCGTCGTGTCGTAGAAGCGCGGGATCAGGTTCAGGATGGTCGATTTGCCGGCGCCGGACGGCCCGACCAGCGCCGCCGTCCTCCCGGCCGGCACTTCCAGCGTCACGCCGCGCAGCGCCGGGATCTTCGGGCTGTAGGCGAAATGGACGTCGGCCAGGGTGATGCGGCCTTGGCAATGCGTCAGCGCCATGGCGTCGGGCGCGTCGCGGATCGTCGGCACCGAATCGATGGTCTCGAACACCCGCTCGGCCGCCGCGAAGCCGGAGGATAGGGTGTTGTGCAGGTTAGCCAGCCGCTTCAGCGGGTCGTACACCATCAGCAGGGCGGCGATGAAGGCGAAGAACGACCCTGTGGTGCGCGAGCCGGAGATGACTTCGTTGCCGCCGTAGAGGATGACGATGACGATGGCCACGCCCGACAGGATCTCCAGGATCGGGTTGGTGGCCGAGCTGACCCGCATCGCCTTCTGCCGCAGCCGCGACACCTCGTTGATGATCTTGGCGGCGCGGCTGGTCTCGCGGTCCTCGGCGTTGTACGCCTTGACGTGGCGGATGCCCTGGAAGACCTGGCCGAGATGGTTGTTCAGCGACCCGTACTGGGTGAAGGTCTTGCCCGTGATCTTGCGGATGCGCCTGCCGATCTGCAGCACGGGCAGCACGGTCAGCGGGAAGATGACGAAGGTGACCGCCGCCAGCTCGACATCGGTGTAGAACATCACCGCGACCAGGGCGACCAGCGACAGCAGGTCGCGGCCGATGCCGGTGATGCCGGTCGACACCGCGCCGTACATCGACTGCACGTCGTTGGTGAAGTGGCTGACCATCCGGCCCGACGTGGTGTCGTGGAAGGTGGCGAGATCGGCCCGCACCCGGTTGCGGAACATCCGGATCTGCAGCTCGGCGATGATCAGCCGGCCGACATTGTTCAGGATCACGCCCTGGGCGTAGCCGGCGACGCCCTTGACCACGAAGATCGTCATCACCGCGATGGCCAGGGGCCACAGCCAGGTGCCGTCGCGCTCGGTGAAGATCTTCTCGATCACCGGCTTCATCACATAGGCCGAGGCCGCGGTGGAGGCCGCGGTCAGCGCCATGCAGAACAGCGCCAGCGCCACCTTCGGCCAGTGCGGCCGGATGTAGTTGCGCAGCAGCCGCTGTGCGATCTCGCGGTCGCTGACCCGCCGCGGCTGCTGCTTCTTCTTGTCCTTGTGCTTGGCCAAGGTGATCCGGGACCTGGTATCGGGCGGGCCGTTAAACCACGGCCCCGGCTCCGCTTCAACCTTGCGGGCCGCCCCGCTCATCGGCACCATCGGCGGACAAGGCCGCCGAGCGGCCGATAAAGGACCCTGGGGAGACCAATATGACGGAGGCGTATGCCTCGGAGCGCCCGAATGCCTGGGCCAAGCTGTACCCGCCCAACATCCATTGGAGCCAGCCGATCGAGCCGAGGCCGCTTTACGCGATCCTCGACGACGCGGTGGCGAAGTTCGGCGACCGGCCCTGCGCCACCTTCATGGACAAGACCCTGAGCTACGGCCAGATCGGTGATCTGGTCGCCCGCGCGGCCAAGGGGTTCCAGGCGGCCGGGGTCGGCAAGGGCAGCCGGGTCGGGCTGTTCCTGCCGAACTGCCCGTACTACGTGATCTGCTATTTCGCGCTGCTGAAATGCGGTGCGGTGGTGGTCAACTTCAACCCGCTCTACGCCGAGCGCGAGCTGATCACCAAGATCGACGACAGCGGCACCGAGCTGATGGTGACGCTCGACTTGGCGCAGCTGCACGGCAAGCTGGCGCCGCTGCTCGGCCGCACCGCGCTGAAGCGGATCCTGGTCTGCCCGATGGCGGGCGTGCTGCCCTTCCCGAAGAACCTGCTGTTCCCGATCATCAAGCGGCGCGAGGTGGCGAAGGTGCCGCAGGACGGCCGGCACCTGCGCTGGGCCGATCTGGTCCGCAACGACGGCCGCTTCGCCCCGGTGCCGATCGCGCCGGAGGAGGATCTGGCGGTGCTGCAGTACACCGGCGGCACCACCGGCACGCCGAAGGCGGCGATGCTGACCCACGCCAACCTCTACGCCAACGCGGTGCAGGCCGGCTGCTGGTTCGAGGGCATGGTGCCGGGCCAGGACCGGATGCTGGCCGTGCTGCCCTTCTTCCATGTCTTCGCCATGACCGTGGCGATGAACCTGGCGATCTGGGCGGGGGCGGAGATCATCATGCTGCCCCGCTTCGAGCTCGAGACCGTCATGAAGACGATCCACGAGAAGAGGCCGACGCTGTTCCCGGCGGTGCCGACCATCTACACCGCGATCGCCAACTTCCCCGAGCGCGCGAAATACGACCTGTCCTCGCTGAAGCGCTGCATCTCCGGCGGGGCGCCGCTGCCGGTCGAGGTCAAGCACGCCTTCGAGGCGGCGACCGGCTGCAAGCTGGTCGAGGGCTACGGCCTGTCCGAGGCCTCGCCGATCGCGACCTGCAACCCGCTGTTCGGCGTCAACAAGGAAGGGTCGATCGGCATCCCGCTGCCGCAGACGATCGTCGAGATCGTGTCGCTGGACGACCGCACCACCGTGCTGCCGACCGGCGAGCGCGGCGAGGTCTGCATCCGCGGGCCGCAGGTGATGAAGGGCTACTGGAACCGGCCGGAGGAGTCGGCCGAGGCGCTGCACGGCGGCCGCCTGCACACCGGCGACGTCGGCACCATGGACGAGGACGGCTACATCTTCATCGTCGACCGGATCAAGGACCTGATCCTGTGCTCCGGCTTCAACGTCTATCCGCGCAATGTCGAGGAGGCGATCTACCTCCACCCGGCGGTCGAGGAATGCATCGTCGCCGGCGTGCCCGACCCGTATCGCGGCCAGACGGTGAAGGCCTATATCAAGCTGCGCGCGGGGCAGAGCCTGACCGCGGACGGCCTGGTCGAGTTCCTCACGGACAAGCTGTCGCCGATCGAGATGCCGAAGCAGATCGAGTTCCGCGACCAGCCGCTGCCGAAGACCCTGATCGGCAAGCTGTCGCGCAAGGCGGTGCTGGAGGAGGAGGCGGCGAAGGCGGTCGCCGCCGCGGGCACGCCGGAGGCGGTGCGGACCGGCACCTGAGCGCTCGCGATTGACCCGAACCTCCGGCTGCGGTACTTTACGTTTACGTAAACGGCATGCAGCAACGCGGTCGGAGGCGAGGCGCCATGGAGGCGGAGACCAGGGAGAAGTCGGGGGTCGAGACGCGCAGCTATTCGATCGGCGAACTCGCTGCGGCCTTCGACATCACCCCGCGCAGCATCCGGTTCTACGAGGACGAGGGCCTGCTGTCGCCCGAACGGGCCGGGCTGACCCGCATCTACAGCCATCGCGACCGGGCCCGCCTGGCCCTGATCTGCCGCGGCAAGCGGCTGGGCTTCTCCCTGGCCGAGATCAAGGAGTTCCTCGACCTCTACGACCGCGAGCACGGCCAGGTCGAGCAGATGACCTATTTCCTCGGCCGCGCCCGGGCCCGGCGCGCCGCCCTCGAGACGCAGCTCGTCGACGTGCAGCAGACGATCGAGGATCTGAGAGGCATCGAGGCCGAGATCGTCTCCTTCCTGAAGCGGGAAGGCGCGCTGCCGGAAGGCTGAGCCGCCCATCCATCCGCGGGCGCGGCCCGCGACAAGAAAATCTGAGGAGCCTGAGACCACCATGGACAAGAGCGTCGTCATCGCCGGGTTCAAGCGGTCGCCGCATCATTTCGCCAACAAGGGCGAGCTGCGCCGGGTGCGGCCCGACGACCTGGTCGCCGCCGTCGTCAAGGCGCTGGTGGCGGAGAGCAAGATCGACCCCGCGGCGATCGAGGATCTGATCCTCGGCTGCGCTTTCCCGGAGGGCGAGCAGGGCTTCAACATGGCCCGCATGGTCGTGTTCCTGGCCGGGTTGCCGCAATCGGTCGGCGGCGTCACCGTGAACCGCTACTGCGGCTCGTCGATGCAGGCGATCCACCAGGCCGCGG
Source organism: Inquilinus limosus DSM 16000 (assembly GCF_000423185.1). Taxonomy (GTDB): domain Bacteria; phylum Pseudomonadota; class Alphaproteobacteria; order DSM-16000; family Inquilinaceae; genus Inquilinus; species Inquilinus limosus. The sequence goes on along the minus strand of NZ_KE383989.1, from coordinate 87,457 downwards.
GCGCGATCCAGCTGGGCGCGGGCGAGGCCTTCGTCTGCGCCGGGGTCGAGAGCATGACCCGGGTGCCGATGATGGGCTTCAACCCGGCGCCGAACCCGACCCTCGCGGCCGAGATGCCGGGCGCCTATTTCAACATGGGCGTGACCGCCGAGAACCTGGCGGTGAAGTACCAGATCACCCGCGAGAGCCAGCAGGACTTCGCCATCCGCTCGCAGCAGCGTGCCGCGAAGGCCTGGGCCGAGAACCGCTTCGCCGCCGAGATCGTGCCGATCGTCACGAAGGACGGCACGGTCGAGCGCGACGGCACCATCCGCCCCGACACCAGCCAGGAAGGCCTGTCCGGCCTGAAGCCGGCCTTCGACCAGAACGGGACGGTGACCGCCGGCACCTCCAGCCCGCTGACCGACGGCGCCTCGGCGACGCTGGTGACCAGCGAAGCCTTCGCCAAGGCGGCCGGCCTGCCGATCCTGGCCCGGATCAGGTCGATCGCGGTGTCCGGTTGCGCGCCGGAGATCATGGGCATCGGCCCGGTCGGCGCCACGCGCAAGGCGCTGAAGCGCGCCGGACTGTCGCTGAAGGACATCGACGTGGTCGAGCTGAACGAGGCCTTCGCCGCGCAGGCGCTGGCGGTGGGGCAGGACCTCGAGCTCGACTGGGACAAGACCAACATCGACGGCGGCGCCATCGCGCTCGGCCACCCGCTCGGCGCCTCGGGCGCGCGGATCACCGGCAAGGCCGCGTCGATCCTGAAGCGGGAGGGCAAGGCGCTGGCCCTCGCCACCATGTGCATCGGCGGCGGCCAGGGCATCGCCACCGTGCTCGAGGCGGCCTGACCCATCGACATCGACGCCTGCGACACCCCCTCACCCGAAATCGCTGCGCGATTTCGACCTCTCCCCGGGGAGAGGTGAATTCCCTCTCCTTGGGGAGAGGGAGGGGCCCGACGCCGAAGGCGGCGGGAGGGTGAGGGGGAGGACGCGGCACCAGGGAGCTGAACCATGGACATCAAGCAAGTCGCGGTGATCGGCGCCGGCGTGATGGGCAGCGGCATCGCCGCGCATTTCGCCAACGCCGGCGTGCCGGTGCTGCTGCTCGACATCGTGCCGAAGGATGCGACGAACCGAAACGCGATCGCCGAGGGCGCGCTGGCGCGCATGGCCAAGGCCGACCCGGCCCCCTTCATGTCGAAGGCGGCGGCGAAGCTGGTCGCCCCCGGCAACACCGAGGACGACCTGGACAAGCTGGCCGGCTGCGACTGGATCGTCGAGGCGGTGCTGGAGGACCCGAAGGTCAAGCAGGACCTCTACGCCCGGATCGAGCGGGTGATGAAGCCGGGGGCGGTCGTCTCCTCCAACACCTCGACCATCCCGCTGGCGATCCTGACCGAGGGCCGGTCGGAGGCGTTCCGGCGCGGCTTCCTGATCACCCATTTCTTCAACCCGCCGCGCTACATGCGCCTGCTGGAGCTGGTCGTGGGGCCGGAGACCGACCCGGCGCTGGCCGAAGGCATCCGAGGCTTCGCCGACCTCCGCCTCGGCAAGGGAGTGGTCGACTGCAAGGACACGCCGGGCTTCATCGCCAACCGGATCGGCACCTACTGGATCCAGGCCGCGGTCAACGGCGCCTTCGATCTCGGCCTGACGGTGGAGGAGGCGGATGCGGTGGCCGGCCGGCCGATGGGCGTGCCCAAGACCGGCGTGTTCGGCCTGATCGACCTGGTCGGGCTCGACCTGATGCCGCATATCGCCAAGAGCCTGCTGGCGACCCTGCCGGCGGACGACCCCTACCGCGAGATCTACCGCTCGGAGCCGCTGGTCGAAAAGCTGATCGCCGAGGGCTACACCGGCCGCAAGGGCAAGGGCGGCTTCTACCGCCTCAGCAAGGCCGCCGACGGCAGCCGGGTGAAGGAGAGCATCGACCTCAGGACCGGCGCCTGGGCGAAATCGGAGAAGCCGAAGCTGGACAGCGTCGAGGCGGCGCGGCAGGGCGGGCTGAAGGCGCTGGTCGCCTTCGACGACAAGACCGGCCACTACGCCGCCCGGGTGCTGGGCCAGACCCTGTCCTACGCCGCCGGGCTGGTGCCGCAGATCGCCGATACGGTGGTCGCGGTCGATGAGGCCATGCGCCTCGGCTACAACTGGAGCTTCGGCCCGTTCGAGCTGATCGACCAGGTCGGCGCCGACTGGCTGATCAACTGGCTGGAGAGCCAGGGCAAGCCGGTGCCGAAGCTGCTCGAATCCGCGCGCGGCCGCAGCTTCTACCGGGTGCAGGACGGAAAGCTGCAATACCTCACCACCGGCGGCGACTACGCCGAGGTGAAGCGGCCCGAGGGCGTGCTGCTGCTGGCCGACATCAAGCGCACGGCCAAGCCGATCGCGAAGAACGGCTCGGCGGCGCTGTGGGACATCGGCGACGGCGTCACCTGCTTCGAGTTCACCTCGAAGATGAACAGCCTCGATGACCAGACCATGGCCCTGCTGGCCGAGGCGATCCGCATCACCGCGTCCAGGTACAAGGCGATGGTGATCTACAACGAGGGCACCAACTTCTCGGTCGGCGCCAATCTCGGCCTCGCCCTGTTCGGCATCAACATCGCGCTGTGGCCGCAGATCGAGGCCTTGGTGAAGGGCGGCCAGGACGCCTACAAGGCGCTGAAATTCGCGCCCTTCCCGACCGTGGCCGCGCCCTCCGGCATGGCGCTCGGCGGCGGCTGCGAGATCCTGCTGCACTCCACCGCGATCCAGGCCCATGCCGAGACCTATTGCGGCCTGGTCGAGGTCGGCGTCGGCCTGATCCCCGGCTGGGGCGGCTGCAAGGAGATGCTGCTGCGCGCCTATGGCCAGGCCAAGCGGCCCGGCGGGCCGATGCCGCCGATCGGGCAGGTGTTCGAGACCATCGGCACGGCCAAGGTGGCGAAATCGGCCTTCGAGGCGAAGGAGCTGCTGTATTTCCGGCCCGATGACGGCATCACCATGAATCGCGACCGGCTGCTGGCCGACGCCAAGGCCCGTGCCCTGGCGCTGGCCGAGGGCTACCGGCCGCCGAAGCCGGCCGAGGAGATCCGCCTGCCCGGCCCGACCGCGCGGACCGCGCTGAACCTCGCGGTCGCCGACCTGGCCCGCAGCGGCAAGGCGACGCCCTACGACGTCGTGGTCACGGACAAGCTGGCGACGGTGCTGTCCGGCGGCGACACCGACATCACCGAGACGCTGACCGAGGACGACGTGCTGGCGCTGGAGCGCGAGGCGTTCACCGAGCTGGTCCGGGCCCCCGGCACCATCGCCCGGGTCGAGCACATGCTGGCCACCGGCAAGCCGCTGCGGAACTGAGAGGACCTGACCATGCCCAGCTACAAGGCCCCGCTCGACGACATCCGCTTCGTGCTGCACGAGCTGCTGGACATCGGCCAGCTCGCCAAGCTGCCCGGCTATGAGGAGGCGACGCCCGACACCGTCGACGCGATCCTGGAGGAGGCGGCGCGCCTGGCCGAGAACGAGCTGGCGCCGCTGAACCAGTCCGGCGACGAGGAGGGCTGCCGTTTCGAGAACGGCGTCGTCTATACGCCGAAGGGGTTCAAGGAAGCCTACCGCACCTTCATCGAAGGCGGCTGGACCGGCCTGTCCGCCGACCCGGCCTATGGCGGCCAGGGCATGCCCAAGGCGGTGAACTTCGTGATCGAGGAGGTGCTGTCCGCCGCCAACATGTCCTTCGGCATGTATCCCGGCCTGTCGCAGGGCGCCTACAACGCGCTCGAGACCTATGGCGACGAGCGGCAGAAGGCGACCTACCTGCCGAAGCTGGCGGAGGGCATCTGGTCCGGCACCATGTGCCTGACCGAGCCGCATTGCGGCACCGATCTCGGCCTGCTCCGCACCAAGGCGGAGCCGGCGGACGACGGCAGCTACCGCCTGACCGGCACCAAGATCTTCATCTCGGCGGGCGAGCACGACCTGACCGAGAACATCATCCATCTGGTGCTGGCGCGCCTGCCCGACGCCCCGCCGGGCATCAAGGGCATCAGCCTGTTCGTGGTGCCGAAGTTCCTGCCGAAGGAGGAGGGAGGGGCGGTCGTCGCCGGGCCGCGCAACGGCATCGCCTGCGGCTCGATCGAGCACAAGATGGGGATCAAGGCCTCGTCCACCTGCGTGATGAATCTCGACGGCGCCACCGGCTGGCTGGTCGGCGAGAAGCACAAGGGCATGCGGGCCATGTTCGTGATGATGAACGCCGCCCGGCTCGGCGTGGCGCTGCAGGGGCTCGGCATCGCCGAGGTCGCCTATCAGAACGCCGCCGCCTATGCCAGGGACCGGCTGCAGGGCCGGTCCCTGGCCGGCCCGCAGGCGCCGGACAAGCCGGCCGACCCGATCATCGTCCACCCCGACGTGCGCAAGAACCTGCTGGTCGGCAAGGCCTTCGCCGAAGGCGCGCGGGCGCTGGCCTATCTGGTCGGCATCAACATCGACCTCTACACCAAGCATCCGGACCCGGCGGTGCGGCAGAACGCCAATGACTTCGTGTCGCTGATGACGCCGATCCTGAAGGCGTATTTCACCGATATGGGATCGGAGGTGGCGAACCGGTCCCAGCAGGTGCTGGGCGGCCACGGCTACATCCGCGAATGGGGGATGGAGCAGTTCGTGCGCGACGCCCGCATCGCCCAGATCTATGAGGGCGCCAACGGCATCCAGGCGCTGGACCTGGTCGGCCGCAAGATGCCGCAGGACATGGGCCGGCTGCTGCGCAGCTTCTTCCACCCGGTCGACGCCTTCATCCGGGAGGAGGCCGAGGACGCGGCGATGCTGGAGTTCGTCGGCCCGCTGGCCAAGGCCTTCGGCAAGCTGCAGCAGGCCACGGCCTGGATCGCGCAGAAGGGGCTGAAGGATCCGGAGGAGGCGGGGGCCGCCTCGTCCGACTACCTCAAGCTGTTCGCCCTGGTGGCGCTGGGCTGGATGTGGGCGCGGATGGCCAAGCTGGCGCTGCAGCGCGCGCCGGAGGCCGGCGACCGCGCCGGCTTCTACGACGCCAAGCTGAAGACGGCGCGCTTCTTCATCCAGCGCATGCTGCCGGAGACGAATTCGCTGTTCATCCAGATCATGGCCGGCAAGGCGCCGCTGATGGCGCTGGAGGCGGAGGCGTTCTGATCCGGAGCGCCCGGACTCCCTCTTCTGTCATTGCCGGGCT
>NZ_KE383989.1:72824-82131 GCF_000423185.1 Inquilinus limosus DSM 16000 | reverse complement strand
GTTCATGATATGTTCCATGAAAGAGGTGCCGCCCGATTTCGATGTCCAGGCCTATGGCCGCGGCTGCGCGCTGCAGCAGTGCGAGATGCTCACGCGCCTCGCCGAGATCGGCATGCAGCTGGCCGAGGCGGCCGGCGCCCGCGCCCTCGCCGCCGCCCAGGCCCCGGAGCCCGAGGCTTCGGCTGAGGCCCAGCCCTCGGCCGCGCCGGCCGAGGCCCCGGAGGCTCGGCCCCAGGCTGCGGCCCCGGCCGGAGACCCCGGCCTCGCCTTCGCCCGCTACGCCCATCTGGTGCGCCAGACCCTGGCCCAGCGCGCCCGCGCCGTGAAGGACCTCTGCGCCCGCGACGGCGGCCGCGAGGACCGCCGCGCCCGCCACCGCGACCAGGTCGAGGACGCCATCGACCGTCTGGTCTGGTCCGATCTCGGGGACCGCGGCCGCGCCGCCGCCCTCGACCTGCAGGTCGCCGAGGCGATCGCCCAGCTCTACGGCGACCAGGAGGATCCGGTCGAGGACCGCCCGGTGGGCTCGGTCGTGGCCGGGCTCGTCTGCGGCCTCGGCCTGGCCGGGGACTGGCGCCGCCGGACGCCGCGCTGCGGCAGAGGCCCGTCTCCGGGCCGGCCGGACGGCAGCCCGGAGGAGATCCGGGCCGAGCGCGCCCGCCGCCGGGCCGCGGTCACCGCCGTGATCGAACAGGCCATCGACGACCTCGCCCCTCCCGACCGGGCCGCCGACCTCAAGGCCGGGCTGGCGATCCGGATGCAGGAGCCCGATGTCGAGACGCTGCTCGACACCGTGAGCATCGGCCGGGCCGTGATCCGCCTGTGCCGCTCCCTCGCCTTCGACATCTGGAACGATGTCGACACCTATCTCGACCGCCTCGCCCCCGACACCGGGTGAGCGGCCGCGGCGCCGGCCGGCGTCACCGCAGCCGGACCAGCCCGGCCTCGGTCGGCTCGAAGCCGCAGGCGTCGAGGTAGAAGCCGCGCAGATGCGGGTCGAAATCGACATGCAGCCACTCGCAGCCGGCCGCGCGCGCCTGCGCGACGGCTTCCCGCACCAGCCGCGTCGCGTGGCCCTGGCGCCGCAGCGACGCCGTCACCGCGGTGTCGAGCAGGAAGGCGTGCACGCCCCCGTCCCAGGCGACGTTGACGAAGCCGACCAGCCGGCCGGCCTGGCGCAGGCACGCCCAGCCCAGGCTGAAGCGGTTGACCTGGCCCCACCAGTCGTCGTCCAGCACCGGGTGCCCAAAGCACTCGGCATGCAGGGCGTTCAGCTCCTCGTTGCCGAAGGCGCCGCGCCATTCGACGGTCGGTTCGGTCACGGTCATTCCGCGGTCTACCGGTCCTTCCGGCCGCGCGGCACGATGAACAGCTTGTTGTCCAGCTGCACCCCCGGCTGGATGCCGGTCAGGTCCACCTGGGTGACCGTGCCCTGGGCGTCGACCGCCACCCAGCTCTGCAGGATCATCGGGTTGAGGCTGAAGTTCAGGGTCAGGCTGCCGTCCTCCGGCTTGTCGGTCTGCACCAGCTGGACGCTCAACAGGTTGTTGCCGCGGCCGACCTTGGTGACGGTGACGTCGCCCGACAGTCGGACATTCGCCCGGGTGATGAAGTCGGCGATGGTCGAGCCCAGCGGCACGTCCTTCCGCTGGTGCAGCTCGGCGTCGTAATAGGTCAGCCAGGTGCCGTCGGCGACATACATGAAGTCGATCGGCGGGTCGTACTCCAGCCGCATCTTGCCCGGCCGCTTCAGGTAGAAGCGGCCGCGATACAGGTCGGTGTTGTTGGTGGTCTGGACGAAGTCCGCCTGCACCGTGGTCAGGCTGCCCAGATACTGCTCCACCCGCTGCAGGTCGGCCCGGTCCTGGGCGGTCAGCGCGGCCGGCTGGACCGCGGCCGCGGCGGGCCCGGCGGCGATGAACAGCGCGGCCAGGGCCGCGGCGATGAAACGGAAGATGGTCATGTCGGTCCGGATACACGGGGTCTGTGTTCCAAGTAGGGCACGGGACCCCGGATATCCAGGGCGGCGTCTTGCCGCTCAGTCCTTCAGCACGTCGCTGGCCTCCGCCTGGGCGGCCAGCGTCGCGGCGTCGTCCGGCAGCAGCCAGCCGGCGGCGACCTGCTGCGCCGCGGCCGCCTTCACCCGCGCCACGAAGCCGGCATGGTCGCGGTAGCGCTCCTGCAGCGACGGGCGCGGGTCGCGCGCGGCGATCCGCTCCGCTTTCGTCCGGGCGAAGGGGATGAAGCCGCCGAGGAAGGAGCAGCCGCTACCCGCGCCGTAGCCCTGGGCCAGCACGTTCCAGCCGGTATAGGTGCCGAGCGGCACCAGCGCCTGCACCGAGGGCACGCCGGCCACCTCGTTGCCGTCGGCGTCGACGCGCACCACCCGCGATGGCAGCGTCTGCCGGATCCGCGGCGGCAGGAAATCGGGTACCCCGCTGAGGTCCGGATAATCGAAGCCGCGGCCGACATCGTAATCGAGGAAGATGTTGATCTTGCCGTCCGGCCGCGGCGCGCCCGGGATGGCGGGCCAGCCCATCGCCCGCGCCGTCGGCTCGACCAGGTCGCCGGCGGCCAGGGTCGGATAGCGGCTGGCCGGCGGCTCCTTGCCCGACCGGACCCAGTCGATCAGCGCCTGCTGCAGCGCCCGCAGGGTCATGGACGACGGGTTCGGGTTGCCGGGCAAGACGCAGGCCGGAGAGCCGGGGGTGAAGGGATCGCCCGTGGTCGAGAAGCCGCCGGTGCGCGACCCGCCATGGGTCACGCCGGGGAAGTAGTAGCGCCGCACATTCGCCGGCAGCGGCAGGTCGAAGCGCGTATCCGTGCCGACCAGGTTCGGCGACATGCGCAGGCCCCACAGCTCCGCCGCGCCGAAGGTCTCGACGATCTTCGGGCAGGTGCCCGTCGCCTCGCACCGGTCCAGCAGGCTGGTGGTGCCGCGCCGGCGGGCCCGGTCCTCGTAGCGCGCCCACCACAGCGTGCCCTCGCTGCCCAGCTCGTACAGCGTGGCGGCGCCGCCGGGCACGCCGAAGCGGATGTTCATCGGCAGCTGCCGCGCGGCGATGTTGGGATTCATGCCGTCGAAGACGATCCGGCCCTGCTCGTCGGCGTTGAAGCCGAGATTGAGGAAGCTCTTCAGGAAGTTGCCGGATTGCGAGGTGCCGGACGCCACCGTCCACCGAACCAGCCCCGCCACCGGGTTGGGCGCACCGGCCGAATCCGCCGTGGCGTGGCGCAGGAAGGCGGTCAGGTCGCGGGTGGCGGCGAAGCCGATGCCCAGCACCTTCGGGTCCTTGCCGGTATAGGCGAGGCCATAGGCGAAGCGCGGGTCGAAGCCGCCGCGCAGGCAGATCCAGCCCGGGTCGGGCGTGCCGGGGAAGGGGCTGTCGCTGCAGTTGCCGAAGGCCCAGTCCCGCGGCGGGATCGGGATCGCTGGCCGGTCGTCGGCCGATTGCTGGAACAGCCGCGCCCGGCGGGTGTCCAGCGTCGCCGGCACTGGTCCGGGGCGGGTGCGGGCGAAGCCGACCAGGATCGGCAGGCTCCTCGTGCCGGCCTTCATGTTGGTGAAGCGGGCAAAGGCCGGCCCGGTCAGCCCGGCCGCTGTCGGCACCTCCGCCGTCTGCAGCCCGTCGGTGGCCGGGATGTCGCCCTGCCAGCCGCTGACGACGCGGACATGCCCGTCCGGATCGGCGGCGACGTCGCCATTGCCGCGGTTCGGCACGTCGTAGACCAGCACGCCGCTGGCCTGCTTCGGGTCGGCCGGCAGGGCGATGGCGAAGGTGGCGGAATACTCCACCCTGCCGCGGGCGTTGCGCGGCGCCTGCTGGATGTCGGTGATGATGGCGTTGGCCGGATCGGCCGGGTCCAGCTCGCCGCGGAACCGGCCGCGCAGGATCTCATAGGCCGGGGCGCCGGGCTTGGCCGGCGCCGCGGAGTCCTGCCGCTCCACGGTGAAGCTGACGAGCCGGGCCTGCGCCGCGTCGGCCAGGCCGAGGGCCAGGACCGACAGCGCCGCGGCGCGGATGATGCAACCCCTCATGGCGTCTTCCCCCCGTTGTGATGGTCGTTCAGCCGTCCCCAGGCAACTCCAAGTCCGGCAGCTCCAGGTCGAGCAGGGCGGAGGCCAGCGTCTTGCCGTGGCTGTCCAGCGCCAGCGAGGTGGTGACGCCGCTGCCCAGCACGCCGCGGCCGACGAAATGCAGCGCCGAGAGGCCGGGCAGCTCGAAGCGGGTGAAGCGGCCGGTCGTGGCGCCACAGAGATGCGCCTCCACCCGCTCCGCCGTCACCGCGCGGCGCAGGCGTTCGTAGTCGGCCGGGTCGCGGGCGATCACGCTCAGCGTGGTGGTGTCGCCCTTGTCGCCGGCGCGGGCATGGGCGAGCGTCCCCAGGCGGACCATCATGCCTCCAGGATCTCGACCGCCGGGCTGACGGCCCGCCGGTCGATCAGGGTCGAGACGATGCCGATCACCGGGCGCAGGCCGCTGCGCACCCCGCCCCCCGCCGCCGGGCCGTTGGTGTAGAGGCTCTCGACCTCATGCGCGGCATCCGCGGCGGCCTCGGCGGTGGCGGCGCGGGCGCAGAGGCGCAGCCGGACCTCGGACGGCGATCCGCCCCGCAGCCGCCCCGGCAGCAGCGAATCGACCCCGACCAGGTCCAGCCGCAGGTCGGTGATGTCGCCGCGGCGCTCCAGGCGGGTGCGGACGATCTCGGCCGCGCGCCGGCCGCGCTCGACCGCGCCGCTGCCGCCGTAGGAGATGCCGGCCTCCGCCTCCCACCCCGCCTCATAGGCGACGCTGACCTTCAGTGACTCCGGCCGCGGTCGCCCGCGCGCCCCGGCGACAGCGACGCGGTCGGCGCCCTGCTCCGCCACCGACACGCCGGTGACGTCCAGCACCACGTCCGGCGTGACATAGGCGCCGGGGTCGGTGACCTCGTACAGCAGTTGCTCGGTCACCGTGGCGCGGCTGACCCGCCCGCCGGTGCCGGGCAGCTTGGTGATGGTGATCGCGCCGCCCGCGGTCACCTCGGCGATCGGGAAGCCCAGATCGGCCAGGCCGGGCACGTCGCTGCCGTCGGCATCGACGAAATAGCCGCCGGTGACCTGGCCCGCGCATTCCATCAGATGGCCGGCCAGGGTGGCGGTGGCGATGCGGCTTGCGTCGTCCAGCGCCCAGCCCAGGCGCCAGGCCAGCGGCGCCACGAACAGCGACGGGTCCGCGACCCGGCCGGTGATCACCAGCTGCGCCCCGGCCTCCAGCGCCGGCAGCATCGCATCGGCGCCGAGATAGGCGTTGGCGGCGATCAGCGGGCCGTGATCGGCCAGCGGCCGCCCGTCCTCGAGGGCGGGGGCGGCCGGGTCGATGCGGTCCAGCACGTCGTCGCCGGTCACCACCCCGATCCGCATCTTGACGCCCAGCTCCCGGCACAGCGCGGCGGCGCGGCGGCCGGCGCCCTCGGGGTCGGCCGCGCCCATATTGGTCAGCACCCGGATGCCCTGGGCGGCGACGCCGGGCAGCACCGGCCGCAGCCGGCGCTCCAGCAGCGGGTCGAAGCCGGCCTGGGGATCGGCGCGGCGGCGGCGATGGGCCAGGGCGATGGTGCGCTCGGCCAGGCATTCGAACACCAGCGCGTCGAGATTGCCGCGCGCCACCAGCTCCGCCGCCGGCTCCAGCCGGTCGCCGGCGAAACCGGCGCCGGCCCCGATCCGCATCGTCCGATCCGGCATTCAGATGGCTCCCGTGGCCCAGGCGACGGCCGTCATGACGAGGGTCGAGGCGAAGGCCCATTTGAAGATGAAGCGCTGATGGGCGCCGAGCTGCACCCCGGTCAGCCCGACCAGAATGAAGGTCGAGGCGGTCAGCGGGCTCAAGGGAAAGCCGGTGGTCATCTGGCCCAGGATCGCGGCCCGGCCGATTGCCAGCGGGTCCTGGCCCAGCGCCCCGGCGGTGCCGGCGAAGACCGGCAGGATGCCGTAGTAATAGGCGTCCGGCGTGAAGACGAGGCTCAGCGGCATGCCCGTCACCGCCACGATCTGCGACAGGTACGGCGCCAGCGCCGGCGGCACCACCGCCACCAGTGCCTCGGCCATCGCCCCGATCATCTTGGTGCCGCCCAGGATGCCGGTGAAGATGCCGGCGGCGAAGATCATCGCGGTGACGGTGACGACGCTGTCGGCGTGCTTCACCAGCCGCTCGCGCTGCTGCTCCCAGCGTGGATAGTTGACCACCAGCGCGACGGCGAAGGCGCCGATGAACAGCACCGGCAACGGCGCCAGCCCGGCCAGCAGCGCCACGATCAGGGCGACGGTCAGGGCGCCGTTGAACCAGGCCAGATGCGGCCGGCGCGCCGCCCGCTCGGCCTCGGTCGGCTCGACCAGCGCCACCGCGTCGACGCCGTCGGCCACGCCCAGGCGCTTGCGCTCGCCGCGGCCGATCAGCCAGGCGGCGACGAAGACCCAGGCCAAGCCGGCGATCATGGCGGGGATCACCGGGTTGAACAGGGCCGAGGCGTCGGTCTTCAGCACCGCCATCGCCCGCGCCGTCGGCCCGCCCCAGGGCAAGAGGTTCATGGCGCCGGCGGCGAGGCAGATGATGCCGGGCAGCACCAGCGGGTTGAGGCCCAGCCGGCGATGCACCGGCAGCAGCGCCGTGACCGTGATCAGGAAGGTGGTGGCGCCGTCGCCGTCCAGCGCGACCAGCATGGTCAGCAGCGCCGTGATCAGGCACAGCCGCACCGGGTCGCCCCGCACCAGGGACAGCAGGAACTTGATCGGCCGGTCGAAGATGCCGGTGTCGATCATCAGCCCGAAATACAGCACCGCGAACATGATCATGATGCCGACCGGCGCCACCTTGACCACACCGTCCAGCATCATCTTGCCGAGATCGGCGCCGAAGCCGCCGAGGAGGCCGCCGGCCAGCGGCACCAGGACCAGCGCGACCAGCACCGAGACGCGGCCGCTGATGATCAGGGCCAGGAACACCGCGATGGTCAGGAAACCCAAAGCCGCCAGCATCCGCCGTCCTCCCGTTGCGGCGGTCGTTCTGCCGTCGGCGACCGCTCCGGCCTCAGCACGCCATGGCGGGCGGTGGATCTGGAAGTGAATTTGTGTCATCGATTGATGCATGAAGCGCATCAACCTGTCGCTGTTCGAGATCGAGGTGTTCCTGCAGGTCGACCGGCTGCGCAGCTTTCGTGCGGCGGCCGAGGCGCTGGGCATGTCGCAGCCCGCGGTCAGCCGGGCGGTGGCGCGGGCCGAGACGCGGCTGGGCGTGCGCCTGTTCGACCGCAACACCCGGACGGTCGAGCCGACGCCGCAGGGCCGGGAATTCGCCGCCATCGCCGGCCGGCTGATCGGCGACCTGCGCAGCTCGCTGGACGATCTCGGCGACTATTTCCGTTCGGCCCGCGGCCGCGTCGCCGTCGCCGGGCTGCCCTCGGTGACGGCCGGGCTGCTGCCGCCGGTGATCGACCGGTTCCGCCGCAGCCATCCCGGCGTCTCGGTCGGCGTCATCGATACCTTGCTCGACGGCGTGGTCGGCGCGGTGCTGAGCGGCGAGGCCGATCTCGGCATCGCCGGCCGTCCGGCGGCCGACGGCAAGGTGGATTTCACCCGGATCATGTCCGACCGCTTCGTCGCCATCCTGCGCCAGGACCACCCGCTGGCGCGGTCCTCCGCCGTGACCTGGGCCGATCTGGCGGGTTTTCCCTTCGTCGCCATGTCGCGGATCACCAGCGTCCGGCCGCTGACCGATCGCGGCTTCGCCCAGGCCGGGGCGACGGTCGAGCCGGAGTTCGAGGTGTCGCATCTCGCCACCGCCGGCGCGCTGGTGGCGGCCGGCCTCGGGGTGACGGCGCTGCCGGTGCTCACCCTGCCGGTGCTGGCCCATCCGGCGCTGACGACGCGCCTGCTGCAGGGGCCGGAGGTGACCCGCGACATCGGCGTCCTGACCCGGGCGGGCCGGACGCTGTCGCCCGCGGCCGCCGCCTTCCGCGACGCGGTCATCGCTTCCGGCAGCGACCGCCCGACCCAGGCATGAAAAAGGCCCGGCCGTTGGTTCGGCCGGGCCTGGGTGTCCATCGCAGAGGCTGCGAGGGACTCTGCCGAATTATTCGGTCGGCGGCAGCTGATCCGTCGGGGCGGTCTGGTCCATGGAGGGGGCCTGCTCCAGCGTCGGAGCCTGGTCCATCGTCCCGGGCTGCATGGGCTGGGCGGGCATGCCCTGGCCGGGCAGAATCTGCTGCGAGGGTGCCGGCGAGGCGCCCGCGCTCAGCTGCTGCTGGTTCAGCTGCCGGGTCTGCTCCTGCTCCGCCTGGTTCTGCGCGCTCCTGCTGCCACGGCGGCGGGGGGCCTGGGTCTGCTCCTCGGCGCCCGAGGACTGGATGCGCTTGCGGTGCTGCTGATGCTGGGGGTTCTGGGCCGGCTCCGCCGGCATGTTCGCCGCGGGAGCCTCGACCGACGGCGTCGTCGTCTCGGGCATCGCCGGCTCGGTCCCGGTCTGGGCCAGGGCGGGCGCGGCGGCAAGTGCCGACACGGCGAAGGCGGTAAAGACAAAACTCCTGCGCATGAAGGTCTCCATCGAGGGATGCCTGAAGATCGGGATACGGCAGCAACGGCCGCGGACACGTGATCCGATCGCCTCCCTAACGACGGGCGCGCGATACCGATCCGAAGAAAATGCCTTCATGAACGATATTTCATGTTCGCCGGATGTCGTCTGGTCGTCCGGCGACGAGTCCTGTGGCGGATGAAAAAAGAGGCCCGGCCGCCTGTGCAGCCGGGCCTCGCGGACCGCGGACCTCGCCTCGGAAGGGGGGTGGGGGCGAGGGTCTGTTGCGGCCCGAAACGGTTACTGCGCCTTGTTCAGCTGCTCCTCGTTCAGCTTGCGGGTCTGGTCCTGTTCGCTGCCGGCGCTGCGATGCGTCACCGCCTTGTGATGGGCCCGGGCGGTGTGGTGGGTCTTCATCTTGTGCGGCGCGGTGACGGCGGCCGGTGCCGTCCCGGCGGGCTGGGCGGGGGTCTGCGCCATCGCCAGGGCGGGGGCGATGGCCAGGGCCGGCACGGCAAGGGCGGCGAACAGAAGGCTCCTGCGCATGACGATCTCCATCGAGGGGACAACGAAGATCGGAGGAGAGGCGGGCGGGAGGCCACGTCTTGGCTCCGACAGACGCACCCTACGTCGCCGCAGCTAACGCCCTTGTGGGCGGGAGATGAAATCGGCGTAACGATCGGGACGCGGCGAGGCGGCAGGACGGGGCAGCCCCCTGCATAAGTTAGCGATCCGATCCTCCCGCTGTCATTGCCGGG
>NZ_KE383989.1:7500-72764 GCF_000423185.1 Inquilinus limosus DSM 16000 | reverse complement strand
CCCGGGCATGACAAAAGGGGGATGGGCGAGGAGATCCCATGAACCTCTATCTCCGCCTCATCCGGGTCGTGGTCGCGGCGCTGTTCGGCCGCCGGATCGGGCTGCTCGACGAGAGCGTGCTGCGGTTCCGGGTCTGGCCGAACGACCTCGACCTGAACCTGCACATGAACAATGGCCGCTACCTCACGGTCATGGACCTCGGCCGGTTCGACCTGATGCTGCGCGCCGGGCTGGCCGGCACGATCCGCCGCCGGCGCTGGATGCCGGTGCTCGGTGCGGCGACCATCCGATACCGCCGCTCGCTCGCCGCCTTCGCCGGCTACCGGCTGCGCAGCCGGCTGCTCGGCTGGGACGAGAAGTGGCTGTATCTCGAGCAGGGCTTCGAGGATGCGCGCGGCGCCGTCGCCGCCCATGCGGTGGTCAAGGCCGCCTTTCTCCATCGCGGCGGCGCGGTGCCGACGGCGGAGATCGCGGCCGCGCTCGGCTGGCAGGGGCCGTCGCCCGCGCTGCCGGCCTATGTCCTGGCGCTGCGCGACGGCGAGGAGGCGATGCGCGAGGGCCTGCGGGACGCGCCACGCGCCGCCTGATCTTCGCCTTGTTCCCGCCGCGAGGCCGGGCCAGTCTGGCGTCGGACCTCGACGGGGGAGGGGCGGATGAGAATCCTGGCAGGCCTGGTCGTCGCCGCGTCGATCGCGGCCCTGGTCCCGCGGCCCGCGCCGGCCGCCGGGCCCGACCCCGAGTTGCTGGCGGAGGCGATCACCACCGTCTACGTGCCGCTCGGCCTCACCCGCGCCGTGGTCGCCAACTGCGACCGGACCGACGCCCCCGGCGCCGAGGCCCATGCGGCGGCGCTGCAGGCTTGGCGCCGGGCGAACGATGCCGACCGGCTGGAGCGGCTGCTGGAACGGACCCTGAGGGACGGTTTCGCGGATGCCCGGTCGGAGCTGGACGCCGCCCTCCAGTCCCAGGCCGACTCGATGGTCGGGAAGACACCGCTGGTCTGCGGCGCCCTGCCGGCGCTGTTCGGCGGCAAGACCTTTGCCCTCGCCGCCAATGCCGCGACGGCCCGCGCCGTGCTGGAGGCTTTCGTGGGGCCCGCGCCGAAGCCGAAGACGCTGTATTCGGTGGGCCAGCTCTCGGCCCTGGCGGCCGAGGCCCGGCGGCAGGCGCCCGGCGACGAGGACGAGAAGACCGACTGGGCATCGGGTGTCCTGGGCCGGCTGGGTCTGATCGCCGTCTCCGGCCGGGCCATCGACGACGACCGGCTGCAGCAATGGACCGTCGACCAGCAGTCGCTGTGGACCGCGTCCTGCGACTTCGACGACGAGGTGGAGGAGAGGCTCTTCGCCCGGGAGGAGGGCCGGGACGTCGTGGTCGCCGGGCGGATCGGCCGGGTTTACGACTTCAAGGTCGTCACCCTGGAAGGCTGCCGCCTTCTCGACGGGCCGGAGGGGATGGCCAGGGCCGACATCCCGGAGGAGCCGGGGCTGACGGCCAAGCCGAGGACGCTGTTCTCGATCGCCCAGCTTTCGGCCGTGGCGAAGGAGCTGTTCCGGCGTGCCCCCGGCCGGGACGACGACGACAAGGCCGAGGCCGTCACCGCGGCGATGCAGAAGCTGGGTCCGCTGGCGCTTGGCGGCCGGTCGGACGGCGACGACCGGCTGCGGCAATGGCTGCCGGAGCAGCGCTCGATCTGGTCCGCGAGCTGCGATTTCGCCGACGACGCCGAGGAGAAGCGGTTCCAGCGGGCGAAGGACAAGGACGTCACCGTCATCGGCCGGATCAGCCGGGTCTATGACTTCGAGGTGATCAGCCTGTCCGACTGCCGGCTGCTGGACGATCCCTCGCACCTCGCCCGCTCCGACCTGCCGGAGGCCGGCGGGCTGGAGTACCGGCCGCCGGGGGCGGCGGAGGTGAATGCCGGGCCGGACAAGGGCGTCCCGGCCGACCGGATCGAGGCGATGCTGTTCCGCGAGCAGTTCCAGATGGGCATCAACCCGGGCGGCGGCACCTTTACCGACCGCAACGAGGAGACCTTTCTGCTGCTGAAGGACGGCACCGCCTATCGCTATGAGTTCGAATACCCGCCGACCGATCTCGACGCCGACCAGGTCCGCCGCCGGGCGCCGCAGGACTGGTCGCGCTGGGAACGGCGCGGCGAGAAATATGTGATGACCGCGGCGGCGGGGGCGGAGGCCGACTGGTCCGGCTTCACCGTGCTGAGGCCATTCCCGCCCGATATCCGGCTGGACCGCAGTTACTACTACCTGAACGTGTCGCAGGGCGGCGTCACCACGCGCATCGATCTGCGGTTCCGGGCCGACGGCACCTTCGAGCGGCACCAGGGCGGCAGCTTCTTCATGCAGAGCCCGGTGGGAACGGGGCCGGACGGCGGATCGGTCGGCGTCACCAGTGGCGGGATGGGCGCCGTGATGACTGAGAACGGCTTCTCCGTGGGCGGGGCGCTGAAGTCGCGGGACACGGCCGGTCGCTATCGCCTGGACGGCTACACCCTGCAGCTGATGGCGGATGACGGTACGGTCAACCGGCTGCGCATCGGCGTCCCGGGCGACGACGTCGCGGCGCCGGACACGCTCAACATCGGCGGCAGCAGCTACTGGGACGCGGCGAAGGAGAAGTAGGACGCACCGCTAGGACGCGTGCTCCTTCTTCCACTTCTGCACCTTGCGCAGGATCATGTTCCGGCGCAGCGCCGAGATGTGGTCGACGAACAGCACGCCGTTGAGATGGTCGATCTCGTGCTGCAGGCAGGTGGCCAGCAGCCCGGTCGCGTGCTTCTCCTGCTGGGTTCCGGTCTCGTCCAGGTATCGGACCTTGACCTCGGCCGGGCGCACCACCTCGGCCCATTGATCGGGCAGCGACAGGCAGCCCTCCTCGGCCGTCTGCATCTCCTCCGACGCCCAGGTGATCTCCGGGTTGATCAGGCGCAGCGGCGCCCGCGGCTCGTCCTTGCCGGCGACGTCGATGACGATGATCCGCTCCAGCACGCCGATCTGCGGCGCGGCGAGGCCGATGCCCGGCGCGGCATACATCGTCTCCAGCATGTCGTCGGTCAGCTTGCGGACGCGGTCGTCCACCGCGGCGACCGGCTTCGCCTTGGTCTTGAGACGGGAATCGGGGGCGATCAGGATCGGAAGCTTGGCCATCGTGCGGTCCAGATAGGCACAGGTCCGACGAGGGTCAAGCGTCGCCGTCGGTGGGGCTGCCGTGTCGAAGCTGCTGTGTTAGGGTGCGCCCGCAACAGAAGGACGACCACCGTGACCGCCATAGCCAAACCCGAGACATCGCTGCTCTCCGACATGGCGCCGGAAGAGCAGGAGCGGCTGCGGTCGATCGCCGAGGACGTCCGCAGCGGTGCCAATTGGGTGGTGCGCAAGCGCAAGCTGCTCGACACGCTGCTGGCGATCGAGGCTGCGATCGGCGGCATCCCGAACGAGGCGCTGATCGGTGAGGACAGCGACTTCGCGGCGCTGCGCGACGAGATCCGCAAGATGGAGGAGGCCGCGCAGGCCGCCGCCGTCGCCGCCGGCGAGGCGCCGGAGGCGCCGCTGGACGAGGAGGAGCTGGCCGCCGCCGCGAACGAGATCGCCTTCCTGACCGGGCTGCCGACCTATGTCGGCGCGGTGCTGGAGATCCTGGACGAGGGGCAGATCACCACCGTCGAGCAGGCGGCCTTCTACCACCTCTCGGCCCATCCGGAGCACCAGCGCGCCGCCGACGCCTGGTTCGACGAGGACATCCGCAACGACAAGGCGTTCCGCAAGTTCCTGCGGGCGAACCGCGACTATTCGGACCTGCTCGACCGGTTCGAGGAGATGCTCGACGTGGTCGAGGAGGGATCGGAGGACGGGGATTTCGACGAGTCCGAAGTCACCCGGCACTGACACGAGCGGCGCACGTCACGATACGTCATACGATGAAGCCCGGAAACGCGATCTTCTCCGGCCTCGGCACCACCGTGTTCGAGGTCATGTCCCGGCTGGCGCGGCAGCATGGTGCGGTCAACCTCGGCCAGGGCTTCCCGGACGGGAAGGGGCCCGAGGACGTGCTGCGGGTCGCGGCCTCCGCCGTCACCGACGGCTGGAACCAGTATCCGCCGATGCTGGGCCTGCCGGAGCTGCGCCAGGCCGTGGCCGCGCATGAAAAGCGCTTCTACGGGCTCGAGGTCGATCCCGACAGCGAGGTCGTGGTCACCTCCGGCGCCACCGAGGCGCTGGCGGCGGCGCTGTTCGCGCTGATCGAGCCGGGCGACGAGGTGGTGCTGTTCGAGCCGCTCTACGACGCCTACCTCCCGCTGGTCCGGCGCGCCGGCGGCGTGCCGAAATTCGTGCATCTGACGCCGCCGGGCTGGTCCTTCGACCGGGCGGCCCTGGCCCGCGCCTTCTCGCCCAAGACCAAGGCGGTGCTGTTCAACAACCCGCTGAACCCGGCCGCCAAGGTGTTCGGCGCGGCCGAGCTCGACCTCCTCGCCGAATTCGTCGAGGGCTCCGGCGCCTATGTCATCTGCGACGAGGTCTACGAGCATCTGGTCTTCGACGGCCGGAAGCACCAGCCGCTGATCGCCCGGCCCGGCATGCGCGAGCGCTGCCTGAAGATCGGCTCGGCCGGCAAGACCTTCTCGCTGACCGGCTGGAAGGTCGGCTATGTCACCGCCGCCCCGGCCCTGGCGACGCTGCTCGGCAAGGCGCACCAGTTCCTGACCTTCACCACCCCGCCGAACCTGCAGGCGGCCGTGGCCTACGGCCTCGGCAAGGGCGACGACTACTACGACGGCCTCGTCGCCGAGATGCAGGGCAAGCGCGACCGCTTCGCCGCTGGCCTCGCGCGGCTGGGGCTCACGGCGCTGCCCTGCGACGGCACCTATTTCGTCAATCTCGACATCGGCTCGACCGGCTTCGACGGCGACGACCAGGCCTTCTGCCGGCACCTGATCGAGGCGGTCGGCGTCGCCGCCATCCCGGTCTCGGCATTCTACGCCGAGGCCCCGCTCTCGACCGTCGTCCGCTTCTGCTTCGCCAAGCAGGATTCGGTGCTGGACGAGGCGCTGGAGCGGCTGGCCGGACAGTTCGGCTGAGCGGACCGAGACGGGCCTGGACAGCCGCGTTCGGGAATGCCTTCCTCCCGGGAGCGATCCTGCGAAGGGAGGCCGTCCTGTTCGTCTCGATCCGCAACCATCTGCGGCACCACACCCGCTTCTATGCCGGCGTGCTGCTGGGCTTGGCATTCTGGTCCGCCCTGGGCGGTCGCGCGGGCGACCCGATGGCCGTCGTCGTGGCGGGCGACGCCTTTTTCGGCCTCTATCTCGCCTGGACCGCGGTGATGACCCGGCATGCGACGCCCGACACCATCCGGCGCCGGGCCGACATCGATGACGAGGGCCTGCCGCTGATCGTGCTGATCACGGTGATCGCGGCCGGCTTCAGCATCGCCTCGATCTTCAGCCTGCTGAATCAGGCGGAAGGGCCGGCGACGCTGCATCTGGTCCTGGCGATCGTCAGCGTGCTGCTGGGCTGGGCCACGCTGCACACCGTCTTTGCCTTCCGCTACGCCCATCTCTACTACGGCAAGGCGGGCCTCGAGCGCGGCAGGCGCCGGGACGCGCGCGGGCTGGAGTTCCCCGGCGACCGGGAGCCCGGGGTGTGGGATTTCCTCTACTATTCCTTCGTCGTCGGGATGACCGCCCAGGTCTCCGACGTTCAGGTCACCGATTCCTACATGCGCCGGCTGACGCTCGGCCACGGCGTCCTGTCCTTCTTCTTCAACACCGTGATCCTGGCCCTGGCGGTCAATGTCGCAGCCGGCCAAGCGCATTGACTTGACAGAACCGGCCACTCATCCGACCTTTATCGCAGGTGCAACAAACGAAAGGAGGTGATCCGATGTCTAGCGCTCCGGTGAACACGATCTCCGCGGCCGCCCTCATCGGGCGTGCGTCGGATCGAGCGGCGTCGGCAACCTCCGGTCTGCCGGCCTGACACCGACCGTTTCGTCGCGGTGATCTTTGAGCGCCGGCACCAAGACCGGCGCCTCACCGAACGTTGAACTCCGACCGCCGCCCTCCGGGCGGCGGTCTTGTTTGCGCCTTCCGCCGGCCTTCGGGCGGCGGTTTTGCGTCGGCCCGATGGTTCCGGAAGCGGGGCGAGCCCCAGCATTGTGCAATGCACCCATGCGATGGGTGTCCGGCATTGACTTTCGACCTCGGCGCCGCCACTTCTACGGTCGAATTCAATCACCATCCCGGCATGGTTTCGCCGCTGCCCGCGACATCGCGATCCGCAGCGCAGGACGGCGCGTTGCGCGTCCGAAGGCAACCCATGTGGGTCCGGAGGGGATCCGCCGGGACCGGCTTCAGCAAGGGAGAATAATACATGCAGAACGACAAGCCTCTCGCCGGCAAGACGATCGCCATCCTGGTGTCGAACGGGTTCGAGGAAATCCAGATGACCGAGCCGCAGCGGGCCCTGCTCGCCGCCGGCGCCACCCTGAAGATCGTCTCGACCGAGCAGGGGCTGGTCAATGGCTGGCACGAGAAGGCGTGGGGCCACTACTTCGCCGTCGACGTGCCGCTGTCGAACGCGCTGGCCGCGGATTTCGACGCGGTGCTGATCCCGGGCGGCGAGCGCGGCGTGGCCAAGCTGGCCGCCAACCCGCACACCAAGCGCATCCTCCGCGGCTTCGCCGATGCCGGCAAGCCGATCGCCGCCCTCGGCGTCGCGCCGCAGCTGCTGGCGCTGTCCGAGCGGGTGCAGGGCCGCACCATCGTCGCCAATGACAGCGTCCGCGAGACGCTGGAGGCCGCCGGCGCCAAGCTGGCCGACGACACCGTCGTGGTCGAGGGCAACCTGATCACCGCCCGCGACGACCTCGACATGGAGGCGTTCAAGGCCTCGATCGTCGAGCACTTCACGACCGTCGCCGCCTCCCTGGCCGCGGCCGCCTGATCCTTCGGGACAGAGAGCATTCGAAGGGCGCCGGTTTCCGGCGCCCTTTTTGTTTTCCGGGTGCTCAGTCGAGAAGGGCCGGCCGGGAGGCAGCAGCCGCGAACTGCGTTACCTCTCCCGCATGGCGGGAGAGGTCGGGCGTCCGCAGGACGACCGGGTGAGGGCCAGCATCGGCCTCGACAAAAATCCCCTCACCCGGAGCCGCTTCGCGTCTCCGACCTCTCCCGCAAGCGGGAGAGGCCACGGGGCGCCTGCGGGTCGGCTACGCCGCCTCGTCTCGCCGCGCCGGCGTGGGCGTGTCCCAGAAGTGGCAGGCGGCCTGGTGGCCGGGGCTGCCGACATCGGTCAGCTGCGGCGCCACCTGGGCGCACAGGTCCTGCGCCTTCGGGCAGCGGGTGCGGAAATAGCAGCCGGTCGGCGGGTTCAGCGGGCTCGGCAGGTCGCCGGTCAGCACGATCCGCTTCTTAGCGCGCTCCGCATCCGGGTCGGGCAGCGGCACCGCCGAGATCAGCGCCTGGGTGTAGGGATGGCGCGGATTCTCGTAGATGTCGTCGCGGTCGGCGATCTCCGCCAGCTTGCCGAGATACAGCACCATGATCCGGTGGCTGATGTGGCGCACCACCGACAGGTCGTGGCTGATGAAGATCAGCGACAGGCCGAACTGGCGCTGCAGCCGCATCAGCAGGTTGACGATCTGGCTCTGGATCGAGACGTCGAGGGCCGAGACCGGCTCGTCGCAGACGATCAGCTTCGGGTTCAGGATCATCGCCCGGGCGATGCCGATGCGCTGCGCCTGGCCGCCGGAGAATTCGTGCGGGTAGCGGTTGATCATCTCCGGCCGCAGCCCGACCAGGCCCATCATCTCCTCGACCTTGGCCCGGCGTTCCTTCCGGCTCAGCTTGCCCTCGAACACGTCGAGCGGCTCGCCGATGATCTCGCCGACCGTCATGCGCGGGTTCAGCGAGGCCAGCGGGTCCTGGAAGATGATCTGCAGGTCCTGCCGCTTCTCCCGCATCGCGCCGCTGTCGAGATTGGCGATGTTCTCGCCCATCCACACCACCTGGCCCGCGGTCGGGGGGATCAGCTGCAGCACGGCGCGGCCGAGGGTGGACTTGCCGCAGCCGGATTCGCCGACGATGCCCAGGGTCTCGCCGGCCTTCAGGTCGAAGCTGATGCCGTCGACCGCCTTCAGCGTGTCGCGGTGGCCGGACCAGAGGTGCCGCTTCGGCATGGTGAAATGCACGCGCAGGTCGCGCACCGACAGGATCGTCTTGCCGTCGGACGAAGGATTGGCCGGCTGATGTGTATCGGTCATGGCGCGGGCCTCAATGACGGGTCCGGGCGGCGCGATCCGCCTCGATGATGGCGCGGTCGGCCTCGGTCAGAGGCAGCTGGATCAGGTGGCAGGCCTTGGCCCGCGGCCCGGCCCCGGCCTCGCCGCCGCATGGCAGCAGCGCCGGCTCCTCGGCCAGGCAGCGGGCATGGGCGTAGCGGCAGCGCGGCTGGAAGTTGCAGCCGGGCGGCAGGTCCTGCAGGTTCGGCGGCTGGCCGCCGATCGAGGGCAGCTCGGCGTGCCGGTCGGAGTTCAGCCGCGGCATGCTCTGCAGCAGCCCTTCGGTGTAGGGGTGCTGCGGGCTGTAGAAGATGTCCCGCACGGACCCGGTCTCGACCACGTTGCCGGCATACATCACCATCACCCGGTCGGCGAGACCGGCGATGACGCCGAGATCGTGGGTGATCAGCACGATCGAGGTGTTGAACTCGCGCTTCAGGTCGCGCATCAGGTCGAGGATCTGGGCCTGGACTGTGACGTCGAGCGCCGTGGTCGGCTCGTCGGCGATCAGCAGGTCCGGCTGGCACAGCAGCGCCATGGCGATCATCACGCGCTGGCGCATGCCGCCGGAGAATTCGTGCGGATACATGCCGATGCGCCGCTTCGCCTCGGGGATGCGGACCAGGTCCAGCATCTCGACCGAGCGCTTCAGCGCCTGGGACTGGGTCATCCCCTTGTGCTGCACCAGCACCTCGGTCATCTGCCGGGCGATGGTCAGGTAGGGGTTCAGCGACGTCATCGGATCCTGGAAGATCATCGACATCTTCGAGCCGCGGAAGCGGTTCAGCTTCGCCGGCGGCAGGCCCAGGATCTCCTGCCCGCGGTACTGGACGCTGCCGGTGGCGCGGCCGTTCGCGGCCAGGAGGCCCATCACCGACATGAACAGCTGGCTCTTGCCCGAGCCGCTCTCGCCGACGACGCCGAGGGTCTCGCCGGCGGCGATGTCGAGCGAGATGCCGTTCACCGCGGCGACGACGCCGTCGCCGGTCTTGAAGCGGGTGACGAGGTTGCGGATCGCCAGGATGGTCTCGGCCTGGGTGGCCGGGGCGGCCGCGGTGCCGGTCATCGGGGTCGGGGTGGTCACGAGGGTTGCGGTCATGGCTTAACGGTCACGCGGGTCGAGGGCGTCGCGCAGCCCGTCCCCGATGAAGTTGAGGCAGAACAGGGTGACGGCCAGGAAGGCGGCCGGGAACACCAGCATCCACCAGGCGATGTTCAGGTTGCGGGCGCCGTCGGCGATCAGCACGCCCCAGCTCGTCATCGGCTCCTGCACCCCGAGGCCGAGGAAGGACAGGAAGCTCTCCAGCAGGATCACCTTCGGCACGGTCAGGGTCATGTAGACGATGACCGGGCCGAGCGTGTTCGGGATCACGTGCTTGCGGATGATCCGCCAGGTCGAGACGCCGCAGGCATGCGCGGCCTCGATGTATTCCTTGCGTTTGATCGACAGGGTCTGGCCGCGGACGATGCGCGCCATGTCGAGCCACTCGACCGCGCCGATGGCGACGAAGATGAGCAGGATGTTCCTGCCGAAGAACACCATCAGCAGGATCACGAAGAACATGAAGGGCAGCGAATAGAGCACGTCGACGACGCGCATCATCAGGTTGTCGACCCGCCCGCCCAGGAAGCCGGCGGTGGCGCCGTAGGTGACGCCGATGATCAGGCTGACCAGGGTGCCGACGATGCCGACCAGCAGCGAGATCTGGCCGCCGTACAGGGTCCGCACCAGCAGGTCGCGGCCGTTGGATTCCGTGCCGAAATAATGCGGCGCGGTGCCGTCGGCCGCGGCTGCGAAGCTCGGCGCGGCCTGGAACGCGGTGTAGTCGACGTCGTCCAGCCCCCAGGGCAGGAAATACGGCCCGGCGACGCAGACGATGGCGATCAGCAACAGGGCAACCAGGCTGGCCACGGCGGCCTTGTTGCCGCGCAGGCGGCGCCAGGCGTCCTGCCAGAGGCTGCGTCCCTTGATCTGGTTGGGCCGGGAGGGAACGGTCCCGATCGTGGCGTCCGTCATGGCCGGATCCTCAATCGTAGCGCACGCGCGGGTCGAGCGCGCCGTACAGCAGGTCGACCAGCAGGTTGAACAGGATGATCAGGGCGGCGAAGAAGATCACCACGCCCATGACCAGGGTGTAATCGCGGTTCAGCGCCGCCTGGACGAAGTAGCGGCCGATCCCGGGAATACCGAAGATCTGCTCGATCACGACCGAGCCGGTGATGATGCCGGCGGTGGCGGGGCCGAGATAGGAGACGACCGGCAGGAGGCCGGCCTTCAGCGTGTGGCGCATGATCGTGATCCGCTCCGGCAGGCCCTTGGCCCGGGCGGTGCGCACGAAATTCGACCGCAGCACCTCGATCATGCTGGCGCGGGTCAGGCGGGCGATATAGGCGGTCGGCGGCAGGGCCAGCGCCACGATCGGCAGGATGAAGGAGGTCCAGCCGGCGGTGATGCCGCCGGCGGGCAGCAGCCGCCACATCACCGCGAAGAGCAGGATCAGCAGCGGTGCCACCACGAAGTTCGGGATGGTGATGCCGACCATCGCCAGGGTCATCGTCCCGTAGTCGCCGATCGAGTTCTGCCGCAGCGCCGCCATCGTTCCGAAGAAGATGCCGCAGACGGTTGCGATCGCGATCGCCGCCAGGCCGATCTGCAGCGAATAGGGGAAGCCTTCGCTGATCAGCTCGTTGACCGAATAGTCCTTGTATTTGAACGAAGGCCCGAAGTCGCCTTGCAGGACATTGGCCATGTAGCGGCCGAACTGCATGTAGAGCGGCTCGTCCAGGTGATAGGCCTTCTCCAGGTTCCGCTTGATCTCGATCGGCAGCGGCCTCTCGCCATCGAACGGGCCGCCCGGCGCCAGCCGGATCATGAAGAAGGCGACCGCGATGATGATGAGAAGGGTCGGTATGGCACCGAGGATTCGGCGGACTGTGTAGCTCAACATATCAGGGATCCTTGCGCCCGTGCGGCAGGCCCGAAGGGTGCGCCCGGGCGCCGAAAAGGCGATGCCCGCCATCCGACCGGCGGATGGCGAGCATCGTCATGGCATCGTGCTCAGCGTTCGACCGTCACCCAACGGCTCGGGTGAAAGTCCTGAACATTGTTCTCCCAGCCCTTCACATGGGCGGAGACCATGTGCTTGCTGGCATAGAAGGCGAAGGGGATGATCGGCGCATCGGCGATCATCAGCTTCTCGGCGTCCTGCAGGATCTGGGCCCGCTTCTGGAGGTCGGCCTCACGCGCGGCCTGGTTCATCAGCTCGTCGAACTTCGGGTTGCAGTAGGCGGACGTGCTCTGCTCGCCGATGTCGCAGCGCTCCAGCTCCAGGAAGTTGTTGGCGTCGTTGTAATCGCCGATCCAGCCGTGGCGCGTGATGTCCTTGAACTGCTTCTTGTCGCGCGTGTCCAGGAACGTCTTCCACTCCATGTTGGTGAGGGTGGCGTTGACGCCCAGCTTCTGCTTCCACATCGCCGAGATCGCCACGGCGACATTCTTATGCAGCTGGCTGGTGTTGTAGATGATCTCGACGTCGAGCGGCTTGTCCGGGCCGTACCCCGCCTTGGCGAGCAGCTCCTTCGCCTTCGCGTCGCGCTCGGCCTGGGTCATCTTGGCGTAGTCGGGTTCCCAGCCGTTGAAGTTGTCGGTCCCCGGCGGGACGAAGGTGTAGGCCGGGATCTCGCCGGCGTTCATGATCTTGCCGGTGATGACGTCCCGATCGATGGCCAGGGCCAGCGCCTGACGCAGCTCCGGGGTGCTCTTCCACGGCTCGTGGGTCAGGTTGTAGGCGTAGAAGTGGGTGCCGAAATACGGAGCCAGCCGGGTTTCGTCCGGATTGGTCTGCTGCAGCTCCTTGATCTGCTGCGGCGGGATCTCGTAGGTCGCGTCCAGCTCGCCGGCCTTGAAGCGCTGCAGCTCGGCGTTCTGATCCTCGGTGGCGTAGAACATCACCGTGTCGACCTTGACGCTCGCCGCGTCATGGAAGTTCGGGTTCTTGACCAGCTTCACATGCGACTGCGGCACCGCCTCTGCCAGCATGAAGGCGCCGTTCGACACCATGTTGCCCGGCTTCACGAAGTCGTCGCCGAACTTCTCGTAGTTGGCCTTGCTGATCGCATAGGTCGAGTGATGGACCAGCATCGCCAGGAAATACGGGGTGGGGGCGGCCAGTTTCACCTCGAAGGTGTGGTCGTCGACCGCCTTGACCCCCAGATCGGTGACCGGCTTCTTGCCGTCGCGGATGTCCTTGGCGTTCACCACCTGGTCCAGGAAATAGGCGTAGTCGCTGGCGGTCTTGGGGTCGACCAGACGCTGCCAGGAGAACACCCAGTCCGCCGCCGTCACCGGCGACCCGTCCGACCACTTGGCGTTCTGGCGCAACTTGAAGGTGTAGGTCAGGCCGTCATCGGAGACGGTCCAGCTCTCGGCGGCGCCGGGGACCGGCTCGCCCTTGGCGTCCGGAGTCATCAGGCCCTCGAAGAGGTCCATCTGGATGTGGGACTCCGGCACGCCGGTCGACTTGTGGACGTCCAGCGTCTCCGGCTCGGCACCGTTGCCGCGGTTGAAGACCACCTCGGCCACGGCCACGCTGGACACGCCGCCGAGCAGCGCGGCCGCCAGCAGGCCGCGAGCCAGGATCTTGGTGAAGCTGTGCATGTGTTCGCCCCTACTGTTTCCGGTTTCCCGGTCACTGGTTTGTTTGCAAAGCGCGGCCGTTCGGACGCGCTCTCGTCCGTCTCCCACCAGCGAGGAGTGATGCGCTGGACGGTATCGTTTCGACCGCATTTGAGCAATCGAATTCGCGGGTCTGCTATGAATCCGGCGCGGGTTTCATGCCTTGCAAAAGTCGCAAAAAGGAAAGTGTCGAATCGGCATCCTGCTTGTTCTTAACTTTCTTCTTGGCGTCATCTCAGCCGCGATTCCGAAACCGGCCAGGTGACCAAACGGAGCGGCGCCGGGCGCGGCCTCACCGGTCGACCGAGAGCCAGCGCGAGAGGTGGAAGTCCGCGACGTTGTCCGTCCAACCCTTCACGGCCGGCGAAACGGCGTGCTTGGTGGTGTAGAAATAGAGCGGCAGGATCGGCATGTCGGCGATCATCACCTTCTCCGCCTCCTGCAGCAGCGCGCCGCGCTGTTGCGGGTCCGTCGCCTTGGTGGCCTCGGCCATCAGCGCGTCAAACTTGGGATTGGCATAGCCCGAGGTGCTCTGCTCGCCGACGTCACCGAGCTCGAGCTGCAGGAAGGTATACGCGTCGTTGTAGTCGCCGAACCAGCCGTGCCGTGCGATGTCCGGGAACGTCTTCTTGTTGCGGGTGCTTTGGAACGTGGCCCACTCCTCGTTGTCGAGGGTCACGTCGGCGCCCAGCTTCTGCTTCCACATCGCGGCGATGGCGACCGCCAGCCGCTTGTGGTTCTCGCTGGTGTTGTAGGTGATCGTCAGCTTCAGCGGCTTGTCCGGACCGTAGCCGGCCTTGGCGTAGAGGTCCTTGGCCCTGGCGTCGCGTTCGGCCTGGGTCATCCGGGCCGCTTCCGGCTCCCAGCCCGGAAAGTTGTCGGTGCCGGGCGGTACGAAGCTGTAGGCCGGGACCTGGTCGGCCTGGGTGATGTTCTTGATCAGCACGTCACGGTCGACGGCCAGCGACAGGGCCTGGCGCAGCTCCGGGCTGCTCTTCCACGGCTCGCGCGTCATGTTGAAGGCGTAGAAATAGGTGGCGAGGAAGGGCACGATGTGGAGCTGGTCGGGGATCTCCTTCTTCAGGGCGGGGATCTGCTGGCTCGGCAGGTCGAAGGTGATGTCGAGCTCGCCCGCCCTGTAGCGCTGCAGCTCCGAATCGACGTCCTCGGTCGGGTAGTACATGACCGTGTCGATCGCGACGTTCGCCGTGTCGTGGAACTGCGGATTCTTGACCAGCTTGATGTAGCCCTGCGGCACCGCCTCGGCCAGCCTGTAGGCGCCGTTCGAGACCAGGTTGCCGGGCTTGATGAAGTCGTTGCCGTACGTCTCGAGATTGGCCCGGCTGACCGCATAGGTCGACTGGTGCACCAGCGACGAGACGAAATACGGCGTCGGTGCCACCAGCTTGACCTCGAAGGTGCGGTCGTCGACCGCCCTGACGCCGAGGGCGTCGGGCGGCTTCTGGCCGTTCCGGATCTCCCGGGCGTTGACGACCTGGTCCAGATAGTAGGCGTAGGCCGAGCCGGTCTTGGGGTCGACCAGCCGCTGCCAGGAGAAGACGAAGTCGGCCGCGGTGACCGGCGTGCCGTCCGACCACTTCGCGTCCGCCCGCAGCGTGAAGGTGTAGGTGAGGCCGTCATCCGACATCGCATAGCGCTCGGCCGCGCCCGGGACCGGCTCGCCCTTGGCGCCGTAGGTCATCAGGCCTTCGAACAGGTCGGTCGCGATGTTGGCTTCCGTGTTCCCTTCGATCTTGTGGGGGTCGAGGGTCGACGGCTCGGCGCCGTTCCCGCGGTTGAGCACTGTCTCGGCCGCGGCCGCGCCCGACATGCCGGCCAGGAGGGCGGCGACCAGCAGCCCGCGCGCCAGGGGCCGGCTGAAGCTGTGCATGTGATTGCCCCCTGCTGTCCTGTCTGCGAGCGCTCTCGCGGCGGCGGTCTCCTCATCCATCCGTCGTCGGCAAGAGTGATGGCTGGGACGGTACCGCCGCGACCGTATCCGGGCAATCGAATTCATGGCTGTCCACAACTCCGTTGCGGATCTTCGAAGCCGCGCAAGTCGCGCTGGATAAAGCGTCAAGTCGGTGCTGGATTTGTTCTTCGGCGTGTTCTTGCCGTCATCTGACCCGCGATTCCGAAGCCGGCCGGCTGACGAAGCGGAGCGCGAGCAGCAGGGCCAGCAGCAGCAGCGCCCCCGCCTGGTGCATCGCCCCCAGCCAGACGGGCACCTGCGCCAGCAGGGTGGAGATGCCGAGGCCGACCTGGACCGCCACCATCAGCCCGGCCAGCCCGGCCCATCCCGCTGCCGGCGTGCCGCGGCCGCGGAAGGCCAGCGCCAGGACCACGAGGGCGGTGCCGATCGCCAGCCAGCGATGGGTGAACTGCACCAGGGCGGTGTTGTCGAACCAGTTCAGCCAGGCCGGGATGATGCTGAACGATTCCGG
Source organism: Inquilinus limosus DSM 16000 (assembly GCF_000423185.1). Classification (GTDB taxonomy): domain Bacteria; phylum Pseudomonadota; class Alphaproteobacteria; order DSM-16000; family Inquilinaceae; genus Inquilinus; species Inquilinus limosus. The sequence goes on along the minus strand of NZ_KE383989.1, from coordinate 57,350 downwards.
CGGCAGGAACCGTCCGTCCATCAGCGGGAAGGTGTTGTAGACCTGGCCCGCGTCCAGCCCGGCGACGAAGGCGCCCCAGCACATGGTGACCGCGACGCAGCCGATGGCGACCGATGCGTGCCGGCGCAGCGACGGCACCCCGGCGAAATGGCCGAGCCGCGGCAGCGTCAGCCCGTAGGCGGTCCACAGGATCAGGGCGTAGAGCAGCACGGCGAGGCCGAGATGCGCGGCCAGCCGGTAATGGCTGACGGAGGGCCGGTCCACCAGGCCGCTCATCACCATGAACCAGCCCAGCGCCCCCTGCAGCCCGCCCAGGACCAGCAGGCCGAGCAGGCGCAGCCGCAGGCCGCGGTCGAGCCCGCCGCGCCACCAGAACCAGGCCAGGCCGGCGGCGAAGACCAGGCCGATCAGCCGGCCCCACAGCCGGTGCAGCCATTCCCAGAAGAAGATCTGCTTGAACGCCTCCAGCGACATGCCGGTGTTCTTGTAGAGATATTCCGGCGTCGCCTTGTAGGCGGCGAAGGCGTCCTGCCAGGCCTGGTCGGACAGCGGCGGTATCGCCCCGCTGACCGGCGCCCATTCGACGATCGACAGGCCGCTCTCGGTCAGCCGCGTGACCGCGCCGATGACCGCCATGGCGAAGACCATGGCGGCGCAGAGGAAGAGCCACAGCGCGACCGGGCGCATGGTGGAGGCGACGGCGGGGCGCAGGGCCGCGGCGGCAGGAACGGATTGCATGGAGCGGCCTTATCGCGCCGGGCCGCGGCGGCGTCAAATCTGCTTTTGTCGCAGGGATCCGTGGCCGTTCCGGACCGCGCTCAGCGGATCTTGCCGCGCCGCGGGTCGTAGGGGTGGCGGCTGCCCCATTCCTCGACGAAGCGGGCCAGCTCCGGGTCGACCGGGTCGGGCAGGGTGACGGCCAGCCGGACATACTGGTCGCCGCGGCCGCCGGCGGTCGGGCTGTGCACGCCCTTGCCCTTGAGCCGCAGCACCGTGCCGCTGTTCGAGCCCTTCGGGATGGTCAGCATCACCGGGCCGACCAGCGTCGGCACCTCCACCCGGCCGCCCAGCACCGCTTCCTGCAGCGACACCGGCAGGGTCATGCGGATGTCGTTGCCGTCGCGCTCCAGCACCGGGTCGGGGATGATCCGGACCTCGATCAGCGCGTCGCCGGGGACGCCGCGGGGGCCTTTCTCGCCCTGGCCGCGCAGGCGGATGGTCTGGCCGTCTGTCAGCCCGACCGGCAGGGTGACCTTGAGCGAGCGGCCGTCGGCCAGCGTCACCGTGGTCTCGCCGCCCTCGAGGGCGCGGCGGAAGTCGACCCGCAGCGTATAGCTGATGTCGCGGCCCTTGCCGCCGCCGGCCCGGGCGCCCTGGCCGAACATGCCGCGCAGGATGTCGTCGAGGTCACCGGCATCGGCGAAGACGTCGAAATTGTCGTAGCGCTGATAGCGCGTACCGCCGGCGCCGGTTCCGGCACCGGCCCAGCCGCCGCCCGGCCGGCGGGCATAGCCGCGCTCGGCGCCGTTGGCGTCGATCTCGCCGGCGTCGAAGCGGCGGCGCTTCTCGGCGTCGCCCAGCAGGTCATAGGCGCCCGACACCGCCTTGAACCGCTCCTCGGCTCCCGGATCGCCGCGGTTCAGGTCCGGGTGGTACTTCTTGGCGAGCTTGCGATAGGCCCGCCGGATCTCGTCGTCGCTGGCGGTGCGGGGCACGCCCAGCACGGCATACGGGTCATCCATGGCTCGGATCTCGGGGGGTAAGCCTTTGATCCGGATAGATGATGTCGCGCCGCCTCGGTTTCAACGCTCCCCCTCGCCCCTGCGGTCTTCAATTTGCGGTTGCGTCGTCGTCCTGAAAGCGCCGGCGCCAGTCGGCCAGCTGATGCGTGATATCCAGCGCCGCGGCCAGCGCCGCCCGGCCCTCCGGCCCGCTGACCACCGGCGGGCGGCCGTTGCCGACGCTGTCGAGGAAGCTCTGGATCTCCAGCTTCAGCGGATCCCCGGCCTCGAACTGCTGCTCCTCCTGATACAGCTCCGGCTGGCCGTCGCGGCCGCGCGTCTTGCGGATGAAGGTCAGCTTGGCCTCGCTCAGGTCGACCATGATGTAGCCGTCCTGCTGGAAGATCCGCATGGTGCGGTGGCGTTTCCAGCTGACCCGGCTGGCGGTGACGGCCGCGGTGCAGCCATTGGCGAATTGCAGCCGGGCGTTGACGATGTCGTCGGCCTCGCTCAGCACCGGCGCGCCGACGGCGTCGATCCGTTCGACCGGCGAGCCGACGATCTTCAGCACCAGGTCGATGTCGTGGATCATCATGTCCAGCACGACATTGACGTCGGTGCCGCGCGGCTTGAAGGCGGAGATGCGCTGGCATTCGATGTAGCGCGGCCGGTCCAGGATCTTGGTCAGGCCCTGCACCACCGGGTTGAACCGCTCCAGATGGCCGACCTGCAGCACCAGCTTGCGCTCGGCGGCCAGGCGGGTCAGCGCATCGGCCTCCTCCAGCGTGTTGCTGATCGGCTTCTCGATCAGCACGTGGATCCCGGCCTCGAGGCAGGTTCGCGCGGTCTCGAAATGGGCGTTGGTCGGCGTCGCGATGCTGACCGCGTCGACCTGGCCGATCAGCTCCGCCAGGCCGGTCACCGCCCGGGCGCCGTGCTTGGCCGCCAGCGCCTCGGCCCGGCCAGGGTCGGTGTCGCAGACCGCGACCAGCTCGGCCTCGGGCAGTTCCGCGTGCTTGGCGGCGTGCAGGCTGCCGAAATAGCCCGCGCCGATCACCGCGGTCCGGGTCCGCTTCATGACATCTCCACGCTCGTGGTCAGTTTCGTTCCGCCTTCCTAACGCCGTTGCCATCGCTTTGACCAGCGGTGATACGCTTCCGGCTTGACGGCCACGCTGTCCGGGGCGAGGAATACGTCCGACTTAACAACCGGGTTGCGGACATGGCTGGAAGGCTGGCGGGCAAGACGGCGGTTCTGACCGCGGCGGGGCAGGGCATCGGCCGGGCGACGGCGCTGGCCTTCGCCCGCGAAGGGGCGACGGTCCACGCCACCGATGTCAACGAGGCGGCGCTGCAGTCGCTGGCGGCCGAGGTGCCCGGCATCAGCGTCGCCCGGCTCGACGTGCTCGACCACGACGCGATCAAGGCCTATGCGGCGCAGCGCGGCGCTGTCGATGTGCTGTTCAACTGCGCCGGCTTCGTCCATGCCGGCACCATCCTCGACTGCGAGGAGAAGGACTGGGACTTCTCCTTCGACCTCAACGTCCGCTCGGCCTATCACATGTGCCGGGCCTTCCTGCCGGCGATGATCGGGGCGGGCGGCGGCGCCATCGTCAACGTCGCCTCGGTCTGCTCCTCGATCAAGGGGCTGCCGAACCGCTTCGTCTACGGCGCCACCAAGGCGGCGCTGCTGGGCCTGACCAAGTCGATCGCCGCCGATTTCGTCGGCCAGGGCATCCGCTGCAACGCCATCTGCCCGGGTACGGTGGAGACGCCGAGCCTGCAGGACCGCATGGCGGCGCAGGGCGATGTCGAGAAGGCGCGCGCCGCCTTCGTGGCGCGGCAGCCGATGGGCCGCCTCGGCACCGCCGAGGAGATCGCGTCGCTGGCGGTCTACCTGGCCTCGGACGAGAGCTCCTACATCACCGGCCAGGCCATCGCCGTCGACGGCGGCATCACCATCTGAACCGAGCTTCTGGGAGAAAACATCAATGAAGCTGCTGCGCTACGGCCCCGCGGGGCAGGAGAAGCCGGGCCTGCTCGACGCCGAGGGCCGGATCCGCGACCTGTCGGGTGTGGTTCCCGACATCGCCGGCGAGGCGCTGACGCCCGAGGGCATCGCCCGGCTCAAGGCCGTGGATCCGTCCTCGCTGCCGGTCGTCGCCGGCAATCCGCGGCTCGGCCCCTGCGTCGGGCGGGTCGGCAAGTTCATCTGCATCGGCCTCAACTACTCCGACCACGCGGCCGAGAGCGGCCTCGCCGTGCCGCCGGAGCCGGTGATCTTCATGAAGCCGACCAGCGCCATCGTCGGTCCGAACGACGATGTCGAGATCCCGCGCGGCAGCGAGAAGACCGACTGGGAGGTCGAGCTGGGCGTCGTCATCGGCAAGGCGGCCAAGTACATCAGCGAGGCCGAGGCCTTCGACCACATCGCCGGCTACTGCGTGGTCAACGACGTCTCCGAGCGCGCCTTCCAGATCGAGCGCTCCGGCCAGTGGGTGAAGGGCAAGGGCCACGACACCTTCGGCCCGATCGGGCCCTGGCTGGTGACTCGCGACGAGGTGCCGGACCCGCAGGACCTGCACATGTGGCTCGAGGTCGACGGCCACCGCTACCAGGACGGCTCGACCAGGACCATGGTGTTCCAGGTGCCGTTCCTGGTCAGCTATCTCAGCCAGTTCATGAGCCTGCAGCCGGGCGACATCATCACCACCGGCACGCCGCCGGGCGTCGGCATGGGGCAGAAGCCGCCGAAGTACCTGAAGGCGGGCCAGACCATCCGCCTCGGCATCGAAAAACTGGGCGAGCAGGCCCAGAAGACGGTCCAGGCCTGACGGCACCGGCACGGGCGTCATCGGGCGCCCGTGCCGTGGCGCATTAAATTGCGGTAAATCGCCTTGCCGCCGGCGACGGCGGCGCACCATCTCTCCGTGTGATCAGGGACACGCCCGCTTCGGCGTGCCGCGTTCAGACAGATGGTGTCACCATGCTGAAGGTGTTCCGCATCATCCCGCGCCGCGCCGCGATCCTGGCGGTGCTCGGCGCCGCCCTGGCCGTGCCGCTGATGGCCTCCACCCCGGCCGAAGCCTGGTGGCGCGGCGGCTGGGGCTGGCATTCCGGTGTGAGCATCGGCATCGGCATCCCGCTGGGGCCGCGGGCCTACTACGCGCCGCCCCCGGTCTATTACGCGCCGCCGCCGGTCTATTACGCCCCACCGCCCGTGGTCTACGCGCCGCCGCCTCCGCCGGTGGTCTATGCGCCGCCGCCCCGCGTGGTCTATGCGGCGCCGCCGGCCCGGGTCTGGGTGCCGGGTTACTGGAGCCGGGGGATCTGGATCGAGGGCCACTGGCGCTGAAGCCGGGCCGCCTCGGCGCGGAACCGGGTTTCGCCGGGTGCGCTGTGCCGTAGGTCACAGCGGCGGTGCGTCAACTTCGCGATAGTCGTAGATGCGCCTCGGTCGGATGGTCCGGCCGAGGCGCTGCGCTGGAATGAAGCGCGGAGTTGAAACATGGGCCTCATCGGAATGACCGGCCTGGAGCCGGACGATCCGATGGCGCAGAGCGAAAGATGGACAGCTCCGGAGACCCGGTCGCCCCGGGTGTCCTGGTCCGAGGTCGCGGTCGCATGGGTGATTGCGGCCGTGCCTGTCGTGCTCAGCGCCGTCGCGGCGGTCATCGCCCTGCTATTTTAGGATCCTGGCGCCGTGGCAGCGTGAGCAGCCCGACGCCACCCACCACCAGAACCGCCCCCAGCACCTGCAGCCCGGTCAGCCCTTCATCCATCCCGGCCCAGGCCAGGAGGATGGTGGAGACGGGGCCGAGCGCGCCGAGCAGCGCCGCCCTGGCGGCGCCGATCCGCTTCAGCGCCTCGCTGGTGGCCCAGACCGGCAGCACCGTGCCGATCACCGCGATCCAGGCGGCGATGCCCAGCACCCTGCCCGACACCAGCAGGTGGTCGGCCGGGCGCAGCACGAAGAACTGCGCGATGCAGGCGGCGCAGGCCGCCATCATGGCGATGGCGGTGAAGCGGGTGCTGCCGATCCGGGGCACCGTGTCGCTGCCCCAGACCAGATAGGCGGCATAGGCCAGGGCGCTCAGCAGGATCAGCCCGGCGCCGCCCAGTCTCGCCTCGTCGAAGCTCTCGGCCGCGGCGTCCAGCACCAGTGCGAGCCCGGCATAGGCGACGACCAGGCACAGGATCTCGCGCCGCTGCGGCCGCCGGCCGAGCACCAGGGCCGACAGCACCAGCACGAAGGTCGGGTACAGGAACAGGATGATCCGGCCCAGCCCGGCCGGCACCGTGCGCAGCCCCAGGAAGTCGCAGTAGCTGGCGATCCAGTAGCCGAGCAGCCCGAGCGCCACGGTGCGCAGCAGGTCGCCCGGCGCCAGCGGACCGGCGGTGCGCCGCCGGCTCCAGGCCCACATCGCCACGAAGAAGGGCAGCGACAGGCCCATGCGCAGCGCCAGCAGGGTCTCGGCGTCGACCCCTTCGGCATAGCCCAGCCGGATCAGCACCGGCCGGGTGGAGAAGGCGAGCACGCCGAGGACCGCCAGCAGGTAGCCCAGCGCCTCGCCGCGCCGGCCGGCTTCGGCCCGCACCGCCGCGGTCATGACGCCAGCGTCGCGGCGAAGCGCAGCCGGACATAATCCGCGGTCCACTGTCCGGCCTGGTCGCGCAGGCTGGGCGCCAGCAGCGCCTCGACCTCGTCCAGCAGCGCCGACCGCGCCGGCCCGTCGATGCCGTCGAGCAGCGGGTTGGCGAAAGTGTCGAGCCAGCCGCGCATCCCGGTGGGCAGCGGCGTCGGCCGCGGCACCAGGCCGATCGTGTCGACGCGGAAGCCCTGCGCCTCCAGCTTCGCCGCGTATTCGGCCGGGGTCGGGAAGAACCAGGGCACCCGGGCCGCGCCGTCCAGGCCACGGGCGTTCAGCGCCGCGACCAGCGCGGTGACGATCGCCGCGACATTGCCATGGCCGCCGAACTCGCCGACGAAGCGGCCGCCCGGCTTCAGCGCCCGCCGGACGCCGGCGATCACCGCGTCGGCCTTGGGCATCCAGTGCAGCGCGGCGTTGCTGAACACCGCGTCGAACTCGGCCGCGAAGGGCAGGGCCTGGCCGTCGGCGATGCGGGCGTCGAGGCCCAGGGCGCGGGCGGCGGCGACCAGCTCGGCCGAGCTGTCGGCGCCCACCACCTCGGCGCCCGCCGCCGCCAGCTTGGCCGTCAGGGCGCCGTCGCCGCAGCCGAGATCGAGGATGCGCTCGCCGGGCCGCGGCGCCAGCAGATCCAGCACCGGCTGGCCCAGATCGGCGACGAAGCGGGCGTTGCGGGCATAGCCCTCGGCGCTCCACGACTGCACTTCCCTGATCGCGCTCATGGCGGCGTCCCCTGTGATTCCGGGACACTATCGCGCCCTTCGGGTCTCCGCGGCCAATGCCGGATGGATGTATCGGCCGTGACGGTGCAAAGCCCGGCCTCGCCATGCCGATTTTCTACAAGACGGGGCGGTGCCCGCGCCTATGATCGGGCGGATGGACAGCGTCACACAGGAACAGGCGATGGCGGCCGAGCCGCTCGCGCGCGGCGAGCAGGCACGGTTCTTCACGGTCGCGAGCTTCGACGGGCTGGAATGCCTGGAGGCCACGTTCTGCACCCATCGCTACGCCCTGCACATGCACGAGACCTATGTCGTCGGCGGCATCTTCGCCGGCTGCGAGACCTGGCTGGCGCGCGGCGTGCAGCGCTACGGCGGCCCGGGCGACCTGGTCCTGGTGAACCCGGAGGACGTGCATGACGGTGCGCCGCATGGCGACGGCTATCGCTACCGCATGACCTATCCCTCGGTCGCGCTGCTGCGGCGCCTGGCGTCGGAGATCACCGGCCGGCCCGTGACCGGGACCCCGTTCTTTCCGGAACCGGTGGTGCACGACCCAGAGACCGCGGCGCTGTTCGCGGAAGCTTTCGCCGCGCTGGCCCGGGGTGGCGACCTCCTGGCGGTGGAGGAGCTGCTGCTGTGCGCCTATGGCCGCTGCCTGGTCCGCCACGCCGCTTTCCAGCCGGCGGAGCCGGCGCCGGACTCCGGCCGGATCGCTCGGGTCAGGCAGGTCATGCGCGACCGTCATGCCGAGGGGCTGTCGCTCGACCACCTCGCCGCCGAGGCCGGGCTGTCGCGCGACCACCTGATCCGCGCCTTCCGTCGCGAGACTCGGATGACGCCGCACGCCTATCTGCTCAACCTTCGGGTCCAGGCCGCGCGCCGCCGGCTGCAGGCGGGCGAGGCGCCGGCCGAGGTCGCGGCCGCCACCGGCTTCTGCGACCAGGCCCATCTGACCCATGCCTTCAAGGCGCGGCTCGGCATCGCCCCCGGCGCCTACCGGGCCGGCTTTCATCCCTGACCTCTCATCGGCTGCCGCATGACCCGAACCTTCTGGCGCGATGCCGCGGACGGCATCCGCGACATTCTTCCGGCCGCGATCGCGGCGATCCCGATCGGCCTGCTCTGCGGCGCGCTCGGAGCCGCCAAGGGGCTGTCGCCGGCCGAGATGGCGCTGATGGGCGCGCTGGTCTTTGCCGGCGGCGCGCAGTTCGCCGCGATCGATCTCTGGTCCTGGCCGGTGCCGGTGGCGACGCTGGTCGTGTCGACCCTGCTGATCAACTCCCGCCACATCCTGATGAGTCTGTCGCTGGCCCGGCGCACCGGGACCTTCACCTGGTCCCAGCGCCTTCTCGGATACGCGGTGATGGCCGACGAGAACTGGGCGATGGCGGAGCGGCGGGCCATGGGCCGCGAGCTGACCCCGGCCTATTTCCTGGCGATGGGCGGCTTCTTCTGGCTGAACTGGGTGGTGTGGGGAACGCTGGGCGCCGTGGTCGGCGCCGCGATCGGCGACCCGACCCGGATCGGCGCCGACTTCGCCTTCACCGCCCTGTTCATCGGCCTGGTCGTCGGTTTCTGGAACGGCCACCGCAGCACGGCGACCATCGCCGCCAGCCTGGTCACCGCCGCACTGGCCTACCGCTTCGCCGGCCCGCCCTGGCATGTCGCGGCCGGTGCCCTGGCCGGCATCGCCGCCGCCTGGCTGGCCGCGGAGCCGAAGGAGGTGCCGGCATGAGTGTGGATCCGACCACCCTGGCCGCCATCCTGGGCATGGCGGTGGTGACCTATCTGACCCGGATCTCCGGCCTGTTCCTGGTCGGCCGGCTGCGGCTGCAGGGCCGGATGAAGGCGGCGTTCGACGCGGCGCCACCGGCGGTGCTGACCGCGGTGATCGCCCCGATGGTGCTGGCGACCGGCTGGGCCGAGACCGCGGCGGCGCTGGTCACCGCGCTCGCCGCCACCCGGCTGCCGCTGCTCGCCACCATCCTGGTCGGCGTCGTCGCGGTGGTGGCGCTGCGCGCGGTCGGCTGACGCGACGCTGCGCGGCGTTGCGGCTTCAGGCCCATCGTCCTATAGATATGTCGGACATTAGGACGAAGGGAGGAGCAGCTTGGCCCCAGAAGTCGCGGCCGCGCCGGCCGATGCCGGCTCCGAGGCGCTGATCGAGGCCTTGCGGGCGGCGCTCGGCGCCCAGGCTGTGTTTGCCGGTCCCGACATCCCGCCCCGCAACGAGTCGGACTGGAGCACGCTCGGCCCCCTGCGGCCGCTGGCGGTGGTCCGCCCCGCCGACACCGCGGGCGTGGCCGCGGCGATGCGGATCTGCTCCGAGCACGGTTTTCCGGTGGTGCCGCAGGGCGGGCTGACCGGTCTGTGCGGCGGCGCCCGGCCCGTCGCGGGATCGGTCGCGCTGTCGCTAGAGCGCATGGTCGGGGTGGAGGAGGTCGACGCCGCCTCGGCCACCATGACGGTGCGCGCCGGCACCCCGCTGCAGGCGGTGCAGCAGGCGGCGGACGAGGCCGGCTTCTTCATCCCGCTCGACCTCGGTGCCCGCGGCTCCTGCGCCATCGGCGGCAACCTCTCGACCAATGCCGGCGGCAACCGGGTGATCCGCTACGGCATGGCGCGTGAGATGGTGCTGGGGATCGAGGTGGTGCTGCCGGACGGGCAGGTGGTCACCAGCCTCAACAAGATGCTGAAGAACAATGCCGGCTACGACCTGAAGCACCTGTTCATCGGCAGCGAGGGCACGCTCGGCGTGATCACCCGGGCGGTGCTGCGCCTGTACCCGAAGCCCGGCTGCACCATGGCCGCCCTGTGCGGGCTGTCCAGCTACGAACACACGGTGAAGCTGCTGGCCGCGGCCCGGCGCGGGCTGGGGCCGCTGCTCTCGGCCTTCGAGGTGATGTGGCCGGACTACTGGGACGTGGTCACCACCCGCGTGCCGGGGCTGCGCAGCCCGATCTCCGGCGGCCATGCCAGCTATGTGCTGGTCGAAGCGCAGGGCTCCGACGAGGCGGTGGACGGTCCACGCTTCCAGGCCTGGCTGGAGCGCCAGGCCGAGGAGGGCGTGATCGCCGATGCGGCGGTGGCGCAGTCGCTGGCCGACATCCGCGCCTTCTGGGGCGTGCGCGACGCCGCCGGCGAGTTCAAGCAGGTGCTGGGGCCGCACGAATCCTTCGATATCGGCCTGCCGGTGGCGACGATGGACGACTATGTCCAGGCTTGCCGCGCCGCTCTGGAGCGGCGGCTGCCCGGTATCGTGGCGCTGTTCTACGGCCATATCGGCGACGGCAACCTGCACATCGTCGCCTGCGTGCCCGGCGCCGAGCCGCAGCCGAAGCAGGAGATCGTCGAGACCGTCTACGCCATGGTCCGTGAGTTCGGCGGCACGATCTCGGCCGAGCACGGTATCGGCCTGACCAAGAAGCCGTTCCTGCCCTATGTGCGCAGCGACGCGGAGCTGGCGCTGATGCGCCGGCTGAAGGACGCGCTGGATCCGCGCGGCCTGCTGAACCCCGGCAAGGTCTTGTAGCCCGCCTTCGCCCGGACCGGCCCGGGCGGAAACGACAACAGCCGAGAGGGAGCCAAGATGACGACGACACCACCGGCGCCGGGGGCGGCGCCGCCGGGGACTCGTGACGAGGCCGTGCTGGACCGCGCGGTCCGGCGGGCCATGTGGCGGCTCGTGCCGTTCCTGATCCTGATGTACATGATGGCCTATCTGGACCGGGCCAATATCGGCTTCGCGAAGGAGGCCTATCAGGCGACGACCGGACTCAGCGACGCGGTCTTCGCCTTCGGCGCCGGCATCTTCTTCATCACCTATGCCGTGTTCGAGGTGCCCAGCAACCTGATCCTGCACCGGATCGGGGCGCGGGTCTGGCTGGCCCGGATCATGGTGACCTGGGGGCTGGTCGCGGCGGCCATGGCCTTCGCCCATGGCGAGACCTCCTTCTCGGTGATCCGCCTGCTGCTCGGCGCGGCCGAGGCCGGCTTCTTCCCCGGTGCGATCCTGTTCATGACCTACTGGTTCCCGGCCAAGGCGCGCGGGCGGGTGATGGGGCTGTTCTATTTCGGCTCGCCGCTGGCGCTGATGCTCGGCGGCCCGATCTCCGGCGTGCTGCTCGACCTCGACGGGCTGTTCGGGCTGCATGGCTGGCAGCTGATGTTCCTGATCGAGGGGCTGCTCGCCTCACTGGTCGGCGTCTGGGCCTATTTCTACCTGTGCGACCGCCCATCCGAGGCGCGCTGGATGCCGGCCGAGGAGCGCGAGGCGCTGGGCCGGGCGATCGCAGCGGAGGAGCGGGAGAAGCAGGCGGCCGGCCGGGTCGGCTTCCGCGCGGTGCTGACCGACCCCAGGCTGCTGCATTTCGCCGCGATCTATTTCCTGATTCAGGTCAGCGGCTACGGCGTCGCCTTCTACCTGCCGACCCAGGTCGGCGCCCTCCTGGGCATGAAGGTCGGGCTGATGGTCGGCCTGGTCTCGGCGATTCCCTGGGCCTGCGCCATCGTCGCCGCCACCTTCTGGCCCGGGCTGGCGGTGCGCACCGGCTACCGCCGCAGCTTCGCCTTCGTCTCGCTGTTGGGGATCACGGCCGGTCTCGTCATCTCGGCCAGCGCCCCGCCGGCGGTCGCGATCGCGGCGCTGTGCCTGACGACGATGGGGATCATCACCTCGCAGCCGATCTTCTGGACCTTCCCGACCGGCTATTTCGGCGGGGCGGCGGCCGCGGGCGGGATCGCCGCGATCAATGCGATCGGCAATCTCGGCGGCTTCTTCGCCCCGAATCTGAAGACAGCGGCGGAGCAGGGCTTCCAGTCCACCGCGGCGGGGCTCTACGTGCTGGCCGCGGCTGGTCTCGCCGCAGCGCTGCTGGTCCTGCTGCTCCGCCCCGGCGCCGGTCCGCGGGCGGACGTCAAGCTGCGCGAGGCGGTGGCTCGGGCCTGATTCAAACGGGTCTGGAGGCCTGCAAAACCGTCATCGCGAGCCCCGAAGGGGCGTGGCGATCCAGTGGCACCGGCCGCCTGGATCGCCACGTCGGCTTCGCCTCCTCGCGATGACAATGTGGGGAGGGGGCTCAATCGCTGGGGGCGTCGGCGTTCGCCGCGGCGAGCCACGGGTTGATGACGTCGACACCAAGGTCGAGAAAGTCCTTGGTGTTGTGCGTCGCTAGGGTGGCGTCGTGCGTGATGGCGGTCGCCGCCATCAGGGAATCCAGCGGGGCGAGCGTCCGGCCTCTGGCTGCCGCGAAGGCGCGCAGGCGTCCAGCCGTCTCGGCGACCGCCATATCGACGACGAGGATACGGCTCTCGAAGCGCGCCTTCATCGCGTCGATGAAGGCCAGCAGCTTCGATTTGTGGGCGGCGTCATTGACCCGATCCAGGCCATAGGCCAGTTCATGGAACAGGATCGGGCTCATCCAGAGATCCGCCTCGCGCTGCAGAAACGCAACGACCTGCGGTGATGGGGCGGGCCTCGCCAGTTCCGACACGACATTGGTGTCGAGAACGTATTTCGTCACGAGCGAGGCTCAGTCCACATCGAACGGATCGACCCGGGACTCCCCCCGGGGCGGCAAATCGATCTCGATTCCAGATGGCGCATGTTCGATCAGCCAGCGACCGAGATGCTGGTCTTGGCCCTGTGTCAGCGCCTTGAACGTATTGGCAGAGATCACGACGCAGGGGTCTTGCGTTCCAATCACCTGCGGCTCGCCAGCTTTGGCGCGCCGCAGGATTTCGGATAGCTGGGCTTTGGCGTCCTGGACCGTCCACATCGCGAACTCCATCACAATGTGGACTAGTCTAGACTAGATCGCCTCTTTGATCCAGGGGCCTTTAGCTATCCCCGGTTCATCCGGTTCTCGACCAGATCGGTGACCACAGCTGGGTCGGCCAGGGTCGAGGTGTCGCCCAGCGCCTCGTGCTCGTTGGCGGCGATCTTGCGCAGGATGCGGCGCATGATCTTGCCCGACCGGGTCTTCGGCAGGCCGGGCGCCCATTGGATCAGGTCCGGCGTGGCGATCGGGCCGATCTGCTTGCGCACCCATTGCGCCAGTTCGCGGCGCAGCTCCTCGGTCGGCTGCTCGCCGGCGATCAGGGTGACATAGGCGTAGATGCCCTGGCCCTTGATGTCGTGCGGATAGCCGACCACCGCGGCCTCGGCCACCTTCGGATGGGCGACCAGCGCGCTCTCGACCTCGGCCGTGCCCATGCGGTGGCCGGAGACGTTCAGCACGTCGTCGACCCGTCCGGTGATCCAGTAGTAGCCGTCCTCGTCGCGGCGGCAGCCGTCGCCGGTGAAGTACAGCCCCTTGAAGGTCGAGAAATAGGTCTGGACGAAGCGCTCGTGGTCGCCGAACACGGTGCGCATCTGGCCGGGCCAGCTGTCGGCGATGCAGAGATTGCCTTCGGCCGCGCCCTCCAGCGGCTTGCCGTCATTGTCGACGATCAGCGGCTTGACGCCGAAGAAGGGCAGGGTGGCGGAGCCGGGCTTCTGCGCGATGGCGCCGGGCAGCGGCGTGATCAGGATGCCGCCGGTCTCGGTCTGCCACCAGGTGTCGACGATCGGGCAGCGGCCGTCGCCGACCACGCGGTGGTACCACAGCCAGGCCTCGGGGTTGATCGGCTCGCCGACCGAGCCGAGCAGGCGCAGCGACGCGCGGCTGGTCTTCTTCACCGGGCCTTCGCCGTCGCGCATCAGGGCACGGATCGCTGTCGGCGCGGTGTAGAAGATGTTGACCTTGTGCTTGTCCACCACCTGCCAGAAGCGCGAGGTGTCCGGATAGTTCGGCACGCCCTCGAACATCAGCGTGGTGGCGCCGTTCGCCAGCGGGCCGTAGACGATGTAGCTGTGCCCGGTGACCCAGCCGACATCGGCGGTGCACCAGTAGATGTCGCCGTCGTGGTAGTCGAAGACGTACTGGTGCGTCATCGCGGTGTAGACGAGATAGCCGCCGGTGGTGTGCAGCACCCCCTTCGGCTTGCCGGTCGAGCCCGAGGTGTAGAGGATGAACAGCGGGTCCTCGGCGCCCATCTCCTCCGGCGGGCAGTCGGCGGAGACCTTGGCCGCCGCCTCGTGCAGCCAGATGTCGCGGCCCTCGGTCCAGCCGATCTTGCCGCCGGTGCGGCGGACGACGATGACGCTGTCGACCTCCGGGCAGCTCTTCAGCGCCTCGTCGGCATTGGCCTTCAGGGCCACGGTGCGGCCGCCGCGCAGGCCTTCGTCGGCGGTGATCAGGACCGTCGAGCGGCAGTCGAGGATGCGGTCCTTCAGGCTGTCGGGCGAGAAGCCGCCGAACACCACGGAATGGATGGCGCCGATCCGGGCGCAGGCCAGGATGGCGTAGGCGGCCTCCGGGATCATCGGCAGGTAGATCGTGACCCGGTCGCCCTTCTTCACGCCCTGCGCCTTCAGCACATTGGCCAGGCGGCACACCTGCTCGTGCAGCTCGCGATAGGTGATGTGGCGGCTGTCCTTGGGGTCGTCGCCCTCCCAGATGATCGCGGTCTGGTCGGCCCGCTTCGCCAGGTGCCGGTCGATGCAGTTGTAGGCGGCGTTCAGCGTGCCGTCCTCGAACCAGCGGATGTGGACGTCGCCCGTGTAGCTGGTGTTCTTGACCTTGGTGAAGGGCCGGATCCAGTCGACCCGCTTGCCGTGCTCGGCCCAGAAGGCCTCGGGATCCTGGACGGAGCGCTCGTACATCGCCCTGTACTCGGCTTCGTTCACCCAGGCACGGTTGGCCCAGTCGTTGGACACGGGAAAAAGGCTGGCGTCGCTGCTCATGGGGTCTCCCCGATCGATCTTTTCTCTCCGCGCCGGCCGGGTGGGCGCGCCCCGGCCGGACGATCCCGCATTCATAGCAAGAGGATCGGGCCTCGGCCACGGATTGATCGGCCGGACCCGGGCTACCGATGCAGCGCGCGCTCGAGCTCGCCCTTCGACATCTTCGACCGGCCCGGGATGTTCCGGCGCTTCGCCTCGGCATAGAGCTCGCCGCGGCTCTTGCCGGCGCCGTCGGCGCTCTTGCGGGCGGTCTGGCGGCGCATCGTCCGGTCCTGCGCCGCCTTGCCCTCGGTCTCCGCCTCCGCGGTCTCGCCACGGCGCTCCTTCGCCTTGGTCCGGCTCAGATTCTGTCGGTTCTTCTTCGGGCTCTCCTGCCGGGTGGCGCCCGCCTCGTGCAGGGCGATCGCGACCGCCTGCTTCGGGTTCTTGACCTTGGGGCCAGTGCCGCGGATCCGGAGCTCGCCGTGCTTGAACTCGTGCATCACGCGCCCGACGGTTTCCTTCTGGGCCTTGGATTGCCGTGCCATGATGACCTCCTTCGCCTGTCAGGCGAACGGAGCGGGCGGGCCGGGGGTTCCGGCGGGGTGCCGGGCTCCTCGGAAACCTGCATTGCTGCTGCGACGCTGCGCGGTCTCGCCTTCTTTCGGCCGCTTTGGCATGCAGGGTGGGATGCCTCCCTGCCATCGCGGCGCCATCCGGCCGGACATGATCCTTCGCACATTCCTTCCCCGCCTTCTGATTCTCCTTGTCCTGTGCCTGGCGGCGCTGCCGGCCGGGGCGCAGCAGCAGCAGGAGGCGCCGAAGCCCGATTTCGCGACTCAGAGCGCCGGCTGGCAGAGCACGCTCAACCAGCTCGAGGTCC
The DNA here is from genome assembly GCF_000423185.1 of Inquilinus limosus DSM 16000. Classification (GTDB taxonomy): domain Bacteria; phylum Pseudomonadota; class Alphaproteobacteria; order DSM-16000; family Inquilinaceae; genus Inquilinus; species Inquilinus limosus. Next base: position 41,611 of record NZ_KE383989.1, on the reverse strand, counting down.
AGCTTTCGGCCCTGGGCCTGACCGAGGACAGCTACAACGCGCTGCGCGATCAGGCCGCGGCCATCGCCGACCAGGCCAGGGCCGCGGCCGAGGCCGCCCGCGCCGAGGCCGACCAGTCCAAGCAGATGGCCGACGCGCTCGGCCCGCCGCCGGCCGAGGGCGCGCCGCCCGAGGCACCGTCGGTCGCGGCGGACCGCAAGCGGCTGGCCGACCAGGCCGCCGAGGCCGACGGCCGGGCCAAGCAGGCGGATCTGGTCCGGGCCCGGGCCGAGATCCTGCTGAGCAGCGCCGCGGCGGCGCGGCTGGACCAGTTCCGGCGCAACCTGCTGTCGGTCTCTCCCGCCGCCTTCGACCCCGAGACCTGGGTCGAGATCCCGGACCAGGCCGGATATCTGCTCACGCGGCTGCTGCGGCCGTTCCAGGACCATGGCGGCGCCGGCTGGAACGGGGTGGGCGAGATGGCGCGCCGCATCCTGTTCGCCACGATCGGCCTCGGCATCGGCTGGCTGGTGCGGCGCTGGCTGCTGCGCCGGTTCGGCCGGCGCCCGGCCGAGACCGTGCCGTCCTTCGGCCGCCGGGTCGGGGCCGCCGCCGTCCACACCATCGCCCATGGCGTGCTGCCGGCGATGGTGACGCTGGCGGCGGCGGTGATCTGCGCCGGCTGGCTGGGCGACCGGCCGGCCAGCTATGTCGCCATGGTCACGCTGGGCGTCCTGGCCTGGGGCGTCGTCGCCTATTTCCTCGCCTCGGCCGCGACCGCGGCGGCGCTGGCCCCCGACGACCCGTCCTGGCGCCTGATCGAGCTGACCGACGCCTCGGCGCGGGCGCTGCACCGCGCCCTGCAGGCGGCGATCGTGATCTGGGCCGTCGCCGGCATGACCCTGGCGATCGCCGACGGGCGGATCCTGCTGCAGAGCGAACTGCGCGCCCTCCTGGTCGCCGCGGCGCTGACCGCCAGCGCGCTGGCGCTGCTGACGGCGCTGCCGGGATCGCTCTGGGGCCACCGTGCCGATGTCCAGGCCGTGCCGGAGGGCGAGGCCGCCGACGACCGGCCGGCATCGCGGCCGCCCGGGCGCTGGCCGCGGCTGCGCCTGCTGGCCGCCCTCCTGGCCGTGGTGGTGATGGTGGCGGGGCTGATCGGCTATCAGAAGCTGGCGCTCTACATCACCTATCTGCTGGCGGCCTCGATCGGCATCGGTGCGGCCTTCCTGATCCTGCGCCGCATGGTGCAGGAGGCGGTCGGCCGGTTCATGACGCAGCCGGTCGGGCCGACGGCCAAGATCCGCCATTCGCTGTTCCCGAACGACCGCGGTCTGTGGGCCTTCGAAACCGGTGCCAGCCTGTCGGCCGACATCGTCTTCGGCGTCGCCGCCTTCCTGGCCCTGGCCCCGGTGCTGGGGCTCAGCGCCGGCGACATCTCGGCGATCGGCGGCACGATCCTGAACGGCGCCACCGTCGGCGGCGTCCGCATCGCGCCGCTCGACATCCTCGGCGCCATCGTCGCCTTCACCCTCGGCATCACCGCCACCCGCTTCCTGCAGCGGCGGCTCGATTCGCGCTTCCTCGACAAGCTGCAGATCGACCGCGGCCTGAAGAACTCGATCCGCACCGGCATCGGCTATCTCGGCGTGCTGCTCGCGGCGCTGCTCGGCGTCGGCGTGCTCGGCCTCGACCTGTCGAACCTGGCCCTGATCGCCGGTGCGCTGTCGGTCGGTATCGGTTTCGGCCTGCAGAACATCGTCCAGAACTTCGTCGCCGGCCTGATCCTGCTGGTCGAGCGGCCGGTGAAGGTGGGCGACTGGGTGGTGATCGGCGGGGCCGAGGGCGTGGTCCGGCGGATCAGCGTCCGCGCCACCGAGATCCAGACCTTCCAGCGCTCCTCCGTGATCGTGCCGAACGGCACGCTGATCTCGTCCCAGGTCGTCAACTGGACCCACAAGGACAAGAACGGCCGGGTCGACATCCCGGTCTCGATCGCCGCCTCGGCCGACGCCGAGAAGGCGCGCGAGATCCTGCTCGAGATCGCCAAGGCCGACAGCCGGGTCAGCAGCTTCCCGGCGCCGGTCGTGGCCTTCAAGAGCTTCGGCACCGCGGCGCTCGACCTCGAGCTGCGCTGCCACATCTCCGACGTCGACAACTTCGCCGGCGTCGGCACCGATCTGCGCTTCGCCATCTGGAAGGCGTTCCGCGAGGGCGGCCTCGCCTTCCAGCCGGCGACCGACATCTCGCTGCCGCAGGCGGTGCAGGTGCTGGCGACGGCGGTGCGGGAGCGCGACGGCGCCCGCGGCAACGGCGCGGCCCATGGCGACGCGCCGGAGGAGGCGCGGGAGCCCTCGAATGCTGCATGACCTCGGCCGCGTCGTCGGCGCCATCGCCCGCGACCGGCTGGACGAGGCGGCGGTGTACCGGCGCGAGCGGCTCTACGCCCGGCCGCAGGCGCCGGCCGGGCCGCCGGGCGTGCTGGAATGCCCGATCTGCAGCACCCGGGCGCGACGCTTCCTGCGCTTCGGCCTGGAGGGGCGGCGCAACGCCATGTGCCCGGGCTGCGGCAGCGTCGAGCGGCACCGGTTCCTCTGGCTCTACCTGACCGCCCGGACCGACTTGCTGACCGGCCGGCACCGGGTGCTGCACGCTGCGCCCGAGCCGTGGCTGGAAGCGCGGCTTCGCGGGCTGCCCCATCTGCGCTACCGCTCGATCGATCGCTTCAGCCCCTTCGCCGACGTCCAGGCCGACCTGACGGCGCTGCCCTTCGCCGACGGCGCCTTCGACGTCGTGATCGCCAACCATGTGCTGGAGCACATCCCGGACGACAGGGCGGCGATCGCCGAGCTGGCGCGGGTGCTGCGCCCCGGCGGTCGGGCCATCCTGATGGTGCCCTTCGATCCGAAGGGCCCGACGCAGGAAGGCGCCGGCATCGCCGACCCGGTCGAGCGGATGCGCCGCTTCGGCCACCCCTACCATTACCGCATCAACGGCCGCGACTTCCCCGACCGGCTGGCGGCCGCCGGGCTGGCGCCGACAGTGGTCGACAGCCGGGTCCTGCTGCGGCCGCATCTGCGCCGCAGGTTTCGCGTCAACCGGAATCATCTGTTCGACTGCCGCAAGAGACAGGCGAGAGTCTTATTTGAAGGATTTGAAATAAATCCGATTTGAGGGTGCGGGCGCCTGCGAAACCTTTGCAATCTGGTAAGACGCCAAGCCTATTTCGAATTGAATCCTTGATTTCCGTTGATCGGCCGCCGGAGCCTCCGTATTGATGCGCAGGGGGCCGAAGCGAAACCCTGCATGAAATGCCGGGGGCGGGCGCCCTGGTTCGAACTCTGACCAGGATGGCGGCGGATGAAGAGTCTGACCTTGTGTGCGGCGGGAGCCGTTGCCCTGTTGCTGGCCACGCCTGTCATGGCCCAGCAGGCGAGGGGGATCTATCTCGGCGCGGGCGCCGGCGTGAACATCCGGCAGGATCAGCGGTGGAGCTTCACCGATCCGACCACCACCGACGGCCATGCCGACGTCTCCTTCGACACGGCACCGACCGGCAATATCTATGTCGGCTATGATTTCGGCGCGATCCGGGCCGATCTCGAAGGCAGCTTCCGTCAGAACGACATCGGCACCACCAAGCTGAGCTACGATTCCTTCCAGTTGAACCGGTTCGTTACGGTCCCCGGCGTCGACAACCAGAAGATCAACGTCAAGGGCCATGAGCGCACCATCGGCCTGATGGCCAATGTCTATTACGATTTCGAGTTCGGCTCGCCCTTCGTGCCCTATGTCGGCGGCGGCATCGGCGTCGGCTTCAACAATTGGAAGGTCAAGGCCAAGGATTTCAACATCGACTTCGAGTACGATTCGCCGCTCTTCGCCTACCAGGGCATCGCCGGCGTGTCCTACGCCATCACGCCGAAGCTGAACGCCAATCTGGAGTACCGCTATTTCGGCGAGACCGGGGCCGATTTCACCTCGGGCAACACCAAGATCAAGCTCGACTCCCCGGCCAACCACACCATCCTGGTCGGCATCAAATACATCTTCGACTTCGGCGCCGCCTCGGGCGAGCCGGCGCCGGAGGCGGCGGTCGACACGGGCCAGCGCAGCTATCTGGTGTTCTTCGACTTCGACAGCTCGCGCCTGACGCCGGAGGCGCGGTCGATCGTGGCGGCCGCCGCCACCGACGCGCGGCGGGGCGAATCGACCCGCATCGACGTCACCGGCCACACCGACCGCTCCGGCACCCCGGCCTACAACCAGGCGCTGTCGGTGCGGCGGGCGGAGGCGGTCCGCACCCAGCTCGTCGCGGACGGGGTCGACAACAACCTGATCGTGGTGCGCGGCCTCGGCGAGTCCGACCCGCTGGTGCCGACCGCCGACGGCGTGCGCGAGCCGCAGAACCGGCGGGTCGAGATCGTCATGAACTGAGGCGGACGGGGCGCAGGCCGGTCTCGCGAGGCCGGCCTACGCCGCCGCGATCAGCACCCAACCGCCCCACAGCACCAGGCCGGCGCCGGCGGCCCGGCCGAGCCAGGGGCCGGCGGGAATCGTCTTCTCCAGCAGCACGAACAGCGCGATGACGCCGATCCAGGCGAGATTCATCACGCCGCCGACGAACAGCAGCAGCATCAGCGCCCAGCAGCAGCCGAGGCAGTAGAGGCCGTGGCGCAGGCCGAGGCCGAACGGACCGGACCGGTGGTGCCGTGTGAGGAACTCGACCGGCGACCGGCAGCGGGTGAGGCAGCGGTTCTTCGGCCCGGTGAACTGGTAGACGCCCGCCACCACCAGGACGGCGCCGGCCAGCGCCGTGCTGGCGGTGGCCATCGACGGCAGCAGCAGGGCCAGACCGTCGAGGCGCCATTGCAGCAGGGTGGCGAGCAGGCTGAAGCCGGCCCAGACCGCGAGATAGCCCAGCGTGAACAGCGCCGTCGCCGCATGCGGCGGCGCTTGGCGGCGGTGGCGCTGCAGCGCGGCATAGGTCAGCACCATCGGCGCCGCGCCCGGCAGCATCATCGCCACCATCATCACCGTCCACATCGCGACCATCAGGGCGAAGGTGGCGGCCGTCCAAGGCATCGGCATGGGCATCGCCATCATCGCCGGGTCCATCGCCATGCCCGGCATCCCGATGCCGAGGTCGGTATAGGCCCAGGCGGCGAGGCAGACGCCGCCGAGGGCGAGCAGCGTCACCAGACGGTCGCGGCGCAGCACCGCCTCGATCACGGATGGGGCCGTGGTGGCCATCGGCGCCGGCTACGCCACGATCCCGCTGTTGCTGAGGTGAAGGCGGGCGAACTGGGCATAGGTGCGGGTGAGGTCCAGCTCGATGTCGCCGGTGGCCTTGGTGTTGCCGCTGCCGATCTCGGCCAGGCGGTATTCGAAGCCGTGCGGCAGGTCGATGCGGACGCGGTGCTCGGCGCCCGTCACCGGGTTGCGGATCGGCTCGGCGTTGATCTCGACCACGCCCGGCACGACGATGCGCCCGCGGCGGCGGTCGACGTCGATCTCGATCTCCATCGGCCTGAACAGGGTCTCGAGCCGGTTCGGCGACATGGCGGTGAACACCCACCACATCGTCGCCATGTCCTCGGTCTCCTGGCCGGTCATGATCCTGGACAGCGCGTCGCGCTGCGCGGCATCGGCGCGCTCGTCGATGATCAGCTGCATGGTGCCGTTGCCGTGATGCACCGGCCCGGGCCAGCGATACAGGCCGCCGGCCCGCAGCCCGTCGAGGCTGACATCGCCGAAATGTCCGGTCTCGATCACGAAGCCGGCGGCGGCGCGGCAATGACCATGCGTCGGCAGGTCGTTGAACTGGCACGGGCAGCCATAGGAGCAGTTGCAGTTGGCGAGCTCCGTCGCCTGCAATTCCCATTCCACCATGGTCTTGGCCTCCCCGATGAATTACCTGGAGCAGCCGCAACAATCGAACAAAGCATAAAAGGCTATTAAAATATTACGCTTCTCCGGCAATGGCGGCAATGCCGCCATCCGGAGGAGGACGCTAGCGTCCTTCGCGCCGCCAGGCGGCCATCAGCCCGCCGAGGCCGAGGAACAGGGCGAGCAGCGGCGGCAGCAGCGGCGTCTCGGTCATGCCGGTGACGGTGTAGTCGCCGTTGCCGCGCAGTCCGATCCAGCCGGCGCCCGCCGCGGCCCGGTCCGGCCGGGTACGGCGGATGTTCGGCACCCCGTCGGCGGCCAGCCAGGCGACGCCGCCGCCGCTGGCCTCGGTCACCGGGGCCAGCTTGTCGGTCACCGCCCGCATGTCGCTCAGCTCCGGCGGGTTCAGCGTGCCGACCACCGCCAGCGCGGTCCGGTCGCCGTCGCTGACGCGGTAGATGCCCGGCCCCTGGGCGTTGACCCGGCCGACATAGAGGCCGGGCGAGGCCTCGTTCAGCGTCACGCTCTGGGTCTTGCCGGCGGGGTCGGTCACGGTCACCGGCGGGTTGGCCTCGTCCAGGCTGCGGCGGCGGATCTCGATGCGCTGTCCGGCCGCCTCGGCCCGCAGCACGTTCTCCTCCAGCTCCGGCTCGCGCATCAGCCAATGCGCCAGGCGGCGCAGCAGCTCCGCCTGCGGGCCGCCGCCCTCGAAGCCGCGGCTCCACAGCCAGATCTGGTCCGACGCCATCTGTGCCACCCGGCCCTCGCCGACCCGGTTGAGGATCAGGAGCGGCCGGCCGCCGTCCCCGGTCATCACCACGTTGCCGCCATGCGGCACCACGTCGATCTGGCGGAACCAGCGGCCCCAGCTCGGCCCGCCGCCCGGGCCGCCGGTGGACCCGTCCAGCGTCGCCGTCACCGGATGGCGCTGGCCCAGCTCGGTCACCTGCGGGCGGAAGCCCTGCTCCAGCACCTCGCCGGTCGGCTCGGCCGGCAGGATGTTGCCGATCGGGGTGCGGTACAGGCTCAAGGGCTCGGCGAAGGCCTCGCCCGAGACCTCGAGGAAGGCGCCGCCCTCCTCGACGTAGCGGGCGATGTTGCCGAGATAGAGGTTCGGCAGCACCCCCATCCGCCGGTAGCGGTCGAAGATGATGAGGTCGAAGTCCTTGAGGTTGGTCTCGAACAGCTCGCGGATCGGGAAGGAGATCAGCGACAGCTCGTTGATCGGCGTCCCGTCCTGCTTCTCCGGCGGCCGCAGGATGGTGAAGTGCACCAGGTCGACCGAGGGGTCGGACTTCAGGATGTTGCGCCAGGTGCGCTCGCCCGGATGCGGTTCGCCCGAGACCAGCAGCACGCGCAGCCGGTCGCGCACGCCGTTGACGACGATGGCGGCGCGGTTGTTGGCCGGGCTCAGCTCGCCCGGCAGACCCTCGACCGCGAATTCGAAGACGGTCGGACCGCCATGGTCGAGCCGGAAGCTGACCTGGGTGTCGCGCCCGACCGGCAACTGCAGCGCCTCCGGCGCGCCGGCGTCCTTGGTCGCGGTCACGGTGGCGACGGCGCCGGGCTCGGCCTTCGGCAGGTCGTCGACCCTGAGCGTCACGGTCACGTCCTGGCCGACCAGGCCGAAGCTCGGCGCCTGGGCCACGACGATGCGGCGGTCGAACTCGTCCGGCCGCCCGGTCAGCAGGGTGTGCACCGGCCCGAAGGAGGTGCGGACGGCCGGGTCGGTCGGCACGTCGTGCACCTGGCCGTCGGTGACCAGGATGGCGCCGGCCAGGCGCCGCCGCGGCACATCCGCCGTGGCCGCGCCCAGCGCCTCGAACAGATGGGTCTCGTCGAGCGGCGCGTTGGCGTTCTCGCCGACGGTGACGAAGCGGGTCTCGAGGTCGGGGAAGGCGGCCAGCTTGCTGCGCAGATCGGCCAAAGCGGCGTCGATCCGGGCCGGGCGGTCCTCGATCTGGTCGGAGGGCGAACGGTCGACCACCACCACCGCGACGTCGCGGATCGGGTCGCGCTTCTCCTCCACCAGCGACGGGTTCAGGAGGGCGGCGGCCAGGGCGGCGAAGGCGAGGGCACGCCAGCCCAGGCCCGGGGCGCGGCGCCAGGCGCCGACCAGCAGGGCCAGCACCGCGAGGCCGAACAGCGGCCCGAGGACGGTCCAGGGCAGCAGCGGCGACAGGGCGACGGAGGTGGCATCCATGGCCTATTGCCCCAGCCGTTCCAGGATCGCCGGCACATGCACTTGGTCCGACTTGTAGTTGCCGGTCAGGGCGTACATCACCAGGTTGATGCCGAAGCGGTAGGCCATCTCGCGCTGGCGCTCGCCGCCCGGCACCACCGGCAGCATCGGCGCGCCGCCCGGGCCGGTGGCCCAGGCCCCGGCCCAGTCGTTGGCGCCGATGATGATGGTCGAGACGCCGTCATTGACCGTGGCGTCCGCGGTCTCCACCCACAGGTCGCTGCCGGTGTAGCGCCCCGGGAAGTCCTGCATCAGGTAGAAGGCGCGGGTCAGGATGTGGTCCGGCGGCACCGGCGTCAGCGGCGGGATGTCGAGACCCCGGGTCAGCTCGCGCAGCTTCTCGGCGCCCGGCCCGGCCAGGGCCCCGCCGCCGCCCATCCCCTGGTCGCGGGTATCGAAGAAGATGGTGCCGCCGGTGCGCAGGAAGGCGTTCAGCTTGCCGATCGCGGTATCGGACGGCGCCGCCTGCCCCGGCGTCACCGGCCAGTAGAGCAGGGGGAAGAAGGCCAGCTCGTCGTTCTCGATGTTGACGCCCACGGCGCCCTCGGCATTGACCGAGGTGCGGTCGCGCAGCACCTGGGCCAGCCCTTCGAGTCCGGCCTGGCTGACGGCGTCGACATCCTGCTGCCCGGTCTGGACATAGGCCAGGCGCACGTGGTTGGCCATGGCGATGACCCGCTGGTCGTCCTGGGCCCGCGCCGCGCCGGGCGCGACCAGCCCCGCGGCGACGACGCCGGCGGCCAGCAGCGCGGCCGTCGCGGCGCGCCGCGGCGGCGTCAGCAGGCCGCGCATGAACAGGGCGATCAGCCCGTCGAGGATCAGCAGCAGCATCGCCAGGGCGAAGATCCACGGCCGCAGGTCGATCTCCGCCGGCGCCTCGTAGCTCGACACCGCGACGCCGGGCGGCAGGTTGGCGACCGGCTCCAGGCTGGTCACGGCCGAGCCGAGATTGAGGGCGCGGCGGCTGTCCTCGGTGCCGTAGAAGCCGGGCGGGTGCTCCGGCCCCGGCACGGTGCTGGCGAAGGCGGGGCCGGCGATCGGCAGGGCCAGCGGCGGCGGCGGCACCAGCCGGCCGAGCCCGTCCAGCACCTGGACCGGCGGCAGGCTGGCCTGGCCGCTGTCGCCGCCGACGCCGCTGCCCAGAGCCACCACCCGGCGCAGCATGTCGACGAACAGGCCGGAGAAGGCGAGGCTGGACCAGCCCGGCCCGGCCGTGGTGTGGACCAGCACCAGCCAGCCGCGGCCGCGCTTCTCGGCGGTGACGATCGGCGTGCCGTCGGTCAGCCGGGCCCAGGTCTTGTCGGCCAGGTCGGGGGAGGGGTCGGCCAGCACCTGGCGCTGGATCCGGACGTCGGACGGGATGGTCAGCCCCTGGAACGGGCTCTTGGCGTCGAACGGCGCCAGCGGCATCGGCTCGGTCCAGGACATGGCGCCGGACAGGGTGCGGTCGCCGAAGCGCAGCGGCACCGGCACCAGCGGGTCCGGATTGGCCGCCAGGATCGGCCCGGCGAAGCGGATCAGGGCGCCGCCGCCCTCCATCCAGCGCTCCACCGCCTGGCGGTCGGCCTCGGAGGACAGGGTGCCGTCCGGCAGCAGCAGCGCGGCCAGCCGATCGGTCGGCTGGGTGCCGCCCAGGAGGTCGGCGACGCTGCCGCGGCGGATCTCGGCGAAGGGCTCCAGCGCCCGCTGCAGGTAGTAGCTCTCGGTCAGCAGCGGCTGGGCCCGGGCGGTGTCCTGCGGCGCGGCCAGGCCGACCGGCCGGCGGCGCCAACGTTCGTCGACCAGCACCGTGGCGCCGGCCGTGGTCTCGCCCTCGATCGACACCGCGGCGATGGCGTTGCGTGCGGTCGACGGCAGCTCGAACCGGGCCTCGGCCTGGCGCTGCCCTGCGGCGAAGCGGATCTCGCTGCGCGCCAGCGGACGGCCGTCCTCCGCCACCGCACGCAGCACCAGCGGCGCGTCGCCCGTGGCCACGGCGCGCCGGACCGGCACGGTCAGGGCGGTGTCGGCCACCTGCGGGGTGCCGACCAGATGCGCCAGGTCGAAGGCCTGCGGCAGCAGCACCTCCAGCCCGCCGAAGCGCTGCAGCCGGGCGGCGAAGTCGCGCACCCCGGCCGCGTCCTTCTCGGTGGTGATGCCGTCGCTGGCCCAGACGACATGGGCCGAGCCGGAGAGGCGCAGCGAGTCGAGCGCCTTCAGCGCCGCGGCCCGGTCGGTCGGCCAGGGGCTGGGCGCCAGATTGTCGATCATGCCGCGCGCCTCGCCCGGGCGCAGCAGCCGGCTCGCCGCCACCGGCTCGCCCGGGGCGGTCGGCGCGGTGGCCAGCAGCACCACGTCGCGGCCCGCCCGCTCCGCCTTGTCGACGGCGGTGCGCAGGGCCTCCTGGCGCTGCGGCCAGCCCTTGCCCGCGGCCCAGCCGTTGTCGACCACCAGCAGCACCGGCCCGCTGCCGGGCAGCGCCGCGCCGGGGTTCAGCACCGGATGCGCCAAGGCGACGATGATCAGCGCGGCCAGAAGCAGGCGCAGCACCATCAGCCACCAGGGCATCCGCTCCGGCGTCTCCTCCTGAGTCTGCAGGCCGAGGAGAAGGCGGATCGCCGGGAAGCTCAGCCGCCGCGGCGCCGGCGGCGTGACCCGCAGCAGCCAGTAGATCACCGGCAGCAGGATCAGCGCCGCCAGGATGGCGGGCGCCAGGAAGACGAGGCCGCCGAGCGTCACCATCTGGCCCTACCGGTGGCGGCGCCGGACATGACGCCCCACAGGCTCAGCAGGGCCGCCTCGGGCGAACGGTCGGTGCGGTGGACGGCGAAGCTCCAGCCGGCCCGGCGGGCGATCGCCGCCAGCCCGTCCTGGTGCTGGGCCAGGCGCTCGCGATAGGCGTCGCGGACCGACCGGACGCGCGGGATCAGCGCCGATTCGACCTCCTCGATGCCCTCGAAGCGGATGCGGCCCTCGAAGGGCAGCGTCGCCTCCGCGGGGTCGAGGATCTGCAGGATGTGGCCGCGCACGCCGCGCGCGGCATAGGCGGCGACGGATTCGCCGAATTCGTCGAGCGGGGCCAGGCAGTCGCCGAACAGCACCATGGCGGCGTGCCGCGGCACCCGCAGCTCCCACGGCACCGCCTTGCTGGAATCGTCGCCGGCGGCCCGGTCCAGGGACGCGGCCAGGCGCAGCAGGCTGGCGCGGCCGGTCGCCGGCGGGCTGTCGCCGCCGATCAGCGCCACCCGCTCCCCGGCCCGGTTCAAGAGCGAGGCCAGGGCCAGCAGCAGCACCTCGGCGCGCTCGCGCTTGGTCGGCAGCGACCGGTCGGAGCGGTAGTCCATCGACGGCGAGGCGTCGCGCCACAGCCAGGCGGTCTGCACCGCAGCCCATTCGGTCTCGCGCTGGAACAGCCCCTCGGACTTGCCCGACTGGCGCCAGTCGATCCGGCCGACCGGCTCGCCCGCCTGGTAGCGGCGGAACTGCCAGAAGCTCTCGCCGACGCCGACCCGGCGGCGGCCGTGCACGCCCTGGGCGACGGTGGAGGCGACGCGGTCGGCGGCGATCAGCAGCGGCGGCAGCGTCGCCGCCAGCGCATCGGCCGCCTTGCGGCGCGCAGCGCCGGTCAAAGGTGAGGAACCGGCCGCCACCTCGGCCTCAGCCCAGGCGTGCGACCAGCCGCTCGACCACGTCGGCGATGGTCGCGCCGTCGGCCCGGGCGGCGAAGGTCAGGGCCATGCGATGCTGCAGGATCGGGCGGGCCAGCGCGGCGACGTCGTCGATCGAGGGCGACGGCCGGCCGGTCAGGAGGGCGCGGGCGCGGCAGGCCAGCATCAGCGACTGGCTGGCGCGCGGGCCGGGGCCCCAGCCGACCATGCGCTGCACCTCGGGCAGGTCGGTCGAATCCGGGCGGGCGGCGCGGACCAGGGACAGGATCGCCTCCAGCACCGTCTCGCCGACCGGCAGGCGGCGGACCAGGCGCTGGACCCGCTGCAGGGAATCGGGGCTCATCACCGCCTCGATGTCGGCCTCGGCGACGCCGGTGGTGGCCAGCAGCATCCGCCGCTCCGACGCCAGGTCGGGATAGCCGACATCGACCTGCATCAGGAAGCGGTCCAGCTGCGCCTCGGGCAGGGGATAGGTGCCCTCCTGCTCCAGCGGGTTCTGGGTGGCCAGCACGTGGAACGGCTCGGGCAGCGGCAGGTAGCGGCCGGCGATCGACACCCGGTGCTCCTGCATCGCCTGCAGCAGCGCCGATTGGGTGCGCGGGCTGGCGCGGTTGATCTCGTCGGCCATCAGCAGCTGGCAGAACACCGGGCCGGGGATGAAGCGGAAGCTGCGGCGGCCGGTCTCGCTCTCCTCCAGCACCTCGGAGCCGAGGATGTCGGCCGGCATCAGGTCGGGCGTGCACTGCACCCGCCGCTCCTCGAGGCCCAGCACGGTGCCCAGCGTCTCGACCAGCCGGGTCTTGGCCAGGCCGGGCAGGCCGACCAAGAGGACATGGCCGCCGGCGAGGATGGTGACGAGGCTCTGGTCGATCACGTCTTGCTGGCCGAAGATGACCCGGCCGATCATGCTGCGGACGGCGGCCAGCCGTTCCACGGCCGCATCGATATCGCCGGGCGTGGCCGGGGTGTCGAGCTCGGTCGAGGTCGAAACGGTCGTTTGCATCGGCGCACCGCTCTGCCAGTGAACTGACGGATCTATTTCAAGAGTATGGCGGAATTGAGCGACGACGAGTCCAAGAAAACGCAACCGGCCCAGGCGCAGTCTGACGCAGGTGCGGCGCAGGCGGCCCTGGCGGCCGCCCGGCGCGGGCCCCCTTCCACGGAAATGGCTGCGGAGGACGAGGCCTACGACATCCGCATCGCCCGCGACGGCACCTGGTACCACAATGGCGGCCCGATCCGCCGCCTGGCCCTGGTCAAGCTGTTCGCCACCGTGCTGCGGCGCGACGAGGCCGGCGACTTCTGGCTGATCACGCCGGCGGAGCGGGGGCGGATCACGGTCGACGACGCGCCCTTCGTCGCCGTGGCGGTGGAGCGGACGGGGGCCGGCGAGGACCAGGTCCTGACCTTCCGCACCAATCTCGACCAGCTCTGCGAGGCCGGGCCGGAGCATCCGATCCGCGTCACCTTCGCGCCTGACACCGGCGAGCCGTCGCCCTATATCCGGGTGGTGAACGGGCTCGACGCGCTGCTGTCCCGCCCGGTCTTCTACGAGCTGGCCGAGATCGCCGTCAGCCATGACGGCCGGATGGGGGTATGGAGCCACCGGACATTCTTCCCGCTGGACCAGGCGTGACCGCCGGGTCCCCCTCGGCCGTGGCCGATCTGGAGCGGCTGCGGCGCTACCGGCCGCGCCTCTCGCGCGGCGACCACGACCTGAACCCGGACCTGACGCCGATGCCGGTGCTGCGGCCGGCGGCGGTGCTGGTGCCGATCGTCCGGCGGCCGGAGGGCGACGCCATCCTCCTGACCCTGCGCACGCCGCACCTGACCGCCCATGCCGGCCAGATCGCCTTCCCCGGCGGCGGGGTCGACGCGGACGACCCCGACCCGCTGGCCGCGGCGCTGCGCGAGACGGAGGAGGAGATCGGCCTGCCGCGCGCGAAGGTGGAGATCGTCGGCCGGCTCGACACCTATGCCAGCCGCACCGGCTTCGAGATCCAGCCCTTCGTCGGCCTCCTGACGCCGCCCCTGGAGACCGCGCCCGACCCGTTCGAGGTGGCGGAGATCTTCGAGGTGCCGCTGGCCTTCATCCTGGCGCCGAACAACCCGAAGCTGCACCGCATCACCGTGCAGGGGGTGGAGCGGCAATACTACGCCTTCCCCTATCGCGACCGCTATGTCTGGGGCGTGACCGCCGGCATCCTGCGCAACCTGCGCGACGTCTTGCTCGGGACCGCCGAATGACAAGTAGCCCCCATCTCTCACCCTCCCTGCGCCCTGCGTCGCCTTGCGGCGAGTCGGATGCGGGGGCGGGACGCGAAGAGCGTAGCGGCACTACGGTCGAGCGGCCCGCGCCCGCAGGCGGCCGCCGTAAGGCGACCCTCCGGGCCGTCGTCCCAGGCCGGCAGGGTGCGTCGAACGGCTTACCCGATGTGCCGCATCGCGCTGCGCCGCTCTCCTGCCCTGCCGGCCTGGGACGACGGCGCAGGGCACAGGGAGGGTGAGAGATGGGGGCTTTCCACCGCCTGTCGCCGCTGCCCGGCTGGGCCACCGATGCCGCCGCCCGGGCGGTGATCGACGCGCTGTCGATCCCGGGCTTCGACCCGCGCTTCGTCGGCGGCTGCGTGCGCAACGCGCTGCTCGGCCGCGACGCCGCGGATGTCGACATCGCCACGCCGCTGAAGCCGCAGGCGGTGATGGTGGCGCTGCGCAACGCCGGGCTCGGCGTCATTCCGACCGGGCTCGAGCACGGCACCGTCACCGCCCGCTCCGGCGGCAAGAGCTTCGAGGTCACGACGCTCAGGGTCGATGTCGAGACCGACGGCCGCCGCGCCGTCGTCGAGTTCACCGCCGACTGGCGGGCCGATGCGGCGCGGCGCGACTTCACCATGAACGCGCTGTCGGCCGATCCCGAGGGCGTGGTGCACGACTATTTCGGCGGGGTGGCGGACGCCCTGGCCGGCCGGGTCCGCTTCGTCGGCGACCCGGCGCAGCGCATCGCCGAGGACGCGCTGCGCATCCTGCGCTTCTTCCGCTTCCACGCCCATTACGGACGCGGCGAGCTGGATCCGACGGCGCTGGCCGCCTGCGCCGCCGCCGCCGGCAGCCTCGACCGGCTGTCGGGCGAGCGGGTGCGGACCGAGCTCTTGAAGCTGCTGGCCGCGCCGGACCCGGTGCCGGTGTGGCGGGCGATGGTCGAGGCCGGCATCGCCCGGCACGTGATCGGCGAGGATGGCGACATCGCCCGGCTGCAGGGGCTGGTGCAGGTGGCCCCGGCCTCCGACTCGCTGCTGCGCCTGGCGGCGCTGCTGCGCGGCGACGCGGCGGCGGTGGCGGCGCGGCTCCGGCTGTCGAATGACGAGCGCGACCGGCTGGTCGGGCTGCGGGAGAGCGTTCCGGACAAGGCGCCGGACGAGGTCGGGGTGCGGCTGCTGCTGTACCGGCACGGCCGCGCCGGCGGCCGCGACCGGCTGCGCCTGGCCTGGGCGGCGGCGCCGAAGCGCTGGAGCCTCAAGCGGGCCTTGGCGGCGCTGGAGAAGGAGCCGGTGCCGACCCTGCCGGTGCGCGGCCGCGACGTGGTCGCGCTCGGCCTCTCCGGCCCCGCGGTCGGCCGGGCGCTGGCCGAGGTCGAGCGCTGGTGGATCGACCAGGGCCTGCGCCCCGGCCGGGAGGAGAGCCTGGACCGGCTGAGGGCATTGGCGGAGGCTCAGGCCGGCTGACGACTGTCCATCGGTCTCGCAGCTGGATGTCGCTCTTTATGCTGTCATGCCCGGGCTTGACCCGGGCATCCAGAAATGTCGATGCCGCGCTGGGTGGCCCCTGGATCGCCGGGTCAAGCCCGGCGATGACAATGAAAATCGAGTGCTACTCTTCTTCAACGGAAGACCCCCGAGGTCGCCCCCCGGGCCGGGAAAAGCGAAGAAGGGAGGATCGGGATGAACGAGAAGACGGTCAGGGCTGACGGCGTGGAGATCGCGACCGAGGCCTTCGGCGACCCCGCGCACCCGCCGGTGCTGCTGATCATGGGCGCCATGGCTTCGATGCTGTGGTGGCCGGAGGATTTCTGCCGGCGCCTCGCGGCGCGGGGCCGCTATGTGATCCGCTACGACAACCGCGACACCGGCCTGTCGACCACCACCCCGCCGGGCGAGCCGGACTACGGCTTCGACGACATGGCCGACGACGCCATCCGCGTGCTCGACGGCTACGGGCTGGGCCGGGCCCATCTCGTCGGCATGTCGCTCGGCGGCATGATCGCGCAGATCGCGGCGCTGGCGCATCCGGGCCGGGTGGCCTCGCTGACCGCGATCAGCACCTCGCCGGTCGGCACCGACACCTCGCATCTGCCGCAGACCACCGCGGCCTATCTGGAGCACGCCGCGACCGGCGAATCGGTCGATTGGACCGACCGGTCGCAGGTGATCGACTTCGTGCTCCGGGATGTCCGCGCGATCGCCGGCACCGCGCATCCGCATGACCCGGCCGCGGCCCGCCGGCTGATCGAGCGCGACCACGACCGGGCGCGCAGCTTCGCCAGCGCCACCAACCACTTCATGCTGAAGGGCAGCGACCGATGGCGGGGGCGGCTGGGCGAGCTGCGGGCGCCGCTGCTGGTCATCCACGGCACGGCGGACCCGATCTTCCCGGTCGAGCACGGCGCCGCCTTCGCCACCGTCGTGCCGGGCGCGAGGCTGGTCCGCATCGAAGGCGGCGGGCACGAGCTGCATCCGGCCGACTGGGACGTCATCGTCGGCGCGATCACGGAGCACACCGCGGCCGCATCGTAGGAGGCCGGCCCATCACCCGGTGTCGTCGAAGTCGGGATCGATGCCGAGGGAGCGGCAGAGGCGGACCATGGCGATGGCGGAGCTCTCGGTGTCGAGCAGCTCGACCGCGTCGGGCTCCTGCAGCCGGACGGCGAGCCCGGCCTCGAGGCCGGGGATGCGGGCGGGGTCGGAGACCTGGGCGATGGCCCGGCCGACCATGGCGGCGACCAGCTTGCGGCGCCGGGCCCGTTCGGCCGCGATCGCGGCCGGGCTGCCGGACGGCCGGGCCGGGCGCGGCTCGGCGGGCCAGGCGGCGGACCAGCGGCGCCACTCCTCGGACAGGCCGAGGCCGCAGGCCAGCCCGGCCATCACCGCGCCGACCGGCCGGTCCTCGACCCGGACCTCCTGATCCTCGTAGAGGAGCTCGACCCGCTCCGCGAGCTCGGCCTGCAGGGCCCTGGCACGGCCTTTGTCTTCGACCTCGTCGCTGATCATGCAGTCGAGGACGTTCCAGACCTCGTTGCGGTGGCGGATGCGGCGGGGCTGGCGGCCGGCCTCCTGCGTGGCGGTGCGGGCCTTGTCCTCGGCGCAGAGATCCTTGGCGGCGCGGGCGCGCTGGGCCAGGGTCTGGCGCACCAGATGGGCGTAGCGGGCGAAGTCCAGGCCGGGATCCTGTCCGGCCGACGCCGGCGCTTCCGCCGGGGCCGGCGCTTCCGCAGCCGCCTGAGCCGCGGCCTGGGCGGCGAGGGCGCGGGCGCCGGCGCCTTCGGCCAGCCGCATGCCGATCTCGGCGAGACGCGAGAGCATCTCGACCTGCTGCAGCGCGAGGCCGCGGCAGTACGCCTGGATGTCGAGATCGGGCGGCACTTCCTGCATGGAACATATCATGAACGAGGCGCCTGGAGTTAAGCAATGAACATTGCGTTAACCCGACGGGCCGGGCCGGCGCGGCGGCGGCAGGCTGGATCGCCACGGCGCTGTGCGCCTCGCGATGACGGTGAGGGGCCGGGCACGAACAGGCGCAGGCTACCGCATCACCTGTCTCGCAAGGCCCGGCCCCCTGGAGCTCCACAGCCGGCCATAACCGGGCAGGCACTCTTCGTCGGCGCGGCTCGCGCGATCCGCCTTCGGGGGCGACCTCTACCTCTCTCGGGCAATAGTTCCCACCGACTAACTCAGATTACAGTGCTGCTGCGGTGGGGAGCGACCCAGGGGATGTCGGCCAAGCTATTGGAGATCCAGCGACCAGCCCGCAGCACGGGGATGGGCTGGGGCTGCTCTCGAGAAGGGCAGCCCCAGACGGTCGATCCATCTCCAGCCCGGCGCAGGGGTTTTCGCGTGGCGCTTTCGGATGATCAGGCTGGAGAGGTGCCATTCCCGAATCGAGCCAACCGGACACATCGACGCAGGTGACGAGATGTAAAAAAGACGGGAGGCATTGCCATGGAATTGAGTGACGGAGAAAGGCTGATATTGGCGATGCTCTGCGAGGTATATGCGAAGCTAAATATATCTGGAAAAATAGATCCGAATATTGTTGGGGCATCATTGAATGATGGTGAGTACTGGCGATTGGTGCGGCAATATCCTGATCTCTTCCGGGGGTATGAAGATCAAAAAGAACGTGTCGAGGAGCTTGTTCAGATTCTGGATATGTGGTGTCTCATTGAGGCCTCGTATGAGGGACTGTCAGAGGAGGACAAGGCCAGCATCAGGGCGAAAGCGCCGCATCTTGTCAGGGACATCAAGTTTTTCGGCTTTGATTCGAATAGGGAATCAGAGCACCTGAGCACCTGTCGTCAATTGATAAAGGATATAGGCCGGTTTGCTCGCTTCAAGGAACGTGATCTTGATGCGCGCAGGCCTACAACCGAAATCTATCGGCGGATGTACTCCGCCTTCGAACCGCTGCGGGGCTCTTTGTACGGCTGCAACCTCAGTGCCCCTCAGATCATCGAGATATTGACTGCCTGACAGACCGCCAGGATCAGCTTCAGCAGCCGCGTGTCCTTGCCGAATCCCTCGGTAGCCCTGGTTGCGACTCCGTTCCTCCGAGCCGCCCTTAGCCATCGAGTCGCGTCTCGAGAGGCGAGTGCGCCTCTTATACCGACGCCCCCATGATCGGACTCTCCTGCGAAAGAACCGTCATTGCGAGGAGGCGAAGCCGACGAAGCAATCCATCCCTCCGCTCTTGAGGCCCTGGATTGCTTCGCTGCGCTCGCAATGACGATCCCTTCATAGGCTCACCGGTATTGGGTAGCGCCCCATATTCTTTCGTACAAGGCTTCAGCTTTGCAGTTATGTGTAAAATAAGAGAGGATCGAAATAATTGTCCGATCTAAATAAATAGATATGTCCGGAGTTTATGGGATGACTCAAGTTTCGGCTGTTGTGCCCGACGATTTAGATCTTGGTGGGAAAACTGTCCGGGCGGCGGGCCGCAATGTCTTCGCGAAGAGTTTTGGGCTGCATGGGAAGCAGGACAGGGCGGAGGTGTCGGTTCCGCTGGCTGCGACGGATCAGTTGTATTACCGGACGGAGGACGACTTCGTCCGGACAAGCGATGACCTGCGGGCTCTGTATGCGCCTGGCGACGAGCTGGACGAAACCGCCGTCTATTCGTATCTCCAGTTCGGCGCAGTTGTTCCTCCTCTCAGCCCCTGGAAGGCCATCCGCAGATTCATTCCGGGGACGACCACAACCGTTTCCATCTCCGGTGCGCTGACGATCCGCGAGCAATCCGCCCTGAAGCCATCGCCCAGGGTCTCACCGTCCCCCAACATCGACCAGCAGGTCTCGACAGTCATATCGGCGCTCGATCGCGTCCTGCTCGAGAACTGCGCGGGGCGTCCGGTCACGATCCTGTTCAGCGGCGGGGTCGACTCGGGGCTCCTCGCAGCCAGAGCATCCGCCGTCGGGCTGAAGGACGTCACGCTCGTCAACTACAGTTTCGGTCCGAATGACCCGGAGTCGATGCTCGCCGAACAAATGGCCCGGCATCTGGGGCTGAGATTCGTGCGGGTAGAAGAGGCTCCTGACGGCTCCGACGTCGCGGATGTGCTGCAGCATGCCGGTCTCTACTATCGAACCCTCTTCTCCGATCCCTCGGCAGTTCCGACGTGCACATTGGTCCGTGCCGTCATTTCGCAGTGTGCTGCCGGTGGTGTCGTTCTCGACGGGATCGGAGCAGACGGTGACTTCGGGCTCTTCGGCAAGGTCGCGCAGTGGCAGCGTCTCCATTCGGTCCCAGCTTGGGGTCGGAAGCTCGGTGCCAGGGCGTATCAGGAAATTCGGGCGTGGAGACATGACAGCAAGCTTGAGTATTGGCTGAGGCTCCTTCGCCGAACCAGCCAATGGCAGTACCCGTTTGCCACTTTTGCCCAGAATGCACTGCTTGGTATTGCCTATCATCCATCAAAGGAAAGCATTCATGCCATTGAGCGGCATCTGGCCCAGTGGCTGTCCTATATGTCTTCACCTGATCCCTGGCCACAACTGCTGGCCTTCGACCTCGCGCAGCTCTGTGCCTCGGTTGCCGCGCAAAAAGCACGATCGCTGTTCAACGGAACGTCATTGGATATCGTCTACCCCTTCCTTCTGCCAGAGATGATCCATGTCGCGCTCGCCTCAGCCGATTGGGTCGGATGCGAGAAGGAACCGAAATGGGTCTTGAAGGCGGCGCTGGCGCAGCACGTCCCGGCCACGATGGTGTATCGGGCCAAGAGCGCGTTCATGCCTTCGATGCCTGCCAAATTCGGGCACAAGGCCTTCCTGACGGCGTTCGACAAATTGCTGGAGCCTCAGTCCCCCATGAGTCGCTTTCTTGACCGAAACTTCCTTCTCGACATTCGGCCGAAGCTGGCGAGGAGACAGGGGTTATCTCCACAAACCGAAAGATTCGTGTGGGGCGCCGTGTTCGGCAACGAGTGGATCGAGCAGGCCACCATCGGCAGGCCCTGAACTTCCCCTCGCCGCCCTCTCCGACCATCGGCGACCTGCCGAAGCATGTGCCCGTCGTGCCAAGTCGCGCGCCCGGCTATAGAAATGACAGGGCCAATGGTTCGCCGTCATGCGGGCGAGCGCTCCGGCAGGGCCCGACCGTATCCGAACGGCGATCGCAGATCTTCGCGATCGGGTCGGGGGGGCAAAAGAATTATTTCCTGATGCGAGGTAAAAGCGGGGCGAGCCGAAGCATAGGAACCAATCTCATCGTATGACGTTTCTGCCGATACATGCCTTATGGGCGGGGGAGCGATGTCGATCGATGGAGAGGCGAAATCGATCCTCATCGTGGAGGACGACTTCTTTGTTGCTGCGATGATGGCGAGCATCGTTCAGCAGGCCGGCTTCGACGTGATGGGCCCGACAGCCTCGGTATCGGAGGCGCTCGGGCTCATCGCCGGCGGACCGCCGGACCTCGCCCTCCTCGACCTCATGCTCGCCCATGGCGAGCGAAGCTATCCGGTGGCCGCCGAACTGGCGGCCCGGAAGATCCCCTTCGTCTTCGTCACGGGCGAGAGCGCGCAGGATCTCTCGCGGATCTATGCGGATGTGCCGGTCTGCCCGAAGCCGCCCGATCCGCGCAACATCATCGGCCAGATCAACTCGCTGCTCGGGATTTCGGACCGGGCCGCAGCCCCGACCGGCCACGGCTGACAATGGTGTCTCCCTTATCCGACCGCGTTCGCGAGGACCGAGCCGCGAGGGTGTGATCATGACGAAGGCTTATGCGTTCGGCGGAAACACGATGACGGTGCTGGTCCCGGGGGCGGAGACGGGCGGAGCCTTCGCCGTCCTGCACGTCGTCAAGCCGGCGGGCAGCTCGACGCCGCCTCACAGCCACGACCGGGAGACCGAGGTCTCCTATGTGCTGTCGGGCGCCCTCGGCGTGGAGACGGAGGGGCGCAGCACGATTCTCGGCCCGGGCGAGCTCCGCGTGCTTCCGCCGAAACGCCCGCACCGGCTGTTCAATGACTCCGCTGCAGCCGCGCGGGAGTTCCTGCTGTGCGTGCCGGCCTGGTTCGACAGGTTCGTCGCGGCCGCGGGCTCGGAGGTTTCGCCCTATGCCGAACCGCGCGCGATGACGGATGCGGATCGGCAGCGTCTCGTGGAGGCCGCGCCGGCCTTCGGGGTCCGCCTGCTGCGTTCGGCCGAACCCGATCAGCCCGCCCCGCCGCCCGCCATCAGGGAACCGGAGCGGTGGGATGCGCTCGGGGCCCGGGTCGAGGTGCTCGCCCGGCTGGGAGGCGGCGACGACGATCTGGTGCTGCTTCGTGAGTCCGTGGCGCCGGGGTGGACCGTGCCGCTTCACGGCCATGCCGATCCGGAGTGCGTCTTCATCATCAGCGGCACGCTCGACCTCTATCGGGACGGCCCCGGCGGAGGCTGGCTGAGGCTGGATCCCGACGAGGCCGGATATGTGGCGCCGAATGTCCGGCACGCCATCCGGAACGCCGGCTCCGCTTCCGCGGATCTCCTGACGGTCACGACCGTCCGGATGAGCCGGTTTTTCGCAACCATCGGTTCCCCCGCGATCGGCGACACGCCGCGGCCGGCAAGCCCTGCCGAGATGGCGGCGTTTCCCGGGCATGTCGCCGACTATGGATACTGGCTCGGCTCGCGGGAGGAGAACGCCGCGATCGGCCTCGCCTGGAACGGGTGAGATGCTCCGGCGCGTGCCGGATGGAGGGGCGCTTCGAAGCGAGTCGCGCTCGCCTGCAACAACATGGCTGTGGGGCAGAGCCGTCCCGCCCCGGGATCGTCACGGCGTCGGCTGGACGGCTGCCACCCCCTCCGCCGCCAGCTCGGCCCAGAAGGCGTCCGGAATCTCCCGCCGCAGCAGGGCCATGTTGCGGTCGACCTCCTCCGCCGACTGGTGGCCGACGACGACGCTGGCCACGGCCGGGTGGCGCAGCGGGAACTGCAGCGCCGCCGCCGGCAGCGGCACGTCGTGGCGGCGGCACACCGCCTCGATCCGCCGCGTGCGCTCCAGGATCTCGGGCGGGGCCGGCCTGTACTGGTAGCGGGCGCCCTCGACCGCGCCGGTCGCCAGGATGCCGGTGTTGAACGGCGCCGCCAGCAGCACCGAGATGCCGCGCGCCAAGCATTGATCGAGGAACGGCACCGAATCCTGCTTCAGCAGGGTGTAGCCGCCGGCCAGCATCATGCAGTCGAAATCGCCGGCCTCGGCGAAGCGCCGGCAGACCTGCCAGCTGCCGACCCCGACGCCGACGGCGCCGACCACGCCCTGGCTCCGCAGCTCCGCCAGCGCCGGGTAGGCGCCGTCCATCGCCTCGGCGAAGCGGGCGTCGTAGGCGTCGCCGAGCAGGTCGGGGGTGACGTCGTGGATGAAGACGATGTCCAGCCGGTCACGCTTCAGCCGGGTCAGGCTGCGGTCGATCGAGCGCAGGAAGCCGTCCCGCGTGTAGTCGAAGCGGTTCTCGCCGTCCTCGGTGGTGCGGCCGGCCTTGGTCGACAGGACGTGCTCGTCGCGCGGCCGGTCCGCCAGCGCCGTGCCGAACCGCTCCTCGCTGACCCCGCCGGCATAGAGGGCGGCGGTGTCGAAATGGCGCAGGCCGCGCTCCCAGCAGTGGTCGACCAGGGCCGCCACCGCGGCGTCGCCGATCGAGCTGAACAGGCTGCCGCCGCCGATGCCGAGGCGGGACACGCGCAGCGAGGTACGGCCGATCGGGCGGCGCTCAACGGGATCGAACATGGCACTCCTCGGGCTGGGCTGGCAGGGCGATCGGGTGGAGGCTGAACAACGCTGGGCTCTTTGCTTTTTGTCATTGCCGGGCGGTCCTCGGGTCAAGCCCGAGGACGGCAATCCAGAGGATGTCGAGACCTTCTGGATGCCCGGGTCAAGCCCACGGGTGTCCGGTTGAGGGTTTTCAGGGTGCGAAAGAGGAGTAGGGCTCAATTTCTATTGTCATCGCCGGGCTTGACCCGGCAACCCAGGGCCACCCAGAGCGGCATCGACATTCCTGGATGCTCGGGTCAAGCCCGAGCATGACAGTTATAAATTGAGGCTTGAGCTCTGAAATTCTTCCGCCGGTTGTTGTCCATCCTTAACCGGACACCCGTGGGTCAAGCCCGGGCGTGACAGTGGTAGGTGAATATTCCTTGACCCGATTGTCTGGCCGGCTGGGCTGACTCCCGATCCCGGCACCATTTCTCGTCCCAGGGTCCAATAGAGATTCCGCCGCACATGTCGGACACTTCCGTCGGAACGACCATCCGGGTCAACGAACCTCAAGGGGAGAAACGCGATGAACGGCCAAGTGTCGATACACCCGGTCGTCGACGGCGGCGTGCGCCGCGGGTCCGGCAGCTTCCAGGGCGGCACGCTGACCTGCCTGTGCACCGACCGTCCCGTCAAGGTGCGCATCGAAGGCGACGTCGCCCACAACCACGCCTGCGGCTGCACCAAATGCTGGAAGCCGCAGGGCGCCGCCTTCTCCGTCGTCGCGGTGGTGCCGAGCGACAAGGTGACGGTGCTGGAGAACGGCGACAAGCTCGCGGTGGTCGATCCGAGCGCCCTGATCCAGCGGCACGCCTGCAAGCAGTGCGGCGTCCATCTGTACGGACCGGTGGAGCGCGACCACCCATTCAAGGGCCTGTCCTTCATCCATCCCGAACGGTTCGACCACGACGGTTATGCCGAGCCGACCTTCGCCGCCTTTGTCTCCTCGATCATCGAATCGGGCGTCGATCCCAGCCGGATGGAGGGCATCCGGGCCCGGCTCAAGGAGCTCGGGCTGCCGCCCTATGACTGCCTGTCGCCGGCGCTGATGGACTACGTCGCGACCTGGACCGCCAAGCGCTCGGGGGCCTTGCCGGCGTAGAGTCGGGCAAGATCACGCAAGAGCGATCGCAGCAGGCGCCGAGTTGTCGCCTCTCCCGCTTGCGGGAGAGGTCGGAGACGCGAAGCGGCTCCGGGTGAGGGGCTTTTTGTCGAAGCCTGTGCCAGCCCTCACCCGGTCTCGCTACGCGAGCCCGACCTCTCCCGCCCCGGGAGAGGTCATGTGAAAGCGACCGGCGCCTGTCTCAGCCTTCCCGCTTCATCCGCTCGCGTCGGGCGAGCTCGGCCTCGCTCGGCTCGGCCTGGGCGAAGGATCCGGCCGCCACCTCGCCGGCGCGGACATAGGTGCTCATCACCACCCCGGTGGTCGAGGCCTTGCTGCCGACCAGCTTCAGCCCGATCGGGATGGCGCCCGGGCCGAACAGGCGCTTGCCCTTGCCCAGCACGATCGGGAAGGTCATCAGGCGGAACTCGTCGATCAGGTCGCGCGCCAGCAGCGACTGGATCAGGCCGCTGCTGCCCTGCAGCAGCAGGGTCGGCCCGTCCTGCCGCTTCAGCTCGGCCACCGCATCCGCCGCATCGCCGTGCAGGGCCACGGAGTTCCGCCAGGTCAGCGGCGTGGCCGATCTCGTGGCGACGTATTTGGTGACCCGGTTGAACACCTTGCCGATCGAATCGTCCTCGCCGACATACGGCCAGTAGGCGGCGAAGATCTCGTAGGTCTTGCGGCCGAGCAGCAGGTCGAAGGGCGCGCCGAAGGTCTCGTCGATCGCCTGGCCCGTGGCCTCGTCCCAGTGCGGGAACACCCAGCCGCCGAACGCGAAGCCGCCGGTCGGGTCCTCCTCCGGCCCGCCCGGGGCCTGCATCACGCCGTCCAGGCTCAGGAACGTGGCGGCGACGACTTTTCTCATCTCGTCCTCCTGTCGATTTCGGCGCCTCGCACGCCGGATTCGACCAGAGGACGGATGAGGGCGCGGCGATCCGACAGCCTCAGTCGATCGGCTTGCCGGTGCGGTCGCGCATGGTGGCGAGGGTGAGGGCGCTGACCAGGGCGGCCGCGATCACGTAGAAGCTCGGCGCCAGCTTGCTGCCGGTCTCCTCGATCAGCAGGGTGACGATCAGCGCCGCGAAGCCGCCGAAGATGGTGACCGCGAAGTTGTAGGCCAGCGACAGCCCGGTCGAGCGCAGCCCGGCCGGGAACTGCTCGGCCAGGAGGGCGGGGGCCGGCCCGGTGAAGGCCGCCAGCAGCAGGCCGAGGACGGCCTGGACCGTCGCCAGCACGGCGAGGGTCGGGGAGGCGTTGACCCAGGCGAAGAGCGGCCAGACCAGCACGCCGATGGCGACCGCGGCGGTGAGCAGGAGCCGCTTGCGGCCGATCCGGTCGGAGAACGCGCCGGCGAAGGGGCAGCCCGCCATCAGCACCACGCCGCCGATCGTGGTGGCGATGAAGGCGTCGGCCAGCGGAATGCCGAGCTGCTTCACGGCATAGGTCGGCATGTAGAACAGCAGCACATAGGTGCAGACCGTCCACAGGATGGTGACGCCGAAGCCGGAGGCGATGCCGCGCGGATGCTCGGCCAGGGCGTCGCGCAGCGGCGACTCGCTCTTGCGGGTGTGGCTGTCGGTGAAGACCGGAGTCTCGTCGATCCGGGCGCGGATGTAGAAGCCGACCGGCCCGATCAGGAGGCCGAACAGGAACGGCACGCGCCAGCCCCAGCTGTCGATCGCGGCCGGGTCCAGCGCCTGGGTGACGATGGTGCCGCAGACGCCGCCCAGCACCACGGCCAGGGCCTGGCTGGTCTGCTGCCAGCTGGCGTAGAAGCCGCGCTTCTGCGGCGGGGCGTATTCGATCAGGAAGGCGGTGGCGCCGCCGATCTCGCCGCCGGCGGAAAAGCCCTGGATCAGCCGCGCCAGCACGATCACCAGCGGCCCGACGATCCCGGCCTGGGCATAGGTCGGGGCGAAGCCCAGCAGGGCGGTGCCGATCGCCATCAGGAGGATGGTCAGGGTCAGCGCCGCCTTGCGCCCGACGCGGTCGGCATAGATGCCCAGCACCACGGCGCCGACCGGGCGCATGAAGAAGCCGACGCCGTAGGTGCCGACGGTCAGCAGGATCGAGGTCAGGTCGTCGCCGGCCGGGAAGAACAGCCGGGCGATGATCGGGGTGAAGAAGCCGTAGACCGTGAAGTCGAACCACTCGAGCCCGTTGCCGATCGTGGCCGCGGCGATGGCGTGCCGCCGCTCCGCCGCCTGAAGACCGATGGGGCCCGAAGCCTGTACCGCCATTCCCTGCGCCTCCCTTGGGACTGCCGTCCAAAGGGCGGGAGTTCACGCCGGCCTCGATCGCTGTCCACCCGGCAAATATGCAGCGCCGGGCTGCGGCAGGCTCAGGGCCAGGCCACCAGCGGCGGCAGCGACATCAGGATCGCCTCGGTGTTGCCGCCGGTCTTCAGACCGAAGGTGGTGCCGCGGTCGTACAGCAGGTTGAACTCGACGTAGCGGCCGCGGCGCCGCAGCTGGTGGGCCCGCTGCTCCTCGGTCCAGGGCCGGTCCATGTGGCGGCGGACGATGCGCGGATAGACGTCGAGGAAGGCCAGGCCGACGTCGCGGGTGAAGGCGAAGTCGGCGTCCCAGTCGCCGCTGTCGAGATTGTCGTAGAAGATGCCGCCGACGCCGCGCGGCTCGTCGCGGTGCGGCAGGAAGAAGTATCTGTCGCACCACTCCTTGAAGCGCGGGTAGTAGCCGGGATCGTGCCGGTCGCAGGCGGCCTGGAGCGCCGCGTGGAACTCGGCCGTGTCGGCTTCGTCCGGCACCATCGGGGTCAGGTCGGCGCCGCCGCCGAACCAGCCGACCGAGGTCTCGATCCGCCGCGTGTTCATGTGCACCGCCGGCACCAGCGGGCTCTGCAGATGCGCAACCAGGCTGATGCCCGAGGCCCAGAACCTTCCGTCGCCTTCGGCACCCTTGATCTGCGCTCGGAACGCCTCCGAGAACTCGCCGTGGACGGTCGAGATGTTGACGCCGACCTTCTCGAACACCCGGCCGCGCATGATCGACATCACCCCGCCGCCGCCGCCCGGCCGGTCCCAGGCGCGGCGCTCGAAGCGGCCCGGCGGCCGGTCGGCCCAGGGACTCGCGGGCGGGCCGGCATAGTCGTCCTCGATCGCCTCGAAGGCGGCGCAGATCCGGTCGCGCAGAGTCGCGAACCAGGCGGCGGCTTCGGCCTTGCGGGAGTCGGTCAGGTCGGGTGTCGGGCTCATGCGGCGGACCTTCGTTGCAGCGCCGGCACCATAGGACGGGCGGGAGGGGCCCGGGAATGTCCATCCGCGCCGCAGGGCGGGGTCAGGAACCGGCCCGGGTCTGGCGAATCGCCTCGCCCAGCGCCATCGCCGCCGCCGTCGCGACGTTGATCGAGCGCGCCTCCGGCCGCAGCGGGATGACGATGCGCGCATCTGCCGCGTCATGCACCTCGTCCGGCACGCCGGCGCTCTCGCGCCCGACCATGATCCGGTCGTCGGGGGCGAAGGCGAAGCCCGTATAGGGCAGGTCGGCCTTCGTGGTCAGCAGCACCAGCCGCCCGGAATGGGCCGTCCCGGCGTAGCGCCGCCAGCTGGTCCAGCGCGTGAGATCGAGGAAATCCGCGTAGTCCATGGCCGCGCGGCGCAGCCGCCGGTCGTCGACCAGGAAGCCGCAGGGCTCGATCAGGTCGACGGCGACGCCGAGCGCCGCGGCCAGCCGCATCATGGTGCCGGCGTTCTGGGGGATATCCGGTTCGTAGAGGACGAGGCGCATGGTGACTGAGGCCGGGCCGCGGTGCTGCGTCGCTGGTGGTTCTTAGCGAATTGCCAGGGTCGGGATGGCATTGTATAGACCCGAAGCCGCCTCCTGCCCGGATTGCGTGTCGCCGTCCGGGCCGAAGCCAGCCAGTTTCGGGGAGGCGCGGGGGAATAAGGTCGACCAAGAAGGACCGTTGAAACAATGTCGGATACCACCCTCCAGGGCACGCCTGGCCCGAGCCATACGCCGACCGGGGATCACGCATCCGGGGAGGGGGGCACCCGACGCGACTTCCTCTATCTCCTGACCGGCGCCGTGGGCGCGGTCGGCGTCGCCAGCGTCGCCTGGCCCCTGATCGACAGCATGAACCCGTCGAAGGACGTGCTGGCCCTGGCGACGATCGACGTCGACCTGGCGCCGGTGGCGGTCGGCCAGTCCCTGACGGTGAAGTGGCGCGGCAAGCCGGTGTTCATCCGCCACCGGCCGGAGGACCAGATCAAGGCCGCCGAGGACACGCCGCTCAACCAGCTGCCGGACCCACAGCCCGATTCGGCGCGCGTGCAGAAGCCGGAATGGCTGGTGGTCGTCGGCGTCTGCACCCATCTCGGCTGCATCCCGCTGGGCCAGAACCCGGGCGAGAACCGCGGCCCGTTCGGCGGCTGGTTCTGCCCCTGCCACGGGTCGATCTACGACACCTCCGGGCGCATCCGGCAGGGACCGGCGCCGACGAATCTGGAGGTGCCGACCTACGCCTTCACCGCCGACACCAAGATCAAGATCGGCTGAGCCGCTCGTTCCGGAGACTGCCCCATGGCCCACGACTCGGCCCAACCGTCGACCTTCCGGAGCCCGACGATCCGCTGGATCGACTCGCGGCTGCCGATCTTCTCCATGATGTACAAGGAGTACGGCGAGTACCCGGCTCCGCGGAACTTCAACTATCTTTGGAACTTCGGCGCCATCGCCGGGATGATGCTGGTCATCATGATCGCGACCGGCCTGTTCCTGTCGATGCAGTACACGCCGCATGTCGACTTCGCCTTCCAGTCGGTCGAGCGCATCATGCGCGACGTCAATTACGGCTGGCTGATGCGCTACATCCACGCCAACGGCGCGTCGATGTTCTTCATCGCGGTCTATATCCACATCTTCCGCGGGCTGTATTACGGCTCCTACAAGGCGCCGCGCGAGCTGGTGTGGATCTTCGGCGTGCTGATCTTCCTCCTGATGATGGCCACCGCCTTCATGGGCTACGTGCTGCCCTGGGGCCAGATGAGCTTCTGGGGCGCCACCGTCATCACCAACCTGTTCTCGGCCATCCCGCTGGTCGGCGAGAACATCGTCACCTGGCTGTGGGGCGGCTTCGCGGTCGACAACCCGACGCTGAACCGCTTCTACTCGCTGCACTTCCTGCTGCCCTTCGTGATCCTCGGCGTCGTCATCATCCATGTCGGCGCCTTCCACATCACCGGCTCGAACAACCCGTCGGGCATCGACCCGAAGGGTCCGCAGGACACGCTGCCCTTCCACCCGTACTACACGGCCAAGGACAGCTTCGGCATCGCCGTGTTCCTGATCTTCTACGCCTTCATCGTGTTCTTCGCGCCGAACCTGATGGGGCATGCGGACAACTACATCCAGGCCAACCCGCTGCAGACGCCGGCGCATATCGTGCCGGAATGGTACTTCCTGCCGTTCTACGCGATCCTGCGCTCGATCACCTTCAGCCTGTTCGGCATCCCGGCGAAGCTGCTGGGCGTGATCGCCATGTTCGGCGCCATCGCCATCCTGTTCGTGCTGCCCTGGCTCGACACCAGCCGGGTGCGCAGCGCCCGGTTCCGCCCGATCTACCGCTGGTGCTTCTGGCTGCTGGTCGCGTCGGTGATCGGCCTCGGCTACGCCGGGTCGCAGCCGCCGGAAGGCCTGCCGGTGGTGATCGGCCAGGTCGGCATGGCCTACTACTTCCTGCACTTCCTGGTGATCCTGCCGATCCTGGGCAAGATCGAACGGCCGCTGCCGCTGCCGCGCAGCATCAGCGAATCCGTCCTCGGGCCGTCGGCCGCTACGAACACGGTGAAGGCGTGACCATGCTCCTCGACAAGATCATGCGCAGATCCGCCGTCACCGCCGCGGCCCTGGTGCTGGCCCTCGGCGCCGGGCTTCCGGCCGCCCGCGCCGCGGAGGAGGGGGCCGCGCCGCCGGCCCAGAACTGGTCCTTCGGCGGCTTCTTCGGCACCTTCGACCGGGCGGCGGCCCAGCGCGGCTTCCAGGTCTACAAGGAGGTCTGCTCGACCTGCCACTCGATGCATCTGATGTCCTTCCGCGACCTCAGCGGCCTGGGCTTCAGCGAGGACGAGGTCAAGGCGATCGCCGCCGAATACAAGGTCGCCGACACCAACGACGCCGGCGAGCCGATCGAGCGCACGGCGCTGCCCTCGGACCGGTTCCACAACCCGTTCCCGAACGACAAGGCGGCGGCGGCGGCGAATGGCGGCAAGGTGCCGCCCGACCTGTCGCTGATGGCCAAGGCGCGCGGCTCGGGCGGCGAGACCGACGGCCCGAACTACGTCTTCGCCTTCCTCACCGGCTTCCACGACGCGCCGGAAGGCTTCCAGGTGCCGGAGGGACTGAACTACAACACCTATTTCCCCGGTCACGTGACGGCGATGCCGAACATCCTGACCGACGGCGCCGTCACCTACAGCGACGGCACCAACGCCACGCATGAGCAGATGGCCTGGGACGTCACCAACTTCCTGATGTGGACGGCCGAGCCGACGCTGGAGGAGCGCAAGCGCACCGGCGTCAAGGTGATCCTGTTCCTGATCATCTTCGCCGGGCTGCTCTATTCGGTGAAGCGGAAGGTCTGGGCCAACGCCCACTGAGTCCTTCTTGCCGGAATGTTCCCCGCGGGGCGGCGCTGGAGCGCGATCGTTTCAGGGGAAAGCGGTTTCGCTTTCCCCTGAAACGTGAATCGCGCTCTTTTCCATTGGGCTGGCCGGATGACATGTCATCCGGCCGGGGGCCGCCCCGTGCTATTTTGGGGCATCGCTGCTGGGAGGCCGCCTCCATGGACCGGACCCGACCGATCGAGCTTCCGCCCGCCATCCGCGGCCTGAACCTGTTCACCACCGACCGCGACCTGCAGCGCCGCCTGGCCCGGCGCAGCCCGGACCTGCTGCCGCGCTTCGGCGACCGGCTGGCGGAGTTCGGCGCCTGGGTCGGCGACGCGGTGGAGGCGCAGGCCGACTACACCAGCCGGCACGCGCCGCCGCGGCTCGAGACCCATGACGGGGCGGGCCACGCCACCGGCCGGGTGGTGCTGAACGCCGAGTACCGGGCCTGCCACGCCGACGCCTATCGCCGCGGCGTCATCGGTCTGGCCTTCGGACCCGATCGGGCGCCGCATCTGCTGTCCTTCGTCATGGGCGGCGTGCTGTCCCAGGCCGACGTCTCGCTGCACTGCCCGGTGACGCTGACCGGCGCCGTCGCCTGGGTGCTCGACCGGCTGGCGCCGGACCCGGTGCGCAGCCAATGGCTGCCGCTGCTGACCCGGATGGACGGTCAGGCGCTGAGCGGCGGCACCTGGGCCACCGAGCTGCACGGCGGCACCGACGTCGCCGCCACCACCACGGTGGCGGAGCCGGACGGCGCGGCCTGGCGCCTGACCGGACTGAAATGGTTCACCAGCAATGCCGGGGCGGGGGCGGCGCTGGCCACCGCCCGGCCGCGCGGCGCGCCGGACGGCGCGCGCGGCCTCGGCTGCTACCTGGTGCCCTCGGTCCTGCCGGACGGCACGCCGAACCGGCTGCATGTCCGCCGCCTCAAGGACAAGGTCGGCACCCGCGGCCTCGCCACCGGCGAGACCGTGCTGGACGGCGCCTGGGCGGCCGAGGTGGCGCCGCCGCCGCACGGCCTGAAGGCGATGCTGGAGGCGCTGGAATACAGCCGGGTGCACAACGCCTTCGGCGCCGCCGGGCTGCATCGCCGCGCCGTGCTCGAATCGCTGGCCTGGACCAGGCATCGCCGGGTCGGCGGCACGCTGCTGCGCACCACGCCGATGATGCGCGACGCGCTGCTCGACCTCGCCGCGACGCAGGAGGCCTCGGCGGCGCTGGCCTTCGAGGCGGCCGAGGCCTTCGAGGCGCCGGGCGAGGACCCGGCGGTCGAAGGCTGGCGCCGCGCTGCCGTGGCGCTGGCCAAGTACTGGACCGCGGCCGAGGCGACGGCGGCGGCCGCCCGGGCGGTCGAGATCGTCGGCGGCAACGGCTACACCGAGGAATGGCCGACGGCGCGGCTCTACCGCGACGCCCTGGTGACCGCGGTGTGGGAGGGGCCGGCCAACGTCCAGGCGCTGGAGTTCCTGCGCGCCACCATCGGCAAGCTGCCGGGCGACCAGGCCTTCCTGGACCGGGTGTCCGGCATCCTCGACGCCACGCCCGCGGCGCTGCAGGACGTCGCGGCCCGGCTGCGGCCGGTGCTCGATTCGTGCCGCGCCGGCTTCGCCCATCTGCGGGCGCGTCCGGAGGACGGACCTCGCCTCGCCCTCCGGCTGATGCATCCGGCGGCGGAGCTGCTGGCCGCTTCGCTGATGCTGGAGGAGGCGGCGGCCGATCTGGCCGGCGGCGACCGGCGCAAGGCGCTGATGGCCGGCCGATTCGCCGCCCGGCTCGACCCGCGGGGCGGGGTCGATCTGGCCGAGGACCCGCTGCACGCCCTGTTCGACGACATCATCGGTTATGGAGCCTGTCCGGCATGACCCCGCTTGCCGTCGCCGCGCACGACGTCCTGACCTTCTGGTTCGAGCAGTCCGGGAAGGACCGCTGGTTCTCCGGCGACGCCGGATTCGACGCCGAGATCCGTGCCCGCTTCCTGACCCTGCAGGAGGAGGCGGCGGCCGGGCGGCACGACGACTGGGCGGCGTCGCCGCTGGGCGCGGTGGCGCTGTGCATCGTGCTCGACCAGTTCCCGCGCAACCTGTTCCGCGGCACGCCGCGCGCCTTCGCCACCGATCCCCAGGCGCTGGCCACGGCGAAGGCGGCGGTCGAGCAGGGCTTCGACAAGGATCCGGCGCTGACCGACGACCACCGGCTGTTCCTCTATCTGCCCTTCGAGCACAGCGAGGACCTGGCCGACCAGCAGCGCAGCGTCGAGCTGCAGACGGCCGGCCTCAGCGACCCGGGATACATCGACTACGCCCGGCGGCACCTCGCGGTGATCGAGCGCTTCGGCCGATTCCCGCACCGCAACCTCATCCTCGGGCGGATCACCACGCCGGAGGAGGAGGCCTATCTGGCCGAGCACGGAGGCTTCTGATGCCGGCGATCACCGGGCTCGACCACGTCATCCTGGCGGTGGCGGCGCTGGACGACGCGCGCGACACCTGGCACCGGCTCGGCTTCACCCCGACGCCTCGCGGCCGGCACATCGGCTGGGGCACCGCCAATTACTGCGTCATGCTGGAGGCGGACTATATCGAGCTGCTCGGCGTGCTCGACCCGAGCCAGTTCGACAACGGCCTCGGCGAGCGCCTGGCGCGGGACGGGGAGGGGCTGCTCGGGATCGCGCTCGCCACCCGCTCGGCCGATTCGGCCGCGGCCGCCTTCGAGGCCGCGGGGGCAGGGGGAGAGCCGGCGCGCGACCTGGCCCGGCTGCTCGATCTGCCGGAGGGTCCGGTGCAACCCTCCTTCCGGCTGGCCTATCCGGCCCGGCGCGACGCCTTCGGCCTGTCGCTCTTCGCCACCGAGCATCGGACGCCGGAGCTGCTGCGCCGGCCGGGATGGGAACGCCACGCCAACGGCGCCGTTGGCGTCCTCCGTCTCGACCTGCCGGCGCCGCTCGCCGAGCCGGCCCTGGCCGCCTGGTCGGCGCTGGACGGGGCGCGGCGGCAGGGCGATGAGGTCGCGATCGGCGGCTTCACCCTCGGCGTCGGCGCCGAGCCGATGCTGCATATCGCCACGCGCGACCTCGACGCCTGCGAATCGGCGCTGCGGGCCGGCCGTGTCGC
>NZ_AUHM01000025.1 GCF_000423185.1 Inquilinus limosus DSM 16000 | reverse complement strand
TGTCCGGCGTCTGCTCGATCAGCCCCAGGATCTCCTCGGCATGGGCCTCGAGCCGCTGCGAGCGATGATCACCGCCCCGCGGTCGCGGCGCCACCGCGCCGGTACGCTGCCACTGCTCAACCCACTTGATCGCCGTCGAGGCGGCAACCCCGAAGCGCTTGGCCGCAGAGCGCCGCGTCATGCCGCCGTCCACCGCCCGAACCAGCCGGTCCCGGATGTCCATCGAAAGAGGTCGCGTCATGCAAGCTGGCCTCCCTCACCAGCCTGCATCTTGAATCAGAATTCCCAGCCTTCGGGAATCCCCCACGATTCCTGAAGATCGGAAAGTGCTCTAGAGCCGTTCCCAGCCAGCTCCTCGACATCGGATCGAGGGAAACGTCGGCGTTGAACCGATCAGGCCGCGGGGTGGTCTGTATCGACGGGTTGCCCGCCGCTGCGGCCGGGCTGGCGGTCCGATGATCGTGCACCAGCGCGCATAGGCGTAGATGGTTGCGGGTCCCCGCAACCAAGTCCAAAGCCCTCGTCTCCTGACGAGGGCTTTTGCTTTACGGCCCAACCCTGCCGCTGTCCCGCCCGAGCCCGCCGGCCTACCAGCCGGCGTCGAGGCCCAGCAGCCGCAGCGCCTCGTGCCGCAGTGCCGCCAGATGCGGATCGCCGCGGTGCCGGGGATAGGGGCGGTCGTTGACGATCTCGGCCAGGATCCGGGCCGGGCGGTCGCTCAGCACGATCACCCGGCTGGCCAGGATCAGCGCCTCCTCGACATCGTGCGTGACCAGGAGGGCGCTGAAGCCCCGGCGCTGCCAAAGATCGACCAGCTCGCCCTGCATGGTCAGGCGGGTCAGGGAATCGAGCTTGCCCAGCGGCTCGTCCAGGATCAGCAGGCTGGGGTCGTTGACCAGGGCGCGGGCCAGGGCCGCGCGCTGGGCCATGCCGCCGGAGAGCTGGCGCGGATAGGCACGGCCGAAGCCGGAGAGGCCGACCAGCCGCAGCGCCTCGTCCACCCGGCCGCGCCGGCTGCGCAGCAGGCCCTGCGCCTGCGGCCCGAGCGCGACATTGTCCCAGACCGTGCGCCACGGGAACAGCGTCGGGTCCTGGAACACCACGACGCGGGAGGGCGAGGTCGAACGGATCGCGGCACCATCGGCGAGGATCGCGCCGGCGGTCGGCGGCTCCAGCCCCGCCACCAGCCGCAGCAGGGTCGACTTGCCGCAGCCCGACGGGCCGAGCAGGGCGACGAACTCGCCCGGCTCGATCGTCAGCCTGATCCGGTCGAGCACCGGCAGCGTGGCGCCGTCCAGCTCGAACTGATGGCTGACGTCGCGGATCTCGATCCGCGCGCCCCGGGCCTGGGATTCGGGCGCCTCCTGGATTGCCGCCGCTACCATCGCACCACCCCCTTCTGCCAGGCCAAGAGCCGGTCGCGCAGCCGGAACAGCAGCGTGATCAGGCCGGAGAACACCAGCGCCATCGCGATCAGCGCCGCGTACATGCTGGAATAGGAGGCCCAGCCCTGGGCCCATTGCAGGTACCAGCCCAGGCCCGACTTCACCCCCATCATCTCGGCCGCCACCAGCACCGAGAAGGAGGCGCCGAGGCCCATGAACAGGCCGACGAAGACATGCGGCAGGGCGGCCGGGACGGCGACGCGCAGCACCAGGAAGCGTTGGCCGGCGCCGAGGGTGCGGGCGACGTCGTAATAGGCGCGGTCGACGCTGGCGACGCCGGACCAGGTCAGCACGGTGACCGGGAACCAGGTGGCGAGCGCGATCAGGAACACCGCCGCCGCCCAGCTCGACGGAAAGAAGAAGAAGGCGAGGGGCAGCAGCGCGGTCGACGGGATCGGCCCGAGGAGCCGCAGCACCGGATGCACCCAGTAGCCGAGCCGCTGCGACCAGCCGACTGCGACGCCGGTCAGGAAGCCGGAGACGGCGCCGAGGACATAGCCGCTGGCGAGCAGCCAGAGCGAGTTGACCAGGCTGTCGCCGAGCCGCAGCCAGTCGTCGGCATAGACCTCGACCAGCGCCTGCGGCGGGGCGAAGAACGGGACGGGGAGGAGGGCCAGCTTGGCCGTCACCACCTCCCAGACCGCGAGCAGCACCGGCAGCACGACCAGCCACGGCCCGGCGGGCCTGAGCCAGGCGAAGACCGGTCCCAGCCGCCGGCCCAGCACCGCCGCGGCGGCGAGGAGGGCGGCGAGGACGGCGACGCCGGCCGCGAATTCGGCGGTGTAGGCCCAGTCGGAGAAGCCGACCTTGCGGTTCGGCCATTGCCAGGTCAGCGCCGCCAGCGCCAGCCAGGCGACGGCGGCGACCAGCCCGGCGGTCCAGAGGCGGTCCGTCTGCGCGGGGCGCGCGGCGGAGGCCGGCGGCGCGCCGGCGAGGCTTTGGTCAAGCGAGGACATCGGGGGCGATCACCTTGGCGAATTCGGCGGCATCGGTGCCGGGGCGGATCACGCGGATCAGCTTCAGATCCTCGGTGAAGGCGGCGAGCTCGGCGCGCAGATGGGCGCCGGTCGAGGCGTGCTGGTGCGTGTGGCTGCGCAGGATCGCCTCCACATCCTCCGGCCTGACATTGCCGGGAACGAAGGGGGCGAAGATCTGCGCCGTCTCGGCCGGGTTCGCCGCGGTCCAGTGCTGGGCGTCGATGAAGGCGCGGGCCAGCGACGCCGCCACCGCCGGCTCGTCGCGCAGCAGGCTGCCGCGGATGCCCAGCACGCAGCAGGTCCTGGCGGCGTCATCGCCGTCCAGGTTGGTGGCGATCTCGGTCAGGCCGTCGCGCTCGCGCAGGAACCAGGCGTGCGGATCCTCGATGGCGGCGGCCTGGACCTCGCCCTTCTTCACCACCTCGGCGAACAGGTCGCCCGGATACTGCCGCCAATCGACCTGGTCCGGGTCGATCCCTTCCTTGGCCAGGCGGATGGCGAAGTAGTTCTTCACCGGACTGGCCTGGTCGGTGACGGCGACGGTCTTGCCGCGCAGGTCGGCGACCTTGGCGATGCCCGAGGAGGCCGGGGCCAGGAGGCGCATGCAGCCGCCATGGGTGCCCACGGCCAGCCGCACGTCGAAGCCCTGCTCCAGCGGCTTCAGCCAGCGCAGCGCCATGCCGATGCCGCCATCGGCGTGCCCGGTCGCGATCGCCTCCAGCAGCTGGTCGGTCGGGCCGCTGAACTGGATGTGCTCCACCTCCAGCCCGTATTTGCCGAAGAAGTCGCGCTTCAGCGCCACCGAGATCGGCGACTGGCAGACCGCGGTCTGGCTCCAGGCCAGCTTCAGCCGGCGCGGCGCGGCGCCCTGGGCCAGGGCCCGGCCGCCCGGCAGCGCGAAGGGGACGATGGCGCCGGCGGCAGCTGCGGCCCGCAGCAGCTTCCGGCGGGAGACGGTGCCGCAGCCGGAAATCGGGGAAACGGGCGCCGTCGAGGCTGTCCGGTGGTCGGTCATGCCTTGGTCTCGAGGTCTGGAATGGACGGCGTTCGGATGGAGTGTGTTCAACAATAACAAATTGATCAAGATATATTTTATTAACAACAATATGTATAAGTTAATTCCTGGCATCCCAGAAATGCCGAAGCCCTCTGGGTGGCCCTGGATCGCCGGGTCAAGCCCGGCGATGACAGGAGGAAGGCCTAGGACAGCACATCCGCCGTGACCGCGGCGGCGAAGGCGGCCGAATCGGTGCTGGGTCTCAGCACGTTGACCAGCTTCAGGTCGTCGGCATAGAGCGCGACCTCGCGTTCCAGCTCCTTCCCGGCCGGGTGGTGGGCGTAGGTCATGGTGTTCAGGATGGCTTGCAGGTCCTCCACCCCGGTCTTCGGCGCGATCGAGGTGCAGATCAGGGCCGCCGCCTCGGGGTTGGCGAGGACCCAGTCGGAGGCTTCGAGCAGGGCCCGGCTCAGCCCCGCCGCGGCCGGCCTGTTGTCGCGGATCAGGGCGCCGCCGATGCCGAGGACGCAGCAGACCCGCTCGCGGTATTCGCCCGACAGGTTGGTGGCGATCTCGACCAGGTCGGGCTGGGTCTTCTGCAGCAGGTAGAGGTTCGGGTCGCCGTCGGCGATCGCCTGGATCTCGCCCTTCTCCACAGCCAGGCCCAGCAGGTTGGCGGGGTATTGGCGCCAGGTGACCTCACGCTCGGGGTCGATGCCGTGCTTGGTCAGGTAGATGGCGAAGAAGTTCTTGCCCGGGCTGGCCATGTCGCTGACCCCGATGGCCTTGCCGCGCAGGCTTTCCAGCGTCGTCACCCCGGCGGCCTTGGAGCCGACCAGGCGCGAGCAGCCGCCGTGCAGGCTGGCGGTCAGCTTGACGTCGAAGCCCTGCTCCAGCGCCTTCAGCCAGCGATGGATCATGCCGACGCCGGCGTCGGTCTTGCCGGTGGCGATCGCCTCGAGCAGCTGGTCGGTGGAGCCGGCGAAATTGATCAGCTCGACATCCAGATTGTGCTTCTGGAAGAAGCCCTGGGTCACCGCGACCGGGATCGGCGACACGCAGACCGCGGTGGCGTTCCAGGACAGGCGGATCGGGATCGGCTGCGCCGCGGCGCTCTGCGCCCACACGCCGGTGCCGAGACCGGCCAGCGGCGCCGCGGCCCCGGCCAGGCCGGCGGCGCGCAGCAGGTCGCGGCGGGACAGGTCTGTTCGTGCCATGGGATGTCCTCCTCTTCGCGACGCGGTCATTCCGCCGCCACGGCGGCGGGCGCTTGGGCCTGGTTGAGCCGGATCTCGCCGGCGATCGCCTGCGGCCGGCGCAGCAGGTTCAGGATCGGGCAGTTGCGCTCCACCGCCTCGCGCAGGGCTTCGATCTCGGCCTCGGCAGCGGGAGAGGCGATGGACACGGCGTAGCGGAGGCCGTGCGGATAAATCGGCACGTCCTCGAAGCCGGGGGAGCCGGCGCGCGGATCGATCGTGCCGGTGACCTCCAGCTCCAGCGACTCGAGCGACACGCCGAGCGCGGCCGCCTGGATCAGGAAGGTGTGGGTCAGGCAGCTGCCGAGCACGCCGAGCTGCAGCTCCGGCGAGCTCGGGCCCAGGTCGTAGCCGGCGAAATCGGCCTCGCTGTCGCTGATCACCTGGAAGCCGCGGATGCGGATGCGGCGGACGCCGCTGCGTCCTTCGGCCCGCACCCGCGCCGTCAGCGTCCTGGGGCCGGCCTCGCCGGCGGCGATACGGGCCTGGCGGGCGGCGATCGCCTCGCGCTTCTGGCCGAGATACTCGTTCAGCGTGCTCATCCTCGGGTCCTCACTGGGTGACGAGCAGGCCGGCGATCCGGCCTTCTCGGCGGTGGAACAAGCATCGGCGGCGTATCGGGAGAGAGGGCGGAAGGCCCGCCGTCAGGGCGCGGGCCGGATGGCACCGTAGGTGCCGCGCCAGTAGAGCAGGGGATCCGGTCCGCGGGGGGCCGTGCAGAGCCTGCACCCGGCCGATCAGGATGCCGTGGGAATGGCGCTCGATCCGCTCCTCCAGCACGCAGTCGAAGGCGACCAGGGCGTCGGCCAGGATCGGCGCGCCGGTCGACAGCTCGACCCAGTCCGCGCCTTCGAAGCGGGCCGCGCCCCTTTCGCCGCCGCGCCCGGCGAAGCGGTCGGCGATCGCCCGCTGCGACGCGGCCAGCACGCTGACGCCGAAATGGCCGTGCCGGACCAGCAGCGGCCAGGCGGAGGCCGAGCGGTTGACGCAGAGCAGCACGGTCGGCGGATCGACGGATAGCGATACGACCGAGGTGGCGGTCAGGCCGTTGCGCTCCGCCCCGCGCCCGGCGGTGACGATGCTGACCGCCCCGGCCAGGTGGCGCATGGCGCCGCGGAAGGCGTCGCCGCTGACCGCCGCTTCTTCGGCCTCGGCCAGAGGCTCCAGGCCGGCGCCGGCCAGGGCGAGAAGGGTGTCGAGGCTCATTTCCGGTTCAGCTCCGCCAGCACCGGGTCGTTGAACGACCGGTCGAGGATGTCATTCGCGTCCAACTCGGCCCGGATCAGCCCGGCGCGAAGGTAGAGGTCGATCGTCCGCTGTTCGTCGGCGACGACCGCGTCGTCGATCGCCACCGGGCGCACGTCGCGCCGTGCGAAATACTGCAGCGCCACCTGTTCCGGCAGGCCGACCAGCTTGCTCCAGCTCGCGGCGTAGGCGGGGTAGTTGGTCGTGCCCCAGGCGCGGGCCCGGGCCAAGCGGCCGACGAAATCCTGCAGCGCCGCGCGCCTGGCCTCGATCGCGTCGGGGCGGGCGACGAAGAAGCCGAGCCCCGGGGTGATGCCGACGCCGGTGACGACGCGCCGGGCGCCCTCCTGCAGCTCCAGTTGCGAGGTGTAGGGCTCCCAGGTCGACCAGCCGTCGATGGCGCCGCTGGACAGGGCGGCCTTGGCCTCGGCCGGCAGCAGGAACACGATGTTGACCGCGTCGGGCTGCAGCCCCGCCTGTTCCAGCGCCGCCAGGATCAGCTGGTGGCCGATCGAGCCGCGGCCGGTGCCGATGTTCTTGCCGACCAGACCCTGCAGGCCCCGCACCGGCGAGTCGCCGGGCACGACGATGGTGAGGCCGTCCTGCTTCGACCGGATCGCGGCGATCGCCTTGACCGGCACCCCCGCGGCTGCGGCGAAGGTGAAGGGCGCGTCGCCGACGCTGCCGGCGTCGATCGCGTCGGCGTTCAGCGCCTCCAAGAGCGGCGCCGCCGCCGGGAATTCGCTCCATTCGATGCGGTAGGGCAGATTCGACAGCTCGCCCGCCGCCTCGAGCACCGCCCGGGCGTCGCCCTTCTGGTCGCCGATCCGCAGCACGGTTTCGGCATGGGCGGCGCCGGCGGTCGCCAGGGCCAGCGCGAGGCCGGCCAGGATGCGCTTCATTTTGGAAACTCCAGGTAGGGCCGGCTCACTCCGCCGCCGTCGCGTTCGCCCGCGCCCGTTCGGCGACCAGCTTGCGGGTCAGGGGGATCAGCTCGCGGCCGTAGTCGATGGCGTCGTCCAGCGGGTCGAAGCCGCGGATCAGGAAGGTGGTGACGCCGAGGTCGTAATAGTCCAGCAGCGCGTCGGCCACCTGCTCCGGCGTGCCGACCAGGGCGGTGGAGTTGCCCTTGGCGCCGGTGAGGGCGGCAATGCCGGTCCACAGCCGCTTGTCCAACCGCGGGCCCTGGGCGGCGGCAGCCAGCAGGCGTTGCGACCCGGCATTGGCGGGCTCGGTGGTGCGGCGGTAGCCCGTCTGGTCCTGAACCGCGCGCGCCTGTTCCAGGATCGCGTCGGCGCGGGCCCAGGCCTTCTCTTCGGTCTCGGCCAGGATCGGCCGCAGCGACAGGCTGAAGCGCAACTGCCGTCCGTGCTTCGCCGCCGCGGCCCGCACCCGGCCGGTCAGCTCGCGCACCTGGGCGTGGGTCTCGCCCCACAGCGCGTAGATGTCGGCATGCTTGCCGGCCACTGCGATCGCCGCGTCCGAGGCGCCGCCGAAATAGACCGGGATGTGCGGCGTCCGCACCGATTTCACGGCGGAGAAGCCGCGCTCGAAGCGGTAGAACCGGCCCTCGTGGTCGAAGGGCGCGTCGCTGGTCCAGATCTTCCGCAGGACCCCGAGATACTCGTCGGTGCGGGCGTAGCGCTCGTCCTTGGTCAGGAAGTCGCCGTCCTGGCGCAGCTCGGCGTCGTCGCCGCCGGTGATGATGTGCACGGCGACGCGGCCGCCGGTCAGCTGGTCCAGCGTCGCGAACTGCCGCGCCGCCAGGGTCGGGGCGGTGAAGCCGGGCCGGTGCGCGATCATCAGCCCGAGGCGCTCGGTCACCGAGGCCGCGTGGGCCGCGACCAGGATGCTTTCCGGCGACGTCGAGTGGAAGGCGACGAGGGCGCGGTCGAAGCCGGCCGCCTCATGCGCCCGGGCGACGGTCTCGATGTAGGAGACGTCGACCACCGGCCCGGAGGCCGGGCGGGTCTCGGAGAAGTCGCGGGTGCCGATGAAACCGATGAATTCGACGCTCATGGCGAAATCCCTTCGATGTCAGAGGCCGAGGGCGAGGCGGCCGGCGGCGATCCGCACGGCATCGTCCTGGGGCGTGTGGATGCGGGCGCACAGCACGTCGCGGTAGTGCCGCTCCAGCGGGTTGGTGCGGGCCAGGCCGGGATTGCCGGTGAGCCGGACGGCGGTCTCGACCGCGGCGATGGCGTTGCCGGTCACGGTCAGCTTGACGATGCCGCTCTCGTTCGGCGCCGGCGGGCGGCCGTCGTCGACCTCGCGGGCGGCGCCGGCGATCAGCCGGGCGTTGACGGCGAGGCGGGTCTCGATCTCGCCCACCGACTCCTGCATCCGCGGCAGGGTGGCCAGGGGCGCGCCGAGATTGGCCGGGGTGCGGGTCTTGAGGAAGCCGACCAGCCAGTCGCGCGCAGCGCGGGCGATGCCGTCATAGAGCGCGCCGATCAGCACCGCGCCCCAGGCGGTCTTCACCGGCTCCGCCGTGCGCCAGGCCTCGGGCGGGCGCAGGTCGACGGCGTGGTCCAGCGGCACCAGCACGTCCTCCAGCACCACGTCGTGGCTGTTGGTGGCGCGCATGCCGAGCTGATCCCAGCTCTCCACCACCCGGATTCCGGGCGCCCTGGCCGGCACCAGGATGGTGCCGACGCGGGGCTCGGCCTCGTCGGTCGCGGCCCAGACCGCCAGCCAGGACAGGATCGGGATGCCGGTCGAGAAGATCTTGCGGCCGGAGACGCGCCAGCCCTCCGGCGTGCGCCGCGCCACCGTCGCCGGCAGCCCGCCGCGGGAGGGGGAGCCGAGCTCCGGCTCCACCCTGAGGGCGTTGATCAGCGACACGCCGGATGCCGCCTCCCGGCCCAGCCGTTCCGCCAGATGCGCCGGCCAGCCGCGCTCCTCCAGCGAGGCGTGCTGCAGGTACTGCATCGACAGGACGAGGGCGGTCGACGGCTCGCCCCGGGCGATGCCGCCGATCACGGTCGCCGCGTCCCGCAGTCCGCCGCCGCGGCCGCCGAAGCGGCGCGGCGTCGCCAGGGCCAGCAGGCCTTCCTCGGCCAGCCGCTGGAAATTGGCGAAGGGAAAGGCGGCGCTGCGGTCGTATTCCGCCGCCGTCCCGGCGAACTCCGCGGCCAGGGCGGCGACGGTCTCGGCCAGAGGCGGCGGTTCGTCGACGCTGCGCAGCGGCTGCTCGGGTCGGGCCATGATTCAGGCCCCGGCCGGGGCGGGGACCGGATGGCCGGCCGGCACGGACCGCCCGGCGGGGCGGTGGGCGGCCGGTGGCGCCTCGCCCTCGAACTCGTCGACGCCGAGATCGGCCAGCAGCTTGCTGCGCAGCCGCACGAAGCCGGGATCGCCGTGGCGGCGCGGCCGGTCCAGCGCCACCGGGATGTCGGTGGCGATCCGGCCCTCGGCCAGCACCAGCACCCGGTCGGCCAGCAGCAGCGCCTCGTCGACATCGTGGGTGACCAGCAGCACCGCCGGGCGGTGCGCCTGCCACAGCGACCCGACCAGCCCCTGCATCTTCATCCGGGTCAAGGCGTCCAGCGCGGCGAAGGGCTCGTCCAACAGCAAGAGGCGCGGCTCGCGCACCAGCGCCCGGGCCAGAGCAGTGCGCTGAGCCTCGCCGCCCGACAGGGTCAGCGGCCACGCGTCGATCCGGTGCGAAAGCCCGACCTCCTGCAGCGCCGCGACGGCGCGGTCGCGGGCGACCGGCCCGGAGAGGCCGAGC
Organism: Inquilinus limosus DSM 16000; assembly: GCF_000423185.1. GTDB lineage: Bacteria > Pseudomonadota > Alphaproteobacteria > DSM-16000 > Inquilinaceae > Inquilinus > Inquilinus limosus. The sequence goes on along the minus strand of NZ_AUHM01000025.1, from coordinate 119,418 downwards.
GCGACGTTGCGCCAGACGCTCTTCCACGGCAGCAGCCGCGGCTCCTGGAACACGACGGTGCGCTCCGACGGCACGGCGACGGTGCCGGCCGGGGCGGGATCGAGACCGGCGAGCGTGCGCAGCAGCGTCGATTTGCCGGAGCCGCTGCGGCCCAGCAGGGCGACGAAGGCGCCGTCGGCGATATCGAGGTCCAGCCCGTCGAGGACGTTCGGGCCGCCGAAGGACCGGGTCAGGCCGCGGATGCAGACGACGTCCGGACGGGCGGCGGCGGACTCGGTGTCGGGCCGGTGGCGTGCGGCGGAGAGGGGCACGGGGCGGATCCTTTGAGAAGTTCAGGCCTTCACGAAGCTGGGGCGCCAGCGCAGCACGCTGCGCTCGATCAGGCGGACGAGCTGGTCGGCGCCGAGGCCGAGCAGCGCGTAGACGATCAGGCCGACGAAGATGATGTCGGTGCGCAGGAAGTCGCGCGCGGTCATCACCAGGTAGCCGATGCCGCTGGAGGCGTTGATCTGCTCGCCGATGACGAGGCTGAGCCAGGCGGAGCCGAGCGAGTAGCGCAGCCCGACCAGAGCCGAGGGCAGGGCGCCCGGCAGGATCACCTGACGGATCAGCTCGCGCTGCGACAGGCCGAACACGCCAGCGGCCTCGACCAGCTTGGCGTCGACGCCGCGGATGCCGGCGAACAGGGTCAGGTAGATCGGGAAGGCGGAGCCGAGCGCGACCAGCGCGATCTTCGGCGTCTCGCCGATGCCGAACCACAGGATGAACAGCGGCACCAGCGCCAGAAAGGGCAGGGTGCGCAGCATCTGCATCGTGGCGTCGACCAGATCCTCGCCGCGCCGCGACAGACCGGCGATCAGCGCCAGCCCGGCGCCGACCGTGACGCCGATGGCGAGCCCGGCGCTGACGCGGCCGAGCGAGACCAGCAGGTGCTGCAGCAGCTCGCCCGAGGCCAGCAGCGTCCAGAAGGTGCCGAGAATGGTCAACGGCGAGGCGATCGACCGCGCCGGGATCAGCCCGGCGGAGGAGCCGGCCTGCCACAGCAGCACGATGACGAGGGGCGGGATGAAGCGGCGGAACCGCTCGATCCTGGCCGCGAGGGCGCCGGCGGGCTGGGGCAGCGAGAGTGTGGCCAAGGCGATGTCCTGTTGCCGGGGAGTCGGGGAGGCGACCGCGGGCGTCGCTCGTCCTGTAGATCATGGGCGATGGGATTTCAGAGTCAATGTGAATCTGAAATTAATATCTAGACAATATTGTATAATATGTAGAGGATTGATCTGTATGGATTTTGTGATGGGGCTGGTGCCGGGGTGCTGGCTTACGGCCGGGATCGCATGGCAGCGATGCCGGATGATTGCACATCCGTAAATTGTTTTGACGGCGCTTTTGCCGCTATGACAATGGCCTTTCCCGACCGGCCGGATCGGCCCCTGGAGTCGCCATGACCAGTCTGAATGGCCGCTTGGCCGAGCACGACATCGATTCCCTGTTCCTGCGGCGCTGGTCGCCGCGCGCCTTCACCGAGGAGGCGATCCCGGAATCGGAGCTGCTGCGCTTCTTCGAGGCGGCGCGCTGGGCGCCCTCGGCCTACAACGCGCAGCCCTGGCACTTCATCTATGCCCGCCGCGGCACGGAGCGCTGGCCGGTCTTTCTCGACATCCTGAACGAGTGGAACCGCGGCTGGGCGCAGCACGCGGCGGCGCTGGTGATCGTCGCCTCGAAGACCCGCTTCGACCAGCCGGGCAAGGGCGAGACGCCGCTGCCGACGCATGCCTTCGATGCCGGCGCCGCCTGGTCGAACTTCGCGCTGCAGGCGCTGCTGTCCGGCTGGCACACCCACGGCATGGCCGGCTTCGACCGCGACAAGGCGCGGGCGCAGCTGGGCATCCCGGCGGACTACGCGGTCGATGCCGCGATCGCCGTCGGCCGCCTCGGCGACCGGTCGACCCTGCCGGAGAGCCTGCAGGCGCGCGAGCATCCCAGCGGCCGCAAGCCCCTGGGCAGCATCGTTTCCGAAGGGGTGTTCCGGGCCGGGTGAGGCGACGGCCGATACTCGCTGCTCAACCTTCCCCGGCCAGCCCGAACGGGCTGCCGGCCGACGCCTTCGCTTCCATGAACAAAAAACGATAAATATTTGTATTTTATATCATAATGATCGCGAGGTACGGTGAATTAGGCGGGCCAAAGGATGAGCCCTGCTGTGCCGGAGGCGTCTGCTGCGCCGAAAGTACATCATGAAATTGATGATCAATGGCTTCGCACATCCGCGGAAGGGGTAGTCGTGTCGATCAACATACGCTTCAGCTGCATGGCGGCCCTGGTCGGCGCGATGCTGGCCGCAGGCCCCGCCCCGGCGGCCGATGAGACGCCGGTCAAAGGCGGCACGCTGATCTATCTGGAGCAGCAGGCGCACACCAACCTGTACCCGCCGGCGGGCGGCTTCTACCCGAACGGCGGAATCCTGAACCAGATCACCGACAAGCTGACCTGGCAGGATCCGAAGACCCTCGAGATCAAGCCCTGGATCGCCGAGTCCTGGGCGGTCAATGCCGACGCCACCGAATACACGTTCAAGATTCGGAAGGGCGTCACCTTCTCCGACGGCACGCCGCTCGACGCCGACGCGGTGGCGAAGAACTACGACACCTACGGCCGCGGCAATCCGGCGCTGAAGCTGCCGGTTTCCGAGGTCATCAACAACTACGACCGCAGCGAGGTGGTCGACCCTTATACGGTGCGCTTCTTCTTCAGGAAGCCATCGCCCGGCTTCCTGCAGGGCACATCGGTGATCGGCTCGGGCCTCGTCTCGCCCGCCACCCTGGCGCGTCCCTTCGACGAGCTGGGCGACGCCACCAAGATCATCGGCTCCGGCCCCTTCGTGGTCGAGAGCGAGACGCTGGGCAAGGAGCTGGTGCTGAAGGCGCGGCCGGACTACGCCTGGGGCCCGGCGCCGCTGGCGCATCAGGGCCGCGCCTATCTCGACGGCATCCACTACATCGTGACGCCGGAGGACAGCGTCCGCATCGGCGCGCTGCTGGCCGGCCAGGCCGACTTCATCCGCCAGGTCCAGGCCTATGACGAGCCGCAGGTGCAGGACCAGGGCTACACCGTCTATGCCGCGCCGACCCGCGGCGTGAACAACAGCGTGGTGTTCCGGCCGGACAACCCGCTGGTGGCCGATCTCCGGGTGCGGCAGGCGCTGCTGCACGCGACCGACAGCGACGAGATCGTCGGCACGCTGTTCTCCGAGAACTATCCGAAGGCGACCTCGATCATCGCCTCGACCGCGCTGGGCTATGTCGACCTCTCGGCCAAGCTGACCCATGACGAGGAGCTGGCGAAGCGGCTGCTCGACGAGGCCGGCTGGGCCCTCGGCTCCGACGGGCTGCGCCACAAGGACGGCAGGACGCTGGAGCTGACCGCCTATGAATCGCTGCCGCAGCCGCAGAACAAGGAGACGCTGCAGCTGGTCGCCCAGCAATGGGCCCGGGTCGGCGTCAAGCTGAACGTTCTGGCCGGCGATTCCGGCAGCGCCACGGTCGACAATCTCGACCCGGAGAAGACGCCGGTCTCGCCGGCCATGGTCGGCCGCGCCGACCCGGACGTGATCAAGAGCCAGTACCACCCGGCCAACCGCGACGTGCTGCGCCAGAAGGGCGGTGCCAGCACCAAGGTGAAGAGCTTCGTCGACGACAAGCTGAACGGCCTGCTGGAGGCGCTGGCTTCGGAACCGGACAGCGCCAAGCGGCTGCAGATCGCCGGCGAGGTCCAGGCCTATGTCCTCGACCAGGCCTACGCCATCCCGATCTTCGAGGAGCCGCAGGCCTATGCCGGCGCCCCCTACGTCAAGGGCATCGCCTTCGAGGCGGTCGGCCGGCCGTACTTCTACGGCACCTGGCTGGCCGAGCACTAAGTGGCGGAAGGAAGATCCGACCGATGCGTAGCGGCACCACAGCCCTCTTCCAAGGTAGCGTTGCCCCGCCGCGCCTTTTCTTGCCCCTCCTCCCCTTGCGGGAGGGGGGCAGGGGGAGGGGGCTGCGCGCGTCCGCGCGCGAATGGCCTTGGCGTGATGTTGCCGTCCGAGCCGGCTTGCCGAAATCCGGGGGTGGGCCGAGCCGAGAGAACCCCCTCCCCCTAGCCCCCTCCCGCGAGGGGAGGGGGGACTCGGATAGGGATGCGAGGCCCCGCCCATGACCCGCTACCTCCTCGGCCGGGTGGGGCAGGCGGTGCTGGTGCTGTGGGCCGCCTTCACGGCCGCCTTCATCCTGCTGCAGGCTCTGCCCGGCGATGCCATCCTGATCAAGTTCCAGAACCCGGAGCTGGGGCTGAGCCCGGACCAGATCGCCGAGATCCGCCAGTCCTACGGCGCGGACAGCCCGGTCTGGTCGCAGTACCTGCACACGCTGGGCAACTTCCTGACCGGCGATTTCGGCACTTCGGTGCAGGCCGGCGTGCCGGTCGGGGACTCGCTCCTGGCCAACCTGCCGTCGACCCTGTGGCTGGCCGGGCTCGGCTTCGCCCTGGCGCTGCTGCTGGCGGTGGCGATCGCCGCCCTGTCCAGCCTCGCCGCCTTCTCCTGGCTGCGCTCCGCCATCCAGTCGCTGCCGTCGCTGTTCGTCTCGGTCCCGACCTTCTGGCTCGGCATCATGCTGATCCAGATCTTCTCCTTCCGGCTGAAGCTGATCCCGGTGATCAACCCCGGGCCCTGGGAAGGGCTGGTCCTGCCGGTGCTGACCCTGGCGGTGCCGATCTCCGCGCCCTTGGCGCAGATCCTGGTGCGCAACATCGACGCGGTCTCGACCCATCCCTTCGTCGCCGTTGCCCGCGCCAAGGGCGCATCGCGCGCCTGGGTGCTGTGGCGGCACGTGGCCCGCAACGCGCTGCTGCCGACGCTGACCATCGCCGGCGTGCTGTTCGGCGAGATCCTGGCCGGCGCCGTGATCACCGAGACGGTGTTCGGGCTGAACGGCCTGGGCACGCTGACCGAGCGGGCGGTGCGCAACCAGGACACGGCGGTGATCCAGGCGGTCGTCGTCCTCTCCGCCGCCGGCTTCGTCGTCGTCAACCTCATCGTCGACCTGCTGGCCCCGGTGCTGGACCCGCGCCTGAGGTCTCCGGGAGCCGCCGCATGACCTCGCTGCAGACCACCGATCGCGCTCTGCCCGCCAGGCCGCCCCGGCGCCCAGCCTTCTCCCGGCTCGGACGGCTGCAGCCGAGCCTGCTGCTATCGTGGGCGGTGATCGCCATCGTCACGGCCTGGGCCGTCGCCCCCGGCCTGTTCACCAGCTACAGCGCCGTCGCCGGCGTGCCGCGGGAGAAGCTGCGGGCGCCCAGCGCGGAGCACATCCTCGGCACCGACGCGCTCGGCCGCGACCTGTTCGCCCGCATCGTCCACGGCGCGGTGAACTCGCTCTCCGGCGCCTTCGTCGCGGTCGCCGTCGGCCTGCTGGTCGGCACCGCGATCGGCCTCCTCGCAGGCTCGACCGGCCGGCGGATCGACGCGGTGCTGATGCGCATCGTCGACGTGCTGCTGTCGGTGCCGTCGCTGCTGCTGTCGTTGGCGATCATCATCCTGCTCGGCTTCGGCACGGTGCATGCCGCGATCGCCGTCGGCGTCACCTCGATCGGCCGCTTCGCCCGGCTGGCCCGGTCCGAGGTGATCCTGGTCCGCCGGTCCGACTATGTCGAAGCCGCCTTCGGCAGCGGCGGCACTTTCGGCGCGGTGCTGTGGCGGCACATCCTGCCGAATTCCGTGACCTCGGTGATCGCCCTGGCGGCGGTGCAGTTCGGCACGGCGATCCTGCAGATCTCGACCCTCGGCTTCCTCGGCTACGGCGCGCCGCCGCCGACCCCGGAATGGGGCCTCTTGATCGCCGAGGGGCGGAACTACATCGCGACATCCTGGTGGCTGACCACCGTTCCCGGCCTCGTGGTGGTGGCGGTCGTGCTCGCGGCCAACCGCATCGGCCGGTCGATCGGGCGGGGGACGATATGACCGTGCTTCCGGTGCTGGAGGTCGAGAACCTCGCCGTCTCCTATCGCGACGGCCGCGGCGGCGCGCAGCGCGTCGTCGACGGCGTCTCCTTCCGCATCCGGCCGGGCGAGGTGCTGGCGCTGGTCGGCGAATCCGGCTCCGGCAAGACCACCACGGCCCAGGCGGTGATCGGCCTCCTGGCCGAGAACGGCCGGGTCGACGGCGGCGCCATCCGCCTCGCCGGCACCGACATCTCCGGCTGGTCGCAGAAGCGGCTCGACGCCATCCGCGGCGCCCGCATCAGCCTGATCCCGCAGGACCCCGGCAGCTCGCTGAATCCGGTCAAGACCATCGGCGCGCAGGTGGAGGAGATCCTGACCATCCACCGTCGCGGCGATAAGGCGGCGAACCGGGCCAGGGTCATCGAGCTGCTGGCCCGGGTCGGCCTGTCGCGGCCGGAGCTGCGGGCGCGGCAATACCCGCACGAGCTGTCGGGCGGCATGAAGCAGCGCGTGCTGATCGCCATCGCCATCGCGCTGCAGCCGGCCCTGATCATCGCCGACGAGCCGACCAGCGCGCTCGACGTCACGGTGCAGCGCCGGATCCTCGACCTGATCGACGAGCTGCGCCGGGAGTTCGGCACCGCCGTGCTGCTGGTGACCCACGACCTCGGCGTCGCCGCCGACCGGGCCGACCGGCTGATCGTGCTGAAGGGCGGCCGGATCCAGGAGCAGGGTCCTGCCGCCGAGATCCTGGCCGCGCCGAAGAACGCCTATACGATGCAGCTGCTGGCGGACGCGCCGTCCCTGGCGAAGGCCGAGCACCGTGTCCCGCGGCCGGCGGCGGGGCAGGGCGACAGCGCGATCGTGGTCGAGGGGCTGGTCCAGGATTTCGACCTGCCCGGTCGGGGCGGCCGCTTCCGCGCCGTCGACGGCCTGTCCTTCGCCGTGCCGCGCGGCACCACCCACGCCCTGGTCGGCGAATCCGGCTCCGGCAAGACCACCACGGTCCGCGCCGTGGTCGGGTTCCAGAAGCCCACCGCCGGCCGCGTCCTGATCGGCGGCGCCGACCCGTCGGCGCTGAAGAGCGAGGCGCTGCGCCGGTTCCGCCGGACCGTCCAGCTGGTCTACCAGAACCCGTTCGGGTCGCTCGACCCGCGGCAGAGCATATTCGAGATCATCGAGGAGCCTCTGCTGAACTTCGAGCGCCTGCCGAAGCCCGATCGCGCTCGCAAGGTGCGCGACATGCTCGACCGGGTCGGCCTGCCGCAGGCCGTGCTGGACCGGCGGCCGCGGGCCCTGTCGGGCGGCCAGCGCCAGCGCGTCGCCATCGCCCGTGCCCTGGTGCTGGACCCGCAGGTGCTGGTGCTGGACGAGGGGGTGTCGGCGCTCGACGTCACCGTCCAGGCCCAGATCCTCGGCCTGCTCGACACGCTGCAGCGCGACCTCGGCCTGACCTATCTCTTCGTGTCGCACGACCTCGCCGTGGTCCGGCAGATCGCCGACACCGTGTCGGTGCTGCACAACGGCCGGCAGGTCGATTCCGGGCCGGTGGAGGCCGTGTTCCGGAACCCGAGCAGCGACTACACGCGCGAGCTGATCGACGCCATCCCCGGCCGCCGGCTCGCCCTCTCCGCATGACCCCGAAAGGCTTTCTCCCGTGACCATCCAACGGCTCGGCTTCTTCACCCGGCTCCTCGACGAGGCGAGCGCGCAGGAGCGCTACCGCCTGGCGACGGAGCAGATCGCGGCGGCGGAGCGGCACGGCTTCGACAGCGCCTGGGTCGCCCAGCACCATTTCCACGAGCCGGAGGGCGGTCTGCCGGCGCCGCTGGTGTTCCTGGCCCAGGTCGCGGCCCGCACCTCGCGCATCCGCCTCGGCACCGGCATCATCACCCTGCCGCTGGAGAATCCGGTGCGTGTGGCGGAGGACGCGGCGGTGCTCGACCTTCTGTCCGACGGTCGGCTCGAGGTCGGGCTCGGCACCGGCGGCACACCCTCGGCCTTCGCCGCCTTCGGCCTCGACAGCGCCGAGCGGGGGCAGATCTTCGGCCGGAACCTGCAGGTGCTGCTCGACGCCTGGGGCGGCAAGCCGCTCGACGGCGCGGACACCCGGCTGTATCCGGCGGCGCCGCAGCTGCTGGACCGGATCTGGCAGGCCACCTTCTCGGTCGCCGGCGGCGCCCGGGCCGGGGCCGCCGGCGACGGGCTGATGCTGTCGCGCACCCAGCCGCGGCCGGCCGAGGCGCCCGACGCCACCCTGGCCGAGATCCAGAACCCGATCATCGACGCCTATCTCGAGGCGCTGCCGCCGGGGAAGGAGCCGCGCATCCTGGCCTCGCGCAGCGTCTTCGTCGCCGAGGACCGGGAGGCGGCGCGGCGCTTCGCCGAGCGCGGCCTGCGCCGCCAGGCCGACCGCTTCGCTGCCGCCGGACGCGGCGCCCCGGGCGACACGCTGGACCAGCTGATCGCCGCCTTCGACGTGCATCTCGGCACGCCGGACGAGGTGATCGCCTCACTCGGCGCCGACGACACGCTGCGGAGGGCCACCGACCTGGTGGTGCAGGTGCATTCGGTCGACCCGCCGCACCCCTTCATCCTGCGCTCGATCGAGCTGGTGGCGCAGGAGGTGGCGCCCGCCTTCGGCTGGGTGCGCCGGGACCGGGACATCCGCCTCGCCGCCGCGTCCTGCTGACGCCGCCGCAAGAACCATCCGTGAGAAGGACCAGACGATGAGCGAACCGACGGCCGATGTCATCGACCTCCTGGCCGGGGTCGAGCGCGGCTCCGCCCTCGACCGGATCCGGGCCCAGCGCCCCGCCGCCCGGGAGAACGCGCAGAAGAGCTGGGCGGCGCTGTTCCTGCCGGAAGATCCCGGCACGGTGTCGGCGCTGGAGCGCCACGCCGTCGCCGCCTTCGTCGCGGCGCTGCACCGCGAGCCGGCGCCGGCCCGCTTCTACGCCGAGGCGCTTGCCAAGCGCGATTCCGGCCTTGCCGCCGCCGTGGCCGTCGAGGCCGAGCGGGCGGCCACGGAGGGGCCCTATGGCCGCTATCCGGCCGGGCCGCTGAGCGCCGAGGACAAGGACGGCCCGGTCCACCACGTCTCGGATGAGAGCCGCGGCGTGCTCGGCCCGCGCCTCGCGGCGGCGCTGGAGCACACGCATCTGCTGGTGTTCCGCCCGCGCGATGCCAGCGCCGCGGCGCTGCAGGCGCTGCTCGACGCCGGCTGGTCGACCACCGACATCGTCACCCTGTCGCAGCTCGTCGCCTTCCTGTCCTTCCAGATCCGCGTCGTCGCCGGGCTGCGCGCCCTGGCCGCCGCCTGAGGCCCGCCATGACCGAGACCGTCCTGATCCATCCCGACAACCAGGAGCCGACCGTCTTCACCCAGGACGAGCTCGGCTGGCTGCCCTGGCTGGAGCCGTATCCGGCCGACCGGCTGACCGACCGGCACTGGGCCGGGCTGGTCGACCCGGCCCGCGCCAAATCCGACTATTTCCGGCTGCTGGTGCGCGATCCGGACGTGCTGCAGGCGCGCACCAGGACCGACAAGGACATCTTCTACAACCCCGAGGGCGGCCTGCCGCGGGCGGAGCGCGAGCTGGCGGCCACCGCGACCTCGCGCCTCAACGGCTGCATCTACTGCGCCTCGGTCCATTCCCGCTTCGCCACCGTCCATTCCAAGCGCGGCGACGACGTGCAGCGCCTGCTGGACGAGGGCGTCGGCGCCGATCTGGGCGAACGCTGGAACGCCATCGTCGCCGCCGCGGTGGCGCTGACGGCGACGCCGTCGGCCTTCGGGCCGGAGCATGTCGCGCGGCTGCGCGCGGCCGGGCTGGACGACGCCGCGGTCGCCGATGTCATCCAGGGCGCTGCCTTCTTCAACTGGGCCAACCGCCTGATGCTGTCGCTGGGCGAACCGCAGGTCCAGGCCGAGGCCTGACCGATCGAAACGGGAGTTGACCATGAGCCTGTCGCTGGATCACGTGGTGATCGCCGTCCGCGACCTGGACCAGACCGTCGCCGATTACGAGGCGCTCGGCTTCACCGTGGTGCCGGGCGGCGAGCACACGCACGGCGCCAGCCACAACGCGCTGATCGTCTTCGCCGACGACACCTATATCGAGCTGATCGCCTTCCGCCGTCCGAACCCGGAGTTCCGCTGGTGGCGGGTGCTGAGCGAGGCCGGCGACGGGCTGGTCGACTTCGCCCTGCTGCCCGGCGACATCGGGACCGATGTGGCGGCGGCGAAGGCGCGCGGCCTCGCGCTCGACGGGCCGACCGACGGCGGCCGGCTGCGGCCGGACGGGCAGCGGCTGGAATGGCGCACGGCGCGGGCGGCGACCTCGGACCTGCCCTTCCTCTGCGGTGACGTCACGCCGCGGCACCTGCGGGTGCCCGACGGCGATGTCCGCCGCCACGCCAACGGCGCGCTCGGCGTCGCCGGCATCGAGGTGGCGGTGGAGAACCCGGAGGTCAGCGCCTGGCGCTACGGCGCTCTGCTCGGCGCTGCCGTCGATTCCGGCGTGCCGATCGCGCTGGGCAACGGCCAGTCGGTCGGCCTGCTGGGGCCGGACCGCGCCGGCGCGTCGCTGGCGACGCGCGGGGAGGGGCCGGTGTCGCTGACGCTGCGCGTCGCCCCCGGCAGTGCTCCGGGCGATCTCGACCCCGTGCGCACCCAGGGTGTCCGCATCACCCGGATCGCCTGATCCCGGCCGGTCACAGGAAGCTGTTCGCGATCAGCTCCCTCGTGTAGGGGGCGGCGACGCTGCGGGCGCGCAGCGCGTCGGAGGGCAGCTCCTCGACGCAGGCCCCGTCCTTCATCACCAGCACCCGGTCGCACATCTGGCCGACCACGGCGAGGTCGTGGCTGACGAAGACATAGGTCAGCCGGTGCTCCTCGCGCAGGGCCATCAGCAGGTTCAGGATCTCCGCCTGGATCGAGACGTCGAGCGCCGAGGTCGGCTCGTCCAGCAGCACGACCGGCGGGCGCAGGGCCAGCGCCCGGGCGATGGCGATGCGCTGCCGCTGGCCGCCCGACAGCTCGTGCGGGTAGCGGTCGGCGAAGCGCGCCGGCAGGCCCACCCGCGCCAGGGCCCCGGGCACATGGTCCCAGGGATCCGGCAGGCCCATGGCGATCAGCGGCTCGGCCAGGGCGCGGCCGATCCGGTGCCGCGGATGCAGCGACCCGTAGGGATCCTGGAACACCATCTGCACCCGGGCCAGCTCGTCGCGGCCGCGCCGCGGCCCGACCAGGCGCCCGGCCAGCTCGATCCGGCCGGTCCAGCGCTGCTCCAGCCCGGCGAGGCAGCGCAGCACCGTCGACTTGCCGCAGCCGGATTCGCCGACGATGCCGAGCGTGCCGCCGGGCTCGACCGCGAAGGAGACGCCCTTCACCGCATGCACCGTGCCGCGGCGGGAGGAGAAGCGGACGTCGAGATCCGACACCCGGATCATGGCCTCGGCAGCGCTCATCGGGCGGCCTCCTCGAGCGCGGCGAGGCGCGCCCGGTCGATCACCGGCAGCCGGTGCGGCCGCGGGCCGTCGAAGCCGGGCATCGAGGCGATCAGCCCCCGCGTGTAGGGATGCTCGGCCTCGTCGAGCGACCGCAGCTCCTCGACCACCCTTCCGGCATACATCACCAGGATCCGGTCGCAGAAGCGCGCGACCATGCGGATATCGTGGCTGATCAGGATCAGGCCGGAGCCGTTCTCGCGCACCAGCCGGTCGAGCAGGGTCAGCACGTCCTGTCGCACGCTGACGTCGAGCGCCGAGGTCGGCTCGTCGGCGATCACCAGCTTCGGCTTGTTCAGCAGCATCATCGCGATCATCGCGCGCTGGCCCATGCCGCCCGAGATCTCGTGCGGATAGAGCGTCATCATCCGCTCCGGATCCCGGATCCGGACATGGCCGAGCATCTCCAGCGCCGCCTGCCGCGCCGCCCGGCTGCCCAGCTTCAGATGCACCCGCGCGGATTCCGCGATCTGCGTACCGATCGGCTTGACCGGATTCAGCGAATAGCGCGGGTCCTGCAGGATCAGCGCCATGTCCCCGCCGCGGATCCGGGTCATCTCGCGCTCGCTCAGGCTCAGCAGGTCGCGGTCCATGAAGCGCAGCGCGTCGGCCCGCACCCGCGCGCCCTTCGGCTGCAGCCGCATGATCGCGCGCCCGGCCGTCGACTTGCCGGAGCCGCTCTCGCCGACGATGCCGAGCCGCTCGCGGCCCAGCGTGAAGCTGACCTCGTGCACCGCCCGGACCGGTCGGGCCGCCTCGCCGAACTCGACCGACAGCTTCTCGATCTGCAGCATGGGAGCTTCAGCGGGCATGGCGGGGGTCCAAGACGTCGCGCAGCGCGTCGCCGAGCAGGTTGAAGGCCAGGCTGGTGGCCAGGATCGCCAGGCCGGGCATCACCGAGACCCACCAGGCGTCGAGCATGAACTTGCGGCCGCTGGAGATCATCGCCCCCCATTCCGGCGCCGGCGGCTGGGCGCCGAGGCCGAGGAAGCCGAGCCCCGCCGCGGTCAGGATCACGCCGGCCATCGACAGGGTCAGGCGGACGATCACCGACGGGATGCACATCGGCATGACGTAGAGGCCGATCAGGCGCAGATGCGAGGCGCCGTAGAGCCGCGCCGCGGCGATGTACTCGGCCTGGCGCACCACCAGCGTCTCGGCCCGGGCCAGCCGCGCGATCGACGGCCAGGCGGTCAGCGAGATGGCGACGATCGCGGTGCCCAGCCCGGCGCCGAGGGCCGCGGCGAAGGCCAGGGCCAGCACCAGGGACGGGAAGGACAGGACGATGTCGGTGGCCCGCATCAGCACGGCGTCGACCCGCCCGCCGCAATAGCCGGCGACGACGCCGATCAAAAGGCCGATCGGGCCGATGATCAGCGTCACCGTCACCACGATCTGCAGCGTGATCCGGCTGCCCCAGACGAGGCGGCTGAAGATGTCGCGGCCCAGCTCGTCGGTGCCGGCGAGATGCACCCAGTCCGGCCGCTGCAGGACGTTGTCCAGATTCTGCACGGTCGGGTCGTAGGGCGCGATCCAGGGCGCCAGGATTGCGACCAGGACGAGCAGGCCGATGAAGGCGAGGCCCGCCAGCCCCAGCGGCTCGCGGCGCAGGCGGCGCAGGGCCAGCACCCACCAGCTGCGGGCCGCCGGCTGTGCCGCCGCGGGCGGCGCGATCGGCTGCTGCGCTTCCATCGACATCACCGCGCCTCCCGCGTCCGCGGGTCGAGCGCCAGATAGGCCGCATCGGCCAGGGCGTTCAGGATCATGAAGATCAGCCCGATCAGGAGGGTGCAGGCCAGGATGGCGTTCATGTCGCCGATCATCAGCGCATTGGTCATGTACTGGCCGATGCCGGGCCAGGAGAACACGATCTCCACCAGCACCGCCCCCTCCAGCAGATGGCCGTAGGAGATCGCCAGGATGGTGACCAGCTGCACCGCGATGTTCGGCAGGATGTGGCCCAGCACCACGGCGGGCAGGCGCAGCCCCTTGGCCCGGGCGGCGATGATGTAGTCCTGGCCCAGCTGCTCCAGCGTGAAGCTGCGGGTCATGCGGACGATATAGGCCATCGAGGTGTAGGCCAGGATGCAGGCCGGCAGGATCAGGTGGCCCAGCGCGTTCCAGAAGATCTCGGTCTCGCCGGCCAGGAGGCTGTCGATCAGGATGGCGCCGGTCCGCGGCTCGACCAGCCCCTCGTAGAACACGTCGATCCGACCCGGGCCCAGGACCCATTGCAGCCCGGCATAGAATACGATCAGCCCGACGATTCCGAACCAGAACACCGGCAGGGAATGGCCCAGCAGCGACAGCACCCGCGCGATCTGGTCCAGCAGCGTGTCGCGGTAGAGGGCCGCCAGCAGGCCGAGCGGCACGCCGACCGCGACGCTGAGGATGATCGCCAGCGTCGCCAGCTCCAGCGTCGCCGGGAAGGCGGCGGCGAGGTCCGAGACCACCGGGTTGCCGGTCAGCACCGCGGTGCCCAGGTCGCCGTGGAGCAGGTTCGTCAGATAGACCCAGAACTGCTGGGGGATCGGCAGGTCGAGACCCATCTTGGCCCGCATCGCCGCATAGGCGGCCGGATCCGCCAACTCGCCGACGATGGCGCCGACCGGATCGGACGGCATCAGCCGCCCGATCACGAAGGTCAGGCACAGCAGGACGAACAGGCTGAGCAGGAGGCCGAAGGCGCGGCGCAGCAGCCTCAGCGGCAGGTCGCGGGTCATGGCCGGTCCTCCTCGCGCATTGCGGTCACTCGGCCTTCTTCTTCACCGCATCCAGCCGGACGCCGCGGAAGCCCTGGCCGACATAGCCCTCGACCTGCTCCGACACCACCACCGGCGAGAAGCGCTCGAACATCGGCAGGAGGGCCGGGCCGCTGGCCAGGAAGATCTCCTGGATCTTGGTGTAGATGGCCTCGCGCTTGGCCTGGTCGGCTTCGCCGCGGGCCTCGGTCGTCAGCTTGGTCAGCTCCGGGATGTCCCAGGCGGACCGCCAGGTGAAGTAGCCGGAATTGCCGTTCGGGCTGTTGTCGGGGTTGTAGGTGAAGTTCTGCAGCGACCCCAGCGGGTCCGGCATGTTGCCGCCGCCGGAGAGCGGCATCAGCAGGTCGAAGTCGCGGGCCCGGTGGGCGGCGATGATCTGGCTGCCGTTGCCCTGCTCGATCGCGACCTTGATGCCGATCTGGGCCAGCGAGGCCTGGATCGCGGTGGCCAGGTCGACGCGCGGCGTCTCGGCGATCGTCTTCAGCTTCAGCGAGAAGCCGTCCGGGACACCGGCCTTGGCCAGGTATTCCTTGGCCTTGGCGACGTCCAGCTTATAGCCGGGGTCGGGCAGGGCGGTCGGATAGTTCTCCGGCACCGGCACCTGGCGGACGCGGCCATAGGGGCCCATGATCGTCTTCTGCGTGCCGGCGTAGTCGAGGCCCCAGGCGATGGCGCGGCGGACATCGGGGTTGGCCAGGTACTGGTTCTGCGTGTTCATCGCCAGCAGATAGAAGCCGCCGGTCGGCACGCGTTGGGTGACGAAGCCGGCCTTGCCGTCGAAGGCGGCGAGGTCGGAGGCGCCCAGCGCCGTCGCCACGTCGATGTCGCCGCGCTCCAGCAGCAGGCGCTGCACCTGGCTTTCGGCGATGTGGCGCACCACCACCCGCTTCATCGCCGGCGGGCCGCCCCAGAAGCTGTCGTTGCGCTCCAGGAGGATCAGCTCGTTCGGCGCCCAGCGGCGCAGCACGAACGGCCCGGACCCGGCGGAGTTGGCGCGCAGCCAGCCATTGCCGAAATCGCCGTTGGCCTCGTGCTTCGTGGCCTCGGCCTTGTCGATCACGGCGCCGTTGTTGCCGGCCAGCGCGAACAGCACGAACTGGGCGATCGTGCCCTCCGGCAGCTTCAGGCGGAAGGTCTTCGGATCGACCACCTCGAGGAAGTCGTCGATGTTGGTCTCGTCATAGCCGTAGGGCTTCCACAGCGAGGCGGCGGCCTGGTTCAGCTTCAGCATCCGCCGCAGCGACCAGGCGGCGTCCTCGGCCGTCACCGGGTTGCCCGAGGCGAATGTGGCGTCGCGCAGATGGAAGACGATGGACCGGCCGTCCACCTCCCAGCGCTCGGCCAGCTGCGGCACCAGCTCGGTCGGATCATTGGGATCGGTCGAGACCAGCCGGTCGTATATGTTCGAGGTGATGATCCAGGACCCGGACTCGGTCGCCTGGCCGGGGTCCAGCGACAGGACCTGGGCCAGCGACGCGCCGATCACCAGCTGGTCGGCCGGCGTCTTGGCGACGGCGCCGCCGGCCGGCAGCAGCGCGACGGCCAGGGCCAGCAGCCTTGCAACCCACTTTCCCATGGGCGTGCCTCCCGATTTCTAGTATGATGTCAGTTGTATGATGACTGCTTTTTGAAATCTTGGCTTGGCGATCTTGACTTCGCAAGAGGCAAATATGTGACTGGGAAGGAATGGGTGGGGGCCGGCGCCCCGCGCGGATCAGGAGAAGCGGTGCCGAACCGGATGAGTGTCGAAGCGGCGCGGCCGCGGCGCCGCGAGAAGCTGGCCGTCGCCGTCGTCGAGGCCCTGCGCGACCGGATCGTCAACGGCGTGCTGCCGGTCGGGGCCAAGCTGCCGACCGAGCAGCGCCTGATCGACGAGTTCAACGTCAGCCGCACGGTGGTGCGCGAGGCGATCGCCGAACTGCGCGCCAAGGGGCTGGTCGAGCCGCGGCAGGGCGTCGGCGTGTTCGTGACGCCGGTGGCGGAGCCTGCGCCCGGCCTGTTGTCCGGCGACTTCACCCGCCTGTCGGAGGTGCTGGAACTCTTGGAGTTCCGCATGGGGGTGGAGATCGAGGCCGCGGGCCTGGCGGCGCTGCGCCGGTCCTCGGGGCAGGAGGCCGAGATCCTGCTGGCGCATGAGCGCATGATCGCCGTGGTGGATGGCGGCGGCAGCGCCGTCGACGCCGACTTCGCACTGCACCTCGCGATCGCCGCCGCCACCAACAACCACTTCTACACCGACGTCCTGAAATATCTCGGCCAGCGCACCATCCCGCGCAGCCGGCTGGGCGATTCGGCCGAGGCGACCACCGGCTATCTGCGCAAGGTGATCGTCGAGCACGCCCGGATCATCGAGGCGATCGAGCGCCAGGACCCGGACGGCGCCCGCCTGGCCATGCGCCACCATCTGACCGAAAGCCAGCGCCGCTACCGGATCATGGGCGGGCTGCCGGCCGAGTCCGCGCCCTGACGCGACGCCGGCCCTCCTTGTCACCACTCGTATGATGACATATCAATCGGGCGAACAGATCTCGACGGGAGGCGGGCATGTATCTCGGGACGCAGAACGGGGTGCGCGACGACGACGATTACCGGGTGCTGGCCCAGCTCGGCGTCCGGCACCTGAACGACAACCCGCCCGGCAATCCGCACGACTGGACGCTGGACGTGCTGCTGCGCCACCGCGAGAAGATCGAGAGCTTCGGCCTGGTGCTCGACATGGTGCAGCTGCCGCTGGCCTCGCGTCCGATCGAGCAGTCGGAGAGCCCCGACATCCTGTCGGCGGGGCCCAACCGCGACCGCCAGATCGACTCGATCTGCCGGCTGATCGAGAACCTGGCGCGGGCGGGGATCCCGGCGGCCAAGTACAACCTCAACATCATCGGCATCCCGCGCACGCCGGACGAGCCGGGGCGCGGCGGCTCGATGAACGCCTCCTTCCGCTGGGAGAAGGCGGACCACGATGCGCCGCCGACCATGGTCGGCACCCTGTCCGAGGACGAGAACTGGGAGCGCATCGACTATTTCCTGGAACGCGTCGTGCCGGTGGCCGAGGCGAACAGGATCCGGCTGGCCTGCCACCCGCACGACCCCTACACCCCGCCGGGCTACCGCGGCGTCACCCGGGTGCTGGGGACGGTCGAGGGGCTGAAGAAATTCGTGCAGATGCGCGAGAGCCCCTATCACGGCCTCAATTTCTGCCAGGGCACGATCGGCGAGATGCTGGACGACCCCCGCAACGAGATCGATGACGTGATCCGCTGGTTCGGCAGCCGCGGCAAGATCTTCAACGTCCACTTCCGCAACATCCGCGGCCGCAAGCTCTCCTTCATGGAGACGTTCCCGGAGGAGGGCGACATGGACATGTGGCGGTCGATCAAGCTCTATGCCGAGCTCGGATATCCCTACATGGTGATGCCGGACCACGTGCCGACGATCAGCGGCCGCGACCCGGAAGGCGTCGCCTTCGCCTTCTGCTACGGCTACATCGCCGCCCAGCTCGAGGCGGTCAGCCAGCTCTATCCGGGGTCGGTGACGCGCTGATCCCCAACTCGTCATTGCGAGCGCAGCGAAGCAATCCAGGGCGGCTCGCACGGCTCTGGATTGCTTCGTCGGCTTCGCCTCCTCGCAATGACGGTGACGGCCGGGTGATGCGTGAAGCCGTCTGCTGAGAGCCTGCCTCTCAGGCCGATCGCGCCCGGTGGCCGGTCGCCTGAGCCGGCGCCTGCAGCGCCAGATCGTCGAGGATCGGGCAGTCGGGGCGGTGGTCGCCGTGGCAGCTCGCCGAGAGATGCTTCAGCGTGGCGATCATCTGCTTCAGGCCTTCGACCTTCTGCTCCAGCTCGGCGACGTGTTCGAGCGCGATCCGCTTCACATCGGCGCTCGACCGGGCGCGGTCCTGCCACAGCGCCAGCAGGCCGGTGATCTGCTCGACCGAGAAGCCGAGATCGCGCGCCCGGCGGATGAAGCGCAGCGTGTGCACGTCGTCCGCGCTGTAGACGCGGTAGCCGGCCTCGGTCCGCACCGCCTTCCGGATCAGCCCGACCGACTCGTAGTAGCGGATCATCTTGGCGGAGACGCCGGAGGCGGCCGCGGCCTGCCCGATGTTCATGGTCTCGCCTCCTGCAGCGCGTTCGGGAAGGACGCCGCCGGCCCGCCCTCCCGGTCGGCCAGCGGCGGCCGGAAGCGGCGGAGCCGGAGGGCGTTGGCCAGCACGAAGACGCTCGACAGCGCCATCGCGCCGGCCGCCAGGATCGGCGACAGCAGCCAGCCCTGGGCCGGATAGAGGGCGCCGGCGGCCACCGGGATCAGCGCGACGTTGTAGGCGAAGGCCCAGAACAGGTTCTGCTTGATGTTCCGGATCGTCGCCCGCGACAGGGCGATGGCGTTGACCACGCCGCGCAGGTCGCCCGACATCAGCACCAGATCGGCGCTCTCGATGGCGATGTCCGTGCCGGTGCCGATGGCGATGCCGACATCGGCGGCGGCCAGGGCCGGCGCGTCGTTGATGCCGTCGCCGACGAAGGCGACCCGGCGATCGCCGGCGGCCAGCCGCCGCACCGCCTCGACCTTGCCCTCGGGCAGCACCTCGGCGGCCACCTCGTCGATGCCCAGGCGCCGGGCGATCGCCTGCGCCGTGCCGCGGTTGTCGCCGGTGACCATCGCCACCTTCAGGCCCAGCGCGTGCAGGGCGCGGATCGCCTCCGGAGTCGTGTCCCGGATCGGGTCCGACACCGCCAGGACCGCCGCCAGCCGCCCGTCGACCGCGGCGTAGAGCGGCGACTTGCCGTCCTCGCCCAGCCGGCGCGCCGCCGCGGCGAAGGCGGAGGGATCATGGCCGAGCTGGCGCATGAACCGGTCGGCCCCGACCGCGACGTGCCGGCCTTCGACCGAGGCGGTCACGCCATGGCCCGCCACCGCCTCGAAGGCCTCGGCCGGCGCCAGCGCCAGGCCGCGCTTCCCGGCCGCCGCGACGATCGCCTCGGCGATCGGGTGCTCGGACCGCGCCTCCACCGAGGCGACGAGCCGCAGGACCTCGTCGCGATCGAAGCCGTCGAGCGTGTCGAGATCCGTCAGCTCCGGCCGGCCGCGGGTCAGCGTGCCGGTCTTGTCGACCGCGATCACCTGGGCATCGCGCAGGGTCTGCAGCGCATCGCCCTTGCGGAACAGCACCCCCATCTCCGCGGCGCGGCCGGTGCCGACCATGATCGAGGTCGGCGTCGCCAGCCCCATGGCGCAGGGGCAGGCGATGATCAGCACGGCCACCGCATTGACCAGGGCGAAGGCGAGCGCCGGATCCGGGCCGAAGGCCAGCCAGACCAGGAAGGTCGCGGCCGACGCCGCCATCACGGCGGGCACGAACCAGGCCGTCACCTTGTCGACCAGGGCCTGGATCGGCAGCTTCGCCCCTTGCGCCTGCTCGACCATGCGGATGATCTGGGCCAGCACCGTCTCGCCGCCCACCCGGGTGGCGCGGAAGGAGAAGCTGCCGGTCTTGTTGACGGTGCCGCCGACGACCTCGGCGCCGACGCCCTTGGCCACCGGCACCGGCTCGCCGGTGATCATCGCCTCGTCAACGAAGGACGAGCCCTCGACCACCTCGCCGTCGACCGGCACCCGCTCGCCCGGCCGCACCAGCACGATGTCGCCGGCCCGCACCTCCGCGACCGGCAGGTCCAGCGTGCGGCCGTCGCGGACCACCCGCGCCGTCTTCGGCTGCAGCCCGACCAGCCGCCGGATCGCCTCCGAGGTCCGGCCCTTGGCCCGCGCCTCCAGCGTGCGGCCCAGCAGGATCAGCGTGATGATCACGGCCGCAGCCTCGTAATAGACATTGGCGGTGCCGGCGGGCAGCACGCCGGGCAGGAAGGTCGCGACGACCGAATAGCCCCAGGCGGCGGCGGTCCCCAGCACGACCAGCGAGTTCATGTCCGGCGCCCCGCGCAGCAGGGCCGGCACGCCCTTGCGGAAGAACCGCAGCCCGGGGCCGAAGAGGACCAGGGTCGCGAGGACGAACTGGAGGTACCAGCTCTCCCGCATCCCGATCGTCGTCATGACGACATCGTGGATGGCGGGGACGAAATGCGACCCCATCTCGAGGACGAAGACCGGCAGCGTCAGGGCGGCCGCGACAGCCAGGCTCCGCCCCAGCGCCTTGGATTCCGCGGCACGGGCGTCGCGCTCGCGGTCGCTGATGTCCTCCGAACCGATGCGCCGGGCCTCGTACCCCGCCTCGCGCACCGCCTGCTCCAGCGCCTCCGGCTGGACCGCGCCGCGGACGAAGCGGACCGTGCCGCGCTCGGTGGCGAGGTTGACCGCGGCCCCGGTCACGCCGGGCACCGCCAGCAGCCTCTTCTCGACCCGCGCGACGCAGGAGGCGCAGGTCATGCCCTGGATCGCCAGCTCGACCGTGTCCTGCGGCACGGCGTAGCCGGCGTGCTCGATCGCCTGCACCACCGCCGGAATGTCGGGCGCGGCCGCGAACGACACCTCGGCGCGCTCGGTCGCCAGGTTCACGGCCGCCGCGGCGATGCCCGGCGTCCGCGCGATCGACTGCTCGACCCGTCGGACGCAGGAGGCGCAGGTCATGCCCTCGATGGCGACCTGATGCACCTCCCGCCCGGCGGCGCCCGGCGCGGACGCGCCCGATGTCAATTCTGCTACGGCCACGATTCCCATCCTCGCAACAGCGGATGTGGGGAGAGATGGACCTTCCCACAATGGGAAGGTCAAGGGGGCCGCCGGACGATTTCCTTCTGGCCGCGGGCTTCGGCGGAAACTTGCCGATGCCGATCCCCTGGTCGGCGGAATTCCGCCGACCGCGGTTCGGCAAAACGGCCGAAACCTGCTCTCCTCGGCGCCGGGCCTGCCCTGGCACCCGTCTTGCAGACCTCCCCGGCGGCCGCATGCCGCGGCCGGTCAAGAAAGCCCGTTCGGGGAGATGCTCATGGAAGACGCCGTCTCCGGTCTCGGCCAGCGCCGATTCCGTCCCGCACCCGCCGCCGCCCAGCCGGTCGGCACCCGCCAGAGGATCGTGTCGATCTTCGGCGGCTCGGTCGGAAATCTGGTCGAGTGGTACGACTGGTACATCTACGCCGCCTTCTCGCTGTACTTCGCCAAGTCCTTCTTTCCGGCCGGCGACACCACCGCCCAGCTGCTGAACACGGCGGCGATCTTCGCCATCGGCTTCCTGATGCGGCCGATCGGCGGCTGGCTGATGGGCATCTATGCCGACAAGCACGGCCGCAAGGCGGGGCTGACCCTGTCGGTCATGGTGATGTGCGCCGGATCGCTGATCATCGCCCTGACCCCGACCTACGAGACGATCGGCGTCGCGGCGCCGGTGCTGCTGGTGCTGGCCCGGCTGCTGCAGGGCCTCAGCGTCGGCGGCGAATACGGCGCCAGCGCCACCTACCTGTCGGAGATGGCGACCAGCCGGCACCGCGGCTTCTACTCCAGCTTCCAGTACGTCACCCTGATCATGGGGCAGCTGCTGGCCCTGGCCGTGCTGATCCTGCTGCAGCAGGTGTTCCTGACCGCCGAGCAGCTGGAGGCCTGGGGCTGGCGCATCCCCTTCGTCATCGGCGCCATCTGCGCCGTGGTGGCGCTGTATCTGCGCCGCAACCTCGCCGAGACGGAGGCGTATACGAAGGCGAAGCGCACACCGCGCAGCGAAAGCCTGCTGCGGTCTCTCATGCGCCACCCGCGCGAGATCATGATCGTGGTCGGGCTGACGCTGGGCGGCACCGTCGCCTTCTACACCTACACCACCTACATGCAGAAATTCCTGGTCAACACCGTGGGCATGAGCAAGACGGACTCGACCCTGGTCTCGGCCGCGGCGCTGTTCCTGTTCATGTGCCTGCAGCCGGTGGTCGGCGCCTTCTCCGACCGGGTCGGCCGGCGGCCGCTGCTGATCGCCTTCGGCGTGCTGGGCACGATCCTCACCGTGCCGATCCTGTCGACCCTGGCGCAGACGCAGAGCGCGCTCGCCGCCTTCGGCCTGATCGTGGCGGCGCTGGTCATCGTCTCCGGCTACACCTCGATCAACGCGGTGGTGAAGGCCGAGCTGTTCCCGACCGAGGTGCGCGCGCTCGGTGTCGGCCTGCCCTACGCTCTGACCGTGTCGATCTTCGGCGGCACCGCCGAATACATCGCGCTGTGGTTCAAGGACATCGGGCATGAGAGCTGGTTCTACTGGTACGTGACCGGCTGCATCCTGTGCTCACTGCTGGTCTACGCCTTCATGCCGGACACCCGGTCGACCTCGAAGATCGACGACGGGACGCAGCCGTCGTAGTAGGGTCCAGGCCCCGCCGCACGGTGCGGCGGGGCCTGAGAACCGTGTCGCGTCCGCCATGTACCCGTCCCGCCTGACCGCCCGCCGGGGCCGGATCCTGCTCTTCGCCGCCGCCGGCGCGGTGGCGGCCGGCCTGTCGCTGGCGGTGCACGGCTGGGCGCTGCGCGACGGCAGCGAGGCGCTGGAAGGGCAGGCGCGGGAGCGGCTGACCCTCGCCGCTGCCAGCGTCGAGGCGGCGATCGGCCGCTTCCGCTACCTGCCGCAGGTGATCGCCCGGACTCCCCAGATCCGCACCTTGTACGACGCGCCGCCAAGTGCAGGCGCGATCGATGCCGCCAACCGCCACCTGCAGGCGATCAGCAATGCGGCGGGGGCGGCGGCGCTCTACGTCCTCGACCGCGGCGGCACGGCGATCGCCGCCAGCAACTGGGACACGCCCGGCAGTTTCATCGGCCACGGCTACGCCTACCGGCCCTATTACCGTGAGGCGATCGAGACGGGCGAGGGCAGCTTCTACGGCATCGGCGCCACCACCGGGCAGCCGGGCTATTTTCTGGCCAGCCGGATCGACGCGCCGGGGCCGGGCGGACAGCCCGAGCCGGTCGGCATCGCCGTGGTCAAGGTCGACCTGACCGGGCTGGAGCGCGAATGGGCCGGGGCCGACGCCACGCTGGCGATCGCCGATGCCGACGGCATCCTGTTCCTCGCCGCCCGGCCGGGCTGGCGCTACCGGCCGCTCTTCGCCCTCGGCGACCGCGCCCAGGCCTCGATCCTGGCCGAGCGGCGCTATGCCGGGCTGCCCTCCGTCACCCGGCCGATCTTCCGCAGCCGCTCGACAGCTGAAGCCCAGGGCCGGTCGGTCCGGCTGCTGGACCCCGCGCCCGACGGCGCCGCCGACCTGCTGCTGTTCACCCTGCCGCTGCCCGATCACGACTGGTCGCTGATCGCCGTGGCCGATCCGGGCCCGGTCCGGACCAACGCGCTGGTCGCGGCCGCGGCCACGGGGCTGGCCGTGATCGCGGTGGTGCTGGCCGGTGTGGCCTGGCATGCCCGGCGCCGCGCCCGGCTGGCGGAGCGACGGTCGAAGGACGAGCTGGAGCATCGGGTGGCGGAGCGGACCGAGGCGCTGACCGCCGCCAACCGGCGGCTGGAGGCCGAGATCGAGGAGCGCCGCCGCGCCGAGGCGGAGCTGCACCGCACCCGTGACGACCTGGTCCAGGCCGCCAAGCTGGCGGCGCTGGGCCAGGCCTTCGCCGGGCTGGCGCATGAGATCAACCAGCCGCTGGCGGCGCTGAAGACCTATCTGGCCAGCACCCGCCTGCTGTCCGGCCGCGGCGAGACCGCAAAGGTGGCGGCCAATATCGACGTGATGGCCGAGGCGGTCGACCGGGTCGCCGGGCTGACCGGCCAGCTCAAGCGCCTGGCCCGACGCGACGGGCACGACGCCGCGCCGGTCGACCTCGCCGCCGTGCTCGACAGCGTGCTGCGGCTCCTGGCCTACCGCCTCTCCGATCTCGGCATCGCGCTCGACCGGACCGGCGAGGGGCCGGCGGTGGTGATGGGCGAAGCCGGGCGGCTGGACCAGGTGGTGATGAACCTGCTGGGCAACGCGATCGACGCGGTGCGCGGCTGCGAGACGCGGCGGATCCGGGCGATGATCGAAACGCGGGACGGCGCGGTCCGGCTGACGGTCGAGGATTCCGGTCCGGGCATCGACCCGGCGATCCGCGGCCGGCTGTTCGAGCCCTTCGTCACCACCAAGGAGGCCGGGGACGGCCTCGGCCTGGGCCTCGCCACCGTCTACCGCATCGTCCGCGACCATGGCGGCGGCATCGCCCATCGCCCCTCCGATCTCGGCGGCACCGCCTTCGTGGTCACGCTGCCGCTGGCCGAATCCGAGAGGGCCGTCGCCGAATGACCGCGACGCCCCCGCATCGCATCCTGATCGTCGAGGACGACCCGACGGTCGCCGACTCGATCGAGCAGTGGCTGGGCCTGTGCGGCTTCGCGGTCGAGACGGCGCGCTCGGCGGCCGAGGCGCTGCGCCGGATCGACGGCTTCGGCCCCGACGCCGTGCTGACCGATGTCCGCATGCCGGGCGAGAGCGGCCTCGAGCTGCAGCGCCGGCTGGCGGCGGAGCGGCCCGGCCTGCCGGTGGTGCTGCTGACCGGGCATGGCGACGTGCCGATGGCGGTGGCAGCGCTGCAGGCCGGCGCCTTCGACTTCATGACCAAGCCCTACGAGCCGGACCACCTGGCCGCGGTGCTGCGCAACGCCGCGTCGCAGCACCGGCTGCGGCGCCGGGTGGGCGAGCTGGAGGGCCGGCTGGACGGTGCGCTGGCCGCGACGCTGGTCGGGGACGCCCCGGCGATGCGCCGCCTGCGCCGGCTGGTGGCCGATCTGGCGGCGCTGCCGGTCGACGTCGTGGTCCGCGGCGAGACCGGCACGGGCAAGGAGGTGGTGGCGCGGGCGCTGCATGAGTTCGGCCCGCGCCGCGACCGGCCCTTCGTCGCCATCAACTGCGCCGCGATCCCGGCCGAGATGATCGAGGGCGAGCTGTTCGGCCATGAGGCCGGCGCCTTCACCGGCGCCCGCGGCGCCCGGATCGGCAAGTTCGAGCATGCCGACGGCGGCACCGTGCTGCTGGACGAGGTCGAGAGCATGCCGCTGCCGGCCCAGGCCAAGCTGCTGCGCGTGCTGCAGGAGCGGGTGGTGGAGCGGCTGGGCTCCAACCGGCAGATCCCGGTGGACATCCGCGTCGTCGCCGCGGCCAAGGCCGATCTGCGCGAGCGGGCGGCGGCCGGCGCCTTCCGCGAGGACCTGTTCTTCCGGCTGGCGGGGGTGGAGATCGAGATCCCGCCGCTGCGCGACCGCGGCGACGACATCCTGCTGCTGTTCGAGCGCTTCGCCGGCGCCGCCGCCGACCGGCTGGGGCTGGAGCGGCGCCGCGCGTCGCCGGCCGAGGTCGCGGCGCTGCTGGGCCATGGCTGGCCGGGCAATGTGCGCGAGCTGAAGGCGGCGGCCGAGCGCTTCGCCATGGGCCTATCCGGGGCCGGCGCCGGCGACATCCTGAACCCGGCGGCACAGGCCGGCGGCGGGCTGGCGGAGCGGGTCGCCACCTATGAGCGCAGCCTGATCCTGGCGGCGCTGCGCGAGACCGGGGGATCGGTCGCCGCGGCGCTCGAGATTCTCGACCTGCCGCGGCGGACCCTCAACGAGAAGATGGCCCGGCTCGGCATCGACCGCTCGCGGCTCGACCCATCGGACTGACGGCCCGGCCCGGCTCCGGTCACAAAAGGGCAAAATTTGGGCAAATCCAGGCATGACTACTTTTTAATCTTTTTCCCCTTGCGACGGAGGCCCGGACATGCCATGTTGCAGTGCGACATGCAGCGTTGCTGCCTGTCGTAACGCACTTCTTGGGCGTTTCCTCCCTAAACTCGAGCCGCAGCGATGCGGCTCTTTTTCTTTTCGGGCTGCCGGTGCCCTCTACGGCGCCGCCTCCGCGTCCGTCCGGCGGCGCTCGCGCAGCCGCTCGCGCACGCGGGCGTCGCGGCGGGCCTGGCGCAGCTCCTCGCGGGTCGGCCGCCACCAGCCGCGGACCCGCTCGTCCGGCCCCGCCTCGGCGCGGCTGGGCCAGACGCCGATCAGCTCGTCGAGCGAGGGGCGGCGCCAGCTTGCCCAGACATAGTCGCCGGCCGCCGGGTCGGGATGGGCGTAGATCCCGGCGATGCCGGCGGGATCCGCGATCTCGCCCGTGATCTCGGTGAACGCCAGCATGCCGAAGCGTTCGGTCATCACCGGCCGGTCCAGCGGCGGCAGGTCGGCGGCGAGCACCGGATAGCGGTGCCGGCGGCGCTCCGCGGCCAGGATGGCGGCGCGGCGCTGGCGTTCGGGCGTCCATTCCGCCAGCCGGCGTTTGCGGCGCTCCTCCGGCTCGTTGCGGCGGGCGGCGGCCTCGATCACCGGCCAGCGCCGCCACAGCTCCTCATAGGACCGGAACGGCACCCGCCAGGTCCGGGTGGCGCCGTCCCACCAGGACCAGGGGATGGCGTGCATCTGGTCGACGACCGTCCGGGAATAGGGCGTCCGGACGCGCAGGTCGTCGGCGACCTCGAGATAGGGGCTTTCGATCGGATCGAAGTCGAAGGCGTCGCGGCCTTTGGCGTCGCCGTAATCGCCGCCGGGTGGCAGCTCCTGCGCCAGCCAGCGGGTGAGGCGGCGTTCGGCGGTGGTGCCGGGGATGAACCAGGCGCCTTCCGCCTCGCGCCAGCGGGCCCGGGGGAACGCCTTCATCAGGCGCTCGACCAGGGCGCGGTCATAGGGGAACCGGGCCTCGATCCCCGGCTTGTCGCCGCCGGCCGGCGTGATCGTCACGCGGCCCATGATCCGGTCGGGCTGCCGCCTGTCTGGTCGCATGCCGATTCAGATGGGGGCGCCGCGCCGCTCCGTCGACGCGCCGCGCGGCGGGTGACGGTCCGGCCATCCTCTGCTTTCACCGGTGTGAAACGCCGCTCCTGCCAAAGCGGTGTTCGCGAAACCTTGGCGCCCACGGGTGGGGCAAGCTTCTCCGCTGTCGGCGGCACTTGACAGCTCCCCGCATCGCCTCCAGGCTGATTTCACAAGAATGAAAAAGTAGCGCGACAGGAGGCGAGCCGATGCTGATGCGGGCCGACCGATCGCAAGCACCGTTGTCCCGGGCCGGGCAGGGGGCGCACGGCCTGGCGCTGACGCGGCTGTCGCGGCGCTACGGGCCGGTCCGCGCCGTCGACGACGTGTCGCTGGACATCCCGGGCGGCGAGTTCCTGACCCTGCTCGGCCCCTCCGGCTCCGGCAAGACCACCCTCCTGATGATGATCGCCGGCTTCGTCGCGCCCAGCGCCGGCCGGATCGCGGTCGATGGCCGCGACGTCACCGCCGTGCCGCCGGAGAAGCGGAACTTCGGCATGGTGTTCCAGGGCTACGCCCTGTTCCCGCACATGACGGTGGCCGAGAACATCGCCTATCCGCTCAGGGTCCGCGGCGTGAAGCGGGCGGAGATCGCGGCCAGGGTCGCCGCCGCCGTCGCCCGGGTGCGGCTGGACGGCTTCGACGACCGGTACCCCCGGCAGCTCTCCGGCGGCCAGCAGCAGCGCGTCGCCGTCGCCCGCGCCCTGGTGTTCGACCCCGACATCGTGCTGTTCGACGAGCCGCTCGGCGCGCTCGACCGCCAGCTGCGGGCCGAGATGCAGCTGGAGCTGAAGACGCTGCATCGCGACCTGGGCGCCACCTTCATCCTGGTCACCCACGATCAGGACGAGGCGCTGTCGATGGCCGACCGGGTGGCGGTGATGAATCGCGGCCGGCTGGTCCAGGCCGGCGCGCCGGACGAGCTGTATGAGCGGCCGCGCACCCGCTTCGTCGCCGAGTTCCTGGGCAAGAGCAACTGCATCGCCGGCCGCATGGCCGGCCGCGACGGCGCGCTGATCCGGCTGGAGGCCGGCGGGGCCGCGATCCTGCATCGCGGCGCGGCGACGCCGCCGCAGGGCCGGGCGGTGATGCTGGCGCTGCGGCCGGAGAAGGTGCGGGTCGCGGCGCAGGAGCCGCGCGACCTGGCCAACCGGGTGCCCGGCCGGATTCTCGACATCGCCTATCTCGGCGCCACGCGGCAGGTGGTGGTCGGGACCGACGCCCTCGGCCCCGTGACCGCGACCGGCTTCGCCTGGGAGGCGGTGCCGGATCTCGGCCTCGGCGCCTCCGCCTGGGTCGGCTGGGCGCCGGAGGCCACCGTGCTGATCGAAGAGGAAGCCGACGACCGATCGGCCTGAACAGACAGGGGGCAACCATGACGGCATCTCGGTATCGCGCGGATCTGGCCGCCATCGCGGCGGAGAACTTCGTCCAGGGCCGGATCGACCGGCGCGGCTTCCTGGCCGTGCTCGGCGCGCTCGGCGTCGTGCCGGCGCTCGCCTCGGATCCGGCCCGGGCGGCGGCGCAGGAGATCGTGGTGGTGAATTTCGGCGGCGACGCCGTGCCCGCCTGGGGCAAGGCCTGGGGCGAGCCCTTCACCAAGGACAGCGGCATCAAGGTCACGGTGCTGGGCGCCGAGCCGACGCCCGGCGCGATCAAGGCGATGATCGACAGCGGCAATGTGGTGTGGGACTGCACCGACGCCGACGGCTTCTACCTGCCGATCCTCAGCAAGCAGGGCCTGATCCAGCCCTACGACTATTCGAAGGTCGACAAGGCCAAGGTGCGGCCGGAATTCACCTTCGAATACGGCTGCGCCGCCTACATGTACTCGACCGTCAACGCCTTCAGCCTGGAGAAGACCGGCGGCAGGACGCCGAACGGCTACAAGGATTACCTCAATTTCAAGGACTTCCCGGGCAAGCGCGCGATCTACAAATGGCTGGTCGGGTCGCTGGAGGCGGTGCTGCTGGGCTCCGGGGTCGAGCCGGACAAGCTGTACCCGCTCGACGTCGAAAAGGCCTTCGCCATCCTCAAGGACCACCGCGACCAGTTCCTGCTGTGGGGCGGCGGGGCCGAGAGCCAGCAGCTGTTCCGCGAGGGCGAGGTGACGATGGGGCCGATCTGGTCCACCCGCGCCTCGGTGCTGGACCGGGATTCCGGCGGCAGGATCACCTGGACCTGGGACCACGGCATCGTCGCCCCGGGCGTGCTGCCGGTGCTGGTGAAGAACCCTGCCGGGCCGGCGGTGTTCGACTTCATCGCCTCGACCCAGGCGCCGGAGCGGCAGGTCGAGCTGCTGAAGCTGCTCGGCAACGGACCCGCCAACCCGGCGGCCAGCGCCGGCCTGCCGCCCGAGCTGCAGAAGATCGACTGCGGCTACGAGCCGAACTACCGGCGCCAGATCCCGATCGACAGCGCCTGGTACGCCGAGAACTACGACACCGTGCAGAACGACTTCCTCGATCTGATGGCGGGTTGAGGCATGGTGGCGCCGGCCTTTGGGCTCTCTCCGTCATCCTTTCCTCGTCATGGCGAGGAGCGAAGCGACGTGGCCATCCAGGGGCCGGTGCGAGCCGCCCTGGATGGCCACGCCCCTGCGGGGCTCGCCATGACGGGTCAATGGTTCGGGCTGCGTTTTGGGCTGTCGGCATGACAGCAGCGCCGGCCCTCGACAGCGCACCCCCGGCCGTCGCGCGGCGTCGCGCGCCCGCTGCGGCCTGGGGGCTGGTGCTGCCGCTGATGGCGGCGCTGCTGCTGCTCTACCTGCTGCCGCTGGCCAACATCCTGTGGATCAGCGTCACCGACCCGGCGCCCGGCCTCGGCAACTACCAGCGGCTGCTGGACTCCGAGGCCATGCGGCGGGTGCTGTGGACCACCTTTCGCGTCGCCGCCTGGACCACCGTCTGTGCCGTCGTCCTCGGCTATCTCGTCGCCTATGTCATGCTGCAAGCCTCGCCGCGGCACCGGCTGTGGATCACCGCCTTCGTGCTGGTGCCGTTCTGGGTGTCGGTGCTGGTCCGCGCCTTCGCCTGGCTGACGCTGCTGCGCAGCGAGGGGCTGGTGAACGGGGCGCTGGCCGGGCTGGGCCTGATCGCCGAGCCGCTGCCGCTGGTGCGCAACGAGTTCGGCGTGCTGGTCGGCATGGTGCACTACATGGTGCCCTACGCCGTGCTGCCGCTCTATGCCGGGATGAAGGGCATCGACCCGGCCCTGGCCGCCGCCTCGCGCTCGCTCGGCGCCGGGCCGCTGCGCACCTTCGTCAAGGTGTTCCTGCCGCTGTCCCTGCCCGGGATCTTCGCCGCGGCCCTGCTGGTCTTCGTGCTGTCGCTCGGCTTCCTGGTCACGCCCGCGATCCTCGGCGGCGGCAAGGTGGTGATGATCGCCGAATATGTCCGGCTGCAGATCTTCCAGACGGTGCGCTGGGGTGTCGGCACCATGATGGCCTCGGTGCTGCTGCTGTCCGTCCTGGCCCTGATCGCGGCGCTGTCCCGCGTGGTCGATGTCCGCCGCCTGTTCGGAGGAGGGGCCTGATGCGCTGGTCCGTCCTGGTCGCCCTGTGCTGGGCCGTGCTGCTGTTCCTGATGCTGCCGACGCTGGTGGCGATGCCGCTGTCGGTGACGCCGAACCGCTACCTGTCGCTGCCCACCGACGGCATCTCCTTCCAGCACTACGCCACGCTGTTCGGCGACGCGCAGTGGCGCTCGGCGATGCTGCAGAGCCTCGGCATCGGCCTCGCCGTCACCGCGCTGTCGGTGGCGCTGGGCACGCTGGCGGCGATCGGCCTCTGGCGGCTGTCCTCGGCGCTGGGGGAGTTCGCCCGGATGCTGGCCCTGGCGCCGCTGATCGTGCCGCCGGTGGTCTCGGCGCTGGCCTTCTACCGCTTCTTCGCCGGCATCAGGCTGCTCGACAGCTTCGCCGGGGTGATCCTGGCGCACACGCTGCTGGCGGCGCCCTATGTCCTCGTCACGGTGTCGGCCGCGCTGGCCTCGGTCGACCCGCGCCAGGACCAGGCGTCGCGCTCGCTCGGCGCCTCCCAGTCCCAGACCATCCGCTGGGTGATCCTGCCGCAGATCCTGCCCGGCATCCTGGCCGGCGGGGTCTTCGCCTTCCTCACCTCCTGGGACGAGATCGTGGTCACGCTCTTCATCGCCGCCCGCGCGGTCTACACCCTGCCGCGCAAGATGTGGGACGGCATCAACGAGCGGGTGGACCCGACCATCGCGGCGGCGGCCACGGTGCTGTTCGCCCTGACCCTGCTGCTGGTTCTTCTGCAGATCCTGCGCGCCGGCCGCGAGCCGGCGGCGACCGACCGAGAGGTTGCGCCATGACGATGACGAGCCCCGCCGCGCCGGACGGCGTCACCTGGACCCTGCCCGCCGCCTGGTACCGCGACCCGGAGCGTTACGAGGCCGAGCGCCGGAATATCTTCATCCGGCACTGGATGCTGTTCACCTGGTCGGACCGGCTGCGCAATCCGGGCGACTACGTCACCGGCACGGTCGCGGGCTATCCGGTCTTCGCCATCCGCGGCGAGGACGGGCAGGTCCGCGCCTTCCACAATGTCTGCCGCCACCGCGGCGCCCAGCTGCTGACGAAGGCGGAGGGGCAGTGCGGCAGGCTGGTCGTCTGCCCCTATCACAGCTGGAGCTACACGCTGGACGGCCGGCTGAAGCGGTCGCCGGATTTTGGCTCCGCCCCCGCCTTCGACCCGGAGGAATGGGGCCTCTACCGGATCGCCGCCGAGGAGTGGCGCGGCCTCGTCTTCCTGCGGATCGCGCCGGAGGGGCAGGGGCTGCGCGAGTGGCTCGGCCCCATCGACGCCCTGGCCGCCGACTATCCGCTGGAGCGGCAGCACTGGTTCGCGGAGAAGAACCGCGACTGCGCGGTCGACTGGAAGACCTACGGCGAGAACTACCTCGAATGCTACCACTGCCGGACCATGCATCCGGGGCTCTGCGCGTCGCTGGACATGAGCCGCTACAGCATCGACGTGCATGACGAGGCCGGTGTCTTCCACCTGCACGCGCCGCGGCGCGACGGCGGGCTGACCCGCGGCGTCTACTTCTACCGCTTCCCGTTCCTGATGCTGAACCTCTACGACTGGGGCAGCTCGATCGCGACGCTGGAGCCGCTGGGCGCCGGAAGGCTGCGGCACATCAACTGGTACTTCTTCACCGACGTCTCGCCGGAGACGGCGGAGGAGAACCGCCGGTCGATCGAATGGTCGGCCCAGATCGTCAGCGAGGACCTCGACATCATCACCGGGGTGCAGCGCAACCTGAACGCCGGCATCTACCAGCGCGGGCCGCTGTCGCCGAAGCACGAGCACGCCGTGCATGCCTTCCAGGACATGGTCCGCCGCGGCATGGACGACCCCGCCCCGCGCCACCGCGCCGCCGCCGAATAGAGAGACCGGATGACCACGACTGCTTCTTCCCAGCCCAATGGCACGGCGGCCGGCAAGCGCTACGACGCCATCATCATCGGCGCCGGCCACAACGGCCTCGTCTGCGCCAACTACCTGGCCCGCTCCGGCCTCAAGGTGCTGGTGCTGGAGCGCCGCAAGGTGCTGGGCGGCGCCGCGGTGACGGAGGAGATCGCGCCCGGCTTCCGCGCCTCGATCTTCTCCTACCTGATGAGCCTCCTGCACCCGCGCATCATCCGCGACTTCGAGCTGGCGAAGCACGGCCTCGTGGTGCTGCCCTGCTCGGACATGGTCTCGCCGGTCGGGGGCGACGACTACATCCTGTTCTCCGACGACATGGCCAAGACCCAGGCCAGCTTCGCCAGGTTCTCGAAGAAGGACGCCGCGATCTATCCGGAGTTCGACCGCTACCTGCAGGAGGCGGCGCAGATCGTGCGCAAGCTGCTGTGGGAGACGCCGGTCGACCCGGCCCGGCGCGACTGGCGCGGCTTCCGCGACACCGCCGCCTTCCTGTGGCGGCACCGCAAGATCGGCCGGAAGATGTACCGGGTCGCCGACATGCTGAGCATGAGCGCCTACGACTTCCTGCGCGAATGGTTCGAGGACGACAGGGTGATGGCCGTCCTCGCCTACTACGCCTCGATCGGCACCTTCGCCGGGCCGAAGACCCCGGGATCGGCCTACGTCATCATGCACCACGTCATGGGCGAGCATGAGGGCGCGGGGGGCTGGGGCTTCATCAAGGGCGGCATGGGGGCGATCACCCAGGCGCTGGCCTCCTACGGCCGCGGCATCGGCGTCGACCACGTCACCGAGGCCGAGATCAGGGAGGTGCGGCTGGCGGGCGACCGCGCCACCGCCGTGACCACCGCGGCGGGGGACACCTATTCGGCCCGGATCATCGTCTCCAATGTCAGCGCCAAGGCCCTCTACCTCGACATGATCGGCGAGGCGCAGCTGCCGGCCGAGCTGCTGCGCGAGATCCGCGGCTACCGCAGCTTCTCCACCGCCTTCAAGATGAACATCGCCTGCGAGCGGCCGCCGCAGTACCGGATCCTGGACAAGGTGCGGGCCGACGGCGCCTTGGGCAATTTCAGCTACCCGACCTACATGCACATCGCGCCCGACATCGACTATCTCGAGCGCGCCTATGACGACGCGAAATACGGCTGGTACTCCAGCCGGCCGTTCCTGACGCCGGTGGTGCCGACCATCGTCGACGACAGCCTGGCCCCGCCCGGCAAGCATGTCGTCAACCTGTTCGGCGGCCATGCCCCCTACACGCTGAAGGGCGGCGACTGGGCGGCTGAGAAGGAGAACTTCCGGAACACCGTGTTCGACACGATCGAGGAATACGCGCCCGGCTTCCGCAACGACGTGATCGAGGCCCAGCTGCTGGTGGCGCCCGACATCGAGCGCATCGTCGGCCTGCCGCAGGGCCACATCTTCCATGGCGAGCTGTCGACCGACCAGCTGTTCTTCCAGCGCCCGGTCTCCGGCTACGCCGATTACCGCACGCCGTTCCGGGGGCTTTACATCTGCGGCTCGTCGATGCATCCGGGCGGCGGCGTCTCCGGCATCCCGGGCCACAACGCGGCGCGCGAGATCCTGCGCGACGTCAAGGCCAGGCGGGCGTGAGGCGGAGAGGGATATTGGTCGACGAAAGCAACAAGCGGCTCATCTCCTTTAAGTCCCCCCTCCCCTTGCGGGAGGGGGGCAGGGGGAGGGGTCTGCACGCGTCCGCGCGCGAAAGGGCCGGATCAATCGGGCCGGGCAGCCGGGCCGGCTCTCCGCACATGATCGTCGGCTCAAGCCGAGAGACCCCCCTCCCCCTATCCCCCTCCCGCAAGGGGAGGGGGGACTCGTTCTGCGTCAGCTCGGCGAGGCAACAGGCCGGCGCGAAGGTGCGGTGATGACCGAAGGCGAACACACCGATCCGGACCTGCCGGGAACGGACTCCGACCCGTCCTCCGGCGACCCGGTCGACAGCCTGGGACCGCAGATCCGCGAGCTGCGGCAGCAGCGCGGCCTGACCCTGACCCGGCTGGCCGCCGTCACCGGCCTGTCGGTCGGCCACCTGTCGCAGGTCGAGCGCGGCCTGTCGACGCCGACGATCCGCCAGCTGCAGCTGATCAGCAGCGCCATGGGCGTGACCATCGGCTGGTTCTTCCGCGACCCGACCCCGCGCGACGACGAGGACCGGGTCGTGGTCCGCGCCGGCCGGCGCAAGGTGCTGGACATGGGCGGGCTCGGCCTGACCGACGAGCTGCTGGTGCCCAATCTCGACGGCAAGCTCGAGCTGCTGCTCTGCACCATCCAGCCGGGCGCCGGCAGCCCGGACAGCTACACTCATGAGGGCGAAGAGGCCGGCTTCATCCTGTCCGGCGCGCTGGAGCTGTGGGTCGACGAGAAGCTCTACGTCCTCGGCACCGGCGACAGCTTCGCCCTTGCCAGCACCCGGCCGCACCGCTACCGCAACCCGGGCCCCGGCATCACCCAGGTGATCTGGGCGATCACGCCGCCCAGCTTCTGATCGCGGCCCGGCGTCAGCCGGCCCGCCGGGCCCGGCGCTGTTCCTCGCTGTGGTTCACGACGTGCCCGACATCGCCGAAGGCGATGGCGTTGCCCTGTTCCGGGATGACCTGCTGGCCTTCCAGATCCAGCCGGGCGACGACGATGTCGTCCTTGTCGCCGTTCGAGTTCGTCACCTCCAGGTGGTCGCCGGGCTTGCAGCGTCTCAAGATCACGAGCGGATCCATGGCGGGCTCCATTCCGTTCCGCGACGGCCGCCCGGCCGCGGCTGCGGCGCGGGCCTGGCCCTCCCCGAGTCAACGGGCCGCGCGCGGCGGCGGTTCGGCGGGGCCGGCTACCGAACCGCCGGGGTCACGGCTCAGGCCGCGGCCGTGGCCGTCCGCGGGCGGATGCCGAGCAGGATCATCAGCGCGGCCACCAGGAGGATGAGGCCGGCGGCGGTAAAGACGCCCAGCGCGCCGCTCAGGTCGAAGATCGCGCCGCCGGCGGCCGCGCCCGTCGCGATCGCCAGCTGGACCGCGGCGACCAGCAGGCCGCCCGCGCTCTCCGCCTCGTCGGGGACCGTGCGGGTCAGCCAGGTCGACCAGGCCACCGGCACGGCGCCGAAGGCCACGCCCCACAGGGCCACCATCGCCGAATCCGCCAGGGGCGCGCCGCCGCCCAGGGCCACGAGGCCGAGCCCGAGCACGCCCATGGTCAGCGGCATCAGCATCATGGTCAGCCGCATGCTGCGCTCCAGCAGGAAGCCGCCCAGGAAGGTGCCCAGGAAGTTGGCGATGCCGAAGCCCAAGAGGATGCCCGAGACGCCGTTGATGTCGACGCCGGCCACGCCCTCCAGGAAGGGGCGGATATAGGTGAAGAAGGCGAAATGCCCGGTGAACACCAGGAGGACGGCGAGCATGCCGAATCCGACCTGCGGCCGCGCCAGCACCTCGGCCAGGGTGCGCAGGCTGGTCTGCGCGTTCGGCGCCATCCGCGGCAGCGTCGCGAACTGCACGACCAGCGCCAGCACGCCCAGCGCCGCCGCGATCAGGAAGACGCTGCGCCAGCCGATGAGGTCGCCGAAATAGCTGCCCATCGGGGCGGCAGCGACCGTCGCGGCGGAGACGCCGCTGAACAGCAACGACAGGGCCCGCGGCACCAGCGCCTCGGGCACGAGGCGCATCACCGTCGCCGCCGCCATGGTCCAGAAGCCGCCCAGCGCCACGCCCAGCAGCACGCGCCCGAGCAGCAGGGCCGGCAGGCCGGGGGCGAAGGCGACCAGCAGGTTCGAGATCGTCAGCAGGACCGAGAAGGCCAGCAGCACGATCCGCCGGTCGATCCGCCGGGTCGCGGTCGAGACCAGCAGGCTCGTCACCAGGGCGACCACCGCGGTCGCCGTCACCGCCTGGCCGGCCAGGCCCTCGGTCACGCCCAGATCCGCCGCCATCGGCGTCAGCAGGCTGGCGGGCAGGAACTCCGCCGTCACCAGCCCGAACACGCCGAGCGTCATCGAAAAGACAGCGCCCCAGACCGGCTCCACCCGCGCCGGCGCCGCACCCGTCCGCTGTGTCCACTCGCTCATGAGACCGTCCTTCGAAGAGAGTTTTTGGTGCAGTGCAGCAGAAGGTAGGATGGACTTTCCGGACGATCCATGTCAGACACTCCGGAATGTTTGATCGGAAGTCCGAAACTCGACCCGAGCAGACTCGCCCCCGGCCCTCGGGCGACTTCGTCAGCGAGCTGCTGCTGGGCATGCGCCTCGTCGGCGTCCAGTACCGCCGGATCGCGGTCACGCCGCCCTTCGGCCTCGGCTTCGGCACCGTCGGCGGGCGGGCGCAGTTCCACTTCATCGCCCGCGGCCCGGTCTTCCTGCGCACGGCGGGCGGGGATCTCCACGCCCTAGACAGCGGCGACGCCGTGCTGCTGCCGCGGGGCGGCGCGCATGATCTGCTCTCGGCGCCCGACCGGCCCAGCCGCGACATCGCCAGCTTCGAGGCCGCGGCGCTGTGCGAGACGGTCGGCGCGATCTGCGACTGCCCCGACGGCACCGGCCTGACGGCGGGCGTGCTGGTCTTCAGCGGCTGCATGGAGTTCGACCTCGGCGCCATGCATCCGCTGGTGGCGCTGATGCCCGAGGTGATGCGGGTCGGCACGCTGCTCGACCGCTATCCCGAGATCCTGCCGATGCTGGAGGCGATGGCGCGCGAGGCCTGCTCCGAACGCGTCGGCTTCGCCGCGATCCTGGCGCGGCTGGCGGATGTCGTCTCCGCCTCGATCGTCCGCGGTTGGGTGGAATGCGGCTGCGGCGACGCCAAAGGCTGGATCGACGCGCTGCGCGACCCGCGCCTCGGCCGCGTCATCGCCGCGATGCACCGCGATCCGGGCCGGGACTGGACGGTGGCTGAGCTGGCGGCGGAGATGGGCAGCTCGCGCTCGGTCTTCGCCGAGCGCTTCCTGGCGGTCACCGGCCTCACGCCGCTGCGCTACGTCACCGAGCTCAGGATGCGCCTCGCCGCCCAATGGATCGGGCGCGACCGGATGCCGATCGAGGCCGCAGCGCACCGCCTCGGCTACGGCTCGCAGGCCGCCTTCAGCCGGGCCTTCAAGCGGGTGGTCGGCCGGTCGCCCGGGGCGGTCCGCGCCGCGGCCGCCGCCCCGGCGGGGCCGGCCAACGGTCAGATGTTCGAGCTGTAGATCGCGTCGACAACCGCGTCCGTGACCTCCCTGGTCGTCGCGGTGCCGCCGACATCCGGCGTCAGGATACCGGCCCCGGTCACCCGCTCGACCGCGCGCATCAGCCGCTCGGCCGCCTCGCGCTCGCCGAGATGGTCCAGCATCTGCGCCGCGGTCCAGAAGCTGGCGACCGGATTGGCGATGCCCTTGCCGGTGATGTCGAAGGCCGAGCCGTGGATCGGCTCGAACATCGACGGGAAGCGCCGTTCCGGATCGATATTGGCGGTCGGTGCCACGCCCAGGCTGCCGGCCAGCGCGCCGGCCAGATCGGACAGGATGTCGGCGTGCAGGTTGGTGGCGACGATGGTGTCGAGGCTCCGCGGCTTCAGCGTCATCCGCACCGTCATGGCGTCGACCAGCATCTTGTCCCAGGTGACATCGGGGAATTCCCCCGCGACCTCGGCCGCGATCTCGTCCCACATCACCATGCCGTGGCGCTGCGCGTTCGACTTGGTGACCACGGTCAGCAGCTTGCGCGGGCGCGACTGCGCCAGGCGGAAGGCATAGCGCATGATCCGGGTGACGCCGACCCGGGTGAAGATCGCGACCTCGGTGCCGACCTCCTCCGGCAGGCCGCGATGGGCGCGCCCGCCATGGCCGGAATACTCGCCCTCGGAATTCTCGCGCACGATCACCCAGTCCAGGTCCCCGGGCCCGGCATGGCGCAGCGGCGAGGTGATGCCGGGCAGGATCCGGGTCGGCCGGACATTGGCATACTGGTCGAAGCCCTGGCAGATCGGCAGCCTGAGGCCCCACAGCGTGATGTGGTCCGGCACGTCCGGCGCGCCGACCGCGCCGAAATAGATCGCGTCGAACGGCTTGAGGATCTCCAGCCCGTCCGCCGGCATCATCGCGCCGTGCGCCTTGTAGTAGTCCGAGCCCCAGTCGAAGGTCGTCACGTTGAACCGGACGTCGCCGAGCCGCTTCTCGAGGCTTTCCAGCACCGTGATGCCGGCGGCGATCACCTCGGGGCCGATGCCGTCGGCGGGGATGGCTGCGATCGCGTAGTCGCGCATGGGCGAAGCTCCAGCAAGAGGGTGGTCAGCGCGGACCGACCGGAAGGGGAAGGGCGTCCCGGCGCCGCGGGCGCGCCACCAGGAGGGTGATCGCGGCGGACAGGACCAGGAGGCCGGCGACGAAGTAGAGCCCGCCCGCGAAGCTGCCGGTCTGGCCCTTGATCCAGCCGATCATCGCCGGCCCGACGAAGCCGCCGAGATTGCCGATCGAATTGATCGTCGCGATCCCCACCGCGGCGGCGGAGCCCGACAGGAACGTCGTGGGCATGCTCCACAGCGGCGGCTTGGAGGCGCTGATGCCGATGTTCACCAGGGTCAAGGCGATCAGGACCGCGGCGACGGTGGCGGCGAAGCCGGCGAAGACCAGCCCGGCGGAGGCGAGCAGGCAGGCGGCGACCACATGCCATTTCCGCTCGCCGGTCTGGTCCGACCGGCGCGCCCACAGCACCATGCCGACGACGGCGAGGGTTGGCGGGATGGCGTTGAGGAATCCGACCTGGAGCGAGCCCAGCCCGAACTCCTTGATGATCTGCGGCGCCCAGATCCCGAGCGTGTAGAGGCCGGCGGAGGTGCCGAAATAGACCAGCGCCAGGGCGATCACGCGGACGTCGGCGAGGCCGCGCCACAGGCTGTGGCTGGCCGTGCCGCTCTTGGCCGCCTGCTCGGCCCGCATCGTGGTCACCAGCCAGTGGCGCTCCTCCGCCGTCAGCCAGGACGCCTTCTCCGGCCGGTCGGTCATATGGAACAGGACCACGACGCCCAGCACCACCGCGGGAAGGGCCTCGAGCAGGAACATCCACTGCCAGCCGGCGAGACCGAACAGGCCGTGCATCTCCAGCAGGGCGCCGGAGATCGGCGAGCCGAGCGCGCTCGAGATCGGCACCGCGGCCATGAACAGCGCGGTCACCCCCGCCCGCCGGTGCGCAGGGAACCAGTAGCTGAGATACAGGATGATGCCGGGAAAGAACCCCGCCTCGGCGGCGCCCAGCAGGAAGCGCAGGATGTAGAAGCTGGTCGGGCCCTGCACGAAGGCCATCGCCGCCGAGACCAGGCCCCAGGTGACCATCACCCGGGCGATCCATATCCGCGCCCCGACCTTGTGCAGGATCAGGTTGGACGGGACTTCGAACAGGAAGTAGCCGAGGAAGAAGATGCCGGCGCCGAATCCGAACACGGCCGGCGAGAAGCCCAGGTCCTGGTTCATCGTCAGCGAGGCGAAGCCGATATTCACCCGGTCGAGATAGGCGATGAAGTACAGCAGCATGATGAAGGGGGTGATGCGGTAGGTGATCTTGCGCAGGACCCGCGCCTCGATCTCGCTTCCCATCAGCGTATCCTCGCCCGGCTGTTGTTGTTGGTTGGTCTGTCCGACCTTAGGAGCGGGCGGCGAGGAGCCTCAATCCGCGTTGGATTATTCAAAAAAATGATATGATCTAGCCCGGCCAAAAGGGGAAGGGATGGATCTGCACCAGCTTCGCTGCTTCGTCGCGGCTGCGGAGGATCTGCATTTCGGGCGCGCGGCCCAGCGGCTGGGCATGCTGCCCTCGGCGCTGGGCCGGCACATCCGCCTGCTCGAGGAGGATCTCGGGACGCGGCTCCTGGCCCGGACCACGCGCCATGTCGCCCTGACCGAGGATGGCGCCGCCTTCCTCGACGAGGCGCGCTCGCTGCTGGCGCGGGCCGACGAACTGACGGCGCGCTTCCGGGACAGGGGGCGCAGCCGGGCCACGACGCTGCGGCTCGGCGCCATCGACAGCGCCGCGGCCGGGCTGGTGCCGCTGCTGCTCCAGGATTTCCAGGACCGGCGTCCCGACGTCACGGTGCGCCTGGTCGAGGACAAGACCATCCGCCTGGTGCCGCGCCTCCTGTCGGGCCGGATCGACCTCGCCCTGATCCGCCCGCCGGAGACGCCGGACAAGGCCCTGGAGATCCTGTTCCTGTTCCATGAATCCGCCGTCGTCGCGGTGCCGGAGGATCATGCCCTGGCCGGCCGCGACCGGCTGGCGGTCGCCGACCTCGCCGGCGAGCCGCTGATCGTGCCGGATCGCCGCTCCCGCCCCCACAGCCACGACCTGACCGTCAAGCTCTTCGCCGAGGCCGGGCTGCAGCCGGACATCGCCCAGATTGCCGATGAGAAGCAGACCATCGTCAATCTGGTCGCGGCCGGGCTCGGCGTGGCCATCGTGCCGCGCTGGACCTCGCGGCTGGCGACCCGGGGCGTCCGCTACGTCCGGCTCGAAGGGGCCAAGGCGACCATGGACCGGCTGCCGCTCGCGGCCGCCTGGGTCCGCGATGCCCGCGACGCGGTCCGCGACGACATGGTCGCGCTGCTGCGGTCTCGCCTGGACCGCTATGCCGACCAGGCCTGACGGGCGACGCCGGACATCGCCGGGCGCGCATGCCGCCTCCCTGCGAGCGGATGGCCTGTAATACAGCGATCTGGATTTTATCAGTATTTCGCATTCAATATAAATATTGATGCGGTGGTTGTGTAGGAATTACAATCGAGATCGGAATATGAGAGGCAAATGAATTTAAAATCGCGGTGATTGCGCTCAGGATTGTCATGGCGTGGCGCCGACGATGACGAAGCCTCCAGCCCAAGGATGCGTGGCGGTTTCACCATGGAGGCGACGATGCCGCGATTGGACATCTCGACGATCTGCGATCGCATTGCCGTACAGGCGCCATACTTCGCCTTCGGCGAGCTGGAAGACCTGTCAGACGGGGCCGTCCGCGGCGTCTTCGCCTCGGAGCAGACGGTCGGCTACGAACGCGGGCCGGTCGCCTCGGCCGAGGTCGGGCGGCATCTCGCGATCCTCGGCTCCTGCGCCGCCGTGGCCGGGCGGGCGACGGAACGCATCTACTATCTCGCGACCCGGGCGCGCTTCAGCACCCTCGACGGCGCCGAGCCGAGGGGGGCGGGGAGGGCCTTCGAAGCGACCGCCGAGACGGTCAGCCAGGACCGGCGGTCCCTGACGGCGCAGGCGATCGTGTCGGCCGGCACGCCCTTCGCCCATCTGCGCTGCGAGTACCAGGCCCTGCCGGAGCGGGTGTTCCAGCGGCTGTTCCAGGACTACCGGGCTGAGGAGGTCCTTCCTTCCGGGGGATCTCCCTACCGGGAGCCGATCCCGCTGGAGTTCGACGAGCCGCAGGCGCTGTCGCTCACGGCGCGCAGCCAGCCGCTGGCGCCGGCCCGGTGCGCCGGCCACTTTCCCGGCTATCCGGCTTGGCCGGTCGCGATCATCGCCGAGACCATCGCCCAGGCGGTGGCCCGCCTCCTGCACCACATCCTGGGCCGGGAAGCCGAATACTCCGTGGTCCGGACCGACATCGCGGCGCTCAGGCTCGTCCCCGCCGCGACGCCGCTGTCCTTCCACGTCGACTGTCTTTCGGCCTCGCGCACCCTCTCGCATTACGTCTTCTCGGCGCGGGTGATGTGGGGAGAGGAGGTCGTCGCCACCCTGGATACGGAGCTGCGCGTGTAGGCCGCTGCCTCCAGTTATGCCAACGGCCGGACCGATTGATCCGTCATGGCGCCCCTCGGACTTGATCCGAGGGGCGCGGCCATCCAGGCTGGTTGGGCCTCCTCCGACTGCGGGACTGGATGGTCACGCTTCGCTCGCCATGACGGTTCGGGGGGCATGGGCCTGCTCTCTGGGTCAAGTCGGGATCCAGGTCCCGCCGGTCCGGATTCGCTGCTTTGACCAAAACCCGTCATGGCGAGCCCCGCCCCTTACGCCTATTGGGGGGCGCGGCCATCCAGCGGCACCGGCCCCTGGGATGGCCCCTTATGAACTTAAAAAGGCGCGCGCCGCGCCTCGCCATGATGGAACGGGCTGGAGGGTCGATCTTGGCCGGTGATATCAGCCCTTCGCGAAATTCGCCGCGATCCGCTGCTGCAGATAGTCATGCGCCGTGATCGGGTCGTAGCGGCGCTCCGGGCCCTGGATCACCGCGTCCCGATTGGCCTGGCAGAAGAAGGCGATGGAGTAGCGCGACCCCTGCGGCTCCTGCGGCTTCGGCATGCGGACGCGGTGCAGGGTAGAGAGCAGCCGGTCGTCGCTCCAGCGCATCAGCATGTCGCCGATGTTGCAGGTGACGACGCCGGGCAGCGGCTCGACATCGGTCCATTCCAGCGCCTCGGCCTCCTTGCCGGGGCAGAGCTGCAGCCCGCCCTGGCCGGGCCGCTGGTGCAGCAGGGTCAGGCAGTCGAAATCCGTGTGCGCCCCGGCCCGCCAGAACTTGAAGTCCTCCGGCCGCGCATTCTCCATCGGCAGGTAGTGCAGCAGGCGCAGCGTGCTCTGGTACTCCGGCGATTGCGGATCGTGCGCCGCGGTGAAGAAGTCGGGCGGGAACCCCAGCTTGAGGCGGAAGCATTCGAGCACCTTCATGCCGAGCGCCCAGTTCGCCCGCTCGAAGGCCAGTATCGTGGCCTTGAAGCCCGACAGCTCCTCGCCGCCGGGCCACAGCGCCGCCATGCGCGGCAGGGTGATCTGGTAGGATTCCTTCTGGTCGGCGGTGCCGGTCGACGGCCGCACCTGGGCCTTGTACTCCCAGCCGGCATTGCTGCCGCCGACCAGCGGATACTTCGCCTTGATCTCCTGCGGCAGGGCGAAGAAGCGCTCCGCCATGGCGAAGGCCTCGTCCACCAGCTCCGGCGCGATGCCATGGCCGACCAGCTGGAAGAAGCCGATCTCCGTCGCCGCCGCCCACAGCGCGTCGGCGATCTCCGCCTTCCGCGCCTCGTAGCGGCTCATGTCGATGCGCGGCACCGCGCGCGGCTTCTCCCGCCCTTCGCCGCCATAGGTCGCCTCCCGGCGCAGCTCCGCCAGCGTGGTGTCGGTCATCGAACTCTCCTTCCGTGACATGCTGTTGCTCACCGGGCGCCGGCGGTGCGGGCCACGACCCGTTCGGCGTCGGCAGCCAGTTGGCCGAGGTCGAGCCAGGGAATCCGCCCGTCCGCCACCACCGGCCGGCCGGCGACGAAGCTGTGCCGGACC
This sequence comes from Inquilinus limosus DSM 16000, assembly GCF_000423185.1. Lineage (GTDB taxonomy): Bacteria > Pseudomonadota > Alphaproteobacteria > DSM-16000 > Inquilinaceae > Inquilinus > Inquilinus limosus. The sequence continues at coordinate 75,733 of NZ_AUHM01000025.1, read as the reverse complement.
GTCGCCCCGCCGCCCGAGATGACCGGCCCCAGCACCCGGTCGTGCTGGCCGAGATAGCGCGGCGCGCCGAGGTCGAAGATGGCGAGATCGGCCTGCCTGCCCGGCTCGATCGTGCCGATCGCGTCGAAGCCCAGGGCGCGGGCGCCGCCGGCCGTGGCCCAGCGCAGCACGGTCTCGGCGGTGGTCGCGGCCGCGCCCTTCTGCGCCCGGTGCAGCGAGAAGGCGGCGTAGAGCGCCGAGGCCATGTCCGCGGCCTCGTTCGCCGCCGCCCCGTCGACCGCCAGAGACACCGTCCCGCCCAGCGCGTGCAGCCGGTCGGCCGGCGCGATGCCGGATCCCAGCCGCGCATTGGCCTGCGGGCAATGCGCCATGGCGGTGCCGGTCCCGGCCAGGAGGCGCAGCTCGGCCTCGTCGCATTCGACCAGATGGGCGAACCAGACGTCGGGCCCCAGCCAGCCGTGCTCCGCCAGCCATTCCACCGGCCGCCGGGCGTAGCGCGCCATCGTGTAGGTGACGTAGTCGATGGTCTCCGACAGATGCGAATGCAGCCTGAGGCCCATGGCCCGCGCCGCGGCGGCGATCTCGCGCAGCTCTCCCTCCTCCAGCGAGAAGGTCGGCGTGGTCGGGGCGAAGGCGACCCGGCGCATCGCGGCGGGGGAGGGGTCGTGCCAGCGCCGGGCCGCGGCCTCGACCGCGGCGATCATGCGGTCCAGCGGCTCGGTCGGCAGCGGCGCGCTGCGGCCGGAATCGAAGGCCCGGCCCTTGGTGGCGCCGCCGCGGGCCAGGACGAAGCGCACACCGAAGCGCTCCGCGGTTTCGAACAGGATCGCGTCCGGATCGAAGTCGTAGCGCTCCGAGTAGAAGTAGTGATGATCGGCGACCGTGGTGGCGCCGGACAGCGCCAGCTCGGCCAGGCCGATCGTGGCGGCGACGCGCATCGCCGCCTCGTCCAGCCGGTCCCAATAGGCGTAGGGGACCAGGCGCAGCCAGGCGGCCAGCGGCTCGTTCATCCCTTCCGGCACGGCCTTCAGCACGCTCTGGAACAGGTGGTGATGGGTGTTGACCAGGCCGGGGGTGACGACCGCGCCCGCGGCGTCGACCACCCGCTCGCCCGGCTCCGGCCGCAGCGCGCCGATCTCGGCGATGACGCCGCCGCGCACGCGGATGTCGCCCGCCGCCCTTGCCGCGGGACCGGGCAGGCCGGTCAGGATGCCGACGGCGCCCGTGATCACGAAGTCGGTCATGCGCGGCCCCGCGGCAGGCTCCAGGGGAACCACAGGCGCTGCACCGCGGTGACCAGGTGGAACAGCGCCAGCGACAGCAGCACCAGGACCGCCAGCCCGGCCCAGGCCTGCTGCACCTTGAACATCGAGGTCGAGAACTGGATGAAGTAGCCGAGGCCCTTCTCGGCGGCGACGAACTCCGCCACCACCGCGCCGATGACGGCGAGGGTGATCGAGATCTTCAGCGCCGAAAAGATGTAGGGCACGGCGAAGGGCAGCCGGATCTGCGTGATCTCGCGGATCGCCGGCGCCCGCAGGCTGCGCGACAGCTCGATCAGCTCGGGCGGCGTCGCCATCAGCCCGGTGGTGATCGAGACCACCAGCGGAAAGAAGGTGATCAGCCCGGTGATGACGACGCGCGGCGCGTCGCCGGAGCCGAGCCCGACGATGATGATCGGCGCCACCGCCACCACCGGGATCGACTGCACGACGACGAGGATCGGGTACAGCGCCCGCGACATCAGCTCCGACCGCGCCAGCCCCACGGCGATCGGCAGCGAGATGGCGATCGACGCGAAATAGCCGATCAGCGCCACCCGCAGCGTCGCCCAGACATGCTCCAGCCAGCGCGCGGTCTCGACGGCCTCGAAGCCGCCGAGGATCCGGCTCGGCGCCGGCAGCAGGAAGGCCGGGATGGCGAGCAGGCGGCAGGACGCCTCCCAGGCGACCAGGATCAGCGCGAAGGTCGCGGCCGGCAGCAGGCCGGGCGTGCGGGCCAGCCGCGCGACCCGCAGCCGCCCTGCGGCGGCATCGCGTTCAGGCCGCACGCTTGAGGAGGAGGGCGCGGAGATGTCCGACATGGTCGTGCAGGGCCTTGTGGTTGCTGGTGTCGATGCCGCGCGGCCGGGGCAGGCCGACGGGCAGGTCCTCGACGACGCGGCCGGGCCGCTCGCTCAGCACCACCACCCGGTCGGCCAGCAGCACCGCCTCGCCGATCGAATGGGTGATGAACAGCACCGTCTTCGGCTGCGTCTCCCAGATCCGCAGCAGCTCGAACCCCATCTCCTCGCGGGTCAGGGCGTCGAGGGCGGAGAAGGGCTCGTCCATCAACAGGATGTCCGGGTCCATGAACAGCGCCCGGGCGATGCCGACGCGCTGCTGCATGCCCCCCGACAGCTCCGCCGGCAGCCGCTTCTCGAAGCCGGCCAGGCCGACCCGGGCCAGCAGGGCGCGGGCGCGCTCCCGGTCGCCGGGGCCGACCCGCCCGGTCTTGTGCCGGGCCGGGAAGACGACGTTGTCCTCGACGGTCGCCCAGGGCAGCAGCGTCGGCTTCTGGAACACGATGCCGATGTCGTCGCGCGGCTCCGTCACCGGCCTGCCGAACACCTCGACCGCGCCGGCGGTCGGACGCAACAGGCCGGCGGCCAGGCGCAGCAGGGTCGACTTGCCGCAGCCCGACGGGCCGAGCACCGCCACGAATTCGTGCCGGCCGATCGCCATGTCGACGCCGGCGAGGGCGCGGACCGTGCCGGCCTCCGTCGGAAAGGCCTGCTCGACGCCGGAAAAGCGGATGGCGGGCGGGGCCGTCATGACCTCACATCCCCGGCAGGAAGTTGCGGTCGACGACGGATTCGGGGGCCAGCGCCGCCGGGTCCAGCTTCTCCGCCTTCGCCACGCGCTCCCAGGTCGCCTTCAGCCGGCCGGGCTCGAACACGCCGAGGCCGTCCTTCTCCGTCACCTCGTTGAAGGCGAGGGCCAGCGCGTCCTTGACCGAGCCCTCGACATCCTCGGCCGACAGCTCCGGCACCATGGCCGCGACCGCCTCCGCCGCCTCCTTCGGGTGGTCCTTGGTGAATTCGAGGGATTTCCGGTAGGCGGCGACGAAGCGCCGGGCCACGTCCGGCCGCTCCTTCAGGAACCGGTCCGAGGCGATCAGCGAGGCGGAGTAGAGGTCCAGCCCCGCCGCCGCCCAGGGCAGGATGACCAGCTCCTTGCCCGCCTCCCGCGCCTGGCCGGTGTAGCGGGCGACATCGGTCAGCCAGGCGATGATGACGTCGGTCCGCCCGGTCATCAGCATCGGCCCGAGCGCGCCGGGATCGGCCTTGGTCAGGGTGATGTCGGCCTCGGAGAGGCCGACATCGGCCAGCACCAGCGGCAGGTAGACATTGGATTCGGTGAAGGGCGAGGTGGCGACGCTTTTGCCCTTCACATCCGCGACCGTGGCGACGCCTCCGCCGGCCAGGGCGTAGAAGGCGTGCGGCCCCTTGTTGAACAGCGACATCACGGCGGTGACCGGCACCTTCTCCGTCGCTCGCGCCTCCATCAGCGCGCCGAGGCCGGCGGAGCCGATGTCGGAGGTGCCGGTGGCGATCTTGGTGATCGCCTCGGAGGAGCCGCGGCCGCTCTCGATCGTGACGTCCAGCCCCGCCTCGGCGCAGAAGCCCTTCTGCACGCAGACATAGATCGGCGCCTTGTCGCCGCCCGGCAGCCAGTCCAGCTGGTAGACGACCTTGTCCGCCGCCTGTGCGGCGGGGATGGCGACGGCCAGGGCGAAAGTCCCGCCGAGCAGCCTCACGAGTGTTCCGTGCACGGAAAGCCCCCTTGGTTTGCGGCGCAGACGTGGTCCCGTCCGCCCGATGTCGCATCGGCCGGCTGTTGCGCCTGTCGTGTCGCTGAACGGAGAAGTCGGCATGGCGTCGCCCCAAGCGTCGATCCTGCCGAGCAATGTCCCGGGCCTCGGCCCTGACCGCTTCTACTCGTCACCCGCAACCATGCAGGAGGCGTGCCAGTCGGGAGACCGCTGAAACGGCGACGGTTTCCGTGCTCCTGCAGGCGAGGGGCGATCCGGATTCGGGCAGCCTGCCCAAACAATGGTCAGATCCGCGCTTGCCCGAAAACTGCTCATCCCGATCCTTGTGGCAACGCCTGGGGCCGGCTAGGACTGCGGGGAGCAGAGGAGAGGAGGAGGCCATGGCGATCACCCCGGACCGCGACATCGAGCTGCTGCGCCGGACGATTCGGTTGGCCGAAGAGGCGCGGGCGCGCGGCGACCATCCCTTCGGCGCGCTGCTGGCCGATGCCGACGGCAACGTCCTCCTGGAGGCGATGAACACCTGCGGCACGCGCGGCGACCGTACCGGCCATGCCGAGCGCAACCTGATGACCGAGGCGTCGATGACCTATGACGCCGCCTTCCTCGCCGGCTGCACACTGTATTCCAGCGCCGAGCCCTGCGCGATGTGCGCCGGCGCGGCCTACTGGGCCGGGGTCGGCCGGGTGGTCCACGGCCTCGGTGAGCGGGCGCTCAAGGCGCTGATCGGCCCCGATCCGGAGAACCTGACGATGGACCTGCCCTGCCGCGATGTCCTGGCCGCGGGCCAGCGGCGGGTCGAGGTGGTCGGCCCGCTGCTGGAGGCGGACTCCGCCCGGGTCCATGACGGTTTCTGGCGGCCGCCGGGACCACCGTCGGCGGCCCCATAGGTTTTCAGAGCTTTTCGCCGGGCAGCTGGCTGGCCTGCTTCACCCAGGCGGCGAACTGGGCCTCGTCGAGCTCGCCCTCGCGGATGTCGAGATAGCGCACCTCATTGTGCTTGGACTCGCCGGGCGGGACGGGGCGCAGCGAGGTGCCGCGGAAGAAGGTCACCTTGATGTACTTCGTGAAGCAATGGAAGCTGAGGAACCAGCCCTGGCCCTCGAGGCCGTAGAAGGGCGAGTTCCACTTCACGGCCTTGCGCACCTCGGGGACGGTGCGGACGACGATCGTGTCGAGGCGGCGGCCGATGTCGCTCTTCCAGCCCGGCATGGCCGCGATATAGGCCTGCACGGGGGCGTCGCCATAGCCTTTCGCGATCTGGGGATTGCCGCCGGAGAGGAGGGCCGGCTTCGCGTCCGCCGCGGGGCTCTTGCCCTTCTTGCCCTTGAGGTTCAGCGCGACGGCCGCACGGATGAGGTCCTTGAGGGCGGCTTCGTCGATCGCCTCCCCCTCGCGGATGTCGATGGCACGCCTGGTGTTGCCTTCGAGGCTGGAGTTGAAGAGGCCCGACGGGTCGTCCAGCGAGGCGCCCTTGGCGAAGGTCATCTTCACGACGCTCTTGTACGTCTCGCCGGTGCAGATGATGCCGGCGTGCGACCACACCGGGACCCCTCTCCACTTCCACTCCTCGATCACCTCTGGGTCGGCCTGCCGGATGAGATCCCGGATCCGGGCGAGCGTCTCGCCCCGCCAGTCACCCAGCTCCGCGATCCTCGCGTCGATCAGCCGGGAGGGGGACTCTCCCCCCGTTTCCTCCGTCGCTCCGCTCTTCCCCTTGATCGCCGTCGCGTTCTTCATGGCCGCTGTCGCTCCCCCCGTCTTTCGAGCATCGCCGGTCGGCGTTCGATGTCGGGTCAGCTTATCACGAGATCGCGTCGGCGATTTGGGGTCAGGCCGGCCGGTACACCGAAGTGGCCGTGCCGTGGAACAGCTTCGCCTGGTCCTCCGGCGGCAGCGGCGCCAGGATCCGTTTGAAGCCGGTGAAGATGTCGTCGAAGCTGCCGCACAGGCTGTCGACCGGGAAGTTGCTGGCCACCATCGCCCGGTCGGGGCCGAACATCGCCACGGTCTCGCGCACGATCCAGCCATTGGCCTCGGCGGTCCAGGGCTGGCCCGGCCGGCCGAGGCCGGAGATCTTGACCGCGACGTTCGGCCATTCCGCCAGCCGGGCCATCGCCCGGTGCCAGCCGCGCAGACCCTCCTCGCTGCGGTCGGCGGGCAGGCCGGTGTGGTTCAGCACGATCAGCGTCCGCGGGAAGTCGCGCGCCAGCGCCTCGGCCTCGTGCAGCACCCACCAGGCGGCCTGCAGGTCGAAATGCAGCCCGGCGCCTTCCAGCAGGGCATAGCCGGCGCGCCAGCCTTCGTCCGCCATCAGGCTGCGGCCCGCCTCGCCCGGCCGCGCCGGCCCGCCCGGCTTGTGGCGCACGCTGCGCACCAGCGGGAAGGCGGCCTGGGCCCGCAGCACCTCGGGCCAGTCCGCCCGGTCCAGCCAGCCCTGGGCGATGATGGCGTTGGGCCGGCCGGTCCGCGCCGCGAGCTCCGACACCCAGCGGGTCTCGCCGACCGGGTCGGCGGGGTCCCATTCGGCCTCCATGTAGACCGTGGCGCGGATGTCGTGGCCGCGCGCATCCTCCGCATAGTCCTCGGGCAGGTACCGCCGCTTGATCGGCGTGTAGTCGCCGTAGCGGAAGGGGATCATCGCCTCCGGCCGAAGCCAGGGGTGGTGGCCGTCCTCCGGGACCCAGAAATGCTGATGGGCGTCGACGATCGGGCCGGTCCACAGCGTCGGTTCGGTCATCGGGCGGCTCCGCGGCGGGCGAAGGGGATGGCCAGCGTGCCGACCACATAGGTCGCGGCGCAGCCGGCGAAGAAGGTCAGCACGGCGGCATAGGCGCCGGTGGCCTGCAGGATCAGCCCGGCGGCGATCGGCACCACGATGCCGCCGACGCTGCCGGCGCAGTTCATGAAGCCGCCGACCGTGCCCTCCCTGCCCGGCGGCGCCAGCATCGCCGGCAGGCTCCAGTACAGGCTGCCGAAGCACAGCAGGAAATCGGTCGCGGCCAGAAGGGCCACCGCCGTCCCCGCCTCGGCGACATGCGGCAGCAGCAGGAACCCGACCAGGGTGCCGAGGCCGGAGATGGTCAGGAGCAGCTTCAGCGCGATGCCGCGCCGCAGCCCGCGCTTCTGCAGCGCATCGGCCAGGAAACCGGCGGTCAGGGCGCCGAGGAAGCCGGCGCCGAAGATGACGAAGGTGGCGGCGCCCATGGCCTTGAGGTCGAGGCCGCGCGCCTGGGCCAGGTAGCTCGGCCCCCAGGTCAAGAGGCCGAAATTCATCATCGCCCAGCCGAAGCGGCCCAGCATCATCGGCGCCACGACCCGGGCGGCGACGGCGTCGCCGGTCCGGCCCTTCTCCGCGGCCTCCTGCGGCGCCGGGGCGCGGATATGCGCCAGCTCGGCGGCGTTGACGCCGGGATGCTTGGCCGGGTCGTCGCGCAGCAGCCGCCAGGCGGCGAAGCCCAGCGCGATGGTGACGATGCCGGCGATGCCGAAGGCCAGGCGCCAGGACTCGAGCGCGTAGATCAGCCAGGCGATCGCCGCCCCGCCCAGCGCGGCGCCGAGATAGCTGCCGCTGTCCATGATCACCGCGCCCCGCGCCCGCTCCTGCGGCGCCAGCCACAGCGCGTTCAGCTTGCCGCCGGCCGGGAACAGCGGCGCCTCCGACACGCCGAGGCCGATCCGGGTCAGCAGCAGAGTGAAGCCGTTCACCGCGAACATCGCCGCGGTCTGGAACACGCCCCACAGCAGCGTCGACCCGGCGATGATGCGGCTGGGCCCCATGCGGTCGATCAGCCAGCCGCCGGGGATCTGCAGCAGCGCGTAGCTCCAGAAGAAGGCACTCAGCAGCACGCCCTGCATGGCCGGCGACAGCTCCAGCTCCTTGGCGATCGCCGGCATGCCGACCGACAGCGAGGTGCGGTCGGCCAGGTTGATCACCGTCAGCACCGCGACGAAGGCGAACACCTTCCAGCGCACCGAGCTCGGCGCTTCGGTCCGTGCCGCGGCCGCGACTTCGATCTGCGCCATGGCTTCCTCCCGTCCGCCCTCGGGCGGTTCTCAGTTCGTGCGAATGCGGAACAGGCGGCCCGGCCGCGCCGCGCCGAGGGCGCGGCCGATCAGCGGCCAGGCCAGCATGACGAGGCCGAGCGTGGTGATGCTGCCGACCAGCGCGTTCGACCAGAACACCGACAGGTCGCCGCCGGACATGATCATCGACTGGCGGAACGCATCCTCGGCCTTGTCGCCCAGCACCATGGCCAGGACGAGGGGCGCGATCGGGTAGTCCAGCCGCTTGAAGACGTAGCCGGCGATGCCGAAGGCCAGCACCAGCCCCATGTCGAAGGGCGAGTTGGCGACCGTGTAGGCGCCGGCGAAGCACACCACCACGATCACCGGCCCGATCACGGCGAAGGGGATGCGCAGGATGGCGCTGAACACCGGCACGGTCGCCAGCACCAGGGCGACGGCGACGACATTGCCGAGATACATGCTGGCGATCAGGCCCCAGACGAAGTCCGGCTGGTCGATGAACAGCATCGGGCCGGGCGTCAGGCCCCAGATCATCAGCCCGCCCATCATCACCGCGGCGGTGGCCGATCCGGGCACGCCCAGCGCCAGCATCGGCAGGATGGCGCAGGTGCCGGCGGAATGGTCGGCGGCCTCGGGCGAGACGATGCCGGCCGGCTCGCCGTTGCCGAAGCCCTCCTTGCGGCGGGCGAAGCGGCGGGCCAGGCCGTAGCTCATGAAACTGGCGGCGGTCGGCCCGCCGGGGGTGATGCCCATCCAGCAGCCGACCAGCACGCTGCGCAGCAGCGCCAGCCATTGCCGCGGCAGCTCGCGCATGGCGCGGCCGACATCGCGCAGCCCGACCCGGGCGCGAATGCCGTCGAAGCGCAGCCCTTCCTCCATGGTCAGGATCAGCTCGCCGATGCCGAACAGCCCGATCACGGCGACCAGGAAGCTGATGCCCTTGATCAGGTCGGCCAGGCCGAAGGTGAGGCGCAGATTGCCGGAGACGGTGTCCATCCCGACCGTGGCGAAGGCGAAGCCCAGCATCATCGACACGATGGTCTTGACGGGAGACCCGCTGCCCATGCCGACGAAGGAGGCGAAGGCCAGGAAGTAGACGGCGAAGAACTCCGGCGAGCTGAAGCGCAGCGCGAACTGCGCCACCCAGCCGGACAGCAGGGTGATGACCACCACCCCGGCCAGGGCGCCGATCCCGGCCGACAGGAAGGCCAGGGTCAGCGCCCGCGCCGCCTGGCCCGCCCGGGCCATCGGATAGCCGTCGAAGGTGGTGGCGACCGAGGAGGGCTCGCCCGGGATGTTGAACAGGATCGATGTGGTCGACCCGCCGAACAGCGCGCCCCAGTACATGCAGCTCAGCAGGATGATGGCCGAGACCGGGTCCATGGCGAAGGTCAGCGGCAGCAGCAGCGACACGCCGTTCGGCGCGCCGAGGCCCGGCAGCACCCCGACCAGGATGCCGAGCATCACGCCCAGCACCATCAGCATCAGGTGATAGCCGCTCAGGACGGTGCCGAAGCCGTCGACGAGATGGGCGAGATTGTCCACGGGGGATCTCCGGATGTCAGGCGAGGCCGAGCCAGGCCTCGACCGGGCCCTTCAGCAGCGGCACCTGGAACCAGGTCTCGAACACCAGCCACAGCAGGATGGCGACGCCGAGCCCGACCGGCACGGCGCTGCGCAGCCGATAGCCGCCCTGCAGCACCATCACCCCGGCCAGATAGAGGGCGGAGGCGACGTAGAGGCCGAGCGGGATGGACAGCGCGACGAAGGCCGCCATCGGCCCGAAGAAGGCGGCCACCCGGCCCAGCCGCGCGCCGTCGAGGAACACCGCGCCGTCACGCGACCGCAGCGCCTGGACCAGGGTGCCGAGGCTGCCGGCGACGATGATCAGGCCGACGGCGAAGGGGAAGGTCCCGGGCTCGGGCCCCGCCTCGTTCCAGCCGATGCCGCTCTGCAGCCCGCCGACCGTGACCGCGGCGCCGACCGCCCCGGTGGCCGCGGAGGCCGCGCATTCCATGGCGAAGCGGGAGATGCCGCCGCCTTCAGGCCTATGACGTTCAGACACCACCTGTCGGGCCCTTTCCTAGTTCTTCTCTCCTTGCGAGACCTTTTCAAAACACCCATCCCTCATCGTCATTGCGAGGAGGCGAAGCCGACGAAGCAATCCAGGGGCCGGTGCGAGCGGCCCTGGATTGCTTCGCTGCGCTCGCAATGACGGTGTGGGGAGTTCTGAGAAGTCTCACCTTGCGGAGAAGCGCCCTCCGTCAGCCGGCGAGCCAGCCCTGCTTCTGGTAGACCGCGCGCACCCGGTCCTGCTCGGCGCGGATATAGGCCTGCCATTCCTCGCCGGTCAGGAACCGGCCGCTCTGCGAGCTCTTGGTCAGGTAGTCCTGCCATTCCGGCGTCTCGCTGACCTTGCGCAGCAGGTCGGTGTAGAAGGAAGTCGCCTCGGCCGGCACGCCGCCGGGCAGCCAGACCGCGCGCGGCATCTGATAGCTGTCGATCGGGATGCCCTCGTCGCGGCACAGCGGGATGTCGGCCCAGCCGAGATCGCCGGACACCTTCGGGCCGGCCGGCAGGCGCTGCGTGGCGAAGACGCAGAGCGGCCGCACCATCCCGGCCTGCCACTGGCCGCGATTCTCGTTCGGGTTGTTGGTGTTGCCGTCGATATGGCCGCCGGCCAGCTGCACCGCGGCCTCGTTGCCGCTCTTGAACGGGACGTAGGTGAAGCGGGCGCCGGTGGCCTCGCCGACCATGGTGACCAGGGTCTGGTCGACATCCTTGGACTGGCTGCCGCCGAATTTGAGCGCGCCCGGCTTCTCCTTCGCCGCGGCCAGCAGGTCGGCTGCGGACTTGTAGGGCGACTCGCCGTTGACCCACAGCACGAACTCGTCCATCGCCATGGCCGCCACCGGCGTCAGGTCCTCCGGCGCGTAGGGCAGGTTGGCGACGAAGGGCAGCAGGTATTCGTTGTTGGTGCCGAACACCAGCTTGTGGGCGTCGCCCGCGGAACCTTTGCCGTAGACGAAGCCCTCGGCGCCGCTGCCGCCGCCCTTGTTGCTGACGATGATCGGCCGGTCCACCAGCTTGTGCTTGACGATGATCGCCTGCACCGCGCGGGCGAAGTTGTCGGTGCCGCCGCCGGGGCCGGAGGTGACGACGAATTCGATCGGCTTCTGGGGCTCCCAGGCCTGGGCGGATGCGGCCGGCAGCAGCGCTGCCAGCGCCAGGGTCAATGTCTTGAGCATGTTCCGTTTCCTCCCTTTGCTTGTGGTTGACGTGACGGGCCGGATCAGCCGGCCGGGGCGCGCCTCCGGGCCGCCATCCGGGCGGCCAGCAGCACCGCGGCGCGGCTGGCGCCGATATCGGCGATGCCCTGTCCGGCGATGTCGTAGGCGGTGCCGTGGGCGGGGGTGCAGATCGGGAAGGGGAAGCCGCCCAGCATGGTGACGCCGCGGTCGAAGCCCATCAGCTTCATCGCGATCTGCCCCTGGTCGTGATACATGGTCAGCACCGCGTGGCAGCCTTCCTTCGGCGCCCGCAGGAAGACGGTGTCGGCCGGGTAGGGGCCGACGACGTCCAGGCCCTCCGCCGCCGCGGCGCGGACCGCCGGGCCGATCACCTCGATCTCCTCGCGCCCGAAATTGCCGCCGTCGCCGGCATGGGGGTTCAGCCCGGCCACCGCGATGCGCGGCCGGTCGATCCCGGCGGCGCGCAGGCAGTCCGCGGTCAGCGCCAGCTCGGCCCGGATGCCGTCCGCGGTGATCGCCGCGGCCACCGCGGACAGGGGGATGTGCGAGGTGACCCGCGCGTTCCAGATCGTGTCCAGGATGTTGAATTCGCGGGCGGCGCCGGACCAGCCGATGGCGTCGGCGACGAATCGGATCTCGTCGTCGTAGCCGGGAGTGGCGTAACGCATCGCCTGCTTGTTGAACGGGGTGAAGCACACCGCGTCGGCTCCGCCGGAAGCGGCGAGCTTCAGCGCCCGGCGGAAGTTCTCGGAGGCGAACCTCCCGCCCGCCAGCGTCGCCTCGCGCGGCGTCACCTCGGCCGGGTCGAGATGGCGGAGGTCGACCAGCACCGGCCGGTCGCCCGACACCGACTCATCGGTCGTCACCTCCAGGTCCAGCGTGACACCGGCCGTCCGGGCGCCGGCATCCAGAATCCGGCGGTCGCCGAACACGACGAATCGGGCCGCGGCGCGGATCTCGTCCAGCGCCAGCAGCCGGGCGGTCAGCTCCGGGCTGATGCCGGCGGGATCGCCCATGGCCAGGGCGATGACGGGACGGCTGGAGGCCTCGGTCGGCCGGATGTCGGGCTGGGCTGCCACGGTGCTCCCCAAAATCTTCTTGCTTCTGGGGTCACCGTATCAGGCATGCATGCACACATCAAGCATGCTGCACTCTGCATGCAGAATGCTGAGATTGACGTCCGGAGGGGTTCTTCGCCATCCTGGCCGGGCCGGGCGATGCCGCCGGCGAGGTGCGAGGACGGGATGGAACTGGATCTGCAGGACGCGTTGGCCGACAGCCCCGGCGGCCCGATCGCCCGCCCGTCGCTGCACGACCAGATCGTCAACCGCATCCGCGACATGGTGATCGAAGGCGTGCTGCCGCCCGGCGCGCGCATCCATGAGGGCCAGCTGGGGGCGCAGCTCGGCGTGTCGCGCACGCCGCTGCGGGAGGCGCTGAAATACCTCGCCAGCGAGGGCCTGCTGGACCTGGTCCCGGGCCGCGGCGCCGTGGTCAAGCGCTTCTCGGCCAAGGAGGTGCAGGACATGCTGGCGGTGCTCGGCATGCTCGAGGCCGAAGCTGGCCGGCTGGCCTGCGCCGAGGCGTCCGATGCCGGCATCCGCGAGGTCCGCGACCTGCATGACCGGATGCTGGCGCATTACCGCCGGCGCGAGCGGCTGGAGTATTTCAAGCTCAACCAGGCCATCCACTCCGCCATCCTGCGCCTGTCCGGCAACGCGGCGCTGGTGACGGTGCACGGCATCCTGCAGTCGCGGCTGAAGCGGATCCGCTTCATCGGCAACGGCAGCGAGGAGAAATGGGCCGCCGCCGTGGCCGATCACGAGGAGATGATCGCGGCGCTGGAGGCCCGGGACCCGGAGCGCCTGGCCGCGATCCTCAGCCGCCACATGGCGGAAAGCTGGAACCGGGTGCGGGACGCGATCTGAGGCGGCCCCTGACATAGAACCGTCATGGCGAGCCCCGAAGGGGCGTGGCCATCCGGGGGTCGGTGCCGCTGGATCGCCGCGTCGCTTCGCTCCTCGCGATGACGAAGAGGGCCAGGGGCAGGGTCTGAAGCCCGCCGGGCGCTACAACACCAGCGTCTCGTGCGGGCGCAGTGAGACGGTGCGGGCGGCGCCTCCGGTGACCGATGCCGGCACGGCTCCCTCGAACGGCCGGTCGCTGGCGTTGAACAGGCTGACCAGGTCGCCGTCCGGGAGGCCGCGCACCCTCTGCACGATCAGGTCGCCGAGCCCGTCCGGATCCGGCCGGCCGACGGCGGCGCCGAGGCGCGGGAAATCGCAGGGGCGGGCCCGGCCGTCCCCCAGCAGCCGGCGCAGCAGCGCCTTGCGCGCCGCCGGGATCTCGCCGAGATGGTCGCTGGTCATCAGCACGCCGCCGGCGAGACCGGCGAACAGCGCCAGGGATTCGACCTCGGTGTCCGACAGCTCGTGGAAGCGGTCGCGCAGCAGAATGCAGTCGGGGTCGGCCTGCCACAGGATGCCGTTGGCGAAGCTGCGGGTGGTCTGGTCGCGCAGCAGCGATTCCGCCGATTGGTGGCCGATCCAGGACACGCCGATGTCGCGGCCGATGCGCATGGCGTCCACCAGCCCGACCGGGGCGAAGATCGGCGACCCGCAGCCCAGCCAGAGGGCGTCGCCGATCTCCTCGCGGATCAGCCGGGCCATCCGCATCCACACCTCGATCCGGGTCAGCCCGTCGCGGTGCCAGCGGGCGTGGTCCGGGCCGAACTCCGACCCCGCATTCATGAAGTCGGTCTTGAAGTAGCGGCAGCCCCAGTCCCGCGCCCAGGTGCGGAAGACGCCGCGGATATAAGCCTCGGCTTCGGGATGCGTGACGTCGAGGACATGGTATTCCTCGCTGCGCTTGTGCCAGCGGAACTCGCCGTAGAAGCGCGAATAGACCAGCGGTTCGTCGCGGTCGCGCTGCCGTACCACCCAGTCGGGATGGTCGCGGTAGAGACGGCTGCGGTTGCCGACCAGGAAGGGCGCGATCCACAGGCCGGGGACGAAGCCGGCGGCGGCGATGTCGGCCAGCAACGGCGCCATGCCGCGCGGGAATTGCGGCTTCACCTCCAGCCAGTCGCCCATCTCCGGCGTGAAGCCGTCGTCGATCTGGAACACACGCAGCGGCAGGCCCTCGGCCTTCGCCCGGCACGCGCCCTCCAGGTGATCGAGGAGGTTTTCCTCGGTGATCGCGGCATAGAGGTTGTACCAGGAGCACCAGCCGGTGATGCGCTCCTCGGCGATGCGCGGCGGCAGCGGTGAGTGCTCAGCCACCGCCCGGGCCCAGGCGCGCAGGCCTTCCTCCACCGCCGCATGCTCGAACAGGGCGAACCATTCGGAGACGGCGTTGCCATCGTGCGGGGCGTGGTCCCAGAGGGCCTCGATGACGACCGCGAAACCGCCCGTCGCCGGCCGGAAGCCGAAGCGGTGCTGGAACCGGTCGTGGCGCAGCGCGCCGAGCACCACGCCGCCCTCGCCGTCGCGCGGCAGCAGCTGGGTCACGGCGTATCCGGTCCAGGCCTTCTCGTCGCCGGAGGCGAGGCGCTCGGGCGTGACGAAGAAGCTGCCGTCCCAGCTGTGATAGCCGGTACGGAGATAGGCGCGGGCCGGCCCGGCGTGGCCGATCTCGAGGCCCAGCGCCGACAGCGGCCGGCCGGCCAGCCAGCCGTCGAGCACCAAGCGGAAGGCGAGGCCTGCCGTGCCGCCGAAGGTGCGACGTTCGATCTCCAGCCGGAAACGGCCGTCCTCGGCTGGCCATTCAAGGGTCCAGCCTTCAGGCACCTCCCGGACGACCGGCGCCGTGCGCACCGCCGCGCCGTCGATGAGCGGCACGATGTCCGAGAGGCAAAGAGTGGAACCCTGGAAGGCGAGGGCGTCGGCGTCGAATTGCATCAGGTCTTCTCCGCCCGTTGGCTTGAGCGATGATCCCTTATGCGGATGGCGTCTATCCCTGACCCGTCATGGCGAGCCCCGCAGGGGCGTGGCCATCCAGGCTGGTCGGGTCTGCTCCGGCCGCGGGACTGGATGGCCACGCTTCGCTCGCCATGACGGTCAATCAAAACGCCACCTCTCTCCGCTCCTCTGCCGAGCGCAGCGCCGCCAGCGCCAGATGCAGCGACCGGGCGCCGTCGCGGATCGGGGTGCGGGCCGGGCAGCCGCTGCGGATGGCGTCGATCAGGTCCAGCAGCTGGGCGGCGAAGACGTCGCGCGTCCCGGCGATGCGCTCCGCCGCCGGCTCGCCGTCGGTGCGGGTGAGCGCCGCGGTGTTCCAGTCGGTGAAATGGCCGGTCATCCGCTCCGCCACCAGATGGATCTCCTTCTCCCAGCGGCCGGGCACGGCGCCGTTGGTGGCGTTCAGCAGGGCGATGCGGCCGTCGTCATAGCCCAGCAGCATGGCGCTGAGATCATCGCTGTCGTAGCGCTCGACGCCGCGGTGGAAGAAGGAGGCGGTGCGGGCATAGACCGTCGCCGGGTCGCCCAGAAGGTACCGCGCCAGGTCGATCATGTGGATCAGCTGCTCCACCATCTGCCCGCCGGATTTCGCCTTCTCCCGCCACCAGGGTGCGTGCAGCGCGTTGCAGTGGAAGCGGGCGGAATAGAGGCCGGGCCGGCCGGTCTCGCCGGCAGCGGCCAGCTCCGTCCAGCGCTCGACCGCGGCGCCGAAGCGGCCCATGAAGCCGACCTGAGTCTTGATGCCCGCGGCCTCGGCCGCCGCCACCATGCGGTCGGCATGGTCGCCGTCCAGCGCGATCGGCTTCTCCAGCAGCAGATGGATGCCGCGCCGCGCGGCGCTCTCCACCTCGTCGGAATGGGCGAAGGGGGGCAGCGCGACGATCAGGATGTCGAGATCCGCCTCGTCGAGCATGCGCTCGCGGTCGGCATAGGCCCGGCCGCCATGCGCGGCGGCGAAGACGGCGGCCTTGTCCGGGTCGCGGCCGCAGCAGGCGACCAGGGTCGCCGCCTCCGGGTTGGCGGCGATCGCCGCGGCGTGGCGGGCGGCGATGCCGCCGGCGCCGAGGATGCCGATGCGCAGCGGCCTCATTGGTCCTCTCCGAAGGTCAGCACGGTCTGCAGCGCGTCCGGATCGCCGCGGTCCAGCCGCTCGAACAGCGCCGGCGCCTGCCGGAACGGCACCTCTTCCGTGATCAGCGGCAGCAGGTTCAGCCGGCCCTCATGCTGCAGCCGCACCGCCGTCTGCCACAGCCGCGGCTTCGACCAGCGGTAGCTGGCGCCGGGGGCGACGCCGGAGATCTGCGAGCAGACCAGCTGCACCCGGTTGTGGTGGAACTCCTCGCCGAGGTGGAGGCCCCGCGCCTCGCCCTGGAAGAAGCCGAGGGCGACGACCCGCGCCGAATAGGCGACGGTCCGGATCGCCTCGGCCAGCGCCGCCGGCACGCCGGAGACCTCGATCGCCGCATCGGCGCCGCGCCCGCCTGTCTTCTCCTTCACGATCTCGGCCACCGACCCGGCCGTGGGATCCAGCACTTCCGAAGCGCCCAGCAGCAGCGCCATCTCGCGCCGCGACGCCACCGGGTCGACGCCGATCACCTCGGCGCCGGAGGCGCGCGCCGCCTGCGCCACGATCTGGCCGGGCACGCCGAGGCCGAAGACCACGACGACATCGCCGATCCGGATCTCGGCGTCGTGGACGCCGTTCAGCGCCACGGCGCCGATATGGGAGAAGATGCCGATCCGCGGGTCGGCGCCCTCGGGCAGCAGCCGGCCGATCACGGCGTCCCGCGCGGCGACATGATGGGTGCGGTGGCCCCAGGTGCCGTAGACGCGCTGGCCCGGCCGCAGGTCGGACACCTCGCGCCCGACCTCGACGATCTCGCCCGCCTCCTCATAGCCCAGGTTGCGCACGGGATAGTCCCAGCTCGGCGTGTCGGCGGCGCGGAACAGCCGGCTCGCCTCGTCCCAGCTTTTGGCCATGAAGGGGTTGGAGCCGCGGTACTGCGACAGCTCGGTGCCGGCGCTGACGCCGGAAAAGAGGGTGCGGATCCGCACCTCCTCCGGGCCGAGCGGCGGGTGCTCGAAGCTCTCGAAATCCAGCGCACGCGGGCCGCGCAGCAGGAGGGCGGTCGGCATGGTCAGGCGGCCTTCGCCCGCTTCCGCACCAGCTCGGCGACCATCGCCGCGGTCCAGGTGAAGTTGCCGCCGCCCAGCCCCTCGCCGGTGACGGGGTCGTAGTATTCGGCAAAGCCGCCCGCGATCAGGCTCAGGCTGTCCTCGTGCACGGCGTCGGCGGCCTCGGCCAGGCCGCAGCGGGCGAGGCCGTCGGCGACCAGGTAGTTGACGATCAGCCAGGCCGGCCCGCGCCAGTAGCGCTTCGGCTCGAAGCGCGGATCGGCCGGGTCGTGGCTGGTGATGCCGAAGCGGGTCCTGCCGCGCCACTCGGCGATGCGGGCGGCCAGCGCCCGCTGCCGCTCGGGCGTGCCGAGGCCCGCGAACAGCGGCAGCAGCCCGCCCACGGTGCGGCTCTCGATCAGCGTGTCGGTGGTGCGGTCGAGGCAGAGATACTGGCCGTGCTCCTCACTCCACAGCCGCTCGAAGGCCGCACGGGCCTTTGCCGCCCGGGCCCGCGCGGCGGCGGCGAGCCCCGTCATCCCGAAGGCCTCGCCCAGCGCCGCGATGTCCTCGTCGGAGCGGATCAGGATGGCGTTGAAGCCGGGGTCGACGACTCGGAAGGGCGAGGCGTCGTGCAGCTTGGCATTGTCCCAGCCGAGGCCGCGGAAGCGCTGCACCAGCCAGAGATAGCGGTCGTACTCCGCCTTGTGCGGGCGCTGCGAGGGATCGACATGGCTGGTGTCGCGGCGCTGATAGGGCTCGACCCCCTCGGTCGGCACCCGCGCCAGCGCCGCGTCCCAGTCGACCGAGTTGTCGCGGCCGGATTCCCAGGGGTGGAGAATGGCGACCAGGCCGGTGCCCTGCGGGTCGCGGGCGGCGTAGAACCAGCGGTGCCAGGCATCGGCCGCGCCGATCAGCGCCCGCGCCTTCTCCTCGGCCAGCACCCTGTCCTTCGCCTCCTCGTAGAGGCGCCGCAGCACGAAGCCCATCACCGGCGGCTGGGTGATGCCGGAGGTCGGCGTCGGCCGGCCGGTGTTCCAGACCTCCGGGCCGGGGAAGTAGCCGTCGTCATACACGTGGAAGACGATGTGCGGGATCATCCCGTCCGGCCATTGATGGGCCGCCAGGGTCTCGATCTCGGTCCAGGCGCGGCCCTCGTCGATGTGCCGCTGGCCCAGCGCGGTCAGGCAGGAATCCCAGTTCCACTGGAAGGGATACAGGCCCTTGGTCGGGACGGTGTAGCTGCCGCGGTCGTTCTCGGACAGGACGGTCGCCGCGCGCGCGAAGGCGGTGTGGTCGTCGAAGGCGGTCACAGGAAGGCTCCGGTGGGCTCGGGGGAGGGGAGACGTCACTGGATGGCGTGGCCGGTCTCGGCGTCGAACCAGCGCACCCGGCCGGGCTTCGGCCGCAGGCTGATCGGCTGGCCGGGCTCGACCGCGTGCTCGTTGTCGACCACGGCGCGGAAGCGGTGGCCGGCGACGTCGAGGGTCAGCAGCTTGTGCGGCCCCAGCGGCTCGATCACCCGGACGGCGCCGGACAGCCCGTCGGCGCGGATCTCGACATCCTCGGGGCGGATGCCGAACTCGATCCGGCCGGCCGCGGCCTTCGGCGGCTCCAGCGTCAGCCCGGCCACCTTGATGCCCTGGCCGTTCGGCTCGGCCGGCAGGAAGTTCATCGGCGGGTTGCCGATGAAGCTGCCGACGAAGCGGGTCGCCGGGTCGGCATAGACCTCGGTCGCCGGCGCCGCCTGGACGATGCGGCCCTGGTTCATCACCGCGATGCGGTCGGCCAGGCTCATCGCCTCGACCTGGTCGTGGGTGACGTAGATGGTCGTGGTCCGGCTCTCCTGCAGCACGCCCTTCAGCTCGGCCCGCATCTCCAGCCGCAGCAGGGCGTCGAGATTGGACAGCGGCTCGTCCATCAGCAGCACCGCGGGCTCGACCGCCAGCGCCCGGGCGACGGCGACGCGCTGCCGCTGCCCGCCCGAGAGCTGGCCGGAATAGCGCTGCAGCAGCTGCTCGATATGCATCAGCTCCGCCGCGCGCCCGACCTTCCGGGCGACATCCGCCTCCGGCATCTTCTTCATGCGCAGGCCGAAGGCGATGTTCTCGAACACCGTCATGTGCGGGAAGACGGCGTAGTTCTGGAACACCATGGCGATGCCGCGGTCGCGCGGCGCCAGCCCGTCGACCCGCCTGCCGCCGATCCGGACCTCGCCGCTGGTCGCGGTCTCGAGGCCGGCGATGATGCGCAAGAGGGTCGTCTTCCCGCAGCCCGACGCGCCGAGCAGCACCAGGAACTCCTGGTCGCGGATGGTGAGGTCGACGGCGTGCAGCGCGGTGTAGCTGCCGAACCGCTTCTCGACGCCTTTGATTTCGATGTCTGCCATGGCGGGATCCTCGTCAGCGGTTGGCGATGCCCCAGAGGGAGAACAGGTACTTTCGGATCAGGAACAGGAAGATCAGCGCCGGCACCACCAGCACCAGCGCCCCGGCGAATTTCAGGGGCAGCGGCGAAACGTCCAGGCTGGTCAAGAGGAAGGCGGTCAGGGTCTGGTTCTGGATGGTCAGCACCGAGGCCGCGAACACCTCGTTCCAGGAGGTGACGAAGGCGAAGACGCCGGACGCCGCGATGCCCGGCAGGGCCAGCGGCACCACGATCTTGAGGAAGGCCTGGAACCGGGTGCAGCCCAGCGTCCAGGCCGCCTCCTCCAGCTCCACCGGGATGCTCATGAACAGCGAATAGGTGATCAGGATGGCGAAGGGCAGCGCCAGCACCGTGTGGATCAGCGCCAGGCCCCAGATCGTGTCGTCGAGGCCGGTGCGGATGTAGAAGACCGCCAGCGGCAGGGCCAGCAGCGGCAGCGGGAAGGCCCGGGTCATCAGCACCAGCAGGCGGAAGCTGCCCTTGCCGCGGAAGCGGAACCGCGCCAGGGCGTAGCCGGCCGGGGCGCCGATGCCGATCGACAGCAGCATGGTCAGCCCGGCCACCAGGATGGAGTTCAGCAGCGCCCGGGCGACGCCGGCGTAGTTCCAGAAGAAGGACAGGCTGTCGATGTCGAAGGTCGGGACGAAGGCCTTCGGCCAGCCGGTCACCGCCTCGCGCGAGTTGAAGGCGTTGACCGCGAGGAGATAGAGCGGCACCAGCACCCAGAGGCACAGGACGATGGTCGAGATCCGGATCCCCCAGCGGCCGGGCACGGCGGCCGGCGCGGCGGGGACGGCGACGGTGTCGGGGGTGGTCGCGGTCATCGGGCGGCCTCCTTCCTCTCGCCCAGCGCCCACAGGAAGAAGAGGGTGAAGGCGATCGAGATGCCGAGGATCACCATGGCGTAGGCCGCGGCGCCCTCGCGGTCCTGCAGAGCGAACTGCCAGTTGAAGGTCTCGCCCATCAGGATCGGCAGGTTGTTGCCGGCCAGCACCATGACGATGGCGAAGACCTCGAAGGCCAGGATGGTGCGCAGGATCAGCGCGGTCTGCAGGCTGGGCCGCAGCAGCGGCAGGGTGATGCGGACGAAGCGCTTCCACGGGCTGGCGCCGAACACCTCCGCCGCCTCGTAGTACTCCTTGGGGATCAGGCTCATGCCGGCGACCAGGATGACCAGCACGATGGCGGTCGCCCGCCACAGCTCGGCGATGATGATGGCCACGAACAGCGCCACGATGCTCTGATAGCTCAGCAGCAGCTTCGGGCCGGGGATCAGGCCGACATAATAGAGGACGCTGTTGAGAAAGCCGTTCTGCTCGAGGATGGCGAGCCAGATCAGCCCGGCGGCGAGGTCGGAGATGCCGAGCGGGATGGTGAAGATGTACAGCGCCACGTCGCGGCCGCTCTTCAGCGCCATCACCAGGCTGGCCATGGCCAGCGCCAGCGCGATCTGCAGCGGCACCAGGATCAGGGTCAGCACGAAGGTGTTGCGCACCGCCGGCCAGAACTTCCAGTCGGCGGCGATCGACCGGAAGTTGCCGAAGGACAGCTGGCCGTATTGGGTGAAGGCCTCGACCGCCACCTGGCCGAAGGGCACCAGGAAGAAGGCGACCAGGAAGATGGCGGCCGGGGCCAGCAGGATATAGGGCAGGACGCGGGCATCGCTCATGGCGGGCTCCGTCGCAATTCGACGCCAGACGCAGGCCAAAGCTCAACGAGTCCCCCCTCCCCTCGCGGGAGGGGGCCAGGGGGAGGGGGTTCGGGCAGCAAGAACCGGCTTCGGCGATCAAGGGATGCGATAGGATCCAGGAAGGGCGGCGTCACATCTCTTCGATCGACAGCCCCCTCCCCCTGCCCCCCTCCCGCGAGGGGAGGGGGGACAAGGAAGGGACGGGCTCGACCCATTCCGGCCATCACTGCACCTTGCACGGCCCGTCGCTCACCGGGTCCGGGGCCCAGCAGGGGGCGCCCTTCTCGTCGAAGATCGCCTGCAGGGCCTGGGCCTGCTGGTCCAGCACCTCGCGGACGTCCTGGCCGGACAGGACGATGCGCTGGAACGTGTCGCTGAACGCCTTGTTGTAGCGGCCACCTGCGTCGCCCAGCCCCATCGGCAGCAGCACGGGCAGGGAATCCTTCGCCGCGCTCTGCGCCGCCACCACCGGCTGCAGCATCTTGATGCTGTTCGGCACGTCGGCCGGCAGCTGAACCTCGACCACGGGGAAGAAGCCGGTCGCCTTCATCATGGCGATCTGGTTCTCCGGCTTCTCCATATGCGCGACCAGCGCCTTGGCGTCTTCGAGGGCGTTGGTGGTCTTCGGGATACCGATGCCGGTCAGCACCGGCATATGGCCGCGCCCGGCCGGCCCGGCGGGCACCGGGAAGACGACGAAATCGTCCGGCTTCTGGTTCAGCGCGTCCTTCAGCCGGGCGACATGGTCCCAGGCCACCCAGACATCGCCGGTCAGCAGCGGCTCCTGCATGAAGGCGTAGCCGGTCGAGGCCGGGGTGACGGAGGCGGTCCAGAAGTCCCGGAACGACGTCCACATCGCCTCGGCCTCCGGCGACTTGAACTTCACCACGGGCGAGCCGGTGTAGGACGGGTAGAGATAGCCCTGGAAGAAGCGGTGCATCAGCCCCTTCGGGCCGGCCGGGAAGCCGATCTTGGGCGATCCGGTGGCCTCGGCCATCGCCTTGCCCCAGGCGGCCAGTTGGTCGTAGGTCAGGGCGTTGATGTCGGCGCCCTGCGGCAGGTACTGCAGCGCCTGCTTGTTGGCGGCCATGACATAGGTCGCCTGCATCCAGGGCAGGTATTTCTGCTCGGCCGTGCCGAGCTTGCCGAGATCGAGATAGGATTTGTTGATCGCGCCCTCGGGCACGATGCCGGACAGGTCGATCAGACCGTCCGGGATGTTGGCGAACTCGCCGTGCAGCCCGCCGATCACGGTGATGGCGCCGGATCCGGCCTTCAACTCGGCCTGGATGCGGGTCATGAACGGCCCCGGCTCCTGCGCCGAATAGGTCACCGGCTTGCCGAATCCGGCCAGGACGGTTTCGCGCATCGCCTGCGATTCCTCGACCGGCGTCGCCTGGGTCGACCAGAAGAGGATCTCCTGGGCGCCGGCGGCGCCGGCCAGGCCGAGGCCGAGCAGGCCGGCGGCAAGGGCGACGGCTGTGGTCCGGATGGTCATCCTGTCCTCCCTCTTTGTCTGCGGCCGGCCTCCGCGGCGCCGGCCCGTTCACGCCCGCCGGTCATGCCGGGCGGGCGCGTTTCCGTGGCATCGGGGCCGAGCCGTGGCTGGCCCGTTCGACGAATCTCACCTCGGCCAGGCGCGGCTCGACGCCGTCCGGTCCGTTCTCGATGGCGTCCACCACCATGTCGGCGATGACCGTGGCGCTGCGCTGGATGTCCTGGTCGAAGGTCGACAGGGGCGGCCGGGCATAGGCCGCGATCGGCACGTCGTCGAAGCCGACGACCGACAGGTCCTCGGGGATGCGCAGCCCCGCCTCCTGCGCCGCCTCCATCACCGCCAGCGCCAGCCGGTCGGTCATGCCGACGATCGCGGTCGGGCGCGGATCCAGGGCGAAGAGGCGCCGGGCCGCGGCCATGGCGGCGGCCTTGTCGCGGACCGGCACCGCCGGCAGCCGGTCCGGCGCCAGGCGGATGCCGTGCCCGGCCAGCGCGCTCTCGAAGCCGCGCCGCCGGAAATGGGCGTAGCTGTAGGGCTCGCCCGGCGACAGCAGAGCGAACTCCCGGTGGCCCAGGGCGTGCAGCCGGTCGACCAGCCCGGCGAAGGCGGCCTCGCCGTCGGTGTCGAACCAGGGATAGGCGGCCGGGGGATCGATCAGCCGGCCATGGGCGACGAAGGGGAAGCGGCGCTCGATCAGGAAGCGCACGCGCGGGTCGTCGCAGGTGACGCGGTTGATGACCACGGCGTCGATATGGCCGCCGTCGACCACGTGCCGCAGCACGGTCATGTCGTCCTGGCCGCGCGGCACGGCGGCCAGGAACAGGTCGCGGCCGCGCCCGGCCAGCCCGTCGGCGACGCCGGACAGGAACTGGCCCAGGAAATCGTCCATGAAGTTGGGGGCGCTGATCGGCAGCAGCACGGCGACGAAGTTGGTCCGCCCCGACACCAGCATCCGGCCGATGCGGCTGGCGACATAGCCGTGGGTGCGGGCGGCCTCCTCGACCCGGCGGCGGGTCTCGGCGCTGACGTCGGAATAGCCGGCCAGCGCCCGTGACACGGTGGTCGGCGACAGGCCGAGCTTCAGCGCCAGCTCCTTCAGCCGGATTTGCCGGGTCACCGCCACAGCGCAGGCCTCCCTGTCCCGCCCATGCACGTTCAAAACGTTTTGGATTCGCTCCGAATGATTCCCAAAACGTTTTGGAACTGTGCGGCAGAATCGGAGCAGGGTCAAGCGCGAGCTCTTGAACGCAATCGGCCGTCCGGGAATCTGCTACTTCTGCCGCGGCTCCCGCAGCGCCGTGCCGGCGGCGGCCTGGCGGCCCTCGCGCCGGGCGATGACCGCCTCCAGCAGGGTACGCGCGGCGTTGCGCACCTCCTCCTGCACCGCCCTGTCGCGGTCCAGGGCGTCGTGGCTGGTGGCGTAGGGCTCCCAATAGCCGATATAGCGGTCGATCTCGGCCAGCGGCCCGGCCGGGACCAGATGCATGTAGCACAGCCAGTCGGACAGGCTGCGGCGCACGCTTTCCGCGCCCTCGACGTCGCCATGCACCACCACGGCGAACAGCCGGCCGGCCAGGTGCCGGGGATAGTCCCAGCCCGCCATCTCGATCTCCTTGGCCCGCCTGGCGTCTTTGCCATGGGTCAGGGTCGGGTCCGGGTTGCCGCCGTCGGCGCAGACCAGCCGATCCATCATCAGCTTCACCGGCGAGGAGACCTGGTACCAGTTCACCGGCGTCACGATCATGATCCCGTGCGCCGCGACCCACAGCGGATAGATCTCGTTCATCCAGTCCTGCAGCTGGCCGAGCGAATAGTTCGGGTAGCAGGAGCAGGGCCAGTGGCAGAGGGCGGGCGAGGTCGAGAAGCAGGTCTTGCAGGGATGGATGTGCCGCCCGTATTCCGAGGCCAGCCGGCTGAGGTCCAGCAGGTCGGTCTCCACCCCCGCGGCGGCGGCGAAGACCTCGCGCGCCAGCTGCGCCAGGCGATAGGTCTTCGACAGCTCGCCGGGGCAGGTGTGCTCGCTGCGCGCGGCGCCGCTGATCAAGAGGATCCGGTCGGGCAGGGCCGGGTCGGCATGGCGGTGCTCCGCCGCGCGGATCGCGTCGCGCGCCGCCAGCCAGTCGACGGAGAGATCGTAGTCGGGATCGGCGAAGCCCGGCCCGGCCTTCCGCGTCCGCGGGCTCTTCCGCGAATGGCTGTACGCATCCCAGGCCGCGGCGGCGATCCGGCCGAGCTCGGCCTGCAGCGGGTCGAAGGCGGGATCCTGGAACTGGCCGAGGAACCGCCGCCGGAACTCCTCCTCGCTCAGACCGGGGCTCGGGCTGCCCTTGCGCGGGTTGAGATCGGCCATGACGGCGTCCCGCCCGGCGGTCAGCCGCGCACCAGTGGGGTGTCGACCAGGTGCTCGGCCAGGAACCAGGCCTGCAGCTCCCCGGTCCGGATCAGGTCGGAGACGATCAGGTCGTTGGTGCCGTCGTCGCCCATCTCGGCCGCCTTGCCGGCGGCTTCATGGGCATCGATCAGGATCAGCTCATGCGCCTCGAGCAGCCGGGACAGCATGGCCGGGACCTCCTCGCAGCCGTCGGGCGCGCGCGGGATCCGGGTGATCTCCGCCACGTGCCGCGGGTCGCCGACCGCGATCCCGCCCAGCGTCTGGATCCGCTCCGCGATCTGGTCGATGAGCGCCAGCTGCTCCCCGGCATGTTTGTCGAGCAGCAGATGCAGCTGGTAGAAGGTCGCGCCGCGCATCAGCCAGTGATGCTTCTTGTACAGGGCGTGCAGGATCTGCGAATCCGCCAGCAGCTGGTTCAGGCGCTGGCAGGAATAGAGGCGCGCCTCGTGCGACAGCCCCAGCGGCAGCTGCCGGACCGTGCCGAAGGCCTGGATCTCGCCGCCGTGCTGGTGCAGCCAGGGCTGGCTGGTCCGCGGGCGATGGTCATGGGCAGTGACGCGCTGCACGCTTCTCGCCATCTTCTCTCTCCCGTTTCACCGGTTCCCGGACGGCCGGCGGATTGCGTGCCGTCGCCGTCCATCAAGGGATACGGCGCGACGGCCGCCCGGGTTCCGGGGCCGGTTAGGCCTCGAGCAGGTCCTCGATCCGGATCGGCAGCGCCCTGATCCGCTTGCCGGTCGCGTGGTACACGGCGTTGGCGACGGCGGCCGCGGTGCCGACATTGCCCAGCTCGCCGATGCCCTTGATGCCGGCCGGATTGACCTTGTTGTCCTCCTCCGGCACCAGGATCACCTCGACCTCGCCGATATCGGCGTTCACCGGGATCAGGTATTCGGCGATGTCGGTGTTGGCGTAGCGCGCGGTGCGCCGGTCGATCTCGGTCTTCTCGTGCAGGGCCGAGCCGACGCCCCAGATCATCCCGCCCATCAACTGGCTGCGCGCGGTGCGCGGGTTCATGATCCGGCCGGCGGCGAAGGCGCCGACCATGCGCGGCACCCGGATCTCGCGGGTGCGGGCATGGATCCGCACCTCGACGAACTCGGCCCCGAAGGCGTAGCGGATGAAGTCCTCGCCCCCCGGCCCGCCCGTCAGCGCGCTGGCGCCGCGGTACAGCTTGTCGATCGCGCCGGGCGGCAGTCCCTTGGGCACCGACTCCGCATACTCCTCGATCGCTCCGGCGCCGATGCGCCCGAACGCGGCCTGCAGCTCCTCCGCCTGCCCGTCCGGGCCGATCAGCCGGCCGTCGCGCAGGTCGTAGCCGGACAGGTCGTTGTCCCGGCCCGCCTTGGCGCGGAACAGCGTCTCGCGGATCGCGTCGCAGGCCTTGATCACGGCGGTGCAGACGCTGGCGGTCATGTTCGACCCGCCGGCGACCGGGGCGGGCGGCAGCGCCGTGTCGCCCAGCAGCACCTCGACCCGGTCGAGCGGCAGGCCCAGCCGCTCCGCCGCCGCCTGGCCGATCACCGTATAGGCGCCGGTGCCCAGGTCGTGCGCGGCCGTCGCCACCTGGACGCGGCCGTCGCCGAGCAGCCGCACCCGCGCCGAGGCGGCGGCGATCATGCTCGGATAGCAGGCGGTGGCGCAGCCCCAGCCGACCAGCCAGTCGCCGTCGCGCATCGATCCGGGCCGCGGGTCGCGCCGGGCCCAGCCGAAGGCTTCGGCGGCGGCGTCGTAGCAGGGCATCAGCGACCGGCTGCTGTAGGGCACGTTCCTGATCGGCTCCGCCACCGTGTCGTTGACGCGCCGCAGCTCCACCGGATCCATGCCCAGCGCCACCGCCAGCTCGTCCATCGCGCTCTCCAGCGCGTACATGTAGGGCACCTCGGCCGGGGCCCGCATGAAGCCGGGGGTGTTCCGGTCGGCATGGACGAGATGGACCTTCGAGGCGACGTTCGGCGCGGCGTACATCCGCGTCGTCGTGTCGGTGCCGGCGACCATGTAGGAATCGGGCCGCGAGGTGACCTCCCAGCCCTCGTGGCTCAGCGCCGCCAGCCGGCCGTCCTCGCCGGCCGCGAGCCTGATCCGGTGCCGGGTCTCGGCGCGGTGGGTCGTGGTGGTGAAGCCCTGGGCCCGGCTGGTCACCAGCTTCACCGGCCGGCCGACGCGGCGGGCGGCGACCGCGGCCAGGGCGGTGCGCGGCGTCACCGAGGCCTTCGACCCGAAGGCGCCGCCGACGAAGGGGCTGACCACCTGGACATTGTCCGGGTCGAGGCCCAGCTGCTGCGCCACCCCGTGCTTCAGCCCGTAGACGATCTGGCTCGGCTCGTGGATGGTCAGCCTCACCCCGTCCCAGGCGCAGGTGGTGGTGAACAGCTCGATCGGATTGTGGTGCTGGATCGGGGTCTCGTATTCGGCATCGACCACCACGGCCGCGTTGCGGATGGCGGCGTCGACATCGCCGATCGCCGGGTCTTCGTGCGTCTCCTTGGCCTTTGCGGCGTCGACCGTGTCGACGCCCGGCGCGTCGAAGCCCCAGCTGGGCGCCGGATCGGCCCGGTAGCGCAGCTTCACCCGGTGCGCCGCGTCCTGCGCCGCCTCGAAGCTCTCGGCGGTGACCACGGCCACGATCTGGCCGTCATGCCAGATCCGGGCGCTCTCGAGCGGCCGGATCGTGGTCGAGGCATAGCCGCCGGCGGCGAAATGCTTCATCGGCGCGACCTGGCCGTGCGCGTCGCGGTAGGTGAGGATGTCGAGCACGCCGGGCACCGCCTTCGCCTCCTCCAGCTCGATGCCGGCGATCTCGCCCTTCGCCACCGCGCTGGTCACCAGCACGGCATAGGCCGGGTTCTGGACCGGGGCGTCGGAGGGGTAGCGGGCCTCGCCGGTCACCTTGCGACGGCCGTCGATGCGCGGCTCGGGGCGGCCCATATTGGGGCCGGGCTCGGGGGCGGCTCTCACCATGTCACGCCTCCATCCTTGCGGCCTGCAGCAGCGCGCGCACCAGCGTGCGGCGCCCGAGATCGACCTTGAACGCGTTGTCCCGTTGCGGCCGGGCCGAGGCGAAGGCCGCCTCCGCCGCCGCCTCGGCCGCCTCCTCGTCGAGCGGCTTGCCCTTCAGCGCCGCCTCGGCGGCGCGGGCCCGCCACGGCACCGTCGCCACCCCGCCCAGCGCGATCCGGGCCTCGCGCACCGCCCCGTCGGCGATGTCGAGGGCGACCGCGGCGGAAGCGAGGGCGAAGGCGAAGGATTCGCGGTCGCGGATCTTCAGGTACAGCGACCGCCGGGTCCACGGGCCGCCCGGCACGTCGATGGCGGTGATGATCTCGCCGGGGGTCAGGCGCGTCTCGCGATGCGGCTCGCCGTCCGGCAGGCGGTGCAGCTCGGAGACCTGCAGAGTGCGGGCGCCATCCGGCCCGACGATGTCGAGCGTGGCGTCCAGCGCGATCAGCGCCTGCGCCAGGTCGCCGGGATATGTGGCGATGCAGGCGTCGCTGGTGCCCAGCACGGCATGCTGGCGGTTGACGCCCTGGATCGCGGCGCAGCCGGACCCCGGGACGCGCTTGTTGCACTCGGCCCAGCTGGTGTCGCGGAAATAGGGGCAGCGGGTGCGCTGCAGCAGGTTGCCGCCCAGCGTCGCCATGTTGCGCAGCTGCTGGCTGGCGGCGAGGTCCAGCGACTGCGCGATCACCGGATAGTCGCGGCGCACGTCCTCGTCCTCCGCGACATCCGCCATCCGGGCCATGGCGCCCAGATGCAGGCCCCGCGCCGTGCTCTCGATCCGGTCCTCGCCGATGCCGGTGATGTCGATCACCCGCTCCGGCCGCATCACGTCCAGCTTCATCAGGTCCAGGAGCGTGGTGCCGCCGGCGATGAACTGCGCGGCCTCGGCCTGCGCGGCGGAGCGGACCGCCTCCTGCACCGTTCCGGGATGGTCATAGGCGAAGGGGCGCATCTCAAGCCTCCATCTGCGGCTTGGCCTGGAGGATGGCGGCGACGATGTTCGGATAGGCGGCACAGCGGCACAGGTTGCCGCTCATATATTCGCGGATCTCGGCCTCGCTGCCGGCATGGCCCTCCTCGACGCAGGCGACGGCCGACATGATCTGCCCCGGCGTGCAGTAGCCGCACTGGAAGGCGTCGTGGTCGATGAAGGCCTGCTGCATCGGATGCAGGGCCCCATCGGGCGCCAGCCCTTCGATCGTGGTGACCTCACGGCCCTCCGCCATGACGGCGAGGACGAAGCAGGACAGCACCCGCTTTCCGTCCAGCAGCACGGTGCAGGCGCCGCACTGCCCGTGGTCGCAGCCCTTCTTCGAGCCGGTCAGGCCGACATGGTCGCGCAACGCGTCCAGCAGGGTGGTCCGGGCGTCGAGGGCGAGGGCATGGTCCTGGCCGTTGATCCTCAGCGTCACCGGCACCAGCCGGCCGTTGCCGTGTGCCGCCGTGCGCTCGGCCGTCTCGGCCAGCGCCGGCCCGGGGCCGGCGAGGGGGAAGGCGGCGGCGGTGGCGGTGATGCCCAGGAAGGCGCGCCGCTTGACGTCGGGCAGGCTGACGGGCTGGCGGTCTGCTTGCATCGCCTGGCTCCTGCAGTGTCGGGGAGGCCGCGGCCGTCATGGCGATGCGGCCCTTACCGACGACAATGCGGGCGCGGCGACACCGGTTCCTGGCCCGGCGGGATCAGGCCTCCAACCCGGCGAACGGGTCGCGCCAGGCCTCGATCCGGTTCAGCCGGTCGTGCCAGCGCATGATATGGGCGTATTGCGTCACCGGGATGCCGGCGCGCTCGGCGAAGGGCAGGGCGGTCGCCACCCGGAAATCGGCATAGGTCGGGCCGTCGCCGACCAGCCAGGTGCGGCCGGCCAGGACCTCGTCCAGGATCGGGCCGAAGACGCGAAGGTCGTCCGCAGCCTCCTCCAGGGCCGGCTGGTTCGCCGGCCGCGACAGGAATTGCGGGCGGATCAGGTTCTCGAAGTAGAAGACGTCGGCGGCCCGGGTGAAGTGATGGGTGCTCCAGCTCACCCAGCGCAGGATCTCGACCATGCGCTCGTCGGTCGGCCAGAACTCGCCGCCGGCCAGGGAAGACAGGCGGCAGGCGATCGCGTCGGTCTCCCACAGCGGCGGGCGTCCGTCCTCGACCAGGATGGGCACGCGGGTGTTCGGGTTGATCGGCCGGAACGAGTCGCGGTGGCGCGGGTCCATCGGGCTGGCGCGGACGAATTCGACCGGCGAACCGAGATACTTGGCCACCGCCACGGCGACGCGCGGGTTGAGGTTGGGCGAGTAGTAGAGCTTCACGGCGCTGCCTCCTGGGCGGGTCGCGGGACGATCACCCGCTCTCCTTGTCGCGCCGGGGAGGATGGAATCGACAGCGCCTCATTGCTCAATGCCCTCTTCTCACCGTCATGCGAGGAGGCGAAGCCGACGAAGCAATCCAGGGCGGCTCGCGCTGGCCCCTGGATTGCTTCGCTGCACTCGCAATGACGGTGGAGGGAGGAGGGGGCCGCCCTCACTCCTGCGCCGCCGGCTCCACCGGGCTGCGCATGCGGCGGTACACGAAGTCGGGCGGTGCCTCGCTGTGCGCCGCGGTCTCGGCCAGGCCCAGCATGGCGTCGTGGAAGGGCGACAGGACGCAGGCCGGGTCGGTGGCGTCCGCCCGGCCGGTCAGCGCCAGCGCCTGGCAGCGGCAGCCGCCCCAGTCGACCTCGCGCTGCGCGCAGCTGCGGCACGGCTCCGGCATCCAGGCGGTGCCGCGGAAGCGCTGGAAGGCGTCCGACGCCGCCCAGATCTCGGCCAGCGGCTTGTCGCGCACCGACTCGAAGCCCAGGCCGGGGATGGTCTCGGCGGCGTGGCAGGGCAGGACCTTGCCGGACGGGGTGATGTTCAGGAAGCGGCGGCCCCAGCCGCCCATGCAGGCCTTGGGCCGGCGGGCGTAGTAGTCCGGCACGACATAGTCGATCACCAGCTTGCCGTGCAGCCGCTGCCGTGCCGCCTCGACCACGGCGCTGGCGGCGTCCAGTTGCTCGCGGCTCGGCATCAGCGCGTCGCGGTTGTGCAGAGCCCAGCCGTAATACTGGACATGGGCGACCTCCAGCCGCCCGGCGCCGAGCCCGACCGCCAGGTCGATCATCTCCTCCAGCCGGTCGAGATTCTGCCGGTGGACCACGGCGTTCAGGGTCAGGGGCAGCCCGGCCTCCGTCACCCAGCCGGCGAAGGCCAGTTTCTTCGCCTGCGCCCCGGGGTAATGGCCGATGCGCTCGGCCGACTCCGCGTCGGTGTCCTGGATGCTCAGCTGGGCGTGGTCCAGCCCGGCCTCGACCAGCCCGAGAAAGCGGTCGGGGTCGATCGCGACGCCCGAGGTGATCAGGTTGGTGTAGAGCCCGGCCGCATGCGCGCCGCGGATCAGCTCCGGCAGGTCACGGCGGACCGTCGGCTCGCCGCCCGAGAAGTGGATCTGCAGGATGCCGAGATCCGCCGCCTCGCGGATCACCCGCAG
This sequence comes from Inquilinus limosus DSM 16000, assembly GCF_000423185.1. Classification (GTDB taxonomy): domain Bacteria; phylum Pseudomonadota; class Alphaproteobacteria; order DSM-16000; family Inquilinaceae; genus Inquilinus; species Inquilinus limosus. The sequence goes on along the minus strand of NZ_AUHM01000025.1, from coordinate 44,066 downwards.
CCAGTCCGCGGTCGGCAGCTCGTCCCGCGCCCGCTCCATCTCCAGCGGGTTGGAGCAGTAGGGGCACTGCAGCGGGCAGCGATGGGTCAGCTCCAGCAGCGCGGCGAGCGGTGGTTCCAGGCGGGGTGACATCTGGTTCATGTCGCCAGGACCCGTTTGGCCGTCAGGTCGTCGACCAGCTGTACCACATCGGCCTCGACCTCGCCCGGCTCGGCCTCGAAGCTGCGGGCCAGGTCGGCGGCGATCTCGGCGACGGTGGCGGTGCCGTCGCAGCGCCGGACGATCTCATAGGCGGTCTCGTCCAAGAGGATCACCCGCTCCGGCGCCAGCACCACCCAGCTCTGCCGCGCCTCGTCCCAGCGCAGCCGCGACCCGCGGGCCAGCCGCGGGCGGGGGGCGGCGGGCTCGGCGGCCATGCTCACTGCCGGTCCTCCGGCACGAAGGCGCCGGGCGGGATATGGCCCGGCTCGACATAGGCGTGGTGCAGGGCGTCGAGCTGGGCCCACAGCACGTCGCATTTGAAGATCAACGCGTTCATCACGTCCTGCTGCTGGTCCGGCCGCCGCGCCTCGCGCTTGACGTAGTCCAGGGCGAAATCTGCGTCGCGCGGCGCCTGGGTCAGCCGCTTGTCGAAATAGGCCAGGGCCTCGCGCGACACGAAGTCGTAATTGGCCAGCATGCCGGCGACGCGGTTGCCGATGATGGTCGGCGCGAACAGCTCGGTCAGCGACGAGGCGACCGCTTCGAGCAGCGTCCTGTCGCGCACGAAGCGGACATAGGCGTCGACCGCGAAGCGGGTGGCCGGCAGGATGCCGCGGCCGTCGATCACCGCGGCGCGGTCCAGGCCCAGCGCGTCGGTCAGGCGCAGCCAGCGGGCGATGCCGCCTTCGCCCTCCTGCTCGCCGTCGTGGTCGACGATCCGCTGCCGCCAGGCGCGGCGCAGCGCCGGGTCCTCGGCGCGGGACATCAGCGCCGAATCCTTCAGCGGGATCCGGCTCTGATAGTAGTAGCGGTTCAGCGCCCAGGCCTGCACCTGGCCCCGGTTCAGCTTGCCGCCGTGCAGCAGGGCGTGGAAGGGATGGCGGTCGTGGTACCGCTCCCGCCCGATCGCGCGCAGCGCCGCCTCCAGCTGGTCCGGGGTCATCGGTTCGGTCATAGGGCGATCTCCATCCCGTCTTCCGCCACCTCCCAGCCGGCCTCGGCCAGGGCGGCGCGCTCGGGCGAATCCTCGTCGAGGACCGGGTTGGTCGTGTTCACATGGATCAGGATCCTGCGCCGCACGTCGAGATCGGCGAAGGCGGCGATGGTGCCGTCCGGCCCGTCGATGCTCATATGGCCCATGCGCCGCCCGGTCTTGCTGCCGACGCCGGTCGCGATCAGCTCGTCGTCGCGCCACAGCGTGCCGTCGAAGAACACCAGCGGCGATCCCCGCAGCCGCGCCCGCAGCTCCGGCGTCATCGCGGCGCAGCCGGGGATGTAGTGGAAGCGCAGCCCGTTGCCGGCGATCTCAAGGCCCAGCGTCTCGTCCGGCGCGCCGGACAGGTCGTCGCCGGCCTGGCCTTCCAGATAGAGCGGCACCTTGCCCGGGACCGGGAAGGCGGTGACGGTCAGGCCCAGCCCGCCGCCGGGGCCGGTGACCGGGAACGACCCGTTCGGCGCCACCGCATGGCGTTCGACGCAGCGGGCGCTGAGGGCATCGAAGATCGGGTTGGCGGCCAGGGCAGCCAGCACCGGCGGCGCCGCCCACAGGGCGAAGGGCTGCGATTCCCGCATCGACAGCAGGCCGGCGACATGGTCGATCTCGCCGCTGGTCAGGATCACCGCGGCGATCGGCGAATGGCGGAGGCCGGCCTGCGGCCACAGCGCCGGGGTGGCCTGCACCTGCTGCCGGAAATCCGGCGAGGCGTTCAGCAACAGCCAACGCTCGCCGTCCGCACTGACGGCGAGGGAGGCCTGGGTGCGCGGCTTGGCGCGCAAAACCCCGGTCCGCACCCCCCGACTGGTGGGCGCGTTGCAGTTCCATTGGGGAAAACCTCCGCCGGCGGCGGAACCGAGGACGACGATGCGCATGGTCTCAGCCCCGCTTTCCGCAGCCTCGCCGGATCCGCCGCATGGCGGAGGGTGTCGTTACACGGTCGCGCAGGCGTAGGCGTTGATCTCGCAGCCCACGGAGATTTCGCGGATCTTCGGTGTCTTCCAGCGTTTCATGAGGCTCCTCCAGTCAGGGGCAAGCTCTCTTCGGATGACGCCTCGACCCGGACCTTGGTTCCGGGCCGCGAGCATCATGAACATGATGCGCCTTCCGTGCGTCAGGGGAATACTACTTTGGAGCCAAGTCCGGCATTTCTTGTCGCACCGGCGTGCACCTGGGGCGGCGGTTCACTCGCTCCGGGACACGAGTTGCGCCCGCCGCTGCTTCCGCAATTCGAGAAAACGGTCCCGTATCGTACGGAACAGCTTAGGCGGCAAAAACCCGTAGGCGGCTCCGGCCGGTCCCTTCTCACGAGGGAAGCGCAGATCCGGTCCGGGCCAGTAGAAGACGTTAGCCTCGGTCAGGATGACCCATGAACGGGCATCGTCGAGCCCGAGATGCTCCTTGACGACCGTGGGGATCTCGATGCCGTCCCCCGGCTCGGCCGGCGCCGAATGCGTGATCGGCAATGCATAGACCCGGATCCGGCCGTCTTCCTCCCGATGGACCAGCAGCACCGCGCAGGGTCGGTCCTTCTCGCCTTCCTCCCGGCCGGCACGGGCGGCTTCTTCCCAGAGATAGGCGTAGCGGATGACGAGGCCGGGCGCCGGCGTCGGCCAGGTCACGAATGCTTATCACCCAGTAGGGCGTCGAGATGGGCGTGCTCCGCCGGGACTTCAGCGCCTGCGATCAGCTCTGCCTCCTCGTCCGTCACATCCTCGACCCGCACCACGCGGCGATCCCGGCTCTTGAGACGCTCGTATTCTTCGGCCGAGAGTATGACCAGCCGGTCCCGGCCGTTCTTGGTGATTGTGACGGGTTCGGAGAGGGCGCGATCGGCGAGGGTTCCCCAGCGCTTGATGAAATCTGCAGTCGTGACGCGCATGTGGACCACCAATTTGTAGATTGTCCACAAAATATGGATTCTCGGGATAATTCGCAATCCTGAGGCGTTGGCTAACCGGCCTCTCACCCGGTCGGGGGCGCGAACCACACGCCGACCATGGCGGCGACGCTGACCAGGGCCAGAAAGCCGTTGACGGCGATCAGCAGGGCCGCCGGCAGGCGGTGGACATCCGGCCGCGGCGGCGGCACCCCCGGCGCCAGGTTGCGCCAGACCGCGGCGGCGAAGCAGAAGGCGCTGAACAGCACCAGCAGCGTGCCGGTGCCGAAGATCATCCACTCGGCCACCAGCCCCTCCAGCAGCTTCCGGCTGCCGATGCCGGCGGCCAGCGCGCCGAGGCCGAGCTGGGTCCAGGAGGCGTAGGTCCGCTCCGCTGCCAGCACCGTCCGGCTCGCCGCCAGCTCGGTCCGGCGGTCGGCGGAATCCGTCATATCGGCCGTCATCACGGTGCGGTCGGCGGCCAGGCGCGTCCGGCGCGCCTCTTCTCTGCTGCTCTCCGCCATTCGGGCTCTCCGATAGGGGGCTCTGCCATGACAACACCCCGGTGGAGCCGGATGGCGCCGGCGCCCGTTGGCCCGGTGAAGGGAGGCCGCCATGGGACCATCGCCGCGGACGAAATGGGGCGTCGCGCTGGGCTTTGCCCTGGGCGGCTTCTTCGACGGCATCCTGCTGCACCAGATCCTGCAGTGGCACCACCTGCTCAGCCTGGTCCCGGGCGCCGGTGACCTGCGCATGCAGGTGCTGTGGGACGGCTATTTCCACGCGCTGATGTATGTGATCGCGGCCGTCGCGCTCTGGGGCCTGTGGCGGGGACGCCGGACGGGCGACGACGGCGGGCCGCTGTCCGCGGCCGTCCTCGCCGGTTTCGGCCTGTGGCACGTGGTCGACGGCGTGCTGTCGCATTGGGTGCTCGGCCTCCATCGCATCAGGCTCGACAGCGCCAGCCCGCTGGCCTGGGATCTCCTCTGGTTCGCGGTCTTCGGCCTGCTGCCGCTGGCCCTGGGCTGGCTGGTGCTGCGGCGTGGCGCCGGTGGGCCGACACAGGGGGCCGTCCTCGGACTCCTGCTCCTCGCCGGGGTGAGCGGGGCCGCCGGCGCCTGGGCGCTGCGCCCGCCGCCCGGCCAGCCCTTCACCACCGTGGTGTTCCGGCCCGGTCTGGAGCCGCAGGAGGTGCTCGGCGCGCTGGATGCCGCGGAGGCCCGGCTGGTCTGGTCCGACCCCGCGATGGGCGTGGTCGTCGTGGCGGTCGCGCCGCAGCGGCGGTGGAGCTTTTACCGCCACGGCGCGCTGCTGGTCGGCGGCTCCGGCGTCCCGGCCGGCTGCATCGGCTGGAGCAGGGCTCAGGCCGCCGCCGGCCGCGCGCTCATGGTCAGCAGGTCGTAGCGGGCCACGGTCTCGTCGTTCTGGTTGAACACCTCGACGTCCCAGCGCACCTCGCCGTATTCCGGCATGCGGGCGGCGGTCTTGCGCTTGACCGTCAGCCGCACCCGGATCGAATCCCCGGGCGACACCGGCTTCAGGAAGCGCAGGTTGTCGAGGCCGTAATTGGCCAGCAGCGGCCCGGGCGCCGGGTCGACGAACAGGCCGGCGGCGAAGGACAGGATCAGGTAGCCATGCGCCACCCGGCCGGGGAAGAACGGGTTCGCCTTGGCCGCCTCCTCGTCCATATGAGCGTAGAAGGCGTCGCCGGTGAAATCGGCGAAGTGCTCGATGTCCGCCAGCGTGATGGTGCGCGGCCCGGTCTCCACCGTCTCGCCGATCGTCAGCTCGTCGTAGTTGCGGCGGAACGGGTGGGTGGCCGGCACCGGCGCCGGGGCGCCCTTGATCCAGTTGCGCGTCAGGGCGGCCAGGCGGCTCGGCGAACCCTGCAGGGCGGTGCGCTGCAGATAGTGGTGGACGCCGCGGATGCCGCCCAACTCCTCGCCGCCGCCGGCGCGGCCGGGGCCGCCATGCACCAGCCCGGGCAGGGGCGAGCCATGGCCGGTCGACTCGCCGGCGCAGTCGCGGTCGACGATCAGGATGCGGCCGTGGAACGGCGCCAAGCCGAAGACCAGGGCGTCGGCCACCGAATCGTCATGGGTGAAGACCGAGGCCACCAGGCTGCCCTCGCCGCGGCGCACCAGCTCCACCGCCTGGTCCAGGCCGTCATAGGCGATCACCGTCGCCACCGGCCCGAAGGCCTCGACCGTGTGCACCTTGCGCGCCCGCGCCGGGTCGGTGCAGCGCAGCAGCACCGGCGCCATGAAGGTACCGCCCGCGATGCCGTCGGCTTTCGGGTCGCCGGCCACGATCTCCGCCTCCTCCGCCAGCTCGGCGATGCGGGCGCGGACGTCGTCGCGCTGGGCGGTGCTGACCAGCGGCCCCATCCGCGTGCCCTCCTGCCGCGGGTCGCCGGCCGAGATGCCGGACAGCTTCTGCGACAGGGCGGCGATCACCTCCCGCTCCAGCGCCCGCGGCACCAGGATGCGGCGGATGGCGGTGCATTTCTGCCCGGCCTTCGCCGTCATCTCGCGCACCACCTCCTTGACGAACAGGTCGAATTCCGGCGTCCCCGGCGTCGCGTCCGGGCCCAGCACCGCGGCGTTCAGCGAATCCCGCTCGGCGATGAAGCGCACGGCGTTGCGCAGGATCGCCGGGTGGTTGCGCAGCTTCTCCGATGTCTCGATCGAGCCGGTGAAGGCCACCAGGTCCTGCCCGGTCAGGTGGTCCAAGAGGTCGCCGGCGCTGCCGGCCACGAATTGCAGGCTGCCTTCGGGCAGGATGCCGGAGTCGACGATCAGCTTCACCAGCGCCTCGGCGACATAGGCGGTGGCCGAGGCCGGCTTGGTGATCACCGGCACCCCGGCCAGGATCGCCGGCGACAGCTTCTCCAGCAGGCCCCAGCAGGGGAAGTTGAAGGCGTTGATGTGCACCGCGACGCCGGTCAGCGGCGTCAGGATGTGGACGCCGACGAAGCTGCCGCCCTTGGACAGCCTCTCGACCCCATCCTCCAGCAGGAAGCGCTCGCTCGGCAGCTCGCGCCGCCCGCGCGAGGCATAGGCGAACAGCGTGCCGATGCCGCCGTCGACATCGATCAGGTTGTCCCGCTTCGTCGCCCCGGTGTCGGCGGCGAGGGCGTAGAGCGGCTCCTTCCGCTCCGACAGGTAGAGCGCCAGCGCCTTCAGCATGTCGGCGCGCTGGTGGAAGGTCAGCCGGCGCAGCGCCGGGCCGCCGACCTCGCGGGCGTGGCGGACCATCGCCGCGAAGTCCAGGCCGCGGCTGGACAGCCGGGCCACCACCCGGCCGTCGATGGCGCTGGCGATGTCGGCCAAGCCCTCGGCCGGGGCGATCCAGCGGTCCTCGGCGTAGTTCTGCAGGATGGGGGTCATGGGCATCCTCCCGATCACCCGGTCCGCGACGTCGGTTGGCGATTGACAGGCCGGGGTGCGGGTCTAAGAATTAACCGACCGATCGTTCAATTCAAGAGGCCCGGAACAAAGGGTCCATCCGGAGGAGGGCGCCCGTGGAACCAACGGTCCTTGTCGATCGCCGCGACGGCTGGCGGGTGCTGACGCTGAACCGCCCGGACCGGCTGAACGCCTTCAACGAGGAGATGCACCGCGCCCTCGCCGAGGCGCTGGCCGAGGCCGAGGGCGATGCCGCCTGCCGGGCGGTGCTGCTGACCGGGGCGGGCCGCGGCTTCTGCGCCGGGCAGGACCTGAACGACCGCGCCACCGGCGGCGAGGCGCCCGATCTCGGCGCCACGCTGGAGGGGCTGTACAACCCGCTGATCCGCCGCCTGCGCCGGCTGCCGAAGCCGGTGGTCTGCGCCGTCAACGGCGTCGCCGCCGGGGCCGGAGCCAATGTCGCGCTGGCCTGCGACATCGTGCTGGCCGCGCGATCGGCGAAATTCATCCAGTCCTTCGCCAAGATCGGGTTGGTGCCGGATTCCGGCGGCACCTACGTCCTGCCGCGGCTGGTCGGCCAGGCCCGGGCGCGCGGCCTGGCGCTGCTGGCCGAGCCGCTGCCGGCGGACAGGGCCGAGGAATGGGGCCTGATCTGGAAGGCGGTGGACGACGGCGCGCTGATGATCGAGGCCGAGGCGCTGACCGCCCATCTCGCCTCCCAGCCGACCCAGGGGCTGGCGCTGATCAAGCAGGCGCTCGACGCGTCGGCCGGCAACAGCCTCGACGCCCAGCTCGACCTCGAGCGCGACCTGCAGCGCCGGGCCGGGCGCACGCCGGATTATGCCGAGGGCGTGCGCGCCTTCCTGGAGAAGCGGCCGCCCAGGTTCACGGGACAGGCGTGATGAAGGCGACGACGGGGGCGGAGGCCGAGGCGGTCGCCAAGGCGGCGGCCGAGGCGATGTGGCGCGACGACAGCGCCAGCCGGGCGCTGGGGATGGAGATCCTGGAGGTCGGGCCCGGAATGGCGCGGCTGGCCATGACCATCCGTCCGGACATGACGAACGGCCACGGCACCGCCCATGGGGGCTTCATCTTCACCCTCGCGGATTCGGCCTTCGCCTTCGCCTGCAACTCCGCCGGCGACCGGACGGTGGCGGCGCATTGCAGCATCACCTTCCTGCGCCCCGCGGCCGCGGGCGACCGGCTGGTGGCGACGGCGCGGGAGGTGGCGCGCTCCGGCCGTTCGGGCCTCTACGACGTCAGCGTCGCGGTCGGCGAGACGGTGATCGCCGAGTTCCGCGGCCATTCCCGGACGGTCGGCGGCTCCTTCATCGACAGGGCGGCTGAAGACTAGGAACAGCACGGGGAGGAAACGATGACGGGGATCCCGGGGCTGGACGCGGCCGAGCGGGCGTCACGCGACGAGATCATGGCGCTGCAGCGCGAACGCCTGTCCTGGACGCTGCGCCATGCCTACGACAACGTCCCGCATTACCGCCGCGCCTTCGACGCCGCGGGGGTGCATCCCTCGGATTTCCGCGACCTGCCGGATCTGGCGAGATTCCCGTTCACGACCAAGCAGGACCTGCGCGACGCCTATCCCTTCGGCATGTTCGCGGTGCCGCGCGACCGCATCGCCCGCATCCACGCCTCCTCCGGCACCACCGGGAGGCCGACCGTGGTCGGCTACACCCGGGCCGATCTCGACATGTGGGCCGACGTCATGGCGCGGTCGATCCGCGCCGCCGGCGGGCGGCCGGGGATGACCGTGCATGTCGCCTATGGCTACGGCCTGTTCACCGGCGGCCTCGGCGCCCATTACGGGGCGGAGCGGCTGGGCTGCACCGTGGTCCCGGTCTCTGGCGGCATGACCGAACGCCAGGTCCAACTGATCACCGACTTCAGGCCGGACGTGATCATGGTCACGCCCAGCTACATGCTGGCGATCCTGGACGGCTTCCAGGCCCGCGGCCTGGACCCGCGCGACAGCTCGCTGCGCTTCGGCATCTTCGGCGCCGAGCCCTGGACCAACGCCATGCGGCAGGAGATCGAGCAGGCCTTCGCCCTCGACGCCACCGACATCTACGGCCTGTCGGAGGTGATCGGCCCCGGCGTCGCCCAGGAATGCGTCGAGACCAAGGACGGGCTGCATGTCTGGGAGGACCATTTCCTGCCGGAGGTGGTCGACCCCGAGACCGGCGCCGTGCTGCCGGACGGCGAGAGGGGCGAGCTGGTCTTCACCTGTCTGACCAAGGAAGCCTTCCCGGTCATCCGCTACCGCACGCGGGACCTGACCCGCCTGCTGCCCGGCACCGCCCGGCCCGGAATGCGGCGGATGGAGAAGGTGACCGGCCGCTGCGACGACATGATCATCCTGCGCGGCGTCAACGTCTTCCCGACCCAGATCGAGGAGGCGCTGCTGGCCTGCGACTGGTGCGGCGGCCATTTCCTCATCGAACTCAGCCGCCCCGGGCGGCTGGATGAAATGACGGTGCTGGCCGAGGCGCGGGCGGAGCATTGGGACGGCGCCGGCCTCGTGGCCCAGGCCGAGCGGCTGACGTTGCGGATCAAGGACATGATCGGGGTCTCGGCCCGGGTGGTGATCCAGCCGCCCGGCAGCATCGAACGCTCCGCCGGCAAGGCCAGGCGGGTGATCGACAAGCGGCCGAAGGGGTGAGAAGGAGGGGCTTGCTCCTTCGTCCTGGCATGCCCGGGCCTGACGAAAGGACAAGGCTCCCGGGTCACCGCTCCGGCAGCGGCAGCTTCTCGGTCTCGTCCGGGATCTCGCCGAAGCGGCCCTCGCGCCAGTCCTGCTTGGCCTGCTCGATCCGCTCGCGGCTGCGGGCGACGAAGTTCCACCACAGCTTGCGCGGGCCGTCGAGCGGCTCTCCGCCGAACACCAGCAGCCGCGTCTCCTCCAGCGCCTCGACCTCGACCTTGTCGCCGGGGCGCAGCACCAGCAGGCGCTGCGGCGGGAAGTCGTCGCCGCCGATCCGGACGCCGCCGGAGACGACATAGACCGCCCGCTCCTCATGCTCGGCCGGCAGCGGCAGCACCGCCCCGGCCTCGAGCGCCGCGTCGAGATAGAGGGTCTCGGAGAAGGTGGCCACCGGCGAGCGGGCGCCATAGGCGGAGCCGACGATCAGCCGCACGGTCTTGCCGGCATCTTCGATCACCGGCAGGTCGTCGGCGCCGTGATGGGCGAAGCTGGGCGCCACCTCCTCATAGGGGGCGGGCAGGGCGACCCAGGTCTGCACCCCGAACAGGGTCGATCCGGTGGCGCGCAGGGCCGGCGGCGTGCGCTCGGAATGGGCGATGCCCCGGCCGGCGGTCATCCAGTTGACGTCGCCGGGGCGGATCACCTGCCGCGTGCCCAGGCTGTCGCGATGGGTCTGCTCGCCGGCGAAGAGATAAGTGACGGTGGCCAGGCCGATATGCGGATGCGGCGGCACGTCGATGCCCTCGCCGGCGCCGAATAGGGTCGGGCCCATCTCATCGACGAAGACGAAGGGCCCGACCGAGCGCTTCTGCATCGACGGCACGGCGCGCCGCACCTCGAAGCCGCCGATGTCGGCGGTGCGCGGGATTACCACGGTCTCGACGAAGGGGCAGGGCGTCTTGCCGACGGCGGGCTCACGGGTCGGTTGCCAGCTCATGGTCTCGGGCTCCTGTGCCGGCGGACGCGGATGGACGGCCGTGCGGTTCGACCGTACCCTTCGCCCCGGCATCAGCCAAGGGGAGCGATGATGGCCGAGACCACCCGGGGCGCCGCCCAGGACACCCCGACCGGGGCCGCCGGCGAGACCACGATCTGGAAGATCCACACTGCCCTGCGCGCGACGTTCTACATCTGGGTGCTGGCCGTCGTGCTGGCGGTGCTGCTCGGCCTGATCGGCGGACCGCTGGCCGCGGTGCCGCTCGTGCTGGCGCTCGTCTGGACCGCCTGGCGCTGGCTGACCAGCTATGAGCTGACGACCGAGCGCCTCATCATCCGCTCCGGCTTCCTGGTGCGGAGGCGCGAGGAGGTGGAGCTGTTCCGGGTGCGCGACTTCTCGCTGTCGCGGCCGCTGCACTGGCTGGTGCTGGGGCTGGGCACGGTCGGGCTGACCACGCGCGACCAGTCGGCCCCGAACATCCTGATCGGCCCGATCGCCGCGCCGGAGACCAGGTTGGACGAGCTGCGCCGGGCCACCGTGGCGCGGCAGAACCGGGTGCGCTTCCGCGAGGTCGAGGTGTCGTCGGCCGGTGACGATCTGGAGGGACTTCATGGCGATCCCGGCGGGCCGTTGCCGGGATGATCGAGGCGGGACAGGCGGAAGCCGTCGCGGCCGAGACCGGGCTGACGGTCCGGCCGATGCGCCGCGATGCGGGGGAGATCGCGGCGGTGGCGGCGCTGATCCGGGGCGCCTTCGCGGATTACGTCGGCCGGCTCGACCCACCGCCCAGCGCCGTGCGCGAGACGGCGGAGAGCGTCGCAGAGCTGCTGGGCCGCGAGCAGGGGCTGGTGGCCGAGGCGGGCGGGACGATGGTCGGCTGCCTGTTCCTGCAGCGACGCGACGGCGGCGACATCTATGTCGGCCGGGTGGCGGTCGCGCCTGAACACCGCCGCGCCGGCGTCGGCCGGGCGCTGATGGCGGCGGCCGAGGCGGAGGCGCGGCGGCTGGGTGGGGCGCGGCTGACGCTCGGCGTCCGCCTGGCGCTGGACGGCAACCGCCGGTTCTTCGCATCGCTCGGCTTCGCCGAAGGGGCCCTGCACGCCCACCCCGGCCACGACAGGCCGACCTGGGTCGAGATGACCAAGCAGTTGGGGTGACGGAGGGGACTATGGCGGAATTCGTGCTGCATTGCTTCGCCCAGTCGGGCAACGCCTACAAGGCGGCGCTGATGCTGGCGCTGTGCGGGGCCGACTGGCGGCCGCGCTTCGTCGACTATTTCAACGGCGAGACCCGAACGCCGGAATACCGGGCGATCAACGCGATGGGCGAGGTGCCGGTGCTGGAGGCGGAGGGCCGCATGATCAGCCAGTCCGGCGTCATCCTGCACCACCTCGCCCGCCGCTTCGGCAAGTTCGTGCCGGAGGGCGAGGCGGAGGCGGAGGAGGTGCTGCGCTGGATCCTGTTCGACAACCACAAGCTGACCAGCTACACGGCGACGCTGCGCTGGTTCCGGACCTTCGCCAGGGACCCGGCCGATCCGGCGGTGACTGCCTTCCTGGAAGGCCGGGCCCGGGCGGCCTGGAAGGTGCTGGACGGCCATCTTGCCGGGCGCGACTTCGTGCTGGGGGCGAAGCCGACCATCGCCGACATCTCGCTGTGCAGCTATCTGTTCTGGCCGGAGGAGATCGGCGTCGACTGGGCGGACGGCTATCCGCAGATCCAGGCCTGGCTCGGCCGCATCCGTGCGCTGCCCGGCTGGACGCCCGCCTACGAGCTGATGCCGGGGCACCCGCTGCCCGGGAAGGGTTAAGGCCGGCTCACCCCCGGAAGCTGCGCCGGAACTCGCGCGGGGTCATCGCCTTCAGGGCCCGGAACTGGCGGTTGAAATTGGCGATGTTGGGATAGCCGACCTCGTCCGCGATATGGGCGATCGGCCGGTCGCTGTTGATCAGCAGCGAGCAGGCCCGGCCGATGCGCAGCTGCGCCACGTAGCGCGACACCGTCATCCGCGTGTGCCGGCGGAAGAAGCGGTGGAAGGCCGAGGGGCTGAGGCAGGCCAGGCCGGTCAGCGCCGCGATCGGAATCTCGTCGCGGTAATGCGCGTGGATGTGGTTCAGCACCCGGTCGATCCGCGCCTGCTCCGGCGCCGGCAGGGCGGCGGGATGCGGCGCCGGGGCGGCCAGCGGCACCCGGCCCTCGTCCCGCGCCAGAACGGTCAGCACCTCGATCAGCCGCAGCAGCCGGCCGGCGGGGTCGAGATCCGGCATCGCCTCGATCGCCGGCCGCACCGAGGCGGCGGCCTCGGCGGAGAAGGCGAGGCCGCGCCCGGCCTCGTCGAGGATGCGCCCGACCGGCCGCAGCTCGGCCAGCGATTCCACCAGCCGCGCCGCCCAGTCCGGCGTGAACCACATCACCAGGGCGACGTGCGGCCGGGCCGGGTCGATCCGCTCACGCGAGCACCAGGTGTGCAGCAGGTTGGGGCCGACCAGCACCAGGTCGCCGTCGTCGTACTGGCCGAGATGGTCGCCGACATGGCGCTGGCCGCGGCTGTTCAGGGTCAGCGTCAGCTCGAATTCCGGATGGTAGTGCCACTCGAAGGGGATGGCGTCGTCCAGCCGCCGGTTCAGCAGCGTCCAGGACGCACCCGGCGGCACCGTCACCTTCTCGAAGACCGGCTGCATGGCCTGAAACTGATACAGGAGGACGGCGGTCAGGCCATCCGACGCGACTTTGGTATCAGTTTTTGGCAGGCGACGCCAACATGACGAGACCGGACGGCGGTAGAGTCCCAGACATGGACGGCCGAACGCCGCACCGCTGAGGGGAAACGCCGAGATGGACCGCTATCAATACGGGGACAACCGGCCGGGCAACGCCTCGGTCGCCTACACTTACGACACCCAGCTCAAGGACATCGAGAAGACGCTGCCGCTGCGCGTCCTGTCCGAGGCGGACTGGCAGCACTGGATCACCTGGGGCTATGTCGTCGTCCCCGACGCCGTGCCGGCGGAGAACATCCGCCGCACCCGCGACCTGCTGTGGGAATTCCAGGAGATGGATCCGAAGGATCCGGAGAGCTGGTATAAGCCGCAGCTGCGCGACCATGCGATGAAGGAGCTGAACAACAGCGGCATGGTCGAGATCTATAATCATCAATATCTGTGGGACAACCGGCAGCACCAGCGGGTCTACGACGCCTTCGTCGACATCTGGGACACCGAGCGGCTGTGGGTCACGATCGACCGCGCCAACCTGAACCCGCCGAACCGGCAGGCGCGCGGCTTCAACGGCTTCATCCACTGGGACGCCGACACCTCGCTGACGCCGCTGCCGGTGAACTGCCAGGGCGTGCTGTCGCTGGTCGACACCGATCCGGAGATGGGCGGCTTCCAATGCGTGCCGGAGCTGTTCCGGACGCTGGAGGCCTGGCGCGAGACCCAGCCGGCCGACCGCAACCCCTGGGCGCCGGACACCACCGGCTTCGAGATCCGGAACGTCACCATGAAGGCCGGCGACCTGCTGATCTTCAACAGCCTGCTGGCCCACGGCATCCGGCCGAACCGGTCGCAGGACCGCGTGCGGATGGCGCAGTACATCTCGATGACCCCGGCCGACGAGGGCAATACCCAGCTGCGCGACTGGCGCATCCGCTCCTGGCGCGACCGCGAGCCACCGCAGGGCTATGCCTTCCCCGGCGACCCGCGGGAATGGGAGAAGACCCGCTACGAGCGCGCGAAGCTGACCCCGCTGGGCGAGAAGCTGCTGGGGCTGCGGTCCTGGGACGAATAGCTGCCGGACATCCATGGCAGTTCGGCCGTCCCCGTCTTACGATCATCGGACGAAGACAGGGGAGCGCGAGGCATGGACCTGCACGGCAAGACCGTCCTGATCACCGGCTCGACCGATGGCGTCGGCCGCTGGGTCGCCCGCCGGCTGGCGGCCGGCGGCGCCCATGTGCTGCTGCACGGCCGCAACGAGGAGCGCGGCCGGGCTGTGCTGGAGGAGATCCGGGCCGAGGGCGGCAGCGCCGAATTCCTGCCGGCCGACCTGTCCTCGCTGGCCGAGGTGCGGCGCCTGGCCGAGGCCGTGCTGGCGCGGCACGACCGGCTCGACGTGCTGATCAACAATGCCGGTATCGGCGCCGGCCTGGACCCGACCTGGCGCGAGACCAGCGCCGACGGGCACGAGCTGCGCTTCGCCGTGAACTACCTCGCCGGCTTCCTGTTGACCCGGCTGCTGCTGCCGACGCTGCGGCGCAGCGCGCCAGCGCGGATCGTCAATGTCGCCTCGGCCGGGCAGCAGGAGATCGATTTCGACGACGTCATGCTGACCCGCGGCTACAGCGGTCTCCGCGCCTATTGCCAGAGCAAGCTGGCGCAGATCCTGTTCACCTTCGACCTGGCGGAGGAGCTGCGCGGCAGCGGTGTCACCGCCACCTGCCTGCACCCCGCGACCCATATGGACACCACCATGGTGCGGCAGAGCGGCATCCGGCCGACCAGCACCGTCGAGGAGGGCGGCGAGGCGATCCTGGCGCTCGCGGTCTCGCCCGAGCGGGAGGGCGAGAGCGGCGTCTACTACAGCGGCCGGCATCGGGCCCGGCCGCTGGCCCAGGCCGAGGACCCGGCGGCGCGGGAAAAGCTGCGGCGTCTGAGCGTGCAGCTCACCGGCCTCGAGCCGGGCTGATCCTGTCCCATTCGTAACTTGTCCGGAGCCGCGGGCGGCGCGAAGGTCGCGGCTTCGGAGGTGCGCCATGGCGACCGATACGGCATCGCGGAACGGAAGAAGCGCCCGGCGCTGGCTGCGCGGCGCGGGCGAGCTGGCGGCGCTGCTGCTGGTGATCGCGATCGGCAAGACCGCGGTCGCCGAACCATTCTACGTGCCCTCCGGCTCGATGGAGCCGACGCTGCAGATCGGCGACGAGCTGGTGGCGGCGAAGTTCAGCTACGGCTACAGCACGGCCTCTCTGCCCTTCGGCCTGACCCTGCCCCAGAGCGGCCGGGTGCTGGGCCGGCTGCCTTCCCGCGGCGACGTGGTCGTCTTCCGCTGGCCCGGCGACCCGTCGCAGACCTGGGTAAAGCGGGTGATCGGGCTGCCGGGCGACCGCGTCGCGATGCGTGCGGGGCGCCTGTGGATCAATGGCGAGCCCGTCGAACTGCGGCCGGGCGGGGAAGGGACGGTGGAGCGGGGCGACGGCGCCGCCGTGCCCGCCGCCCGCCTGATCGAGACGTTGCCGGGTGGGGTCAGCCACCCGATCTTCAAGCGCTTCGCGTACGGGCCGCTGGACGAGATGCCGGAGGTCATGGTCCCGCCCGGCCATCTCTTCGTCATGGGCGACAACCGCGACAACTCGGCCGACAGCCGCCTGCCCGTGGCCGCCGGCGGGGTGGGCCTGCTGCCGGTCGGCGACCTGGTCGGCAAGGCCGCGTTCGTGGTCGCGTCCTGGGATCTCGGCCTGCGCTCGCAGCCGGTCTGGACCTGGCCCGGAGGCCTGCGGCTGGACCGGTTCTTCTCCGCGATCGAGTGATGACGGCAGGGGTGTGATTTTCTCATACCGCCATACTAGAATCTTGATGGAGGACCGAGCGATGCCGTCAGCCGAGAAGCGAACCTTCAGCCTGCCCGCCGAGCAGGCCGACTACATCGACAGCTTGGTCGCATCGGGTGCGTATTCGACGGCCAGCGAGGTCGTGCGCGCCGGCCTGCGCGCCTTGCAGGAGCGCGACGCAGCCGTCGAGCGGTGGCTTCGGGAGGAGGTCGTCCCGGTTGCCGCTGCGATGCAGGACGATCCGGGCCGGGCGATTCCCGCGGCTCAGGTGTTCGACGAGATCCGCGCGATCCACGCAAAGCGATCGCGCACTTCATGATGCCATTACACGGTCGTTTTCTCGCCGGAGGCCAGAGACGATCTGCTGCAGCTTTATCATTACATTGCCGAGCGCTCCGGCGCGGAGCGGGCCATCGGCTACGTCGAGAGGATCGAAGTCGCCTGTCTGGGCCTTTCGACGTTCCCCCAGCAAGGCACATCCCGGGACGATCTCTTTCCCGGATTGCGCATCATCGGCTTTGAACGCCGGAGCGCCATCGCCTTTCACATCGGGCCAGAGACGGTCACGATCGACCGCATCCTGTATGGCAGCCGTGATCTCGGGCTTCTCAGCGGATAATTCGAGCCGGAGAAGGTTCCGGGAACTGTCATGCCCGGGCTTTGACCCGGGCACCCAGAGAGCGTCGACGTCCACTGGATTGCCGGGTCAGGCCCGGCAATGACAGGCCGCTGCGATCAGATCGCCGCGGTGACCTGGATCTCGACCCGGTACTCCGGGCCGGCCAGCTTGCTCTCGACCGTGGCGCGGGCCGGGGTGTTGCCGGGCGAGACCCAGCTGTCCCAGGCCGCGTTCATCGCCGCGAAGTCGGCGATGTCGGCCAGCCAGATGTTGGCGGTCAGCAGCTTGGTCTTGTCGGTGCCGGCCTCGGCCAGAAGCTTGTCGATCGTCGCCAGGATCTGGCGGGTCTGCTCGGTCACGTCCGGGGTCGGGTTCTCGGCGACCTGGCCGGCCAGGAACACGCGGCCGTCATGGATGACGGCCTGGCTCATGCGCGGGCCGACGCCGATGCGCTTGATGGTCATGCAATCCTCTCTCTTCTTCCGGATGGATCAGGAATCGAGCCGCGACAATAGCCGGGCCCGGGTGGGTTCGTCGACGAAGGCGGCCTGCAGCGCGGTGCGGGTGACCTGCCGCAGCGCCGCCTCGTCTAGGCCGAAATGCCGCTCCGCCACCGCGTATTCCCGGCCGATGGTGGTGGCGAAATAGGGCGGGTCGTCGCTGTTCAGCGTCACCTTGACCCCGGCCTCCATCAGCCGGCGCAGCGGATGGGCGCGGTAGTCGGGATAGACCTTGGTGGCGACGTTGCTGGTCGGGCAGACCTCCAGCACCAGGCCGCGGTCGGCCAGCTCCCGCACCAGGGTCGGGTCCTCGATCGAGCGCACGCCGTGGCCGATGCGGGCGACCGGCAGTCGCAGGGCGGCCCAGACACTCTCCGGCCCAGCCGCCTCGCCGGCATGGACGTTGCAGGCCAGGCCGGCCTCGTCATGGGCGATACGGAAGGCCTGGGCGAACAGGCGCGGCGGGAAGCCGGCCTCGTCGCCGCCCATGCCGAAGCCGGTGACCAGCGGATGCGGGTGCTTCGCCGCCAGCCTCGCCACCTCCACCCCGCGCCCCGCCCCCAGATGGCGGACGCAGGTGACGATGATGCGGGATTCGATGCCGGTCTCGGCCCGCGCATCCTCGATGCCCTGGACGATGCCGTCGAGATGGCCCTGATAGGACAGGCCCGCCGCGGCGGCGTGGTCGGGCGAGGACATCAGCTCGACATAGATCGCGCCCTCGGCGGCGCAGGCCTTGAGATACTCATAGGTGACGTCGCGATAATCCTGCTCGGTCCGGATCACCGTGCTGGCCAGGTCATAGACCTTGAGGAAGTGCAGGAAGGTGGTCCAGGCGAACTCGCCCTTGGCGTTGAACAGCTCCGCCGGCAGGGTCATGCCGTGCCGGTCGGCCAGGCGGCGGACCAGCTCCGGGCCGGCCGCCCCTTCCAGATGCAGGTGAAGCTCCGCCTTCGGCAGCATCGCCCCCTCCGTCATGATGCCGGAACCCCGCTTTCGCCGGACGGGTCGGTGGCCGCGGCCGGCGGCGAGGGTGTACGGCCCCGCGTCTCGCGGTGCAGGATGTAGAGGCCGCTGGCGATGACGACCGCCGAGCCGACCCAGATCCAGAGATCGGGCACGTCGCCCCACAGCATGAAGCCCAGCCCCACGCCCCAGATCATGCCGGTGTATTCGAACGGCACCACGATCGACGGAGTGGCCACGCGATAGGCCTGCGCCATCATGATCGCGCCGATGCCGCCGAGCAGGCCGAGCACGGCGAGCAGCCCGGCATCCTCCCAACTCGGCGTCACCCAGACGAAAGGCATCTGCACCCCGGCGACGGCGATGATCACGAGGGTGGCGTAGAAGATCATCGAGGCGTTGGTCTCGGTGCGGCTGTAGAGGCGCATCAGCACCATGGACAGGGCATAGGCCGCGGTGGCCAGGAGCGCGATCGCGCCGCCGCTGCCGAAGGTGCTGCCTTCGCCGCCCGGCCGGATCATGATCATCACCCCGGCGAAGCCGACCAACACGGCCAGCCAGCGTTTGAGGCCGACCCTTTCGCCCAGGATCGGCACCGACATCGCGGTGATGAACATCGGCGCGGCGAAGCCGATGGCGTAGGCGTCGGCCAGCGGCATCACCGCGAAGGCCCAGAAGAAGCCGAAGGTGCCGATGACGCCGACGACGCCGCGCAGCAGATGCGCCCCGACCCGCCGGGTCCGCAGCGCCTCCAGCCCCGGCGGCCGATACAGCATCACCAGCGTCGGGATCAGGCCGATGGTGGCGCGGAAGAACACGATCTGGGCGATCGGATAGTCGGCCGACAGCCATTTGATCATGGCGTCCATGACGCACAGGACGAAGACGCCGCCGGCATAGAGGGCGATGCCCTGCGCCGGCGACTGCCTCGCTGTCGGCGGCGCGGCTGCGGCCTGTGCGCCCATGCTCAGGCGATCCGCTCGGCCACCAGCGGCGGCTGGGCCGGTGCGGCCCCGGCCACCGTGACGGCGGCGCGGATCGCGGCCTCGGCCCGGTCCGCCGCGGCCTCGTCGCGGGTGTGCAGCAGGGCCAGCGGCCGGCCCTGCGGGCCTACGGATTCGCCGATGGCGGCGATCTCGGTCAGGCCGACGGCGTGGTCGATGCCGTCCTCGGGCCTGGTGCGCCCGCCGCCCAGGGCGACGATGGCGACGCCGATCGCCCGGGCGTCGACCGCGGCGACGACGCCGTCGCGCTCCGCCGTGATCGGCCGCACCACCGGCGCCGCCGGCAGGTGGCTGTCGGCCTTCTCCAGGATGTCGGCGGGGCCGCCCAGGTCGCGGACCATGCGGGCGAAGCGCTCCGCCGCGGCGCCGCTGGCCAGGGCGTGCTCGACCTTGATCCGCGCCGCCTCGGCATCGGCGGCCAGGCCGCCGATCGCCAGCAGCTCCGCGGTCAGCCGGGCCGTCACCTCCCACAGCCGGGCGTCCTTCGGCCCGCCGGTCAGGAGGTCGATCGCCTCGCGCACCTCGACCGCGTTGCCGGCGGCGCGGCCCAGCGGCTGGTTCATGTCGGTCAGCAGGGCGACGGTCGGCAGGCCGCCGCCATTGGCGACGTCGACGATCGACCGGGCCAGGGCGCGGGCGTCGTCCATGCCGCTCATGAAGGCGCCGGTGCCGAACTTCACGTCCATCACCAGCCCGCCCAGGCCGGCGGCCATCTTCTTCGACAGGATCGAGGCGGTGATGAGGTCGATCGACTCCACAGTGCCGGTGGTGTCGCGGATGGCGTAGATCCGGCGGTCGGCCGGGGCGATGTCGCGGGTGGCGCCGACCACGGCGCAGCCGGCCGATCGCACCACCCGGTCCAGCACCTCGGTCTCCGGCTGGCTGACATAGCCCGGGATCGAATCCATCTTGTCCAGCGTGCCGCCGGTGTGGCCCAGGCCGCGGCCGGAGATCATCGGCACGAAGCCGCCGCAGGCGGCGACGATCGGGGCCAGGATCAGGCTGGTCTTGTCGCCGATGCCGCCGGTCGAATGCTTGTCCAGCACCGGGCCGGGCAGGTTGGCGGCCGACCAGTCCAGCACCCGGCCGGACCGGGCCATGGCGCGGGTGAAGGCCACCCGCTCCGGCATTGTCATGCCGCGGAAGAAGACCGCCATGGCGAAGGCGGCGATCTGGGCGTCGGTGACGCTGGCGTCGACCGCGCCGCGCACCATCGCCTCGATCTCGGCATCGTCGAGCACGGCCCCGTCGCGCTTGCGGCGGATGATCTCCTGCGGCAGCAGCGTCATGTCAGCGGCCCTCGGCCGGCACGGCAGCGGTCTCGGACATGGCGACCCTCGGGCGAATCCGTTTGGACACGGTTGGTTCTTACTAGGACGGGAAACGGACGGACGCCAGAGGCGTTCTCAGACCTCAGTCCCGCAGGTTCTCCGGCCCGAAGGAATGCGGCAGCAGGGCGTCGAGCGTCGTGGTCATGCGCAGCCCCTCCGGCCCGCAGACATGGATCTTCGTGTCGCCGCGGGCGAACTCCCGGATCCGCTGACGGCAGCCGCCGCAGGGCGTGCACAGCAGCGTGTCGCCGGCCTCGCCGCCGACCACCACGATCTCGGCGATCGCCTTGTCGCCCGCCGCGACCATGACGCCGATCGCCGTCGCCTCGGCGCATTGGCTCTGCGGATAGGCGGCATTCTCGACATTGCAGCCGGCATGGATGCGGCCGTCCGGCGTGCGGATCGCGGCGCCGACCGGGAAACGCGAATAGGGCACATGGGCGCGGGCGCGGGCCGCGCTGGCGGCCTGGAACAGCGCCTCGAAGCCGGGATCGCTCATCACTCAGCGTTCCTTGACGTAGGGAATGCCGCTCGCCTTCGGCGCGGTCGCCCGGCCGATGAAGCCGGCCAGCAGGACCACCGTCAGGATATAGGGCAGCGCCTGGATGAACTGCACCGGGATCTCGCCGATGCCGGGAATGACCGTGCCCTGCAGCCGCGCCTCGATCGCCTCCAGAAGGCCGAAGAGCAGGCAGGTGAACATCACGGGCCAGGGCTTCCACTTGGCGAAGATCAGGGCGGCGAGGGCGAGATAGCCCTTGCCGGCGGTCATGTCCTGGCCGAAGGAGGCGTTCTGCGCCACCGACAGATAGGTGCCGGCGAAACCGCAGAGCACGCCGGTGAGGGCGATCGCCCGGTAGCGCAGCCCGGCGACCGAGATGCCGGCGGTGTCGACCGCCGCCGGGTTCTCGCCGACCGCGCGCAGGCGCAGGCCGAAGCGGGTGCGGTAGACGATCCAGGCCACCAGCGGCACCGCCAGGAAGGCGACATAGACCAGGATCGAGTGGCCGGAAATCAGCTCGGACCAGATCGGTCCTATCACCGGCGCGTCCCGCAGCGTGTCGGCCAGCGGCAGAGCGATCTGCTGGAACCGGGCGTCGCCCTCCAGCGGCGGGGTCTGGCCGCCGCGCTGGTACCAGGCGATCCCCAGCGTCACCGTCAGGCCTGAGGCCATGATGTTGATGGCGAGGCCGGAGACCACCTGATTGCCGCGATGGGTGATCGAGGCGTAGCCGTGCAGCAGCGCCAGCGCGACCGAGACCACCACGCCCATGCCGAGCCCGGCCCAGGCCGAGCCGGCATAGGCGGCCATGGCGGCGGAGGCGAAGGCCGCGGCCAGCATCTTGCCTTCGAGCCCGATATCGACCAGCCCGGCCCGCTCGGCGAACAGGCCGGCGAGGGCGGCCAGGATCAGCGGGGTCGAGGTGCGGATCGTGGCGTCGAGCAGCGCGATGATGTCGAGCAGGGTCACGAGCCGGCCTCCCGCGCCGCCCGCAGCGCCGGCTCGCGCCGCCGGAACAGCGCCTCGATCCGCGGCCGGAACAGGTTCTCCAGCGCGCCGGCGAACAGGATCACCAGCCCCTGGATCACCACCACCATCCAGCGCGTGATCTCCGGCATGTCGAAGTTCAGCTCGGCCCCGCCCTGATAGAGGGCGCCGAACAGGAGGGCCGCGAAGATGATGCCGAAGGGATGGTTGCGCCCCATCAGCGACACGGCGATGCCGACGAAGCCGGCGCCGGCGACGAAGTTCAGCAGGATGCGCCGCTGCACCCCCATGATCTCGTTCAGCGCGATGAAGCCGGACAGGGCGCCCGAGATGCACATCGCCAGGATGATGATGCCGGCGACCGAGATGCCGCCATAGACCGCCGCGCGCGGGTTCAGCCCGACCGTCCGCAGGGCATAGCCCCAGCGGGTGCGCCAGACGAAGATCCAGACGAAGACGCAGCAGGCCAGCGCCCACAGGAACGACAGGTTCAGCGGCAGCCGCCGCATCCGGATCCCGAACCAGGACAGGACCTCGCTGATGGTCGGCAGCACGGTGCCGGCGGCGAAGGCCCGGCTCTCCGGCGACTGCTGGCCCGGCGCGATCAGCACATGGACCATCAGATAGACCATCAGCGACGAGGCGATGAAGTTGAACATGATCGTCGTGATGACGATGTGGCTGCCCCGCTTGGCCTGCAGATAGGCCGGGATGAAGGCCCAGGCGGCGCCGAACAGCGCCGCGGCGACGATCGCCAGCGGCAGCACCAGTATGAAGGGCAGGAAGTCGAGATAGAGGCAGACGAGGCCGACGCCGAGCCCGGCGACATAGGCCTGCCCCTCGGCGCCGATGTTGAACAGCCCGGCATGGAAGGCGACCGCCACGGCCAAGCCGGCGAAGATGAAGTTGGTGGTGTAGTAGAGCGTGTAGCTCCAGTTCGCGAAGCTGCCGAAGGCGCCCTTCAGCAGAAGGCCCGCCGCGCGCACCGGGGTGTAGAGATAATCCGCCCCGGGCAGCGTGCCGTCGGCGTACTGGCCCCAGTAGATGACCAGCACCACCAGCCCGGCGGCGACGAAGGCGAGGATCAGGTTGACCGCGGGGATCAGCCCGATCGACACCCAGCGCGGCACCGCGGCCGAACGGCCGAAGGCGCTCATTCCGCGGCCTCCTGCTGGACGCCGGCCATCATCAGGCCCAGCGATTGCTCGCTGGCGCCGTCGGCCGGAACCTCGCCGACGATCATGCCGTCGAACATGACGAGGATGCGGTCGGCCAGGGAGCGGATCTCGTCGAGCTCGACCGACACCAGCAGGATCGCCTTGCCGCTGTCGCGCAGCGTCACCAGCCGGCGGTGGATCGCCTCGATCGCGCCGATGTCGACGCCGCGGGTCGGCTGGCCGACCAGCAGCACCTTCGGGTCGCGCTCGACCTCGCGGCCGACGATGATCTTCTGCTGGTTGCCGCCGGAGAAGTTGGCGGCCCTGAGATGCGGGTTCGGCGGCCGCACGTCGTAGTCGCGCATCAGCCGCTCGCAATGCGCCACCACCTTGCGGCCGTCGGTCATCACCGCGCCGTTGTAGGCCGGATCGGCGTGATGGCCGAGGATCGAGCATTCGGCGGCGGTGAAGGCGGTGACCAGCCCCTCGCGGTGCCGGTCCTCCGGCACATGGCCGACGCCGAGGCCGCGCAGCGTCCCGGCATCGACATGCGGCAGCGACGAGAGGGCTGTGCCGCCCACCACGATGTCGCCCTTGGCCGGCCGCACCATGCCGGCCAGCGCGGCCAGCAGCTCCGACTGGCCGTTGCCGGAGACGCCGGCGATGCCGACGATCTCGCCGGCCCTGAGGGCGAAGGACACGTCCTTGACCCGGCGCACGCCCTGGCCGTCGACGACGTCGAGGCCGCGCACCTCCAGCAGCGTCTCGCCCGGCCGGGCCGGGGTCTTATCGACGCGCAGCAGCACCTTGCGGCCGACCATCAGCTCCGCCAGCTGCTCGCGGCTGGTCTCCTTCGTCGCGACGTTCGCGACGACGCGGCCCTGCCGCATCACCGTCACCGCGTCGGTGATCGCCATAATCTCGCGCAGCTTGTGGGTGATCAGGATCACCGTCTTGCCCTGCGCCCGCAGCGCCGCGAGGATGCGGAACAGGTGGTCGGCCTCCTGCGGCGTCAGCACACCGGTCGGCTCGTCCAGGATCAGGATGTCGGCGCCGCGGTAGAGTGCCTTCAGGATCTCGACCCGCTGCTGCAGCCCGACCGGCAGGTCGCCGACCACGGCGTCGACCGGCACCTCCAGGCTGTATTCGCGCTCCAGCCGCTGCAGCTCCGCCCGCGCCCGGGCCTTGCCGCCGGCCAGGAGGGCGCCGCCCTCGGCGCCGAGGATCACGTTCTCCAGCACGGTGAATGGCTCCACCAGCATGAAGTGCTGGTGCACCATGCCGATGCCGGCCGCGATCGCGTCGCTGGAGGAGGTGATGCGCTTGGCCTGGCCGTTGACCAGGATCTCGCCGCTGTCGGCCTCGTAGAAGCCGTACAGGATCGACATCAGGGTCGACTTGCCGGCGCCGTTCTCGCCGATGATGCCGTGGATCGTGCCGGGGGCGATCGTCAGCGAGACGTCCTGGTTGGCCCGGACCGGGCCGAAGCTCTTGTTGATGCCGCGCAATTCGATGGCCGGCGGCCCCCCCGCGAGGGAACCGCCGGCCGCCGCGGCGCGGGTCACGCCGTCATTGTCCATCTGCGCTCGGGCGCCGCCGTCACAGCGGGCAGGAGTTGTTGGTGCGGTAGTCCACCACCTGGATCGAGCCGTCGATGATGCCCTTCGCCGCGGCGTCGACCTTCTCTTTCATCTCCGGCGTGATCAGCTTGGCGTTGTTGTCGTCCAGCGCCCAGCCCACGCCGTCCTCCTTGAGGCCGAGCACCTTCACGCCCGGCTTCCAGCTGCCGTCCTGGGCGGTCTTGAACACGTCGTAGGCGGCGACGTCGACGCGCTTCAGCATCGAGGTCAGGACCGAGCCCGGATGCAGGTGGTTCTGGTTGCTGTCGACGCCGATCGACAGCTTCTTGGCGTCGGCCGCGGCCTGCAGCACGCCGAGGCCGGTCGCGCCCGCCGCGGCATAGACCACGTCGGCGCCGCGATCGAACTGGCTGCGCGCCAGCTCGCCGCCCTTGGTCGGGTCGTTCCAGGCGGCCGGGGTGGTGCCGGTCATGTTCTGCAGCACCTTGGCGTTGGCATTGGCGTGGTGCACGCCCTGGACGTAGCCGCAGCCGAAGGCGCGGATCAGCGGGATGTCCATGCCGCCGACGAAGCCGACCGTGCCGGTCTTCGAGGCGAGGGCCGCCAGCACGCCGACCAGGAACGAGCCTTCCTGCTCCTTGAACACGATCGACTGGACGTTCGGCTTGTCGACCACCGCGTCGATGATCGCGAACTTCGTGTCCGGGAACTCGTCGGCCACGATCTCCAGCGCCGGGGCCTGGGCGAAGCCGACGGCGATCACGACATTGGCGCCGTTCTCGGCCATGCGGCGCAGCGCCTGCTCGCGCTGGGATTCGTTGGTGACCTCGAACTCGGCGATCTTGATGCCGGTCTCGTCGGACCACTTCTTCGAGCCGTTGTAGATGCCTTCGTTGAAGGAGCGGTCGAACTTGCCGCCCATGTCGAAGACCACTGCCGGCTTCACCTCGTCGGCGAAGGCAGCCCCGGCCACGAGCGCCGTGGAGAGGGCGAGGGCGGAGAGAAGCTTTTTCATTGTTGGAAGACGCTCCCTGTCGAACCAAGAGTCAGAACATATCTGCCATGCGCATGGGGCGCCAGCGCCGCGAGGCGCCGGAGGTCGGGGCATGGACGGAGGATATGGAGCAGGCCGGCCGCGCGGTCACGGTGTCGGATGCCGTCGTCATCATCTCTCCCAGGGGCTCGATCCCGGACTCCGGCCGGGAGACGACGAACCGCAAGCCTCGCATGGCGCCGCGACCGGATTCTCCGGCATCGGCGCCGCCTCTCCTGGAGTCGAACCGTAACGAAATCCTGACCAAACGGTCAAAGCAAAATATGCGTCGAAAATCAGTATTAATATCGGACAAAAGGCCCATGCCCGGGGCGACCCTGCTTGCAGGATCTCATCGACATTTGCCGTCATTGCGAGCGCAGCGAAGCAATCCAGGGCCGTTTGGCGTGGCCCCTGGATTGCTTGGTCGACTTCGCCTCCTCGCAATGACGGTTTCTCGTGGCCCGCCGAGACTCAACCGTCCAGGGCCGAGGCAGGAGCCGCTGTTGCGGGCGCGGTCGGGTCGTCGGCCGCCACGGCCACCAGCCAGTCGCGGAAGGCGCGCACGGCCGGGCGGTCGATCGCATCGGTCCGGCACAGGAAGTGATAGGCGTAGTCGGCCACCTGGCTGTCCGGGAACGGCCGGACCAGCCGGCCGCTGGTCAGGTCGTCGGCCATGATCGAGCTGCGGCCGAGGGCCACGCCCTCGCCGGAAGCGGCCGCCTCCAGCATCATGTGGCTGTCGCTGTAGCGCGGCCCGCGCCGGGGGTCGACATCGTCGAGCCCGAAATGCAGCAGCCATTGCTGCCAGGTGACCCAGGGCTCGTCGTCCCCGGTCAGCACGTCGTGGATCAGGGTGTGGTGGCGCAGATCCTCCGGCCGGCGCAGCGGGTTCGGCCCGTCGCGCAGCAGCTTCGGGCTGCACACCGGGAACACCTCGTCGTCGAGGAAGCGCTCGACATAGAGGCCGGGCCAGCCGCCACGGCCGTAGCGCAGGGCGATGTCGACCCGCTCGCGCCGGAAATCCACGGCCTGGTGCTGGGCCTGGACCTCGATCTCGATGCCCGGGTTGAGCCGCCGGAACTCGCCCAGCCGCGGCAGCAGCCAGCGCACGGCGAAGGAGGGCAGCACGGTGACCGACAGCACGGTCTGGCCGCCATCGGCCCGGACCCGCGCCACCGCCTCGGCCAGGCGGTCAAAGCCGCGGGTGAGCTGCGGCGCCAGGGCCTGGCCCTGCTCGGTCAGCACCAGCCCGCGCGCCAGGCGCTGGAACAGGGGGAGTCCGAGATGGGCCTCCAGCGCCTTGACCTGGTGGCTGACCGCGGCGGGCGTGACCGCAAGCTCGTCGGCCGCGTCGACGAAGCTGAGATGGCGGGCGGCGGCCTCGAAGGCGCGGAGGGCATTGAGCGGTGGCAGGCGGCGCGCCATCGGTCCGGGCCGGTCAAGCAATAGTTTTTCTAAGCCATAGCACGAGAAAGCCTCGTTTGTCGAAGCGAGAACGAAGGCGCAACTATCAGGGCGAAGGAGGCCGCTTCCCGACGGGCCGGCCGCCTCCGAAAGCAAGGAGAACCGCCATGTCCATCACCGGACTCTCGCTCACCACGTCCCGCGACGCCACCGGCGGGGGCCTGGTCCTGCGCCTGCTCGACCGGCTGCTGGATTGGCAGGACCGCGAGCGGCAGCGCCGCCACCTGTCCACCCTCGACGACCACATCCTGGCCGATGTCGGCCTGAGCCACGGCGACGTCGAGGCGGAGGTCCGCAAGCCGTTCTGGCGCGCCTGACCTCGAGCGGCCCGCTGGAGGGAGCTCTTCGGAATTCCGAACATCGTTATTGCGAGCGCAGCGAAGCAATCCAGAGGCAGCACGCACCGGCCCCTGGATTGCTTCGTCGGCTTCGCCTCCTCGCAATGACGGCGAGGGATGCGCATTGTGAAGAGGTCTCGTCAGAGCTTGAGAATGTGCAGGCCTCCCGTCCCTGTGAACACGAACAGGCGGCGGCCCGGCATCATCCGCAGCCGGCGGGCCTCGGCCGGAAGGTGATATCGGTTCAGCAGGGTCGGCTGGCGCGGATTGCGGACATCGATCTCCTCGACATCACCGTCCTCCGCGACGAACACCGTCCCGGAGCCGAGCGCGATCGCCGGACCACCCTGGCCGGCCGCGTAGAACCCGACGCGGACCGGCCGGCTCGGCTGGTTCACATCCAGGATATGGAGGCCGGTTGAGCATCGCAGATGGATGGTCCTGGCGTCGTCGCTGGGGGCCAGGTCGCTCGAGAACGCGCAATCGTCGGTGTAGCGTCCGATCTCGCTGATCTGCGAGGGGTTGCCGACATCGAAGATGCGCAGTCCCCCCGCAGGACCGCCGGCGGCGTCCGG
Source organism: Inquilinus limosus DSM 16000 (assembly GCF_000423185.1). Classification (GTDB taxonomy): domain Bacteria; phylum Pseudomonadota; class Alphaproteobacteria; order DSM-16000; family Inquilinaceae; genus Inquilinus; species Inquilinus limosus. Next base: position 16,322 of record NZ_AUHM01000025.1, on the reverse strand, counting down.
CGCGGTGGCCGCGAAGAGCAGCCTTCCGGCCAGCTGCAGCCGCTCGACACGGGTGTCCACCGGAATCGAACCCCGCACGACCGGACGGGCAGGGTTCGACACGTCGACGGAGGTTACCGAGCCCCCGTTCGTGGCTGTGCCGAGATAGACATGCCGGCCTTTCCCCGCGATCGCGGAGGAGAACTCGGCGGGCAGCCGCCCCAGTTCGCGCGGCGACGACGGATTGCTGATATCGACGACGATCAGCCCGTAGCCCCAGGCCGCCAGATAGGCCCGCCTGCCATCGACCGACATGTCCTCGAAGGCGCGGGCCTGCTTGGCTTTCGGCAGGTCGGCGTAGAACTTCCCCGTCGGCATGAGATCATCGTCGTTGGCCGAGCTCAGCCCATAGACGTTCTGGAGCAGGACCAGGTTGCGGTCGATCAGGGCCGCGTCCCTGACATCGGCGCCGCCGATGGTGTCGACGACGCTGGCCAGGCGGGGGGATGCCGTCCTGCCCGTGTCGAAGAGAGCCAGCTGATCGGTGCTGGTGGCCACCCATCCCCATTGGCCCTGCACGGTGGTCGTTTCCGCGGCGAAGGCATTGTCGAAGTCGGCGCGGCCGATCCGGCGGACCGGCAGGCGCAGGCTCCAGACGCTGACGCCGGATGCGCCGAAGCCGTAGGCCTTGTCGCCGGCGATGAAGCCGTTGAAGAGAGCTTCCCCCGGCGCCGCGCTCCCCCACAGCAGCGGCGGACCTCCCCACGGCGGCAGGTAATACAGATTGACGCTCAACCCAAACCCCACCGCGAGCGGCCAGGAGAACTGCAGGCGGAAATTGTCGAACCCGTCCAGGTTCTCGTTGGTGATCCTCTTGGGAAAGCTCTTTCGACTGTTGTCGAAAACCTGCAGCAGCGTGTCGCCCAGCCAGGTCCGGCCGGCCGTGAAGATGCGGCTGCCGGCCATGCCGACCACATCGGCGGGGCCGCTCTCGACCACCCGGACGGCTTTGGGGTAGAGCGGATCGGCCAGGGAGTGGACGACCAGGCCTCTTTCGCTGTCGAACGCGTAGAGAAAATCCCCATCGATCGAGATCGCGGTGATGGCCTCGGGCGATGCGCTTTTCCGAAGGATGCCGCCGTCGATCAGCCTTGGTCTCCCCGGATCGAGGAGGGAATAGATGGCCAGGCCGGAGCTGCCGTCTTGCCGTCGCCAGCTTGCGTAGAGATACCGGCCGCGGGATGCGATCGCGGTGATGACGCCGGCGAGCGGCTGCCGGCGCGTGTCGCCGGCCAGCCGGGGCGCCTCCGGAGTCCGGTAGTCCCATGCCGATATGGTGGATCCGGCCGGAAGATAGACGAAGTCGCCTCGCTTGAGGGGGACGCCGATCTGGCCGCCATAGGCCGTTTGATTGGCCCGCATCGCCAGATCCTGCGAATGGGCCAGGGTCGCGCCGGAAATCGCGAGGGCCAGCGTGAGCGCTATATGTTTTGAATAACGAAGTGTCTTCTGCCACACACGCTCCGATAAACTTGTCGCTTCAGAGTCCCCCACGATCGGCTCCTTGTTGATTGGGTTCGTTTTGGCAGGCGCCAATACTCGGTATTGAGGTCATTGAACCGTCATGGCGAGCCCCGAACGGGCGTGGCCATCCAGGGCGGCTCGCCTCCCTCGGACTATTCAATCTCGAAAACGTCGAAATCTATGGATCTGGCGGCGAAATGCCGATCCGCAGATTCGGATATGGATTTCACCATTACAAATGAAACGAAATCTGACAAGCGGATTTGACGGAACAGAAGGTGGTGGATGGAGATCTATTCAATATTGCTCAAAATTAGATTCTTTTATCGTCAATCATGGTTCTGTTTTGGCTTGTTCGGCAGCCTGCCGAGGGGCGAGGGCTCGCCATGACGATCGATGCGTCTCATGGATGATCACGCCGCATGGCGCCGGTCGGATCGGATGCTAAGCTGATCCCATGACCGAAGGGATCGTCGATCACACCGAGACGCTGGCCGAGGAGATCGCCAACGCGGTCACCCACGGCGTCGGCGCCGTCCTCGCCCTGGCCGGGCTGGTGGTGCTCCTGGTTTTCGCCAGCCTCAATGGCGGTGCGCTCGAGATCGTCAGCCTGGCGATCTACGGCGCGACGCTGGTCCTGACCTATGTGTCGTCGACCCTGCTGCATGCGGCGCGCACGGCCCGGTTCAAGCATGTCTGCAACCTGCTCGACCATGCCTCGATCTACCTGCTGATCGCCGGCACCTATACGCCGTTCCTGCTGCTCGGCCTGCGCGGCACCTGGGGCTGGGCCCTCTTCGCGGTGATCTGGGCCTTGGCCGTCACCGGCGTGGCGCTGCGCCTGACCTGGCGCCGTTACGGCCGGCATGTCGCGCTGCCGCTCTATCTCGGCATGGGCTGGCTGATCCTGGTCGCCATCGGCCCGGTCTGGTCGTCGCTCGGCGGCGCCGCGGTCGGCTGGATCGTGGCCGGCGGCCTTGCCTACACCGCCGGCGTCGCCTTCTATGTCTGGGAGCGGCTGCCGTTCAACCACATGGTCTGGCACCTGTTCGTGCTGGCCGGCAGCGCCCTGCACTTCACCGGCATCATGGTCACCGTCGTCCCGCGCGGCTGACCCGCTGCCCCTCGCAGGATCTTTGCAGCGGTTACGCAAGGGCTCGTCAAGGCAAGCCCCGCAGGGGCGTTGCCATCCAGCGACTCCGGCCCGGACCGCCGCGACGTCGTCGGCGTGCGGCCGATCGTGCCGGCGCCGGCGCGACGGGGCTGGCACGAATCTGCCGCCATCGCCATTCTGTCGCCGGGACCACCAGCGGGCGAGGGGCAGGTGAGCGAACGGCCGGACGACATCTTCCAGGAGGACCTCGATCCGGCGCCAACCCGGCGCGGCTGGGGCGCGCGGCTGGGCGGCCTGTTCCGGCGCAGGGCCGCCGGCGAGGGCGTCCCGCCGGCCGCACCGCCGCCATCCGGCGGCCGGCGCTGGTCCCGGGCGCTCGCCTGGGGCATCGGCGGGCTGGTGGTGCTGTTCGTGCTCTACATGGCGATCGGCGCCTTCGTCGTGCATGCGATCGACGACGATCCGGACTTCGCCGCGGCCGCGCCGGTGGCCAACGGCAGCCGGGCGGTGGACGTCGCCACGGCCCTGATCGAGCGCGAGACCGGCGGCACCCATCGCTGGACCGCCAACGACCCGTTCTTCCTGCCGGGCTGGCTGCTCGACAACATGCCGAACTACCAGCAGGGCATCATCTACGCCCTGTCGCGCTTCACCGCCGAGATGGGCGACCAGATCGGCCGCTCGCGCGGCTCGTCCCAGATGGACCCGGATCTTGACCGCGCCACCGGCCTCCTGCGCTATCCCGGCACGATCTGGCTGTTCGACCTCAGCACCTCCTGGGCCCCGACCGCGTCGTCGGAATCGCAGTACCGTGCCGCCGCCCAGGCGCTGCGCCGCTACAACGAACGGGTCGCCGCCGGCACCGCGCCCTTCGAGCGGCGGGCTGACAACCTGCTGCAGACGATCGACCGCTTCGCCGCCGATCTCGGCTCGCAATCCTCGGTGATCGCCGACCATATCGAGGCCAGCCGCGGCTGGCTGATCGACACCCGGGCCGACGACATCTTCTATGCCACCAAGGGCCGGCTCTACGCCTACTTCCTGGTGCTGCGGGCGCTGGGCCAGGACTTCCAGGGGGTGATCTCCCAGTCCGGCGCGACCAGGATCTGGGACGAGATGGTCGACAACCTGCGCGAGGCGGCGGAGCTGCGGCCGCTGGTGGTGATGAACGGCCGCGCCGACGCCATGTTTCAGCCGAACCACCTGGCGGTGCAGGGCTTCTTCCTGCTGCGCGCCCGCACCCAGATGCGCGAGCTGTCGAACGTGCTGCGGAACTGAGGACCGGATCTTAAGATCGACTCCTGGATCCCTTCCCGTCATGGCAAGGAGCGAAGCGACGTGGCCGTCCAGGGCCGCTTGCACTGGCCCCTGGATGGCCACGCCCCTGCGGGGGCTCGCCATGACGATCCATGATTTCCGGCCTATCAATCCTGGCGTCCGAACGGCCCCAGCGCGGCGGCGTGCCGCGCCACCAAGTCGAGGCCGAAATCGGTCGGGCGCAGGGCCGGCGCCCGGTCGTGCACCGTCAGGCCCAGCCGGGCGGCGAAGAGGCGCTTGCCGTAGCAGATCAGCGTCTCGATCGACTGCATGACGAAGACGATCGACGGCGCCACCCGGGCATAGGCCGCTGCAGCGCCTGTTTCATCCCCGGCCTCGTGCAGCCGCTGCAGCGCCACCGCATGGTCGACCGCGTCCGGCGCCAGGAGGAAGCCGCTGCAGCCGGCCCGCAGGCTGTCGATCATCTCCAGCCCGCCACGGCCGTTGAACACCCGCAGCTTTCCCTCGGTGGCGGCGATCAGCCGCTCGATCTCGACCGCCGACCCCTCCGCCTTGATCAGCGTCATGTTGGCGTGGCGCCGCATCAGCCGGGCGATGTCGTCGGCGGCCAGGCCCCGGCCGAGATATTGCGGCGCGTTCTGGATCGCCACCGGCAGCGCCGTCGCCTCCATCACCCGGCTGAAGAAGTCCAGGTACTCGCCGGCGCCGTAGCTGCCGGCCGCGGGCGGCTGCAGGATCAGCCAGCCGGCCCCGGCCGCCTCCGCCGCCCGGACCATGGCGACCTGCTCCGCCACCGACGGGCCGAAGATGGTGAAGCCGACCGGCACCCGGCCGCCGACATCCTCGGCCACCCATTCCATCACCGCCCGGCGCTCGTCGAAGCTCAGCTTCGCCACCTCGGTAGCCAGGCCGAGCGCCGCGATGCCCGCAACCCCGGCGTCCAGGCAGGCCTCGGTCTGCCGCCGCATGGCGGCGCGGTCGAGCCGCTCCTCCGCGTCGAAGAAGGCGTAGAGGATGGCGTGGATGCCGGATGCGGTCATGGCGGTCTCCCTGGTTCTTGCCGTTCTGGAACACGACGGCCGGGCGCGCAACCGATGTCAGGCCGGCCCCGGCGGCGCCGCCGCGTCGCCCGCCTGCTCGCGCAGCCGCTCGGCCAGGTCGGCGAGGTTGTCGCGGATCTGGGCGAAGGTGAAGGCGATGGCGAAGGCCTGGCCGAATTCGCGGCCGTCCAGCCCGTCGCCGCCGGTTCCCCGCAGGGCGTCGACGCTGCTCTGCAGCGCCGCGACGGCCTGGTCGAGGGCGCTGCCGTCGCCCGGCGCGGCCCTGGCCTCCAGCGCCGCGGCCAGGGCGGTCATCCGCTTCTTCGCCGCCGTCACCGCCTGATCCAGCGTCGCCGCCAGCGCCGCCTGGAGCGGCGCCGAGAGCGGTGTCTGGGCGGCCCGGACCAGGATGATCTCGCTGTGCCAGAGGCGGCGGATGGTGCGGATGATCGGCGCGGGGTCGAGGTGATCCGGGATCGCTCCGGGCCGTTCCCGCCGCGCCTCGTCGATCTGGCCGTCGCCCTTGCGCAGCAGCTTGCGGATGCGCTGGTTGAGCGCGGTCGGGTCTTCCCCCGAACCGGCCAGCCGCCCGGCGATCAGGGTCAGGAGCGCGGCGCACTGGCCGAGGAGCTCGGCGCCGGTGTCGCGCAGATGGTCGCCGGCCCGGGCCGGCAGGATCAGAAGGGCGGCCAGCACGCCGACCACGGCGCCGAGGCCGATCTCCGCCACCCGCTGGAAGGCGGCGCCCAGCGGGTCGGCATGGCTCGGGTCGGACAGCATGACGATCGCCGCCGTGACCGAGCCGAGCCGCAGGCTGGGCCGGCGGGCGGCGATGTAGACGGTGGCCAGCATGACCAGCAGCAGCACCGCCCCGGTCCGTAGCGCCGAGGGGCCGGACGCCACCGCCCCGACCACCCCGAAGGCGGCGCCGAGCATGGTGCCGAGCAGCCGGTCGATCGTCGCGCTCAGCGTGGCGCCGAGCGTGGCCTGCATCACGATCACCGCCGTCAGCACCGACCAGTAGCCCTTCGGCAGCCCGAAGGCCTCGGCCAGGGCATAGGCAGCGACGGCGGCGACGGCGCCGCGCACCGCCTGGCGCAGATGGATCGGGTCGAGGCGGGGGCGGGGCAGCTGAATCATGGCGACTCCGGCGCGGTCCGGAGAAGCATGCCAGAGAGCGGCGATCGGCTGCAGCCACGGTTCGGTGAAGCTGAAAAGCACTCGCAATCGCAATTGCTGCATGGTACCCAACGCCGGTTCACGAGGAGGGTCCGCGATGCGATCGGTCTTGTCGTTCCTTGCGGCGGCGGCTCTGAGCTTCATTGCCGGCGCGGCCGTGGCGGCCGGGGACAAGATCACCGTCACCGATCTCGCCGGCCGCACCGTCGAGGTGCCGAGGAAGGTCGAGCGCATCCTGCTGGGCGAGGGGCGGCAGATCTACATCGTCGCCGCGCTCGACCGCGAGAACCCGATCGGCCGCATCGCCGGCTGGAAGGACGAGTTCGAGCGCTCCGACCTCGACACCTACAGGCTCTACCAGGCGAAGTTCCCCGGCATCGACGCCATCCCGGACATCGGCGACCCGGAGGAGGGGACCTTCAACACCGAGCAGGCGCTGGCGCTGAAGCCCGACGTGCTGTTCCTGCTGCTGGGCCAGAAGCCCGCGGCCGAGGAATCCGGGCTGATCAAGACGCTGGAGGGCGCCGGCATCGCCACCGTCTTCATCGACTTCCGGGACGAGCCCTTCACCAACACCGAGCCCAGCGTGCGGCTGTTCGGCGAGATCCTGGGCCGGCAGGACCGGGCCGAGGAATTCATCGCCTTCTTCCGGCAGCAGATGGACCTGGTGCAGGACCGGCTGGCCAAGTCCGACGCGCCGAAGCCGAAGGTGATGATCGAGCGCGCCGCCGGCACCGGCTGGGGCGCGGAATGCTGCGCTTCCTTCGGCGACAACAATTTCGGCCGCATGGTGCGGATGGCGGGCGGCATCAACATCGCCGCCAACCTGATCCCCGGCACCTTCGGCGTGCTGAACCCGGAGCAGGTGACGGTCGCCAACCCCGACGTGGTCATCGCCACCGGCGCCAACTGGTCCCAGTTCGTGCCCGATGGCGGCTGGGTCGGCCTCGGCCCCGGCGCCGACCAGGCGAAGGCGAAGGACCGGCTGGCGGCGCTGGTGCGGCGCCCGGCCTATACCGGCGTCAAGGCGGTGGCCGGGGGCCGCGTCCACGCCATCTGGCACCAGTTCTACGACAGCCCCTACCAGTTCGTCGGGGTGCAGCAGATCGCCAAATGGCTGCATCCGGATCTCTTCGCCGACCTCGACCCCGAGGCGACGTTCCGCACCCTGCACGAGCGCTTCCTGCCGATCCCGTACCAGCCGGGCTACTGGGTCTCGCTGAGCCCGGCAGGCTGAGAGTCACGATATGGCCGATCACGCCGTCCCGATCCCGATCGACACCCATCTGCGGTCCGGCCGCGCCGCCTATCGCAGCCTGGCGCGGCGCAAGCTGCTGCTGCTCGCCGCCCTGGCCGCGGCGCTGCTGGTCAGCCTGGTGCTCGACATCGGCATCGGCCCGGCGCGCTACGGCGTCGGGGAGGTGGTGTCCGCCCTGGTCTCGCCGTCTGACGTCCCCGCGACGCTGCGGGTGGTGATCTGGGACATCCGCCTGCCGGTGGCGCTGATGGCCGTCGTGGTCGGCGCCGCCCTGGCGGTGGCCGGCGCCCAGATGCAGACGGTGCTGAACAACCCGCTGGCCGACCCCTTCACCCTCGGCATCTCGGCCGCCGCCAGCTTCGGCGCGGCGCTGGCCATCGTGCTCGGCGTGGCGCTGATCCCCGCCCTGACCGACGTCATGGTGCCGGTCAACGCCTTCCTGATGGCGCTGGTGGCGTCGCTGGGGCTGCATGCGCTGAGCCAGCGCCGCGGCGTGACGATGGAGACGGTGGTGCTGCTGGGCATCGCCATCGTCTTCACCTTCAACGCCCTGCTGTCGCTGCTGCAATATGTGGCGTCGGAGCAGGCCCTCGCCGCGGTGGTGTTCTGGACCATGGGCAGCCTGGGCAAGGCCAGCTGGGGCAAGCTCGCGGTCACCGCTGCGGTTCTCGTGGTGCTGCTGCCGCTGATGGCGCGCCGGGCCTGGCAGCTGACGGCGCTGCGCCTGGGCGAGGACAAGGCCCGCAGCTTCGGCATCGATGTCCGGCGCCTGCGGCTGGAGACGATCCTGGCGGTCAGCCTGCTGGCCGCGGTGCCGGTCGCCTTCGTCGGCACCATCGGCTTCGTCGGCCTCGTCGGGCCGCACATCGCCCGCATGCTGATCGGCGAGGACCAGCGCTTCTTCCTGCCGGCCTCGGCCCTGGCCGGGGCGCTGATGCTGTCCGCCACCTCGATCGTGTCGAAATCGATCGTGCCGGGCGTGATCTTCCCGATCGGCGTGATCACCGCCCTGGTCGGCGTGCCCTTCTTCTTCAGCCTGATCCTGACCAGCCGGCGCCGCGCATGGCAATGACCCCCGTGACCTTGGAGCTCCGCGACGTCTCGGTCGCCTATGGCCGCCGGGCGGTGCTGCACGGCATCACCACCCCGGTGATGGCGGGCGGCGAGGTAACCGCCGTGATCGGCCCGAACGCGGTCGGCAAATCCAGCCTGTTCCGCCGCATCGCCGGGCTGATCGGCGGCCCGGGCGAGGTGCTGATCGACGGCCGCCCGGCCGGCAGCTGGGCTCAGGGGGACCCCAGCCGGCCCTGCCACCTGCCGCAGGAGACGGCGGTGAACGCCGTGCTCACCGTGCTCGAATCCGTGCTGCTGGCGCGCAAGAGCAGCGCCGGCTGGCGGGTGGACGACAGCGATCTCGATGCCGTCACCCGCACCCTGGCGCTGCTCGAGATCGACGACCTCGCCATGCGCAACCTGGGCGAGCTCAGCGGCGGGCAGAAGCAGCTGGTCTCGATCGCCCAGGCGCTGGTGCGCGACCCGCGGATCCTGCTGATGGACGAGCCGACCAGCGCGCTCGACCTGCAGCGCCAGGTCGAGGTGCTGAGCCTGGTCCGCGACCTGGCGCGCAGCCGGGGCCTGTGCGTGCTGATCGCGCTGCACGACCTGAACCAGGCGGTGCGCTTCACCGACCGGGTGCTGGTGCTGCAGGAGGGCCGCGTCGCCGCCTGCGGCGAGCCGCGCGCCGTGGTCACCGCCGAGATGCTGCGCCGGGTCTACGGCGTCGAGGCGCGGATCGAGACCTGCTCGGACGGCATGCCGATGGTGCTCGCCGACCGCTCCACCCGCCGGCGCCGCATATCGCTCGACCGGCTGGCGGCGGAATAGCAAAAGGCCCGCCATGGGGCGGGCCTTGCATCTTGGAGCATAGGGCCGTCAGGCGGCCAGCTTCTCCTCGGCGTCCAGCGTGGCAGCCACGGCGTGGATCACCGCGGCGATGCGGATCACGGCCTGGACCACGTCCTTGCCGACGCCCTTCTTGGCCACAACCTGCTCATGGCTGTCCATGCACATGCCGCAGCCGTTGATCGCCGACACTGCCAGCGAGTACAGCTCGAAATCCACCTGGTCGATGCCCGGGTTGGCGATCGCGTTCATGCGCAGCCGCGCCGGCATGGTCGCGTAGTCCTTCTCGGACACGAGGTGGGTGAAGCGGTAGTAGATGTTGTTCATGCCCATGATCGCCGCCGCGGTCTTGGCGGCGCCCTGCGCCTCGGGCGACAGGTGTTGCGCCGCCTCGGCGGCGATCGCCTTGATCACGGTGGCGTTGCGCGAGGCATAGGCGCTGGCCAGGGCCGAACCCCAGATCTGCTGGGCGGTCACGCCGGGCGGGGTCAGGACCGAGGACAGGTTGAGCTTCAGATCCTTGGCGTAGTCGGGAAGGGCGGCCTTCAGCGTGTCGATCGACATGGGGGCTCCGGCGGAATGTCTGGTCTTGAACAAGGCGACGGCCGGTCCGGGGCAGGACCGGCCGCGCGGAAGGAAGGGCCGGGGATCAGGCGGCCTTCAGGGTCTCCTCGCCCTTCTGCCAGTTGCAGGGGCAGAGCTCGTCGGTCTGCAGCGCGTCGAGGACGCGCAGGACCTCCTGCGGGTTGCGGCCGACCGACATGTCGTTGACCGAGACGAAGCGGATGATGTTGTCCGGGTCGACGATGAAGGTGGCGCGCAGGCAGACTTCCTCGGTCTTCTCGAGGATGCCGAGGGCGCGGCTGAGATCCTTGCGGATGTCGGCCAGCATCGGGATCGGCAGCTCCTTCAGGTCGGCGTGATTCTGGCGCCAGGCCAGGTGCACGAACTCGCTGTCGGTCGAGACGCCGTAGACCAGCGCGTCGCGGTCGGCGAAGTCGCCGGCCAGCTTGCCGAACGCCGCGATCTCGGTCGGGCAGACGAAGGTGAAGTCCTTCGGCCAGAAGAACACGACCTTCCACTTGCCCTTGCTGGCGGCGCGGTCGATCTGGGTGAAGGCGTTCTTCGGGTCGGTCGAGACGACGGCCTGGAGCGAGAAATCCGGGAAGGTGTCGCCGATGGTCAGCATGGGCATCTGGAGAGGCTCCGTGGGTTCTGTCGTAGGCTTCGTGTTTGCAGTGCAGCGGAAATGATTTCGCGCTGCAGCAAGCAGATAGCAAAGCGGATTCCCATAATCCAATCGATTGTTCCGAGGATTATGATAGGTTGAACCTATGAACCAACCGATCACCCTGCGGCAGCTCCGCTACGTCGTCGCCGTCGCCGACACGCGGCATTTCGGCCGGGCCGCCGCCGCCTGTCATGTCAGCCAGCCTTCGCTCAGCGCCCAGGTGCAGGCGCTGGAGGAGATGCTGGGCGGGCCGCTGTTCGAGCGATCGAAGCGGCGGATCATCCTGACCCCGCTGGGCGAGGCGGTGGTCGCGCGGGCGCGGCGAATCCTCGCGGAGACCCAGGACCTGCTGCTCGCCGCCCGCGACCAGGCGGCGCCCCTGGCCGGCGACTTCCGGCTCGGTGTGATTCCGACGCTCGGCCCCTATCTGCTGCCGCGGCTGATGCGCATGCTGCGCCGCAACTTTCCCGATCTGCGCCTGTATCTGCGCGAGGACCTGACCGACCGGCTGGTGGAGCGGCTGCGCCGCGGCGAGCTGGAAGCGGCGCTGCTGGCCCTGCCGATCGAGGATCCGAAGCTGGAGGCGCTGCCGGTCTTCGACGAGCCCTTCCTTCTGGCCGTTCCGAGCGGCCATCGGCTGGCCCGGGCCAACCGGGTGACGCCGGGCGACTTGGCGGGCGAGCATCTGCTGCTGCTCGAGGACGGGCACTGCCTGCGCGACCAGGCGCTGGAGGTGTGCCGCAGCGCGGCGCGGACGGAGGAGGACGCCTTCGGCGCCACCAGCTTGTCGACCCTGCGGGAGATGGTGGCCGGGCGGATCGGCATCACGCTGCTGCCGGCCCTGGCCTGCACCGCGCCGACCACAGCCGACAGCGACATCGCGCTCCGGCCCTTCGACTCGCCGGCGCCGTCGCGCCGGATCGGCCTCGTCTGGCGCCGGGGCGCGGCCCGGCGAAGCGAGATCGAGATGCTGGCCGAGTTCCTGCGCCGGCACCTGCCGGAAGGGGCGGTGGCGATCCCGCAGGACGAGCTGCCGGGGGAGGGCGGCGCCGGGCCGGAGCGGAAGGCGGCCGGCTAAGCGGCGCGGGGCAGCACCTGCTCCAGGAAGCGGGTCTCGGTCTTCGGATCGAACGGCCACCGTGCCCCGGTCTCGGCCAGGAAGGCCTCCGCGGCGGCGGTGACCTCCTTGCCGCCCAGCCACCATTCGGCTTTGCGGACGACGCCGTCCCGATCGCGCTCGATCACCGCCGGCCCATCGGTGCGGTGGCGCTGGTTGTACCGGTACCAGCGCTCCAGCCGGCTGCCGTCCCGGCCGTAATGGACATAGGCGGGACCGTCCTCGCGATGGGCTTCGTCGGCCACGAACCACCATTCGAATTTCGGCGTGCCGTCGGGGTGGTAGACGGTCACCGCCGGCCTCTCGGTCTGGTGGTAGCGCCCGGCCCGATACCAGTCCTCGCGGCGCACCGCGCCGTTCTCATGATACTCGACGCGTGCCGGCGCCGCGTCGCGGTGCAGGCGATAACCGGCCTCGTCGCCGCCGAAGCGCTTGTACCAGCGCTGTTCCATGATCTGCTTGGAATCCAAGGCGTAGATCGTCTCGCAAGGGGTTTCGTCGAACAGCGTGCCTCCGGCCTGCGGCGCCGGGGCTTTCTCAAGCGCCATTGCTCGTCCTTCCGCTGGGACTCGGTGGGATTAAAAAGAATCCGTGCCAAGAAACGAGATTATAGACAAGTCGAATGAATATAACAGAGAAATTCAATCAAATTTTATACAACTTTTGATTCGCGGCTTCAGATTGCCGTTGCCGCAGCAACTCGGGCCTTTTCAGGCTCTGGATGCGAGGTGGCGGCGGTCGGATCTGCATGAAATGCATCTCCAGGTTGTGGCAATGAGTCGCGGGCCCCTGCCTCAGTAATCCCACTCCATCGTCACCCCGACGGCGCCGCCGCTGTCGCCGCCGACCTCGGCCTTGCCCTTGATGTGGTCGGTCACGTCGATGGTGACCGTGGCCCGGGTGCTGCCAGCGTCGATGCCCTGCTCCACCCCGACCCGGACGCCCTTGGTGAGGTAGCGCCCGAGGCCGATGGCCGATCCGCCGGAGGCGTCGGTGTTGAAGTCGAGCTGGTCGAGGCCGAGCGACTTCTGAAGGCCGCCGAGCAGGCCGCCCGAGCCGCCGCCGACGCCCGCCAGCTCCGCCGCGGCCTGGGCCAGCTGGATCGCCTGGGTCGGGCTGAGCTCGCTGGTCGCCTGGCCGAAGAGAAGGCGCGACAGCACCTCGTCCTGCGGCAACTCGGGTGTCGAGCTCAGCGTCAGCTCCGGCTTCGAGGCGTAGCCGCCGACCTGGATATGGGCGACGACGTCGCCGGCCCGGGACGAGGCCAGGAAGTCGAGCCGCGGATCCAGGTCCCCGCCGTCGAAGGTGATGCGGCCGCGCTCGAAATCCAGCCGCTGGCCGAATTTCGCGATCGAGCCGCGCCGCATCTCGAAGTCGCCCTGGATGTCGGGCGTCGAGGTGGTGCCGACGATGCGGATCTGGCCCTGCATCTCGGCATCGATGCCCTGGCCGCGGATATAGAGCTGGTTCGGCGCGTCGACAGTGATGTCGAGGCTGATCTGTGACGGCGGCTTCTGCGGCTCCTGCCGGGCCGATGCCCGGCGGGCGGGCGGGGGCTGCTGATCCTTCAGCCGGGCCGCGATCTCCGGCGGCGCGTTGATCTGGCGCACCGGGATCGGCGTGACCGAGACCGGGAAGCTGTCCGGGATCTGGATCACCGCCTGGCGCAGCTTGATCGAGCCTTTCAGCAGCGAGTCGGCCGACAGGTCGCCCGACATCGTCAGGTCGCTGTCGGCATGGACGGTGGCGAGGTCGCTGGAGACCAGCAGCGCATTGCTGGTCTGAATCCGGACGTCGATCGGCAGGCTGCCATTCGCGCCCAGGGTGACGCTGCCGCTGCCGCTGATGGTGCCGCCGCCCGGCGTCTTCGCCGACAGGCTGGTCAGGCGAAAGCTGTCGCCGGCGCCGGTGACCGTGGCGTCGATGTTCTGCAGCCGGACGCCGTATTCCGAGTTCTGGTAGCTGCCGTTGCGCAGCGTGACCGTGCCGGAGGCCTGCGGCCTCTCGGGCGTGCCCTCGATCCTGACGTCGAGCGACAGCGGCCCGCCGATGCGGTCGGCGCCGGCGGCGAGGAAATCGTTGAACATCGCCAGCTCGACCTGGCCCCTGGCCGAGGCCGAGAGCCGGCCGCCGCCCAGCGGCACCGTCCCCTGCAGGTCGAGCCGGGCGCGCCCGGCGGTGACCCGGCTGGTGACGGTGACGCGTCGGCCGCCGAGCGTGCCGTCGGCGGTGGCGTCGACCGCCGGCAGGCCGGCGGTGTTCAGCCCGCCCATCTTGGCGCCGGAGACCTTCAGCGAGAACTTACCGCCCGGGTCGGCGGCGCTGCCGGTGATGGTGGCGTCGCCGTCCAGCCGTCCCTGCAGCTCCAGCCCCGGGCTGGCGATCGAGGCCAGGCCGAGCGGCAGACGGGCGATGCGGGCGCGCAGGTCCAGCGCGTCGCCGGCGCGGCCGGACAGGGTGACGCTGCCGCCGCCGCTGACGGCGAGGTCGATGGTGCCGAGATCGACGCCCGCGGCGCCGGCGCGGATGGTGGCGGGCTTGCTCAGGGTGACGGATTGCCCGGACTGGCGGATCGCCAGGCTCTTCAGCCCGACCACGGTCTCCGCCCCGTTCAGCCCGATATCGGCCGCCATGTCGGCGGTGCCGTAGCCGGTCGCGGCCTGCAGCTTCAGCGCCAGCTGCTGCATGGTGCCGGCGACGGTCAGCTCGGCCCGGCTGATCGGGGTGCCGCTGGCGGTGGCGTTGGTGACCAGCAGCCGGCCGTCCTGGATGCGCCGGCCGTCCGCCATCGGGTCGAGCACCGTGCCGGTCAGCCGGATCTCGCCGAGCTGGGCGGTGTCGGCATAGGCGACGCGCCGGGCGGTCAGGTCGATCTTGGCGCCGGCCGCCGGGTCGAGCGAGAGCGTGGCGTCGAGCTGGCCGCGCAGTGCCTGGCCGATGAAGGCGCCGACGACGCCGAGATCGGCGACGGCGAGGCGGACGGTGCCGCCGACCGGTTTGCCGTCCGCCGACACCGCGGCGTTGCCGTCGGCCTTGATGCCGGCGACGTCCAGCACCAGCGTGCTGACATCGATGCCGCCATCCGGCTTCTGGGCCAGCACGATGTTGCCGGTGGCCGGCTTCTTGTCGACCGTCCCGGCCAGCTTCACCGTGCCGGCCGGGGCGGCGGGCAGGCCGGCGGCGTCGATATCGACGGTCAGGTGCTCGACCGTGTGGCCGGCGCTCTTCACCCCGTCGGCGACGACCTGGCCGCGGACGCCGAGCGCGCCGATGCTGCCGGACAATGTGGCGTCGACCGACACCGCGCCCTCGACGCCGGGGGCGACCGCGGCGAGCGAGCCGAGCGCCGCCTTGACCGTGCCCTGGATCGCGTCGCCGTCCAGAGTCCCGGCGGCATCGAGCGAAGCCTTCTCGCCCTTCACGCTGATGCCGGAGACGGTGATCTTGCCGCCGGCGTCGCGGTCCACCCGGCCGGTCAGGGTGGTGCGCCGCCCCAGCACCGCGGCAGTGGGCGTCGCCTCGACATTCGCCTCGCCGATGGCGCCGTCCCATTCCAGGGTGGCGGTGCCGTCCGCGGCCAGCATCGGCCTGACCGTCAGGTCGAGATTGCCGGCGATCTGCTGGCCGACCAGTCCGGAGAAGCGGCCGAGATCGGCGGCGGTCAGGCGCAGCGTGCCGTCGCCGGAGGGCGCCATCGCGTCGCCCCGGCCGCTGGCGGTCAGCACGGCGTTGTCCAGCCGGGTCTCCAGCCGGTCGATCACCGCCTTGCCCGACTGGGTGGCGCTGCCGTCGAGGCTGAGCTGCAGCGTATGCCCGGCCGCCGCCTCGAGTTGCGGGTCGCCCAGCGCGAGTCCGTCGGCGGAGGCGGTGACGCGCAGCCCGATCGGGGCCTCGGGGTCGGACAGCGGGCCCTGCGGCGTGGCCGTCAGGTCGACCGCCAGAGTGCCGGCGCCGTAGGGCGCCTGGCGCAGCCCGGCGCCGCGGATCGCGGCCACGACGACCGGCGCATCCAGCGCGCCCTTGGCGGTCCCGTCGACCGCCAGCGAGTCCCAGCCGGCGCCGGGCGGCAGCAGGGTGGCGAAGCCCGAGGCGGCGCCGGCCTGCAGCTTGTAGGCGAGATCCACCTGGTTGCCGGTCGGGTTCAGGCTGCCGGTCACCGACACGCTGCCGGCGGCGGCCGCGGCCTCGAGCTGCCGGATCGTGATCGGGCCGGCATCGGCGATCTCCGCCTCGGCCTTCAGCGTCGTCCGGCCCTGCAGCAGGGCGGCGATCCCGGCCGGCGCCAGCCGGGCGGCGTCGGCGCCGAGATCGACGGTCAGGCGCCGCCCGCCCTCCCGGGGTTCGATCCGGACGCTGCCGTCGACCCCGCCGAGGTCGCCGACCTTGCCGGCCAGGGTGGCGCGCCAGTCCGACAGCGTGCCGGTGCCGTCGAGCCGCAGGTCGACCGGCGGCTGCCCCGGGAACTGGGCCATGGTGGCGATGACGCCGCCCGGCGGCTCCTGCACCGACACGGCGACGTCGAGCTGCTCGGTCGACGGGATGAAGGCCAGCCGGGCGGTGATGTCGCCGGCCGTGCCGTCCAGCCGGCGGACGGCGATGTTGGCCGCCAGGCCCTGCGACGGGTCGCCCAGCTGGGCGTCGCCGGACACGCTCAGCGTCGCCGCCATCCCGGCGACGGCCGGGCCGATCGCGATGCGGTC
>NZ_AUHM01000024.1 GCF_000423185.1 Inquilinus limosus DSM 16000 | reverse complement strand
CGGCAGCTGCAGGCGACCCAGGACCGGTTCAATGTCGGCGAGGTGACGCGCACCGACGTCAGCCAGGCCGAGGCCAGCCTGGCCAGCGCCGTGGCCGGCCGGATCGAGGCCGAGGGCACGCTGCGCGCCAGCCGGGCGGTGTTCGAGCGCATCATCGGCCAGCCGCCGGGGACGCTGGAGACGCCGGCGGTGCCGGCCGGCCTGCCGGCCTCGATGCAGGATGCGATCCAGAGGGCGCAGGCGAACTTCCCGGGCATCGTCGCGGCGGTGTTCACCGAGCGGGCGGCGGCCGACAACATCGACCTGCAGTTCGGCGCACTGCTGCCGCAGCTCACCGTGCAGGCCCGGCTGCAGCGGCAGTACTCGACGGTGTCGCACCCGAAGGTGAGATTTGAGGACACTATCCTCGGGCCGCAGCAGGCGAGCTTCGGGGCGCAGTCGCGGATCGATTCGGCCACGATCGTCGCCCAGCTGACCGTCCCGCTGTACTCCCAGGGCAATCAGGAATCCCAGGTGCGCCAGGCGCGCTACACCCACGGTCAGCGGCGGATCGAGATCGAATCCCAGCGGCGCCTGGCGATCCAGAATGCCGTCCAGTCCTGGCAGGCGCTGGTGACGGCGCGGGCGGCGATCAAGTCGTTCCAGGCCGCGGTCCGGGCCGAGGAGCTGGCGGTGGAAGGCCTGCAGCAGGAAGCGCAGGTCGGGTCGCGCACCGTGCTCGACGTGCTGACCGAGCAGCAGAACCTGCTCGAGGCCCAGCTCAGCCTGGTGCAGGCGCGGCGCAACGAGGTGGTCGCGGGCTATCAGCTGCGCAACGCCATCGGCACCCTGACCGCGCAGGATATGGGCCTGCCGGTCAAGGTCTATGATCCGGAGCCGGACTACCAGAAGACCCGCGCCCGCTGGTGGGGGACCTCGATCGACGAGTGAGGAGGGTTGCCCGGCATCGCCGGGCGACCGCATTTCTGTCATTGCCGGGCTTGACCCGGCAATCCAGAGTGTGTCGACAGTCTCTGGATGCCCGGGTCAAACCCGGGCATGACATATAGAGTGGAAAGAAGGCGACTAGAGTGGAAAGAAGACGACCGAGAGGATGAGCGAGACGCGGGCACAGCAGGAGCCGTCGATGGAGGAGATCCTGGCCTCCATCCGGCGCATGATCACCGAGGACGATCCGGCGCGCGGCCGGGCCGCCCCGGCCGATTCTGCACGGCCCCAGACATCCGCGTCCTCGCCGGCCGATGACGATGTTCTGGAGCTGACCGAAGCGTTGGACGATCCGCGCCCGGCCGCCGCTCCGGGATCAGCCGCTTCTCCGCCGCCCTCCGCGGCCGCGGAGGAGGAGCCGGTGGTCTCGCCGGCCAGCGCCAGCGCCGCGCTGGCGGCCCTGGCCCGGCTCAGCGCCGCGGCCCCGCCGGCGGCGGCGGTGCACAAGGGCCAGACGGTGGACGATCTGGTGCGCGAATTGCTGCGGCCGATGCTGAAGGAATGGCTCGACGCCAACCTGCCGCGGCTGGTCGAGCAGGCGGTCGAGCGGGAGGTATCCCGCATCGCCAGCGGCGCCGTACGGCGCTGATCCGCCCTCCGCTCCGCCACCCCCGCCAGACATTCAAGAACACGGAAGACCAGCCATGCTGGACAAGACTTACGGGCCGCGCGAGGTCGAGGCCAAGCTGTATCCCGAGTGGGAGGGCAGCGGCGCCTTCGCCAACAACGTCCAATCGAACGCGGCGCCCTTCACCATCATGATGCCGCCGCCGAACGTGACCGGCAGCCTGCACATGGGCCATGCCTTCAACATGACCCTGCAGGACGTGCTGACGCGCTTCAATCGCCGGCGCGGCCGCGACGCGTTGTGGCAGCCCGGCACCGATCACGCCGGCATCGCCACCCAGATGGTGGTCGAGCGCGAGCTGGCGAAGCAGGGCATCAAGCGCCAGGACCTGGGCCGTGACGGCTTCCTGGAGAAGGTCTGGGAATGGAAGGCGCAGTCCGGCGGCGCCATCACCAGCCAGCTGCGCCGCCTCGGCGCCACTCCGAACTGGTCGCGCGAACGCTTTACC
This sequence comes from Inquilinus limosus DSM 16000, assembly GCF_000423185.1. Lineage (GTDB taxonomy): Bacteria > Pseudomonadota > Alphaproteobacteria > DSM-16000 > Inquilinaceae > Inquilinus > Inquilinus limosus. Next base: position 128,107 of record NZ_AUHM01000024.1, on the reverse strand, counting down.
ATGGACGAGGGCCTGTCCCGCGCCGTGGTCAAGGTGTTCGTGCAGCTCCACCGCGAAGGGCTGATCTATCGCGACAAGCGGCTGGTCAACTGGGACCCGAAGCTGCGCACCTCGGTCTCCGACCTCGAGGTCGAGCAGAAGGAGACCAAGGGCCATCTCTGGCACTTCCGCTACCCGATCGAAGGCCAGGAGGGCCGGTACATCGTGGTGGCCACGACCCGGCCGGAGACGATGCTGGGTGACACCGCCGTCGCCGTGCATCCGGACGACGAGCGCTACAAGGACCTGGTCGGCAAGCACGCGATCCTGCCGCTGGTCGGCCGGCGCATCCCGATCGTCGCCGATGAGTATTCCGATCCCGAGAAGGGCTCCGGCGCGGTGAAGATCACCCCGGCGCACGACTTCAACGATTTCGAGGTCGGCCGCCGCCACGACCTGCCGCTGATCAGCATCCTCGACGAGGAGGCGCGGCTCAACGACCAGGTGCCGGAGGCCTATCGCGGCCTCGACCGGTACGAGGCGCGCAAGCGCGTGGTCGCCGACCTCGAGGCGCTGGGTCTGGTCAAGAAGATCGAGGACCATGTCCACGCGGTGCCGCATGGCGACCGCGGCGGCGTGCCGATCGAGCCGTTCCTGACCGAGCAATGGTACCTGAAGGCCGAGGTTCTGGCGAAGCCGGCGATCGAAGCGGTGGAGCAGGGCCGCACCGTGCTGCTGCCGAAGATGGCGGAGAGCATCTTCTTCGAGTGGATGCGCAATATCCAGCCCTGGTGCATCAGCCGGCAGCTGTGGTGGGGCCACCAGATCCCGGCCTGGTACGGGCCGGACGGCACGATCTTCGTCGAGGAGAGCGAGGCCGAGGCCAAGGCTGCGGCAGAGACCCATTACGGTGAGCCGGTCGAGCTGCGGCGCGAGACCGACGTGCTCGACACCTGGTTCTCCTCCGCCCTCTGGCCGTTCTCGACGCTGGGCTGGCCGGACCGGACGCCGGAGCTGCAGCGCTACTACCCCGGCGACGTTCTGATCACCGGCTTCGACATCATCTTCTTCTGGGTCGCCCGGATGATGATGATGGGCATCCACTTCATGGGCGAGGTGCCGTTCCGCACCGTGTACTTCCACTCCCTGGTCCGCGACGAGAAGGGCCAGAAGATGTCGAAGTCCAAGGGCAACGTCATCGATCCGCTGGACCTGGTCGACCGCTACGGCGCCGACGCGCTGCGCATGACCCTGGTGTCGCTGGCCGCCGGCCGCGACATCAAGCTGGGGCCGCAGCAGGTTGAGGGCTACCGCAACTTCGCCACCAAGCTGTGGAACGCCGCCCGCTTCTGCGAGATGAATGAATGCCGGCCGGTGCCGGGCTACGACCCGGCGGCGAACCGGCTGACGCTCAACCGCTGGATCGTCGGTGAGGTGGCGAAGACGGCGGAGAAGGCGGCCGCGGCGCTGGAGGGCTTCCGCTTCAGCGAAGCGGCGCAGGCGCTGTACCAGTTCACCTGGGCCGGCTTCTGCGACTGGTATCTCGAATTCGCCAAGCCGGTCTTCGCCGGCGAGGACGAGGCGGCGAAGGCCGAGACCCGGGCCACCGCCGCCTGGGCGCTGGAACAGATCCTGCACCTGCTCAACCCGATCATGCCGTTCGAGACCGAGGAGCTGTGGCGGCACCTTGCCGACCGGGGCAATGCCACGCTGGTGACCCAGCCCTGGCCGGACTACCCGGCCGGCCTGGTCGACCCGCAGGCCGCGGCGGAGATGGACTGGGTGATCCGCCTGATCTCGGCGATCCGCACCATCCGCTCCGAGATGAACGTACCGCCGGCGGCCGAGCTGACGGCGACGTTGCGCGACGCCTCGGCCGAGACGAAGCGGCGGCTCGAGACCCACAGCGCGCTGATCCGCCGCCTGGCCCGGCTGGCCTCGATCGAGGTGTCGGAGGCGGTGCCGGAGAAGGGCGCCGCCCAGGCGGTGATCGACGAGGCCACGCTGGTGCTGCCGTTGGCCGGGATCATCGATCTCGACAAGGAGCGGGCGCGGCTGAGCAAGGAGATCGAGAAGAACGCGTCCGAGGTCGAGAAGATCGACCGCAAGCTCGGCAACGCCCAGTTCCTCGAGAAGGCGCCGGACGAGGTGGTCGAGGAGCAGCGCGAGCGCCGGGCCGAGACCGAGGCCACGATCGACCGGCTGCGCCAGGCCCTGGCGCGGGTCTCCGGCTAGCCGCTCCCGTCCTGTCCGACGGCGGCAAGGGCCGGTTGCCGCCGACATTCCGTTCGTCCATCAGGCGCTCTGCGAAGCCGTCGCTTGCGGCCATCGTCTTTGCAAGACGAGGGGAACTGGCCTCGGGTCGCGGCTCGTTGACCTCATGAGCGGGTCGCGCGGGGCGCGGGACGCCGCCCCGCCTCGCGATCCGCCTCACCCCAACCGAGGGAGAGCGCCATGAGGATAGCCGAGGTGATGACCAGCGACGTCGCGGTGGTGCGTCCGAGGGACAGCATCCGCCACGCGGCCCAGAGGATGGATGAGCTGAACGTCGGGTCCCTGCCGGTGTGCGACGGCAAGCGGCTCGTCGGCATGATCACCGACCGCGATATCACCGTCCGCATCACCGCCGCCGGCCTCGACCCCGAAGACACGCCGGTGTCGGATGCGATGTCCCAGGATGTGCGCTGGTGCTGGACCGATGATGATGTCGAGGAGGTGTCAGAGTTGATGGGCGAGGCCCAGGTTCGTCGCATCCCGGTGATCAACGCCGACAAGCAGCTGGTCGGCATGGTGTCGCTCGGCGACCTGTCGACCAAGCATGCGCCCGGGGCGGCCGAGACGCTGGAAGAGGTCTCGACGCCGTCGGCACCGGACCGAAGCAGGAGAGGGACATGAGCGCGACCGGCCTCGAAGTCTTCGACAAGACGCTGCAGACGACCAACATCTGGCTGAACGAAGTCGGCGAGACGCTGGGACCCGACCGGCAGCGCTGCTATCACGCGCTGCGCGCCGTCCTGCAGACTCTGCGCGACCGGCTGCCCGTGGAATCGGCGGCGCACCTTTCGGCCCAGCTGCCGATGCTGGTGCGCGGCATCTTCTATGATGGCTACCACCCGTCCAGCACGCCCGAGACGATGCGGAGCGAGGACGAATTCCTGCAGCGGATCGCGGCCCGGCTCGACGGCGTCCGGCCGATCGATGCGGGCGACGCGGCCCGCGCCGTGTTCGGCGTCCTGAAGCACCACCTGCCGGAAGGCGCGATGCGCCACCTGATCGACACGCTGCCGGCGGAGATCAGACGGCTGTTCCCGCAGCAGGCCGTCCACTGACGACGCCTTTCGGCCAGCCCTGATCCAGCCTTGACAAAAAAACTTGTCAAGGCTGGAATGGGTGTATGCTGGATGTGGATGTCATCGACGATCCGGCGGCGGCCGCCGCCGCGCTGGAACCGGTGCGCAGCCGGTTGCTGGCGGAGCTGGCCGAGCCGGCGTCGGCCGCCGGGCTGGCCACGCGGCTGGGGATTCCGCGGCAGAAGGTGAACTACCACCTGCGCGCGCTCGAGGCGCACCGGCTGGTCCGCGAGGCGGAGACGCGGCGCTGGGGCGGGCTGACCGAGCGTCTCTACGTCGCCACCGCCACCTCCTACATCATCTCGCCGGAGGCGCTGGGGGCGGTCGCCGCCGATCCCGGGCGGACCTCCGACCGCTTGTCCGCCAGCTATCTGATCGCGCTGGCCGCCCGCATCGTGCGCGAGGTCACCGGCCTGTGGCGCAGCGCCGTCCGCGCCGAGAAGCGGCTGGCCACCCTGTCGATCGACACGGAGATCCGCTTCGCGTCACCGGCGGACCGCGCTGCCTTCACCCAGGAGCTCACCTCTTCGATCGCCGCCCTCGTGGCGCGCTACCACAACGCGTCGGTGCCGGGGGGGCGGGACCATCGCCTGATCCTGATGGCGTACCCTAAGCCCACCGACCAGCCGGGAAAGGAACAGACATGCCAGTGAAGAGCGACGCGCAGCGGCGCTGGGTCGAGCTCGAGGTGCTGCTGCCCGGGACGCCGGAGCAGGTGTGGCAGGCGATCGCGACCGGCCCCGGCCTCAGCGCCTGGTTCACGGCCACCACGGTGGAGGAGCGGGTCGGCGGCGCCATCCGCTTCGAGTTCGGCGAGGGCATGGCCTCCGCCGGCACCGTCACCGCCTGGGAGCCGCCGTTCCGCTTCGCCTATGAGGAACGCGGCTGGAGCGGCGAGGCGCCGCCGCTGGCGACGGAATGCGTCATCACCAGCCGGTCGGGCGACACCTGTGTCCTCCGGCTCGTCCACAGCCTGTTCACCTCGGAGGGCAGCTGGGACGATGAGATGGAGGGCTTCGAATCCGGCTGGCCCGGCTTCTTCGAGGTGCTGCGGGCCTATCTCGCGCGCTTCGCCGGGATGCGGGGCGCCGCGGCAAGGGCCATGGGCATGCATCCCGGGCCCGATCTCGCCGCCTGGACCGATCTGGTCGGGCGGCTCGGCCTGGCCGGGGCGAATGTCGGGGAGCGGCGGACCGCGCCGGACGGCGCCCCGGCGCTCGCCGGGACGGTGGAGCGTGTCCGGCAGGACGCCAAATCGCGCGAGATCATGCTGCTGCTGGAGCAGCCGGCGCCCGGCCTCGCCCTGATCGGCATCCACAACTGGCAGGGCGGGACCCGCGTGCCGATCAGCGCCTTCTTCTACGGCGACCGGGCGGGTGAGGTCGCGGCGCGGTATGAGGCGGAACTGCGCGATTGGATGAAGAAGCACTTCTCTGAAAAAGAAGGGGAATAGCCATGCCCGTGAGGAAGGACGAATCCGGCCGCCGTTATGTCCAGGCCGAGGTGGAGGTGCCGGGCACGCCGGAGGAGGTGTGGCAGGCGATCGCCACCGGGCCCGGCATCACCTCCTGGTTCGTGCCGACCCGGGTGGAGGAGCGGCTGGGCGGCACGGTCACCGCGAATTTCGGCCCCGGGATGGACTCGCTCGCGACCGTCACCGCCTGGGATCCGCCCCGCCGCTTCGCCGCCGACAGCCGCGACGGCATGGGGCCGAGCGGCCCGACCATCGCCACCGAATGGACGGTCGAGGCGCGCGCCGGGGGCAACTGCGTCGTCCGGGTGGTGCACGCCTGGTTCGCCGACAGCGATGATTGGGACAGCCAGTTCGAGGGCCACGAGCATGGCTGGCGTTCCTTCTTCCGCATCCTGCGGCTGTATCTCGCGCATTTCCGCGGCCAGCACGGCGTGAACCTCCAGCTGATGGGCGCGGGGCCCGACCCGAAGGAGGCGGCCTGGGCGGCGCTGACCGGCCGGCTCGGCATCGCCGGTGCGGGTCCGGGCCAGCCGGTGCAGTCGATGGCCGGCGCGCCGGCCCTGGCCGGGCGGGTCGAGCATGTCGGGGAGAGCGCCCATCCGGAGGAGCTGCTGCTGCGGCTCGAGGCGCCGGCGCCCGGCATCGCCCATCTCTTCGCCCTGCCGATGGCCGGCCAGGTCTTCTTGCCGATCCGGCTCTACCTGTTCGGCGAGCAGGCGGCGGCGATCGCGGCCCGCGAGGAGCCGGTGTGGACAGCCTGGTTGGCGACGCATTTCCCGATGCCGGCCCAGCCGGGCTGAGGCCGGACCGGCTCGATCGGCATTCGCCCGATCACCGCTCGAAGGTGCCGACCAGCTCGGCCTGGCCGAGCATATGCGGCTGGGCGGCGTGCCAGATCTGCTCCACCGTCGCCTTGGCTGGGACCTTGAGCTCCGGCACGTCGAGCGCGGCCAGCCGGAAGTGGTAGTGGTGCCGGCCGTGGCCGTGCGGCGGCTGCGGCCCGTCCCAATGCGCATTGCCGAAATCGTTGACCGCGCGGCCCAGGGGCTCGGTCTTGGCGCCCGCCGTGGTGCCCTCCGGCAGCCGGTCGCGGCTGCCCATGATGTTGTACACCCCCCAGTGCCGGAAGGTGCCGGAGGGGGCGTCCGGATCGTCCACCACCAGGACGAAGCTCTGCGTGGCCGGCGGCGGGTCCTGCCATTCCAGCGGCGGTGAGACGTTGTCGCCGTCCCGGGCGTATTTGGGCGGGATCGGGTCGCCGTCGCCGAAAGCCGGGCTGTTCAGAACGAAAGCCATGCCTGCCTCCCGTCTTCGGTGTCTCACCGGGCAACCGAATGGGCGCGGGCGTGGTTCCAGCGGCCGGCGGCGCCTCAGCCGGCCTCGCGCTCCAGCAGGGCCTGCTTGCGGGCCACGCCCCAGCGGTAGCCCGACAGGTCGCCGTCGGCGCGGACCACGCGGTGGCAGGGGATGGCGACGGCGAGGTCGTTGGCGGCGCAGGCCTGGGCCACCGCCCGAACCGCCTTGGGCCGGCCGATCCGCCGGGCGATCTCGGCATAGCTGACCGTGGTGCCGGGCGGGATGCCGCGCAGCGCCTGCCACACCTTCTGCTGGAAGGCGGTGCCGCGGATGTCGAGCGGCAGGTCCAGCATCGCCTCCCCATTGGCGGCCGAGGGCGCCTCGACGAAGCCGACCACCCGGGCCACCAGCTGCTCGAACCCGGCGTCGCCGCCGACCATCCTGGCCTTGGGGAAGCGGTCCTGCAGCCTGTCCAGCAGCGCCTGCGGGTCGTCGCCGAACTGGATGGCGACGATGCCCTTCTCGGTGGCCGCGACCAGGATGGCGCCGAGATGGCATTCGCCGATGGCGAAGCGGATCTCCGCCCCGGCCCCGCCCTCGCGGAAGGCGGTCGGGGTCATGCCCAGCCGCTCCGGCGCCGCCGCATAGAAGCGGCCGTTGGAGTTGAAGCCGGCGCCGTAGATCGCCTCGGTCACCGTCGCGGTCTGCGCCAGCTCGTCTCGCATGCGGTCGGCGCGGTGAGCGTCGGCATAGGCTTTGGGGGTGACGCCGGTGACCGACTTGAACAGGCGATGGAAATGGTACCGGCTCAGCCCCGCCGCCTCGGCCAGCTCGTCCAGGCTCGGCACCTCCTCCGCCGTCTCGATCATGCGGCAGGCCGCGACCACCAGGGCGGTCTGGCGCTCGGCCAGCGACGACTCGTTCGGCTTGCAGCGTCGGCAGGGGCGGAAGCCGGCGCGCTCGGCGGCGGCGGCATCCGTATGGAAGCTGACGTTCTCGCGGTGTGCATGGCGCGACGCGCAGCTCGGCCGGCAGTAGACGCCGGTGGTGCGGACGGCATAGACGAAGGCGCCGTCCGCGGCGCGGTCGCGGCGCTGCACCGCGGCCCAGCGGGCGTCGTCATTGGCGAAGGCCGGGGCGGGGGCCGGGGTCGGCGGGATGAAGCCCATGATGCGCTCCTGTTCGACGGTCGGATCGACAGGTTCCCTCCATATGGGGGCGCCCATCGTTCCGCCGAAGATGGCGGGTCGCTGGCCCGCAAGCACTCCGCCCCTTGCTGTCAAATTCCGGGACGGATGGCGACTCGATTCTGGCGGTCGGACCGGTGCTTGCGATCGAATTCGACGGCAACAAGCGGAGCGCGGAAGAGGGGAGGGTGGCGGATGCTCGCCACCTTTTCTCATCGACCGCGAGCCCCCGATGTCCGCCACCCCGCTTCCCGCCGCGTTCCGCCGCCTGGCCTGGTCGAACCTCGCCGCCCAGTCGGCGGAGCAGATCGGCCTGGCCGCCGCGCCGATCGTCGCCGTGCTCGCGCTCGGCGCCGGGGCCGGCGGCACAGGGTTGCTGCAGACCGTGCAGACGCTGCCCTTTCTGCTGCTGTCCCTGCCGGCCGGGATTCTGGCCGACCGCTCGTCGCGCCGCCGGATGATGGCGGCGGCGGAGGCGCTGCGGGCGCTGTCGCTGCTGGCCGTGCTGATGCTCCTCTCGACCGGCGGCCTCAGCCTCGGCCTGCTGGCGGCGCTCGGCTTCCTTGGTGCCACCGGCACCGTGGCCTACAGCGTGGCGGCTCCGTCGCTGGTGCCCGACCTGGTGCCGAAGGCGGCCCTGCCGGCCGCGAACGGGCGGATCGAGCTGGCCCGCAGCGCCGCCTTCGCCGCCGGGCCGGCCGTCGCCGGCGCGCTGGTGGCCTGGACCGGCGCCGGCCTCGCCTTCGCCGCGGCCGCCGCGCTTTCGACGCTGGCCGCTCTCCTGCTCGCCGGCATCCGCGAGCCGCAGCGGCCGGCGGCGCCGCGCCGCCACATCCTGCAGGATTTGCGCGAAGGCGCCGGCTTCGTCCTTGGCCATCCGCTGCTGCGGCCGGTGCTGCTGACCGCCGTGTTCTTCAACATCGGCTGGTTCGTGCTGCAGGCGATCTATGTGCCCTATGCGGTCGACCATCTCGGCCTCGGCGCCTCGGCGGTCGGCGCCACCCTGGCGGTGTACGGCGTCGGCATGGTGCTCGCCGCGCTGGCGGCGCCGCGAATCGCCCGGCTGATGCCGTTCGGGCCGCTGCTGCTGGTCGGGCCGTTCTCCGGCCTCGCCGGCGCCCTGCTGATGCTGCTGACCGTCTGGCTGCCCTTCGCGCCGATCGCCGGCCTGGCCTTCTTCCTGTTCGGCGCCGGGCCGGTGCTGTGGGTGATCGCCTCGACCACGCTGCGCCAGACGGTGACGCCGCCGGCAATGCTCGGCCGGGTCTCGGCGATCATCACCATGGCCACCTTCGGCGCACGGCCGGTCGGCGCCGCGATCGGCGGGCTGATCGGCGACGGCCACGGGGCTGCCGCCTGCCTGGCCGTGGCCGTGCTCGGCTTCCTGGTCCAGGCGCTGGTGATCGCCGGTTCGCCGGTGCCGCGGCTGTCGGCCCTGCCGGCGGGGTAGGGGCTCAGCGCGAGCGGTCGCACAGCCCCGCCGCCAGGGCCGCCGACCCGAAGCCGGCTCCGATCAGGCAGACCAGCGGCCACCCCCCGGCCGCCCAGGCGGCGCCGGCGGCGGCCGAGCCGACTGCCCCGCCCAGGAAGAACAGGCCGACGAACAGCCCGTTCAGCCGGCCGCGAGCCTCCGGCCGCAGCAGGTTGATGGCGCGGCGGCCCAGCGTCTGGTCGCCGGTGACGCCGATGTCGAGCGCGATCGCGCCCAGCCCCATCGCCGCCAGCGGCAGCACCGGCCCAGCCCTCCGCACCGGCCCAGGCGGCCAGGGCGAAGGCGCCGATCACGGCGAAATGCGAGGCCAGGGTCGCCGGCCGGGTCCAGCCGCGGTCGCCGGCCCGGCCGGCCAGCGGCGTCACCGCGGCCCCGCCGGCGCCGACCAGGGCGAAGAGGGCGATGCCGCCCTGGCCCAGGCCGAAGGGCGGCTGCGCCAGCCGCAGCGCGACCGCGGTCCAGAACAGGCTGAATGCCGCCATCACCAGGCTCGCCGTCAGCGCCCGGGCGCGCAGCACCGGCTCCTCGCGCAGCAGGTGCCACAGCGAGGCGATCAGGGCCGGATAGCCCGGACCGCCGGCCGGTTGCCGCCGGGGCAGGCGGGCGGCCAGCACCGCGGTCAGGGCGGCCATGGCAAGCGCGCTGGCCAGGTAGAAGCCGCGCCAGCCGGCGCTGCCGGCGACGGCGCTGGCCAGCGGGCGGGACAGCAGGATGCCGACCATCAGCCCGCCCATGACGTCGCCGATGACGCGGCCGCGCTGCTCTGGCGGCGCCATGGCGGCGGCGATCGGCACCAGGATCTGAATGGCGGAGCAGGCGGCCCCCAGCAGCACCAGCGCCGGCAGCAGCGTGGCGGCGGTCGGCGCCACGGCGGCCAGCCCGGCGCAGACGGCGGCGGAGGCGAGCATCCGCAGGATCAGCCGCCGGTTCTCGGCCAGGTCGGCCAGCGGCACCAGCAGGAACAGGCCGGTGGCATAGCCCAGCAGCGTCGCCATCGCCACCAGCCCCGCCGCGGCGGTGGACAGGCCGAGCGACGGCCCGATCAGCCCGACCAGGGTCTGCGGCGCGAACAGATTGGTGACGATGACGCCGACCGAGGTGCCGAACAGCAGGATCAGCGGGCGGGTGAGGACGGCTTCGGGCTGCGTCGGCACCGTGGCCGGAGAGTCGCTGGTGACCGACATGATCCGTTCGAATGATGAAGGGGTATATCGGCCAAAAGCTTTATTCGTCCTCCGCAAGATGATACAATTCAATTGTTCCTATAAAGATTATGCGAAGCTGGTATGAACATCCCGGACCTGGAAGCCTTCGTCGCCGTGGTCGAGACGGGTTCGATCGTCGGGGCCTCGTCCCGGCTGAACCTGACCCAACCGGGCGTGACCCGGCGGGTCCAGAACCTGGAGGAACGGCTGGGCGCGGCGCTGCTGGACCGCCAGTCGAAGCCGTTGAAGCCCACCGCCGCGGGGCGCGAGGCCTATGAGCAGGGCCGCCGGGTGCTGCGCTCGCTGGAGGATCTGCGCGCGGCCGTCGCGCCCGACGGCGAGGTGCGCGGCGAGTTCCGGCTGGGCGTCATGCCGTATCTGTCGGAGGCGGCGCTGTCGGTCCCGCTCGACCGGCTGCGCGCCGAATTCCCGCGACTGACGCTCCGCGTCACCTCGGGCTGGTCGGTGCGGCTGGTCGAGCAGGTGACGCGCAGCGAGCTGGATGCCGCCGCGGTGTGCCTGCCGGACGGCGCCAGCCCGCCGGAGGACCTGGTCGGCGAGGATCTCGGCGCCCAGCGCGTGCTGCTGGTGGCGGCGCCGTCCCTCGGCGTGCCGAAGCCGGCCAGCCTGGCGGAGCTGTCGCGCTTTCCCTGGATCATGAACGAGAGCGGCTGCGGCTTCCGCGCCTATCTGCGGCAGCGCTTCGAGGCCGAGCGGCTGCCGTTCCAGGTGGCGATCGAGGCGCTCAGCGCCGACCTCCGGATGTCTTTGGTCGCCCGCGGCCTCGGCATCGGCATCCTGACCCCGTCCGCCTTCGCCGACAGCCGCTGGCGGGACGCGGTCGAGGTGGTCGAGGCCGTGGATTTCCAGCCGCAGGTCCGGGCCTGGATGCTGCACCGGCCGCCCGCCGGCCGCCTGGCCCAACCGATCGCGACCTTCCGCGACGGTCTGGCCGAGGCCCTGACGATGCCCGGGCCGTTCCTGGCCTGACGGCGCGGAGCGGCCCGGGATCAGCCTGTCACTCCGTCGCCCGGTTGAGCATCGGAGTGATGTCGATCGAAGTCGGCTGCGTCGGCAGCGGATAACGGGTCTCGAAGGGCTTCGACAGGTCCAGTTCCTTGAGGTCGACCCGCATGATCGTCGGGTTGTCATAGGTGCGGAAGCTGAAGACCTTATCTGTCAACGCCTTGACGACGACCACCTGGGGATAATCGTATTCGGGTGTCTCACCGTCCTGCGTCCGCGAGGCGCTGGTGCCCTTCGGGATGTCGACGGTGTTGAGCAGATGCAGCGCCAGGTTGCAGGCCTCTTCGCTGTTTTTCGGCCGCTGGGCGTGCTCCGCGAAGTATTTGTTGAAGACGGTGCGGATGAAGCGGGACGGCGGGGTCGAGTCCCCAGGCACGCCGCGCATGCCGCTGCCATGCCCCGGCTGCGCGAAGCGCTTCAGGCCGATCTCGATGGGCTCGGCGTCGACATTGGACAGGCCGACATAGTTCTGGATGTTGGTGATCTGCCAGGGGAAGGGCGGGTCGTTGGTCACCACGCCGACCGGATTGTCGTAGACCTGGGTCTCGCGGTTGGTGAACTCGACGACGATGCTCCGGCCAGCCTCGTCATGGATCGGGAAATGCAGCGGCGACTTCTCATCCAGCACCAGGTCCCCCCAGACCTCGACGTCGTGGTTGTTCAGCTTGTGCTTGACCTCGTCGACCGTGGCGCAGGTGCCGAGCACCCAGCTGGCGAAGAGCTCGACGACCAGGGCCTTATCTTGGGACACGTCGTGCTTGTAGCGCGAGGTGGGCAGCCACAGGGCGCCGATGCTCAGCCCCGCTTCGTTCATGCCGTCGGATATGATGTCCCTGTTGTAGGCGCTGGTGCCGACATAGCCGTACCGGGCGGTCCAGCTCAGGCCCTTGCCACCCAGCGGCGCCGGGCTCTGCTTCTGCGTGCCCTTGCCGCCGACCAGGAGTTCGGATTTGAGATCCGTTCCGAACTCCACGCTGCGCCCGTTGACGACGCTGGCATTGCTCGCCACCAGCAGAAAATCGGTGCACATAACCTGCCTCCTCGGGTGAGGGATCCCGCCCGGAGCCGGCGAAATCGGCCGGCCGGCAACCGCATTCGTGCCAGGGTGGGACCCGGGTGACGCTGGGTTCAAAAGGGCTCGGCGGCAAAGCCTTCGGGCCAATCGCCCATGCCGTCCGAACCGAAGCCAGCATGGCACCTGCCGATCCGGGCCGGTAGGTCCAGATGTCTGCAATCGTTGGGTCCAGATCCATAAAATCCAAATTTATGAACGCCTGCCTAGCACAATGGGAAAAGCCGATGCTGCGGCCGGCGCCCGGTTGAGGTTCCGCGGGTGCCGAGGATAATGCCGCCATCGATTCGCACGGCGGGGGCAGCCGCTGAGAGACCGCCCTGCCGCTGGCGTTGCGCCTCGCCGAGCTCGCCAGTGCCGTCGGCCGGCGGGACCTGTCCCACGACGCGTTGGCTCCGCGGATGGAGACGTCCGTGGCCGGGATCACGCCCGGACAGCTCGACAGCGGCTAGCAGCTCCTGATCGGGGCCAGGGACATCCGCATCGCCCGCAATGCGCGTGCGGTCCACGGGGACGCCGCGCCGCAGCCGCCCGTAGAGACGGGCGGGATGCTGCTGGTGGGCGACATCGACTACGGCGCCGGCTCGACCATGCGGGCCTTGCCGTTCACCGACATGGAGGTCGACAGGATCGCCGGGATCATGGGCGCGGCCGGCTTCTCGCCGATGGTGCTGCGCGGTCGCGCCGCGGACGAAGCCGGGGCCCGGTCCGGGGCCGAAGGTCGGAAGATCCTGCACTTCGCGACCCACGGCTTCTTCGATCCGGTCTCGGAGGAGGAGACGGCGCCGCTCTGGCGGGCGGGCATCGCCATCGCCAGCGCGAACGGCTCGGTCGGGGAGCGTCGATCGACGGATGACGGGACGCTGTATGCGGCGGAGGTGACGGCCTGGCCGCTGGCCGGTGTCGATCTGGTGGTCCTGTCCGCCTGCGATACGGCCCAGGGCGACCGCAGCTATGTGGAGGGGCTGAGCGGTCTCTCCTCCGCTCTGGCGGTCGGCGGGGCGCGGCGCAGCCTACTCGCTCGCTGGCCGGTGAGTGACCGCGGCGCCGCCCTCTTCATGATCCGGTTCTACGAGGCCCTGGCCGAGACCCGCTCCTACGAGCAGGCGATCCGCGCCGCGAAGCTCGACGCGATCAAGGGCGCGCTGCCGGGGGGCCGGACGACGTCTGGCTGGCCTTCTCGATGATCGCCAACTGATCCGGCGCCTGCCGGATCAGCCCTTCTTGTCGGTCGCCGGCGCCTGGGTCTGCGGGATCGGCGTCTGGCTGGACTGGATCCGGCTCTGTTCGCCTTTGGCCTCGGCCTGGGCGCTGTAGGGGCAGGCGAGGGCTGGTGACGCGACCAGCAGCGCTGCGGCGGCAAATGCGATGAGCTTCATATCGGCCTCCCGTTCCTGCGCCGGAGCGTCGGATCAGGGATCCGGGCCGCAGCGCGATGACATGAGGGATCGATCGGACTCATCGTACCCGTTTGGACCGGATCTGGAAAGCCGTCGGCCCGAACGGCCGCGACTCCAGCCTCACGCCCGCTGCTTCTGCCGGGCCTGCTCCAGATAGGGGGCCAGATACTGGCCGGTGTAGCTGCGCTTGGCGCGCACCACGTCCTCCGGCGTGCCGGCGGCGATGATCTCGCCGCCGCCGTCACCGCCTTCGGGGCCGAGGTCGACGATCCAGTCGGCGGTCTTGATCACCTCGAGATTGTGCTCGATCACGATCACCGTGTTGCCCTGGTCGACCAGCTCGTGCAGCACCTCCAGCAGCTTGCGCACATCGTCGAAGTGCAGGCCGGTGGTCGGTTCGTCGAGGATGTAGACGGTCTTGCCGGTGGCCCGGCGCGACAGCTCCTTGGCCAGCTTCACCCGCTGCGCCTCGCCGCCGGACAGGGTGGTCGCGGCCTGGCCGATCTTGACGTAGTCGAGCCCGACGCGGCGCAGAGTCTCCATCTTGTCGCGGATCGAGGGCACGGCGCGGAAGAACTCCGCCCCTTCCTCGACCGTCATCTCCAGCACCTCGGCGATCGACTTGTCGCGGTACAGCACCTCCAGCGTCTCGCGGTTGTAGCGATGGCCCTTGCAGACGTCGCACTGGACGTAGACGTCCGGCAGGAAGTGCATCTCGATCTTGATGACGCCGTCGCCCTGGCAGGCCTCGCAGCGGCCGCCCTTGACGTTGAAGGAGAAGCGGCCGGGGCCGTAGCCGCGGGCCTTCGCCTCCGGCAGCCCGGCGAACCAGTCGCGGATCGGGGTGAAGGCGCCGGTGTAGGTGGCCGGGTTGGATCGCGGTGTCCGGCCGATCGGCGACTGGTCGATGTCGATGATCTTGTCCAGGAACTGGACGCCCTCGATCGCGTCATGCGGCGCCGGGTGCTCGTGCGCCCCCATCAGCTGCCGGGCCAGCGCCTTGTACAGGGTCTCGATCACCAGGGTCGACTTGCCGCCGCCGGACACGCCGGTGACGCAGGTGAAGGTGCCCAGCGGCACCTCCATGGTGACGTTCTTGAGGTTGTTGCCACGGGCGCCGACCACCTTCAGCACCTGGCCCTTGTGGCCCGGACGGCGGGTGGTCGGCACCTCGATCCGCTTGGCGCCGGTCAGGTACTGGGCGGTGACACTGTCGGTGCTGCGCATCACCTCCTCGGGCGTGCCGTGCGCCACCACCTCGCCGCCATGCACGCCGGCGCCCGGGCCCATGTCGACCAGGTAGTCGGCGCTGCGGATCGCGTCCTCGTCATGCTCGACCACCAGCACGGTGTTGCCCAGGTCGCGCAGCCGCTTGAGGGTGCCGAGCAGCCGGTCGTTGTCGCGCTGGTGCAGGCCGATCGACGGCTCATCCAGCACGTAGAGCACGCCGGTCAGGCCGGAGCCGATCTGCGACGCCAGGCGGATGCGTTGGCTCTCGCCGCCGGAGAGCGAGCCGGAGCCGCGCGACAGGGTCAGGTAGGTCAGGCCGACGGCGCTGAGGAAGGTCAGCCGCTCGTTGATCTCCTTCAGGATGCGGTAGGCGATCTCCTGGTCCTTGGCCGACAGCGTGTCGTTCAGCGCCCCGAACCACTGCGCCGCCTCGGCGATCGACTTCTCCGCCACCTGGCTGATGTGCAGCCCGCCGATCTTCACCGCCAGCGCCTCGGGCTTCAGCCGGGCGCCGTTGCAGGTGTCGCAGGGGCGGGTGCCCTGGTACTTGGCTAGCTCCTCCCGCGTCCAGGCGCTGTCGGTCTCGCGGTAGCGCCGCTCCATGTTCGGAATCAGCCCCTCGAAGGGCTTCTCGGTCTTGTAGGTGCGCAGCCCGTCGTCGTAGCGGAACACGATCGGCTCGGTGCCGGAGCCGTACAGGACCACGTCGCGCACCTTCTGCGGCAGGTCGCGCCAGGGCGTGGCGGAGCTGACGCCGTAGTGCGCCGCGATCGCCTCCAGCGTCTGGTGGTAGTATTTCGAGGACGATCCCTCCCACGGCGCCACCGCGCCCTTGGCCAGGGACCGGCTCTCGTCCGGCACGATCAGCTCCGGGTCGAACACCAGCTTGGCGCCGAGGCCGTCGCAGGCCGGGCAGGCGCCGTGCGGGCTGTTGAAGGAGAACAGCCGCGGCTCGATCTCCGGAATGGTGAAGCCGGAGACGGGGCAGGCGAATTTCGACGAGAACAGGGTGCGGTCGCCGCTGTCGGCATTCTCGGCGATGGCTAGGCCCTCGGCCAGGCCGAGGGCGGTCTCGATCGAATCGGCCAGGCGGTTGCCCAGGTCGTCGCGCACCACCAGCCGGTCGACCACCACCTCGATGTCGTGCTTCAGCTTCTTGTTCAGCGCCGGCACGTCCTCGATCTCGTAGAGCGTGCCGTCGACCTTGACGCGCTGGAAGCCGCGGGCCCGCAGCTCCTGCAGCTCCTTCCTGTACTCGCCCTTGCGGCCGCGCACGATCGGGGCCAGCAGGTAGAGGCGGGTGCCGTCGCCCATCGCCATCACCCGGTCGACCATCTGGCTGACCGTCTGGCTCTCGATCGGCAGGCCGGTGGCGGGCGAATAGGGCACGCCGATGCGGGCGAAGAGCAGCCGCATATAATCGTAGATCTCGGTCACCGTGCCGACGGTCGACCGCGGGTTGCGGCTGGTCGTCTTCTGCTCGATCGAGATCGCCGGCGACAGGCCCTCGATCGAATCGACGTCCGGCTTCTGCATCAGCTCGAGGAACTGGCGGGCATAGGCCGACAGGCTCTCGACATAGCGGCGCTGGCCCTCGGCGTAGATGGTGTCGAAGGCGAGAGACGACTTGCCCGAGCCGCTGAGGCCGGTGATCACGATCAGCTGGTCGCGCGGCAGATCGACATCGATGTTCTTGAGGTTGTGCTCGCGCGCGCCACGGACGCTGATGGACTTGTGCATCGCCAGGTTCACTCATGCGGGAAGGGCGTCCCCGGACCCGGGCACACCGTTGTGCAATATGGGGCGGGCGAGAGCCGAAAGCGACTCCGGCCATCGGTTCGCCTGCGGGGCGCGGCGGCCGCGCGCCAGCGGAAGCGAGTCCGACATGGATATCGAACATATCGGGAACGTTGCGGTCAAGGCCAAAGCGGGATAGGATGCCCGGCCTGAGCACCTGGATATGCGCATCCGGGCCTCGGGGGCTCCGCAGCGGCGCGGCAGGATGCGGGGCGAAGACGGTCGCCGCGCCGGAGTTTCCATGATTTGTCGGATCGGCTTGGTCGCGCTTCTGCTCTGGCTGTCGGCGGCCGGCGACTCGATGGCCGCCGCGCTCGACTGCGGCGATGCCGGCAAGCGGCTGTGGAGCCGCAGCGACCCGCAGGTCAATCTCAGCCACATCTTCTGCGGCGAGATCGGGCGCAACGGCGACCCGAAGGGCTTTCATTCCCGCGCCGCCGGCCTGCCGACGGGCGCCGTCGACCGGGTCGAGGAGACCGCTCATCGCGGCGACGAGATCTACGACGCGACCGTGATCTTCAGCAACGGCCGGCGCAGGCGGTCGACCTTCTACCCCGACGACTGCTCGGCGGAGGCGATCCTGCGCTCGATCCTCTACGCCTACCGGAACCAGACCGGGACGCATCCGGCCTGGGGCGTGCTCGGGCCTTCGGCGCCGGCGGAGGGCGGCAAGGACGGCTATTGCCGCGACGAGCGGGGCCGGCCCTTCGAGATCCGGCTGGGCATGATCCAGCGCCGCGGCCAGACTGCGGTCAACACCGCATTCCCGAACTGAACGGGGCTCTCGGATGAAGGGGAAGCAGAGCAAGATCGAGATCACCCGCGACGCCGAGGGCCGGCCCCGTGTCGTGCCCGGCACCGCAGCGCCGATGCTGGCCGATTTCCTGGAGACCGACCTGCGCGGCGACGCCGACTGGACGGCCGGGGTGGCCGCGCGCCTGGCCGAGGCGGGGGAGGGCGGAGAGCCGATCACCGGCAATCTCTATGCGCTGGAGATCCGCGGCGACCAGTCGGTGCTGCGCAACATCCACGATGCCAAGGTGCCGGCGCTGGCGCTGCCGACCGGGGAGCTGGCGGCGGCGGTCGGCGCTTGGCTCAAGGCGCTGCGCAAGCGTGGCCGCGCGGCGAGGCCGCGGCGGAAAGAATGAGGCGGGCGGCGAACGGGATTGGAATCGGCGGGCTCTGCGTCTAGGGTCCGCCCCGGATAGCATTTCGTGAGGTCTGGATCATGGCTGGAAGCGTCAACAAGGTCATTCTGATCGGCAATCTCGGCCGCGATCCGGAGATCCGCTCCTTCCAGAACGGCGGGCGTGTGGCGAATCTCTCGGTCGCGACGTCGGAGACCTGGAAGGACCGCAACACCGGCGAGCGCAAGGAGCGCACCGAATGGCACCGCGTCGTGGTGTTCAACGACGCGCTGGTCGGGGTGGTCGAGCGGTTCCTGAAGAAGGGCTCGAAGATCTATGTCGAGGGCCAGCTCGAGACCCGGAAGTACACCGACCAGAGCGGCGCCGAGCGCTACACCACCGAGGTCGTGCTGCGCCCGTTCCGGGGTGAGCTGACCATGCTCGACGGCCGCGGCGAAGGCGGCGGGGGCGGCGGCTTCGAGGACGAGGGCGGCGCCGGCGGTGGCTATGGCGGGGGCGGCTACGGCGGCGGCCGGTCCTCGGGCGGCGGTTACGGCGGCGGTTCGTCGGGCGGCGGCTCCTCCGGTGGCGGCGGCGGCCGCGGCCCGATGACGGACGACCTCGACGACGAGATCCCGTTCTGATCGACAGGCCTGACGAGACGAAACGGGCCGGTCGGTTCTCCCGGCCGGCCCGTCTGCTTTGAGCGATCAGCCGATCGCTTCGATCGGGTCCCGCCGCATATTGTCCGGCGGCTGGCGGCGCACCCCGGGCTGGGCGGCCCAGGCGGTTGCGTTGGCGATCACCTTCTGCACCTCGGCGTTGTGATAGCTTGGGAAGGTCTCGTGGCCGGGGCGGAAGTAGAAGATCCGGCCGTAGCCGCGGCGGTAGGTCAGGCCGCTGCGGAACACCTCGCCGCCTTTGAACCAGCTGACGAAGACCAGCTCGTCCGGCTCCGGCACATCGAAGAACTCGCCGTACATCTCCTCCTGCGGGATCTCGATGTAGCGGTCGAGCCCGGCCGCGATCGGATGGGCGGGGGCGGTGACCCAGATCCGCTCGGTCTCGCCCTCCTTGCCGTGCACCCGCCAGTTGACGCTGCAGCTGGTGCCCATCAGCCGGCGGAAGATCTTCGAGTAGTGGCCGGAGTGCAGCACGATCAGGCCGAGCCCGCCCATGACGTGCCGGCGCACCCGCTCGACCACGGCGTCCGACACCTCCTCATGCGCCTTGTGGCCCCACCACAGCAGCACGTCGGCGCCGGCCAGCGCCTCCTCGGTCAGCCCGTGCTCGGGCTGGTCCAAGGTCGCGGTCGCCACCGGGAAGCCGCGCTGGCGCAGCGGGTCGGCGATGGCCTCGTGGATGCCGTCGGGATAGAGGGCGGAGACCTCGGGGTTCTGCAGCTCGTGCCGGTACTCGTTCCAGACCAGGAGGCGGGGAAGGGTCATGGCGCGTCTCTCCGGGGCGGGCGGTCAGGGCAGGATCTCGGACAGCGACACCCAGGTGCCATCCTGGGCGCCCGACCGCATGCAGGCGAAGCTGGTGGCGAGGGAATGGATATTGTCCTCGCCCGAGGTGAAGTAGCGCGGCGGCTTGCCGCGGATGGCCTCGGCGAAGGCGTTGAGCGTACCGGCGCGGTCCATCAGCGGCTGCGGCTTTAGCGGCAGGTCCTGGGTCGAGCCGTCGGGCCTGCGCAGCATCAGCCTGTCGGCGGGTGCACCGGCCGCGCCGCGGGCCTGCCACACCAGCTGGGCCTCCTCGCATTCGATCGCCCATTCGCCGGTCCAGGTGGTCGGCGTGCCGCGCGACACCCAGGAGCCGTTGTACGACACCATCATGCCGCTCTCGAGCGCCAGCAGCGCATGGGCGGCGGCGTGGTCCTTAAACGGGCTGTCCGGTGTGTTCCAGCTGCGGCAGGCGACCCGCTGCACATTCTCGCCGAAGATCATGCGCATCAGGTCGAAGTGATGGATCGCCATGTCCAGCAGCAGCGGCCCCGGAATGTCGTGATAGCGATGGCCGATCACCTTCCAGTTCTGGCGGAAGTCGATCAGCGCCGACAGCGGCCGGCCGTAGACGCCGTCGCGCACCAGGTTGGCCACGGTCTGCACCGCCGCGTGGTAGCGGTAGTTTTGGCTGACCATCAGGATCCGGTCGACCCGTTTCGCCAGGGCGATCAGCTCCTGCGCCTCCTCCAGGGTCGAGGTGAAGGGCTTCTCGACCAGCACGTGCTTGCCGGCCTTCAGCGCCGCCTCGCTGACGCTCTTGTGCCCGGCGGTCGGCAGCACCGCCAGCACGCCCTCGGCGTCGACCGCGGCGATCGCGGCCTCGAGGCTCGGGAAGCACTTGCTCTCGGCCAGGCCGAGCGTCTCCTGCGCCTGCTTCAGCGCCTCCGGATTGGCGTCGACGAAGCCGACGACATCGACCGCCTTGACCTGCGGCAGGATGGTATGGGCCCAGTTCGTACCCCAGCCGCCGAGGCCGATCTGGATGACCTTGACCGACATTCCGTCTCCTTCGTTCCGTCCCAACGGGTGATGTTCACCAGCGGCCGCCGCGGCTCAGCCGGTTCAGGTCCTTCTGCAGCTGCGCCAGGTTGGCGGCGGCGTCGCCGTTCTTGGACAAGGTGGCGTGGACGGCGTTCCAGAACAGCGACGAGACCTCGCTGTAGCGCTCGCCGGTCACCGCCGACGGCCGGGCCGTGGCTCCTTGCAGGATCTGCTTGGTCGTCTTGAAGAAGGGCCGCTTCTGCAGCAGCTCGGGATCCTCGTACAAAGCCGGGATGGTCGGCTGGTAACCCCCCTCGAGGGCCCGGCGCTTCTGCTCCTCCTTCGAGGTGAGATAGATCGCGAACTCCGCCGCCTCCTTGGGGTTCTTGGAATATTTCGAAACCGCGATCTGCCAGCCGCCGAGGGTCGCGGCAGGGCGCGCGCCCTCGCCGTCGCCCTTCGGCAGGGGCGCATAGCCCACCTTGCCCTTGACCGGGCTGTCCGCCGACTCCGCCAGGCTGGCGGCATAGGGCCAGTTGCGCATGAAGGCGGCGTTGCCGGACTGGAACACGCCGCGGGCGTCCTCCTCGATATAATTCAGCACGCCGTCGGGGGCGATGGTGCCGACCCAGGAGGCGGCGGTGTCCAGCGCCTTGGCCGCCTGGGGATTGTTGACGGTGATCTTGCCGTCCTGGCCGACGATGGTGCCCCCGCCGAAGCCGGCGATCCACTCCAACGCGTTGCAGGTCAGGCCCTCATAGGCGCGGCCCTGGAAGACGAAGCCGAAGAAGCGGTCGTTGCCGGCCTGCCTCTCCCCCTCCTGGATGGTCTTGGCGGCTTCGGTCAGCTCGGCCCAGGTCTTCGGGACCTCGAGCTTGTATTTGTCCAGCAGGTCCTGGCGGTAGTACAGCAGCCCGGCATCGGTGTACCAGGGCAGGGCCAGGAGCTGGCCGTCGCGGGTCAGGCCCTGGACGATGTTCGGGAAATGCTGGTCGATCGTCGCCTGGTCGACATAGGGCTTCAGATCGATGAAGTGGCTGCCCAGGATGCCCGGCCAGATGACGTCGACCTGGAACACGTCGATGTCGCTCGACTTGCCGGTGAGGAACTGCTGATAGAGGGCGAGCTGTTCCGAGGTCGATTGCGGGGCGGCCACGACCTTGACCGCGTTCCCGGTCTTGGCCGACCAGGCCTTGGCGGCTTCGTCGCAGAGCCTGGACTGAATGCCGGTCGAGCCGCAGGCGAGGGTGATCTCGACGGCGGCGGCCGCCGGCGCCGCCAGGACGAGGGCCGCGGCGGCGAGAGCGATCAGGTGTTTCCCGGGCATGGCTCCTCCTGTGATCTCGGCGGGCGGATTCTGGCGTCCGGTGCAACCGTTTGCAGGTTA
Organism: Inquilinus limosus DSM 16000; assembly: GCF_000423185.1. Taxonomy (GTDB): domain Bacteria; phylum Pseudomonadota; class Alphaproteobacteria; order DSM-16000; family Inquilinaceae; genus Inquilinus; species Inquilinus limosus. Next base: position 106,596 of record NZ_AUHM01000024.1, on the reverse strand, counting down.
GTGGGGGGACAGCATTTGGCAACCGCCAATCGACCGCCGCCGGTCGGCGTCCCACCCGGACACCGCCTCGAAAGGGGCATGAACCGCAGGGCCGCCGGCGGGGAGGCTGCGGATCCTCTTGGACGCCCTTAAGGAGTATCTAAGGATTCGGTGCGAGCCCGACCGACCAGCGGCTACAACCAATGGTCGTGGCCGCCATGACCGGGCATTAGCTTTTTTCAGTACCAGGTTCGACAAAAAAATGGACATAAATAAATATTCCATATATTTCGATATAGACTGCAACCTCAGGTCGGGTGTCTAGGAATACGCTCCGCAGAATTTCAGCTCCATCCCTGCGCATATTATTTTATGCAGCTCTTTTTGCTTCTGGAATTCTAGTAAGAGTGGCTGTTGTTTCAGGAGAGGGGCAATAAAGCTTGTGCCGATCTCTGATTTGTGCTACATAGGCGGCTATTAATGCTAGTTTAGCTAATCTTTTAAGGAATGCAGGAAATGAAGAAATATTCTAGAGTTCTGAGACGCTAGGCGGGTCGGTTGGAAAATGCCGTCTCGGCCGGGCGGCGTTGTGGTTTTTGATCTGTCCATTGAAGCCTCTTGCCGATGAACACGAACGCGCTGACACGAGCTTATCTGGTCCTCGGCGGGCTGGGCGCGGTCTCGCTGATCGCCTACGGCATCTACAAGAGCTCCGTGCCGTCGAACACGGTGCCGGCGTCGGCTCCGGTCATGCAGCCGGCGCCCGTCGACATGAAGGTCTTCGGCGTCATGACGGCGGCCCGGTTCATCGCCCGGGGGCAGGTGATCGCGCGCGAGGACGTGGCCACCACCTCGATCGCCGGGGCGGTGCCGCCGGGCGCCCGGACGGCGATCGGCGACGTGGTCGGCAAGGTGGCGACGGCCGACATCATGCCGCAGCAGCTGCTGCTCGATTCCACACTCTCCGCCGATCCGGCCAAGGCGGGGCTGGCGGCGCTGGTGCCCGCCGGCTATCGCGCGATCAGCATCCTGACCAATGACGAGATCGCTGTCAGCCAGTTCGTGCGGCCGGGGGACAAGGTCGACATCCAGCTGGTGCTGCCCGACGACGTCCTGAACAAGCAGAACGGGGTGCAGCGGCCGGAGAGCGATCTGAGCGAGGCGCGCACGGTGCTGCAGGACGTGCTGGTGCTCACCGTCGGCGCCACCCTCGGTGATCCGAGCCTGGCCCAGGCGGCCGCCGAACAGGCGGCGAACACGGCCGGGCGCCGGAGCGAGCCGTCGCGGACCATCAGCCTGGCCATGACCCCGGAGCAGATCGCCAAATTCGCCCTGGCCCGCAGCCTCGGCTCCTTCTACCTGTCCCTGCGCAGCCCCGACGACCTGCAGCTGATCGGGGACAACACCGCCAAGCTCTCCGACATCCGCGGCCCGGCCCCGCCGCCGGCCGCCCCGGCGCCGCCGCAGAAGAAGCCGATCGAGCTGATCGTCGGTGACAAGACCCAGCTGATCTATCCCAAGACGTCCGGAGAGCCGCGATGAGGTTTGTGGTCCGTTTGCTGTGCGTCGCGGTTCTCGTCCTCGTCAGCCAGGTCGCGGGGGCGGAAGAGCTGCGGCTCGGCGTCGGGGCCCAGCGCGTGCTCAACCTGCCGGCGCCGATCACCCGCATCGTCGTCGGCCAGGGCGGCATTATCGACGCGACCGCGCTGAACGAGGACCAGTTGCAGATCACCGGGCTGCAATCCGGCAAGACCACCCTCAGCATCTTCACCGCCCAGTCGGACCAGGGGGTCTCCTACGACGTCACGGTCGGCGGCGCGACGGTCGCCCTGCCCACCATTCCCGACCGCGGCGATCCGGCGCGGCAGATCCGCGGCCAGCCCGGGCTGCAGGGGGTGCGGGTGAACCGCGACGGCGACACGCTGGTGATGTCCGGCACCGTGCCGGATCTCGACGCCCACGCTCGGGCGTCGAGCATCGCCCGGGCCTATGGCGGCGGCAACGTCGTCGACCTGACTCGGGTCACCGGCAACCAGATGGTGGCGGTCGACATCCAGTTCGCGGCGGTGTCGGCGACCACGCTGCGCGCCCTCGGCTTCAACTTCGCGGCGCTCGGCGGCAGCGATTTCCAGGGCGCGATCGTGGGGCCGAACTCGCTGCAGAGCTTCGAGTTCAACGGCGCCGGGCTGTCGCTCGAGGCCTCGGCGCCGCTGGCCAGCGCCTTCAACCTGTTCCTCGGCGATCCGCGCAACGGCATTCTCGGCATCCTCAGCGCCCTGTCGCAGGCCGGGCTGACCCAACTGCTGGCCCAGCCGACGCTGCTGGTCCGCTCCGGCGATCAGGCCGAGTTCCTGGCCGGCGGCGAGGTGCCGATCCCGGTGCCGCAGGGCGGCGCCTCGATCGGCACGGTGACGATCGAATACCACGAATACGGCGTGAAGCTGGAGATCGCGCCGGTGGTGATGTCGGACAAGCGCATCGTGCTCAAGGTCGCGCCGGAGGTCAGCGAGCTGGACTTCGCCAACGCGCTCGAGTTCCAGGGCTTCAGCGTGCCGGCCTTCCGCCGCCGTTCGACCTCGACCACGGTCGAGCTGGGCAACGGCCAGAGCTTCGTCCTGGCCGGGCTGATGTACAGCAACAGCCAGATCAACGAGAGCAAGTTCCCCTGGCTCGGCGACATCCCGATCCTCGGCGCCCTGTTCAAGAGCACCAACAACCAGCAGGAGCGGCAGGAGCTGATCATCGTCGCGACGCCGCGGCTGGTCACGCCGCTGTCGCCCGGGCAGATCCCGCCGCTGCCCGGGGTGGACACCCGCAAATACAACCCGACGGTCGGCGACATGATCCTGAACGTGGACCAGGTGCAGGATCATCTCGCCCCCTACGGGCTGATGCGCTGAGGCCGCCGATGTTCCGGATCGTCGCCGCCACCGCCGACACCACCCTCGCCGCCGGCCTGATCGCCGCCCTGGAAGGGACGGCCGCCATCATCCGCTCGGCCCCGGACACGGCATCGCTGGCGGAGCTGTGCGGCAAGGCCAAGCCGGATCTGATCCTGCTCGACGCCGATCCGGTCGACGGCTTCGGCACCGTGCTCGCCGAGGCGGTGCGGACCCTGGCCGGCGCCGATCCGGAAGCGCCCGTCATCGTGCTCGGGGACGAGGCCGACGCCCGGTCGGTGCTGCGGGTGATCCGCGCCGGGGCCGCGGATGTGGTGGACCGGGCCAGCGACGGCGAGGGGCTGCGCGGGCAGCTCGGCCGGCATCTCGCCGGCACGCCGCGCGGCGATGCCGGTGGCAGCGGCACGCTGACCCTGGTGCTCAGCGGCCAGCCGGGTGGCGAAGGCCTGTTCGCGGTCAATCTCGCGGTGCTGCGGGCCATGGCGGCGGGTGGGGCGCTGCTGGTCGATGGGGCACTGCCGTCGAGCGAGGCCGGCGCCGCGCTCAACGTGCCGCTCAACTACACCATCCGCGACGCGGTCCAGGATCTGTCGCGGCTGGACCGGACGCTGCTGTCCTCGGCGCTCGGCCATCACGTCGCGTCCGGGCTGCATGTCCTGCCCCTGGCCGTAGCGGGGGAAGAGGTGCACGACATCGCGCCCGACGCCATCGTCTCGATGCTGCTGGTGCTGCGGGCGCTGTTCGGCGAGGTGGTGCTGAATGCCGGCGGCATCCGCCACCCCGGCCTGCTCGATGAATTCGTGCGCGCGGCCGGCCGGATCTACCTGGTCGCGCCGCAGAAGTTCACCGCGGTCAAGGCCTGCCGCGACCTCCTGGTCCGGATCGGGCCGAGCCCCCAGGTGCTCGACCGCGTCACCCTGGTGGTCGAGGACCACATGCCGGGGATCGGCCTGACCGAGGAGCAGATGCGCGAGGCGCTCGACCTGAAGCGCTCGGTGCGGCTGCCGGCCGCCAGGGTCGAGCTGGTCAACGCGCTCAATGCCGGCCGTCCGCTGGTGCTGGAGCAGCCGCGGGCACAGTACAGCAAGGCGCTGGCGAAGCTGGCCGCCGAGGGCGTGGCGGCGCCGGCCGCGGCCGCCCGGCGGCCGGCATCGCGCGGCATCAGCCTGTTCGGCCGGCTGCGGACGTCGTGAGGGGACAGGCGATGGCGGGGCTGATCAACGGCGTCGGCGTGAAGGTTGCGGCGGATCCGGAATCGGCCGCCGCCCAGCTGCGCGTGACCGACGGCTATCAGCGCACCAAATTCGCCATCTTCAACCTGGTGCTGGAGCAGCTCGAGGCGCTCGGCATCACCGCCGAGACCGCCAGCCCGGCGATGGTCCGCGACGGCATCGAGCAGGCCATCACCCGCTTCGCCGCCAAGGAGGGGCTGGCCCTGAACGCGGCCGAGCGGGCGCTGCTGGCCGCCGAGGTGCAGAACGAGGTGGTCGGCCTTGGCCCGCTCGAGCCGCTGCTGAAGGACCCGTCGATCGACGACGTGATCGTCAACGGTCCCTACCGGATCTATGTCGAGCGCGGCGGCCAGCTCTCTGCGGTGCCGGTCCGGTTCCGCGACAATGCGCATCTGATGAACATCATCCAGCGCATCGTCAGCCCGATCGGCCGCCGGGTGGACGAGGCGACGCCCTATGTCGACGCCCGCCTGCCGGACGGGTCGCGGGTCAACATCGTGATCCCGCCGATCGCGCTGGACGGGCCGATGGTGTCGATCCGCAAGTTCCGGGTCCAGGCCATGGGCGCGCAGGACTATGTCCGGCTCGGCTCGATGAGCCAGGAGATGATGGGCTTCCTGGCCGCGGCCGTGCGCTCGCGCCTCAACATCCTGATCTGCGGCGGCACCGGCTCGGGCAAGACCACGCTGCTGAACATGCTCAGCGGCTATATCGACGAGAAGGAGCGGCTGATCACGATCGAGGACGCGGCCGAGCTGCAACTGCGGCAGAGCCATGTGGTGCGGCTGGAGACGCGGCCGCCGAACCTCGACGGCAGCCGGGAGATCACCGCCCGCGACCTGGTGCGCAACGCGCTGCGGATGCGGCCCGACCGCATCATCCTGGGCGAGGTGCGCGGCGCCGAGGCGGTCGAGATGCTGCAGGCGATGAGCACCGGCCATGACGGCTCGATGGCGACGATGCACGCCAACTCCAGCCGCGACGCCTTCGGGCGGCTGGAGATGCTGCTCGGCTTCGGCGGCCTGAACGGCGATCCGAAAACCCTCCGGCGCTACGTCGCCAACAGCATCCAGATCATCGTCCAGGTCAACCGCATGGCGAACGGCAAGCGCCGGGTCACCTCGGTGTCCGAGCTGACGGGGCTGGAGGGGGAGAGCTACAGCCTGAACCAGCTCTTCACCTTCGAGGAGCAGCCGCCGCTGAGCGGGCTGGGCGAGTTCCGGGTCCATTCGGCGCGCCCGTTCTACGCCCATCGCCTGGTCGGGGTGCCCGACCTGCGGGCTGCCGTGGGGGCATCGCCATGACCGGCCTCGGCTTTCTCCTGTTCGGCGTCTTCGCCCTGTTTATCATGGCCGGGATCAGCCTGCTGGCCGGGCGGGCGCAACGCCGCCGCCAGCAGCAGGTGCAGGAACGGTTGCAGGCGCTGCGCGACCTGCAGCCGGCCGGCGAGACGGCAGCCGCCGGACGCGCCGCCGCCCCGGCCCGGATGCCGCGATTCCTGCGGCTGTGGCTGGCGCAGGCGGATCTGGCGCTCTCGCCGCGCCAATTCGTCGGGGGCGGTCTTCTGCTGGCCGCTGCCGTCGCCGTCCTGGCTTGGCTGCTCGGCCCGATTCCGGCATTCGCGGCCGCGGTGGCGGTTCCGGCCGGCGCCCTCTACGGCCTGCGGCTCCTGGCCAACAAGCGCCTCGACACCTTCATCGCCGGCCTGCCGATGTTCCTCGACGCCGTGCGCCAGCTCCTGATGGTCGGCAATTCGACGCAGCAGGCGATGCTCAGGGCGGCGGAGAACGCGTCGCCGGCGCTGCAGCGCTATTTGCAGCCGATGATTCGCCGCATCAACAATGGCGCGCCGATCCCGGAGGCGGTGTCCTGGCTCGCGGCCCGGCTGGGGGTACCCGAGCTGTACATGCTGGCGACGGCGATCGAGACCAATTTCCGCTTCGGCGGCCGGCTGTCGGCGGTGCTGGCCAATCTGGTGCAGATCCTGCGTGACCGGGCGCGGGTGGGGCGGGAGCTCAAGGCGGCGACGGCCGAGATCCGGTTCAGCGCGATCGTCCTCGGCCTGATGCCGATCCTCGCCGCCGCGATGATCGGCATGGTCAAGCCGAGCTATGTGATGTTCTTTCTCGAGGCCGAGCAGGGGCCGCGGCTGGCCGCGATCGCGATCGGGCTGCAGTTGCTGGGCATCCTCGTGATGCGCCGCATCATGCGGCTGGAGTTCTAGGCCATGCCGATCTTCAGCCTCGAATTCGCGATCCTTGCCCTCACCGCCGGTTCGACCCTGCTCCTCCTGGGCCTCGGCCTGCGTGGCACCGTGGGCGAGGTGAGGCTGCGGCGTCGGCTGACCGGGATCGCCGACCAGTCCCGGATCGGCGAGGCCGGCGGCGCCGTCGGCTGGTTGCGGCCGTTCGAGCGCATCCTGGTCGGCGGCGCGAAGGATCGCGAGGAGATCCTGCAGGCCCTGCGTGCGGCCGGTTACTACGACCCGCGCGGCCTGATCATCTTCGCCGCGTTGCGCTTCGCCGCGGCGGTGACCGCCATTGTCGCCACCGCGCTCGCGCTGTGGCTGATGGGGCGTTGGTCCGGCCTGGCGCGCTTCTATCCGTTGGCGGCCGGCGGCGTCATCTATATCGCCACCAAGGTGGTGCTGCGCTCACTGGCCGCCAGGCGGCAGCGCCGGATCGGTGCCGAGTTGCCCTTCGTGCTCGACGTCCTGCTGCTGATGCTGGAGAGCGGCGTCAGCCTCGACCAGTGCTTCCGTGCGCTGGCTCAGGGCGACGGGGGCGCCATGCCGCACATCCACCGGTCGGTACGGATCCTGGTCGACGACCTGCAGCGCGGCATGAGCTACGACCAGGCGCTGGACCGCTGGGCCGAGCGGCTGGCCGTCAATGGCATCCGCGAGATCGCATCGCTGTTCAAGCAGACCTTGCTCTACGGCACGGAGCTCGGGCCGGCGCTCAAGGACTTCGTGCGCGAATTCTCTGATCGCCGGGTCTCGACCGCCCGCGAGAGCATCGGCCGCAAGACCACGCAGATGACGGTGGTCATGATCGTGTTCCTGATGCCGGCCCTGTTCATCGTGCTCACCGCGCCGGCCATCGTCTCCATTCTCGCGGCCTTGTCAGGGGGAGGCAAATGAAGCGGATGGCGCTCCGTCTTCCGGTATTGGTGATGCTGCCCTGGCTGTCGGCCTGCTCCAGCCTGTTCGGTGGCGACAGTGCGCCTCGGCGCGAGCCGTCGCCGGCCGACCAGTTGCCGCAGGCGCAGCCGCTCAATGCCGAGAATTCGCGCGACCTCTATCTCGGCATCGTCGACAAGCTGCGGCAGGGCGGCAAGTCGCGGGCCGCACTCGCCTATCTCGACGACTATGACAACCGGCATCCGGGTGACCTCCGGGCGCAGGTGCTGCGAGCCGACGCCTTTCTCGACATCCAGGACTACGACCGGGCCGAGGCGATCTATCGCGAGCTCCTGACCGGTGACCAGGCGGCGGCGGCCTATGACGGCCTCGGCCGTGTCGCTGCCGGGCGCGGCGACTGGGCCAAGGCCAGGGCGCAGTTCCACGAGGCGGTGCGGCGCGAACCCATCAACGTCAAATACCTGAACGATCTCGGCTTCGCCGAGATGCGCGTTGCTTCCTACAACGAGGCGCTGTTCACGCTGCGCCAGGCCAATGAGCTGGCGCCCGACAACGCCCAGGTCCGCAACAACCTGATCCTCTGCCTCGATGTTGCCGGCCAGGGCGATGCCGCGAAATCCATGATCGCCAGGATCGCCGACGCCAAGGAACGGCGTGCGGTCGAGCAGATGGTCAAGGCCGCCCGCGCCCAGATCCGGGCGCCGACCACTGCCGGCACCAATTCCGCGACCGCCCCGCGGCGCTTGGCGCAGGCTTCGGAGACCCAGCCATGACGCGATCAGCCTCGACGAGTGTCCGCCTGTCGGCGTTTTGCGCTGCCCTCCTGCTGCTTCCGGTCGCCACGGCGGGGGCGCAGCAGACGCTGGTGCCGGCCCGGCCGGCTGCACAGCCCGATTGGTTCGAGTCCAACCGCACTCTTCAGGTTCTGCGAGCGCAGCAGCAGGGGCTTCGCCCGGCCGGCCAGGGCGGTCTCGCCGCGGGCGAGGCGGAGCAGATCTACCGCAACTACATGCAGCAGATCGGCAAGCCGTTGCCGAGCGGAGCGGGCCGCTCCTACGGCGAGTCCGATCTCGGCTTCGGATCGGGCATGAACGGGTCATCCGGGGGAAGGCCATGAAGCCCAGCGTCCTGCGATCGTCCCTCGGCGACCGGGGCGCGATCGCACCGTTCGCCGCCCTCATGCTGGTGCCGCTGATCGGCGCGACGGCTCTGGCGACGGATGTCGGTCTCTGGTACGCCCAGCGCCGGCATCTGCAAGCGGCCGCCGACATGGCGGCGCTGTCGGCCGTGCAGAACCCGGCCGAGGCCTCGGCCATCGCCGGCGACCTGCTGCAGCGCAACGGCTTCGACACTGAGGCGCTGGAGACCACAACCCTCGGCACCTACTGCCCGGACGTCACCATTGCTCCCTCCGCCCGATTTGTGCCGGGCCTCGCTACCTGTCCGGACGGGACCAGCCCGCCGGCCGCGAACGCGGTCATGGTATCGGCCAAGACGACCGTGCCGGGCTTTCTGTCCCGTGCCCTGCTGCAGGACGATGGCGGTGGGCAGATTGGCGGCACGCCGGGTTCCGAAGAAGATCCCAATCTCCACAAGGTCAGCGTGCAGGCCACCGCCGCGCGCATCGACGAGGCCGGATTCCAGGCCGGGACCGGCTTGGTCGAGGTCGACACCCAGAAGAGCGCGCTGCTCAACGCGATCCTGGGCAATGTGCTTGGCACCCAGATCCAGCTCACAGCGGTCCACTACCAGGGACTCCTGAACACCAATATCGATGCGCTGACCTTCCTCGACGCGCTCGCGATCCACGCCGACATCTCGGCGGGCACATATGACGGGTTGCTGGAGACCGATGTCAGCGTCGGCGTGCTGCTGCAGGCTGCGATCGATGCCCTGAATAAAGCGGGCAACATCGCTGGACTCGGCCTGCAGGCCATCGAGGGGCTGGTGGCGCTGCAGGGGCAACTTGTTGGCAATCCCGATCTCAGGCTCGGCGACCTGATCGATCTCGGGGTGTGGAAGAATCTCCCGATCGGCGGATCGACGGCGCCGACGGCGCTGGCCGCCGACCTGAACGTCTTCCAGCTCGTCACCCTGGCCGTCCAGGTGGCCAACAAGCACAACGCCGTCTACATCCCGGCGATCAATGTCGGGCTGCCCGGGATCGCGTCACTGCAGATCACCGCGACGGTGATCGAGCCGCCGCAGTCGCCACCCTTCGCCTTCGGGCCGGAAGGGATGCGAGTCCACACCGCACAGGTGCGGCTGCAGCTCAAGCTTCAGCTGCTCGACCTGTTCGGTCTGCTCGGCCAGGGCGTCCAATTGCCGCTCTATGTCGAAGCCGGCGAAGGCGATGCCGTGCTGAAGGACATCTCCTGCGGGATAGAGCCGGCCAAGGAAACCACCGTCACCGTCGCAGCCAAGAGCGGCGTGGCCAAGGCCTATATCGGCACGCTGCCGCCCGGCCTGATGAAGAATTTCGACCATGAGATCTCGGTCAATGACATCCAACCCGCAGCGCTCGTCGATGTCGGCGTGCTGGGGATCATCGGTCTTGTGCGGATCAACGGCCGGGCGAAGGTCGAGCTCGGGAGCGGTGCGTATCAGGATCTGGTCTTCGACCGGGAGGACATCGACAACCACGTGGCGCAGTCGGTCGCCAGCGCCGGCATGGTCGACAATCTCCTCGCCAGCCTGGGCGGCGTCGATCCGGCCACTGGAAAAGCCAACCTGCAGCTCAGCGCCTGCGTCGTCAGCCTCGGCGGCCTCTGCCTGATCCCGGTCGCTCCCGAGGCGCTCGGCAAGACGGTCGGTGCCCTGCACCAGCTTCTCGACCCCGTGATCAAGGGACTCCTCGATCCGCTGGTCGACAACCTGCTCGCCGCCCTGGGCATCCGCCTGGGCGTCATGGATGTCGTCGTCACCGGCGTGCGCTGCGGCGTGCCCGTGCTGATCCGATGAGGGGACACTGCCTGCGGCGCCGGGGCCGTTGGCGGGAAGGAGTTGATCCCGGTTGTTTCAGGAGGTCACATCATGTTGCGGAAATTCTTCAAGAAGGCGCGCCAGATCGCTCGGGACGAGCAGGGCATTTCGGCTGTCGAATACGCCATCCTCGGAGCTCTGGTCGCGGTCGGCATTGCGACGGCGGCGTCTACGCTAGGAAGCGATATCAAAACCGCCATTGAGGACATGAGCAAAGCGATTACGGGAGAGCAGGGCACCCCGTAAGCCGGAGGTCCTTTCGCGCCGGACTCAACGAGTTCATGGGAACAGCCATGATCTTCTTCGCACGTGCAACTCGAGTGGCGGGCCGTCGGCGGCCCGCCGCCTTCTCCGACGAGAGCGGGCTGGCCGCGGTCGAATTCGCCCTGGTCGCCCCGGTCTTCATCATTCTGCTCTTCGGCATCATCATCTTCGGGATCCATTTCGGCACCTGGCTCGCCGTCAATCAGGCGGCTGCAGAAGGCGCCCGCGCCTCCGTCGCCGGCATGGATCTGGATGAGCGCCGGGAACTCGCGACCAGCACCGCCGAGGCCGTCCTCGCCGCCTATGGGCCGATCCTGGGCGACACCGGCTGGACGGTCGATGCCAAGGCCTCGGACTCCGACCCGCGCCTGTTCGAGGTGACGGTGACTTACGACCAGGCTGCGCGCAACGCGGCCTCTGGCCTTCAGGGCGACAGCGGGGACGATGACTCCCTGATCGTGCTGCCGCTCTCCAATCCGACGGCCACCGCGACCGTCGCCAATGGCGGATATTGATGGCCGGTCTCGACTTCATCTTCCTCGGCCTTCTGGTCCTGCTGCTGCTGCCGATCGTGCTGATCGATCTGCGCGAGAGCCGGATCCCCAATGTCTGCAACCTGGCGCTGGCCGCGGGCGGGCTGGCCCAGGCCCTGGTCCGCAGCCCGACGCTGCAGACGCTCGGCCTGTCGCTCGGCGTCGCCGTGCTCACCTTCCTGCTCCTCGCCGGCACCGCCTGGCTGATGCAGAAGATCGACCGGCATGCCCGCATCGGCTGGGGCGACCTGAAGTTCCTGACCGCCGCCAGCCTCTGGGTCGGGCTGCAGGGCAGCCTGATCGTGCTGATCGTCGCCAGCCTGGTGGCGTTGCTGGCCACCCTGGCCATGGCCCCCTGGCGCGGCGTCCGCTGGCGCGAGATGCGGCCCTTCGGCCCGGCGCTCGCGGTCGGCCTGCTCGCGGTCACCGTCACCGTCTTCATCCGCGGGGCGTGAGCCTTTATCGATTTTAGCTGACGAATTCTGTCAATTAAAGCGAACCCCTTCATCTCGCGCGACAATAGTGCTTAGCTCCCGACCATCCGCAGAAGGGAGCCCGTCATGAGCACCGATGTGAATCGCCGGATCCTGCTGGCCGCGCGGCCGGTCGGGGAGCCGAAGGACACGGATTTCCGCTTGGTCGAGGAGGCGGTGCCGGTGCCCGGGCCCGGCCAGCTGCTGGTCCGCACGTTGTGGCTGTCGCTCGACCCCTATATGCGCGGCCGCATGAGCGACGCGAAATCCTATGCGGCGCCGGTCGAGATCGGCCAGGTCATGGTCGGCGGCGCGGTCGGCCGCGTCGTCGCCTCGAACCATCCCGGCTTCGCCCCGGGCGACATCGTCGAAGGCCGCACCGGCTGGCAGGACTACGCCCTGTCCGACGGCGCGGGCTTGCGCAAGGTCGACCCGGCGCTGGCGCCGGTCTCGACCGCGCTCGGCGTGCTCGGCATGCCGGGGATGACGGCCTATACCGGCCTCCTCACCATCGGCCGGCCGAAGCCGGGCGAGACGGTCGTGGTCTCAGCCGCCTCGGGCGCCGTCGGCTCGGTGGTCGGGCAGATCGCGAAGATCAAGGGCGCGCGGGCGGTCGGCATCGCCGGCGGCGAGCGCAAATGCGCCCATCTGGTCGACGAGCTCGGCTTCGACGCCGCGGTCGACCACCGCGCGCCGGATTTCGCCGAGCGGCTGCGCGCCGCCGTGCCGGACGGGATCGACGTCTATTTCGAGAATGTCGGCGGCGCGGTGTGGGAGGCGGTGTGGCCGCTGCTGAACCCCTTCGCCCGTATCCCGGTCTGCGGCCTGATCGCCCAGTACAACGCCACCGGCCTGCCGCCGGGGCCGAACCTGGTGCCGGCGGTGATGCGCGACGTGCTGTCGAAGCGCCTGACCCTCCGCGGCTTCATCGTCGGCGACTTCGCCGACCAGCATGCCGCCTTCCTGCGCGACGTCTCTGGCTGGATCCGCGAGGGCAGGATCCGCTACCGCGAGGACGTGGCCGAAGGGCTGGAGAACGCGCCGCGGACCTTCCTGCGCCTGTTCCGCGGCGAGAACTTCGGCAAGCTCCTGGTCAAGGTGGCGGAGTAGCGGTGGCAGGTCGATAGCCGCTCCTGGGCATCACAGGAGGGTCCGCGTGGCCATGGCCATGAGGCCGATGCGAGCGGTCGCGGCGTCGTGATCCGTGTCAAGCGGCAAACCGAGGTCGCGGCGGGCGGCGTCGCTCAGCGTCTCCGGCCGCAGCCGGCCCGGCCGCGCGGCCGGGGTCGTCGATCCGCCGGTGATGTGACGCCAGATCCGCCCCAGCAGGCCGGCGGGGCGCTGGCGCAGCGGCAGGCGCAGGACGTGGGTGCTCATGTCGATCTCCTCGAAGCCATTGCGACGGGGCAGGCGGCGGCCTTCGGCACCGGCGGCGGCGCCGTGTCGATGCCGTAGCGGCCGGTGATCACCGGGCCGGTGGCGTCGGACACCGTGACGACCGTCTCGGCCGCGGCGCCGGGCTTGGCCCGGTACAGCACCACTTCCGTCAGCACGGCCATCGGTTCCTCCATCTCCGGCCCCGGCGACCCCGAGGCGATGGTGGAAGACTACGCCACTCCTCCTGACAACATCCTGTCAGGAGAGATAGCCGGGCCGACGCATCGAAGCGGTCGCGGAGGGAGAATGGGCGTGAACGCTGACGTACGCCATTCGACAATGTCGAAGAGGGCCTCTACGTTTCCGTTCAGCATGCAGGGGCGGGGCCGTGACCGATTGGGACGATCTGCGGGTGATCCATGCGGTGGCCGAGACCGGCAGCCTGTCGGCGGCGGCGCGGCGTCTCGGCCTCAGTCAACCCACGATCGGCCGCCGGGTCCAGGCGCTGGAGGAGCGGCTGGGGCTGATCCTGTTCGAGCGCCGGGCCGAGGGCTATCGCCCGACCGCGGCCGGGGAGGCGCTGCTGCCGCATCTGCGCGCCATGGCGGAAGCGGCGGCGGCGCTGGAGCGCGAGGCGCGGGTCCAGGCCGATCCGGGCACCGGGCTGGTGCGGGTCGCCTCCGGCGGCTGGATCAGCCGCTTCCTGGCCGAAAGGCTGCCGCGGCTGCGTGAGGCGCTGCCCGGCATCGATCTGGCGGTCGATTTCGAACGGCAGCTGCCGGATCTGGGCGACGATTCGGTGCATCTCGGCGTCTACGCCTCCGTGCCGGACCAGCCGGGCCTGCGCTCCCGCCTCGTGGCCCGATCCGCCTATGCCGTCTACGGTGCGCGGGCCTATGTCGACCGGCATCCGGAGGCCTGGACCGAGGCGCGCTTCGGCGCCTGCGACTGGGTGATCTATGACAGCGAGCGGGTGCGGGTCGGCAGCGACGTCGACGGCTACCCGCTCGACCGGCAGCTCGCATCGGCCGGAAACACCGGGATCCTGCGTCTGACCACCACCGACCTGATGCTGTCGGCCCTGCTGTCCGGCGCCGGGCTGGCGCTGATCCCCTGCTTCGTCGGCGATGCGCATCCGGATCTGGCGCGGGTGTCGCCGCTGGTGCCGGCGATGGAGCACCGCTACCGCCTGATCGTGCACCAGGATGTCGGGCGCTCGCCCCGCGTCGCCCGGGCCAAGGAGGCGATCGCCGCCCTGTTCGCGGCCGAGCGCCGGCTGCTGGAGGGCGAGGCCCGGACGGTCGAGCGAACCGGCGCGCCGATCCCGGCCTGAGATCAGCTGCGGCTGGCGATCAGCGCGGCAGACCCTGCCATCATCGCGGCGGCGGAGCGGTTGGCCAGGCGCAGCCGGTGCGGCGACAGGAAGAAACGCCGCGCACGGGCCGCGCCCAGCACATAGGCCGACTGGACCAGGAGGTCGATGCCGATCTGCACCGCGAAAACCGCGGCGATGCCGGTCGCGTCCAGCGTGGTCAGGTCCAGCACCTGCGGCAGCACGGCGCCGAAGAACACCACCGCCTTCGGGTTGCCGAGCGTCAGCGCCGCCCCGCCCAGGAAGCCGCCGGCCCGCCGCGGCGCCGCTTCCGGCTCCGCCGCCGGGGCGCGCCAAAGCTTCCAGGCCAGGACCGCCAGATAGACGATGCCGGCCCATTTCACCGCAATGAAGACGGGCTCATAGGCCAGGGCCAGCGCCGACAGGCCGAACACTGCGGCGGCCAGCCAGAGGGCGTTGCCGGCGACCATGCCGAGGACGAAGGGTAGGGCCTCGCCGGCGCCGCGCGACAGCACTCGCGCCACCAGCGCCGTCTGCGCGGGTCCGGGAACCAGGGCGGCGAGGGCGACGGGCACGGCGAAGAGGGCGAGCGCGGCGAGGGTGATCATGGTGTGGTCCGATCGGCCTGCGATCCCAGCAGCATAGCGTCCCGAAAGGAGGCGGCGAAGCCGCTACGGCTTGCAGCTCCACGCGCAGATCTGCGCCGAGATCACGAGTTGGCTGCTGGCTGCCACGGCCGCCTGCCGCAGCCGGTCCTCCAGCGTCTCGATCCCGATCGCCCCGGCGTCTGCCAGCCCCGATCGTTGAATGAGGGGCAGGCCGCTGCGCACCGACTCCGCCATCCAGGCATACAGCGGCGAATCCTCGCCACAACCCACGGGGTTTTCGCTGAACAGCCGGGGCGTCGGCAGCCCGGCCTCGGCGAAGGCATGGATCAGCCGGCCGGCGATGTCGGGATGGGGTAGGAGCATCCGGAAGGCGTCGAAGAGCACGCGCGCGGTGTCCTGCCACAGCGGCACGGGCGGCAGCGACTCGCAGTCGTTGTGCAGGGCGATCTCATGGAAGGCGGCAATGCCGCCGGGCCGCAGCTGCGCGGCGGCCCGGCGGATCGTCTCGGTCGGCTCCGGCTGATGGATCAGGACATAGCGCCCGAGGACGGCGTCAAACGGCTCCCCGACCGCGAAATCATCGATGTCCGTCTCGATGAAGGCGGCATGGTCCAGGCCTGCCGCCGCGGCGCGGGCCCGGGCGACGCTCAGGACCTCGGCGCTGCGGTCGATGCCGATCACCGCACCCGTCGGCCCGACGATCTCCGCCGCCAGCAGCGAGACGTCGCCGGCTCCGCAGCCGAGGTCGAGCACCCGCATTCCCGGCCGCAGCCCTGCGGCATGCAACAGGCGTTCGGTGATCGGCCGCAGCACCGCGGCCTGCAGCATCAGCCTCCGGATTTCGGCCTCGGAATGACCGAGCGCATATTCGACTGTGCTGCTGGAGCGATCCATTTAAAATCTCCACGGATATGCGATATCGAAATCTTGCAATAAAGAATTGGCTGAGTCATTGCTGAATGTAGTATTCTATTTTAAGTATTATTTTGGACAATTCTTGCAAAATATTTAAAGCATGCTTTCGCCGTCGCTTCGGCAGGCGCATGGCAGACCGGCGTTCGGCTGCCTGATCTCCGCCCCGCCGTGCTGCTAATGTGCCGCTCCGAGGGAGGAGAGGCGCCGCGATGTACCAGGTTCCGATCCGGCCGGGCGAAAGCTGGATGCGCGCCCGGGTCCGGCGACATGTCCATGAGCTGCTGCGGCTGGCGCTGCCAGTGATCGTCGCCCGCGCCGGGCTGATCCTGATGGCGCTGGTCGACACGCTGTTCGTCGGCCGCTACGGCAGCGCCGACCTGGCCCATCTGTCGATCGCCAACGCCCCGATCGGCGCCATGATCGGCACCTCGACCGGCCTCGTCATTGGCACGCTGGTGATGACCGCCAACGCCCTCGGCCGCGGCCGGCCGGAGGAGTGCGGCGCGGTCTGGCACCGGGCGCTGATCTATGGCGGCGCCATCGGCCTGGTGCTGGCCGTGCTGAGCCATTTCATCGAGCCGCTGCTGGTCCTGACCGGTCAGACGCCGGAGCTGTCGAAGGCCGGCGCCGACATCGCCATCGTGCTCGGCTGGGGCATGCCGGCCGCGGTCATCTACACCGTCACCGCCTTCTTCCTCGAGGGGCTGAAGCGGCCGGTGCCGGGCATGATCGCGATGATCGTCGCCAACATCCTGAACGCGCTGGTCAACTGGCTGCTGGTGTTCGGCGTCGCCGGCCTGCCGGAGCTCGGGGCTTTGGGCGCGGCCTGGGCCAGCACCGCCTCGCGCGTGTTCCTGGCGGCCAGCCTGGTCGCCTATGTCTGGCTGATGCGCGACCGCGACGCCTACGGCATCCGCCGCTGGCAGGGCTGGCGTTGGCGCGACTGGGCCAAGCAGCGCCAGCTCGGCTATGGCGGCGGCCTCAGCATCTTCATCGAATCGGGCGCCTTCACCGCGCTGACCTTCTTCGCCGGGCTGCTCGGCACATTGCCGCTCGCCGCCTATTCGATCGGGCTCAACCTGATCGCCCTGATCTTCATGGTGGCGCTCGGCCTCGCCTCGGCCACCGCGGTCCGGGTCGGCATCGCCCATGGCCGGCGCGACCTCAAGGACATGGTGCTGGCCGGCTGGGTCGGTCTCGGCGTCAACAGCGTCGTGATGGTGCTGCTCGGGGCCGTGCTGTGGCTCTTCGCCCGGCCGATCTCCGAGGCCTACACCAGCGACCCGGCGCTGATCCCGCTGCTGATCCCGGTGGTCCTGGTCTCGACCTTCATCCTGCTGGTCGATGGCGGCCAGGTGGTGATGGCCAACGCCCTGCGCGGCCGCGGCGACGTGGTGGTGCCGACGCTGCTGCACACCATCTCCTACGTCCTGGTGATGACCCCGCTGGGCTGGCTGCTCGGGGTCCATCTCGGGCGCGGCGCCGTCGGGCTGTTCGAGGCGATTCTGATCGCCAGCGTCGTCTCGGTCGGGCTCCTGGCCTGGCGCTTTCACCTCCTGGCGCGCAGCGACGCCCGCACCGCGACAGCGGGCGCCGTCGCCTGATTGTTCGCAGGTGCGGAAACGTGCTAGCGTCGCCGCGCCCGGCAGGCTGACCGGGCGCGTCCTTTTGCCAGCCCGGACAGTGCTTTGACCGAACGTTCGCCCACGCCGCCGCACCTCGACATCACCCCGGTGACGATCGAGGAGGAGATGCGACGCTCCTACCTCGATTACGCCATGAGCGTGATCGTCTCCCGCGCCCTGCCGGATGTGCGCGACGGCCTCAAGCCGGTGCATCGCCGCATCCTCTTCGCGATGAAGGAGGGCGGCTACGATTCGACCAAGCCGTTCAAGAAGTCGGCCCGCGTCGTCGGCGACGTCATGGGTAAGTATCACCCCCATGGCGACACCGCGATCTACGACGCCATGGTGCGCATGGCGCAGGACTTCTCGATGCGGCTGCCGCTGATCCAGGGGCAGGGCAATTTCGGCTCGATGGACGGCGACCCGCCGGCGGCGATGCGCTACACCGAGGCGCGTCTGGCCAAGGCCGCCGAGGCGATGCTGGACGACATCGACAAGGATACGGTCGAGTTCCAGCCGAATTACGACGAGACCCAGTCCGAGCCGACGGTGCTGCCGTCGCGCTTCCCGAATCTCCTGGTCAACGGCGCCGGCGGCATCGCCGTCGGCATGGCCACCAACATCCCGCCGCACAATCTGGGCGAGGTGATCGACGCCTGCCTCGCCACGATCGAGAACCCGGGCATCACGATCGAGGAGCTGAACCAGATCGTGCCGGGGCCGGACTTCCCGACCGGCGCCCTGATCCTCGGCCGCTCCGGCATCCGTTCGGCCGTCGCCACCGGCCGCGGCAGCGTGGTGATGCGGGCCCGGTCGAACATCGAGGAGATCCGCAAGGACCGCGAAGCGATCATCTTCACCGAGATCCCGTATCAGGTGAACAAGTCGCGGCTGATGGAGCGGATCGCCGAGGTCGTCAACGACAAGACGGTCGAGGGCATCTCCGAGCTGCGCGACGAGAGCGACCGCGACGGCGTGCGCATCGTCGTCGAGCTGAAGCGCGACGCCAGCGCCGATGTGGTGCTGAACCAGCTCTACCGCTCGACCCCGCTGCAGACCTCCTTCGGCGTCAACATGCTGGCGCTGCACGGCGGCCGGCCCGAGCTGCTGAACCTGAAGCAGATCATCGACGCCTTCGTCGCCTTCCGCGAGGAGGTGATCACCCGGCGCACGCGCTACTTGCTGGGCCGCGCCCGCGAACGGGCGCATGTCCTGGTCGGCCTCGCCACCGCCGTCGTCAACATCGACGAGGTGATCGAGCTGATCCGCCGCGCGCCCGACCCGCAGACGGCGCGCGAGGAGCTGATGGCCAGGGCCTGGCCGGCGGGCGAGATCGCGCCGCTGATCCGGCTGGTCGACGAACCCGGCCATCCGCTGGGCGAGGACGACACCTACCGCCTGTCCGAGGCCCAGGCCCGCGCCATCCTCGACCTGCGCCTGCACCGGCTGACCGGCCTCGAGCGCGACAAGATCGGCGACGATCTGCGCGCCATCGTCGCCGAGATCCAGGAATACCTCGCGATCCTGTCGAGCCGCGAGAAGCTGCTGGAGATCATGCGCGGCGAGCTGGCCGAGATGAAGGAGCAGTTCGCCACCCCGCGCAAGACCGAGATCCTCGACCTCGAATTCGAGGCCGACATCGAGGACCTGATCCAGCGCGAGGACATGGTCGTCACCGTCTCCAACGGCGGCTACATCAAGCGCGTGCCGCTGTCGACCTACCGGGCGCAGCGCCGCGGCGGCAAGGGCCGCAGCGGCATGGCGACGAAGGAGGAGGATTTCGTCTCCGACCTCTTCGTCGCCAACACCCACACGCCGATGCTGTTCTTCTCCAGCCGCGGCATCGTCTACAAGCTGAAGGTCTACCGTCTGCCGATCGGCACGCCGCAGTCGCGCGGCAAGGCGATGGTCAACATGCTGCCGCTGCAGCAGGGCGAGACCATCTCCACCGTCATGCCGCTGCCGGAGGATGAGAGCACCTGGGACCAGCTCTACGTCATGTTCGCCACGGCCAGCGGCAATGTCCGCCGCAACAGCCTGGCCGACTTCACCAGCATCAATCGCAACGGCAAGATCGCGATGAAGCTGGACGAAGGCGACAGCCTGATCGGCGTCAAGGTCTGCAGCGACGACCAGGACGTGCTGCTGGCCACGCACACCGGCATGTGCATCCGCTTCCCGGTCACCGATGTCCGCGTGTTCAAGGGCCGCGATTCGACCGGCGTGCGCGGCATCCGCCTGGCGGATGGCGACAACGTCATCTCGATCTCGATCCTGCACCATCTCGACGCCTCGCCGGACGAGCGCGCCAACTACCTGCGCATGGCCAATGCGATGCGTCGCGCCGAGGGCGAGGAGACCGACGGCGCCGACCAGCAGCCGGTGGAGGAGCACGACCTCGACCCGGCCCGCTTCGCCGAGCTCGAGGCGGGCGAGGAGTTCATCCTGACGGTCAGCGAGGAAGGCTTCGGCAAGCTCAGTTCCGCCTATGGCTACCGGATCACCGGCCGGGGCGGGAAGGGCATCTGGACCATGGCGATGGGCGAGAAGAACAGCGCCGTGACCGCCTGCTTCCCGATCTCGCCGAGCCAGGAGATCATCCTGGTCACCGATGGCGGCCAGCTGATCCGCTGCCCGGTCTCGGATGTCCGGATCGCGGCCCGCAAGACCATGGGCGTGCGGCTCTTCAACGTCGCCGAGGGCGAGCGCGTCGTCTCCGTCGCCTCGGTGCCGGAGGAGAACGGTACCAATGGCGAGGGCGACGAGGCGGTCGAGGACGGGGTCGAGGCATCCGGCGATGCCGCGGGTGAGCAACAGGACGGCGCCGCGTCCGGCGGCGACAGCGCATAAGAAAGGCCGCACGGATGTCCAAGGCGCGCATCGGGGTCTATCCCGGCACCTTCGATCCCATCACCAAGGGCCATATGGACATCATCCAGCGGGCGACGCGGATCGTCGACCATCTGGTCGTCGCCGTCGCCCGCAACGACGGCAAGGGCCCGCTGTTCTCGACCGACGAGCGGGTGGAACTGGTGCGGGCCGACGTCGCCCCCCTGGTGGCCCAGGGGATCTCGATCGAGGTCCGCTCCTTCGATGTCCTGCTGATGAACTTCGCCGCCTCGGTCGGCGCCACCATGGTGGTGCGCGGCCTGCGCGCCGTCTCGGATTTCGAGTACGAGTTCCAGATGGCCGGCATGAACGCCAAGATCAATCCGGTGATCGAGACGGTGTTCCTGATGGCGTCGGACCGCTACCAGTTCATCTCCTCCCGCTTCGTCAAGGAGATCGGGCGGCTGGGCGGCGACATCGCCCCCTTCGTCAGCCCGCTGGTGGCCAAGCGCCTGACCGAACAGTTCGCCCGCAAGGGGTTGGTGGCGGAATAGCGCCATTATCACGCCTTGCGGTGTTGACCGCCGTGCGCCCCCTCCCTAATGTGCGCCCCGCCCGCCCGGAAGCGCTCCGGGCCGGCGGTGTGAGCCGGTAGCTCAGTCGGTAGAGCAGAGGCCTTTTAAGCCCCTGGTCGTGGGTTCGAGTCCCACCCGGCTCACCATCCCCAGTGCTAAATATTTGATTTGTAAAAGGGTTTGTAGATTTGGCCGGCGAGGTTTGTAACTCCGTGTCCGCCAGATGCTCGGTCATCTTGATCACGGCGGCCTTCGCGAGGAGCTTCTGCCGGGCTGCGGCCACATAGCGCTCGACTTCCTTGATCGACTTGTGGCCGGTGATCGACATGATCTCCATCGTGCTGCATCCGGCTTCGGCGAGCCGGCGTGCGGCCGCCTTCCGGAGACCGTGGAGGACGCAGCGATCCGGCACGCCCGAGGCGCCAATCTTGTCAGCCATCCAGTTGCCGAACCCGTTCGATGTGAACGGCTGTCCGTACCGCGTCGTGAGGATCACCCCGTGGCGGCGCGGCGTGGTCCGGAGCGCCTCCTGGAGCTGGGGATGGATCGGGATGACGATGCTCTCGTCCTTGGCCTCCTGGTCCGTCTTCTTTTGTGTGAGCGTGATCGTGCCGGCGGTCTCGTTGTAGTCGCTCCACCGCATCTTCACGATGTCGCTCTTGCGCTGGCCGGTGTGGAGCGCAAGGGCGAAGGCGGTCCGCTCCATCGTCCCGACCGGCCACCGCCGTTCGTAGGCCGCCAACTCCTCCTCGGTCCAGGTGTGGAAGGTGCCGGACGGGAAGAATGCGATTTCCCGCGTCGGATCGTCCGTCCGCCACTTCAACCGAATCGCCAGCTTCATCAGGGCGCGGAGACGCTTCAGCAGATTGTTCGCGGCGGCCGGCGTTGCGGCTTTCCCCGAGATAATTTTCTCGGCGTCTTCATAACGCATCTGTGCCACGAGCCGGTGGCCATGCTCCTTGATGAAAGCATCGATGATCCCGCGAACGGCGCGCCGGGTGTCGGGCTTCTGCATCTTGAACGCAGTCGTGTTGTAGTACTCGAATGCCAGCCGCTCGAACGTGCCTGGCTTGCCGCGTGTCTTCTTGCCCGGCTCTTTAGGGGCGAAGTGCTTGGCCGCCTCATAGTAGGCGGCAAGATATTCCGGCGAGCCGGGCCTCCCCGGCAGCGGAACCGCGACGCCGCCGGGCGGACGGAAGTAGTGCCGCTCCTTGCCGTGCCGGTCCCTGAACCGGTTGATGTAACGCAGCCGCACCGTCGTCATCGGAAGTCGGCCCAAGTGTCCTCTTCATCGTCGCCGCCCTCATGCGGCAGGGCCTTGAACGCGTCGCGCAGCTCGTCGACGTCCCAGACGAGCCTGCCGTCGATCCTGCGCGGGCGCGGCATACGCTTGTCGAGGACCATTTCCTTGAATTTCGAAGAACTGATGCCGACAGCGGCCGCCGCCTCCGGCGCCGGCAACCCGAGCACAAGAGGCAAACGCGCCACGATCTCAACGCGACGCTCGCTCATGTGGCCTCCGCGACGAATCCGAGTCTCTGAATGACAGCCAAGCCGCCATCTCGGCAGTGATCCATCACCTCAAGCATTTCTCCGCTCCATGCCAGTGGCTCCCTGCGGAACAGAGCTGCGCCCACGGAGCCGGCGGATCAATGCGCCGAGGCCGACCGGGGCGGGAAGGGCGCGCACCTAGCGGTGCAAACGTCCCTACCCGCGGGGCTTTGGCTTCTTCAGCCGCACCCCTGCGCCCTCACCATTCTCGTCGATGAAGATGACACCGGCCGCCTCCAAGGCCTGCCGAATGGCAGAGAGAGTGGCCGGAACCGGCTGACGTTCATCGGCCTCGAGATGGACGATTGTGCGATGACTGACCTTCGAACGCTCCGCGAGCTCCCTTTGCGTGAGATTGAGCAGGGCGCGTGCAGCGCGCACTTGAGCAGCAGTAATCGTCATGCGCGCGATCATACAGGGCAACGTGCTCGCCTCAATCTGCGCGCATTCGAGGTTGCATCAAATTAGCATATGTGCGAATTTGATGCAAACAGAAGCTGGGCGGGATGCGCCAACACCCCAGCCTAACCACAATCCAGCTTGCCAGGAGCCGGATCATGGCTGATTCCGACGATAACACGACTTTGCCTGCGCTCAGCCGCCGCGCCTTGCTCGGCGGCGCCACCATCCTGCCGATCTCCGCGGCCGACGCCCGATGCCACGGCGCTAGCTCCGATCCCGTCCTCGGCCTCTTCCGGGAATGGCGGGCTCTTCATGCCGAGCTGGACGCTTGACAGGACGACTGGCAGAAGAAGGAAGGGGTCCTACTCCGCACTGTCGGAGTGCCGCGCGTGCTCGTCCCGGTGCCGGGCCAGGCCGAGCCGGTCTCGGCCTGCGAGCCCGCCGAGATTGACGAGCTGCTCGAATACCTGCCGGGAACGGAGGAGCTTCGGCAAAGGCTGCACCGCGAGTTCGAGCGCACCGGCGACGCTGGGAGATGGCCGCGGCGGCGATCGGGCTCGGCCCCGTGGAAGAGCGTGTGAACCTCGCCTGGGACCGCTGGGACGCTCTCACCGACTGTGTGGCAGGTTCCTGCCAGCACTCTGGCCGGTCCCGCCGCCAAGCTTGCCATGATGCTCTCGATAGGCCAGTCCCGCTGCGACGACGAGGAGGTCCCGTGGCCGCCCTTACACTCCGTCCTGGCCGATCTCCAGCGCCTCGGGAAGCTGCCTGACAGTGTGGTGTCCACGTGACGACAAAAGATCCACTTGATCGAAGCTGTCGTCCGCGAGATACGCGGCTCAAGCGTAAACAACCCGTAGGAGCTTTCGAAAATCCTGGACTTGCTGCACGGCTGCGATAACAGTCGTGCGGCGATTTCAACGGAGTATAGAAATGCCGGGAGATGCAGCCGTCGGCTTGCAACTGGGTACGGCAGACAAGACGCGAAAGTTGACCGTGCAGATTGTTGCAGCGCATCTGGCTCACAATAATGTTGCGGTGAACGATCTGCCGGCGCTGATCGATCAGGTCTACAACGCTCTCAGTGGCCTCGGAGAATCTGTCTAGCCGGTGAAGGAGCCGCCCCAACCGGCCGTGCCGATCAAGAAGTCGGTGACCCGCGACTTCATTGTCTGTCTTGAGGACGGCAAGAAGCTGAAGATGCTGAAGCGGCACCTGGCGTCAGCTTACAATATGACCGGACCAGTATAGCGAGCGCTGGGGTCTGCCGGCGGAGTACCCGATGGTGGCGCCGGGCTACGCCCAGCAGCGCAGCACCATCGCCAAAGCGATCGGACTCGGCACTCGGCGCGGCAATGCGCCGCCGCAGCCGGTTGCCGCTGCACCGAAGCCCTCCAGGGCACCGCGCGCACACAGGGCCGCGACTGCGAAGTCGTAAGCGCATTGAGAGCGGCGCCATCTGGCTGCCGCTCTCCCGGGTTCGGCGAACGGCGTCAACTGGCTGGATCGTCCCCATTGCTGACGCCCGAAGTCCTGTCGGACTCCTCCGAACCGGACATTGCCCGTCGCCTCATCGAGCCCCGAAAGCGGACCTCGGCCCCGGGGCCGGTTCGTGCGTTGCTGACGATCGGAGGCTTTCGAAACTCCTTGGGAGCAGTGCCGAAGCTGTGATCCATCAGAACCTCGGCGTCCCCTCACCGGCACGCTCGGCGACGGGGCGATGCGAGACGCTCGTCCGCTAAGCGCAAGGCGCCGATCGGAAATCGACCGGCGCCCCGCTGCCTGTTCTAGCCCTGCACGACCCAGACCGTGAGCTCGTCCGGCGGCCCGCTGTTCGCGTCGTAGGTATGGCCGTTCTTCGATTGGGGCGTCAGGTTGTAGTTGTCTTGCGTGGTGTAGGGCCCGTTCATGTAGCAGCTGCCCTGACCGCCGACCATCTCGAACTCCAGCACCTCGTTGGATGATGAATAGGTCGGATCGTAGACATAGATATTGGCGCTGGTGTCGTCGTGATTGCCAACACGAAGGGCATAGGTCACGAGCCCCCACGGCCCGACGGTGACCGTGTCCGTGTTCCACGAGAGAGCGCAGTCGTGGTTCGTTGACACCCGGACCGAGAGCTGGTTCGGGGTGCAGTTCTGGATCGTCCCGAGCAGCAGGTTGCACCACCCGCCGCGCATCGGGTTGTCCTCACCATCGGCGATCCACTGGCCGCCGACATCGCGCGACTGGACGGTGAAATTGTCCCAGCCGTTGCAGCGGTTGAAGAAATTGGCGGGCTGCGTGCCGAGCTCCCAGATCCGGTTCATGACCGCCTGGCTTGGGTAATACGAGCTGTTGTGCCCGCCATCGTCGCCGTATGAGCCGCCGGCAACCATGTAGAGGTTGAACACCCCGCCCGGCAGGTTCTCCCGATACTGGGCGTAGCCGGGCGCGTTCGGCGGCAGGCTTTGCGAGACCGAGCCGGACATGTTGTACCAGCGCCAGATCTGGAAGCCGGCGGGCATCAGATACTGGAGGATCGCGAGCTGCGCGCCGTAACCGACAGCTTCGGCGGACGCGATCGTCGCATCATCGGACAGGTACAGCGTGTTGGGGTGCCAGGTGGGCAGCGTGACCAGCTGGTTCAGCGCCTGCATCTTCCCCCAGTCGGAGAGGATGGCCGTCTGCTGCTGGGCGATGGCCGCCTGCAGCGCGGCGAAGGTGTTGTTGACACTGGTCTGGAGATCGGCCACGGCCATCTCGAACTTGGTGACCTTGATGCCGCCGTTTCCGGTCGCGAGGTTCAGCCCGGTCTGCATCAGGGTCGCGATCGCACCGCCGAGGTCGGGGATCAGGTTGACGCCGGCCAGCACCAGCCCTTCGCCCAGCGTGGCGAGGCTCCCGGTCGCCGTGCCGAGCGAGTGACCGATCAGCGCCGACAGGTCGTTGACGCTGCTCTTGATGGTGCCTTCCATCTGATCGGCCAGGTTCGACATGACCGCGTAATTGCCCTGGATCGCCGCGGCAATGGAGAGCTCGAGATCCAGCTGCTTGACCACCGCCGCCCAGGCAGCGGGGTCAGTGATGGAGGACGGCATCTGCATCGTCGAGACCTGAGAGCGCCAGATGCCCAGCTCCTGCTGGTTGGAGGTAGTGTAATAGGCGCGGATCCCGGCGGTCGCCTTGGCCTGCGGATTCACGTTGGCGCTGATGTAGCTGTAGCTCTGCGCGTATTGGTCGTTGTCGCTCGGCCCCGTGGGGAACGGCAGCGGCGGCTGGGCCATGATGCTTTCCAGCGGATAGCCGCTGCCATTGGCCCAGTACATCGACCCGTTGGCGGCCGCGCCACCGTCATAGGCCTGGATGGCCAGGCCGCCCCACTGGTTCAGCATCAGATACCGATCCGGCTGGGAGTAGGGCGAGATGGTCAGCCGCGAATATTTGTACGTGTCGTTGCCGTCGGACCACTCGGCCGGAGCGGCCGTGACGATCCATTGCTGCAGGCTGTTGTAACCCGCGGGCTGCCGCGGTAGCGCGTAGATGCCGTTGCTGCACCAGGTGAGGGCGAGCTGCGGATTATCGCTGCTCACGATCAGGCCGTCGAGGGTGTAGACCCAGATCGCGTTGGCGGGCCAAGTCGGCTTGCCCTTGGTCGGCGGGACGATCGGGGCGACGGAGAGGGACCCGTTCGGGGCGTCGAACGTCCCGACCTGCGAGATCGTGATCACCTGCGGCGACTGCAGCCCGAACTGCATGCACTGGATGGTCGTCGGCTGGTTGACCGGCACGGCGCAGGGCTCGATCTGCCAGGCATAGCCGGAGGTGACCGGGTTCGGCAGGGCGGAGGTCACGAGCTGGGCCCCCTGATACGTGCCGCTGGCGGTCAGGGCCTGTCCGTTCGAAGTATTGACGAGCACGCCGGCCGTGGCCTCATCCGAGATCGTCCCGGGCTGCAGGGACCAGATCTGGCTGGCCTTGCCGGCCACCTTCGTCGCCAGGACGACGGAGGGCGAGCCGTTGATATCCGGCCCGAGATCGAAGACGAGATCGGGGCTGGAGGCCGAGGCGATGTAGTATTGCGGCATCTGGAAGCTGGACGTCTTCGTGTTCGGCCCGACCTCCATCTGCTGATTCTGCAGGATCCAGAGCTCGTTGTACCCCCCGATCAACCCCTCCACCTGGGTCCAGGTGATGATGGCCTGGCCCGCGACCGGGTTGCCGCCCTGCCCGTTCAGAACGTAATTGGGCGACTGCAGGGAGCGGATGTAGAAGAATTGGGTCATGGCAATACTCCGTTTCGTATTCACAGAAAAAGGAGATACGCCGACGTGGCCATGAACAGGACGCTAGAGACGACCACAGAACTGCGGCGTCAGGCGCCGCGACCGCGATCTGGAGAACAGTGGACCGACATCGAACGGACGGGACTTTGATCCTTGATGCCGCCGCTGGGTAGGTCCAGATGGGGTGAATCGTTGGTACCAGAGGCCGATTGTCTCCGGCCGCGCGCCGGACTGACGACGCCTCAGGCCGTTGGCGCCGGCGGCGGCCTTAGGAGCCGGCTGTGGCGACCGGTTTCGGGCACGCTTCGTAACCCGAGTTGGGCGACACGAGGCCAGGCGCCCGGAGTTTTAGCCACGTCCGGTGTCGAGATACCGGCGTGGCGACTGCTTTTGGCGCTCTCGTCACCGAGGCCAAGTGGACTCACCGGCCCGCCCGTCCGTCATAGGTTTGTTGCGCCCGCTCGATCTCGTGCAAATGGTTGATCGCCCACTCGTACACTGCTCCAAACGGGCCCTGCAGGGTGCGCCCGAGGTCCGTGATTGAGTATTCGACCGCGACTGGCGAGGTGGCGAGCACCTGGCGAGCGATCAGCCCGTTGCGCTCCAGACGTCGCAACGCCTGCGCCAACGCCTTGTGCGTGACGCCTTCCAGCCTCCGCCTGATCTCATTGAAGCGGGTCGGCTTCTCGCTGAGCAGGGTGAGGATCATCACCGACCACTTGTTGGCGACCTGATCGAAGAAGGAGCGTGCGGCGCAGTCCGCAAAGAACACCGCATCAACTTGGCACGTCATCCCGATATCCCTCTGTATACCTGCGCACTTCGCGGTGCGTAATTGACCGTAGATATCCGATGTATACTTTTGCGGCAACTCGATCGCTCTGAGCTCAAGATCTGAATCACCCAAACCGATGGAGGGAGCCGGTCGGCGGGCTCAAGCACCACGGAGGATCCGAATGGAAGCAAGGCGGTACGATCTGTCCCGGCGCGGGATGCTGACGCTCGCCGGCGCGGCGGCGGTTGCGGGCACGCAGGGTCACGGCCGGGCTTACGCGGCGGTCGGCTCCACGGCAAAGCTCTTCGCCACGGAGGCAGGCACAGGCAAGAATGTGATGCTTCTGCACGGCTGGACGTGCGACTCCCACGATTGGAGCTGGCAGCTGCCGTTGTTCGAGAGCAATTACCGTGTCGTCGCGGTCGACCTGCGGGGGCACGGCAGGTCCGAGGTCATGCCGTCAGGCGCCTACACGCCCGCTGATTACATTGCCGACATCGAGGCGTTGATCTCGACCAGATATCCCGGCCAGACGTTCATCATTGTGGGGCATTCGATGGGTGGACAGATCGCTGCCCGTCTCGCCGCCAAGCGACCTGACATGGTCGACGCCGTTGTGTCCGTCGACGGTGCGCTCGGCTTTTCCAGCGATGCAGCGCAATTCTTCGGGAAGACTGCTCATGATCTGAACGTCAACGATCCCGGGGTGGTGGTCCCGGCCCTGTTTCAGCTCGTCTACGACCCCGCGACCGATCCGGCATACAAACGCTGGCACACGAGACGCTTGCAGGGGGTGCCACCGCACGTCGTGCGCGAGTCCTTCGGTCCGCTCTTCTTCGGAGCAGACCAGATAGGCGTAGGAGAGGCGAGCGCGATATTCTGCAGAAGCTTGACGGTGCCCTTCTACCACCTGTGTCGTGATCCGGTCCAAGCCGACCGTATGCGGCCGTGGTTCTCGCACCCGAGGTCGAAAGTCGACGTATGGCCCGACGCCGGTCATTGGATCATGCAGGACCGCAAAGACGACGTGAACGCCGCGGTGACCGCCTGGATCAACGCGCTTTAGACAACCGCCTTCGAACCCCTGAGATCTCTCGCGCCCGATCTTGAAGCCTTGTTCAGCTCCGCCGCTTCTGGGACACCATGCCAATAACCGGTATGAGCCGCAGCCGGCCATGTCCGCTTCACGGAGCCGAGTGCGATGGCCGGTTTTGGATCAGGCTCACTGGGTCGGCTTGGCGGGAACCGGCCGAATCCGATGAATTTGGGTGACGTCCGGTACTGGTGCGCCAGGTCGATGGCCGGAAATGGCGCTCTCCGGAAGCGATCGCCGAACCGACGACGGCAAGGGCATCCGGGTCACGATCGGCAAGATCATTGGAATAATCTGTCTGTTTCATGAAGGCCCGCTCGGGATGACCTCAGCTCACGCGAGCGGAGCGGCACGAGGCCTGAGTCCATCCGCAATCAATCCAATGTCCCGAATTCGTCATTCTCATGACGACTGCGAGCCGGACGGCGCGAGCACTCTGGTCCTAGGGTCGACACCTTCTGCAATCTCCGCCACCTAGGAGACCCGCCTTGCCCTCGACGGCCGCATGACCGGCGCGCTGATACTCCTCACTCTCGCCGGCTATGTCGCGCTGCTGCTGTGGGGCGTGCACATGGTCTCGACTGGGGTGATGCGGGCCTTCGGCTCGGACCTGCGCCGGGTGCTGGGCCGGAGCCTGCGCTACCGCCTCAACGCCTTCCTGGTCGGGCTCGGGGTGACCGCCGCGCTGCAGAGCAGCACCGCCACCGGGCTGATGGCGACGTCGTTCGTCGCCTCCGGCGTGATCGGCCTGGCTCCGGCGCTTGGAGTGATGCTCGGCGCCAATGTCGGCACCACCCTGATCGTGCAGATCCTGTCCTTCAAAATCTCCCTGGTCGCGCCGATCCTGATCCTGGTCGGTGTCGTCGCCTTCAAGCGCAGCGGCCGTACCCGCAGCCGCGATCTCGGCCGGGTCTGGATCGGTCTCGGGCTGATCCTCCTGGCGTTGCACCTGCTGGTGGTGGCGATCGAACCGGCAGCCGAGGTGCCGTCGGTCCGGGCGGTCTTCGGCCTCGTCGCCTCGGCCCCGGCGCTCGGCGTTCTGATCGCGGCCGGCCTGGCGTGGGCCGCCCATTCCTCCGTCGCGGTCGTGCTGCTGGTGATGTCGCTCGCCGGGGCCGGGGTGATCGAGCAGGCGGCGGTGGTCGCACTAGTTGTCGGCGCCAATCTCGGCAGCGCGATCAACCCGGTGCTGGAAGGCGCCGGCGGTGGCAACCCGGTCCATCGCCGGCTGCCGGTCGGCAATCTCCTGACCCGCGCCATAGGCGTCGCCGTCGCCCTGCCGCTCGCCGCTCCGATCGCCGACCTGCTGCTCCGGCTCGACCCCGACCCGGCGCGCCTGGCCGCCAATGTCCACACCGCCTTCAATCTCGTGCTCGCCATCCCCTTCTTCATCGCCCTGCCGGCGACGGCAAGGCTGCTGGAATGGCTGCTGCCAGACCGGCCGGAGAACCTTCAGGACCCGGGCGCGCCGCTCCATCTCGACGACGGCGCCCTGTCCGACCCGCACCTCGCCTTGGCCAACGCCGCCCGGGAGACCCTGCGCATGGCCGACATCGTCGAGGCCATGCTGCGCGGCGTGGTCGAGGCCCTCCAGGCCGACGATCGCAGGCGCGTTACCGAGATCAGCCGCATGGACGATGGCGTCGACGGCCTGCACCGCGCGATCAAGCTGTACCTGACGAGGATCAGCCGCGACGGTTTCGATGACGAGGCTGGCCGCCGCTATTCCGACGTGCTCAGCTTCGCCATCAACCTCGAGCACATCGGCGACATCATCGACAAGAACCTGATGGAGCTGGCGGCCAAGAGGGTCCGCTTCCGCTTGGCCTTCTCGGCGGAGGGCACCGAGGAGATCCGCGCCATGTGCGAGCGGCTGCTGGCGAACCTGAAGCTCGCCGTCTCTGTGTTCATGACCGGCGATGCCCATACGGCTGCCAGGCTGATCGCCGAGAAGGAGGTGTTCCGCGAGCTCGAACGCCACGCCACCGAGACGCACTTCCTCCGGCTGCGCGAGGGCCGTCTCGAAAGCATCGAGACCAGTTCGCTCCATCTGGACATCCTGCGCGACACGAGGCGCATCAATTCCCACATCGCCGCCATCGGATACCCAGCGCTCGATGCCGCCAACGGTGCCCGCGCGACACCGATGCTGGAGCGGGCGTCCGGATGGGTCCAGCCAGCGCTCGACAGCGGCGGCTAGCGCGGTGGCCGCGGCAAGCCCGCGGAGTGCATGGTGCCAGAATGGCCCACTGCCGAACGGCCATGGCACCATGAAAAAAGATGTGTAGACAAAGACTTAGGCGCCGGCGTGTGCCGGCGCTTTATCTTGCCGTCTTAATCGGACCCGCCGACTCTCCCGTCCCCAGCCACCTCGAGCCCGCCCGTCTGCGATCCCTCAAATCCAATCTATCGATCTGCCGGCCTTCGAAGCCGGAGAGCGGCCGGGCCGATCGACCGCTCTCCGAGGCGTCGAATCGGCCTCTCAAGCGCCGCTTCTGAACGCGTTATCGGCGCTCTCCAGGTCGTCGAAATCATTGATGACGAGCATCATCTGAAGCCGCCGGGCGCGGTCGACGACGCAGGTCGCGACGCGATATCGGCCGCGGAAGACGCTCAGGATCCCCACTAGACCCGAGCCTCCGAACTCGTCGTCATCCTCGTTCTCGTAGGAGCCGAGATCGCGTTCCGCGATGCGGCCGTCCCAGACGAACTCGCCCAGCTCGGCCTCGACGAAGCGCTCGACCACGGCGTCGAGTCCGTCGGGTCCGAACTCGATCTCGAGGTCATGGACGAGCTTGGGAAAGCGGTCGAACGACGCGTGTGGATGGTCGGAAGGGAGCATCGGATCCTCCGTTATGAGCCGTCCTCCTCGTCGAGGACGTCTGTCAGGAGCAGCCGGCGGAGGCTCCGTCAGGGACGCCGGAGGCGCCGCGGAGCGGGGCGCGGGGGAGCCGAGATGCGGAGCATCTCGGGGGGACCGCGCCTCCTTGACGGAGGCTCCGCTTCCGGCTGGTAGGATGGGAAGGCCGAGACGAAGCAACATGTCACCGGCGGTGCCGCCAGGGCCCCCTCAGGGGACACGAGCTCTCCCGCATCAGGGAGGCGTCGCCGCCGCCGGGCCGATCGAGGAGATCGGCGGATGGAGATCGACACCGAGAAGATCGACCGGGCGGTGCTCGGTCTGATGTGGCTGACGCTGCATGCCGAGCGCCGGGCGTGGAAGAGCTTCGACTGGGGCGCGACGGACCGGCTGTTCCGCAATGGGCTGATCGCGAATCCGGCGAACAAGGCGCAGTCGGTGGTGCTGACCGATGAGGGGCTGCGCGAGGCCGAGGCGGCATTCCGGGAGCTATTCACGCGCCGATGATGGCTGAAGCCGGGGCACTCCGGCGGGCTGCTTCCCCGCGGCTGCGCCCATGCCATTCCCGGTCGTGGCCCGGTGCGGAAAGGTTCGTGTTGCTTGACAGCCGCGGATGACAGAGCCGCCCCCGCGAGGTGCGAGGGCGGCCGGGCTGAGACTAGTCGGCCGGGTTCCAGATCAGGGCGAAGACATCGGGATCGTCCTGTCCGGCAGCGCGGCCGAGATTGGCGTAGAGCTTGCGGGGACCGAACTCGGGAGCGGCCAGCGACAGGCTGACATAGGGCTTGCCGGAGGCCTCGCCGGTGCGGACCCAGCCGGCACCGATCTCGACGCCCTGGGTGAGGACGCGGAAGTCGGGCTGGGTGTCGCCGGACTTCGCCGTGTTCGGGACGATGTCGATCTCGGCGCGGATGGAGAGGGTCTTGACCTGGCCCTTGTAGCCGCCGGTGGCGAGCTTGGTGACGTGACCGATCGCGGGCATGGCGTGTCTCCTTCTGTGATGTCGCGGGGGCCTGTCCCGCCGCGATGGCGGACCGTCGCGGGCGCGGCGGGCGGCCCGCACCCGGAGGGCCGGAGCGGCAGCGGAGGACCCGGACGGACCGGTTTTGTGGAGCGGAGCGGGCGCGAGGAGCCGCCGGAGGCGGCGGGGAGAAAACCGGTCGGGAGGGTTTCGGACCGGCCGGCGCCGCCCGCAGGTCCAACGACAGCGCGGCGGGACCGGCCCCGGCCGGACAGCGGAGACACCATGCCGGCACGGGCCACGGCAGCCTCGCCGGCCGGCAACAGGGGACGGCAAAGACCGCTCCCGCGCGGGGCAGGAGCGGCTTCGGGAAGGGCAGGGACGGCGGCGCCGCCCCTGCTGCTACGGCCTCAGGCGAGGGCGCCGCGAGCGGTGTAGGACCGCGCCGGGAATTCCATCCAGGCCGGCGTCCAGCCCTCGACCCTGGCCCGTCCGTTGGCGCCGGCGAGGCAGTCGCGGACGATGCCGCGGCGAGCCTAGAGCGTCGCCGAGAGGTTCGCGTCTGCCACGGCCCGGCCGGCGACCTCGGCCAGCATCGCGTCCACCACCTCGCGGTCGCGGACGAGATCGAAGAAGGCGTCGTCGGCCTGCCAGAGCTCGGCCATGCGGATGCCGAGCCTGGCGGCGACGGCATCGACGACGGCAGCGCCGGCCATCAAGGTCTCGCCGATGGCGACGGCGAGGACGCACATCACCTCCTCGTCCGGGAGCGCCATCAGGCCTCGAAGGCGGCGGCGGTGGCGTCATCACCGGCATAATGCCCAGCGACGAGCGCCTCGTCCTCGGCGCGGCCGAGCCGCTCCAGCACTTCCCGGCGCTCGGCGCCGAACGCCGCCTCCGAGGTGCTGCTGGCAAGGCTTGCGGCGACGGCTTCGCTGGGCGCCTCCTGGCCCTCGCGCTCGACCTGCCAGCGGCCCGAGGGCGCGATGACATGCGCCAGCAGCAGCCGCAGCGCCGTGCCCGGATGGCCGAGCAGCGCCCCCCGGCACGGCGGCATGCCGGTGCAGGTCGAGATAGCGCTTGAGCGCCCGGCTGTCCTCCGGCCGCGCCGCCGGCTCGGGCCTCCCGCTGTCCTGCTTCGGCCGGAGCTTGCGGGCCTCCTTGCGGCTGACCCAGCCCTCATGCAGCTCGACCTCGCCCTGATGCGAGACCGTGACGAAGACGTTGCCGCCCTTCGCCTTCGGCACCCGCTCGTGCTCCCATTCCGCGAAAGGCTTGCCCGCCTCCAGCACCTCGACCCCGGCCCAGCCGGCGGCGAGGAGCGCCTCGCACTTGGCGGCGATGGCCGCATTCTGGAGCGGCCAGAAGGCCTCCGGATCGGCGAAGTAGCGCTCCTCCCGGAACAGGTCGGAGAGGATCTTGCCGGGGTACTCGTCGGGCGGAAACAGCGCCGCCGAGACCGGGATCGCCTGCCCGCCGAGGATCCAGCGCTTGGCCTGGATGCCGGTCGGCGCCCATTGCTTCGGGTCGTCGTAGAGGGCCAGCCATTCGCGCTGCCGGGCCTTGGACGCTATGGTCAGGTGCCGGATGGTCTCGGCATCGATCTCCTGCCGGCGGTAGAGGTCGCGCAGCCGCGGCAGCAGGTTGCCGAGGGCGAGGCGCTGCTTCACCATCACCTCGGTGAGGCCGAAGGTGGCGGCGATCTGGGCCACGCTGCGGCCCTCCTTGACCAGTCTCGTGAATGCCTCGTGCTGCGTCATCGTGCGCCAGGATGGTGGTGTGGGAGCCACCTGGCTGTTTGCATCCCTGCGGGGTGGAAGACCCCGAACCGAGTGCGCCGCAGTGCGCGAGGAGAAGCAGATGGGTGAGGTGAACCGGGTGCCTCCGGGGAGCCATACATCAGCAGAACCCGTCAAAGCCAGCCGCGGGAGGACTTCCGCCCTCCTGAGCGGGCCGGCCAGCGAGTCCGTCATGGCGAGGGCAACCGAACCGATGCTTGAAGCCCCGGAAGAGCACGAACTCCACCAACGCGGAAGTGGGTGGGCCGGCCGCAAGGCCGGTGGAGAGCTGGGCCGCACTGATGACGTTGCGGTCCAGGGGCTGGCGCGCAGCGTCGGTCAGTTTCTGGTCCAGTCTGCGGTGACCAGGGATCGGATTCCACACGGGGTAAAGTCGGCGCCTACAGCGGACGAGGGGAAGCAAACGGAACCTGGGAACCCTGTCACCGTCTCCCCAGCCTCCGGGCGAGGGATGATCGAGGCGACCGGTGATCGCGGCGGCAGGGGGCGGAGTCCTCGTAGTAGTCAGAGGGCGGGAAAGCCGCTCACACGGCGAAGGGGGACAGTGGGGTCAGCTGGCCAGCAGGAGGAGGGCGTATGCCCGGCTCGGTGAATACCGAGTTCATCCTCGACATGCAGCGCAAGCTGTACCGGTGGAGTCACGCGGACCCCGACAAGGGATTCGCCGACTTGTTCAACGTGATCTGCGATCGTCGAACGCTCGCCTTCGCCTGGAGGAAGCTGACCCGCAGTGCGGGCAGCAACACACCGGGAGTTGACGGGCTGACGCGGCGCAAAGTCGAAGGGCGGCCCGGCGGTGTCGCGGCGTACCTCGAGGGCATCCGAGAGGAACTCCGCGCTGGAACCTACCGGCCCAAACCTGTCCGGGAGCGGTTGATTCCGAAACCGGGCAAGCCGGGAAAGTTCCGACCGCTGGGCATTCCCACGCTCAAGGATCGTCTGGTGCAGATGGTCCTCATGCACGTCCTGGAGCCCATCTTCGAGGCGGACTTCTACCCGACCTCATACGGGTTCCGACGCGGGCGGAGCACCCATGATGCGATAGCCTCGATTCGAGGCCAACTCCAGCCGACGCGGGCGGGGCGCACACGCGTGCGCTACGTCGTCGAAGGCGACATCAAGGGATGCTTCGATGCCATCGACCATCACCTGCTGATGGAGCGGGTCCGACGAAGGATCAGGGACCGCAAGGTCCTGCGTCTGATCGGCGTGTTCCTGAAGGCTGGTATCCTGGCCGAAGGCATGGTCCGGCACCCGGTGACGGGGACGCCGCAGGGAGGTGTAATCTCGCCTCTCCTGGCGAACGTCTACCTGACGGCGCTCGATGAGCGTTACCGGCGCTGGACGCCCGCTCCGCGTGACGATCTCAGGCGAGCGGTCTGGCAGCGCAACCGAGACTGGAAGCGCGGCCAGCCAACGTTCTACCTGGTTCGATACGCGGACGACTTCGTGATCCTGGTCGCGGGGTCGCAAGATGATGCGGAGGCCGAACGGGAGCGGCTGGCGAGGTTCCTCGAGGAGGAGCTTCGCATGGAGCTGTCCCTGGAGAAGACCTTGGTCACGGCAGTCGAGGAGGGCTTCACCTTCCTCGGCTATCGAGTGGTCCTGGAGCGGTCGGCGCTCGCTGATCGGCCGGTCGGAAAGGGTAAGATTCCCGTCGACAAGGCACAGGCGATCCGCCGACGCATCAAGGCCATGACCACGCGGGCGACGACCAGCCGGTCGCTGTCCGACCTTCTCCGGGAACTCAACCCGATCGTCACGGGATGGCGGACCTACTACCGCTATGCCGTCGGAGCCCGCGGCGAGTTCGCCAAACTCGATCACTGGCTCTGGCGGCGCCTCTTCATCTGGCTCAAGAAGAAGCACCCCAGAACGTCCTCCCACGTGCTGCGGCGGCGGTTCCGCGGAACCGCCCCGGCCTCGCGGGGGCGTTGGGGTGATGAGGGAGTCTGGATGCGGAGGTTCCAAGACGGCGGGACAGCCCGCTACGCACTGCGTGGCATCAGGATCTCGAACGGCTGGAACAGGGACCGGATCGCGTTCGCGCTACCTGGCGCGAATGACTTCTGGCCATCGTTCAACACGTTGAGCACCGCCCTTGCGGGCACCGCGGCAACAGCCGCCCATGGAGAGCCGGATGCGGGAAAACTCGCACGTCCGGTTCGGCGAGGGGGATAGCGAGACCGATCGGCGCAAGCCGACGCGGCGCGCTATCTCTACTCGACTCGTCGGGATCGAGGCGGGCCATGTTCTCGATCATCGAGGCCTCGATGGCGGCGGCATCGTCGCCCGGCGCCAGCACGCCGCAGGGCAGGGGCTCGATCTCGCCTGCCTCCTCTTCGACCATCCGGGCGGCGAAGTAGCGCCGCCGGCCGGCGATGATCTCGTAGCGCTCGCCGTCCGGCCGGACCAGCAGCGGCACCAGGATGCCGCGCGCCCGGATCAGGGGCAGGAGGTCGGAGACATCGGGCTCGGCCTTGCCGTGCCGCATGTTGAGGGGCGACGGATACAGCTTGCCGAGCGGGATGTGGAGCAGTTCCATGGTGGCTCATCCTTCTCATGAGGGATGGGTGAACCGGCCCCGTCCGTCCATCCGGCAAGATCGCCGGGCGGGGCCGGGCTGCGCCGGGTGGCGCAGGCTCAACCGCCCGGAGCGGGCGGAAGCGGGGTGAGGTGGCGGGCGGCATCGGCGAGCAGGACGTCGTCCTCGACGATGCGGCCCCAGAGCCGGGCGGCGCCGGCATAGACCGAGAGCGGGCGGGCCGGCGCGAAGCGCTCGTCGCGGCGGATGCCAAGGCCCAAGGGGCCGCGCAGGGCCTCCAGCTCGGCCCAGCTGACATAACCGAGTTCGGGGCAGCCGAAGCCGAGATCGCACAGGCCGAAGAGGGTGTCGCCGTCCTCCATCAGCTCGGTCAGCAACCAGCAGGCGACGCCCCAGGGGGCATAGAGCTTCACCACCGGTACCGGATCGTGCTCGGGACCGGCCCGGAAGTTGGCGGCGAGCCGCTCGCGCAGGGGATCGGGGATCAGGAGCATGGCGCCGTCTCCAGGATGAAGTCGGCGGCCCGGCTGGCGTGGCTGGCGGCGCGGAAGATCGCGCGCGTGTCCTCGCGCAGAAGCTCGAGCCAGGCGCCGAGGTAGTCGGCATGGCGGACGGTCGGGACGATGCCGAGCGAGGCGCAGACGAAGGCGCTGGCCATCTCGGCGACGAGCTCCTCGCGGCCATAGGCGACCGAGCCGTAGGCGCCGGAGAAGTCGCGGGCGAGGCGCGAGGGATGGCCGGTCCAGTGGCCGAGCTCGTGGAAGCAGGTGCGGTACCAGTTGATCGGCGCGAAGAAGGACGCGCGCGGCGGCACCCGGATGAAGTCCTCCGAAGGCACATAAAGGGCGCGGTCGCCGCCGATGCGGATGTCGGCGCCGGTCGCTTCGATCAGGGCATCGGCCTCGGGCACGATGGCGTCGTCCGGCACCATCGGCACGGCGCTGCCGACCCGCTCGGGCAGGCCCTCGCACTGGGCTGCGTTGAAGACGGTGAAGCGCTTGAGGAACGGCACGCCCGCGGGCTCGTCGTCCTCGGCCTCGGCGCGCTCGCGCTCGGCTTGCGGCACGAAGCGGTCGGCATAGACGACCGTGGTGCCGCGCTCGCCCTTGCGGACATGGCCGCCCAGCTCCACGGCCTGCCGGTAGGTCAGCCAGTTCTGCGAGGGGAAGCCGCAAGCCACGGCGGCGTCCCACAGGATCAGGATGTTGATGCCGGAATACCGGCGCCCGGTGGCGGCGTTGCGGGGCAGGCCGAGCGGGCAGGGGCTCCGGCCCCAGGGCTGGACCCAGGGCACCCGGCCCTGCTCCAGTTCATGCACGATGCGGCCGGTGACCTCGGCATAGAGGGACGGCCGGTCGGGTTCCGAGCAGCGTTCGACAGCAGGCATCGGGCCTCTCCCTTGGCTCTCCAACCCGCCCGTCCCCGGCCAAGCGGGGTGGGCGGCGAAGAGCGGCCGGGAGGCCCGCCCACAAGGGCCGGGCGCACCGGAGGCTGAAACGCAGTGGAAGGCCCCGAGCCCAGGCGAGGGGTTGCGCCCGGCCCGGGCAGGCCTACAAGGACGCGACGCCCACCCCGCGGACGGGGCGCTATTTACATCTTCGGTGCCAGCGAGAGCTTAATATCTTAAGTAAAAGGACAGCGTTTTCTTTGAGTTAGTAAATATCCTATGCCCGGCAAGGGGGCTTATCGGGCGTTGGCAGGCTTGTGGCGGCGCGCCGCCGTCGGGTAGACTCGCCGGCAGGGGCCGGGGGACGGCGACAGGAGGGCGATGATGGCGAGACCCGACGCAACCGAGCCGCCGTGGCGGGCCGAGGCCGACGCGCCCGCCTGCTTCGGCCCGGACGGCCGCAGCCTCGGCACCGTGATCCGCGATGCCCGCGGCCGCCGCGTGCTGCGGCTGTGCCCGCCCGGCACCGGCGGCACGGCCGCCGTGCAGGCGGCCGCAGCCGCGGCCGCAATGGTGGCCCTCGCCAACGGCGCGGTCGCCGCAGTGGAGACCGGGCCGCGGCGCCCGAGCACGCGCCGCGCAAGGCAGGAGGATGCGAATGTCGTCTGAGCTGCAGGACCGGATCTTGGCCTATCTCCGGCGGCACCATCGCGAAGGCGCGATGTGGACCGCCGACATCGCCTACGGGGTGAAGGAGAAGACGCCGAAGGTCCGGGCCGCGCTGCTGCGGCTGGAAGCGGCCAAGGCGGTCCGGCGCGTGGTCGAGGGCAATCCGATCTCCTGGGCCCTGGCGGCACCGGATGCGAGCTGACGGCACCCACGGCATGAAGACCTACCAGACCCGGCCTTGCGCCGAATGCCCCTGGCGCACCGACGTGGCGCGGGGCCAGTTCGCGGCCGAGCGGTTCCGCGACCTGGCGGCGACCGCCTACGACATGGCCGTCGCCCAGTTCGCCTGCCACAAGAGCCCCGAAGGCGGCGAGTTCGGCTGCGCCGGCTTCGTCATGCGCGGCGCCACCCACAATCTCGGCGCCCGGCTCGCCGCCCGGGCCGGGCGCCTGCGGCGCGGCGAGATCGACAGCCCGTACCCGCTGCACGCCAGCTACCGGGCGATGGCGATCGCCAACGGCGTCGACCCTGATGACCCCGTGCTCGCCGCCTGCCGCGATCCGGACTGATCGGGAGGGGAGGGGACATGCTGATCATGAAAATCCGAACCGCCTATGACAGCGGACGGCACTTCGCCGCGGCGGGCCTGACGCCGAACTGGGCGGCTTTGTGGGTTTCCGGCCGGCTCGACGCGTTCCGCCGCGGCTACGAGGCCGGCCTCGCCGAGCGCCGCCAGGCTTCGCCGGCGGCGAACATCGCAGAGCGGGGCGGGTCGGCATGAGCGACCACGAGATCCTCACCGGCGCTCACGCCGTCTGGGTCAACGACGCGACCGGCCACTGCATCGGCCGCTTCGGCCGGCTCGGCATCGACGTCCACCATCCTGCCGACCGGGCCCTGGCCGAGACCAGCCAGTGCCTGGCCTGCACCCACGGGCCCACGGGGGAGGGCGAGTGGCAGCGGTTCCGGTCGCTGATGCTGGAGCATCACCGGGTCGCGGTGCCGGACGACGCGAGGCCCGGCTTCCTCGGCGGATATGGCATGCTCGGCACGATCAAAGGACCATCACATGGCTGACGAGTTTGACCGTGTCGCTGAAGCCCTGATCGAGCGAAACCATGTTGACGGGCACCCGAAGGCGAACGCTCTGGCGCGGGACATCGCGGCCGCGTTTCGCCAGGCCCGAGGCGAAGCGGTCCAGCGCTTGAAGGACGGCGGCTTCCGACAGGCTGCCGCGTTCCTGGGCGGCCAACGATGACGCCGCGCGCGGCGACACTGCGGCGCTACCAGGAGCGGCCGGAGCGGTTCCTGCGCGACCACGCCGACGACACGCGTCTCCGCTTGGCGCTGCTGGGCGGATCCAGGCGCGCCATTCAGGTGGCCATCCATCGAGCCGTGGTCTGGGATGATCGCGCGGCCGAGGAGCTACGACAGCTGCTCGGCCAGGCGCCCCATCCGCCGGGGAGGGGATGAATGCCAGATGCCCCCGCTGTGATCGACCAGTGGGAAGGGTCGTCGGCGGCCGCGCTGCCGGTGCCCGCGGCGCTCGGCCACCTGACCGACGACCAGAAGGCCGAAATCCGCCGCCTCGCCGGACGCGCCGACGAGCTGGTCGAGGCCTCGCTCTCCGCCAACACCCGGCAGGCCTACGCCTCCGCCTGGCGGCAGTGGAGCGAATGGTGCCTCGGCTTCGGCCTCGACCCGACCGGAGCCGCGGGCTCTGCCGGAGCCGCGGGCTCTGCCGG
The DNA here is from genome assembly GCF_000423185.1 of Inquilinus limosus DSM 16000. Classification (GTDB taxonomy): domain Bacteria; phylum Pseudomonadota; class Alphaproteobacteria; order DSM-16000; family Inquilinaceae; genus Inquilinus; species Inquilinus limosus. The sequence continues at coordinate 65,777 of NZ_AUHM01000024.1, read as the reverse complement.
GCCCGTCGCCGACGCCTCCTGGCTGGCGATGCACCTGACCGCGCTGTCCGAGACCCGGTCGCTGTCGACCATCGAGCTGCGGCGCGCCGCCGTGCTGGCGATCCGGCGCCGGCTCGGCCATCCGCTGCATCTCGACGACGGGTTCTTCCCGGAGTTCGTCCAAGGCCTGCGTCGGACCAAAGGCGCCCGGCCGGCGAAGAAGGCGGCGCTGCTCGAGGAGAATCTGCGCGCGGTGCTGCTGCTGCTCGACCCCGAGACGGCGCCGGCGCCGAAACGCTGCCTGCGCGACCGGGCGCTGCTGCTGACCGGCTTCGCCGGCGGGTTCCGCCGCTCGGAGCTCGCCAGCTTCGATCTCCGGGACCTCACCTTCACGCCCGAGGGCCTGGTCCTGTTCGTCGCCGGCTCCAAGACCGACCAGGAGCGCTGCGGCGAGGAGGTCGGCATCCAGGCGGTGCCGCGATCGCCGCTCTGCGCCGTGACCGCGGTCTCGGCCTGGCTAGCGGCCCGCGGCGACGCGCCGGGGCCGCTGTTCTGCCGGATCGACCGCGGCGGCCACCTGACCTATGGGATGGACGGCCGGCTGCAGCCGATCGACCCCAAGACCGTCGCCCGCCTGGTCAAGCGGGTGATCAAGGGGACCGGGCTGGCCGAGGGGGAGTTTTCCGGGCACAGCCTGCGCGCCGGCATGATGACGGCGGCCGACCGCAAGGGCGTGCCGCTCGAGGCGGCGATGGAGCACGGTCGGTGGAAGGACGCGCGCACGGCCCGCGGCTACCGCCGGCATTCGAGCCTGTGGCAGGGGAACTTCACCGGCAAGCTGTTGGCAGACGACTGACGCGGCTTTGCGGTGGATTACGCCAGTCACGCCGAAGGAGCTGAGAGAGCGTCGACCGAGATCTGCACCAGCTCGTCCGCCGCAGCATGCTTGCCGGAACGTCGGAGAGCGCCGGCCCGATGCTGGAGGAATGCCGCGATCTCCTCCCGCCCGGCCCTCTTCCCGGCCAGGAATCCGTGCAGGTACGCGCCCTCAAGGGCCCCCTGAGCCGCATCAGCGATGGCGGTCGGGATGACAGGCGCTGTCGGTGGTTTGGGCATCGCCTCCTGAGGTTGGTTCACGACGTCACTCACCGGCGGCGGCGTTGATCTTCCGTGCCGCGAGGCGCACGGCGGCCAAGCGATCGTTCAGTCGGTCAATCAAGTGCGCAGCCTCTTCCACAAGGGATGGCCATCCCTGCTCCGGCGCCCTGCCCGCAGCGATCATCTTCAACACGGCCTCGACGTCGAAATTGTCTCTGGTCTGCCGGTGCATCACATGCTCCTTCCATGGAAGCGCCAATGATGCCCGATATGGCCCAGGTTTAGCCATCACACGACAGTGGCAATTGTCGCGCATTGGACAGCTTGTTGGATCGAGTTGAGAGCGCCTAGGAGGCACTGACGGCGCGGAAGTTCGCCCCTTGCGCTTTCGGCTCCATGCTGCTTTCCTCTTAGGAGTTTGACGGCATTTTAGGAACTCTTTCGATGAACCGATTGTCGACGGCTGCGCTGGCAGCCCTCAGCCTGTCCGGTTGCGCATCAATCACGGAGGGGACAAGCCAGGAAATCCGGGTGGATGTCACGCCCGCCGTGGCCTCGTGCAGCGGCACCAGGAAGGGTACCCCAACGGGGACCTATGATCCGGTCTCGCACATCTACAAGGTGGACAAGAGCCGGAACGACATTCTCTTCACCTGCAAGGCGCCCGGCTATCGCGACAAGACCGTGACGCTGGTTTCTTCGGCCAGCGGATGGGGCGTTGCAGGAGCACTGACGCTCGATTTCGGATTGGTGGACTACGCGACCGGCGCGCTGAACAAGTACGACCCCACGCTGACCATGACCCTGGAGCCGCAGACCGGCCCAACCCTCGTTGCCTCGCCCGCGGTGGCCCGGCAGATCGAGCCCGGCACGCCGACCGCAGCTTCCGGGGCTGTCATCTGCCGGATCGGCACCCTGACCCTCGCAAGGCCGGCCCAGGCTTGCGCCGAGGCTGGGGGTGTCGCCGTCGCACCGGTCAACTAGCCCCATCGTTCCGGGGCGCATTTCGGATCGCGTCATTGGCCAAGGCCAGACCCGGAGCCCTCATTCTCGGGCTCATCGTTCTCGTCGTCCTGGGCAAATGCATGGGGGAGGACCAATCCCCCGCGCCCCGATACGTCACCTATGCGCCCGCTCCGGATGCTCCTTCGCTGCCGTATACGCCGACCCCGACTCCAGCTCCGATCACGGCCCAGAACGTGGCCCCGTCGACCTACACGACCGCCCCCGCGGCCTCTACAGCGTCTCGTAAAGTAGACTTTACACGTAGCTTGACACCCTCGCCCCGGAAGGTCACGGCCCAATCCCTGAATATGCGGCGAGGGCCTGGCACAGGCTACGACCGCTACGGCGGCCCGCTGCCTCGGGGAACGATCGTGATTCACACGGGGGACGCTCAGGAGATCGATGGAGAGACGTGGATGGAGGTTTCGTATCAGGGGCGCCTAGGCTGGGTTAGCGGGCGCTTCCTGGGGCCGGTGGATACCGTGCTGGCGCCGCCGAGAGTCCGTACGACGACCGGGGCAGCCCCTGCGGCCCGTCCGGCGACGCTGTTTGAGGTGCCGCAGGCCGAGGCCCCGACCGCGCCCGCAAGGCAGAGCCGGAAGGTGAACTCGGGGTTCACCTGTGGGCTGAAGCGGACGTGCGGTCAGATGAATTCCTGTGCCGAGGCGAACTACTACCTGAACCAGTGCGGGCTCAACAGGCTCGACAGGGACCGCGATGGATATCCCTGCGAGAGCGGGCCGTGCTGAAGGGGCGGCGACGAACAGATGGGCGTTCGTTGCAATTTGGGTGATGGCGGTTGCTGCTGCCGGTTCTGCGGGCGAGAAGCGGCCACCTGGGGTTGACATTTGAGTAAGTGGAGGACGGTCCGTGTGGGCTGACACCGAGACCGACATCGACTTCCTGAACTATTCCGAGGTCGCGGAGATGGTCGCCGAGATGATAGGCGACGATCAGCTGCTTCCGCTATCGCTTGGAATCTTTGGCGGATGGGGCATCGGCAAGTCCAGCACGCTCAACCTTGTCGAGAGCCTGCTAAAGAATCAGACGGACCAGTATCTAGTCGTCCGGTTCGACGCCTGGTTCTACCAGGGTTTCGACGATGCCCGTGCCGCGCTCATGTCGGTCATTGCCAAAGCGCTCGCGGAGGCCGCGCCCGAGGGGCTGAGGAAGAAGGCTGGCGGCCTGATCAAGCGCTTGAACAAGGTCCGTCTCCTGGGGTTGCTCGTCGAAGGCGGCGCGGCGGCGCTTGGCTTTCCGACATTCGGCGCTGCCGGGCGCCTGGTCGAGGCCGGTGGGAAGGCGCTTAGCAACGGCCTCGACGACAAGGATCGCGAGGATGCGGGCGAAGATGCGGAAAAGCTCGCCGAGAGGGCGGGCAAGCTGCTCGACCCGGCAAAGGCGCCCACCGAGGAAATCACGGCTTTACGTGCCGAGTTCGGAGAGGTGCTCGCCGGGCTCGACAAGAAACTCGTCGTCTTCATCGACAATCTGGATCGCTGCCTGCCGCCGAATGCGATCCATACGCTCGAGGCGATCCGCCTCTTCATGTTCCTGCCGAACACCGCCTTCGTCGTAGCGGCCGACGAGGACATGATCCGTCATGCTGTATCCGAGCATTTCCACGATCCCGGCGACCGCCTCGTCACCGACTACCTCGACAAGCTGATCCAGGTGCCGGTCCATGTACCACGCCCCGGCGTCCTCGAGATCCGCGCCTATCTCACGATGCTGATCGCCACGAGGTCGGGTTGCGGTAAGGATGAGGTCGCGGCGCTCCGAGCCTTCCTCATCGACGACCTGCGTCACTCATGGAAGGACGGCGACAGATACGACGTCGACAAGGTCATGGGTCTGCTTGGATCCACAGACGCCGTGCTGCGCGATCAGTTCGAGCTCGGCCTGCGCATGGCGCCGATGCTGGCGCAGTCGGTCAAGGTCAACGGCAACCCGCGCATCGTCAAGCGCATGATGAACGTCGTGCGGATGCGCGCATCAGTCGCGAAGCGACGCGATATGAACCTGGACGAGGCCGTCATCGCCAAACTCGCGCTGTTCGAGCGCTGCACCGACGGCGCTGCGACCGAGGCTCTGCAGCATATGGTTCAGGCGGCCGAGTCGGGCAGACCGGAGTTGTTTGCCAAGGCGGAAGCGGCACAGACGGAAGCGGCGTTGCGGAATCTCTTGCCCGAGGCATTGAAGCCGCACCTTGCCGTGCTGCGCGACTGGTTCGGGCTCGAACCCAAGCTGTCCGGCATCGACCTGCGGCCCGCTGTCTATCTCTCCCGCGAGACCGTCCCGATGCGGCTGCGGGGTTCCGCCCTGTCTCCGACGACCCTCAGGGCGATCGAGGCGCTGCTCGCGACATCAACCGTGAGTTCGGTCGCCGCGCGCGAGGCCGCCACCGGAATTGATCCTTCCGAAGCCGTCGGGGCCATGGATGAGATGATCGCCGAAATCCGGAAGAATGCGGATTGGACGAAGGTCAGGAACGACCTTCGCGGCAGCGTGGTGCTCGCGCGGGCATGGCCTGACGCCGCGGCGAGGCTCAACCGGTACCTCCGGTCGCTGACGCATCGCCCAAAGTGGCTGCAGACACTCATCAAGAATGAAGACTGGGTGGAGGAAAACTGATGGGCACATCGGCATCGGCCAAGGGACCGAACAGCAGGTCGCCACTGGTGCCGCCCTGGGCGGACGTCACGCCGAACGCCCCTCTACCTGAGCCCGAGGGCCAGCGCTTTCGCGGCTTCCGTACCGAGTTTGGCAAGGTGGCGGGCGGTGGCGGCGGATCAATGGCGAAAGCGCTGCAGAAATACGCCTCGGCCGCCACCGGCGGCTCATCGGTCGGGCCACGTCGCTTCGGCCCAGCCTATGCTGCAGGCGCCGATCTAATCCGGGCTTTGTCCGGCGCCCAGATCCAAACCCCCTCTGGCGCCTTTGATCTGGCCTCCCTCGCCGGCCTGCCGATGGACGAGGCCGCCCAGGCGATCGCCGAGGCTCTCGCTCCGCAGAACGCCGACGCCGATCAGGTTCGGTCCGCCATGCAGGAATCGCTTGCGGAGGTGCTGGGCGAGGACGGCGGCTTCGATCCGTCGGCGATTGCACCCGACCAGATCGTCTCGGTGCTGGTCGAGTTCTTCGCCCGCATTCTGTTCCAGGAGATTTCCGTCGCCGCCGGCGAGGCATGGAAGAAGGCCCCCAGCGTCGAGCGCTCGACGGCCACGGAGAACGAACTGCTCGAAGTGGTGCGCGCCGCAATGGACGCACACCTTTCCCCACGCCTGTCCGGCGATCTCGGCTCGCTCAGCCGTGATGAGATTGCTGCAATTGAACAGGCCGCTCTCGCCGACATCTGGCAGGCTTGGAGCGATTCCGAATGACCCGCGTCGTCCTCGACCTCGATCCGCAGCGGCTTGGCGACGGGCTCGACGCCGGCGACATTCCGGTACTCCTATATGGCGCCCATCCACCGGTTCCGGGTGCTGGCGTGATCGGCAACGACCTACGTGACCGGTTCGAGCGGCTGGTGGTGCCGCCGTCCCGCCAGGCGATGGACCTCGTGGCGGTCGCCATGGGCGTCACCGCCGCAGACACTTTCGTCCTGCGTGACGATGCTGCCGACGGCTGGCGCCGCGAGATCGAACTTGACGTTCCCGTGACCGAGCCAGACCGATGGAATACGCTCGGGCCATTACTGGTCAGAATCCTGGGATTCCTAAGCGGCGACACCTGGTCTTTCAGCTTCCGATCCGGCGGCCTCATGCCGCCCTCTTGGCTCGATGTTCGCCATCGTAGCTTCATCGACCCGTCCAAGATCGATGCAGTCGCGCTCTTTTCGGGCGGGCTCGACAGCGGGCTCGGCGTCATGGATCTGATCGACGCGGGCATCCGGCCGCTGCTCGTCAGCCATGCGCCGCGTGGTGACAAGAAGTATCAAGCCGCGGTCTCGGCCCTGCTTCCCTCGCAGCCTCAGCGCATCGCGTTCAATTGCTATCCGACCCGTGAGGGGATGACCGATATCACCACGCGCACCAGGAGCTTCCTCTTTCTCACGTTCGCAGGGCTCGTGGGGCAGGCGGTTCGGACCTTCCGCGGCACGGCGTCAATCGATCTGCACATGTGCGAGAACGGCCTGATTGCGCTCAATCCGCCGCTCACCGCGCGCCGGATCGGCGCGTTGAGCACCCGTACCGCCCATCCACACTACCTCGCGCTCCTTCAGGAGCTCTTCAACGCCGTCGATCTTGGGCTGAGGATCAATAATCCACACCGGCACGAAACCAAGGGTGAGATGCTTGCCCGTCGGGCGAATCAGGCGAACATCGCGCAGTTCGCCGCATCCACCGTGTCGTGCGGGAACTGGCACCGTAAGAACATGCAGTGCGGGCGCTGCTGGCCGTGCTCAATCCGCCGTTCAGCCTTCCATCGCGCAGGTCTGAGCGACGGAACGAAGTATGACACGGACAAATTGGTCGACGCGCTTATCGAAGACGACTACAGAGATGACATCGTGTCCATCCATACCGCGCTGACGCGTCGCTATGATCGCGGTCTGAAAAGCTGGGTGATGCAGACCGGCCCGCTCCCCGGAGACGCCGCAGAACGTGCGGCGCTGTTTCGAGTAGTTGAACGGGGGATGGACGAACTCGAGAACTTTTTCGCGTCGCATGGGCTGAGCGTTTGATCGATTTCCATTGCCATCTCGATCTCTATCCAGATCCTGAGCGCGAAATCCGCGACGTCGGGACCGCCCGCGTCTACGTGCTCTCCGTCACAACAACGCCCCGCGCATGGGTCCGGACCGCTCAGCTTGCCAAGGGGCACACGCGGATCCGGACTGCACTCGGCCTTCACCCCCAACTCGCCCACGAACGCGTTGATGAGCTCGGCCTATTCGAGGAGCTTCTTGCTCGCTCCCGTTACGTCGGCGAAATTGGGCTCGACGGCGGCCCCGGCTATGGCCAGCATAGCGCAGTACAGACCAAGGTCTTCGACGCTGTGCTCCGCCTCGCAGGCAAGGGCGGTGGCCGTATCATGAGTATCCATAGCCGGCGCGCCGTAGACGAGATCCTCGACCGGCTCGCCGTCAATGCCGACGCCGGGACACCCATACTCCACTGGTTCTCCGGAACCGCCGCTCAACTCCGCCGCGCCACCGACATCGGCTGCTGGTTTTCTGTTGGCCCCGCCATGCTAGGCGGTGAGAAAGGCCGGTCTCTGGCTAAAGCGATGCCGCGCGACCGTATCCTCACAGAAACCGATGGACCATTTGCCTCAGGTTCCAAGGGCCCACTGCACCCGGTGGATGCCTGGCAGGCGGTCAAGCAGCTAGCGGCAATATGGGGCATGCCCCTTACCGAGGCCCAGAGCTTGCTTTTGGAAAACCTCAGATCCCTTAGCGCGTCTGGGCCGGATCATCTCCGAGGACGGACTTCAACTGGCCAGGCTGAGAATAACTAAGCTTTTTTGATCGAACGATAGCTTCAGCCCTTGCAGGGTTGAAAGGAGCCGTTCCGGACCATCCGATGCGTTCCTCCTCACGGCCTCATCGCTCCAGCACCATGGCGAGGACATGCGCGCATCACCAGTGGTCTAAGAAGTCCGCGGGGCTTGTTCTTGACGTGGCGCAGGATGTCATCCGGCAGCCCATGGCCCTCGGCTTGCAGCTGATCGACCGCCCGCGACAGATAGACTGTGTTCCAACGGATGATGACGAGATCAGCCTTGGCACGAGCCGCGGCACCGCGCCGGCGGAGCCTGTCGCGGCTGCGCTAGCGCCCGCCAGGGCGCCGCGCGCCCGCAAGACCGCCGCCGCGTATCAAGCGACATCCGGAACTGGACCCCTGTCGTCAGGGAGAACCAGACCCCCTCGTCATAGTTGGTTGCGGCTCATCCCCGGAGTCCACAGGAGGGACCCGCGCGTAGCGGAGCGCCTCCGCGGGGCTGGCGTAGCGAAGCGCGGGAGGTCCCTGTGGGCCCCGGGGTTGAGCCGCGGGGGTGGGGGTTCGGGGGCGGGGGTGCGTCATGCGACGGTCTCCGGTTTGAGGGTTTCGGGCTTGATCAGGCCGGCGCGGCGTTTCTCGCGCAGCCGGTAGCTGTCGCCGCGGATCGTCAGGACGTGGCTGTGGTGCAGCAGCCGGTCGAGGATGGCTGTGGCCACGACCGGGTCGCCGAAGACCTCGCCCCATTCGCCGACGGAGCGGTTCGAGGTGATCAGCAGGCTGCCGCGCTCGTAGCGGCGAGAGACGAGCTGGAAGAACAGGTGCGCGGCGTTGGGCTCGAAGGGCAGATAGCCGAGCTCGTCGATGATCAGCAGCTTGGGCTTGGCATAGAAGGCCAGGCGCTCTTCGAGCCGACCGTCTGCGTGTGCCTTGGCGAGTGCCGCGACCAGCGCGGTGGCGGCGACGAACAGGACCGAGTAGCCCGCCCGGATGGCTTCGCGTCCGAGCGCGATCGCCAGATGGGTCTTGCCGACGCCGGGCGGCCCCAAGAGCAGCACGGCGTCGCCATGCGCGATCCAGCGGCACGCGGCGAGATCGCGGATCTGGCCGGGATCGATCGACGGCTGGGCGCTGAAGTCGAAGCCGCCGAGATCGCGCACCGTCGGGAAGTGGGCGATCTTGCTGGTCATCTCGACCCGGCGCTCGTCCTTGCGGGCGATCTCGCGCTCGCAGAGGAAGGCGACCGCTTCGCGCAGCGTCAGCTCGCGCCGGGCGGCCTCATCCAAGAGGCTGTCGAGCTGGTCGCGGATGGCGGTCAGCTTCAGCCGCGTGAGCATGTCGAGGAGCTCATCGTGGTCGACCATCACCAGCCTCCCCCGACCAGTTGCTCGTACTCCGCAAGCGGCCGCAGCAGCGCCGCCGGCTGCGGCGCCTCATGCGGCGGCGCGGTGAAGCGCAGGAGGCTCAAGACCGGCGACATGCCGTTGAAGTGCGCGGGCTCAATCAGCCGCTGATGGCGACCGGCGCACTCGGGATGGACCGCCACCTCCTGGCCGCCGTGCCGGATGCTGATCCGGCCGCCGGCGATCACCGCGCGCACCGTCTCGCCGATCAGCCGCCAGGGCACGCTGTAGGCGTTGGTGTCCACCTCGATGCAGCAGTCCGACTGCACCTTGCGCGTCAGATCCCGCACCTGACGGAAGGGCGGCCGGCCATCGAGCGGGCGCAGTGCTGAGGCCTCCTCGTGCCGGAACCGCTGGAGCGGCGGCTCGCCCGTCGTGCCGTGGATGCGCAGGTCGGCGATCTCGCGCATCCACCAGACCAGCTGCGCCTCCAATGCGGCCCAGCTGGCGAAGCTGTGGCCGGCAATGGCGTTGCGCTTCACATAGCCGACGCCGCGCTCGTCCTTGCCCTTGGTGCGGGCCCGATACGGCGCGCAGGCGCGCGGCCTGAACCCCCAATATCGGGCGAAGGCCTGGAACCGCGCGTTGAACCGAACCTCGCGCGTGGCGACGTCATGGTGGTCTACCAGCGCGCGGGCGTTGTCGAGCAGGACCTCCTGCGGGATCCCGCCGAAGTGGGTGAAAGCCCCTTCGACCCCGTCGAACCAGGCCGACTGCCGCTCGTGCCGAAAGACCTGCACGTAGCAGCGTCGCGAGTAACCCAGCGTCGCCACGAACAGGTAGAGCCGCGTCGCCTCGCCCCCGATCACCACCCGCGTCTCGCCGAAGTCGATCTGCAACTGGCGCCCGGGCGGCGTCTCGAACCGGATCGTCGCCCGGGCCTCGGCCTGCAGGGAACGACGCAGCGGCGCCACCGCGCGCTCCACCGTCCGCAGGCTGACGACGAGGCCGTGCTCGCGCGCCAGTTCCTGGCGCACCACGTCGGCGTTGCCCCGGTGCTGGCGGAACCGCTCGGCGAGCCAGCCCTCAAGCCCGTCCAGCATCCTGGGCCGCTCCGGCTTCTGGTATGCCGTCCAGCCGCCCGCAGCGAGGTACCGCCGCACGGTCATGTGGCTGCAGCCAAGCTCCCGCGCAATCCGCCGAACACCCCAGCCCAGGGCCTTGAGCCGGAGCATCGCCGCGACCTCGTCCGGCTCCCTCATCTGCTCCCCCCGATCCACAACGTGGTCGGGACGGAACCTCACCATATCCTCGTCCATCAGGACCTCCTCGCGCTGGAGGAGGGTCCAGTTCCTCAAGGCGAAAGGGGTCCAGTTTTACGTGTCGCCCGATACCCAGCTGGCGCCGAAACCGAACCTTTGCCTTTGGGTCATTCCTCGCGGATGTTGGCACGATGAAAGCTGGGCAGCGGACTATCTCGGGTGGCGCTTGACAGTATGGCCATTCTCAAAGGCATCGCGCCTCACACAGACCGCCAAGGCGCCTGTGTGAGGCGCAGTCCCTGCCAGGGGCCTGACTGTCAGGCTGACAGCAACTCGTCCGTCGGCCCAAAGAGCTCGAAGTGTATGCAATCCGGCGATACCCCGACCCCCGCCAGGTCGCTGACCAGGTTCCGCAGGAATGGCCTCGGGCCGCAGAGGAAGATGTCAGCGGAGTAAAGCGGCGTGTTGGCGCGCAGCCAGTCCGTCGTGATGAAGCCCGTGACGTCGTGCGTTTCGCCGGGCGCGTCGCTCTGCTGAGGATCGCTGTAGAAGTTCGCGATCGCAATCCGGCCATGCCGCTGCGCCAGCGACCTGACATGGTCATCCATCGCATGCGTGGCGCTGTTCATCGTTCCGTGGATGTAGTGCGCTTCGAGTCCGGGATGATCTGCGGCGATCGTCTCGATCATGCTGACCATGGGCGTGAGGCCGACGCCGCCGGACAGCAGCACCACCGGCCGCTGCGGGAGTCGGGCAGGAAGAACTCGCCCGCCGGCGGCGTGACCTCGAGCACGTCGCCGATGCCGACATGGTCATGAAGGAAGCGCGAGCCTCGAGGAGAGCGCGTCGCTCACGCAGCGGGCGGGAGATGACCGACTTGCCATCGTCCGTGGCCAGCAGGTCAAATGCCATGAAGGTGGCGGGCTGCTCGGCCGCGAGCTTCGCCACCCGGCTGGCGGCGGGGTGAAGCCGAAGCTGGAGGGCCTCGAAGGTCGGCTCGCCGTTGACAAAGGCCAGGATCTCGCCATCCAGCACGAAGCGGTCCACCGGGAGGTCGCCCAGGGCCTCGACCAGCTCGGGGAAATATCGGCCGAGCGGCTTCTGATTGCGCGACTGGAGCTCGACACGCCCGCCATCCTTGAAGGCGATGCAGCGGAAGCCGTCCCATTTCGGCTCATACTGCCAGCGCCGCCCCTCCGGCAGCTCGCTGACGGATTCCGCCTCCATCGGCTCGAGCGAGAGCGGCACGTCAATTCCGGGCATCCTGCCCGAGAATGCGGTTGGGGTCAGCGTGGTCACCTCAGGAAAACGCTGCTCCACCAAGCCAGGGTTCCATCGCATTTTCACTAAATGCAGCCGCTCGAAGTCATCTCCATTCCTGACCGAGCCCGGATCATCTCAAGCTGCTACAGCTACGTATCGAAGCTGTCGATCTGATCGTCGTCGGGCGACGCCATTCCCGACTCGATCTCCTCAGCAAGGGCGTGCCGTCGGTTTTTCGCTGGGCCGAGAATCCCGCGACCGCCTCGCCGGCTTCCCGGTGCTGCAGCTGCTGCCCGGGATCGGCCCGGTCCATGCGGGGCAGGCCCTTGGCCGGATGGTGGAGGCCGCGGCGCCATTGGACGCGCTCGTGGACGCGAAGCCGCCGGCGGCCCAGGCTTGGCCCGACCTCGTCGTGCTGATGGCTGGTCTGCGCAGGCGCGGGATTCGCTGGCCGGCCGAGATCGAGGCGGTGCAGCGCTGGTACGCGCCCCGCCTCTGGCGGTGGCACGAAGATGCCGAGACCCGCATGGCCGACCTGGTCCAGCTTGTGCAGAGCGCCGCCGGCAGCGCGAGCCGGTCGGACTTCCTGGCGGATCTCACCCTCGACCCGCCGGAAGCAACGGGCAACCTGTCCGGGCCGCCTCTGCACGATGACGACTACCTCATCTTGTCCACCATCCACGGCGCCAAGGGGCAGGAGCGGCGGTCGGTCCATATCCTCAATGCCGTCGACGGCTGCATCCCCTCCGACCTCGGCGCCGGCACGACCGAGGAGATCGAGGAGGAGCGCACGCTGCTCTACGTCGCCATGACGCGGGCCAAGGACGACCTCCATCTGGTCTTCCGTATCGCTTCTACACCCATGGGCAGACGAAGGCCGGGGCCGCCATGTCTACGCCCCGCGGACGCGGTTGATTCCGAACGCGCTGCCCCGGTATTTCGAGGCCACGACATGGTCGAACGCGACCGCGGCGCCCGGTGCCGGCGCGCGCACCGCCCGGACGCGCGTCGATGTCGGCGCGAAGCTCCGCGCGATGTGGAGCTAGCTGGCGGAACTTCCCGGATCTCGGAAATCGGACGCTCTGGAATGAGATTTGCCTTTGTGCTGGTGCTCCTGGCGGCGTCGCCCGCGCTTGCGGCCGTGCAGGTGATCGACGGCGACACCATCCGCGTCGACGGCGCGCGGATCCGGATGTGGGGCATCGACGCCCCGGAGCGGCGGCAGACCTGCCGGATCGGCGGAGTCGAGCGGCGGATCGGCGAGGAGGCGACCGAGCAGCTGCGCTCGATCCTCGCCGAGGGCGAGCTCCGGTGCCGGACGCGGGACACGGACCGATACGGACGGGATGTCGCGGAGTGCTGGGCCGGATCGAGGAGCGTCGGCGAGGCGATGGTGAGGTCGGGATGGGCCTGGGCTCTGCCCCGGTACAGCCGGGACGCCTATCTGCCGGCGCAGGAAGAGGCCGAGCGGGCGGACCGCGGCGTGTGGGCCGGTCGCGGGACCTGTGAAGCCCCGGCCCGGTTCCGGCAAGATCAGCGACGCTGATCGTCGTCGGCCGTCCTTCGAGAGGCGACCCGGGATCGGTCTCCTGCCCGTCCCGGAGGACCCATTCCTTCCGGACCGCGGCTCGCTCCGATTCGGCGGCCTCCCGGGGCCGGACGGCGAGGCCCATGGAGCTCGATGTCTACAATCATGAGCTTTCCTGCTGCAATTTTGTCGGGTATACCAGACTGACAGGGGCCGGGCCGCGGCTTCTTCTCCCCGCATGGAAGACATGCGGCAGGCGGTGGCCCGGAACCTCCGGCGCATTCGCGGAGATAGGTCACTAACCCAGGAGGAATTGGCGTTCCGGGCCGAGGTCAACCGCAGCTACATCAGCCCGCAGGGCGCGCGGCTCATCGGCCGCTACGACAGCGCCATCGCCTACGGTCAGACGCGGGCGCTCGTCGTCTGGCAGCGCATCATCATGCCGAACGGCAGCTCGATCGTCCTCGACAACCTCCCGGCGACGGACACGGCTGGGTACGCCGGGCTTGCGGACGAGGTCGATGTCCATGGCTGGGAACTCGCCAAAGGCGTCGTGCTGTCGACGCTGCTCGGCGTCGGCACCGAACTCACCTTCGGCGACGACGAGGACGACCTCGTCCGGGCGCTCCGGCAATCGACGCAGCAGAGCATGAACCAGGCCGGGCAGCGGATCACGGAACGGGCGCTCGACATCCAGCCGACGCTCAAGGTGCGGCCCGGCTGGCCGCTCCGCGTCATCGTCCACAAGGACCTCGTGCTCGAGCCCTATCAGGAATAAAGGAGGGTCCAATGCCGAATCTCAAGCTCGGCCGGCTGCCGGACCGCACGCCAGCCAAAATCTCCTTCCAGGCGAGCCCGGATCTGGCCCGGGCCCTTCAAGCCTATGCCGAACTCTATCGCGAGACCTACCGCCATCCGGCGTCCGTGTCCGACCTCGTTCCCTACATGTTGGAGAGCTTTCTCGCGAGCGATCGGGCCTTCGCCAGAGCCCGGAAGGAAAGCCGGGCCGCAGTCGGCACTTCCCGGGAGCCGACCGCCAGTGGCTCTGGGCCGCGCAGCCCGGATCTCTTCGCCGGCTCGCCGAGCGCCTATGAGGCGGCGGCATCCAAGGCACGACAGGCGGCGGGCGGGTGAGTGCGAGCGTGAAGAAGGCGTGATCGCGCGGCCAGACGCGCTCTAGGACGGCTGCTTCAGCCGGAAGACGACCAGGAGATCGCCAGTCTCCTCGGCTGCGACGTCCTGGTCGTCCACCTGCATATAGACGCGGTCGACCCGATCGCCGAACAGGTCGAGAATGGCGCGCGCGGTGGGAAGGCGCTTCGCGCTGCCCACGATGTAACCGGTGTGCTCGGCGGCGACTTGCTCCGGGCTCTTCCGGCCCCATTCGATGCCGATGGCAATGACGGCGCCAGGCTTTGCGACCCGCGCGATCTCGTCAGCAGCGCGCTGCTTGTCGTCACTGTAGCTGATCACCCAGCCCGCGAGGACGACGTCGAAGCTCGCGTCCTGGTATGGCATCGAGTGCATGTCGCCGATCTGTACCCACGGTGAATAGGAGATCAGGTCAAGCGCAGTGATGTTGCGGCGCCGAAAGCCGCGGGAGACGAGGTTGAGGATCTCGCCCTCGGTCCTGGGGCCGATGGTCAGAATCGTCAGGTCGGTCAGGCTGATGCGCCGGGCCGCGGCCCATGCGGCCACGGGGTCGATCAGGCGACTCGATCGCTCGACGTGGAGGTCGAGCATGCCGCGGACATTGTGAGCGACGGTGGTCTTGGCAACGCCGTCACCGCCGGTGGTGCGCAGCCTTCGCAGAAGCAGCACGTACCACGCATAGCGCGCACCAGCGACCGCAAAGCGCGCGAGCTTGGTGCGCAAGAGTTCCCGGGGAAAGTCCCCGATGATGGGCCAAAGCCAGTTTCGAATAGCGCGTCGAAGCGATCGACGGTGCGTTGTCGTGGAGCCGTCGGCCGCGATCAAATCGGTCGTCATCGCAATGATCCCTTGAACTCGCGAGCACCCTGTTCCGGCGGCTGGCCCCTGTCAACCCGACGCCTAGGTGCCGAATTCGCCTTCGATCGCCTGCGCGCGCATCCGGCGCTGTTCTCTGATAGCGACGGCGTCGGCAACCCTGCGCCCGAGCATGATCATCGGTCGCTCGACCAATGTGTAGATGACCCAGGCGGCGGCGACGGCGACTGCGACGGACAGGAGAACGGCGGTCCAGACCGGCAACTCGGCTCCGATGGACGCGAGGGCCATCCGGACCGCATCCCGCGCATGGACGTGAAAGAGGTAGAGCGAATAGCTGATCGCCCCGAGCCAGACCGGCAAGCGGCTGGAAATCCGGACCGCGGTGGTCAACGCCACGAAGATGGCCAGAGCGACCAGGTACGAGCTCATGTACCGGACCCAGTTCTCTTCGAGGCCCAGATCGATGTTGTAGGCGAGGAGACTGATGGGCGGGATGAAGGCGATGTAGAGCAGGAGCGTCCAGATGGCGAACCGGCGGTGCTTCTCCGACCCATTCACGATCGCCTCGCGCCACAAGGTGCCCCAGAACATGACGGAGAGGGAAAGCGGCAACGCCACCGGGACCTTCCGCTCCAGGTGGAATCGGGCCACCGCGAACAGGGCGGCAACCCCGAGGCAGGTGATACACGCCACGAGCGTGAACCGGGCCTTGCGCAGCAGCCCGGCTGCGAACGCGAGCGCGCACAGCATGTAGAAGATCAATTCGATGAACAGGGTCCAATAGACGCCGATCAGGTTCGGCTGCCCCATCGCCGTCTGGGCCATGGTGAGGTTGGCCAGGATGTCGGCCGCCGGGGGGAAGGGCGCGGCGGCGATGAGGATCAGGGCGAGGTACGCCGCGATCGAGAACCAGTAGGCTGGATACAAGCGGAAGAGGCGAGAGATCGCGAAACGTCGAATCGGAGCGGCGCCGTTCGGGAAGCTGAAAGGGATGACGAACCCGCTGATGGCAAAGAACATTATGACGCCGACCTTGCCGAGGTCGATGACATCGAAGATCAGAGTTCGGACCGGTGCCGTGGCGACGGGCTGAACATTGTGCATCAGCACCACGAGCAACGCCGCGATGCCTCGCAGAGAGTCGACATAGGCGAGGCGGCCCGGCGTTGCCTTTGCCGTCATGGCCTGGCTTGCGCGAGCAAGGGAGGTCGCTTGGCGGGCCTGGATCGAAGGGCCGCCATCGCGATCCAAAAGCCTATGAACGCCAGATTGAAGAAGATCCCGTAGGCGCTCTGGATCGCGTTCATCACGACGGCTGCGGCGATCTGCATGAGAAAGCAGATGTAGAGGGGCAAGGCGGCAATATTGCCTCGCAGCACCTGACGCCTGGTCCAGGACACCAGGGCGCCGAATGCAAAGCAGAAGAGCGGCGTGAACGGTCCAAAGTCGATGTAGAAGGGCCCGAATATCGTGGTGTAGATGCCAACGCGAGGCATCAGGAACATCGACGCGTTGCCGTCGTATGGGACTCCCCATAGCGCGGCTGCCAGGCGAGGGAAGATGCTGAAGGTGTAGGCCCCCGCCTCGTCGCCCTTGGCATAGTGCTCGACCAGATAGGCGAATTCAGGAACCCCGTGCACGTAGTACTGAACGAAGGTGGTCGCGATGAACACGGTGTCGCGTCCCCAGTCGGACAGCTTCGAGGTGATCGAAAAGTAGGTTTGCGTGACGGGAGCGAGGTGTGTGAAAGCCGACAACCTGATGACGGACTCGACATCGAGCCCAATCTGCGTCAAGCGCTCGATAAAGATCAGGCCGCCAGCGTAGATCAGGCCGACAACGAGCAGGGCGCAGAACGCGACAATCTTCCGAGATGTACGCGGGAAGATGATCAACCTGGAGATGATGAGCATCCCGAGGCTCATGAACATGCTGGACCGGGATCCGATCACGATCGTGAGGAGGGGCCACAGCGCCGCCAGGCCGATTGCCTGCCAAGCTCGACCGACTTGTGTGCCGTTTCTCTTGGCAACGGCATGCATCATGTAAGGGATGAGAGAGAAGGGGACCAGAACGGTCGACGCCATGGCGAAGGCGTTGGAACCGGCGGTCTCGATCTTCTCTCGATTCTCCATGAACTCGGTATCGATGGACAGGCCGCGGAGGAAGACCCAGTCGGCGATCCGCAGGGCAATGCCTATCGTGCCGAGCATGAACGCGATCTCGTAGATCTGGCGCAAGGTGCGGCGCAGATCCTCCGGAGGCGGCATTGCCCGATCAGCGCGCCGGGGCTCGAACACGACGAGGCCGAGCAGCAGGCCGATCAGGCATGCGCCGAGGATCAGATAGGGATAGTCGCTCTGGGCCCTGTAGACCTCGATCGGGGCAACGACATAGAAGATGCCCCATGCGGCGCAAGCGGCCAGCAGGACATTGACCGGCGTGAGCTTGCGCTGATTGATCAGGCTGAACGACATCGGGTCCCTGGCGTGCGCGGAGGCTAGTGATCGTCCTCCCTGCCACGTGCATAGCGGAAGATGTAGAAGATGGCCACCGCCAGGACGACCAGCACAAGGGTCGCGATCAGGCTCAGGGCGTCTGTGGTCGCGTCTCCACCAAGTTCGCCACCCAGGTTGAGCGACTGGTCGTACATAATATCCTTGTATGTCAAATGTTTGGGCTCAGATGTCTAAAATACCAGCGACATGAACGTCAGGATTTGGGCGAAAGCAAGTCAAAAGCTCGATAGCGGTAGGTCAGCTCTCGCGCGCTTGTTTGACGCCTAGAAGTGGCCGAATCGCCAGCGGAATGGGCCCGCATGGCGTCCTGGCCCAGGTCGAGACGCCGGCCTCCGGCCTTCCATCCGACGATGGAGCCGCGCAGCAGGACCATCAGGGCAGCAATCAGCGCGGCATCGCGCGAGAGGACCCGCAATTCGGCGGGCAAATAAGCTCATCGAGACACGAACAAGGCTCTCCAGGCACTCCGCGAACGCTGTCCGATCGCCGCCATGCTGTCGGCCAGTCCGCCGCGCTGACGTCTTCGTGTGGGAGATCGGCCATGGCCGATCCGCCGCCTCCAGCCGGGGACGGTGTCGCTCCTGCCCGTCCCTCATAGGGCCGATGCTGTCGGCCGGTGTCTACGTGCTCATGCGCCACGCCCAATGCGCCGCGACCGGCAAGCCTTTCAGCCTCCCCGCCGCTCCTTCGAACTGCCCTGCGTGATCGGGTGTGGGATCATGAGCGGCGCGTGGGGGTACTGCTCGGCGCGGCCGAAGCGGCGCGCTGGGGGGCGGCGACGTTCGGCCATCTCGGGCCACAAGTGGTCGAGGCCATCTTCTACGCGGGGACCGCCCGGCAGGATGCGACGTGAGCCCTCACGGTTTCGGCTGGGTGGGGATGAGGATGCCGCCCTGCGGCCCGATCCGTCCGCCGAGCTGCTTCACGACGGGCTCCACCGCACGGTCCAGAACGCTTGGCTGCTGGGCCTTCGGCGGGGGAGGGGGCGCCCGCTCACCGGCACATGCGGTCAGCCAGGTGAGAAGCGCGATGCGCCCGAGCCGTGCCAGCATGGTCATCCCCCCTTCGACATCGTGCTGATCCTATCGCCTGCCGCAGCCGAGCGGCAGCGCTTTCGTCCAAGCGGCCCCCACCCCGGGCGGGCTTTTCGTTCGGGAGACCGGCAAGGCTGGACCGACCCGCGGGGAGCGGAACAACAACCCCGGCAGATCGATCGCAGCGCGGCCCGCAGGCGGCAGGGGCGGGTACCGGATGCCGAATACCGCAACGCGGCGGAGGAGCAGGGCGGGCGGCAGCCGTGGCCGAAGCGGCGCTGGTCGGGTCGATGCTTGTTCGCTTCGCCCGGGATTGCGGTATGCCTTGGACCAGCTTCGCGCTGAGTGTCCAAGGGGAAGGTGAGCGGCGCGCGATAGGGAATAGTGAAGTCGGCCATGTGTCCCGGCTCAGAAGGAAGATATTCAGACAAGGCGGCGGCTAGGGCAGATCCGGGAGCGAGTTTCTGGTCTGGATAAGGTAGGTGATCTTTTTTTGAGTATGTTCGAGCAGCGCTTCTCCGTGATAAATTGTAAAGCGAAGCGGCTGCTCAAGACATGAAATTCTGCAGCGAATACATGAATCAGGATCCCGGTGGCGAAGAAACGAGCGGCAGGAACATGATTCAGCCGACGTTCGGTAGATTGAAGGCCACGACCGCCTCAGCCGCAATATGTGCTCCTGATCTTGGCAGGCAGCATCAGGCAGCCTGGCTGCGCCTATATCCCAGAGCCGTGAGCTTCCGGCGTGTTCGAGCGTCGCTGGCGGCGCCCTCTCTCGACCAGCAGCTGCTGGCGGTCCACCTCCCAACCTGCAAGCGCGTAGGCGTGGAGCAGCGAGCCGAAGCGGTGTTGCACGAGCGCTGCAGATGGCATCTGGGGATCGTTGTCAATCAGGGCAAATGAGATGTACCCGTGTACAGACCGAATGCGCCGCAGTCCCTCGATTATGTACTCGTTGGAAAAGAGCGGCCCTGGCTCCAGAATGTCCACGGCCGAGAAGGCGCTTTTCAGGCGAATTCCCTTGGCTTCTCTGGTCTTTCGCCAAGCGATGTAGGAGATCGCCTGATCCGGGATCCTTGGCAGGCCGGCAAGCTCCGCGGCGCGCCGGACGGACCCGAAGCGTCTTTGGAAGACCGAGACGGATGGGAGCTCACGGCAGCGATTGATCAGCTTGTGCGAGATATACCCTTCGCGCGCATGCACGTGTCGCAGCGCCTGGAGGAGCCCATCGTTTGTCCAAAGGTTGCCGTCAGGGTCTTTGGCGCCTCTCTTTGGCTGCGTGTATCCGATACGTTTCAAAGCCTCGGTGAGGCTTCCGAACCGCTTTACGAATGTCCCGGGCGCGTGAGAATTCTTATCCTTCCGAATGATGCAGAAATTCACCTCGCCATATTCTCTCAACAATCTGCGCAAATTATTCAGAAGATCGCGTTCTGGAATTCCCATTCGCTTAGGGTCTGAGAGGAGTCGCTGAGCCTTCTGGAACATACTCTTTTCGATGATCGGAGTGAGGGCGGGAGCTCGAATCCAATATTCCTTTTCATTTTTCCTTTTATCGGTCTTGAGTCTCTGTGTTGTTCGATTGTATACATAATATCCGACGCATAGTTCGCTGCGAAGGACGGTACGGATTTGCCCAATCAGGAACGCTCTGCCGAAATTCCCGGAAATGCCTTTTGATTTTAGCCGCTCTGCGATTTTATATAGACTGAGGCCTTCATTGACATACCATCGGAAGATTCGTCGAATAATGTCGATCTCTTGTGGAGGGCCGTTGACGACAACCACTCGGTCGGCGGCAAGAGCCTTTCGCTGTCCATGTTCCAGAACCATCCTGGGCGCGCCGCTCTCGTCCACCAGGAGCCGGCGGAAGCCGTAGGGCACGACACCGCCTTGCCAGTATCCCTTCTCTGCGAGCCTGAGATGGGCGCGGCACACCTTTGCGGATATGTCCCGGCTGTATTCCGCTGCCATGATCCGCTTGAGGTGCTTGAGAAGATTGTTCGCAATCGTGTTGGCGCGGCCGAACTGCTCGACGCAATAGATGATGTCTATCCCGGCCTGGCGGCAGATGAATTCATAGTGCGCCGACTGGTCGGGATCTTGGAAGCGGCCCCATCGGCTGACATCGTAGACCAAGATGGTGTCGAAGATCGGATTGGACTTCAATACGTCCGACAGCAGTTGCTGAAGCGCGGTGCGTCCATTGATCGTGAGGCCGCTTCGCCCCGGATCCGCATAGGTGCCGACGATTTCGTATCCATGGATCTCCGCGAACTCGGCGATCGCGGCCGTCTGATGCTCGATCGAGTATCGCTGATGTTCGGTGGACATGCGCAGATATTGAACAGCCCGGCGCAGTGGCGCGTCGTCGGCTCGGATGGTCGACATGTCCACCTCCGTCCCGGCATAGGGAGCCCGGAGCGCGTGCCCAGCCGGCCCAGTACTATGACTCCGAATCGGTCTGTGAACCAATCGCTCGAGAGCTGGGCAGTCGAAGCAAC
Source organism: Inquilinus limosus DSM 16000 (assembly GCF_000423185.1). Lineage (GTDB taxonomy): Bacteria > Pseudomonadota > Alphaproteobacteria > DSM-16000 > Inquilinaceae > Inquilinus > Inquilinus limosus. The sequence goes on along the minus strand of NZ_AUHM01000024.1, from coordinate 44,827 downwards.
TGCCTTCTGCGGACGGTGTCGCTGTCGGAGGCGCCGCTCGGCTTTCACAGCGCCGATGAGGCGGCCGCCGGTATATAGCACGACAATGCCCGGGCCAACCGCTGCGGACCCAGCGCGCCGGTGCGAGAAGGCGATCCCGTTGCCGAATGATCTCTGCAACGACCGCACCGTTATCGCCGGTAGGAGAAATGCTTTCGATGGGTGAAGTTCTTGACATGAGCTTTGCGCATCGGCCTTCGAACCCAACCCGCCTCGCTGTGCTGGCTCACGCCGCTTCGTTCGCGGGCCGGCCGGTCCCGCGGCTTCCGCCTCTATTCGGCTTCTCTATTCTTCGCGGCCGCCCGGCATCAGGCGCGCCGTCAGCCGGGTGAGCGCGCCTGGCCTCTGATTGCGGATCTCCGCATCGTTCATGCGCCGGATCGCGCTCCGCACCAGCTTGGCGCCCAGATGGCGGAACGGCTCTGGCGGCAGCCTGTGGCGCCGCTCGATGCCGATGAGCCCGCTGGCGCTCCAGCGGTCCTTGCGCTCGAGCACCAGGCTGGCAAGGATGCGGCCGCCGACCGGCGTCTGGGCGATGCCGGTGCCGTTGAACCCCATCCCGTAGACGATATTGGGATGGCGGCGCAGATGGTCGAACACCGGAACATGCTCCGGCACGCAGTCGATCGGGCCGGCCCAGTCGTATTCGACCGGCACGCCGCGCAGCGCGGGATAGACCCGATGCAGTTCCCGCAGATTGTCGCGCCCGTGCTGGGGGCTGCGGTTGAAGCTGGCTCCGAAGTCTCCCCGGAAGGCGACCTCGCCGCTGCCCCGGCCGAAGATGACCCGGCCTCTCGGAGTGCGCTGGTAGTAGAGGACGTTGCGCTGCGAATCGCAGATCGACGCCCCGTCGCGCCAGCCGATGCGGTCCAGCAGCCCGGGCGCCTCGGCCGTGGCGATGACCTGGCTGCAGACGACGTAGAGATGACGGCGCAGCTCGGGCAGCGCCGACAACCAGGCATTCGCCGCCAGCACGACCTTCTCCGCCTGCACCGCGCCGCGGGAGGTGCGCACCGTGCATGTCCTCCCCGGCGCGATGTCGATGACCGGGCTGCGCTCATGCACGACCACGCCGCGTGAGATCGCCAGGTTGCGCAGCCCGACCGCCAGCTTGGCCGGATGAACCGTCCCGGCGTTGGGCTCGACGACGCCGGCATAGGAGGCCGACGAGCCGGTGCGCCGCTCGATCTCCTCCGCCGTCAGCGGCCTGAACCGGTCGGTGCCGGCGGCCTCTGTCATCGCCACCGCCCGTTCCCAGGCGCCTTCCTGCGCGATCGAGCTGGCGGTCCACAGCCAGCCGTCGAGCCGCAGATCCATGTCGATCACGCCCTTGCGCTGCAACTGCTCCAGCTCCGCGATCGCATCGACGGTGTCGGCGCAGAGCTGGCGCGCCTCCTCGACGCCGACGACGGCGCTGATCCGGTCCAGCTCAGCGAACCAGGAGTGGACCTGGCCGCCATTGCGCCCCGAGGCGCCCGACCCGCACAGATCGGCCTCGAGGACGGTCACGCGCGTCTCGGGGGCGAGCTCGCGGATCCGCAACGCCGTCCACAGGCCGGCATAGCCGCCGCCGACGATCGCGACATCGGCGTGCTCGGTGCCTTCTAGCGCCGCGGTCGCCGCGTCGGCGCCGATGTCCTGCAGCCAGAACGACCGGTCGGACGGCGCGGCGACGGCCGGCTGCCGCAGGCGGATCGTCGCCATCGTCAGCGTCCCTCCGCCGGGGTGACGAACTCGGCATATTTGGCGAGCAGCCAGTCCGGGATCGGCCTCGGCTGTTGCGGAAACCCGCCGACATGCAGGCATGTCTCGGCTGCAGCCGCCGCCGCTGCCCGCAGCGCTTCGGCCGCATCGAGGCCGCCGAAGCGGAACGACGCCAGGAACGAGGCGATGAAGCTGTCCCCGGCGCCGCATGTGTCGGCCACATCGACCGGTATGGCCGGGGCGTGCCGGAGGGTGGCGCCGTCGTCGAAGAAGGCGCCGCGGCGGCCGCAGGTCAGCACCGCCAGCCGCGCGCCGGCGGCGCGGAGGGCAGTCGTCAGCGGCGCCACCGGCTCCTCTCCGTCGGGCCCCGAGGCGAACAGCAGGGGGACGCCTTCGAGCGGGAAGGCCTGATGCTTCGTCGAAACGTCGACGCTGAAGGGGACGCGGTCCGCCACCAGGCGCCGGACCAGATCCGGATTGGCGTTGGTTCCGAGATGGACCCAGTCCGCGGCTGCGATGACCCGATAGTGCTCGGCCGCCGGCATGTAGTTCTCGCCGACGCCCAGGGATTCGAGCAGGAACTGCCGGTCGCCGGCCTCGTCGCGCAGCAAGGTGACGGCGGTGTCGCCGGGGCGGCGCTCGACATCGTCTCGCGACAGTCCGGCCGTCTCGATCTCGTCGAGGAGGATCTCGCCCTCTGTATCCAGGCCGACGACGCCGAAATACCGCGCCGGCCAACCGCCCCGCCGCCACTGGGCGGCGACGTTCAGGGCATTGCCGCCGGCGGTCAGCACCCCGCGCGTGAGATAGACATCGAGACAGTTGTCGCCGACTGCGACCAGCTTCGGTGAAGACATTCCGGTCACGCTCGTGTCTCGGTGCGGCTCAGATAGGGCTCGATCGCGGCGAGGCAGCGCGTCCAGGCCTGGATCGGGTCGAGGGCGTAGGTCCCGGTGCCGAACGGCTCGAAGGTGAGCTTGCCGGCATATCCCGATGCGGCCAGCTCCTCGACGTAGCGGCCGAGCGGCAGGGAGCCGTCGCCCCACACCAGATGCCCGCCCGGCGTGCCGTCGACCAGCTGGACATGGGCCAGCCGGGAGCCGAACAGCTCGACATAGCCGGCCACCGTATCCTCCGCGGTCGCCATGGCGACGATGTCCAGCACCACATCCATGTTGTCCGCGCCCAGCTCGTCCAGCATGCGGCGCAGATCGGCCGCGTTGGTCAGGATGTTCGTCTCGAAGCGCTGCAGCGGCTCGAGCAGGCAGCGGACGCCGTTGCGGCGCGCATGCTCGGCGATCCGGCCGAGCGAGTCGACGGCGCGAGCCCAGGCCTGCTGCGGCGGCTCGGTCTCGTAGCCCCGTCCCGAGGTCAGGAACAGATAGCGCGCGCCCAGCTCGGTACAGATGTCGGCGGCGCGGCAGAAGCGCTGGACGCTGTCCTCCCGCAGCTCGTCGTCGCCCGAGGCGATGTTGATCGGATAGACGACCTGCTCCGGCGTGAAGCACCAGACGGACAGGCCGTTATCGGCCAGGGTCCGGCGGACCGAGGCGACCCGGGCGTCGGTGGCATGGAAGAGGTCGAGATGCGGCGCGGCGCCCCACAGCTCGATCTCCCGCAACCCGAAGCCCCGGATCGCCTCCGCCATCTTGTCGAAAGGATAGTGCTGAAAACAGAAATTGGCTCCGATCAGCTGACTGCGGGCGAGCTGCGGCATGAAGGCTCCCTTCGAGGATGTCTACTTGCCGATGCCTTCGGCCAGGCCACGGATGAAGTAGCGCTGGGCGGCGAAGAAGACGATCACGATCGGCAGGGCCGAGATCGTCATCGCGGCGAAGACTTCGGCGTAATTGGTCCCGTGCTTCGCCATGATCGAGGTCAGGCCGACGGGCAGGGTCTGCACGTCGGCCCCGCTCGTGAAGATCATCGCGAACAGGTACTCGTTCCAGGCGAACAGGACGTGCAGGATCACGCAGGACACGATGATCGGCCGGCACAGGGGCAGGGCGATGCGCCAGAATCTCTGCCCCTCGCTCGCGCCGTCCATCGTCGCCGCCTCGTCCAGGTCGCCCGGCAGGTCCAGCATGTAGGCGCGGATCAGGAAGGTGGTGAACGGGATCCGGAATGCGGTGTAGAGGATGATCAGCGCCCATTCGGTGTTGTGGAGGCCGAGCGCCTGCATCATCCGGACCAGCGGGATGACGGCGACGGTGGGGCTGAGCATCAGCCCGCCCAGGACGAAGCCGACGACCAGGGGCTTCGCCGGCATTCGGGTGCGGGTCAGCCCGAAGGCCGTCCAGGCGCTGACCAGCACGGTGCAGACGGCGGAGGCGACGGTCACCAGGACGCTGGTGGTGACGTAGTCGCGCACCCCCTGATTCCAGGCCTGGACGTAGTTCTCCCAGGACCAGCCATCCGGCAGGGCGAACGGGTCGCCGAAGATCTGGGCGTTGTTCTTGAAGCCGTTCAGCGCCATCCACAGCAGCGGATAGATCACGACCACGCCGAGGCAGATCAGGAAGGCGACCAGGAAGGTCCTGCCGATGACGGCCCAGACATTCGCTTCGCGCCGGCGCGGGAGGGTTGCCGCCATCGTCACAGCTGGACCCTCCGGCGCCGCGTGTACCAGAGCTGGGCGGCGCCGGTCACCAGCGTCACCAGGAAGATGACGGCGGCGATCGCGGCGCCGTAGCCGAAATTGTTCTCGATGAAGCCCTGCTGATACAGCCAGGTGCCGAGGACCTGGCTGCTGTTGTTGGGCCCGCCGGCGGTCATGACCATCACTTCGTTGAAGACCTGGAAAGCCCCGGTGACGGTCACGATCACCATCAGGCCGGTCATCTCCCGGGTCAGCGGGAAAGTGACGTTCCACAGGCGGCGCAGCGGCCCGGCGCCGTCGATGATGGCGGCGTCGTACAGCTCCCGCGGGATCTTCTGGATCGCAATGGCGAACAGCAGCGTCGAATAGCCGAAGCCCTGCCACTGGCTCATGGCGATGATCGCGTAGATCGCGGTGCCCTCGTCGCCCAGCCAGGGCCGGGCCAGCTGGTCGAGGCCGAGATGGGTCAGCGCCGCGTCCAGCAGTCCGATGTCGGGCTGGTAGATGAAGTAGAACAGCAGCCCGGTCACCGTGATCGAGATCGCCGAGGGCACGAAGTAGATCGCCCGCCAGAAGCGGCGCCAGCGTTCCTCCCTCAGGCCCTCGATGATCGCCGCCAGCAGGAAGGCGCCGAAGACCTGGAAGACGACCGAGATCACCGCGTAGAGCAGGTTGTTCCAGAGCGAGGTCCAGACGACCGGGTCGTGCAGCAGCCGGCCGTAATTCGCCAGGCCGACATGGGTGACCTCGCCGGTGAAGATGTCCTCTTCGGTCGTGCTGACGACGAAGTTGTCGACGATCGGGTAGTAGACGAACCAGCCGATGAAGATCAGGGCGGCCGCCGCCCAGCGGAACGACAGGAGGTCGCGCAGGCGGGCGCGCAGCCCGTGCCGCGGCATCCGCCGTCCCGCGGCGCCGCGGATGGCGGCGCCGCTTCCGATCCGGTCCGGGCCTGCGGCCGTCATCGGCGTCATTGGCCCGCCGAAGCGGCCTGCCGCACCGCGTCCATGACCTGGTCTGGGGTCATCGTGCCGCCGGCGAGGGCCTGCAGGCTGGACAGCCAGGCCGCGGCGACGCGCGGGGTGTTGGCGGTATCGAGCCAGGGCATCAGATAGGACGCCGCGTTGATCTGCTTCATGCCCTCGACCACCGCCGGGCTCATGGTCCCTTCCGACGCCCCGCCGATCGTCGCGCTGGGCTGGCCATAGGGAGGCGCGGAGAGGATCCGGCCGTTCTCCGGGGAGGTCACGAACTTCATGAAGTCGATCGCCAGCGGGACGTTCTTAGACGCCGCGTTGATCATGTAGCCTTCCGGCGCGCCTTCGATCGCCTTTGGATCGCCCTTGGCGCCTGCGGGGACCGGCAGCTGGAAGAAGCCGAAATCCGAGACCTTCAGCGCGGAATCGGGCGTCGCGCTCTGATCGAACTCGATGATCTCCTGATAATACATGGCCGACTTGGCGTTGCTGAAGGCCTGGAGGGCCGAGGCGTAGGAGGTGCCGTTCACCGCGGCCCTGTCGGTGCAGCGTTCCGCCAGCTGCTCGAACTGCTTCAGCGCCTCGACATAGCCTGGGTCGGTGTATTTCGCCGTGCTCGGGTCGAAGTCCTGCTCCAGCGTCGCCTGAGGCACGTTGTAGGCGAGCAGCTGCCCCACATAGTGGACCCCCGGCCAGGCCTCCTTGTTGCCCAGCGAGATCGGTGTCATCCCGGACTGGCGGATGGCGTCGCAGCTCGCGAGCAGCTGCTCGAAGCTGGCGGGCACGCCCAGGCCGAGCCTGGCGAAGACCAGCTTGTTGTAGCCCATGAACTTGGCATCGAGATAAAGCGGGATGCCGTAGTACTTGCCATTGTATTGGAAGGACTTGATGGCCGCTGGGGCGAAGGTCTTGCCCCAGTCGGTGTCCGGGCCGATGACCTCCGAGAGATCGACGGCGCGCCGGCCGCGAACGAAGTTTCCGCCCCAGCTGCCGGTCCAGGAGAAATAGATGTCGGGAAGCGAGTTCGACGCCACCAGCGTCTTGGTCTTGCCCTTGATGCTGTCATCGCTCTCCTGGATCAGCTCGACCGTCACGCCCGGATGGAGCCTCTCGTACTCCTTGGCCAGGTTGATGAAATACGGCGACAGCTGCTGCAGCCCGAACTTCGTCAGGACGGACAGCGTGCCGCTGTATTCGACCTTCGCAGCCGGGTCGGCCACCACCTCCTTCCCGGCGGCGAATCCCTGTCCGGCGGACAGGGCCAGCGCGGATACGGCGGTCAGCGCCCCAGCGGCGGCGTGCAGCGGATATTTCATTGTGAGCCTCCCTGATTGACTGGTCAGTATTCGACGCGCTTGTAGTAGCGGCGCGTCGTCAGCGGATGGTCCCGCAGCACCTCCAGATGCGCGCTCAGGCGCTCGAGCAGGGTCGCGAGCAGGACCGGGGAGATCAGGCTGCGCACCCGGGGGGAAATGCCCGGCAGATCGACCGAAGCGGCGTCGAGGACCCGGACGCGATCGGTGTAGCGCCGGGCGAAGGCCTCGACCCGGTCCGACAGCGGGCGATGGGCGTCCTCGCCCTTGAACACGAAGACGCTGACGCCGGGCTCGACCAGCTCCAGCGTGCCGTGGAAGAAATCCGCCGCATGTACCGGCCGGGTCCGGATCCACTGCATTTCTTCCAGGATGCACATCCCGTAGTAATGCGCTTCCGGCCAGACCGACCCGGCGCCGGTGAAGATGTGGTAGGTCTCGTCCTTGATCGTCGCGGCCAGTCCGGCCGCCGTCTCCTCGAAGGCTGCCTTCGCGTCGACCAGCAGTCGGGGCAGGCGCTGCAACTCCGCCGCGGCGCCGTCGAAATCGTCGTATTCGCCGCGCTCGGCCAGCAGCGCCAGGACGATCAGCAGTGTCTGCAAATAGAAGGATTCCGAGGAGGTGTCGTCCTCCGCGAAATTCGTGAAGGTGTGGTCGGCCTCCTGCGCCAGCGGCGTGTCCGCATGACCCGTCAGGGACAGGGTACGGACGCCGCGCCGCTTCAGGAAGGACAGGAGCTGGACGCTTTCCTTCGTGGTGCCGGACAGCGACGGGATGACCACCAGCGCCTTGCGATCGAGCCCGGCCGGCGGATCGAGCACGACCTGGGCGGGATACCCGGCGGACACCGGAAAGTTGGAATGGCGCTGCGCCAGGTCGATGGCGGGCAGGGTCAGCAGCTGCACCCCGCCGGTGCCCATGAAATAGAGCCGCTCAACCCCGTCCGAAAGCAGCCGGCGGAGGAGCGTCCGCGCCTCGCCGGCGATGGCGACCGCGCCGCTCTGAATCCTGACGAAGCGGTCCTTGTCGAAGTTGAACATCTGATCCTTCTCGTCTCTCTGCGCGAAGCGTCCGATCCGGAGCTTCCGGGGTCGGGACGCCATCCGATCTTGTCCTGAGATCGATCTCACAGCGGGACGAACGATATGAGATCGATCTCACACGGTGGAGTTAGTCATGGATCTCGGAAGCTGACAACCCCCTTTGTACGTGCCCGGTCAAGCCGGTGACGCTTCAGCGCTTCCGTGGGGAAGACACCGAGCCACGGATGATAAGGCGCGTCGGGAAGCGATTGTGTCGCGGCGCGACTGTCCTGCCGGCGAGCCGGTCGAGCAGTAGCCTGGCGGCAAGCGGCCCGATCTCGGCGATCGGCTGTGCGACGACCGTGATCTGCGGGTCGGTGAAGGTGGCGAGGTTGAAGTCGTCGAAGCCGACCAGCGACACGTCGTGCGGGATCGACAGGCCCATCGAGCGAAGGGCCAGCAGCGCGCCCTGCGTCATGAGGCTGTCCACGGTGAACAGCGCGGTCGGACGGCTCCGCCGGCTGAACAGGCGGATGGTGGCCTCGATCGCATGCTCGACGGTAGAGCGCGACACGCCGATCAGAGAGTCGTCGAGGTCGATGCCGTGCGACTGCAGGGAATTCCGGTATCCGGCCAGTCGCTCCTGCGCGGTGAAGATGCGGGAATCGTCCCGCAGCAGCCCGATGCGGCGATGCCCGTTGGCGACGAGGTAGTCGACGGCTTCGCGGGCGCCGCCCTCGTTGTCGACCACGACGCTGTCGCACCGCACGTCCTGGACCACGCGATCGATCAGGACGATCGGGGTCCCTTCGCGGGCGAGGTCGACGATGTGCTGGTTGTCGGCCGCCGAGGTGGGGGCAATGAAGAAGCCGCGGAGGCTCAGGGCGTGCAGGCTTTCGAGAAGCTCCTTCTCCTGATCCGGATTCTCCTCGCTGCTGGCGATGAGGAGGTTGTGGCGCTGCTTGCGCAGCTCCGCCTCGAGGTCATGGGCAATGCGCGCGAAGAAGGGATTCTGGATATCGCCGGCCACGAAGCCGACGATCGGCAGCTGTCCGCTGCGCAACGCCTGGGCGACGCGGTTGGCACGATAGCCCAGCTTGTCGGCGGCCTCGAGGACGCGGAGCGCGGTCTGATCGTCGACATAGCCGTAGCTGTTCAGCGCTCGTGCGGCCGTCGCACGCGATACGTTCGCCGCGGCGGCGACGTCCTTCAGGGTTATCCCTTTGCTTGCCACGAGTCCTCGTCCTCCTGCGACCCGCGCGTCAAACCACCTCTCGGCCCGGCATCGCATCCGCTCGCACCTCGGCATCCACTCGGAACACCAAGACCGCTTCATACACCCTCTTTCGACGAAGCGTTGATCAGACTTCGCCGGCCTCGAGCATGAAGGTGCCGGCGGTATCCGATTGACGATCCGCGATCGGATCGTCGGGTCGACCGCCGGGTCGGATTCCTCGAAAAGCCCGCACGACGCGAGGACCCCTGAGGAGATCGGGCCGTCCCCCGAGATATTCCAGGAGCACGACGAAGGCGGCCGGCTTGCGTCCGCGCGCCAGCGGCGCTCTGGTCTGAATAATGCGGAGACAGGTGACCCGGTCGTGATAACCAGGAGGCACCGGCCAGTCGATCGTCGTCGATGGCGGGATGGTGCTGGCCTGATAGACGCTGGTGTCGGCGGCCTTGCTTAGGGGCCGACGATAGGAAAAGTGCATCAGAGGCAGCTCGATCGGCCACAAGCGTGCGTGAGCGTAGTTGGTGGCGGGCCCCGCAACCAACTTTGTTATAACTCGATAGAGATCGAGGTTTGATTTGAGCCCCCGCAGGCGAAAGCCGCCGGACCTTCGTGCTTTGCCTTCTTGGCACTGGTCGCGCGAGCATTCTCTCGGGGCCGGCCAGCAGGGCTGCTTGTCCGTCGAAATCAAATCGTCGGGCCGGCGGCCTCTGGACCCGGTACGGGGGCCGACTGGTCAGTCCGTTCTGGTACGCCTGGCGCGCGGCCTATGATGAATTCGGCGCATCGGCTTCCCATCATCAGCGCCGGTGCGTTGGTGTTGCCGGCATTGATGTTCGGCATCGCCGAGAGATCGCAGACGCGGAGGCCCTCGACGCCGCGGACGCGCAGCCGCGGATCGAGAACCGCCAGCCGGTCTCCGGTCGGGCCCATCCGGCAGGTCCCGCTCGGATGGTAGTTCGTTTTCACGAACCGCCGGCAGTGGTCCATGATGGCCTTGTCGCTGAGATCCTTGGGATCGGGAATGGCCACCCGCTCGATGTGGTCCGACAGCGGCCGCGTCTCGAACGCACGCAGGAAGAAGCGCTGCCCGTCGATCATGGCGCGGGCGTCGGCTGGATCCTGCAGCAGGTTGGGGGAGACGAGAGGCATGTCGTCCGGGTTCGCCGAGGCGAGCCTCACGAAGCCGCGGGACCGCGGCTTCACCACGACGGTGGTGACGGTGAGCCCGTAGGTGTCCTCGACCAGGCCGAGCGTGTCCCGGTCGACATAGACGATCGGCACGCAGAAGGCCTGGATGGTGGGCTCGGCCGCCGGGTCGCTCGGGTTCACGAAGGCGCCGGCCTCCACCCCCGCCGACGTGATCGGCCCGGTGCCGAACAGCTTGAATTGCAGGCCGTTCAGCAGCATTCGCCAGCCGACGCCCTGCCGGTAGTAGCCATGGGGCCCGTTGGCCATGGCGACGATCGGCACCTCCGGGTGGTCGATCAGGTTCTCGCCGACCCCAGGCAGGTCGATGACGCAATCGATCCCGTGTCCCCGCAGCTGATCGGCCGGCCCGATGCCCGACAGCATCAGCAGCTGTGGCGTGACGAGCGCGCCGGCGGCGACGATCACCTCAGCCTCCGCGAAGACCGTCTGCTCTTGGCCGCCCGCGTCCCGATACGTCACCCCGACGGCCCGGCCCGCCGCAATGTCGATGCGGCGGACCCGCGCGTTCAGCCGGACCGTCAGCCTGGGGTTGCCGTCCAGCGGAGCGATGAATGCGTAGGCCGCGCTGCTGCGCTTCCCGCGCCGGTTCATGAACTGATAGAAGCCGACGCCTCGCTGGGTGGGCCCGTTGAAATCGTGGTTGAAGGGTTCGCCGAGCGCTTGGACGCTCTGCACGAACCAGCGCGAGAAGTCGTTGATGTGGCCCGGGTCCGACACCAGCAGCGGCCCGTCCACCCCGTGCCGCTCATCATAGAGCCGGTTGTTGCCCTCCATGCCCCGGAAATGAGGCAGCACATCCGTCCAGGCCCAGCCTGGATAGCTGTTGTCGCCGCGCAGGAGCTCGTGCCACTCGTCGTAATCCGAGGGCCGGCCGCGCATATAAACCTGGGCGTTTACCGACGAGCCTCCCCCGAGCACATTCGCCTGGGGGATGTCATGGACCCGGCCGTTCAGATGGTCCTGTGGCACCGTGCGGTGGTAGCGCATGAACTTGCTGCCGTTGATCATCTTGAAGATGCCCGGCGGCATGTCCAGCAGCGGATGCCGATGGGAATGGCCGGCCTCGAGCAGCAGCACGCGGGCGCCGGCCTCCCGGACGAGGCGGGCGGCGGCGACGCAGCCGGAAGAGCCGCCCCCTACGACGATGTAGTCGAAACGCTCTGTCATCCGTCGGTCAGGCCCTGAGCCTGTCCAGCCCCGCCCAGTCGAACTCGATCCCGTGCCCCGGCCGGTCCGGCGCGATGGCGACGCCCTCCTCGATCCGCAAAGGCTCGGCGATATAGCGGTCGAGCCCGAAGCCGTGCGCTTCCAGGAAGCTGCGGTTCGGGCAGGCGGCGAGCAGATGTACGGTCACGTCGTGCGCCCCATGCGTCGTGACAGGAAGATTGAAGGCCTCGGCCAGCCGGGCGATCTTCATGAAGGGCGTGATGCCGCCGCAGTTGGTCACGTCCGGCTCGGGATAGGTCACGGCGCCCGAAGCGATATATTGCTTGAACTCCCACAGAGTGCGGAGATTCTCGCCTGCGGCGATGGGCACACCGCCTTCGCGCACGATTCGGGCATGGCCGGCCGGATCGTCCGGGATCGTCGGCTCCTCGATCCAGGTGAGGTCATAGGGCTGCAGGGCCCGGGCGGCGCGGATCGCCTGGTCCACGGTCCATTTCATGTTGGCGTCGACCATCAAGGGGAACTCGTCCCCCAGATGCCCGCGCATCGCCTTCACCCGCGCCACGTCGTCGCCAAGGCGCTCGCGGCCGACCTTCATCTTGATGGCGCGGAAGCCCTTGGCGAGATTGTCGTCGGTCTGGCGCAGCAGGTCGTCGAGGGGCAGGTCGAGATCAATGCCGCCGGCATAGCACGGCACCTTCGGATCGAACCCGCCGAGCAGGTTCCAGAGAGGCAGGCCGGCGCGCCTTGCCTTGAGGTCCCACAGCGCCATGTCGACGGCGGAGATGGCGAGGACGGTTGGCCCGCCGCGGCCGCCGTAGTGCAGCGCCCACCAGGCTTTCTGCCAGAGCCGCTCGATGTCGTCTGCCTCCTCGCCCGAGAAGATCTCCGGCATTTCGCGCACGAGGATGGCGTCGATCGCGGCCCCGTTCCGCCCCACGGTGTAGGTGTAGCCGACCCCTTCGGCTCCGTCGGCGTCGCGGAGGCGCACGATGTTGAGCTCGAAGGCGCGCATCTCGCCATGCGTGCTGTCGGTGAGGACCATCGGAAGCGGGATGCGGTAGAAGCCGGGCTCGATCGCTGCGAGCTTGGCCATGGCGTTGTCCTTACCTGCTGCAGGAGGGTCAGAGCGCGTCGTCTCCTCGCGCGACGAGGCGCGACTGGATGACGACGACGAGAAGCAGGAACGCGCCCCGGATCACCGACTGCCAATAGGCGGACAGGCTGATCCAGCCGAGGCCGTTCTCGAAGTTCAGGATGTTGAAGATCAGGCCGAGCAGCAGCACGCCCGCGAGCGTCGCCCCGACCGAGCCGACGCCGCCCGTCAGCAGCGTCCCGCCCACCACCACCGAGGCGATGGCGAAGAGCTCCCAGCCGACGCCTTCGATCGGCTGGCCCGCGCCGAACTGGGCCGCGAGGATGACCCCGGCGAGCCCCGCGAGCGCCCCGCTCGCGGCATAGACGAGCAGCTTCACCCGCCGTACCGGCAGGCCCATCAGCCGCGTCGCGTCCTCGGCACCGCCGACGGCCAGCACGTAGCGGCCATGGGCGGTGAAGTTGAGGATGACCGTGCCGGCGGCATAGGCCAGGAGGGCGATCCAGGCCGGGATGGGGAAGCCGAAGAGGTCGCCCTGGCCGAGCTCGATGAAGCTGGTGTCGTAGGACACGGACACCGACTGATTGCCGGCGAGCAGCAGCGCCGCCCCGCTTGCGCCGAGCATTGTGGCGAGCGTCGCGATGAAGGGCAGGATGTTGAGCCCTGTGATGACCAAGGCATTGATCAGCCCGACCGCGAGCCCGGCGCCGATCCCGCCCAGGAGGCCCGGCATGAGGCCATAGGGCGACAGAAGCGCCGCCACGACGCTGCCGAGCGCCGCGGTCGAGCCGACCGAAAGGTCGATGCCGCCGGTCATGACGACGAAGCACATGCCGAGCGCCACGAGCGCGAACATCGCGTTGTAGCGCAGCACCGTGAGCACGTTGTAGGCGCCGAGGAAGCTCTCGTACCGCCAAGCGCCGAACAGGATGAGCGCCAGGAGGGCGAGAACCACGCCGTAACGGCCGACGGCCGGCACGATCGAGCGCCGGGCCGGGCGGCGGACGGCAAGCTCAGCCATTGCTTCTCTGCCTCTGCAGCCAGACGGCCAGCACGATCAGGCCTGCCTTGACCAGGAGCGCCGCCGCGTCCGGCACGCCGTTGGCGAGGAGGGTGTAGCGGACGAGCTGGATGATCAGGGCTCCGACCAGGGTGCCCAGCACCGTCGCCCGCCCGCCGGTCAGCAGCGTGCCGCCGACCGCGACCGCGGCGATGGCGTCGAGCTCCATGCCGAGGCCGACCAGGTTGGCGTCACTCGCCGAATTGATGGCGATGACGATGAGGCCGGCGACGCCGGCGCAGAGCCCGCTGATGGCGTAGACCCGCCGCTTCACCCGCCCTGCGGGAATGCCGGCCAGCCGCGCGGCCCGCTCATTGCCGCCGACGGCGAGGATCTCGCGGCCGAACACCGTCCGCCGCAGGGCCCAGGCCGCGGCGACGACGAGGACGAGCATCAGGACTGCCTGGAATGGGATGCCGAACACGCGGCCGAGGCCGATGAACTGGAAGTCCGGCGCCTTGAACACCTGCAGGTTGCCGTTCGTCATGACCTGCGCGATGCCGCGGCCGGCGATGAACAGGACGAGGGTGGCGATGATCGGCTGGATGCGGAAGCGGGTGATCAGCCAGCCGTTGAACCAGCCGAAGGCGCCGGCGACGAGGACTGGGACCAGGAAGGCGAGGGCGATCGCCACGGGATGGGGCAGGGCAACCAGCTTGCCCATGAAGATCAGCGGCGCCAGCGCGCCGGCGATGGCCATCAGCGAGCCGACCGAAAGATCGATGCCGCCCGTGGCGATGACCAGCGTCATGCCTACGCCGACGATGACGATGGCGCAGACCTGGGTGAGGTTGACGTTCAGTGTCTGCCAGGTCGCGAAATTCGGCGTGATCGCCAGGTTGACGAGTACGAGCAGGAGCAGGGCGATCAGGGCGCCGTGGCGCGCCAGCAGCGCCGCGAGGTCAAGGCGCCGCGCCGGCGGATTCGTGCTGGCGGCGGCCTCGCTCACGGCGTGCCCTCCGCAGCCGGTCCGTGCGCCATGGCGGCCATCACGGCCGGCTCCGACAGCTCGCCATGGGCAAACTCGGCGATGGTCCGACCTTCGCGCAGCACGAAGGCGCGGTCCGGCCCCTCGATCACCTCCTCGAGCTCGGACGAGATCATGAGCACTCCGAGCCCCTCGTCGGCGAGCTCGCGGATCAGGGCCTGGATCTCGGCCTTTGCGCCCACATCGATGCCGCGTGTCGGCTCGTCCAGGATCAGGAGCTTCGGATTCATGCACAGCCAGCGGGCGAGCAGCACCTTCTGCTGGTTGCCGCCGGAGAGCTCGCGGATGGGCTGCTCGGGGCTCGCGCATTTGATCCCGAGCCGCCGGATGAAGCGGTCCACGATCTCGCGCTGGCGCGCCTCGTCGAGAACGCCGCCCCTCGACAGATGCGGCATCAGGGCGAGGGTGAGGTTTTCGCGCACGGACATCGCCGGCACGATGCCGTCGAGCTTGCGGTCCTCCGGGCAGAAGCCCATGCCGGCGCGGATCGCGTCGGCCGGCTCTCCGACTGGCCCCTCGGCCCCGGAGACGGTGACCGTGCCCGCATCGGCATGATCCACGCCGAAGACGACCCGCGCCGTTTCGGACCGGCCGGAGCCGAGGAGGCCGGCGAGACCCACGATCTCCCCGGCGCGAACGTCGAAGCTCACGTCGCGGACGCGCCGGCCCACCGCCAGATGCTCGACGGTGAGCAGGCGCTCCCCTGCCTTCCCGGCCGCGGTGTCGGCGCCGAAGGCGGTCGCGCCCTCGCGCGCCACCTCGGCCATCTCGCGCCCCAACATGGTGGTGACGAGGGCCAGCCGGCTCAGGTCGCAGAGCGGTCCGGTCCGCACTGTCTGGCCGTCGCGCATCACCGTCACCCGGTCGCAGACCGCATAGAGCTCGTCCAGCTTGTGGCTGACGAAGATCACGGACACGTTCTCGCGTTTCAGTTGGCGGATGACCTCGAACAGGGTCGCGACCTCCTGGTCGTCGAGCGACGAGGTCGGCTCGTCCATGACGACGAGGCGGGCGTCGAAGCCGATGGCGCGAGCGATCGCGACCATCTGCTGTGTGGCGGTGTTGCAGGACATCAAAGGGCGGCGCACGTCGACATCGACCTTGAAGCGTGCCAGCAGCGCCTCCGCCTCCCGGTACATCGCGGGCCAATCGAGCAGGCCGAAGCGCCGCTGCTCGCGGCCGAGGCAGATGTTCTCGGTCACGGAGCGATACGGGACGAGATTGATCTCCTGATAGATGGTGCTGATCCCGGCTGCCTGAGCGGCCTGGGGCGAAGCGAAATCGACCGGCGCTCCCTCGAACAGGATCTCGCCATCGTCCCGCCTGTAATAGCCGGTGAGCACCTTGATCAGTGTCGACTTTCCGGCGCCGTTCTGTCCGATCAGGGCGTGCACCTCGCCCCGGCCGACCTCGAGCGAGGCGCCGGTCAGCGCGGCGATGCCGGCGAAACGCTTGTCGATGCCGCGCATGGCGAGCAACGGCTCTGCTGAGACAGCGGACTGCTCGGTCGGGGGCATCGTCATCTCGATCTGCCGCCTTCTGGCCACTCGCCGGCCCGTGGGACTGTCGCCATCTACGAGCCAGCGTCGGTCCCTTCTTGCTGAGGTCAGTATGCTTCCGCGATGAACTGAGCGGCGTTCGTCTTGTCGAAGAAGCGGTCCTCGTTGATCACTTTCGGCGGGATGGCCTCGCCCTTGGCATAGCGCATCATGACCTCGAAGGCCTTCGGCCCGAATTTCGGGTTGCATTCGACCGTCGCCAGCATCTTGCCGTCGATGATCGCCTGCAGCGCGTCGCGCGTGCCGTCGACCGACACGATCAGCACGTCCTTGCCCGGCGTCTTGCCGGCGGCTTCGAGCGCTGCGATCGCGCCGATCGCCATCTCGTCATTATGCGCGTAGATGGCAGTCGCATCCGGATGGGCCTGCAGCAGCGTCTCCGCCACCTGGCGGCCCTTGTCGCGCGCGAAGTCGCCGGATTGCGAGGCGATGATCTTCATGCCCGGCCGGTCCTTGATGTAGTCCTCGAAGCCCTTCCGCCGGTCGTTGGCCGGAGAGGAACCGACGGTTCCCTCGAGCTGGATGATCTGGGCCTGGCCGTTCGTCGCCTTGTCCAGCGCCTCGGCAGCGCGACGTCCTTCCTCGACGAAATCCGAGCCGATGAAGGTGAGGTAGTCGCGGCCGGGCTGAGCCAGAGACGGATCGACGCTGCGGTCAAGGAGGATGACCGGGATGCCCGCCCGCTTGGCGGCCATTACCGCCGGGATCAGAGGCTTCTCCTCGCGCGGCGCGAGGAAGATCAGGTCGACGCCCTGCGCGATCATGCTGTTCACGTCCGCGACCTGCTTGGCGGCCGACCCGGCGGCATCCGTATAGACGAGTTGATGGCCGAGCTTCGCTGCCTCGGATTTCATGCTTTCTGTCTGCGCAATCCGCCAGGGATTGTTGCTCTCCGTCTGGGCAAAGCCGACCTTGTATTTCTCCTTGGCCGCGAGCTTGGGCAGATCCTGCGCGAGCACCGGGCCGAGACCGAACGCCACCGGCGCCGCGCCGGCGAGGAGAGCCAGGAAAATTCGTCTTTTCATCTCGTTTCCTCCCTTGTGGCGGCGGGATGTCCGCACGCCGTCTCCGAGGCCGCCGGAATCACGCCATCGGCAGGTCGAGCCGCCGAGCAGACGGTACCGGTTCATTGTTTCAGGGCAATCCGACCGACTGCTCCTGTTTGGATGAACCAAAGCAAGCCCGAGTGAAGGGAAATTGTCAAGCTAGCGTGCCTTCCTGAGAGAATTCATCGCTCCGCGGTCCCATTTGGTCGAACCAAATTGACATCAGCATGGATTTGGATCAGACCAAACCAAGACAGTGATGGTCTTCAAAAAGTGTCTTTCGTGAACAGCGTGCTGACCGGACCGGAGGTGGTGCGTGGGCGTCTCGGCCGCGCTTCGGATACGCTCGCCGAGCAACTCGCCGCGCTGATAGCAGCCGGCGAATTCGAGGAGGGCGACCGCCTTCCGCCCGAGCGCGACCTGATGCAGCGTTATGGGGTTAGCCGGACCGTGGTGCGTGAAGCGATCGCGAGCCTTGCCAACCGCGGCCTGCTGCACACCCGCCCCGGCTTCCGCCCGGTCGTTCGGAAGCCGGACTATGATCGCGCCCTCGACACGATTGGCCAGTTCGTCAGGCATCTGCTTGGTGACGAAGCGGGCGTGCGCAACCTGTTCGAGACGCGCATCTTCATCGAAGGCGCACTCGCCCGTGTCGCCGCTCGGGACGCGAGAAAGCAGGATATTGAAGAGTTGGGAGCGGCTCTCGAACGGAACCGCGCGGCGATCGGCGACAGCGAGACCTTCTATGAGACCGATGTCGCCTTCCATGCGGTGCTGTACCGGATCCCCCGCAATCCTATCTATCCGGTACTGCACAAGGCCTATGTGGAATGGCTGATGCGGCATTGGTGTCAGATGCCGCGGGCCACTGACGTGGATCGGCTGAACTTCGCCGGTCACGCAGCCATTTTCGACGCGATCGTCGGCAGGGATCCGGATGCGGCCGAACAAGCCATGAAGCGCCACCTTGAAGTGGCATGGGAGCTCGTCCGCTCGACTTTCCCGAAAGGACCTGAGGCGACAGGGAAGGGCGGCAGGCTTGGAGCTTGACTCGCTCTGGACCCGTCGATGACGGTGCTGTTCCAAGCTTGACGACGGAGCCGCCGAGCGTTGTCGCCGTTGCGATACCTGATGCCTGGGCACCTCAGCTCGCCGGCAGAGGATCGAGCCGGGCCACCGCCGGATCGGGCGTGTCGATTCGTCTGTAACTCGACTGTGCGCTGGGCTAGGAGGGGCGATGCGCGTGCGCCGGCGTCTTTGGTCGTACTTCGTTGCGTGTCCCCGCAACCAATTCCGACCCCAAAAACCCCAGCACTCGCAACGAGTTGCTGGGTTTTTGCTTTGGAGCTCCGATGGCGAGCTCAGCAAAATCAATCACTTGGTCCAAATCACCCGCAACCAGTGTGAGCGGTGTTCCAAGCACGGCTGAGTTCCGACTTCGCCGCCGTCGCAGCAAGGCGAGTCGCGGCGCCCCGAACCAGCGTTGCGGAGCAAGCCCGAAGGTGCACGGCTCTCCCGTCAGTTCATTCACGATGCGACCGGTGACCTCGGCGTAGAGGGATGGCCGGTTGGGTTCGCCAGGGCGATCGACAGCGGTATTGGATTTTTCCTCGGCTCTCCGCCCCGCCCGACCTCGGCTAGCGGGTTGGGCAGGGCGAACAGCCGGGGAGGTCGTCCACCAGCCGGCCGGCTACCGCTAGCGGTTGAAGGCGAGCGTGTCGGAATCACCCTCCGCGCGGATCCCCCCTGTCGCGGCGGCCTCGCTTCCGTCTCAGTTCAGAACGATCTCGACCCGGCGGTTCTGCGGCTCGCGGACGCCGTCGGCCGTCGGCACCAGCGGGTCGGCCTCGCCGACGCCGCGGACGGTGATCAGGCTGTCAGCCACGCCGTCGGCCACGAGTTCGCGGCGTACGGCCTCACCACGCCGGACCGACAGGGCCTGGTTGTACCGATCCGAACCCGAGCGATCGGTGTGCCCGGTGACATTGATCTGCGTGGTCATGCCCTGAAGCGCGTCCGTAGCGGCCGAGGCTACGATCTGCCTGGCTTCCGGCGTCAGCTGCGAGCTGTCGAAATCGAAGAACACGAGGTAGCTGCGGGCCTGGGTGACCTGCGTGACCTCGGGCGGCGGCGGTGGCGGGGGAACGAAGGTGTAGCGCACGCCGAGCAGGAAGCTGTGGTTGTTGTTGCTGTCGGAAGTGATGCGCTCTCCCTTGTCCTTGAAGGTCGGCCCGGTGGTGCCGAGATAGCGGTATTCGAGAGTGGCTGCCAAGGCCGGGCTGAAGTTGTACCCGACGCCGGCGATGCCCTGATAGGCGAAGGCCGTCTGGGTCGACTGGAAGAACCTGTCGCCACTGCCGCGGAAGTCGGCGCTGATGATGCCCAGCCCGATGCCGCCGCCGATATAGGGCACGAAGGGCGAGCCGAACTCGAAATCGTAATAGCCGTTCACCATCAGGCCGATGGTCGTCTGATGGTTGTCGCCGTCGTGGCTGTTCTCCCGGATGCTCGCCTCGAAGTCGGCGCGCAGGCTGCCCCAATCATAGCCGCCATAGATGTTGCCCGCCGGGCCGACATCGTAGTTGTCGATGTTGAGGTTGTTATCCTGGAGAAGGTTGATGCCGGCACTGGCGCCAACGTAGAAGCCGGTCCCCTGCTGGGCCAGGGCGGATGTCGCGGCCATCAGCGTGGTCGTGACAGCGGTGAAGACGGCGAGCCTGCGCATTCGTCCCTCCATCGATGGGATTGTCGGTCCGCTCCTGTCGAAGTGTAGGCGAGACGAATGGTGAGGATTTTGACATAGCGCAAAGGATCAATCGAGCAGCCCCCCGGTCTTGCCCCGAATCAGCGCCTCGGGATGCTGTTCGAGATAGTCGGTGAGCACGCGGACCGATCGCAGCGTGTCGTCGACCTGGCTCATCAGCCGGGTCAGGTCGCGCTTGAAGGTCGAGTCCGCGCCATAGCCCTGGTTGATCGAGCCGAGCGTGCCGCTGAGCCGCCGCACCGCCTGCTGCGCCGTGTCCAGCACCGCCGGCAGCTTCTGCATCACCGGGCCGAGATCGCTGTTGGCCTGGCCCAGCAGCCGCTGAGCCGAGGACAGGGCGCCGGCGAGCGAGCGCAGCGACTCCGTGATCTCCGGCGAGGAAGCCAGGGTTTCGAAAGACTTGAGCGTCGCATCCGCCTGCTGCACCACCTGGTCGAGCGGCAGGGCGGAGACCTTCTCGAGAATGCCGTTGATCGACTTCACCGCGGCGGCGAACTCGCCCGGCACGCTGGGGAGCACCGGATAGCGGTCACCCGTGCCCAGGGTCGCCGCTGGCGCGTCCGGCATGAAGTCGAGCGAGACCATCAGTTGGCCGGTCAGGAGGCTGGCCGTACGGAGCTGCGCCCGCAATCCACGGCGAACCAGCTCGGGCATGTACTCGCCGCTGCCGAAGCCCTGCTTCATGCCGATCAATGTTATCCGCTGCGGCTCCAGCTCGATCACCACCGGGATGCGCAGAGCGTCGGTCGCGACGTCGTATTCGAGCCGGATATCAAGCACCTGGCCGACCTTGATACCGCGCCATTCCACCGGGGCGCCGGGCTCGAGCCCCCGGACCGATCCGTCGAAATACACGAGGTAGGGCAGGCGGATGGTATAGTCCGACTCTTGGCTGGCGGTCGCGTCCTGGTACAGGGTGAAGACGGTGTCCATCTTCGCCGGCTCGCCGGCGCGGGCGGTGGCCGGGGTGTCGAAGGCGATGCCGCCGGCCAGCACGGCCGCGAGCGATTCCAGCTGGATCTTGAAGCCTTGCGTGCCGGTGTCGATCGAGATCCCGGAAGCGTTCCAGAACCGGGTACCATCATGGACATATCGGTCGTAGGGCGCCCGCACAAAGGCATGGATGGTAACGCCGGCTTCGAGGTCGGAGGAATCGAAGCCCGTGACCTCGCCGACCTGGACGTCGCGGAAGAAAACCGGTGAGCCGGGCCCGATCGAGCCGATCCGGTTGGCCTTCAGCACATAGGACGTGCCCGGCACGCCCGCCCGCACCACCGGCGGCTCCTCCAGCCCGGTGAAGTGCCGTTCGCTGGCGCCCGGGCCGGGGTCCAGCTCGATATAGGCGCCCGAGAGGATCGTCCCCAGGCCGGATACGCTGCCGGTGATGGAGAGCCGTGGCCGCACCACCCAGAAGCGGGTGCCTTCGCGCAGATGCGGCGCCGCCTCGCGTGTCATCTCGGCGGTGACCTCGACATGGCTCAGATCCTCGGTCAGGGTGATGGTCCTGACCGTGCCGAACACCACCTCCTTGTGCTTGATCAGGGTCTTGCCGGCTTCGAGCCCGTCCGCGGTCTGGAAGCTGATGGTGATGGTCGGCCCCTTCTCGGAGAAGGTGATCCAGGCGAGATAGACCCCGACCAGCGCCGCCACGATCGGCACCAACCAGATCGGCGAGAACCGCCGGCGGCGATCAATGCGCGGCGCAGGCGCCGGAGGCGGCAACGGCACGGTCGTGTCGCGAAAGGCTTGGACCTCGGTCATGGGTTCTCTCCCGCCGCGTCCCACATCAGGCGCGGATCGAAGGTCATCGCCGCGATCATGGTGGTGATCACCACCGCCGCGAAGGACACGGCTCCGATCCCGGGCTCGATCGTCGCCAACGCGCCGAGTTGGACCAGCGCCACCAGGATCGAGAGCATGAAGATGTCGATCATCGACCAGCGGCCGACCGCCTCGACGATGCGGTAGATCACGGTGCGGTTGCGCAGCTGCCGTGTCGCACCGCGCTCGGTCGAGATCAGGAGGTAGATCAGCCCGGCCAGCTTCAGCACCGGCACGGTGAAGGAAGCGAAGAACACCAGCAGCGCCAGCGGCCACATCCCGGCGTCGACTAGCTCGATCACCCCGCTCATGATCGTGTCCGGGGTCCCGCTGCCCAGCGAGATCACGGTCATCACCGGGAACAGGTTGGCCGGGATGTAGAGAATGATCGCGGTCACCACCAGCGCCCAGGTGCGGTTCAGGCTCTCCGGCCGCCGGCGATGCAGCGCAGCGCCGCAGCGCGGGCAGTCACCATGGCCGCCGGGCGGCAGGTTGGAGACCAGGCCGCAGCCATGGCACAGGCATGTCGGCTGGCGCGGATCGATCGGCGGCGGCGCCGGCACCAGGCCGCGGCGCTCGAACTCCCGCCACACCGTCTCGCTGTCGAGGCTGGTGCCGGCGGCGATGATCGCCAGCATGAGCCCGCCGACCGAATAGAGGCCGGGCCCGACCACGACCGTGGCGAGGTCGACCAGCTTCACATAGGCGACGAAGACGCCGAGCATGTAGACCTCGACCATCGCCCAGGGGCCGAGCAGGTCGGCCCAGCGATAGAGCCGCGGCAGCCAGCGCGGCGGCCGCCTGAGGCGCAGGCCGCCCAGCACCAGGGCCAGCGTGCCGAGCCGCAGGGCGGGGGCGACGAACATGGTCAGCGCCACCACCGCCGCCAGCTCCCACAGCCCCTGGTGATAGAGGGCGAAGATGCCGGTCAGGAGGCTGGCGGTCTGCACCCGGCCGGAGATCTCCAGCGAGATGAAGGGCAGGTGGTTGGCCATCAGCAGCAGCACCAGCCCGGCGCAGGTCCAGGCGAAGGCGTGGTCCAGCGAGCTGGCGCGGAACCGGTGCAGAGTGGCGCCGCAGCGCACGCAGCGGGCCGCTGTGCCGTCCGGCAGCACCGGCACGGCGTGTCGCAGCCCGCATTCATGGCATTCCATCAGCCGGTGCGGGGCACTGGCATCTGCGATCTGTGCATCAAACTCGGAGCGCTGGCTCATCCTGCGGCCCGATCGCGTGCTGATCCGTTCTAGGGCGTCAGCTCGTCCCAGCTGTCATCGACGGCAAAGGATTGGATGGCTGCGGCCAAGACCTCGGTGCGGTCGCCCAGGTCCTTTTCCAGGATCTGGCCGTGATGGCTGACCAGGAAGCTCGTCCGGCCGGTGTCGCCATAGTCGGCCGGCACCGCAATCATGGCGAAACCGGCGATCATGTTGCCGTTGATGATGTAGTCGTAGCGGCCACCCGGCACGCCGTCCTCCTGCCGGGTCAGGATCCGGAAGTAGTAGCCGTGATAGGGATCGCCGGGCTCTCGGGTCTCGAAATAGCGCCTGTCCTCGGCCACCAGCGGTCCGAACGGGCTGGGATCGGCGTCGGTTGCGTCCGGCCAGTAGAGCCCGTCCTGCCGGCCCGGCGAGCTGACCAACTTCTGCGCGTATTCCAGCACGCCGTCGCCGTCACGGTCCTTCGAGGCATAGGCCATCTGCGCCGGCCCGTAGGCGCGCATCACCTCGATCGCGTTCAGCTCGTTGCCGCCGATGCGGCGGGCCAGGATCTCGTCCAGCCCGTCCTCGGTGTCGAAGCGCCAGCCATCCGCCTCGCGGACGATCTGGATCGGGAAGGTCCAGCCCGCGGTCCCCATTTCGATGGTCCGCTGATCGCCCTCGCCCTCCAGCTTCACCCCGGCCTTGGCCGCCGCGGCCACCTCCTCCAGCCCTTCCGCGGCATCGGCGGCATCGTCCGGCAGGAGGTCGTCGCGATAGCGCGTACCGAGGATGCGCAGCAGCCCGTTGACGTCCTTCGCCTCCAGCGCCTGGACCAGCGCCGCATTGGCCGCTTCGGGCGTATCGAAGCGTTCCGGTCCGTCACCCTCCTGCGCCTGTGTCGGTGCGACCGCCATCAGCATGGCCAGCAGCGCGGCATGGCCGAGGCGGAGCTTCGAGGGATGCTTGATCGATGTCGCCATGACATGTGCTCTCTGCTGCGGGTTCAGCGGCGGCGGCCGCCACCGCCACGACCACCCATGCCGCGACCACCCCCGCCACGATGGCCGCGAGCCGATTCGACGCGGGTGCGGCTGGCGCTCGACACCCCGCCGAAGGGGCGGGAGCCGCCGCTGCGCTGCTGGACGGCCGGGGATTGCTGGCGTGGCCGCTGTGTCATCTGGCGCTGGGTCGGGCGGCCGGGCGAGCCGACGGACTGGCGGCGCGGCAGGTCGAGGCTTTCGCGGCCGCGGGTCGAGGCCCGGCCCGTTTCGCGCCTCGGCTGCACCCCGCCGAAGGTGCTCCCCCGACGGGGCGAACTGTCGCCAACGCGCTGTCGCTGCGTCCCGGCCGCACCGGCGCCCTGCCGCTGGCGCAGCCCCTCCGCCGCGGCCCGCTGCGTCGGCGCCAAGCCCCGGGCCTGCCGGCGGGGCTGGTCGGCGCTCTGCCGCAGCCGGCCGGCGGAGCCAGCGTCCGGCTGCCAGCGCCGCTGCCCGCTGTCGCCCACCCGGTCATGCGCGGCCCGAAAATTCTGCCGGTTCGTATCGATGCGGGACTGCAGCGCCGCCCGGTCGGTGTTCTTGAGGATGCCGTTGTTGACGAATTTGTTGTAGTTGAGGTTGCCGTCGACATTGATGTCGGAGCGGAGCCGGTCGACCTTGTCCCAGTCGACATCGTCCCAGTCTATGTCGTCCCAGTCGACATCATCGAAATCGACGTCGATGTCGTCGTCGTCCCAGTCGAGGCCATAGCCGATCGCCGTGCCGAACAGGACCCCGGTGAAGAAGGGGGCTGCCGGGTACTGATAGTTGAGATAGGGCTCCGGGTAGGTGATGGGGGCCGCCGTTGCGTAGCTCTGGTCCACGACGACGCCCGGATCGTAGGCCGGGACGTAGGCGACGTCGGGATCGGTGCTGCTGATGGTGACGAGCTGGGCACTGCCCGCGGTTGCCGTCGTGGCCGCCGTCTGCACCACCGAGACCTGCTCGTTGGAGGCCAGATACCCGGCCTTCATCGCCTCGGATCGGATCGCCTGGATGGCGTCGAGCACGTGCTCCAGATTGTCGGTCACCGCCTGGCCGAGCTGCGTCGTCCAGTCGAGATCGGAATCCATCAGCCGCAGGGCCTCCGGATAGTTCAGGAGGGCGATGACGGACGGATCCCAGCTCGGGTCCGGGGTCAGGGAGGCGTCCTTCTCCCGCTTCTCGAGGAACCGGACGGCCTCGACCACGTCGAGCGTCGCGGTCGAGGCCGGCAGCACCAGCGACAGCACGTCGTCGGGATAGAGCGCGATGCGGGCGACCAGGACCCGCAGGTCCGACGTCTGCGCGGTGCCGGCCACGGTGGTCGGCGTCACCGTCTGCGCGGCCACTGGGGCCAGGCCGACGAACTGGGCTGCGGCCAAGGCGAGGATGCCGGCGATCGTGAGCCGCAGCTGTCTCAGCCGATCGCGGTGCAAAGAAGCGTCAGACCTCGAAATGTTCGGCGCGCGGGACATGGCGACCTCGGCACAACCGCATTCGCAACGTTACCGCCGATCCGCGGCGGCAGTTTTGATCTGGCGCATTTTCGCGATGCCCTCGAACCTACGCCGTCGCCGCCGGTGGATGGATGAGCTCCAGCCCCTGCTGCGCGGCGGCGGCCGAAGCCTCGCCGCCGGCGACCTGCACGGTCGGGAACGCGAATTTGATGCCGTTCTCGTCGAAGGCCTTCTTGATCAGCGCATAGGCCCGCCGCCGGATCACGAACTGCTCGCCCGGCTTGGTCATGATCTTGAGGCGGATCTGGATCGCGAAATCGCCGAACTGCTCGACCCCCTGCATCTTCAGCGTCTCGAGGATGTTCGGCCCCATCTCGGCGTCCTCGGCCAGCTGGCGGCCGATCTGCTTCACCAGCTTCTTCACCTGGTCGAGATCGGTGTCGTAGGTGACGCCGACGCCCAGCTTGTCGATCACCCAGTCCCGGCTCATGTTCTGGATCGCCCCAAGCTCGCCGAAGGGCACGGTGAACAGCGGCCCGCGGTGGTGCCGCAGCTTGACCGAGCGCAGGCTGAAGGATTCGACGGTGCCCTTGTACTGGCCGCTCTGGACGTATTCGCCGACCCGGAAGGCATCGTCGAGCAGGAAGAACATGCCGCTGATGATGTCCTTGACGATGGTCTGGGCCCCGAAGCCGATGGCGACACCGACGACGCCGGCGCCGGCGATCAGCGGCCCGATCTCGACGCCAAGCGACGACAGGGCCATCAGCACGACCATGACCAGCAGGACGATGAAGATGACGTTCCGCAGGATCGGCAGCAGCGTCCTGAGCCGTGCCTGCCGGCGGCCGGCCTCGCTGTCCGGCTTGCCGGCGGCCGGCGCCGCGATGGTCCGGTCGATCACCGTCCGCAGGACATGCCAGGCAACATCGGCCAGCAGGATGATGATCACGGCGTTGATCGCGCCGCGGATCAGCCGGGTGAGCGGGCTGTCGCCGGCTGTGAGGGCGCTGAGATCGACATGCAGGCCACGGGCGAGCAGCAGCGCGGCGCCGATGATCAAGGCGGCCCGCACCGTCCGTTCGAGCCCGATCGCTAAGACGCCGCGGCCGGCCTCCGCGCTAGCCTCATCGGCCGGGCGGAGGATGTGGCCCACGGATCGCTGGGTGAGGCGGATCGCCGCCGGCAGGCCGACCAGCACGACGCCGATCCAGAACAACCCGACGGCGCCGATAACCCAGAACAGCCATAGCGCGATGAAATAGGCCGAAAGGAGCCAGGCGCCGACAGACCCTACGCGGCGCGACGGTTGCGGCCCTCCGCCGGCGGCTGCGCGTGGCCGGTTCCAGGCGATCTCGATGCCGAGCGCCAGCAGGCCGAGACCGAGCACATAGGCGACGATCTGGCGGGCCTGCATGGCGAGGCCAAGCGCGTCGAGCAGCTGGACCGTGGTCCAGCCGAAGGCGAACCAGCCGGCGAAGATCCCGAGCCTCATGTGCCAGAACCGCGCCGCGTCGTTGTCCATCGGCACGATCCGGAAGCGCTCCGCTACCGGAAATTCGGAGCCGCCCGGCGCGAGCAGGGTGCGGCTGATGAGGAGCGCGAAGCGCAGGGCGACGAAGGCGACGAGATAGCCCAGCACGATCTCCCGCAGCAGGACCGGCCATTCGAGCGCGAGGAAGGCGCCGATGCTGCCCAGCGAGAAGATCGCCAACGACCCCAGGTCGTAGCCGAAACGCGCCCCGATCAGGCGCAGGCGCGCACCGACTGTCCCGATTTTCACCGCGTTGGTCCAGGCGCGCAGGCCGGCCGTCGCCCGCCGGAACAGCCATTCGAAGCCGAAGCCCAGCGCGGCGAAGCCGAGCGCCAGCACCATGACTCGTAGCGGGCCTCGCTCCTGCAGCTCGCGATACAGCGTGGCCCCCGCGCGTCGGAATTCGGCGGGTAGGGTGGGCAGCGCCGCGACCAGTCCTGCCACGTGGCGGCGGATCGCCTCCAGGCGTGTCGAGAGATCGTGAGAGGGCGAGGCCGCTGCGGGCGTATCGGTTGGGGCAGGAGATCCCGCCGTCGCGGACCTGCCGGCGACGCCTTGCTGCGCGAGCCAGTCGCGCACGGCGGGATCCGCCAGCAGATCGAGGAATTGCCGCACCGCCGGCTGCGGTTCGGCCGTGGCCGGCGTGTCGTTCGCTGCCGCGAGGGCCGGAAGGCCGGCATACCACCCCGAGCAGACGAGGACGGCGAGCAGTCGCTTGGCCGTCCTGAACGCTGCGGGAGGCCCTGTTCCCGTCGATCGGACCGGCAGAGGCAGCCTCACGTGGTGCCTCGGCTCTCCGAGCCTGCAGCCGCGGTCGCCATGCCGCCCGCAGCCGGGCTCGGCGGTTGCGGGGAAGGGGCCTGATCGGTGGCCTTCGGCTCGGCCGGGTGGAGGCGGTAGAGCGTGGCGTAGAGGACCGGGAGCAGGATCATGGTGAGAACGGTGCCGTAGCTCAGCCCCGCCATGATGGTGACCGACAGGCCGATCCAGAAGACGTCGGAGAGGAGGGGGATCACTCCGAGGACCGTGGTCCCCGCGGCGAGGAGCACGGGCCGCAGGCGCGAGACCGCGGCTTCGACGGTGGCCGTGTAGCGATCCAACCCGCGGGCGATGCCCGTCTCGATCTCATCGAGCAGAACCAGCCCGTTCTTGATCATCATGCCGGCGAGGCTCATCGCCGCCAGCAGCGCAACGAACCCGAACGGCACGCCGGTGATCAGCAGGCCGAAGACCACTCCGGCCAGGGCGAACGGGATGGTCAGCGCGATCACCAGCGGCGGTCGCAGGGCGTTGAACAGCGCCACCATAATGAAGGCGGTGACCGCAAGCGCGGGGATCACGCCGGGGATGAGCGAGGCCTGGCTCTTGGTGCTGTTCTCCTGCTCGCCGCCCCACTCGATGCTGTAGCCCGGCGGCAAGGCGAGCGCCTCGAGCTTGGGCGCCACATTCTCGTACAGCGTCGGGAAGGTGACTCCGAGCGCGGGAATGGCCTGGACCGTGAGAGTGCGGCGGCGGTCGTAGCGCGCGATCACCGACTGCTGCGGGGCGAGATCGACGCCGCTCACCACCTGCGCCAGCGGCACGGCCGAGGTGCTGGCCATGCCGCGCACGCCCACCACATCGATATCTTCGGGCCGGGTGCGCTCCGCCTCGATATTGCGCATCACGATCGGGATGATCTCGTCGCCGTCCCGGTACAGCCCGATCGGCAGGCCGTCATAGGTGCGGCGGGTGGTGCGGGCGACGTCGTCGCGGATGATGCCGGCCCAGCTGGCGCGGGCGGCGTTGTATTCGGGCCGGATCTCCAGCACCGTCTGGCGCCAGTCGGTCTGGCTCAGCCCGGCATAGGGGCTGGCCCGCAGGATATCCAGCACTTGGTCGCCGAGGGTGCGAAGGGTGGCGGTGTCGGCGTCACCGGGGCCGCTGATGCGCAGCTCGAATTTCCAGGTGTCGCCCGGTCCGACGGTGAACTTGCGCAGCGGCGTCAGGGCCTCGGGGAAGCGATCCGCCAGCCAGGGCTGAAGCCCGGCGATCAGCCCGTCGATCTCGCCCTGGTCACGGACGTTGACGACGATCTGGCCATAAGCGGAGTTCTCGGGCTCCGGCTCGACGGGAAGGTAGAAGCGCGGCGGCCCGCTGCCGATGAAGCTCGCCACCTCGGTCACGCGCGGATCCTGCCGCAGCCGGTCCTCTATCTCGGCGAGATCCTCGGACACCCGCTCGATCCGGGTGCCTTCCGGCATCCAGTAGTCGATCATGAACTTCGTCATCGCCGCGTCGGGGAAGAACAGCTGGGTGACGTTGCCGTACATGGCGCCCGCCGCCGCCAACGTCGCGACAGCGGCCGCGATGGTGAGGAAGCGGATGCGGATCGCGCCGCGCAGGAGCGCCCGGAAGCCGCGATAGAACCGGTTGTCATAGGGATCGGTCCCCCCGGCGGTCTGCGGCTTCAGCATCGCCATGCATTGCAGCGGCGTGACGGTGACCGACAGGATCCATGAGGCGAGCAGCGAGATGGCGACGACCGAGAACAGGGTGGCGCAGTACTCGCCCGCGCTCTCGTCCGAGGCGAAGATCGGGTAGAACGCCATCACCGCGATCACCGTCGCGCCGAGCAGCGGCATCGACGGCTGGGTGGCCGCCTCGATCGCCGCGGCGCGGGGTTCCATGCCCCGATCGATGCGCACCGCATAGCCGTCGGCGACCACGATCGCGTTGTCGACCATCATGCCGAGCGCGATGACCAGCGCGCCGAGCGACATGCGCTGGAGATCGATCCCGAAGACCGCCATCAGCAGGAAGGTCGCCATCACCGTCAGCAGCAGCGCCGTGCCGATGATGACGCCCATGCGCCAGCCCATCGGGATCGCCAGGCAGGCGAGCACGATGACGATGGCCTCCAGCAGGCTGACGAAGAAGCCCTTCACCGACAGCGCGATGATCTCGGACTGCCAGTTGACCTTCTCGATCTCGATGCCCACCGGGAGGTTGCGCACGAGTTCGTCGAGCCGCCGGTCCACGGCCTGCCCGACCTTCACCACGTTCTCGCCCGGGCGGTTGGTGATGGCGATCCCGATCGCCGGCCGGCCGTTGAAGCGCATGAGCTGGCGCGGCGGATCCTGGTATCCCTCCCGGATCTCGCCGACGTCGCGGAGCCGAATGATCTCGTC
The DNA here is from genome assembly GCF_000423185.1 of Inquilinus limosus DSM 16000. Classification (GTDB taxonomy): domain Bacteria; phylum Pseudomonadota; class Alphaproteobacteria; order DSM-16000; family Inquilinaceae; genus Inquilinus; species Inquilinus limosus. The sequence continues at coordinate 14,850 of NZ_AUHM01000024.1, read as the reverse complement.
GGCGCTGCGTTCGGTCTGCCGGCTGGCCGATTGAATGAGATCGAGCGCGGTCGGCTGCAGCACCAGCTGGCCGATATCCTCGGCCTGCGGGAATGTGCCGGTGGGCGCGATCCGGATCTTGCTGTCGCCGACGAAGACGCGGCCGCCATCGACCACGGCGTTCTGCGTCTGCAGGTCGCGCGCGATGGTGAGCTCGGAAATGCCGAGCTGCGCCAGTTGGCTCTGACGCACATCGAGATAGACCCGGCGCTCCTGCGCGCCCCACAGGTCGACCCGGGCCACGCCGGGAACGAGGCTGAGCTCGCGCTTCAGCTCCTCGGCGTAATCCTTGAGTTCCCCCGGGCTGAAGCCGTCGCTGGTGACGGCGAGCAGCAGGCCGAACACGTCGCCGAAATCGTCGATGACGACCGGCGCATCGGCGCCGGGAGGGAGCTCGCGCGTGGCGTCATTGGCCCGGGCCCGAACCTTGTCCCAGATCGCCGGGAGCTCCTCCGAGCTGTACGAGGCCTTGATGTTGACCTTGATCCGGGACCATCCGGCCCGCGAATAGCTTTCCAGGGAATCGAGCTCCTTCAGCTTCTGCAGCTCGATCTCGATCTTGTCGGTGACCTCCTGCTCGACCTCCTCCGGACTGGCCCCGGGATAGGTGGTCGAGACGATCGCGGTCTTGATCGTGAACTCGGGATCCTCGAGCTGGCCGAGGGCGAAATATGAGGCGATGCCGCCGAGAAGGATGAGAGCGGCCCCGAACCAGGTCACCGTCGGATTGTCGACGGCCGAGGAGGCGATGCTCATGGCGCGCGCTCCGTTTCCGGCAGGCGCACCTGCTCTCCCTCGACGAGGCTGTTGGCGCCGGCCATGACGACCCACTCGCCGGCGGAGATCCCGTCCGAGATCTCGACGCCGCCCCTGACCGTCCGGCCGACCGACACCGGCCGCAGCGACACCGTCTTGGTGGCGGGGTCGATCACCCAGAGGCCCATGGCGTCACTGCCCGGCTGGATCGGACGGAGCGAAGCGGGCGGCACGACGCGCGAGACGCTGTTCGCCGCGCCCGCCTTCACTGATTTCACTCGGACCGACCCTGCCATCCCGGGCAGGATCGAGACGTTGTCCGGCTGGTCCATCACGACCGTGACCGGGTAGGTGCGCGTCGTCCGCGAGGCCTCGGCGCCGATTTCGCTGATCGTGCCCGTCAACTCGACGTCGTGAAACGCATCGAACCGCACGCTCACCGTGTCGACGAGGGGGGCGAGCGCGATCAATGTCTCGGGAATGTCGACGACGACCTCGATCCGGCGGAGATCAAGCAGCCGGATGATCTGCTGCTGGGCGCGGACATCCTCGAAGGCTTTGGGATAGACCGCCACCACGCGGCCGTCGAAGGGCGCCGTCAGCGTCGTGTCGCCGAGGTCGATATTGGCCTTCGTCAGCGCCGCTCGGACCGATTCCACGCGCGCGTCCGCAGTGTCGCGCTCGCCCTGCGAGGCATCCAGCCGAGCCTTGGAATAGGTGCCGCTCTCGACCAGCGGAACGACACGCTTGTACTGCTCGTCCTTGGCCCTGAACTCGGCCAGCGCGGCATTGAGGTCGGATTCGAGCCGCGTCACGTCTGCCCTGTAAGGACCGTCATCGAGCCTGGCGACGGTTTCGCCGCTCGCGACCACCTGCCCGACCTTCACCGGAAGATCGAGTATGCGACCAGGAACGCGGAAAGACAGCACGGCATCCGTCTCGGCGCGAGCGCGCCCGATGAACTGGCGCTGCCCGAGGGATTCGACCGATCCGACCTGGACCGCTGCCACCGGGCGCGGGGGCTTGGCCGTCTCCGACGTCTGTTCGTCATTGCACGCGCCCAACCAAACCGCGACCAGGAGAGCCGCGGCAGCTCTTGCACTAGTCATCCAGGTCTCCTTCTCGACCGGTCAAGCAGCCGATGAAGCGGGCATCGGAGTGGCCTATCCTACTCGTTCGGAGCATGTCCATGACCGAGCTCTCAGTCACGATGCGGCCGGTTATAGCGCCATTCGGGAGCGGCCGATTTGCTCCAGCGCAAATATGGCGGCGGCGTCCCGTGCTAGTGAAATCAGCTCATCCTGGCCTGCGCCCGGACGGGAGAGCGAAATGCTCGTGTCTCATACAAAAATATTCGACATCGTCGGCGACATCATTCGCATCAAGGTCACGTCCGGAGGCTCGGGCGAGGAGAGCCGTCCCTGCCTGAACGATCTCGCCGTCGTCGACAGCGACCGCGGCTTCCGCTCGGTGGCGCAGGTCATCAACATCGACCGGGACGTCATCTCGCTTCAGGTCAATTCCGGCACCAAGGGGCTGCCGAACAACGCTTCGGTGCGCTTCCTCGGCGAGCCGATGCGCGTGACCTATTCGGACAACATCCTCGGGCGTGTCTTCGACGGGGCGGGCAAGCCGATCGACGGCGGGCCTGAGCTGTCCAACGATCCGACGGTGCCGATCGGCGGCCCGTCCGCCAATCCGATGAAACGGGTGCTCGCCTCGCGGATGATCCGGACCGACGTGCCGATGATCGACGTCTTCAACAGCCTCGTCGAAAGCCAGAAGATCCCGATCTTCTCGGTCTCCGGCGAGCCGTACAACCAGTTGCTGGCTAGGATCGGCATCCAGGCCGATGCCGATGTCGTCGTCTTCGGCGGGCTCGGCCTGATCTTCGACGACTATGCCTATTTCCGCCGGCGGTTCGAGGATGCCGGCGTCTTCCCGCGCACGGTTATGTTCATCAACCAGGCCTCGGACCCAGTGGTCGAGCGGCTGCTGGTTCCCGACCTGACCCTGGCCGTCGCCGAGAAATTCGCGGTGGAGGAGGGCAAGCGCGTGCTGGTGCTGCTCACCGACATGACCGCCTTCGCCGACGCGATGAAGGAGGTCAGCATCGCCATGGAGCGGGTGCCGGCCAATCGCGGCTATCCGGGCGATCTCTATTCGCAGCTGGCGCGCCGCTACGAAAAGGCATGCGACTTCAAGGGCTCGGGTTCCGTCACCATCCTCGCAGTGACGACGATGCCGGGCAACGACCTGACCCATCCGGTTCCCGACAACACCGGCTACATCACCGAGGGCCAGTTCTATCTGCACAGCGGCGTCATCGATCCCTTCGGCTCGCTGTCCCGCCTCAAGCAGCATGTGATCGGCAAGGTCACGCGTGAGGACCACAGCCAGATCATGAACACCATGATCCGCCTCTATTCCGGCGCGCGCGACGCCGCCCAGAAACAGGCGATGGCGTTCGAGCTGTCCGATCAAGACCACCGGCTGCTGAAGTTCGGCGAGCTGTTCCGCAAGCGCATCATGGACATCGAGGTGTCGCTGCCGCTCGAGGCGGCACTCGATCTCTGCTGGCAGACGCTCGCCGAATGCTTCGAGCCGGAGCAACTGCTGATGAAGCAGGCCCTTATCGACAAATACTATCCGGCCTCGGCTGGGCCGAAGACCGAAGCCGAGGCCGCCTGATGGCCAAGCCGGCCCTCAACAAGTCGACGCTCGCCCGCGAGACGCGCAGGCTCACCGAGTACCGGCAGTTCCTGCCGTCGCTGGAGCTGAAGCGGCTGCAGATCCTGGCCGAGCGCGCCCGGGCCCGCGACGGTCTCGCCCGGCAGGAAAAGGAATTCCGGGCGCGGTTCCAGGCGACGGCCGACGCCATCCCGATGCTGGCGAACGACTACGTGCCCATCTCGGGGCTCGTCCGCCTGAGCGATGTCGTCGTCGGCGAGCAGAACCTGTCAGGCACCGTGCTGCCTCGGCTCGATGACCTTCGGATCGAGCTCGAGCCGTATCCGTGGCTCGGCCGCCCCCATTGGGTCGACGCGGTCGTGGCCGCCCTCCAGGAGCTGGTCCGCATGAGCGTAGAGCTCGATATCGCCCGAGAGCGGGCGGAACGGCTGGTCGAGGCCGAGATCGTCATCTCACGGCGCGTGAACCTGTTCGAGAAGGTGCTGATCCCGCAGGCGCAGGAGACGATCCGCCAGATCAAGATGGCGCTGGCCGACGCCGAACGCGATGCCGTCATCCGCGCCAAGATCTCCAAGCGCAAGACCGCCAGCCGGTCGGCCGAGCAGCGGGTCGCCGAGCTATGACGATCGTGCCGCTCAGGAAAGTCGCTCTCATCGGCGCCGCCGCGGACAAGGAGAAGATCCTGCAGCGGCTGCAGGATTTCGGGGGGATGCATCTGATCCCGCTGCGGCCGGCACAGAAGGAGCTGGAGGCGGTCCCGAGCGGAACCGGCCGCGATGCCGTCGCTGCGCTTCGCTGGCTGACGGATTGCCCTGCACCGCGCCGGCCCGCGCTGTCCGACCAGGATCTCGACATGGCGGCGCTCGTCGAAGCGATCAACGCCAACAAGCAGGCGCTGCTCGATGCCGAGGACCGGAAGACGGCTCTGCTCAAGCGGATCGAGGATGTGAAGAGCTGGGGAGAGTTCTCCTTCCCGGATCTCGACCAGCTGGGGGGCCATCGCCTGTGGTTCTATGTCGTGCCCCGCTCCAAGGAAAAGCTGATCGAGGCGGGCGACCGGATCATCGAGATCGTCCATCGCGATCGCCACAACGCCTATGTGGTGCTGCTCTCGCCCAGCGAGCCGCCGGTGGATGCCATGCCCGTGCCTCGCACGCACATCGGCGCCCATTCGCTGTCCACGCTCGATCGGCATCTCGAGGAGATCGAGGCCGAGCTCGAGGAGCTCTGGGCCGAGCGCCGGAAGCTGACGAAGTGGCGGGTCGTGCTCGACCGAAACCTGGCCCAGGTCCAGGACCTCGCGGCGCTGAAGCGCGTCTCGCTGGAAACCGACGACGTCGACCGCGTCTTCGTCGCGCAGGGCTGGGTTCCGGTCGATCGGCTTCCGCGGGTCGAGCGCATCGCAGAGGAATTCGGGCTGGCGATGACCGTTGAGGAACCGCTCGACGGCGAGCGCCCCCCGACCCTGCTGGCGAACAGGCCGGGGCTGGCGGGCGGCGAGAGCCTCGTCGAGTTCTACCAAACGCCCTCCTATCGCGACTGGGACCCGTCGGCGATCGTCTACGTCTCCTTCATCATTTTCTTCGGCATGATCATGACGGATGCGGGGTACGGGCTGGTCCTGCTGGCCATTCTGTACCTGATGCGCAAACGCTTCGCCGGCTCGGAGACTGGCCGGCGCATGCTCGTCATGGGCTATTGGCTGATGGCGTCGACGGCGTTCTTCGGCGTCATCACCGGCAGCTATTTCGGTGTCGCGCCGCCGCCCGACAGCCTGCTCGGCCGCCTCAAGCTGATGGATCTGAAGAACGTCGACGCGATGATGCGGATCACGCTGGCGATCGGCGGCCTGCACATCGTCATCGCCAATCTGATGAGCGCCCGGCACGCGAAGACGCGCAACGCGCGCATCCAGCCGCTGGGCTGGTGCCTGATCGCGACCGGCGGGCTGACGGCCTATTTCGCTTCGGCAATTCCTCCATTGGCGACCATGGGCATCGTCCTGATCGTCCTCGGCATCCTGGTCGTCGGCATCTTCGCCAGCGACCGGCCGGTCACCTCTGCCAAGACCCTGCTCCTCCGCATTGTCGACGGGCTCGGCGCGACGTTCCGCCTGACGAACATCTTCAGCGACGTCCTCAGCTACATGCGGCTGTTCGCGCTGGGGCTCGCGGCCGCCTCGCTGGCCGAGACGATCAACACGCTGTCGGGCCAGCTGGTCCACGCGGCGCCCGGGATCGGCGTGCTCATCGCCCTCGTGGTGCTGGTGATCGGCCACGTCATCAACATCGGCCTCGGCCTCATTGCCGGCTTCGTCCACGGGCTGCGGCTGAACGTGATCGAGTTCTTCAACTGGGGGTTGAAGGAAGAGGGCTCGCCGTTCCGCCCCTTCGAACGCAGGAGACAAACCCGTGACTGAGATCGTTCTGGCGCTTGGATGGTTCGGCCTCTTCGCGCCGGTGGCGCTCGGGGCGATCGGGAGCTGCATCGGTTGTGCCCTCGGCGGCAGCGCCGCCATCGGAGCCATGCTCGACACCGAGAGCGGCCATGGCCGCAACATCGGCGTGTCGCTGATGCCGTCGTCCCAGGTCATCTACGGCATCGTCATCATGTTCTCGCTGCAGCGCGATCCGATGACGGCGGAGGCGGCGGCTGGGATCTTCGGCATCGGCATCATGTCCGGCCTGGCCCTGCTCTACGCCGGCATCCGCCAGGGCGAGGCGGTGGCCGCCGCCATCAACGCGTCCAAGGCGAAGCCGGAGGTCTTCGGCATTTCGCTGACGCCCGCCGCCGTGCTGGAGGGCTTTTCGGTCTTTGCGCTGGTCTTCGCCCTCGTGCTGAGCGGCGCCATTCCCGGCTAGGAGGAGACCATGGCGAAACCGCAGACGGATGTGTCCCCGGCCGGGGCTGGGGTGCAGGCACTGATCGATCGGCTTCGGGCCGAGGGCGTCACCGCCGGGCAGGTCCAGGCCGAAGAGATCGTCGCCTTCGCCAAGGCCAAGGCCGACAGGCTCGTCGCCGAGGCCGAAGCCAGGGCGCGGGAGACGCTGGATCGCGCGAGGCAGGAGGCCGCGGCCGAGACGGCGGCCGGGCGGGATGCCCTGAAGGTCGCGGCGCGCGACCTGGTCCTCAAGCTCAGGAACGAGCTCGGGCACCGGATCAGCGAGGAGACCAAGCGTCTGCTTGGCGAAACGCTGATGGATGAGGAGTTCCTGAAGCGCCTGATCCTGGCGATGGCCGCCAAGGCGACGAAGGATGCGGGCGTCACCGCCGATGACCGGCTGGAGATCCTGCTTCCCGATCGCGTCGTCAGCTTCGAGGACCTGCAGCAATCGCCCGAAAACGCGCGCGAAGGAACCCTGACCCATTTCGTCGTCGCCGTCGCCGCCAGCGTGCTCAGGAAGGGCGTCACCTTCTCTGTCGCCCCGGGCCTGCAGGGCATCCGGGTCAGGCTGGTCGACCGCGACCTGTCGATCGACGTCACCGAGGAGGCGGTCGCGACCCTGCTGGGCAAGCATCTGCAGCCGCGCTTCCGGGCGCTGATGGAAGGGGTGGCGCGCTGAACCGATGAGCGACCGGCTGCAATACATCACGCTGATGTCGAGCCTGCCGCATATCGGCAGGATCTTCACCGAGCACGGCACCGGGATCTCGAGGTTCCGGCTGGAGGAGCGGCTGAAGCTGCTCCACCCGGACCATCGCAAGCTGCTGGACCGGGTGATCGGCGTGACCGCCTGGACCGGGGTCGGACAGTACAAAACCGACGCCGAGATCATCGCACTGGCCCGCAGCGTCACGGCCGAGCTCGGCGATCATCCGACGCTGCAGGCCCTGGTGCAGAGCCGGATGGAGACCCGGACCATCATCGCCGCGCTCCGGCGCCGGCGCGACGGCACGGCGGATCCCGGGGACGTCGCGTCCTGGGGGGTCGGCCGATGGTGCCGCCGCATCCAGGAGAACTGGAGCGATCCCGGCTTCGGCCTCTCGCGTTTCATGCCCTGGGTGGCCGAAGCCGACCAGCATCTGCGGTCGGGCAACCACATCGCGCTGGAGCGCCTGGTCCTGACCCAGGCCTTCACCCAGATCGACCGGCTGGCCAGCGGCCACGACTTCGACTTCGAGGCGGTGGTCATCTACGTGCTGCGCTGGATCATCGTCGAGCGCTGGAGCCTGTACAGCACCGCCAAGGCGGCCGAGAGGCTGCGCAAGCTGCTGGACGAGGCGCTGAGCACGGCGCCCCGCACCGCTGTCCCGCCTGCCGATCGAGCCGCAAGCCAGGAGGCCCGTCCATGACCAGCCCGTCAAACCTTCCCGAGCCGACGGCCGAGATCGTCGCCGTGCAGGACGACCTGGTGACGATCGCGCCGACCGGCGACACGCCCCTGGTGAAGAACGAGGTGATCTACATCATTCCGCACGGGCCGGAGCGGGAAGGGGGGCGGCGGGAATATCTCAAGGCCGAGGTCCTGCGCGTCCGCGGCCCCGCGGCCGAAGCCCAGGTCTATGAGAGCACGAGCGGGGTCCGCATCGGCGACAAGGTCATCCAGACCGGCGAGATGCTGTCCGCCGCCCTCGGGCCGGGGCTGCTGAGCGGTGTCTTCGACGGGCTGCAGAACCCGCTGGCCGAGATCGCCTCGCAGCACGGCTTCTTCCTGCCTCGCGGGGTCCTCGTCAACCCACTCGACACGGCGCGGAAATGGGCCTTCACGCCGAAGGCCAAGGCCGGCGACATCTTGAGGGCGGGCGACGCGATCGGCACCGTGCCGGAGGGGCGGTTCGAGCACCGCATCATGGTGCCCTTCGCCATGCCGGGCGAGGTGACGGTCGAGCGCATTCGAGAGGGTTCGTTCACGATCGAGGAGGTCGTCGCGACGGTCCGCGACGAACGGGGGCAGACGCACGACCTCGCCCTGGTCCAGCGCTGGCCGGTCCGGCGGCCCATCCCCGAGGCGCTCGTCGCGCTCGGCCAGGCCGAGCGGCTATACCCGTCCGAACCGCTGATCACGACGATCCGGCTGATCGACACGTTCTTCCCGATCGCCCGCGGCGGCATGGGCTGCATCCCGGGTCCCTTCGGCGCCGGAAAGACGGTGCTGCAGTCGCTGATCTCCCGCTTCTCGGCGGTCGACATCGTCATCGTCGTCGCCTGCGGCGAGCGGGCCGGCGAGGTGGTCGAGACGATCACCGAGTTCCCCAGCCAGCCCGACCCGTCCGGCCAGGGCACGCTGATGGAGCGGACCGTGATCATCTGCAACACCTCCTCCATGCCGGTGGCTGCGCGCGAAGCCTCGATCTACACGGGCATCACGCTGGGCGAGTACTACCGGCAGATGGGCTACGACGTCCTGCTCATCGCCGATTCCACCTCGCGCTGGGCCCAGGCGATGCGGGAGACGTCCGGACGCCTGGAGGAGATCCCGGGCGAGGAGGCCTTCCCGGCCTATCTCGACTCCGCGATCAAGGGCATCTACGAGCGCGCCGGCGTCATCCGGCTGGCGGACGGTTCGCTCGGCAGCCTGACGATGATCGGCACCGTCTCGCCCGCCGGCGGGAACTTCGAGGAGCCGGTGACCCAGGCGACGCTGGGGACGGTCAAGACCTTCCTCGGGCTGTCCTACGACCGGGCCTACAAGCGCTTCTACCCGGCGGTCGATCCGCTGCTGTCCTGGTCGCGCTACCACCCGCAGCTGGGGGATTGGTATCGGGACCATATCGACGCCGGCTGGACCGGCCGGGTCGAGGAGATGGTGAGGCTGCTGCGCCGCGGCGACGAGATCGCCCGCATGATGCAGGTCACGGGCGAGGAGGGCGTCTCGATCGACGACTTCGTGACCCAGCAGAAGGCCCTGTTCCTCGACATGGTCTATCTGCAGCAGGACGCGTTCGACGATGTCGACGCCTCCGCGCCGCTCAAGCGGCAGCAGGAGACCTTCGACATCGTGCTGCTGGTGGCTAGGCGCGACTTCGACTTTGCCGACAAGGCAGCGGCGCGCGACTTCTTCATCCGGCTCACCGGGATGTTCAAGAACCTCAACTACGCCGCCGAGGGATCGCAGCAGCGGGACGATCTGAGAAGCCAACTGCTGGCGGCGATCGATGCCGCGCCGCAGCGATACCAGGCCGCGGCGGAGTAGGAGACCCTGGGAACGGCACCGGTCGGATTACCGGGAGGATCGGATGAACCACAACAGAAAAGCTCACGACGGCGACAAGGCCGCCCGCAACAAGTACTACGAGAAGGAGATGGCCCGGCTGCAGATCGAGCTGTCGCATCTCCAAACCTGGGTGCGCGAGACCGGGGCGCGCATCGTCATCGTCTTCGAAGGGCGCGACGCGGCGGGCAAGGGTGGAATGATCAAACGGATCACCGAGCGCGTCAGTCCACGCGTCTTCCGGGTGGTGGCCCTGCCTGCACCCACGGAGCGGGAGAAGTCCCAGATCTATATTCAGCGCTACATCCCACACTTCCCGGCGGCCGGCGAGGTCGTGATCTTCGACCGCAGCTGGTACAACCGCGCCGGAGTCGAGCGCGTGATGGGCTTCTGCTCGGAGGCCCAGGCGGAGCGGTTCCTGCAGATGGTGCCAAGGGCCGAGGCGGTGTTCGTCCAGCAGGGCATCATTCTTCTCAAGTATTTCCTCACCGTCAGCGAGGACGAGCAGGAGCGGCGCTTCCAGCGTCGCATCGACGACCCTGTCCGTCACTGGAAGCTGAGCCCGATGGACCTCGAATCGTACCGGCGATGGTGGGACTACACGCGCGCCTATGACGAGATGCTGCGGATGACCGACACGCCGCATGCGCCTTGGTGGATCGTGCCGTCGAACGACAAGAAGCGGGCGCACGTCAACTGCATCACGCACATGTTGGGTTCGATCCCCTATGAGCATCTGGGCTTCGACACTCCGGACCTCGGCAAGCGCCAGAAGCGGCCGAAGGACTATGTCGAGGACAGCACGCCGCGGAAACTGGTGCCGGATGTGTTCGACGGCCCAGCTGCGTAGACCTCCCTGTCGGACATCGATGTCTTCAAGAACAAAGTCATAATTTGCGATAGAGCAAGGTCACGGTTCCGAAGTCGGCGTAGGGCAATGACGGGCCGTAACCCCCATCGTCACGATCCTTGATCGGTGAATCGGAATTGCCATGTCAGGCGTAACCCTTGCTCGAAGCTTGCTTGAGCCGGAGGCGCGATGCCGCAATACCGGCGGTGCCGTCTGATGGCGAGGCGCGCCGCTGCTCACGCGGGGAGAGGAGAGCCCCTCGGATGGATCCCGCCGATCCTGCAACAGCTGCGCGGCTATCGGCCCGAATGGCTTCAATCGGATCTGCTGGCCGGCCTGTCGGTGGCCGCCGTGGCGCTGCCGACCGCGATCGCCTATCCCGCGATCGTCGGCGTACCGCCCGAGGTCGGCCTCTACGCAGCGATCTTCCCGACGATCGCTTATGCGATCTTCGGCTCGTCGCGGCAGCTGATGGTCGGGCCCGACAGCGCGACCTGCCTCGTGCTCGCCAGCGCGCTGCTCTATCTCGGCGTCACGGCGCCGGATCAGCGGGTTGCGGTGGTGGCGGCGCTGGCCGTCATCACCGGCGTGTTTTGCGTCCTGGCGGGCACAGCGCGCCTCGGCTTCATCGCCGATTTCCTCTCGCGGCCGGTGCTCACGGGCTTTCTGGCCGGCATCGCCGTCGACCTGATCATCGGGCAGATCGGTAGGCTCTCCGGCCTCGCCATCGAGGCCAAGGGGCTGATCCGGCCGATTGTCGAAGCCCTGTCCGAGATCGGTGGCCTGCATGTCATCACGACGGTGGTCGGGCTCGGCCTCCTCGTGTTGCTCCGGGTACTGCGACGGCTGGCGCCCCGTTTCCCGGCGCCGCTCCTGGCCGTCGTGATCGGCATCGGCCTGGGTGTCGTGTTCGACCTCCAGCGCCATGGCGTCCGCATGGTAGGTGGGATCTCGGGGGCAGTGCCGACCTTGGCCCTTCCGGTTCCGCAAGACGTGGAGCCGGGGGACCTGCTGCTCGCATCCTTCAGCGTTCTACTGGTGAGCTTCGGCGCCGGCATCATTACGGCACGGAGCTTCGGCGCCCGATACCATGTTCCCGTCGACGCTAACCGCGAACTTTTCGGGTTCGGCGCCGCGAACATCGCATCCGGCCTGTTCGGCGCTTTCCCGATCACCAGCTCGGATTCCCGCACGGCCGTAAACTACATCGTCGGCGGGAAGACGCAGGTCGCAGGGCTGCTCGCCGCCGCCGCGCTGATCGTGATCACCCTGTTCGCCGGGGGGATCCTGGCCTATCTGCCGGTCGCGGCCCTGGGGGCGGTCCTGGCATCGGCGGCCGTGGATCTCGTCGACGCGCCGCGATTCGCCCTGCTGTGGCGTATCAGTCGCGTCGAGTTCTGTCTCGCCATCACGGCCCTGGTGGGTGTCGTTGTCTTCGGCGTGCTGCAGGGCACCGCCTTGGCGGTCGGTGCCAGCCTCGTCCATCTGCTCTGGCTCGGCTCCCGGCCTCGCGACGCCGTGCTCGGGCGGCGCCCGGGCAAATCGGAGTTGTACAAGCTGCATCATCACGCCGATGCCGAGCCTGTTCCGGGGCTTCTCGTCTATCTGCTCCAAGGCCCGCTCGTGTTTTTCAACGCCGACTATGTGAAGGGACGGATGCTGGAGCTTGCGGATGGCGCTCAGGCCGGCGACTGGTTCGTCCTGGATGGAAGTGCGATGAATCACCTCGACAGCAGCGCGATCGAGGCGCTGGAGGATGTCTACGGCGAGCTGAGGCGGCGCGGCATCTCCTTCGCGGTCGCGGATCTGCACCGCTTGCCGCGTGCGACGATGGAGCGATCCGGCCTCGCCGACCGGATCGGCGCCGGCATGTTCTTTCATTCGGCGGAAGAGGCAGCGGCCGCATTCGAGCAGCAGCGGGATGGACTGTGACATGCCTTCGGTCCCGCGGAACCGGTTCTCGGCAGGCTGGCGCGGGACTGGCACATCGGGCCGGGGCTATCGTCCTGCCGCGATGAAGGGTGGAGGAGGCCGGCCGACGGATGCCGGCTGGGGCCGCCGTGGATGAGCGCAAGGGCTATGCCCTGACCCACACCGAAATTCTCGCGCTGGAACTGCACCGCCATCTCCGTTGGCACAATCCCTTCATGGAAGACATCCGGACACTGGTCGAGGAACTGGAACACCGGCCGCACCGGTCGCCCGGGGTCGACGCGATCCTCGCCGAGGGCCGCCGCTTCCTGACCGCGCATCGCGATCGCTGAGGCGTGGCCGCTCCACTTGTGATGGTCAAAGATGCAGTGCGCAGCGAAGCGAGGATTCCATCGGCATGTGGGCTCGTTCGATCCGGGTGGCCGGTTCATCGCCTTCGGCCAACTTCCCGAGGCGCGATCGGTCCAGCAGGATGAGATGGCGGGGTCCGGCCATGTCGATGAGGCCGGCCTGCTTGAGATCGGCAAGGGTTCGGCTGATGGTCCCGAGGGTGAGGCCCAGATAGTCGGCGATGTCGACCCGAGACATTTCCACGCTGACCGCTCTTCCGTCCGGGGCCGCGTCGGCCAACTCCAGCAGGAAGGTGGCGACACGCTCGCTCGCGGTCTTGCGGCCGAGGGTCACAAGACGGTCATAGGCGATGGCGAGGGATCGATAGGCGATTTCGTGGAAACAGCGGTCGACGGCGCCATCGGCCCGGGCAAGGGCTTCGGTGCAGCGCCTCGGATAGCGAATGACGACCATATCGGTCAGGGCTTCTGCGCCGAACCCATAGGCCTCGACCGCCTCCAAGCCGAAGAAATCCTCGGCATGCAGAAAGCGGCCGATCTGTCGGCGCCCATCGGAGAGAAACTTGCTGGTGCAACCGGTTCCGGAAACCACCTGGTACCAGTGCGAAGCGGGATCACCCTCATGAAAGGCGGCTGTGCCGCGCGCGAGCGAGACCACGGTGCCGAGGTCGGCCAGGCCACTCGGAATCTTCGACATGGCCGGTCCGGTCGGCCGTGCCTCGGTTCCCACATGCGCCGTTGTCTCGCGACAGAACACCGCCGTTCTCGCCGGGTCAGCTGCTCCGGCCTCCGCGGCGATCAGGCCGACATCAAACATGCCTCGAGAATATTCCTCCCTGGTGCTCTCCATCTCGGCACCTCCCCATTTCGTGGCGACCCATCCCGCTCGCTCTCTCTTCTGTCCGCCGCCAAGCACTGAGTGCTAGCGCTGCATGGTGATGACGACCGCATCGCCGCCCAGGCTCAGCATCAACCCGGTCCGCTTCGCCTTCAGGTGCAGGACCACGCCGTTTCCGTTCTTGAGCCAGAGGTCGCCGCCGCTGGCTTCGCCGACGGCGAAGCCATAGCGCCCCTGGACATAGGTGCCGGGAAAATCCCGCAGCGCCTGCAGATCATAGACCTCCCCCCGTGCATCGACGGTGGAGACGCCGATGCCTCCCACGCCGAGGCCGCTGACCGTGAAGGGATAAGTGCCGCCGCGATAGGTCAAGGTGCCATCGCCGGTGCTGCCGCTGCCGATGAAGGCGGCTTGGACCTGCCGCATCTCGACAAGGCCGTCCGGACGTTGCGCCGGAGCCGTCGAAGATGACCCCGACTGGGATTGGGCGCATGCTGCGAGAAAGCCCAGCGACACAACCGCCAATAATGAGGCGAAACTCCCTGTATGCTTCACCATGTCGAATCCCTTCGTTGAAGCGCAGTCGATATCTGTTGGACGCGCGATTTTGCTGGGCGCAGTTGGTTCAGACAGTGCGGGTCGAACGAGGCCTGAGCTGCGAGCGTCGCCGATCGCTATCGACGGCCAGTCGAGCCACACTTTTCAATTTTAGCGATTAGGGCGGCCAGCCGTGGTGCCGCGACAGGTATCCACCGGTAATTTACTGTTGCGTTAGCAGATCGAAAATGACCGGGATTCGGATCGAAAAGCACCCGATCGCGGCGGTGAACACACGAGCAGGATGGTTGGCGCAGCGCTGTGAATGTCCGTTAGGTACCCGCCTTAGGTATGTGGAGTCCGGCTTTGCGGAGGCCGTCGACGAGGGCGCGGATGATGTCGGGCGCGACGTTGCGGGCCTGCAGGTCGGCGACGACGCGGTCGCCGTAGTCCGGGTCGGCCTTGAGCAGCAGTCTGATCGCGGCGGCGGCGTCGTCGCTCCGGCCGAGCTGGGCGTAGGCGGCCGCGCGGGCGATCTGGGTGAACCGGTTGTCCGGCAGGTCGATCTTCAGGGCCTCGTCCAGCGCGTCCCGATAGCGCCGATCCATGTAGTAGGCGACAAAGAAGCCGAGGCGATAGAAGGTGGACTGGCCGGGGTTGCGGGAGAAGGACTCGGCCAGCAGCGGCAGGCCTTCGGCGAACTCG
>NZ_AUHM01000023.1 GCF_000423185.1 Inquilinus limosus DSM 16000 | reverse complement strand
AGCGGGACCATTCCTCGGACAGGCCGAGGCCGCAGGCCAGCCCGGCCATCACCGCGCCGACCGGCCGGTCCTCGACCCGGGCCGCCTCGTCCTCGTAGAGGTGCTCGACCTGCTCCGCGAGCTCGTCGGACAGGGCCTCGGCACGGTCGAGATCCTCGACCTCGTCCCAGATCATGCACTTCAGGACGTGCTCGACCTCGTCGCGGTGGCGGTCGCGGCGGGCCGGGCGGTCGGCCTCGCGCTCGGCGGTGCGGGCGCGGTCCTCGGCGCAGAGGTCGCGGGCGGCGCGGGCGCGCTGGGCCAGGGTCTGGCGCACCAGATGGGCGTAGCGGGCGAAGTCCAGGCCGGGGTCCTGGCCGGCCGACGCCGGAGTTTCCGCCGGGGCCGGCTCTTCGGCTGGCGCTTCGGCAGCCCGGGCCTGGGCGGCGAGGGCGCGGGCGCCGGCGCCTTCGGCCAGCCGCATGCCGATCTCGGCGAGACGCGAGAGCATCTCGACCTGCTGCAGCGCGAGGCCGCGGCAGTACGCCTGGATGTCGAGATCGGGCGGCACAGCGTTCATGGAACATATCATGAACGAGGCGCCTGGAGTTAAGCAATGAACATTGCGTTAACTCAGGCCGGTCCGGGCGGCGGCAGGCTGGATCGCCACGTCGCTTCGCTCCTCGCGATGACGGTGTGGGGTGCCGGGATGGCTCTCCTGAAACCGTCATTGCGAGCGCAGCGAAGCAATCCAGTCCTGCCGAAAGAGGCGGCAGGCTGGATCGCCACGGCCCTGTGGACTCGCGATAGTGGCGGCGGCCCTTAAGCGGTCCGTCCTGCTGGCCCGCATGAACGAGCCTATGAAATTTCTGTTTTCGTAACGATGGGATCTTGCACCCATTGCGGGAATGTGTCGGGCTGGATCGGCCATATTGAAAGTGATTCGCGACTCCGGACTCCCAGGAATTCAACGAGCCGGATCGATTTTGCGCTGGAGCGAACGGGGGATCGTTCTGTGCGGAGGGATTTTCGTGGCTTCAGCCACTCGCAGCGCCCTGTGCATCTCCGCACGGGGGCCGACGTCGGGCGCGGGGACGCAGCCCAGGCCTTTTCGACAAGCATTGGGGGACTTGATGAAGCACAGGCTCGTGCTCGGCCTGCTGGCCGCGCTGATCGTTCTCATGCCTCTGGTCGGCCATGCCCAGACCAGCTGGAAACCCGGCAACCCCGGCGGCGGCGGCGCGTTCAATTCCCCCGTGGTGACCGCCGAAGGATACTGGGCCGTCGGCTCGGACCTCGGCGGCGTGTATCTCAGCACCGATGCCGGCGCCACCTGGTCGGCAGTCGGGTCGGCCCAGGGGCTGACCGCAACCCATATCGCCTCGCTGGCGGCCCACCCCGCGGGCAAGCTGCTGGTCGGCACCGATAGCGGGCTGTTCGTCGGCAACAGCAACGGCACCGGATTCAGCCGGAGATACAGCACCGGCTACATCGCCGCCGTCGCCGTGTCGGCCGATCCGGACATCGTCTACGCCGCGGTGCATCCGCAGTGGGACAGCCTGCAGCCCTATGTCATCCGCTCCACCGATGCCGGCCAGAGCTGGAGCGCGACGGGGTCCAACCTGCCCACCAACCTGCGCATCACCGGGCTGCGCACCCATCCCGTCGATCCCGACGGCGTCTGGGCGATCAGCGGTCGGGGACGGTTTCCGGACCGCCCGGAAAGCCAGGTGATCTACCAGGCCCATTTCTCCACGGATGGCGGCGCCACCTTCACCCGGATGGACCCGCAGCAGGGCAAGCTGATCGACATCGCCTACGGACTGGACCCGCAGAACCTGAACCTGATGTATGCGACGGTGGCCGCGACCGGCAATGCGCCGCGGGTCTACAAGTCGCTGGAGACCGGGTTCTCCTGGACGCTCCTCGCCTCCGGCACCCAGGCGCCGTCCGGGATCATTCTGGCCGACGCGACCAATTCCAGCCGGGTGCGCATCGTCGGCCTCGACGACCAGGCCCTGCGCCCCGCCGGCACCTATGGCAGCTTCCTGTGGGAGAGCACCAACGGCGGGACGAGCTGGACCAAATACACCCTGAGCGTGAGCGGCGGGTGGTCCCAGGCCGATGAGGTGTGGGGCATGGGCTTCAGCTACCAGGGGCTCGGCCAGACCATCGGCAACGATCCGGCGGTCCCGAACACCGTGCTGTGGACCAACAACCAGTTCCTCTATGCCAGCAGCAACGGCGGCAAGACCTGGAGCGACAGCGTCTCCACCGCTGTCAGCGGCAAGTGGCGCTCGCGCGGCATCGACAACGTCGTCCCGATCGTGGTCGAGCAGAGCGCGGCGGACGCCAACCTGGTCTATGCCGGCTACATGGATCTCGGCCTGTGGCGCTCGGACGACGGCGGCAGCAGCTGGACCAGCCTGAACGCCGCGTCATACACCGGCGGCTGGGCCGGCAAGGGCGGCAACAGCCTGAGCGTGGCCGCGGATCCCGGCCGCGCCGGTGTGGTGTGGGCCCAGCTGGGCGGCAATCTCGAGAATTGCGGCACGCCCTGCGACGAGCCGATGTACCTGTTGAAGAGCACGGACAAGGGCGCGACCTGGCAGAACATCACCCAGGGCCTGCCCAGCCCGATCCGGCGCCTGGAGGGGCTGACCGTGGCGCCCGACAGCGCCGTCAACACCCGCTGGGTGTACGCCGCCGTGAACGGCGATGTGTATCTGAGCGAGGATGACGGCGTCTCCTGGGCGCAGGTGCTGGACTGCCCGAACGACGACTGCTTCCGGATCTACTACACGGCGACCAACGGCGTGCTGGCCCTGTCGGCCGGCGCGGTCTACCGCTCCTGGCAGGGCGGCAGCGCCGGCACCTGGAGCCAGCTGACCCTGCCCGCCGCCATGACCAGCGGCTGGACCCCGGGGACGCACTGGCTGCACGACGCCTGGACCTATGGCGGCCCGATGGACCTGGCCAGCCGGGGCGGCAACATCTGGATCGCGGTCAAGGGCAGCGGCAAGGGCCTGTACCGGTCGGCGGATTACGGCCAGAGCTGGACCCGCGTCCGGGCCGACGACCAGGCCCGGACCGTGACGGTCAATGCCGGCACCGGCCGCGTCTATTTCGGCAGCTCCAGCGCGGTCCATGCCGGCGGCTACGCCACGACCAGCCAGGGCGTGGTCACCAGCGCGGACGGCGTCTCCGGCTGGGCGGCGCAGAACCAGGGCCTGGCGTTTCCGTTCGCGCTGTTCGCCCGGGTCGCGGCCAACGGCGCGCTGTGGCTGACCTCGCCCGGGCAGGGCGTCATGAAGTGGCGGTGACATGGCGGCGGGCTCGGCCTGGCGGGCGACCTGAGCCAGTGGCTGGCCTACAGGGGCTGCCGAGCGCCCACGCAGACTGACGCCGGCATGTCGGGAGGCGATGGAGAGCCGATGATCGAGCTCGGGGGTGGTTCGCGGGTGATCGCATGCCCATTGTTGGATCAGCCCTTCACCGAGGATCGAGCATGGTCGCCAGCGACAGCTTCACCGAGTTCCTGCGCGACCAGCTCGCCCCGCTCGGCCGCATCACGATGCGGCGCATGTTCGGCAAGACCGGCGTGTTCTGCGACGGGGTGATGCTGGGCGTGCTGTCGGAGGACACGCTCTACGTCCGGGTCGATGAGCACAACCGCGCGACCTTCCAGGAAGCCGAGGCCTTTCCGCCCCTCAGCTACGAAAAGAAGGGCCGCACCATCGACCTCGCCTTCTGGCGCGTGCCGGAGCGGCTGTTCGACGAGCCCGACGAGCTTCTCGCCTGGGCACGCGCGGCCCTGGCGGCGGCACATCGGGTCGCGGCGAGGCGGGGACGGGCGGCGCCGCCGCTCGCGTAACGCAAGCGTCCGGCCGGAGAAGCGGTGCCGGGCGGCCAGCGGTGCCGTGCCGCCCCGGATACGCACCGTTATCTCGCGGCCTTGATCTGCGGCAGGTCCCGGGTCAACGCGCGAAAGCCGACGCCGGTGTACAGATTCCGGGCGGCCGGGTGCGCCGGCGCGCCGAGACAGGCGACCAGCATGCGGTTCGCGCCGGCCGCCCTGGCCAGATGCATGCCGTGCAGCTGCAGCGCGGTGCCCAGCCCCCGCCGCCGGAAGTCCCGGTGCGTGCCGACGGGCTCGAATTCAGCGGTTCGCGACGACTCGTCCAGCCAGATGATCGCGGTCGCGGCCAAGGTGCCGTCCGGCGCCTCGATCAGCACATGCAGATCGGTCCGATACGGCCAGGTCCGCCGGACCCGCGCGAACGCCGCCTCGGTGAAACTGGACGGATGCCACGCGTCCCGATGCGCCTGGACCGCGTCCGCCACCGAGACGTCCCCGGCCGTCAGGAACCGGAATCCCTCGGGCAGCACCGGATCCGGCACGTCCGTCAGCTCCCGCATGTTGAACTGCACCCAGGACCCGTCGTCCGAACCGGCTTCAGCGTCGAACACGTATCCGTGCGCGGCGACGGTGGCCTGCGCCTGGTCATCCGCGGACTGCACCGTCAGCAGCCGGTCGACGCCGCCCGCCACATCGTCGTACCAGTCCAGGATCCCGGCCAGCAGCCCCGGCCGGTCCGGATGCACCTGCCAGAGCAGGTTGGCCGCCTCGACCTCGCGGAACGTCCCGTCGCCGCGCGGGACCCGGTAAGGCAGATGCACCCACCCCCATGCGGCCAGCCGGCCGTCGACGAACCACAGCCGGTGCCGCCAGAATTGGCTGAGCGCGTCGAAGTCCTTGGCCCAGACCCAGGCCAGTTCACCGACGGTCGCGTCGGCGTTCAGCAGGTCCGGCCGCAATGCGGTCACCTGCTGGGCCAGGCCCTGCATCAGCCGGAGTTCGGTCGGGCCGAGATCTGTCAACGATGTCTCCGGTCTTCTCTGTCAACGATGTCTCCGGTCTTCGACGATCTCCCGGCTGCACGGAGAGTGCCCGAGGATCCGTGACAGACAATCCGGAATCCGCCGCTACGCCAGCTTGCGCTCGCGCCGGATGATGTCGTAGGCGGCGTTGATCCGGGCCATCTTGTCGGTGGCTACGGCGATGAAGTCGGCCGGCATGCCGAGGGCGACGAGCCGGTCCGGGTGGTGCTCGCGGATCAGCCGGCGATAGGCGGCCTTCAGGCTCTCGTCGTCGATCTGCGGCTCGACCCCCAGCACGCCGTAGGGATCGACGTCGCAGCCGGCGCATTCCTCGGCGCAGAGCCGGTGGAAGTCGGCCTGGGCCAGGCCGAACAGCCCGGCGACGGCCCGCAGATAGTCGAGCTCCGCCGGCTTCACGTCGCCATCGGCCTTGGCGATGTAGAACAGGCATTGGAGCAGCTCCTCCAGCACCTCCGGCCGGTCCTTGAACATGCCGGCGAGCTGCCGGGCATAGGGCTCGAACCCGGCCGAATCGCGGCGCGCCAGGTTGAACAGGCGCTCGACATTCGCCTCCTCCTCCGGCGGCACGCGGAAGACCTGGCGGAAGGCCGTCACCTCCGCCGCCGTCACCGCGCCGTCGGCCTTCGCCATCTTGGCGCCGAGCGCGATCACGCCGATGGTGAAGGCGATGTGCTGGGTGGCGTCGCCATCCGCCGGCGGCTGGCCGCGATACCAGTCGACGGCGTGGCCCGCCATGGCGCCCAGCAGCCCGCCGATCGGACCGCCGATGGCCAGGCCCGCGGCCGCACCGACGATCTTGCCCCAGATAGTCATTCCTCGTTCCGTTCGCCGATACGCCGCCCCTCGCCCG
Organism: Inquilinus limosus DSM 16000; assembly: GCF_000423185.1. Classification (GTDB taxonomy): domain Bacteria; phylum Pseudomonadota; class Alphaproteobacteria; order DSM-16000; family Inquilinaceae; genus Inquilinus; species Inquilinus limosus. The sequence goes on along the minus strand of NZ_AUHM01000023.1, from coordinate 125,254 downwards.
TCATGATAGCAGGTCGCGCGGCGGAGCGGAGGGGGCCGCGACGATGCGAGTCAGCTGGCCTCCGCGGGATTGCGCAGATACCAGCGCCGGGTCGGGAACACCGCCTTGATCTCGGCGAAGGCCGCCGATCCGGCCGATCCGCCGCCGGCCGGGAGCCGCGCCGCCTCTTCGTCCAGCAGCTCGATCCGCTCCCGGGTGTCGGGATGGGTGGAGAACAGCGAGGTCGTCCTCTCCGTTCCCGGCGGCACCAGCGAATTCAGGGTCCGGAACACCGCCGAGGCCTGGCGCGGATCGTAGCCGGTGGCGCGGAACACGGTCAGGATATAGGCGTCGGCCTCGCGCTCGTGCTCGCGGGAATAGCCGGAGGTGATCAGCCGGCTCATCCCCGGCGCGATCGCGTCGAGCGCCGGGCCGGTGACGTTGCCGAGGCCGGAGACCTTGGCGTCGATCTCGCGCTGGGCCACGTCCTTGAAGAAGGTGCTAAGCCGGTCGGCGAAGCCCTTGTCGTCCAGCTCGGCGACCTGGTGGCCCAGCTCGGCGTGGCCCATCTCATGCGCGATCACCGCCGCCAGCTCGGCCTCGCTGGCGGCGTAGCGCAGCAGCCCCTTGTTGACCCCCAGCTTGCCGCCCGGCAGCGACCAGGCGTTCGGGCTGTTGTCGTCCAGCACCGTGATCTCCCAGCGAAAGCCGCGCCGGGACACCCGGAACAGCGGCTCGGCGAAGCTGCGCACGGCCGATTGCACCCGGGCGTTGGGATAGGCCCCGCCCGACTGCGCCACCAGGCGCGGATACAGCCCTTCGCCCAGGGCGGCCTCGTCGACCGAGGCAGCCTTGCTGTCGGAGGCGAGCAGCCGGCCGAGCGTGTTCGCCGCGCCGACCGGATCGCTGGCGTAGTCCTGCGCGGTCTGGCAGCCGCCCAGCGCGAGCGCCGCGAGGCCGGCTCCGGCCCCTGCGAGAAAGCCGCGGCGCGGCAGGGTCGGGAATGGCGTGGTCAAAATGTCCCCCTCATTTCGTGGTCAGACTATGGCTTCGGTCCCAGCCGGCCGGCGGCGGCGCCTGGGCAAAGGCGGCGGCACGGTCGCGATAGAGCGCGGCGGCCGGATCCGCACCCGCCAGCGCCGCGAAATGCTCCGCCGCCTCGGCGAAGCGGCGGCGGAGGTGGAGCGCCAGCGCGGCGTGGAACCGCCGCACCGCCTGGACCTGGCCGGGCGCGGCATCGGCGAGCGGAGCGATCGGCTCATAGACCCGGACCGGCCGCGCCTTGCCCTTGACCGCCAGATAGTCGAGCCGCCGCACCAGCCAGCGCCGCGGCAGGGCGCGGTAGGTGCCCTCGCCGATCATCAGCCGGCTGCCGTAGAGCTTGTTGGCGCCCTCCAGCCGCGCGGCCAGGTTCACGGCGTCGCCCAGCACCGTGTAGTTCAGCCGGGTCGGCGACCCGACATTGCCGACCACCGCCCAGCCGGAATTGATGCCGGCGCGCAGGCCGAGCGGCGGCAGGCCCTGCGCCCGCATGACCGTGGCGTTGTAGTCGTCGAGCGCGGCGAAGGCGGCGAAGGCGGTCTCGACCGCCCGCTCGGCATGAAGCGGATCGGCCAGCGGCGCGCCCCACACCGCCATCACCGCGTCGCCGATGAACTTGTCGACATAGCCGCCGTGGCGCTCGATCGCGTCGGCGATGCGGGCCAGCAGGCCGTTCACCACCGCGACCAGCCGCTCCGGCTCCGCCGCCAGGCGCTCGCTCAGCGTGGTGAAGCCGACAATGTCGTAGAAGGCGACGGTCACGGGCCGGATCTCGCCGCGCAGATGCAGCGCCTCCGAATTCTCCGCCAGCTGCTCGACCAGCGCCGGGGCGAGGTAGTGGCGGAAGGCGTGGACCACCCGGCGTCGCGTCCGGTCCTCGACCACGAATCGGTAGACGTAAATCGCGGTGTAGGTCAGGGCGAAGACCAGCAGCAGCGGCAGCAGGGGCAGGACCACGCCGCCGCCGAGCGCCGGCAGCGAAACCAGGACCGCGGCCGCCGCGGCGGCCAGCGCGGCCAGCAGGCCCCAGGCCGGCGCCAGCGCGAACAGCAGCATCCCCAGCGCCGTGGCGGCGGCACCCACCGCCGCGGCCGCGACCGGCGGCGGCAGCATCCGCGGCGCCCGGCCGAGGGCGAAGGTCAGGGCGGCGATGGCATGGATCTGCGCGCCCGGCGTGGTGCGGCGGCCCAGTGCCGAGACCGGCTGCCCCGGCGCCGCCGTGCAGCGCGCCGCCGGCTCGTGGTCGGCGGCCTCCTCCAGCCCGCGGCGCGGCGTGGTGTGGCGGTCCTCGACGTCGAGGACGGGGCCGATGACGACGATGCGGTCGGCGAACTGCTCCCGGAAAAAGTCGAGCCGGCCGGCCCTGGCGCAGGCGGCGAGGTCGGCGAATTCGTAGATCGGCACGTCCCGTGGCCCGACGGTGAAGTCGATCAGCATCTCGCCGTCCGGCACCGCGTGGCCGGCGCGGGACACCAGCTCCGCCGCGAAGGTCGGGATGTCGCCGCCCTCCCGCAGCGGCAGCCGGGCCGGATAGAGGCGGACCACGTCGTCGCGGTCGCGCAGCAGGCTGAGGGGTCGCAGATTGGCCTCGCCGGCCGCGATCACCTGCCCCTGGTCCGGCCGCAGCGCGAGGTCGCCCGACTGGGCGAAGCCCAGCACGATCTTCCGCGCCGGCCCGAGCGCGGCCAGCGCCTGCAGCAGCGGCCGGTCGTGGTTGGGCTTGAGCTCCGGCCGGTCGAGCGTGGTCGGGTAGATCTCGTCGAGGCCGATCACCCTCGCCCCGCCTTCCGCCAGCCCGGCCAGCACGAAGCCGAGCTCCGGCGTCCAGGCGACCTTCGGCCGGTTGTGCAGCGGCGGCGTGCGGTAGGTCTCCTCCCGGATCGCCACCACCGCCACCGGCGGCCGGTCCGGCAGCGGCCGGCGGGTCCAGCCGAGCGGCCGGTCGAGCCACAGCAGCAGGTCGATGCCCTGGCGCTGCAGCAGGTCGGCGCCGGGCAGCAGGAGGCCGCTGCCCAGGACCACGCCGATGCCGAGCGCCACGCCCAGGCGGCGGAGCCTTCGCATGATCGGGAGGGGACGGAAGCCGCCGGCCGCGCGTCAGCGCAGCACCACCGTGCCGCCCGCACCCTTGGCGCCGGGATCGACCGAGAACACGGCGGACCGGCCGCCGGCCTCGATCCGATAGGGCACGCCGGTCTGCAGCTTCGGCGCATCGCCGGGGTAGCGGAAGCCGCTGCCGCCCTGGCCTTCCCACACCGTCTGCGGCGTCGGCGCGTCCAGCATCACGATGCGGACCGCGCCGTCGGCGCCCGAGAATTGCGGCCGGGCGGAGGACACGGTGGTCTCGGCCCAGAGCTGCGCGTCGAACGGGCTCTCGCGGCGGCCCTCCGCCCCGACCAGCCGGTCGACCCCCGCCCCGGCCTCGGCCGAGCGGGCGTTGACCGCGACCTGGGTGCGGCCGCAGGCGGCGCCGCTGGTCTGCACCTGGCCGCCGGCGACGCGGCTGGAGGCGGTGCCGACCGTGACGATGCCGCCGCGGATGGTCTCGACCGTGCAGCCGTCGCCATAGGCCAGGGTCAGCCGGCCGCCGCGGCCGAGATCGATGGTCTGGCCGGGATAGACGCCGTCCGTCACCTCGACCCCGGCCTCGGGGGCGCCGCTGATCGCCGTCACCCGCGCCGACGGTTCGCTGCCCGCCGCGGGGCCGGGGGCGCTGCCGGACCCGGTGCCGGCGGCTGTCGTCAGGATGTCCTGCAGCAGGCCTTCGAGCTGGGCGGAGGCGGTGGAGGGGAAAAGGAGGATCGAGAAAAGGGCGGCAGCGCACGCCGCAACAAGCTTATTCATATCGGCCAATCCCGGACCTAAAATTGCATCAAATGCTGATCTGTCATGTGCGGGAAGTCAAATGCCCCGTCTTTGTGTCGCCTTGACGGCGGCCGTGCCACGGGATTGCGGCAGCGGGGCCTCGGCGGCGCGGCCTTGCCGCGCGGCGGGCGTAGGCCTAAGGTCGACGGCCTCCGTTATGTCCGATTTTTGAATCCGATCATGGCCGCCCCCCAGTCGCCCCGCCCCGCCCTCGACGACCGTGCCCTCGCCGCGCTGCGCGCCCTTCTGGGCGACCGCCTGTCCACCACCGCCGCGGTGCGCGAGCAGCACGGGCGGGAGGAGACCTGGCACCCGACCATGCCGCCCGACGCGGTCGCCTTCCCGCTTTCGACCGAGGAGGTGGCGGCGGTGGTGCGGATCTGCGCCGAGCACGAGGTCCCGGTCATCCCCTACGGCACCGGCACGTCGCTGGAGGGCGGCATCGCGGCGCTGCGCGGCGGCGTCACCATCGACCTGTCGCAGATGAACCGGGTGGTGCGGGTCTCGGCCGAGGACCTCGACTGCACGGTCGAGGCCGGGGTGACGCGCAAGCAGCTGAACGAGCATCTGCGCGACACCGGCCTGTTCTTCCCGATCGACCCGGGCGCCGACGCCAGCCTGGGCGGCATGGCGGCGACCCGCGCCTCCGGCACCAACGCGGTGCGCTACGGCACCATGCGCGACAATGTGCTGGGGCTGACGGTCGTCATGGCCGACGGCCGCATCATCCGCACCGGCGGCCGGGCGCGCAAATCCGCGGCCGGCTACGACCTGACCCGGCTGTTCGTCGGCTCGGAGGGTACGCTCGGCATCATCACCGAGGTGACGCTCAGGCTGTACGGCATCCCGGAGGCGATCTCCGCCGCCGTCTGCGCCTTCCCGACCGTGGCCGACGCGGTCAACACCGTGATCGCCACCATCCAGCTGGGCATCCCGGTGGCGCGGATCGAGCTGCTGGACGAGGTGCAGATCGGCGCCTGCAACGTCTATTCCAAGCTCGACCTCGAAGTGGCGCCGACGCTGTTCTTCGAGTTCCACGGCACCGAGGCCGGCGTGGCCGAGCAGGCGGAGACGGTGAAGGCCCTGGCGCAGGAGAACAGCGGCGGCGAGTTCCGCTGGGCCACCAAGGCCGAGGACCGGAGCAGGCTGTGGGAGGCGCGGCACAAGGCCTATTACGCCGGCATCGCCCTGCGCCCCGGCTGCCGGGGCATGCCGACCGATGTCTGCGTGCCGATCAGCCGCCTGGCCGACTGCCTGGTCGAGACCAAGGCCGACATCGCCGCCAGCGGGCTGGTGGCGCCGATCGTCGGCCATGTCGGCGACGGAAACTTCCACACCTGCATGATCCTGAACCCGGACGACCCGGACGAAATCGCGCGGGCCGAGGCCTTCCACGACCGGCTGGTGATGCGGGCGCTGGCGATGGGCGGCACCTGCACCGGCGAGCACGGCATCGGCTACGGCAAGATCCGCTTCCTGGCGCAGGAGCACGGCGACGGCGTCGCGGTGATGCAGGCGCTGAAGCGGGCGCTGGACCCGGCCGGCATCCTCAATCCGGGCAAGGTGCTGCCGGGGAATTGAAGCGGACCCGTAGAGATCTCTGTCCCCTCTCATTGTCATTGCCGGGCTTGACCCGGCAATCCAGAAGGTGTGGACGCTCTTTGGATGCCCGGGTCAAGCCCGGGCATGACAGTTAAGGGGAAGTCGTCCGTGACGGTATGGCCTATCCGAACAAGGCCCAGAGCAGGATGATCACCGCCGCCACGGCGATGATCGCCATCACCGGGGCGTTGCGCTTCGGCTCGGCTTCGGCCTCGTGGTTCGGGGCGCCGCTGGTCACGGCGGCCTGATAGGCCGGGGGATCGCTGGCCGGGAAGGTCTCCTCGACCGCCTCGTCGACCTTGTCGTCCGGCGCCGGCCCGGCCGGACGCGGCTCGGCAGCAGACATCGTGGCCTCCCTCGGTTGCCTTCTGTCATAACGGACCCGGCAGTGCCGAGTTCCAACCGGCCCCGCCTGCCCGTATCATGACACGACCATGCCCAGGCTGCGCATCCGCATCGATTTCGACCCCGCCGGCCCGGACCGGCAGCTCGGCCCCGGCAAGATCGGGCTGCTCGAGCACATCGCCGAGACCGGCTCGATCTCCGCCGCCGGGCGGGCGATGGGCATGTCCTACCGCCGCGCCTGGCTGCTGATCGACAGCCTGAACAGCTGCTTCCGCGAGAAGGTGATCGAGACCCGGCATGGCGGCCCGCAGGGCGGCGGCGCCGCGCTGACCCCCTTCGGCCAGTGGCTGGTCGAGCAGTTCCGCGCCATCGAGCAGGAGACGACGGCCAGCGTGGCGCGGCGGCTGGCCGGGCTGCAGACGGCCACGGCCGAGGCGACGACGCCCGAGAGATCGGAAAGCAACGGCTAGCCCCGCGCCGCGTCGCGGCCGATCAGCTTCAGCCGCAGCCATTTCGACAGGGTGTCGATCAGGGCGACCACGGCCAGCACCAGGATCAGGATGAAGGCGACCTGGTCCCAGGCCAGGATCTTGATGCGCTCGGAGATCTGCAGCCCGATGCCGCCGGCGCCAACGATGCCGAGGATGGTGGCCGAGCGGGTGTTGGATTCGAAGAAGTAGAGCGCCTGCGAGAGGAACAGCGGGATCGCCTGCGGCAGCACGCCGAAGCGCAGCACCGCGAGGGTCGAGGCGCCGGTCGAGCGCACGCCCTCGATCTGCTTCTTCTCCGCCGTCTCGATCGCCTCGGCGTAGAGCTTGGACAGCGAGCCGATGTCGGAGACGCAGATGGCGAGGATGCCGGCCAAGGGCCCGAGCCCGACCGCGCGCACGAAGACCAGCGCCCAGATCAGCTGGTCGACGCCGCGCAGCCCGTCGAACAGGCGGCGGAAGCCGAAGCGCAGGATGCCGATCGGCACGATGTTGCGGGCGCCGAGGAAGCCGAGCGGGATCGCGATCACCGAGGCGATCAGCGTGCCGATGAAGGCCATGGCGACGGTCTGGCCCAGCGCCGTGAAGATCTCGCCGTACTGCCACTCGGCCATGTCGCGCCACATGACCATCTGCCCGGCGATGACGAACAGGCCGTTCGGGCTGACCAGGCCGCTGTAGAGCCGGGCCGGCGAGAAGTCGAAGGTCCAGAGCAGGTAGACGAGATAGGCGGCGGCGAGCAGCAAGAGGGCGGTGCGGACCAGCCGCTCGCCCCAGGGCCGGCCGAAGGCGCGCGGCAGCGCGGCGCGGGCGGCGTCGACGTCGATGGGTCGAATCCGGGCGAGTCGGGTGCCCATCAATGCGCCTCCCGCGACATGAAGGCGGAGCGCAGCCGCTCCGAGCCGAGGTCGATCAGCGTCACCGCCGCGACGATCATCAGCACCAGCGCGCTCAGCTCCTCGTAGTAGTTGAAGCTGACGATGTAGTAGAGCTCCTGCCCCACGCCGCCGGCGCCGACGAAGCCCAGGACCGAGGCCGAGCGGATGTTGATCTCGAGCCGCAGCAGCGAATAGGAGAGGAAGTTCGGCAGCACCTGCGGCAGCACGCCGAAGCGCATGATCTGGACCCAGGTGCCGCCGGCGGCGCGGATGCCCTCCAGCGGCTTCTCGTCGGCCGCCTCGTTCACCTCCGAGAACAGCTTGCCGAGCGCGCCGGTGGTGTGCACCGCCATGGCGAGGATGCCGGCCAGCGGCCCGACGCCGTAGGCCCAGACGAAGCACAGCGCGTAGACGATGTCCGGCACGCTGCGGCAGATCTCGAGGAAGCGGCGGCTGAGATGATAGATCAGGTTGCTGCGCACCAGGTTGCGCGCCGCCGGGAAGCTGAGCAGCAGCGCCGCCGAGGCGCCCAGCACCGTGCCCAGGATCGCCATCTGCGCCGTCTGCCACAGCAGCACGAGATAGCTGCCCGCGCGGTAGTACCAGTAGGCGAACGAGCCTTCGGTCTTGCTGTCGGACAGCAGCTCGCCCCAGCTCAGCGTCGGCAGGGTGCGGTCGATATACTCGCCGATCCGCGGCAGGCCGGCGGCCAGCTTGGCCGGCGAGAACTCGCCGACATACGCGCCGGCCAGCACAGCGGCGACGAACAGCGCGAGGCCGAGGAGCGTGGCCCGGCGCCGCTGGCGCAGCAGCGCCCGGCGCCCGGCCTCGAAGGCGGCGACCGGGTCGGAGGGGCGGGTTTCGGACAAAGAGGTCATCGGGGGATCGATCACGGCAGCTTGGACAGCGCGCTTTCCCAAGGCTGTCATGCCCGGGCTTGACCCGGGCATCCAGAGAGCGTCGACATCTTCTGGATTGCCGGGTCAAGCCCGGCAATGACAGCAAAAAGGGAACTCAATTGGGTTTGCCCGGAGGCGAACCCAACCTCCGGGGCCGATCAGCTGCGGCGCGCCGAGGCTTCGGTCTGGCGCATCTTGATGATGCCGGCGAAGAAGTCGTTGGTGACCGGCTCATAGCCCGCGCCGGCGCCCTTCTCGACCGCCTCGTAGATGTCCGGATGCTCCTTCGGGAGCTTCATCATGAAGTCCAGCATGTCCTTGCGGAACGCCTCCGGCAGGGCGGTGCGGGTGGCCCAGGGGCCGTTCGGGATCAGGTCCGACTGCCAGACGATGCGCAGGTCCTTCATGTTCAGCATGCCCTTGTCGACCATGCTGCGCAGGGCGCCGCGGCTGTAGCCCTGGGCCGGGTCGCCCTGGCCGGAGATCCAGGTGACGCCGGCGTCGTACTGGCCCTTCATCACGGCGACCACGCCCTGCTCGTGCCCGCCGGAGAAGGCGGTGGAGCCGAAGAAGGCGGCCGGGTCGTAGCCCTTGTCCTTGAGCTGGAAGTTGGGGATCAGGTAGCCCGAGGTCGAGTTCGGATCGGCGAAGGCCAGGGACTTGCCCTTGAGGTCGTCCAGCTTCTGGTACGGGCTGTCGGACTTGACGTAGAGCACCGAGTAGTAGCCCGTCGACCCGTCCTCTTCCTTCGGCACGACCAGCGGCTCGACGCATTTGCAGTCGAGCCACAGCCCGGCATAGCTGGAGGCGCCGAAGTTGGCGAAATCGAGCTGGCCCGCGGCCATGCCCTGCATGACGCCGGCATAGTCCGAGGCCGGATACAGCTCGACCTTCACGTTGAAGGTGGTCTCGAGCAGCTTCTTGAAGCCGTCGTAGCGGGCCAGGCGGTCGGCGTCGTTCTCGCCGCCGAGGATGCCGATCCGGATCACCGGGACATCGTTCTTCCAGCTCGGATCCGCCGCGAAGGCGGCGCCGGCCAGGCCGGCGAGAGCGACGACAGCCGTGGCCGCCGCGAGGATGGTGCGCCGCAGGAACATGGGTCTACCCCTTTGCTGATCACATGTGTTCGGGCGTCCGGCGCCGCGCCGCACGCCATTCGTTGGAGCTCAGGCCGGGACCAGCTCGCGCTCGCCGGTCCGGGGCTCGATCGCGGTCGAGGTGATGCGCTCGTCGAACGCCTCGCGCATGCCGTCGACGCCGTAGATCTGCTCGACCACGTCCATGGTCAGGGCCTCGGGCGCGCCGTCGAAGACGACCCGGCCCTTGGCCATGCCGACCACCCGGTCGCAATAGTGCCGGGCGGTGTCGAGCGTGTGCAGATTGACCAGGACGGTGATGCCGTCCTCGCGGTTGATGGCGCGCAGCGCGTCCATCACCACCTTGGCGTTGCGCGGGTCGAGCGAGGCGATCGGCTCGTCCGCCAGCAGCACCTCGGGCTCCTGCAGCAGGGCGCGGGCGATGGCGACGCGCTGCTGCTGGCCGCCCGACAGGGTGTCGGCGCGCTGCAGCGCGGCATGGGCCATGTCGAGCCGGTCCAGCGCCTGGATGGCGAACGCCCGCTCGCGCTCGCCGAACTGCTTGAACAGGGACGGCAGCGTCCAGTGGTAGGAGATGCGGCCGAGCAGCACGTTGGTCAGCACGTCGAGCCGGCTGACCAGGTTGAACTGCTGGAAGATCATGGCGCAGCGGGCGCGCCAGTCGCGAAGGGCCTTGCCCTTCAGCCGGGTGACGTCGACGCCGTCGAACAGGATGCGGCCGCCGGTCGGATCGGCCAGGCGGTTGACCAGGCGCAGCAGGGTCGATTTGCCGGCGCCGGAGCGGCCGATCACGCCGACCATCTGGCCGGGGGCGATCGTGAGGCTGACGTCGTCGACCGCGTTCACGGCGCGGAAGCTCTTGGTCAGGCCTTCGATCACGAGTTCAGCCATCAGGCTCGCTCCGGTCGGTTTCGGGGGCGGCGCGGCAGAGGCCGCGGCCGTTCGGCGAGACCGGCCTAACAGAGCGGGGTTACAGTCGGATGATCCTCAGATGTCGTTTCGATGAACGCCCGGGATCCGCGGCACTGCAACGCGCGGGTTGACGTTCTCCCTCAAAGCGGCTTCTTTGCGCGCCAAGGCAGCAAATCATCATACGATTTGAGGGAGTAGAACGCGTGCCCGAGTCCCGCCCGCAGACGATCGCCAAGATCACCTGGCGGCTGATGCCGTTCCTCGGCCTGCTCTATCTCATCGCTTATATCGACCGGCAGAATGTCAGCTACGCCAAGCTGCAGATGGTCGGCGATCTCGGCCTCAGCGAGGCCGCCTACGGCCTCGGCGCCTCGCTGTTCTTCATCGGTTATTTCATCTTCGAGGTGCCGTCGAACGTGATCCTGGCGCGGGTCGGCGCCCGGCGCTGGCTGGCCCGGATCATCTTCTCCTGGGGCCTCGTCACCATCGCCCTGGCCTTCACCCAAAACGCGACGATGTTCTACATCCTGCGCTTCCTGCTGGGTGCGGCCGAGGCCGGCTTCTTCCCGGGCGTGCTGTTCGCGCTGACGCTGTGGTTCCCGCAGATGTATCGCGGCCGCATGGTCGGGCTGTTCATGGCCTGGAGCGCGCTGGCCAACGCCGTCGGCTCCACCATCGGCGGGGCGCTGCTGGACCTCGACGGCCTGCTCGGCCTCAAGGGCTGGGAATGGGTGTTCGTCGCCACCGGCATCCCGGCCGTGGTGATGGGTGTCGTCACCTACTTCTTCCTGCCCGACCGGCCGGAGACGGCGAATTTCCTGGATGCCGGCGAGAAGAAGTGGCTGCACGACGTGCTGGCGCGCGAGAACGCCCAGGGCAAGATGCAGCACGGCAGCCCGTTCGCGGCGCTGCTCGACCGCCGGGTGCAGCTGCTGGCCCTGTTCTACGTCGCCTTCCCGCTCGGCGCCTATGGGCTGAGCTACTGGCTGCCGACGGTGGTGCAGGGCTTCGGCGTGTCGAACACGGTCAACGGCCTGCTGAACGTCATCCCCTGGGCCTGCGTCGCCCTGGCCCTGTGGTGGGTGCCGCGCAACGCCGCCCGCACCGGCGACCAGACCTGGCACATCGTGATCCCGGCGCTGATCGCGGCCGTGTGCCTCGCCCTCAGCGTTGTGGTGCCGGGCAACGCCGTGAAGTTCGCGCTGCTCTGCGTCGCCGCCGCCGGCATCTTCGCGCCGCAGCCGGTGTTCTGGTCGCTGCCGCCGACCTTCCTGACCGGGGCCACGGCCGCGGCCGGCATCGCCGCAATCAACTCGGTCGGGAATCTCGGCGGCTTCATCGCCCAGAACGCGGTGCCCTGGATCGGCGACATGACCGGAAGCAAGCTGGCGCCGATGTGGTTCCTGGCCGCCTGCCTGGTGCTCGGCGCGCTGATGACCTTCGTGGTCCAGGCCGCGCTGCGGCGCCACCAGCCGCCAGCGCCGCCGACGGCCGGCCGGATGAGCCCGGCGGAGTAACCAGGAGGACGGAGGGAGCGGCTCCGTCGGAAACAGCCCCTCCCCCTACCCCCTCCCGCAAGGGGAGGGGGAGAATGAAAAAAGGGGGGCGAGGCTGGACTACTGAGCAACGGTGGCCTTCTGTCCTCCCCCTCCCCCTGCGGGAGGGGGGTAGGGGGAGGGGTTGCCGCAGCCGGCTCAGACCCCGCGGAATCGTGGCGGGCGGCGTTCGGCGAAGGCCGCCTGCCCCTCGCGGAAATCGGCGCTGCGATAGGCGGCCTCGAACAGCGCCGCGGTCTCCTCCGTGTCGCCGTCGGCGCCGGCCATCACCGCCTCGATCATCCGCTTGGCCGCACGCAGGCTGAGCGGAGCCCGCTCGGCCAAGCCGCTTGCGTAATCCAGCGCCGCCGCTTCGACCGCATCATCGGGCAGCACCCGGTCGACTAGGCCGATCGCCAGCGCCTCGGCGGCGTCGAGCAGCCGGCCGGAGAACAGCATGTCCTTGGCCCGGGAGGGCCCGACCGTCGCCACCAGCCGCCGCGTGTCGGCGAAGCCGTAGGCGAGGCCGAGCCGGGCCGGCGTGATGCCCAGCCGCGCCGAGCCGCCGGCGAAGCGCAGGTCGCAGGCCAGCGCCAGGCCGCAACCGCCGCCGACGCAGAGGCCGCGGACCAGCGCGATGCTCGGCCGGTCCAGGCTCTCGACCGCCTGCAGCCCCGCCCGGACCGCGGCGTTGTAGGCGCGGGTCGAATCCTCGTCGGCGAAGACCGTGCCGAATTCGGCGATATCGGCCCCGGCCGAGAAGGCCTGGCCGCCCTCCCCCTCCACGATCACCGCCGCGACCTCGGGATCGGCGTCGATCTCGCGGCACAGGCCCGGCAGCGCCCGCCATATCGCGGCGCTGATCGCGTTGTGCCGCGCCGGCCGCTGCAGCCGCAGCCGCGCCAGCCGGCCGTCGCGATACCATCGGATCGGGGTGTCGGTCATCGGGGTCCTCGGCAAACACGCGATTGTCATGCCCGAGCTCGATCCGGGCATCCGGAGGATGTCGACGCCCTCTGGATTGCCGGGTCAAGCCCGGCAATGACAGCAGAGGCTTGACCTGAATTTGCCGACTCATGAGAATGAACGTTCATTCTCATGAGTCGCGCCATGTCCGGAACCGCCGCCACCACCCCGTCCCCCCGCGAGGAGAAGCGCCGCCGCATCCTGGAGGCGGCGTACGGCTGCTTCGCCCGCCGCGGCTTCCACGGCACCGGCATGGCCGAGATCTGCGAGGCCGCGGGGATGAGCGCCGGCAATCTCTACCGCTACTTCCCGAACAAGGAGGCGATGATCGCCGCCCTGGTCGACGCCGAGCGCGAGGAGACGGCGGCGCTGTTCCGGGCGGTGGAGGAGACCGACGATCCGCTGGGCGCCGTCGTCGCGCTGCTGGAGCGCTTCCTGACCCTGACCACCGACGCCGCCGGGCACCGGCTGTGGCTGGAGATCCTGTCCGAAGGCGCGCGCAACCCGCAGATCCAGGCGGTGCTGGACCGCAGCGACCGGGAGATCCGGGCGGCGCTGGCGCATCTGATCGGCCGCGCCGCCGCCCGCGGCCAAGCCGATCCGGGCCTGGACCGCGACATGGCGGCGGTCTGGCTGCTGATGCTGATCGACGGCTTCAGCGCCCGGGTGGCGACCGATCCGAGCTTCGACATCGCCGCCGGCATCGCCGCCCTGCCCGGCCTGGTCCGCCGCTGCCTGGCCCCGGGAGTTTGATCATGACCGGTTCCGTCAGCCGCTGGGCGATCCTGCCCGTCGTCTCGGTGGCGCTGCTGATGGTGGCGATCGACGCCACGGTGCTGCACATCGCGGTGCCGACCCTGACCCGGGCGCTGGAGCCGAGCGCGTCGCAGCTGCTGTGGATCATCGACATCTACCCGCTGCTGATGGCCGGGCTGCTGCCCGCCGCCGGCACGCTGGGCGACCGGATCGGGCACAGGCGCATGCTGCTGCTGGGCCTCGCCCTGTTCGGGCTGGCCTCGGCCGCCTGCGCCTTCGCCCCCGGCCCGGAGTGGCTGATCGCCGGCCGCGCCTTCCTGGCCTTCGGCGGGGCGATGATGATGCCGGCCACGCTGTCGATCCTGCGCCTGGCCTTCGACGATCCGCGCGAGCGGGCGATCGCGATCGGCATCTGGTCCTCGGTCGCGTCCGGCGGCGCCGCCTTCGGCCCGGTGGTCGGCGGCGCGCTGCTGGAGCATTTCCACTGGGGCGCGGTGTTCCTGATCAACGTGCCGATCGTGCTGCTGGCCCTGCCCTTCGCCGCCTGGCTGCTGCCCGGCCGCCGCGCCGGCGAGGAGCGGCCCTGGGACCTGCCCGGCCTGCTGCTGGCCATGGCCGGGATCGTCGCCCTGGTCTATGCGGTGAAGCAGACCACCCATGCCGGCGCCGACCCGTGGCAGGCGGCCGCGATCGGGCTGGCCGGCGCCTGGCTGCTGGCCGCCTTCCTGCGCCGCCAGGCCCGCGCCGCGGTGCCGATGATCGACCTGTCGCTGTTCCGCAACCCGGGCATCGCCATCGCCCTGGCCGCGGCGCTGGTGGCGATGATCGTCATCGTCGGCTTCGAGCTGCTGCTGAGCCAGCAGCTGCAGCTGGTGCTAAACCTGTCGCCGCTGGAGGCCGGCCTCAGGCTGGCGCCGGTGCCGCTGGCCTCGTTCCTGGCCTCGCCCCTGGCCGGCGGGCTGGTGCACCGCTTCGGCTTCCGCGCCAGCCTGGCCGCCAGCCTCGCCCTGTCCGCCGCCGGCTTCCTCGGCCTCGCCCTGCTGCCGCCGGGATCGGTCTCGGCCGCCACCATCGCCAGCTTCGTCGCCATCGGCGCCGGGCTGGGCGCGGCGATGACCGCGGCCTCGGTCAACGTCATGAACAGCGCCCCGGCGCATCAGGCCGGCGCCGTCGCCTCGGTCGAGGAGGTGTCCTACGAGCTGGGCGGCGGGCTCGGCGTCGCCCTGTTCGGCAGCCTGATGGCGGTGCTGTACCAGTCGCTGCTCACGCTGCCGCCGCTGCTGGAGGCCGCCGTGCCGGCGGCGCGGCGGTCGATCGGCGAGGCGCTGGTCGCGGCGGAGACGCTGGCGGCGCCGGAGGCGGGCACGGTCGCGACGGCGGCGCGGGCAGCCTTTTCCTCGACCTATCAGGGCGTGGCGCTGGTGTCGGCGGTTCTGCTGGCCGTGACCGCGCTGACGGCGCTGCTCGTGTTGGCGCGGCGACGCGCCTTGGGCACGGAGCCAACTGGATAGGCCTGAGCCACCCCTCACCCGAAATCGCTGACGCGATTTCGACCTCTCCCTGAGGAGAGGTAAGGGGGGCCGCTCTTCACTTCCCTCTCCTCGGGGAGAGGGAAGGGCCCATTCGCGCCAGCGAATGGGAGGGTGAGGGGGTCAGCCGGCCCAGCTAGCCCGCAGCGCCGCGGCATCCGCCAGGCGACCGCCGCTGCCGATCAGCGGCTCCGCGACCGCGCGGACGAGGTCGGCGTTGCCGGCGGCGAGGCTGCCGTCCGGCCGGTGCAGGTTGTTCTCGAAGCCGACGCGGATGTCGCCGCCCAGGAGCGCCGCGGCCAGGGCGCAGGCGGCTTCGTGCCGGCCGAAGGCGCAGACCATCCAGGATGAGAAGCGTGGCGCCTCCGGCGCCAGGAAGGGCAGCAGGTCCGCCGGCAGCGAGGTCTGGCCCGCGACGTAGCGGCCGAGGACGTGGAGCACCGGGATGTCGCCCCAGGGGACGAGGCCGCGGCGGCGCATACCGTCGAGCCGCGCCGCCTCCTCCGGCGCGTAGAGGATGATCTGCGGCGCCACCCGTTCCCGCTTCAGCCACAGCAGGAATTCGGCGAATGCGCCCTCGTCGGCCGGGTCGGGAACCAGCTCGCGCAGGGCCAGCGACACCGCCTCCGGCCGCACCGCCCGCACCACCGCCATCTGCTCGGCCGGGCTATAGCGGCCGAGCGATTCGCTGGTGATCTGCAGCACCAGCGCATCGCCGACCTCGGCGCGGATCGCCGCGATCGCCGCCCGGTAGGCGTCGGCGTCGAGCAGATGCGCCCCGTCCCGGTCGCGGACATGGATGTGGATCATCGCCGCGCCGGCGTCCCGGCACTCCGCCGCATTCCGCGCCAGCTCGGCCGGGGTGATCGGCAGAGCCGGGTGATCCGCCTTGGTCCGCCGGCCGCCATTCGGCGCCGCCGCGATCGCAACCGGCCTGCGTTCCATCATGATCACCCTTCGATCCAATCGGATCACATCCGACAATATTGAAACACTTGTTGCACACCCTGCAATGGCTGCTATCGTTCGATCCATGGATCAGGGCCCCCTCGCCGATCGGATCGTGGAGCGCTTCGACGCCATGCCGGCGCAGCTTCAGGCCGCGGCCCGCTATGTGCTGGACCGGCCGCGCGACGTCGCCCTGCTGTCGATGCGGGAGCAGGCGCGCCAGGCCGGCGTGCCGCCGGCGACGATGACCCGGCTGGCCAAGCGCCTGGGCCTGGACGGCTACGATTCGGTCCGCGCCCTCTATGCCGAGGCGGTGCGCACCGGGGATATCGGCTTCGCCGGCCGCGCCGACGCCCAGCTGGCCAGCCAGACGCTGAAGGGCGACCGGGCATTGGCGGCGGAGATCGCGACGACCGTCGCCGGCCACATCGCCCGCCTGGCCGAGCCGGCGGCGCTGGACCGGCTGACCGCCGCCGCGGCGCGGCTGGCCGCGGCCCGGCGCATCTACTGCCTGGGCCTGCGCGCTGGGCACGCCGTGGCCTGGCACCTGCACTACGTCCTGTCGCTGCTGGGCGAGCGGACCGTGCTGCTGGACGCCGCGGGCGCCACCGGCACCGACCCGATCCGCGCGGCGACGCCGGAGGACGTGCTGCTGGCCGCCAGCGTGTCGCCCTACACCCGGGCCACGGTGGAGACCGCGCGCTGGGCCGCTGCGCGCGGCGTCGCGGTGGTGGCGGTCACCGACAGCGAGGTCTCGCCGCTGGCCCAGGCGGCGGCGGAGACGATCCTGGTCGCCACCGACAGCCCGTCCTTCTTCCACAGCCTGGCGCCGGGCTTCGTCGCCGCCGAGATCCTGGCGGCGCTGGTCGCCGGCCGCGGCACCGACGCCCCCGCCGCGCTGCGCCGCACCGAGGCGCAGCTGGCCGCCTTCGACACCCACCTCCGCCCCCGGATCGCCAAGGCACAGCCATGACCCGCATCCTGCACCGCCAGATCCATGCCGAGTTCCCCACCGCCGTCGGCGGCAAGGGAATCGAGATCGTCGACGCCGAGGGGCGGCGCTACATCGACGCCTCGGGCGGCGCCGCCGTCTCCTGCCTCGGCCACGGCCATCCGGAGGTCATCGCCGCGCTGCACGCCCAGCTGGACCGGCTGGCCTTCGCCCATACCAGCTTCTTCACCAGCGAGGTGGCGGAGCGCCTGGCCGACCGGCTGGTCGAGGACGCCCCCGCCGGGCTGAGCCATGTCTACTTCACCAGCGGCGGGTCGGAGTCGATCGAGACCGCGCTGAAGATGGCGCGGCAGTATTTCGTCGAGACCGGCCAGCCGCAGCGCCGCCACGTCATCGCCCGGCGCCAGAGCTATCACGGCAACACGCTGGGGGCGCTGGCCACCGGCGGCAACGAATGGCGGCGGGCGCCGTTCCGGCCGCTGCTGATCGAGACCCACCACATCGATCCCTGCTTCGCCTACCGTCTGCAGGAGCCGGGCGAGAGCGACGAGGACTACGCCGCCCGCGCCGCCCAGGCGCTGGAGGACAAGATCCTGGAGCTGGGGCCGGAGACCGTGGCCGCCTTCGTCGCCGAGACGGTGGTCGGCGCCACCATGGGCGCGGTGCCGCCGGTCGCCGACTACTTCAAGCGCATCCGCGCGATCTGCGACCGCCACGGCGTGCTGCTGATCCTCGACGAGGTGATGTGCGGCATGGGCCGCACCGGCACGCTGCACGCCTGCACCCAGGAGGGCATCGCCCCCGACCTGATGGCCATCGCCAAGGGGCTGGGCGGCGGCTACCAGCCGATCGGCGCGGTGCTGCTGGCGCGCCGGATCTTCGACGCCTTCGCCCATGGCTCCGGCTTCTTCCAGCACGGCCACACCTATACCGGCCACCCGATGGCCTGCGCCGCCGGCCTGGCGGTGCAGGAGGTGATCCGCGGCGAGAGGCTGATGGACAATGTCGCGGCCATGGGCGCGCGCCTGGCGCGGCGCCTCGGCGAGCGCTTCGGCAACCATCCGCAGGTCGGCGACATCCGCGGGCGCGGGCTGTTCCTGGGCGTCGAGCTGGTCGCCGACCGCGCGACCAAGGCGCCCTTCGACCCGGCGCTGAAACTGCACGCCCGGGTCAAGCGCGAGGCGATGGCGCGGGGGCTGATGGTCTATCCGATGGGCGGCACCGTCGACGGGGTGCAGGGCGACCACGTGCTGCTGGCGCCGCCCTTCATCGTCGACGGCGCGGCGGTCGAGGCGATCGTCGAACGCCTCGGCGACGCCGTGGACGCCGCCATTGCGGGCCTGCCGGCCAAGGCAGCCTGACAGAGACCGGCCACCCCTCCGCCAGAGAGGGAGGCCACCACACGATCAGAAGGGGAGAGAGATCATGAGGCTTCAGGTCACCGCATCGCTGCTCGCGGCCGTCACCGCCGCGGCCCTGGCGCTCGGCGCCGGCCCGGCCGCGGCGCAGCAGCGCTTCGTCACCATCGGCACCGGCGGGGTCACCGGCGTCTACTACGCCGCGGGCGGCGCGATCTGCCGCCTGCTGAACAAGGACCGCAAGACGCACGGCATCCGCTGCTCGGTCGAATCGACCGGCGGCTCGGCCTTCAACGTCAACTCGATCCGGGCCGGCGAGCTCGATTTCGGCATGGCCCAGTCGGACGTGCAGTACAACGCGCTGAACGGCGCCGGTGCGTTCAAGGATTCGGGGGCGTTCCAGGAGCTGCGAGCCGTGTTCTCGGTCCATCCCGAGCCATTCACCGTGCTGGTGCGCAAGGAGGCCGGCGTCACCAGCTTCGCCGACCTCAAGGGCAAGCGCTTCAATGTCGGCAATCCCGGCTCCGGCACCCGCGCCTCGATGGAGGAGCTGCTGGCGGCGATGGGCTGGACCCTGGCCGATTTCTCGCTGGCCTCGGAGCTGAAGGCCGACGAGCACGGCCCGGCCCTGTGCGACGACAAGATCGACGGCTTCTTCTACGGCGTCGGCCATCCCTCGGCGAACATCCAGGACCCGACCACGACCTGCGGCGCCAAGCTGGTGTCGCTGACCGGCCCGGCGGTGGACAAGCTGCTGGCGGACAAGCCCTACTACGCCCGCGCCACCATCCCGGGCGGGCTCTACAACGCCAATCCGGACGCGACCGAGACCTATGGCGTGCTGGCGACGCTGGTGACCTCGGCCGGCACCGACGAGGAGGCGGTCTATCAGCTGGTCCGCGCGGTGTTCGAGAATTTCGACGAGTTCAAGAGCCTGCACCCGGCCTTCGCCCATCTCGACCCGAAGCAGATGATCAAGGCCGGCCTCTCCGCCCCGCTGCACCCGGGGGCGGAGCGCTACTACAAGGAGAAGGGCTGGATGTGATCCGCGGCGGGGCGGCTCCACGCCGCCCCTCGCGTGGAACAACCTGAGCCCATGACAAACAGGGAGAGGCGGTCATGACCGACACGCCGGGGCTGCAGCCCAGCGCGGAGCTGGAGCAGCTCGTCGCCGAAGCCGATACCGGCGGCCGCAAGCCGACCGGCGTCGCGGCCACGCTTCTGGCCGCCGTCGCCATCGCCTGGTCGCTGTTCCAGCTGTGGTACGCCTCGCCCCTGCCCTTCTCCTTCGGCTTCGGCGTGTTCAACGACACCGAGGCGCGGGCGATCCATCTGGGCTTCGCCCTGTTCCTGGCCTTCACCGCCTATCCGGCCTTCGTCCGGTCGCGCCGCGACCGGGTGCCGGCGACCGACTGGATCCTGGCCGTCGCCGGGGCCTTCGCCGGCGCCTATCTGTTCCTGTTCTACCGCGAGCTGGCGCAGCGCCCGGGCCAGCCGACGATGCTGGACCTGGTCACCGCCGGCGCCGGCATCCTGCTGCTGCTGGAGGCGACGCGGCGGGCGCTGGGCCTGCCGATGGTCGGCGTCGCCGCCCTGTTCATCCTGTTCACCTTCGCCGGGCCCTGGATGCCCGAGGTGGTGCAGCACAAGGGCGCGTCGCTGACCAAGTTCCTGCAGCACCAGTGGCTGACCACCGAGGGCATCTTCGGCATCGCGCTGGGTGTCTCGACCAGCTTCGTCTTCCTCTTCGTCCTGTTCGGCACGCTGCTGGACAAGGCGGGGGCGGGCAACTGGATGATGCAGATCTCGATCGCCCTGCTGGGCCATCTGCGCGGCGGCCCGGCCAAGGTCGCGGTCGTGTCCTCGGCGCTGAACGGCGTCGTCTCCGGCTCCTCCGTCTCCAACGTCGTGTCCGGCGGCATCTTCACCATCCCGCTGATGAAGCGGACCGGCCTGTCCGGCGTGAAGGCCGGGGCGATCGAGGCCGCGTCCTCGATCAACGGCCAGATCATGCCGCCGGTGATGGGCGCCGCCGCCTTCCTGATGGTCGAGTATGTCGGCATCCCCTACTCCGAGATCGTCAAGCACGCCCTGCTGCCGGCCGTCGCCTCCTATGTCGCCCTCCTCTACATCGTTCATCTCGAGGCGCTGAAGATCGGCGCCAGGCCGATCCCGCGCGAGCGCACCGCGCTGCGGACCCGGCTGCTGCGCACCGGGCTCGGCCTCAGCGGCAGCATCGTCGCCATCGCCCTGCTCTATTACGGCATCCTCGGCGCCCAGGCCGCCTTCGGCAGCGCCGCGCCCTGGATCCTGGCCCTGGCCGGCCTTGCCCTCTACGGCGCCAGCCTGGCCTATGCCGCGCGCTTCCCGGACCTCGCCATCGACGATCCGAACACGCCGCTGCTGCACCTGCCGCGGGCCTGGGACGTGACCCGCACCGGCCTCGACTTCCTGATCCCTCTGGTGGTGCTGCTGTGGTGCCTGATGGTGGAGCAGATGTCGCCCGGCCTGTCCGCCTTCTGGGCGACCGCCAGCATCATCGGCATTCTCGCCACACGCGGGCCGATCCTGGCCCTGTTCCGGCGGCAGGACGTGCCGCAGGCGCTGCGCCGGTCGATCGCCGAGCTGGTCGACGGGCTGGGCCTCGGCGCCCGCAACATGATCGGCATCGCCGTCGCCACCGCCACGGCGGGGATCGTGGTCGGCACCGTCACCCTGACCGGGCTCGGCCTGATGATGACCGAGCTGGTCGAGGCCGTGTCGGGCGGGAACGTCATGGTCATGCTGGCGCTGATCGCGGTGATCAGCCTGATCCTCGGCATGGGCATCCCGACCACCGCCAACTACATCCTGGTGGCGACGCTGATGGCGCCGGTGGTGGTCGAGCTCGGCGCCCAGGCCGGGGTCGCCATCCCGCTGATCGCGGTGCATCTCTTCGTGTTCTATTTCGGCATCATGGCCGACATCACCCCGCCGGTCGGCCTCGCCGCCTTCGCCGCCGCCGCGATCTCGCGCGAGGACCCGATCAAGACCGGGTTCCAGGGCGCTCTTTACTCGCTGCGCACCGCGGTGCTGCCCTTCGTCTTCGTGTTCAACCCCGGCATGCTGCTGATCGGGGTTCATGGCTGGGCCGACCTCGCGGCCATCGTCACCGTCACCTTCGCCGCGGTGCTGCTGTTCTCCGCCGCGACCATGGGCTATTTCGTGGCCCGGTCGCGGCTGTGGGAGAGCGCGCTGCTGCTGGTCGCCTGCTTCGCCCTGTTCCGGCCGGACTGGTGGCTGGACCGCTTCTACCCATCCACCGTCGAGCAGCCCCCCGCCGCCATCCTGGCCGAGGCCGCGGCGGCGCCGGCCGGCCATCGCCTGACCTTCGTGGTCGAGGGCATCTCGATCGAGGGCGAGGATGTGCGCAAGACCGTCAGCCTGCCGCTCGGCGACCCGCAGCCCGACCCGGCCCAGCGCCTGCGCGCGGCGGGGCTGACCGTCACCGCCATGGGCGACGGCGTCACCATCACCAATGTCGGCTTCGGCTCCTACGCCCGGCGCGTCGGCCTCGAGGCGGGCTACGACGTCACCGCGGTGCTGAAGCCGGCGGACCGGCCGCCGCATCTCTGGGTCTACATTCCCGCGCTGGCGCTGGCCGGCCTCGTCGCCCTGCTGCAATGGGGCCGCACGGGCGGGATGAGCCGGCGCCTGGCGTCAGCCGAACGGCCGCGTCACGAGGCCTTGGCGGCGAAGACCTCGGAGCAGTAGATCGTGTTGCCGCCGGCCAGGACGAAGAACACCACGTCCTGGCTGTTGGTCAGGGCCGTGACGGTGCAGGCGATCGGCAGGACCTGGTCCTCGATCGTCTTGGTGTCGTGCCGCTCCCACACCAGCTTGCGGCCGCCCTCGGGCGTGGACGTCTCGTGATCGGGCGGGCCGAGCTCGGCGATCATCTGCGCCGAGGGGTGGTCCTGGAAGGGCGCGATCCTCTGGCCGAAGCTCTCCCGCGCGGCCGCGGTCACGCTCTCGGCCGTCTGCGGCTCGGCGCAGGCGGCGAGCAGCAGCAGGGCGGCCGAGGCGGACAGGATTCTCGGGAATGGCAACGGGCTTCTCCGGCCAGCGGGTCGCGACAGGGCGTCCAGCCATGTACACGGCGAGGACGGAGTGGTCCAGAGAAGTCGGGCTAGAGCGGCTGCAGGCCGAAGCGGTCCAGCTCGTCCTGAGCGAGGGGCGATGCCGACAGGACGTAGATCACATGGAACGGCTCGGCCCCGCCCGGCCGCAGGACCGGCAGCCGGGCGGGCGAGAAGCCGGCGGAGCGCGCCCTGGCGACATAGTCCGGATCCTCGAAGCCGGACCAGACCAGCAGGATCCCGCCCGGCTTCAGCGCCCGGCGCAGCGCCTGCAGGCCCTCCGCCGCATAGATCGCCGCGTTGCCGGCCGCGGAGAGCGGCCGGGGGCCGTTGTCGACATCGAGGAGGATGGCGTCATAGGCCGCGCCCTCGGCCGCCACGGCGAGGACGTCGCCGTGGCGGATCCGGATGGTGTCCGGCAGCGCACCGAGCAGACGGGGCCCGATGATGCGCCCGAACCAGCGGATCACCGCCGCCGACATCTCCGCCACGGTGACGCGCCCCGCCCTGCCGAGATGCCGGAGCAGGCTGGCCAGGGTGTAGCCGAGGCCGAGGCCGCCAACGAGCACCTCCGGATCGGGCGTCCGGACCAGCCGGGCGGCCAATTCGCCGAGCCGGTCCTCCGACTCGTGGTACTCGCCGTTCATCAGCTCCCAGCCGTCGACCCGGATCATGTAGACGCCGTCGCGCCCGTAGAGGTCGAGCACGCTGTCCCCGAGCGGGGCGCTGTCCAGGTGAACCCACATCGGCCTACCCTCGCAGGCCGGGCCGCCGGCGGCAATCTTCAGCCTCCGGCGGCGATCGCCGCCGCATCGTCCCGGGGACGAAGCCGGCTGCGGGCGATCACGGCCCCGGCCATGGCGGTCGCGACGACGGCGCCGATCCACGCCGCGTAGAGCGCCTGTCCGACGATGACGCCGGCGACGACCGGCGAGACCGTGTCGGTGACGGCGACCAGCGACTGGGTCGCGCCCATGACGACGCCCTGGCGCTGTCGCGGCACATGGACGGAGAGCGCGGCGACGAAGGTCGGCCGCGCCAGCGCCACCCCGGTGCTGACGCAGAGGACGGCGAAGGCGAGCGTCCCGATATCGACCGCCAGCCCCGCCGCGACATAGCCGACCGACAGGATGGCGAAGACCAGGACGATCAGGGTTCTCTCGCCGAATCGGCGGCCGAGCCATTTCAGCAGGAACAGCTGGACCAGGATGTTGATGGCGCCGTCGGCGGTCAGGATCACGCCGAGCTCCCGCGGGCCGAAGGCATGGCCGTTCCAGGTGAAGGTGTCGCCCAGGAAGACGGGGAGTTGGGAGCTGAACATTCCGTAGGCGAAGTAGTGGCACAGCAGCACGGCGACGAGGATTCGGATCGCCGGCGAGGCCAGGAGCGACCGGAACGACGCCCGCTCCCGGACCACCTGCTCGGCATCGCCGCCGGGCCGGCCGGGCGCTTCCCGCAGCCCAAGGCCGGTCACCAGCATGCTGGCCGCCGACAGCACCAGCGCGGCCCAGATCGGCGCCGCCAGGGAGGTGCCGGCGAGCATGCCTGAGAGGCTGGGGCCGATCATGCCGCCGAGGCCGAGGCCCGCGCTGAGGATGCCGATGGCCTGACGCCGGTCGGCCGGGCCGCTGCCATCGGCGGCGCGAGCGGCCGCGGCCGCGAAATTCGCCGCGGTCAGGCCGAGCAGAACCCGCGCCAGCAGAACGAAGACCACGCTGTCGGCCATGGCGAGCAGGGTGAGGCTGACCAGCGCCCCGGCCTGGCTGGCCAGCAGGACCGTCTTCCGCCCGAACCGGTCGGAGAGCTGCCCCAGCCAGGGCGCGGCGAGGAACTGGCTGAGCGCCTCGGCGCCGAGCACGAGGCCGAGGATCAGCGGCGTGGCGCCGAGATCCCGGAGCAAGAAGGGCAGGATCGGCAGGATGGCGCTGCTGCTGGCCGCATCGAGGCAGACGACGGCGAACAGCGACGCCATCAGGCGGCGGTCGAGCCCGCGCGGCGCGGCGTCACCGGCGGTATCGGTCGGGCGCATCTCAGGCGGTCTGCCGGTCGAGGGTGAACACGGTGCGTCGGGTGCTGTCGGCGCGGGACCAGGCCCGCCCGACCTCCGACAGCGGGATGGGATCGGCGGCGACCGCAAAGCCGCCGGGCACGGCCGCCTGCAGTATCGCGCCGACGGCGGCGACGAGGCGGTCGAGCGGAATGCTGCCGATGCCGCTGCCCATCAGCTCGATCGCCGAGGAGCGCAGAACCGCGCCGGGCAGCGTGATGTCGGGCCCGCTGATCGAGCCGATCTGGACGAATCGGATGGGCACGGCCTCCGCCCCGGTCCTGGCGCCGGCGGTCAGCAGGCGCTCCGCGCTGCGCCCCCAGAGATAGTCGAGGACGACATCCACCCCTGCGGCGAACTGGGCTTCGAGGCGATCCTCCAGGGCCGCCTCGTCCCCGCCGAGCGGGATCGTCACGTCGGCGCCGAGGGCCGCGACCGCGCGCAGGGCGTCGGCGTTGCGGCCGGTCGCGATCACTTTCTCCGCCCCGAGATGCCTGGCG
This sequence comes from Inquilinus limosus DSM 16000, assembly GCF_000423185.1. Lineage (GTDB taxonomy): Bacteria > Pseudomonadota > Alphaproteobacteria > DSM-16000 > Inquilinaceae > Inquilinus > Inquilinus limosus. Next base: position 100,439 of record NZ_AUHM01000023.1, on the reverse strand, counting down.
ATCTGCACGGCGAGGCGCCCCGCCGTTCCGGTGGCGCCGTTGACCAGCACGGTCTCCCCGGGCCGGAGCCGGGCGCGCTCCGCAAGGGCGGCCCAGGACGACATGCCGGGGATGGCGATGGCCGCGGCGGTCACGTCGTCCAGCCCGTCGGGCACCGGCAGGCACTGGGCCGACGGCACCACTGTCCGTTCCGCCATACTGCCGTGCGGCGCCTCCGGCAGGACGAAATAGACTCGGCTGCCGTCGTCGAGTCGCCCCACGCCGTCGATGCCGACGACGAAGGGGAACCGGCCGGAGGCGCTGTAATGCGTGCCGGAGGCCCGGCTCCTGACGACGGGGCTGAGGGCGGCGGCCGTGACCGCCACGCGGCTCTCGCCCGGGAACGGTATCGGCTCCGCAAAATCCCCGTAGACGGGCGTCTGCCCGGGTCCCCGGACGATGGCGGCTTTCATGACCCTTCCCTTTCGACAGCCAACTATGTGCATAATGCACATATATAGGAGACCCGCGATGCCGCCAAGAAGGAATGTGCAAAATACACATATCAGCAAGCAGCTGCGCGCGCTGCACGGGGCGCTGCTCGACATCGTCGCGGTGATGAACCGGCCACAGCGCGACGAAGTGCTGATCCGCGAGGCCGGGATCCCGCTGGACCGGGCGCTGTTCCCGCTGCTGGTCGGGATTGAGCGGTTCGGGCCGATCGGCGTGGTCGAGCTGGCCGACCGGGCGGGGCGCGACCACACCACCGTGAGCCGCCAGGTCGCGAAGCTGGAGAGCCTGGGCCTGGTGGAGCGCCGGGGCAGCGCCGCCGACCGCCGCGTGCGCGAGGCCGTCGTCACCGCGAAAGGCAAGGCGATGACCGACCGGGTCGACGCCGCGCGCGAGCGGATCGGCCGCGCCGTCTTCGAATCATGGGACCCGCGGGAGTTCGACGAGCTGGTGCGGCTGATGCGGAAATTCGCGGACGCCGTGACGGATGAGCCGCCCGTCGATCGGACCGGATGAATAGGTCCTGAAAACATCGCTTGCACCGGAGGGCGATGGCGAGCAGAAGCATGCCGCCATGCCGGACCGCACACCTTCCCGTCCCGCCGAGCCGCCCGTCAGCGCCGACCCCCGGCGGGAGATCCAGGAGCTCGTCACCCTGCGCGACGTGCTGCGCTATGCCGTCAGCGCCTTCGAGGAGGCCGGGCTGCATTTCGGGCACGGCGCGTCCTCGGCGCTCGACGAGGCGGCGTTCCTGATCCTCGAAAGCCTCCGGCTGCCGGTGGACGACTTCAACCCCTTCGCCGACGCCAGGCTGACGGCGCGCGAGAGGACGCTGCTGGGCGAGCGCATCGCGCGGCGGATCGAGGAGCGCATCCCGGCCGCCTACCTGACCGGGCACGGCTATCTGACGGGGGTCCGGTTCCGCGCCGACAGCCGGGCGCTGGTGCCGCGCTCCTACATCGCCGAGCTGCTGGCCTCGCCGTTCTTCGACGGGTCGGATCCGGACACCGGCCTGATCGCCGACCCGGCGGCGGTGACCGCGGTGCTCGACCTCTGCACCGGCGGCGGGTCGCTGGCGATCCTGGCCGCCTATGCCTTCCCGAACGCGGCCGTCGACGCCGTCGACCTGTCCGCCGACGCGCTGGCGCTGGCGGCGGAGAACGTCGCCGATCACGGGCTGCAGGACCGCGTCCGGCTGCTCGAGGGCGACCTGTTCGCCCCGGTGGCCGGCCGCCGCTACGACCTGATCCTGACCAACCCGCCCTATGTCGGGCGCGAGGTCATGGACCGGCTGCCGGCGGAATACCGGCACGAGCCGCGCATGGCGCTGGCCAGCGGCGAGGACGGGTTCGACCTGGTCCACCGCATCCTGGCGGGCGCGGCGGAGCATCTGCATCCGGACGGCGGCCTGCTCTGCGAGATCGGCGAGGACCGCGAGACCCTCGAGGACGAGTATCCGCAGACGCCGTTCCTGTGGCTGCCGACCGAGCACAGCGACGGCGAGGTGTTCTGGTTGCCCGCGGGCAGCCTGCCCAAGCGCGGACGGGCGACGGCGGCGCGCTGACGGGCGAGCCGTGTCAGCCGGCGTCGGGCGGACGGCCGATCTCGTCGACGCGGTGCTGCAGGCTCATCCGGTCGAGCGTGTCGAAGGGCAGGCTCATGAAGATCCGCAGCCTGCGCTCGAGCTCCCGCAGCACCCGGGCGAAGGCCTGCACCCGCTCCCAGTCCTCGCCCGTCGCCAGGACCGGGTCCGGCATGCTCCAATGCGCCGTGATCGGCCGTCCGGGCCATTCCGGCTGCGTCTCGCCGGCGGCGGTGTCGCTGAGGGTGAACACGAAGTCGAGCGGCTGCGCGCCCGGCCCGGCGAATTCGCCGATATGCTTCGGCCGCAGGCCTTCGGCCGGGAGTCCGGCCATCCGCAGCAGCGCGATCGTCTGCGGGTCGAGCGCCGACGCCGGTTCGACGGCCGCGCTGTAGCCGCGGAACCGGCCCTTGCCCTCCTTGTTCAGGAGGGCCTCGGCCACGATGCTCCGCGCCGAATTCCGGCGCGACAGGAACAGCACGCTGAAGGCCTTCTCAGTCATCCCTGCCCCCTTCGACATTGGCGGCCGACCGGTCAGTCGTGCTCGATCAGCTCACCGATCAGCTCGCGAACCTTGCCCCTGGCGATCACCAGCGCGTCCCGGCCCAGCGGCGTCGCCGAGTAGACGCGCCGGATCGACCGGCCGACGCGCTGGTCGCGCGACACCAGATAGCCCTTCTTCTCCATGGCGCGGAGCATCGGATACAGCGTTCCGGGGCTGAGCTTGTAGCCGTGCCGCGCCAGCTCCTCGATCATCCACTGGCCGTACAGCTCGCCCTCGACCGCGTGGTGCAGGACGTGCAGCCGGATCAGGCCGCTCAGCAGGTCTTGGTGCTCCATGCTCTCTGTTCATGCGCGGGCTCGGAGTCACGGAATCGAATTCCGATATCGATATCCGAGCATAGGGCCGATAGGGCGAGAGTCAACGCGCTCCCGGTCGCTTTCATGGCCCTTTGCAGCGACCCTTCCCCAACCGACTCGACTCCCCAGCCGCCCGGAGATATAGAACATTTAGCGAACATTCGATCAACCCGAGAGCACCAGGAGGCCCATGAAGCACCGCAGAGGCCCCTTCGGCGAGGACCTCCGGGCGGCCTTCCGCCCCGACTCCGCCGACCCGCATCTCCTCATCAGCGCCATGAAGGCCCGCCGCGAGGAGGTGATATGGGGCGCACGGGACCAGGGCATGAGCGACGAGGAGATCGACGCCCTTCTGCGGGGCGGGATCGAGGCCGCGGAAAGGCGCATCTTCGGTGATACGGGAAAGGGCCGCCGGCGCCCCAGGTGAGGGACCGTGTTCAGAACAACTGGGATATCGGCCTCCGGCTTTCCGATATCTCGCCCCTTACCGGCATCGTGGCGAAGTGCGGGCGCTGCAATCGACGGCGGGAGCTGGACCGCCGGCGACTTATGCAGCGCTTCGGCAGCGACGCCAGGTTGTTGAAGATCGAGATGGCGTTGAGGTGCGCCGGGTGTGGGAGCGAGGTGGCCTGCAGGATCGAACTGAGGGCGCCGCGGAGGGACTAGAGCCGCGGTCCCATCTGCCAAGGGGAAGACATCTGGTGCGGACGGCGGGACTCGAACCCGCACTCCCGAAGGACGCAGATTTTAAGTCTGCTGTGTCTACCGGTTCCACCACGTCCGCGCGGGGCCTCTATGGCGCGCCCTCGCCCGCCGCGCAAGCCGAATGCGCCTTGCCGGCGGGCGGATCGCGCCCCATTGTCCGGGGCATGACCGACTTCCAGTGGATCCACCTGATCTGGCTGGTCGCCGCCCTGATCCTGGTGGCGCCCGCCGCGCTGCGCCGGGGCTGGGGCGGGCACGGCCTGCTCTATGCCGCCCTCTGGCTCGGCATCGCCCTCCTGATCGGCCTCGCCTACTCGGTCTTCTCCGGCTCCGCGCCGGCGGTGCCGCCGAGCGAGACCACGAGGGAGCGCACCGCCTCGGCGGCGGAGGACAGCCGCTCGGCGTCGGTGCCGCGCAGCACCAGGCTGGTGCCGAACTTCCCGGCCCGGAAATACGGATAGCTGCCGATCGTCAGCTCCGGATAGACCGCGGCGATGGCGCCGAGCCCGGCGGCGATCACCCCCTCGCCCAGATCGCAGGTCACGGTGCGGCTGAGCACCCGGTCGCCGCCGGCCAGGGTCGGGGCGATGCCGTCGAACATCGCCTGCATGATCCGCGGCACCCCGGCCATGACATGGACATTGCCGATGCGGAAGCCGGGGGCGGCGCTGACCGGGTTGTCGATCAGCTCGCCGCCCTCCGGCACGTTCGCCATGCGCAGCCGCGCCTCGTTCAGCTGGCCGGGCTCGTAATGCGCCTCCAGCCGCCGCACCGCCTCCGGATGGCGCAGCAGCGGCACGCCGAAGGCGCGGGCGACGCATTCGGCGGTGATGTCGTCATGGGTCGGACCGATGCCGCCGGTGGTGAAGAGATAGTCGTAGCGGGCCCGCAGCGCGTTGACCGCGGCGACGATCTCCTCCGGGTCGTCCGGCACCACCCGCGCCTCGCGCAGGCGGATGCCGAGATCGGTCAGCCGCTCGGCCAGGAAGGCCATGTTGGCGTCCTTGGTGCGGCCGGAAAGGATCTCGTCGCCGATCACCAGAACGGCGGCGGTCACGATGCGCGTGTCGGTCATGGTCCTGCCCTGGGCGTTGTCCCGGGCGATGCTATCGCCTGGACGGGCCGCGAGACAGGCGGAAAACGCCGCTAGCGATAGCCGGTGGCGTCGGCCGGCTTGCCCGGATCCTGCACCTCGACGACATAGCGCCAAGCGTCGGGCCGCGAACCGTCGAGGTCGGTGAAGCCGTAGACCTGCGCCAGCTGGCCGCTGGACAGCGACTGGCCGTTCCAGCGTGCCCGGTCCGGATCGGCCGCCAGCGCCGCCACGGCCCGGCCGGTGAAGCGCGGCGTCTCGGAGATGATGAAATGCGGCTGGATCTTCGTCGCGTCGCGCCAGGTCTCCTCGGTGACCCGGTAGGCCTCCAGCATCATCTCCGACCGCATCCAGCCCGGCGTCAGCGACACCGAGGTGGCGCCGTGCGGCGCCAGGTCCTTGGCATGGGCCCAGCCCAACCGGTTCACCGACACCTTGGCGAGGTCGTAGAAGGGCGACAGCCGGTAGTGGTCCGCATTGTACTCGGCGGTGCCATCGGTGACTTCCACCAGCAGGCCGCCCGGGCGCTGGATGAGGAGCGGCAGGGCGTAATGCGCAGTAATCAGATGGGTGTGGACGCCGAGGGTCAGCAGCCGCAGCCCCCGCTGCAGGTCGTGCTCCCACACCGGCTTGTTCCACTCGAACAGCGTCTCGCCGCCCCAGACGTCGTTGACCAGGATGTCGAGCCGGCCCTGCTCCGCCCGGATGCGGGCCACCAGCCGCTCCACCTGCTCCGGCACCAGATGGTCGGTCTGCACGGCGATGCCGGTGCCGCCTTCGGCCGAGACCAGCTCCGCCGTCTCCTCGATCGTCTCGGGCCGCTGGTACTCCGAGGGCTGACCGCGGATGCTGCGCCCGGTGACGTAGACCGTGGCGCCGGCCGCCCCCAGCTCCACCGCGATCCCCCGCCCGGCCCCGCGCGTCGCGCCCGCGACCAAGGCGATCTTTCCCGCCAATGGAAGCGCCATCACATCCTCCCGATCCGTCTGCCGAGTTTGTAAATGATCGTTCGGTTATAAACTGGAGTCAAGATGCCCGGCGGCGATGCGGGCCGGTCCTCGGAATCCCGGCCGGCCGACCCCATATCCCCGCGGGTGGCGACGGCCCGGCGCCGGTGCTATAGGCTAGAGGCGATGCGAGACAGGACAGAAAGCGTGACCGAGGTGGAACCCCAGACCCGCGAGGAAGGCCACATCCCCCTGCATGGCGAGGCCGAGTTCGCGGCGATGCGGCGTGCCGGCCGGCTGGCGGCCGAGGCCCTCGACTTCATCGCCCCGCATGTGCGCCCCGGCGTCACCACCGACGAGCTCGACCGCCTGCTGGACGGCTTCATGCGCGACCACGGCGCGGTGCCGGCCACGCTGGGCTATCGCGGTTACCCGAAATCGAGCTGCATCTCGCTGAACCATGTCGTCTGCCACGGCATCCCGGGCGACCGGAAGCTGGAGAACGGCGACATCCTGAACATCGACGTCACCCCGATCCTGGACGGCTGGTACGGCGACAGCAGCCGGATGTACGTCGCCGGCGACAAGGTCGCGGTCAAGGCCCGGCGGCTGATCGAGGTGACCTACGAGGCGATGATGCGCGGCATCGCCGCGGTCAAGCCCGGCGCCACGCTGGGCGACATCGGCCACGCCATCCAGAGCTATGCCGAAGGCCACCGCTTCTCGGTGGTGCGCGACTTCTGCGGCCACGGCGTGGGCCGCGTGTTCCACGCCCCGCCCAGCATCCTGCATTACGGCCGGCGCGGCGAAGGCCTGGCGCTGCGCGAGGGCATGATCTTCACCATCGAGCCGATGATCAATGCCGGCCACTGGGCGGTGAAGATCCTGTCCGACGGCTGGACCGCGGTGACCCGCGACCGCAGCCTGTCGGCCCAGTTCGAGCACACGGTCGGCGTCACCAGGGACGGGGTGGAGATCTTCACCCTCTCCCCCGCCGGCCACACCCAGCCGCCATACCCCGTCGCGTGATCGGGCCGGTGTCGTGACCGCGCCGCCGGACGCGACGGAACCGGTCCCCCAATATGCCGGCCATCGCGACCGGCTGCGGCAGCGTTTCCTGACCGCCGGCGCCTCTGCCCTGGCCGACTACGAGATCCTGGAGCTGCTGCTGTTCGCGGCGATCCCGCGGCGCGACACCAAGCCCCTGGCCAAGCAGCTGATCGCCACCTTCGGCAGCCTGGGCGCGGTGCTGGCCGCGACCCCGGCCCAGCTGGCGCAGCGCGGCGGCCTGAGCGATGCCACCATCGCCCTGCTGAAGGTGGTGCAGGCCGCGGCCGAGCGGATGCTGAAGGAGCAGGTCGTCGACCGGCCGGTGATCGGGTCGTGGCAGGCGCTGCTGGACTATCTCGGCGTCGCCATGAAGTTCGGCGGGGTCGAGCAGGTGCGGCTGCTGTATCTCGACCGCAAGAACGCGCTGCTGGCCGACGACGCCGCGGGCCAGGGCACGGTCGACCAGGCGCCGATCTATCCGCGCGAGGTGGCGCGCCGGGCGCTGGAGCTCGGCGCCAGCGCGTTGATCCTGGTCCACAACCACCCCTCCGGCGACCCGACCCCGTCGCGCGCCGACATCGAGATGACCAAGGCGGTGGCACGGGCGCTGGAGACGGTCGGCGTGACCCTGCACGACCACGTCATCGTCGGCCGCAAGGGCCATTCCAGCTTCCGGAGCCTGGGGCTGATCTGAGGCCGGGCACAACCAAAAATCGTCATCGCGAGCGTAGCGAAGCGATCCAGGCGGCACCACCCTCTGGATTGCTTCGTCGGCTTCGCCTCCTCGCAATGACGGTTTTCTAAAGCCTGCCCCCGGCCCACTGTCAGTCGCCGAGCACCTCGAAGGCGAGCGGGCGCGGCGGGGCGCCGGCGTTGCAGGTCCCGGCCGGGCAGGACGAGATGGCCACGGCGAGATCCATCTCGGCCCGCAGCACGATCGCGTCGCCGGCGCGGGACCGGGGCGGCACGATCAGCAGCGTCCCGTCGGCCGCGACCTCGACATTCATGAAGACGTTGAAGGCCGTCGGCAGGGCACCCGGATCGATCCCCAGGCTCTGCAGCGCGGCCCGCAGGTTGTCGTGGCAGTTCGGGTGATGGTCCTTCACCCCGTACTGGATGCGGTACATCTCGAGGCTGCAGGGCGCATAGAGGAAGTCGTGCCGGCCGACCTGGTCCTCGACGATGGTCAGCATCGGGTTGCTGCGGTCGGACCACAGCACATCCCCGGTCGAGAGGTAGATCCGGCCGCCATAGTCGAAGCTGCGGCCGTTCGACAGCCGCTCGCCGCCGTCGAGCGAATAGGCGAGGAGGTCCCCGGTCTGCCCGCCTTCGGTGTCGATGATCCGCAGCCGCTCTCCGCGCCTGAGGACCAGCCCGGCGCCGCCCGCCGCGGGAACGATCCGCCGCTCAGCCATCCGTGCCTCCCTTGCTCGGTGAAGATGGTGCCGCCGGCCGGCGGCCCAACTCAGCCCGGAACCGGCGCGTCCTCGCGCACCAGGCCTTCGCGCTTCAGCTCGGCCCAGAAATCGGCCGGGATCGGCGTCGCGATCAGGGCGTGGTTGCGCTCCACCTCCTCCGGCTTCACCGCGCCCGGGATCATCGAGGCCACCACCGGATGGGCCAGCGGGAACTGGATCGCCGCCGCCGGCAGGGCCACGCCGTGGCGCCGGCACACCGCCTCGATCCGGCCCACCCGCTCCAGGATTTCCGGCGGCGCCGGCTGATAGTTGTAGCGGGCGCCCGGCACGGCGCCGGTGGCGAGAATGCCGGAATTGTACGGCCCCCCCAGCATGATGCCGATGTTGCGGCGCTGGCACAGCGGCAGGAAGTCGTCGAGCGCGGTCTGCTCCAGGAGGGTGTAGCGCCCGGCCAGGAGGAAGCAGTCGAAATCGCCGCCCTCGGCGAAGCGCATGCAGGCCTCGACCTCGTTGACGCCGACGCCGATCGCCTTGACCACGCCTTCCTCGCGCAGCTTGAACAGCGCCTTGTAGGCGCCGGCCAGCGCCTCCTGCAGCCGCTGCTCATAGGCCTCGCGCGAGCCGTGGGTCCAGATGTCGACGTCGTGGATCAGGAGGATGTCGACCGAGGAGATGCCGAGGCGCAGCAGGCTCTGCTCGAAGGAGTGCATCGCGCCGTCGTAGCTGTAGTCGAACACCGGCTTGAACTCGAGCCCGCCGGCCCAGGTGCCGCGGTCGAACGCCTCGCCCCGCCGCGGCGGCACGAAATAGCGGCCGACCTTGGTCGACAGCACATAGCTGTCGCGCGGCCGCGGCCGCAGCGCCTGGCCGAAGCGGTGCTCGGACAGGCCGTAGCCGTAGAGCGGCGAGGTGTCGACCAGGGTGACGCCGAGGTCGAGCGCCCGCGCCATGGTCTGGATCGCCTGGGCGTCGGGCAGCTTCTGGTAGAGGTCGCCCAGCGGCGCCCCGCCGAAGCCGAGCTGGGTGACGGGAACGCCGCTCTTGCCCAGCGGGCGCGTGGCGATCGGGTCCATGGGCGGGTCCTCTCAGTCTCAGATCATTGGGCTCAGCCGAGCCGGTAGAAGGCGATGGCGGTGTCGCGATAGAGCTGCCGCAGCTCCGCCGCCGACGCGTCGGCAAGGACGGCGTCCAGCGTCCCGACCCAGCGGCGATAGCTGGAAGCCTGCTCGCAGACGGGCCAGTCGCTGCCGAACATGGTGCGGTCGAAACCGAAGCAGTCAATCGTATGACGTATGTAGGGCTCGATCTGCGCCCGGGTCCAGCCCTCGTGATCGGCTTCGGTGACCACGCCCGACAGCTTGCACCAGACATTCGGCAGCGCCGCCAGGGCCCGCATCTGGTCGCGCCAGGGGCGGTCGATCCCGTCCCGGATCCCGGGCTTGCCGATATGGTCCAGGACGAAGCGGATCTCCGGGCAGCGGCGCACCAGCTCGAGCGCGCTGTCGAACTGCGGATGATAGATGCAGAGGTCGAAGGACAGGTCGTATTCCGCCAGCAGCCGCACGCCTTCGACGAAGCCGGGCCGGATGCAGAAATCGACGGCCTCGCCCTGGATCAGCCGGCGGATGCCGCGCAGCTTCGGGGTGGCGGCGTGCAGCGCATCGAGCTCGGTCCGCACCGCCTGGCCGTCCTCGATCGCGGCGGAGGCGACGATGGCGCCGAGCCGGGGATCCTCGAGCGCGCCGACCCAGCGCGCCTCCTCCACCCGCTGTGCGGGGGCGATGTCGACCTCGACGAAGACGTAGCGGTCGACCGCCACCCCCTCGCGCTGCCGGTCGTAGTCCTCCGGCAGGTGGCGCGACTTGAGGCTAGGGACCTGATCCATCCACGGATACGACAACAGGGCCGGGTCATAAATATGGACGTGGCTGTCCACGATCGGAAAACCGGGCACGGGAAGCCTCCACCACGAACGGTCGTTTTTGTTGTCGGACTTTAATCTAAAAGGCAGCCGGTGCCATCAGGCCGTTTGGCAGTCGAACAGCGCCTCCAGCCCGCCGATGTCCGGCAGGCAGAGATCGGCGAGCCCGGCCAGCGTTTGCATGGTGCCGGTGCCGCTGAGCACCCCGACGCACAGCCCCGCCCCCGCGGCGCGCCCCATCACCATGTCGTGCCTGTTGTCGCCGACCATGAGGACGGCGCCGGGCGGCAGGCCGGTGGCGTCGCAGAAGCCATAGACCATCCCGGGATTCGGCTTGTGGCCGTGGCCGCTGTCGTAGCCGGCGACGAAATCGACCAGGTCGAGCAGGCCGAACATCGCGAGCGTGGCGCGGATCGCGACCTCGCCGTCGCTGGAGGCGACGCCCAGCTTCAGCCCGCGATCGCGCAGCCGGCGGAACAGCCCGGCCGGGTCGGCGACGGTCGGCCGGATCACCGCTGCCGTGGTGGCGCTCCGGAAGACGCGGTCGATCTCCGGCACCAGCAGGGCGAGGTCGTAGGGGCTGCCGGCGGCGATCCAGGCGGCCGCGATCTCCGGCGTCGCCCCGGAGGCGAACAGGCTGTCGGCGCGGACGATGCCGCTGTCGGGATCGGCGCCGGCGACCTCGAGCAGGCGCCGCGCCAGCTCCGGGTCCCCGGCCGCGGCGAACAGCGCCGCCTCGCGGTTCAGCGGGATCCAGGTCGAGTTGAAGTCGATCAGCGTCCCGTCCTTGTCGAACAGGATGCCGCGGATGCCGCCCGCTCCCATCACGCCTCCCCCTCGAAATAGCCGTCCTTCAGCGTGATGTGGCTGAGCGTGCGGTCCTCGTGCCGCATGCGCCAAGACAGCAGCTTCTGGGCGTAGGCCAGCATCTCCCCGGCGCAGGCCGGGTCGCGGCTGCGGTCCTCGAATTCGCCGGGGTCGCGCTCCAGGTCGAAGAACAGCGGCGGCAGGGCGGCGCAGTGCACGTATTTCCGGCGGGCATCGCGGATCACCTGGACGCCGCATTCGTCGGGGCGCAGCCGCACCGGCCCGTCGCCGACCGGGCCCCGCGCATCGCCGACATCGAAGAACCAGTGGGCCGCGTCGCGCCAGTCCGCCGGCCGCTCGCCATGGCAGAAGGGCAGCAGCGAGCGTCCGTCGCACTGCCGCGGCGCGGCGAGGCCGAGCCAGTCGAGGATGGTCGGCAGGATGTCGACCGATTCGGTGAAGTCGTCGACCTGCCGGCCGCGGCCACCCTCCGCCGCCGGGCGCGGGTCGCGGATGATCAGCGGGATATGGGCCGACTGGTCGAAATAGCCGATCTTGCCGAACAGGTAATGGTCACCCAGTTGCTCGCCATGATCGGAGGTGAAGACGATCAGCGTGTCGTCCCACTGGCCGCTGCCCTTCAGGAAGTCGAACACCCGGCCGAGATGGTGGTCGACCTCGGACGCCAGGCCGTAATAGGCGGCGCGGACCGCGGCCACGCCGGCGGCATCAAGGTCCGCGGCCGGCCCCTCGGCATGGTTCAGGAACGTGTCGAGCCGGACCGCCCTATGCAGCCCGGCCAGCAGCGGATGCTGCGCCCCTTCGGCGGCGGCGGAGGGGCCGCGCAGCGGTGGGGGCACGGCGGCGGCGTCGTAGGCCAGGTGCCAGGGCGCCGGGGCGGCGAAGGGCGGGTGCGGGCAGATATAGGTCAGGTGCACGAACCAGGGTCGGCCGCGCAGCACCGCCAGATGACGCAGCACCTGGTCGGTCAGGAAGGCAGTCTCGCTGTCCTCGGCCCGGATCCGGGTCGGCCCCAGCCCGCCGGGCGCCGTTTCGGCCGCGGGGTCGGAATCGTAGAGCGGGTCCCGACCCGCCTCCGGCGCCGGCACGTCGTAGCCCTTGGCCACGAGGTCGGCGATCCAGGCCCGGCTGGACTCGGACAGGGCGATCACTGGGGTGAAGCCCGGAGCCACGCTTTCATAGGTGTCGCGCGCCGGGTCGCCCGGCGGCCGGCCGCGCGGGTCCAGCGAGGTGTCGGTGTAGCCGAACAGCAGCGGCTCCCAGCCGCCGCGCCGCACCTCCAGCGCCAAATTGGTGTGGCGCGCATCGAGCGGCGTGCCGTTCCGGATGCTGCGATGGGTGTGGGGATAGAGGCCGGTCAGCAGCGAGGCCCGGGACGGGCCGCAGGGCGAGGCCACGGTGTAATGCCGGCGGAACAGCGTGCCCTCTTCCGCCAGTGCGTCCAGCGCCGGGGTACGGATGCAGGGGTGGCCGACCGCCGACAGCGTGTCGCCGCGCCACTGGTCGGCGGTGATGAACAGGACGTTGGCCAAGCCTCGAACTCTCCCGCGTGCCCCGCCCTGCTGATAGCGCAACGGGCGACGGCGCGACACGGGAAAGCGAAGGCCCTGCGCGCGGCACGCAGGGCCCTTCGATGTCGTCCGGGACGGTTACGGGATGCGCAGCACCTGGCCCGGATAGATCTTGTCCGGGTGCTTCAGCATCGGCTTGTTGGCCTCGAAGATCTTCGGATAGTCGTTGGCGTTGCCGTACATCGCCTTGGCGATCGCCGACAGGGTGTCGCCCTTCTTCACCGTGTACATCCGCGATTCCGGCGCCGGGGTGGCGGCGGCGAGGTTGTTCTCGACCTGGGCGATGCCGGGCGTGTTGCCGACCGCGAGCGCGATCTTCTCCGCCACCTCGGTCGAGGCGACGTTGCCGCCGACCGTCACCTTGTCGCCCTCGACCTTGATGTCGACGCCGGCGGGGTCGAGCCCCTGCGCCTGGATCTGCCTCTTGAGGTCGTCCGGCGTCGCGGCCTGGGCCTCGCCCCCGCCGAACAGCTTCTCACCGGCTTCCTTGATGAAATTGATCAGCCCCATGGCACTCCCCCTGACTGCGTGGTCCGCGGTTGTCGGTCATGAGCTCGACTATGGGGATATGGTCCCACACATCGGGTTCGCGGTCACGCCTCGATTGGCTTGGAGCCGGATCGGCAGGCGCCATGGGCGCAGCAATGGTCGTCTCCCGCCGCGGCGTGATCGTCGCCCTTGCCATGGGCGGCCGCCTGACCCCGCGCCGGCGCCGGCAGGCGCAGCAGCCTGAGCGCGTTGAGCGTCACCAGCACGGTCGCGCCGGTGTCGGCCAGGATCGCCATCCACAGCGAGGTGGCGCCGAACAGCGTGGTGGCGAGGAACAGCGCCTTGAGGCCGAGGGCGACGGCGATGTTCTGGCGGATGTTCGCCAGGGTGGCGCGCGACAGGCCGATCAGCTCGGCCACGCCGGTGACGCGGTTGTGCATCAGCGCGGCATCCGCCGTCTCCAGCGCCACGTCGGTGCCGCCGCCCATGGCGACGCCGACCGAGGCGGCGGCCAGCGCCGGCGCGTCGTTGATGCCGTCGCCGACCATCGCCACCGGCCCCTCGGCCTTCAGCCAGCCGATCGCCGCCAGCTTGTCGTCCGGCAGCAGCTCGGCCTCGACCGCGATGCCGAGCGTGCCGGCGACCGCCTCGGCGGTGCGGCGGTTGTCGCCGGTCAGCATCACCGGGCGCACCCCGGCCCGGCGCAGGGCCGCCACCGCGGCGGCCGCGTCATCACGCGGCTCGTCGCGCAGCCCGATCAGCCCGCGCGGCCCGGATTCGCCCAGCAGCACGACCACGGTCTTGCCCCGCCCCTCCAGCGCCGCGACCCGGTCGGCCAGCGCGGCCGGAAGCGTGCCGCGTTCGGCGGCGTAGCGCGGCGACCCGACCGCCAGCAGGGCGCCGCCGACCCGGCCCAGCACCGCCTTGCCGGGAAGGGCCGAAGCGTCGGCGACGGCCGGCACCGCGACCTCGCGGGCGGCCGCTTCCTCCAGGATGGCGCGGGCCAGCGGATGGCTGGAGCCGCTCTCGACCGCGGCGGCCTCGGCCAGCACCGCGGCCTCCGTGCCCTCCAGCGCCACGATGTCGGTCACCTGCGGCCGGCCCAGGGTCAGCGTGCCGGTCTTGTCGAAGGCCACGGCCTTGACCTTGCCCAACGCCTCCAGCGCCGCGCCGCCCTTCAGCAGCAGGCCGCGCCGGGTGCCGGCGGCGATGCCGGAGGCGATCGCCGCCGGGGTGGACAGCACCAGGGCGCAGGGGCAGGCGATCAGCAGCAGCGACAGGCCGCGATAGGCCCAGACCGACCAGTCGCCGCCGAACAGCAACGGCGGCCCCGCGATCACCAGCGCGGCGACGGCCATGGCGGCCGGGGTGTACCAGGCGCTGAACCGGTCGATGAAGCGCGCCGTCGGCGCCTTGCTGGCCTGCGCCGCCTCGACCATGTGGATGATCCGGGCGATGGTGTTGTCGGCCGCCGTCCGCGACACCTGGACGCGCAAGACGCCGCCGGCATTGATGCTGCCGGCATAGACCGCGTCGCCCGCCGCCTTGGCCACCGGCACGGATTCGCCGGTGATCGGCGCCTCGTCCAGCTCCGACGCGCCGTCGACGATCTCGCCGTCGGCCGGCACCCGGTCGCCGGGGCGGACCAGCACGATGTCGCCGACCGCGAGGTCGTCGACCGGGACGGTCGCCAGGACGCCGTTCGCCTCGCGCTGCGCCGTGCGCGGCACCAGCGCGACCAGCGCCTTGATGCCCTGGCGGGCGCGGCCGGCGGCGACGGTCTCCAGCAGCTCGCCGACGGCGAACAGGAACACCACCACCGCCGCCTCGGACGCCGCGCCGATGGCGATGGCGCCGACCGCGGCGACGGCCATCAGCGTCTCGATGCTGAAGGGCGAGCCCGAGCGGATCAGGGCCAGGGCCCGGCGGGCGACCGGCACCAGCCCGAGCAGCGCCGCGGCGACATAGGCCCATTCGGCCTCGGCCGGCACGATCTGCGCCGCGACGAAGGCGGCGGCCAGCAGGAGGCCGGTGAAGCCGACCAGCTGCGCCTTGCGCTCGCGCCACCACGGCGCGGCCTCGGCCGGGGCCGGCGCCTTGGCCGCCGTGTCGGCGATCGCGGTCGGGGTGAAGCCGAGGGCGCGGATCTTCTGCTCCACCGCGCTGCCGTCGGCCGCGGCGCCCGCCGCGCCGAAGGCCAGCGTGCCGGCGGCGAAATTGACCTCGACGCCGCTGACGCCCTCGATCCGGCCGAGAGCCGTCTCCAGCTTGCCGACGCAGCTCGGGCAGTCCATGCCGTCGACCCGGTACCGCAGGATCCGGCCGCCCTGCCCCTCAGTCGCTGCGATCATCGCCATCGCGACGCACTCCCTTGCCGAAAGAACCGTCGCAGGGGAAGATGGGAGCTACAGCGACTGTAGCTTCAAGAGGAAAAATCATGTCCGCGCGCGGCGACGCGATGCCGATCGGCGAGCTGGCCCGCCGCACCGGCTGCAAGGTCCAGACCATCCGCTACTACGAGCAGATCGGGCTGATGCCGGAGGCGGCGCGGACCCTGGGCAACCAGCGGATCTACGGCCGGGCGCACAGCGACCGTCTGGCCTTCATCCGCCACAGCCGCGAGCTGGGCTTCCCGCTGGACGCCATCCGCCAGCTGCTGACCCTGGCCGACGACCCGAGCCAGCCCTGCGCCACCGCCGACCGCATCGCGCAGGAGCAGTTGGTGGCCGTGCAGAATCGCATCGCCCGGCTGGAGGCGCTGAAGGCGGAGCTGGAGCGGATGGTGGAGCAGTGCCGGCACGGCACCATCGGCCACTGCCGGGTGATCGAGGTGCTGGCCGACCACAGCCACGGCCACTGCCTGCATTCCGACCACGGCACGGGCGAGGATATCGAGACGGCCGCCTGACCAACATCGTCATTGCGAGCGCAGCGAAGCAATCCAGGGCCGTGGAAGCTGCCCCTGGATTGCTTCGTCGGCTTCGCCTCCTCGCAATGACGCAGAGGGATGGGCGTTCTGAGAAAATCCCGCTTGCGGGCGTTGCCCGGACGGCCCGTCATGGCGGACCAACTCGGCCCCAGGGAGGACACCATGGATCTTGCCGTTCCGCTGCTCAGCATCCTCGGCGCCATCGTCGTCGGCGCGGCCAGCCCGGGGCCCAGCTTCGTCTTCGTCACCCGCACCGCCATCGCCCTGTCGCGCCGCGACGGGCTGGCGGCGGCGCTGGGCATGGGCATCGGCGGCGTCATCTATGGCGGGCTCGGCCTGTTCGGCCTGCAGGCGATCCTGGCCCAGGTGGAGTGGCTGTACCTGACGCTGAAGGTGCTGGGCGGCCTCTACCTGCTGTGGCTCGCCCTCGCCCTGTGGCGCACCGCCGACAAGCCGATCGTGGTGCCGAAGACGGCGGAGGGCCGGCCGCGCAGCGTCCGCCGCTCCTTCACCCTGGCGCTCGTCACCCAGCTCAGCAACCCCAAGGCCGCGATCGTCTACGGCAGCATCTTCGCCGCCTTCCTGCCGGCGCAGGTGCCGGCCTGGACATTCGCCGTGCTGCTGCCGGCGATCTTCGCGATCGAGGCCGGCTGGTACACCATCGTCGCCCTGGTCTTCTCCGCCGACCGGCCGCGCGCCGTCTATCTGCGCTGGAAGCGCTGGTTCGACCGCGCCGCCGGCTCGGTCATGGGCGCGCTGGGGCTGCGCCTGATCCTGGGCGCCGGGAGGGCGTAGGCCCCTCCTCCGACTCAGAACCGCGTGACGACGCTGATGCCGGTGCCGTCGAAACGGTCCATCTGGGTCAAGGCCACCGCCGCCTCGTCGAGGCCGATGCGGCTGCCGATCAGCTTCTGCGGGGCCAGCTTGCCCGCCTGGATCATGTCGAGCATCGCCTGGTAGCGGAACGCCTGCATGCCGTGGCTGCCCAGGATCTCCAGCTCATAGGCGATCACCCGGTCCATCGGGACCGGCGGGCGGGCGTGGTCGTCCAGCATCAGCCCGACCTGGATGTGCCGGCCGCGCCGGCGAAGGCAGCGGATCGAATTCATGCAGGTGGCGGGGTGGCCGAGCGCGTCGACCGAGACATGCGCGCCGCCCCCGGTCAGATCGCGGATCTCGTGCACGACATTGGCCGAGCCGGCGGCGTTGACGGCCGCCGTGGCGCCGAGCTGGCGGGCGAGGTCGAGCTTCTGCTCGGTCAGGTCGACCGCCACGACATTGGCCCCGAGGGCGCTGGCGATCATGATCGCCGACAGCCCGACGCCGCCGCAGCCATGCACCGCCACCCACTCCCCACCCCGCACCCGGCCCTGGTCGACAATGGCGCGGAAGGAGGTGGCGAAGCGGCAGCCCAGGCTGGCGGCCGTGGCCGAATCCAACTCATCCGACAGGCCGACGAGATTGGCGTCGGCGAAGTCGAGCGCGACGTATTCGGCGAAGGAGCCCCAGGCGGTGAAGCCGGGCTGGAACTGCCGTTCGCAGACCTGCTGGTTGCCGCTGGCGCATTCCGGGCAATGGCCGCAGCCGGCGACGAAGGGCACCGTGACCCGCTGGCCGGTGCGCCAGCGCCGGACCTGCGGCCCGACCGCGACGATGGTGCCGGCCAGCTCGTGCCCCGGCACATGCGGCAGCACGATGTCGGGGTCGTGGCCCATCCAGCCGTGCCAGTCGCTGCGGCACAGCCCCGTCGCTTCGACCTGGACCACGACGCCCTCCGGCGACGGCGCCGGATCGGGCACGGTCTGCACGGTCGGCGCCTGGCGGAACTGTTCGAAGACGACGGCTTTCATCGCAGGAGGCCTGTGGCTGTTGTCGGCGAGACCTTATCGGAACGATCGAAAGGTCCCAACACCGTCATGGCGAGCGAAGCGTGGCCATCCAGTCTTTCGGCCACCGCGCTCGATGGCGACAGGCTGGATGGCCACGCCCCTTCGGGGCTCGCCATGACGATGAGAGAGGCTGCCTCGAACTATCCGACACCAAAAATCCGGTGCGTGCCCTCGACGTCGCGCAGCACGTGCCGGCCGAGGTCGACCAGCGGGCGGCCGCAGGCGTCGCGGAACGGCTCGGACACCAGCACCCGGCGGCGCAGGGTCTTGGTCAGCTCCTCCAGCCGGCTGGCGCGGTTCACCGCTGGGCCGATCACGGTGAAATCGAGCCGCCGCGCCGCGCCGATATTGCCGTAGGCGATCTCGCCGACATGCAGGCCGATGCCGAAATCGACCGCATCCGGCCCCGTGAGGCCGCGCTCGGCATTGGTGGCGTCGACCTTGGCGCAGAAGGCCTCGGCCGCGGCCAGGGCAGCGGCGCAGGCGGCGCCGCGGTCGGTCTCGGCCGTCACCGGGAAGATCGCCAGCACAGCGTCGCCGATGAACTTCAGGATCTCGCCGCCCTCGGCCTCGATCGCCGCGCCCATGTCGCCGAACCAGCCGTTCAGCAGTTCGACCACCTCGCCGATGGCATTGGTCTCACTGCGCCGGGTGAAGGCGCGCAGATCGGCCAGCCAGATCGCCGCCTCGATCCAGTCGACCTGGCCGCGCTCGATCTGGCCCTCGACGATGCGTTGGCTGGTGCGGGCGCCGACATAGGTGTCGAGCAGGTCGAGCGCGATCCGCTTCCACACCTGGCGCTCGGCATAGGGGCTGAACAGCCGGGCAGCGGTGTCCAGCGCCTTCAGGTCGTCGTCGTCGAAGCCGCCCGGCTGCCGCGTGGCGAAGGACAGGAAGCGGGTGCGGCTGGTGTCGAGGAAGGGCAGCGGCGTGATGAAGTAATCGGTGGCGCCGAGCTCATGCAGCTCCTGCATCAGCGGCATCTCGGCGGCCGCGGGGGCCGGCCGCCGGCGATACGCCCGCTCGGTGTCGTCGACGATCTTGGTCGGGCTGTTGAGATAGCCCGGGCTCTGCAGGATTCCCTGCCGGGCGCGCTCCCCGAACTCGATGGTCTCGTCGCTCCAGACCAGCATGGTGCCGCTGATCTCGGGATGCAGCACCTCGAGCCCGAGATGGATCCGCCAGACCGGGACGATGGTCCGCGACACCTGCTCGCAGAAGCCGGGAAACAGGGCCTTGAGCGGCACCGGCCGGCACGTCGCCTCGGCCAGCCAGAGGCCGAGCGCCTGCAGCCCGGCGCGATGCCGGTCGGCGATGGCTCGGGTGTCCCAGTCGGGCGGCAATCCGTCTTGCATGGCGGGAGAAGACCCCTTCGGCGGGTCGCGGTCAATGCGGCGCGTGCCGCGGCGCCACGGACATCATCGCATCACCATGCCGGTCCCGGCCAGCCCGCCCGGCCATGCCGTGCGTGCGCATGCCGTCCGTCTGCCCTGCAGCGAGGTCATGTCGCCGGCGCGCTTCGAGGCCTATCCTGCCGGGGCATCGCACCGCCCAGCAAGAGAGGACCGACATGGCTGCGCAGCGGACAGGATCCGACCTTCTCGTCGAGGCCCTGGTCAATGAGGGCGTGGACCGCGTCTTCGGCGTGCCCGGCGAGGAGAACCTGGACATCGTCGAATCGCTCCGCCGCTCCGGCATCGAGCTGATCGTCACCCGGCACGAGCAGTCGGCCGCCTTCATGGCCGCGACCTATGGAAGGCTGACCGGCAAGGCCGGCGTCTGCCTGACCACGCTCGGCCCCGGCGCCACCAACCTCGCCACCGGCGCCGCCTATGCCCTCTTGGGCGCCATGCCGATGGTGATGATCACCGGCCAGAAGCCGATCCTGAAGAGCCGCCAGGCGCAGTTCCAGATCGTCGACATCGTCGCCACCATGCGGCCGCTGACCAAGTCGTCGCGCCAGATCGTCAGCACCGCCGCAATCCCGACCCTGGTGCGCAACGCCTTTCGCATCGCCCAGGAGGAGCGGCCAGGCCCGGTGCATCTGGAGCTGCCGGAGGACATCGCCGCCGTCCCGGCGCCCGAAGGGCTGGGTCCGGTGCCGCTGCATCCGCTGGAGCTGCCGGTGGGGAACGACGCGGCCATCGCCACCGCCGCCGAGATGCTGCGCGCGGCCGAACGCCCGCTGGTGATGATCGGCGCCGCCGGCAACCGCCGCCACCTGGTGCCGGCCCTGTCCGACTTCGTGCGCCGGATGAACATCCCCTTCTTCAACACCCAGATGGGCAAGGGCGCCGTCGACGGCAATTCCGGCCTCTATATCGGCACCGCCGCCCTGTCCGAGGGCGACTATCTGCACGACGCGGTGACGAAGGCCGACCTGATCCTGGCGATCGGCCACGACGTGGTGGAGAAGCCGCCCTTCATCATGGAGCAGGCGGGGCAGAAGGTGATCCATGTCGGCTACCAGCCGGCCGACATCGCCGAGGTCTACTTCCCGGACCATGAGGTGGTGGGCGACATCGGCGCCTCGCTGGCACGGATCGCCGGGGTCTTCGGCGGGCCGCACCCGACCGCGGTCGAGGCCTTCGCCGAGCTGCGCCGCAAGATCCTGGAGAAGGTGGCGGCGGACGGGACGAGCGGCAAATTCCCGCTGCTGCCGCAGCGCATCGTCTACGACGTGCGGGCGGTGATGCCGGAGGACGGCGTCGTCGCCCTCGACAACGGCATGTACAAGATCTGGTTCGCCCGCAGCTACCGCACCCATATCGCCAACACCATCCTCCTGGACAATGCTCTGGCGACCATGGGCGCCGGCCTGCCCTCGGCCATGGTGGCGGCGATGCTCTACCCGGACCGCCGGGTGATGGCGGTGTGCGGCGACGGCGGCTTCATGATGAACTCGCAGGAGCTGGAGACGGCGATCCGGCTGAAGCTGAACCTGGTCGTCGTGATCCTGGTCGACAACGCCTACGGCATGATCCGCTGGAAGCAGGAGGCGCAGGGCTTCGCCGACTGGGGCCTGACCTTCGGCAACCCGGATTTCGTGACCTATGCCCGGGCCTACGGCGCGACCGGCTGGAGCATCGAGTCCGCCGCCGATTTCGCGCCGACGCTGGAGAAGGCCTTCGCCCAGGGCGGGGTGCATCTGGTCAGCGTGCCGGTCGACTACGCCGAGAACAGCCGCGTCTTCATCGAGGAGCTGCGCAGCCACGCCTCGGCGGTGGAGGCGGACTGAGAGCCGGCGCGGCGGCCCGGCCGCCGCGTCTTACCGACGAGCCTATGACAGAATCGTCATTGCGAGCGCAGCGAAGCAATCCAGGGCCGCAAGAGCGGAGACATGGATTGCTTCGTCGGCTTCGCCTCCTCGCAATGACGGTTCTTTTGCAGAGGGTATGAAGAAGAGTCCGTTTACGGGCTGCCGTCAGCCGAACAGCTGCGAGACGAGGAAGATCAGGCAGCCGACGCAGGCGCCGACGATGGTGCCGTTCATGCGGATGTACTGCAGGTCGCTGCCGACCACGAGCTCCAGCCGGTCGGTCAAGGTGCGCGTGTCCCAGCTGCGCACCACCTCGGCGATGAAGCCGCCGAGCTTGCGCCGCCAGGAAATGAGCTGGATCGCCAGGCGCCGGACCAGGGCGTCGATCTGCGCCTGCATGGCGTCGTCGGTGGCGAGCGCGCGGCCGATCAGGGCGATGCCGTGCTCGAGCGCGGCGCGCGTCCGCGAGGCCGGGTCGGCCAGGTCCTCCAGCGCCGCCCGGGAGAGCCGGCCCCAGATCGAGCCGAGCCAGGCCTGCACCTCCGGGCTGTCGAGGATCCGGTTCTTCGAGGCGTTGATCTGGTCGCGCCGGGCCGGCGAGTGCAGCAGCTCCTCGATCAGGGCGGCGAGCGCCTCGCGGAACCGCAGCCGCGCCTCGCTGTCCGGCCGGCGCAGGTCGCTCAGCAGGTCGGCGATGGCCGAAACGATGGCGGCGGCGATGCGGCGGTCGATCGTCTTCGGAATCCACCAGCGGCTGCGGGCTTCCACCAGCCGGTCGATCTGGCCGCGGTTCTCCTCCAGCCAGCGGACGCCGATGCCGATCGCCCGCTCGAACAGGATGTCGGCCTCGCCGCTGGTCGCCACCAGCTGGACCACCCGGCCGAGGATCGGCGCGAGGTCGGCGCGCCGGAGCTGCTCGCCCAGCGTGCGGTTGGCGAAATCCTGCAGGTCGTGGTCCTCCAGCGACCGGATCAGCCCCGGCAGGGCGCCGGCGACCAGCCCGGCGATCTCCGGCGCGGTTCCCGGCGCCCCCAGCCAAGCGGCGAAGCGCTGCCCGACCCGGGCGTCGGCGAGCTTCCGCAGCAGGATCTCCTCGGTCAGGAAGTTCCGCTCGATGAAGCGGCCGAGGGTGCGCGCGATCCGGTCCTTGCTGCCGGGGATGATCGCGGTGTGGGGGATCGGCAGGCCCAGCGGATGGCGGAACAGCGCGGTCACCGCGAACCAGTCGGCGATGCCGCCGACGATCCCGGCCTCGGCGCCGGCGCGCAGGAGCTGGGTGGCGAAACCCGGCTGCTCGACCAGATGCGTACCGACGAAGGCCGCCCCCATGGTGGCGAGCAGCCCGGTCGCGAACCGGCGGTTGCGCCGCAGGCGGCGGCGCGCGACCTCCTCCGTCCGGCCGGACGCGAAGGGCGGGGCAACCGACACGACGGCGGAATCCGGCTGCGGCGGCGGGATTGAGGCCATGTCTCGATCCTCCCTCTCCCGGAACGGAACGGTCTTCCTTCTTCCGTCGACCGATCGAAACGAAACGATACGGCGCAGAAATTGAAAGAAAAATGTAACACCCCGGTAGAGTTCTTGCGCATCGGGTGTTAACGTATTTCGAGGGAGACGACCAAGCGACGCGCGGGTCCTCCGATACCTTGAGCCACGATCGGGCCGAGCTGGCGAACCGGTTTTCGCCAGTTCGAGGACTCTTCGCTCTTCCGCCTCCCTGAGCGCCGACCCACGCGCCGCGCGGTCCAGCAACCGTTCCGGGAGGAACGCAAAATGGCCCTGTTCGAAGACGTCCTGAAAGGCGGCACTGGCACCGGTCTGCTGGTCGGCCTCGGCGCCGTCCTGCTCGCCCCGACCGTGCTTCCGACCGTCGGCCGGGTCCTGCGGCCGGTGGCGAAGACGGTGATCAAGACCGGCATGGTCCTCTACAACGAAACGTTGAGCGGGGTCGGCGAAGTAACCGGGGACATCGTCGCCGAGGCGCGGGCCGAACTCGAACAGGAGCAGGCCGCGACCAATGGCGGCGGTAGGACGCAACCCGCCAGCCGCCGCACCAAGGCGGAGCAGACCGCCTGACGCGGGCGACGACCAGCGATCCCGAGGGGGACCCCATGGCCAAGCTACTCAACGGCAACGTGCTGACGGCGCTGGTGGCCGGAATCGTCGGCGCGGCCATCGCCCCGCATGTCCTGCCGCGCCTCTCGAATGCCGCCCGGCCGGCGGCGAAGGGCGCGATCAAGACGGGCCTGGCGCTCTATGAACGCGGCCGCGAGACGCTCGCGGAATGGGGCGAGACGGCGGAGGACCTGGTGGCCGAGGTCCAGGCCGAGCGCGAGGAAGACCTGCAGAAGCAGGGCCCGCGGCCGGTCCCGCCGGCCTCGGCGGAGAAGACGGCTGCCGCAGGGGCTGGCGACGAGCTCCAGGGCAGCGGCGAGACCGCAGGGCCGGCGGACGAGCGGACACGCGCCGATGGCTGACCGACCCGCAGGCCATATCTGCCACCTGACCCCCGGACGTATCCGCATCCGGATTCCGGAGAGGCGCCACGACGCCGCCTATTTCGCCGCGGTGCAGGACCGGCTGTCGCAATGGGCCGGGGTCGAGGCGGTGGCGGTCAACCCGCGGACGGCGAGCGTGCTGGTGCATTACTCGGATGCCGCCGGCCTGTTCCACGCCCACGCCACGGCGAACGACCTGTTCACCCTGGTCGATCCGCCGGTCGGCCGGCCGGCTTCCCCCGCGGCCTGGATCCGAAGCGCCGCGGGCCGGCCGCGAGGACGGCTGGGCCGCGGCTGGAGCGCGGCAAAGACCGAGCTGCGGTCGGCCATCGCCATCGGGCTGCTCGGCGCCGGGGTCTATCAGCTGCTTCGCGGCCGGATCGCCGCCCCGGCGGTCACCCTCCTGTGGTATGCGGGCGACGCCGCCGGGCTCTGGCGCAACGGGCTGGTGCCGCGCCCTCCGCCGTCCACGACCGACACGCAGGAAAAGCGGGCTTGAGCGGTGCAGCCGGACGCCGCCGCAGCCGCCGACCCGGTCGGCGGCCCCGCCCCCTCCGCGGCCGGGATCCGGCCTGTCCATGTCGCCGTGCCGGGCCGGGCCCGCTTCCGCGTCGACGGGCTGCGCCGCAGCGACCGGGTTAAGCAGGCGCTCGAGCGCTGGCTGAACGGCGGCGTCATCCATAGGGCCTCGGCCAGCACAACCACCGGCGCGCTTCTGGTCCTGTTCGACCCGGCGATACCGCTGACTTCGGTCGAGGCGAAGATCCGGACGGCGCTGCACCGCGCGCTGGCCGGGGACATGAAGGACCTGCCCAACGGGGAGGACGAGGACGGCGAGCGCTGGCACGCGCTTTCGGCCGACGACACCTTGGCCCGCCTCGAAGCGACACCCGATGGGCTGTCGCAGGCGGAGGCCAGCCGCCGCCTCGCCCGGCACGGACCCAACGCCATCCCCCGCGCCCATGGCCGCAGCCGACTGGAGATCCTGCTCGGCCAAGTGCAGAGCCTGCCGGTCGCCCTGCTGGCCGCCGGATCGGTCCTCTCGCTCCTCACCGGCGCCGTGCTGGATGCCGCCGTGATCCTGGCCGTGGTCGGCATGAATGCCGGCATCGGCTATCTCACCGAGACCCGGGCCGAACGGACCATCGATACGCTCGCCGACATCGGATCGCGCAGCACGCGCGCGGTCCGGGACGGGGCGGTGCGCAACGTCACGGTCGACGACATCGTCCCCGGCGACGTGCTGGACCTGCGGCCGGGCACGGTCGTCGCCGCGGATGCCCGCCTGATCGCCGCGGACCGGCTGACGGTGAACGAGGCGCCGCTGACCGGCGAAAGCCTGCCCGTGCTCAAGCGACCCGACCCAGTGCCGCCGGAAGCGGCTCTGGCGGATCGCGCCGGCATGGTCTACCGCGGCACCGTCGTCACCGGCGGCGCCGGGCGGGCGGTTGCCATCGCCACCGGACCGCACACGCAGATGGGACGGATCCAGGCGCTGGTCGACGCGGCAGCCGCGCCCGACTCGCCGATGCAGCGCCAGCTCGACCGGCTCGGCCGCCAGCTCGTCTGGGCCTCGCTGGCGCTGTGCGGCGCGGTCTTCGCCGTCGGGCTGCTGCGTGGCCACCGGCTGCTGCCGATGCTGAAATCGGCGGTGTCGCTCGCGGTCGCCGCCGTGCCGGAGGGCCTGCCGACCCTCGCCACGACCACGCTCGCGCTCGGGCTCGAGGATCTGCGCCGCCGCGGCATCCTGGTGCGGCAGCTGGCGACGGTGGAAGGCCTGTCGGCGGTCCAGATCGCCTGCTTCGACAAGACCGGAACCCTGACACAGAACCGGATGTCGGTCGCCCGCATCGCCTGCGGCCCGCGCCGGCGTTATCGGGTCGTCCGCGACCGCACCTTCCTGGCCGAGCACGGCAGGGAACCCCGCATGGTCGATCTCGATGCCGTGCCGGACTTGGCCCGGTTGCTGCAGCTCGGGGCGCTGTGCAGCGAGGCCGACCTGCTGGCCGGGCCGAGGGGGCCGGAGATCGCCGGCTCGGGCACCGAGGCCGCGCTGCTGCGGGCGGCGCTGGCGGCGAATCTCGACGTCGCGGCACTGCGGCGGCAATGGCCGCAGACGGACCTGTCGCAGCGGTCCGAGCACCGGCCCTACATGGTCACCACCCATGTCTCGGCCGGCCGGGTGCTGACCGCGGTGAAGGGCAGCCCCGACGAGGTGCTCGCGCTGTGCCGGCAGCAGTTGCGGAACGGCGTGCCCCGCCCCCTGACCGAACGCGGCCGCCGGCTGATCCGGCGCCGCAACGCCGAGATGGCGTCCGAAGCGCTGCGGGTTCTCGGCCTGGCCTACCGGCTGAACGGCAGCGCGGCGCAGACCGAGGCGGCGATGCGCCCTGACGACGGCCTGGTCTGGGTCGGGCTGGCCGGGCTGGCCGATCCCGTCCGCGACGGCGCCGCCGATGCTATCGCGGCGCTGCGGCAGGCCGGCGTCGCGGTGCTGATGATCACCGGCGACCAGGCCGCGACGGCGAATGCGATCGCCCGCACGCTGGCCCTGGCGCCCCCCGATCCCGCCGCCCCGCGCGACGCCGAAGCGGCGCTGCGGGAGATCCGGGCGACCTCCGCGGCGAGCATCCCCCGCATCTTCGCCCGGGTCACGCCGGGGCAGAAGCTGCGGATCGTCCGGGCGCTGCAGCAGGCGGGGCTGGTCGTCGCCATGACCGGCGACGGCGTCAACGACACGCCGCCGATGAAGGCCGCCGATATCGGCGTCGCCCTCGGCGGCGGCGCCGATGCCGCGCTGCAGACCGCCGATGTCGTGCTGCACGGCGACGAGCTGATCGGCCTGAGCATCGCGATCGAGCGCGGCCGCGCCACCTACGCGAACATCCGGCGGGCGATCCGCTACCTGCTGGCGACCAATCTGAGCGAGATCGCGCTGATGCTGGCGGTGACCGCGGCCGGCATCGGCGGGCCGCTGTCGCCGATGCAACTGCTCTGGCTGAACCTGGTGAGCGACGTGCTGCCGGCGCTGGGGCTGGCGCTGGAGCCGCCGGACCCGGAGCTGATGCACCGCCCGCCCCGGGATCCGGCCGAGCCGATCATCCCGCCCTTCGACATGAGAG
Source organism: Inquilinus limosus DSM 16000 (assembly GCF_000423185.1). Lineage (GTDB taxonomy): Bacteria > Pseudomonadota > Alphaproteobacteria > DSM-16000 > Inquilinaceae > Inquilinus > Inquilinus limosus. The sequence goes on along the minus strand of NZ_AUHM01000023.1, from coordinate 73,788 downwards.
GTCTGATGCGGGACGGGGCGCTGATCGCCGGCGGCGGGCTGGCGGCGCAGATCTATGCGACACTGCGCCACGGCGCCTCGCCGCGGGCGCAGGCGGTCACCTTCGCCGCCCTGGTCACCGGCCAGCTGCTCTACGCCCTGACCTGCCGTGCGCCGCGGCCGGAACCCGCGGCCAGGATCCAACCGCCGGGCAATCCCTATCTGCCGCTGGGCCTCGGGCTGTCCTTCGCGGCCCAGGCCGCGGCCCTGTTCCTGCCCGGGCTGCGCCGAGCGTTCGGCGGCCCGATCGACGCGCTGGACCTGGCGGTCGCTTTGGGCACGGGCACGCTGCCGCTGCTGGCGGGCCGGACCGGGGAACGCCGCCCGCCCGGCCTAGATCAATCCCCGAAAGAACGCGGTGGCGGATCGCTCGGCCAGGACCTGCAGGAAGGCACGCCCGAAGCAATCGACCAGGCGTTCCGGGATGGTCCCGAAGGACTCCGATGACGGGGGCCGCGCCGGGGGAGCGGACGACCTCTCGACATATCCGAGCCGGGCCAGCTCCTCCCACAGCGCGGCGGGGGACAGCGCCCGGTGGTCATAGGCGATGATGACGCTGCCGGTCACGGTGTTGGCGCTGACCGAGGTCACGCCTTCGATGGCGGCGACCGTCGTCTCCACGGCGGCGGCGATGCGGGGCTTGCGGCGAAACAGCGGCAGCTGGACCCGCAACCGCCCCGACGAAGAATGAACGTACTCGACCATGGCGACCCGAACTGAAGTTCGGCGTCTTCTAATTCATTCATGTTGCAAACCAATGACGCCTTCGTGTCGGCCGGCCGTGATCCGACGATGTCATGGCGGACCCAGGTCCGAATGCGAGTGTTGTCACTTTTAGAACCGACCGGAGTTGCCCTTCCGAGGAGGCTCGACATGTACATCGCCCGCTTCTCGTACGACGTTCAGCCCGTCAACCGCCAGAGCGCGATCGAATTCATTCATCGCGAGGTCGAGGCCGCCCGGCGCAACCAGCTCAGGGCCCGGCTGCTGGTGCCGCTGACCCGCGGCCAGGGCGGCGCCGCGCTGCAGTTCGAGGTGGAGCTGACCAGCCTGGATCAGTTCGACCGGTTCCGGGAGCACGGGATCGGCAACGACGAAGAGACGGGCCGGTGGATGCACGCCTTCAGCGAGATCCTGACCTCGCCGCCCACGGTCGAGTTGCTGCGCGTGGAGAACAGCCGGTAGGCGGACCGGCCTAGCTGCCGCTGTCTTCCGCCTCCAGCGCATCGCCCCATCGAAGCCGTCGTGCCGTCTTCAGCAGGGCGCCGTCCCGCTTGGTCACCGTGCGCTCGACCAACCCTTCCGGCGCGCACAGCCGCAGGTCGATGCGGGATCCGGCGCCGCGAGGCGGGGCGATGACGCGGCCGGCGATCGGCGCGGCCTGGCGGCGCGAGACCGCGACATAGGAGAACTTCTCGTCCTCCCACGGCACCTCGCCGCCCTTGGCCTGGCGGTGCAGGCGCGAGCGGGCGACGCGCTGCGCGAAATGACACCAGTCCGGCTCGACCAGCGGGCAGGCGCGGTCGTGCGGGCACGGGGCGACGACATGGCCGCCCGATGCGATCAGCCGGTCACGGGCATCGAGAATGCGGCGGTACCCGGCCGGGGTGCCGGGCTCGACGATCAGCAGCACGTCGCCGGTCGCCGCCCACAGCCCGTCGACCAGGGCGCCGCGCCGGTCCGGCGCCAGCTCGTCCAGCACATAGGACAGGATGACGAGGTCGTGCGCCGGCAGCTCCGGCAGGGGTCGGGCCAGATCGGCGGCGCGCCATTCGGCCGGCGGCAACGCCGCCCCTTCGGTCAGCCGAGCGCCCCGGTCGCGAAAGGCGGCGCTGCCCTCCAGCAGGGTGGCGGCGGCGAGGTCCGGCCACGTCCCGGCCGCGGCCCAGAGCGCGGTGCCCGGCCCGGCACCGGCGTCGAGCAGGCTTGCCGGAGCGAAGTCCGGCCGCCGCAGCGTGATTGCTTCCAAACAAGCGCGGATCGCGGCATAGGTGGCCGGCAGCCTTGTGGCCAGATAGGCCTGCACCGCCCGGTCGTCATCGACATGGAAGCGGCCGTCGCGCAGCTCTGCCCTATAGCGCTGCGACAGCCGCGACGCCGCGGCCGACAGCTCGGCCAGGCTGACGCCCTCCAGCGCCCGGTCGACCGCGGCGCGCAGCGCGGCCGGGAGTTCCATGGCTCAGGCCTCCGGCCGCGAACCCCACGAGTCCCCCCTCCCCTCGCGGGAGGGGGATAGGGGGAGGGGGTTCGCACCGCCAGAGCCGGCGCTTTGCGGGGAAACCGGGAATGGTCCGATCCCAGTAGAGCACCGTCCGGAGTCTGGCCTCGACAGCCCCCTCCCCCTTCCCCCCTCCCGCAAGGGGAGGGGGGACAAGATTGAGCATGGCCCTGATGAACGGGGACCGAGGAACGGAAGGGGAGACCTGGCCTCCATCAGCCTCCTACCCCGCCAAAACCCGCCGCACGGCTTCGACCAGATCGCCCTGCGGATGGGTCTGCTGCTCGCCCGAGACCAGGTCCTTCAGCACCGCCGTGCCGGCGGCGATCTCGGTCTCGCCGGCGATCACGGCCAAGCGGAAGCCCTTCTTGTCGGCGTATTTCAGCTGGTCGCCGACCTTCTTCCCTTCGGTGAACAGCTCGGTCGCGATGCCGCCGGCGCGCAGCATCGTCGCCACGCCGAGATAATAGGGCAGCTGCGCCCGGTCCATCACCGTCACCAGCACCGGGGCCGGGGTGGCGGCACCGGGCTTCAGGAGGCCGGCGTCGAACAGGCGCGACAGCAGGCGGGTGACGCCGATCGAGATGCCGACGCCCGGCAGCTTCTGCCGGGTGTAGTTGCTGGCCAGATCCTCGTAGCGGCCGCCGGAGCAGATGCTGCCGACCTCGGGGTTCGCCACCAGCTGGGTCTCGTAGACCGTGCCGGTGTAGTAGTCGAGGCCGCGGACGATGGCGAGGTCGATGCGCCAGCGATGCGCCGGCACCTGGAAGGCGGCGAGGCCGTCGGCCACTTGGCCGAGCTCGTCCAGCCCCTCGCGATAGAGCTCGCCGCCCTCGATCGCGCGCAGGTCGTCGATCGTCACCGGCCGGGTGACCAGGTCGACGATCCGCTCCGCCGCGGCCGCGTCGATGCCGGCCTGGGCGGACAGGTCGGCGATGGTGCGCTCGCGGCTGACCTTCTCGATCGCATCGATCACCTTGAGCGCTGCCCCCACGCCCTCGGCCGACAGCCCCTGGTCGGCCAGATAGCCCTGCAGCAGCTTGCGGTTGTTGATGCGGATGACGAATTCGCCGATGCCGATGCGCGAGAAGATGGCATTGATCACGCAGGGGATCTCGGCATCGGCCAGGAAGCCCAGCGTGCCGTTGCCGATGACGTCGATATCGGCCTGGTAGAATTCCCGGAACCGACCGGCCTGGGGCCGCTCGCCGCGCCACACCTTCTGGATCTGGTAGCGCCGGAACGGGAAGGTCAGCCGCGCCGCGTTCTGCGCCACGTAGCGCGCCGTCGGCACGGTCAGGTCGAAATGCAGCGCCATGTCGGTCGAGGGATCCTCCCCCTCCCCCGCCGCCAGGCGGGACAGGGCGTAGATCTCCTTCTCGACGATGCCCTTGGCGGTCAGGATCTCGCGCCGCTCCACCGCCGCCGTCTCGATCGGGGTGAAGCCGTAGCGCTCATACTCCTCGCGGATGATGCGCAGGATGCGGTCCTCGACCAGCTTCTCCTCCGGCAGCCATTCCGGGAAGCCGCTGATCGGCTGGGGCTTGACGATTCGAGTCTCGGACATCGCGGTCATCTTCCAAGGGGGTGTGGCGGTTTAGCCGATCGCGCCGCCGCCGTCATCCCGCGCGGAATCGGAACCCGACCTGCGCCGCAGGCGTTTCGCACGCGACCGAACGATACGGGAGAGCCTTAGATGCGTTCACCCCTTGCCCTGGCCTGCCTGGCGGCGACCGCCGGCTGGGCGGGCATTGCCGCCGCCGCCACCATCGAGCCCGGCACCTATGTCGCCAGCGGCGGCGCACCGATCCGCCTGCTGGTCGAGCCGGCGCGGGACGGCAACGTCGCCTTCCTGCTGCACCGCTCCAGCCGCGGCGGCGTGTGCCTGATGTCCGGCATGGCGAAGCCGGTGGGCGACACCATCACCTGGACCAGCAACAGTGGCGCCAACCTGGCGATCCACTTCGACGGCCGCGGCGCCACGGTCGAGACGAGCAACGCGCTGCCGCAGAACTGCGACGGCGCGCCCCGCATCGCCGGCGCCTATGTCTTCGACAACGCCGCGATCGAATACGACCGGGCCGAGATCGGCGCGGTGCAGGGCGCCCTGAACGGACAGGGCTACCGGCTGGGCCGCGTCGACGGCGTGGCCGGGCAGCGCACCCTGGCGGCGGTGCGGGATTACCAGCAGAAGAACAACATCCCGTCGCCGAACAACGGGCTGACTCTGGAGACGGTGGCCCATCTGGCCAGCGGCGGCCGGCCCGTCGCCGCCACGCCGAGCGCGCCGACCCCGGTCGCGCCGGCCACGGCGCCGGCCGCGACCGATGCCGGCGCCGCCGCGCCCCAGACCGACACCGCCGCCGCGACGCCGACCGCGCCCGCCCCGGCCAGCCCGCCGCCGCCCCTGCGCTGGCTGGACCCGATCCCCGACCGGCTGATCCCGCTGCTGGAGGCGCGCTACGCGCCGATGGTGTCGCCGGCGGTGATCAACTGGCGCGACGCGCCGTTCCAGGTGGCGGAGATGGAGCTGGACGAGAAGCCCGGGCAGCTGACCCCGGACGTGATCGTGTTCTGGAACGATGCCAAGCACTGCGACGACAACGGCTGCCCCTGGGAGATCCTGGCCGAGGGCTCGCAGTCGCTGACCCCGGTGGCCGACGGCAAGGCGCGCGACTTCGCCCTGGCGCCGAGCTACACCGGCGGCAAGCGCGACCTGCTGGTCGACGGTAACCGGCTGTTCCGCTGGAACGGCAAGGGCTGGGCGCCGGAGTATTACAAGCCGGAGAAGGTGAGGTAGTCAGCCGGCGGCGGCGCGAGGGCTGCCCCCAAGGCGCCATTCCAGCTGGTCCAGCCGGTCGGCGCCCCAGAAGCCCTCGCCGTCCAGCAGGAAGAAGGGCGAGCCGAACACGCCCTTCTGCAGCGCCGCCTCGGTCTCCGCCCGCAGCCGGTCCTTCACCTCCGGCCGTTGGATCGCCGCCGCGGTCTCCGCCTCGTCGAGGCCGAGCCCGGCGGCGATGCGGACCACCGCCTCCGGCGCGGCGATGTCCTCGCCGCGGCCCCAATGCGCGGCGTAGAGGGCGACGGCGAGGTCGTGCGCCAGCGCCGGCCGGGCATCGGCCAGCCACCACACCGCGCGGGACGGCGCCAGCGCCGCGATCGGCCATTGCGCCGGCAGGGTGAACGGCACGCCGAGGAAGGCGGCGAAGCGCGCCGCATCGCGCTCCAGATACGGCCCGCGCACCGGCAGAGTGCGGATCGGCTGGGTGCCGATCTGCTTCATGATCGGCCCCAGCAGCACCGGCTTCCACCGCACCTCGCGGCCGTGGCGCGCGGCCAGCGCGTCGATCTGCGTGGCGCCGAGATAGCCATAGGGGCTGGCGAAGTCGAAATAGAACTCGATCGGCGACGGCATCCTGCTCTCCTCCCGGCCGGGCACAGCCTCGCTTAGCCCGGCCGTGCTGTCGACCGGATATCCTACGCCGCCATCCCCATCAGTGACCGGTGGGCGCACACCCCCGCCATCACGCCCGAGGCCGAGGCCAGGGTGGCGTTGTGCATCGGGTTCGCCGCGTCGCCCGCGGCGAAGACCCCACGGACCGTCGTCTGCTTGAAGTCGTCGACGCGCAGGCAGGGCCCGGTCGGGCCGTCGTCGACGGCGCAGCCGAGCTGCTCCGCCAGCGGGCTGGCCATGCGCGTCTTCGCCGCGGTGAACAGGGCGGCAACCGCCACGATCCGGCCGTCGGCCAGCCGCACGGCCTCGAGTGCCGGCGCGGTGCCCAGCAGCTCCACGATCGGGCTGCGCTCGATCCGCACGCCGCGGGCGGCCAGATGCGCCGCCTGCTCGGCGTCCGGCTCGAACACGCCCTGGGTGAAGTGGGTGGTCGGGCCCCAGTCGGGCAGCATCGCGGCCTGATGGGCCGACAGCGGGTGGTTGGCCAGGACGCCGAGGGGCCGGCCGGCGACCTCGTAGCCATGGCAGTAGGGGCAGTGCAGCACCGTGGCGCCCCATCGCTCCTGCAGCCCCGGCACCGGCGGCAGCTCGTCGGCCACACCGATGGCCAGGATCAGGCAGGACGCCACCTCCTCGCGGCCACTGGCCAGGGCCACGGCGAAACCCCCTTCGGTCCGGCGGGCCGCCACGGCCTCACCCTCGACGAACGCCACCGTCGGATAGGCGCGAAGCTGCCGCGCGGCCTCCTGCTGGATCGCCAGCGGCGGCTTGCCGTCCTGGCCGAGGAAGCCGTGCGCCGCGGCGGCGAAGCGGTTGCGCGGCCGGCCGGCATCGATCACCAGCACCCGGCGGCGGGCGCGGGCCAGCTGCATCGCCGCGGACAGGCCGGCGTAGCTGCCGCCGACCACGATGACGTCATGAACCATGATGCGGATCTCCGTGAGGGTGGTCGCCGCCGGCGTTGAGCCGGCGGGCATCGGCCGCGAGGTCGGCCAGGGTCAGGGTCGCGAGGCGCCGGTCGAGAGCGCGTTCGGCCTCCTGCATCGCCTCGTCCAGCGCGGCGGTCACCGCCCGCAGGATCAGGCAGGTCGGCTGGGGGACCTCGAACGCCGCGAGCGAGACCACCCGCTCGCCGAGGGCGTGCTGGATCTCGGCCAGGGTGACCGCGTCCGGCGGCCGCGCCAGGCGCCAGCCGCCGCCGTGTCCCTTGACCGAGGTGACGATGCCGGCCTCGCGCAGCCCGGCGAAGCCGCGCCGGATCACCACGGGGTTGGTGCCGACGAAGGCCGCCATCTCGGCCGAGGTCATGGCCGCGTCGGGCCGCTCGGCCATGTGCACCAGCACGTGGAGGGCGGCGGAAAGGCGTTCGCTGCGCTTCATGTAACTTTGAAAGTTACATGATTCGATCGCCACGGCAAGCGCGATGGCGACGGGATGCCGGTGCCGGCCGTGTATTAGGATGGGACATTGACGACGCGAGTCCGGCCCATGTCGATGACACCGCCCCGGGGGGACCACAGCGCACGCGGCGACCTGGCCACGCTGGGGCGGGTCATGCCCTATCTGTGGCGCGGCGAAAGCTGGGGCGTGCGGCTGCGCATCCTGGCCTGCGTCGCCCTGGTGTTCCTGTCCTCCTTCGCCGTGGCGCTGGTGCCGCTGCTGTTCTCGCTGGCGATCGACGCCTATGCCGGGAAGGCGAACACCTGGGCGGTCGGGGCGCTGGGCATCATCTCGGCCTACGCCGTCGCGTCCTGGATCGGGCGCATCCTGGGCGAGCTGCAATACGCCGCCTACGGCCCGATCGAGCACCGGCTGGTGCGGCGGCTGAGCCGCACCTTCTTCAGCCATCTGCACGGGCTGTCGCTGCGCTTCCATCTGGGCCGCCGCACCGGCGCGGTCAGCGAGGACCTGGGCCGCGGCCTCTCCGGCATCCGCGAGCTGATCTACGACGTCGCCTTCCGCATCCTGCCGCTGCTGATCGAGATCGCCGCCACCTGCGCCATCCTGCTGGCGCATCTGCCGCCCTTCTACGCCCTGGTCACCGCCGCCACCCTGGCCGCCTTCGCCTGGGCGATGACGCTGGGCGCCGACAGCCTGCGGACCACGATCCGGACCATGAACCGGGAGAGCAGCAGCGCCCATGCGGTCGCCATCGACAGCCTGATCAACTACGAGACGGTGAAGTATTTCGGCGCGGAAGGGGCGATCGGCCGCCGCTACGACGAGCGGCTGGAGGAGGTGGAGCGGCTGGCGGCGCGCGGCCTGGCGCTGCGCAGCCTGAACGGCATCGCCCAGATGACGGTGCTGAGCCTCGGCCTCGCCATCCTGCTGATCCTCGGCGGCCAAGCGGTGCAGGCCGGCACGATGTCGGTCGGCGACCTGGTGCTGCTGAACACCTATTTCGTCCGCCTGGCCCGGCCGCTGGAGCAGCTGAGCCGCCTGTACCGGGTGATCCGCAACTCGCTGGGGTCGGTCGAGCAGATGTTCGCTCTGCTGGACGAGACGCCCGAGGTGACGGATGCGCCCGGCGCGGTGCCGCTGCCACCCGGCCGCGGCGCGCTGGTCTTTGAGCACGTCTCCTTCGCCTACGATCCGCGCCGGCCGATCCTGCGCGACGTCAGCTTCACCCTGCCGGCCGGGCGAACGGTGGCGGTGGTCGGCGCCTCGGGCGCCGGCAAGTCGACCATCGCCCGGCTGCTGTTCCGCTTCTACGATCCGGCCGCCGGCCGGATCCTGATCGACGGCCACGACCTGCGCGACGTCACCCAGGCCTCCCTGCGCGCTGCTATTGCCGTGGTGCCGCAGGACACGGTGCTGCTGAACGAGACGCTGTTCGACAACCTGGTCTTCGGCCGGCCCGACGCGACGCGGGAGGAGGTCGAGGCGGCGGCGCGGATCGCCCAGCTGGACCGCTTCGTCGCCGGGCTGCCGGACGGCTGGGACACGCGGGTCGGCGAGCGCGGGCTGAAGCTGTCGGGCGGCGAGAAGCAGCGCGTCGCCATCGCCCGCGCCGTGCTGAAGCGGCCGCGGCTGTTCATCTTCGATGAGGCGACATCATCGCTGGACAGTGCCACCGAACAGGCGATCCAGGGCCGCCTGGCCGAGGCGTCGCGCGGCACCTCGACCCTGATCATCGCCCACCGGCTGTCGACCGTGGTCGATGCCGACGAGATCCTGGTGCTGGACCACGGCCGCATCGCCGAGCGCGGCAGCCACACGGCGCTGCTGGCCCGGAACGGGCTCTATGCCGCGCTGTGGCGCCGCCAGCACCGGGTGGCCGAGCCGGTTACAGAGTAAGACAGAGCGTCATTGCGAGCGCAGCGAAGCAATCCAGGGGCCAGTGCGAGCCGCCCTGGATTGCTTCGTCGGCTTCGCCTCCTCGCAATGACGGCGAGGGAGGGATGCGTCTGCGCCTCAATCCACCTTCATCCCCGCCGCCTCCGCCGCGTCGAGGGCGATCGCGGTCCAGTCGAGGTCGCCGCGGCCGCGGGCGATCGAGCCGATGAAGCGCTCGCGCAGCACCGCGGCGAAGGGCAGCGGCACGCCCGCCTTCTCCCCGGCCGCCATCGCCAGCCCGACATCCTTGAGCCCGAGCGGCATGCGGAAGCCGGGCGGCGAGAACTGCTTGTCGACGATGAAGCCGCCGTAGTTCCTGTAGATCGGCGCGGCGAAGATCGAGCTGGAATACAGCTCATGCGCCTGGCGGGCGGAGACGCCGTGCTTCTCCAGCAGGGTGAAGGTCTCGGCCATCGCCTCGATCGCCGCCGCGATCATGAAGTTGCCGCCGATCTTGACGACGTTCGCCGCCTCCGGCGCCTCGCCGAAGTCGTGCACCGCCTGGCCCAGCGTCTCCAGCACCGGCCGCACGGCCTCCTTGGCCGCGGCGGGGCCGGAAACGGCGATCCAGAGCTGGCCCGATCCTGCCGCCGGCGGCCGGCCGAAGACCGGCGCCGCGACATAGGCCGACCCGGCCGTCGCATGCGCGGCCGCGAGATCGGCGGCGATCGCCGGGCTGACCGTGCTCATCGACAGATGCACGCCGCCCTGGCCGAGGCCCGAGAGGATGCCGCTGTCGCCGGTGGTCACGCTCTTCAGGGCCGCGTCCTCCGCGACCATCGAGAGGACGATGCCGTCGGCCGCGGCCTCGGCCGGCGTCGCCGCCCGCACCGCGCCCTTGGCCAGCAGCGGCTCTTCCGCCCCCGCGCTGCGGTTCCACACCGCGACCGGCCAGCCCTGGTCGAGCAGGCGCGTCGCCATCGCCGCCCCCATCGAGCCGAGCCCGACCACGCCGATCCGCTTTTTCTCTGTCATCGTCCTGTCCTCTCGTTCCGGCGGGCCCACCGGCTATGCCGCCACCCGCTCGATCGCCACCGCCGTCGCCTCGCCGCCGCCGATGCAGAGCGCCGCGACGCCGCGCTTGAGGCCGTGGGTCTCCAGCGCATTCAACAGGGTGACGATGATCCGCGCTCCCGACGCGCCGACCGGATGGCCGAGCGCGCAGGCGCCGCCATGGACATTGACCTTGTCATGCGGCAGGTCGAGGTCGCGCATCGCCGCCATGGTGACCACGGCGAAGGCCTCGTTGATCTCGAACAGGTCGACATCCTTCGTCGACCAGCCGGTCTTCGCGAACAGCGTCTCGATCGCCCCGATCGGCGCGGTGGTGAACCAGGCCGGCGCCCGCGCGTGGCTGGCGTGGCCGACGATCTGCGCCAGCACCGGCAGGCCGCGCTTCTCCGCCTCCGACCGGCGCAGCAGCACCAGCGCCGCGCCGCCGTCGGAGATCGAGCTGGAGTTGGCCGCCGTCACCGTGCCGTCCGGGCGGAAGGCGGGCTTCAGAGTCGGGATCTTGTCCGGCCGGGCGGTGCGCGGCTGCTCGTCGGTCGCGGCGGTGACGTCGCCGCCGCGGCCCTTCACCGTCACCGCCGCGATCTCGCGGGCGAAGGTGCCGTCCTCCGATGCCTTGCGCGCCCGCTCCAGGCTGGCCAGCGCGAAGCGGTCCTGCTGCTCGCGGGTGAACTGATAGTGCTGCGCCGTGTCCTCGGCATAGGTGCCCATCAGCCGGCCGGGCTCATAGGCGTCCTCGAGCCCGTCGAGGAACATGTGGTCCAGCACCCGGCCGTGGCCCATGCGATAGCCGCCGCGGGCGCGGTCCAGCAGATAGGGCGCGTTGGTCATGCTCTCCAGACCGCCCGCGACGCCGATGCCGATCGAGCCGGCGGCGATCGCGTCATGGATCTGCATCACCGCCTTCATGCCGGAGCCACACATCTTGTTGACCGTGGTGCAGGGCACCGCGTCGGGCAGGCCGGCGCCGCGGGCGGCCTGGCGCGCCGGGGCCTGGCCGAGCCCGGCCGGCAGCACGCAGCCCATCACCACCTCCTCGACCTGATCGGCGGCAAGGCCCGCGCGCTGCAGCGCCGCGCCGATGGCGACGGCGCCGAGCTGCGGCGCGCGCACGTCCTTCAGCTCGCCCTGGAAGCCGCCCATCGGGGTGCGGGCCGCACCCGCGATAACGACGGGATCATTCGCGCTCATGACATCCTCCGGTGTCTCGTTGCGGCGATGCTAGCACGCCGGAGGCGCCGCTGGGCGAGCGCGGATCGACCCGGTAGAGTGCGCGCCGTCGTTTCTCGAGCAACATCGCGGCATCCATGACCGATCCCCTGCTCGGCGGCCTGTCCGCCGCCGACTTCCTGGCCCGCCACTGGCAGAAGGCGCCGCTGCTGATCCGCCAGGCGATCCCGGGCTGGACCAGCCCGATCACCCCGGACGAGCTGGCGGGCCTCGCCTGCGAGGACGGAGTCGAGAGCCGCCTGATCACCCGGCGCCGCGGCAAGTGGTCGGTGCGGCACGGGCCGTTCGACGAGGCCGATTTCGGCAGGCTGCCGGCCAAGGACTGGACCCTCCTTGTCCAGGGCGTCGACCTCTGGGAGCCGGAGGTGGCGGCGCTGCGCGAGCGCTTCCGCTTCGTGCCCGACTGGCGCCTCGACGACGTCATGGTCAGCTACGCCCCGCCGGGCGGCGGCGTCGGCGCCCATGTCGACCAGTACGACGTGTTCCTGCTGCAGGGCCTCGGCCGCCGGCGCTGGCGGATCGGCGGCGCCGCCGAGATCCGGCCCGTCTGGGTGCCGGACCAGCCGTTGAAGCTGCTGGCCGAGTTCGAGCCGGCGGAGGAGTGGGTGCTGGAGCCGGGCGACATGCTGTACCTGCCGCCGGGCTGGGCCCATGACGGCGTCGCCGAGGACGACTGCCTGACCTTCTCGATCGGCTTCCGGGCGCCGAGCGTGGCCGAGCTGGCCGGCCGCTTCGCCGCCGCCGTGGCCGATGCCGAGGACGAGGAGCGGCGCTATTCCGATCCGGACCTGACCCCGCCGGTCCACCCCGCAGAGATCCCGGACGAGGCGATCGAGCGGGTGCGCGCGTATCTCGCCGAAAGGCTGGACGACCGCCGCTTCCTGGCCGGCTGGCTGGGTGGCCTGCTGACCGAGCCGAAGGAGGAGCGCGAGCCGCCGCCGCGCAAGCGCCGCCCGACCGGGGCGCTGCGCCGGGCGATCGGCAGCCGCCTGGCCTTCGTCCGCGACGGCGCCGGTGTCACCCTGTTCGCCGACGGCGAAGCGCATCCGGCCCCGGCCGGGGCAGCCGCCGAGGCGGCGCTGCGGCTGTGCGGCGACGGCCGGCTGTCGGCCGAGCAGGCCAAGGCGGCCTGGGCCGATCCGGCGGCGGCGGCGCTGCTGGATGCGCTGCTGGCCCGCGGCGCGATCGAGGCAGCCGGCAGGACGGGCTGAGACGGCTTTCACAACGAAGCGAAGCGGAACCGCTTCTATCGGGAGGTCAGGTCAGGTAAAGAATCCCGACCAACGACAAACGCGAACAGGTTCGATCATGCCGATTGCAAGCCGTCGTGCGCTCCTGGCCCTGCTTCCCGTCCTCGCCATCGCCGCCTGCGCCCCGAAGCAGGGCGGCGCCTACGCCATCTTCTTCCCCAAGGACAGCGCCGAGCTGACCCCGGACGCCCGGAAGCTGATCGCCTCGGCGGCGGCCGAAGCGAAGAACTGGAACGCGAAATCGATCGCCGTCGACGGCTTCGCCGGCGCCGCCGGGCCGAAGGACGCCAACCAGGAGCTGTCGGCCAAGCGGGCGGAGGCGGTGGTCGTCGCCCTGCAGCAGGACGGCGTCTCGCCGGCCCTGATCCGCCGGGTCGAGGCGCATGGCGAGGCCGGCGCCCTGCCGGCCGTCAGCGTCGGTGACCGGCGGGTCGAGATCCGGATCGCCTATTGACGGTCCCCACCCCTTGCCATTGCCGGGTCAAGCCCGGCAATGACAGGCAAGGGAAGGCTGTACGGGTCAGTTCCGCGCCTTGATGGCGTCGCGGATCTCCTCCAGCAGCACTTCGCTGCGCGGCGGGGCGGCCGGCGCCGCCTCGGGCTTCCGGTAGAAGCGGTTCACCTGCTTCACCAGGATGAACACGGCGAAGGCGACGATCAGGAAGTTGATCACGGCGTTGATGAAGACACCGTAGTTGATCGTCGCGGCGCCGGCCGCCTTCGCCGCGGCCAGGTTCGGATAGCTCGTGCCGGACAGGTTGATGTAGTATTCGGAGAAATCGACCCCCCCGAGCAGCACGCCGATCGGCGGCATGATGATGTCGTTCACCAGCGAGTTCACGATGGTGGTAAAGGCCGCGCCCATGATGATGCCAACGGCCAAGTCGATCACATTGCCCCGGGCAATGAAGGTCTTGAATTCCTGAAACATCCGTTGCCCCCAAAGTCGTTGCTGCGGCCGTGCCGGTCGCGACATAAATCTATATAACTGATTTGCACGAGATCACAGAAAAACTGTCAAACACCCTGATAAAGCAGACAAAACGCCTGATTGGCAGGCCCAGGAATTTCATCTGAATCACCTTGACTTTCGGCGCAGCGGGATCAAATTGCGCCTCCCTCGCGTCACCACAACGACGGGCAGTCGGCGGGAGCCGTCGAAGCCGCCCGGTCCGGGAAGGGAAACGACCGATGCGCCTGTTCTTTTTCGGCACCCTCCAGGATCCCGACCTGTTCGCGCTGGTGATCGGCCGGCCGATGACGGAATTCACGACCCAGCCGGCGTCCCTGCTGGGCCGGCAGCGCCGGAAGGTGAAGGGCGAGAGCTATCCGATCCTGGTGCCGCATCCGGACGGCCGGGTCGACGGCCTGCTGGTCGACGGCTTCACCGAGGCCGAGATGGACCGGATGCAGTTCTTCGAGAGCGACGACTACGCGCTGGAGGCGGTGACCGTGGCCCTGGCCGACGGCAGCCGGATCGAGGCGCGGATCTACGCCTCGACCGGCGCGCTCGAGGATGCCGGCGAGCCCTGGCATCTGGAGGCCTGGCAGGCGACCGAGAAGCCGCGCACGCTGCTGCACCACGAGGCCTATATGTCGCTCTACGGCAAGATGAGCAGCGCCGAGGCCGCGCTGCGCTGGCCCGAGGTCAAGGCCCAGGCCGACCGCCGCTATGCCGAGGCCCGCGCCGAGCGGCATTTCGCCGAGCGCCGCCGGCCCCGCTGACGGACCGTCACGCAGCACCCGGTGCAAGCCGGCTGGCCACGCGGCGCGCGAGCAGCCAAGCTGCCCCCATGCGCCTGCTTGCCATCAGCGACCTGCACCTCGCCTCCGACGCCAGCTTCGAGCGGCTGGAGGCCGTGCCCGGCCATCCCGAGGACTGGCTGATCCTGGCCGGCGACATCGCCGAGTCGGCGGACGGGCTGGCCCGCGCCTTCGCGGTGCTCGGCGGGAAGTTCGCGAAGCTGATCTGGGTGCCGGGGAATCACGAGCTGTGGACCCGCGCCCGCAGCCCCGCCGCCCCGCGCGGGGTCGAGCGCTACGAAGCGATGGTCGCGCTGGCCCGGCGCCACGGCGTGGCCACGCCCGAGGATCCCTATCCGATCTGGACCGGCCCGGGCGGCGAGCACGTCATCGTCCCGCTGTTCCTGCTGTACGACTACAGCTTCCGCCCGCCCGACCTGCCGATCGAGGAGGTGGTGGCCTGGGCGGCGGAGGAAAGCGCCGTCTGCGCCGACGAGCTGCTGCTGTACCCCGACCCCTATCCGACGCGGCAGGACTGGTGCCGGGCCCGGATCGAGGCGACCGCCCGACGTTTGTCGGCGCTGCCGGCCGGGCTGCCGACAGTGCTGGTCAACCACTATCCGCTGCGCCGCGACCTGGTGCGCATCCCGCGCATTCCGCGCTTCAGCCCCTGGTGCGGCACGGTGCTGACCGAGGACTGGCACCGGCGCTTCCGCGCCACCGTCGCCGTCAGCGGCCACCTGCATGTCCGCCACAGCGACTGGCGCGACGCGACCCGGTTCGAGGAGGTGTCGCTGGGCTACCCCTACCAGTGGGAGCAGCACTACGGCATCGCCGCCTATCTGCGCGAGATCCTGCCCGGCCCGCCCGAGCCCACGCCGGCCGTCAGGGCGTCAGGGCGACGTGCCGGACCGCGATGACCGGCTCCCCCTCGGGCCGGCGCAGCGCCAGCCCCAGCAGGTGCCGCGGCGATGGCCGCCACTGCCGGAAATGCCAGGCGGCGCCGTCCACGGCGGGGTCGAGGAAGCGGACCACCGGCCGCTCCGACAGCGCCTCCACGACGAAGCTGTCGAGCGCGATGGTCAGGCCGCCGCCCAGCGCCTTCACATAGGCCTCCTTCACCGTCCAGATGCTCAGGAAGGCCTCGCGGCGGCGGTTCGCCGGCACCGCCCGCACCGCCGCCGCCTCCGCCGCGGCGAAGCGGCGGTCGGCGATGCGCGGCTCGACCACCCGGTCGACCCATTCGAGATCGACGCCGATCAGGGTGCCGGGGGCCGCGGCGCAGGCGACCATGCCCTCGGCGTGCGAGATGTTGATGCCGATCGACCGCCCCGCCTCCGGCCGGCAGACCAGCGGCTTGCCGTGGTCGCCGATCGCGAAGTCCCACTCCCCGGCCGGGATCCCGGTCATGTCCTGCAGCAGCCGGCGCATCAGCGCCCGGGCGGCGGCGAAGCGGCGGCGGTCGCCCGGCATCACGAAGCGCGCGGCCCGCGCCCTCTCGGCCGCAGTCAGCAGCGGCCGGCAGGCCTCGAACACGGCGTCGTCCTCGGCGACCTCAGCCGTCCAGACGTGAGCGTGGGCGGCCGGGCCGCTCACTTCGGATCAACGCCGCCGAGCTTGCAGATGTGCTTCCACTCGGCATCACTGACCGGGCTGACCGACAGCCGCCCCTGGCGGATCAGGGCGAGGCCGGACAGGGCCGGGTCGGTCTTCATCTGCTTCAGCGTGACCGGGGTCTTCAGCGGCCGCGAGGCCTGCACGTCGACCATGCCGAAGCGGCCGCTCTCGTCGCTCGGGTCCGGATAGTATTCACGCACAACCTCGACGATGCCGACGATCTCCAACCCTTCGTTGGAGTGGTAGAAGAACGCCTGGTCGCCGATCTTCATCGCCTTCAGGTTGTTCGAGGCCTGGTAATTCCGCACCCCGTCCCAATGGGTGCGCTTGGCCTTGACCATATGGTCCCAGCTCCATTTGAAGGGCTCGGACTTGACCAGCCAGTGCTTCATGGCTCAGCCCTTCGGATAGACGCGGCGCCAAGGGGTGATGGTGACGCTGGCCGGCAGCCCTGCCTTGCTGAACGGGTCCTCGGCGACGAAGCGTTCCGCCTCCGCCCGGTCCGCCGCCTCGATCAGCAGCAGGCTGCCGATCATGGTCTGACCGTCGGCCGAAAGATGCGGGCCGGCCGCGATGATGCGCGCGGCATTGGCCTCGAGATAGGCGAGATGCGCCGGCCGGTTGGCGAGGCGGATCTCCAGCCCGTCCGGCCGGTCGACGGTGACGATCGAGAACTGCAAGGACGAACCCTCCGATACGCTGGATGCTGGCGACGCTAGCGGAAACGGCCGGGCAGTTCCAGGTCAGGCCTCGCGCCTGGCCGGGCGCAGCAGCAGGCCGGCGATGGCGGTGTCGATCGCGGCGCCGCGGTTCAGCACCGCGTCGACCGCGGCGATCACCGGCGCCTCGACGCCCGCCCGGGCCGCCAGCCGCGCCGCCGCCGCCGCGGTCCACACCCCTTCGGTGACCGAGCGGCGCTCGCCCAGGATCTCCGCCAGCGGCCTGCCCTGCCCCAGCGCGATGCCGAGCGAGGTGTTGCGGCTGGTGGCGCTGCAGGCGGTCAGCAGCAGGTCGCCGAGGCCCGACAGGCCCATCAGCGTCTCCGGCCGCGCACCGAGGCCGGCGCCGAGCCGCATCATCTCGGCGAGGCCGCGGGTGACCAGCGCCGCCCGGGCGTTCTCGCCCAGGCCCCGGCCGGTGACGATGCCGGCGGCGATCGCCAGCACGTTCTTCAGCGCGCCGCCGAGCGCGACGCCGCGCAGATCCTCGCTCCAATAGAGGCGCAGCACCTTGTGTCCGAGGCTGCGGGCCAGCGCCGCGCCGGTCTCGGCATCGGCGCAGGCCAGGGTCAGCGCGGTCGGCAGGCCGCGCGCCACCTCCGCGGCGAAGCTGGGGCCGGACAGCAGCGCCGGCGCCGCCTCCGGCCGAGCCTCGGCGGCGATCTGGTCCATGAACAAACCGGTCGCGGTCTCGATGCCCTTGGCGGTGATCACCAGCGGCCCCTGGCGCGGCTGCAACCGCTCCAGGATCGCGCGCAGATGCTGCGCCGGCACGGCCACGACGCGCAGCCCCTCCGCCGCGGCGAGGTCGGCGGTGACCGTGATCCCCGGATGCAGCGCGATGCCCGGCAGATAGGCCGCGTTCTCGCGGCTGTCCTGCATCGCCGCGGCGCGGTCCGGGTCGCGCGCCCACAGCGTGACGGGGTGCCCGGCCGCGGCGAAGCTCTGCGCCAGCGCCGTGCCCCAGGCGCCGGCGCCGATCACGGCGATGCGCCCTCGGCTCATCGGGGACTCACGCCTTCACCCCGGCGCCGATCGCGGCCGCGGCGGTCGGGTCGAGCGGCCAGCGCGGCCGCGGCGCGCAGTCGAGCCCGTCGACCAGACCGAGCCGCAGCCGCTCCAGCCCCGCCCAGGCGATCATGGCGCCGTTGTCGGTGCACAGGCGCAGCGGCGGCGCGACGAAGGGCAGCCCCGCCGCCTCCGACACCTCGGACAGGCGGGCGCGCAGCCGCTGGTTGGCGGCGACGCCCCCGGCCACCACGAAGGCGCCGCCGGCCGGATGCTCCGCCCGGAACCGGGCGATCGCACGCTTGGCCCGATCGGCCAGCGAGGCCGCGACCGAGTCCTGGAAGGCGGCACAGAGATCGGCGACGTCCTGTTCCGCCGGCGGCTGCGGCAGCTCGGCGACCGCACGGCGCACCGCGGTCTTGAGGCCGGAGAAGGAGAAGTCGCAGTCGGGCCGCCCGACCATCGGACGGGGCAGGGCGAAGCGCTTCGGGTCGCCGGTCTTCGCCGCGGCCTCGACCAGCGGCCCGCCGGGGTGGCCGAGGCCGAGCATCTTGGCGACCTTGTCGAAGGCCTCGCCGACCGCGTCGTCGATGGTGGTGCCCCAGCGCCGGTAGCGGCCGACGCCCTCGACGCAGAGCAGCTGGCAATGGCCGCCGGAGACCAGCAGCAGCAGGTAAGGGAACTCCAGCCCGTCGGTCAGCCGGGCCGTCAGGGCATGGCCTTCGAGATGATTGACGCCGAGGAAGGGCAGGCCGCGGGCGGCGGCGATGCCCTTCGCCGTCATCACTCCGACCGCGACGCCGCCGATCAGCCCCGGCCCCGCGGTGGCGGCGATGCCGTCGACCGCGTCGAGGCCGATCCCGGCCTCCGCCAGCGCCCGGCGGACCACGCCGTCGAGATGCGCCAGATGGGCGCGCGCCGCCACCTCGGGCACCACGCCGCCATAGGGGGCGTGCTCCTCGATCTGGCTGAGCACGACATTGGCGAGGATTCGCCGCCGGTCGTCGACCAGCGCCGCCGCCGTCTCGTCGCAGGAGGTCTCGATGCCGAGCACGATCATGATCGGCCCGATATAGGCGGTCCGGCCGTGTGGCGAAAGGACCGTGGCGAAACAGGCCCGCACGGCTTGCCCCCCGGGCCGGGGGCTTCTAGAAGTCGGCGCATGAGCACCGTTCTCCGCATCGGCACGCGCGGCAGCGCGCTCGCCCTCGCCCAGGCCGAGGAGACGCGCCGGCGTCTGATCGCGGCGCATCCGGATCTGGCGGCGCCCGGCGCGGTCGAGATCCAGGTCGTCCGCACCACCGGAGACCGGGTGCAGGACCGGCCGCTGTCGGAGATCGGCGGCAAGGGGCTGTTCACCAAGGAGATCGAGGACGGCCTGCTGGACGGCAGCCTGGACATCGCCGTCCATTCGATGAAGGACATGCCGACGAAGCTGCCGGACGGGCTGATCATCGGCGCCCTGCTGCCGCGCGAGGACCCGCGCGACGCGCTGTTCGCCCGCGACGACGCCCTGACCGGCCCGGCCAGCCTGGCGACGCTGAGGCCCGGCGCCGTCGTCGGCACCTCCGGCCTGCGGCGGCAGGCCCAGCTTCTGGCCCTGCGGCCCGACCTGCGCGTCGTGCCGTTCCGCGGCAATGTCGACACCCGCCTGGCCAAGCTGGACGCCGGCGTGGTCGACGCCACCCTCCTGGCCCTGGCCGGGCTGAAGCGCATCGGCCGGGCCGACCGGGTCTCGGCCGTGCTCGATCCGCAGGAGATGCTGCCGGCCGTGGCCCAGGGTGCCATCGGCATCGAGTGCCGCGAAGGGGACGGACGCGTTCGGGCCCTGCTCGCCCCCATCCACGACCGCGACACCGGCGACCGCGTGGCGGCCGAGCGCGCCCTGCTGGCGGCGCTGGACGGCAGCTGCCGCACCCCGATCGCGGCGCTGGCGGAGCTGGGACCGGGGGACACGCTGACCCTGGTCTCCCGCGTCGCCCTGCCGGACGGCACCGAGATGCGCGAGGACCGGCGCAGCGGCCGGCGCGACGAGGCGGAGCGGCTGGGCCGCGAGGCCGGCGAGGCCCTACGCCGCCGCATCGGCCCGCGCTTCCTGGCCGGATGACGGGGCGGTGATGGAGGCGGCCCGATGACGCGCTGGCTGGTCACCCGGCCGCTGGAGGAGGCCGAGCGCTTCGCCGAGGCGATGCGCGACCGCGGCCTCGACCCCGTGATCGCGCCGGTGCTGGAGATCGAGCCGGTCGCCCCCGGCCCGATCGCGCTCGACGACGTGCAGGCGGTGCTGGCCACCAGCCGCAACGGCATCGACGCCTTCGCCCGGCGGGTAGCGCGGCGCGACCTGCCGGTGCTGGCGGTCGGCGACGCCACTGCCGAGCTGGCGCGGATGCTGGGCTTCCAAGAGGTCGCCAGCGCCGCCGGCGACGGCGCCGACCTGGCCGAGCTGGCCCGCGCCCGGCTGGATCCCGCGGCCGGGGTGCTGCTGCACCCTTCGGGCGAGGACGTGGCGCGCGACCTGTCCGCCCTGCTCTCCCCCGCCGGCTTCACGGTGCGCCGGATCGTGCTGTACCGCGCCCGGCCGGCGGCCGAGCTGCCCCCCGCGGCGGTGGAGGCCCTGGCCGATCCGCGGCTGGCGGGGGTGGTGTTTTTCTCTCCCCGCACGGCGAAGGTCTTTGCTACCCTCGCCGCCCGGGTCGACCTGACCCATCGCCTCGCCGGGCTGACGGCGGTCTGCCTGAGCCCGGCCGTCGCCCAGGCGCTGGATCCGTCGCCGTGGCGGGCGGTGCGAATCGCGGACAGGCCGGATTCGCCGTCGCTACTGGCGCGGCTTTCCGAATTTCCCGCTGAGCAAGAGACGAGGACGGCGAACGGTATGGACCCGACCCCCGACAAGCCAGGCGAAGCAGCGCCCTCGGGCCCTGAGTCCCAGCAGCCGGACGACGCGTCGGCCACCCCCCAGGCTCAGCCGGGTTCCTCCGAGGAGAAGGCCGGCGAGCCCGCCGCCCCGCCGGCCGAGGATAGCCTCGGGCTTCCGGGCGAAGGCGGCGAGGCGCTGACCCCGACCGAGCGCGTGATCGAGGCCTTCGGCGGCATCCGCCCGATGGCGGCGAAGCTGACCGTGCCGGTGACCACGGTGCAGGGCTGGAAGCGGCGCAACGCCATCCCCGAGCAGCGCCACGCCGACATCCTGGCGGCGGCCAAGACCCACGGCATCACGCTGGACCCGGCCGAGCTGGCGCGGACCCGCCCGGCCACGCCCGAGGAGGGCGCCGTGGAATCGGCCGAGCTGTCCGAGCCCGAGACCCCGCCCGGCCCGCCGCGCGTCGGCCCCCCGCCCCTGCCGCCGCCGCCCCCGGCCGAGCCGCCGGGCAACGTCGCGCGCTCGGCCTGGACCGCCGCTGGCGTCGCCATCGTCTTCGCCGCCGTGTCCGCGACTGCGCCGATCTGGTCGCCGAAGCTGTTCGGCCCGACGGCGCCGCCACCCGCCCCGCAAGGCTCGCCGACGCTGAGCGACCGGGTCGCCTTCATCGAGAAGCGGCTGGCCGACTTCCCGTCCGGCATCTCCGAGGCGATCGACGGACTCGGCAAGCGCGTCGAGGCGCTGGAGAAGCCGCCGGGCGGCCCGCTCGACCCCGCGGCGATCGAGAAGGGCCGCGCCGACCTGGCCGCCCGGGTCGACGCGCTGCAGCAGAAGCTGGACCAGCTGGCCGGCACGGCGCCGCAGGGCCAGCCGGAGGCCCAGCCGCAACAATCCCAACAGCAGCCGGCCCCTGCCCCGGCCGCGCCCGCCCCGGAGGCCGTGGCGGCGCTGGAGGCCCGGGTCGCGGCGCTGGAATCGGCCCAGGCCGCGGTGAAGACGCTGAGCGACACCGTCGCCACCCTGTCCTCCGGCACCCAGGCCAGCGGCTCGACCCTGGCGGCGCTGCAGCAGCAGGTCGATGCGGTCAAGACGACGGTCGAACGGCTGCGCAGCAGCGACACCGGCGCCCAGGCGCTGAGCCTGGCCGCCGGCCAGCTGCGCAGCGCGCTGGACACCGGCGCGCCGCTGGACGAGACCCTGGCCCTGCTGCGCGGCCTGGCGCAGGCCGACCCGGCCCTGGCCGGCGCCGTGACGGCGCTGGAGCCGGCGGCGAAGGGGGTGCCGAGCCGCGCCGCCCTGGCCACCGGCTTCGCCCAGGCGGCGGAGGCGGCGCGCAAGGCCGATCAGCCGCAGAGCGGCGACTGGGTCGACCGCAGCCTGGCGGTGGTGCAGGACCTGGTCACGGTCCGCCCGGCCCCGGGCGAGGTCGAAGGCAACGACACCAACGCGGTGCTGGCCCGGGCCGAGGGCCGGCTGCAGCGCGGCGACCTGGCCGGCGCGGTCGACGCGGTCAAGGCGCTGGCCGGCCCCGCCGCCTCGGCCATGGCGGCATGGCGCGGCCAGGCCGAAGCCCGGCTCGCGGCGGAATCAGCGCTGCAGAGCCTGTCCGCGCTGGCGGTGCAGCGCCTGGCGGCGGCGAGCGACGCCGCGGCCGGCGACGTCGAAGCCAAGCCCGCCGACACCCAGCCCCCGAAGGCGCCATGAAGCGTCTGCTGCTCTACGCCCTCAAGCTCGCCATCCTGATCGCGGTCGCGGTCTGGCTGGCCGACCGGCCGGGCCATGTCGAGATCCAGTGGCAGGGCCGGGTGATCGAGACCTCGGTCGCCGTGCTGGTGGCGGCCGCGGCGGCGCTGATGCTGCTGGCGGCCTATCTGTACCGCTTCTGGCGCTCGCTGCGCCGGGCTCCGGGCCGCTTCGTCGAGAACCGCCGCTTCGCCCGGCGCGAGAAGGGTTATCGCGCCCTGACCCGCGGCATGGTCGCGGTCGCCGCCGGCGACGCCGAGGCGGCGCGGCGCTTCGCCCGCAAGGCCGACGTGCTGCTGGACGAGCCGCCGCTGACCTTGCTGCTGTCGGCCCAGGCGGCGCAGTTGGCCGGCGACGACACCGCCGCCACCCGCTATTTCGAGGCGATGCTGCAGCGGCCGGACATGGAGTTCCTGGGCCTGCGCGGCCTGTTGAACCAGTCGCTGCGCAACAAGGAGTCCATGCAGGCGCTGGAGATGGCGCAGCGCGCCCG
Source organism: Inquilinus limosus DSM 16000 (assembly GCF_000423185.1). Lineage (GTDB taxonomy): Bacteria > Pseudomonadota > Alphaproteobacteria > DSM-16000 > Inquilinaceae > Inquilinus > Inquilinus limosus. Next base: position 51,068 of record NZ_AUHM01000023.1, on the reverse strand, counting down.
GTCGCTGCGGCCGGACGCAGCCTGGACCCACCGCGCCTGCTTCGACCTGGAGGTGGCGCAGCAGCGCTGGGCCGACGCCCAGCTCAGCCTCGCCCATTCGGTGCGGGTCAAGGCGATCTCGGCCGAGGACGGGCGCCGCTACAAGACCCGGATCCTGGTCGAGCGCAGCCGCGAGGCCGAGGCCGCGGGCAACCTGTCCCAGGCGCTGGACTTCGCCCACAAGGCGGTGGGACTGGAGCCGGACTTCGTGCCGGCGGCGCTGCAGGAAAGCCGCCTGCTGCAGCTGACCGGCCGCGACAGCCAGGCCACGCGCCTGTTGGAGAAGAGCTGGGGCCGCGTGCCGCATCCGGAGATCGCCCGCGCCTATGCCGCCTTGGGCCCGGCCGACGAGGGCACGCTGCTCAAGGTCAAGCGGCTGGAGAAGCTGGTGCGGCTGCGGCCGGATTCGGCGACCGGCCTCCTGATGCTGGCCGAGGCCGAGCTGTCGGCCCAGCTCTGGGGCAGCGCCCGCACCCATCTGCTGAAGGCCGAGCAGGTGGCGCCGTCGCGCCGCGTCTACCGCCTCCTGGCCGATCTGGAGACGGCGGAGCGCAACGACCCGATCGCGGCGCGCAGCTGGCTGGCCAAGGCGCAGACGGCGGCCCCGGACGAGGTCTGGGAGTGCGATTCTTGCGGCGCCCAGGCCGAGCGCTGGACGGCGCTGTGCGACCATTGCCACGGCTTCGACACGCTGGCCTGGCGCATCCCCGGCCCGGCCCGCGGCCTGGCCCCGGTGCCGGTCGAGATCGACGCCCTGCTGCCCGCGCCGGTGCCACCGGCCGGGACGAGTGCCGGCGCGGTGGTTCCCGCCGCCACCGCCGGTTGACGCTGCGGCGCGCGCCCTGTATAGGGTGCGCGCCCTGCGGCGCCGAAGTAGCTCAGGGGTAGAGCAACTGATTCGTAATCAGTAGGTCCGGGGTTCAAATCCCCGCTTCGGCACCATTCAATTCTCCGACCATCGAGCAGAAGCCGGCCCGGCGCCTCAGAAGCCGTTCGGGGTCCGGTACGCTGTGCCTATCCCGGAACGCCACGCTTTCCGCCGCCATTGACCAGGGAGAAGCACCCCGGCCGAGACGGAGAGCGCCATGACCGACCCGAAGACCGCCGGCCCGACCCCGCCGCAGCCGAAGCAGCAGCAACGGCCGCCGGGCGAGACCGCGGCCATGACCCCTCGCCCCGATCACGGCGAGGAGAGCTATCGCGGCAGCGGCAAGCTGGAGGGACGGGTCGCCCTGATCACCGGCGCGGATTCCGGCATCGGGCGCGCGGTCGCCATCGCCTTCGCCCGCGAAGGCGCCGATGTGCTGATCTCCTATCTCGACGAGCATGACGACGCCCATGAGACAGCGGAGTGGGTGATCAAGGCGGGCCGCCGCGCCGTCACCGTCGCCGGCGACGTCGGCGACGAGAACCACTGCCGGATGCTGGTGGAACGGACGCTTCGGGATCTCGGCCGGATCGACATCCTGGTCAACAACGCCGCCTACCAGATGACCCATGAGACGATCGAGGAGATCACCGCCGAGGAGTGGGACCACACCTTCCGCACCAACATCCACAGCCAGTTCTATCTGTCGAAGGCGGCGGTGCCGCACATGAAGCCGGGCAGCGCCATCGTCAACACCTCCTCGATCAATTCGAAATCGCCGTCGCCCACCCTGCTGCCCTATGCGACGACCAAGGGCGCGATCGCCAACTTCACCGCCGGCCTCGCGCAGCTGCTGGCCGAGAAGGGAATCCGCGTGAACTGCGTGGCGCCGGGGCCGGTGTGGACGCCGCTGATCCCGTCGACCATGCCGCCGGAGAGGGTCGAGAGCTTCGGCTCGAACACCCCGCTCGGCCGCGCCGCGCAGCCGGCAGAGCTGGCCCCCGCCTATGTCCTGCTGGCGTCGCCGGAGGCGAGCTACATCACCGGCGCCGTGCTGGCGGTGACCGGCGGGCGGCCGATGCTGTAGGCACCAACACCGAGGAGGCCGATCATGCAGAGCTGGCGTGTCGACAATCCCGCAGGCGACCCCGTCGAGATCCAGGGCGAGGATTTGGTCAGCGCCCTGTCCCGGCACCGCGAGGCCCTGCTGGCCGTCGCCTTCCCGAACGGGATCGAGACGGTCGACCGGGCCTGGATGCGCTGGAACGAAGAGCTGTTCGACGGCGAGGGCGGCGTCGAGATCACCGTGACCGGCCGCAGCGGTGGCGGCGAGCGGCAGGGGCTGCTGGCGGTCCACGCCGCGCCCGGCGAGATCGCGCCGGACACCGGCCGCTCCGTGTTCTTCTGACCGGCCGGAACCGGCCCGCGCCCCTCGCCATTGCCCTGGAGTGATCCGAGAGAACGGAGGTTCCCATGGCCACCCAGCACCAGAGCGGCAGGACCGAAGCGCAGGAGACGCGCGACCACGACACCATCCGCCGCTGGGCGGAGCAGCGCGGCGCCGTCCCGACCACCGTCCGCGGCACGGAGCGCGGCGGCGAAGAGGCGGGAATCCTGCGCTTCGACTTCGTCGGCGACGGCCAGAAGCGGGAGGAGTCGCTGGAGGAGATCTCCTGGGAGGAGTTCTTCGACAAGTTCGACGAAGCCAACCTGACCTTCCTGTACCAGGACCGCACCGCCGACGGCCACGTCAGCCGCTTCTTCAAATTCGTCCGCCACTGAGATCGGCGATGACGGGGGCCTGATCGGACGGTCAGGCCCCGGCCGCCGGCGCGCCATCAGTCGCGACTTCCAGCACCAGCTTGCCGCGCAGGCGGTGCCGCTCCAGCCGCTCATGCGCGGCCGAGGCTTCCTTCAGCGGCAGCACCGCCCCGACCACCGGCCTTACCTGGCGGTCCTCGATCAGCCGGCGGATTTCGTCGAGCTGCCGGCCGTTGGGCTGCACCATGTAGCCGGCCCCGCGCGCCCGGTGCGCCCGCGCCTTCTCCTCCGGCGGCCGCCCCAGGGTCGAGACCAGGATGCCGCCGGGCTTGAGTACGGCCCAGGACCGGTCCTGGGTCTCGCCGGCGACGAGGTCGAACACCATATCGACCGGCTCGACCCGATCCTCGAACCGGTCGGCCTTGTAGTCGACCGCCTGGTCGGCGCCGAGCTCATGCGCGAAGGCCAGGTCGTCGCCGGAGACGGTGGTGGCGACGAAGGCGCCGCGGGCCTTGGCGAACTGGACGGCGAAATGGCCGACACCGCCCGCCCCGCCATGGATCAGCACCCGCTGCCCCGGCTGCAGGCCGCCATGGTCGAACAGCCCCTGCCAGGCGGTGAGCGCGGCCAGCGGCACCGCCGCGGCCTCGGCATCGCTCAGCCCCTCGGGCTTCGGCGCCACCTCCTCGGACTTCACCACCGCGTAATCGGCATAGCCGCCGCGGTCCGGGCCCAGCATGGCGTAGACCGGGTCGCCGACCGCCGGCAGGTCGCCGCGGCCGCCGCCGCTCTCCACCACCTCGCCGGCGATGTCGCGGCCCAGCACGACCGGCAGCCGGTCCCGCCCGACCGGCGGGTACTGGCCCGAGCGGACCTTGTAGTCGACCGGGTTCACGCCGGCCGCATGCACGCGGACCAGGACCTCGCCGGCCATTGGATGCGGCGTCGCGATCTCCTCGACCGCCAGCACCTCCGGGCCGCCGAACTCATGGATTCGGACGGATCTCATCGTCGCCATCGCTGGCTCCCTCACCGGTTGCTGCCTGGGCAACGGCGCGGCCGCCGCCGCCGTTCCGGGCGGAACCCCGGCGCAGCGGCGGCCATTTCCTGTCCATCCATAGGCTTGCCGATGGAGGCGAGACATGATGTCGGATGCGGAGACGCCGCGCCGCGCGCCGCCGGACGCCGCGGACCAGCCCGTGCGAGACGAGCCCGAGGGCCGCCGGGCGATCGAAAGCGCGCTCGACGTCAGCCTGGCGCGCGGGCCGGAGCAGGAGGGCCGCCAACGCTCGACGCTGGCAATCCTCGCCGGCCTGCTGGTTCTGCTCCTGATCCTGCTGGTCGCGATCTTCGCCTAGACCAGCTCCCTCACGGTGTCGGAGGCCACGGTCATCGCGATCTTTCGCCGCGCCGGCGTGCCGCGCGCCAGCGCCTCCGCCAGATGCGCCGCCTGCCTCAGCGTCGCCTTGGCCGGCATCGGCGGCTCATGCGGGTCGACCACCGCCTCGACCAGCGCCGGGCCGGGCGCCGCCATCGCCTGGCGCAGCACCTCGCCGCAGCGGGCCGGGTCGTCCACCGTGTAGCCCGGGATGCCGAAGCCCCGCGCCACGGCGGCGAAATCGACCGGCTCCAGCTCGCAGGCATATTCCGGGTTCCCCAGGAACACCATCTGCTCCCACTTGATCTGGCCGAGAGCGTTGTTCTTGATCACCACGATCTTGATATCGAGCCCGTATTTCACGCAGGTCGCCAGCTCGCCGATCAGCATGGTCAGGCCGCCGTCGCCGATGAAGCACACCACCTGCCGGCCCGGATGGGCCACCGCCGCCGCGATGGCATAGGGCAGGCCGCAGGCCATCGAGGCCAGGGTGCCGGAGCAGGAGAACATCATCCCGTCCCGGATCGTCAGGTGCCGCGCCGCCCAGGTGGTGACGGTGCCGGAATCGGTGGCGATGATCGCGTCGTGGCGCAGCAGCTTGTCCAGCTCATGCGCCACCACCTGCGGCTTCATCGGCTTGTCCTGCCGTGTGCCGCGCTCGACCATCAGCGCGTTCCACTCCTGCATCCCGGCCTGCGCCTTGGCGAGGAAGGAGCGGTCCTCGCGGTGCTGCAGCCGGGGCAGCAGCGCCTCCAGCACCTTGCGCGTATCGCCGACCAGCCCGGCCTCGACCGGGTAGCGCAGGCCGATGCGCTGGGGGTTCAGGTCGATCTGCACCGCCCGCGCCTGCCCCGGCCGCGGGTAGTATTCGATATAGGGGAAGGCGCTGCCGGCGATCAGCAGCGTGTCGCATTCCTCCAGCGCCTCCTGCGACGGCCGGGTGCCGAGCAGGCCGATGCCGCCGGTCGAATAGGGGCTGTCGTCCGGCAGCGCGCCCTTGCCCAGCAGCGGCTTGATCACCGGGGCGCCGAGGCGCTCGGCCACCGCCTCCAGCGCCTCCCGCGCGCCGAGCGCGCCGCGGCCGGCCAGGATCGCCATCCTCTTCCCGGCGTTCAGGATCGCGGCCGCCCGCGCCAGCTGGTCCTCGCTCGGCATCTGGGCCGAAACGGCCATCACGTCGGAGACATGGCCGGGCACGTTGCGCTCCGACCGCGTCCGCGCCTCGACCGGCTGCGACTGGATGTCGGCCGGGATGGTGACATGCGACACGGCGCGATAGGCCAGCGCCGTCCGGCACGCCAGCTCGACCGCGTTCTCGACATGGGCCGGCCCCATGATCCGGACGTTGTAGGCGGCGACGTCGGCGAACAGCCGGTCCATGTCCACGTCCTGCTGGGTGAAGGTGTCCATCAGGTCGTGGAACTGCAGCCCGGTGATCGCCAGCACCGGCTGCCCGTCCAGCTTGGCGTCGTAGAGGCCGTTCAGCAGATGGATGCCGCCGGGGCCGGAGGTGGCGAGGCAGACGCCCAGCCGGCCGGTCCATTTGGCATAGGCGCAGGCGGCGAAGGCGGCCGCTTCCTCGTGCCGCACCTGGATGAAGCGGATCCGGTCCTGCCGGGTGCGGAGCGCCTCCATCACGCCGTTGATGCCGTCGCCGGGGATGCCGAAGACGGTGTCCACCCCCCAATCGACCAGGGTTTCGACCAGGACGTCGCCGGCAGTCGGGCGGGCCATCGCGCTTCTCCGTGGCTGGCATTGATGTCAGGATGTCAACCCGGCAACAGCGCCCGCCGACGGGCCGTTCCGGCCCGGCCGCGGCCGCCCGCGCGGAAAATTGGTCGCATCGCGGGGACCGGAATCACGGCTGCCTCTATTGCTGCGATGACGGCGGCACGACCCGCGCGGGAGCGCCTTGCGCTGCCTCAAACGCGGCCGCCCAGGACGGCGCCACGCTGGTCAGGTCAATCGCAGAGGGGTGGGCGAGATGATGGAACATCAGGCCGAAGACCAGGGGCTGGAACTGCTCGACGCCTATTGGCGCGCGGCGAACTACCTGTCGGTCGGGCAGATCTATCTGCTCGACAACCCGCTTCTGGAACAGCCTCTCGCGATCGAGCACGTCAAGCCCAGGCTGCTGGGCCATTGGGGCACGACGCCGGGGCTGAACTTCATCTACGCCCATCTCAACCGGGTGATCGCCCGCGAAGATCTCGACATGATCTTCATCTGTGGCCCCGGCCATGGCGGGCCGGCGGTGGTCGCGAACACCTGGCTCGAAGGCACCTATTCCGAGATCTATCCGGAGGTCGGGCAGGACCGGGAGGGCATGCGCCGGCTGTTCCGCCAGTTCTCCTTCCCCGGCGGCATCCCGAGCCACGCGGCGCCGGAGACGCCGGGGTCGATCCATGAGGGCGGCGAGCTGGGCTACGCCCTGGCCCATGCCTATGGCGCGGCGCTCGACAACCCGGAGCTGATCGTCGCCTGCGTGGTCGGCGACGGCGAGGCCGAGACCGGGCCGCTGGCCGCCTCCTGGCATTCCAACAAGTTCCTGAACCCGCGGGTCGACGGCGCCGTGCTGCCGATCCTGCATCTGAACGGCTACAAGATCGCCAACCCGACCCTCCTCGGCCGGATGACGGATGAGGAGCTGCTGCGCCTGTTCCAGGGCTTCGGCTACGAGCCCTATTTCGTCGAGGGGTCGGATCCGATGCCGACGCACCAGGCGATGGCGGCCACGCTCGACACCGTCGTCGACCGGATCCGCGAGATCCGCGAGGGCACGCAGGCCGACGGCACGGCGCGGCCGCCTTGGCCGATGATCATCCTGCGCACGCCCAAGGGCTGGACCGGCCCGAAGGAGGTCGACGGCCTGAAGACCGAAGGCTTCTGGCGGTCGCATCAGGTGCCGCTCGACGGCCTGGCCAAGAACCCGGCGCATCTCGCCCAGCTCGAGGCCTGGATGCGCAGCTATCGGCCGGAGAAGCTGTTCGACGGGACCGGCCGGCTGGTGCCGGAGCTGCAGGCGCTGGCGCCGCAGGGCGACCGGCGCATGGGGGCCAACCCGCATGCCAATGGCGGGCGGCTGCGCCGGGAGCTGGAGCTTCCCGACTATCGCGGCTTCGCCCTCGACGTGCCGCACCCCGGCGGCAGCCGCGGCGAGGCGACCCGCGCCATGGGCAAGCTGCTGCGCGACGTCATCCGGCTGAATCCGGACAACTTCCGCCTGATGGGCCCGGACGAGACCGTCTCCAACCGCCTCGACGCCGTGTTCGAGGCGACCGAGCGGGTGTGGATGCAGCCGATCCTGCCCGAGGACGTGCACCTTTCCCCCGAGGGCCGGGTGATGGAGGTGCTGAGCGAGCATCTGTGCCAGGGCTGGCTCGAAGGCTATCTCCTGACCGGCCGGCACGGCCTGTTCTCCTGCTACGAGGCCTTCATCCACATCGTCGATTCGATGGTCAACCAGCACGCGAAATGGCTGAAGGTGTCGCGCGACCTGCCCTGGCGGCAGCCGATCTCGTCGCTGAACTACCTGCTGACCTCGCATGTCTGGCGGCAGGACCACAACGGCTTCAGCCACCAGGACCCGGGCTTCATCGACCACGTCGTCAACAAGAAGGCCGACATCGTCCGGGTCTATCTGCCGCCCGACGCCAACACGCTGCTGATGGTGACCGACCACTGCCTCAGAACGTACAACCGCATCAACGTCATCGTCGCCGGCAAGCAGCCTTCGCCCCAGTGGCTGGACATCGACCAGGCCGCCGCCCATTGCGCCGCCGGCATCGGCCGCTGGGGCTGGGCCAGCAACGAGGGCGACGGCGACCCCGACGTGGTGCTGGCCTGCGCCGGCGACGTGCCGACGCTGGAGGCCGCCGCCGCCGTGTCGCTGCTGCGCGAGCATCTGCCACGGCTGCGCATCCGGCTGGTCAATGTCGTCGACCTGATGGCGCTGCAGCCGAAGGAACACCACCCGCACGGGCTGCCGGAGGAGGAGTTCGACGCCCTGTTCACCCGGGACAGGCCGGTGATCTTCGCCTTCCACGGCTATCCGCAGCTGATCCACCGCCTGACCTATAAGCGGACCAACCACGACAATATCCACGTCCACGGCTATCGCGAGGAAGGCACCACCACCACGCCCTTCGACATGGTGGTGCTGAACGCGCTGGACCGCTTCCACCTGGCGATCGCCGCAATCGACCGGCTGCAGCTCGGCGCCGAGGGCGACCGGGCGCGGCAACGGTTCCAGGACCGGCTGGCGGAGCATCACGATTACGTCCGGCAGCACGGCCGCGACATGCCCGACATCGCCGACTGGAGCTGGCCCGGCCGCGGCACCGCGGCGCCGTTCGACTGAGCGCCATGCCGACCGGAATCCTCGCCCTCAACGCGGGCTCCTCCTCGATCAAGCTCGGCCTGTTCGAGGCCCGGGACGGCCGGGCGGCGCGTCGCGCCAAGGCCGTGCTCGACCTGAAGGCACAGCCGCTGGCGCTGCGCCTCGAGGCGGAGGGCGCATCCGGGACGGCCGAGATCGGCGTCGCGGATGCGAAGGACCTCGGGGCCGTGCTCGGCGGCTGCCTGCGCGTGCTGGAGGACCGGCTCGGCCTCGCCGGCCTCGCCCTGGCCGGCCATCGGGTGGTGCATGGCGGCGAGGGCTTCACCGGGCCGGTCCGCGTCACCGAGGAGGTGTTCGCCGGGCTGGAGGCGCTGGTACCGCTGGCGCCGCTGCACCAGCCGCCGGCGCTGCGGCTGATCGAGGCGGTGGGCGCGCTGCGGCCCGACATCGTCCAGACCGCCTCCTCCGACACCGCCTTCCATGCCGGGCAGGCCGATCTGGTGCGCCGCTTCGCCCTGCCCCGGGCGATGCACGACCAGGGGATCAAGCGCTACGGCTTCCATGGCCTGTCCTACCAGTTCATCGCGAGCGCGCTGCGTCGCGCCTATCCACAGCTCGCGGCCGGGCGGGTCGTGGTAGCCCATCTCGGCAGCGGCGCCAGCCTTTGCGCCCTGCGGGACGGCGCCAGCGTCGAGACGACGATGGGCTTCTCGGCGCTCGACGGGGTGCCGATGGCGACGCGGCCCGGCGCGCTCGACGCCGGGGTGCTGCTGCATCTGCTCGGCCCGGGCGGCATGCGGGTCGAGGAGGTGTCGGACCTGCTCTATCGCCGCTCCGGCCTGCTCGGCCTGTCCGGGACCAGCGGCGACACGCGGGAGCTGCTGGCCAGCGACGACCCGGCGGCGCGCGAGGCGGTCGAGATCTTCACGTTCCGCATCGCCCAGGCGGCGGCGGCGCTCGCCGTCACGCTCGGCGGGCTCGACGCCATCGTCTTCACCGCCGGCATCGGCGAGCACCAGCCGGAGATCCGCGCCCGGATCTGCCGCCATCTCGGCTGGCTCGGCGTGCGGATCGCCGAGGAGGCCGGTCCGGGCCGGATCGACGCCCCCGGCAGCGCTGTCGCCGTGCTGGTCATCCCGACCGACGAGGAGCAGGTCGTGGCCGACGAGGCGCTGCGGGTCCTGTCCGAAGGCTGATCCCGCGGCGCTCCCGGCCGGTCCCAGGGAACCGATCCGTGGTCGGGAGCGTCGATCTGAGAGGGGCGGCCGTCGGGCCACCCTCCCGGATCACGGTGGAAGGTCACCATGGATATCGGCGGATGGCTGTGGCTCGTGGTCGACGTGCTGCTGGTGGTGGTCCTGGCCGCGGGCCTGATCTACGGCACCATGCAATGGCGCTACCGCCGCCGCAGCCGCGAGGTCGAGCGGGCATCGCAGGAGGCGGTCCGCAGGAACTATCGCGAAGGCGGTTGAGCAACGGGCCTGCCCGTCACCGCCCCGCACCACCCCGGTGCGACCGGGCGACCGACGCGGCCAGCCGGCTCCAGCGCGGATCGGTGTGCCGGCCCGTATATTCGCGATCGATCTCGTCGATGATGGCATCGGCCCGCTCCGGCTCCACCGAGGCTAGGATTGCGTCGAGCTTGGCCTCCATCCGGTCGTCGCCCTCCTTCGACTGCGGCGAGCCGACATAGAGGAGGAAGGCGAGGCCGCCGATCTGCCAGAGCAGCTGCAGGAACTCCGACTGCCAGTTCTCCAGCGTGTCGCGGGACATCTCGACCACATAGGCCCCGATCTCCGGCGCAGTCCCGTGCTGCCGCTGTTCGTCGACATAGGCGAACCACCCGAACAGCCAGTGCCCGACAAGGGAGATGACGAAGAAGCCGAGCGTCACCCATCCATAGCCGTATCGCTTCCAGATCGAATTCGACATGTCGGTGCCTCCGTCGAAGGTCTGCGGCCGCAAGCGGACTCATCTGGAATGACTTTCCGAAGGGCCGTTCCGTTCCGGTGGAGCGACGGAAAGAGGCCGGATGGGCACGACACCGCCCTGCCCCAATTGTCGGGCTTCACAATCCGCCCCCGACCGGCCGATACTGCCGGCCTTCGAGGGAACGATCAAAAAACCCACAACAGGGTAGGCAGATGACCTGGATTTTCCGATTGGCCGCGGCCGCTGCGGCTGCCGTCGCGCTTGCCGCTGCCGTCCCGGCCGGCGCCGCTTCGCTGACGCTGGTCGAGACGCCGCTGTACGAGCAGGACGTGGCGGCCGGCAAGCTGCCGCCGGTAACCCAGCGGGTGCCCGAGGCCCCGGTCGTGGTCGACATGGCGGCGGAGGGCAAGCAGCCGGGCCGCCAGGGCGGCGAGATCAGCTGGATGGCCGGCCGGGCCCGCGACATCCGGATCATGAACACCTACAGCTATGCCCGGCTGGTCGGCTACGGCCCGGACTTCAAGCTGCATCCGGACATCCTGCAGTCGGTCGAGGTCGAGGGCGAGAAGGTCTTCACCCTGCATCTGCGGCCCGGCCACAAATGGTCCGACGGCCAGCCCTTCACCAGTGACGACTTCCGCTATTTCTGGGAGGACGTGTCGCTGGACAAGGAGCTGATGCCCTACGGCCCGGATTCACGCCTGCTGGTCGACGGCGAGCTGCCGAAGGTCGAGTTCCCGGACCCGTTCACGGTCCGCTATTCCTGGTCCAAGCCGAACCCGGAGTTCCTGCCGGCGATCGCCGGCGCCAGCCCGCTCTACATCTTCGCGCCGGCGCACTATCTGAAGCAGTTCCACAAGAAATATGCCGATGCGGCGGCGCTGGAGGCCAAGGTCAAGGAAGCCGGCGCCCGCAACTGGGTCGCCCTGTACACCCAGCGCAGCAAGCTGATCGACGCGGCCAACCCGGAGCTGCCGCAGCTCGAGCCCTGGATCAACACCACCAAGAGCCCGGCGGAACGCTTCGTCTTCGTCCGCAACCCCTATTATCACCGAGTCGACAGCCAGGGCCGGCAACTGCCCTATCTCGACCGCGTCGTCGTCAACGTGGTCGAGGGCTCGCTGATCCCGGCCAAGGCCGGCACCGGGGACTCCGACCTTCAGGCCCGCGGCCTGCGCTTCGACAACATCAGCTTCCTCAAGGCGGGAGAGCAGGCCGGCGGCTACAAGGTGCGGCTGTGGCCGACCGCCCTCGGCTCGGAGGTCGCGCTCTACCCGAACCTGAACTGCAACGACAAGGACTGGCGGACTCTCAACCGCGACGTCCGCTTCCGCCGCGCCCTGTCGCTCGGCATCGACCGCGACGAGATCAACCAGACCGTGTTCTTCGGCCAGGCCCGGCCGGGCCAGAACACGGTTCTGCCGGAATCCCCCTATTACGACGAAACGCTGGCGACCGAATGGGCCACGTTCGACCCGGAGAAGGCCAACGCCTTGCTGGACGAGATCGGCCTGTCGAAGCGCGACGGCGACGGCATTCGGCTGATGCCGAACGGCAAGCGGCTGGAGATCGTGGTCGAGAGCGCCGGCGAGCGCACCCTCGAGACCGACATCCTGCAGTTGATCCGCGAGAGCTGGGCCAAGATCGGCGTGGCGCTGCACACCGCCCAGTCGCAGCGCGACGTGTTCCTGCAGCGGATCTTCGCCGGCGACGTGGTGATGTCGGTGTGGATGGGCTGGGACAACGGCCTGATCACGCCGACGACCGTGCCGTCGCAGCTGGCGCCGGTCGACCAGAACTGGCTGCAATACCCGAAATGGGGCCAGTACGTGCAGACCAAGGGCGGCGCCGGCGAGAAGCCGGACCTCGAATTCGGCGAGAAGCTGATGGCCCTCTACGACGAATGGCGCGGCACCACCGACCAGGGCCGGCGCGACGCCATCACCCGTGAAATGCTCAGGATCCAGGCCGACCAGGTGACCTCGATCGGCACCGTCCAGGGCGTGCTGCAGCCGATCGTGGTCAAGGCCCGGCTGCACAACGTGCCGGAGAAGGGCATCTTCTCCTGGGATCCCGGGGCGCATTTCGGCATCTACCGCCCCGATACCTTCTGGGTCGATCCGTCCTGATCGCCCCGAGCGCCCGGCCTCGCGGCCGGGCGCGTTCCGTCAGGCGGTCAGACCTCGTCCCACTCGTAACGCTTGGCGTTGTCGCGATACCACTGGGCGATGGCCGGGATCTCCTCGGCCAAGCGGCGCCGCGGCGCCCAGCCCAGGCTGCGCAGCTTCTGGGAGGAGATCGAGTAGCGCCGGTCGTTGAACGGCCGGTCCTCGACGAACTCGACCACCTCCTGCATCCGGACGCCGAAGGCGTCGCAGATCATCTGCGTGACCTGCAGGTTGGTGTACTCCTCGTCCGAGCCGATGTTGTAGACCTGCCCGATCTCGCCGAGCTCGTTGATCAGGGCGATCGCCTCGGCCATGTCCTGTGCCGCCAGATAGTGGCGGACATTGCTGCCGTTGCCGTGGATCGGCAGCTTCTCGCCGCGCACCAGGCGCAGGCAGAAGCGGGCGATGATCTTCTCCGGATACTGGCGGGCGCCGAAGATGTTGTTCCCGCGGATCATCAGGATCGGCATCTTGTAGCAGTGGATCAGGCTGCGGACCATCATCTCCGCCGCCGCCTTCGACGCCGAATAGGGGTTGGTCGGGTTGAGGATCGTATCCTCGTCGACCTCGCCCTCCAGCACCTCGCCATAGACCTCGTCGGTGGAGACGTGGATGATCCGCGGCACCTGGTTCATCCGGCATGCCTCGAGCAGCGTGTGGGTGCCGAAGACGTTGGTGTGGACGAAGCGGGTCGCGTTCATGAACGACCGGTCGACATGGCTCTCGGCCGCCGCATGGATCACCAGATCGGCCCCCGCCGTCGCCTGACGGCAGAACTCGGGATCGCAGATGTCACCCACCAGCAGCTGGCGCCGGCGGTCGTGCAGATGGTGCACGATGTTCTCGATATCCGCCGAATAGGTCATCTTGTCGAAGAAGACGAAGCGAGCCTCCGGATACCGCGCCACGAACAGGTCGGCGAGATGCGAGCCGAGGAAACCGGCGGCACCGGTGATCACGATCTTGTTCAAGCCCCAAGTCTCCTTCCAATGGCCAGGCAGGCCGCACGGATGTCCTCGCGATCGGCGACAGGGCCGAACCGCGCGACGAAGCGATCCACGTTTATCGTGAATTCATCGCGAATGGACGGATCGATGATGCTGAGGCTGCCGCGGCCGTAGCCTTCGAGGATCCACATCGCCAGCCAGCCGATCTCGAGCGCCACGCCGGAGCCGAGATTGAACAGGCCGCCGGGCCGCGCCCGCACCACCTCGGCCAACGCCGCCACGAAGGCGTCGACCGGCAGGAAGTCCTTCAGCGTGAAGGGGCTCAGGTCGTAGCGGATCACCCCTTCCCCGCGCAGCGACCGCAGCAGCATCCCGAGGAAGGTGCGGCGGCCCGGCACATCCTCGAAGCCGAAGATGTTGGACAGGCGCAGGATGGTGAGATTCGGCCCGAACCGGTCCCGCAGCAGCTCCTCGGTCACCAGCTTGTTGCGGCCATAGGCGTCCTGCGGCGCCGGCGTCCGGGTCTCGACCAGAGGCTCGTCGCCGGCCGGGCCGTAGACCTTGCGGGTGCTGATCATCACCACATGCGCGTCCGCCGGCATGCGGCCGTCGCGCTGGGCCCGGCCGATCGCCTCGGCCAGGGTGCGGTCGCAGTCGAGCGCCGGGTCATAGGCCTCGCGCATATAGCGCGGATCGAGGGCGAAGTTGACGACGCAGCCGATGCCCTCGAAGGTCTCCGGCCGCGCCACATCGGCCCAGGCGGCGTGGCGGATGCCGGCGGCGCCGTGAGCCTCAACAAAGCTGCGGGCGAGAAAACTCGATCGCCCGATCACCAGAACATCCGCCACCCATCCCCCCAACGCGATGCGGCCCCGGGCCGGCACGCCCTTCTGCGCCGCTATTGCGACCGCACCATGGCGGGCAGCGCGAGCCGCCAATCGGGCTGTGCCAGACCGAACACCCGGCCGATCTTGCCGCAATCCAGCACCGAATTCGACGGTCGCCGTGCCGGGGTCGGGTAGTCCGAGGTCGCGATCGGGTGCAGCACCGGGGCCGCCCCTGCCCTTTCGGCGAAGATCGCCGCGGCGAAGTCGTACCAGGTGGTGGCGGGGGCGCCGGCGAAGTGGAAGGTGCCCCAGTCGGTGAAGCCAGGCGCCAGGACGCGGTCGCGGATCGCCAGGATCGCCGCGGCGATGTCGGCGGCCGGGGTCGGGCCGCCGCGCTGATCGGCGACGATGCGCAGCTCCGGCCGTTCGGCGCCGAGCCGCAGCATGGTGCGCACGAAGTTATGGCCGTGCGCGGCGAAGACCCAGGCGGTTCGCAGGATGACGTGGCGCGGCAGCGCCGTCCGGACCGCCGCCTCGCCCGCCGCCTTACTCTCGCCATAGACCGACAGTGGCGCGATCGGGTCGTCCTCGCGCCACGGCCGGTCGCCGTCGCCGCGGAAGACGTAGTCGGTCGAGATGTGCAGCAGGACCGCGCCGGCCTCGGCGCAGGCCCGCGCCATCAGGCCGGGCGCGGTCGCGTTCACGGCGAAGGCCCTGTCGCGGTCGGATTCGGCCTTGTCGACCGCAGTGTAGGCGGCGCAGTTGGCGACGAACTCCGCCCCCCGGACGGCATCGGCGACCGCGGCGGCGTCGGTGATGTCGACCTCCGACCGGGCGAAGGCCCGCACGGCGAGGCCCCGGGCCTGCGCCAGCTCGGTCAGATCGCGCCCGACCTGGCCGCCGGCGCCGAAGACGACGAGCGTCATGCCGCGCGGCCGAGGCCGAGGCGGCTGCGCTCGCCCGCCCGGGCGCACCAGTCGCGGTTGGCGATGTACCAAGCGACGGTCTCCCGCAGCCCCTGCTCCAGGCTGTGCTTCGGGCGCCAGCCCAGCTCGGTCTCGGCCTTGGTCGGGTCGATGGCGTAGCGGGCGTCGTGGCCCGGCCGGTCGGTGACGAAGGTGATCAGGCTCTCATAGGGCTGCGCCGCCGGCTGCAGCTCGTCCAGGATACTGCAGATCTGGCGGACCAGGTCGATGTTGCTCCGTTCCGACCGGCTGCCGATCAGATAGGTGTCGCCCGGGCGTCCCCTGGCGATGATCGCGCGCAGCCCGGCGGCGTGGTCGTCGACATGGATCCAGTCGCGGACGTTCTCGCCCTTGCCGTAGATCGGCAAAGGCTTGCCTTCGAGCGCGTTCAGGGTGACGACCGGGATCAGCTTCTCCGGATACTGGTACGGCCCGTAATTGTTCGAGCAGTTCGATACCATCACCGGCAGGCCGTAGGTGCGGTGCCAGGCCCGGGCGAGGTGGTCGGAGCCGGCCTTGCTGGAGGAATAGGGCGAGTTCGGCTGGTAGGGGCTGGTCTCGGAGAACAGGCCGGTCGCGTCCAGCTCGCCATAGACCTCGTCGGTCGAGACGTGCAGGAAGCGGAAGCCGTTGCCGTGCGGCAGGCCGCGCCAGTAACCCAGCGCCGCGGTCAGCAGGCTGGCGGTGCCCATCACATTGGTGCGGACGAAGGCCAGCGGATCGTCGATCGACCGGTCGACATGGCTTTCGGCCGCCAGATGATAGACGATGTCCGGGCGGTGCTCGGCGAACAGGGCCTGCATCGCGTCGACGTCGCAGATGTCGGCCTGGACGAAACGGTGCCGGCCTGTGGCGTCCAGCCCGGCCAGGTTGTCCAGGTTGCCGGCATAGGTCAGCTTGTCGATGGTGACGACGGTCTCGCCGTCGGCGACCAGCTGGCGGACGAGGGCCGAGCCGATGAAGCCGGCGCCGCCGGTCACGAAGATGGTCATGCTGCACCGTACCGGAAATGGGCGGGGGCGTCGGCGAGGCGCGGCCAGCTGCGGTCGCGGTCGTTGACGATCATCTCGGCGGGCGGGATCGGCCAGTCGATGCCGAGCGCCGGGTCGTCCCAGCGGATGCCTCCCTCGGCCTGCGGTGCGTAGCCGGAGGTGACCTTGTAGACGACCTCGGTGTCCGGCTCGAGCGTGACATAGCCATGGGCGAAGCCGACCGGGACCCAGAGTCGGCTCGGCTCGGCCGCTGTCAGCGTCACCCCGACCGCACGGCCGAAGGTCGGGGAGCCGTGGCGGATGTCGACCGCGACGTCGAAGATCGAGCCGCGGATCACGCCGATCAGCTTGCCCTGGGCGTGCGGGGCGGTCTGATAGTGCAGGCCGCGCATGGTGCCGACGGCGACGCTGCCGGCCTGATTGTCCTGGACGAAGTCGACCGGCAGCCCCGCGTCCCGAAACTTCTCCGAGTTCCAGGTTTCAAAGAAATAGCCGCGGGCGTCCTCGAATCTGCGCAGTCTGACGAACTTCACGTCCGGTATCTCAGTTGACGACAGATCAACCAACTCACAATCCCCCATCACCGGACGTCCAAAGGCGCGCCACCCTATCGCCCCATCCCCCACCTGTCGACTCCCCAGAGCCTGAGGACGCGGCAGCCCTTCCTGAACCGATCGCCCTGTCTCTTCGCGGCCGCTCCGACGAGCGCTATCTTTCGCGAAAATGTGTGTAGAGGAAGTCTATACCCTCCTTCACCTGCTCCTTCGAACCAATGACCACGTATTCTGTGAATGAATATTCTCTAGACGATAGATCTTTCCTGACAGCCGTGACATTCCACTTGACGACGGAGCTGGCCCGTCCGTCGGAGTTGTAAAAGAAGTTGTAGAAATTTTCCCGGGCGCGGGCAGCGTCGGTGGTGGAGATGACATCCGGCGAGTAGATGCCCATCGCATACTTGCCGTCCGACGAGGACAGAATCAGGGGGAGGCGTTGGGTATATCCTTTCGGCGCGTCCGGCAAGCGGCACATCTCCGGCCAGGAGCAGGCCCCCTTGCCGAGGGGTGCGTACCTGAAGAATTCGGAGACCGTGCTGGTGGGCATGTAAGCCGTCAACGGCTCGAAGACGGCATCGGTAAAGGGAAAGGAATCGGGAATCCGGAACGTCACTTTATAAACGATGATATTGGGATGCCCTTCAAACCCTATCGTGACATCCTTCGAGAACGTGTGGTCTGAAGCCTTTGAAAGCTCCTGCTTGCCGCCGACGCTTTGAAGCAATTGGAGAACGGATGAGTCGGTACGGGTGGCGGCAACCCTGTCACCCTTGTCGCGCAGACAGTTTCTCCAATAGGCCGGGCGGTTGGTGCTCGTCAGCCGGTTTCCCTGAGCGGAGAACTCGATCAGCTGACTGCTCGACTTCCCGCGCTTGTCATATGTCGAGCCGGCCTCGGTGGGATTGTAGCACTCGCCCAGCTTGTTGAAGCTCGAGGCCGACTGCATCAAGCGGCCATGATCCGAGCTGTTGATGAACTCCTTGCCGTTCCACGTGAGCGATTCGATCGCGCCACCCATCCGCGTCGACGTCCTGATCTCCAGGGGCGAGCCAAAGACGTCGGCCTGTATCGTGCCATCTCCGCAGACGGAGGCCTCGAAGCCGTCTGCGCACTGCCGAAGAGTTTGAGCCGAAGCACTTCCGCTCAAAGCCCATATCAGAGCCGAACAGCATGCCAGTGACAGCTTACCCCAGGCCATATACTCCTCCTTGTCTCCGAGAGCCGCCCCCCAAGAGGGCTGAGTGGCGGAGGGCCTTGCGATCGAAGAAACTGTCGAGGCCACGTTGGAGCCCCGACGAGCGCCCATCACCCGTCCGGATCATAGCCGGCCGGGGCTGCGATGTCAGAGCAGCAGGATGACGCGGAGCACTCGGCCTTTCGAGACGGCCCCTAAGCCACACCTCCGGACGAGGCAGGCGGGTGTGCCGGGTCTGCAGCCTGCGCCACGACAATATCCTGCCAGTTGAGACCGAACAGAGCCGGATCGACCTCAGCACCGGCCCACCGACCGCGAAGGACGGATTCGACGCCGGCCAAACCTGCATCGGCGTAAGCGCCGCGCAGCCAAGCCTCGTCCAGCGCAATCATGTCCTCGGGCATGTTCGGATTGGTGGTCCAGTAGCGGTCACCCGGATACATGATGCGATTGATCGTCCCGTTCTTCAGACCGGCCTTCGTGTCGTCGTTCATCAGGAAATAGGACGCGACCAGCCGGCCTCCGGGGCGCAGCACGCGGCCGATCTCGGCAAGATAGTGCGCCACGTCGTCCGGATACATGTGGGTGAAGACCGACCACAATGAGACGACGTCGAAGGAATTGTCCGGGAAAGGGAGAACGAGCTTCGACGCGGGAATGGCGCCGGAGTGGTTGTAGAACTTATTGAAGACATCGATATGGATGAAACTGAAGCGGAAGTTGCGCGGTGTAATGTTGCGGCTGCACCAGCGGACCTGATCCGGATCGATGTCGAGGCCGACGTAACGCGCCCTGTCGTCGAGATAGGACAGCAACGGGATCGTCCGCCGTCCGATACCGCTGCCGATGTCCAGCATGATGGAGCTTCTGTCGAGCCGCAGCACGTCGCGGTAGAAGCGAACGACCTCTTCTCCGGCTTGCGACCAGATCTTCCGCCCCCTCGGCCCGTCTCGCATCAGTCGCAGCGGCGGCATCAGTTCATTTTGATCACTGCGATCGAACAGATCACGGACTGCCCACGGAACGTCCCTGATGATGGAAAAAATCGGCGCCGGGACGGTGTTTTTGATCGTTTGCTTGAAGTTCATCGACCAGCCCTCTTGGGTAAGGGGTCTGCGAATACTCCCCATGAAACGGATCAAACAGGATGCTTCCGACTCCATAACTGCCGGTTCAGACGGGTCCGGTCAAGCTGCGAGGACGACCGAGCTCCTCGCCGTCCATTCGCCGGCACCCATTCTCCGGCACCCGGCGCAGACAGCGCAGGATGGGCGACCGGCCGCCGGGGCGCCAGGCCGCAGCCACCGCTTACCCCAGCCGCTCCGTCACGCCCCCGCTTGTCGCTCCAGCCGCGGCGACAGCAGCCCGACGCACACGAACATGACGAATACGATCGCCGCAGCCCGCCCGATCAAAGACGGGTTGGTAAACCCTGCTAAAATCCAGAATGCATACATTACACAGATCATCGAATACACGAAAATATTCCTCGTCCTAATCGTAGACACAAATGATGCGAGGAAAATTAGAATCGGAATTACGCCAATGATGCCTAGCTGCATCATCGTCGCCAATATTTGAAGCTCATAGCTGTATGGAGAACTCTTCGATCTAATAAGATAGGGAACATAAGTCGCCAGCCCCTTTCCAAAAAAGGGCTGAGCGTCTATCGAATCCAGCAAAGCCTTCATCTGAGTATCGCGAAGCTCATCCGACGCGTCGACCGCATAAGACGAGAATCTGTTCTCGATCGCGGTGCGGACCTCCTCGGTCGTCAGTGCGAATCCGGAAACCCCCAGCAGCAGCACGGTGAAGACCAGCAGATGCTTTCTTCCCATGACCAGGGTCGCAAAGAGAGTCGCGCAGAACGCAACCCCCCAGAGGTAGCGCGAATACGCGATCAGCATGGCCGACAGCAGCACGAAGATGTAGAATGCCTTCGCCTTGCCGGAGATCGAGATCCCCAGCCGTCTCGACGTCACGAGACAGAAAATAACTATCGGCATTCCAAAGTCCGGAGGCAGATTTATTCGAATCAATCCAAAAAACAGACTTGTACTAATAAAGGCCGCCCCCAAACTATTTCTAATAATGGATCTCAGCTCATCTTGCTGAAGCAGCTGCATAACAATAAAGATATTGATAGCAATCTTGCCGACGCTATATATGACAAAAGCGTATATGGCGCATTTCAGAATGGCTTCCGGAGAAATCAACCCGTTTATAATTGAATAATACAAAATCCAGACAATGAAGAGAGTCGAAAGAAAAGTGAGCAGGAATTTTATCTGGATAGACGTCGAATAGCTCGCATCAGAATAGGAGATGAACGCCGCAACGATGGCGTAGCCGACGATCAGCAAAATCAGCCCCAGGGCACCGAAGGTCGGATCCACGGCAAAGCGCCGGGCGATCGCGTCCTTCACAACGAAGGCGAGAAGCACCAGCAGGAGCAGCACCTGCAGGGCCAGAATCGCGATCGAGCTGCCGATCCCGAGGATGACGGCCACGAACAGCAGCATCACGGCGATCTTGAACGCCGCAAGGTCGGCCGGCCCGAGCGCAGGCCCCTCGCCGATGGATCGGCCCGCATCGCTCCCCATCGCCGAGCTGGTCCGGGTCATGCCTTCGGGCGGATCCAGCGCCCGAAGAATATCAGCGACACAGCCAGGATCGGGCCGAGCACGAAACCGAGAAGGAACGCCATCACCACCGGCGGCTTGGTCGGCAGGCTGGTCACGCTGACGCCGCCCCAGGTGCGGATGGCATAGCTGTTGCTGTCGCTCAGCAGAGTCTTGCTGAGCACGACGTTCACGAGATAGGCGCGGAGCGCGTTGATCACCTCGAGATTGCTGGTCTCGGCGATCTTTTTGGTCACGAAGTCGAGCTGGGACAGATAAAGCCCCTCGTTCACCTCCTTGAGATACGCATCGCCTTCCGTCGTGACGATGTCCAGGACCCTGGCCGCGAGATCCCGGTTGGCGTTGTCAAAGGAGATCTTCACAAACCCGCTGTCGTTGTCCTCCTCCAGCAGCAGGTTGTTGGACAGGTAATTGGCCACGTCGACCTCATCGGGCGGGGCCCATGGCTGGTAGCCGAAGAGCTCCCTCAGAGCGATCGAGAGCGTGTTCGTGAGGCCGCGAGGCGCAGTCCATTGGCTGCCATCCCAACGATCCCTGAAAATCAGCTTCTCAAAGCCGTGCTTCTCCATCAGCTGCTTCGCGAAGCTGGGGGTCGTGATGATGTACAGATACTTCTCGGTCGCGTTGCTGCTTCGGCCCACGGACGTCGGTATGGAAAGCGCGGACAGCGCGGAAGACAGAGCCGAACTTTGATTGCTGTCCGGCCCCGCGGATCCGATGACGACCGAGGCTGTATAGCGTGGGATCGCTGTCGCCAGATAAAAGCCGACCAGAACCCAGACTAACAGGACGACAGCAGCGGCCGCGATGACTTCCCGCTTCGAAATGGAGACTCTTCTGGCCCCGGGGGGTGTCGTCACCTCGGGATCAGGAACGCTGAGGCCGGGGAATTCACGTGCAACCGTCATGGATTCTCCATAGCAGATCCTGGCTGGCTTCGTCGCCACGCCGACTTCAGGAAGCCGAGGTGCATCGGATCACGCCGTCCTGATCCGCGCTCCGGTGCCGTACCAGGCAGCCTCGCTCTCGTATCCCGATCCCCCGGGGGCTCCGGGACCTTCCCAACCATTCCATGTTGTCGAAAGCGCCCACGTCTCTACAACGCCACGGCTGCGACAATCAACTCCCCTGCCGTCCGCAACCCGTGCCGAGTCGCCCGACGGCCGTCAGCGCAAGCCGCTGTCCCTCCGGATGATGGCGGGCTCGGTGAAGGTCTTGAACAGCCCGCTCGGCAGGTAGGACAGCGCGATCCCGACGCGCGGCTTGAGGCCGCCGCCGAGCCCGCGGGCGGCCCGGAACGCCGCCGCCGCCTCCCGCGTGCGCCCGACGGCGAGAAGCCTCGTGCCCAGGGTGAAGCACTGCGCCGCCTGCGCCTCCCTCGGCGCGTCGAGCCTGCGACAGAGGTCGATGATGCGCTGCCGGGCCTCGAGGCTGGCCCCGTATCGGGTGGAGATGCTGTTCGGGGTGGCGCAGACGACGACGCGCGGCGTGGGATCGTGTCGGATCTCGCCACGCTGCGCCAGGCGGATGCACAGCTCCCAGTCCTGGAAGCGGGGCATCGCCGGGTCGAAGCCGCCGATGGCCTCGATCTCCGAGCGCCGCGCCAGCAGCGTCTGGGTGCTGATCAGATTGCGCCGGAACAGCGTCCGCGCGATCTCGGCCGGCGGAATCTCGGTGCCGGCCGGCAGGACCGCCGCGCGCGGCCCGGAGAGATAGATGAAGCTGCAGAATGTGGCGACTGTCCCGGCATCGCCCTGCTGCAGCAGCGCCACCTGGCTGGCGAGCTTGGTCGGAAGCCAGAAATCGTCGCTGTCCTGGAAGGCGACCAGGGGCGCCGTCGCCCGCTCGAGGCCGAGATTGCGGGCGCGCGCCCCGCCGCCATTCGTCGGCGCCCCGATCACGGTCAGGCGGCTGTCCTCGATGCGGGACAGCCTGGCCACCGTGTCATCGGTCGACGCGTCGTCGACGACCAGGACCTCGAAGTCCTGGAAGGTCTGCTGCAGCACGCTCCGCACGGCCGCCTCGATCGTCTCCGCGCGGTTGTAGGTGGGAATGATGACGGAGACCTGGGGCATCCTTCGTCCTCGAAATGCGCGTCCGGCGCCCTGCCAGGATCCGCACCGCCGGCGGCGTGCGGAAGGTCATGTCACCAGGATCTGGCCCAGCGACTTCTGCCATTTGGCCTTGACCAGCCCGTTCCGGATCAGGAACAGCTTTCTCGCCAATTTCGGCATCGATTTGACGGCGGCATATTGCGAGAAGAGCCCGCGCGTCGCATCGTCCATCCGGTCACCGTAGCGGCCGAGGAACGCGCCCGCCTGGTCGATCGTCTTCTGCACCGACGCGGCGGCCTGTTGGCCCGACAGCACATCGATCATCTGTCGCCATATGGCCTCGACGCCCCAGGTCTTCGCGCCGATGGCGTTGGCGCCGTGCTGCCGGTACAGGATCGTCTGCTCCGGCAGATGGGCGATCGTCCCGAAGCACGCCGCGGCGACGGCGATCCACCAGTCATGCATGATCGCCTGCGGCGGGATGTCGCCGACGAGCCGCAGCAGCGCCCGATTGATCATCGCGGTGCAGCCGGTGACGTTGTTCTCCACGATGAGCCTGCGGACCGATGTCTGCCCCGGATCAATGCCCTGCGCCCGCCACATCGATTCGGCCAGCGGCGCCAGGTCGTGATCGACGACCTTGAGGTCGGTGTGCACCAGGATCGGCAGATCCGGCCCGCGCGCGGCCTCGACAGACCGCATCAGCCCCAGAGTCCGCTCGATCTTCGTCGGCAGCCAGACGTCGTCCTGGTCGCAGAACATCACGTAGTCGGATCCGGCCTTGACCATCAGACGGGAGAAGTTGACGCAGGCCCCGTGCGACGCCTCGGCGGCGAAGTCGTGATATTCGAGGCGCCCGAACCGCGGACGATGGAGCTCGACGACCTCGCGCGTCCGGTCCTTGGAACCGTCGTCCCCGATGATGACGTTCACGCGCCCGTGACTCTGCTGCAGCAGGGAGTCCAGGAGCTCAGGCAGGAACCGCTCGCCGTTGTATGTGGCGACCAGCACGTCGACCTCGGGACAGGCGGCATCTTTCGACCGATCTTCGATCATCTGCGTTTCTAGAGGATCCCCGCTCCATCCGGCCTCGCGACCCGGCCGGCCCTCGCCGCGAGGCGGCATGCCCACGGCGCGCCCATGCTCGTATCACGGCCGCGAAAGCTTGGCCACGCCCGCGGGGGCGGCGCAGCCAGGACAGCCCTGGTCGGCCGGTGATCCGCCGAAGGTGCGGATCGACGCATCAACCGCGCCCTCTGCCCGACCCGATTGATGTCGTCGTTTTCAGGAGGGGAAGAATGGGAAGCTTTGCGGTCGGTAAGAGGATGTGGCAGACACTGCCATCTTCTCGACCAACCGGCGTGAAATACCGGCCAGGCAGGCATGTCCCAGAAGGATGTCGAAGCAGGATTTCCGATCATGGACAGCGACAATCGCACCGTGCTGGTCACAGGCGGTGCCGGCTATATCGGCAGTCATGCCTGCAAGGCCTTGGCAGCTTCCGGTTTTGTTCCGGTCACCGTGGACAACCTGTCACGAGGACATCGCGACTTCGTCCAGTGGGGACCGCTGGAGGAGGCGGATATCGGCGACGGACCGGCGCTGGACCGCGTCATGGCCCGCCACAAGCCCGTCGCCATCCTGCATTTCGCCGCCCTGACCTATGTCGGGGAATCGGTCACCGAGCCCGCCCTGTATTATCGGAACAACGTCTCGGGGTCGCTCAGCCTGCTCGAGGCCGCACGGGGTCACGGCATCGGCACCGTCGTGTTCTCCAGCACCTGTGCCACCTACGGCCCGCCGGAGCGCGTTCCGATCGCCGAGGACACGCCGCAGCACCCGATCCACCCCTATGGCGCATCGAAGCTGATGATCGAGCGCATGCTGGCCGACTTCGCCGCCGCCTATGGGTTGCGCTGGGCCGCGCTGCGCTACTTCAACGCCTGCGGCGCCGATCCCGACGGCCAGATCGGCGAGGCACACGATCCCGAGACCCATCTGATCCCGCTCGTGCTGATGGCGGCGGCCGGCCACCGCCCGCATGTCGAGATCCTCGGCGACGACTACCCCACGCCGGACGGGACCTGCGTCCGCGACTACATCCATGTCGCCGACCTGGCCGACGCCCATGTCCGCGCCCTGCGCTACCTGCTCGCCGGCGGTTCGTCTCGGGCGTTCAATCTCGGGACCGGCACCGGCCACACGGTCCGCGAGGTGATCGCCGCGGTCGAGCGGGTGACCGGGCGCCCGGTTCCGGTCCGGCTCTCGCCGCCCCGCCCCGGCGACTCGCCGACCCTCGTCGCCGATCCCGGCCTGGCCGCGTCGGTCCTGGGCTTCCAGCCCCGCTTCGACCTGGAGGAGTCGATCCGGACCGCGTGGAACTGGTACCTCAAGCAGTCCGAGGGCACCGGGAACTGACCGCCGATCGGCGGACGGACCATTCCGGCCGCTCAGCCCTGTCCGACGCGATTTAGGCACGCCATGTCCAAACGATTGGAGACCCGCGTGGTGCGGGCGGCCCCCTGGGCCGCGGCAGAGGCCGTGTCCAACGCCGTCACCGGCTTCGCGTCGGTCCTCGTCGCCGGCTGGTTCCTGGCCCCCGCCGACATCGGCCGCGCCGGGATCGCGATCAGCATCGTCACCCTGCTCGGCCTCATCTCCGGTTTCGGGATCCAGGAATCCCTGGTGCGGCACCGCTCGGTGCACACGAGCGTGACCGACACGGCCTTCACCGGCCTGGTCGGAATCGCCGTTGCCGCAGTCGCCGTCTGCTGCTTAGCAGCCATTCCGGTGGGCTGGCTGTACAGCGATCCGCAGGTGCCGTCCCTGCTCATGGCCATGAGCCTGCTGCTGCTGCTGAATGCCGCCATCGCGGTTCCGGTCGCCATCCTGACCCGCAAGATGCGGGCGAACGTCCTGACCCGGCGCATGATGCTCGCCCGGGTCGCACAGGTCCTGGGGATCGCCGTGCTCGGCCATGCCGGCTTCGGCGCCTGGGCGATGATCGGCGGCATGCTGCTGTCCAACGCCCTCTCGGTCGCCGTCCTCTGGGCGGCGATGCCGAGGCGCCCCCGCTTCCGCTTCAACGCGCACGAGTTCCGGTCGCTCTCCTCCTTCGGCGGCTCGATCAGCCTCGAGATGCTGCTGTGGCAGGGCACGTCCCGCGCCTTCGCCCTCATGGTCGGCTATTTTCATGGCCCCGCCGCGCTCGGCTACTTTCAATTCGCCCAGCGCCTGGTGGAAGAGGCGGGAAACCTGATCCAGGGCAACATCGTGCGCTTCGGCCTGTCGTTCTTTTCCGATCTCGAACGATCGTCCCGCGACCCGAGCCGGGTCTTCCTGGCGGCGACCGGCCTGATCACCGCGGTGGGCGGCCCGATGTTCATCGGCCTGCTGCTGGTCGCGCCGGACCTGGTGCCGCTGGCCTTCGGCGCCAAATGGACGCCGGCGGCACCGCTGGTCCAGATCTTCGCCGCGACCTGGTTCTTCCTGCTGTCGCGGGCGCTCGCCGGCCCCCTGCTGCGGGCCAAGGGACGCCAGAACGCGCTGGTGCTGTACGCCTTCGCCGCCTGCGTGATCACGCTGGGGAGCGGTCTGATCACGGCGCAGATGTCGCTCGTCGCCGTCACCCTCGGCTGGGCGTCGCGGAACCTGGTGTCGCTGCCCTGGAGCTACACCCTGGTCGCCCGCTATGGCGGCATCACGGTCACGCAGCAGCTGCGGGCCGTGGTTCGGCCGCTGCTGCCGATGGTGCTGATGGCCGTCTCGGTGGTCGCCACGCAGATCCTGCTGGAGGGGTCGGACGCAAAGCTGCGCCTGGCGGCGAGCATCGCCGTCGGCCTGATCGTCGCGGCGGTCTCGATGCGGCTGTTCAATTGGGATCTCATCGCCCCGCTGCGGACGATCCTCAACCGCGCCCGGGGGGGACGCGCCTAGAGCCCGCACTTGCCCCCGCCGAGGATCTGTCGCATGGGCTGTCTCGGCCACGAGATTGCCACGTCTCTGGGCTCCATTCTATACAGAGGCCCCGAGGCCGTCGTCTCAGCAGGAAAAGTTCCAGAGCATGCATGGAATGGATTATCTGAAGGACCGTCTGTCGGTCATCGATAAGTATATCGAGCCGGGCAGCAAGGTCATTTACATCGATTACCCCATGCATCTCAATGTGGGCGACATCCTGATCCTGAAAGGCACCGAAGCCTTCTTCAAGGATAGGAAATATGACGTGGTCGGCCGCTATTCGACGTTCGGATTTCCTGAGGACGCCGACCGTTTCCCCCAGATCTCGAAGGACACCACCATCGTCCTGCACGGCGGGGGGAATTTCGGCGACATCTACCAGTCGCATCAGGTGCTGCGCCGGAAGGTGGTGGAGCACTACCCGGACAACCGGATCGTTGTCTTTCCGCAAACCTTGTTCTTCAGCGACGAGACGGAGCTGCGGCGGACGGCGGAGGTGTTCTCCCGCCACCGCGATCTGCACTTCTTCGCGCGCGACCAGAGGACCTACGATGTCTTCCGGCGGGAGTTCTCCAACACCGTCGAGATGTGCCCGGACATGGCGCACTTCCTTTGGCGCAGCTTTCCGGTGAAGACGTACGGTGCGGCGGCCGCCAAGCTGAAGACGCTCTGGATGATCCGCCGCGACGTCGAGCAGTCGGACCTGCCGGAGCAGTTCCGCGGCACGGTCGAGCGTGCCGTCGACTGGGAGGATCTGTGCACGGGGCCGGACCGGTTCCTCACCCGCCTGATCCTCAAGGCGGACCGGATCAACGCCAGGGTCGGACGGAAGCGGTTTCCGACCGACATCGCCTGGTACCGGTTCACGGACGCGCTGGTGGCCCGCCTGAACCGCCAGATCCTGCAGCACGACCGGATCGTCACCTCCCGCATGCACGGCCACATCCTGGGATGCCTGCTCGGCATGAAGACGACGCTGCTCGACAACTCCTACGGCAAGAACTCGACCTACTATCGGGCCTGGACGAACCGGGTCGAGAATTGCGACCTGGTCGAGGCCTGAGGCGGGACATGGCGATGTCGAACCAGCCGCCCCGACTGTCCGTGGTCATCCCGGCCTACAATGTCGAAAAATATGTGCAGGTGGCGGTCGATTCCGTCGTCAACCAGTCTTCGCCGGCCGATGAGATCATCATCGTCGACGACGGCTCGACCGACCGCACCGGACAGATCGTCGAGGAGCTGTACGGCCGCCTCGACAACGTCCGCATCATCCACACCGAGAACCAGGGACTCGGCGCCGCCCGGAACGTCGGCACGGCGGCAGCGACCGGGGACTTCATCTACTATTTCGATTCGGACGACATCCTCGCGGACGGGCTGTTCGCCGATTTCCGCGAGACCGTGAAGACCCATCCGGACCTCGATCTGTTCTGCTTCTCTGGACGCTCGTTCCTGGACGACGAGAACCAGGGCAGCAGCCATACGCTCATCGACTACCGGCAGCGCACGGAGGGGCTGTTCCCGACCGGCGAGGATCTGCTGAACTTCCAGGTGGGTCGGAACAACTACCTCCCGACCTCCTGGCTTTACATCCATCGGCGCGCCGTATCGGACCGGAACAACCTCGAATTCCTGTCGATCTTCCATGAGGACGAGGAGCACACGCCGCGGCTGTTCGTGAAATGCGGCCGCACCTTTGTGCGCGACAGGGAGTACTTCCTGAGACGGGTCCGCGCCAATTCGATCATGACCCGCCGAAAGTCGGAGCGGCACATCTATGGCTATTTCTGTGCCGCCAGGACGCTGGAGACGATGATCCAGACCCCGGGTCTCAAGCCGGAGACCTATGGCAGCCTGCGCCGGCTCGTCATCCGGGTGCTGACCAACGCGATGATCGCGATCCGCAGCAGCGGCCTGACCCTGAACGACCCGGCGCTGCGCCTGTTCCCGGCGACCGTTCGCCGCTATGCGATGGCCAGCACCAGGCTGTTCCTGCTGACCTTCTGCTATCCGGCCTTCATGGCAGCGAAGGCGGCCAAGGGCGCCCTTCGATCGGCAGGGGCGATCCGTTGACCCGCTGCCGCGGCTGAGCAGCACCTGTCCGGTTGCGGGCGCGTACCCCGCGGTTCGCGCCAAACCACTGCCCACGCTCGGCACGCCACTTTCGTTGGATCATTGTTGCGTCTCGCGTGTTGGTTCGTTACGCGCGGCCCGTGCCGCACCGATCAGGGGGGCGGACACGACAGACGAGTTCGACCGGCAGCGGCGACACGCAGCGGCGACACGCAGCGGCCGCCCAGGGCCGTGGCATTGCGTTCCATGCGAGCCGCCGCGAAAGTTTTCGAACCGCCTCCAGAAATGAGTACGACTGGCCCGCGGTGGAAATTGCCGTAATGTTGCATTGCACAATCCTCGGAGACGGGCATGATGCCCTTTGATGCAGATCGGGTTTCGCTCGGGGTCAAATCGCAGATCTCCGAGGATCGCGTCGCCCTGGTCATTCCGACCCTGAACGCGGCAAAGCATCTCGACGTCCTGCTGCCGGCCCTGCAGGCCCAGTCCTTCCAGCCCGGAACCCTGCTGGTCATCGATTCGAGCTCGACCGACGACACGGCGGACCGCTTCCGGGCGGCCGGCGCCGAGGTGGTGGTCATCCCGCGGTCGCAATTCGACCATGGCGGCACCCGGCAACGGGCGGTCAACCGGCTGTCGCCGCAGATCGAGGTCGTCGTGTTCCTGACCCAGGACGCGGTACCGGCCGACGGCGAGACCATCGCCCGCATCGTCGCCGCCTTTGCCGACCCCGAGGTCGGCGTCGCCTATGGCCGGCAGCTGCCGCATCACGGCGCCGGGGCGATCGAGGCCCATGCCCGGCTGTTCAACTACCCGCCCGACAGCACCGTGCTGCGCCCGCAGGATGCGGTGAGCGCCGGGATCAAGGCGACCTTCTGCTCCAACTCCTTCGCCGCCTATCGCCGGCAGGCGCTGGAGATGGTCGGCGGCTTCCCCTCCGGCACCATCTTCGGCGAGGACGCCGCGGTGACCGGGCGGATGCTGCTGTCGGGCTGGGCCAAGGCCTATGTCGCCGAGGCCCGGGTGCGCCATTCGCACAGCTACAGCATCGGCGAGGAGTTCCGCCGCTATTTCGATGTGGGCGTGATGCATGCCCGTGCGCCCTGGCTGCTGGAGCGCTTCGGCAAGGCCGAAGGCGAGGGCGGGCGCTTCGTGCGGTCCGAGCTGCGGCACCTGGCCCGGCATCAGCCCCTGGCGATTCCGTCGGCCATCCTGCGCAGCGCGATCAAGCTGGCCGCCTATCACTGCGGCCGCCGCGAAGCGCGGATTCCGCGCCAACTGAAGCGCCGGATCAGCCTGAACCGGCGCTACTGGGCCTGACCCGGGGACGGTACGGCCGCGGTTCGTTGGAGCCCGTGTGACGGCGGGGCCTCTTCCCGCCCGTCCCGCGATCTGCTTTAGAGGGGCGATGAGCAAGCCCGCCCCCACCCATCGTCCGAACGCGGCGCAGATGGCGTCGCCCTCCTATCGCCTGCCCGAGCTCGACCAGGACTTCCTGCTCGGCGATTCCATGCGCGGCGTCCGGCTGATGCTGGAATACGCCAAGGCCGAGGAGTCGCTGCGGGCCTGGGGCGTGCGCTCCACCATCGTCGTCTTCGGCAGCGCCCGCGTGCGGGAGGACGGGGCCGGCCGCCACGCCGAATGGTACGCCCAGGCCCGCGAATTCGGCCGCATCGCGTCGGAACGCGGCGGGGCCGTATCCGACAAGGGGGGCTTGCGCGACAACGTCATCGCCACCGGCGGCGGCCCCGGCATCATGGAGGCGGCCAACCGCGGCGCGGCCGAGGCCGGCGCCCCCACCATCGGCTACAACATCACCCTGCCGCACGAGCAGGAGCCGAACCCCTACTCCACCCCGGCCCTGACCTTTCGCTTCCACTATTTCGCGATGCGCAAGATGCATCTGGCGATGCGGGCCAATGCGCTGGTCGTGTTCCCCGGCGGCTTCGGCACCTTCGACGAGCTGTTCGAGCTGCTGACCCTGCGTCAGACCGGCAAGTCCTCGGCCCTGCCGATCGTGCTGTTCGACGAGGCCTATTGGCGCGCCGTGATCGGCTTCGACGCGCTGGTCGAGCACGGCATGATCGAGGCCAGGGACCTCGACCTGTTCCGTTTCGCCGACAGCGCCGAGGGGCTCTGGTCGGTTCTGGCCGAGCAGGGGCTGAAGCGGCGGTCGTGACCGCCGCCCCCGAGGCATTTTTCGAAATGTTTGCCCGTATACAACGGTGCGGTAAGATCCCGCCTGACAGGCCGGCCTGCCCGGCTGGAAACGGAACGGGGAACAGACGATGCGGATCACACGACGCACCTGGCTCGGCGCGTTCCTGGCCGGGGCGCTGGGGGCGGCCACGGCCTTCGTGCCTGTCGCGGCCAAGGCGCAGGACGTCACCGTCTTCGCCGCCGCCAGCCTGAAGGACGCGCTGGACGCCGTGAACGCCCAGTGGCAGGCCGACGCCAAGCACAAGGCCGTCATCTCCTACGCCGCCAGCTCCGCCCTGGCGAAGCAGATCGAATCGGGCGCGCCGGCCGATATCTTCATCTCGGCCGATCTCGACTGGATGGACTATCTGGCCGAGCGCAAGCTGATCCGGCCGGAGACGCGGTCGACCCTGCTGGGCAACCGCCTGGTGCTGGTGGCGCCGAAGGATTCGGCGGTGCAACTGACCATCGGCCCGGATTTCGGGCTGGCCGAGACGCTGGGCGGCGGCCGCCTGGCCATGGCCGACGTCAAGGCGGTGCCGGCCGGCAAATACGGCCAGGCGGCGCTGCAGAAGCTCGGGGTCTGGTCCTCGGTCCAGGGCAAGGTGGCGCAGGCCGAGAACGTTCGCGCCACCCTGGCGCTGGTGTCGCGCGGCGAGGCGCCGCTCGGCATCGTCTACCAGACCGACGCGGCGGCCGATCCGGGGGTCCGGATCGTCGGCACCTTCCCGGCCGACAGCCACCCGCCGATCCTGTACCCGGTCGCGGTTCTGGCCGGCAGCGAGAAGCCGGAGGCGCAGGCCTTCGTCGACTACCTGAGGTCGCCCGCCGCAAAACCGCTGTTCGAGAAGCAGGGCTTCACCGTGCTGGCGCAGTAGCCCCGTGTTCGACTTCACCCCCGACGAGCTGACCGCGATCCTCCTGAGCCTGAAGGTCTCGCTCTGGGCCATGGCGGTCAGCCTGCCGCTCGGCGTGCTGGTGGCGCTGGCGCTGGCGCGCGGCCGGTTCTGGGGCCGGTCGGTGCTGAACGGGGTGGTCCACCTGCCGCTGGTGCTGCCGCCGGTCGTCACCGGCTACATCCTGCTGCTGCTGTTCGGGCGGATGGGGCCGATCGGCTCCGTTCTCGCCCAGATCGGCATCGTCTTCTCCTTCCGCTGGACCGGCGCCGCCCTCGCCGCCGGGGTGATGGGCTTTCCGCTGATGGTCCGCGCCATCCGCCTGTCGATCGAAGCGGTGGACCGCCGGCTCGAGGCCGCGGCCGGCACGCTGGGCGCCTCTCCCCTCTGGGTGTTCCTGACCGTCACCCTGCCGCTGATCCTGCCCGGGGTGATCGCCGGCGCCATCCTGTCCTTCGCCAAGGCGATGGGCGAGTTCGGCGCCACCATCACCTTCGTCTCCAACATCCCCGGCGAGACCCAGACCCTGCCCTCGGCGATCTACACCTTCACCCAGGTGCCGGGCGGCGATCTCGGCGCGCTGCGCCTGACGCTGGTCTCGGTCGCCATCTCCATGGCCGCCCTGCTCGCCTCCGAGATGATGGCACGGCGCGCCGGCGTGCGGGTGCACGCGACGTGAGTCTCGAGATCGAGATCCGCCATCGCCAGGGCGACTTAACGCTGGACATCAGCTTCCGGAGCGAGGGAAGGCTGACCGCGCTGTTCGGCCGCTCCGGCGCCGGCAAGACCTCGGTGGTCAACGTCATCGCCGGGCTGGTGCGGCCGCGGCACGGCCGAGTGGTCGTGGACGGCCGCACCCTGGTCGACACCGGACTCGGCGTGGTCCTGCCGATGCATCGCCGCCGCATCGGCTACGTCTTCCAGGAAGGGCGGCTGTTCCCGCATCTGACGGTGCGGCAGAACCTGCTCTACGGACGCTGGTTCACGCCGAAGGCCGAGCGCAGCGCCGAATTCGGCCGTGTCGTCGATCTACTCGGCATCGGCCCCCTGCTGCACCGCCGGCCGGCGCTGCTGTCGGGCGGCGAGAAGCAGCGCGTGGCGATCGGCCGGGCGCTGCTGGCCAGCCCGCGCCTCTTGCTGATGGACGAGCCTCTCGCCTCGCTGGACGAGGCGCGCAAGGCCGAGATCCTGCCCTATATCGAGCGGCTGCGCGACGAGGCCCGGATCCCGATCGTCTATGTCAGCCACGCCATCGGCGAGGTGGCGCGGCTGGCCGACACCCTGGTGCTGCTGGCCGAAGGCCGGGTCGCCGCGGCCGGGCCGGTGGCCGAGGTGATGGGCCGGGCCGACCTGTTCCCGCGGGCCGAGGCCGGCGCGGTGCTGGAGGCCACGGTCGAGGACCACGACGACCGCTACCAGCTGACCCGGCTGCGAGTCGCCGCCGGCTTCCTGACCGTGCCGCGGGTCGAGCTGCCGCCGGGCGCCAAGGCCCGTATCCGCATCCGCGCCCGCGACGTGATGCTGGCGACCCGCCCGCCCGACCATCTGAGCGCGCTGAACGTGCTGCCGGCCACGGTGGCGGAGATCGTGCCGGGCGACGGCGCGACCGCCGACATCCGGCTGGACTGCGCCGGCGACCGCCTGCTGGCGCGGCTGACCCGGCGCTCGATCGAGGCCCTGGAACTGGCGCCGGGCCGGCCGGTGCATGCGGTGATCAAGAGCGTCGCCTTCGACCGCCACACCGTCGGCGGCGCCCTGCGCGGCCCGCACGGCGCCGATGCCGAGCTGGAAGGCGGCTGAGCCGCCCGGTCAGGCGAAGGCCGACCAGTCGACCGCGCCGGACACGTAGCCGTAGCGCAGATTCGAGCGCGCCGGCCCGTTCCTCTCGTATTCCTCCTTCATCAGGGCGAAGCGGTCGCGGTCGGGGCCGATGTCGCTGCGCCGGCCGATATTGAAGTCATAGAGCCTGGCGTTGGTCCCGCCGAAGATCGCGGTCTTGACCGGGCCGTCGGCGGCGCCGAGCGGCTTGAACCCGTACTGCCTCTGCATGTCCTCGGGGATCTCCAGCCGGCGCAGCGCCTCGATCTGCCATTGCGGCGACCCGGTCCACACCGCGTCGGTGCCCCAGACGACGTGGTCATAGCCCATGCCGCGGCCCAGGATGCCCATCAGCGCCGCCGCCAGCCGCGGCTCGGCCACGACGCTCTGCGCGAAGAGCTGGCCGACATCGGCGTAGACATTGGTGACGCCGAACTTTTCCGGAATCTCGGCGAGATCGCTGACCCATGACACACGCCCGGTCTCCTCGAACTCGCGCCAGCCGTCCTCGGCCCGGCCGCCCGCGGCATGGCGGTAGCCGGCGTGATAGATGACGAAATTCAGCTGCGGCCAGTCCTTCGCCGCGCGGCCGACGTCGCGCACATCCGCATAGGCCAGGAGATGCGGGTAGCGCTCGGCCGTCGCCCGCGGGAACAGGCCCTTGTGCACGCAGACATTCTTGATGCCGTATTTCACGCACAGATCGTAGGCCTTGTAGGTGACGGCCTCGTCATCCATGAACCAGGGATGCCGGGCCTGGTCCTTGTTGGTGTTGTCGCCGACGGTATAGCCCTTGATCGATTCCGGCCGGCGCTGCAGCGACCCTTCGAGATGGTCCAGCCAGCCGTCCCAGCCGGGCGTGAAGATCGCATGCGCGAACATGCGGCGGGCACCGGCCTCCCGGTTCACCCTGTCGCGCGCGTCGATCATCATCTCGTTCGTCAGGAACCAGTCGCGCGGGATCTCCGACGGCGAGCTCGAGATCAGCGCGATCTTCGTGTCGCTGTCGAGATAGATTTCCTTGAAGTAGTTGTTGAACTTGAGGTCCTCGAGCGTCTGCGGCTTGCCGACGAGAGCCGGGTTCCAGCCCGCCTTGCCCACCGCCTCGCGCGATCGGACGAAATTCTCCAGCCTCGTGTCGTCGCGCAGGAAATGCGTGTGCATGTCCATGATGAACTGGTCCTTCAGCGCGGCCGCGCGCTCCTGCGCCATGTCGGGCGTGGCCGCCTCGGCGCGGCTCGCGTCGAAGACCGCGCCGAAGGTTTCGTTCAGCGCCACGAAGCCGGCCGCCATCCCGGCCGCGGTCTGGAAGAAGGCCCGGCGCGACAGCCCCTGGCGGCCGCCGAGCTCGTCGGCCATGGCCAGGAGGCGCGTCTCGACCTCCTTCTGCCGCTCGCTCTGCGGCGGCGGCGTGTATTCGTCGCTGGAGACGATCTGCGTCGGGATCGGCGTCCGGTGCGGCAGCAGCTCGGACGGCACCAGCTCGGCAATCTCCTCTTCGGTCAGAAAGCCCATGATCTCCTCCGGTCTCGGAACGGGTATCGGGACAGCGGATCACGGTCGTTTGATCCTACACGGCCGAACGGCCGTTTCCGTCGGTCCGGTCATCGAGCCATTGACAATCGACGTATCCAAATGAATATATCGACTAGGCAATCGGGCTCTCCCCGACGCGCCTCCCAGGCTGCGCCCGGTCCCGTCCCAAGCCCGGCGCGCGGCCCAGCCTTCGGGGGCGGCGGTCCTTCCGCCGCCCTTTTTCTTGGTCGCGCAGCTTTGTCGACAAACTGCATTCCGTCAGCCTATCATCGAGATTGGATCGAGAGGCAGGGAAGGACACGCCTTGGCGCTCACGGCGAAGGGACGGGAGAACGGCGAGGCGCGGCCGCGCGGCGGCGGGGTCGCCAAGGTCTATGAGGCGCTGAAGCACGACATCCTCGACCTGGTTCTGGCCCCCGGCTCGGCGCTGGACGAGAGCCGCCTGGCCGAGCGCTTCGGCCTGTCGCGCACCCCGATCCGCGAGGCGCTGGTGCGGCTGGCCGCCGACGGGCTGGTCGCGACCCTGCCGAACCGCAACACCATCGTCGCGCCGATCGACTTCTCCGCCCTGCCCGCCCATTTCGACGCGCTGACCCTGATGCACCGGGTCACCACCCGGCTGGCCGCGCTGCGCCGCACCGCCAAGGACCTGGACGAGATCCGCATCCACCAGGCCGCCTTCGGCCGCGCCGTGGCGGCGGCCGACGCGATCGGCATGTCCGATGCCAACCGCGACTTCCACCTGGCGATCGCGCGGGCCGGCCGCAACCGCTACTACACCGAGCTGTTCGGCCGGCTGCTCGACGAGGGCCGGCGGCTGAACCGGATCTACTACGCCAGCTTCGACGACCATCTGCCGGCCGAGTTCGTGGCCGAGCACGAGGCGATCATCCAGGCCATCATCGACCGCGACGCCGACCGGGCCGACAGCCTGGCCCGCGCCCATGCCGGCCAGGTGGTGCGGCAGATCCAGGGCTTCCTGGCCAGCGGCGTGGGCGGCGACGTCGTCCTCGGCCCTGCGGCCGAGCCGGCCCAGCCCTCGCTGCCGGCCTGAGATGGCCGGCATCGCCATCATCGGCGGAGGGGTGATCGGCTGCGCCACGGCCGCCTGGCTGGCGGCGGACGGGCACGAGGTCACGGCCTATGAGCGCCGGCCGGAGGACCGCTACGCCTCCGCCGGCAATGCCGGCATGCTGGCCTTTCCGGAGATCACGCCGCTGGCCCGGCCGGGCGTGCTGACATCGGTGCCGCGCTGGCTGATGGACCCGCTGGGTCCCCTCGCCCTGCGCTGGCGCGACCTGCCGGCGCTGACGCCCTGGCTGCTGCGCTTCCTGGCGGCGGCCAGGGCGGAGCAGGTGGAGCGGTCGACCGCCGCCCTGGGCGGGCTGATGCGCTCGGCCCTCGACGATCACCAGGAGCTCGCCCGCCGCGCCGGCCTATCCGGCCATCTGCGCCAGACCGGGGCGATCGACCTCTACGACACCGAGGCCAGCTTCCGCGCCGCCCTGCCGGAATGGGAGCTGCGCCGGCGCCTGGGCGGCCACAACTTCGAGCCGCTGACGCCGGACCAAGCCCGCGCCCTCGTCCCGGACCTCGCCGGCGGCTTCGCCCGCGCCGTGCTGTGCCGGGCCTACTGGATGGTCGACAGCCCGCTCGGCGTGCTGCAGGGCCTGCGCCGCGGCCTGGGCGACCGGCTGGTCGCCGGCACCGTGGCCGCGGTCGAGCCAGGCGCCGACGGCGTCTCCGTCCGGCTGGCCGACGGTACCGCCCGGACCTTCGACAAGGTGGTGGTGGCGGCCGGCGTCTGGTCGCGCGAGATCGTCCGCGGCCTCGGCCTGAAGGTGACGCTGGAGACCGAGCGCGGCTACAACACCACGATCCCGGAGGCGCCGGTGCGCCTGCCGATGCCGGTGGTCTTCGCCGATCACGGCTTCGTCGCCTCGCCCCTCTCCGACGGCCTCAGGATCGGCGGGGCGGTGGAGCTGGCGGCGGTGGATGCGCCGGCGAACCTGGCCCGCGCCCGGGCACTGCGGCGCAAGGCCCGGCGCTACCTGCCGGCGATCCAGGAGACCGGCGGCACGGAATGGATGGGCCGCCGCCCCTCCACCCCCGACAGCCTGCCGGTGATCGGGCCGCATCCGCACGACCGGCGCATCGTCTTCGCCTTCGGCCACGGCCATCTCGGCCTGACCCTGTCGGCCACCACCGCCCGCCTCGCCGCCGGCCTGCTGTCGGGCACCCCGGCCCCCGCCCCCTTCGGCATCGAACGGTTCCAGTGAGAGTGCCATGAGCAAGAGCAGCTTCTTCTGCATCGACGCCCACACCTGCGGCAACCCGGTCCGCGTCGTCGCCGGCGGCGCCCCGCCGCTGCAGGGCGCCTCCATGAGCGAGAAGCGCCAGGCCTTCATCGCCGAATACGACTGGATCCGCACCGGGCTGATGTTCGAGCCGCGCGGCCACGACGTGATGTCGGGGTCGATCCTCTACGCCCCGACCCGCGACGACGCCGACGCCGCCATCCTGTTCATCGAGACCTCCGGCTGCCTGCCGATGTGCGGCCACGGCACCATCGGCACGGTGACGGTGATGGTCGAGGAGGGGCTGGTGCGGCCGAAGCAGCCGGGCCGGCTGCGGCTGGAGGTGCCGGCCGGCATCGTCGACGCGGAGTACGAGCAGGATGCGGCCGGCCACGTCACCTCGGTGCGCATCCGCAACGTCCCCTCCTTCCTCTACAAGGAGAAGCTCGACTTCGAGGTGCCGGGCTTCGGGCCGCTGGTGGCCGACATCGCCTATGGCGGCAACTTCTACGCCATCATCGAGCCGCAGCCGGGCTATGCCGACCTGGAGGACCTTTCGGCCGGCGAGATCCAGCGCCTGTCGCCGATCGTCCGCCGGGTGGTGAACGAGCGCTTCGACATGGTCCATCCGGAGGACCCGACCATCCGCGGCCTGCGCCATGTGCAATGGACCGGCCGGCCGAAGCACCCCGAGGCGCATGCCCGCAACGCCGTGTTCTACGGCGAGAAGGCGATCGACCGGTCGCCCTGCGGCACCGGCACCTCGGCCCGCATGGCCCAGCTGGCGGGGCGCGGCCAGCTGAAGGCCGGCGACGCCTTCGTGCATGAGAGCATCATCGGCAGCCTGTTCCACGGTCGGGTCGAGGGCACGGCCAAGGTCGGCCCGTATGACGCGATCATCCCCTCGATCGCCGGCCAGGCCTGGATCACCGGCTACAACACCATCTTCCTGGACGACCGCGACCCCTTCGTCCGCGGCTTTACGGTCATGTGACGGCGGCGCCCGCCCCGCTACTGTGTCCCCCGGACGATTCGCGGGGCTTCTTCGGAGTGCTCATCTCACAACGTCATTGCGAGGAGGCAAAGCCGACGAAGCAATCCAGGGGCGGCTCGCATCGGCCCTGGATTGCTTCGCTGCGCTCGCAATGACGGTGTTGGGTTTCCGAGAAGCCTTCCATCTGCGGGAGAACGGGATGATCGACCGGGTGCTTCTGATCGGGGCCGGGCTGCACGGCGCGATCGCGGTGGTGATGGGGGCCTTCGCCGCGCACGGCATGGCCAATGCGGCGCCGGAGCGGCTGGGCTGGGTGCAGACCGGGGCGCATTACCAGCTGGTCC
This sequence comes from Inquilinus limosus DSM 16000, assembly GCF_000423185.1. Classification (GTDB taxonomy): domain Bacteria; phylum Pseudomonadota; class Alphaproteobacteria; order DSM-16000; family Inquilinaceae; genus Inquilinus; species Inquilinus limosus. The sequence continues at coordinate 12,284 of NZ_AUHM01000023.1, read as the reverse complement.
ATGCCGCCGCCCTGCTGGCGCTCGCGCTGCTGGGCCTGTCCGGGCCGCTGCGCTGGGCCGGCTGGGCCTTCCTGGCCGGGGCCGCGATCTTCTCCGGCACCCTCTACCTGATGGCCTTCGGCACGCCGCGCTGGTTCGGCGCCATCACCCCGATCGGCGGCGTGCTGCTGATCCTGGGCTGGGTTCTGGCGGCGTGGGCTGCATTCCGCGCAGCGGAAAGCTGATGCGGGAAGCGTTGGCCGCGGGCGCGGGCCGGGTTAGGCTCCGAACCATGGCCGACCTCGATCTCGACGCGCGCGACCTGATCTGCCCGATGCCGGTGCTGAAGGCGCGCAAGGCGCTGCAGGGGCTGGCGCCGGGCCAGGTGCTGGACGTCCTCGCCACCGACGCCGCGGCACGCAAGGATTTCCCCGCCTTCTGCGACGCCACCGGCCATGTCCTGGTCGCGGTGACCGAGGAAGGCGACGGCGTCACCCGCTACAGCATCCGCAAGGCAGGATAGGGCATGGACACGCTGCTCTTCACCCATCCGGCCTGCATCGGCCACGACACCGGCCCGGGCCATCCCGAGCGGCCGGACCGGCTGCGGGCGGTGCTGGCGGCGCTGGAGGACGAAAGCTTCGCCCTGCTGCAGCGGCGCAAGGCGCCGGAGGCGACGCTGGAGCAGATCGCCCGCGCCCATCCCGACGGCTTCGTCCGCCGCCTGCTCGCCGCCGTCCCCTCGGAAGGGCTGCGGCCGGTCGATGCCGACACGGTGCTGTCGCCCGGGTCCGGCGCCGCCGCGCTGCGGGCCGCCGGCGCCGGCTGCGCCGCGGTCGACGCGGTGCTGGCGGGCGAGGCGCGCAACGCCTTCTGCGCTGTGCGGCCGCCGGGGCACCATGCCGAGACGGCGCGGGCCATGGGCTTCTGCCTGTTCAACAACGTCGCCATCGCGGCCATGCACGCCCGGCTGGCGCACGGGCTGGGCCGGATCGCGGTGGTCGATTTCGACGTCCATCACGGCAACGGCACCCAGGACATCTTCTGGTCCGAGCCGGACCTGCTCTACGCCTCGACCCACCAGTCGCCGCTCTATCCCGGCACGGGGGCCGAGGACGAGACCGGCGTCGCCGGCAATATCGTCAACGCACCGCTGCCGCCGATGTCGGGCGGCGTCGAGTTCCGCCGGGCGATGGAGCGGATCGTGCTGCCCGCGGTCGACGGCTTCGCGCCGGAGCTGCTGCTGATCTCCGCCGGCTTCGACGCCCATGCCCGCGACCCGCTCGCGCATCTCGAGCTGAGCGAGTCGGATTTCGCCTGGGCGACGACGGAACTGATGCGCCTCGCCGACCGGCATTGCGGCGGCCGCGTCGTCTCGACGCTCGAAGGCGGCTACGACCTGCGCGGCCTCGCCCTCTCCGCCGCCGCCCATGTCCATGCGCTGATGACCGGCTGAGACCGGCCGACATATTGCAACGCAACATTCACAACCCATTTAGGAACACGCAATTGACTCAGGCTATGCTGCATCGCAGCATGACCCGAGCGACCGGAAGGAAACGCCGCATCACCGTCGAGGTCTATGATGTGGCCCTACACCACGCCCGAAGCCGACTATCTGACCGTTCCGCCTGAGAAGGCCGCCCCGCCGGCTGAGGCCGGGCCGCGCGGCGAGCTCGCCGCCCGCACCCTGGCGATGCCGGCGCATGCCAACCCGTCCGGCGACATCTTCGGCGGCTGGATCATGTCGCTGATGGACGAGGCCGGGGCGATGACGGCGATGAGGCTCGCCCAGGGCCGGGTGGTCACCGTCGCCGCCACCAACATGGCGTTCATCCATCCGGTGAAGGTCGGCGACGTCGTCTGTTGCTACACCGATGTCGCCCGGATCGGCCGCAGCTCGATCACCCTGACCATCGAGGTCTGGGTGCTGCGCTCCGGCATCGGCGACCGGATGAAGGTGACCTCCGCCGAATTCACCTTCGTCGCCCTGGACGACGCCGGCAAGCCGCGCCCGATCCGCTGAGACGGCGGCCTATCGCGCCGGCGCCGTGATCCACAGCGCCCGCGCCTCCGCGTCGCCCGCGGCGATCAGGGCATGCCCCATGCGGGCGTCGAAAGTGACGGCGTCCCCGGGGCCGAGCTCGACCGGGCCATACTGCTCGGTGAACAGCGTCACCCGGCCGGCGAGCACATAGAGAAAATCGTCGCTGTCGTGGCGCTCCCAGTCCTCGAACGCGTCCAGCGACCGGGCGCGGACGGTGACCTCGGCGGCGAGGAAGGGCGCGTTCCGCAATTCGCCGGTGAACAGGCGCAAGCCGTAATTCGGCATCTCGGTGGCCGCCCCCTCGCCCGCGCGCACCACGATCCGGCGCCCGCGCAGGGGAGAGGCGGCCGGGCCGAACAGCGCGGCCAGCTCGATGCCGAAGCCGCGCGCCAGCTTCTGCATCGCCTGGAAGGTCGGCGACATCTCGCCCCGCTCGATCTTCGACAGAGCCGAGCGGGACAGGCCGGTCCGGCCGGCCGCCTCCTCCAGCGTCCAGCCGCGCTCGGCACGCAGCCGGCGGACGGTCTCCGCCAGATCGATCGGGGGTGGGGAGCCGGCGGGCGCAGCGCCTTCCGGGGTCTTCGCCCGCAGCACATCCAGCAAGGGCATGGTCGTTCCCGTCGTTGCAGCCTCCCGCTTGTCGGGCGGCCGCGCCCGCCCGTCAAGCCGACTTTCCACTATGATGGAACTTTCCACTATAGTAGATGAAGCGGTGGCCGGCTCGCGGCCGTTGCTGAGGGACGAATTCATGGAAGCGCTGGTGTTCGACCGCTTCGGCGGCCCCGAGGTCCTGGACTACCGGAGGCTGCCAGATCCGCCGGTGCCGCCGGGCCATGTGCTGCTGGCGATGCGGGCGGCGGGGCTGAACTTCGCGGACCTGCACCGCCGCCGGGGCCATTATCGCTTGGCCGGCACGGCCCCGCATATCGCCGGCTACGAAGGCGCGGGCGACGTGGTCGCGCTGGGCGACGGGGTCGACGGCATCCGCATCGGCGACCGCATCGGCTTCGCCGACGTGCCCTTCGCCAACGCCACGCGCGTCGCCGTGCCGGTCGAGCGCGCGATCCCGCTGCCGGACGATATCGGCCATCGCGAAGCCGCCTCTATCCTGCTGCAGGGCCTGACGGCGCAGTATCTGGTGCAGGACAGCGCCCCGGTGCGCAGCGGCGCCAGGGTTTTGATCCATGCGGCCGCGGGCGGGGTCGGGCAGCTGCTGGTGCAGATGGCGAAGCGGCGCGGGGCCACGGTCTTCGCCCTGACCTCCACGCCGGCCAAGGCCGCCATCGCCACGGCCATCGGGGCGGATCACAGCCTGACCTATGCCGAGGACTGGGTGGCGGCGGTGCGGGCGCTGAGCGATGGCGGGGTCGACATCGCCTATGATTCCGTCGGCACGACGCTGGCGGACAGCCTGGCCGCCGCCCGGCCGCGCGGCACGGTGGTGGCCTACGGCATGGCCGGAGGCGACCCTCCGGCAATCGATCCACGCCAGTTGATGGAACAGTCGAAAGCGGTGGTCGGGGGCGACCTGTGGGACCATCTCGACAGCCGCGGCAGCCGGCTGGCCCGCGCCGGCGCGCTGTTCGCCGCGCTGCGCGCCGGCGAGATCGCCCTGCCCGAGATCGAGGTCTTCCCGCTGTCGCGCGGCGCCGACGCGCATCGCCGGCTCGAAAGCCGCGGCGTCACCGGCAAGATCGTGCTGGTCCCGGACGAGGCGGGCTGAGGCGGGTCAGTCCAGCGCCGCCGCGATCTCCGCCCATTCCTGCTCCAGGCTGACCGAGGGCATCGGTCGGCCGGCCTGCCGGTACCAGTAGCCGGCATTGCCGAGGTCGCCTTCCTTGCGGTGCAGATAGGCGTGGGCCCAGGCGGCGTCGGCGCCGTCCTCGGAATCGACGCAGCCATGGGCGCGGTCCCAGTCGCCCTTGGCGTCCCACCACAGGGCGGCGAGCGGCGGCGACAGGGCCGCGGGCGGGCGGTCCTCGGCCAGAGAGCGTCTGAGGGCGGAGACATCCATGGGTCGGCCTCCCGGATCGGTATCGCCCCATCCTTCGCCACGAGCCGGCCGGAGGCAATGCCCGGAATCAAAAACGAGGGGCGAAGGCCCCTCGTCTCATCCGGCGAACCGATGACGGGTACGGGGCCGTGCGGCCCCGGAACCGGATCAGTAGCCCTGGTGCAGCATCCGCTTGCGCAGCGCCTTGCGCTGGCGGCGGACGGCTTCGGCTTCCTCGCGGATGCGGCGCTCAGACGGCTTCTCGTAAGCCCGACGCTGCTTCATCTCGCGAAAGATGCCCTCGCGCTGCATCCGCTTCTTGAGGACGCGCAGCGCCTGGTCGATGTTGTTGTCGCGGACGAGCACCTGCATCGGGCAAAGGCCTTTCACTATGGGGTTGGGCGGGGTTACGCCTTTCAGCCGAGAATGTCGAGAACGATTCGACGAATCTCGGCGCGGGACAGCTCTGCCCTGCGCGGCGGCTGCCGCAGGGACGCGGCGGCCGATGCCGGCGTCGGACGACGCGGCAGGCGGGGCAAGGTCTTGATCTGTACGGTTTTCATGTCTGTTCTTTACGGTTCGGGCCCTTGGGGCCTCATTGCACTCAATATCGCTCAAGCCGCGACATGCGGGCCATCGGCCTGCCCATCGCTGCGCAAAGCACGATCGACAGGCGAAGCGCCTGCCCTATCGCTCGGATCATGGTTGGGAGGGGGATCCGGGCCGGTTCATCGAAGCGGCGCGGATCGTGTCGAAACCGATCTCGAAGCTCCATATGGGGGAACGGCGCCCAGTTTGCAAGCCGCCGGATGAAAAACCGGCCGGGGCGGAGATGACACCGGGCCGGATCGTTCCCACATCGAAACCAATGTCGTCGGCTGCGCAAGGGGGGCTTGGAATGCGCCTCGGCATCGTCGGACTCGGCCTGATCGTCACCGCCTTCCTGCCGGCGGCGCCCGCGGCGGCGCAGGACCTGCCGGTCGATCTCGAGCTGGTGCTCGCGGTCGACGTCTCCCGCTCGATGGACGACGATGAGCAGGCGCTGCAGCGCGACGGCTACGTCGCCGCCCTCGGCCACCCCGAGGTGATCGACGCCATCGCCTCCGGCGTCAACGGCCGCATCGCCATCACCTATGTCGAATGGGCCGGCGCCAATTCCCAGGCCGTGATCCTGCCCTGGCGGCTGATCGACGGCGCCACGGCGGCCCGCACCGCAGCGGCCGACCTGGCCGAGGCCTCCGGCACGGTGATGCGGCGCGGCACCTCGATCTCCGGCGCCCTCCTGTTCACCGCCGGGCTGTTCGACGACAACGGCTTCGACGGCCTCCGCCGCACCATCGACATCTCCGGCGACGGGCCGAACAATGCCGGCTGGCCGGTGACCGGCCCCCGCGACATGGCGCTGGCGAAGGGCATCACCATCAACGGCCTGCCGATCATCCTCAAGCGCGGCGGCTTCGGCGGCCTGCCCGAGCCCGAGATGCTGGACGCCTATTACCGCGATTGCGTCATCGGCGGCCCCGGCGCCTTCACCGTGCCGGTCCGCAGCCCGCAGCAATTCGCCGAGGCGATCCGGCGCAAGCTGGTGCTGGAGATCGCCGGCGCCGTGCCGGCTGTGACGCCGGCCGCCTTCATCCCGGTCCAGGCCGGCGGCACCGATTGCCTGATCGGCGAGAAGACCCGGCCGCGCTGGCTCGACCAGGATCAGCGATAGGGCATGAAAAAGCTCCCTCCCGATCGCTCGGGAGGGAGCCGATGACGCCGGCCGGTGGGGACGGCCGGCGTCGCGGCGCCGTGTCAGCGGCCGCCGGCGCCCTGCAGCGCCTGCAGCACGGTCAGCAGCGAGGTCAGGTTGTCGGCGACGCCGGCCTGCCCCACCTTCTCGGCGCCGCCGGCGCCGGCCAGGGTGTCGACGCTGTAGATCTGCATGACGCCCTGGTTCACGGCCGCCTGGGCCAGCGTGTTGCCCTGCTGCTGCTGTGAGACCGCGTTCTCGAACAGGATGCCGGTCGAATGCGCCATGGTCTGGAACAGGGTGCCCATCGCCATGGCGGGGGCTTCACCCACGACCTTGACGTTGGACTGGGTGACGGCGTCGGTGACCATGGGGTTGACGGTGACGGGATCGGGCATGTCCGTACTCCTCCGGTTGATCTCGCGAAGGCGACGCCCTCGCGCATGAGAAAGGACGCCGGAGCCGGGCGGTTGTGAACCCGATCCCCTATCGCATCGGCCGGCCGCGCGGCTCGGCCGCCGGCTGCGGCGCCGCGGCGCCGCTCACGATCGACGCCAGCTGGGTCTGCAGCGGCGCCAGCCTCTCGTCGACACGCCGGTCGACCTCCTGCTCGATCACCCGGCGCAAGGCGTCGCCGATCTTCTGCGGCAGAAACTGCACCTTGGGCTGCGGGACGGAGGACGCGGCCGACGGCTGAGGCGCCGCCTGGACCTGCGACAGCGCCCGGCCGCCCGACCGGGCGATCGCCTCCAGCGTGCCCGGATCGCTGAACAGCGCGACCAGCGCGTCCTGCTCCTCCGCCAGGGACTGGGTCAGGCGGCGTGCCGTGGCGGTGATGGCATCGATCACCTGCCGGGTGGCGGCCAGATCCTCCTGGGTCTGCGCCGCCACCGCCTTCTGGCGCTCGGTGGTGGCGGCGGCGCGGGCCAGCAGGCCCGGCAGGAAACGGCGAAGCCCGCCGTAATCCGCCTGCGCCGAGTCGACCTCGGCGCCGGACCGGATCAGGCGGGCCAATATCCCTTCGGCTCCGGGGCCGGCGTCAGTGCCGGTGGCCGCGGAACCGTCCTTTGCATCGGTCATCGCATCTCTCCTCGCCACGGATCTGCTCGTCGTTCACGGGCAGCGGCCGGCCGCATTGCTCGCAGCACGGGACCGCCGGTCCGCACTCGTCGGCGTCGCCGGTTTCCATGCCCTGCCTGGCCGCGGCCACGGCAGCGGCGTGGCGCAGCGCCGCCTGCGCCCGGGTCAGATGATGCACCAGAGGCGGGTACCACCCGGTCCCGACCCGCGGCCGCCCGGCATCGGTCAGCGCCGAAGCCCAGTGCCGCAGATGGTTGGCCAGCACCACGTCCAGCTCCTCGCGGATGTAGTCGACGTCGCGATCCATCGGATGTCCCTCGCAGATTTCGCGGGCGGCAGCGCACGCCGCGGCGGTCAGCCCTGGCCCAGCGTGCCCAGCAGCACCGCCGCCCGCTGCAGCAGCCGGATCTGCTCGGTGGTGAGCTGGCCCGAGCGGGCGGGCGCGGGCGTGGCATCGCCCGCCGTCGCTGGGGGACCGCTATCCGTGTCGGCTCTGGCCAGCGTGTCGGCCGATCCACTCTCCGTTGCCGTCTGCGACAGCGCGACCCCGGCCAGCTTGGTCGTCATCCCGATCGGCAGGCTGGTGGCCGGCGCTTGTTCCGGACCGGCCAGGCTGTAGTCGACATTGCTATCCACGGCAAAGCCCAGCATGCCGTCGCCGGCCAAACCCAGGAAGCTGCTGTTGCGAATGCGTTCCTTGGTCGCGGCGGTCGCGTAATCCTCTTTGGCATTGCCGATCGCCACGGGGCCGAAGATCGCACGCCCTTCCGGCGAGACATAGCCGGTCGTCGCCAGCTGTTTCAGCCACACGAGCTTCGACCGCCCATCCTGCGTCACGATCTCGTCGGAGACATCGCGCGGATAAAAGACGTTCGAGTCCATGTCGTAGTAGTAGAGAACCTCCATCCGGTCGAGGTACTGCCCCCCGAAGGACGAGCGAAGGAGCGTCGTTCCATCCGGCAGGATCTGAAGGGTCCGGCCGCCAGTGGAGAGGCTCGCAATCCTGTCGATCGTCGCGCCGTCCGGCTCTGCCCGGCACATGTAGCAGGGCTGGAACGAGCTGAAGAAGGCCAGGGCTTCGGCCCCCTTGTCAGCGGTCAGGAATTGCGCCTTGATCTGGACGATCGTCTCGGCAGCCAGCCGCGACAACCGGGCGATATAGCGCACCACGGCGCTGTCCTCGACCCAGTCGTCGTCCCGGCAGACGACGTTCATGAACGAGACCACCCGGGTCTCGGCATGGGCGATCCGGCTGCGCTTCTTCTCGTTGGGGACGAGAAGCAGAAAACGGAACCGGCCGTCCCCATCCATCTCGGCCAGCGCCGCCGCGATGTTGTATCCGCGGCGGCCCTGCGTGTCGTCCCAGATGTTGGACAGGTACGCCAGCATCTGCCGCATGGCGCTGTCCGGGGTCGGCTGCCACGGCGGTTGGGTTTTCAGGCACCGCGCGAAGACATCCGCCACGAAGATCTGGTCGATCTTTTCGCAGAAGGCCCGGTCGGCCTGGATCGTATGGACAAAGTCTTCTTGCAGGAAGGTGTAGTTCCGCGGCGACGGCTCTGACTTGTTCCTCTTGATTCGGAAGACCCCGGCTTCCCCGACCGCCTTACCGTTCGACCGGAGGTCCAGGAAGACGTGACAGTTCAGATCGTCGGACTCGGGATGCCTGACGAGGAGCTGGATGCCAGCGTCCGGCTTCTGCTCGAAGATCATCTTGTCGTTGTCGATATAGAGGAACGGCAAGGCTTCGTAGGCGATCGAATCCCAGCCGGGCACGGCGACATCGAGGATGATGTGCCCGTTCTCCTTCGCGGCGGCGGCCAAGTAGCTCAGCGCCGCCGGCAACAGATAGACGCCGCTCGTGTCATCCGACTGTGCCGTCCACGCGTCCGCCGTGCGATTGATGACCTCGTCCGGCGTCGTCAGGCTGTACAGATAGAAATCCTTGGCGGCGGTCAGGTCGCCGCGGTAGCGGGAATAGCTCAGCTCCGGGATCGCCAGCACATAGGTGCGGCCGGGTGCCAGCTGGCTCACATACTGCTGAAACGTTGTCATTGCGGATCTCCTTCCCGCTGCGCTCCGGAGAATTCCGGCGCGGTCCCGGTGCCGGTCAGGACAGGTCGCCGATGAAGGTCCGGGCGCCGGTGCCGGCGGTGCTGCTGACCGTGCCGAAGACCTCGACCGCCTTGGCGACCATGGCCTGCGCCTTTTCCAGGACCGGCGCCTCGGTCTCCGCCGCCTCGGGGTTCTCGGCCATCCGCTTGGCCACCACCGCCTGAACCGCGAGCGCGATCTGCATGACCGCGTTCATGTAGCTGGTGGCGTCCTGCACCGCGAGGCCGGCCGCCTCGGTCACCATCACCTCCGGCGGCCCCTGCACCAGCTGCGGCAGGGCCGCGGCGGTCTGCTGGTTGGCGAAGCCGACCGCCTGGACGACCTGCTGGTTCAGCGCGTTGGTCGAGACCGGCGGCGGGGGCGGCGGTGGTGGGGGAGATCCCGGCGGGGGAGCGGCGGCCTCGGCCGGCGCCTGGGGTGCCCCGGTGCCGGCAGCCTCCGGCTGCGCGGGCGGCTGTGAACGGAACGGGTTTCCGAGCGGCATGGTCCGTCCTCCCCGCTCACGGCTTCGCCGCCACGTCCATGATCAGCTGGCAGGCTTTGGACACGATCGCCGTGGTGATCTGGTTCATCGCCTGCTGGCTCTGCACCGCGTTCTGGACCGACAGGCCGGACGCGTGGCTGACCACCTGGTACAGGGCGGCGATGGCCTGGGCCGGCGCCTCCGCCACCACCTTGACGTTGGTCTGGGTGACCGCATCGGTGATCTGGGGATTGACGGTGTCAGCCATGGTCGTGCCCTGCCGTTTGCGCCGTGGAGCCGTTGGTGCCCCTAGAGACGTCCGGCCTCAGTCGGTGTGAAGGCTTTTTCCGGCCGTCCCGCCGATGCGCCTCGGACACCGCGTCGCGCAGCCGCTCGCGCAGGAACTGCACGCGCTTGCGCGCCAGGGGCTGGGAGATGTTCAGGAACTCGGCGATGTCCTTGTAGGAACGCTCCTCGCAGAAGCGCATCCGGAACAGCATTCGGTAGGACGGCGACAGGGTCTCGACCGCGTCGAGCACGGCCTTCAGCGTCTCCTGCAGCGGCAGGATCTGCTCCGGATCGGTCCCGTCATCGGCGGGCGGCTCGAAGTGATCGGCGTAGACATCGATATGGAAATCGTGAATCTGCCGTTCGTTTCTGCGGCGCCGGCAATAGCTGATGAATTCGTTGTGCAGGGCGTAAAGGAAGAAGGCCCTGGGCTCGCGGATGACGGTCTGATGCCGGCGGACATGGTTGACCGTCTTGATGATCGTCGAGGACAGGATTTCCTCGGCGTCCTCGATATTGCCGTTGGTGAGACGGATCGCCCGCCGGCGGAGAAGTGTGGTGTTGCTGATCCAGCTGTCCCAGATATCCGGCGCAGGCGCGCCCGTGCCGGTCGGCGACGCGGCGTCACGGTCGATCATGTGTCCTCCCCGAAGCACCCAGCCGCCAGCGGCTGGGAACTCGAGCGGATCGACGCGGAAACCGGCGCTCTGTGAAAAGTCACCGAAGATTCGCAATATAAATTCCAGTGATTGGTTATATTTTAGAAAAATTTTTAGTCCAAACTCCGAATGCCTCTGCCAATTACATGAGATTATCTGAAAAGAATGGAATCGAATTAAGAATCTCCCGTACAGATCGAACGAGGAACTTCACCCCCTTTCGCAAGGACATCGTCCTCCCGAGAAAGAAACACCTGCTGGAAGCGAGATGCCGCACCTTGGCCTGTGGAGGTTCTGCGCATCGAGGTCGCACACGCAGCATATCGTTCCTATTTCTGGTCTGGATTCCTCGCCAACGGCACCGATGCAATTCTGGACCGGCGGCGTTGAATCCAGGAGTCGAGCTCGACCGGGACAACGGAGCACCGAATCCTTTGCCGGTGGCGGCGGCGTCCGGCTGGAACCGGTTGGCTCGGTCGACCGGAAGCGGGCGGGCACGGCGTCAGGCGCTCGGATCGGCCTCCACATTTTCCAAGTCCTGGATTGACTTATCGATCGCTCCCGCCAATAAACGAAGCAAGAACTTGGAATACCCTGCGGCCGGACCGGCCGGGGATCGAGGAGACGCGACATGTCGAGACCGGAGCCGGGCTGGGGCGCGCTGTTCTCCGGCGCCAATGCGATCCGCTCGCTGGCGCTGGCCGGCGGCACGGCGCTGCACGCCGTCAGCGTCTACATCGCCATCACCATCCTGCCCTCCGTCGTCCGGGACATCGGCGGCCTGGACTACTACGCCTGGAACACCACGCTCTTCGTCGCCGCCTCGATCCTGGGGGCGGCGCTGTCGCCCCGGCTGCTGGCGGCCTTGGGGCCGCGGGGCTCCTATGTCGCCGCCGCCCTGGCCTTCGCGGCGGGCGCGGTGGCCTGCGGCCTGGCCCCGACCATGCCCGTGCTGCTGCTCGGCCGTCTTGTCCAGGGGCTGGGCGGCGGTTTCATGCTGGCCCTGTCCTACGCCATGATCCGTCTGGTGCTGGACGAGGCGCTGTGGTCGCGCGGCATGGGGCTGGTCTCGGCCATGTGGGGCGTGGCGACCCTGCTGGGCCCGGCGGTCGGCGGCGTCTTCGCCGAGCTGGGGGTCTGGCGCGCCGCCTTCTGGTGCGCCGCCCCGCTGGCGGTGCTGTTCGCCCTGCTGGCCGCGTCGGTCCTGCCGCGACGCGGCGACGCCGGCGACCGCTCCGCCCTGCCGCTGGTCCAGCTGGTCCTGCTCACCGCCGCCGTCCTCGTCGTCTCGGCCGGCAGCGTCTCGCCGGACATCCGCCTGGGGACCGCGGGTCTGGCTGCCGCGGCCGTCATGATGGCCGCGCTGGTCGCGGTCGAGCGCCGTGCCCGGACCCGCCTGCTGCCGCGGGGCATCTTTCAGGCGTCGTCGCCGCTCAGCAGCTTGTTCGCGGTGATGGCCCTGCTCACGGTCACGGTGACCGGCAGCGAGATCTTCATCCCGCTGTTCCTGCAGGCCCTGCACCAGCAGACGCCGCTGGTCTCCGGCTATCTCGCGGCGCTGATGTCGGCCGGCTGGTCGATCGGCTCGATCACCAGCTCCGGCGCCCGAGACAGGGCCGCCGGCCGCGCCATTCTCGCGAGCCCGGTGCTAGAGCACTTTCCGATCTTCAGGAATCGTGGGGGATTCCCGAAGGCTGGGAATTCTGATTCAAGATGCAGGCTGGTGAGGGAGGCCAGCTTGCATGACGCGACCTCTTTCGATGGACATCCGGGACCGGCTGGTTCGGGCGGTGGACGGCGGCATGACGCGGCGCTCTGCGGCCAAGCGCTTCGGGGTTGCCGCCTCGACGGCGATCAAGTGGGTTGAGCAGTGGCAGCGTACCGGCGCGGTGGCGCCGCGACCGCGGGGCGGTGATCATCGCTCG
>NZ_AUHM01000022.1 GCF_000423185.1 Inquilinus limosus DSM 16000 | reverse complement strand
CCGGCGGCCCGGCCGCGGTCGCGGCCGAGCGGGCCCGGCGCCGGCAGGCGGTGGCCGCCGCCATGGAGCGGGCCTTCGCCGAGGTGCGGGATCCGACCCGGGTGCCGGGGCTCCGGGCCGGGCTGGCGGTCCGGCTGCAGGAGCCGGATGTGATCGGGTGGCTCGACGCCGAGACCACCGCCACCACCGCCGACCGCCTCTGCCGCTCCCTCGGCCTCGGCCTCTATGTCGACGACCCGAAGCCCGCACCCGACACCGGGTGACGGCCCGGCCGGCGGACACCCCGCCTATGGCCGCCTCGATTCCCTCTCCTCGGGGAGAGGGAGGGGCCCATTCGCGTCAGCGAGTGGGAGGGTGAGGGGGGATTCGGGCGTCAAGCCTCTCGCCGACCGGCGTATATCGTCCTATATAACGAAGCGGCACGACAGCTGAAGGCGAGGGGCCCGCATGGTGCGCGAGGACGAGATCCGGGCGGCCGAACGCGCCGTCGAATGGCCGGCGGCGGCCGATGCCGGCCTCGTCTTCATCGGCCGCATCCGCACGCCCTGGACCAGCCGCATGGACTGCCCGCGCCAGGGCCGGCGGGACGGGCCGACCTGCCGTATCGAGGTGTTCCCGCCCTGGGACCAGGCGCTGGCCGGCGTCGCGGAGTACGAGCGGCTGGAGATCCTGTACTGGCTGCACAAGTCGCGGCGCGACCTGGTGCTGCAGAGCCCGAAGGACGACGGCACGACGCGGGGCACCTTCTCCCTGCGCTCGCCGGTCAGGCCCAATCCGATCGGCACCGCGATGGTGTCGCTGGTCGGGATCGAGGGGTCGACGCTGCTGGTCCGCGGGCTCGACTGCCTCGACGGCACGCCGCTGATCGACATCAAGCCGGACCGCTGCGCCTTCACGCCGCTGGCCCCGCCCACGCCGGGCGATTCCGACGTGGGGGACCCCTGATGCTCCGCCGCCGCGGCGCGCTCGCCGCCCTGGCCGCCGTCCTGGCCTTGGCCGTCGCCCCGGCCTGGGCGCGCACGGTGACCGACTCCGCCGGCCGCACCGTCGAGATCCCGGACCGCGTCAGCCGCGTCTTCGCCGCCGGGCCGCCGGCCGCGGTGCTGCTCTATGTCCTGGCGCCCCAGGTCATGGCCGGCTGGGTGCAGGCGCCGACGGCGGAGGCGAAGCCGTTCCTGCTGCCCGCGGTGCGCGGCCTGCCGCAGACCGGCCGCCTCACGGGCCGGGGCGACACGGTCAATCTCGAGCAGCTGCTGGCTGCCAAACCCGACCTGATCGTCGATTTCGGCACCATCGGCGACACCTACATCTCGCTGGCCGACCGGGTGCAGCAGCAGACCGGCATCCCCTATCTCCTGATCGACGGGCGGTTCGGGAACACCCCGGCGGCGCTGCGCCTGCTGGCCGGCATCCTCGGCGTGCCGGAGCGCGGCGAGGCGCTGGCCAGGGCGGCGGAGGAGATCTTCGCCACGGTCGACCGGACGGTGGCCGCGGTGCCGGCGAAGAAGCGCCCGAAGGTCTATCTCGCCCGCGGGCCGGAGGGGCTGGAGACCGGCTCTCGCGGGTCGATCAACACCGAGATCATCGAGCGCGTCGGCGCCGTCAACGTGGTCGAGGGGCTGCGCGGCAAGGGCGGCCTGGTCACCGCCTCGCGCGAGCAGGTGATCGCCTGGGCGCCGGACACCATCGTCACTCTCGACCGCCGCTTCCGCCGAAGCGTCGCCGGCGATCCGGATTGGCGCCCGGTGCCGGCGGTCGCGGCCGGCCGGGTGTTCCTGGCGCCGAACCAGCCCTTCGGCTTCATCGACTCGCCGCCTTCGATCAACCGGCTGGCCGGCCTGGTCTGGCTGCTGCACACGCTGTATCCGGAGCAGGCGCCGGGGACCTTGAGCGACCAGCTGCGCGGCTTCTACCGCCTGTTCTATCAGGTCGAGCCGACCGATTCCGACCTCGCCCGCCTGCTCGACGGTGCCGGGAGCTGAGCCACGACGGTGCGAACCGCCACGGTCCTCCTGGTCCTGACGGCTCTCCTGGTCGCGATGGTGCTGGTCGCCGCCGGCATCGGCCCCTACCGCATTCCGCCACAGGAGGTGCTGGCGGCGCTCTGGCGCGCGCTCTCCGGTGGGACAGGGGATTCGACCGTCGACACGGTGCTGTTCCGCATCCGCCTGCCGCGCGTGCTGACGGCGATGCTGGTCGGCGCCGCGCTCTCCGCCGCCGGCGCCGCCTATCAGAGCCTGTTCCGCAACCCGCTGGTGTCGCCGGACATCCTCGGCGTCTCCACCGGCGCCGGCTTCGGCGCGGTGCTCGGCATCCTGCTCGGCCTGCCGGTGGCGGCGATCCAGCTGCTCGGCTTCGGCGGCGGGCTGCTCACCGTCGCCGCGGTCGGCGCCCTGGCTCGCACGCTCCGGGGCGGCGGCGATGTCCTGGTGCTGGTCCTGGCCGGGATCGTGGTCGGCGCCCTGGCCGGGGCCGCGATCTCCCTGGTCAAGGTGCTGGCCGATCCCTACGACCAGCTGCCGGCGATCACCTTCTGGCTGCTCGGCAGCCTGGCCGGGGTGAAGGCCGGCGACGTGGCGGCGGTGCTGCCGGCCGTGCTGGCCGGCCTCGCACCCCTCCTGCTGCTGCGCTGGCGCATCGGCGTGCTGTCGCTGGGCGAGGACGAGGCGCGGGCCCTCGGCGTCGACGTGCCGCGGCTGCGCCTGCTGGTGATCGCGGCCGCCACGCTGGTCACCGCCGCCGTGGTCGCGATCTCCGGCGTCATCGGCTGGGTCGGGCTGATGGTGCCGCATATGGCGCGCCTCCTGGTCGGGCCGCGCTTCGACCGGCTGCTGCCGGCGGCGATACTGCTCGGCGCCGCCTTCATGCTGGCGATCGACACGCTGGCGCGCTCCGCCGCGGAGATCGAGATCCCGCTCGGCGTGCTGACCGCCGCGGTCGGCGGCCCGATCTTCGTCTGGCTGCTGGCGCATGGCCGGCGGAGGCGACTGCCATGATCTGGCGAGACGTGCCTTTTCAGATCGCGGCTCTTCCCTTTGTAGTCCCCCCTCCCCTCGCGGGAGGGGGGCAGGGGGAGGGGGGTGCGCGCGTCTGCGCGCGAAAGGGCAAAGGGCTGGCGCCACTGCCCGGCCGGCCGGTGATTGTCCAGGACCTGGGCGAGCCGCGGGAACCCCCTCCCCCTAACCCCCTCCCGCGAGGGGAGGGGGGACTCATTGAGTGTAAGCCCGCTGTAGGCTCCATCTGGCGGATACCCCGGCCGTGACCGCTCTCTCCGCCGAAGCCCTCACCATCGGCTACGGCGCCACGACCGTCGCCTCCGGCATCGGCCTGGCGCTCAAAGCCGGCACCGTCACCTGCCTGCTCGGCCCGAACGGGGTCGGCAAGACCACGCTGTTCAAGACCCTGCTGGGCCTGATCCCGCCTCTCGCCGGCACCGTCCGGGTCGGGGGCGAGGCGCTGGCGCGGCTGCGGCCGGCGGCGCTTGCCCGCCGCATCGCCTATGTGCCCCAGGCCTATCCGGGCGACTTCGCCTACACCGTGCTCGACCTGGTGGTGATGGGTCGGACGGCGGCGCTCGGCCCCTTCGCCACGCCGGGCAGGGCCGATCTCGACATCGCCATGCAGGCCCTCGACGCGCTCGGCATCGCCGCGCTGGCGGGGCGGGACTCGACCCGGATCTCCGGCGGCCAGCGGCAGCTGGCGCTGATCGCCCGCGCCCTGGCCCAGCAGGCCGGCGTGGTGGTGATGGACGAGCCGACGGCCAGCCTCGACCTCGGCAACCGCCTGCGGGTGCTGGACCGGATCCGCGCTTTGGCCGCCGACGGGCTGGCGGTGCTGGTCTCGACCCATGAACCGGAGCAGGCCTTCGCCGTCGCCGACCGGGTGGCGGCATTGGAGCCGGGCGGGCGGTTCGAGGCCGGGCCGGTCGACGCGGTGCTGACGCCGGACCGGCTCTCCCGGCTCTACGGCGTGCCGCTCACGGTCGAGCGCACGGCGAGCGGCCGCTCCGTCGTGAGTCCGGTATGTCCAAAGCGGGGTAGCCAAGCCCGGCCATAGTTGCGACAAGGGCGGCCTCTCTCGGATCCTCGGCGCATGACCCTTCTGATCGGCCTCCGCAACGCCGCCGTCACCTTCGGCGGCGCCCCTCTCTGGACCGGCGTCGACCTGGCGCTCTCGGCCGGCGACAAGGCCTGCCTGGTCGGCCGCAACGGCAGCGGCAAGTCGACCATCCTGAAGGCGCTGGCCGGCGCGATCGACCTCGACGCCGGCGAGCGCTTCGTCCAGCCCGGCATCCGCATCGCCTATCTGGCGCAGGAGCCGGACCTGTCCGCCCACGCCACGGTGGCCGACTACGTCGCCTCCGCCCTGCCGGCCGACCGCGCCCACGACCATTGGCGGGTCGAACAGGTGCTGGCCGCGGTGAAGCTGGAGGGCGACCGGCCGACCGGCACGCTGTCGGGCGGGGAGGGGCGGCGCGCCGCCATCGCCCGCGCCGCGGTCGGCGAGCCCGACGTGCTTCTGCTGGACGAGCCGACCAACCATCTCGACCTGCCGACCATCGAATGGCTGGAGGGCGAGCTGAAGGCTTGGCGCGGCGCCCTGCTGGTGATCAGCCACGACCGCGCCTTCCTGAACGCGCTGGTGCAGCGCGCCTGGTGGATCGACCGCGGCGTGCTGCGGCAGATGGACAAGCCCTTCGCCCAGTTCGAGGAGTGGGCCGAGACCATCCTGGCGCAGGAGGAGGCGGAGCGGGCGCGGCTGGACAAGAAGATCGCCACCGAGACCGTCTGGTCGCGTCAGGGCATCAGCGCCCGGCGCAAGCGCAACCAGGGCCGGCTGCGCGCCCTCCATGCCATGCGGGCGGAGCGGCGGGCCCAGATCGCCCGTCAGGGCGTGGCGGCGCTCGGCATCGCCGAGGCCGGCCGCGGCGCCGCCCGGGTGATCGAGGCCGAGGGCGTGTCCAAGGCCTTCGGCGACACCGTCATCGTCCGCGACTTCTCCACCCGCGTGCTGCGCGGCGACCGGATCGGCGTGATCGGCCCGAACGGCGCCGGCAAGTCGACCCTGGTCAAGGTGCTGACCGGGGCCGAGCCGCCCGATTCCGGGACGGTGCGGCTTGGGCCGGGGGTGGAGCCGGCCTATTACGACCAGACCCGCGCCGTGCTGGACCCCGAGGCGACCTTGCGCGACGTGTTGCTGCCGCATGGCGGCGACTACGTCCAGGTCGGCGAGCAGAAGCGGCACATCGCCTCCTATCTCGGCGACTTCCTGTTCGATTCCTCGCGGATGTTCAGCCCGGTGAAGAGCCTGTCGGGCGGCGAGCGCGGCCGGCTCCTGCTGGCCAAGCTGTTCGCCCGGCCCAGCAACCTGCTGATCCTGGACGAGCCGACCAACGACCTGGACCTGGAGACGCTGGACCTGCTGGAGGAGGTGCTGGCCGACTTCCAGGGCACGCTGATCCTGGTCAGCCACGACCGCGACTTCCTCGACCGGCTGGTCACCTCGGTGATCGCGGTGGAGGGGCAGGGCCGGGTGGCGGAATATGTCGGCGGCTACACCGACTACCTGCGCCAGCGTCCGCCGCCGCCCTCGGCGCCCGCTCCGGCGGCGAAGCCGGCGGCCCCGGCCAAGCCGGCGGCGCCGAAGCCGCGCACCAAGCTCAGCTTCAAGGACCAGCGCGAGCTCGACCTGCTGCCCGGCAGGATCGAGGCGCTGACCGCCGAGATCGCCCAGCTCGGCCGCGCGCTGGAGGACCCGAACCTCTATGCCCGCGATCCGGACGGCTTCGCCAAGAAGACCGCCCGGCTGACGGCGGCGCAGGCGGAGAAGGAGGCGGCGGAGGAGCGCTGGCTCGAACTGGCGGCCCTGGCGGAGGAGCTCGGCTCCTGATGATGAAGCCCGTCGATCTGCTGCTGGCCCTCGGCGTGATGCTGATCTGGGGCTACAACTTCGTGATCGCCAAATACGGCCTGGCGGAGCTGCCGCCGCTGCTGTTCATGGCGCTGCGCTTCGGGCTGGTGGCGCTGCTGCTGGTGCCCTTCGTGCGCATGCCGCGCGGGCGCTGGCGCGACGTGCTGATCCTGTCGGTGATGCTGGGGCTGACCCATTTCTCGCTGATGTTCACCGGGCTCGCGCATGTCGACGCCGCGGTGGCGGCGATCGTGATCCAGGTGCAGGTGCCCGCCTCGGCCCTCCTGGCCATGATCTTCTTCCGCGACAGGATCGGCTGGCGCCGGGCGCTCGGCATGGCCGTCGCGATCGGCGGCGTCGCCATCCTGGCCGGCGAACCGCGGCACAGCTCCGCCCTCTGGGCGATCGGGCTGATCGTGCTGGCGGCGATCGTCTGGGCCGCCGCCAACATCCAGATGAAGCGGATGGCCGACCTCGACCCCTCCACCATCAACGGCTGGATGTCGCTCTTCGCCGCGCCGATGCTGCTCGTCGTCTCGCTGCTGCTCGAGGACGGGCAGTGGCAGGCGGTGACGCAGGCCAGCGCGTGGGCCTGGATCGCCGTCGCCTTCCAGGCGGTGGTCGTCGTCATCCTGTCCTACGCCGTCTGGTACCGGCTGCTGCGCACCTATTCCGTCAACCAGACCATGCCCTATACGCTGCTGGTGCCGGTGTTCGGCGTGTTGTCGGGCGTGCTGTTCCTGGGCGAGCCCGCCAGCTGGTCGCTGCTGATCGGCGGCATCGCCACGCTGGTCGGCGTCGGCATCATCATCCTGCGCCGGCCGAAGGTGGTCGAAGCCCAGGCGCAGGTCACGTGAGAGGAGAGCCATGGCCAAGCTGACGGAGATCGCCCCGGACCTGTACGCCGCGGCGCAGGTGGACCGCGCCGCGATCGCGGAGATCGCGGCCTCGGGCGCGAAGACGCTGATCAACAACCGGCCGGACGGCGAGGAGCCGGGCCAGCTGCCGGCCGAGCAGGCGCGGGCCGAGGCCGAGCGTCTGGGCCTGACCTATATCCACATCCCGGTGGTCTCCTCCGCCATCGCGCCGGGCGATGTCGAGGCGATGCAGCAGGCCCTGGCCGCGGCGCCGAAGCCGGTGGTGATGCATTGCCGCAGCGGCACCCGCTCCACCCTGCTCTGGGCCGCCGGCGAGGCGCTGGCCGGGCGCCGCGACGCCGGCGACCTCGTCGCCGAGGCGGCGGAGAAGGGCTTCCAGATCGCCTCCCTGCCGGATCTGGTGGCGCGGCTGCGCCAGGGCTGACGTCCGATGGCGGGCCGGCAGCCGGTCAGGGACCGCCCGGTCTCCTGGATCGACCTGATCGAGATCGGGCTGGATCCGGACGATTGCCGCCCACTGTTCCAGCAGCTGCATCTGGCGCTGCGCGACCTGATCGCCCGCCGGGTGGTGCCGGCCGGCACGCGGCTGCCGGCGACCCGGATCCTGGCGGACCGGCTCGGCGTGTCGCGCACCACCGTGGTCGCGGCCTACGACCAGCTACAGGCCGAAGGCGTGGTCGCCGGCCGGGTCGGCGCCGGCACCTATGTCGCCGCCGGGATCGAGGCGGAGGAACAGCCGGCCGCGCCGGCCGAGAGTCCCGCCCGGACCGCGGCGACCACTTGGCGCAGTGAAACCGTGCCCTTCGCCGCGGGATTCTGCGGCATGCACCCGGCCACCGAGCGCGCCTGGGGCCGGCTGGTGCAGCGCCATCTGCGCGGCATCGGCATCCGCCAGCGCGCCTATGGCGACCCGATGGGCCACCGGCCGCTGCGCGAGGCCCTGGCCGAATATCTCCGCGTCGCCCGCTCGGTGGACTGCGACGCCGACCGCATCGCCATCGTCTCCGGCAGCCAGCAGGGGCTGGACCTGGTGCTGCGCAGCGTGGCCGAGGCCGGCGACCCGGCCTGGATCGAGGATCCGTGCTATCCGGCGGCGCTCGCCTGCCTGCGCCAGCACCGGCTGCGGATCACCCCGGTGCCGGTCGACGCGCAAGGGCTGGACGTCGCCGCCGGTCTGGCGCTGGAGCCCGGGGCGCGGCTCGTCTACTGCACCCCGACGCACCACTACCCGCTGGGCGTGGCGATGAGCCTGCCGCGGCGGCTGGCGCTGCTCGACTGGGCGCGCGACGGGCGCTGGGTGATCGAGGACGACTACGACAGCGAGTTCCGCTTCTCCGGCCGGCCGCTCTCGGCCCTGCAGGGGCTCGACCGGCACGGCCGGGTCGTCTACATCGGCACCCTCAGCAAGGTGCTGTTCCCGGGGCTGCGCACCGGCTACGTGGTGCTGCCGCCGGGCCTGGTCGACCGCTTCGCCGCGATCCGCAACGCCGCCGACCGCTTCCCGTCCACCATCCTCGACGACGTGCTGGTCGATTTCATCAACGAGGGCCATTTCACCCGCCACATCCGCCGCATGCGCCAGGAATACGGCGAGCGGCGCGAGCGGCTGATCGCGGCCCTGGCGGCGGAGGTGGGCGAACACCTGACCGTCGCGCCGATCGACCGCGGCATGTACATCGTCGCCGATCTGCGGTCGGGGCTGGACGACGTCGCGGTGGCGGAGGCGGCGCGCCGGCGTGGGCTGGTGGTGCGGCCGCTGTCGCCGATGCACATCGCCGCGCCGCCGCGCCAGGCGCTGATCCTCGGCTTCACCGGCTTCCCGCCCCAGGCCCTCGACGCCGCCGCCCGGACGCTCGGGGCGGTGCTGCGCGGGTTCCGGTAGGGATTGGTCGGCCCGGCCGCGCGGAATTGGACCTTTCCAGCCGGCCCGGAAAGCGGCATCGGGAAGGCCAATGCCGTTTCGAGGGCTGCCATGACCGAGTTCGTCCCCTCCGCCCGCGCCAAGCTGAAGCGCCTGGCCAAGCGCGGCGCCTATGACCGCGCCACGGTCCATGCCGTGCTCGACGCCGGCGTGGTCTGCCACATCGCCTATGTCCTCGACGGCCAGCCCTACTGCACCCCGACCGCCTATTGGCGCGAAGGCGACGTGCTGTACTGGCACGGCTCCTCGGTCAGCCGGATGCTGCAGGGGCAGGGCGGCGGCCTGTCGGTCTGCCTGACCGCGACCCATATCGACGGGCTGGTGCTGGCCCGCTCCGGCTTCAACTGCTCGATGAACTACCGCTCGGTGATGGTGTTCGGCACCGCCTCGAAGGTCGAGGACGAGGCGCACAAGCGCGAGGCGCTCGACGCCTATGTCGAGCGGCTGTTCCCCGGCCGGGTGGCGGAGATGCGGCGGCCGACCGACAAGGAGGTGCGGGCGACCACCGTGATCGCCATGCCGATCGAGGAGGCCAGCGTCAAGATCCGCAGCGGCCCGCCGCATGACGACGAGGAGGACCTCGCCGCCGGCATCTGGGCCGGGGTGATCCCGATCGCCGAGACCATCGGCGCGCCGCAGCCCTGCCCGCTGCTGCCGCCGGGGATTGCTCCCGGCGCCACGACCGACCCCTATGCCGGCGGTGCCCGCTTCGACGAGATCCTGCGCGCCAATGTCCGGGGTGCCCCGGCCCCCGCCGAAGCCGGCGAGTGACGCGGAGACCGACCATGGCCGACATCACCAACGCCCTGGGCCAGCCGATCGGCGCCCCGGTTCCCAACTGGGGGCCGCGGCCGCTGCCGCCGCGCACGCCGATGGAGGGCCGCACCTGCCGGGTCGTGCCGCTCGACCCCGCCCGCCACGCCGAGGATCTGTTCGAGGCGATGGGCCGGGACGCGGACGGCCGCAACTGGACCTATCTCTCCGTCGGCCCATTTGTCGATTTCGAGAGCTTCCGCGCCTGGCTGGAGAAGATGGCGGCGGGCAGCGACCCGCTGTTCCATACTGTGATCGACCGCGCCACCGGCCGGGCGGTCGGCGTCGCCTCCTATCTCCGCATCGACCCGGCGAATGGGGTGATCGAGGTCGGGCACATCCATTTCTCGCCGCTGCTGCAGCGCACGCCGATGGCGACCGAGGCGATGTTCCTGATGATGCGCCGGGTGTTCGACGAGCTCGGCTACCGCCGCTACGAATGGAAATGCGACAGCCTGAACGCGGCCTCGCGCGCCGCGGCCGTCCGGCTCGGCTTCCGGTACGAAGGGCTGTTCCGCCAGGCCGTGGTCTACAAGGGCCGCAACCGCGACACCGCCTGGTTCTCGATCATCGACGGCGAATGGCCGCGGCTGCGCGCCGCCTTCGAGCGCTGGCTCGACCCGGCGAATTTCGACGCCGAGGGCCGGCAGCGCGAGAAGCTGTCGGATCTGACCCGAACGGCCGGCTGATCGCCTGTCACGGATTCGTCATGGGACGGCATGGGCCGCCTTGCGGTCCGGCCGTCGCGTTCCTATACAATGGGCAGCAGATGGCCGGATGGCCGCTCTGCCGGGCTTGGGCCCGGCGGGGAGGAAAGTCCGGGCTCCACGGAAACACGGTGCCGGGTAACGCCCGGCGGGGGCAACCCCAGGGACAGTGCCACAGAAAGCAAACCGCCCGGCTCCGGCCGGGTAAGGGTGAAAGGGTGCGGTAAGAGCGCACCGCGCGGCCGGTAACGGTCGCGGCACGGCAAACCCCACCGGGAGCAAGACCGAATAGGGGCGGGCCGGCCCATGGGAAACCATGGGCCGACAGGCGTTTCCGCCTGCCGCCCGGGTTGGTCGCGCGAGGCGACGGGCGACCGTCGTCCCAGAGGAATGGCCATCCCCCGACCCGCCGTCCGAGAGGATACGGGGCCGGGGACAGAACCCGGCTTACAGGCCATCTGCCGCCTTTTCCCATCATCTCCCAATCCAGCGCCAGAGCCGCGGCCGGACAGCGATCCGGGACGCTTTCTTCTGCTGTGTGGAGAGAACAAAAGAAAAACGCTCCCGAGATTCGAGTCGAAAGAAGCGCTCCATCTTCGCTTTTGTTCCGGACTCGCCCCGAAAGTCTCGGCAAATCGGCAGAAAAGCCACGGGCCACAGAAAATCCATTGATTTCCCATGATTTGACCGGTCCGTCCCATTGCGTTCCATCGCTGCCCATGATATCCCATGAACTCCCATCGGAATGGGATCGATCGCCCCGTTCGGGGTACGGGCGACGGGGGTGTTGAGGCGGCGGACGCGCCGCCGGGGGGATGGATGGCTCGGTTCACGGGCACCTACGTCAACAAGGTCGACAAGAAGGGGCGGGTCAGCGTGCCCGCTCCCTTCCGCGCGACCTTGGAGGCGCTGGGCGCTCCGGTGGTGAACGTGAAGCCCACCCCCGATCGCCAGGCCCTGGACGGGGTGACCGAGGCCTACATGGACGAGGTCCAGCGCCGGCTCGACGCGATGGACCTGTACTCGCCGGAGCGCGAGGCGCTGGAAATCCGCGAGTTCTCCGAGACGCAGCAGCTGCAGATGGATCCGGAGGGGCGGATCATCCTGCCGCGGCACATGATCGAAATGGCCGGCATCACCGAAAGCGTCGCCTTCATGGGCATGGGCAGCCGCTTCCAGATCTGGGAGCCGGAGGCGCTGAAGGCGCATCAGCAGGCCCGACTGGCGGCCTCGCGCGAGCTGACGCTGGCCCGCGCCGGCGCCAATGGAGGCGCGGCATGAACGGCGCCCACATCCCGGTGCTGCTGAACGAGGTCGTGGCCGCGGTGGCGCCGCGCGACGGCGACCTGATCGTCGACGGCACCTTCGGCCGCGGCGGCTATGCCCGCGGCCTGCTGGCCGCGGCCGACTGCCGGGTGGTCGGCATCGACCGCGACCCCGAGGCGGTGGCGGAGGGGCGCCGCCTGGAGGCCGAGCAGCCGGGCCGGTTCCGCATCGTCGAGGGCCGCTTCGGCGCCATGGACACGCTGGTCGGCGAGCAGGCGGACGGGGTGGTGCTGGATCTCGGCGTGTCGTCGCCGCAGCTCGACGACCCGTCGCGCGGCTTCTCCTTCCGCGCCGACGGTCCGCTCGACATGCGCATGGGGCGGGAGGGGCCGACCGCGGCCGACATCGTCAACGCCATGCCCGAGGCCGAGCTGGCCGACGTGATCTTCGAGTATGGCGAGGAGCGGCTGTCGCGCCGCGTCGCCCGCGCCATCGTCGCCGCCCGCAAGGAGGCGCGGATCGAGCGGACGCTGCAGCTGGCCGAGATCGTGCGCCGGGTGGTGCCGCGGTCGAAGGACGGCATCGATCCGGCGACGCGCACCTTCCAGGCACTGCGCCTGTGGGTGAATGACGAACTGACCGAACTCGACCACGGCTTGAGCGGGGCCGAACGCCTGCTACGGCCCGGGGGACGGCTCGCCGTGGTCACTTTCCACAGCCTGGAGGATCGCCGCGTCAAGCGCTTCCTGGCGGAGCGCAGCGGCGCCGGCGGCGGCGTGTCGCGCCATGTCGCGGCGCCCGGCGGCGAGACCCGGGCCCCGAGCTTCCGCCTGGCGGCCAAGCGTTCGGTCACGCCGGGCGAGGCGGAGATCCGCAGCAACCCGCGCGCCCGGTCGGCGCGGCTGCGGGCGGCGATCCGGAGCGATGCTCCGGCCTGGCCGTCCGGGAATAGGGGGAGAGTGGCAGCATGATCCGCGTCGGCACGATGATCTGGCTCGGCCTCATCGGGGCGTCGAGCGCGTTTCTGTTCAAGACCAGCTACGAGGTCCAGTCGCTGGAGGGTGAGCTGCGCGGCCTCAACCGGTCGATCCTGCGGGAGCAGGATTCGATCCGGGTGATGCATGCCGAATGGGCGTTCCTGAACCAGCCGTCGCGCTTGCAGGCGCTGACGGACCAGTTTACGAAGCTGCGCCCGATCGCGCCCCCGCAGATGATCGCCAGCGCGGCGGAGCTCCCGATGCCGCTGCCGTCGCTCGACGGCGAGCCGACGGCGCCGTCGGCGTCGCTGGTCGCCCAGGTCGATGCGCTGCCCAGCTTCGGGCCCGTGCCCGTGCCGGGCCGCAAGCCCGGCGAGGGCGGAGTCCTTCTTGCCGCGGCCGAGCCGATGCCCGTCCAGACCCAAGCCGCCTCGTCCCAGCCGGCCGCTGCTCCGTCCCAGCCGGCCGCGCCCGCCGCCTCGGTGCAGGTGGCCGCCGTCGAGGTCCGGCCGGCACCCGCGGTCGCCCCGGCCGCGCCGCATGCCGGCAGCGAGGGGCCGCAAGCCGCGGCCGCCCAGCCGGCGCCGGCCGCTCCGCCCGCCGCCCGCGTCGCCGCGGCCGACGTCCCGATCCGGCCGGTGGTGGCGCCCCGCCGCCCGGCCGCACCGCTGGAGGCGGTGGCCCAGGCCCTGACCCCCACCCGGGCGGCCGCGTCGGATGATCCGATCGGCGCGCTGCTCGCCGGTCTCGAGGCTCCACGGGGAATTCGATGACGGCCGACGCGCTGGATGGCTTCCCGACCGTAACGCGGCAGACCGAGCCGGCCCTTCGGCCGGCTCAACGGCTTTCCGCGGCCATCGAGACGGGCCGCCAGCGCGTCGTCATCACCGCGCTCGTGTTCAGCCTCGCCTTCGCCGGCATCGGCCTCAGGCTGATCGACCTGATGGCCTTCGGCAACGACGCCGATGCCCTCGCCACCCGTGCCGTATCCGCCGCGGCGCCGGTCGCCGACCGGGCGGATCTGCGCGACCGCAACGGGCTGATCCTGGCGACGACGCTGCCCTCGGTGTCGCTCTACGCCGACCCGAAGCTGGTGCTGGACCCGATCGAGGCCTCGCTGCGCCTGAGCAAGGTGCTGCCCGAGCTCGACCAGGCCAAGCTGATGGCCGACCTGTCGTCGGACCGCCGCTTCGTCTGGCTGAAGCGCGGCCTGACCCCGACGCAGCAATACGAGATCAACCGACTCGGCATCCCCGGCCTCGCCTTCCAGAACGAGGAGCGGCGCTACTACCCGGCCGGCAACCTGACCTCGCATGCGGTCGGCTTCACCAATATCGATGCCCAGGGCATCGCCGGGCTGGAGAAGAGCCTGGACGACCGGCTGCAAAACGGCGAGTCGGTGGCGCTGTCGATCGACCTGCGGCTGCAGGAGATGGTGCGGAACGAGCTGCAGGCGGCGATCACCAAGTTCAAGGCGACGGCCGGCAACGTCGTGATCATGGACGTGAAGACCGGCGAGATCCTGTCCATGGTCTCGCTGCCGGACTTCAACCCCTACGACCCGACCGCGGCCTCCCAGGACGCCCTGTTCAACCGGAACACGCTCGGCGTGTACGAGATGGGCTCCACCTTCAAGATCTTTAACACCGCGATGGCGCTGGAAAGCGGCACGTCGACCCTCCAGACCACCTATGATCAGAGCCCGATCCGGGTCGGCCGCTTCACCATCCGCAACTTCCGGGCCGAGCCGCAGTCCGGGCGCTGGAGCGTCTACGAGATCTTCCGCCAGTCGATGAACACCGGCTCGGTGCACATGTTCGAGGCGGCGGGGCTGGAACGGCAGAAGGAGTTCCTGGCCCGGCTGGGGCTGACGAAGCCCTCGCCGCTCGAGCTGCCGGAGGTCGGCTCGCCGATGGTGCCGCAGCCCTGGAGCCAGGTCAGCGGCATGACCATCTCCTACGGCCACGGCATGGCGGTCACCCCGGTCCAGCTCATCACCGCGGTCGCCGCCGTGGTCAATGGCGGCATCCTTCATCCGCCGACCCTGTTCAAGCGCGACCCGTCCCAGCCGGTTCCGGGAAAGCGGGTGCTGTCGCCCGAACTGTCGCGGATCATGCGGGCGCTGATGCGCGTCGTGGTCGTCAGCGGCACCGCGACCAAGGCGGATGTGCCCGGCTACTTCGTCGGCGCCAAGACCGGCTCGGCCAACAAGGCGGTGCGCGGCGGCTACAACCGCAAGGCCGGCGTGACCGACTTCGTCGGCATCTTTCCCGCCTACGATCCGAAATATATCGTCATGACCATGCTGGAGGACGCCCAGGCGATCCCAGGCACCTACGGCTACAACACCGCCGGCTGGAACGCGGCGCCGCTGGGCGGCCAGATCATCGCCCGAATGGGGCCGATGATGGGGGTCGAGCCGAAGGACCCGAACGATCCTGCGGTCCAGCAGCAGCTGGCGCTGCCCGTGGGGCCCGCCGCCGGCAGCGCCCAGCAGCAGGCATCGATCGAGGAAGAATGAGCCATGTCGGGCCTTTCTGAAACCTCGCTTCTTCCTGCCGGCCTGAAGGGCCTGACCGCCGATTCCCGCGCGGTCCGGCCCGGCTTCCTGTTCGCGGCGCTGCCGGGCGCGCGCGCCGACGGCCGCGCCTTCATCGCCGATGCGCTGACCGCCGGCGCCGCGGCGATCCTGGCGCCGGAGGGCACGACGCTGCCGCCGGGCGCGACCGCGACGCTGATCACCGACCCGAATCCGCGGCGCCGCCTGGCGCTGATGGCGGCCGAATTCTACCGCCTGCAGCCGGCCACCATCGCCGCCGTCACCGGCACCAGCGGCAAGACCTCGACGGTCAACTTCGCGCGCCAGCTCTGGACCCTGCTGGGCCACCAGGCCGCCAGCCTGGGCACGCTCGGGGTGATGGCGCCGGGGCGTGAGCGCTACGGCTCGCTGACCACGCCCGACCCGGTGGCCCTGCACGCCGAGCTGGCCGACCTCGCCGCGGCCGGGGTAACCAAGCTGGCGATAGAGGCGTCGTCGCACGGGCTCGACCAGTTCCGGCTGGACGGGGTGCGGGTGACGCTGGCCGCCTTCACCAACTTCACCCAGGACCATCTCGACTACCACGCCACGATGGAAGCCTATCTGGCGGCCAAGGCGCGGCTGTTCGACGAGGTGCTGCAGCCCGGCGGCACCGCCGTGCTCAACGCCGACGTGCCGGAGGCGGCGGGCCTGATCGACCGCGCCCGGGCCGCCGGCCGCGCTGTGGTGACGCTGGGCCGCGCTGGGCAGGACTATCGCCTCGATCGGGCCGAGCCGCTGCCGCACGGCATCGACCTGCATTTCACCGCCGGCGGCCGGTCGTACCGGGCGGAGCTGCCGCTGGTCGGCGGTTTCCAGGCCTACAACGTGCTGACCGCCCTGGCGCTGGCGGTGGCCGACGGCGCCGACCTCGACACCGCGGCCGGGCTGCTGGAGCGGCTCAAGGGCATTCCGGGCCGGGTCGAGCTGGTGGCCAGCCATCCGAACGGCGCCCCGGTCTATGTCGACTATTCGCACAAGCCGGGGGCGCTGGAGACGGTGCTGAACGCGCTGCGCCCGCACACAAGCGGCGCCCTCGTCGTCGTGTTCGGCTGCGGCGGCGACCGCGACCGCGCCAAGCGCCCGCTGATGGGCGAGATCGCGGCGCGCCTGGCCGACCGCGTGATCGTCACCGACGACAACCCGCGCAGCGAGGACCCGGCCGAGATTCGCCGCCAGGTGCTGGCCGGCTGCCCCGGCGCCGCCGAGATCGGCGACCGGGCCGAGGCCATCCGCGCCGCGGTCGAGGGGTTGGGCCCCGGAGATGTCCTGGTCGTGGCCGGAAAGGGCCATGAGACCGGCCAGATTATCGGCGGTGAAGTGCGTCCCTTCGACGATGCGGAGCAGGCGCGCCAGGCCGTGACCGATGTGAAGAGCGACCCGCGATGGAGACCGACGCCATGACCACACCTGCCCTCTGGCCGGCCGCGGAGGCGGCTGCCGCAACCAACGGGATGCAGGTCGGGGAGTGGGCGGCGACCGGCGTCTCGATCGACAGCCGCTCGGTCGTTCCCGGCGACCTGTTCGTGGCGCTGCGCGGGCCGAAATTCGACGGCCACGACTACGTCAAGGACGCCCTGGCCAGGGGCGCCGCGGCGGTCATGGTCGACCGGGTGCCGCAGGGCGTGCCGCACGACGCGCCGCTGCTGGTGGTCGAAGACACCATGGACGGGCTGACCGATTTGGCGCGCTTCGCCCGCATGCGCAGCGAAGCGCGGGTCGTCGGCGTCACCGGCTCGGTCGGCAAGACCAGCACCAAGGAGGCGCTGAAGCTGGCGCTGTCGGTCACCGCGCCGGCCTATGCCTCGCAGGGCAACCTGAACAACCAGTGGGGCGCGCCGCTCAGCCTGTCGCGGATGCCGGAGCAGGTCGCCTACGGCGTGTTCGAGCTGGGCATGAACCATGCCGGCGAGATCGCGCCGCTGTCGCGGCTGGTCGAGCCGGACGTCGCCATCATCACCAATGTCGAGGCGGTGCACGCGGCGCATTTCCATTCGGTCGAGGGGATCGCCGACGCCAAGGCCGAGATCTTCCGCGGCATGGGGCCGGAGAGCACGGCGATCCTGAACCGCGACAACCCGTTCTTCCCGCGGCTTGTCGCCCATGCCCGGACCCAGGGCGTCGGCCGGATCTGGAGCTTCGGCGAGCATCCCGAGGCCGATGCCCGGCTGCTCGACTGCTCGCTGCACACCGCGGCTAGCGCGGTCAACGCCGTGATCCTGGGCGAGCCGGTGCGCTACACCCTGTCGGCCCCGGGCCGGCACTGGGTGCTGAACAGCCTGTCGGTGCTGCTGGCGGCCAAGGCGCTGGGCGCGAACATCGCCGGCGCCGCCCGCGCCATGGGCCGGATCACGCCGCTGCGCGGCCGCGGCGCCCGGATCACGGTCGAGCTGCATCGCGGCGGCCAGGCCGGCAAGCTGCTGCTGATCGACGAGAGCTACAACGCCAGCCCGGTCTCGGTCGCCGCCAGTCTCGAGGTGCTGGGCGGGGTCGACAGCGGCCCGGACGGGCGCCGCATCGCCGTGCTCGGCGACATGCTGGAGCTCGGCCCCGATTCGCCGGCCCTGCACGCGGCGCTGAAGCAGCATGTGCTGGCCCACGACATCGACTTGGTCTTCACCTGCGGCACCGACATGAAGCAGCTCTACGACGCCCTGCCGGAAGGCCGGCGCGGAGCCCATGCGGCCGACAGCGCCGCCCTGGCGCCGGTCCTGGCCGAGGCGGTGCGGCCGGGCGACTGCGTCATGGTCAAAGGCTCTCTGGGCAGCCGCATGGCCGTGATCGTCGAGGCACTGGAAAATCTCCACGTGGCGCGCGAGAACCGGGCCCCCCACACCCAGCCGTCGCCGAAACGCGTCGCCAACGGCATCTGAAAAGGAACAGTTCCCGGTGCTTCCGGCCCTCTTTGCCCCGCTCGCCGACCAGGCCCTCATCTTCAACCTGTTCCGGTACCTGACCTTCCGGACCGGGGCGGCGGTGATGACGGCTCTGGTCATCGCCTTCGTCATCGGTCCCTGGCTGATCCGGTCGTTGAGGGCACGGCAGGGGGCGGGGCAGCCGATCCGCGAGGACGGGCCGGAGGGTCATTTCAAGAAGCGCGGCACGCCGACCATGGGCGGGCTGATGATCCTGATCGCGATCTGCATCTCGACCCTGCTCTGGGCCGATCTGCGCAACGCCTTCGTCTGGATCACCCTGCTGGTCACCGTCGGCTTCGGCCTGGTCGGCTTCGGCGACGACTATCTGAAGCTGACCAAGCGCAACCCCAAGGGCCTGTCGGGCAAGCTGAAGCTGTTGGTGCAGGGGGCGATCGCGCTGGTCGCCGTGTTCTGGTACCTGCAGGTGACGCCGGAGGTGCGCGAGACCGCGGTCGCCATCCCCTTCCTCAAGGATGTGATGGTCGAGCTCGGCGTCCTGTTCTTCCCCTTCGCCATGCTGGTCATGGTCGGCGCCTCGAACGCGGTCAACCTGACCGACGGGCTCGACGGCCTCGCCACCATGCCGGTGATCATCGCCGCCGGCTGCTTCGGCCTGATCGCCTATCTCGCCGGCAACGCCGTCTTCGCCAGCTACCTGCAGATCCACCACGCCCCGGGCGCCGGCGAGCTGGCGGTGTTCTGCGGCGCGCTGATCGGCGGCGCGCTCGGCTTCCTCTGGTTCAACGCGCCTCCGGCCATGGTGTTCATGGGCGACACCGGCTCGCTGTCGATGGGCGGGGCACTCGGCGCCATCGCCATGATCACCAAGCACGAGATCGTGCTGGCGATCATCGGCGGCCTGTTCGTGCTCGAGGCGGTGTCGGTGATGGTGCAGGTCGCCAGCTTCAAGATGACGGGCCGGCGGGTGTTCCGCATGGCGCCGCTGCACCACCATTACGAGAAGAAGGGCTGGGCCGAGCCGACCATCGTGATCCGCTTCTGGATCATCGCCGTGATCCTGGCCCTGATCGGGCTCTCGAGCCTGAAGCTGAGGTGATCCGATGATCGACCTCTCGCATCTCAAGGGCCGCAGCGTCGCCGTCCTCGGCCTCGGCAAGTCCGGCACCGCCGCGATCCGGGCGCTGAAGGCGGCCGGGGTCGAGGTCGCGGCCTGGGACGACAAGGTCGCCGGCCGCTCCTTCGCCGAGCGCGAGGGCGTGCCGGTGCGCGACTTCGCCGCCGAGGGCATGGCCGGCATCGACCTGGTGATGCTCAGCCCCGGCATCCCGCGCACCCATCCGCAGCCGCATGCGGCGGTGGCGCGGGCGCTGGAGGCCGGAAGCCGGCTGGTCGGCGACATCGACCTGCTGGCCGAGGCACTGCCGGGGGCCGGCTTCCTCGGCGTCACCGGCACCAACGGCAAGTCGACCACCACGGCGCTGCTGCAGCACGTGTTCCAGGCGGCCGGCTTCGACTCTGAGGCCGGCGGCAATCTCGGGCCCGCGGCGCTGGGGCTGCGCCCGGTCGGGCCGGGGGGCTGGTACGTGCTCGAGGTCTCGTCCTACCAGCTCGAGACGATCACCGAGGTGCCCTGGTCGATCGGCATCTTCATCAACATCACGCCCGACCATCTCGACCGCTATCCGGACATGGCCGGCTACGTCGCCGCCAAGACGCGGCTGCTCGACGGCATCCGCCCGGGCGGCACGGCGGTGATCGGGGTCGACGACGACTATTCCCGGGCGGTGTTCGAGAAGACCAGGGCGCGGCCGGAGATCAAGGCGATCCCGATCTCGGCCGAGCGCGCGGTCGAGGGCGGCGTCTTCGTCCGCGACTTCGTGCTGCACGACGCGATCGACGGTGCGGCCCGCCCCGTGCTCGACCTGCGCCAGGCGCCGGCGCTGCCGGGCGCCCACAACGGCCAGAACGCCGCCTGCGTCTGGGCCGCCGCGCGGGCGGCCGGGGTGCCTGCCGATATCCTGGAAGCGGCGATCCGCACCTTCCCGGGTCTGGCCCACCGCCAGCAGCTGGTCGGCACCATCGCCGGCATCCGCTTCGTCAACGACAGCAAGGGCACCAACCCGGACGCGGCGGCCAAGGCGCTCGGCTCCTACGACACGATCTACTGGATCGCCGGCGGCCGGCCGAAGGAAGGCGGGCTGGAGGCGGTCGACCCTTATCTGCCACGGGTGCGCCAAGCCTTCCTGATCGGCGAGGGCGCGCCGAAATTCGCCGCCCATCTCGAGGGCCGGGTGCCGTATCAGCGCTGCACCGATCTCGATGCCGCGATCGAGGCCGCCTATCGCGCCGCGAAGGCCGACGGCATCGCCGGCGCGGTGGTGCTGCTGTCGCCGGCCTGCGCCTCCTTCGACCAGTTCGCCAATTTCGAGGCGCGCGGCGAGGCCTTCGCCGCCTCGGTCAAGGGGCTGCAGGTCCGGGTGGAGAGGGGGGAGCTCTAGATGGTGACCCTGGATCGCGCCGACAGCTCGGTCATCGGCCGCTGGTGGTGGACGGTCGACCGCTGGATGCTGCTGCTGCTCGGCATCATCATGGGCATCGGCGCGATCCTGATCCTGGCCGCCAGCCCGGCCGTGGCGCAGCGCATCAATCTCGGCGAGTTCCACTTCATCGAGCGGCATCTGATGATGCTGCTGCCGGCCATCGTGCTGATGTTCCTGGTGTCGCTGCTGAGCCCGCCGGCGATCCGCCGCACGGCGGCGATCGTCTTCATGCTGTCGCTGCTCGGCGTCTTCGCCACGCTGTTCGTCGGCGTCGAGATCAAGGGTGCGACTCGCTGGATCCAACTGCCCGGCATGTCGGTGCAGCCCTCGGAATTCGTCAAGCCGGCCTTCGCCGTGGTCGCCGCCTGGCTGTTCGCGCAGCAGAAGACCCGGCCGGGCTTCCCCGGCTACGTCGCCTCGACCGTGCTGTACGGCCTGATCGTCTTCCTGCTGCTGTCGCAGCCGGATCTCGGCATGACCGTGGTGGTCACCGCGGTCTGGTTCATCCAGTTCTTCATCGCCGGGCTGCCGATGATCCTGGTGATCGCGCTGATCGGCTTGGGCGCGGGCGGCCTTGTCGGCTCCTACTTCCTGTTCGAGCACGTGCGCAGCCGCATCGACCGCTTCCTCGACCCCTCGACCGGCGACAACTATCAGGTCGACCGCGCGATCGAGGCCTTCACCAATGGCGGCCTGTTCGGCACCGGCCCGGGCGAGGGCACGGTCAAGCTGTACCTGCCGGACGCCCATGCCGACTTCATCTTCGCCGTCGGCGGCGAGGAGTTCGGCCTGTTCTTCTGCCTGCTGCTGGTGGCGCTGTTCGCGTTCATCCTGGTCCGCGGCCTGTCGCGGGTGATGAACGAGACCAACCTGTTCATCATGCTGGCGGTGGTCGGCCTCGTCACCCAGTTCGGGCTGCAGGCGGCGATCAACATGGCCTCGACCCTGCATCTGATCCCGACCAAGGGCATGACCCTGCCCTTCGTCAGCTATGGCGGCTCCTCCCTGATCGCGCTCGGCTACGGCATGGGCATGGTGCTGGCGCTGACCCGGCGGCATGCCGGAGGGGGAGGGCTGCGGTGAATGATTTCCGCCCCATCCTTCTGGCTGCCGGCGGCACCGGGGGCCACGTCTTCCCGGCGGAGGCGCTGGCCCGGACGCTGATCGCCCGCGGCCATGCGGTGCGCCTGGCGACCGACCCGCGGGGCCGCGCCTTCGGCGACCGGCTGCCCGAGGTGCCGGTCGACGCCGTCCGCTCCGCCACCGTCGCGCCGGGGCTGCTCGGCAAGGTGAAGACCGCGTCGCTGCTCGGCCTCGGCTATCTCGACGCCCGTGGCGTGCTGCGCCGGCACCGGCCCGCCGTCGTCGTCGGCTTCGGCGGCTACCCCTCGGCGCCGACCGTGCTGGCCGCCGCCCATGCCGGCATCCCGGTGCTGCTGCACGAGCAGAACGCCCTGCTGGGCCGGGTCAACCGCTGGCTCGCCGGCCGCGCCGCCGTCATCGCCACGGGCTTCCCGCTGCAGGGCGCGGCAGGCCAGGCAAACCGGCGAGTCGAGGTCACCGGCAACCCGGTGCGCCCGGCCATCGCCGCCAAGGCCGGCGCGCCGTACCCGGCGCCGACGGAAGACGGAAGGCTGACCCTGCTGGTGCTCGGCGGCAGCCAGGGCGCCCGGGTGTTCAGCGAGCTGATCCCGGCCGCGGTGGCGGCGCTGCCGGGGTCGCTGCGGGCCCGGCTGTCGATCGTGCAGCAGTGCCGGCCGGAGGACATCGAGGCCTGCCGCGGCCGCTACGCCGCCATCGGCGCCGACGCCACGCTGTCGACCTTCTTCGACGACGTGCCGGAGCGGCTGGCCGCCGCCCAGCTGGTGATCTGCCGGTCCGGCGCCTCGACCGCGGCGGAGCTGGCGATCATCGGCCGCCCGGCCATCCTGGTGCCCTATCCCTTCGCCATGGACGACCACCAGACCGCCAATGCCAGGGCGATCGCGGCGTCGGGCGGAGGGTGGCTGATGCCGCAGTCGGATCTCACTCCGGAAGTGCTGGCATCGCGCCTCGAACACCTGTACACCCGCCCCTCCGTCCTGGTGGAGGCCGCCGGCGCCGCGCGCGCCGCTGCCCATCCGGATGCCGCCGACCGACTCGCCGATCTCGTCCTCTCCCTCGCAGGGCAGGAGGCAAGCGCCCGCGCGCAGGTCGCAACTGGAGCGTAAGTTAGGAGTACCGCCGATGAGGCAGATGCCGCTCGACATTGGGACGATCCACTTCGTGGGCATCGGCGGCATCGGCATGAGCGGGATCGCCGAGATCCTGCACAATCTCGGCTATTCGGTGCAGGGCACCGACATGGCCGAGAACGCCAACGTCCAGCGGCTGCGCAAGGCCGGCATCGACGTCAAGATCGGCCATGCCGCGGCCCATCTCGGCGACGCCGCGGTGGTCGTGATCTCCTCGGCGGTGAAGAGCGACAACCCGGAGGTCAAGGCCGCCCGCGCCGCCCTGATCCCGGTGGTGCGCCGGGCCGAGATGCTGGCCGAGCTGATGCGGCTGAAATGGTCGATCGCGATCGGCGGCACCCACGGCAAGACCACCACCACCAGCCTGGTGGCGGCGATGATCGACGGCGCCGGCATGGACCCGACCATCATCAACGGCGGCATCATCAACGCCTACGGCACCAACGCCCGGCTCGGCCAGGGCGACTGGATGGTGGTCGAGGCGGATGAGAGCGACGGCACCTTCACCCGGCTGCCGGCGACCATCGTCGTCGTCACCAACATCGATCCGGAGCATCTCGACTTCTACGGCGATTTCGACTCGGTGAAGGCGGCGTTCGAGCAGTTCGTCACCAACACGCCGTTCTACGGATTCGCCGTGCTCTGCATCGACCATCCGGAGGTGCAGGCGCTGATCTCGCGGGTCACCGACCGGCGTATCGTGACCTACGGATTCAGCCCGCAGGCCGACGTCCGCGCGATCGATTTTTCGATCGAATCGCGCGGCTCGCGCTTCACCGCCGTGCTCCAGGACCGGCAGTCCGGAAAAAGCCGAATGATCCGCGATATTGTGTTGCCAATGCTCGGGCAACACAATATCCAGAATGCATTGGCCGCTATCGCCGTGGCCCATGAGATGGGAATGGACGACGGGCAGATCATCGAAACGCTTGCGCGCTTCAGCGGTGTGAAGCGCCGGTTCACCAAGACCGGCGAGTCGGGCGGCGTGATGGTGATCGACGATTACGGCCACCACCCGGTGGAGATTGCGGCGGTGCTCAAGGCGGCCCGGGCCGCGGCCCAGAAGCACAAGGTGATCGCGGTGGTGCAGCCGCACCGCTACAGCCGCTTGGCCAGCCTGTTCCAGGAATTCTGCACCTGCTTCAACGACGCCGACATCGTCGTGGTCGCGGATGTCTACGCGGCCGGCGAGGCGCCGATCGAGGGCGCCACCCGCTCGGCCCTGGTCGAAGGCCTGCGCGACAGCGGCCACCGCCGGGTGATCCCGCTGCCGGGGCCCGAGGCGCTGCCGCAGCTCGTCTACGACCTGGCGCAGCCGGGCGACTTCGTGGTCTGCCTCGGCGCCGGCAACATCACCGCCTGGGCCAACGCCCTGCCCACCGAGCTCGACGCGCTGCGCGCCAAGAAGGCGGCGGGGGCGGGCCGATGATTAGCCTGCATCTCTCGCCCCCCTTGCGTCCTGCGCCGGTTCAACCTGCCGACTGGGCAGGAGAGCGGCGCAGCGCGATGTGGGACATCGCGCAAGCCGTTCGACGCCCCCGGTCGGCAGGTTCAACCGGCCCGAAGGGTCGCCTTGCGGCGGCCGCCTGCGGGCGCGGGCCGCTCGACCGTATGGCCCGATACGCTCTTCGCGACCCGCGCCCTCATTCGACTCGCCGCAAGGCGACGCAGGACGTAAGGGGGGCGAGAGATGCAGGCTAGGTCCGTCGCGGTCCTCTACGGCGGCTGGTCGGCGGAGCGCGAGGTCAGCCTCGTGTCCGGCAAGGCCGTCGCCATGGCGCTGCGCGACCGCGGCCACCGGGTCCAGCTGATCGATGTCGGCCGCGACCTCGACGCGCTGCTGCGCGCCCTGCGGCCGGCTCCGGACGTGGTGTTCAACGCGCTGCACGGCAAGGGCGGCGAGGACGGCACGGTTCAGGGCGTGCTCGACATGCTGGGCCTGCCCTATACCCATTCCGGCGTGCGGGCCTCGGCGATCGCCATGTCCAAGCCGCTGACCAAGCTGGTGCTGGCATCCGCCGGCGTCCGCACCGTCCGCGGCGCCGTGGCGCCGCCGCAGCAGGTGGCCGAGCGCCACCTGCTGGAGCCGCCCTATGTGGTGAAGCCGGCGGAGGAGGGGTCGAGCGTCGGCGTCCGCATCGTCCGCGCCAACGACAACGCCCCGCCGATCGATCTCGGCTCCTGGCATTTCGGCGACGCGCTGGTCGAGGAGTACATCCCCGGCCGCGAGCTGACCGTGGGCGTGATGGGCGATCGCGCCTTGACCGTGACCGAAGTCACCCACAGCCACGCCTTCTTCGACTACGAGGCGAAGTACACCGAAGGCCACGCCGTCCACACCCTGCCGGCGCGGGTGCCGGACGCCGTCTTCGCCGAGGCCATGCGCCTGGCGCTGCTGGCGCACCGCACCCTGGGCTGCCGCGGCATCAGCCGCACCGATTTCCGCTGGGACGATTCCCGGCCGGGGACCGAGGGGCTGTACTTCCTCGAGATCAACACCCAGCCGGGCTTCACCCCGATCTCGCTGGTGCCGGAACAGGCCAGATACGTCGGCGTCGACTTCGCCGACCTCTGCGAATGGCTGCTGGAGGACGCCGCATGCGGCCGCTGAGCGCCGAACCCGACGCCGCGCGCCGGCGCGGCAGCGGCGGCACCTCGGTCCGCCGCAAGCCGATGGCGCGGCGCCAGGCGGCGGCGCTGCGCCTGGGCGGCATGGCGCTGGGCGGCATCGCCGTGTTCGGCCTCCTGGCCGCGCTGTGGACCAGCGGCACGCTGACCGCGGCCGGACGGGGCATCCACGGCGCGGTGATGGGGCTGACGGCAGCGGCCGGCTTCTCGGTGCAGGAGGTGCTGGTCGAGGGCCGGCGCTCGGTCGATGGCGGCGCGATCATGGCGGCGCTCGGCGTCGGCCGCGGCGACCCGATCTTCGACCTCGATCCGGACGCGGCCCAGGCCAAGCTGCTGGAGATTCCCTGGATCCGCTCGGCCAGCGTCGAGCGGCGGCTGCCGGACACGATCTTCGTGCGGATCGAGGAGCGGGTGCCGCTGGCGCTGTGGCAGAACAACCAGAAGTTCAGCCTGATCGACCGCGAGGGCCATGTCCTGCCGGTGCCGTCGGTGGCCGACTATCCGGACCTGCCGATGGTGGTCGGCGCCGACGCGGCCCAGACCGCGGCGCCGCTGATCGACGCCCTGTCGAAGACGCCGGACATCGCCCGCCGGATCCGCTCGGCGATGCGGGTCGGCGGCCGGCGCTGGGACCTCGTGCTCGACAACCACGTCACCGTGAAGCTGCCGGATGGCGACGTCGCCCCGGCGCTGGCCCGGCTGGACGAGGCGCAGCGCAGGGAATCGGTGCTGGACCGCGACATCGTGGCGGTCGATCTGCGCCTGGGCGACCGGATGGTGATCCAGCTCACCCCCGCGGCGGCGGCGCAGCGCACGCCGTCGAAGGACAAGACGTGATGGGCGGCGCGGATGGCTCTCATGGGATTTAATGCGATGCGCCGCCCCCGCACCCGCGCCCGGGGTTCGATCGTCGCCGCGGTGGACCTCGGCACGACCAAGGTCGTGTGCTTCATCGCGCGCGTGGCCGAGGAGGGCCGGGCCCAGGTCATCGGCATCGGCCACCAGGCCAGCCGCGGCGTCCGCGCCGGCGCGATCGTCGAGCTCGACGCGGCGGAGAAGACCATCGCCCTGGCGGTCCAGGCGGCCGAGCAGATGGCCGGCGAGACCGTCAACGAGGTGATCGTCAACCTCTCCGGCGGCCATCCGGCGTCGCAGAGCCTGTCGCTGCAGGTGCCGGTCGGCGGCCGCGAGGTGAACGACAACGACCTGCGCCGCGCCGCCCGCGCCTTCAACGGCAGCGTCGCCACCGACGCCGAGGTCATCCATGCCGTGCCGATCAGCTACGGCCTCGACGAGGTGCGCGGCGTGCGCGACCCGCGCGGCATGGTCGGCGACCAGCTGTCGATCGACCTGCATCTGATCACCGCCAACACCGGCGCCGTGCGCAACCTGTCGAGCTGCGTCAACCGGGCCCATCTCGAGGTCGAGAGCATCGTGCTCTCGCCCTATGCCTCGGGCCTGGCCTGCCTGGTGCCGGACGAGCGCGAGCTGGGCTGCACCGTGATCGACATGGGCGGCGGCACCACCTCGCTGGCCGTGTTCATCGAGGGCCGGATGGTCTTCGCCGACTGCCTGCCGGTCGGCGGCGCCCATGTCACCAACGACATCGCCCGCGGCCTGACCACGCCTGTGGTGCATGCCGAGCGGATGAAGACGCTCTACGGCTCGGCCCTGCCCTCGGTCGCCGACGACCGCGAGGTGATCGACGTGCCGCAGGTCGGCGAGGAGGAGGACAGCCAGCCGACCC
Source organism: Inquilinus limosus DSM 16000 (assembly GCF_000423185.1). Taxonomy (GTDB): domain Bacteria; phylum Pseudomonadota; class Alphaproteobacteria; order DSM-16000; family Inquilinaceae; genus Inquilinus; species Inquilinus limosus. The sequence continues at coordinate 107,553 of NZ_AUHM01000022.1, read as the reverse complement.
ACGTGCCGAAGAGCCTGCTGACCGGCATCATCCAGCCGCGGATGGAGGAGATCTTCGAGCTGGTGCGCTCGCGGCTCGAGGCCAGCGGCTTCGACAAGGCCTTCGGCCGCCGCGTGGTGCTGACCGGCGGCGCCTCGCAGCTGCAGGGCGCGCGCGAGCTGGCGCAGCTGGTTCTCGACAAGCAGGTCCGCATGGGCCGCCCGCTGGGCCTCGACGGCCTGGCCGAGGCGACGGCGGGGCCGAGCTTTTCGACGGCGACGGGCCTCCTGGCCTACGCCATTTCGGGGCCTGCCGACCTGGTCGGCTCGGGCCCGGGGCTGGAGGAGAGCGGCGCCTCGGGCGGCGGCTTCTTCAGCCGGATCGGGGGGTGGTTCCGTGACAACCTCTGAGCAGAGACCAATAAACCCGGCACGTCTGGCCCATCCGGGGCGATGCCGGGAGCACGGATCGGACGGATGGAAGCGGTCGAAGGGTGAATAGGGGACAGTAGGGGAGCACCGATATGATCAATCTGAGCATCCCGCAGGGCGATGTCAGCCTGCAGCCGCGGATCACTGTGGTGGGCGTGGGCGGCGCCGGCGGCAACGCCGTGAACAACATGATCCGCGCCAACCTGGCCGGGGTCGAGTTCGTGGTGGCCAACACCGACGCGCAGGCGCTGGCCGGCTCCGCGGCGCAGAAGCGGATCCAGCTCGGCGCCGGGCTGACCCAGGGCCTCGGCGCCGGGTCGCGGCCCGATATCGGCCGGGCCTCGGCCGAGGAGGCCATGGACCAGATCGTCGCCCATCTCGAAGGCGCGCACATGGTGTTCATCACCGCTGGCATGGGCGGCGGCACCGGCACCGGCGCGGCCCCGGTGATCGCCCGGGCGGCGCGCGAGCAGGGCATCCTGACCGTCGGCGTGGTGACCAAGCCCTTCCACTTCGAGGGCGCGCACCGCATGCGCATGGCCGAGCAGGGGCTGCAGGAGCTGCAGCAGTATGTCGACACCCTGATCATCATCCCGAACCAGAACCTGTTCCGCATCGCCAACGAGAAGACGACCTTCGCGGACGCCTTCCGCATGGCGGACGAGGTGCTGCATTCCGGCGTCCGCGGCGTCACTGACCTGATGGTGCAGCCGGGCCTGATCAATCTCGACTTCGCCGACATCCGCACGGTGATGGCCGAGATGGGCAAGGCGATGATGGGCACCGGCGAGGCCGAGGGCGAGCGCCGCTCGATCAGCGCCGCCGAGGCCGCGATCTCGAACCCGCTGCTCGACGACATCTCGATGAAGGGGGCCAAGGGCGTCCTGATCAACATCACGGGCGGCCTCGACATGACCCTGTACGAGGTCGACGAGGCGACCAACCGCATCCGCGACGAGGTCGACCCCGACGCCAACATCATCTTCGGCTCGACCTTCGACGAGAGCATGGAGGGCCGGGTGCGCGTGTCGGTCGTCGCCACAGGCATCGACATGCAGGTCAACCAGGCGGCGCGGCCGCAGACCTACAGCACCACCACGCTGCCCTCGGGCGACCGCGCCCGGCCGCAGCCGGCCGCCGCGCCGGCGCCGCAGCCGGCGATGCCGGTCCGTCCCGCGGCGGTGACGCAGCAGCGCTTCGCCCCGGCGCCGAAGCCGGTCGCCCCGGCCCCGGTCGAGCCTCAGGCTCCGGCGGCGGCCACCCCGGTCGAGGCGGCGCCGGAGCCGGACTACGCCCCGGCGGCCGAGGACCAGGCCGAGTCGGCGGCGGCCGAGGCGCAGGAGCAGGCGGTGGCGCAGTCGGCCGCAGCCCGCGCCCCGGCGATGTCGGCCGGCGCGCGCCCGGGCTTCGCGGCGCCGCGTCCGGCGCCGATGCCCGCCCCGCAGCCCGCGGCGCAGCGTCCGGTCGAAGCGGCGCCGGCCGCCGCCCCGGCCGAGGGACGCAAGAAGCTGGGCCTGTTCCGGCGGGTGACCGGCCTGCTGCGCGAGGAGGAGCAGCCGCAGCCCGAGGCGCATCACGAGCCGACGCTGCGCCAGGAGCCGGCGCCGCGCGCGGCCGAGCCGCCGCGGGGGGCGGCCCCGGAGGCGCCGCGCCCGGTGGCGCAGCAGCGCTTGGCGATCGATGCCGGCCGCGCCCCGCTGCCGCGCAGCGACGAGGACGCGCTCGACATCCCGGCCTTCCTCCGCCGCCAGGCGAACTGAAGGCCGCCTCCGCCGCTTCCACCGGCCGCACGCTCCCCTCGCGGCCGGTGGGGATTTCTTTGCTCCTTCGCCGCCCGCCTCCCCGCGGGCGGCCTTTCTTTTGCGGCGGTCGGAACATGAACACCTGCACGTAACAGTCCGAAACAAAGTGTGATTTTTGCTTGCGCGCCGAGGGGTCTAGGGTGCCCTGCGTCCCGAAAGGGACATCCTGTCAGCACTTTGCCCGGCGAAGTGCATCCAAACGAATCGAAGGACACCCATCGTGGCTCACATCTCGGCGGAATCGGGCGCGGCGACGCAGAAGACGCTGAAGACCGCGATCAAGTGCACCGGCGTCGGCCTGCACAGCGGGCAGGACGTCACCATGGTGCTGCGTCCGGGTGAGATCAACACCGGCATCGTCTTCGTCCGCACCGACGTGCCCCAGGGCCGGCGCACCGTCGCCGCCCGCTGGGACAAGGTCACCGACACCCGCCTGTGCACCCTGATCAGCAATGCCCAGGGCGTCTCGGTCGGCACCATCGAGCATCTGATGGCGGCGCTGCGCGGCTGCGGCGTCGACAATGCGGTGGTCGAGCTGAACGGCCCGGAAGTGCCGATCATGGACGGCAGCGCCGCCCCCTTCGTGTTCCTGATCGAATGCGCCGGGCTGGTCAGCCAGCCGGCGCTGCGCCGCAGCATCCGCGTGCTGCGCCCGGTCGAGGTCACGGCCGAGGACCGCTGGGCCCGGCTGACGCCGTCGGCCAGCACCACCTTCAGCTTCGAGATCGACTTCGAGAGCCGCGCGATCGCGCATCAGGAAGGCCTGGTCCGGCTGTCGAACGGCAATTTCAAGACCGAGATCGCCCGCGCCCGCACCTTCGGCTTCGCCCAGGAGGTGGAGGCGCTGCGCCGGCACGGCCTCGCCCTCGGCGGGTCGCTGGAGAACGCGATCGTGGTCAATGGCGACCGGGTGCTGAACGCCGAGGGGCTGCGCTACGAGGACGAGTTCGTGCGCCACAAGATCCTCGATTCGATCGGCGACCTGTATCTCGCCGGCGCCCCGATCCTCGGCCATTTCCACGGCTACAAGGCCGGGCACGCCCTGAACAACCAGCTGCTGCGGGCGCTGTTCGCCGACGACACCGCCTGGTGCTACGACACCAGCTTCGGTGCCGAACCGGCGGCGGCGGAGCCCTGGGCCCGGCCCGCGCCGGCCGCGGCGATGCCCACCGCCAACGCAGCCTGATCCCGTTTCGCTTGACGCCGTCGTCCCTCTTCGCCTCGCGTGGAGGGACGATGCGCGTCCGCCCCCGGGAAGGCGTCTCGCCATTCGCATTCGGGGTGGGTATATAGAGGCCCGGACAGAACCGAAGGCGATGATCGAGTGAACAAGCGTCTGCAGTTTCGCCATATGGCGCGGATCGGGCTCGTCCTGCCGGCCGTTCTTCTCACCGCCTGCGGCGGTTCCTCCTCCTCCGATAGCACGCCGGCCGCGGACCAGCCGCCCGAGGCGCTCTATTCCCAGGCGCAGCAGGCTTTCGACGACGCGGATTATCGGACCGCATCGACCCGGTTCGACGAGGTTGAGCGGCAGCACCCCTATTCGAGCTGGGCGACCAAGGCCCAGCTGATGTCGGCCTATTCCAGCTACAAGCGCGGCGACTACGATGGCGCGATCGTGGCGCTCGACCGCTTCATCAGCCTGCATCCGGGCAGCGAGGAGCTGGCCTACGCCTATTACCTGAAGGCGCTGTGCTACTACGACCGGATCTCGGACGTGGAGCGCGACCAGCGCATCACCCAGCTGGCGACGAACGCGCTGAACGACGTCATCACCCGCTTCCCGAACAGCGACTACGCCCGCGACGCCAAGCTGAAGCTGGACCTGACCTACGACCAGCTCGCCGGCAAGGACATGTCGATCGGCCGCTTCTACCTGAAGCGTGGCGACTACAACGCGGCGATCAACCGGTTCCGCAACGTGGTCAAGAACTGGCAGACCACCAGCCAGGTGCCGGAGGCGCTGGAGCGGCTGGTCGAGGCCTATGTCGCGCTCGGCCTCAAGGAGGAGGCGCGGCACGTCGCGGCGGTGCTCGGTCACAACTATCCGGGCGATCCCTGGTACCAGGACGCCTATGTGCTGCTGACCGGGTCCGGCATCCGGCCGCCCGACGACAAGGATTTCTTCGACCGCACCCTCGGGTCGATCCTCTGATCCCATGCTGGCCGGACTTTCGATCAGGAATGTGGTTCTGATCGAACAGCTCTCGCTCGGCTTCGCCGAAGGCCTGTCGGCGCTGACCGGCGAGACCGGGGCCGGCAAGTCGATCCTGCTCGACGCGCTCGGCCTCGCCCTCGGCGGCCGCAGCGACGCCGGGCTGGTGCGGCACGGCGCCGACGCCGCTACGGTCAGCGCCGAGTTCCTGCTGCCCGACGGCCACCCGGTCAAGGCGCTGCTGGCCGAGCAGGATCTGCCGGTCGACGACGCGCTGGTGCTGCGCCGCAGCGTCGGCGCCGACGGGCGCAGCCGCGCCTTCGTCAACGACCAGCCGGTGTCGATCGGCCTGCTGCGCCAGATTGGCGCCGGGCTGGTCGAGGTGCACGGCCAGTTCGAGACCCAGGGGCTGCTCGACCCGAAGACCCATCGCGAGGTGCTGGACGCCTATGCCGGGGCCGAGGCCCTGGCTGCCGCCTGTGCCGCCGCCTGGGACGCCTGGCGCGGCGCGCTGCGGCGGCAGGAGGAGGCGCTGGCCGAGGCCGAGCGCGCCCAGGCGGAGGAGGGCTTCCTGCGCCATTCGGTCGAGGAGATGGAGGCGCTGGCGCCGGAGCCGGGCGAGGAGGCGCAGCTGGCTGAGCGCCGCGCCCTGCTGCAGCATCGCGAGAAGGTGATGGAGGGCGTCGCCGCCGCCCTGACCGAGCTGTCCGGCGACCGCGGCGCCGAACGGGCGCTGGTGGCCGCGCAGCGGGCGCTGCAGCGCATCGCCGACCGCGCCGCCGGCCGGCTCGACCCGGTTCTCGATCAGCTCGGCCGCGCCCTGGACGAGGCGGCGGAGGCCACGGCGGCGATCGAGCGCTTCTCCGCCGACATCGATCTCGACGCCGGTGAGCTGGAACGGCTCGAGGACCGGCTCTATGCGCTGCGGTCGCTGGCGCGCAAGCACGGGGTGGAGACCGACGCGCTGCCCGATCTGCGCCGGCAGTTCGCCGAGCGGCTGGCGCTGGTCGAGGACCGGGCCGCGGTGCTGCAGCGGCTGGCCGCGGCCGCCGCCGAGACGCGCGCCGCCTATGTCCGGGCCGGCGAGGCGCTGTCCGAGGCCCGCCGCAAGGCGGCGGCGAAGCTGGATGCGGGGGTGAAGGCGGAGCTGCCGCCGCTGAAGATGGAGCGCGCCCGCTTCGTCACCCAGGTCGAGCGGCTGCCGGAATCGGAATGGGGGCCGGCCGGGCTCGACCGCATCACCTTCCTGGTTGCCGCCAATCCGGGCAGCCCGCCCGGGCCGATCGGCAAGATCGCCTCGGGCGGTGAGCTGGCCCGCTTCATGCTGGCGCTCAAGGTGGTGCTGCTGCACCGGCGCGGCGCGCCGGGCACCCTGCCGTCGATGGTCTTCGACGAGGTCGATGCCGGCATCGGCGGCGCCGTGGCCGATGCGGTGGGCGAGCGGCTGAAGCGCCTCGGGCAGCAGGTGCAGGTGCTGGTGGTGACCCACAGCCCGCAGGTGGCGGCCCGCGCCGACCATCACTGGCAGGTGCGCAAGGCTGCGCGCGGTGGCGCCGCCGTCACCCAGGTGGCGGCGCTGTCGCCGGAGGAGCGGCGGGAGGAGATCGCCCGGATGCTGTCCGGGGCCAAGATCACGGCGGAGGCGCGCGCGGCGGCCGACAGCTTGCTGGCCGCCCGGTCCTGATCGGATCTCTCGCGTGAACCGGGCCGCAACCATTAGGATTCTGCTGTGAGTCGGCGAGGGGGGGCTGCCATGCGGCCTGCCGGACGGGCCGATGCGCGAGGAGGCGTCGATGAGCGATCAGGATCTGCGCAGCCGGCCGGTGGACGCGCTGACGCCGGAGGAGGCGGCGGAGGAGCTGAAGGCGCTGGCCGCCGAGATCGCGGCGCATGACATCGCCTACCACCAGAAGGATGCGCCGACGATCTCGGACGCGGAGTACGACGCGCTGCGCCGGCGCAACGCCGAGTTGGAAGCGCTGTATCCGGAGCTGATCCGGCCGGACAGCCCCTCGGCCCGGGTCGGGGCGGCGCCGGCGGGCGGTTTCCGCAAGATCCGCCACGCGATTCCGATGCTGTCGCTCGGCAACGCCTTCACGCCGGAGGACGTGCACGATTTCCTGAGCTCGATCCGTTCCTTCATCAAGGAGCTGCGCGACGATCCCGAGCGCCCGGTCGCGATCATGGCGGAGCCGAAGATCGACGGCCTGTCCTGCTCGCTGCGCTACGAGAAGGGGCGCTTCGTCCAGGCCGCGACCCGCGGCGACGGCAGCGAGGGCGAGGACGTCACCGCCAATGTCAGGACGATCAAGGACGTGCCGCAGCGGCTGAACGGCGATGCGCCGGACGTGCTGGAGATCCGCGGCGAGGTCTATATGGAGCGCAGCGACTTCGCCGCGCTGAACGCCCGCCGGGCCGAGGCGGGCGAGCCGATCTTCGCCAATCCGCGCAACTCCGCCGCCGGCAGCCTGCGCCAGCTCGACCCCGCCATCACCGCGTCGCGGCCGCTGCGCTTCTTCGGCTATTCCTGGGGCGAGGTGTCGGCGCCGCTGGGCAAGACCCTCGACGAGATCCGCCGGCGCCTCGCCGGCTGGGGCTTCCGCCTGAACGAGCCGGCGCGGCTGTGCCACACGGCCGAGGAGCTGCTGGCCTATTACGACGAGATCGCGGCGCTGCGGGCGGAGCTGCCCTTCGACATCGACGGCGTGGTCTACAAGGTCGACCGGCTGGACTGGCAGGACCGGCTCGGCTTCGTCAGCCGGGCGCCGCGCTGGGCCACGGCGCACAAGTTCCCGGCCGAGCAGGCGCAGACCGTGCTGAAGGCGATCGACATCCAGGTCGGCCGCACCGGATCGCTGACGCCGGTGGCGCGGCTGGAGCCGATCACGGTCGGCGGCGTCGTCGTCTCCAACGCCACGCTGCACAACGAGGACGAGATCCGGCGCAAGGATGTGCGCATCGGCGACACGGTGGTGGTGCAGCGCGCCGGCGACGTGATCCCGCAGATCGTGCGGGTGATCCTGGAGCGGCGGCCGGAAGGGGCGGAGGAATACGTCTTCCCCGATCACTGCCCGGAATGCGGCAGCCTGGCGGTGCGGGAGGAGGGCGGCGCGATCCGCCGCTGCACCGGCGGCCTGATCTGCCCGGCCCAGGCGGTGGAGCGGCTGCGCCATTTCGTGTCGCGCAACGCCTTCGACATCGAAGGTCTCGGCGACAAGCACATCCGCGCCTTTTACGCCGACGGTCTGATCAAGACGCCGGGCGACATCTTCCGGCTGGCGGAGCGCGACAAGACCAGCCTGACGCCGCTGCGCAACCGCGAGGGCTGGGGGGCGAAGAGCGCGCAGAAGCTGTTCGAGGCGATCGAGACCCGGCGGACCATCCCGCTCGACCGCTTCATCTACGCCCTCGGCATCCGCCAGGTGGGCGAGGCGACGGCCAAGCTGCTGTCACGGCACTACGGCAGCTTCGCCAACTGGCGCGCGGCGATGGAGGCGGCGCAGGACCGCGACAGCGAGGCCTATCGCGACCTGACCGCGATCGACCAGATCGGCCCGTCGGTGGCCGACGACCTGCTGGCCTTCTTCGCCGAGGAGCACAACCGCACGGTGATCGAGGATCTGGGGGCGCAGCTCACGGTCGAGGATTTCGCGCGGCCGCGCGCCGTCGCCAGCGCCGTGGCCGGCAAGACCGTGGTGTTCACCGGCACGCTGGAGACGATGACGCGGCCGGAGGCGAAGGCGCGGGCGGAATTCCTCGGCGCCAAGGTCGCCGGCTCGGTCTCCAGCAAGACGGACTATGTCGTGGTCGGCGCCGATGCCGGCTCCAAGGCCGCCAAGGCGCGTGAGCTCGGCGTCGCCACGCTGACCGAGCAGGAATGGATCGACCTGATCGGCGGGGCGGGGGCAGAAGGGAAGGGCGAATGAGAACGAGGCCTGAGGAAGACCTGCCCCAGGCCTCGTGAGTTACGGACTATCCTTGGACTTCCTCAGCCCGGCTCACAGCACGAAATCGGCCGCCACGAGGGCGATCGAGCCGGTGAGCTGGATGTGGAAGTCGGACACCTTGTCGCCGTTGACGTCGCCGGCGACGGTGGTGACGCCGCCGCTCACGGCATAGCGCAGCTGGCCGGCGACGCCGGTATAGGCCGCGGTGCCGATGAAGCTGAAGGCCTGATTGCCGGCGACGCCGATGTTGGCGTCGATCGCGCTCAGGTCGATGCGGTCGGCCTGGGCATGGCTGAAATCGGTGATCCGGTCGGCATTGACGCCCACCACGCTGTCGCTGAGGGCGGCGAAGCGGAAGCGGTCTGCTCCAGCCCCGCCTTGCAGCGTGTCCTTGCCGCCTGCGCCGACGAGGACGTCGTTGCCGTTCCAGCCCTGCAGCGTGTTGACGCCGGCATTCCCGGCCAGGCTGTCACTGCCCTGGCTGCCGGAGAGGTTCTCGATCCCGGCCAGTGCGTCGCCTGCGGCGTCGCCGCCGCTGCCCACGCCGGTGGCGAGGTTGACCGTGATTCCGACCGAGCTGTCGTAGTAGCTGACCGTGTCGGTGCCGGTGCCGCCATTGAGCGTGTCGGCCCCCGCCCCGCCGCGGAGCACGTCGTTGCCGGCCCCTCCCAGCAGGGTATCGTTGCCGCCGAGCCCGGAACCGGTGTCGTTGCCGGCGCCGAGATCAAGGAGGTTGTTCTCGCCGGAGCCGGTGATCTGGTCGTTCTCGTCGGTGCCGATGGCGTTCTCGACGCTCGACAGCCAGATCTCGCCCGATCCGGAGCCCAGGATGTAGAAGATGCCGTCCTGCAGGTTGATGTAGGCGGAGAAGCCGCTGAAGATCACGGTCGAGGTGTCGAAGGTATCGATACCGGCGCCGCCGAAGAAGGCCTCGCCGGGGCCGCCGGTCCATCCGGTCTCGATGTAGAAGCGGTCGTTGCCCGCGTCGCCGTAGATCTGGTCCAGCCCCGAGCCGGCCGTCAGCGTGTCGTTGCCGTCGCCGCCCCGGATGAAGTCGGCACCGCCGCCGCCGTTGACGACGTCGTTGCCGGCGCCGCCTTGCAGGTTGTCGTCGCCGTTGTTGCCGAAGAACGTGTTGCTGGTGCCGTCGCCGATGATGGTATCGGCGAAGTTCGAGCCGTTGACGTTCTCGACTCCTGTGACGGTGTACGGCCCGGGGTGAGGGGTCGTGAAGTTGTAGCCACCCGTGGCGAGGTTGACGTTCAGCCCGAAGGACGTGACGTTGCTGAAGTCGAGCAGGTCGATCCCCGCGCCCCCGGTGACGTTGTCGGCGAACTGGCCGAGACGCACGACGAAGGTGTCGTCGCCGTCGCCGCCATTGACCGTGTCGACATCGAAGCCGCCCTCGATCCAGTCGTTGCCGGCCCCGCCGTTGATGACGTCGTTGCCCCAGTCGCCATAAAGGGTGTCGTTGCCGGCATTGCCGTTCAGCGTGTTGTTGGCGACATTGCCCTGGATGGTGTCGTTGCCGCTGCCGCCATTGGCGTTCTCGATCAGCGACCGGGCATCCCCGTTGAATTGCAGGGCGTTGAAGATGTTGCCCCGGGCATAGCCGCCATTCGGTCCGCCGCCGAGATAGGCGAGCTGGGCCGACGAGAAGACGGAGTGGCCGCCGGGCGTCAGGTCCAGGATCAGGTTGGTGGTGTAGTTCGACAGGTCGTAGGTGTCGATGCCGCCGCCGTCCCAGATCGTCGCGAAGATGCGGTTGCCGCCCGGGTCGATGGCGATGCTGCCGTTGACGAAGGTCTCGCCGGTGGTCGGGCTCCAGCTGTAGACCGTGTTGCCGCTGTTGGTGCTGAAATCCGCCCCGTACATGTATTGCAGGGCGGCGATGTCCAGCATCATGAAGGTCTGGGGCGCGCCCCATGTCTCGTAATTGTAGCCGCTCGCGTCGTCGCCGATGAAGGTGCGGTACGTCATCACCGAATATTCGAGCGAATCGCGGTCGGCCGGCAACGCCCCGTAGACGCTGGTCTCGTGACCGTGCTTCAGGCCCAGCGCATGGCCGAGCTCATGGATCACGGTGTGCCAGTCGTAGTTGCCGGCGGTCGGCAGGTCGCCGCTGGGGCCGAAGAAGGCGTCGCCGCCGTAGACCGCGTTGGCCGGGTAATAGGCATAGGCCGTTCCCGGATCGTCGGTGTTGGCGAGGCGGATCGTGCCGGTCCCCAGCCCGGAGCCGGCATAGGTGATGTCAAGATTGCTGAAGCCCTCGACCGAGAAACCGAAAGCCCCGGAGGGCTGCGTGTAGATCGCTGCGTTGAGCGCGAAGTGGACGGCGATCATCTGCTGCGCCGTCAATTGCGAGAAATTGGTGAACGCCTCGGGATGCCCGGCCTGGTAGTCGGAGACGGCATCCGGATCGCTGTAGGTGATGAAGCCGTCCGCCCAGCGGACGCCGCTCAGCAGCCCGTCGATCTGCTGGTTGCCGGAGGCGGCGACCGCCGCGGTGGTGTCGCCCGAGCCGTTCTCCTCCGGCTTCGGCGCCCCCGACGCGGGCGCGGAGACCACCGCGCCGTCGGACCGGTCGCCGGTTGCGGAGCGAACGCCGCCGCTCGACCTGGACAGGAGCGCGTCCATGCGGGACCCGTCGAAGAAGGTCTGGTGGAACAGGAGATCGTTCGGCGATCTCCGCATCAGCGACCATGCCAATGGATCGTGGAAGAGATCGTTGTCCGAAAACAGCGTGGGGTGTTCGAAAAGATGTGACGATTTCATGTCGGGTCTCCCCTACGTGGTGAAGAACCGCAACCTTTGAGTTAAGATCCGCAACTTGTTGTCAGTTGTTGGGTCGTTCGGACGCAAAAGGTCGCGTCGTCATGTGCAGCAATTCGAGCCAGCACTGATCATGGCATGGGATCTGGTTGCGAATATGTCGCAATCCTGACTTATATAGAGAGAGACGATGTTTTGATCTGATTACATTTCAGAGCATCCCAAAGGAAACGATATTTTCCTACTCTTAGATCATAGTTTTAATTGTTGATAATGTCAATGTGATGTCTGAAGATTTAAAAATGTGGTTAAAAAGTGCCCTATTGTACGACTATATAGAGTAGCCCAATATATAGACTGAAGAGGTATGGCGATGGGTATAGACTTCTGAGAATCGTTATGAGTTGCTTATATGTGAATCGGAAACTTATGCGTTTCTGTTGTCCCGGCGGAGCTCGAATGGCCGGCATCGCGACGGCATGCGCCAGCAGGGGGCGGAAGGCCAGGGGGCGGGGATCCGCCGGCCTCGTATGGCCCCTTCTGCTCGTTGCGTTGCTTCGGGCGGAGGACGTCATCGCCGGTGACGGCGTCCAGCGGATCCGGGAGGAATGGCGGATGTCACAGGCAGAGATGGGGCGACCGCCGGACGAGGAGGCGGTGATCGCCCAGGAATTCCGTGGCGCCGTCGAGGACGGCTCGAGCGCGGCGCTGATCCGCTTCATCGCGCGCCACCCGGAGCACGCCCTGGCGGGGGAGGCGTGGCGCCGTCTGGAGGGCCGGACCGCGCCGGACGAGCGGCCGCTCGCCCATGATCCGGACGCGGCGATCTACGCGGCGTTCGATGCCGCCCGCCGTGTCGGCGCGGCCGAGGCCTATCGCGCTTTCGCCAGGACCTATCCGAACCATCCGCTCGCGGCCGAAGCGGACCGGCGGATCCGCGCCCTCCAGTGACGGTCACAGATCCTTCTCGGCGAGCTCCCGGAACGCGTCGGGGACGGAGCGGGAGGGCCCGAACACGACCGACCCGTAGCCGACCGCCTGCCAGCCGAACCGGTCGCGGATCGCGTCGATGGCGCGGTCGGCCTGCCAGCGCGCCATGCCCTTCCGGGTGCCGGGCCGGCGCCGCTCGTCGGCGAGGCCGAGCGGAAGCTCGAGCTGCAGTTGCGGCCGGTCTTCGAGATGCGAGACCGAGATTCCGAGCAGCGAGATCGTCCTCTCCTCCGGATGCTGCGCCAACACCCCGCGCACCAGCTCCTCGGCGACCTCGGCCAGGGTCGCGGTCGCCGCGATCGGCGCGTCGAGGGTGACCGAGCGGGTGACAGACCGCAGATCGGCGAAGCGGACGCGGACCGTCACCGTCCGGCCGGGGCGGGACTTGGCCCGCAGCCGCGTGGCGACCCGGTCGGCGAGATGGCGCAGGGTCGGCACGAACACCCGTTCCTCGGCGGGCTTCCGGCCGAGCGCGGATTGCGCCCCGGCCGAGCGCGACCGCCGCCGCGTCTCGATTTCCCGCGGATCGCGGTTCCAGGCCAGGGCCGCCAATTTCCCGCCGGCCGCACGGCCGAGCAGCCGTTCCAGCGACCAGCCCGGCATCTCCGCCAGCTGCCCGATCGTGTGCACGCCGCTGTCGGCCAGCCGCGCCCGGGTGACCGGGCCGACACCCCACATCAGCTCGACCGGCAGGTCGTGCAGGAAGGCCAGCTCCGTGTCCGGGGCGACCACCACCAGCCCGTCCGGCTTGGCCACCTGCGACGCGATCTTCGCCAGGTGCTTGGTGCGGGCGACGCCGATCGAGATCGGCAGGCCGAGCTCGTCCCGCACCCGGCGGCGGACCGCCCTCGCGATTTCGGCCGGCGGACCGAACAGATGAGTGCAGCCGGCGACGTCGGCGAAGGCCTCGTCGATGGAGATGCGCTCCACCACCGGCGTGAAGTCGCCGAGCACCTTGATTGCCGCGTCGCCCAGCCGCTGGTAGTCGCGGAAATGGCCGGGAACGAAGACCAGCTGCGGGCACAGCTCGCGCGCCTTCCGCCCCGGCATGCCGCTGCGGACGCCGAAGGCCTTGGCCTCATAGGAGGCGGCCAGCACCACCCCGCCGCCGACCGCGACCGGCCTGCCGCGCAGGGAAGGGTCGAGCAGCTGCTCGACCGAGGCATAGAAGGCGTCCAGATCCGCGTGGAGGATGGTGGCCGTCATCTCCGCCCCGGTCATGTCGCGCACAGGCTCGAACAAAAAGAGAACATTTGCCGGGAATTGTCAAGCCGCCAGCCTGGAGGATGGTGTCCAACCCCTTGCATTCCCGCGAAAACGGCGCACCATTCCGTCATGTGGCCGAGGAGGAGGCTGCGATGGGAAACGCCCATCTGGAGAAGTGGCGGTCCCTGGTCGACGAGTTCCGGGAGAAGGCCCGCCGGCTCGAGCAGGAGGAGAGCGACAATTGCCTGGCGTGCACCGCGGAGGCCAGGGCCAAGGTCGCCGAGGCGCAGCGGTTCATGGAAGGCAGCGGCATCGGCGCGGCGCTGTGCGCGATCGTGTGGGACGTCCGCCGCTTCGCCGCCTGGTCGTGCCACGCCAAGCCGGTTCCGTCGGAATACGCCGATCTCGACCTGGTCACGGATCACATGAAGGATTTCGCCGTCACCTTCGCCTATCGCGGCCGGCACTACGCCATCACCTTCAAGGAGCGGTCGCTGCATCCGGACGAGCACGGGGACAGCCACGGCGAGGCCTATCTGTCGACGGCCGGAGAGACGGTGTTCGGCGTCTCGATGGTGAACAAGGCGGGCGCCGCCTATGACGACTGGCAGCCGACGACGGTCGAGGCCTTCCGTCCGGGCGGCTGGATCGCCGATCTCCTGGAGATGCACAGCGGCCACAGGCGCGCCAGGGCGGCCGCCGAGGCGAGGGCGAGGGGCGAGGTCACCAGCCGTCGGGCCGCGATGATCTCGCTGGAGTGAAAGCGGCTCCATCCCCCTCACCCTCCCGTTGCTGACGCAACGGGCCCCTCCCTCTCCCCGAGGAGAGGGGAGTGTGGGTCGCGACCGCCACACCTCTCCTTGGGGAGAGGTCGAAATCGCGTCAGCGATTTCGGGTGAGGGGGAATACTGGCCGATCCTCTGAACCGGCGCCGCCCCTATCGTCCCCGCAGCACCGCGGCCAGATCGACCGGCCCGGCCTCGGCCGGGCTGAGGTCGAGGTCCTGCTCGATATGGGTCAGATGGGCCAGCATGGCGGCGCCGGCGCGGTCGGGCTCGTGCCGGGCCAGGGCCTGCAGGATCGCCTCATGCTCGGCATGACCGCAGGCCGAAGCGCCGCTGCGGCCGTAGAGCGCGATGACCAGCGAGGCGCGCGACACCAGCTCGCGCAGGAACCGCTCCATCACCCGCTGCCGGGCGATCTCGGCGATGCCGAGATGGAACAGGCCGGAGAGCTGGATGGCGCGCGGCCGGTCGCCCCGGCGCAGCGCCTCCGCCTCCTCGGCCAGGTGCCGCTGCAGCCGCGCGATATCGGCCGGCACGGTGCGCTCGGCGGCACGGCGGGCGATCGTGGCCTCCAGCGTGCGCCGGGCCTCGAACACCTCGCGCGCCTCTTCGACCGAGGGCGCCGCGACGAAGGCGCCGCGGTTCTTCTCGATCACCACCATGTGCTGATGCGCCAGCGCCTGCAGGGCGGAGCGGACGATGGTGCGGCTGACGCCGAAGGCCGAGCCGATCTCGTCTTCCGACAGCTTGGTGCGCGGCGGCAGCCGATGCTCGACGATCGCGTCGAGGATCGAGCGGTAGATGGCGGTCGCCCGCGCGCCGCGGTCGGGGAGGTCGCGGGTTCCGGCCAGGGTGCCGACGGTCTCGATCGTGTCCATTGTTCCGCTCCGGCGACGAGGCGCATCCGCGACTCGTCCCGGCCCACCATCCCACGCAGGCCGGTGCGGCTCAAGATTGTATTCTTGTATGGCAAGGATTGTGCACAATCCTAGGTCTATCTGTATGCATCTGCCCAAAGCTTAGGCGACGATCGATCCGCGATGCGGTGCCCGGGCGGGAGAGTCCCGCCGTCCGGCGCTTGGCACGGCGCTTGCACATTCGCTGTCCCGAAAGGGAGAGCGGATGCGCGGCGCAGATCTCGAACTGGTGAAGGTGACCAAGCGCTACGGCGGCACCACCGCCGTCGACGCGATCGACCTGAGGATCCCGGCCGGCACCTATTGCTGCCTGCTGGGCCCGTCGGGCTGCGGCAAGACCTCGACCCTGCGCATGGTCGCGGGGCACGAGGCGGTGTCGGACGGCGACATCATCCTTGGTGCCGCCAACGTCACCGACCGTCCGCCGGCCCGGCGCGGCACGGCGATGATGTTCCAGTCCTACGCCCTGTTCCCGCATCTCTCGGTCGTCGACAACGTCGCCTTCAGCCTGAAGATGCGCGGCGTGGCGAAGGCGGAGCGCCGGGCCAAGGCGGCGGAGCTGCTGGCCCTGGTCGCGATGGAGACCTATGGCGGGCGGCTGCCGGCGCAGCTGTCGGGCGGGCAGCAGCAGCGCGTGGCGCTGGCCCGGGCGCTGATCACCCAGCCGCAGATCCTGCTGCTGGACGAGCCGCTCTCGGCCCTCGACCCCTTCCTCCGGGTCCGGATGCGGGCGGAGCTGAAGCGGCTGCAGGCGGAGCTCGGCATCAGCTTCATCCATGTCACCCACAGCCAGGAGGAGGCGATGGCTCTGGCCGACCTGGCGGTGGTGATGCAGGGCGGCCGGATCGAGCAGGCCGGCCCGCCGCAGGATCTGTTCGCCCGGCCGGCCACCGAATTCGTCGCCCGCTTCATCGGCGGCCACAACGTCGTGACCCTCGGCGGCCGCCTGGCGACGCTGCGCGCCGACCGGCTGCGGCTCTCGCGGCTGAACGGCTCCGGCCTGCCGCCCGGCCAGGTCGAGGCGGTGGTGCAGGGGGTCGAGTACCAGGGCGCCACCGTCCATGTCGCCTTCGCCTGCGACCTGGCGCCCGACATGCTGGCCTGGCTGCCCGAGGCCGAATTCTTCGCCGACCCGGTGGCGCCGGGCGACCGCGTCGCCGTCGCCTGGGCCGACCGGGACATCCATCCCCTCGACGCCGCGGGGCGCGGCGACCATCGCCCCCAACCCTAAGGAGGCTCACCATGGCGGATACCACGAACACCAAGACCCCGCGCGGCCTCTCCCGCCGCACCCTGCTGAAGACCACGGCGGCGACGGCCGGGGCCCTGGTCGGCAGCCGCGCGATCACCGGCTTTCCGGCGATCATCGCGGCCGAGCCTGTGACGCTGCGCTATCTCGGCACCGCGGTGAACCAGAGCGCCGACATCGCCCGGAAGGCGAAGGAGGACCTCGGCATCACCATCGAATACGTGCCGGTCACGACCGACGAGGTGACCAAGCGCATCGTCACCCAGCCGAACTCCTTCGACCTGGTCGACAGCGAATACTTCTCGCTGAAGAAGCTGCTGCCCTCCGGCAATCTGCAGGGCATGGACGCGAAGCGGATCAAGTATGTCGATCAGATCTCGCCGGTCTTCACCAAGGGCGAGCTGAACGGCAAGAAGATCGGCGACCAGGGCACCGCGCCGAAGAAGGTCTTCTACCTGACCGAGAAGAACGGCAAGGCCTTCGCGACCGAGCCGACCGAATGGATCACCCTGATCCCGACCACCTACAACGCCGACACGCTCGGCATCCGGCCCGACCTGATCGGCCGCCCGGTCGAGAGCTGGAAGGAGCTGCTGAACCCCGAGTTCAAGGGCAAGGCCTCGATCCTGAACATTCCGTCGATCGGCATCATGGACGCGGCGATGGTGGTGGAGGCGATGGGCCTGCACACCTATGCCGACAAGGGCAACATGACGAAGGAGGAGATCGACCTGACCATGAAGGTGCTGACCGAGGCCAAGCAGGCCGGCCAGTTCCGCGCCTTCTGGCAGGATTTCAACGAGAGCGTGAACCTGATGGCCTCGGGCGAGACGGTGATCCAGTCGATGTGGTCGCCGGCCGTGACCAAGGTGCGCTCCATGGGCATCGCCTGCACCTTCCAGCCGCTGAAGGAGGGCTACCGCGCCTGGGCCTCGGGCTTCGGCCTGCCGAAGACACTGAAGGACCGGAAGCTCGACGCCGCCTACGACTTCATCAACTGGTTCCTGTCCGGCTGGGCCGGCGCCTATCTCAACCGCCAGGGCTACTATTCGGCGGTGCTGGAGACGGCCAAGGCCAATATGGAGCCGTACGAGTGGGCCTATTGGATGGAGGGCAAGCCGGCCGAGAAGGACATCAAGGCGCCGGACGGCACGGTGATGGAGAAGGCCGGCGCGGTGCGCGACGGCGGCTCCTACGAACAGCGGATGGGCGGCGTCGCCTGCTGGAACGCGGTGATGGACGAGAACGACTACATGGTCCGCAAGTGGAACGGCTTCATCGCCGCGTGATGACGCCAGGGCTTCGCAACGGGTGCTTTTCCTTGTCCCCCCTCACCTTGCGGGAGGGGGTAGGGGGAGGGGGTTCTTGCCGCATGAGCCGGCTTCCGATCGTTCTCACGGATCCATTGATCGACGCCGAAGGGCAATGTCGGCGCGGGGCTTCGCCCCCCCCCTCCCCCTAACCCCCTCCCGCGAGGGGAGGGGGGACTCATTTTATCGTGCCCGCCGTCCCCTTCTTGCCGAGGGCCGCCGACCATGACCGCCATCCCCGCGGAAGACGCACCCGCCCACACCGCCGCGGCGCCCCGGGCCCCATCCTCCGGCCGGCTGGCGGCGTTCCTGCAGGCGGCACCGATGATGCTGGTGTTTCTGCTGTTCTTCGTGCTGCCGCTGGCGGTGACGGTGGTGGTCAGCTTCTGGGACTACACCGAATACTCGATCGTCCCGGATTTCACGCTGCGCAACTATGTCGAGGCCTTCGACGGCTGCCTGACGTCGCTGCCGGAGCTGTGCACCACCTTCAAGACCTATCTCTCGACGCTCAAGATCGGGGCGATGGTCTGGGCCATCACCCTCGTCCTCGGTTTCACCATCGCCTATTTCCTGGTGTTCCACGTGCGCAGCACGGCGATGCAGATCGTGCTCTGCCTCCTCTGCACCATCCCGTTCTGGACCTCGAACGTGATCCGGATGATCTCCTGGATCCCGCTGCTCGGCCGCAACGGGCTGGTCAACCAAGGGCTGCTCGGCCTCGGCCTGATCGACCGGCCGATCGACGGGCTGCTCTATTCCGAGTTCTCGGTGGTGCTGGCCTTCGTCCACCTGTTCACCGTGTTCATGATCGTGCCGATCCTGAACTCGATGCTGCGCATCGACCGGTCGCTGATCGAGGCCGCGACCGACGCCGGCGCCAGCGGCTGGCAGATCCTGCGGAACGTGATCGTGCCGCTGTGCAAGCCGGGCATCGTCATCGGCTCGATCTTCGTCGTCACCATCGTGATGGGCGATTTCGTCACCGTCGGCGTCATGGGCGGGCAGCAGATCGCCTCGGTCGGCAAGGTGATTCAGGTCCAGCTCAGCTACCTGCAGTTCCCGGCCGCGGCGGCCAACGCCGTGATCCTGCTGGCGGTGGTGATCATGATCATCGTGGCGCTGACCCGGCTGGTCGACATCCGGAAGGAACTGTGATGCGCGAAGGCCGTCCTCTCTCCTTCTACGTCCTGGCTGCGGTCTTCGCCCTCTTCGTGCTGTTCCTCTACGGCCCGACGCTGACCATCTTCGTCCTGTCCTTCCAGGGGCCGCAGGGTGGGCTGACCTTCCCGATGAACGGGGTCTCGACCTTCTGGTTCGGCAAGCTGTGGGACGGGATGGGCGTGGTCGACATCGGCGCCGCCTTCTGGCGCTCGCTCAAGCTCGGCCTCGTGGTCATGGTGCTGACCATGGTCTTCTCGGTCTCGGCGGGCCTCGCCTTCCGCCGGCGCTTTCCGGGCCAGTCGGCGCTGTTCTACACCGCGATCGCCAGCCTGATCATGCCGTCGATCGTGGTCTCGCTCGGCATCGCGCTCGAGTTCCGCCTGCTGGACGAGGCGATCAAGGCCCTGGGCGAGAGCTGGGACATCGCCTGGATCACCGACGAGTTCACCACGGCGATGGGCCTGTTCCGCTCCGGCCTCGGCGCGCATCTGACCTGGACCATGCCCTTCGGCCTCCTGATCATGTTCGCGGTCTTCAACCGCTTCGACCGCCGCTACGAGGAGGCGGCGCGGGACCTCGGCGCGTCCTCCTGGCAGAGCTTCCGGCACGTCGTGCTGCCGATCATCGGCGCCAGCGTGGTCGGCGTCGGCCTGTTCGGCTTCACCCTGTCCTGGGACGAGATCGCCCGGTCGTCGCAGGCGATCGGCGAGCAGAACACCTTGCCGCTGGAGCTGCAGGGCCTGACCACCACGGTGACGACGCCGGAGATCTACGCCCTCGGCACCGTGACCACGGCGGTGTCGCTGGCGGTGGTGCTGACCGCGCTCGGCCTGATCGCGCTGCTGCGCCGCCGCCGCGGCCGCCACGGCTCAGATGCAGGCCAGGGGCTGGTGTAAGGATGGTGAAGAAGCTCGGTTTTCTTTCATTGTCATTGCCGGGCTTGACCCGGCAATCCAGAAGATGTCGACGCTCTCTGGATGCCCGGGTCAAGCCCGGGTATGACAGCGTGGGGAAGGCTGCCGCTCCCACCACGCATGCTGCGGCCTGACCCCATGGAGATCCTCGTCGTCAACCCGAACACCACGGCCGGCATGACCGCCAAGATCGGGGCCGCCGCCGCGGCCGCCGCGGCGCCGGGCACCCGTGTCACCGCGGTGAATCCGGAGATGGGGCCGGCCTCGATCGAGGGCTGGGTCGACGGCGCCTTCGCCGTGCCCGGCCTGCTGCAGGAGATCGCTCGCGGGGAGGCGCGCGGCGTCGCGGGGCATGTGATCGCCTGCTTCGACGACACCGGGCTCGACGCCGCCCGCAGCCTCGCCACGGCGCCGGTGGTCGGCATCGGCGAGGCCGGCTTCCATGTCGCCTCGCTGCTGGCCGGCCGCTTCTCGGTGGTGACGACGCTGGCGCGCTCGATCCCGGTGATCGAGGCGAACCTCCAGCGCTGTGGTTTGGCCGCGCGTTGCACCCGGGTACGGGCGGCGGAGATCCCGGTCCTCGACCTGGAGCGCCCGGGCTCGGCCGCCGAGGAGCGGATCTCGGCCGAGATCGCGGCGGCGCTGGAAATCGACCGGGCCGAGGCGATCGTGCTGGGCTGCGCCGGCATGGCCGATCTGGCCGCGCGGCTGTCGGCGCGCCACGGCGTGCCGGTGGTTGACGGCGTCGCCGCAGCGGTCACGCTGGTGGAGGGGCTGGCGCGGCTCGGCCTGCGCACCGCCAAGACCGGCGGCTACGCCCCGCCGCGGCCGAAGCCCTATGGCGGCGCCTTCGCCGGCTTCGCACCCGCCTAAGGACGCTTGATCCGCAGATGGGCGAACTGCGCCTCGTAGCCCGCGTCCTTCGGGCTGCAGGCGTAGAGGCCGGCCAGGACCGGGCCGACGCCGTCATCGGCGTGCAGCCGGGCGATGCGGATCTGCACCCAACTTTCCTCGCCCTCCGGTGCCGCCTCCACGATGTAGTCGGCGCCGGTGCGGCGGATGCGGAAGCCCACGGCGCCGCCCGGCCGGGTCGGTACGTCCTGGGTCGACCAGTCGGACCAGCCGGCATTGGTGACCACGGCGCCGAGGCGGCTGTGCGCCGCCGTCTCGAACTCGACCGAGGTCTTGATCCAGCTCTCCGGCGACTGGCGCACGATCAGCCCGGCCTGGTCGTACTGGTGCAGGGGCCTGCCGCGCACCACCGTCTCCATCACGAAGTCGCCCGCGACCGGCAGCGCCAGCACATGGCCGTTGTCGACCCGGAAGCCGTAATGCGTGCCCTGCCAGAAATCGGTCCGGGCCGCGGTGCGCAGCCGCAGCCCTTCCGGCCCGATCGACCAGTCCGGCGGCGGGTTGGTCCAGGCCAGGCGCGGGTCGAGGGCAGGGGACAGGAAGGTCTCGTCCAGGATGTCCATCGCGCCTCTCTCCCTCTGATCCTGCTTGCTGTGGCATCAGACGCGAGGTCCGCCGGCGGGGCAAGGGACATTACCTTGAGACCGCCGGGACCCGATCTGCCCTCAGATTGATGCAGGTAGAGCATCGATCGATGCCGTCTTGGACATGGAGTCGGATCGTTGACCTCCGTAACGTCCGCCCCAAGCCCGCCGGAAGACGGGCGGGGCCGAGACGATCCATTCAGGGGGAGGACAACCATGATCACCAGACGTTCTGCGCTCGCGCTCGCCGCCGGCCTCGCGATGCTCGCCACCGCCGGCAACGGGCCGGTTGCCGCGCAGGATTTCCAGCGCACCGTCCGCATCATCGTGCCCTATGCGCCGGGCGGCACCTCCGACACGCTGGCGCGCATCATCGCGCCGCAGCTCTCCGAGGCCATCGGCCAGACCGTGGTGGTGGAGAACAAGCCGGGCGCCGCCGGCAACATCGGCGCCGATGCGGTGGCCAAGGCCGACCCGGACGCGCACACGCTGCTGCTGGCGGATGTCGGCTCCATCGCCACCGCGCCCGGGCTGTTCCCCGACCTGTCCTACGACCCGCTGAAGGACTTGGCGCCGGTCGGCATGATCATGTTCGTGCCCTATGTGCTGGCGGTGAACAAGGATCTGCCGGTCAACACGGCGGCCGAGCTGGTCGACTACGCCAAGGCCAATCCCGGCAAGCTGGCGGTGGCCAATTCCGGCATCGGCGGCGTCAATCACATCACCGCGGTCGCCATGGCCAAGGAGCTCGGTATCCAGTGGAAGACCGTGCCCTATCGCGGTGGTTCCGCGGCCACCCAGGCCGTGGTCTCGGGCGAGAGCAAGGTCATCATCAACGGCGCCACCGCGACCCTGCCCTTCGTCGCCAACGGCCAGCTCCGCGGCATCGCGGTGACCGGCAAGGACCGGATCGCCAGCGCGCCCGACATCCCGACCTTCATCGAGGCGAAGCTGCCCTCCGCCGATGTCGGCTCCTGGCAGGGCCTCCTGACCACCGCCGGCTCGCCGCCGGCCCTGGTCGACAAGCTGAACCAGGCGCTCGGCGAGATCCTGAAGAAGCCGGAGGTGGTGGAACGGATCGCCCAGCAGGGCGGTCGGGTCGTCGCCGGCCCGCCGGCGGATCTCGGGACCTGGCTCGCCACCAACACCGAGGCCTGGGGCAAGGTGATCGCGGACGCCGGCATCAAGGCCGAGTGATGCCGGGGCGCATCAACTGGCCGGATCTGCTGTTCGGCCTTTTTCTCTGCGTCGTGGCGGCCATTGTCCTGGTCGCCACGCGCAAGCTGAGCTTCGGCAACCCGACGGAGATGGGGCCGGGATTCATGCCGCGGGTGCTGGCCATCGGCGCCGCCGGCTTCGGGCTCGTCTTCGCCCTCCGCAGCCTGGCGATCGGCGGCGAGGGCATCGAAACGCCGAAGCTGCGGCCGATCCTCGGCATTCTCGCCGCCGTCGCCGTCTTCGCCCTGCTCACCGTCAAGGCGGGGCTGGCGGTCGCCGCCTTCGCCACGGTGATCGTCGCCGGCCTCGCCAGCCGGGAGACGCGGCTGGGCGAAACCGCGATCTTCGCCGTCGCGCTCAGCGCCGGCGCGGTGATCCTGTTCGTGCTGCTGCTGGACCTGCCGGTGCCGGTCTGGCCGCGCTTCTAGGCCTGCCCTCAGGACGCCATGGACCTGTTCGACAATCTGCTCCTCGGCCTGGCCACCGCGCTGCAGTGGCAGAACCTGCTCTACTGCCTGTTCGGCGTCCTGATCGGCACGGCCATCGGCGTGTTGCCGGGCATCGGGCCGATCCCGACCGTGGCCCTCCTGCTGCCCTTCACCTTCGGGCTCGAGCCGGCCTCCGCCTTCATCATGCTCGCCGGCATCTTCTACGGCGCGCAATACGGCGGCTCGACCACGGCGATCCTGGTCAATGTGCCGGGGGAGACCTCATCGGTCGTCACCTGCCTCGACGGCCACCAGATGGCGCGCCAGGGCAAGGCCGGGCTGGCGCTGGCCATCGCCGCCATCTCCTCCTTCTTCGCCGGCACGGTGGCGACGGTGGTGATCGCCGCCCTGGCCCTGCCGCTCGCCGCCCTGGCGCTGGAGTTCACGGCGGTCGAGTATTTCAGCCTGCTGGTGCTCGGCCTGATCGCGGCGGTGATCCTGGCGCATGGCTCGGTGGTGAAGGCGCTGGCGATGGTGGTGCTGGGCCTCCTGCTCGGCACCGTCGGTATCGACGTCTCCTCCGGCGCCTCGCGCCTGACCTTCGGCATCCCGGAGTTGGGCGACGGGCTCGACTTCGTGCCGATCGCCATGGGGCTGTTCGGGCTCGGCGAGATCATGGCCAATCTCGACCGGCCGCAGTCGCGCCAGCTGGTCAGCCGCAAGGTGCGCGACCTGATGCCCCGCTGGGCCGATCTGCGCCAGGCCTTCCCGGCGATGGTCCGCGGCACTGCCATCGGCTCCTTCCTTGGCGTGCTGCCGGGGGGCGGGGCGGCGCTGCCGCCCTTCACCGCCTATGCCATGGAGAAGAAGCTGGCGCGGGATCCCAGCCGCTTCGGCAAGGGCGCGATCGAGGGCGTGGCCGGGCCGGAGGCCGCGAACAACGCCGGGGCGCAGACCAGCTTCATCCCGCTGCTGACGCTCGGCATCCCGTCCAACGCGCTGATGGCGCTGATGATCGGGGCGCTGATGATGCACGGCATCCAGCCCGGGCCCCAGATCATGATCGAGCAGCCGCAGCTCGTCTGGGGCGTGGTCGCCAGCATGTGGATGGGCAACCTGATGCTGCTGGTGATCAACCTGCCGCTGATCGGGATCTGGATCTCCATGCTGAAGATCCCCTACCGGCTGATGTTCCCGGCGATCGTCCTGTTCTGCTGCATCGGCACCTACGGCATCGCCAACAGCATGTTCAACGTCTGGCTCATGCTCGGCTGCGCCGTGGTCGGCTACTTCTTCGTCAAGGTGAAGGCCGAGCCGGCGCCGCTGCTGCTCGGCCTGGTGCTGGGACCGCAGCTCGAGGAGTATTTCCGCCGCGCCATGCTGCTGTCGGACGGCGACTTCACCGTGTTCCTGAGCCACCCGATCAGCGCGGTGCTGTTGGCCGTGGCGGCGGTCCTGCTGCTGGCGATGCTGGTGCCGGCCGTCACCCGCAAGCGGGAGGAGGCGCTGGCGGAGTAGGCTTCCCATCGCCGCCGCGGGGCGGCATCGTGGCCGTCCCGCTCTCCGCCGCAGGTCCAGCATGCGCCTCGCCGTCCTCGCCGACATTCACGGCAACCTTCCGGCTCTTGAGGCCGTTCTGGCCGATCTCGGCCGCCGCGGCGCCGACAGCATCGTCAATCTCGGCGACTGCGTCTCCGGCCCCCTCTGGCCGCGCGAGGCGCTTGACCTTCTGATGGCGAAGGGCTGGCCGACCGTGCGCGGCAACCACGACCGCTGGGTGGCGGAGGACCGGGACGAGCCGCTGAACACCTCCGACGGCTATGCCCGCCACGCGCTCGACGCTGCCGGCCGCGCCTGGCTCGGCGCCCTGCCGGTGCAGTTGGAGGTGCCTGGGGGCATCGTCGCCTTCCATGCCCGGCCGGATAACGACGATGCCTATCTGCTGGAGGATGTCGAAGGCGGCCGGCTGGTGCGCGCCCCCGCGGACGCGATCGCCGCGTGGCTCGGCGGTGTCTCCGCCCCGGCCCTGCTGTGCGGTCATAGCCATCTGCCGTGGCTGCTGTGCCTGCCGGACGGGCGCTGGATCCTCAACCCCGGCAGCATCGGCTGCCCGGCCTATGAAGACCCGACGCCGCCGGCCCATATCTCCGAATCGGGCTCGCCCTCCGCCCGCTACGCGATGCTGGAGCTGGACGGCGATCGGGTGACGGCGGAGCTGATCGCAATCCCCTACGACCACGACCGCGCGGCCCGCCGGGCGGCGGAGAACGGCCGGCATGACTGGGCCCACGCCCTGGCGACCGGATTCGCGCTCCCGCCCGGATCGTGACCCATTCCGGCTTCGGGCTGGACCACCGCACCGCCGATCGTGCTATCCCCGCCCGGAAGACGCCGCCGTCCTGATCACACCCCGGGGGATCCTTATGTCGCGTGCCAATGTCGTGTCGTTCCGCCGGGCGGCGCCGTGGTGGATTGCCTCTGCGGCCGGCCGGCTGGAGATCGACGGCGGCGTGCCGCTGAAAGGCGAGATCGCCGTCGCCGGGGCGAAGAACGCGGCGCTGCCGCTGATGGTCTGCGCCGCGCTGACCGACGAGCGGCTGACGCTGCGCAACCTGCCGCGCATCCTCGACGTCGCGATCCTGGCCGGCATCCTGGCGGAGCTCGGCGTCGAGGTGTCGTGGGACGAATCCGGCTCGGTCCTCTCCGGCACCATGAGCGGCGCCGGCTTCGGCACCGGCCGGGTCGACTCCGCGTTGGTCGCGCGGATGCGCGCCTCCTTCCTGATCGCCGGCGCTGCGCTGGCCCGGCTGGGCCGGATCGCCCTGCCGCTGCCGGGCGGCGACGCCATCGGTCTCAGGCCTGTCGACTTCCACCTCGCCGGTTTCCGCCAGATGGGGGCGACCGCCGAGATCGAAGGCGGCGAGGTGGTGCTGAGCGCGCCGAACGGGCTGCACGGCGCCCCGATCGTGCTGCCGTTCCCCTCGGTCGGCGCCACCCAGAACCTGATGCTGGCGGCGACGCTCGCCAAGGGCGAGACCAGCATCACCAACGCGGCGCGGGAGCCCGAGGTGACCGATCTCGCCCGCTGCCTCGCGGCGATGGGCGCCCACATCGACGGCATCGGCACCGACACGCTGCACATCACCGGCGTCGACCGGCTGCACGGCGCCACCTATGACGTGCTGCCGGACCGGATCGAGCTCGGCACCCTGATCTGCGCCGCCGCGGCCACGGGCGGCGCGCTGCGCCTGACCGGCGCGCCGGCGGATCTCCTCAGCGCCGCGCTGCCGGTGTTCGAAGGGGCGGGCATCGAGATCGGGTCCTCCGACGGCGCCATCCTCGCCCGGCGCGGCGCCGGCGGGCTCGTGGGCGTCGACATCATGACCCAGCCCTATCCCGGCTTCGCCACCGACCTGCAGCCCCAGGCCATGGCGCTGCTGTCCTGCGCCGAAGGCGCGGCGATGGTCACCGAGACCTTGTTCGAGAACCGCTTCCGCCATGTGCCGGAGCTGCAGCGCATGGGCGCCAACATCCGGGTGGTGCGCAACCACGCCGTGATCCGGGGCGTGCCGGCGCTGCACGGGGCGGAGGTCACGGCGACCGACATCCGCGCCGGCGCCGGCCTGCTGATCGCGGCGCTGGCCGCCGACGGCACCAGCACGCTGCACGGGGTCGAGCATGTCGACCGCGGCTACGACACGCTGGTCGAACGGCTGCGCCGCTGCGGCGCCCGGATCCGGCGCGTCGACCACTGATACCGACGGTCCGGAACATTGATTCGTCATGGCGAGCCCCGCCCCTGAGTCCAATTGGGGGGCGTGGCCATCCAGGGCCGCTCGCACCGGCCCCTGGATGGCCACGGCGCTGCGCGCCTCGCCATGACGGGGAAAAAATCGGGGAGCCGATTTCAAACGCCGCTGGTGTGACGTAGCGGAACGCATCGCCCCGGGACCTCGTTGCCTGATCGAGCGCCACGGGAGCGATGCGATGAACGTCAAGCAGCTGCACGCGGATGCCGGCCAGAAGGTCTTCGCCGTGATCCTCGAGACCGGCGAGGCCGTGATGGAGTGCCTGCAGCGCTTCGCCGAGGCGGAGCGGCTGACCGCCGCGCAGATCACCGGCATCGGCGCCTTCAGCGAGGCCGAGCTGCGCTATTTCGACTGGGAGCGGAAGGAGTATCTGCCGATCCCGGTCCGGGAGCAGGTCGAGGTTGCGTCGCTGATCGGCGATGTGGCGGTGTCGCCCGAAGGGAAGCCGGCGCTGCATGTGCATCTGGTGCTCGGCCGCCGTGACGGCACGGCCCTGGCCGGCCATCTGGCCGAGGCCCGGGTGCGGCCGACGCTGGAGCTGATCGTCACCGAGGCGCCGGCCCATCTTCGCAAGGCGCTCGACCCGGAGAGCGGGCTCGCTTTGATCCGGGCCTGACCACCTCACGGACAGGAGATCGCGATGAACTGGGACCAGATCGCAGGCCAGTGGAAGCAGATGAAGGGCAAGGCCAAGGAGCAGTGGGGCAAGCTGACCGACGACGACCTCGACAGGCTCGCCGGCCAGCGCGACCAGCTGGTCGGCCGGATCCAGGAGCGTTACGGCATCGCCAAGGAGGAGGCCGACCGGCAGGTCGACGCCTGGTCGCGCAACCTGCACTGATCACGCCGGAAGCGCACGACCTGGGGCGGCCTGTGCCGGCCTCTTTCCCCGGCACAGGCCTCAGGACGCGACCGGCTTCGCCTTCTCCGGCCGGGCGGCGTTGATCCGCCGCAGCACCAGGTCGCGCTCCTCGCGCACCTGGATCTCGCGGCCGCGGGCCAGCAGGACCGTGCGCGCCCTCGGGTGATGCCAGCTCTGCGGCGCCCGCACCGCCTCGACCCGGGCGGCGACGACATGCACCGGCGTGCCCAGCGGGGTGGTCAGCCGGGCCACGGACACGCCGTTGCCGAGCTTCTTCAGCACGGTGGGCAGCGAATCCACCAGATAGGCCTCCTGCTCGGCCTCGGCGGTGCCGAAATCGATCTTGGTGCGGCCGGGGATCTCGCCCGACCGGTAGGATTCGCGGATGAAGACGATGTCGCCCTTGGCGATCGAGACGCTGCCGCCCTGATCGTCCGTCCCGGTCAGCACAGCCTTGACCATGGGTCCCTCCCAACTTGCGGTTGGTTCCTTGCGGACTCTGTTGCCGGAAGGATGGAATCAACCGGCGACGGGATGCAAGGCTTTGCTCTCTCAGATGAATCCGCGGACCGGTAGATCCCGGCCGCGGCGCAGCCAGTTGAGCGGTGAATAGGCGGTTCGGCCGTCGGTGACGTGCAGCGTATAGGCATGGCGCGACACCGGCGACCGGTTTGGGGCGCTGTAATGCGGCAGCTTGCCGTGGAAGCAGACGAGGGCGCCGGCTTTGACCTCGACCGGCACGGCGGTGGCCTCGGTCGGCCAGGGCGTGGCGTCCAGCTTTTCCATCCGCGTCGCGCCGTCCTCCAGCACGAAGCGCTCGCGCAGCGGGCCGCGATGTCCGCCGGGCTCGACCCACAGGCAGCCGTTGGAGCGGTCGGCATCCTCCAGCGCGAACCAGAAGGTGGTGACGCTGATCGGCGTCGTCTCGAAGAAGCTGGCGTCCTGGTGCCAGCGCACCTCGCCGCCGATGCCCGGCTGCTTGAAGATGTACATCGACTGCCAGATCTGCGGCTCGGCGAGGCCGAGATCGGCGGCCAGGGCGGCCAGCTTCGGGTCGCGCGAGAAGCGGTCGAACACCGGGTCAAGGTCGTGCAGCGCATGGCCGATCTTGTTGATCGACAGCGCCTTGGCCTGGCGTAGTCGGCCGTGTTCGTCGAAGGCTTCCTCCTCGAAGAAGCAGCGGATCTTGTCGCCCGAGGTCAGGAAGTACTCGTCCGACTTGCGCTCCTGGTCCTTCGTGGTGAAGATCGACACCGTGTCGCCGGGATCGAACGCCTCGACGATCGCCTCGGCCCGGGCGCGGACGGTGCGGATCTCCTCGATCGGCTTGAAGCCTTCCAGCACCAGATAGCCGTCGCGCTCGTATTGCGCCTTCTGCGTCTCGCTCAGCATCGCCGTCCTCGCCGCCGGTCGTTCCGATTCCAGTCTAGCGCGATCGGTCCCCTTGGCACCGGTCTTGCTTGCAATCGAACTGAAACAATGCTCGGACAGCGGCGGGACCAGGGCAGGGGGATGGCGATGGCAACGACAGAAATCGCGATGGCGGCGGGCGGCACGGCGGCGGACCGGCCGGATGCGACGGCGCGGCGGGCGCTGATCGCCTCGACGGTCGGCTACGCCATGGACGGGTTCGACCTGCTGATCCTCGGCTTCATGCTGACGGCGGTCGCCGCCGGGCTCGGCCTCACCCCGGCCGAATCGGGGTCGCTGGTGACCGCCACCCTGATCGGCGCGGTGGCCGGCGGCATCCTGTTCGGCATGCTCAGCGACCGCATCGGCCGGGTGCGGGTGCTGACCTGGACCATCCTGCTCTTCGCCGTCTTCACCGGTCTCTGTGCCCTGGCCCAGGGCTACTGGGACCTGCTGGCCTACCGCACCATCGCCGGGCTCGGCCTCGGCGGCGAGTTCGGCATCGGCATGGCCCTGGTGGCGGAGACCTGGCCGGCCCGCTACCGGGCGCGCGCCGCCTCCTATGTCGGGCTCGGCTGGCAGGCGGGCGTGCTGGCCGCGGCGCTGGTCACGCCACTGCTGCTGCCGCTGATCGGCTGGCGCGGCATGTTCGCGATCGGCCTGCTGCCGGCCGTGGTCTCCTTCATCGTCCGCCGCACGGTCGGCGAGCCGGCGCTGTTCGTCGAACGCGCCGCCCGGCCGCGCCAGGGCAACTCGCTGCGGCTGCTGGTCAAGGACGCCCGCACCGCCAGGATCAGCTTCGCCGTGCTGATCCTCTGCTCGGTGCAGAACTTCGGCTATTACGGGCTGATGATCTGGCTGCCGAGCTACCTGTCGACGGCCATGGGCTATTCCCTGACCAAGTCGGCGCTGTGGACGGTGGTCACGATCCTCGGCATGTGCGTCGGCATCGGCGCCTTCGGCCATCTGGCGGACCGGATCGGCCGGCGCCCGACCTTCATCCTCTTCCAGATCGGCGCCGCCGTGATGGTGGTGGTCTACGCCCAGCTGACCTCGCCCATGGCGCTGCTGCTGGGCGGCGCGGTGATGGGGCTGTTCGTCAACGGCATGATCGGCGGCTACGGCGCGCTGATGTCGGAGCTGTACCCGACCGAGGCGCGTGCGACGGCGCAGAGCGTGCTGTTCAACCTCGGCCGCGGCGTCGGCGGCTTCGGCCCGCTGGTGGTCGGCGCCCTGGCCTCCCAGTACTCCTTCAGCCTGGCGATCGGGCTGCTGGCGGTGATCTATCTGATCGACGTCGGCGCGACTCTGATGCTGCCGGAGACCAGAGGGATCGAACTCGAGTAGGTTGGGTTCGCGGACGCGAACCCAACAGTTTCCGTCGTCAAGATGTTGGGTTCACCGAGGCGAACCCAACCTACGCGGTCCGTTACCCCACCGGCCGCGTCGCCTGCTCCAGCCAGGCGCGGTCCTCGCCCTCCAGCTGCGGACCAACGATCTCGCGCACCCGGGCGTGGTAGGCGTCCAGCCAGGCGCGTTCGTCCGCGGTCAGCAGCGCCGGGTCGACCAGGTTCAGGTCGATCGGGGCGAAGGTGATGGTCTCGAACTCGTAGAAGGTCCGGGTCTCGTCGCTCAGCTCCGCGCAGGGCTGCACCACCACCAGCGTCTCGGTACGGATGCCGTAGCGGCCGGCGGCGTAGTAGCCGGGCTCGTTCGACAGGATCATGCCCGGCTCCAGCGCGATCGTGTTCGGCGTCTTGGCGATCCGCGCGGGCCCTTCATGCACGCTGAGATAGCTGCCGACGCCGTGGCCGGTGCCGTGGTCGTAGTCGAGGCCGTGCTCCCACAGCGGCCGGCGGGCGAAGGCGTCGATCTGCGAGCCGGTGGTGCCCTTCGGGAAGCGCGCGGTCGAGATCGCGATATGGCCCTTCAGCACCAAAGTGAAGTTGCGCCGCATCTCCTCGGTCGGGGTGCCGACGATGATGGTGCGGGTGATGTCGGTGGTGCCGTCGCGGTACTGGCCGCCGCTGTCGACCAGATAGACGTTGCCCGGCTCGATCCGCCGGTTGCTCTCGGCGCTGAAGCGGTAGTGGGGCAGGGCGGCGTTGGGGCCGGCGGCGGAGATGGTGTCGAAGCTGAGGTCCCGCAGCGCGCCGGTCGCCACCCGGAACTCCAGCAGCTTGGCGGCGGCGCTGGCCTCGTCCAGCGTGCCGGAGGGCGCCTCGCGCGCCAGCCAGGCCAGGAAGCGGCTGACCGCGGTGGCGTCGCGGCGATGGGCTTCGCGGGTGCCCTCCAGCTCGATCGCGTTCTTGCGGGCGCGGGGCAGGGCGCAGGGGTCGGTTCCGACATCGACCCTGGCGCCCTTCAGCCGGTCCTGCACCCAGGCGCTGGCCGAGGCGGCGTCGATCCGCACCGCCTTGCCGGCCCGGCCCAGCGCCTCCAGCGCCTGGCCCAGGCTGGCCGGCGGCTGGATCGCCACCTCGTTGCCGAGATGGGTGTCGACGCCCGGCACCAGTTTGCGCCGGTCGATGAACAGGTCGACGAGGCCGTCGGCGTGCAGCACGGCGAAGGACAGCGGCAGCGGCGTGTGCGGCACGTCGGCGCCGCGCAGGTTCAGCAGCCAGGCCACGCTCTCCGGCGCGGTCAGCACCACGGCATCCAGCCGTTCGCGCCGCAGCGCCTCGGCGATCTCGGCCCGCTTCTCCCGAGCCTCCTTGCCGGCGACATCGAGCCCATGGACGATGGTGGGGGAGATCGGGGCCGGCGGCTGGTCGGTCCACAGCGTGTCGATCGGGTTCTCCTCCACCGCCACCAGCGTGCCGCCCGCCGCTTCGACCGCCTTGCGGGCCTTCTCGACCCAGCCGACGGTGACGAGGCGTGGGTCGTAGCCGGCGCGACCGCCCTTCGGCAGCGCTTCGGCCAGCCAGGCCTCGTGCGGCTCCTGGTGCAGGTGCCGACGCTCCCACAGCGCCGGGTCGGTCTGCTGCTCGGCCTGGATGGTGTAGCGGCCGTCGATGAAGAGCGCGGCCCGCTCGGCCGTGACCACGGCGACGCCGGCGGAGCCGGTGAAGCCGGTCAGCCAGGCCAGGCGTTCGGCCCGGGCCGGCAGGTACTCGCCCTGATGCTCGTCGGCATGCGGCACGACATAGGCGTCGAGGCCGAGGCGGGCGAGCGCGGCGCGCAGCGCGGCCAGCCGCTCCGCCGGCTTCGGTCCGGCCGGGCGGCGGGCGGCGGCGACGGCGGCCTTGGCGGCGCGCAGCCGCTTGGCCTGAGCCTCGGTCGCGCCCGGCACCGCCAGCTCCATCCACTCCCGGTCGTCCAGCGCCGCGGGTGCGGCGATCACGCCCTCCAGCAGCTCCTGCAGCCCGGCGGCGTCGTAGCGGCCGCCGGTGTCGGCGGCCGCGGCGGCGAGGGCATCGGCGAGATCGGTGGTCATGGTCGGCGCGTTCCGTGAACGGGGGCGGCCCGGGCCTCGGCGCCGGGCGGGATGAATCCTTATCGCGCATCGGGCGGGGCGGGGGAAGCGGGCGGGCGTCGCTCCGATCAAGCCCGGCGCGGCCGCGCATATCGATATGTTGCTATGCACAAAATCGATATTGCGCTGCACAAAAAAGCGCGCATTCTATCGATGTGAGATCGCCGTCCCCGGCGATCGCTCCATCAACGACAATCTCGGAAACGTCTCCCGGAAGCAGCGTTCCTCCATACCGTCACGGCAGGGCCGCGGCGGATGTTGCAACGCAATAACCTGCGCCAACAGGAAGCGGAAACACGGGACACGATCATGGGATACCAGCTTCTCGCCACTCTCATCCGCGGCTTCTTCAAGCTCCGCGGGGGCATCGACCGCAGCCTGACCTATCACGAGCTGATGGAGCTGACCGACCGGCAGCTCGAGGACATCGGCCTGACCCGCAACCTGATCGAGACGGTGCTGGTGCAGGGCGACGACGACGTCGCCGCCATGCTGCCGGAAGGCGCGGTGCGCGCCTCGCTGCTGCGCGCCGCCAACGTCAACCGGGTCGCCGGCGCGGCCTGATCAGGGCTCTGCGGCTTCGACGGCGGGCGTCTCGGGCGCCCGCGGGTCGAGCCCGATGGCACCCTGGGTCGCCGGCTGCACGGATACGAAGCCCGGCCGCGACTCGGCCGGGGCGCGGGCCCGCTGCCCCATGCGGTAGAGGGTGAAGGCGACCAGCACCAGGTTCACCGCGCCGACGAAGGCGAACAGCGTCGGATAGCCCAACTGCACCATCAGCAGGCTGGCCGGCACCGGCCCGACCACCGCGCCGACGGCGTAGATCAGCAGCAGGCCGCTCGAGGTCTCGACGAACTCCCCGGCCCGGACCTGGTCGAAGGTGTGCGCCAGGGCCAGCGGGTAGAGCGGCAGCGAGAAGGCGCCGTAGAGGAAGGCGAGGCCGATCACCGGCCCCTCCGGCAGCCAGTCGACCGCCAGCAGCGCCGTTCCGGCGGCGGCGGTGCCGATGCCCGAGATCACAATCGTCCACCGCCGGTCGACCCGGTCGGACAGCCGGCCCAGCGGCCATTGCCCGATGGCGCCGCCCAGCACGCCCACGCTCATGAACAGCGCCACGGCCGCGGCGTCGAAGCCGCGCCGCTGGGCGAAGACCGGTCCCAGCGACCAGAAGGCGGCGTTGGCGATGCCGACCACCAGGCAGGCGGCCGCGCCGACCGGCGAGGTCGCGACCAGCCGCCCCAGCCGCAGCCGCACCGCCTCGGGCGGCGGCGGGGCCGCGACGCGGGTCATCGCGATCGGCAGCACCGCCAGGCAGATCATGATCGCGATCCAGGTGAACGCGGTCGTCGGGTTGCCGGTCTCCACCCCCAGCAGCATCTGGCCGATGGTGATCGCGACCAGGGTGACGGTGGTGTAGAGCGACAGCACGGTGCCGCGCGTGCGGCTGGTCGCCTGCTCGTTCAGCCAGCTCTCGATCACCATGAACACGACGGCGAAGCAGAAGCCGGTGCCGCCGCGCAGCACGATCCAGGGCGCCGGATGGACGAGTTGCGGGAAGGACAGGGCGACCGCCGCCGCCAGCGCCGCCACCGCGGCGAAGGTGCGGACATGCCCGGCGCGGCGGACCAGATGGGGGCCAAGCAGGCAGCCCAGCACGAAGCCGGCATAATAGCCGGAGCCGAGCAGGCCGGTGACCACGGTGCCGAAGCCGGCATCGGTCGCCCGCACCGCCACCAGCACCGCCTGCAGCCCGTTGCCGCACAGCATCAGCCCGACCCCGGCCAGGAGCGCGGCGACGGAAGAAAGGACGGCGGTCATCGGGGGAACCTCGGCGGCAAATCATTCCGTATGCCGCCGGGTTCGGAGGTCTGCTCCCCTTACTTGTCATCACCGGGCTTGACCCGGTGATCCAGGGCCATCAAGAGCGGTGCTTGCGGCCCCTGGATGCTCGGGTCAAGCCCGAGCATGACAGTGAGTGAAGTCGACAGTCCGGACCGGAGGCACCAGCCCAAGGTCAGCCTAGGCCGGCCGCGGGCCGGGATTTTGTCCAGGAGCGACGGCCGCTGCAGCGGGCGCGCTGTGCCGCCTCAGCCCAGGATCAGCGTCGGCCAGCCCCGGATCGGGATCTTGTCCGCCAGCGTCAGGCGCTGCAGCCGGTGCGCGGCCAGCACCTGGGGCGCCTGGCGGTCCAGCAGCCCGGCCAGAATCGCCACGCCGCCCGGCGCCAGGTGGCGGCGCAGATCGGCCGCCATGCTCATCAGCGGCCGGGCCAGGATGTTGGCGACGATCAGGTCGTAGGGGCCGTGTTCGGCCACCACCCGGCTGGCATAGCCGTTCGAGACCACGGCGGTGATCCGGTCCGACAGCTTGTTGATCCGGGCGTTGATCCGGGTGACGCGGATCGATTCCGGGTCGATGTCGGCGGCCAGAACCGGGGCGTGGAACAGCTGCGCGGCGGCGAAGGACAGGATGCCGGTGCCGCAGCCCATGTCGAGGATGCGGCGGAAGCGGCGGCGCCGCGACAGCCGGTCCAGCGCCCGCAGGCAGCCTTCGGTGGTCGGGTGCTCGCCGGAGCCGAAGGCGGTGGCGGCGTCGATGCAGAGCGGGATGGTGCCGGGTGGCGGCGCGTCCTCGATATGCGAGCCGTGGATGAAGAAGCGGCCGATGCGCAGCGGCGGAAAGGCCTGATAGGTCGCGGCCAGCCAGTCGGTCGGCGGGATCTTCTCCACCATCGGGGCGGGCAGGGGCGTGCCGATCATGGCCGAGACCAGCGCCAGCCTGGCGTTCAGCTGCGCCGTGTCCGGCGGGTTGCGGTCGATCCCCTCGATCAGCCAGTCGCCGCCCTCCTCGACCTCGAAGGCCGCCACCGAGGCGAACAGGTCGTCGAAGGCCGTCTGCACGGCATCGCCGATGGCGGGGCCGACGGTGACGGTGGTGCGCCAGGCGGGGGCGCCTTCGGAGGGGACGGTACGGCTCATTCGGGGTCCAGGCGGCAGGATCGGGTGCTGGGCCGCACAGTATCGGGCCGGCCGCCGGATTGCATCCGCGATGTCGCGCTATCCGGCAGGGCCGACGTCCGGATCGAGCGGGCAGAGCTCCTCCGCCGTAGCCGCGGAGGAGGCGGGCGTCTTCTGCGGCCCCACCGCGAAGGCCTCGGCGAAGAAGGCGATCAGCCGCTCGTACAGCACCCGGCAGTTCTCCGGCTTGACGATGCCGTGGCCCTCGTCCGGGAACAGCAGCGTCTCATAGGGCTTGCCCAGGGCATCCAGCGCCGCGCGCATGATCTCGACATGCTCCGGCGTCACATTCGGGTCGGTCAGGCCCTGGACGATCAAGAGGCGCCCCTCGATCCGGTCGACGAAATGGATCGGCGACCGCTCGCGGTACTTCTCCGGCAGCTCGTCTGGCGTGCCGCCCATCATCGCCTCGGAATAGGGGCGCAGGTCGGGCCGGGTGGTCCAGTAATCGGTGACCAGGTCGGTCATGCCGCAGATCGGCGCCGAGGCCACTATGACATCGCGCGGGAAACGGGTGATCGCCCACCAGGCGGAATAGCCGCCATAGGACAGGCCGGTGATGCCGACGCGGCCCGGCTGCGCCAGCCCGGCATTCATCAGCGCCAGGATGCCGGTGCGGATATCCTCCTGCTCGCGCCCGCCCCAGCCGTCCACCTTGATTGCCTCCTGATAGGCGAGACCAAGGCCCGTGCTGCCGCGGTAGTTCGGCTGTAGCACGTGGAAGCCGGCGCGGCACAGCGCCTGCGGGATGGGATCGAAGCGGCCGTCGTAATGCGCGGTCGGCCCGCCATGGACGTGGATCACGGCGCCGCGGGCCTCACCCTTCGCGCGGTAGAGCCAGCCCTGGACGCGCAGCCCGTCGACCGAATGCCACCAGAAGGGCTCGGCGGGGCTCAGATCCGCCGGGTCTGGCAGCGAACCTTCGGGCAGCGGCGACAGCTGGTGCGCGGTCAGCTGGTCCGGCGCCTCGGCCGCCAGGGTGACGATATCGGTCGGCGCCGTGGCCCGGCCGCGTTCCAGCACCCAGCGCCCGTCCGGCAGCGGCGCGATGGGGCGCAGGATGTCGCCGCCGCGGAACACCGGGGCATAGGCGCCGGTCGAGACCATCAGGAAGCCGGCTTCGTCCCGCGCGGCGCGGGATTCGATCACCACCAGCAGGTCCTGGCCGCCATCGGCCTGGCGCGGCCAGCGCACATGCTCGACCGGGATCGCCGGGTCGTCGATCAGCCAGCGCAGATCGTCGGTGGCCGGGTCGATCAGCCCCAGCCGCTTGTGCGTCGGCCCCTCGGCGACGAAGGCCACGCGAGACCCGTCCGGCGACCACACGCCCTCGGCCTTGGCCGGGCCGCCGGGGCTGTACAGCTCTCGGTCCGCGCCGGTCTCCAGGTCGTAGACCCACAGCGCCCGGCCGCTCGGGTGGTGGTCATTGCGCAGATACAGGATCCGGCGCCCGGTCGGATCCAGCTTCGGCATCAGCTTGCAGGACCGCCGCGGCGAGGCCAGGACGCGCTGCACGCTGGTGGCTATGTCGTGCTCGTAGAGATGCAGGATGTCGCCACCCAGCCCGGTGGCCGGGTCGCGGCTGGCGGCGTAGACCAGCCGCCGTCCGTCCGGATGCTGCTGGGCGGTGTAGACGTAGTAGCCCGGCCGGTCCGGCAGCAGTGTCTCCGCCGGCCGCGCGGGATCCAGCCAGACGCGCTGCAGCCCGACCTGCTCCTCGCCGTCGCGGCGGCGGGCGACGATCAGCGACAGGCTGTCCGGCGCCCAGGAGAAGCTCTTGCAATCCCAGCCGGAATGCGGTTCCAGCAGCAGGCGCGGCCGCGCATCGCCCGCGGTCGGGGCGACCCAGGGGCCGTTGCCCTCGGCCTTGCCGTTCCACAGCCAGGCCACCCAGCGACCGTCCGGCGACACGGCCGGGAACAGCAGCCGCGGCGCGGCAATCAGGCGGTCGAGGAAGCCGGGATCGATGCTCATGACGGAAATCTTACCCCAGCACCGCTTCGGTGTGACCCGCCGCCGGCGCATGGGCCAGCTCCTCGACCCGGTGGCAGGCGGCGCGGTGGCCGGGGCCGAAGTCGCGCAGCACCGGCACGGCGCGGGCGCACAGCTCGGCCGCGTGCGGGCAGCGGGTGCGGAAGGCGCAGCCGGAGGGCGGGTCGATCGGCGACGGCGTGTCGCCCTGCAGCACCACTCGCCGGCGCTGCCGCGCCCGCACCGGGTCCGGCACCGGCACGGCCGAGAGCAAGGCCTGGGCATAGGGATGCAGCGGCCGGGCGAAGAAGGCGTCGCGGCCGGCGATCTCGGCCTCCCGGCCCAGATACAGCACCATCACCCGGTCGCTGATGTGCCGCACCACGCTCATGTTGTGCGAGATGAAGATCAGCGCCATGCCCATCTCCTGCCGCAGCCGCATCAGCAGGTTGACGATCTGCGCCTGGATCGAGACGTCCAGCGCCGAGACCGGCTCGTCGCAGACGATCAGCTTCGGTCGCAGGATGATGGCGCGGGCGATGCCGATGCGCTGGCACTGCCCGCCGGAGAATTCGTGCGGATAGCGGTGGGCCAGGGCAGGGGACAGCCCGACCTGGCGCATCGCCTCGTTCACCCGGGCCGCGACCTCGGCCCGCTTCAGCTCGGGGTGGAAGGTGCGCAGCGGCCGGCCGATGATCTGGGCCACCGTCATGCGCGGGTCCAGCGAGGCCAGCGGGTCCTGGAAGATGATCTGCATGTCCCGCCGGCGCGGCCGCAGCGCGTCCTCGGGCAGGCCGGTCACGTCGGCGCCGTTCCAGGCGATGGTGCCGCCGCTGGCCGGGATCAGCCGCAGCACGGCCCGGCCCAGGGTGGACTTGCCGCAGCCGGATTCGCCGACCACCGCCAGCACCTCGCCGGGGGCGAGGTCGAAGGACACGTCGTCCACCGCCTTCACCACCAGGGGCGGCCCGCCCAGCAGCCCGGCCGAGAGGGGGAAATGGATCTTCAGGTTGCGGACCGACAGCACCGGGGTCACGGCACCAGCTCCGGCACGGCGGCGGGCTGCGGCAATGGCCGATGGCAGGCGACGACGCGGCCGGCTTGGTCCCGGGCCGGCAGCAGCGGCGGCATCTGGGCGGTGCAGGCCTCGACCCGGCGGTCGCAGCGCGGCGCGAACGGGCAGCCCGGCAGGTCGCCGGCCGCGGCGCGCGGCTGGCCCGGGATCACCCGCAGCTCGCCCTCCGTGCCCTCCAGATCCGGCGTCGAATCCAAGAGGCCGCGGGTGTAGGGGTGGGCCGGGTCGGCGAACAGGGGCTCGACCGGCGCCGCCTCCATCACCTTGCCGCCATACAGCACCAGCACCCGGTCGCACATCTCGGCGACGACGCCGAGGTCGTGGGTCACCAGGATCACCGCCGTCCCCAGCTCGCGCACCAGGTCGCGCAGCAGGTCCAGCACCTGGGCCTGGACGGTGACGTCCAGCGCCGTGGTCGGCTCGTCGGCCAGCAGGATGCGCGGGTTGCACAACAGAGCCATGGCGATCATGACGCGCTGGCGCATGCCGCCCGACAGCTGGTGCGGATACTGCCGCATCCGGCGCTCCGCATCGGGGATCTTCACCCGGTCCAGCATCCGCGCCGCCTTGTCCCAGGCCTCCTGCTTCCGCATTCCCTGGTGGCGGATCAGCACCTCGGTCAGCTGCGCCCCGACCCGGTGATAGGGGTTCAGCGAGGTCATCGGGTCCTGGAAGATCATGGTCATGGCCGACCCGCGCAGCCGGTCCAGCCCGCGCCGGTCCAGCGCCAGCAGGTCCTGCCCCTCGAAGCGGATCCGGCCGGTGGCCGTGCCGTTGCCGGCCAGAAGGCCCATGATCGACAGCAGGATCTGGCTCTTGCCCGATCCGCTCTCGCCGACGATGCCCAGCACCTCGCCGCGGCGGACGGTGAAGTCGACCCCGGCCACGGCGACGGTGTCGCCCCTGCGCATCCGGAAGCGGATCGCCAGATCCTCGACCGACAGCAGGGGATCAGCGCTCATTGGGGTCGAAGGCATCGCGCAGCCCGTCGGCGACGAAGTTCATGCAGAACAGGGTCAGGGCCAGGGCGGCGCCCGGCAGGATCAGCATATGCGGGTCGGTCTCGATCTTGGCCTGGCCCTCGCTGATCAGCACGCCCCAGCTGGTCTCCGGCGCCTGCACGCCGAGGCCGAGGAAGCTGAGCAGGGATTCGCTCAGGATCACGTCCGGAATCAGCAGGCTGGAATAGACGATCACCACGCCGACGCAGTTCGGCATGATGTGCTTCAGCACGATCTGCCGCCGGGTCATGCCGCCGGCCCGCGCCGCCTCGATGAACTCGCGGTTGCGCAGCGCGATCGCCTGGGCGCGGACGATGCGCGACGGCGTCAGCCACAGCGACAGCACCACGGCGATGATCACGGCGGTGCTGCCGCGGCCCAGCGCCATGCTGATCAGGATGACCTGGAAGATGTAGGGGATGCCGTACAGCACGTCGACGATGCGCATCATCACCTGGTCCACCGCCCCGCCCAGGAAGCCCGCGACAGACCCCCAGGTGACGCCGATGGCGACCGCGATCAGCGTCGCCACCAGGCCGATGATCAGCGACACCTGGCCGCCGGCCATGATCCGCAGCAAGAGGTCGCGGCCGAGGTCGTCGGTGCCGAAGGGATGCGCCGAAAGCAGGTCCATCGGCGCGTTCATCGCCTCGAAATTGGCGTCGTCCGGTTCGTAGCCGTACAGCAGCGGCCCGCCGAAGCAGACGATTACGATCAGGACCAGCATGACCAGGCTGGCGACCGCGGTCCGGTTGGCGCGGAAGCGGCGCAGCGCCTCGCGCAGCGGGCTGACGCCCTCGGCGCCGTCCTCCGGCACGGCGAGATCGGCGGCGGCGTCGGTCATGTCCGCGACCTCGGGTCCAGCAGCATCTGCGCCACGTCGGTCGCCATGTTGAACAGGATGATGCAGCTGCCGTAGACCAGGGTGACCCCCATCACCATGGTGTAGTCGCGGCTGATCGCGCTCTCGACGAAGTAGCGGCCGATGCCCGGCACGGCGAAGATGGTCTCGATCACCATCGACCCGGTGATCAGCCCGGCGGTAGCGGGGCCGAGATAGGCGACCACCGGGATCATGGCGCCGCGGATGGCGTGGTGGGTCAGGACGCGCCATTCGCCGACGCCCTTGGCCCGGGCGGTGCGGATGTAGTTGCTGCGCAGCGTCTCGATCATCGCGCCGCGGGTCAGCCGGGCGACATAGGCGATGTTCGGCAGCGCCATGGCCACCACCGGCAGCACCATCGACCGCCAGCCATTGTCCCAGCCGGCCACCGGCACCAGGCTCAGCATCAGGGCGAAGACGATCTGCAGGATCGGCGCCATCACGAAGGTCGGCACCACGATGCCGCCCATGGCCACGGCGCTGACCAGGTTGTCCAGGATGCCGTTGCGCCGCAGCGCCGCGACCACGCCCAGGGTGACGCCGGCGACGGCGTAGAGCAGCGTGGCCCACAGCCCGATCTGCAGCGAGATCGGCAGGCCGTGGCCGATCAGCTGTGCCACTGTGTATTCGCGGTAGTACATCGACTGGCCGAAATCGAGCCGCACGACATCGCCCAGGAAGCGCAGATACTGCTGCCACAGCGGCTCGTTCAGGTGGAACTGCGCCTCCATCCGGGCGATCAGGGCCGGCGGCAGCTTCTTGTCGTCGTCGAAGGGACCGCCCGGCGCGAAGCGGATGACGAAGAAGGTGATCGTCGCCAGCGCGAACAGCGTCGGCACGCTGCCCAGTATGCGGCGGAGGACGGACAAGACCATCGGCCCTGGTGGCTCCCTGTCTCTGCTCCGGTGGAGGGAACCCCCTCCCCCTAGCTCCCTCCCGCGAGGGGAGGGGGACTCGAAACGATTGCGATCTCTTCCGGGTCAACGATTCCAGCCGAACCATTCACGTCCCCCCTCCCCCTGCGGGAGGGGGCAGGGGGAGGGGGGTGTCGATCGAAGGACTCCGACGCCTATTTCTCGATGCTCAGATACTTCGACATCGGATGGCCGATCGGGTTGGCGCCCCAGCCCTTGACATAGGTCTGGACCAGCAGGTTGTCGCTCGACACCGTGATCGGGATGAACACGTACTGGTCCAGCATGCGCTGCTCGGCTTTGCCCAGGATCTCGTAGAACTTGGCCTTGTCCGCCGCGTTGGCGTTGGCCTCGTCCATCAGCTTCTCGTACTCGTCGTCCTTCCAGTGGTAGCTGGGCGTGCCGGTGTAGCGCAGCGCGTCCAGCCAGGTCTTGGCCTGCGGATAGTCGCCGCCATAGCTGTCCATGCAGACCTGCCAGGTGCCGGTGTGCAGCTTTTCCAGCCAGGTCTTCACCTCGGTCAGGTCCAGCTTGGTGCGGACGCCGAGATTCTGCTTCCACATCGCGACGATGCCCTCGACCCGCCGCTTGCTGGCGGCGCTGGACGGGCCGATGATCTCCAGCTGCAGCGGCTTGTCCGGGCCGTAGCCAGCCTCGGCCAGCAGCTTCTTGGCCTCGGCCAGGCGCTCCTCCTTGCTCAGCCCCGCCTCTTGCACCTTGCCGGGCTTGTAGCTGGGGTCCTGGTTGATCGAGAAGGTGTACATCGGCACGTTGCCGGCCTTCTCGATCTTCTCCTGCAGGAAGTCGCGGTCGATGGCGTAGGCCAGCGCCTTGCGCACGCGGATGTCGGACAGCGGGCCGGCATCGGGCTGGAAGCTGAGATACTTCATGCCCAGCGTCGGGTTCTGGCGCAGCTCCTGCGGCCGCTCGGCCTTCAGCTTCTCCAGCTGCTCGACCGGCACCGTCATGGTCGAGTCCAGCTCGCCCGCCAGATAGCGCTTCAGCTCGGTCGAGGCGTCCTCGGTGACGTGGTAGACGACCGTGTCGATCTTGACGTTGGCCGCGTCCCAGTAATGCGGGTTCTTGACCAGCACCACCTTCGACTGCGGCACGTATTCCTTCAGCATATAGGCGCCGTTGCCGACGAACAGTTCCGGCCGGGTGTAGTCCAGCTTGTTGCCGGCGGCCTTCAGGCTCGGCTCGTGCACCGGCGCCGTGGTGTGGAAGTCGAGGATGTAGGGCGCGTCCGGCATCGGGTAGTCGAGCGTCAGCACGACGGTGCGGTCGTCCGGCGCCGCGGCGCCCAGCTGGCTCGCATCCTTCAGCTTGCCCTCGTTGAACGCCTTGCCGTTCTTGATCGGCAGAACCTGGGTCAGATAGTAGGCGTGGTTCGAGGCCATCTCCGGGTCCAGCGCGCGGACGATGCCGCGCACGAAATCGGCCGCCGCCATCGGGTCGCCGTTCGACCATTTCAGCCCGGGCCGCAGATGGAAGGTCCAGGTCAGGCCGTCGGCGCTGGTCTCCCATTTCTCCGCCGCGCCCGGTTGCGGGTTGCCCTGCGGGTCCAGGACCAGCAGCGCCTCGAACAGGTCGGCGACGATGTAGTTCTCGCGCGCGCCGGTGTTCAGCTGCGGGTCCAGCGTCGACGGCGCGCTGCCGAAGCCGCGGTTCAGCACCGTCTCCGCCGCCGCCGGGCCGGTCAATCCGGACACCGCTACGGCGGACACCGCCAGGCCCAAGGCCAGGGCGGCCATAGCCGATTTGTTCAGAAAGCTCATGCGATCCCCCAGATCCGTGATCCCCCTCCGCCGAGGCGGCGCGACGGTCCCGGTCCGGCCGGGCCGATCCTTGTGTGCCTTCCTGCCCCAAGCGTCCTGCGGGAACGTTCCGCCCCGCCGCCGGCGATTTGGGCAGGCGGCCGTCGCCCCTGACAAGTCACGAAAGCGACGGAGGCCTGAACTTCAGGTTATCGGGCCGGGCACATCGGGCCTGGGACCGACCGGCGCTGTCCGCTAGGGTTCCGGCGAGCGATTCTCCGGGAGGCTGGAATGAAGACCCGGGCAGCAATGCCGTTTGGCGACCATGGAGGCCTGTCATGACCGGTCCGGTGCGCGTCCTCGTCGTCGGCGTCGGCCATATGGGCCTGTCGCACGCCCTGGCCTATCACAAGCTGGACGGGTTTCAGATCGTCGGCCTCGTCGCCCGCTCCATCGCCCGGGCCGACCTGCCGGCCGAGCTGACGGATTATCCGCGCTTCGCCGATTACGAGCAGGCCCTGGCCGAGACCCGGCCGGACGCCGTCTCGATCAACACCTGGTCCGACACCCATGCCGACTTCGCGCTGAAGGCGATGGATGCCGGCGCCCATGTGTTCATGGAGAAGCCGATCGCGACCACGGTCGAGGATGCCGAGCGCGTGGTCGCCCGGGCGAAGGAGACCGGGCGCAAGCTGGTGGTCGGCTACATCCTGCGCGTCCACCCCTCCTGGATGAGGTTCATCGAGGTGGCGAAGACGCT
Organism: Inquilinus limosus DSM 16000; assembly: GCF_000423185.1. Taxonomy (GTDB): domain Bacteria; phylum Pseudomonadota; class Alphaproteobacteria; order DSM-16000; family Inquilinaceae; genus Inquilinus; species Inquilinus limosus. The sequence goes on along the minus strand of NZ_AUHM01000022.1, from coordinate 63,856 downwards.
GGGCAAGCCGCTGGTGATGCGGATGAACCTGAACCAGCAGAGCTCCGGCCCCTCCTGGACCTGGCACAAGAACCTGCTGCAGTCGCTGTCGCCGGTGGTCGATTGCGGCGTCCACTATGTCGACGTGATGTGCCAGATGACCGGCGCCAAGCCGGTGCGGGTGCACGGCATCGGCGCCCGGCTGTCGGACGAGGTCGCGATCCACAATTACGGCCATCTGCACGTCGTCTTCGACGACGGCTCGGTCGGCTGGTACGAGGCCGGCTGGGGCCCGATGATGAGCGAGGTGGCCTATTTCGTGAAGGACGTGGTCGGGCCGAAGGGCTGCGTCTCGATCGTGGTGCCGCAGGACGGGCAGGGCGAGGCGCGGACCGATGCGATCTCCGATTCCGCCGACATCGACCGGCACACCAAGACCAACGCGCTGAAGCTGCATTCCGCCGCGATCGACGCGGACAACCATTTCGTCGAGAAGGACCGCTGGATCACCATGGCGGACGAGCCCGGCCACCAGGAGTTGTGCGACCGCGAGCAGGAGTTCTTCCTGCGCGCGATCCGCGAGGATCTGGACCTCACCGATTCCATGCAGGCGGCGATCGACAGCCTGCGCATCGTGCTGGCGGCGGATGAGAGCTTCCGCACCGGCGAGGTTGTGAAGCTCAGCTGAGGACATGCTTATGGCGGCCGCGGATCACGGCGCGACCCAACCTTCCGACTCCGGCCGCGGCGGCCCGCCCGGCGTGATCATCGTCATGGGCGTCTCGGGCTCGGGCAAGACCACGATCGGCAAGCAGCTGGCCCGCCGCATGGGCGGCGTCTTCGCCGATGCCGACAGCTTCCACCCGCCGGCCAATATCGAGAAGATGAAGGCCGGCCACCCGCTGACCGACGAGGACCGCTGGCCCTGGCTCGACGCCATGGCGGCGCAGATCGGGCGGTGGCTGGCGGACGGTCAGCCGGCGGTGCTGGCCTGCTCGGCCCTCAAGCGGGTGTATCGCGACCAGCTGGTCGCCGGCCGGCCCGGCGTCGCCTTCCTCTATCTCTCGGGATCGGAGGCGGTGATCGCCGCGCGCTTGGCCAACCGCAAGGGCCATTTCATGCCGCCCTCGCTGCTGCGCAGCCAGTTCGAGACGCTGGAGCCGCCGGGCGACGGCGAACGGGTGGTGACGGTCGACATCCGCCACGCGCCGCGCCGCATCGTCGACATCGCCGCCCGCCGCTTCGGGCTGCCGGCGCAGCCTGCCCGAGTGACCGACGGGGCGTGACCTCTCCCGCTTCGTAACTCTTTATTGTCATTGCGAGCGCAGCGAAGCAATCCAGGGGCCCCACGCACCGGCCCCTGGATTGCTTCGTCGGCTTCGCCTCCTCGCAATGATGGTGAGGGGCTATCCCGTGGCCAGGGAAACCACTGCCGGCGCCAGCCTTTGCCGCAGCGCGTCCTCGAGATGGTCGACCGCGCGGTCCAGCCGGCCGAGATGCGGCGCCCGCACCACGCTGATCGCGAAGTCGAAGCGGAAGCCGGGCAGGTCGATGCGGCGCAGCTCGTCGCGTGCAGTGAACGGGGCGCAGCGCCGCGCCGGCAGCACGCCGAGTCCGAAGCCGGAGCGGATCAGCGATTGCTGGATCGCCAGGTCGTGCACCTCGGCCGAGACCTTGAGCGTCAGCCCTTCCCGCGCGAACAGCGCTTCCAGCGCCGGCCGCACGTCGCAGGATTCGCGCGGACTGACCACCCAGTCGCAGGCGGCGAGGTCGGCCAGCGACGGCCGGCGCGGCAGGGCCAGGCTGCGGGCACCGACCACCACCAGCTTCTCCTGCCCCACCACCCGGCCGGGATAGGGGGCCGAGCTCTCCTGCAGCAGCACCACCGCGGCATCCAGCCGGCCGCGGTCCAGGTCCTGCAGCAGCGTCGTCGCCAAGCCGCCGGTCAGGCGCAGCGACAGGCGCGGCCAGCGCTGCCGCAGGTCGCGCATCAGCGCCGCGAAATCGGTCTCGGCGAAGGCGTGCAGCACGCCGATGCCCAGCCGCAGCGGCCCTTCCGGCTCGGCATCCCCGCCGGTGCCGGCCTTGAGGTCCTCCACCGCCGCCAGGATGGCGCGGCAGCGGTCGAGCGCGGCGAGGCCGGCCGGGGTCAGGCGCGGCGGCTTCACCCGGCGGTCCAGCAGGGCGGCGCCGAGATGCTGCTCCAGCCGCTGGATCTGCCGGGTCACCGCCGGCTGGGTCAGCGGCAGCCGCTCCGCCACCCGCTGGATCGAGCCGGTCTCGGCCAGCAGCACGAAGGCGCGCATCTCGTCCAACATCATGCCGGTCCGTCATGAAGTTTCTGAAAACAATGAATTTGAAGATTAGCGGAGGCTGGGCGATCTCTCCAGCGCAACATCCTGGAGCGAAGCGATGAAGGCGTTCGTGATCGAAGAGGGGTCGGGTCTCGACCGGCTGCGGCCGGCGGAGCGGCCGGTGCCGGAGCCGCGGCGGGGCGAGGTGCTGCTGCGGATGCGCGCGGCCTCGCTGAACTACCGCGACCTGGAGATCGTGCGCGGCAATTATCACGCCGGCTTCGAGCTGCCGATGGTGCCGCTGTCCGACGGGGTCGGCGAGGTGGCGGCGGTGGGTGAGGGCGTCACCCGCGTCAAGGTCGGCGACCGGGTGGCCACGACCTTCTGGCAGGGCTGGATCGCCGGCGATTTCGAGGAGATCGAGCGGGCGGTGCCGCTGGGCGGGCCCGGCCCCGGCGTGCTGGCGGAGTACGTCCGGCTCGACGCCGAAGGCGTGGTCCCGGTGCCGGAGCACCTGACCGACGAGGAGGCGGCGACGCTGCCCTGCGCCGCGCTGACCGCCTGGACCTCTCTCGTGACCGAAGGCGGGCTGAAGCCCGGCGACACCGTGCTGGTCCAGGGCACCGGCGGGGTCTCGATCTTCGCCCTGCAATTCGCCCTGGCCGCCGGCGCCCGGGTGATCGTCACCTCCTCCAGCGACGAGAAGCTGGAGCGGGCGCGGGCGCTCGGCGCCTTCGGCACGGTCAACTACCGGACGACCCCGGGCTGGGACGAGGCCGTGCGCGACCTGACCGGCGGGCGCGGCGTCGACCATGTCATCGAGGTCGGCGGTCCCGAGACCTTCGCCCGCTCGCTGGCCGCCATCCGCACCGGAGGCCAGATCAACGTGATCGGCTATCTCGGCGGCAAATCGGCCGAGATCAACCCGGTGCAGATCCTGTTCCGCCGCGCCCGCATCCGCGGCATCCCGGTCGGTTCGCGCGAGAGCTTCGAGGCGATGAACCGCGCCATCGCCGCCACCGGGCTGCGGCCGGTGATCGACCGCAGCTTCCCCTGGACCGAGGCGCGCGAGGCCCTGCGACATCTCGAATCGGGGCGGCATTTCGGCAAGGTCGTGCTGGGCTTCTGAGGCACCGGCCGCAGCCAGGCGGAAATTGTCACAATTCAAGGGGTTGGCAGCAGCGGCCGGAAGGCTAGTCTTGGGGGAACCACCACCATTCCCCAGGAGAGCCAGCCCGCCGATGCCGCGGCCCTGCCAGCCCCTTTTTTTGCGTGCCGCCGTGGCCGCCGCGCTGATCCCGGCGGCTGCGCCCGCGGCCCGTGCCTGGCCGGATCCCGGCCCGGCCGGGGAGGCGTCGCAGGTCCAGGGATTCATTCCCGACACCGGCATCATCTTCGACATCCCTGCCGACCCCCAGCTCGGGCCGGCCTGGCGCTGGGACGGGCCGGACACGGCGCCGCGCGCCCCGATGGGGCTCAGTGCCTATGCGGCGCCCGACCAGGACCATTCCGTGGTCACCGGCCAGCGCGACCCGACCGGCGCCGGATCGGTCGGGGCGGCGCTGCAGGCCCAGTCGTCCGGCTTCATCGCCAAGACCGGCGTCACCTTCGACATCCCGGCCGATCCCTATCCCGGCTTCGCCCAGCGCTGGAACCGGCTGGAGATGGCGCGGCGCTCGGCGTCCGGCAAGGCGGAGGCCAGCGTCGGCCTGACCCAGTTGCCCTGGTTCGTGCCGTTCTTCAGCTCGGCCCGGATCGAGGCCAGCTTCGACCCGCAGGCCGGCGAGGGCACCGGGCAGGTGGCGGCGGTGCTCTCCAGCTCCTGGTCACTGGTCGGGCTGACGGCGTCGTCCGAGAACCGCTATGTCGTGAGCCAGGGCGGCCTGCTCGGCCCCGAGGCGCCGGTGACGAGCTGGGAGATCGACCGCACCACCCGGGTGGAGCTGCCCTGGCACACGACCGCGCTGCTGCTCGGCAGCCAGTACACCAGCACCGAGCGGCACCTGACCGGCAGCGTCGGCGCCGAGCAGACTGTGTTCGGCCCGTTGAAGGTCAGCGCCTCGCTGGTCGATCTCGGCACCGATCAGCCGGGCGCCAAGTTCACCGCCGGGATCTCCTTCAACTGGTAAGTGCGACGTCGCCCGGGTCGGGCGCATCCACGACGATCTTGCGCTGCGCCGGCAAAGCTGAGAGAGTGGTCTAGACCACTCACGCAACCAGCGACCGCGCCGCATGGGAACCGAGACCGCATCACGCCGCTTCAGGGGCATCGACACCTGGGAGGATGCGGAGATCCTCGACGCGCTGCTGGAATCCCAGCTCGCCGCCGTTGCCTCGGTGCGCCCGGCCCTGCCGGCGCTGGCCGCCGCCGCCGCCGATGCGGCGCCCCGGCTGCGCCGCGGCGGCCGGCTGGTCTATGCCGGCGCCGGCACCTCCGGCCGGGTCGCGGCGCAGGACGGGTCGGAGCTGTTCCCGACCTTCGGCCACCCGCAGGACCGGCTGGCCTATCTGATCGCCGGCGGCGCCACGGCGCTGAGCCGGCCGGTGGAGAACGCCGAGGACGATGCCGAGGCCGGCCGGTCCGAGGCCGCGGCGCTCGGCCTCGGGCCCGACGACGTGGTGATCGGCGTCGCCGCCAGCGGCGGCACCCCCTACACCCGCGCCGTGCTGCAGGAGGCCTCCCGCGCCGGCGCCCTGACCATCGCCATCGCCTCCAACCCCGGCGCGCCGCTCTTCGGCGACGCCGCCCATGCCGTGCTGCTGGCGACGGGGGAGGAGCCGATCGCCGGCTCCACCCGGCTCAAGGCCGGCACGGCGCAGAAGGTGGCGCTGAACCTGTTCTCGACCCTGGTGATGACCCGGCTCGGCCATGTCTATGACGGGCTGATGGTCGACATGCAGCCGACCAACGCCAAGCTGAACGACCGCTCGGTGCGCATGCTGCGCGCCATCGTCCCGGTCGACGAAGCGGCGGCCCGGGCGGCGCTGCAGGCGGCGGGCCAGAACGTCAAGCTGGCGGCCCTGGTGGCGCTCGGCGACACTGCCGAGGACGGGCGCCGCCGCCTGGACGCCGCAGACGGCGACCTGCGCCGCGCCCTGGCGGCCAAGCAGCGATCCTAGCGAGACAGCGGGCGGCGGGAGGCCGCCGTCCGTGAACACGGCGAAACGCCGAACAGAGGAGGCCATTGCACATGTCCCATTCGTTCCTGCGCGGCGCGTTCCTGGCCGGTGCGGCGCTCGTCGCCCTGGCCGGCCAGGCGGCCGCGGCCGACGTCACCCTGACGATCGAGAGCTGGCGCAACGACGACCTGAAGGTCTGGCAGGACACCATCATCCCGGCCTTCGAGAAGAGCCATCCGGGGATCAAGGTGGTGTTCGCGCCGTCGACCCCGACCGAGTACAACGCCGCCCTGAACGCGAAGCTCGAAGGCGGCACCGCGGGCGACCTGATCTCCTGCCGGCCCTTCGACGCCTCGCTGGCGCTGTTCCAGAAGGGCTACCTGACCCCGGTCACCGATCTGAAGGGCATGGACAGCTTCTCCGAAGTGGCCAAGAGCGCCTGGATCACCGATGACGGCAAGACGCTGTTCTGCGTGCCGATGGCCTCGGTGATCCACGGCTTCCTCTACAACAAGGACCTCTTCGACGCCGAGGGGCTGACCCCGCCGAAGACCGAGGCCGAGTTCTTCGCCCTGCTCGACAAGATCAAGGCCAAGGGCGAGGTCGCGCCGCTCGATATCGGCACCAAGGACCAGTGGGAGGCCGCGACCATGGGCTTCCAGAACATCGGTCCGAACCTGTGGAAGGGCGAGGAGGGGCGCAAGGCGCTGATCGCCGGGACGCAGAAGTTCACCGATAAGCCCTATGTCGAGGCCTTCGAGGAGTTGGCGAAGTGGAAGCCCTACCTGCCCGAGGGCTATGAGGCGCAGGCCTATCCGGACAGCCAGAACCTGTTCACCCTCGGCCGCGCCGCGATCTACCCGGCCGGGTCCTGGGACATCGCGGTGTTCAACCAGCAGGCCGATTTCAAGATGGGCGCCTTCCCGCCGCCCGTCGAGAAGGCCGGCGACAAGTGCTACATCAGCGACCACACCGACATCGCCCTCGGCATGAACGCCAAGACCAAGAATCCGGAGGCCGCCAAGGCCTTCCTGGAATGGCTGGCGACGCCGGAATTCGCGGACATCTACTCGAACGCGCTGCCGGGCTTCTATTCGCTGTCGAACCACCCGGTCACGATCAAGGACCCGGTGGCGGCGGAGTTCGCGTCCTGGCGCAAGACCTGCGAGTCGACCATCCGCAACTCCTACCAGATCCTGTCGCGCGGCACGCCGAACCTGGAGAACGAGCTGTGGAACGTCTCCGCCCAGGTGCTGAACGGCACCATGACGGCGCAGCAGGCGGCGGAGAGCATCCAGAAGGGGCTCGACTCCTGGTACAAGCCGGCCGCCAAGTGATCTGACCCCGGCGCAGGGCGCGCGGGCCGGCTGTCCCGGACCGCGCGCCCCCGTGCCCGTATTGATAGGCTGTTCCCATGGCCAGCACCCAAGCCGTCGCCATCCCCCGCTCGCAGATCGCGGGCCGCCGGGGCCGCTTCCCCTGGCACGTCGTCGTCTTCCTGGCGCCGGCGACGCTGATCTACACCGTGTTCATGATCTACCCGCTGCTCGACAGCCTGCGGCTCAGCCTGTTCACGCGGGACGAGGCGGGGGCGGAGCATTTCGCCGGGCTGGCCAATTACGCGGCGCTGTTCTTCGACCCGCAATGGGCCGACCGGTTCTGGAACGCGCTGGGCAACAACGTGCTGTTCTTCGCCGTGCACATGCTGGTGCAGAACCCGATCGCGATCGGCCTGGCGGCGCTGCTGTCGCTGCCCAATCTGCGCTTCACCAACACCTACCGCACCCTGATGTTCACCCCGACGCTGCTGTCGGTGGTGATCATCGGCTTCATCTGGAAGCTGATCCTGTCGCCGACCTGGGGCGTCGCCAAGTCGATGCTGTCCTCGGTCGGCCTCGGCTCGCTCTTCGCGCCCTGGCTGGGGCAGGAGGGCTCGGCGCTGGTCGCCCTGTCGCTGGTCTCGGTCTGGCAGTGGGTCGGCATGCCGCTGCTGCTGACCTATGCCGCTCTTCTGAACATCCCGGAAAGCCTGACCGAGGCGGCGCGGGTCGACGGCGCCGGGCAGATGACGATCTTCTGGCGGATCAAGCTGCCGCTGATCTGGCCGACCATCGGCATGGTCTCGATCCTGACCTTCGTCGGCAACTTCAACGCCTTCGACCTGATCTATGTGACCCAGGGGGCGCTGGCCGGGCCGAACTTCGCGACCGACATCCTCGGCACCTTCTTCTACCGCACCTTCTTCGGTTTCCAGCTGCAGCTGGGCGACCCGACCATGGGCGCCGCGGTGGCGACGGTGATGTTCCTGATCATCCTGACCGGCGTGATGATCTACTTCTACCTGGTGCAGCGCCGGCTGCAGCGCTACGAGCTCTGACCCATGGCCAACCGTCGCTCCTCCGTCTCGACCGCGGCTGTCCACGCGATCCTGCTGGCCTACACCGCGATCGCGCTGTTCCCGATCGTCCTGGTGCTGTTCAACGCCTTCAAGTCGCGCAAGGCGATCTTCAGCCAGCCGCTGGCGCCGCCGCTGTCGGACACCTTCAGCCTGATCGGCTTCGACACGGTGCTGACCCGCTCGGACTTCGGTCTCTATTTCGGCAACAGCCTCACGGTGACGCTGGCGACCCTGTTCCTGGTCGTGTTCCTCGGCGCCATGGCCGCCTGGGCGCTGTCGGAATACAGCTTCAAGGGCAACGCCGTGCTGGCGCTGTACCTCGCCGTCGGCATCATGATCCCGATCCGGCTCGGCACCGTCTCGATCCTGCGCCTCGTCGTGTCGCTCGACCTGATCAACACGCTGGCGGCGCTGATCCTGGTCTACACCGCGATGGGGCTGCCGCTGTCGATCTTCATATTGTCGGAGTTCATGCGCCAGATCCCGAAGGAGCTGAAGGATTCCGCGCGCTGCGACGGGGTCGGCGAATACCGCATCTTCTTCCGCATCATTCTGCCGCTGGTGCGGCCGGCGCTGGCCACGGTGGCGGTCTTCACCATGGTGCCGATCTGGAACGATCTGTGGTTCCCGCTGATTCTGGCGCCGGGCGACAGCACCCGCACCATCACCCTCGGCGTGCAGCAATTCGTCGGCCAGTACGTGACCGACTGGAACGCGGTGCTGGCCTCGCTGACGCTGGCCATCATCCCGGTCCTCGTGCTCTACGCCTTCTTCTCCCGCCAGCTCATCGCCGGCCTGACCCAGGGCGCGGTGAAGGGGTAGCATCCGCGCCCGGCGCGGGCGCGGTGCCGAATTTTCGCAGAGCTCTCGGCTTGTCGGCGGGCGGCGGGCGGGTCTACCGTCCCCCGCTTCCAACTTTCCGGGATCCGGACTCATGGCCTTCCTCGCCGCCTCGCTCGCCCGCGTCAAGCCGTCCCCGACCATCGCCGTCACCACCAAGGCGGCCGAGCTGAAGGCCGCCGGCCGCGACGTCATCGGCCTCGGCGCCGGCGAGCCGGATTTCGACACGCCGGACAACATCAAGCAGGCGGCGATCGCCGCGATCCAGGCCGGCAAGACCAAATACACCGCGGTCGACGGCACGCCGGAGCTGAAGAAGGCCATCGCCGCCAAGTTCCTGCGCGAGAACGGCCTCAAATACGAGCCGAACCAGGTCACCGTCGGCACCGGCGGCAAGCAGGTGCTGTACAACGCGCTGCTGGCCACGCTGGACCCGGGCGACGAGGTGATCATCCCCGCCCCCTACTGGGTCAGCTACCCCGACATGGTGCTGCTGTGCGGCGGCACGCCGGTGCCGGTGATCTGCCCGGCGGAGCAGGGCTTCAAGCTGCAGCCGGCCGCTCTCGAGGCCGCGATCACGCCGAAGACCAAGTGGCTGATCCTGAACTCGCCCTCGAACCCGACCGGCGCCGCCTACAGCTTCGCCGAGATGAAGGCGCTGACCGACGTGCTGCTGCGCCACCCGCAGGTGCATGTCCTGACTGACGACATGTACGAGCACCTGGTCTATGACGGCTTCCAGTTCGTCACCCCGGCCCAGGTCGAGCCGAAGCTGTACGACCGCACCCTGACGCTGAACGGCGTGTCCAAGGCCTATTGCATGACCGGCTGGCGCATCGGCTACGCCGCCGGCCGGCCGGACCTGATCAAGGCCATCGCCAAGGTGCAGAGCCAGTCGACCTCCAATCCCTCCTCGATCAGCCAGGCGGCCGCGGTGGAGGCGCTGAACGGCCCGCAGGACTTCATCCCGCGGCACAACGAGGTGTTCAAGCAGCGCCGCGACCTGATCGTGTCGATGCTGAACCAGTCGGCCGGCCTGTCCTGCCACCGGCCGGAAGGCGCCTTCTACGTCTTCCCGTCCTGCGCCGGCACCATCGGCAAGAAGACCCCGGACGGCAAGGTGATCGAGACCGACGAGGACTTCGTCACCTATTTGCTGGAATCCGAGGGCGTGGCGGTGGTGCAGGGCTCGGCCTTCGGCCTGGCGCCGTTCTTCCGCATCTCCTACGCCACCGCGACCGAGGCGCTGCAGGAGGCCGGCATCCGCATCCAGCGCGCCTGCGCCGCGTTGCGGTAGCTGATCCGGGGTGCTTGCGTAGGTTGGGTTCGCGGGAGCGGACCCAACATCTTTCCGATTGTGGGTTGTTGGGTTCGCCGTCGGCGAACCCAACCTGCGGGAGGAGGGCAGACCCATGCGCATTGCGATCATCGGGGCGGGCGGCGTCGGCGCCGTGTTCGGGGCGGCGCTGCAGCAGGCCGGGGCCGAGGTCGCCTTTCTCGCCCGCGGCGCGAATCTCCAGGCGCTGCAGGAGCAGGGCCTGACCATCCGGGACGAGACCGGCGCCGTGCTGTTCGCCGGGCCCGTCACCGCCACGGACGACCCGGCCGCGATCGGCCCGGTCGGCCTCGTCATCCTCACGGTCAAGCTGTGGGACCTCGCCACGGCCGCGGCGGCGGCCCGGCCGCTGATCGGGCCCGGCACGCTGCTGCTGCCGCTGCAGAACGGCGTCGAGGCGGCGGACATCGTCGCCACCGCGCTGCCCGGGCCGGAGGTGCTGGGCGGCGTGGCCCATGTCTCGGCGCGGATCGAGTCGCCGGGTGTGATCCGCCAGACCGGCGCGCTGCGGCGGCTGACCTTCGGCCGGCGCGACGGCTCCATGAGCGATGCGGTCCGGGCGCTGGACCGGCTGTGCCGCGCCGCCGGGATCGAGGGCGGCGCCAGCGACCGGATCGAGGTCGCGCTGTGGGAGAAGTTCGCCTTCCTCGCCGCCTTCGCCGGGGTCGGGGCCGCGGCGCGCCAGCCCGTCGGCGTCATCCGCTCGGTGCGGGAGACCCGGGCCGTCCTGGTCGCTGCGATCGCGGAGATCGAAGCGGTGGGGCGGGCCCGCGGGGTCGGCCTGCCCGCCGATTTCGCCGCCCGCATCCTGGCGGCGCTGGACGAGCGGCCGCCGATGATCCGGACCTCGATGCAGCAGGACCTCGAGGCCGGCGGGCGGCTGGAGCTGCCCTGGCTGTCCGGCGCGGTGGTGCGGCTCGGCGCCGCAGCCGGCGTCCCGACCCCGACGCATGCGGCGCTGCTGGGCGTGCTGGCGCCCTATGTCGGGGGCGGCCCGCGGTAACGTCGGACGGTCCTGCCGCGAACTACAGGGGAGACCGCTTCGCGGTCGGATGGTTCGGGTCAAGGGAGACAGGCCGATGCTGATCAAGCGCAACCCGGGATGGCGCATCCCCGAAAGCCGGGCGACGCCGGAGGCGGTGTATCTCGACCGGCGGCGCCTGCTGCAGGCGATGGGCTTCGGCGCCGGCCTGCTGGCCACCGCCGGCGCGGCGCTCAGCCTCCGCCCGGCCCGGGCGGCCGATCCGGACCCGACCGCCGACCTCTACCCGGCCAGGCGCAACGGGCGCTACACGCTGGACCGGCCGCTGACGCCCGAGCAGGACGTCACCACCTACAACAACTTCTACGAATACGGCTCCGACAAGGACATCTGGGAGGCGGCGCAGGAGCTGAAGATCCGCCCCTGGACCGTGAAGTTCGAGGGCATGGTCGAAGAGGAGCGGGAGGTCGACATCGACACCCTGATCCGCGCCATGCCGCTGGAGGAGCGTCTGTACCGCCACCGCTGTGTCGAGGCCTGGTCGATGGCGGTGCCCTGGACCGGCTTCCCGCTGAAGGCGCTGGTCGACTACGCCCGGCCGCTGTCCTCGGCGAAATATGTACGCATGCAAACATTCCAGGACGACGAGGCGCCGGGCTTCAGCCAGATCTTCTACCCCTGGCCCTATGTCGAGGGCCTGACCATGGCCGAGGCGACGAACGAGCTGGCCTTCATGGTCACCGGCCTCTACGGCAAGCCGGTGCCGCGCCAGAACGGCGCTCCGCTGCGGCTGGTGACGCCGTGGAAATACGGCTTCAAGTCGATCAAGAGCATCGTCCGCATCGGCTTCACCGACGAGCGGCCGGTCAGCTTCTGGGAGCAGCTGCAGAGCAGCGAGTACGGCTTCTGGGCCAATGTGAACCCGCAGGTGCCGCATCCGCGCTGGAGCCAGGCGATGGAGCGGGTGCTGGGCACCGGCGAGCGGGTGCCGACCCAGCTGTTCAACGGCTACGGCGAATATGTCGCCGACCTCTACAAAGGGCTGGAGAACGAGCGCCTGTACGCCTGACCGGCAACGGGACCGAGCGGGAGGGGGGGCGGCACCCCCCCTCATCCTCCCGCGTCCTGCCCGTTCCCGCGGCAGCGGCAGGGTCCGGTCCGTCCGGGCCCGGAATCTGCACAAAAAAAGGGCCGGAAACGCGTTCCGGCCCGAGTCAAACAGGGAGGCTTCACGTCTGGGAGACGCAAGGAGCCGGCAGTGCCGGACCCTTGTTCTGCTGCGCTGCAGCACGAACGCTCTTAAGATAGGCAATCTCTGAGCGATTGGTAACCAGTTTCTACCATTGCTTTTATGCGCGCATTGCATAGCTCGCTCCGCGCCATGCAACCCCTAGGAAATCCGCCACTTTTCCAGGTGCTTTTGCACAGATTTCGGACATTTGCCGTCTTTTTCCCACATCCCGCCCTGGAAAAGCGCGCATCATGCCCTATGCGGGAGGCGTGGGCCGCCCGACTCCGCCCTGCGGCAGGCGTCAGAACTTGCTTTCGGCCACCTTGCGAACGAGGAAGTCGCGGAATACCGCGATGCGCTTGGAGTGGCGCAGCTCCTCGGCATAGACGAAATAGGCCTCGGTGGTCGGGCCGGTGACCTCGGGCAGCACCCGCACCACGTTCAGGGTCGGATCGACCATGAAGTCGGGCAGGGCGGCGAGGCCGAGGCCGCTGCGCACGGCGCGGTAGATCGCGTACTGGTTGTTGACCCTGAGCGCGATCTTGCGGCCGCCCGGCGGCGGGCTGCCGACATGGGCCAGCCAGTTGATGTCGGCGATCGGCCCGCGCGCATCCTCGCCATAGATGATGATCGAGTGCTTGTTCAGGTCGTCCAGCGTCTGCGGGATGCCGTTGCGCTTGAGGTAGTCGACCGATCCGAAGATGTGGATCTTCACCGTCATCAGGTGGCGCTGGATCAGGTCCGGCTGCCGCGGCGGCGTCATGCGGATGGCGACATCGGCCTCGCGCATGCCGAGGTCCAGCTCCTCGTCGTCGATCAGGACCGTCAGGTCGATCTCGGGGTAGGCGGTCAGGAACTCGCGCACCCGCGGCGTCAGCCAGGTCGAGCCGAAGGCGACGGTGGTGGTGATCTTCAGCGGGCCGCGGGCGTGGTCCTTGCTCTCGCTCAGCTGCGCCTCGGTCATCGACAGCTTGGCGAAGACCTCGCGCGCGGTGCGGAACAGCAGCTCGCCCTGCTCGGTCAGGATCAGGCCGCGGGCATGGCGGTGGAACAGCGGAACCTTGAGGCTCTCCTCAAGAGCGCTGATCTGACGGCTGACCGCCGACTGGCTGAGGTTCAGCTTCTCGCCCGCATGGGTAAAGCTGCCCGCGTCAGCGACGGCGTGGAAAACGCGCAGCTTGTCCCAGTCCATCTCCGGCACCCGTTCGTTTCTTGCGCGGGCGACTAGGGCGGGGTGGTCGATATACCAGCGCTCGGCGTCGCGCCTGCGAATCACACTATATACACTATGACGGCCACCCCCGACGGAACGCAAGCAAAGCTTGGGCCGGGCGGGAACAATTGTTGCCGCCCGACTCGAAAGGGGGGATGGCACCCCCTTCGTCATCGCCCTTACGAATCGAGGCGGGCCGGGAGGCCGGCAGCAGGCTCAGCCCGCGGCGGCGGCCACCGGGCGGGCGTCGCGGTCGGCGATCCGGGCCAGATGTCCGGTGCCGGCATGCTCGGACAGGAAGCGCTCGGCCTCCAGCGCCGCCATGCAGCCCATGCCGGCGGCGGTCACCGCCTGGCGGTAGACCCGGTCCTTGACGTCGCCGGCGGCGAAGACGCCGGGCACGTCGGTCGCGGTCGAATCGGGCGCGGTCAGGATGTAGCCGTCGGCGTCCATGCGGACATGGCCCTTGAACACCGCGGTCGCCGGGTCGTGGCCGATGGCGACGAAGACGCCGTCGACCGGCAGCAGGGTCTCGGCCCCGGTGCGGGTGTCGCGCAGCCTGACGCCGGTCACGGCTTCCGGTATGCCGCCGCCGACGATCTCCTCGACCACATGATTCCACACCACCTCGATCTTGGGATGGGCGAACAGCCGGTCCTGCAGCACGCGCTCAGCGCGCAGCTGGTCGCGGCGGTGCACCAGCGTCACCTTGGTGGCGTGGTTGGTCAGGTACAGCGCCTCCTCGACCGCGGAGTTGCCGCCGCCGATCACCGCCACCTCCCTGCCGCGGAAGAAGAAGCCGTCGCAGGTGGCGCAGGCGGAGACGCCGCGGCCCTGGAACGCCTGCTCGCTGGGCAGGCCCAGCCAGCGCGCCTGGGCGCCGGTGGCGATGATCACCGAATCGGCCTCGTAGACCGTGCCGGAATCGGCGGTGCAGACGAAGGGCCGGCGCGAGAAGTCGACCTTCGTGATCAGGTCGAACTCCATCCGCGCGCCGCAGTGCCGGGCCTGGGCCTCCATCTGCTCCATCAGCCAGGGGCCCTGGATCACGTCGGCGAAGCCGGGATAGTTCTCGACATCGGTGGTGATGGTCAGCTGCCCGCCGGGCTGCAGCCCCTGCACCAGGATTGGCTCCAGATTGGCGCGCGCCGCGTAGATCGCGGCGGTGTAGCCGGCCGGGCCGGAACCGATGATCAGGACCTTGGTGCGATGGGTGGCCGGCATGGGGCGACAATCCGCTGCGGGGAAGTGTCACCGATAGATAGCCACCGCCACCCGGGGTGGCAAGGTAGGCGCGGACCGGCGGCCGACGACGGGTCGCCGGTCATAGCCCGGCCCATGGACTTCTCAAGTCTCAACGGGCGTTCGCAGCTTCTCTACCATCGAATGATCGTCATTATGCGATTGTCTGCCGATCTTCCGTACGGATTTTCTGCTGTGCACTGGAGGCCGGCAAATTGCGGCGGGCGTGGAGCTGGCGCCACCTGAATCAGGGAAATGCGATAGCTCGGGTTCACATTGATTCCATCAATGGCATCGCCGAGGCGATTGGCCACTCTTCCTACCCGTCCCAGAAATCGTGCTGCCGGGCCTATGCCAGGAATAGTCCCAGACAGTGGGAATACCGCGACTCTGATCTCAAACGCTCCCTCAGTCCTGCCGTCTTGAGAGCCTCCTGCAACAATGCTGACCTGCGTCGGGGATTGGCCTCCCCCGGCTATTTGCCACTCCCGAACCGTTGCTCTTTGCGCTGCGTCATAGTACTCGATCGCGACTAAAATTGGTGCTGTGTAATTTGCAAAACCCATCAATCCTTGTATCTGGAGCACATAAGTATTCGGGGTGCGGGTGGTATAATACCCGAATGTGGCATAGTGATAGTGCCCACGAACTCTCGGGATTCTATTTCCGAATGCGCCAAATGAAGCTACGGCGAGCGACTCATGCGGCGCCGGCTTTGGTCCAAGGTTCGGTTGAACCACCACAGTTTCCATGATGGGCTACTCTCCTATCCATTTCGACAGGATGGCCAACCATTCGCTGCCGTATAGGGCGATCAGAATGGTCAGCCCGGCGATAAGGATGGCCACGGCAATCAGGCGACCGAACACGTTGGGAAAAGCCCTACGCACTAAATCTGCAACGCGATAGACGAGCCATTCGAGCGGGTCGCTGTGATCAGGAATTTTCCTCATCCGCGACCTCGCTGAGTTCGCCCGACGTGATACCCTGTCGTCAGTTAAGGCATTGATCCGGCTTGGTCAATGAAGCGCAGAATGAACTTTTGGTGCAGAACACTCGCCGTTCTTATGGCGACGCTGGCGACCCTAGGTCCGCTCACGACCGCGGGCGGTGGGCCACTCATACCCGATGCCATGGCGCAGGCTCAGGCCGGGCTCGGCGGGGATGTGCTTCGGTTCGTCCCATCCGATATCGCCGATGTCCAGGTCAATCACGGCTTGCCGAGGCCGTCGGTCCGGGTGTCCCTGACCGAGGCAGCCGCGGGGCGGCTGTTCGAGTTCACGTCGGAGCATCTGGATCGGGACGTCGAGATCCGAGTCGGCGAGCAGATCGTGTCGCCGTCGGTGCGAATTCTGATGCCCCTCGCCGGCGGTCGCCTGAATCTCGCGCCGGCCGCGGCCGGCGCGTCTTCGGATCTGAACGCCATCGCAGCGAAGATCCGGGCCGGGACAGCTGTCGAGTTCAGGCTCCTGAAGCCCTAGGGTCCGCTGCTTCGGCGTCGCCTCAGCCGGGCCGGAACAGCGCCCGCACCCGTTCGGCCGCCTGCGCGGTGTCGTCGAGCGGCGTGTAGTCCCATTGCTCCAGCCGGCCGGCGAAGGGGCGGGTGACGCCCGCGGCCGCCAGCGCCTCGTGGAAACGGCGGTGCTTCGGCGCCAGCTCGGCCCACTGCACGACATGCACCGGCTTGCCGGTGGTCGCCGCCTCCGAGGTCATGTTGATGCTGTCATTGGTGACGATCACCGCGTCGGCCAGGGCCAGGAAGCCGAAGTAGGGGTTGGGCGGACGGCCGTCCCAGATCCAGGCGGGCAGCCCCTCCAGCGCCCGGCGCAGCGCCGCGGCCTCGCCCTCCGGCGTGCGCCGGCTGGTGGTGACCATCAGCCCGACCCCGCTGCGGGCCAGGTCGGCGAGCTGCCCGGCGAGTCGGGCCACGGCGCCCGCCGGCACCGCGACCGACTTGCTGCTGCCGCCGATCAGCACCGCGGCGCGTGGTCGCGGCAGCCCGCCCAGCACCGGCTCCCACTCCGCCGCGGCCGCGGCGAGGCGGGCCGGGGTGACGAGGTTGAGCGCGCCGCTGGTGGCGAAGACGTTGGGTGCTTTCAGTCCGTCGTGGCGGGGCGTCACGATCAGATCGAAACGCCGCGGGTTGACGCCGGGACGAAATATTTGCACAAGGCGCGTCCGATGACCGCTGGCCCGTTTCACGGCGAGGGCGGGATACACGCTCTGCCGGCCGGCTGCGATCAGCAGGTCGGGCCAGGGCGGCCCGTTCAGGCCGAAGCCGGCGGCGGGCCGAACGGGATCGAGAAGCCGATGCCAGCCATGGCGAGTGCCGAGTCGGACCACCTCCGGGACGATGCCGAGCGCTTCCGCCAGACCCAGGCACTGGTTCTCGTTCGCCGGGCGGCCATCCGACACCACCCACACCCGCAGGGAGCCGATGTCGCCTGTCCCCGCGCGCGGCGTCGCGCTCATGCTGCCAAACCCTCCCCGCGAAACAGGATTGCGCTTGCGCCCGGCGAAAGTCCGGCAATATCCTTGCGCGTAATCACGGAAGCCCTTTCATGAGAGAACCCATGCGCCGTGTGAAGCTCGACCGCATCGACCGCCGTATCCTCCGCGACCTCCAGGACGACGGCCGGATGACGAATGTCGAGCTGGCGCGCCGTGCCGGCATCTCCGCCCCGCCCTGCCTGCGCCGAGTCCGGGCGCTGGAGGAAGCGCATTACATCCGCGGTTACCATGCCGACATCAACCCCGAGGCGCTGGGCTTCGGCGTCACCGTCTTCGCCCAGGTCGGGCTGACCAGCCAGGCCGAGGCCGATCTGCGCAAGTTCGAGGATCTGGTCGGCAGCTGGCCGCTGGTCCGCGAATGCCACATGCTGGCCGGCGAGACCGATTTCCTGCTGAAGATCGTGGCCGAGGACTGGGACAGCTATCAGCGCTTCCTGACCACCCAGCTGACCTCGGCGCCGAACGTCAACCACGTCAAATCGGCCCTGGCGATCCGCACCGCCAAGCAGCTGCCGGGCGTGCCGATCGACGTCGACGTGAAGGACCATCATCGCGACGAGTGATCCGCGCGGATCGCATCGCTTCGACGGGGGCCGGCCTCACGCCGCGCCCCCGTTTTTCATGGGCTCGGCCCCGTCCGCAATCCGTGTACCGGGCGGAGGGTGGTCGAGCAGGACGCGGCGCAGCGCCTCGAACTGCTCCGCCCGCGGGTCGCTCTGGCGCCAGGCCAGGCCGATCATCCGGCCCGGCGGCGCGCCGTCGAAGCCGGCATAGCTGACCAGGCCGCCGACGCTGGCCTCGCCCAGCGTGGCCAGGCGCGGGAACAGGCTGTAGCCGGCGCCGGCCGCGATCATCTGGCGCAGAGTTTCCAGGCTGGTGCTGTGCCGCTTGCCGCCGGTGCCCAGCGTGCCGCACACCTCCAGCGCCTGGTCGCGCAGGCAGTGCCCGTCCTCCAGCAGCAGCAGGCCTTCGCGCGGCAGCTCGGCGACTCGGGCGGCGCCGTCCGCCGCCACCGGCCGGTCGGCCGGCTGGGCCAGGACGAAGGGCTCGAAGAACAGCGGCGCCGTCGCGATCTGCGGATCGGCGACCGGCAGCGACAGGAACACCAGATCCAGCGCGCCGTGCCGCAGCGCCTCCACCAGCTGGTAGGTGCGGCCCTCGTGCAGCACCAGCTCCAGCTTCGGGAAGGCCCGGCGCAGCGGCTTCAGCATGTGCGGGAACAGATAGGGGCCCAGCGTTTCGATCGCGCCCACGGTCAGCGGGCCGGACAGGGGCGCGTCCAGCTCCTGCGCCAGCGCCGTCAGCCGGCGCGCCTCCAGCAGCACGCGGCGGGCCTGGGCCAGGATGACCTCGCCCTTGGCGGTCACCAGCACCGTTTTCGGCCCGCGCTCGAACACCGCCAGGCCCAGCGTCTCCTCCAGCTTGCGGATCTGCATGCTCAGCGCCGGCTGGCTGACGCCGCAGCGCTCCGCCGCCTGGCCGAAATGGCGCAGCTCGGCGACGGCGACGAGATATTCGAGATCGCGAAGGGAGAGGCCGGCGAGGGTCATGCCCATCTATGTACGATAAGCGATGTCTATCTACCAGATCGGATAGATCGATTGGATCTTATCGAAGCGGTAAGTGAGGCTCCGGTCAGCCACAGGAGCCCGCCATGTCGCCCTTCGCCGGACCCGTCCCCGCTGCCCGTCGCCGTCGCATCGCCCTGGTGCTGCTGCAGATCGGCGGCCCGGACCGGCTGGAGGCGGTCGGCCCGTTCCTGCGCAACTTCTTCTCCGACCCCGAGATCATCCGTTTGCCCGGCCCGCTGCGGGCCGCGGTGGCCCGGCTGATCGCCCGGCGCCGCACCCCGATCGCGCAGGGGATCTATCGCCAGCTCGGCGGCGCCTCGCCGATCCTCGGCCAGACCCGGGCGCAAGGCCAGGCCGTGGCCGAACGGCTCGGCGATCTCGGCGAGGTCCGGTCCTTCGTGGCGATGCGCTACTGGCACCCCTTCGCGGCCGAGACGGCGGCGCTGGTTCGCGCCTGGGGGCCGGACGAGATCGTGCTGCTGCCGCTCTACCCGCAGTATTCGACCACCACCACCCGCTCCGCCCTGGCGGACTGGGCACGAGCCGCCCGCGCGGCCGGGCTCGACGCGCCGACCCGGATCGTCGAGGCGGCGCCCGTCGACCCCGGCTTCATCGCCGCCCAGGCGGATCTGATCCGCCGGGCCTGGCCGCGCGACGGCGGGCGCCATCGCCTGCTGTTCACCGCCCACGGCCTGCCGCTGTCGATCGTGAAGGCGGGCGACCCGTATCCCGACCAGGTCCGCGCCTCGGCCGAGGCGGTGGTCGCGGCACTCGGCCTGCCGGACCTCGATTGGCGCATCGCCTTCCAGAGCCGGGTGACGCCGCAGGAATGGCTGAAGCCGGACACGGAGGAGGAGGTGCGGCAGGCCGGGCGCGACGGCGTCGGCCTGGTGCTGGTGCCGGTCGCTTTCGTCTCCGAGCATTCAGAGACGCTGGTCGAGCTCGACCGCGAATACCGCGCGGTGGCCGAGGCCGCCGGCGTGCCCTCCTTCATCCGCGTCCCGACCGTCGGCGTGCATCCTGCCTATGTCGCCGGCTTGGTGGCCCAGGTCCGGCGGGCCCTCGGCGCCGGGCCGATGCGGAGGGCGGCCTGATGCGTCCCGCCCTGAACGCGCTGCTCGCCGACCTCGCCCGCCACGGCGCCCGGCTGACCCTCGAGAACGGCCGGGTCGGGGTGCAGGGCGACCTGCCGCCCCAGCTGCTGCTGCGGCTGCACCGTCACCGCCGAGACCTGCTGCCCCTGGTCGAGCGCGGCGTTCACTTATCGCGCCGATAAGAACGATCGATTTCCCTGATCGCGGCGCGACGGCAACCCTCTTTCCCACGGCGGATGTCCCGCCCCCGACAGGAGCCCTCGATGACCACCCTGACGACGACCTTCGGCGCCCCGGTGTCCGACAACCAGAACTCGCTGACCGCAGGGCCGCGCGGCCCGGTGCTGATCCAGGACTTCCACCTGATCGAGAAGCTGGCGCATTTCAACCGCGAGCGGATCCCGGAGCGGGTGGTGCACGCCAAGGGCGCCGGCGCCTACGGCACCTTCCGCGTCACCGCCGATGTCACGAAATGGACCAGGGCGAAGTTCCTGTCGGAGGTCGGCAAGGAGACCGAGGTCTTCCTGCGCTTCTCCACCGTCGGCGGCGAGAAGGGCTCGGCCGATGCCGAGCGCGACCCGCGCGGCTTTGCCCTCAAGCTGTACACCGAGGACGGCAACTACGACATCGTCGGCAACAACACGCCGGTCTTCTTCATCCGCGACCCGCTGAAGTTCCCGGACTTCATCCACACCCAGAAGCGCAACCCGGCCACCAACCTGAAGGACCCGACGGCGGTCTGGGACTTCGCCTCCCTGTCGCCGGAGACGCTGCACCAGTTCACCATCCTGTTCAGCGACCGCGGCACGCCGCGCAGCTACCGCCACATGGACGGCTTCTCCAGCCACACCTTCAGCTGGATCAACGCCGCCGGCGAGCGGGTGTGGGTGAAGTATCACTTCAAGACGAAGCAGGGGATCCAGAACTTCACCGCCGAGCAGGCGACGGCGATGATCGGCATCGATCCCGACCATGCCACCCGTGACCTGTTCGCCTCGATCCAGGACGGCGAGTTCCCGGCCTGGAAAGTCTCGGTGCAGATCATGACCGAGGCGGAGGCCGAGGCCTTCCCGATCGACCCGTTCGACCTGACCAAGGTCTGGCCGCACGCCGCGCATCCGCTGATCGAGATCGGCGAGCTGGTGCTGAACCGGAACCCGGAGAACTACTTCGCCGAGGTCGAGCAGTCGGCCTTCAGCCCGGCCAATGTGGTGCCCGGCATCTCCTTCAGCCCGGACAAGATGCTGCAGGGCCGGCTCTTCGCCTATGGCGACGCGCATCGCTATCGCCTGGGCGGCAATCACGGCCTGCTGCCGGTCAACCGGCCGCACGCCGCCGTGGCCAGCAACTACCAGCGCGACGGGGCGATGCGCTTCGACAACAACGGCAAGGGCGCGGTGAACTACGAGCCGAACAGCTTCGGCGGCCCGAAGCAGGACCCGGCGGCGGCCGAGCCGCCCCTGCCGCTGCGCGGCGCCGCCGACCGCTACGACCACCGCGTCGGCAATGATGATTACAGCCAGGCCGGCGCGCTGTTCCGGCTGATGGACGACGGCGCCCGCACCCGACTGATGGACAACATCGCCGCCTCGATGCGCCCGGTGCCGGAGGCGATCCAGCGCCGCCAGATCGCCCATTTCGCCAAGGCCGACCCGGCCTACGGCGCCGGCGTGGCCGAGCGGCTGGGCCTGACCGTTTCGGTCGACGCCGCGGCCTGACCCGATCCCAAGGACGGCGGCCGTTGCTCTGTGGGGCCGCCGTCCGGACTGGCCCGCCATCCTCCGGGGTGGCGGGTCTTTTCTTAGCCCTGGAAGCGCAGCACCGGCAGGAAGCGGTGCAGGGTCTCGAACACGCAGAATTCCGGCGGGCCGAGATGCAGCACCGGATGGGCCTGGATGAAGGCCTCGCCGAGGCGCTGATGCGCGGCCAGATGCTGCTCCGCCTCGGCCGGGCTCAGCCACTCCAGCAGGTAGCTCAGCGTGATGTGGAAGCGGTAGGCGTCGTGGTTCGGCTTGCGCAGGCCCAGGATCAAGGCGAAGGCCTCGCGCAGGCCGCGGATCTGGCGGGCGGTGTCCTCATCGGCCGGCTCCAGCCCGACCACGGTACCGCCGGTGCCCATCGGGAACAGCCCGGCGGGACGCATGGCGAAGCGCTGCGGCGCGGACAGGCCGCGCAGCCGGTCGATGAAGCGGCGGGTGATGTCCTCCAGCGGCGCATCGGGAGCCACGCCCTGCGGCCAGCGCTCCGGCGACCGCTCGGCACAGATCACGCCTTCGAACACGGTCATGTGATAGCTGGAGGCCGGCAGGAAGGCGAAACGGCCACCCCAAGGCAGGTCGCGCAGCCGCTGCGCCAGCTCGGCCAGGGCGGGCTGTTCCGGCGCCGTTGCCGGGATGTGGCAGATGATGGTGTTGCCGCGGAAGGGCAGGGGCGACCCGTCGCGCGCGAATTTCACGGCTAGCGTCGGGTTCGGCGCGCCCTCGGCAGGTGCCGTCAGGCGTGAGGCCCAATCAATGTGGTCCAAGGCTGTCTCCGTCGTTCGGTCTGCGCGGGCGTAGCAGCCGGATCGCGACAGGATGATGACGGGCGCCTCACTCGTCCGGCAGCGCCTTCTCCATGAACACGCTCAGCGGGTCGGGGCCGTAGGCGCCGAAGGGGCCGGTCTCGCGATAGCCGAAGCGGCGGTAGAGGCCGAGCGCCTCGGTCGACTTCACCCCGGTCTCCAACCGCAACAGCCGGATGCCCTCGCGCCGCGCCTCGGCCTCGAGGGCCGCCAGCAGGGCGCGGCCGATGCCCAGGCCGCGGGCCTCGGTGGCGACGAAGATCCGCTTCAGCTCCGCCGTGCCGTCGCCCTCGGGGGCATAGCCGCCGCAGCCGACCGCGCGCCCGTCCAGCCGGGCGACGAAGAAGTGGACCCGCTGCGCCAGGAGGGCGGCGACGTCCAGCCCGTGCCGGCTCTCTTCCGGATAGAGGCCGGCCGAGCGGCGATCGGCCTGCTCCAGCAGCGCATGCACCTCCGCCTGGTCCGGCGTCTCCCGGGCGATCGTCAGGGCCATCTCAGTCGTCGTCCTTCCAGAAGCGCCGGACCGCGCCGGCGATGTCGATGTGGAACACATCGGGGTTGCTCAGCGCGGCCCAGGCGGCGAAGCCGTCGCGGCCGTCGAAGCTCTGCAGCAGCAGGGCCAGAAGGTTGCCGTGGGTGACGATCCCCACCGTCCCCTCGGCGCCGGCCGCGGCATCCATCAGCGCCGCCAGGCCGCGCCGGGTCGCCGCGGCGCCGGATTCTCCACCCGGCCAGGCCAGGGCGGGATCGGCGAAGGATCGGCGCAGCCGGTCCCGCCAATCCTCGGCCGGCTCCGCCGCCAGCACCCGCTCCGCCAGCCGCGCATCAATCGCGACCGACAGCCCCAGGCGTTCCGCCAGCGGGGCGGCGCTGTCGCGGGCGCGAAGGAAGGGGCTGGAGACGATGCGCGCGATCGGCAGAGCCGACAGCCGGTCGCTCAGCCGGTACGCCTGCTCCCGGCCCTCGTCGGTCAGCGGCGCGTCCGGCTCCTGGCCGGCGGCCCGGCAGTGGCGGATCAGATAGAATTCGGCTGTCACGATCACCCCTCCCGTGGTCCATGTCCAGTGTAGGGCAGGCCGTCGCCGGATTGACCGACCCGCGGGACAGCGATGCGCCGATGGCGGCCTCGGGTCTGCGCGACTCGTGCTAGGGAACAGAAACCGAACGTCCCGTCGCCGCCGGCGAGCCCATGCCCTTCGACGCCAGCCTCGATCGCGCTGCCCCCGTGCGGCGCGCCGCCCGCCTCGCCGCGCTCAGCCTCGGCATCGTCGTGGTGCAGCTCGACGTCACCATCGTCAACGTCGCGCTCGACCAGATCCAGGGGCTGATGCAGGGCGGCGTCGCCGGGCTGCAATGGGTGGTCAACGGCTACACCCTGGCCTTCGCCAGCCTGCTGCTGACCGGCGGCGCGCTGGGCGACCGGTTCGGGGCGCGGCGCCTGTACCTGGCCGGCTTCGCCCTGTTCACCCTGGCCTCGCTGGCCTGCGGCCTGGCGCCGACCGGCACGGTGCTGATCGCGGCGCGGGTGGCGCAGGGGCTGGGGGCGGCGCTGCTGATGCCCTGCTCCCTGGCCCTGGTCGCACATGCCTATCACGATCCGGGCGAACGGATGCGGGCGATCGGCATCTGGGCCGGGGCCGGCGGCATGGCGATGGTGGCCGGGCCGGTGGTCGGCGGCGTGCTGATCGCGCTGCTCGGCTGGCGCAGCATCTTCCTGGTCAACCTGCCGGTCGGCGTGATCGGCCTGTGGCTGACCTTGCGCTTCACCGCCGAGACCGAGGGCCGGCACAACCGCGCCCTCGACCTGCCGGGTCAGATCCTGGCGATCGTCGCGCTGGTGGCGCTGACCGGCTCGATCATCGAGGGCGAGCCTCTGGGCTGGACCCATCCGCTGGTGCTGGGCGGGGCGGCGTTGTTCCTGCTGGCCGGCGCCGGCTTCCTCCTGGTCGAATCCCGCAGCCGGGCGCCGATGATGCCGCTCGGCCTGTTCCGCCATCCGGTGTTCTCGGCGGTATCCTTCATCGGCTTCCTGATGAATGCCGGCTTCTACGGCGCCACCTTCCTGCTCAGCCTCTACTTCCAGGGGCCGCTCGGCCTGTCGCCCTTCCTCACCGGCCTCGCCTTCGTGCCGATGACCGGGCTGATCGCCCTGGTCAACGTCGCCGCCGGCCGGATCGCGGCGCGCCGCGGGGCGCGGCAGCCGATGGTCGCCGGCCTGTGCGTCACCGTGGCCGGCTTCGCCGCGCTGGCGCTGGAGCTGAACCCGGCGACGGATTACGGCGCGATCTGGTGGACGCTGCTGCTGATCGGCTGCGGCACGGCGCTGACCGTGCCGCCGATGACCGCGGCGCTGCTGGCGACGGTCGACCGCGCCCGCTCCGGCATCGCGTCGGGCGTGCTCAACGCGGTGCGTCAGACCGGCGGCGCCATCGGCGTCGCCGTGCTGGGCGCGATCGGCGGGGGAGGGGTCTCGGTCGACGGCATGCGGCTGGCGATGGGCCTCGGCGGCGGCGCCATGCTGCTCGGCCTCTTGGCCGCCGTGATCTGGATCCGGAAGCCGGCCGCCTCAAGCTAGCGCAGGGCGGCGGGCGCGGTCCTTCTGCAGCCGGCGCAGCGCTGCCAGCAGGGTGACCGCCAGGCCGGCGCCCAGCACGATCCAGGCCGGGCGCGGGCCGAAGGTGAACACCAGATCGGCGCGCAGCACCCGCATCGGGTCGACGCCGGTGAACAGCCCGTACATCGCCGCCTCGCCGCCGGCGGTGACCAATGCGGTGACCACCGACAGCAGCGCCAGCGACCACAGCGGCAGCCCGTCGCCGCGGCCGAAGCGGGCGTCCAGCACCCGCCAGGCCAGCAGCCAGATGGTGAAGCCGGCCAGCGTGGTCGGGATGGCGACGTCGACCTTGGACTGCATCACCCCGTGGATCAGCCCCAGCACCACGATCGCATAGACCAGCCGGTGCAGCCGCTGCCAGGCCTTGCCGCCCAGGCGCTTGACCATGGCGTCGGTCGAGGTGGCCAGCAGCGGCATCAGTCCCAGCAGCGCCAGGAAACCGATGGTGAGGTAGAGGCGCTTCACGATCTCCGAGGCCACGAAGGTCAGGTCGAAGCGCTGCAGGACGATGTAGCCGGTGAAATGGATCAGCACATAGGTGGCGGCGGCGACACCGATCATGCGCCGCACCTGGATCAGTTGCGGCCAGCGCAGCGCCCGCTTCAGCGGCGTGACGGCCAGGCCGATGACCAGCAGATACAGCACCCAAAGCCCGATATTGCGCAGGAAGGTCTGCACCGGATCGGCGCCCAGATCGCCGGCCAGGAGGCGCCCGCCGTACCACAGGCCGGGCAGGAGCAGCAGCACGAAGACCACGGTCTTCAGCCAGGAGAAGCGGCCGGCACGGTCGGTAAAGGGCGAACGCATCAGATCCTCGGTGGACGCGGTCGGGGTTGCGGCCACGGAGAGAATAGCGCGGCCATCCCTCTATACGGAGCGGATGGCCGGGACGTTTCATGACATCGGAGTCATTTGGGAAGGGGCTCCCCCTGTCGTCATGGCGAGGAGCGAAGCGACGTGGCCATCCAGCGACACCGGCCCCTGGATGGCCACGCCCCTTCGGGGCTCGCCATGACGGTGAAGCAGGAAACCTAAGCCTCAGCCCGGGCCGTGACCTTCGGCTCCGCCGCCACGCCCGTGACCACCGTCGCCGCCACCGCGTCGTGGTCGGAGATCGCGGCGCCCGCGGCGTCGACCGCAGGGATGGTCTCCGGCGCCTCGGCTTCGACATGGCGGGTGAACAGCCAGTCCAGCCTGGCGAAGGGCGGCTCGGGCGTCCCGTCGGGGCGGGTGCGCTGGGTGATGCCCGGCGCATTGCAGCGGCGCCAGTCGAAGCCGGCGTCGCGCAGCACGGCGAACAGCGGCTCCTCCGCCTCCGGCGCCTCCAGCGAGCCCGACGCCTCCTTGGTGTTGAAGTCGCCGCCCAGCACCACCCCGGCGCCGGCCGGCACCAGCCGGTCGAGCGCCGCGACCAGCCGCTCGCCCTGGCGCGCCCGGTCGGCGGCGTCGCTGTGGCTCTCGAGATGGGCGGCGACGAGCCAGAGCGGCCGCGGGGCATCGAGCCGGGCGGCGACCGCCATGCGGCCGCCCAGCCGGCGCTGGTTGCCGCTGCGGCCGGCGAACCAGGTGCCGCCGGCGTCGAGCGGGATGATCACCGGGTCCAGCAGCGGATGGCGGCTGAGGATGGCGTTGCCGTGCAGCCCGACGCGGTTGTCCTCGTCGGCGTGCCATTCGCATTCGCGGGCGTCGCCGAGGCCGAGTTCGACGAACTCCACGCCATAGGCCCAGCCCATGCCCAGCGCCTCGGCCAGGTCGCGCACCGTGTGCCGGTTGCCGGACCGGGCCATGCCGATATCGGCCTCGGTCAGCAGCACCACATCGGTGCCCCTTAGCAGGGCGGCGGAGGGGGCGTGGTACTTCAGCCGCTCGGCGTTCCAGGCGGCGAGGCGGAGCCGCGGCGGCACCGGCAGTTCCACCGGGGCCGGGCGGTGCTCGACCGCGGTCAGCGCCGGCACCTGGGCGGCGAAGCGGTCATGCGCGTCGTCCGGCGCCAGGGCGGCGTCGGCCAAGAGGATCGGGTCGGGGGCCGGCAGCACGCCGGCCCTCCGGGTGATGATCTCCCGCATCGTCCGGGTCAGGCCGCGAGCGCGCGCTGGTTGACCAGATCGGCCAGGCGCCGGGCGCGGGCCAGGCTGTCGGCCAGCTCGGCGTCGTAGCGGTCGCCGTTCAGCTCCAGGATCATCACCGTGTCCGGCTGGAAGCGCAGCTCGGCGAAGATCTCGTCCCAGGGGATGTCGCCCCAGCCCAACGGCAGGTGCAGGTCGCCGATGCCCAGCGCCACGGCCTCGGACGGATCGTAGAACCTGGTCATGGTGTAGGGCCGGCCGAAGCTGTCATGCACGTGCAGATGGCCGGTGGCCGAGGCCATGCTGCGGATCTGGGCGCGCCAGTCCAGGCCGCGGCGGGTGCATTCGATATAGGCGTGGCTGAAGTCGATCAGCGTGCACAGGTTCGGGTGGCTCACCGCCCGCACCGTGTCGGCCACCTCGGCCGGGGTCTGGCGGTACTCGCCGTCATCCATGGCGAAGATGTTCTCGAAGGCCAGCTTGACGCCGTAGCCGCGGGCGACCTCGGCCAGCTCGGCCAGCGCCTCGCGCTCCATCGCGTCCAGCCGGTCGCGGCCGGCCTGGTCGGTCATCGCCGCCTTGCCGGCGTGGTGTACCAGCACGGTCGCGCCGACCTGGTCGCACAGCTCCAGCATCGCCCGCACCACCGCCTTCTGCAGATGTAGGTTCTGCTCGTCCATGAAGTTGGAGACGATCTGGCCGTGCACGGTGTAGTGCAGATCGTGGCGGCGCACGATCTGCTCCAGCTTGTGCACGCGGTCGGGCAGCAGCCGCCCGCCGGCGATCAGGTCCTCGCCGTACAGCGACAGCTCGGCCGCGTCGGCGCCGATCTCGGTGAGTCGGCCGAGGCTGGCGTCCAGGCGCGACAGGTCGCCTTTGCCGCTGACGCCGGTGGAGAAGCCGATGGCGGTGATGATGTCGGTCATGGAGTTGTCTCGCTGAAGCGGATGGTCAGGCGGCGGTGGCGACGGCGAAGCGATGCTCGGCCGGCAGGTCGGCATCGAGCCGCAGCCCGGTGTGCGGGTCGAAGAAATGCAGCTGCGACGGCGGCAGGTGAAGGCCCAGCGGCTGGCCGGGGACGTAGTCCGCCTCGTCACCGGTGGTGACGGCGAAGGACAGGCCGTCGATGTCGGTGTGGATCACCCGGCCGGCGCCCAGCTCCTCGATGAAATCGACGGTGGCGACCAGCGCGCCGGGCCGGTCGGCCGGCACGATCTCCACCAGCTCGGGCCGGATGCCCAGCGCGGCGGAGCGCTCGACGAAGCGCCCGCCATAGGCCGGGTCGATCGCGATCGTCTTCGTCTCGTCGAAGCCGAACTGGCCGGGGGCGAAGATGCGGCCCTCGATGAAGTTCATTGCCGGCGAGCCGATGAAGCTGGCGACGTAGCGGGTGCGGGGGTGGTTGTAGATCTCGGCCGGGCGGCCGATCTGCTCGACCACGCCCTTGTTCATCACGATCAGCACGTCGGCCAGGGTCATCGCCTCGACCTGGTCGTGGGTGACGAAGACCGAGGTGGCGCCCAGGCGCCGGTGCAGGCGGCGGATCTCGACCCGCATCTGCACCCGCAGCTTGGCGTCCAGGTTGGACAGCGGCTCGTCGAACAGGAACACCTGCGGCTCGCGGATGATGGCGCGGCCCATGGCGACGCGCTGGCGCTGGCCGCCGGACAGGGCGGCCGGCTTGCGGTCGAGGAAATCCTCGAGCCCGACCAGCTTCGCCACCTCGCGCACCTTGGCCATGCGCTCGGCCTTCGGCACGCCGGCCACCTTCAGCGCATAACCCATGTTCTGGGCTACGGTCATGTGCGGGTACAGGGCGTAATTCTGGAACACCATGGCGCAGCCGCGCTCCCGCGGCTCCAGTTGGTTCACCACCCGGCCGCCGATCGCGATCTCGCCGGCAGTGATCTCCTCGAGGCCGGCGATCATGCGCAGCAGGGTGGACTTGCCGCAGCCGGACGGGCCGAGGATCACGGCGAAGGTGCCCGACGGCAGGTCCAGGTCGACGCCGTGCACCACCGGCGTCTTGCCGTAGCTCTTGCGCACGCCGCGGATGGCGATGTGGGCCATGGCTTTCTCCTTCCGGTTCACTTTTCGGTGGCGATCAGGCCGCGCACGAACCAGCGCTGCATCAGCGCGACGACCAGGAGCGGCGGGATCATCACGATCAGGGTGCCGGCCATGGCGATGTTCCATTCCGGCAGGCCGCCCTGGTTGGTCGGGATCAGGCGCTTCAGCTCGACCACCGCGGTGCTGAAGGACTGGTCGGTGGTGACCAGCAACGGCCAGAGATACTGGTTCCAGCTGTAGACGAAGAGGATCGCGGCCAGCGCCAGCATGTTGGTGCGCGACAGTGGCATCAGGATCTCGGCGAAGAAGCGCATGGCGCCGGCGCCGTCCATCTTCGACGCCTCCAGCAGCTCGTCCGGCACGGTCAGGAAGAACTGGCGGTAGAGGAAGGTGCCGGTGGCGGTCGCGATCAGCGGCAGGATCAGCCCGGTGTAAGAATTCAGCAGGTTCCATTGCAGGTCGACCTGCAGCCCGATGGCCGCGAGCATGCTCTGGAACGGCGACAGGGCGTTGGCCGCGATCGAATAGGTCGGCACGATACGGACCTCGAGCGGCAGCATCAGCGTGGTGAAGATCAGCCAGAACACCAGCATCCGCGCGCGGTAGCGGAAGAACACGATCGAGAAGGCGGTCAGCGCCGCCAGCACGATCTTGCCGACGGTGACGCCGACCGCGACGATCAGGCTGTTCAGCAGCTTCGGGCCGAACTCGGCGCGGTCCCAGGCCGCGGCCAGGTTGTCGATCAGATGGCCGCCGGGGATCAGGCTCATCGGCACCTGGTTGACGCCCTGGATGTCCTTGGTCGCGGCGGCCAGGACGATGGCGAAGGGCAGCAGCACGAGGACCAGGCCGGTGATCAGGATCACATGCGTCAGCGCGTTCAGGATCGGGGTGCGTTCGATCATCGCCGACCTCCCTCAGCTGTAGTGCACGCGGCGTTCGACCCAGCGGAACTGGACGAAGGTGAGGGCCATGACGAGCAGCATCAGCACGATGCTCTGAGCGGCGGCGCCGGAGTAGTCGAGGCCTTTGAAGCCGTCGAAATAGATCTTGTAGACCATGACCTCGGTGCCGCGGGCCGGGCCGCCCTCGGTCATGATGTCGACGATGCCGAAGCTGTCGGTGAAGCTGCCGGTGAGGTTGATCACGACCAGGAAGAACAGGGTCGGGGCGATCAGCGGCAACTGGATGTCGCGCATCCGGCGCAGCGCGCCCGACCCATCCATGGCGCTGGCCTCGATCAGGCTGCGGGGGATCGACTGCAGCGCCGCCAGGAAGAAGATGAAATTGTAGCCGATCCAGATCCAGGCGTGGCACAGCACGACCATGATCAGGGCCTGGGTGGCGTTCAGCACCGGGTTCCACAGGCCGGGCCAGAGGGCGTTCAGCGCCCCGATCATCCCGCTCTCGGGCGCGAAGATGAAGCGGAAGGCCACGGCGGCGGCGGGCGCGGCGATGGCATAGGGCCAGACGAAGACCGAGCGGTAGGCCTGGAAGCCGCGCAGCTGCCGGTCGACGAAGAGCGCCAGGACCAGAGCGCCGGCCATGGCAATGCCGGTGGCCAGGAGGGCGTAGCCGAAGCTGACGCCGATCGAGCCCCAATAGGCTCCGTCCTGGAACAGCGCCCGGAAATTCTCCAGCCCGACCCATTCATTGCCGCCGCCCCAGGGCTGCTCGAGGGTGAAGGCCCAGTACAGCGCCTCGCCGGCCGGCCAGTAGAAGAACAGGAACACCAGCAGCAGCTGCGGTGCGATCAGGAGCCAGGCCAGCGTCCGGTTCTTGAAGAAGGCGCGTTTTTCCATCGGGTCCGAGGCGACTGGTGAAGTATGGGGATGGAAAGGGACCTGCCGTCCCTCACCCTCCCGTGGGCCGAGAGGGTGAGGGCGGCGGCGCCGGTCAGAGCAGCTGCTTGCCGGCGTAGGTCTTCTCGAAGCGGCGCAGGATCGCGTTGCCGCGCTCCACCGCCTGGTCGAGGCCGTCCTGCACCGAGACCTTGCCGCTGATGATCGCCTGCAGCGCGTCCTGGACCTCCTTGCGGATCTGGATGTAGCCGCCGAGGCGGATGCCGCGGGAGATCGGGGTGGTCGGGGTGTAGGTCAGGCTCTCGATCGCCAGCTCGCGGCCCTTGTAGGGCGCCTTGTCGTAGAAGCCCTCGGCCTTCATCGCCTGGAAGCCGGAATTGGTCACCGGGATGTAGCCGGTGACGGTCGACCACCACTCGACCGAGGAGGGCTGGGCCAGGAAATTCAGGAACGACGCCGCGCCCTTGTATTCGGCGTCGGACTTGCCGGCGAGGACCCACAGCGAGGCGCCGCCGACCAGCGAGTTCTTGCGCTCGGTGCCGGCCCAGACCGGCAGCTTGACCACGTCCCAATGCATGTCCGGGGCGGCCAGCTTGCCGATGGTGCCGTGATCGGCGACCGAGGACTGCGTCATCTGGCAGGTGCCGGAGGCGAAGGCCGGGACAACGTCCTGGCCGCCTTCCTTGGTCTTCAGCACGAACAGGCCTTCGTCGTACATCTTCTTGATGAAGGCGACATGGTCGACGAACTTGGTCTTGTTGAAGACCAGCTCGGCGTCGAGCCCGTCATAGCCGTTGTTCTTGCTGGCGATCGGCTGGTTGTGGATCGCCGAGAACTGCTCCAGCGTCGGCCAGGGGTCGAAGTTGAAGGCCAGCGGGCAGTCGTAGCCGGCGGCCTTCAGCTGCCGGGCGATCTGCTCGACGTCTTCCCAGGTCTCGGGGCCCTTGTCGCGGCCGATCTTGGCGAAGGCGTCCTTGTTCCAGTAGAACAGCGCCGTCGAGGAGTTGTAGGGGAACGACATCAGCTCGCCCTTTGACGTCGCGTAGTAGTTCGCGATGCCGCCGAAATAGTCGTCCCACTTGATGTCGTAGCCGTTGTCGGCCATCAGCTTGCGGGCGGGGACATAGGCGCCGGACAGCATCAGGTCCAGCGTGCCGGCGTCGAACACCTGCACCACGGTCGGCTGCTTCTGGGCCCGGTAGGCGGCGATGGCGTTCTGCACCGCATTCGGATAGCCGCCCTGGCCGACGCAGACGATCTCGTAATCGGCCTGGCTGTCGTTGAAGCGCTTGCAGGTGTCCTGCACCCGCTGCTCCAGGTCCCCGGTCAGCCCGTACCAGAACTCGAACTTGGTGCGCTCGGCCTGGGCCGGCTGTGCGAATGCCGCGGCGGCGGCCAGCGCGAAGGCGGCCGCCGACAGCTTGGTCACGACGGTCATGTGTGTCTCCCGTTTGGCCGCCCCTGCACGCCCCACGGCGGCGGCGACGGGATCGTTCCCTACAGGGGGATGATGACGATTCGATTTAACATTCGTATCGCCGAAGTGACATTTGGCGTGCTCGCCTGTGGATTTCGCGAATGAGTTCAATGGATTAGACAAAAGCGCGATAGGTCCACATCCGAGCGAGCTTGCTCCAATTCCATATTTCTGCTATTCTCGAAATATGGATGAGAATGCAGCGATCGAAGGCCTTGGGGCGCTTGCCCAGTCCACCCGCCTGGCGGTCTTCCGCCTGCTGGTCCAGGCCGGGCCGGACGGGGTGCCGGCCGGAGCCGTGGCGGAACGGCTCGGCGTGCCCGCGACCACGCTGTCGACCCATCTCGGCATCCTCGCCCGCGCCGGGTTGATCCGGTCGCGGCGGGAAAGCCGGTCGATCATCTACTCCGCCGATCTCGACGGCGTACGGGCCCTGCTGTCCTTCCTGGTGCAGGATTGCTGCCACGGACGGCCGGAGATCTGCGCGCCGCTGATGGACGTGATCGAGCAGGCGAGCTGCGGCTGCGTTCCCGCGCCATCGGCATCGGGAGGTGTGGCATGAGCGATCCCGTCTTCAACGTGCTGTTCCTCTGCACCGGAAACTCCGCCCGCTCGATCATCGCAGAGGCGATCCTGAACCGGGTCGGGCAGGGCCGGTTCCGGGCCTTCTCCGCCGGCAGCCAGCCCAAGGGCCGGGTTCATCCCCGCGCCCTAGCGGTGCTCGAGCACAGCCATCACGACGTCAGCGGTCTCCGCTCCAAGGGATGGGAGGAGTTCACCGGCCCGGACGCCCCACGGCTCGATTTCGTGTTCACCGTCTGCGACAACGCCGCGAACGAGGTCTGCCCGGTCTGGCCCGGCCAGCCGATGAGCGCCCATTGGGGCGTGCCGGACCCGGCCGCGGTCGAGGGCAAGGAGTCCGAGATCGGCCTCGCCTTCGCCGAGACCTATCGCCTGCTGTCCAATCGCATCTCGATCTTCACCTGCCTGCCGTTGCGGTCGCTGGACCGCATCTCGCTCGGGCATCGGCTGCGTGAGATCGGCCAGACCCAGAAGGAACCGGCATCGTCATGAGCGCGGTCACGATCTACCACAACCCGGCCTGCGGCACGTCGCGCAACGTCCTCGGCCTGATCCGCAACGCCGGCATCGAGCCGACGGTCATCGAGTATCTGAAGACGCCGCCGAGCCGGGCCGAGCTGGCTGATCTCATCCGCCGCATGGGTGTCCCGGTGCGGGCGGTGCTGCGCGAGAAGGGCACGCCCTACCACGAACTCGGCCTCGACAATCCGGAGCTCACCGACGACCAGCTGCTCGACGCGATGATGGCGCATCCGATCCTGATCAACCGCCCGATCGTCGTGACCGAGCGGGGGGTGAAGCTGGCCCGCCCATCGGAGACGGTGCTGGACATCCTGCCGGCGCCGCAGCGGGGCGAGTTCCGCAAGGAGGACGGCGAGCTGGTCGTCGACGCCTCCGGCAAGCGCGCCTGATCCTTCCCTCCGACCGATCGGATCCGTGATGACCGCCGAAACCACCGCGGCCGGGCCCGCGCCGGCAGCCCCGCCCATGGGACTCTTCGAACGCTATCTCAGCCTCTGGGTCGCGCTCTGCATCGTCGCCGGAATCGGCCTCGGCGCGGTGGCGCCGGGCTTCTTCGCGCTCGTCGCCTCGGCGGAGGCTGCGAAGGTCAATCTGCCGGTGGCGGTACTGATCTGGGCGATGATCGTGCCGATGCTGCTGAAGATCGACTTCGCGGCCCTCGGCCAGGTGAAGGAGCATTGGCGCGGCGTCGGCGTGACCCTGTTCGTCAACTGGGGCGTCAAGCCGTTCTCGATGGCGCTGCTGGGCAGCCTGTTCATCGGCCATCTGTTCGCGCCCTGGCTGGCGCCGGACCAGATCCCGTCCTACATCGCCGGGCTGATCCTGCTGGCCGCCGCGCCCTGCACCGCCATGGTCTTCGTCTGGTCCAACCTGTGCGAGGGCGAGCCGCATTACACGCTGAGCCAGGTGGCGCTGAACGACCTGATCATGGTCTTCGCCTTCGCGCCGCTGGTCGGACTGCTGCTCGGCGTCGCCTCGATCACCGTGCCCTGGGACACGCTGCTGCTGTCGGTGCTGCTCTACATCGTCGTGCCGGTGGCGGCGGCGCAGCTCTGGCGCCGGTTGCTGCTGGCCGCGGGCGGCGAACCGGCGCTGCGCCGGACGCTGGCGGTGCTGCAGCCGCTGTCGCTCGCGGCCCTGCTGGCGACGCTGGTGCTGCTGTTCGGCTTCCAGGGCGAGCACATCCTGGCCCAGCCGCTGGTGATCCTGCTGCTGGCCGTGCCGATCCTGGTTCAGGTCTATCTCAACGCCGGCATCGCCTATTGGCTGTCCCGGCGGCTCGGCGTCGCTTGGTGCGTCGCGGCGCCGGCGGCTTTGATCGGCGCGTCGAACTTCTTCGAGCTGGCGGTGGCGGCCGCGATCAGCCTGTTCGGCCTCGACTCCGGCGCGGCGCTGGCCACCGTGGTCGGCGTACTGGTCGAGGTGCCGGTCATGCTGTCGGTGGTACGCCTGGTGACGGCGACGCGGGGTTGGTATGAGCGCCGGGCGATCTGATCAGTCCAGGACCTCGGTCACCGGCCGAGGTTCGGCCGGCTGATCCGGCCGGTCGCCGATCGGGCGCTGCCACCAGCCGACGTCGTGCCAGGCGCCGTGCTTGAAGCCGACGTCGCGGTAGACGCCGAGCGGCACGAACCCGACCGCCTCGTGCAAGGCGACGCTGGCCGGGTTCGGCAGGGCGATGCCGGCGAAGGCGGAGTGGTAGCCCTGCCGCCGCAGCAGCTCGAACAGCCGCTCATAGAGGGCGCGGCCGATGCCTCGCCGTCGCCCGGCCTCGGCGACATAGACGCTGACGTCGACCGACCAGCGATAGGCCGGCCGCGTCCGGTGCGGGCCGGCATAGGCATAGCCCAGGATCCGGCCGTCCTGTTCCATGATCAGCCAGGGATGGGCCGGGATCGTGCCGCGGATGCGGTCGGCCATCTCTGCCGCCGTGGGCGGCGCCAGCTCGAAGGAAATCGCGCTTTCGGCGACGATCGGGGCATAGATGGCCTGGAGGGCAGGGGCGTCCTCCGGCGTGGCGAGGCGGATCATCGGGTTTCCCGGCCGGGCTGGAATGCGCATACATTATCCCTTGACTCATCGACCATCAAGGTATGAGGATCGGCGCATGACCGAAGCCCGCAAACTCTCCGCCGTCGCCCGTCCCGCGGTCGACTACACCAGCCGGTCCTACTGGGCCGGCACGATCAAGATGAGCCTGTCCAAGTTCTTCATCCTGCGCGTGCTGCACGACCGGCCGATGCACGGCTACGACATCGCCCGCGCGGTGGAACTGACGACGAATGGCTGCTGCTCCCCGACCGAGGGCACGATCTACCCGGTGCTGCGCGAGTTCGAGGAGGGCGGCTATGTCACGGTCGAGAGCAGCGTCGTCTCCGGCCGCCCGCGCAAGACCTACACCCTGACCGAGAAGGGGCGGGAAGCCTTCCGGGTCGGCGTCGAGGCCTGGCTCGAGGTCACCCAGGTGCTGACCGAGACCGGCCAGGTGATCGAGCGGCAGGGCAGCGGCGGAGGCTGCTGCGGATAGCAGCCTCTCTTTTTTGCCTCAATACATCGACCATCAATGCCTAGAAGCCAAAGGAGATGCGAGATGAATCGTCCTCTTGTCTCGTCGGACCGTATGGCGCTCGAGACCGCCGCGCCGTCGGAGCTGCCGGTCGCGATCATCGGCGCGGGACCGGTGGGCTTGGCCGCCGCGGTGCATCTGCTCGGCTACGGGATCGAGCCCGTGGTTCTGGAGGCCGGCACGGTGGTCGGCGCCGCGGTGCGCGACTGGGGCCATGTCCCGATGTTCTCGCCCTGGGGGTACAGCACCGACCGGACCGCGGTCGCGCTGCTGCGGCGGCATGGCTGGACGCATCCGGACGAGGCCGGCTATCCGACCGGCCGGGACCTGGCCGAGCGCTATCTCGACCCGCTGGCCGCGACGCCGGAGGTCGCCGGCCGCCTGCGCCTGGGCACGCGGGTCACCGGCATCGCCCGCGCCGGCCTCGGCAAGGTCCGGACTGCCGGACGGGAAGACCGGCCGTTCGAGGTGCGGTATGTCGATGACGAGGGGCGGGAAGGGCGATTGTTCGTGCGGGCGGTGATCGACGCCTCCGGCACCTGGTCCTCGCCGAATCCGGCCGGCGCCAGCGGCCTGCCGGCGGTCGGCGAGCGCGCGGCCGCATCCCGCATCCGCTACGGCATGCCCGACGTGCTGGGCCGCGAGCGCGACCGTTATGCCGGCCGCCGCATCCTCGTCCTCGGCAGCGGCCATTCCGCCACAGGCACGCTGCTCGACCTGGCCGATCTGGCCCGGGAGGCACCGGGCACGAGCATCGTCTGGGCCTTCCGCAATACCGACCGGGCGAAGCTGTTCGGCGGCGGCGAGGCCGACCAGCTGCCGCGCCGCGGCGCCCTCGGCCTGCGCCTGCGGGCGCTGGCGGAGGCGGGGACCTATGAGATCGTCGCGCCCTTCGCGGTCGATGCGATCGAGGCGGCCGGGAACGGCCTGCGCGTCCTCGGCGACCAGGACGGGGCCGTGCGCGGCATCGAGGCCGACGAGATGGTGGTGGCGACCGGGCTGCGGCCGGACCTGTCGATCCTCGCCGAGCTGCGCCTCGACCTCGACCCGGCGCTCGACTGCCCCCGGGCGCTGGCGCCGCTGATCGACCCGAACGAGCACAGCTGCGGCACCGTCCGCCCGCATGGCGCGGCCGAGCTGGCGCAGCCGGAGCCCGGCCTGTTCATCATCGGCATGAAGGCCTATGGCCGAGCCCCGACCTTTCTGCTCGCGACCGGATATGAGCAGGCGCGATCGGTCGCGGCCCATCTGGCCGGGGACCACGAGGCGGCGCGGCGGGTCGAGCTGGTGCTGCCGGAGACCGGCGTCTGCAACGGTCCCGGCCGCAAGACGGAGGCGGCGACCTGCTGCGGCCCCGCCGCACCGGCCGAGTCCGCCACGGCATCCGCCTGCTGCGGATAGGCCTCAGGGGGAAACCTGGTCATGGCTGGAGCGACCGGCGCGGCCGGTCCGGTCTCGGGGCGGCGCCTGCTCGCCGCCGTGGCCGGGCTCGGGCTGACCCAGATCATCGGCTACGGCACGCTGTACTACAGCTTCAGCATCCTGGCCGCCGGGATGGCCGCCGATATCGGCTGGCGACTGGATCGCGTCTACGGCGCCTTTTCCGCTGCCCTCCTGATCGGGGCGCTGATCGGCCCCAGATGCGGCCGGTGGGTCGACCGGCATGGCGCCGGCCGGATCATGGCGTTCGGATCGGCGGCCTCGGCGCTCGCCCTGATCGGCTGCGCCCTAGCGCCCGGGCCGGTCGGCTTCGCCCTCGGGCTGATCGCGATCCAGCTGGCGTCGTCCTTTGTTCTCTACGAGGTGGCCTTCCCGGCCCTGGTCCAGGTCGCCGGCTTCGGCGCCCGGCGCAGCATCACCCATCTGACCCTGATCGCCGGCTTCGCCTCGACCCTGTTCTGGCCTCTCACAGCGGCGATGCAGGACCACCTGGCCTGGCGCGAGGTGTATCTCGTTTTCGCGGCGCTGCACCTGCTCCTGTGCCTGCCCGTCCATCTCTGGCTCCGCGGCCTCGCCCGGGCGACCGGCCCGGCGGCGCATCCGGCCGAGGCCGTCGCGGTTCCCGAGGGTGACGGGGCCTGGCGCCAGGATCAGCGCGCTCTGCTGGTGCTGACCATGACCGGCTTCTCGCTCGCCGGCTTCGTCTCCTCGGCCGTGCTGGTGCATATGGTCCCGCTGCTCGGGGCGATCGGCCTGGGCGCCGGCAGCCTGCTGGTCGGCAGCCTCTTCGGCCCGGCACAGGTGCTGAGCCGGTTCCTGACCATGACCGCCGGCCGCCGCGCCAGCCCGGTCAGCCTGGCGATCATCGCCACCGTCCTGCCGCCGCTGGCGCTCGGCCTGCTGCTGCTCGGCGCGCCCGCCCTGGCGGCGGCGGTCGGCTTCGCGGTTCTGTTCGGGCTGGGATCCGGGCTGAACAGCATCGTCCGCGGCACGGTGCCGCTGGCGCTGTTCGGGCGGTCCGGCTATGCCGAGCGCCTCGGCTGGATCTCCAGCATCGTCCACATCGTCTCTGCCCTGGCGCCGTTCCTGTTCGCCGCTCTGCTGGGCCGGCTGGGGCCTGCGCCGGCCCTCTGGCTGACGGCCGGCCTCGGCAGTCTGGCGGGTCTGGTGTTCCTGGAGATCCGGCGGCGGACCGGTGCCGCGACCGGCCGCATGACAGCTGTCGTCAAGGCAACCGACCCCGCTGAAG
Organism: Inquilinus limosus DSM 16000; assembly: GCF_000423185.1. Taxonomy (GTDB): domain Bacteria; phylum Pseudomonadota; class Alphaproteobacteria; order DSM-16000; family Inquilinaceae; genus Inquilinus; species Inquilinus limosus. Next base: position 25,094 of record NZ_AUHM01000022.1, on the reverse strand, counting down.
CAGGGCACAGGTGATGCGGTGCAGACGGCCGGGTCGAACGGCGCGTCAAGGTTCCGGCGCGCCGCCCTTACGGCCTGCCTGCACCGCCGATGACGACAAGGGATGGCGCGACGTCCCTCGACGGTGCCGCCGCGCCGGAATTCGCCATCGATCCTGTCCTGTCGGATCCACCGGACGGATCCGGGAGGTCTGGTCCACGGGGATGGAGTCGAACCACCACAGCGCGAGCGGGGCGTTTACAGCGCCTTGCCTTCACCGATAGGCGAGCCCGTGGGCCGCGGAAGGCTGGCGGAGAAGCCGGAAAGCCGGCCCAGCGGACGCACCATTCCCGGACAGGGAAGGGGCACCGGACTCTCGCTGGGGCTGAATGTTAACTGCGGCTTGGAAAACCGACGCACGACCGCTCTGCCACCCTTCCGATCAGAAGGTGGATTTTTCGCATGGATATCGCAGAGCGTGGGTCATGCGCGGCGTATACCACAGGACCGGTCCGGTGGGAATGGCCGGTCCGCTCCGATGGGCGGAGCCGAAACGGAAGCGGCCCCGCCGAAGCGGGGCCGCTGCGCAATGCAAAGAGGATCGGTGGTCAGACGAACTGGACCGTGACGATCTCGTAGCTCTTGGAGCCGCCGGGGGTGGTGACCTCGACCTGGTCGCCCTCGGCCTTGCCGATCAGCGAGCGCGCCAGGGGGGCGGTGATCGACAGGCGGCCCTCCTTGATGTCGGACTCGTCCTGGCCGACGATCTGGTAGGTGATCTCCTCGTCGGTGTCCTCGTCCGCCAGCGTCACGGTGGCGCCGAACTTGATGGTGTCGCCCGACAGCTTCGAGGTGTCGATGATCTCGGCCCGGCTGATCCGGTCCTCGAGTTCCATCACCCGGCCTTCGATGAAGCTCTGGCGCTCGCGCGCCGCGTGGTATTCCGCGTTTTCGGACAGGTCACCATGCTCGCGCGCCTCCGCGATCGCCTTGATCACCTCGGGCCGCGCCACGCTCTTCAGATGCTTCAACTCTTCCTGCAGCCGGTTGTACCCCGCCGCGGTCATCGGCACCTTTTCCATCGCGCTCCAGTCCCAAAAAGCCAAAAAGCGGTACCTCCGGCGTCAAGGACGCCGGCCTTCCAGACCTGCTCGTATCCCTGCCCCCGGTGCTACCGCGCCGAACCTAGGTAGGATTGCAGCGGGGCGACTTCAAGCGCCCCGGCCTTCAGCGCGGCGATCGCCTCCACGGTCGCGCGCGCCCCGGCCACGGTCGTCGAGTAAGGGATGTTATTGACCAGCGCGGCGCGGCGCAAGCCGAAGCTGTCGCGCACCGTCTGGGCGCCGTCCGTGGTGTTGAACACCAGCTGGACCTCGCCGTTCAGGATGGCGTCGACGATGTGCGGCTGGCCTTCCATCACCTTGTTGATGCGCCGGACCTTGAGGCCGCCTTCCTCCAGGGCCTTGGCGGTGCCGGTCGAGGCCAGGATCTCGAAGCCCAGCTCGGCGATGCGGCGGGCGATCGGGAGGATCGCCGGCTTGTCGCGGTCCTTGACCGAGATGAAGACCGTGCCCGACAGCGGCACCTTCTGGTTGGCGCCCAGCTGGCTCTTGGCGAAGGCGCGGCCGAAGTCGCGGTCCAGGCCCATGACCTCGCCGGTCGACTTCATCTCCGGCCCCAGGATCACGTCGACGCCGGGGAAGCGGTTGAACGGGAACACGGCCTCCTTCACCGCGGTGTAGGGCGGGGTCGGTCCGGTCAGGGGGAAGTCGGCCAGCTTCTCGCCGGCCATCACCCGGGCCGCGATCTTGGCGATCGGCGTGCCGGTCGCCTTGGCCACGAAGGGCACGGTGCGGCTGGCGCGGGGATTGACCTCGATGACGTAGACCTCGTTGTCCTTGACCGCGTACTGGGTGTTCATCAGGCCGATGACGCCGAGGCCGTCGGCCAGCATCCGGGTCTGGCGCTCGATCTCGCGCACCACGAAGGCGGGCAGGGAATAGGGCGGCAGGGCGCAGGCGCTGTCGCCGGAATGGATCCCGGCCTCCTCGATGTGCTCCATGATGCCGGCGACATAGACCTGCTCGCCGTCGCGCACCGCGTCGACATCGACCTCGATCGCGTCCTGCAGGTAGCGGTCGATCAGCACCGGGTTGCGGCCGGAGACCTTCACGGCCGTGGTGATGTAGCGGCGCAGCCCCTGCAGGTCGTAGACGATCTCCATCGCCCGGCCGCCCAGCACGTAGGACGGGCGCATCAGGCAGGGGAAGCCGACCTCCTGGGCGATCGCCTCCGCCTCCTCGGCGGAGCGGGCGATGCCGCTCTTCGGCTGGCGCAGGCCCAGCCGGTCCAGCAGGTCGCGGAAGCGCTCGCGGTCCTCGGCCAGGTCGATCGCATCGAGCGGCGAGCCGAGGATCGGGATGCCCGCGGCCTGCAGGTCGTGCGCCAGCTTCAGCGGCGTCTGGCCGCCGAACTGGACGATCACGCCCTTGACCGTGCCGCGCTCCTGCTCGACCCGGATCAGCTCGATCACGTCCTCGGCGGTCAGCGGCTCGAAATACAACCGGTCCGAGGTGTCGTAGTCGGTCGACACCGTCTCCGGGTTGCAGTTGACCATGATGGTCTCGTAGCCGGCCTCCTTCAGCGCGTAGGCGGCGTGGACGCAGCAATAGTCGAACTCGATGCCCTGGCCGATCCGGTTCGGGCCGCCGCCGAGGATGACGATCTTCTCGCGGTCGGTCGGGTCGGATTCGCACTCGCCGTCGTCGAAGCCGGCCTCGTGGGTCGAGTACATGTAGGGCGTGGCCGAGGCGAACTCGGCGGCGCAGGTGTCGATCCGCTTGTAGACCGGCGTCACGCCGAGGCCGCGGCGGGCGGAGGCGGCCTCCGCCTCGCTGACGCCGGCCAGCTTCGCCAGCCGGGCGTCGGAGAAGCCGAGCCGCTTCAGCCGGGCGAAGCCCTGGGCGTCCTCGGGCAGTCCGTAGCGCCGCACCTCCTCCTCCGCCGCGACGATCCGCTCGATCTCGCGCAGGAACCAGGGGTCGAACTTGCAGGCGGCGCGGATCTCCTCGACCCCGAGGCCGAGGCGCATGGCCTGGGCGATGACGAGCAGGCGGTCGTGGGTCGGGCGGGCCAGGGCGGCGCGGACGACCTGCGGGTCCGGCGCGTCCATGGCGACGCCCGGGATCTCGATCTCGTCCAGGCCGGTCAGCCCGGTCTCCATCGACCGCAGCGCCTTCTGCAGCGCCTCGGGGAAGCTGCGGCCGATCGACATCGCCTCGCCCACCGACTTCATGCTGGTGGTCAGGGTCGGCTCGGCGCCCGGGAACTTCTCGAAGGTGAAGCGCGGCATCTTGACGACGACATAGTCGATCGTCGGCTCGAAGCTGGCCGGGGTGACCTTGGTGATGTCGTTGGCCAGCTCGTCGAGCGTGTAGCCGACCGCCAGCTTGGCCGCGACCTTGGCGATCGGGAATCCGGTCGCCTTCGACGCCAGGGCGGAGGACCGGCTGACCCGCGGGTTCATCTCGATCACGACCATGCGGCCGGTCTCGGGGTCGACTGCGAACTGCACGTTCGACCCGCCGGTGTCGACGCCGATCGCGCGCAGCACCGCGATCGAGGCGTCGCGCATCCGCTGGTATTCCTTGTCGGTCAGCGTCAGGGCCGGGGCGACGGTGACACTGTCGCCGGTGTGGATGCCCATCGGATCGACGTTCTCGATCGAGCAGATGATGATGCAGTTGTCCGCCCGGTCGCGGACCACCTCCATCTCGTATTCCTTCCAGCCGAGGACCGATTCCTCGATCAGCACCTCATGCGTCGGGCTGGCCGCGAGGCCGGAGCGGACGATCTCCTCGAACTCGACCCGGTTGTAGGCGATGCCGCCGCCGGTGCCGCCGAGGGTGAAGGACGGGCGGATGATCGCCGGCAGGCCGACATTGGGCAGCGCCCGCAGCGCCTCGTCCACGGAATGGACCACGGCGCTCTTCGGCGATTCCAGCCCGATCGCGTCCATCGCCTCGCGGAACTTGGCGCGGTCCTCGGCCTTCTCGATGCTCTCGCGCTTGGCCCCGATCAGCTCGATCCCCAGCCGCTCCAGCGTGCCGTCCTCGGCCAGGGCCATGGCGGTGTTCAGCGCCGTCTGCCCGCCCATGGTCGGCAGCAGGGCGTCCGGCTTCTCCGCCTCCAGGATGCGGGCCACGATCTCCGGCGTGATCGGCTCGATATAGGTCGCGTCCGCCAGCTCCGGATCGGTCATGATCGTCGCCGGGTTGGAGTTGACCAGGATGACGCGGTAGCCCTCCTGCTTCAGCGCCTTGCAGGCCTGGGCGCCGGAATAGTCGAACTCGCAGGCCTGACCGATGACGATCGGTCCGGCGCCGATGATGCAGATCGAGCGGATGTCGGTGCGCTTGGGCATGGGGGCGGCCTGCTGGGTACGGGGGGCACGCTCCCGAAGGAGCGCGCTCTTATAAGGAAGGATGGCGATGGGGGAAAGCCCATCGGCGCAGGGCTGGGGCGATCTGACGTCATCCGCACCCTGGCGAAAGCCGCTCCGACGCCCTATCTGCAGCGGGTCATCAGGCTGGGAGGACGGCATGGCCGAGCCGGCGCAGGCGACGCCCGGCGGCATCCGGGGCGCCATGGAGCGGGAGGAGCGGGACGGCCTCTCCTATGTCTTCTACGGCCGCGTCCTGGTGTCGGCGCTGCTGGCGCTTTATGTCGTGCTGTCGATCCCGGCCGAACGGTCGATCGCCTATCTCGGCGTGATCGCCGCCTTCCTCGGCCTCGGGCTGATCCCGTATCTGCTGCAGCGGCGCGGCCGCATCGGCGTCTGGGGCGTCGGCGCCTTCCTGGTGCTCGACGCGGTGCTGCTGACCTTCGTGATGGTGGCGCCGAACCCGCTGTTCGGCTCCGAGGTGCCGGTCCAGTTCACCCAGCGCATCCCCAACTTCCTGTTCCTGCTGCTGTTCCTGTGCGGCGTGGCGCTGAGCTATTCGCCGAAGCTGGTGCTGCTGGTCGGCGGGACGCTGACCGTGTCCTGGTCGCTCGGCTTCGCCTGGCTGGCGACGCGGCCCGACAGCATCGTCACCAGCGCCAGCGACGTGGTCGAGGGCCCCGGCGCCGACGGCAAGCGCATCGCGATGTCGCTCGACCCGCACGCCGTCAGCAGCACCCTGTGGATGATCCAGACCGTCATCCTGGTGCTGATGACACTGGTCCTGGCGCTGGCCGTGTGGCGGTCGCGCCGGCTGGTCGGGCGGGTGGCGCGGATGGAGGCGGCCAAGGCGGCGCTGTCGCGCTACTTCTCGCCCAACCTGGTCGGCCGGCTCGCCGCCTCGGCAGCGCCGCTGGGCGAGATCCAGCGGCAGCCGGCGGTGATCCTGTTCGTCGACATCGTCGGCTTCTCCGGCCAGGCCGAAGGGCTGGCGCCGGAACGGGTGGTGGCGCTGCTGCGCAGCTTCCACCGGCGGATGGCCGAGCAGGTCTTCGCCCATGAGGGCACGATCGACAAGTATATCGGCGACTGCGTGATGGCGACCTTCGGCACGCCCCAGCCGGGCCCGCGCGACGCCAGCAACGCGCTGTGCTGCGCCCGGGCGATGTGCGCGGAGGTCGAGCGCTGGAACGAGAAGCGGCAACGGCGCGGCGCCGCGCCGGTCGAGGTCGGCATCGGCCTGCATTACGGCCTGGTGGTGATGGGCAATATCGGCGACGAGCGGCGCCTGGAATTCGGCGTCGTCGGCGACACGGTCAACGTCGCCAGCCGGCTGGAGCGGCTGAGCCGCCGCCTCGCCGCCCGGGTGGTGGCCAGCGACGCCGCGGTCTCCCAGGCCGCCCGCGAAGGCTGCCCGCGGGAGGTGCTGGACGATTTCGGGCCGGCCGGGCAGGCGGAGATCCGCGGCCGGCAGGAGGCGCTGGCGATCTGGACCCTGGCCGCGCTCGGCGCGGCGTCGCAGGGACGGGTGGCGATCGCGGAATAGGAGGATGCGCATGAGCAGCAGCGATGGGGCCGGCCTGCGCCGCCGGCCGGCGGGCGAGACCACCGTGGCGCTGCCGTCCGGCGCCGCCATGCCGATCCTGGGGCAGGGCACCTGGGGCATGGGCGAGGACCGGCGCCGGGCGAAGGAGGAGGCGGCGGCGCTGGCCGCCGGGATCGATCTCGGCCTGACCCTGATCGACACCGCCGAGATGTATGGTGAGGGCGGGGCCGAGGAGGTGGTCGGCCAGGCGGTCCGCGGCCGCCGCGACGAGGTCTTCCTGGTCAGCAAGGTCTATCCGCACAATGCCGGCCGCACCGCCGCGATCGAAGCCTGCGAGCGCAGCCTGCGCCGGCTCGGCACCGACCGGATCGACCTCTACCTGCTGCACTGGCAGGGCCGTGTGCCCTATGCCGAGACGATCGAGGCCTTCGAGCGTTTGCGCGCCGACGGCAAGGTGGTCGACTGGGGCGTCAGCAATTTCGATCTCGGCGACATGGAGGCCTGGACCGGCGAGAAGGGCGGCGACCGCACCGCGACGAACCAGGTCTGCTACAGCCTGTCGGCGCGCGGCATCGAATGGGACCTCCTGCCCTGGTGCCAGCGGCGCGGCCTGCCGGTGATGGCCTATTCCCCGCTCGGCCAGGGCCGGCTGCTCGGCCACCCCGTCCTCGGCGAAGTCGCCAGCCGGCACGACGTCGCGCCGGCCACGGTGGCGCTCGCCTGGCTGCTGACCCGGCAGGGCGTCGTCGCCATCCCGAAATCCAGCCGGGTCGACCGCCTGCGCGACCACCGCCGGGCGCTGGATATCGTCCTCGACGAGGCCGATCTGGCGGCGCTGGACCAGGCCTTCCCGCCGCCGCGGCGGAAGATGCCGCTCGCCATCCTCTGACCGCCGACGACGCTCCCGATCACTGGGAACGCAGAGTTCTGGTCTTCCTTTTATGTTGATAATTGAGTTTTGGCGTCCGATTGCAATCTATCGCGAATTCAAATTGTGGCTTCTTTTTGATATCTTCGTGGCTTAAAAGGAATTTGGCCGCATCGCGGCTCGGTTTGTTGGTGATTGCTTGTGTCGACTGCCGGTGGCGGCGACGGAGTCTTCGGGGTGGAGCGTGAAGTGTGGGAGCCGGCTGTTGTTCCCCAGGGCACATCGCCGGTTGATGGAAGAGGGATCACCCCTATGTTGTCTCGTATGAAGCGTGTTCTCATGGCCGCTTCGGCGGCCCTGCTCCTCGCCGGCGCCTCGGGCGCCGCCCTCGCCCAGGACCGGGCGCCTGCCCCTGTGGCGACGCCGGCGGTCTGGCATGGCCAGGGGGACACGTCGCTCAACACCAAGGTGGACTGGCGCGACCGCCGCGACTGGCGCCGCGACCGTCGCGAATGGCGGCGCGACTACCGCGACTGGCGCCGCGACCGCCGGGAGTGGTATCGCGACCATTGGCGCCACGACCGCCGGTACTGGCAGCATCGCGACTGGCGCTGGCGCGACCACAGCTGGCGCCGTCCCTACTGGTACTGGCGCTACTGATCGCGCGCGACCAGCCAAGGACGGTGGGGCCGGCACCCTTCGGGTGCCGGCCTTTTTCATGGGCCGTCACATCCGGACCGGATCCGGCAGGGGCGGCTCGGGCGGGATTCCCGGCGGCACTTCCGGCGGCGGCTGGCCCGGCTGGTCGGGCGGCGTGTCCGGCCGCGGATTGGGGATCGGCGGCTGGGTCGGGTCCGGCGGCGGCTTCTTGGGATCGCTCATCGTCACGGCCTCGCATATCCGGGGACGGCGGTCTCCCTGGTCAATCGCCGCCCATCCGCTCCGGTTCCGGGGAACCGGCGGGTCCGACGCGGCGTTGCCGGGATGAGGCCACAACTGCGGGAGAGCGACATGCAGACCCAGGCAGACCGGGATCTCCGCACCCGCGAGACCGAGCGGCTGATCGCCAGCGACAAGGTCGAGAGCACCCCGGTGCGGCGGCCGAACGGCGATCGGATCGGCACCATCCAGCGGGTGATGATCGACAAGCGGACCGGCCGCGTCGCCTATGCGGTCATGACCTTCGGCGGCTTCCTCGGCATCGGCGAGGACTACTACGCCCTGCCGTGGTCGATGCTGACCTACAACGAGGCGCTCGACGCCTATGAGCTGGACATCACCGAGGACCAGCTTCGTGGCGCCCCGGCCCACGACGTCGGCGACGGCTTCGACTGGGACGACCGGCAATGGGCGCGGCAAGTGCACGACTATTACCGCGTGCCGCCCTATTGGCTGTAGAAACGAAGGCAGGCTAGGGAGACTGGGGCGGCCTCGCGGCCGCCCTCTTCTTGTGCCCCGGTCAGAACACCCATCCGAGCAGAAGTGCGCCGAGCACCACGATCGCCAGGCCGAGCGACAGGTGCAGCACCCAGCGCATGCGGCCGCGGGATTCGCCCTGCCGGGCCTCGGTGGTGTTGATCGTCGGCGGAGGACGGTCGTCCGGCATGTCGCCTCCTCGCTGCGCTGCGCGCCGGCCGCGGAGCGGGCCGGCCGTCGTCAAAGCAACGGCGGGCGGGGGAAGCGGGTTCCGGGCCTACCCGGCCGGGGATCGACCGGATCGGGGTTGGTCAGGGCCGTCAGCACATGGTCGCGCCAGGCCCCGCCGATGAACAGATAGTCCTTGGCATAGCCTTCGCGGGCGAAGCCCAGGCGCTGCAGCAGGGCGGCGCTGCGCGCGTTCTCCGGCAGGTGGTTGGCCATCAGCCGGTGCAGCCCCAGAGGGCCGAAGGCATAGGCGATCGCCAACTCCAGCGCCTCGCGCATCAGGCCCTGGCCCTGCTGCGCCGCGGCCAGGTGGTAGCCCAGCGTCGCGGCCTGGAAAGGTCCGCGCGCCAGCATGTTCAGGTTCAGCTGCCCGATGATGCCGGCCTCCGGCTGGTCGGGCAGGCGCAGCACCAGGCGCACGGCGCGGTCCTCGAGGAACAGCTCCGCCGCGTCCGCGCCCCAGCGGCGCCAATAGGGCTCGGTCCGCCAGGCGGCGCTGCGCGGCGGCATCCAGGGACCGAGATAATCCCACTCCCGGTCGTGGAAGGCGGCCAGCGCCGCGCCGTCGGCCGGTCCGGCCAGGGTCAGGGCGACCCTGGGGCCGAGCAGGCGTGGCGGCTCGCGCTGCGGCATCAGCGCTTCCGCGCGTCGATCAGGTCGACGAAGCGCTGGAACAGGTAGTGGCTGTCCTGCGGTCCCGGGCTGGCCTCGGGGTGGTACTGCACCGAGAACACCGGCCGGTCCTTCAGCCGCAGCCCCTCGTTCGAGCCGTCGAACAGGCTGACATGGGTGACCTCGACCGTGTCCGGCAGGCTCTCCGGCAGCACCTGGAAGCCGTGGTTCTGGCTGGTGATCTCGACCTTGCCGGTGGTCAGGTCCTTGACCGGGTGGTTGGCCCCGCGATGGCCGCGCGCCATCTTGCCGGTGCGGCCGCCCAGCGCCAGCGCCAGCATCTGGTGGCCGAGGCAGATGCCGAACATCGGCAGCCCGGTGTCGAGCAGCGCCTTGATCGTGGGCACGGCATAGCTGCCGGTCGCCGCCGGGTCGCCCGGGCCGTTGGCCAGGAAGATCCCGTCGGGGCTGTGGCTCAGCACGTCCTCGGCCGTCGCCGTCGCCGGCACCACGGTGACCTCGCAGCCGGTCGAGGCCAGGCAGCGCAGGATGTTGCGCTTGGCGCCGAAATCGATCGCCACGACCTTGCGCTTCGGGTTTTCCAGCGTGCCGTAGCCGGTGCCGTGCGCCCAGCGCGTCTCGCCCCAGCGATAGGTCTGGGTGCAGGACACCTCCTTCGCCAGGTCCATGCCCTCGAGCCCCGGCCAGGCCTGGGCCTCGGCCAGGGCGGCGCCGATGTCGAAGGCGCCGTCGGGCGCGTGGATCACCACCCCGGTCGGGGCGCCGGCGTCGCGGATGCGGCGGGTCAGGGCGCGGGTGTCGACCCCGGCGATGCCGATCAGGCCGAAGGATTGCAGCCAGTCGTCGAAGTCGCGGGTGGCGCGCCAGTTCGACGGCTCGGTGATGTCGTCGCGCAGCACCAGGCCGCGCGCCGCCGTGGTCCCGGTCTCGACGTCCTCGGGGTTGGCGCCGACATTGCCGATATGCGGGAAGGTGAAGGTGACGATCTGCCCGGCATAGGACGGATCGGTCATGATCTCCTGATAGCCGGTCATCGAGGTGTTGAAGCAGACCTCGCCGATGGCGCGGCCGGTGGCCCCGATGCCTCGGCCCCACAGCACCGTGCCGTCGGCGAGCACGAGCGCCGCAGTGGCGCCGGGAGGCGGAGCGGTGTGGGTCATGGCAACCTCGGGGTGTGAATTTCCAGGCATAAAGCACGGACGGCGGCGAGATTCCAGCCCCTCTTGCCCGCGCTGGCGGAATGGCCGCCCCCTTCTCTTGCCTATGCCGGCAGAATGGCCGCCCTCACTCTTGTCTATGTCGGCCGAATGGCCGACAGTCCGCGCCGCTTCTGTCAGGAGGATCCGATCATGCTGCGCGCCCAGTTCACCGACGCGCTGAAGCAGGCGATGAAGGCCAAGGACGAGCGCACGCTCTCGACCGTGCGGATGATCATCGCCGCGCTCAAGACCAAGGACATCGACGCCCGCGCCAAGGGCAACGCCGACGGCATCCCGGACGAGGAGATCCTGTCGATGCTGCAGGGCATGGTGAAGCAGCGGCGCGAGAGCATCGCCCTCTACGAGAAGGGCGGCCGGCAGGACCTGGTCGACAAGGAGCAGGGCGAGATCGCGGTGATCGAGCGCTTCCTGCCCCAGGCGATGGACGAGGCCGAGACGGCGGCCGCGATCGGCGCGGTGATCAAGGAGATCGGCGCCGCCGGCATGAAGGACATGGGCCGGGTGATGGCCGAGCTGAAGTCGCGCTATGCCGGCCGAATGGACTTCTCCAAGGTCTCGGCCGCGGTGAAGGCGCAGCTGGGCTGAGGACGGGGCCCGCCTGCAGAGAACCGCTGACCTGCGGAGCGGGAATCGCGTTAGGCTGAAGCGGTCCCGCCCGCTAGAACCCGTGCATGTCCCTTCCTCCCGGCTTCCTCGACGAGCTGCGCACCCGCCTCCAGGTGTCCGACGTGGTCGGCAAGCGGGTGCCGCTGCAGCGCAGCACCAAGGGCGAGTACAAGGCCTGCTGCCCGTTCCACAAGGAGAAGACGCCGAGCTTCACGGTCAACGACCAGAAGGGCTTCTTCCACTGCTTCGGCTGCGGCGCCCATGGCGACGTCATCAGCTTCGTCATGCAGCACGACCGCCTGTCCTTCATGGAGACGGTGGAGATGCTGGCGGCCCAGGCGGGGCTGGAGGTGCCGAAGACGAAGCCCGAGGACCGGGCCCGGTTCGAGCGGCAGAAGACCCTGTACGACGTCGTCGAGTCGGCCTGCGCCTTCTTCGAGGCCGAGCTGCGCGGCCCCGGCGGCCGGGCGGCCCGCGACTATCTCAGGGGCCGTGGCCTCGACAACGAAACGGTCTCCCGCTTCCGCCTGGGCTTCGCGCCCGGCGATGGGGGCAGGCTGATCAAGCATCTGCGCGGCCAGGGCTTCCAGGACGCGATGATCGAGGAGGTCGGGCTGGCCCGCCGGCCCGATGACGGGCGCGACCTCTATTCCTTCTTCCGCAATCGGGTGATCTTCCCGGTGGCCGACCGGCGCGGCCGCACCGTCGCCTTCGGCGGCCGGATCATGGAGGGGGACGGGCCGAAATACCTGAACAGCCCGGACAACCCGCTGTTCCACAAGGGCAAGCTGCTGTACGGCCTGTCGCGGGCGCGCCAGGCGGCGTCGCAGGGCCAGACCGTGATCGTCGCCGAAGGCTATATGGACGTGATCGCGCTGGTCCGCGCCGGCTTCGAGGCGGCGGTGGCGCCGCTCGGCACCGCCCTGACCGAGGAGCAGATCGTCGAGCTGTGGAAGATGGCGCCGGTGCCGGTGCTGTGCTTCGACGGCGACGAGGCCGGGCGGCGCGCCGCCTGGCGGGCGATGGACCGGATCCTGCCGCAGCTGCGGCCGGACCATTCCGCGCGGATCGCCTTCCTGCCGCAGGGCGAGGACCCGGACAGCCTGATCCGCGGCTCCGGCGGCGGCGCGGCCATGCAGTCGGTGCTGGAGGGCGCCCTGCCGCTGGTCCGGGTGTTGTACGACCGGCAGACCACGATGCACCGGCTGGACACGCCGGAAGGGCGGGCGGGCCTGCGCGCCGGCGTCGAGGCCCAGGCCCGGCGGATCGCCGATCCCGCGGTGCAGGCCCAGTACCTGGCCGAGCTGCGGACCCGGTTCGAGGAAGCCTTTCCTGCCCGGCCGCGCCGACAGGGCGGGGACTGGCGGCCGGGCAAGCCGCCGGCGCCGGTCGGGCCGAAGCCGCAATCGATCCGCGACGAGCAGGACGACCGCCTGGCGATCTGCGTCCTCCTGTGCCTTCTCGCCGCCCATCCCGATCTGGGCGAAGAGGTCGGCGAGGCCTTCGCCATGATCGAGATCGCCGATCCGGACCTCGATTCGCTGCGCCAGTCGCTGCTGGCGCGACTCGGTGATTCGCAGAGCGGCGAATCGGACGGACTTGATTCGCAGCCGACTCGGACCTACCTGACTGTTCCCGAAGCCGATGGACTGCCGCCGGCATTGGTCGACCGCATTCGCAGGAAATGGCCCTTCACCCGGCCGGAAGCGCCTCCCGAGGAGGCTCGCGCCGGCTGGTCCATGGTCATGGGCCATCTCGAGCTGCGCGCCCTCAGGCGCGAGCTGGCGGATGCGGCGCGCGACATGGCCAGGCAGGGCACGGCGGCCGCGCTGGAACGTTGGCGCGGGCTGCGGCAGGAGATCGAGCGTCGGCAGGCGATACCGGGCGGATTCTGACCGCCCGCAGGGATCGAATGGACGCCGCGGCGCGGCGGGGCATGACCGGGTTCCGAGTCGTGCCCCTTCCTTGCGCGCGGAAGCTTAGGTATGAGAGCCAACTTCGGGTCACTCCCGACGGCGGCGGGTGAAGGGGCACGGGTGCAGATGGCAACCAAGACAGTGACGGCGGCGGATTCGGCCGAGACGCGCGAGGATGGCGCGGACGGCGCGATGATGGACGTGACCGTCCAGGCGGTGAAGAAGCTGATCGCCAAGGGCAAGGAGCGCGGCTACGTCACGATCGACGAGCTGAACGCCGCCCTGCCGCCGGACCTGACCTCCTCCGAGCAGATCGAGGACGTGACCTCGAACCTGTCGGAGATGGGCATCAACGTCGTCGAGAACGAGGAGACGGACGACGCCTCGGCTGCGGCCGACAGCGACGGCGAGGGCCGCGCGGCCGGCAACCTGGACGACGACGATGTCGGCCGCACCGACGACCCGGTGCGCATGTATCTGCGTGAGATGGGCTCGGTCGAGCTGCTGTCGCGCGAGGGCGAGATCGCCATCGCCAAGCGGATCGAGGCCGGCCGGGAGATGATGATCGGCGGCATCTGCGAGAGCCCGCTGACCATCCGCGCGATGATCGAGTGGCATTCCGCCCTGAAGGACGGGAAGATGCTGCTGCGCGACATCATCGACCTCGACGCCACCTACGGCGCCAGCCCGGACGGCGAGGCGCTGGCGATGAGCGAAGGCGAGAGCGAGGCCGAGGACGAGGCCGAATCCGAGTCGGAGGGCGAAGGCGAGGCCGCGGCGGGCGGCGGCGCCGGCGAGGACGACGACGGCGGCATTTCCCTCTCCGCCATGGAGGAGGCGCTGAAGCCGCAGGTGCTCGACACCTTCGAGGCGATCGAGCAGACCTACCAGAAGATGCACAAGCTGCAGGAGCAGCGCCTGACCCAGATCCAGAAGGGCGAGGCGATCTCCAAGCAGGCCGACGCGAAATACGACAAGCTGAAGGAGGACATGGTCCGCCTGATGGAAGGCGTGCACCTCAACAATGTCCGGATCGAACAGCTGGTCGAGCAGCTCTACGCCCAGAACCGCAAGCTGATGGGCCTGGAGGGCCAGCTCCTGCGCCTGGTCGCCGACGCCGGGGTCCCCCGCGAGTCCTTCCTCGAGAACTATTTCGGCCACGAGCTCGACCCGAACTGGATCGAGCGGGTGCGCGGCATCGACAAGAAATGGGCCAAGTTCGTCGAGAAGAACGGCGCCGCGGCCCAGAAGGTGCGCACCCAGATCAGCCAGATCTCGGACGAGGTCGGCCTGCCGATCTCGGAGTACCGCCGCATCGTCTCGACCGTGCAGAAGGGCGAGAAGGAGGCGAGCCGGGCGAAGAAGGAGATGGTCGAGGCCAATCTCCGCCTGGTGATCTCGATCGCCAAGAAGTACACCAACCGCGGGCTGCAGTTCCTGGACCTGATCCAGGAGGGCAACATCGGGCTGATGAAGGCGGTCGACAAGTTCGAGTACCGCCGCGGCTACAAGTTCTCGACCTATGCCACCTGGTGGATCCGGCAGGCGATCACCCGCTCGATCGCCGACCAGGCGCGGACCATCCGCATCCCGGTGCACATGATCGAGACGATCAACAAGCTGGTCCGCACCAGCCGGCAGATGCTGCACGAGATCGGCCGCGAGCCGACCCCGGAGGAGCTGGCCGAGCGCCTGCTGATGCCGCTGGAGAAGGTGCGCAAGGTCCTGAAGATCGCCAAGGAGCCGATCAGCCTCGAGACGCCGATCGGCGACGAGGAGGACAGCCATCTCGGCGACTTCATCGAGGACAAGAACGCGGTCCAGCCGCTGGACGCCGCGATCCAGGCCAATCTGCGCGAGACCACCACGCGCGTCCTGGCCTCGCTGACGCCGCGCGAGGAGCGGGTGCTGCGCATGCGCTTCGGCATCGGCATGAACACCGACCACACGCTGGAGGAGGTCGGCCAGCAGTTCTCGGTGACGCGCGAGCGTATCCGCCAGATCGAGGCGAAGGCGCTGCGCAAGCTGAAGCACCCGAGCCGCAGCCGCAAGCTGCGCAGCTTCCTGGATACCTGAAGCAAGGCCGGATTCCGGCTATGAACGGGCAGCCTCCGGGCTGCCCGTTTTCGTTTGGCGGAAGGCTCGCTCCGGGGCGGCCGACTGTTCAGGCTCGAAAGCCGGCAGATCCGTCTGGCCTGCCCGACCTCAGGATCGACGGGTGGTCGAAGCTCGAGTTGTCGATCACGAGATCGGCCCGGGCCGTGGGGGCCGCTTCGAGCAGATACAGCCGTTCGGCGACCTGATACCGGTTGCGATGCAGCGCTTCCGCCTCTGGCCCCGCCCAGCTCCGGTCGCGTTCGATCCCCCTCCTGAGGCTGAGCTCGGGATCGACCTGAAGCCAGATGCGAAGATCCCAGAAGGCGTCGATCTCCGGCCGGAACGCGAAGACGCCGTCGACGATCAGCACCGCATCCTCCGCCGCGCGGGTCGTTTCGGTGCGATGATCGATCTGGGTACGGGATCGATGCAGCAGAGCGCGCATTCGCCGGATCCTTCCGGCCCCATGGGGTCAAGCAGCAGCTCCTTCACCGTGTGATAGTCATAGGCGTTCCGGTAGTATCCCTCACCGGATTCGCGGTCATAGAGATGGCGGTCCTGCCATGGCCTCTTGAAGTCGTCGAGACTGGCGCGCAGCACCGGGCGGCCGCGGTCTGCAATGCGCTGCGCCAGTTCATCGCCCAGGCTGGTCTTGCCGGCGGCGGTAAAGCCGTCGATGCCGATGCGCAGCCGGCCGGTCCCGCAGGCCAGGATTCGGCTCACGACATGGTCGAGCATGGCGGCGCGCTGCGCCGAGGGGGAGGGCGGCTGTGGCTGCCGCAGCGTCGAGACGGAGAACTGCACTTGCACGCGGGCGGACATGATCGGCGGCCTCGGCGGACGGACGGGGCAGTAAAGCATGGCGTACTCCACCAAGCCGGGATATAGCCGCGCAAGGTTGCTGGGGTGGAGTCGCCATACTAGTATTCCGACCCAACAGGAAGATGATGTGGCGGCAATCCGCGCCGCCGCGGAACGGAGTAGGAGAGGGCGCTGCCGATGCGGTTCCGTGTTCGCCTGATGACCTCTGGCCGCAAGGAGTATCGCCCGTGACGATGGCGTCTTCGCGCCGGCTCGGCACGGCCGCCCTGGCCGGGCTGCCGGCATCGGTGGCGCGGCCGGGCTATGACCGCGACGCGGTCGCCACCGGCATCGTCCATCTCGGCATCGGCGCCTTCCACCGCGCCCATCAGGCGGTCTGCACCGACGACGTGCTGGCGACGGGCGACCGGCGCTGGGGCATCCTCGGCGCCAGCCTGCGCAGTCCGGACACGCGCGACGCGCTGGTGCCGCAGGACGGGCTCTACACCCTGTCGGTGCGCGACAGCGACGGCGAGGCGCTGCGCGTGATCGGTGCGGTGCGCGACGTGCTGGTGGCGCCGGAGAGCCCGGCGGCGCTGCTCGACGCGCTGTGCCGGCCCTCGGTCGCCATCGTCAGCCTGACCGTGACCGAGAAGGGCTATTGCCACGACCCGGCCACCGGCCGGCTGGACGAGAGCCACCCCGACATCGTCCACGACCTCGCCCACCCCGAGGCGCCGCGCTCGGCCATCGGCATCCTGGCCCGGGCGATCGCCCGCCGCCGGGCGGAGGGGCTGGCGCCCTTCACCCCGCTGTGCTGCGACAACCTGCCGGCCAACGGCCGCACCCTGCACCGCATCCTGTCGCGCTTCGCCGCGCTGGTCTCGCCCGATCTCGGCGCCTATGTCGAGGGCGAGATCGTCTGCCCCGAGACCATGGTCGACCGCATCGTGCCGGCCACCACCGACGAGGATCGAGGCCGGATCGCCGCCGCGCTCGGGGTCCAGGATGCCTGGCCGATCGTCACCGAGCCCTTCCTGCAATGGGTGATCGAGGACCGCTTCCTGTCCGGCCGACCGGCCTGGGAGGCGGCAGGGGCGACGCTGGTGTCGGAGGTCGCGCCCTACGAGACGATGAAGCTGCGGCTGCTCAACGGCAGCCACTCCTCGCTGGCCTATCTCGGCTATCTCTCCGGCTGCGAGACGGTGGCGGCGGCGATGGCGGAGCCGGGCATCGCCGCCTTCGTCGAGGCGCTGATGGCGGATTCCACCCCGACTCTGACCCTGCCGTCCGGCGCCGATGTCGCGGGCTACAGGCGCTCGCTGATCGACCGCTTCCGCAACAGGGCGCTGAAGCACCGTACCTGGCAGATCGCCATGGACGGATCGCAGAAGCTGCCGCAGCGGCTGCTCGGCACCGTGCGCGACCGTCTGGCCCGCGGCCTGCCGGTGGACCGCCACGCGCTCGGCGTCGCCGCCTGGATGCGCTATGTCGCCGGCACCGATGAGGCCGGCAAGCCGATCGATGTCCGCGATCCGCTGGCCGCCGATTTCGCGGCGATCGCCCGCGAGGCCGGGCCGGTCGCCGACCGGCTGGCGTCGGCGCTGCTGGGCGTCCGCGCCGTGTTCGGCGACGATCTGCCTGCCAACCCGCAATTCCGCGCCGCGGTGACCCGGGCCCTCGACGCCCTGTACCGCCAGGGCGCCAAGGCCACGGCCGCGGCCTATGCGCGGCTGGAAGGCTGACGCGTAGACCTTACGCCGCCGCCCGGTCGCGCGGGCCGATCGGGCGGTCGCCCTTCACCGTGGTGCGGTAGAGCGTGCGGGCCAGGTGCGGCGGGCAGCCGGTGGCGAGATGGATGGTCGCCCGGTTGTCCCAGAATACCAGGTCGTGCGCCCGCCAGCGGTGCCGGTATTGGAACTGCGGCTGGATCATGTGCTCGAACAGCCGACGCAGCAGCGCGTCGCTCTTCGGCCGCTCCAGCTCGACGATATGGGTGGTGAACCCCTCGTTCACGAACAGCGCCTTGCGGCCGGTGGCCGGGTGGATCCGCACCACCGGATGAGTCACCGGCGGCACGGTTTTGGCCTGCTCCGCGGTCAGACCGGGCCGCAGCGAGCTCTTGGCCTGCTGGGCCACGTTGCGGGCGCTGTAGTCGTGCACCGCGGTCAGGGTCTCGATCTGCGCCTTGGTCTCGTCGTCCAGCGCGTCATAGGCCGCGGCCATGCTAACGAACAGCGTGTCGCCCTCGACCGGCGGCAGGGTCTGGGCGTGGAGGAGGGACCCCAGGCTCGGCTCGGCCTTGTAGGACAGGTCGGAGTGCCAGTAGCGGCCGGCGTCGGCGAGGCCGATCGGCTTCCCGTCCCGCATCTCGTTCGAGACGATCAGGATCTCCGGGTGCCCGGCCAGGTGGAAATGGTGCTGCACATGGATCTCCAGCTCGCCGAAACGGCGGCTGAAGTCGATGTGCTGCTGCGGCGTGATCCGCTGGTCACGGAACACCACCAGGGAATGCGCCTCGAACAGCGCCTTGATCCGGGCGAAGGTGGCTTCGTCCGGCGCGGCGGCGAGGTCGAGCCCGGTGATCTCGACGCCGAGCAGGTCGGACAGGGGACGGGTGGTGAAGCTGGACATGGCGGCGTTTCCGTTCTGTGTCTCAGGCGTGCTGCGTGCCCCAGCGCTCGACGGTGAGCCGGGACAGGGTGCGGAACAAGAGGCTTTCGACCAGCAGGCCGATCAGGATGATGGCGAGGAGGCCGGCGAAGACATTCGCCGTCTCCAGCTGGTTGCGGTTGACGTAGATGAACCAGCCGAGCCCGCCGGAGCGGGAGGAGACGCCGAAGACCAGCTCGGCCGCGATCAGCGTGCGCCAGGCGAAAGCCCAGCCGATCTTCAGGCCCGCCAGGATCGCCGGGAAGGCGGCCGGCACCAGGATGCGGGCGACATAGGCGAGGCCGCCGAGGCCGAGATTCTGCCCGACCATGGCCAGCGGCCGCGGCACCGCGCGGAAGCCGGAGTGGGCGGCCAGGGCCAGCGGCCACAGCACCGAATGGACGATGACGAAGAGCAGGCTGGGCGTGCCCAGACCGAACCACAGGAGGGCGATCGGCAGCAGCGCGATCGCCGGCAGCGGGTTGAACATCGCGGTCAGGGTCGACAGGAGTTCCGCACCCAGGCGGCTGGCCGTGGCCAGCCCGGCCAGGATCGCCGCCGCGGCCACGCCGATGGCGTAGCCCGCCACCAGCACCTGCAGCGAGGCCAGGGTGCGCAGCGGCAGCTCGCCGCTGGCCAGGCCCTCACCGAAGGCGGACAGCGTGGTCAGGAAGCCGGGCAGCAGCAGCGGACTGCCGATCAGGCGCGCCGCCGCCTCCCACACCGCCGCCAGCGCTGCCAGGATCAGCAGGCGGCGCCAGGCCCCGATCCCGAGCAGCCGCCGCGCGGGAGTGTCGGTCACGACCCGGCGCAGCGGCGACCCGGCCTGCAGCAGGCCCTGATAGTCAACCATCGATGGCCTCCGTCGCCCCGATCTGGTCGGTGATCAGCCCGCCGATTCGCGCCTCCAGCGCGGCGAAGGCCGGATCGCCGCGGTCCGGGCCGCGGCCGCCCGGCAGATCGAGCACGGCGCGGATTCGGCCGGGATGCGCGGTCATCACCACGATCCGGCTGCCGATCACGATCGCCTCGTCGACCGCATGGGTGACGAACAGGGTGGTGACCCCGGTCGCCTCGCACAGCGCCAGCAGCTCCTCCTGCATCCGCCGCCGGGTCATGGCGTCGAGCGCGGCGAAGGGCTCGTCCATCAGCAGCACCTCGGGCCGCAGCGCCAGGGCGCGGGCGATGGCCACGCGCTGCTTCATGCCGCCCGACAGCGTGTTCGGATACTGGTCGGCGACGCGGGCCAGGCCGACGCGCCGCAGCATGTCGTCGGCCGCCGCCTCGGCCTCGGCCCGTCGGGTGCGTTTCGCCCAGGACAAGGCCGCGACCAGGTTGCGCCGCACCGTCAGCCAGGGCAGCAGCTGCTCGAAATCCTGCAGCACCATCATCCGGTCCGGGCCGGGCCGCGACACCGGCCGCCCGTCCAGCAGCACCCGGCCGGCGCTGGGCGGCAGGAAGCCGGCGATGCTCTTCAAGAGGCTCGACTTGCCGCAGCCGGACGGGCCCAGCAGCACCAGCCGCTCGCCGCGGCGGATCTCCAGGGTCACGTCCTCGACCGCCGTCACCATCCGGCCGTCGGCGACATAGGACAGGGTGACGCCCTCCAGCCGCAGCGCCGGGGACGTGGCCGTCTCGGGAGCAGGGGCGAGGGCAGGGGCCGCCATCTCAGCTGCCCTGCCGGTCGTGCAGCGGCGGGAAGAACAGGTCGCGCCAGTCCGAAGTGGTGGTGGCGATCTGGCCGATGCGGTGCTGGAAGTCGACGAATTTCAGGATGTTCTCGGGCGCCACGGTGTAGCGCGTGTCGGGCGCGGTGATCAGCGCCTCGACGAAGGGCTCCGGCAGCTTCGAGGATTCGGCCGCGATGTACAGCTTCGCCGCGTCGGCGGGGTGGTCCTGGATGAACCGGTCGGCCCGGTCCAGCGCGGTGACGATCGCCGCCACCGTCTTCGGGTTCTCGGCATAGAAGGCGCCGGTCGCGTAGATCACGTTGAAGGTGTGCGGGCCGCCCAGCACGTCGAAGCTGCTCAGCACCCTGTGGATCTTCGAGTCCTGCAACTGCTGGTTCTGGAAGGGCGGGGCGCCGAAATTGGCGGTGACCTCGGACCCGCCGGACAGAAGGGAAGCGGTCGCGTCCGGATGCGACATGCTGACGGTCAGATCGTCCAGCTTCGTCGCCTGGTCCTCGCCGAAGGCCTGGGCCGCCGCCATCTGCAGCACCACCGCCTGGAACCCGACCTTCACCGCCGGCAGGGCGATCCGGTCCCTGTCGGTGAAGTCCGCCAGGGTCTTCACCTGCGGGTTGGTGGTGGTCAGGTAGATCGGCATCGAGCCGAGCGAGGCGATGCCCTTGACGTCGATCGAGCCGCGGGTCTTGGCCCACAGCGTGATCGCCGGCGGCGCCCCGGCCGCGGCGACGTCCAGGCTGCCGGACAGCAGCGCCTCGTTCATCGCCGCGCCGCCGCTGACCTGGATCCATTCGATCGTCGGCGGCGTCAGCCCGGCCTCGGCCGCCGCGGCCTCGATCAGCTTCTGCTGCTTGGCCACGATCAGCGGCAGGTAGGAGATGCCGAATTGCTGGGCGATCCGCAGCGTCGCGGTCTCGGCCTGGGCGGGGACGGCAAGGGCGAGCAGCGTCGCGGCGGCGACAATGGATCCGAGAAGGCGGCGCATGCGGCGGTCTCCGGCTGGCGGCTATTAAACAAGGATTCTGAGCGGGGACGAAAATATCAATCCAATAAAGTTGTATTATTAGTTTATTGCCGAAATTGCAACGTAATTTCTTTGGCTGGCCGACCCGCTCTGGCCCGTCTGCCGGTGCCTGGGTCGGTCCCGAAACGATCTCCACGACTCAGTGTAGCCACCCGTAAATCAGCCAATAGAATCGGCGAACAGGCTCCCCGACGACACGGCGGCTTCTTCAGGTGCCCGGCGGCCGTCGAAGTCCACGCTCAAATATCTCTTGAGGAGAAACGAGACGAGGCGCATCTTTATTTGTGCGGTGCCGATGATTCGGCGATTCGGTTGTCTCATGCGCCGCACCGCCCGACGGCGCTCCAAGGATCGGAAGGGGGATCCTATGGACATCGTGACACTGATCATCCAACTCGTGGCGGGTGCGGTCGGCGGCAATGTGGCCGGCGCCGCGCTCAAGCAGTACAACCTCGGCACGCTCGGCAACTCGATCGCCGGCATCGTCGGCGGCGGCATCGGCGGTCAGATCCTGACCGCCATCGTCCCCGCCCTCTCCGCGGCGGCCGCCAGCGGCAGCCTCGACATCGGCTCGATCATCGGCCAGATCGTCGGCGGCGGCGTCGGCGGCGGCATCCTGATGGTCATCGTCGGCATCATCAAGCAGATGATGGGCGGCGGTCAGAAGGCGCAGTAGGGCTCTAGCGAGACGCGGCGCCCGGCCGGTCCGCGCCGGGCGCCGCAACCCGCTTCCCCGCATCGGCGCCGCTTGCTAGAAGAAGCGCCGACGGGCCTGTAGTTCAGTGGTTAGAACCCGCCGCTCATAACGGTGTTGTCGCAGGTTCGAATCCTGCCGGGCCCACCACGCTTCGCCCTTACGGGCTTCGCGTGGCGCAGCCACGCTTTGGGGGCGTGTGCTGACTTAGGGAATTGGATTCCGGGCCGCCAACAGCCGGGTGATATGTCCCTCTTCACCGTACATCAGCGCCCATAGCTTGACGCCCGAGGCCCACGCTCGGATCCATTTTTCGAAGCTCGGGGATTCCTCGAAGAAGGCGTCGGCCCAATCGTCGCTATCATGCACGTTCGGATCGAAAATCCGCATCCGGAAGTTCGGATCAGAACAGTCGACACACGACAGAATGGCGCATCCCCAATGGCAGATCGGCAGAAGCCCCTCTGGCCATTCGCAATAGGAGTCTTCCGAGCTGCCGTCGCGGAGCTGCCTGTAGATGGCGGGGCCGGTCTTGCCGGTGTCGTCCGGCACGCCATTGGTCAGGCCTATCAGCCCGTAGCCGGGCCCAAAGCCTCCGTTTCCGATCTGCGTGTAGATGCGCTTCAGTAGCGGCGGAAGCGAGAAGCCGAGCTGTCTTTCGTCATCGGCGACGTCGGTCGGATCGGCCGGTTGCAATCGGGCCGCCGCGTAGCCATCAAGATCCGTGATCTTCGCCAAGATCCGGCGCCGGATCGCAGCCAGGATGAGTTCGTCCATCGGTCCGCCCCCATTTTGCTCAGCCCGTTCAGCCTCCCCGCGCCGCCTCATAGAGTGCGATCGCGGCGGCGTTGGAGACGTTCAGGCTGGCGATCGGGCCCTGGGTCGGCAGCCGGGCCAGCACGTCGCAGGTCTCGCGCGTCAGGTGGCGCAGGCCCTCGCCCTCGGCCCCCAGCACCAGCGCCACCTTGTCGCCCTGCACCGCCTCGGCCAGGGTGGCCTCGCCCTGCTCGGCCAGGCCGATCCGGCGGAAGCCCCACTGTCCGAGCGACTCGAGGGCGCGGGCCAGGTTCTTCACCCGGACCAGCGGCACGTGCTCGACCGCGCCCGACGCGGTCTTGGCCATCACCCCGGTGACCTCCGGCGCATGCCGGTCGGTGACGACCACCGCCAGCGCCCCGAAGGCGGCGGCGGAGCGCAGGATGGCGCCGATATTATGCGGATCGGTGACCTGGTCCAGCACCACCACGATGCTGCGCGCGGCCTCTCCGGGCTCGCCCCCCGGCTCACGCAGCGAGGCCTGGCGGCCGATATCGTCGATGTCCGGCGCCTCCAGCGGCTTGACCTCCAGCGCGATGCCCTGATGCACCGCCCCCTTCAGGAACCGGTCCATCAGTTCGCGCGGCACGACCTCCGGCTCGGGGCGGGCGATCCCGGCCTGGGCGGCCTCGGCCAGCGCCTCGGACAGATTCGCGAGGCCGGCCTCGGTGCACTGCACCCGGGTGATCACGCGCTCCGGATTCAGCACCGCGGCCACCGCGGCGTGCACGCCGTAGAGATAGCGGTCGGGCTCGCGCGCCGGCGGCCGGCCGGCGGGCGGACGGCCGCCGCCGGGCGGGCGCGGGCCGCGGGAATCGGGGCTGCGCGGGCCGGTGCGGCCGGCGGCATGGGGGGCGCGGGGCGGGCGGTTCTGGGGCGTGCGGGTCATCGCCGTCCTCTGCGCCGTCGGCGGAGCGGGGTCAAGATGACGATTTTCGCAACACGCATGCTTGACTTCCGCGCCGGGATGTCGATATTCCGCCCCGCCATTCGCCGAGCCGTGCGGCGAAGCCCTGTGGAGGGGTGGCCGAGTGGTTAAAGGCAGCAGACTGTAAATCTGCCCGCATAGCGTACGCTGGTTCGAATCCAGCCCCCTCCACCAAAGCCCGCCTGGCTTCGTGGTCACGGTCAAGGACATGGCGCGTCCCGGGCCACGGGCGGGTGTAGCTCAATGGTAGAGCAGCAGCCTTCCAAGCTGAATACGAGGGTTCGATTCCCTTCACCCGCTCCATCCGGGATCCTCTGGTCCCAACCGCGAACGGATTAAGGTCTCCAAGGAATGGCGAAGGCGAAGTTTGAGCGGACGAAGCCGCACTGCAACATTGGCACGATTGGTCACGTGGACCATGGGAAGACGTCGCTGACGGCGGCGATCACGAAGGTGCTGGCGGAGAAGGGCGGGGCGACGTTCACGGCGTACGACCAGATCGACAAGGCGCCGGAGGAGAAGGCGCGCGGTATCACGATCTCGACGGCGCATGTGGAGTACGAGACGGACAACCGTCACTACGCGCATGTGGACTGCCCGGGCCACGCGGACTACGTGAAGAACATGATCACCGGCGCGGCGCAGATGGACGGCGCGATCCTGGTGGTGTCGGCGGCGGACGGTCCGATGCCGCAGACGCGGGAGCACATCCTGCTGGCGCGCCAGGTCGGCGTGCCGGCGCTGGTGGTGTTCCTGAACAAGGTCGACATGGTCGACGATCCGGAGCTGCTGGAGCTGGTGGAGCTCGAGGTGCGGGAGCTGCTGAGCTCGTACGAGTTCCCGGGGGACGACATTCCGATCGTGCCGGGCTCGGCGCTGGTGGCGCTGGAGGACGGCGACCCGAAGCTGGGTCGTGACGCGATCCTGGAGCTGATGAAGCAGGTGGACGCGTACATCCCGCAGCCGGAGCGTCCGAAGGACAAGCCGTTCCTGATGCCGATCGAGGACGTGTTCTCGATCTCGGGCCGCGGCACGGTGGTGACGGGCCGGGTCGAGCGCGGGGTGATCAAGGTCGGCGAGGAGATCGAGATCGTCGGTCTGCGTCCGACGCAGAAGACGACCTGCACCGGCGTGGAGATGTTCCGCAAGCTGCTGGACCAGGGCGAGGCGGGCGACAACATCGGGGCGCTGCTGCGCGGCACCAAGCGCGAGGAGGTCGAGCGCGGCCAGGTTCTGGCCAAGCCGGGCTCGATCACGCCGCACACCAAGTTCAAGGCCGAGGCGTACATCCTGACCAAGGAGGAGGGCGGGCGCCATACGCCGTTCTTCACCAACTACCGGCCGCAGTTCTACTTCCGGACCACGGACGTGACCGGAGTGGTGCATCTGCCGGAGGGCACCGAGATGGTGATGCCGGGCGACAACATCTCGATGACGGTCGAGCTGATCGCCCCGATCGCCATGGACGAGGGCCTGCGCTTCGCCATCCGCGAAGGCGGCCGCACCGTCGGCGCCGGCGTCGTCGCCTCCATCATCGAGTAA
>NZ_AUHM01000021.1 GCF_000423185.1 Inquilinus limosus DSM 16000 | reverse complement strand
GGCCTGGGCGGCGAGGGCGCGGGCGCCGGCGCCTTCGGCCAGCCGCATGCCGATCTCGGCGAGACGCGAGAGCATCTCGACCTGCTGCAGCGCGAGGCCGCGGCAGTACGCCTGGATGTCGAGATCGGGCGGCACTTCCTTCATGGAACATATCATGAACAAGAATGCCGAGTTAACGCAACTGCACATTGTGTTCACTCGCCCGGCCCGGGGGCCGGCGCGGGTGGCGGCAGGCTGGACCGCCATGGCGCCGCGCCATCGCCGACCTGTATGCCGCAGCCGGATCAGCTCGCCGAGGATGCGGCCCCGAGAATCTGGGCGAACTGGTAGGCGGCGAGCGCCAGGATCACGATCCCGACGGCCCAGGTCATCGGCTTGGCCGGCACGCGCTTGACGATCAGCCCGGCGAACGGAGCGGCCGCCAGGCCGCCGACGATCAGGCCCGCGACGGACGCCGCATGCTGCCGAAGGTCGCCCGCCTCCTGCCAGCGACCCGAAAGCAGGGCGGCCACGAAGGCGGCCGAAACGGTGCAGGTGACGATGAATTCCGAGGCCCCCACGGTGCCGATCGCCTTTCGCGGCTCGACCCCCGCGCTCACCATGGTGGAGGAGACGATCGGGCCCCAGCCGCCGCCCCCGAGCGCGTCGAGGAAGCCGCCGGCCGCCCCGATCGGCGCGGCCCAGCCGGGGTGCAGGTGACGGCGCCGGGTCTCGCGGATGGCCCGCACCAGGATGTAGAGCCCGATGATGGCGAGATAGGCCGCCACGAACGGCTTGATGGCCTCGCCGGGGATGCCGGTCAGCACCGTCACGCCCAGTATGGCCCCGATCACCCCGGAGACGGCCAAAGGGAAGAACAGGCGCCAGTTCACGTTCCGATGGGCCATGTGAGAGGTGGCGGTGGCCGCGGTCGTGAACACCTCGGCCGCGTGGATGCTGGCCGACGCCGTCGCGGGCGGTATGCCGAAGGCCATCAGCACCGAGGAGGAGATGACGCCGTAGGCCATCCCCATCGCCCCGTCGATGGCTTGCGCCACGAACCCGACGAGCAGGAAGAGGACGAAGGTTTCCATCGACAGGCCCGCTGATGTCCGTCGGGTGAACGGCCCCGCATCGCTTCAGTTCCAATGCTTCCGGTCCGGCCCGGTCGATGGCCCGCTCGACGGCGGCAGCGGCACCCCTCGAACCGGCCTCAGGAGGCTGTCGTCAGCTGTCCCGCTTCGGGATCGCCCTGTGGAAGGGCCGGCGGACGTCCCGGCCGGCCTACTGCGCGTGGACGGCGACGGCGCCGCGCTCCTGTGCGCCCAGCGCCTGGGCGTAGAGGGCCGGGTCGCTGAGCAGGCCGATCGCCACCTGGACGTCGAGATCGGCGTCGTGCACCTGCCAGGGGCAGGCGGCGCGCACGCGGCGCAGCGCCGCGTCGTCGTCCGGCGCCCGGAACCGCTCCGCCGCCACATCGGCCAGGCTGGGAAGCTGCCCGGCGCGGAAGGCCTGGATCAGCGCCTTGGGGTCGGCGCCGTTACCGCTGGTGCAGACGGTCGGCAGGATGCCCTGGCGATGCCAGGTGTAGCCGGAGGGCGCGTAGATCCGGCTCCAGGTCAGGAACAGCTCGCCGTCATTCGGCAGCCGGGTCACGGTCTGCACGCTGCCCTTGCCGAAGGAAGTGGAGCCGACCAGGATCGCCCGGCCGGAATCCTGCAGCGCCGCGGCCGTGACCTCCGCCGCCGAGGCGGAATGGCCGTCGACCAGCACGGCCAGCGGCAGGCGGCGGGCGATGTCGTCGTCGCCGGCGGAGAAGCTCTGGTCGCTGTCCGGGTTGCGGCCGCGGGTCGAGACGATCTGGCCGTGGTCCATGAACATGTCGGCCAGCGCCACCGACTGGTCGAGCAGCCCGCCGGGATTGCCGCGCAGGTCGAGGATGATGCCGCGGGCCCGGCCGTTCAGGCCGCGCAGCAGCCCGGTCACCGTGTTGCGCACGGCGCGGGCGGCGGTGGTGTTGTATCGCAGCAGCTTGATGATGATGACGTTGTCGCGCACCTCGCTGCGCACCATGTTCTCGATCACCTTCTCGCGGGTCATGGTGGCGGTGCGGCTGGTGCCCCGGGGCTCGCGCACGGTCAGGGCGACCTTGGTGCCGGCGGGCCCGCGCATCAGGTCGGCGATCTCGTCGACCTTCGCGTCCTCGACCGACACGCCGTCGACGGCGACGATCAGCGAGCCCTTCAGCAGGTTGGCGCGCGCCGCCGGCGTGTCCGGGAACACGTCGCCGATCACCGGCCGGCCCTTCTCGTCCTCGCTGAGGGCGATGCCGACGCCGGTGTAGCCGTCGCGCTGGGCGCGGTCGTCGCGGGCGCGGTCCGGGTTGACGTAGCGGGAATAGGGGTCGAGATCGGCCAGGAGCGCGTCATAGACCGCCTGGTACGCGGCCTCGTTCCCGGCGGTGGCGATCTTGGACGAGGCGAGGGAGGCGGCGTCGAGCGCCGACGCGACCGTGGTGCCCCAGTCGTAGGAGGCGTCCGGCTCCGGCGAATCGAGATCGGCGACCACATGGCCGGCGCGGATCAGCTGCACCCGGCCGCCGTCGCGGCGGGCGCTGATCTCGTCATCGAGCTTGGACAGGCCGTTCAGCCCGTCCAGCGCCAGCTTTCCGAAATTCTCCTGGACCAGATAGACTTCCTGGATGCGGTCGAAGCCGACGGTGAACACCGACGGGTCGGCGAAATGGCCGGCCTCGCGAATCTGCGCTTCGGCCTGCGCGGGCGCCGGGGAATCCGGGGCGGAGGAGAGACAGCCCGAAAGCACCAGCAGCGCTGCAAAAACCGCCGCCAACCGCTTCTGACAAAACACTTAATGGAACTCCGGCCCGGATCTTCTCATCCGGCACTCTAGGCCAGGTACTTGACAGGAAAAAGGCGTTATTGCAGCGCAGCAGGGCTGCGCCGGGCGCCGAGGGGCCGTCGACATAAAGTGGTATGTATTCGGCGGCCGGATCGGACCCCTTTACCCGCTTGCGAGACGTTTCGAATTCCCAACCCGTCATTGCGAGCGCAGCGAAGCAATCCATAGAGCAGCTCGTGCGGGCCGATGGATTGCTTCGTCGGCTTCGCCTCCGCGCAATGACGGTGAGAGGGGAGGTTTCCACCTCTCCTAGCGTCGACGCGGACCGCGCCGCGGCCCGGGGCGGGGGCCGGATCTCGGGCGGCCGCGGCGGCCCGGCTCGGCGAGGGGCGGCAAGCCCTCGACATCGGCGCCCTGGGCGGCGTCGACCAGGGCGAAGACGGTGCTGCCGGTCAGGGGATCGGCCTCGGTGACCCGCACCCGCACCCGCGCGCCCAGCCGGAACACCCGGTTCCAGCGCCGGCCGACCAGGGCGTGCGCCGCCTCGTCATGGTCGTAGTAGTCGTCGGGCAAGGTCGAGATCGGCACCAGCCCGTCGGCGCCCGACTCGTCCAGCTTCACGAACAGGCCGAACTTGGCGACGCCGCCGATCCGGCCGGGCAGGACCGCGCCGATCCGGTCGGACAGCCAGCTCGCCAGGTAGCGGTCGACCGCGTCGCGCTCGGCCTGGGCGGCGCGGCGTTCGGTGACGGAGATGTGCTCGCCGATCTCCTCCAGCCGCGACAGCTCCTCCTCGGTCGCGCCGTCCTGGCCGAGGCCGAGCAGCCGGATCAGCCCGCGATGCACGGTCAGGTCGGCATAGCGGCGGATCGGCGAGGTGAAATGGGCGTAGCGGGGCAGGGCCAGGCCGAAATGGCCGATATTCTCCGGGCTGTACACCGCCTGGGCCTGGGCGCGCAGCACCATCTCGTTGACCAGCGGCTCCTCCGGCCGGCCTTCGGCCCGCGTCAGGATCTGGCCGAACACCCGCGGCCGCATCACCTGGCCGAGCGACAGGGAATAGCCGAGCGGGGCCAGGAACTCCTTCAGCGCCTCGACCCGGGCGCGGTCGGGCTGGTCGTGCACCCGGTAGAGACCCGGCATGCCCTTGTCGCTCAGCGTCTCGGCCGCGGCGACATTGGCGGCGATCATGAACTCCTCGATCAGCCGGTGGCTGTCGAGCCGCGGCCGGATGCCGATCGAGGCGACGCGGCCGTCCTCGTCCAGCTGGACCTTGCGCTCCGGCAGGTCCAGCTCCAGCGTGCCGCGCTTCTGCCGCGCCGCCAGCAGCGCCTCGAAGGCACCGTAGAGCGGGGCGATCACCGGCTCCAGCAGCGGGCCGGTGACCTCGTCGGGCCGGCCGTTGCGGGCGGCCTGCACCTGCTCATAGGTCAGCCGGGCGGCGGAGCGCATCAGCCCGCGGCGGAAGCGGTGGCGCTTCAGCCGGCCCTGCGCGTCGATCCAGAGATCCGCGGCCAGGCAGGCGCGGTCCTCGTTGGGCCTGAGCGAGCACAGACCGTTCGACAGCGCCTCCGGCAGCATCGGCACGACGCGGTCGGGGAAGTAGCAGGAATTGCCGCGCTCGAAGGCGTCGCGGTCCAGCGGCGACCCCGGCGGCACGTAGTGGGCGACGTCGGCGATGGCGACGATCAGGTGCCAGCCGCCGGGATGGTCCGGGTCGGGCTCGGCCCAGACCGCGTCGTCGAAGTCGCGGGCGTCGGCGCCGTCGATGGTGACCAGCGGCAGCGGGCGCAGGTCGACCCGGCCGTCGAGACCGGCCGGCTGCGCCGCCTCGGCCTGGGCCAGCGCCTTGGGCCGGAACTCGGTCGGGATGCCGGCGGCGTGGATCGCGATCAGGCTGATCGAGCGCGGATCCTCGGCGTCGCCGTAGCGGGCGGTGACCACGGTGCGGCGCGGCCCGAGGCGGTCGGAGGCCTCGACCAGCGCTTCCACCAGCTCGCCGTCCTTCGCGCCGGCGGTGTCGCCCTCGCGCACCGGCCAGGTGTCGCGGGCGCGCTTGTCGGCCGGCACGATGCGGGCCTGGCCGTCGCGGCCGCGGCGGAACACGCCGACGACCCGGAGGTCGGCCTGGGCCTCCAGCCGGCGCATGGTCCGGCCGGTCCAACTGCCGTCCTCGTTCTGCTGCAGCCGGGCCAGAACCCGGTCGCCGACGGCCAGTGCGCCCTGACCGCGGCCCTCGGCGGCCATGGCGATGCGCGGGGGCGGCTCGTCCTCCTCCCAGCGCACCGGCTGGGCCAGGGCCTCGCCCTCGGCGTCGATGGCGACGATGCGCAGCACGGCGACGCCCGGCAGGGCCGCGCCGGGCACGCGCATGCGGCGGCCGCGGCGCTTCTCCAGCTGGCCGTCCTCGGCCATGTCCTGCAGCAGCTCCTTCAGCCGCACCCGGTCGTCGCCGGTGATGTGGAAGGCGCGGGCGATCTCGCGCTTGCCGACCGTGTCCTCGCGCGATTTGAGGAATTCGAGGATCTGCTCGCGCGTCGGGAAGGGCTTCTCCGCCTTCCGGCCCTTGGCCGCGGGCTTGGCGCCCTTCCGGGTCGGGGGCCTTGTCATGACGCGGGGTGCGGACCAGGGGTGGCACCACATCGATCGGCGATACCGACGGCGGGCCTGCGAACAGATTGCCTCTCCCGCTTGCGGGAGAGGTCGGACATCCGAAGGATGTCCGGGTGAGGGGATCGCGGCCTCGCCGAAAGCACGGCTCTGCCGCAAGCGAGCGCATGATCCGTCCGGTCCTGAAACGCCGATCCCGGTGTCGCGGCCGAGCCGCCCTCACCCGGTCTCGCTGCGCGAGCCCGACCTCTCCCGCAAGCGGGAGAGGCAACGGAACATGTCCAAAGGGAATACCGACCGAGCGAGCCGAGAGAACCCCCTCCCCCTGCCCCCCTCCCGCGAGGGGAGGGGGGACTCAGGTTGGTACGGGAGAGGGGGGATTCGGGTGCGTTCACTCGGCCGCCTTGCCCTTGCGCGCTGTTGCCTTCTTGGCCGGTGTCTTCTTCGCGGACGACTTCGGCGCCGCACGGCCGCGGCCGCCCTTGGCGGGGCCCTTCGCCGCCTTGGCGGCCAGCCACTCGACCGCCTTGTCCACGGTCACCGCCTCCGGCTCGACGCCCCTCGGCAGCGAGGCCATGACCTTGCCGTGGCGGACATAGGGGCCGTAGCGGCCGGCGAAGACCTTGATCGGCTCGCCGTCCGCCGGATGCGGGCCGACCTCGCGCAGCGGCTCGGCGCTGGCGCGGGCGGCGCGGCCGTTGTCGGCGGCCAAGAGGTCGACGGCGCGGTTCATGCCGATCTTCAGCACGTCCTCGTCCGGCGGCAGGTTCTTGTAGCGCTCGCCATGCTTCAGATAGGGGCCGAAGCGGCCGATGCCGGCGACGATCGGTTCGCCCGACTCCGGATGCCGGCCGATCTCGCGCGGCAGCGACAGCAGGGCCAGCGCCTCCTCCAGCGTCATCGCCATCGGATCCTGCGCCTTGGTCAGCGAGGCGCGCTTCGGCTTGGCGCCTTTCTCGGCCTCGTCCCCCGGACCTGATTGGGGCGGGCCGAGCTGGGCGTAGATGCCGTAGGGGCCCTTGCGGATCGACACGGGCAGGCCGGTCTCCGGATCCTCTCCCAGATGCCGCGGGAGGGCCGATTCCTCGCCGCCGTTCTCCTCCGCCGGGGCGCCGAGCGGCCGGGTGTAGCGGCACTCGGGATAGTTCGAACAGCCGACGAAGGCGCCGGTGCGGCCCAGCTTCAGCCCCAGCCGGCCCTTGGCGCAGGACGGGCACAGCCGCGGGTCGGTGCCGTCGCCCTTGGGCGGGAACAGGTGATCTGACAGCGCCTCGTCCAGCGCCGAGATCACGTCGCCGATCTTGAGATCCTTGGTCTCCTCCACCGCGGCGTGGAAGGCGGCCCAGAAGTCGCGCAGCACCTGCTTCCAGTCGAGCCGCCCGCCGGAGATGTCGTCGAGCTGCTCCTCCAGCTTGGCGGTGAAGTCGTACTCGACGTAGCGGCGGAAGAAGTTCTCGAGGAAGGCGGTGACGATGCGGCCGCGATCCTCCGGGATGAAGCGCTTCTTCTCCAGCCGGACGTATTCGCGGTCCTGCAGCACCTGCAGGATCGAGGCGTAGGTGGAGGGGCGGCCGATGCCCAGCTCCTCCATGCGCTTCACCAGGCTGGCCTCGGTGTAGCGCGGCGGCGGCTGGGTGAAGTGCTGCTCGGGCACGGTCTTGCGGCGGTCGACCGCGTCGCCCTTGGCCATGGCCGGCAGGCGGCGCTGGCTCTCGTCCTCCTCGCCGGAGGGATCGTCGCGGTCCTCCTGGTAGACCTTGAGGAAGCCGTCGAAGCGGACCACCGTGCCGACGGCGCGGAACACCGCGGTCTGGCGGGCGTCGGCGACGTCGACGATCGCCTGGTCCAGCACCGCCGATTCCATCTGGCAGGCCATGGTGCGCTTCCAGACCAGCTCGTAGAGCCGCAGCTCCTCGCGCGACAGGAAGCGGGCGACCTCCTCGGGCCGGCGGCGCAGATCGGTCGGGCGGATCGCCTCATGCGCCTCCTGGGCGTTCTTGGCGGTCGATTTGTAGACCCGCGGCTGGCCCGGGACGTAGGTCGGGCCGTAGAGGCTGCCGATCGCCTGGCGGGCCTGGGCGATGGCCTCGCCGGCCAGGGTCAGGCCGTCGGTCCGCATATAGGTGATCAGGCCGACGGTCTCGCCGCCGAGATCGACGCCCTCATAGAGGCGCTGGGCCGTGCGCATGGTCTGGGTCGCGCTCATGCCCAGCTTGCGCGACGCCTCCTGCTGCAGGGTCGAGGTGGTGAAAGGCGGCGCGGGGTGGCGCCGCACCTGCTTGGTCTCGACCGAGACGACGGCGAAGGCCAGCGGGTCGATCGTGGCCACCGCGGCCCGGGCCGAGGCCTCGTCCGGCAGGTCGAACTTGTCGAGCTTGCGGCCGTTGAGATGGGTCAGCCGGGCGGTGAACTCCTCGCCCTTCGGCGTGCGGAACACCGCCTCGATGCTCCAGAACTCGCGCGGCCGGAAGCGCTCGATCTCCAGCTCGCGCTCGCAGATCAGGCGCAGCGCCACGGATTGGACGCGGCCGGCGGAGCGGGAGCCCGGCAGCTTGCGCCACAGCACCGGCGACAGGGTGAAGCCGACCAGGTAATCCAGCGCCCGGCGGGCCAGATAGGCCTCGATCAGCTCGCGGTCGAGGTCGCGCGGATGGGCGACGGCGTCGAGGATGGCCGACTTGGTGATCTCGTTGAAGGTCACCCGGCGGATATCCAGGTCCTTCAGCCCGCGGCGCTCGCGCAGCAGCTGCTGCACATGCCAGGAGATGGCCTCGCCCTCGCGGTCCGGGTCGGTGGCCAGCAGCACGCGGGAGGCGTCCTTGGCGGCGCGGGCGATCTCGTCCATGCGGGACTTGCCGCGGTCGGCCAGCTCCCAATCCATGGCGAAGTCTTCCTCGGGGCGCACCGAGCCGTCCTTCGCGGGCAGGTCGCGGACATGGCCGAAGCTGGCCAGCACCGTGAAGTCCCGGCCGAGATATTTGTTGATCGTCTTGGCCTTCGCGGGCGATTCGACGATCACGAGGGTCTGGTCTGCCAAAGCGCCACACTCGTTACGACAGCGGCGCCGCCGGGCGGCGGCGCCAGGAATAAAGACCCACCGCGGGGCGGCGGGTCAGAGCAGGCTGATCCGGTTGCCGGGCTGGCGCTCGATCCGGCCGGCGAGTTCGAGCTCCAGCAGCACGGTCAGCACCACCGGCGGAGACAATTGGCAATCGCGCAACAGTTCGTCAACCGCCGTCGGCGTCGGCGACAGCCGTTCCAGCACCTGGGCCATGACCCGGGCGCGGTCGGATTCGGCCTCGCCGGGGCCGGCGGCCGCCTCGCCCGGAAGCGGCCGCGGGGCGGCGCGGACCGGCTCGCGCAACGGCGTGGAGACCTGGGGCGCCAGCGCCTCGATCACATGCTCGGCCGATTCGACCAGGGTGGCGCCGCCGCGGATCAGCCGGTTGCAGCCCTGGGCCCGGGGGTCGAGCGGCGACCCCGGCACCGCCAGCACCTGCCGGCCCTGCTCGGCGGCCATGCGGGCGGTGATCAGCGAGCCGGAGCGCAGCGCGGCCTCGATCACCACGACGCCGAGCGAGAGGCCGGAGATCAGCCGGTTGCGGCGCGGGAAGTGGCGCGCGGTCGGCTGGGTGCCGAGGGCGCTCTCCGCCACCAGGAGGCCGGATTCGGCGAGGCGGTCGTAGAGCCCGGCATTCTCCGGCGGGTAGATGATGTCGAGGCCGCCGGCCAGCACCGCCACCGTGCCGGTGGCGAAGGCGCCCTCATGCGCCGCGGTGTCGACGCCGCGGGCGAAGCCGGAGACCACGGTGAAGCCCGCCTCGCCGAGCTGACGCGCCATGTCGTGGGCGAAGCGGCGGCCGTTCAGCGAGGCGTTGCGCGCCCCGACCATGCCGACCATCGGCCGGCCGGCGAGGTCGCCGCGGCCGAGCAGCGACAGCACGGGCGGCGCGTCCTCGACCGCGGCCAGCGTCTCGGGATAGTCGGGCTCGCAGGCGGCGACGACGCGGCCGCCGATCCGCCCCAGCGCCTCCAGCTCGCGCCGCGCCTCGGATGCCGGGGGCGGCTTCAGCTCGACCCTGCGGCCGCCGCGGCGCGACAGTTCGGGCAGCGCCTCGATCGCGGCGCCGGCGGTGCCGTAGCGGGCGATCAGCGTGTGGAAGGTGATGGGGCCGACGGAATCGGTCCGGGCCAGGCGAAGCCAGTCCGACCGTTCGGCTTCGCTCAAGGGGCGCCGGGGCGTCGTCGTCATGCGCTCAGCTTCATGGCAGGGCGCCGGCCGGGTCAATCGGGGATCGCGCCGCGGTCAGCCTGCCGCCGCCTTTTTCTTCTGGCCGATCTTCGGCTCGTCGCCGCGCAGCAGGCGGCGGATGTTGCCGTCGTGGCGGATGAACACCAGCACGGCGATGAACAGGGCCAGGGCCGCGCGGGGCAGGTCGGTCCAGACCGTGCCGAAGACCGGCACGCCGGACAGGGCCCAGGCCAGCACCGGCGCCGCGGCGGTCGCGGTCAGCGATGCCAGCGAGGAGTAGCGGAACAGGAAGGCCATCACGAGCCAGACCAGGCAGCACAGCACGCCGACCGGCCACATGATGGCGAGCAGAGTGCCCAGGGCGGTGGCCACGCCCTTGCCGCCCTTGAAGCCGAGCCAGACCGGGAAGAGGTGGCCCAGCATGGCGCCGCCGCCGGCCAGGACCGCGAGCAACGGATCGAACAGGCCGGCGACCAGCACGGCGATCGCGCCCTTGCCGCCGTCCAGCAGCAGCGTCGCCAGGGCCAGGCCCTTGTGGCCGGTGCGCAGCACGTTGGTGGCGCCGATGTTGCCGGAGCCGATGCTGCGGATGTCGCCCAGCCCGGCGGCGCGGGTCAGCACCAGGCCGAAGGGGATCGAGCCGAGCAGATAGCCCAGCACCGCCGCGGCGACGAGCGCCCAAACCGAGGAGGCATCGAATGACATGAGCGAATCCGTTCCTGCGCCGCGACCATCATGGCGATTTTCCCGGCCGGGGGAACGGGGATGTCGGGTGTCACGCCGGCAGTCTTGAAACGACTCCCCCTTGTCGTCATGGCGAGGCGCGCAGCGCCGTGGCCATCCAGGGGCCGGCGCGAGCGGCCCTGGATGGCCACGCCCCTTCGGGGCTCGCCATGACGGATTCCATAGTTCCGGCCGCGGGGCGTCAGGCGGCGTGGTTCAGGTGGCGGATCCGGCGCAGCTGCGGGAACCAGGCCGACCACAGCGCCGCCACGGCCATGGTGCCGAGGCCGCCGACCACCACCGCCGGGACCACGCCGATCAGCGCCGCCGAGAGGCCGGCGCGGAACTCACCGACCTCGTTCGAGGCGCCGACGAACACCATGTTCACGGCGTTGACCCGGCCGCGCAGCGAATCCGGCGTCCACAGCTGGATCAGGGTCTCGCGGACATAGACGCTGGCCATGTCGAAGGCGCCCATCAGGATCAGCGCCAGGATCGACAGCCAGGGCAGGGTGGAGGCGCCGAAGACGCAGGTGAAGGCGCCGAAGCCGGCGACGCAGACGAACAGGATCAGCCCGGCCCGGTCCTCGATCGGCCTTCGGGCCAGCCAGATCGCCACCACCAGCGCGCCGATGCCAGGGCCGGCCCGAAGCAGGCCGAGGCCCCAGGGCCCGACATCGAGGATGTCGCGGGCATAGGCCGGCAGCAGCGCGGTGGCTCCGCCCAGCAGCACGGCGAACAGGTCGAGCGAGATCGCGCCCAGCACCACCTTCTCGCCCCAGATGTAGCGGAAGCCGGCGCCTAGGCTGTCCCAGCTCGCCGGTTCCGGCACCGTCTTCTGCGCCGGCTTCGGGATCAGCGCCACCAGCACGACCGAAGCCGCCATCAGCACCGCGGCGCTGGCATAGGGCACCTCGGGCGCCAGGCCGTAGAGCAGGCCGCCGATCACCGGGCCGGTGATGGTGCCGATCTGCCAGGAGGAGGAGTTCCAGGCGATCGCGGTCGACAGGTCCGCGGCCGGCACCAGGTTGGGCAGCAGCGACTGCGCCGCCGGGTTGAGGAAGGCGCGGGCGACGCCGAGCGCCGCGAGGACCGCGAAGATCGGCCAGACCCGGTGGTCGCCGCCGATGGTGAGGGCCAGCAGCGCCAGGGCGCACAGGATCTCGCCGACGATGCAGACCGCCATGATCATGCGCCGGTTGTAGCGGTCGGCCGCGGCGCCGGTGACCAGCACCAGCGCCAGCGACGGCAGGAACTGCACCAGCCCGACCAGGCCCAGGTCGAACGGGTCGCGGGTCAGGTCGTAGACCTGCCAGCCGACGGCGACGCTGACGAACTGCACCGCGAAGGTCGCGATCAGCTTGGCGGTCCAGTAGCAGGCGAAGCCGCGATGGCGGAAGACGCTTCCGGATGCGGCAGGGGGAGGCTCGTCGGCGGTCATCGGCGGCGCTGCGGAAAGGGGCGCCGACGATAGCGGTTCGCAACCGACGGCGGAACCCTGCGCGCCGGGATGGCTGCCCGGCGCGCAGGCCGGGCCCGCCCTCAGTCGATGGCGTCGCCGGTCGCGTCGAACGGGGCGGCGACCGGATGGCCGACCACCGGCACGGCCTTCACCACGGCGCCGGTGACTCGGAACGGCGCCGCGACGACGCCGCAGCCGGCCAGGGCGCTGGCCGCGGCGGCCAGCGCCAGCAGCAGGGTCGGCAGGCGGAAAGCACGGGTCATGTCTCGTCCTTCGCGTCGTCTCATCGGGTGGAACGGTCTCGATACCATCATTGTATCATCTCTGCGGCGATCGATCCGGCCGGGGATCGGGCCGGTCCCGGGCGGCGGCGCACAGCGCGCAGGCCCAGAGATACAATGCGCCGCAGAGCAGCGCCCCGAGCCAGACGGCGCATTGCCTGAGGCCGGTGAGCGGCTGCGGGGCATAGAGCATGACGCTGCCGAGCCAGACCATGACGTGCATCACAGGCCGAACCGATAGCTGATGCTGACGAAGCCGTAGGCCTGGTCCGGCGAGCCGCCCTGCCGCACGATCGGGCTGTCGGCGGCGTCGCCCAGCAGGCGCTCCCAGCCGGCAGCGGCGCCGAGCGACCAGCGCTCGCTCAGCGCATAGGCCGTGCCGAGCGACAGGCCGAGAGTCTTGAAGCCGGCCCCGGCGTCGAATTCCCGGTACCGGCTGCGCCGGGCCTGCCGGCGGGTGACGCCGAAATTCGCCGACATGTAATCGTCGCTGGCCCAGGTCGCGTCGGCGCCGACGGACAGGGTGAGCACGTCGGACAGCGGCAGCTCGTATCCGGTGTCGAAGGTGACCAGCGCCCCGCCGCCGCTGATCACGTCCTGCCGGGCGGAGACGGAGGCCGACCAGCCGCCGAAGCCGATGCGGGCGAAGGCGCCGAGATCGACGGCGTCGTCGACGTCGCCCAGCCCCTTCAGCCGGCGGTCGTCGTCCTCCTCCCGACCCGGGCGCCAGGCGGCGAGGGGGCCGGCCTGCAGCCAGGGCGTGCGGACCACCGCCAGCCGGGCCGTGGTGTTCTCGATCAGCAGCGTGTCGTTCCACGACAGGCTGACCGCGGGGGCGGGCAGGAGCTCGTAGCGCTTCGACCCTTCATAGGTCGGGGCGAAGCCGCCGGCGACGCCGAGGCCGACGATCAGGGAGGAGCCGGCCAGGCCGCTGCCGGCTTCCTGGGCCTCGGCGGACCGGTGCGGCGCCAGGAGGGCCAGAACGACAGCGGCAGGCAAGGCACGGGCGTTGCGGGAGATCATCGGATCCTCGCTGGGTCGATCGGTCGGGGGAAGAGGCGGGCGCGCCCGCGGGCGTAGGCGGCCTAGTCGGGCGGATCCGGGGCGTCGTCCCCGGGGCCGGGCACGTATTCGAGCAGGTCGCCGGGCTGGCACTGCAGGTGCCGGCACAGCGCCGTCAGGGTGGAGAACCGGATCGCGCGCGCCTTGCCGGTCTTCAGGATCGACAGGTTGGGGATGCTGACCCCGACCGCGTTGGACAGCTCCGTCAGGCTCATCTTCCGCTGTGCCAGAACGACGTCGAGGCGCACGATGATGGGCATCCGGGCTACACCGTCAGGGCCGCGTCTTCCGCCAGATCGGCCGCCTGTCCGAGGACATGGGCCATGATCAGGGCGAACAGGCCTCCCACCAACGGCATGAAGGGGAGATCGGTCAACAGGATCCAGATGTCGGACGGGTCGAAGCGCGGCTCGGTGGCCCACAGGGCCAATATCGTGAGAATCGGCGTCAGCACGTCGACCGCCGCCAGCGCCACCAGCTGCAGCCCGATGCGGCGGAAACCGGCGACGCAGTCGCGGGTGAAGTACTGCTCGCGGCCGAAGTGGTTGAGGATCCGGCGCAGCGAGAACAGCGCCACCACCATCAGCAGCGAGCGCAGCGCGTAGAGCGCCAGGAACAGCACCACCGGCAGCAGCGGCAGCGACGACACCGGGACGTTGACGTCCTTCGACAGGTCGGCGTCGCCGTAGACGACGACCCAGGCCAGGAACGGGATCGTCGCCAGCAGGATGAGCCAGGCCAGGACCGAGACGGCGGGACGGAGCACGCTGCTGAGGCGCGCGACGCGGTTCATGAACGAAGACTCACCCAGTCGAATCACGACCCCACTATGCGTGCGGCCATATCGGCGGTCAATAATCATTTATCGTTTTTCGATACGACGGCGAGGGGCCGCCGACCTCTCGCCTTCACCGGCGGGTCACAGCCCGTGCGTGCGGAACCAGGCCTGCAGCCGCTTCCAGCCGTCCTCGGCCGGGCCCTGGCGGTAGCTGGGCCGGTAATCGGCGTTGAAGGCGTGCGGCGTGTCCGGATAGACCACGAATTCGACGGTCTTGCCGGCGGCCTTCGCCGCTTCCTCCATCTGCCGGACGGTGTCGACCGGGATGCCGGTGTCGGCGGCGCCGTAGAGGCCGAGCACCGGAGCCTTGAGGTCGGCGACCAGATCGATCGGGTTCTTCGGCTGCAGCTCGGTCGGCTGGCCGACCAGCTTGCCGTACCAGGCGACGCCGGCCTTGAGATTCGGGTTGTGCCCGGCATAGAGCCAGACGATCCGGCCGCCCCAGCAGAAGCCGGTGATGCCCAGCCGGGCGGCGTCGCCGCCATCGGTGCCGGCGAAGGCGGCGGTGGCGTCGAGGTCGGACAGCACCTGTGCGTCCGGCACCTTGGACACGATGGTCGAGATCAACTGCTGGACGTCGCTGATGCTGCCGGCGTCGCCCTGCCGGGCATAGAGCTCGGGCGCGATCGCGTAGTAGCCGATCTTGGCCAGGCGGCGGCAGATGTCCTTGATGTGCTCGTGCACGCCGAAGATCTCCTGCACCACCAGGATCACCGGGGCCGGGCCGCCGGCCTTGGGCTTGGCGCGATAGGCCGGGATCCGGCCGTCCTGGACCGGCACCTGCACCTCGCCGGCGTCCAGCCCTTCGGTGTCGGTGGTGATGGCCGCGGCCGAGACCGGCTGGGTGGCGAGCGCGAAGCCCGCGATCAGCGAGGTCACGGCGAAGCCGCGGCGGCTCAGGTCGGCGGAACGCCGCAGGCTCAGGATGTCGGAATCGAAGCTGGTCATGGCGGGCCCCTTCGTGGTCGACGGCGAGGGACCGGAGGCGCGCTCCGGCTGGCTGCGAACGATAGGAAGGGGGCGGCGGCCTGTCGACCGCGGCGATGCCGCGGGGCGCGGTCCTTCGTATCGGCCCGGGCTGGAAGTTTACGAAGAGTTTAGGTGGATTACCTGGAATTAAGCTGCTTCCGACCCCCGATTCATGGCGTTCTTTGGCCGTGCGGCACGGTCGGATGTGCCGTTCGACACGGCTCCCGGGAGCGCTTGACTATGCGGAAACTTATCCTCGCCGGCTTCATGGCAATGGCCCTGCCCGCCGCGGCCTTCGCCCAGAGCGCAGGCCCGACGGACGCCCAGGCGCCGGCGGCCACCACGCAGCACAAGGTGACCCATCACAAGGCGGCGCATCACCGTGCGGCCCATCGCACGACCAAGCATGCCAAGCATGCCCGGGCCCACCGGAAGACCAGTTCGACGGCGTCACCGACGTCGTCCACGACCGTGAACTGATCGCTTCTCTCCCCCTTCCAGCGATCGTTCATGTAGACCCCGGCGTCGGGCCTCGGCGCCGGGGTTCTTTTTATCTGCCGATCGGCCGGCCTCAGCGAGCCGAGACGCTCTCGGCCAGCAGCTGGTTGCGCACCTCGACGTGCGGGTAGCCGGTCACGGTGGCGGAGCGCCCTATGCGGGCGGGCTGGCCACCCGGCACCACGACGGTCCAGGCCTCGGTCGGGGTCTGCAGCCGGAACGAGGTGACGCCGCCCATATGGGTGACACCGTCGACATGACCGGTCACCGTGATCGGCGTGTCGGTGGCGTATGCGCGCGGATCGGCCGGCGCCGGGCCGCTCGGCATCGCCGTCACCGGCGGGTGGCGCGGCTGCACGCCGCCCTGCACGACATAGGGCTGCTGCATCCGGGCGTTCGGGTCGACCGGATAGGCCGTCGTCGGCGCCGGACGGACCGGCGCCGGGGCGACGACCGCCGGGGCGGGCGCGGGCGTGACGACGGCCGGCG
Organism: Inquilinus limosus DSM 16000; assembly: GCF_000423185.1. Classification (GTDB taxonomy): domain Bacteria; phylum Pseudomonadota; class Alphaproteobacteria; order DSM-16000; family Inquilinaceae; genus Inquilinus; species Inquilinus limosus. The sequence continues at coordinate 124,142 of NZ_AUHM01000021.1, read as the reverse complement.
GCGGCGCCGGGGTGACGACCGTGGGCTGCGACGGCGTGATGACGGTGGTCTGGGCCAGGGCCGGCGACGCGATCAGCAACGCGGCCACGGCCGCGGCGGAGGCCGCATGGACTGTCTTGACCATGTCTCTGTACTCCATCCTCTCGGCGCCTTGGCACGACGAGACCTTGGCGCGACGCGGCCCGATTGCGGGCCCGCGCGCCTCGCCGGCGCATGACGCCAGCCTCAGTTCCCCTTATTAACGCCCGGAGATCGGTTCCGGTTCGCCGAGCCAGTCGCGCAGCACCTCTTCGCCGTCGGCGCCGCACACCGGCGGGGCGTGGCGATAGCTGACCGGCGTCTCCGACAGCTTGATCGGGCTGCCGATCAGGGCGATGGGGTCGGGCGCCAGCGGATGCGGCATCTCGATCCGCATCCCGCGGGCCGCGACCTGCGGGTCGGCGAAGACCTGGTCGATGGTGTTGATCGGGCCGCAGGGCACCTGCCGGGCCTCCAGCGCCTGCAGCCAGAAGCCGCGCGGCTTCTCCGCGATCAGCCCGGCGACGATCGGCACCAGCACCTCGCGGTTGCGCACCCGCGCCTGGTTGGTGGCGAAGCGCGGATCGGCCGCCAGGTCCGGCCGCCCGGCGACGTCGCAGAACTTGGCGAATTGCGAATCGTTGCCGACCGCCAGGATCAGGTACTCGTCCGCCGCTCGGAACGCCTGATAGGGCACGATGGTCGGGTGGCCGTTGCCGGTGCGCGGCGTCGGCACGCCCGAGGTCAGGTAGTACTGGCCGGCATTGGACAGCCAGGCCACCTGGGTGTCGAGCAGCGCCATGTCGACCAGCTGCCCCCGCCCGGTGCGGCGGCGGTGGTCGAGCGCGGCCAGGATGCCGATCGTGGCATAGGTGCCGGTCATCAGGTCGGCGATGGCGACGCCGACCTTCATCGGCTCGCCGTCGACGGGGCCGGTCAGGCTCATGATCCCGCCCATCGCCTGGATCAGGTAGTCGTAGCCGGCGCGCGGGGCGTAGGGGCCGGTCTGGCCGAAGCCGGTGATCGAGCAGTAGACCAGCGCGGGGAACTCGTCCTTCAGGTCGTCGTAGCCGAAGCCGTAGCGGGCGAGGTCGCCGAGCTTGTAGTTCTCGACCAGCACGTCGGCCCTGGCGACCAGCCGGCGCAGCAGGGCGCGGCCGTCCTCCTGCGTGAAGTCGATGGCGATCGAGCGCTTGTTGCGGTTGGCGCTGAGGTAGTAGGCGCTCTCGGTCGTGTCGTTGCCCTCAGCGTCCCGGAGGAAGGGCGGGCCCCATTTGCGGGTGTCGTCGCCGACGCCCGGCCGCTCCACCTTGACCACGTCGGCGCCGAGATCGCCCAGGATCTGGGTGGCGCTGGGGCCGGCCAGCACGCGGGTCAGGTCGAGCACCTTGAGGCCGGCCAGGGCGCCGGCGGGGCTGTCGGTCATTCTCGGGAAACCTCCCTTTCTGCGATGCCCTGGTTAGCCCAGGCGCGGCGGGGCCGCAATCGGCGCGGCCCCGATGGATCATGACCCCAGGTTAAGACCTTCCTCCTTTTTGGCAGGGACGCGCCGGTGGTATAGGCCATAGCCTTGGCGGCCGAAGAAGAGCCTGCCCAACAGGGAGATTATTGATGCAAGGCTTCCCCAGGGTCCTCGCCCGCGGCCTGCTGGCGGCAGCGCTGCTCGGCGGGATGTCGCAGATGGCCTCGGCCGAGATGGTGCTGAATGTCGGCAACGGGCCGGAGCCGGAGACGCTCGACATCCAGAAGTCCTCGGGCGTCAGCGAGGCGAACATCCAGAACGACCTGTTCGAGGGCCTGTTGACCAACGACGCCCGGTCGCAGCCGGTGCCCGGCGCGGCGGAGAGCTGGACCGTCTCCGACGACGGCAAGACCTACACCTTCAAGCTGCGCGCCGACGGCAAGTGGTCGGACGGCACGCCGGTGACGGCCGGCGACTTCGTCTTCGCCTGGAAGCGCCTCCTGGACCCGAAGACGGCCAGCCCCTACGCCTATTTCATCGACCAGGTGGTCAACGCCAAGGACATCCGCCTCGGCAACAAGCCGGCCGACACGCTGGGCGTCAAGGCGGTCGACGACCGCACGCTCGAGGTCACGCTGGTCGGGCCGACGCCCTATTTCCTGTCGACCCTGACGCATCACGCGACCTTCCCGCTCAGCCGCGCCAATGTCGAGAAGTTCGGCGACGACTACGTCAAGGCGGGCAACCTGGTCTCGAACGGCGCCTACAAGCTGGCCGAGACGGTGCCGCAGTCGCATGTGAGGCTGGTGAAGAACCCCGAGTTCCACGACGCGGCCAACGTCAAGATCGACACCGTCACCTTCTTCGTGACCGAGGATGTCGACGCCGAGCTGCAGCGCTTCAAGACGGGCGAGCTGGACTACACCTACACGCTGCCGGGCCAGCAGATCCCGGAGCTGAAGCAGACCATGGCGGACCAGGTGCGGATCGCGCCCTATATCGGCACCTACTACTACACGATCAACACGACCCATGAGCCCTGGAAGAGCCATCCGGAGCTGCGCCGTGCCCTGTCGCTGGCGATCGACCGCGAGGTGCTGGTGAGCAAGATCACCCAGGGCGAGGAACTGCCGGCCTACACCTTCGTGCCGCCGGGGATGAGCAACTTCGCCGCCTGGACGCCGAAGGAGGCGCAGGAGACCCAGGCCGAGCGCGACGCCGAGGCGAAGGAGCTGCTGGCCAAGGCCGGCTTCGGTCCGGACAAGCCGCTGACGGTCGAGATCGTCTACAACACCTCGGAAAGCCACAAGAAGATCGCCGTCGCCATCGGCGCCATGTGGAAGCAGAAGCTCGGCATCGACACCAAGCTGACCAATGTCGAATGGGGCACGATGCAGAACGGGCTGCGCAAGAAGGAGTACAAGGACGTCGGCCGCACCTCCTGGATCGGTGATTTCGACGACCCGAGCAACTTCCTCGACCTGTTCCGCAGCACCAGCGGCGAGCAGAACTATTCGGGCTATGCCAGCGCGGCCTACGACAAGCTGATGGACGAGGCGGCGGCCGAGGCCGACCTGGCCAAGCGCGGCCAGATCCTGGCCAAGGCCGAGCAGACCATGCTGGCCGACCAGCCGATCATCCCGATCTATGTCTACACCAGCAAGCGGATGCTCTCGACCAAGGTGAAGGGGTGGCAGGACAACGTCCTCGACAACCATCTCAGCCGCTGGCTGTCGGTCGAGCGGTAGACCGCGGTTTCGGAACCCTGAATGCGGCCCCGCCTCCAGCCCGGAGGCGGGGCCGTTCCATGTCACCCCTTCCAGAACGGCTTCAGCGCCTCGCGGTGGGCGGCATAGCGCTCGAGGCCGAGGTCGCGCAGCTCGTGGTCGCTCAGCGTCCAGAGCTGGCGCCGGGTCCGCGACCGCCGCAGCCACAGCGCGGCCAGGCGCAGGAGGAACCGGGCGAAGCCGCCGCGGCGGGCCGCGCGCGGCGTCGCGGCGATGGCCGGCAGGGCGCGCACCGGTCACTCCCCGGCCGCGGTCGAGGCGTCGGCTTCGCGCAGCGCCCGGGCGCAGCCTCGCAGCACACCTCCACCGTCTGGCCGCCGATCGTCACCTTGATCGTCTCGGCGTCGAGCTCGCAGTCGCAAGCGGCACAGGTTCTCTCGCTCATGGGGCTCTCCTTTTCCGCCCGATGTCCGGGCGAGGGCAGGGGAGCACTTCCGGCGACGAGGCCGCTGTCGGAATCTTTAGGGACTTACACCAACGGCCTGAAATAGAGATCCGTCATGGCGAGCTCCGCAGGGGCGCGGCCATCCAGCGGCACCGGCCCCTGGATGGCCACGGCGCTTCGCGCCTCGCCATGACGAAAGGAGCCGGAGAGGCGATCTCAAGGGCCATCAATATTGCACCCGGATCGGTCAGCGCAGGCGGACCGAGCGCTGGAACTCCGCCGGGCTGCGGCCATAGGCCTGGCGGAAGGCGGCGGTGAAATGGCTGTGGCTGGAGAAGCCGAGATCGAGGCCGAGCACGGTGAGGTCGTCGTACCGGCCCAGCAGGTCCAGCGCCCGCGCCAGCCGCAGGCGCAGCTGGTAGCGGTACAGCGGCAGCCCTTCGACCTGACGGAACAGCTGGGTGAGATAGACCGGCGAGACGCCGACCTCGGCCGCGATCTCGGCCAGGGTCCAGCGCCGCGCCAGGTCGGCGGACAGCGCCAGCTTGGCGCGGTCCACCAGCTTCTGCAGGCCGCGGCTGGCCCCGGCCGGGTGCGAGGTGCGCTCGCCGACGGCGCGCCGCACCAGGGTCAGCGCCAGGGTCTCCGCCTCCAGCGTCTCGGCGGCGCCGCGCCGCAGGCTGTGCCGCAGCAGCGCCACCAGCGCCTGGGTGCGCGCGTCGATGCGCAGCCGCTGCCGGCGGAACGCCGCCGCCGCGCCGTCGCGCAGCAGGTCCCGCGGCGCCAGCTCGCGCAGCAGCGCGTCGTCGACCACCAGGTCCAGGCAGGAATCGCCGCCCGCCACCGGATGGCTGACGCGGTAGCTCTCCCCCGGATTGAAGAACAGCACCTGGTTGGCCTCGGCCACCGCGTCGTCGGCGCCGAGATGGCGCACGAAGACACCGCGATAGGGGAACACCAGATGGGTGGCGGCCGCGCATTCCTCGGCGCTTTTGTGCCGGCAGGCGCCGCTGCAGGCGACGTCGCGGATCGCGACGATCTCCGTCTTCAGGAGGGATTCGACCGAGACATCCGTCATGGCCCGCGGCGGCCCGCCGCCTCCCGGCTGGGGTGGACGGGCCACCATAGCTGGCGGGTGGTCTTGGCGCCATCACGCCATTGCCCGGTGTCGCGGGAGGCGGGGAGGGCTCCAGCCCCTCGGCCGGTGGCTATCCGGCGATCCTGTTGAGATAGTCGACGATGAAGGCCTCGAAACCCCGGCTCTCTTCCGTCAATTCCATGCTGCTCGAATCGACAGCAAACACGAGTCCTGGGCGCTTGCAGTCGAAGCAAAACAGCGTGCCGGAGAAGTCGTCCCCGAAGAACAAGATGTCATCGAGTTCGCGAGCGTCGCGTCCAAGCAGCTCTTTCGATTTCAGAAAGCCGTTATAGATGGATAGGTGTGATCGTCCGAAGCTGCCGTATCCGACCTCGCGAGGAAGTCGAGGTAGCTTCCCGGGGGCGATCGGCGTTCGATCGCCGACAGTTGCTCCGGTTCCATCCTCCTGACATTCGCCAGGATGCCACGTTCCCTCCATCGGGGGATCCATGGCCGGTATCGCGGCATGCTCCCTCCCTCTAGGTGCCTCGACCCTCGTCCATTAGGACGGATGGATCGAACACCATCATCGTCCGCCCGTCTTTCCTGATGCCGCATGGCCATCCGCCGCGGCGGTAGATTTCGTAGATCCGCTCCAGAATATCGAGATTTTCCAACCCGAATATCAATCGCCCTACTGATATCAAGGACAGCATATGATGCGCATCGTCGGATGCATCTGAGAACCTGAACTTGTCCAGATCGGACGCGGTCTTCCGGACCAGCTTCCATCTGAATTCCTTGAAACGGGGCAGGTGGGCCTTCTGCAGGTTCAGCGCTTCGGTTCCCACAATCGCCTGCGCCTGATCGAAGGCGGGGTCTGCCCGCAGCCTTCTCGCGATGTCGTCACAAAAATCCGTCCAGATGACGAAATCGTCCGGGACATGCTGGCTGAAGGCGAGGCTGTTCGCCGTCTCAAGGCTTGTGACGACCTCGGCGTTCGGCGGCATTCTCGTCCCGATTCCGGAGAAAAGGCCCGGGTCGTACAGAAATCTGATCGGTTCCAGGTAGAATTCCGGATCCGGGATCATCGCCGTTCCTCTGCGGATTGAGGCGCGGCCAGCCGAGTGCCGGCCATCGTCAGTAGCTCTCCTGGGGGCCGGCGGCGGATGCAAGGTCGATCCAGCCTTCGGCGTAGCGGGCGAAGCGGATGTCCCCCGCCGCCCCCACGAGCTGCCGCAGGGCGGCGACGGCGTCGCGAACCCGCCATCCCGGGGTGTTGAGGGCCAGCCAGGCCCGGCCGAGATCCCCCTGTCCGAGAGTGGCCTGGAACAGCGAAGCGGCGGATAAGCCTTCACCATGCCAGGGTTGGCGCGGAATGGCGGGAGGCCAGGCGCTTCGCGCCTCCTCCGGGATCTCGTACCAGCTGGCGCGCTCCCAGACAGCCGGCGGACCGTCCAGCCGCGGAAAGCTGCCATCGTACCCGCCGTGCAGCGGGACCGTCTCCGAGGGTGTGTCGACGCGGAATTCATCGAGCGTCCCCAGGCCAAGCGGATCGTCGCCCGTGGCGAGGGTGGCTTGGTCGATCGCCGCAAGATCGGCAACGCCGAGCGCCGCCGCGAGCGCTTCGACCTCCGGATCGACGCCGTCCCGGGTGACGATCGCGTTGACGACCAGCCAGGTGCCGAACTGGGCGGTCGTCCGAGCGATCTCGGCGGCGATGGCCGGCTCGACATAGAATTTGACGGTGGTCGGCGCGCGATCGAGAAACCAGGGGAACCAGAGCCCGAGGCAGGTCGGGCCCGACCCGTCGCTCGCCAGCGGCAACAGCGCAGGCGGCGTGCCGTACCATTGCGGCGGCTGCTCCCATAGGGGATCGAGGATGGAGATCTGTCCCCGATAGAGCGACAGCTGGGTTTCATACCCAGCTTCCCGCTCCAGAAAATCTCTAAAACCGCCCACAGATCGGGTCCACCAGATTACCTACGGCGCTATAGCGCCTTTAGTTTTCCCATTGGCTATTTGCAAAAGATTCCTTTTTGTCCTTCACAAATTTCTCAAGAAAATGAATGAATTCATCCTTTTTTATTAAAAATCTCCTTTCCATCACTATCGCTTGGCCTCCGGCCATTAGCTCTGCTTCCGATGTGTCGGTTCCGCTAATCATATTGAGGGATTCATCTTTATTTTCATACGAAACAATTATCTCATTACTCTTTCCGCCGCCAACGTGAAATTCCGAATTGTCCTGACAAATAATCACAACATTATCAATGGATTCCCCGTCCATCTTCAAAATAAGTTCCCTGACACGAGCGATGTCAGGGCTTTCTACGTCGATCTCCCTGTAGATTGGCTTCATTTCTGCGCTCAACATCCGTGCGAACATGGCTCAACCTCAGGCTGGTGGTCTGAAGATCTGTGTAACGATCTTCGATAGGTCGTTGGGGTCGGGGGAATGAACTTTAATCGAATCAAGGCCAAGCCCCCGGGCTAGTGAACCTATCCCATTTGCGCGCCCGCAAGAAGGACAAAGCGCTCTATCTACCCACATCTCTGCTGTCTTTGCAGTCCCGGAAAGGCCTGCGTCGATGGCGTTTTGTGCGGCATTTCCTTCGGCATGCGTTTTGGTAATCGCATTGACCTTTCCGGAGAACCAATTTCTCGGATCCTGATACTTTGCATTTACTCCAAAGAAGCGCTTTCCATCTATCTCCAGAAGCGCCATCGTGGCGTCATCTCCTGCGGAGCCGGCTTTGGGCAGGCCCTTTGCAATGCGTTCGCTTGCCAGCGCTTTCCATGGGCATCCCGCCAGCCCCAGCGGATCAACCCAGTTGGTCGGGCTCTCGACGTAACCATGCGGCCGCAACCCGCCCTCGAGGCCGATCGGGTCCGGGGAGAGGTACTGCCCGGTCTCGGGGTCGTAGACCCGGTGCCGGTTGTAGTGCAGGCCGGTCTCGTCGTCGTGCCACTGGCCGGGGAAGCGGATCGGGCAGTCGGCCGCCGCGTCCGGGGCCGCCGGCGCGTTCTCGTTCACCGCGCCCCAGGTGTCGTAGGCCGCGGCCCAGGCCAGGCGGCCATCCGCCGTCACCAGCTCGCGCGGCGCACCGACCTGGTCGGTGACCACGTACCACACCCGGCCGCCCTGCCGCCGCGCCACCGGCACCGGCGAGCCCGGGGCGTAGGTCCAGGTCACCGCCGCGTCGGGATCGGGCCGGCCCTCGCGGTCGATCGGCTGCTCCTCGACCACCAGGTCGCCGTCCCAGACATAGCGGGTGCCGCTGCCGTCCTCCCGCCGCTTCTCGATCCGGCGGTCCAGCGCGTCGTAGACGTAGATCCAGCGCCCGCGATCCGGTGTCTCGACCGCCACCAGCCGGTCCAGCTCGTCCCAGACGAAGCGCCAGACGCGGGGGCGGAAGCCCGGCTGCTCGCGGTGCTTCTCGACCAGCCGGCCCCGCCGGTCCCAGACATGCCGGGTCCGCCCGGCCTGCGCCACCGCGCCGCCCGGCAGCAGCGTCCAGCCCCGGCCGCGGCGCCATTGCACGCCGCCGGGTGCCGTCTCCGACGAGCCTGCCGCCAAAGCGTCCGCCGCATCCGGCTCGACCCGCTCGCGGCCGGCCAGGTTGCGGGCGGCGTCGTAGATGAAGGCCTCGACCAGCCGGCTGCCATGCGGGCGCCCCGGCGCCGCGTGGGTGATCTGGCCGTTGCCGTCATAGGCGTAGTGCAGGGTCGGCCAGCGGCTGTCCGCGATCGCGACCGGGTTCGAGGCGCGGTCCCAGTCCCAGCGGCGCTCGATCAGCGGCCGGCCGCCGGCGGCCCCGGCCTGCTGCCCGCGCAGCCGGCCCAGAGCGTCCCAGCGCTGGGCCAAGGCGAAGCCGCGCGGGTCGGCGCGCCGGGTCTCCCGCCCCAGCGCGTCATAGGCGAAGCTCAGGCTGCCCTCGGCGCCGAGGCCGATGGCGGCCAGCCGGCCGGCCGGATCATAGGCGAATCGGGTGGTGCCGGAGGCCGAGTCGAGCGCGATCCGCGCGCCCGCCCCCTGATAGGCGGAGCGGAGGATGGCGCCGCCCTGGGTCTCGCTCAGCACCCGGCCCAGCGCGTCGCGCTCCCAGGCCGTGACCTGGCCGTCCAGGGAGGCGGCGACGGGCAGGCCCCGCTCGTCATAGGCGAAGCGGCGCCGGCGTCCCCCGGCGGTCTCCTCCACCAGCCGGTCGCCATCGTCATAGGCGTAGCGCCGCACGCTGCCGTCCGGCTCGATCCGCTCCACCACCCGGCCGGCTGCGTCGCGCCGATAGCGGTAGTGCCGGCCGGCGAAATCCGTCTCCTCGGCCAGGCGGCCGGCCGGGTCATAGGCCAGCAGCGCGCGCTCGCCCTTCGGGTTGACGATCGCCGTCAGCCGCTCGTCGCCGTCGTATTCGTAGCGGTAGACGCCGCCTTCGGGGTCGATCACCTCGCGCAGCAGGTCGAAGGCGCCGTAGCCGTAGCGGGTGACGGCGCCGCGGCCGTCGGTCACCGCGGTGACATTGCCTTCGCCGTCATGGTCGGCCGCGATCCGGGTGCCGTCCGCCAGGATCGCCTCGGCCAGATTGCCCCGGTCGTCATAGACATAGCGGGTGACGGCGCCGAGCGGATCGGTCTGCGCCACCACGCGGCCCAGGCGGTCGCGCTCGAACAGGGTGACGGCGCCGTCCGGATCGGTGACGGCGACCACCCGGCCGGCGGCGTCGTAGACCGGCCGGGTGACCGCGACCGCGGCGCCCGCGCCGGGCGAGCTGGCCACCGCGCGGATGCGGCCCTGCGGGTCGTAGCTGTACTGGACGGCGCCGCCGAGCGGATCGGCGGCCGAGACCAGGTTGCCGGCCTCGTCATAGCTCAGCGACCAGCGCGCCCCCGCCGGGTCGACGAAGGCGGCCGGCCGGCCCTGCGCGTCGTAGAGAAAGGTCTCGACCCGGCCGTCGGGATGGGTGACGCGCGTGACGTTGCCGAAGCGGTCATGCGCGTATTCGGTGCGGCGGCCGAGCTCGTCGACATAGGCGGCGAGCCAGCCGGCCTCGGTCCATTCCTGGCGCGCCGTGCCGCCGAGCGCGTCGACGCGCTCGACGATCCGCCCCGCCGCGTCGTGCCGGAAGCCGGTCACGGCGCCGCTCGCCGAGACGATGCGGCAGATCCGCGCCGCGTCGTCGTATTCGAAGCGGTCGTGGTGCAGCCCGCGGGCCGAGCGGGTCTCGACCACGCGGCCGGCGGCGTCGTAGTCGATCTCGGTCCAGGTCTTGCCGCCGTCGGCCCAGCGGGTGATCCGGCCCTCGTCGTCGGTCCGGTATCGGAAGGTGCCGGCCGACAGGCCGTCGACCCGGGCCAGATGGCCGCGCCGGTCGTAGGCGTAGCGGACGAGGCACAGGGGCGGCATGGCGCCGCCCACCGGCTCGGCCACCAGATGCACGGCGGCCAGCCGCCCGGCGGCGTCGGTGTCGACGGCGAGGCGATGGCCGTCGCTGTGCCGCACGGCGGTCAGCCGGCCCCCGTCGGCGCGGTCGAAATCGATGCGGTTGCCGTGCCGGTCGCCCAGCGCGGCGATCGGGGCCGGCCCGTCCGCCGGCGCCGGGAAGGACCACCAGCGGCCGTCGACCACGTCGACGATGCGCGCCTCCGGCCCGCGCATCTCCAGCCGCAGGGTAGGCAGCAGCGTGTTCTCGCCGTCGCCCCAGTCCCCGGGCCAGGGAAAGGCGAATTCCGATGTGTCGTCGCGGACCCAGCGGACCAGCTGCTCCTCGGGGTCGAGGCGCAGATGCTGGCCCCAGCTGTCGAACCAGCGGCGGCCGAGGCTGCCTTCGGCGTCGCAGCCCGACCGGTGGGCGCGGGTCAGCTCGATCGGCAGCAGGCCGGGGATCAGGATGTCGGTGCGAATGTCGACATAGTCGCCGGTCGCCATGTCGACCGGATCGCCGAGGAACCGGCCGATCCGGCCGGCCATGGTCTTGAGGCCGCGCCCGGCGCCCCGGACGGCCCCCGTCACCGCCCGGGCGGCGCCCCTCAGGCTCGCCGCGGCGCCGGTCGCCAGCGCCCGGGCGCCGCCCTTGGCGAACAGCTTGGCGAAGCCCTTGAAGAAGCCGGGGCCGATGAAGCCGGCGGCGATCACCGCCCATTCCGCCCAGGCCGGGATGCCGTCGTCGATCTCCATCAGCGTCGCCTGCGGCCCGCCGATGAAGACGTTGTCCGACCCCTCGATGATCTTGGCGTCGCACTGGATCTTGTCGTCCTTGCGGGCGGCGTTCCAGTTGCAGGCGAAGACGGTCTCGGAGCCCTGGGCGATCGGGGTCGCCGGGCTGCTCTCCTTGCTGCAGGCGGCGGCGCCCTGGACCGCGATGCCGAGCATGCGGCTGTTGACGAAGACGGTGGGGGCGCCGACCGTCACGGCGCCTGTCGGCGGCCCCATGATCATGTCGCCGATCGCCTTGCCCGCCTCCTCCGCCAGGAAGGCGGCGCCGGCGCTGAGCACGGCCGCGAACAGGAAGGCGGCGACGCCGCCGGTCGCGACCGTGGCGAAGATCGCGAATCCCGCGGCGACGCCGATCGCGGCGCCGAGCAGGAACCCCGCCAGCTTGTTGGAATGCGCGACCTTGTCGCCGATCCGTGCCGCCCGTCCCATTCCCCCCTCCCGCGGCTCCGGTCAGGCGCCGGCGTCGGAATAGAGGCGGAAGCTGGCCATCACCCGCAGCATCCGGTCGCGCGTGTCGGCGGGCATGCTGGTCGGCATGGTGGCGGTGAAGATCATCACCCGGCCGTTCACCTCGGCGGCCGCCATCACCTGGTGGACCAGGCCGCGCTCGCTCTTCCAGCGGACCTCAAAGGCGTCGACCGTCTGGCCCGCGATCTCGACCGGGTGGCGGCCGAGCAGGGAGAACTGCTTCGTCTCCTTGCTCATCCGCCGGATCTCGCGCTCGCCATAGTCGCGAATCGACAGGCCGCCCGGCAGGGCCTCACGGGTGACGACGAAGCTCAGCCCGCCGCCATGGGCGCCCGGCGCCGCGAACACGTTGACCGACTGGTCCTCCCAGCCCGCCGGGACGTCCAGAACGCCCTCCTGGAGGTGATACACGATGCGGCTCCGACATCATTCCTGTGCCTCAGGAAGACGCATCTAGCCGAGGGGTGTGTCAACAGTGTGTCGCTGCGCTTGGCTCAGCCGCGCCAGAACGGCTTCGCCGCCTCGCGCGCGGCGGCGCCGCGGTCGAGGCCGAGGTCGCGCAGCTCGTGGTCGGTCAGCGCGTCGAGATGGCGTCGGGTGCGTGCGCGCCGCAGCCACAGGCCGAGGACCTGCCGCAGGCCGGCGAAGGCGGCGGGGCGGGGCAGGGCGGGAACGCGCCCGACAACGCGCGTCGACATGGAAGGTCTCCTGTTGGCCCGCAGCCGGCGGGGGCACCATGCCCCGGGCATCGCAGCTGCGGGATTGCATTCGATGATTGATCCGAGCATGATGTCGGTGCAATCACAGTATTGCTCTCGGAGCAATTTCGGATGCTTGAGGATTTCCGCCGCATTGCGGACGATGTCGCCGGCGAGATCGCCTCGGGGCAATGGCGCCCGGGCGACCGGCTGCCGCCGCAGCGCGACTTCGCCTATCGCCGCGGCATCGCCGCTTCCACCGCCGCCCGGGTCTATGCCGAGCTGCGGCGCCGCGGGCTGGTGTCGGGCGAGGTCGGGCGCGGCACCTTCGTCCGCGCCGCGGCACCGGTGCCGGCCTCGGTGCTGGCCGAGCCCTGGCAGGCGCCGATCAACCTGGAATCCAGCTTCCCGATCCTGCCCGGCCAGCCGGCGGCCCTGGCGCAGGGGCTGCAGGGGCTGCTGCGCCCGGACGTGCTGGACCTGGCGCTGCGGGCGGTGCCGGCCGCCGGCACCCGGGCGGTGCGGGCGGTCGCGGCGGAGTTCCTGGCCCAGCCCGGCTGGGCGCCGGAGCCGGCGCAGGTGCTGTTCGCCGGCAACGGCCGGCAGGCGATCGCGGCGGCGCTGTCGGCGCTGGCACCGGTCGGCGGCCGGGTCGGGGTTGAGGCGCTGACCTATCCGGTGTTCAAGGGCATCGCCGCCCGGCTGGGCATCGCGCTGGTGCCGATCGCGATGGACGACGAAGGGCTGCGGCCGGACGCGCTGGAGGCGGCGCACCGCGCCGCGCCGCTGCGCGCGGTCTATCTGCAGCCGGTGCTGCACAACCCGCTCGGCCTGTCGATGCCGCCGGGCCGGCGGGCGGCGCTGGCGGCGCTGCTGCGGCGGCTGGACCTGGTCGCGATCGAGGACCGGGTGTTCAGCTTCCTGGCCGATGAGGTGCCGCTGGCGGCGCTGGCGCCGGACCATGCGATCGTGGTCGACAGCCTGTCGAAGCGCCTGGCGCCGGGGCTGACGCTGGGCTTCGCGGTGCCGCCGCGCGACCTGGTCGAGCCGATGGTCGCGGCCATCCGCTCCGGCCCCTGGAGCCCGGGCGGACTGGCGCTCGAGGCGGCGTCGCGCTGGATGGCCGACGGCACGGTGGCGGCGCTGGTGGCCGAGAAGCGGCAGGACGCCCGGACGCGCCAGGCGATCGCCCGGCAGGCGCTGGACGGGCTGGAGGCGCGGGGCGACCCGCGCGCCTACCACCTCTGGCTCGAGCTGCCGGAGGGCTGGCGGGCGGAGGCCTTCGCCGCCGCCGCGGCCCGCAAGGGCATCGCCCTGACCTCCGGCCCGGCCTATGCCGCCGGCCCCGGCCATGCGCCGGCCGCGGTGCGGCTGGCCCTGGCCTCGCCGCCGCACGAGGTGCTGCGCGAGGCGCTGGCGACCCTGGCCCGGCTGGCACGAACCGATCCGGACCAGATCGCGGTGGATTAGAGGAGGGTCAGGCTATCTCGGGCAACGCGATCGGTGTCTCGATCTTCTTGAGCTGGAGATAGAGTTCCTTCGCCTTCCCGATCCGTCCACCCTCCGCCTTTTCGGGTTTGCGGCGTTCGGTTTCATCCCAAGGCGAGGAATGACCTTCCTTGGCTAGTAAAATAGCGGTTGCGGCCAATTCCAGCACAACCGCATCCGCTTTGACCGTCGCATCCAAGATCCGACGTCGCGCGGGAAGCGGCGGCTCGTCCGACGAATCCGTTCCGGCCGAATAAATGGAATAGATGCCGCCCCAGTCGGCCTGATGCTGCTCCTCGCGAAGGTGGCCGAGTAGGCTTGCATCCTCGGCAGCCTGAGCAAGTTCCTCACTATAAGGGCCGTAATGCTTATAAGCAAAACGGAACCCCTCTTCGAGGCCGGTCACGGTCAAAAGATAGGCGATTTTCTGAAGCCGTGTGCGTCCGACGATCTTGCCGCCGGCGTCACGCACGATTCTTGTGGCTCTCAAGGCGCTCAGCTTCGACATGCGCTGACCTCCTCGCCGATGATCTTCATGACCGTGTCCGATGTTTCCGTATCATCACGCCCTATATAGGCACGAAACAATTTATATGTCTCGAGGGAGCGAACAACACTTGATCGCTCTCTAAGATCGACTAGGTTGCCGCCATCCGTCCGAATGTTGATGCGATCGAGCGGCCCTTCGACTTCCTCGCTGGACTTATATGGAGATCTTTTGGTCTCGTCAAGAAGAATCGTCGGCGGCGCGGAGATCTTGTTGAGAATGCTTTCCTCTATTCTATTCCTTATATTGGTGCAGCATCGTTCGACTTGTTGGCGGAGAAGATCGTCGTCTTTCCCTCTAGGGTTGAGTTTGTGCGTGACTATGACTCTGATATCGATGCAGCGATAAAGATCTCGGTCCCTCAATCGTCTTGAGAAGTCGGAAATGAGAGGATCGCTTGCATCGGTCATCTGGGACAAGGCTCCCCAGACGGCCGTATCGTCCAGCTTCAACGCTGTCTCGAGATCATTCGGCTGACGGGCGAAGCGGATCAGCGGGTGGTTGGTCGGCAACCCCACGGCATCGACTGCATCATCTCTGACCAGATGGACGACTTGTACCAGAAGTTCTGTGAACAGCCTTTCCGCGCCTCGGGTCGTCTTGTGCAGATAGACTGTGGGGTAGAGTTGGAAAAGTCCGAGGACAAATGCTTCGGCCGCGTGAATCGCCTTCGGCCCCAGAACGAAGGTCTCCACCTCACCAACGCTTGTCCGGTCGACCCCGGTCCGGACCGATGCGATCTCAAGATTTGCGATCAGCCAGTTAAAATCGATTCCCGCGTGTCGAGTACCGGTCATCAATCGATCGCGCTGCATGTAATCGAGCCGGTCGGCATCGAACTGGCTTGACACGACCGCCGTGTAAACAGTCTGCTTGCCGCGTTTTCGGATCAGGTCGGCTACCTCGCCCGCAAAGCCCTTCCCCATTTCCTCGTCAAAAATCTTCGTGACCTCGCTATCTCGAATTACCCGTTCGCTCATCTCTTCATGTTCCGCCAGCGCCAATCCGAGTTTCTTTCCGACGGTTTCGAAGGCATGGCTGAAAGGACCATGTCCGAGATCGTGGACGAGCGCTGCCGCTAATGCATGATTCTCTCTTGTCTGACTCCGCGCCTCTTTGTGTCGTGCAACGATTTCCATCAGTTGCCGAGCCGTGTGGAAGACTCCAATGCTATGAGCGAACCGGGAGTGGCTCGCGCCTGGATAAATCATGTCGGAAAAGCCAAGCTGCTTTATCCGTCGCAGGCGCTGGAACGGGCGCGTCTGTATAACTTTCCAAAGGGCGCGCTCAAGCTCCGAGTGCTTGGAAAACTCGATGAGATCATGCAGCGGATCTCGAATGCGCTGATCCTTCATATTTTGCCTGTAAAATTGAAACGACCTCTAGCAGGATGATCTTACGCATCGGGCCTTGTCGGCGTCGAGTTTCGGTCTTGGACCTGTCAAAACGGGTCGGCTCAATACGCTCTCACCCCCCGAACCGCAGCGCGTCCAGAGCGCCCTGCAGGATCCAGGCGGCGGCGGCGGTGTCCACGGCCTTGGCCCGCTTCTTCCGGGTGACGTCGAAATCGATCATCTGGCGCTGCACCGCCATGGTCGACAGCCGCTCGTCCCAGAAGGCGATCGGCAGGTCCCGCAGCTTCAGCAGGTCGCGGGCGAAGGCGCGCACCGACTGGCAGCGCGGCCCCTCGCTGCCGTCCATGTTGACCGGCAGGCCGATGACGAGGCCGGCGACGCCGCGGTCGTCGACGATGCGCAGCAGCTCCTTCGCATCCGGCGTGAACTTGGTGCGGCGGATGGTGCCGATCGGGGAGGCCAGCGACAGACCGGGGTCGGACACCGCCATGCCGATCGTCTTCTCGCCTAGGTCGAGGCCGATCAGCCGCCCGCCAGGGGGCAGCAGGGCCTTCAGGTCGCGAAGATTGCAGACCGCCATATCGGGTGATACCTTCCGCGCCGCTTGCCGTCGGCCGTCCCCCGCGGTTCCGGCCCCATGCCGGCCCGGGGCGGCCTCCGATCCCCGGAGATGACTACGACATGTCGCTCGACAGAGCCACCGTCGCGAAGATTGCGCATTTGGCCCGCATCCGCCTGGACGAGGCGGACCTCGATTCCATGACCGGCGAATTGTCCAAGATCCTGGACTTCGTCGAGCAACTGGCCGAGGTGAACACCGACGGGGTCGAGCCGATGACCAGCGTGGCGCAGCAGGGGCTGCGGCGCCGGCCGGACGAGGTGACCGACGGCGGCTATCCCGAGAAGATTCTGGCCAACGCGCCCTCGGCCAAGGCCGGGTTCTTCACCGTGCCGAAGGTGGTCGAGTGATGTCGAAACCGACCCATCTGACCCTCGCCGGCGCGCGCGACGCGCTGCAGAAGCGCGAGATCTCCTCGGTCGAGCTGACCACGGCGCATATCCAGGCCATGGAGAGCCTGCGCGAGCTCAACGCCTTCATCACCGAGACGCCGGACAAGGCGCTGGAGATGGCCAAGGCCTCCGACGCCCGCCTGGCGCGGGGCGAGGGCGGCCCGCTGGAAGGCCTGCCGATCGCCATCAAGGACCTGTTCTGCACCGAAGGCGTGCGGACCACGGCGGCCAGCCGGATCCTCGGCAACTTCGTGCCGCCCTATGAATCGACCGTCACCAGCCATCTGTGGCGCGACGGCGCGGTGATGCTGGGCAAGCTGAACATGGACGAGTTCGCCATGGGCTCGGCCAACATCACCTCGGCCTTCGGCAATGTCGAGAACCCGTGGCGGCGGCAGGACGGCGGCAACGCCAAGCTGGTGCCGGGCGGCTCCTCCGGCGGCTCCGCCGCCTCGGTCGCGGCCCGCGTCGCGCTCGCGGCGACCGGCACCGACACCGGCGGGTCGATCCGCCAGCCCGCCGCCTTCACCGGCATCGTCGGCATCAAGCCGACCTATGGCCGCTGCTCGCGCTGGGGCGTGGTCGCCTTCGCCTCCTCGCTCGACCAGGCCGGGCCGATGACCCGCACGGTGCGGGACGCCGCGATCATGCTGCGCTCGATGGCCGGCTTCGACCCGAAGGATTCGACCAGCGTCGACATGGCCGTGCCGGATTTCGAGGCGGCGCTGACCGGCGACGTCCGCGGCCTCAAGGTCGGCATCCCGAAGGAATACCGCGTCGACGGCATGCCGGCGGAGATCGAGCGCGTCTGGCAGCAGGGCGCCGAGTGGCTGCGCACGGCGGGGGCGGAGATCGTCGAGGTCTCGCTGCCGCACACGAAATACGCGCTGCCGACCTACTACATCGTCGCCCCGGCGGAGGCGTCGTCGAACCTGGCGCGCTACGACGGCGTGCGCTACGGCCTGCGCGAGACCGGCGGGTCCTTGAACGAGCTGTACGAGAACACCCGCGCCGCCGGCTTTGGCCGCGAGGTGAAGCGCCGCATCATGATCGGCACCTATGTGCTGTCGGCCGGCTATTACGACGCCTACTACACCAAGGCGCAGAAGCTGCGGACGCTGATCGCCCGCGACTTCACCGAGGCGTACAAGCGCTGCGACGTGATCCTGACGCCGACCGCGCCGTCCACCGCCTTCGCCATCGGCGAGAAGCAGGACGACCCGATCGCGATGTATCTCAACGACGTGTTCACCGTGCCGGCCTCGCTGGCCGGGCTGCCCGGCATCTCGGTGCCGGCCGGCCTCGGCGACGACGGGCTGCCGCTGGGCCTGCAGCTGCTCGGCAGGCCCTTCGACGAGGAGACGGTGCTGCGCGTCGCCGGGGTGATGGAGCAGGCGGCCGGCTTCACCGCCCTGCCGCAGACCATCTCCTGATCGTGACGGGCTTCGTCATCCGCCGGCTCGGCCCCGCGGATGCCGCGGCCTATCGCGAGATCCGGCTGGAGGGGCTGGAGCGTCATCCGGAGGCGTTCGGCTCCACCTATGCGGACGAGGCGAAGCTGTCGCTGGACGATTTCGTCCGGCGCGTGGTCGAGGTGCCGACCTTCGCGGCCGAGCGCGACGGCCGACTGCTCGGCCTCGCCGGGCTGGCCCGCGAGACCTCGACCAAGCGCCGCCACCGGGGCACGCTGGTGCGGATGTATGTGCGCCCCGAGGCGCGCGGCACCGGCGCCGCCGACGCGCTGGTCGAGGCGGTGCTGGACCACGCCCGGGCGGAAGGCCTCGACGCGGTGCTGCTGGCCGTGATCACCGAGGCCGAGCCGGCCCGCCGCCTCTACGACCGGCACGGCTTCACCGTCTATGGCGTCGAGCCCGGGGCGCTGCGGATCGGCGACCGGGCCTACGACGACGAGCTGCGCATCCGGTTCCTCTGAGCCGCGTCGCTCCGCCGTCTTCGGCCGGTCATCGAATCCTGCTATCCGAGGGTGAAGGCGCAGGGAAGGGGCGCCGGCACAGACGCAGGAGGCCGGTCCATGACCACGATTCCCTTCATGCCGCGGCGGTTCCGTACCGCGGCCGCCCACTACCTGCAGGGCCGGCCGCCCTATGCCGCCGGCCTGTTCCCGCGCATCGCCCGGACCTGCGGCCTCGGCCTCGGCCCCGACCACCGGGTGATGGATCTCGGCTGCGGGCCGGGGCAGATCGCCGTCGCCCTGGCGCCCCTGGCCGGCGAGGTGGTCGGCATCGATCCGGAGCCGGAGATGCTCGCGGTGGCGGCGGAGGCGGCCGAACGGGCCGGCGTCCGGGTCACCTGGCATCAGGGCAGCTCCTACGATCTGGGGCCGCAATTCGGCCGCTTCCGGCTGGTGACGATGGGCCGGTCCTTCCACTGGATGGACCGGGCCGAGACGCTGCGCCGGCTCGACGCGATGATCGATCCCGGCGGCGCCGTGGTGCTGATTCATGACGACCACCCGAAGGTGCCGGACAACCGCTGGGTCCAGACCTATCGCGAGCTGCTCGACCGCTATTCCGAAGACGACCCCGACCGGCAGCTCCGCAAGTCGCCGGACTGGCCGAACCACACCGCGGTGCTGCTCGACTCGCCCTTCGGCCGGCTGGAGGAGGTGGCGGTGATCGAGCGGCGGCGCATCCCGGCCGACACCCTGGCCGCCCGAACCCTGTCGATGTCGAGCACCGCGCCGGAGCGGATCGGCGCGCGCGCCGCGGAACTGCTCGCCGAGATCGAGGCGTTGTCGGCGGAATATGCGGCCGACGGCATGCTGACCGAGGTCGTCACCTCCACGGCCCTGATCGCCCGCCGGCCGGACGAGGCCGAATAGGCGCGCTTGCGCCGGCGGCCGGCGGCCGCAAAGATCGCGGCTTCAGCTCAACTCGCACCCGCAACGGGAGACTACCGTGCCGCTCAAGCTCCACACCGTGATCTGCAGCACCCGGCCGACCCGGATCGGCCCCGTGGTCGCGTCCTGGTTCCACGACATCGCCGCCGCGCACGGCAAGTTCGACGCCGTTCTGGTCGACCTCAAGGATTTCGAGCTGCCGGTGTTCGACGAGCCCGAGCATCCGCGGATGCAGCGCTATGTGCACGAGCACACCAAGCGGTGGGCCGCCAGCGTCGATGCCGCCGACGCCTTCGTCTTCGTCACGCCGGAATACAATTTCGGCCCGCCGCCGTCGCTGCTGAACGCGCTGAACTACCTGTACCTGGAGTGGAACTACAAGCCGGCCGGCTTCGTCAGCTATGGCGGCGCGTCGGGCGGCATGCGCTCGGTCCAGGTCGAGAAGCTGACCCTGACCACGCTGAAGGTGGTGCCGCTGACCGAGGCGGTGGCGATCCCGATGGCCTGGAACGCGGTGGCCGACGGCAGGCTCAACGTCCCCGAGGGCCAGGTCAAGGCCGCGACCGGGATGCTGGACGAGCTGGCCCGCTGGGCCGAGGCGCTGAAGCCGCTGCGGGCGAAGTAGGAGGCGCGCCGCGCCTCACCCCGCATGGATCCACAGGATCTCCGCCTCCTCCGGCCCGTCCGCGAGGCAGGCATGCGGGGTGCGGGCGTCGAAATAGAGGCTGTCGCCGGCGGCCAGGCGGCACGGCGCCTCGCCGGCGAAATGCATCGTCACCGCGCCGGACAGCACCAGCAGGAACTGCTGGCCTTCGTGCCGGTCGAGCGGCCCGTAATCCAGCAGGGTGCGGGCCTTGACCCGCGCCCGCACCGGGGTGATGCGCTTGCCCGCCAGATCGGCCGCCAGCAGCTCGTGGCTGTAGCTGCGGGTCTCGTGCCGCGGCCCGGCGCCGGCCCGGGTCAGGCTGCGCGCGGCCGGGTCCGGCCGGGCCTCTCCGAACAGCCCGGCCAGGTCGACGCCGAAGCCCTGCGACAGCTTCAGCAGCACCTCGACGGTCGGCGACATCCGGCCGTTCTCGATCTTCGACAGGGTCGACTTGGCCAGGCCGGTGCGCTCGGACGCGGCCTCCAGCGTCCAGCCGCGGGTCCGGCGCAGCGCCTTCAGCCGCGGGCCGAGGCTCTGGGGGGCATCGCTGTCCATGCGCCGCAGCTAAGCATGCGCCGCCGCGCTCCGCATCTGTTTCCGATCGGAAAAATCCAGATTGCGGAGCCGCGGACGGCGGCGTAGGAGTCGGGAAACTCCGGACAGGGTGCGGGCATGGCGGACAGCTTCGACGTGGTCATCATCGGCGGGGGCGCGATCGGCAGCGCCATCGCCTGTTTCCTGATGCTGGAGCCGGGCTTCGACGGCACGGTCGCGGTGGTCGAGCGCGACCCGACCTACCGCACCGCCTCCTCGGCGCTCTCCGCCTCCTCGATCCGGCAGCAGTTCTCGACCCCGTTCAACGTCGCGGTGTCGCGCTTCGGGCTGGAGGTGCTGAAGCACCCGGAGCGCTGGCTCGAGGTCGAGGGCGAGGTGCCGGATTTCGGCTTCCACGAGAAGGGCTATCTGTTCCTCGCCACCCCGGCCGGGCTGCCGGTGCTGCGGCAGAACCACGAGATGCAGGTGGGGGAGGGCGTCGCCGTCGACCTGATGGCGCCGGGCCGGCTGGCCGAGCGCTTTCCCTGGCTGAACGTCGATGGGCTCGCCGCCGGCTCCCTCGGCCTCGCCGGCGAGGGCTGGTTCGACGGCTACAGCCTGCTGCAGGCTTTCAAGCGCAAGGCCCGGTCGCTCGGCGCCACCTACATCACCGACACGGTGACCGGCATCGACCGCGCCGGCGGCCGGGTCGCCGGCGTCACCCTGGCGGGCGGCGGCCGCATCGCCTGCGGCACGCTGGTCAACGCTGCCGGACCGCAGGCCGGCAAGGTCGCGGCGCTGGCCGGAATCGATCTGCCGGTCGAGGGCCGCAAGCGCTGCGTCTTCGTCTTCGACTGCCGGCAGACCCTGCCGGACTGTCCGCTGGTGATCGACCCCAGCGGCGTCTGGTTCCGGCCCGAGGGCAACCTGTTCATCTGCGGCGCCCCGCCCCAGGGCGAGGACCCGGACACCGAGGACCTGACGGTCGACCACGGCCTGTTCGACGAGATGATGTGGCCGGCGCTGGCGGAGCGGGTGCCGGCCTTCGAGAGCCTGAAGGTGGTGAATGCCTGGGCCGGCCATTACGAGATGAACACGGTCGACCACAACGCCGTGATCGGGCCGCATCCCGACCTGCCGAACCTGATCTTCGCCAACGGCTTCTCCGGCCACGGGCTGCAGCAGTCGCCCGCCGCCGGCCGCGGCGTGGCCGAGCTGATCGCTTATGGCGGCTTCCGCAGCCTCGACCTGTCGCCCTTCGCCTTCACCCGCATCCTGGAGAACCGGCCGATCGTCGAGCTGAACGTGGTGTGACGGCGGCGCCGCCGAAATCCTTGACACCGATGCCCCTTCCGCGCTCCCTGTCGTCGCTTTCGGAAGGTTGAGCGAGCGGTTCCATGTACACGATCGAGGGTGAGACGGGCGCCTGGGAGACGGTGATCGGGCTCGAGGTCCATGCCCAGGTCATCTCCAAGGCCAAGCTGTTCTCCGGCGCGGCGACCGATTTCGGCGCGGCCCCGAACAGCCAGGTCAGCCTGGTCGACGCCGCCATGCCCGGCATGCTGCCGGTGATCAACGACTATTGCGTCGAGCAGGCGGTCAAGACCGGGCTCGGCCTCAAGGCGCAGATCAACCGCCGCTCGGTGTTCGACCGGAAGAACTACTTCTACGCCGACCTGCCGCAGGGCTATCAGATCAGCCAGTACAAGGACCCGATCATCGGCCATGGCGAGATCGTGCTCGACCTGCCCGACGGGTCGACGCGCACGGTCGGCATCACCCGGCTGCATCTCGAGCAGGACGCGGGCAAGAGCCTGCACGACCAGTCGCCGCGCGAGACCTTCGTCGACCTGAACCGGTCGGGCGTGGCGCTGATGGAGATCGTGTCGGAGCCCGACCTGCGCAGCCCGGATGACGCCGCGGCTTACTTGCGCAAGCTGCGCTCGATCCTGCGCTATCTCGGCACCTGCGACGGCAACATGGAGGAAGGCTCCATGCGCTGCGACGTCAACGTGTCGGTGCGCAAGGTCGGCGACACCTCCTACGGCACCCGCTGCGAGGTCAAGAACGTGAACTCGATCCGCCACGTCATGGCCGCGATCGAGCACGAGGCGAAGCGCCAGGTCGAGATCATCGAGGGCGGCGGCACGGTCGACCAGGAGACCCGGCTGTGGGACCCGAACAAGGGCGAGACGCGGTCGCTGCGCAGCAAGGAGGAGGCGCACGATTACCGCTACTTCCCCGACCCGGACCTGCTGCCGCTGGTGCTGGAGGACGGCTTCGTCGAGCGCATCGCCACGACCCTGCCGGAGCTGCCGGACGAGAAGAAGGCCCGCTTCATGGCCGAATACGGCCTATCGGCCTATGATGCCGGCGTGCTGGTGGCGGAGCAGGCCAAGGCCTTCTTCTACGAGCGCGCGGCCAAGGGCCGCGACCCGAAGCTGGCGGCGAACTGGGTGATCAACGAGCTGTTCGGCGGCCTGGCCAAGGCCGGCAAGGAGATCGAGGACAGCCCGGTCTCGGCCGAGCAGCTCGGCGGGCTGATCGACCTGATCGCCGACAACACCATCTCCGGCCGCATCGCCAAGGACGTCTTCGCCGAGATGATGGAGACCGGCCAGGACGCCGCCGCCATCGTCGAGGCCAAGGGGCTGAAGCAGGTCACCGACACCGGCGCGATCGAGGCGGTGATCGACCAGGTGCTGGCGGCGCAGGCCGACAAGGTGGCCGAATACCGCTCGGGCAAGGACAAGCTGTTCGGCTTCTTCGTCGGCCAGGTGATGAAGGCGACGGGCGGCAAGGCCAACCCCGCGCTGCTGAACGAGCTCCTCAAGACCAAGCTGAACGGCTGACCGGAGAGCGCGGCGGATGGACGATCTGACCGTCGCCATCCGCCTCGGCGCTGCCCTGGCCGTCGGCCTGATCATCGGGCTGGAGCGCGGCTGGACCGACCGGGACCGGCCCGAGGGCCGCCGCGCCGCCGGCTTGCGCACCTTCGCCATCACCGGCTTCGGCGGCGGCCTCGCCGTCTTCCTGGCGCCGGATCTCGGCCCCGGTCCGCTGCTGCTGTTCCTGGCCGGGATCGGGGCCTACATGCTGGCGGCTTATTGGCGCGAGCAGGGCAGCCTCGGCCTGACCACCGAGGTCGCGATGCTGGTCACGGCCCTGCTCGGCGCCGCCGCCGGGATCGGGCACGACCTGGCCGGCGTGGGCGGCGCCGTGGTCGTGGCCCTGCTGCTGCGCGAGAAGGCCCGGCTGCACGGCTGGCTGGAGCGTTTCACCCCGGCCGAGACGGCGGCGGCGCTGCAGTTCCTGCTGATCGCGGTGGTGGTGCCGCCCTTCCTGCCGGACCGGACGCTCGACCCGTGGGGCGCGATCAACCCGGCCAGGATCTGGTGGCTGGTGGTGCTGGTCGCCGGCCTGTCCTTCGCCGGCTACGCCGCCGTGCGCATCGCCGGCCCCCGGGTCGGGACGCTGCTGACCGGGCTGCTGGGAGGCCTCGCCTCCTCCACCGCGCTGACCCTGGTCTTCGCCCGCCAGGCGCGGGCCGCGCCGCAGGCGGCACCGGCGCTGGCCGCCGGCATCGTCGCCGCCTGGGCGGTGATGGTGATCCGTATCGGTGTGCTGGTCCTGGTCCTGCATCCGCCGCTGGCCCTGGCCCTGGCGGCGTCCCTCGTCGGGGCCGCGGCGGTGGCGGTCGGCTTCGGCCTGTGGCTGTGGCGGGCCGCCTCCGAAAGGACCAGCGAGGCGCCCCCGCTCGGCAACCCGCTGGATCTCTGGTCGGCGCTGAAGATCGTGGCGCTGATCGTGGCCGTGCTGGTGCTCTCGAAGCTGCTGGACGAGTATCTCGGCGTCGCCGGCCTCTATCTTCTCGCCGCCGTCTCCGGCCTGGCGGATGTCGACGCCATCACCCTGTCGGCGGCGCGGCTGACCCAGGGCGGGCTGGGTGTCGCGGCCGGCGCCGCGGTGGTGCTGATCGCGGCCGGGGTGAACACCCTGGTCAAGGCCGGCCTCGCCGTCGTCCTGGGCGGCCGGGTGATGGCGCTGCGCATCCTGCCGGCGACGGCCGCGATGCTGGCCGCCGGCGTCGCCGGCATGGCCCTCTCGGCGACGTGAAGGAGGCGGAGAGATGCGGTGGATGAGACGGGCCGGCGCGGGGCTGGTCGCGGCCGCCGCGGTGGCGGCGTTCGGGGCGGCCCGGGCGGATGGCGACAGCGCCGCCGGCCGGGCCAAGGCCCGGCGGTCCTGCGTGGCCTGCCATGGGATCGACGGGCTGGGCCGGATGCCGAACGTGCCCGACATCGCCGGCCGGAACCAAGCCTATCTCGAGGCGCAGCTGAAGGCCTTCCGGAACGGGAAGCGGACCGATCCGCAGATGTCGGCGGCCGCCAGATCCTTGAGCGACCAGGATATCGCAGATCTCGCCGCGTGGTATTCCGGCATCAGGTTCCGGTGAGGACGCCGGCAGAGTCCGGTCCCCAAAATGAGAACAGGCCGCACCAACCGGGTGCGGCCTGTCCCGTGTCTCGCCGTCGGTTGCACGTCGCCCTCGGTTGAACCTCCCGGACGATCCGCTCGGCTGACGATATCTTAAACGATATGACTCGACTTGGATAAAAACTGTATCAATTTACGTGGGTGTCTGTAATCTTATGCTCATGAAACACCCAGAGGATGACTGAAAACCCATCCCAGTCCTATTCGCAAATTGAGGGTGGCAACCTGACCCAAATGGACTATGTTCCTCGACAGGCTGGTGATGCCAGCCGGGTGCTGCGGCGCAACGCCCGTTCGTTCAGCGTCCCGTCGAGGATCGTTGCCGATATGGCGGATGATCTGCCCGACCTCATCGCAAAAATCTACGACGCGGCGCTCGACCAGGGGCTGTGGGACTCGGTTCTCAACGATCTCGCCCGCATGTTCGCGGACGGCCACGCCAGCCTGTACCTGCTGCACGAATCCGAGGACGCCGACAGCACGGTGTTCGAGGCGCTGGCGGCGACCAGCCGGTGGGATCCGGCCTTCCTCGAGAGCTACGCCCAGCATTTCTGGCGGCTCAATCCGTGGAGCGAGCAGGTGCTGGGCCGCGCCGTCGGCGAGGTCACGGTCAGCGACACGCTGGTGCCGCGCCGCGCGCTGGAGCGGACCGAATTCTATTCCGACTGGCTGCGGCCGCAGCAGCTGTTCTCCGGCATCGGCGGCACCTTCCTGCGCCGCGGCGGCGTCTCGGCCCATGTCAGCGTGCTGCATGCCGAGCCGATGGCGCAGGAGGAGACGGCGCGGCTGGCGGAGATGATGCGGCGGCTGCTGCCGCATTTCGCCCGTGCCGCCCAGATCCACCAGCGGCTGGGCGATGTGGTCAACCAGCGCGACGCCCTGGAAACCGGCCTCGACCGCCTGTCGATCGGGGTGATCCTGACCGATCCGATCGGCCGGGTCTCCTTCTCCAACCGGCTCGCCGAGGCGCTGCTGCGGGCCGGCACCGCGCTGCGCATCGACCAGCGCGGCCTGCTCTGCGCCGCCCAGCCGGGCGAGACGGCGAAGCTGCGCCAGCTCATCGCCTCGGCCTCGATCATCCTCGACGATCCGGGGGTGGCGCCGGGCGGCGGGCTGACCCTGTCGGACACGGCGGGCGGCGACCAGCTGGCGGTGCTGGTCTCGCCGGTCAGCCGCAACCGGCCGCTGCTCAGCCTGGCGCAGCCCAAGGCGGCGGTGTTCATCGCCGCGCCGGCACCGGCGAACCAGCTGTCGCAGCCGGAGCTGCGGCGCCTGTACGGCCTGACCGCGACCGAGGCCCGGATCGCCGGCGAGCTGGCCGCGGGCCTGTCGCTGAAGGAGATCGCGACCCGGCTCGACGTCAGCTACGAGACGATCCGCAATCATCTGAAGAAGATCTTCATCAAGACCCGCACCAACCGGCAGTCGGAGCTGGTGCGGCTGCTGCTGCGCAACCTGCCGGCGATCGGCAGCCGCACCGCGGCCCAATAGCGCCTTAGAACATCCTCCGCCAGAGCATCAGCGCCAGCGTCGCCGCGCCGGCGGCCAGGATCAGCAGCATCACCCATAGGAAGGCGGAAGGATCCTGCAGGCCCGGCAGGCCGGCGACGTTCATGCCGAAGATGCCGGTGATCAGCGTCATCGGCAGGAAGATCGCGGTCAGCACCGCCAGGGCCAGCAGGCTGCGGTTCATCGCCTCCGCCCGCTGGGCCGCGATCTCCTCCTGCAGCAGGCGGGCGCGGTCGGTCACCTCGTCCAGGCTGTGGGCGATGCGGCGGAAGCGCTCCGCGGCGGCGGCCAGGCCGGCGCGGCCGGCCGAATCGGCCCAGTCCGGCAGGTCGTCGAGGCCGGCGGCGAAGGCGGCGCCTTCCGGCAGCAGGTGCCGCCGCAGCGCCGCGGCGCTGCGGCGGATGCGGCCCAGCGCCCGGCGGTCCTCGACCGTGCCGGTCGACCGGTCGTCCAGCACCCGGTCCTCGATGCCGTCGATCTCGTCCATCAGCGTCTCGACGATCGTCTCGGCCTCCGCCGCCAGATGCTCGACCGCGAGCGCCAGCATGCCCAGCGCCGTGGCCGGTGCGCGCCCGGCGGCCAGGCTGCGGCGGATCTCGTCGATCGCGCGCAGCGGATGGCGCCGGCCGGTGACCAGGAGATTCGGCCCCAGGCAGAAGCGCAGCCGGCCGATCTGGTCCGGCTCGAAGGCGAAGTCGTGGTGCAGCCCGTTGGCGGCGCCGACCAGCCAGCCGTCCAGCCGCTGCACCTGCACCCGCTCGGGCCCGTCCAGCAGCCATTGCGCCACCGCCGGCGGCAGGGCCTCGTGGCGCGCCAGCCAGTGCCGGGCGCGGGCGTCGGTCAGCTTCAGATGCAGCCAGACCCAGCCGTCGCCCGCCTCCGGCACCGGATCGACCCCGGCCTGGACGCAGGCGCCGGAGGCGGGGTCGAAGCGATAGGCGGCGGCGACGGCGTCGCCGAAATGGAAGGTGACCGGTCGCGTCCCGTGCAAATCCCGATCCCGGTTCAGAACAGGTGCCGCAGCAGCCAGTAGAGCGCGGCGGCGAGCGCGATCGAGGCCGGCAGGGTCAGGACCCAGGCCATGATCAGGTTGCGGATCGTGCCCCATTGCAGGCCGGAGCGGTTCGCCGCCATGGTGCCGGCGACGCCGGAGGACAGCACATGGGTGGTGCTGACCGGCAGGCCGTAGACGTCGGCGGCGCCGATCGTCGCCATCGCCACCAGCTCGGCCGAGGCGCCCTGGGCGTAGGTCAGGTGCTCCTTGCCGATCTTCTCGCCGACGGTGACGACGATGCGCTTCCAGCCGACCATGGTGCCGAGGCCGAGCGCGATGGCGACCGCCACCTTGACCCAGTCGGGGATGAACTTGGTCGCCTGGTCGAGATAGCCGCGATACTCGGTCAGCACCTTGCCGTCCTCGGCGGTGAAGGCCGGCGCGCCGACCTTCGCCATCTGCTTCAGCGCCTCGGAGGCGAGATACATGTCGTTGCGGATGTTGCCGGTCTGCTCCGGCGGCACCGCGGCCAGCGAGCTGCGGCCGGCCACGGCGTGGTCGATCTCGCGGGTCAGGGCGGCCAGCGCCGGCACCGTCTCCGGCGCCAGGACCCGGTCGCGGACATAGGCGGTCACCGCGGCGCGCGGATCGGCCGGCGCGGCCACCCCGGCGGCATAGTGGTCAAACACTCCGGCCGCCTGCTCCGACACCTGGGCGAAGGCGGCGATCTGCGCCTCCGGCATCGCCCGGTTCAGGGCATAGGCGGTGGGCACGGTGCCGATCAGGATCAGCATGATCAGCCCCATGCCCTTCTGCCCGTCATTGGAGCCGTGGGCGAAGCTGACGCCGGTGCAGGTCAGGACCAGGAGGCCGCGGATCCACAGCGGCGGCGGCTTGGCGCCTTCCGGCGCCCGGTACAGCTCCGGTCGCCGGATCAGCGCCTTGGCGGCCAGCAGCAGCAGCGCCGCGGCGGCGAAGCCGATCAGCGGCGAGAACAGCAGCGACTTGCCGATGCCCAGCGCCTGCGACCAGTCCACGCCGCTGGTGCCGGTGCCGGGGATCGCCATCAGCTGGTTCATCACCCCGACGCCGATGATCGAGCCGATCAGCGTGTGCGAGGAGGAGGAGGGCAGGCCGAAATACCAGGTGCCGACATTCCAGATGATGGCGGCGATCAGCAGGGCGAACACCATGGCGAAGCCGGCGTTGCTGCCGACCTGCAGGATCAGCTCGACCGGCAGCAGCGAGATGATGCCGAAGGCGACGAGGCCGGTGGAGGTGAGGACGCCGAGGAAGTTCCAGACGCCCGACCAGATCACCGCGACCGTGGGCGGCAGCGAGTTGGTGTAGATCACCGTCGCCACCGCGTTGGCGGTGTCGTGGAATCCGTTGACGAACTCGAAGCCCAGCGCGATCAGCAGGGCGATGCCGAGCAGGATGAAGGGCAGGAGGCTCGGCGAATGCACCTCGCCGAGATCGTTGACCAGGCTCCAGCCGGCATAGACGACGCCGACGACGAGCAGGGCGACGACCGCCAGCGGGGTCAGGCGTGACAGCCCCCCGGTGGCCCTTGTGTCGAGCACGGAAGTGGTCATGCGGGCCTCGCCGGCTTCGGTCGGTGATGCCGGTGACCCTACAAGTCCGATGTTACCGTTATGTTATGCTTCGCCGATGGGTTTCGGGTCATATGGCCCGGAACAGATAATGTTACTATTTATTCATGAAGCGCCGTTCGCCGGCCGATCGAGGGAGAAGGATATGGGCTTGAGCAGGGGAGTCATTTTCGCCGTCCTGGCGCTCGGTCTTGCCGCGTGTGCCGAACAGGTGCGGCCGATCATCGACCCCGCGACCTCCGTCGCCGGCGGGCGGAACTACGAATACGACCTGGCCCAGTGCCAGCAGCTGGCCCAGCAGGTCGACGCCGGCGGCCGCACCGTCGGCGGGGCGCTGGTCGGCGGCGCGGTCGGCGCGGCGGGCGGCGCGATCATCGGCGCCTTCACCGGCAATGCCGGGCGCGGCGCCGCGATCGGGGCCTCGGTCGGCGGCCTCAGCGGTGCCGTCGGCGGCGGCGCCTCCGCGGCCACCAGCACCCGCGACGTGGTGCGGAACTGCATGATCCGGCGCGGCTACGCCGTGCTCGACTGAGGTCAGGCCGGCATCCGCGCCGCCAGGAGACACAGCCAGGTCCAGCCGATGGTGGCGGCCAGCACGGCGGTGATGTCGGAGTGGTCGTGGGGCGGGCAGGTCTCGACCACGTCGGCCCCGACCCAGGCGACGTCGCCCAGCCGGCGCAGCATCGCCAGCGCCTGCCACGGGAACAGGCCCCCGGCCTCCGGGCAGGCGACGCCGGGCGCCATGCCGGGGTCGATTCCGTCGATGTCGAAGGTCAGATAGGCCGGGCGGTCGCCGATCACGGCGCGGATCCGCTCCACCGTCCGGTCGATGCCGTCGAGATGCACGCTTTCGGCCGAAAGGCCCGTGATTCCCTGGTCGCGGGTCCAGGCCGCGGTGGCGCGGTCGACCGGGCTGTGCAGCCCGACCTGCACCGTGGCCCGCGGGTCGACCAGCCCGCGCTCGACGGCGTGGCGCAGCCAGGAGCCGTGATAGATCCGGGCCGAGGGCGTGCCGGCCCAGGTGTCGACATGCGCGTCGAACTGTATCAGCGCCAGCGGTCCGTGCTTCGCCGCGGTCGCCTCCAGCAGCGGCAGGGTGACGGTGTGGTCGCCGCCGAGGGCCAGGAGGCGGGCGCCGGCCCCGATCTGCTCCGCCGCCGCGGCGCGGATCGCCTCCAGGCTGCCGGCGATGTCGGCGGTGATCGGCGCGGCGTCCCCGGCGTCGTAGAGATCCAGCCGCTCCTCCGGGCTCAGCCCCAGATCGGGATGGTCGTCGCCGGTCAGCGTCCGGCTCGCCGCCCGGATCGCGCCCGGGCCGAAGCGTGAGCCGGGCCGGTTGGTGGTGCCGAAATCGAAGGGCAGGCCCAGCACCGCGACGGCGGGGCGGCCGCCCTCCGGCCGGCGGCGCTGCGGGGCGTTGAGGAAGGTCGCGATGCCGGCATAGGGAGGCATGGATCTCTCCGGTCCGAGGGCGGGCCCGGATGGTTCGCGGCGGCCGGCGGGCTGTCAAGTCGCGCCGCGCCGGGCCGGCCGGACAGACGAAGGGCCGGCGCCCTGCGACGCCGGCCCTTCGCCTTTCGCCGTTCAGCGGCGGGCGCCGCCGAGCCTGGCGCCGCCGATGCTGGTCCCGCTCGCATGCCCGCCCAGGCTCACGCCGATGCCGTTCCTGCCGCCGATGCTGACGTTGAGGCCGCCCTTGTTGGTGCCGGCCGCGCCGGTGCCGTCGTCGCCGATGCCGACATTGATGCCGCCGGAGTTGCCGGAGGCCGCCTTGCTCCCGAGCCCGACATTCAGCCCGCCGCTGTTGGCCGAGGTGGCGCCGGTGCCGAGGCCGGCATTGACGCCGCCGGTGTTGCCGGAGGACGCCTTGCCGCCGAGCCCGACATTGATGCTGCCGCTGTTCGAGGAGGCCGAGCCGGTGCCGAGGCCGGCGTTGACGCTGCCGGAGTTGCCGGAGGCCGCCTTGCTGCCCAGGCCGGCATTGATGCCGCTGGCGTTGCCGGACGCGGCGGACTTGCCGAGACCGGCATTCAGGCCGCCGCTGTTGGACGAGGCGGCGCCGCTGCCGACGCCGGCATTGATGCCGCCGGAGTTGCCCGACGCGGCGCCGGTGCCGAGGCCGGCGTTGATGCCGCCGCTGTTGTTCGAAGCGGCACCGCTGCCGACCCCGGCGTTGATGCCGCCGGAGTTGTGGGAGGCGCCGCCGGCCGCGCCGACATTCACCCCGCCGCTGTTGTTGCTGCCGGAGCCGCTGCCGATGCCGACATTGACGCCGCCGCCATTGCCGGTGGCACCGCCACCCACGCCGACATTGATCCCGCCGCCATTGCCGCTGCCGGAGCCTCCGCCGCCCGAACCTCCGCCGCCCGAGCCGCCACCTCCGGACCCGCCGCCCGAACCGCCGCCAGCCGAGCCCCCGCCATGCGAGCCTCCGCCGCCGTTGCCGCCACCCGACGGGCCGCCGCCGTTGCCGCCACCGCCGGCCGAGCTCGAGCCGCCGGTCGAGCCGGTGCCGCTCCCGGTGCCCGTTCCCGCCCCGCTGCCGGCACCGTCGGGAAGGGACGCCACATTGACCGCACCGCCGGCCGGCTCGAGGGCGCAGCCCTTGCTGACGACCAGTTGCTGTTCTGCCGGCGAGAGTTCGCGGAACGGCTCGTTGCAGAGCTCGAACAGGTTGGAATTCGCCTGCGCCGCCGTCGACGCGAAGGCGGCGCAAGCCAAAGGAAGCCACAACTTCATGGCGGTGTCCTCTAAATCAGCTTTGATGTGAAATCGCGATTGGGAAAACCATATATCCGGTCGAATAAGTGGGAATATTTACTTTTTGGTAAACTGAAATGTATAGATGATGTGAGAGGCCGTTGTTCTCGGGAATGCCAACTATGTTGTAATGTTGCTTGGATAGAGAAATTATATTATTTGGCTTTGATCTAAAATTCCGTTTGGTGCAGCCTGCCGCCGAAGCGGGGGCGGACCAGCCCTTCACGCCGTCAGTCCGCCCGGCGGAACGCCTCGTCGATCGGCACCTGCAGGCCGTTGGCCAGGCGGTTGGTCTCGTTGGCCATGCCGACCACGGCCAGCAGCTCGCCCAGCATCTCGTCGGTCATGCCGGCCTTGCGCGCCGCCGCGCTGTGCGAGGCGATGCAGTAGCCGCAGCCATTGGTGGCGCTGACCGCGAGATACACCATCTCCTTCAACAGCGGGTCGAGCGTGCCGGGCGCCATCACCTCCTTCAGGCTCTCCCAGGTCCGCTTCAGCGTCGGCGGATGCATCGCCAGCGCCTTCCAGAAGTTGTTGACCTTGTCGATCCGGCGCGTGGCCATGATGTCGTCATAGACGGCCCGCACCTCCGGCGACGCCTCCTCGTACTCGACCAGCCCCAATGCCATGGCGATGCTCCCTGAGGTTCCGATGCGATAGGTTGGCATGGGCGCCGGCGGGGCGTCACCCGTCCGCGGACGGAACAGACGAGGGCTCGGCCATGCGCGTCGCGGTGTTCGGCACCAAATCCTACGACCGGCAATCCTTCGAGGCGGCCAACGCCCGCTTCGGCCATGCGCTGACCTTCCTGGAGCCGCGGCTCGACGCCGACACCGCGCCGCTGGCCCATGGCTTCCCGGCGGTCTGCGTGTTCGTCAACGACCTCCTCGACGCCGCCGTGCTGGAGGCGCTGCGGGCCGGCGGCACCCGGGTGGTGGCCCTGCGCTGCGCGGGCTTCAACAATGTCGACCTGGCGGCGGCGGACCGGCTCGGCATCGCCGTGGTGCGGGTGCCGGCCTACTCCCCGCATGCCGTGGCCGAGTTCGCCATCGGCCTGATGCTGGCGCTCGACCGCAGGATCCACCGCGCCTGGGCGCGCACGCGCGAGAACAACTTCGCCCTCGACGGGCTGGTCGGCCGCAACCTGCACGGCCGGACGGTCGGCGTCGTCGGGACCGGCCGCATCGGCGCCATCGTCGCCCGGGCGTTGCGCCTCGGCTTCGGCTGCGAGGTGCTGGCCTTCGATCCGTTTCCGGACGAGGCGCTGGCGGCGGACGGCATCCGCTATGTCGACCGGGCGGCGCTGCTGGACGCGGTGGAGATCGTCACGCTGCACTGCCCGCTGACGCCGCAGACCCGCCGCTTCATCGATGCCGAGGCGATCGCACGGGCCCGGCCGGGGCTGATGCTGGTCAACACCAGCCGCGGCGCTCTGATCGATACCGCGGCGGTGATCGAGGGGCTGAAGAGCCGGAAGCTCGGCGGCGTGGCGCTCGACGTCTACGAGCAGGAGGAGAGCCTGTTCTTCGAGGACCTGTCCAACGAGATCGTGCAGGACGACGTGCTCCAGCGGCTGCTGACCTTCCCCAACGTGCTGGTCACGGGTCACCAGGCCTTCCTCACCTCCGAGGCGCTGGCGGCGATCGCGGAGACGACGCTGGCGAGCCTCGCCGATGCCGAGGCCGGGCGCCCGCTCGCCCATCGGCTGGCGCCGCCAAGGGCCGGGTGAGCAGGGCGTGAGGCGCTAGGCTGGCGCGGCGGTGCCGCCGTGGCGCTGCGCCAGACGGCGGAGGCGGAAGGCGAGGGTCAGCTCCAGCACCCCGACCACGATCGCCCAACTGCCGATCAGCCAGACCAGCGACAGCGCGCCGGCGCCGGGGAAGGCCAGGGCATAGACGCCGAACAGCACCCACAGCGCCCCGGTCAGCGCCAGCAGCCACTCGCCCTCGATCTCCTTGCGCAGGCGGATGGCGGTGACGATCTCCATCACCCCGATGACGATCGCCCAGACGGCGATGATGTAGACGAGGACGATCGCCGTCAGCAGCGGCCAGATCACGGCGACCACCCCGGCGATCACGCCGACGAGGCCGAGCAGGGCGTAGCCCCAGTCGCGGCCGCGGATGCCGACGACGATGCCCATGACGCCGTCGACCAGCGCATAGGCGGCGTAGAGGATGATCAGCACGGCCAGGGTCATGCCCGGCCACAGCCAGGCGAGGATCCCGAACAGGATGGCCAGCACGCCGCGCAGCGCGACGGCGCCCCAGTTCGCGGCGAGGGCGCGAAGGACCGGCAGGTTCTGCATCGTCCGTCTCCCGCAGGCGGCCGGCCGGGCGCGGCCATGCCCAAGAAGATGATCGCCGCCGCGCAGGTGACAAGCCGGAGCGGTTCCGGCTATGGTCCCTTCGCTGTCGTCCCGACCAGCGCGGATTCGGTGCGCGAATCCCGACGGTTGACTCTACCCTGACGATCACTATACTCCGCGCGCTTCGGAGCCGGAAGGCGGCCGAAGCACAAGGCGTTCGCGCGGCCGCTCCGGCCCGCGGGCAGACATGAACCAGCAGACCCGGCGATGCAGGCCAGGCTCCGGTGGGGCAGGGCAGCGGCGGCGCCGAAGGTGGCAACCGCAAGGAGAGCGACGTGGCACGTATTGCCGGCGTCAACATTCCGACCCAGAAGCGCGTGCTGATCGCGCTGACCTACATTCACGGCATCGGGCGCCACACCGCCCAGAGCATCATCGACAAGCTCGGCATCCCGGCCGACCGCCGCGTCAACGAGCTGACCGAGGACGAGCTCCTGCGGATCCGCGAGACCATCGACAGCGACTACACGGTCGAGGGCGACCTGCGGCGCGAGATCGCGATGAACATCAAGCGGCTGATGGACCTCGGCTGCTACCGCGGCCTGCGTCACCGCAAGGGCCTGCCCGTCCGCGGCCAGCGGACCCACACCAATGCCCGCACCCGCAAGGGGCCGGCGAAGCCCATCGCGGGCAAGAAGAAGTAATCGGAAGGCGAGCGAACCATGGCCAAGCCAGCAGCTGCCGCCGCGAGCGCCCGTCTGCGTCGTCGCGAGCGTAAGAACATCACCTCGGGCGTCGCCCACGTGAACTCGTCCTTCAACAACACGGTGATCACCATCACCGACGCCCAGGGCAACGCCATCGCCTGGTCGTCGGCCGGTGGCATGGGCTTCAAGGGCAGCCGCAAGTCGACCCCCTACGCCGCCCAGGTCGCCGCCGAGGATGCCGGCCGCAAGGCCCAGGAGCACGGCATGCGCGTGCTCGAGATCAACGTGAAGGGCCCCGGCTCCGGCCGTGAGAGCGCGCTGCGCGCCCTGCAGTCGATCGGCTTCCAGATCACCTCGATCCGCGACGTCACGCCGATCCCGCACAACGGCGTCCGTCCGCGCAAGAAGCGTCGCGTCTGAGGCCGGCCCGGCCCGCGCCGCCCCGTCCCCCCGCCGGGACGCGGGCGGCGCGGGCCGCCGCCTTTTACGCAGTACCGCCGGCCGATCCGGGACAGGACCAGCTGCCACAGGGTCCAAGCATGGGATCGGAAGGGGTTTCGCCCCGCCGGCGTTTCGGCCGTATCCGGCCTATCGTGGCAGAACAGGATTGAGACGACAGTGCTTCAGCGCAACTGGCAGGAACTGATCAAGCCCAACGCTCTCGACGTCCAGCCGGGCGACGATTCGCAGCGCAAGGCGACCCTCGTCGCCGACCCGCTCGAGCGCGGCTTCGGCCTGACCCTCGGCAACGCCATCCGCCGCGTGCTGCTGTCCTCGCTGCAGGGCGCCGCGGTCACCGCCATCCACATCGACGGCGTGCTGCACGAATTCTCCTCGATCCCGGGCGTGCGCGAGGACGTCACCGACATCGTCCTCAACGTCAAGGCGCTGTCGCTGCGCATGCACGCCGAGGGCCCGAAGAAGATGCGGCTGAACGCCGAGGGCCCGAAGGTGGTCAAGGCCGGCGACATCGTCACCGGCCCGGACATCGAGATCATGGACCCCGAGCTGGTGCTGTGCACCCTCGACGAGGGCGCCAAGCTGGCGATGGAGTTCACGGTCAATGTCGGCAAGGGCTATGTCCCGGCCAGCATGAATCGGCCGGAGGACGCGCCGATCGGCCTGATCCCGGTCGACGCCCTGTACAGCCCGATCCGCAAGGTCTCGTACAAGGTCGAGAACACCCGCGTCGGCCAGGTCACCGACTACGACAAGCTGTCGCTGACGATCGAGACCAACGGCGCGGTGACGCCGGAGGATTCGGTGGCCCTGGCCGCCCGCATCCTGCAGGACCAGCTGCAGCTGTTCATCAACTTCGAGGAGCCGTCGCGCGACCACCGCGAGGAGACCGCGGAGGACATGCCGTTCAACCGCAACCTGCTGCGGAAGGTGGACGAGCTGGAGCTCTCGGTCCGGTCGGCGAACTGCCTGAAGAACGACAACATCGTCTATATCGGCGACCTGGTGCAGAAGACCGAGGCGGAGATGCTCCGCACCCCGAACTTCGGCCGCAAGTCGCTGAACGAGATCAAGGAAGTGCTGTCGACCATGGGCCTCCATCTCGGGATGGAGATCCCGAACTGGCCGCCGGAGAACATCGAGGATCTCGCCAAGAAGCTCGAGGAGCCGTTCTGATCGGCTGCCCGATCTTCGGTTGATCGAGATCGACCCCGCCGTTCTGTCCCGGAAGGGCAGGCGGCGGGTTCCGCCATCGGACCCCCGCGGGGGCCAAGCCATGAGGAGACATTGCCATGCGTCACGGAGTGACCGGACGTCGTTTCAGCCGCACCAGCAGCCACCGCAAGGCGATGTTCGCCAACATGGCGGCGGCGCTGATCACCCATGAGCAGATCAAGACCACCCTGCCGAAGGCGAAGGATCTGCGCCCGATCGTCGAGAAGCTGATCACCCTCGGCAAGAAGGGCGGCCTCGCCAATCGCCGCCTGGCCTATGCCCAGCTGCGCGATGACGAGGTGGTGTCGAAGCTGTTCTCGGTGATCGCCGAGCGCTACAAGACCCGCAACGGTGGCTACTCCCGCGTGCTCAAGGCCGGCTTCCGCTACGGCGACGCCGCCCCGATGGCGGTGATCGAGCTAGTCGACCGCGACCGCGACGCCAAGGGCGCCGCCGACAAGGCGCGCGACGCCGAGCGCAAGGCGGCGGCCGAGGCCGAGGAGCCGGCCGAAGGCTGATCGGCCGACCAAGTGCCGATTGATGAAGAGGCCCGGCGCAAGCCGGGCCTTTTTTCGTCAGTCGCTCAAGATCTTGACCCAGCAGGGATCGCGATAGGTTCCCTTGCACTCCGACCCGGCGGCCGATGCGCTGGGCACCGCCTGCTGCACGGCCAGCGCCACCAGTGCCGCCGCGATCACGGTCAGGATCACCTTCGTGTAGCGATCGACCACAGGCCCCTCCCCCTCTGGACATGACGAGAAGCGTATTTTTCTTCAATTATAAGTTGATCTCAAGTCGATAACTCTACTTTCCATGGGTGGCGCCCATGGAGCCGGTCAGTGCCCGCGCTCGGCGCCGCCATTGATCTGGACCACCTGGGCGGTGACGTGCGACGCGCCGGGCGAGGCCAGCCAGGCCACGGCGTCGGCGATGTCGGCCGGGACGCCGGCGCGGCGGGTCGAGGTCTCGGCGATCAGCGCCGCCTGCCGCTCCGCCGGCAGCCGGTCGGCGAAGAACTCGGTATCGCGGATGTAGCCGGGCGCAACGATGTTGACGGTGACGCCCTTCGGCCCTAGCGCCGCGGCCAGATCGTAGCCATAGGGATGCAGCGCCGCCTTGGCGGCGCCGTAGCAGCCGGCGCCGGAGCCGCGATAGGCGGCGATCGAGCTGATCAGCACCACCCGGCCGCCGGGCGCCCGCAGCCGGTCGCGCAGGCCTTCGGTCAGCAGCACCGCGGACAGCACGTTGCCGCGGAAATTGTCGGTCCAGCGCCGGGCGATCCCGGCCAGCCCGTCGCCATAGCTGCCCTCCGGCGCCTGCAGGATCGCATTGCCGCCCGCCGCATGCACCAGCACGTCGACCGTGGGGAAGCGCTCCCCGATCTCGCGGCACAGCGCTTCGACCCGGTCGGGCTGCGTCAGGTCGCAGGGCAGCGGCAACACCGGCGGCGCGGCCGGGTGCTCCCGCCCGATCGCCTCAGCCGCCGTCTCCAGCACGCCGGCGCGGCGGCCGATGATCGCCACCTGCTCTCCCTGCCCGGCGAAATGGCGGGCGACCGCGAGCCCGATGCCCGTGCCGCCGCCGCTGACCACAACAGTCCGTTCCATCAATGCAGTCTCCCATTGCAACGGCTGGAAGGTGGTCCGGCGTCGTGCATACTTCAAATATGGTATCGTGTGTTTCTGATATCCCATGAGTATCAACCGATGATCGAGCTGCGCCTGCTGCGCCAGTTCATCGCCGTGGCCGAGGAGCGGCATGTCCGCCGGGCGGCGGAGCGGCTGGGCATGGCGCAGCCGCCGCTGAGCACGGCGATGCGGCGGCTGGAGGATGTGGTCGGCGCGCCCCTGTTCGACCGCAGCCGCCGGCGCCTGGCCCTGACCGCCGCCGGCGTCGCCTTGCTGGAGGAGGCGCGCCGCACCCTGGCCCAGGCCGAGCACGCCGTGG
Source organism: Inquilinus limosus DSM 16000 (assembly GCF_000423185.1). GTDB lineage: Bacteria > Pseudomonadota > Alphaproteobacteria > DSM-16000 > Inquilinaceae > Inquilinus > Inquilinus limosus. Next base: position 85,582 of record NZ_AUHM01000021.1, on the reverse strand, counting down.
CGGTGGCGCGGCAGGCGGGGCAGGGGCTGACCGGGCTGATCCGCATCACCTTCGTCGGCAGCGCCATGTTCGAGCGCCTGCCGCCGCTGCTGCGGGCGCTGCGGGCCCGGCACCCCGGGGTGGCGCTGGACCTGCGCGAGGCGACGACGATGCGGCAGCTGGACGAGCTGCGCGGCGGCCGCTGCGATCTCGGCTTCGTCATCCCGCCGCTGCCGGACAGCGAGGGGCTGGAGCAGCGCCCGGCCTGGGCCGAGCCGATGGTCGCCGTGGTCCCGGCCGGCCATGCGCTGGCGGGCCGCCGCCGCATCGCCCTCGCTGATCTCGCCGCCGAGCCCTTCGTCATGTTCCCGCAGGGCGAGGGGCCCGGCTTCCACGCCACGATCCTGGAGGCCTGCGCCGCGGCCGGCTTCGTGCCGCGGATCGCGCAGTCGGCGCACCAGATGCACGCGATCGTGTCGCTGGTCGAGGCCGGATTCGGCGTGTCGCTGGTGCCGGCCTCGCTGCGCCGGCTGCGGCCGGCCGGGGTGCGCTACCTGGCGCTGAGCGGCCCCGCGCCGCAGGCCCGGATCGCCGCCGCCTGGCGACGCGGCGACCGGTCGCCGGCCCTGCTGCAGTCGTTGGCCCTGCTTCAGGAGGTGACGAGGCCGTAGATCCGGAAGGCCGCGCTAGGACCAGATCACGATCTGATCCTTGGGCCGCCGCGCGCCTCCGCTGACCCATTCGATATTCGGCGTCGCCGCGGTGAGCTGGCGCCGCCCGGTGAATCCGGCCCAGATCAGCACATCAGCCAGCATCTTGACCCAGGCATGGCCCAGGCAGCTGTGCGCGCCCACCCCGAACGGCATGCCCCGGCCCGGCCGGCCCGGCTGGAAGCGGTCCGGCGCCGGGAACACGTCGGGGTCGCAGTTTCCCGCGGCCCACCACATCCAGATCAGCGTTCCTTCGGCAACAGCCCGGCCGTCGAAGACGAGATCCTCTCGCGCCTGACGGACCGTCAGCGTCGCCGGCGTCGCAAGGCGAAGCGCTTCCTCCACCGCCTGGTCGCGAAAGGCCGCATCGGACAGCCGGCCGTGATGCACGGAGCTGTGGAGCAGAATCGCGACCACCCCCGCCAAGCCCGCTGCGGTGGTGTCGATGGCGTCGAAGAGCAGCGAGGCGATGATGCTCGCCGCCAAGCCTCGATCGCCCTCCGGCACTGCCGCCGCTATGCGCGACGGTGGGCCGCCTCCGCCTGCAGCCACCAACGCCGCCGTTCTCGACTGCAGCAAAGCCGCTGCCGCGTCGGCGTCTTCGGCCTGCGACGGGTCGGGGGAAAAGGATAGCTGGCTGGTCAGCCGCTCCACGGCCGATGCGAAGAGAGGGGCATCCTCGACGGGGTAGCCCATGAAGGCACACCAGGCATCCGCCGCAACGGGCAGTGCCAGATCCGTGAAGAGGTCGAACGGACCGCCCTGGAGCGCGTCGACGCGCGAGCGGACCAGACCCGCGGCGCGTTCCCGGAAGCCCTCAACGGCGGCATGGTTCAGCCCCGCGAGTACGGCCTTGCGCAGGTGCCGATGCCGCGGCGACACCTGGGCGAACAGGGCGTGTCGAAACAGATCGGATACGGCGCCGGGCTGGCCGTCCGATGGCGGCGGCACAGGCGTCCCGTCGACCGCGGGATGCTGGCCGAGTTCACGCAGCGCCCGATAGCCCAGCACGGCCAGGCCGCCGTCAGGGCTGGCCTGCAAACGGCGGCCGGAGCTGAAATGTCGCTGAAACACGGACACCGGATCCTGCCAGAATCCGGGCAGGGTGAAGTCGTCGAACACGCGCACTGAATTTCTCCGAAGGCCATAGCAAAGGGCCGGCGATCGGCCGGCGGCGACACCTGGTGTCTGCCCCTTATCGGATCTCGCAGTGCGCGCAGTACATCATCAGACCTGTCTCGTCGGCGGCTCGGCGACGGCTTTTCATCCTAACCACATTTCTCTTACGCGGCAAGGCCTTAGCAGCCCGGCCCTTCGTTCGGCGGCGAGACACACGCCGAGGCTTCAGCCCCTGGCGCAATCGACCGCTCAGCGGAGGTTGGCCAGGATGGTCAGCGCTTCTTCGAGATGGCGTTGGACCATCGGCACCAGCTCGGACGCCAACGCCTTCAGCCCGGGATCGCCGCCGGACGCGCTGTAGCTCTGCTGCAGCTCCAGGGCCTTCTGATGCCCGTCGATCTGGCCATGCATGTAGAGGCGGTCGAAGTCCGGGCGTGCGGCCGATCTCAGCGCGTTCAGCTCCTCCCGGCGCTCCGGGTCGAGCGTCGTCCGCGGCTGGAGTGCCGGGTTCGACGCCGCCGCGGCGCGGCGGATCTCGGCATTGGCGACGACGTGGTCCCGGACCATCATCCGGGCGAAGCGCCTGACATCCGGACTGCTGGCCCGCGAGGTCGCGACCCGGCTGGACTCGACTTCGAACAGGCCGCTCATGCCGGCGCTCTCGACATAGTCGGCCGGATCGATCTGCGGCGCCGCGGCCGGCGATGCCGGCATCGCCGCGGGCTCGCTCTCGCCGTTGCCGCAGGCCCCGAGCAGAATCGAACCGGCGATCGCCGCGAGGGACAGCGCAAGGGCGGTCCTCATGACCAATCTCCATGGCTGAGGCGGGAAATGCCATGGCAACAAGATCAGGACGGCCGCCGTTCCGGACCGCCATCGGCCAATGCCCATCGGCGGCGCCGCCGTTCGAGCTTGCTCGCCTCCGCGGCGCGCCGGCCCATGGACGGTGGCGGCCGGCTTCGGCTAGACCGGACCGTCGCCCGTCACGGCGGATGGAGGAAGGATGTCCCGTTTCGCGAGCGCCGCGGCGGCGCTGCTGCTCCTGCTGGCCGGGCCGGCCGCGGCCGAGCCGGTGGTGCCGACCAGCCGGGCCGAGATCGACCTCAGCTTCGCGCCGCTGGTGCGCAGCGCGGCGCCGGCCGTGGTCAACATCTATGCCCGCCACATGGTGGTGGAGCGGCCGAACCCGCTGTTCGACGATCCCTTCTTCCGCCGCTTCTTCGGCGACGACCTGCCAGGCGGCCGGCCGCGGCAGCGGATCGAGAACTCGCTCGGCTCCGGCGTCCTGGTCGGAGCGGACGGGCTGGTGGTCACCAACCACCATGTGATCAAGGATGCCGACCAGATCACCGTGGTGCTGTCCGACCGCACCGAATACGAGGCCGAGCTGGTGCTGTCGGACGAACGCACCGACCTGGCCTTCCTCAAGCTGAAGGATCTCGGCGGCCGGTCGCTGCCGTCGCTGCCGCTCGGCGACAGCGACGCGCTGGAGGTCGGCGACCTGGTGCTGGCGATCGGCAACCCCTTCGGCGTCGGCCAGACCGTGACCATGGGCATCGTCTCGGCGATCGCCCGCACCGCCGTCGGCATCTCCGACTACGACTTCTTCATCCAGACCGATGCGGCGGTGAACCCCGGCAACTCCGGCGGCGCCCTGATCGACATGAAGGGCCGGCTGGTCGGCATCAACACCGCGATCTACAGCCGCACCGGCGGGTCGCTCGGCATCGGCTTCGCCATCCCCGCCAACATGCTGCGCAGCATGATGCGCGCGGCCGAGACCGGGCAGCCGGTGGTGCGGCCCTGGCTCGGCGCCGATGGCCAGGCGATCGACCGCGGCCTGGCCGAGGCTTATGGCCTGGATCGCCCGGCCGGCGTGCTGGTCAATGGCGTCGATCCCAAGGGGCCGGCGGGGCGGGCCGGCCTCAAGGTTGGCGACGTGGTCACCGCGGTCGACGGCCATGCGGTCGACGACCCTGAATCGCTGCGCTTCCGCCTGGCGACGCTCGATCTCGGCGCCACCGCGAAGCTGACCGTGCGGCGCGGCCGGGACACGGCCGAGCTGTCGCTGCCGGTCGAGGCGCCGCCGGAGGACCCGCCGCGCGACCAGCGCGTGCTCAGCGGCCGTTCGCCGCTGGCCGGCGCCACGGTGGTCAACGTCTCGCCGGCGGTGGTGGAGGAGATGCGGCTCAACGGCCCCGGCAAGGGCGTGGTGGTGACCGCGGTCGCTGCCCGCAGCCCGGCCGCGCGGCTGGGGCTGCAGCCGGGCGACGTGCTGCTGCGGCTCGACGGCGAGGAGGTCGGGAGCACCGAGGCGCTGGAGGCGTCGCTGCGCCGGTCCCGCGGCCCGTGGCGCATCGCGATCCAGCGCGGCGGGCAGGTGCTGGAGACCGTGGTCGGACGGTAGAGACCGTCTGATCCTGCACCTGGCGTGGCCGTCTGATGGCGGGCTCGATCGCTTCCGGTGCTCACGGACTTGAACGTCCACTGCGCTCCGTTCTCGAAACCACCACCAGCCGACTCACGCCAGCGCATTCTCAACGGTCTCTCGGCGCCGGTTGCCTCGCCGACCCGCGGCTGAAATGATCCGCCCGATTCGAGGAAAGGGATGGACGATGGCCGCACTATCGACCGGCGACCTGCTGCGGGGCGCCGTGGGCTGGAGCCTGGGGCATGCCGGGGCGCTGGCGCGGCTGTCGGCGCCGGCGATCGCCTTCGCGCTGATCCTGCGCTTCGCCATCGACTGGCTGTGGGGAGACGACGTCGCAGCGATGTTCGCGGCCTCGGAGGCTTCGTCCGGCGCCACCGCCGTGGCGGTCTCGGCCGAGGCGTCGATGGCCGCCGGGGTGCTGGCCATGGCGCTATCGATGCTGGTGGTGCTGCTGACGATCGCGCTGATCGCGGTCGCCTGGCACCGCTATGTGCTGCGCGGCGAGTTCGCACCGTTCCCGGCCGATGCCGCGACCCTGCGCTTCGCGCTGTACCAGATCTGGCTCGGCATCCTCGGCCTGTTCACGGCCACGGCCGGGGTGTTCGTGCTGTCGATCCTGTTCGGCCTGGTCGGCGGGCCTTCGCTGATGCAGGCGCTGGCCGCCGGCGGGCCGTCGGGCAACGTGCTGGCGCTGCTGGTGGCGACGGCGGTGCTGACCGCGCTCGCCACCGTGCCCTTCGCCTTCTACGGGCTGGTCCTCCCCGCCATCGCGATCGGCGACCGCGGCCTGACCGGGGCCGAGAGCAGCCGGCTGCTGCGTGGCCACAGGCTGCAGGCCTGGGCCGCGCTGGCCGTGGCGTCGCTGACCTTCCTGGTGATCGCCTATGGCCTCGGCGCGGTGCTGGCGGCGATCCTGCCGGCGGAGACCGGCATCGGCGTCGCGACCCTGCTGGCTGATCTGGTGTCGCTGGTGCTGACTGCGGTCGAGGTCAGCGTCTTCGCCGGCGTGCTGTCCGAACTGTACCGGGCGCTGCGCGTGCCGGAGCTGGCACGGAACGGCGGCGCCCCGGAGTGAACCTCCGGGGCGCCATGGTCGCGATCACTCCGCCGGGCCGCCTTCCGGCTTCGGCGCCGGGACCGGCCGGCGCCGGGCGAACACCGAGCCGAGCCAGCGGCAGACGACGTAGAACAGCGGCGTGAACAGCAGGCCGAACACGGTCACGCCGATCATGCCGAAGAACACCGCGGTGCCCAGCGACTGCCGCATCTCGTAGCCGGCGCCCGACGCGATCACCAGCGGCACCACGCCGAAGATGAAGGCGAAGGAGGTCATCAGGATCGGCCGCAGCCGGGTCCGGGCGGCCGAGACCGCGGCGTCCTGCCGGCTTTCGCCATGCTCCTCCGCCTGGCGGGCGAACTCGACGATCAGGATCGCGTTCTTCGCCGCCAAGCCGATCAGCACGACGAAGCCGATCTGCGCCAGGATGTTGACGTCCATGCCCCTGAGCAGCAGGCCGCTGACCGCGGCCAGGAGGCACATCGGCACGATCAGGATGACCGAGAGCGGCAGGGTCCAGCTCTCGTACTGCGCCGCCAGCAGCAGGAAGACGAACACCACCGAGGCGATGAACACCAGCATGCCGGTGTTGCCCGCCAGCTTCTCCTGCAGCGCCAGTTCGGTCCATTCGAAGCCGAAGCCCTGCGGCAAGGTCTCGGTGGCGATCTGCTCCATCGCCGCCAGGGCGTAGCCGGTGGAATAGCCCGGCAGGGTCGCCCCCTGCACCTCGGCCGCCGGGTACAGGTTGAAGCGAGGCACGCGGTAGGGGCCGGTCCGGTCGTGGAAGCTGGCCACCGCGCTCAGCGGCACCATCCCGCCGCTGTCGCTGCGGGTCTTGAAGTTGCCGATGTCGCGCAGGTTCTGCCGGAACTTGCCATCCGCCTGGGCGGTGAGACGGAAGGTGCGGCCGAGATAGTTGAAGTCGTTGACGTAGGTCGAGCCGAGATAGACCTCCAGCGTCTCGAACACCCGGTCGGCCGACACGCCCAGCATCTCCGCCTTCACCCGGTCGATGTCGGCATAGAGCTTCGGTGTCCTGGTGTTGAACAGCGAGAACACGCCGGCCAGGCCCGGGGTCTGGTTCGCCCTGGCCACGATCTCCTGCGTCGCGGCGTCGAGCGCGGGCAGGCCGCGGCCGGTCCGGTCCTCGACCATCATCTTGAAGCCGCCACCGGTGCCGATGCCGCGCACGGGCGGGGGCTGGATGGTGATGATGAAGGCGTCCTGGATGCCGGCCAGCTTCTGGTTCAGCGCCGCCTGCAGCGCGGTGACGCTCTGCCCCTTGGCGCTGCGTTCGGCGAAGGGGGCGAAGGTCGAGAAGATCGCGCCGGCGTTCGAGGCGTTGGTGAAGGTGGCGCCGTCGAAGCCGGAGAACGGCACGACATGGATGATGCCCGGCACCTCCAGGATCTGCTTGGCGGCCTCCCGCACCACCGAGTCGGTGCGGGCGAGAGAGGAGCCGGGGGGCAGCTGGATCACGGTGATGAGGTAGCCCTGGTCCTGCTCCGGAATGAAGCCGGTCGGGGCCCGGCTGAACTGCACACCGGTCAGGCCGATCAGCCCGAGATAGGCCACCAGCATGACCACGGCGAAGCGCAGGATCCGGCGGGTCAGCCCGCCATAGCCCAGCGACAGCTTGTCGAAGGCCCAGTTGAAGCCTCGGAAGAAGGCCGCGACCGGCCGGAACAGCGGCGAGGTCCGGTGCGAATCATGCGCCTGATGCGGCTTCAGCAGGATGGCGCACAACGCCGGGCTGAGGGTCAGCGACACGAAGGCCGAGATCACCGTGGCCGCCGCGATGGTGACCGCGAACTGGCGGAAGAACTGGCCGGTGATGCCGGTGATCAGCGCCGCCGGGATGAACACGGCGCACAGCACCAGGGCGATGGCGATCAGCGCGCCGCCGACCTCGTCCATGGTCAGATGCGCCGCCTCCTTCGGCGACCGGCCCTCGCGCAGATGCCGTTCGACGTTCTCGACCACCACGATGGCGTCGTCGACGACGATGCCGATGGCCAGGACGAGGCCGAACAGGGACAGGTTGTTCAGCGAATAGCCCAGCGCCGCCATCACCATGAAGGTGCCGATCAGCGAGATCGGGATGGCGACGACCGGGATGATCGCCGCGCGCCAGGTCTGCAGGAACAGGATGACGACGATGACGACCAGGACGATCGCTTCCCAGATCGTCTTCTCGACCTCGTGCACCGATTCCGCGATGAACTCGGTCGGGTTGTAGATGATGTCGTACTGCAGGCCGGGCGGGAAGTTCTTGGACAGTTCCGCCATGGTCGAGATCAGGCGGTCGGCCGTTTCCAGCGCGTTCGACCCCGGCCGCTGGAACACCAGGATCGGCACCGCCGGCCGTTCGTCGAGATAGCCGTTGGCGGTGTAGTCCTGGGCCGCCAGCTCGACCGTCGCGATGTCGCGCACCCGGGTGACGCGGCCGTCGGCGTCGGTCTTGACCACGATGTTGCCGAACTGCCGCGGGTCGACCAGCCGGCCGAGGGTCTCGACATTGAGCTGGTAGGCGGCCTGGTTCGGCACCGGCGGCTGGTTCAGCACGCCGGAGGCGACCTGGACGTTCTGCGACCGCAGCGCCGCCACCACCTCGCCGGCGGTCAGGTTGCGCGAGGCCACCTTGTCCGGGTCGAGCCAGACCCGCATGGCGTAGTCGCGGGCGCCGAAGATGCGCACGTCGCCGACGCCGTCGAGACGCGCCAGCACGTCGCGGACCTGCAGCGTCGCGTAGTTGGAGATGTAGAGCGGGTCGCGCGATCCGTCCGAGGAGCTGAGATGGATCACCATCAGCATGTCGGGCGAGGATTTGCGCACGGTGACGCCGATCTGGCGCACCTCCTCCGGCAGGCGCGGCTCGGCCACGGCGACGCGGTTCTGCACCAGCACCTGGGCGATGTCGAGGTCGGTGCCGAGGGCGAAGGTGACCTGGATCACCAGCTGGCCGTCGCCGGTCGCCTGCGACTGCATGTAGAGCATGTTCTCGACGCCGTTGATCTCCTGCTCGATCGGCGTGGCGACCGTGTTGGAGACCACCTCGGCCGAGGCGCCGGGGTAGGAGGTGCGGATCTCGATGGTCGGCGGCGCGATCTCGGGATACTGCGCCACCGGCAGGGTGAAGTAGGCGGCCGCGCCGAGCAGCACGACCAGGATCGACAGCACCGTCGCGAAGATCGGGCGGTCGATGCAGAAATGGGAAAAGCGCATCGGGGCCCGTCCTCAGTTCGCCTCGTATTCGGGCGTCGGCTCGATGGTGCCGGGCTGCGGCGTCACCTTGGCGCCCGGCCGGGCGCGGACGAGGCCGTTGATGATGACCTTCTCCTGCCCGGTCAGGCCCTCGCGCACGATGCGCAGCCCGCCCGGCTGGGTCGGGCCGGGCCGGATGATCTTGGGTTCGACCGTGTTGTCGTCCTTCACCGTCATCACGATGCGGTTCGACTGGTCGGTCAGGATCGCGGTCTCCGGGATCAGGATCGCGTCGTATTCGTTCGATCCGGGCAGCCGGATCCGGCCGAACTGGCCCGGCGTGATGAACAGGTTCTTGTTGTCCAGCACGGCGCGGGCGCGGATGGTGCCGGAGCCGGGGTCGATCCGGTTGTCGACGAAGTTCATGGTGCCGCCATGCGGCCACTCCTGCTCGTCCGGCAGCCGGGTCTGGATGATCGTCTCGTTGTCCCGGGTCGAAGGCAGCCGGCCGGCCGCCACCGCGCGCTGGTAGGCGAGGAAGTCGGCCTCGCTCATGTCGAAGGTGAAATAGATCGGGTCCAGCGCCACGATCGTGGTCAGGAGGGTCGAGTTCGGATCGCCGGTGACCAGGTTGCCGATGTCGACCCGCCGGTTCGAGACGCGCCCGGCCATGGGCGCGCGGACCTGGGTGAAGTCGAGATTCAGCTGCGCCGACTGCAGCGCCGCCGTCGTCTGCTGCACCTGCGCCTCGGCTGCCCGGCGCTCCTGCACCGCCTGGTCGTAGGCCGAGCGCGAGACGTTCGACTGGCTGACCAGCGCCTGGGCGCGGTCGAGCTGGACCTTGGCCAGGTCCAGCCGGGCCTGGGCGCTGGCCAGGTCGGCCTTGGCCGAATCCACCGTCGCCTGGTAGGGGCGGGGGTCGATCACGAACAGCACGTCGCCCTGCTTGACCATGGCGCCGTCGGCGAAGTTGATCGACTGCAGGTAGCCGGAGACGCGGGCCCGCACCTCGACCGTCGCCGTCGCCTCGTAGCGGCCGGTGAACTCGTCCCATTCGGTGATGCGCTTGACCAGCGGCGACGCCACCGTCACCGGCGGGGGCGGCGGTGCCGCCGCCTGGCCTTCGCTGCTGCTCGATTCATTGCAAGCGGCCAGGAAGGCCACCGTTCCCAATGCGGCCAGGGTGCCAAAGACCCTTCCTGGCCGCGTCCGCAGGCGCCCGGTCATCATGTCTCGCTCTCCGAAGGAGGTCCCCTGCCGAGAGGGTCATCCCTGCATAGGGGGTTGTCAATGCGTCGGGGGTTAGGGGTGAAAATCGTTCGCCTTTTGCACTGCAAAAGTTCCCGGCGAAGTGATCGTGATCACATCCGGGCGAAAGCGGGGCGGGATTGTGGCGCCGGCCCCTGCCGTGGAAGCTCGCTGTTGCGCCGCCGCGGCCGCTGGCCGACGATGCGCCCCATCATGGCTCGCTCACATAGTCCGCATTTCTCACCCTCCGTGTGGCCTGCGCCGGTTGAAGACGCCGGCAGGGCAGGAGCCGCGCGCAGCGCGATGTGGTACATCGGGCAAGCGCGGCGACGCACCCTGCCGGCGTCTTCAACCGGCCCGGAGGGTTGCCTTGCGGCGGGCGCCTGCGGCCCCGGGCGGCTCGACCGTATGTCCCTATACGCTCTTCGCCGCCCGGAGCGCATTCACCTCGCCGCAAGGCAACGCAGGCCGCATGGAGGGTGAGAAATGCGGACTAAACCCGACGATACCCCGTCGCTCTTCGCCGACCAGGCGCCGCGGCCCCTGGCCGACCGGCTGCGGCCGCGCAGCATCGCCGAGGTGGTCGGCCAGGACCATCTCCTGAAGCCGGACGGCCCGATCGGCCGGATGGTGGCGGCGCACCGCATCGCCAGCATGATCCTGTGGGGGCCGCCCGGCTGCGGCAAGACCACGCTCGCCCGGCTGCTGGCGGAGCACACTGACCTGCATTTCGAGCCGCTGTCGGCGATCTTCTCCGGCGTCGCCGAGCTGCGGAAGGTGTTCGACGCCGCCCGCGGCCGGCGCGCGGCCGGGCAGGGGACGCTGCTGTTCGTCGACGAGGTGCACCGCTTCAACCGCAGCCAGCAGGACGCCTTCCTGCCGGTGGTGGAGGACGGCACCATCACCCTGATCGGCGCCACCACCGAGAACCCGTCCTTCGAGCTGAACGCGGCCCTCTTGTCGCGCTGCCAGGTCTTCGTCCTGAACCGCCTGGACTTCGCGGCGCTGGAGGAGCTGCTGCAGCGGGCGGAGGCGGCGGAGGGCCGGGCGCTGCCGTTGACGCCGGAGGCGCGCGACGCGGTCAAGGCGATGGCCGACGGCGACGGCCGCTATCTCCTGAACCTGGCGGAGGAGCTGTTCGCGCTGAAGCCGGACGGGCCGCTCGACGCCGCCGCCCTGGCCCAGGCGGTGCAGCGGCGGGCGCCGGTCTACGACAAGGCGCAGGAGAGCCACTACAACCTGATCTCTGCGCTGCACAAATCGCTGCGCGGCTCCGACGTCGATGCCGGGCTCTACTGGTTCGCGCGGATGCTGGCCGGCGGCGAGGACCCGCTCTATGTCGTGCGCCGGCTGGTGCGCTTCGCGGTCGAGGACATCGGCATGGCCGACCCGAACGCGCTGACCCAGGCGCTGGCGGCCTGGGACGCCTATGAGCGGCTGGGCAGCCCCGAGGGCGAGCTGGCGATCGCCCAGGCGGTGATCTACCTGGCCACGGCGCCGAAGTCGAACGCCGCCTACACCGCCTTCAAGGCCTCGGGGCGCGCGGCGAAGGAGACCGGCAGCCTGATGCCGCCGATGCATATCCTGAACGCCCCGACCCGGCTGATGAAGGAGATCGGCTACGGCAAGGGCTACGCCTATGACCACGACACCGAGGAAGGCTTCTCCGGCCAGAACTACTTTCCGCCGGACATGGAGCGGCAGGAGTTCTACCGCCCGGTCGAGCGCGGCTTCGAGCGCGAGATCCGCAAGCGGCTCGACTACTGGGCGAAGCTGCGGGCGCAGAGAAGCGAGGACGGGGAGTAGGCCTCCCCGTCCAAGCCTGCATCACACCATGGTCACGCCCGGCGGCGGCTCCGGGGCGCCGACGGTCTGGCAGAACCACAGCGAGTAGCCGTAGGGATCCTTCACCGCGAAGGTCCGGTCGCCCCACCATTGCGTGGTCAGCGGCTCGGTCACCGCCACGCCGCGCGACCGCACCTCGTCGTGGAAGGCGTCGACATCCTTCACGTAGAAGTAGATGTCGAGCGGCCGGGGGCCGCCCTGGCCCTTGGCGATGCCGGCGCCGGGCGACTGCGGCCGGCCCATCATCACCATGATCCCGTCGCGCTGGACGATGCCGAAGTCGAACTTCCCGTCCTTGCCGACGATCCCCATCATGTGGCCGAAGCCCAGCTTCTCCAGATAGAAGTCGCGCAGCGCCTCCACCTCCTCGACCCAGAAGCTCGGGATCACCGGCGGCGCCTGCGGGATGGCGTCCTGGCTCATATCATCCTCCCCGATGAGTGGCTGATGGGGGAATTGTCCGCGGCCGCATTCTCGCTTTCATCTACTTTCTGGAGTAGAAAGCGGTCATGCGATGGCAGGATCTGGCGCTGCTCGACGAGGCCGGCTTCTCGCTCTACGAGAAGCGGGCGCTGGTCGCGCTGGGCATTCTCGGCGTGTCGGACGCCGCCGGGCTGTGCCGCGAGGGCGACATCCCGACCTCGAAGATCTACCTGGCGATGGAGAAGCTGGCCCGGCTGGGCCTGTGCGAGATCCAGCACAGCCGGCCCAAGCTCTACGCCGCCCTGCCGCCGGACGCCGTGGTCGACCGGCTGGTCGAGCTGGCGCGGGAGCGGGCGGAGAGCTTCGCCGCCCAGGCCGACCAGCTGCGCGCCACCCTGCGCGATCTGCCCGGGCGGCTGCGCGGCGGCCGCGGCGTGGTCGACCTGGCGCTCGGCACCGAAAGCCATGTGAAGCGCCATCTCGCCCGGCTCGCCGGGGCCCGCCGGCGGGTGCTGTCCTATCTCGAGGAGGGCGACCTCTCGGCCATCGACCGCCAGGCCGAGTCCGGCTTCGACGTGCTCAAGCGCCTCGCCCGGGCCGCCTCCGGTCGCGGGCTGGACCACCGGGCGATCTTCGGCTTCTCCGACCGCACGGCGCCGCGGCTGGTCGCCTTCCTGCGCCGCCATGGCGGCTCGCTGGGCCACCTGTCGGGGCTGCGCTATTCGGGCGAGCTGGGGCACCCGTTCCATGTCCTGGACGACGAGACGGTGATCCTGTCGCTCGACCATCCCTTCGTGCCGGAGGGGCGCTTCGCCTCGCTGCTGGTGCACGACCGCGACCTGGCCGCCAGCCTCACCCAGGGCTTCGAGACGCTGTGGCAGAAGGCGCTGCAGGACCTGCGCGAGATCCGCTTCCTGCCGAGGCAGCCGGCCTCGGGATCCTGACCCTGCGGCGCCCTGGCCTATCGGCGAAGCGGCGGGAATGGTATAGAGCGTGCGAATTGGTCGCAAACCCGGTCCCCGTCGCCCGGGTCCCGGTTGGAGGTATGGCCCAGATGCTGGCCACTGTGTTCGCCCCGAAGTTCCTGATCGTCTACGCCTATATCGCCTCGGCGCTGTGGGTGCACTTCCGCGGCCAGGTGCGGCACCGCTTCACCCGCCAGCTGACCGACCATTCGACCTTCTTCGCGCCGATCAACTGCTTCATGTACCTGTTCTCGCGGGTGCCGAGCACGCCGTATCACGACCCGCGCAGCTTCCCGGAGCTGCAGGTGCTGAAGGACAACTGGCATGTCTTCCGCGAGGAGGCGATGCGGCTGCAGGAAGAAGGCGACATCAAGGGTTCGGACAAGCTCGACGACGTCGGCTTCAACTCCTTCTTCCGGCGCGGCTGGAAGCGCTACTACCTGAAGTGGTACGGCGACCCGCTGCCCTCGGCCGCGGCGCAGTGCCCGCGATCGGTCGCCATCGTGCAGAGCATCCCGAGCCTGAAGGCGGCGATGTTCACCTCGCTGCCGCCGGGCGGCAAGCTGGTGGCGCATCGCGACCCCTATGCCGGCTCGCTGCGCTACCATCTCGGCCTGATGACGCCGGCCGACGACCGCTGCCGCATCGTCGTCGACGGCAAGGCCTACAGCTGGCGCGACGGCGAGGACGTGGTCTTCGACGAGACCTTCATCCACTACGCCGAGAACTTCTCGGACGAGAACCGGGTGATCCTGTTCTGCGACGTCGAGCGGCCGATGCGCTTCCGGTGGGCGCTGGCGGTGAACCGCTTCTTCGCCAAATACCTGATCCAGGCCGGCGCCACCCGCAATGCCGACGGCGACAAGGTGTCCTGGGTCAACCGGGCGTTCAGCTACGTCTACCCGGTCCGGGCCTTCTTCAAGAAGGTGAAGAAGAAGAACCGCAAGCTGTACTACACGATCAAATACGTCTTCTTCGGCGGGCTGCTGGCGGCGTTCCTCGCCTTCGTCTGAGAGCCCGCCCGATACTGCTACTGGTGCGGCCGTCTGACGGCGGTTTCTGCGCTTCCGGTGCTCACGGGCTTGAACGTCCGCTGCGCTCCGGTTCTCGAAACCACCGCCAGCCGACTCACACCAGCGCAGCCTCGAACGGGCTCCGAGCGCCATCCTTCGGCCACGTCGTCATGCCAGCTTCGTCGACGTGGCATCCGCATGAGGCGTGGTCAGCGTGACTTTCCATAGCGAGCAGGCTGCCCCGGCGGGTTTCGACCGCTTCGTCGCCATCGACTGGTCCGGCGCCCTCGGCGCCTATGCCGGGATCGCCGTCGCCGAGTGCCGGGCCGGCGCCGGCGGGCCGGTGCTGCTGCCGCCTCCGGCAGGCCGGCGCTGGACCAGGACCGCCGTCGCCGAATGGATCGCGACGGAGGCGGCGACCGGCGCGCGGATCCTGGCCGGCATCGACTGCGCCTTCTCGCTGCCCTTCGCCGTCGCCGCCGCCTATCTGCCGCCGGGCGGCGACGCCCGGGCGCTGTGGGCGCTGGTCGATCGGATCGCGGCCGAGGCGCCCGACTTCCACGGCGCCGGCTTCGCCCGCCATACGGACTACACCGCCGATTTCTGGCATCGCGGGCCGCGGCCGGCCGGCTGGGTCGAGCCGCACCGCGCCGCCGAGTTGGCCTGCCGCCGCGACGGGCTGGGCGCGCCCGACAGCCCGTTCAAGCAATTCGGGCCGAAGACGGTCGGCCCCGGCGCCCTGGCCGGGATGCGGGTGTTGCACCATCTGCGCAGCCGGCTGGACGGGCAGCTCGCCATCTGGCCCTTCGAGGCGCCGGCCGCGCATCCGCTGGTGATGGTCGAGATCTATCCGCGCCTGTTCTGGCGCCGGGCCGGGCGCATGGCCAGCGCCAAGGTGCGCAACCGCGCCGATCTCAACGCCGCGCTGGCGCGGCTCGGCAGCGGGCCGGTCGAGGCGCCCGATCCGCTGACCGACCACGCCACCGACGCGCTGATCGCCGCGGCCGGGCTGCGGGCGCTGGCCGCGCACCCGGCGGTGTGGTCGCCGCCGGGGCTCGACCCCGCCACCGCCCGCACCGAGGGCTGGATCTTCGGGGTGAGCGGATGAAGGCGCTGCGCCTGGTCCTGGCGACCGTCGCCGCGCTGGCCGCGGGGCTGCTCGGCCTCGCCGTGCTCTACGCCGGCGCCGCCCTGGCGCTGGCCCTGCTGCCGGTCGGCGGCCGGGTGCAGCAGGCCGCGCCGAGCGATCCGCCGGCCTATGTCTGCGCCACCTTGACCCACACCGACATCGTGCTGCCGGCGCGGGACGGGCTGGTCGACTGGACGGCGGTGTTCCCGGATGCGGTGCCCGTCGCCTTCGTGCCGAACCTGCACGTCGCCTTCGGCTGGGGCGACCTGACCTTCTACCGCGAGACCCCGACCTGGGCCGATCTCCGCTTCCGCACCGCGATGGCGGCGCTGTTCGGCGGCGGTCCCACCGCCCTGCATGTCGCCTATGTCATGGACCCGGCGGCCCACCCCGGCTGCACCCGGCTGGCGCTGGACCGGGAGGGCAGGGAGGCACTGATCGGCTTCATCCGCGGCACCGCCGCGCTGGGCCCGGACGGGCGCGGCGTGCTGGCGGCACCGCCGGGCCTCGGCACCCACGAAGCCTTTTACGCCGCGCACGGCACCTACCGTCCCTGGCTGACCTGCAACGAGTGGACCGCCGAGGCACTGCGGGCGGCCGGGGCCCCGACCGCGCTGTGGGCGCCGTTCAGCTTCGGCGTGATGTGGCCGCTGGGGTGAGCCCCTACTTCCGCTGCCGGCGCTGACGCGGCTCCGGCGGCTTCGGCACGAAGCCCTCGGCGTCGCCGTCGGCCGTCTTGTCGGCATAGGAGACGGCGCGGCCCTGATAGGGACCCTGGGCCACGGAGATGAACTGCAGGGTGTTGCCCAGCTCGTAGAGCCTGGCGCAGCGCTCCTCGCCTTCGCGGAAGCTCAGGCACAGCTCGTCCCGGTCGTCCGGCACGCGCCAGCGGCCGCGGAAGGTGGTGCGCCGGTCGCGGTACCAGAGCTGCCCGTCCGGAGCGAAATACTCGGTCCAGGCGTCGCCGGCCTTGTCGGTGTTGGTGTCGACCGAGAAGGTGCCGTAGACCGTCTTGTCGGTCAGCCGTTCGAGCAGAGCCACCCGCGGAATCGGCTTGGCGCCGTGCGCCGTCAGGTCCTCGGCGGTCGGGTCGGGCGGCAGCGGCTTCGGCCCGCAGCCCGCCAGCAGCCCCAGCAGCACGGTTCCCGCCACGATCCCGAGCCTCATCGCCCCGTTCTCCCCGTCCTGACCCGACTCGATCCGCTTGCGCGGCGATAATATCCCTTTATGCGCGGATGGCGGGAAAATCCAGTGCCGTCATGCGCCCCTGAGAGCGTTGATCGCCCCGGCCGCCACGACGCCGAGCCAGACCGCCACGAGGCACAGCAGCACCGACAGCAGGATATTGGCGCCGGCCCGCGCCCATTCCCCCGCCTGCATCAGCGCCAGCGTCTGCAGGCTGAAGGAGGAGAAGGTGGTGTAGCCGCCGCACAGCCCGACCATGACGAAGACCCGGACATCCGGGCTGACCATGAAGCGGCCGTCCGGCCCGGTCAACGCGCCGAAGACGCCGATGACGAAGGAACCGAGGATGTTGATGACCAGCGTGCCCCAGGGAAAGGTCTCGCCGACGCGCTCGGCGATCAGCCCCGAGCACCAGTAGCGCGCCATGCCGCCGAGCGCGCTGCCGGCCGCGACCCACAGATAAGCCCCCACGCGACGATCCCCTCTTCGATCCCGCCATGCTACACAGCGCCGATGAGCCGAATGCCAGCCCCGCCGAAGCACCGCAACGCCCATCCTGCGCCGAAGCCCCGCGCCGGCGCCACCCCCCGGCCTGCGGGCCCGGGCGGGGGCGGCGTGCAAAATGTCGCGGTGTCGCAGGATGAGGGCGAGCTGCGGCTGGACCGCTGGTTCCGCCAGCGCTTCCCGGGCCTGACCCATGGCCGGCTGGAGAAGCTGCTGCGCACCGGGCAGATCCGGGTCGACGGCAAACGCGCCAAGGCGGCGCAGCGGCTGGAGGCCGGCCAGACCATCCGCATCCCGCCGCTGGACGACGCCGCGGCGCAGCCGCCGGTGCCGCGCGCGCCGATGCCGCTGAAGGCGGAGAAGACGGAAAGCCTGGCGGCGGAGCTGAAGCGCGCCATCCTGCTGATCGACGACGACGTGATCGTGCTGAACAAGCCGGCCGGCTTGGCGACCCAGGGCGGCGGCAAGGTCCGGGCGCATGTCGACGGGCTGCTCGACCATCTGCAGTTCGACGCGCGGGAGCGGCCGCGGCTGGTCCATCGCCTGGACCAGGAGACCTCGGGCGTGCTGCTGATCGGCCGCAGCGCCAAGGCGACGCGGCGGCTGAGCGAGGCGTTCCGGGAGCGCGCGACGCGCAAGGAGTACTGGGCGGTGACGGCGGGGGTGCCGCAGCCGCGCCAGGGCCGCATCGACCTGCCCCTGGCGCGGTCGCCGAACAACGTCGGCCGCGTGGTCGAGGACGGGGACGAGGAGGGGCTGCGCGCCGTCACCGACTACACGGTGGTCGAGGCCGCGGCCCAGCACGCCGCCTTCGTCGCGATGTGGCCGGTCACCGGCCGCACCCATCAGCTGCGCCTGCACATGGCGGCGCTGGGCACGCCGATCCTGGGCGACGGCAAGTACGGCGCCGGCAAGGCCGTGATCGCCGGGGCCGAGCTGCCGCGGCAGTTGCATCTGCACGCCCGCCGGCTGGTGCTGCCGCACCCGACCCGCGGCACCATCGACGTCACCGCCCCCCTGCCGCCGCATATGGCGGCAACCTTCCGCTATTTCGACTTCGATCCCAAGGCGAAGCCGGAAGGGCCGGAAGACTGAGGGGGCTGACGAAGCGTGGGCAGGCGCGCAACCTCTCCCGCCTGGCGGGAGAGGTCGGGCTCGCGCAGCGAGACCGGGTGAGGGCCGGCACTGGCCTCGACAAACTCCCCTCACCCGGAGCCGCTTCGCGTCTCCGACCTCTCCCGCAAGCGGGAGAGGCAATCAAACTGCGAACGTCCTCTCACCTGACCGGAAGGGACCGTGAAGCTGATCATCACCGGATCCGAGGGCAATATCGGGCGGCGGCTGCGGCGGGCCTTCCCCGGCTGCATAGGCATCGACCGGGCGGCGGGGGCGGAGATCCGCGCCGATCTCTCGATCGTCGACTACGGCGACCCGGCGATCGCCGCGGTGCTGCGGGGCGCGGATGCGCTGATCCATCTGGCGACCTCGGCCGATCCGGACGCGCCGGAGGCGGTGCATTGGCAGGCCGTGGTCGACGCCGCCCGGCTGTTCGCGGCCTGCGCGGCGCACGGCGTCGGGCGGATCGTCGTCGCCTCCTCGGACTGGGCCGCGCCGAAGAACGGCGCCGCGATCAACAGCTATGGCCGGTCCAAGCTGGCGCTGGAGAGCCTGGCGGCGATGTATGCGGCGGGACAGCGCTCCGCCCGGGTGATCCGCGTCGGCTGGGTGCCGCATGACCCGGCCGAGCTGGCCGCGGCGCCGGACTGGCTGAGGCGGAATTGCTGGGACGACGACCGCCTGGCCGCGGAGTTCCGGCGGGCGCTGCCGATCGCGGAGCAGTGATGCCGGTCTCGGATGACGACGTCATCGCCTGGGCGATGGAGAACCCGGTGAACGCCGCGCTGATACGGCGGCTGCCCGGCCTTGGTCTCCGGCAATGCTTCCTGACCGCCGGATGCCTGTTCCAGGCGGTGTGGAACCGGCGCTCCGGCCAGCCGCCGGGGACGGCGGTCAAGGACTACGACGTCTTCTACTTCGACGACCGCGACCTGTCCTGGGAGGCGGAGGATGCGGTGATCCGGGAGGCTGCGTCCCTGTTCGCGGACCTCGGCGCGCCGATCGAGATCAAGAACCAGGCACGGGTCCATCTCTGGTACCAAAAGCGCTTCGGCAGCCCCTATCCGCAGCTTTGCTCGGCCACCGACGGCATCGACCGCTATCTCGTGCAATGCACCTGCATCGGCATCGAGGTGGCGACGGGCCGGCTGTACGCCCCGAACGGGCTCGAGGACATGGTTGCGGGTATCCTCCGGCCCAATCCGCTGAACCCGTCGCCCGAGCTGTTCCGCGCCAAGGCGGAGGTCTATCGGGCACGCTGGCCCTGGCTGACGATCGTCGACGAGGCACGCTGAGCCGGCTTCGGCGGCTACGCCTCCGGCGGCTCGGTCCGGGCCGTGCCGTATTGCAGCACCTGCACCTTCTCCAGCGTCACCAGGCCGCTCGACATCATGCCGTCGAGCACCGGCAGGAAGGCCTCGATCTTCGGCTCGGCGTCGACGATCTCGATGATCAGCGGCAGGTCCTCGGACAGACGCAGGATCTTGGCGGTGTGCAGGCGGCTGGAATGGCCGAAGCCCATCGGGCCGCGCAGCACCGTGGCGCCGCCCAGCCCGGCCTCGCGCGCCTTCAGCACGATCGCCTCGTAGAGCGGTCGGCCATCGTGGCGGTCGTTCTCGCCGATGAAGATGCGCAGCAGGATCGCGTTCCGCGGCAGTCGCATGACCCGGCCTCCATCGCGGTGCGGACCCAGCATACGCCGGTCCGCCGCCGGAGTCCGGCCGTCAGCCTGCCGGCCCGGACCAGCTGCCGCCGTAGCCCGGCTGCACCTCGGCATAGCGCTGCGTCCAGACCGGCAGCGGCGTGCCGCCCAGCAGGGCCTCGAGCCGGTCGAGATAGGCGTGGGTGCCGGGGATGAAGCCCTCGGCATTGCGCAGCGACAATCCGCTGTGGCTGAAGCGCAGCAGGGTGCCGTCGCCATCCGCCTCCAGCTCGTAGCGCACCACGGTCTCGCCGACGATCGACTGGTGCCATTCATGCTCCAGCAGCCGCGGCGGGTCCCAGGCCAGGATGCGGCCGGAGATGCCGCGGACCTCCCGCGGCACCGGCGGGCCTTCGGCCACGGTCTCGATCCGGCCGCCCGGGCGCGGGTCGATGGTGGTCGGGCCGAGCCATTGCCGCCGCTGCTCCGGGTCGGTCAGCGCCGCCCAGACGGCCTCGATCGGATAGGGCAGGCGGCGCTCGAAGCGGATCGTCGCCGTCTCGCCGTCGCGGATGATGGTGCCGGTGCGGCTGGTCATGGCTGGTCGTCCCGTCGGTGCGGCGCGGTGGCGGCGAGGTGCCGCTCCAGCGCGTCGAGATGGTCGGCCCAGTGGCGGCGGAAGCGCTGCAGCCAAGCGTCCAGCTCGGCCAGCCGATCCGGCTTCAGCGCATAGATCCGCTGCTGCGCCGCCGGCCGGGCCTCGACCAGCCCGGCCTCGCGCAGCACCCGGAGATGGCGCGACACCGCGGGCTGGGTCAGGGCCGGGAAGGCGGCGACGATCTCGCCCGCCGGCCGCGGCTGGTCGGAGAGCAGGTCGAGGATCGCCCGGCGATGCGGTTCCGCCACCACTTCGAACACGTCCATGAGCGTATATGCGCCTGCGATTATATAATCGTCAACGTATGCACGGTCACTTGCCCCGGGCGAGGGCCAGGCCGATGCCGGCGCCGACCAGCAGGCTGCCGGTGATCCGCTGCCGCAGCCGGCCGTGGCGGGCCAGCAGCATCCGGGCGCGGCCGGCCAGCAGCGCCCAGCCGCTGTCCAGCGCCACGGCCAGCACGAGGAACGCCGCCGACAGCAGCGCGACCTGGGCGCCGGCCGGCCGCGCCGGATCGACGAACTGCGGGAAGAAGGCGCCGTAGAACAGCAGCGTCTTCGGGTTGGTCAGCGACACCAGCAGGGCGCGGCCGTAGATCGCGCCGGCGGATTTCGGCTGCGCCGCAATCCGGGTCAGGTCGGCCGGCGGGCTGCGCCAATGGGTGATGCCGAGCCAGACCAGATAGGCGACGCCGATCCAGCGCAGCGTCTCGAACCAGCCGCCGGCGGTGCCCAGCGCCTCGGCCATGCCGAGGGCGGTGAGGCCGAGCTGCAGCACCATGGCGGAGCTGGTGCCGAACACGGTCAAGAGGCCGTAGCGCGGGCCCCAGGCGACGCTGTTGGCGACGATCAGGGCGACGTTCGGCCCCGGGATCAGGATGACCAGGGTGACGGTGGCGCTGAAGGCGAGAAGGAGGTGCGGGTCGATCATCGGGCTCTCCGAAGGCAGGAGGGGCCGGCGAGGATCGGATATGAAAAACCCCGCCGGTGCGGCGGGGCGTCGTGCGTCGGGCGGTCGGCGTCCGGTCAGGAAGACCGTCGGTCGGACCTCGTCCCGGGCGCGCAAGCGACAGCGACCGCCGGAATGCGGCGGCGTTGTTGCAGGCGAAGGGAAACGGCACGAAGCATGCCCGCACCATAACGGCGCGGGGCCGGCGTGGTCAATCCGACGCAGAATCCCACTGCGAGCGGAGGCATAATAACCCTTCCGACCGCTTGATTTGGAGGAGAGGCAGCATGGACAGATTCACCGGCGGTTGCCTGTGCGGCAACGTCCGAATTGTGGCGTCGGGACGCCCATACCGGGTCGGCCTCTGCCACTGTCTCGACTGCCGCAAGCATCACGGGGCCCTTTTTTCCGCTTCCGCGGTGTTCCCTCAGGATGCGGTGACGATCGATGGCGAAACGCGCGACCACGCCGGGCGGTTTTTCTGTCCCCGCTGCGGCTCCTCCGTTTTCGCACGCAGCGCAGACGAAATCGAAGTGAACCTGGGATCCCTGGATGCGCCTGACCAGCTGATGCCGACCTACGAAAGCTGGATCATCCGTCGCGAGTCCTGGTTGCCGCCGTTTCCGCTCGAGAGACGATACGATCGCGATCGTGACCCCACGAGCCGCTTCGAGGAGTAGGTCGCACGAACGGCGCGAAGGCGCCGTTGCGAATCTGCCCAGCGCCTCGACCCGCCCGGCCAGGACCGCGACGTCGGATAACGTCGTCCAGGTGTCGGCCTTGTCTCAGGCCGACGCTTCGGCGGGGGCCGGGGACAGGCGGAGATGGCGCACGGTGCGGTGCATCCAGCACAGCGAGACGGCGATGACGAGAAGGAGGAGCAGGAAGCAGCTCGACCACAGGCCGGTCAGGTCCTTCAGAACCCCGAAGGCGACGGGCAGGAGGAAGCCCCCGAGCCCGCCGACCATCCCGACGACCCCGCCGACGGCCCCGATGCTCTCCGGGTAGTAGGCGGCGATGTGCTTGAAGACGGCGGCCTTGCCGAGGCTCATGACGAAGCCGAGGACGAAGACGACGGCGACGAAGACGATCGGGCCGATCGCGAAGGGCGGCGTCGGCGGCAGGGCGAGGATCGCCGTCGCCACGGCGGAGACCAGGAACACCAGATACATGACCGCCCGGGCGCCGATCCGGTCCGACAGGACGCCGCCATAGGCGCGGAAGATGCTGCCGGGGATCGAATAGGCGGTCGCGATCATGCCGGCGGTCTCGATATCGAAGCCGTACGCCCCGACGAGATATCGCGGCAGCCACAGCGACAGGGCGACGAAGCCGCCGAAGGCGAAGAAGTAGTAGAGCGAGAAGCGCCAGACCCGCGCATTCCGCAGCGGGGCGAATTCCTGCAGGAAGGGCTTCGGCGCGCCGCCCTGAAGCTTGCGCTTGCGGTAGTCCGGGTCGTCGCCGGTCGTGAACCAGAACACGACGGCCATGACGGCGAGGGCCAGCGCCCAGATCTCCGCCACCGCCTGCCAGCCCCAGGCCAGAAGGACGAAGGGCGCGAGGAACTTCGTCACCGCCGCCCCGACATTGCCGGCGCCGAAGATGCCGAGCGCCGTGCCCTGCTTCTCCGGCGGGAAGAAGGGCGACACATAGGCGACGCCGACGGCGAAGGACCCGCCGGCGAGGCCGACGCCGAGCCCCGCGATCAGCATCTCCGGATAGGTGGTGGCGCGGGAGAGCAGGAAGGTCGCGAGGGCGGCCGCCAGCATCGTCGCGGTATAGACGAGCCTGCCGCCGTAGCGGCCGGTCCAGACGCCCAGCAGGATGCGGATGAGCGATCCCGTCAGCACCGGCGTGCCGACGAGAAGGCCGAATTCGGCTTCGCTCAGCCCGAGCTCCTGCTTGATGCGGATGCCGATGATCGCGAACAGCGTCCAGACCGCGAAGCACAGGGTGAAGGCCACGGTCGAGATCCACAGCGCCCGATCGGGGCTGCAGGTCGGGCTTGCGGGCGGTTGATTGACGTCGGCCATGGCTGCTCCGGAACGCGATGCTGAACTGGCCTTTCGCGGCCGGATCGCGTCCCGCAGGAACCGTGCCAACTTGTCGATCGCGGAGAAGATCCAGGCTTTTCAGGGCCAGGCCGCCTCCAGAGGCGGCCTGGCTCCCCGCCGGATCGCTCAAGAACCGATCACAGGATCATCGAGGCTGCCCAATTGTGGGGCAGCGTGGCCTTCAGCCGGCCTGGGGGGCCGAGGTCATCCAGCCGGCGACGGCGCCGGTCGGGTCGCGGACGATGGCGATGCGCCCGACGCCGGGCACTTCGAAGGGCTCCTTCAGGATCGTGGCCCCGGCCTGCTTCGCTGCCGCGATCCGGGCGTCGACGTCGTCGACCTCGATATAGGCGAACCAGTTCGGCGGCACCTCCTCCGTGCCGGGGACATTCCGAATGTCCAGCACGCCGCCGACCATCCTGTCGCCGATCTTGGCGACGATGTACTCGCC
The DNA here is from genome assembly GCF_000423185.1 of Inquilinus limosus DSM 16000. Taxonomy (GTDB): domain Bacteria; phylum Pseudomonadota; class Alphaproteobacteria; order DSM-16000; family Inquilinaceae; genus Inquilinus; species Inquilinus limosus. Next base: position 61,901 of record NZ_AUHM01000021.1, on the reverse strand, counting down.
GCCGCTGGCCATCGGCATGGTCTCGAAACGCCAGCCCAGGGTCCTGGCGTAGAAGTCGCACGCCCCCTTGGGATCGCGGGTGTTCAGCTCGTTCCAGCAGACGGTTCCGTGCTCGGGCATTGTTGCCTCCCATCAGACGGCGGATTGCCGCATTCCGAGAGGATATCACGGTTTCGATGACGCTCCCGCGATGCCGGCCCGGTCCGCACCGGTCCCGGCTGTCAGCGCGCGGCGCGCCGCATCGGGGTCACGGGCGGCGACGACCCCGCCCGGATCGTCCCCGTGATCTCGAAGCCGTGCTGCTGGTACAGCCCGATATTGGCGGGGTTGCTCGATTCGAGATAGGCGGGGAGATGGTCCTGGTCGCAGCGCTGCAAGGTGGCCTGCAGCAGCGCCGTGCCGTAGCCCTTGCGCTGGTGCAGCGGGTCGACGCCGATCAGGGGCAGGTGCCAGTGCGGCTCGACCGGGCGATACCGGGCCATCTGCTCGATTATGGCGCCGATTTCGTCCCGTCTCTCCTGTGGAATGGTCGTTTCGATCAGTGCTCCCAAGGCCTCTTCGTCGGAATGGGCGCCCGGCCGCAGCCACAGCGCCGCCGCGGCGTGGTCGTCAGCCTGCCAGGCCGTGCCGTCGGCGAAGGCGGCGCCGCCGAGGGCGCGGATGAAGCCAGGGAAATGCAGCAGGTATTGCCGCGGGTCGGGGTAGGTCCAGCGGGCCATCGGATCGGTGGCGAAGGCCAGCAGGATGGTGGCGACGGCGCGCTCGCTCTCGGCCGGCTCGACGATCGCCACGATCGGCATCGAGGATTCGGACATGGGCGGCTCCCTCCGGAGGGGCGATGATGACCCATGGCGTCCTGCGGCGCACGTGGTTTCGCCGGGAGGCCGGCGCCCGGCTACGGCTTCGGCGCCGATCCCGCCACCGCCGGCGCCCGGTCCGCCGCGGCCGGCACGGCGCGGGCCTGGCGGGCGGCCCGCAGCTTCTGCAGGTGCTGGTCGGCCAGGACGCCGATCAGGATCACCGTCCCCATCACCGCGAAGTTGAGCGAGGAGGGGATGCCGAGCAGGTTGACCAGGTTCTGCAGCACCTGCAGCAGCACGGTGCCGAGAATGATGCCGAGGATCGAGCCCTCGCCGCCGCGCAGCGAGCAGCCGCCCAGCACCGCCGCGGCGATGGCATAGAGCTCGTAGAAATTGCCGTGCGCCGAGGGCTGGATCGAGTTGGTGTAGAAGGCCAGGAACACGGCGGCCAGGCCGGCCAGCAGGCCGCAGATGACGTAGGCCGATCCGATCACCAGCCGGGTGCTGATGCCGGAATAGCGCGCCGCCTCCTCGTTCTTGCCGACGGCGAAGAGATAGCGGCCGAACACCGAGCGGTGCAGCACCACCCACATCACCAGCGCCACCACCACCATGGCCAGGAAGCTGTTGGGGATGCCGAAGCTGCGGCCGGTGGCGAATGCCGCCAGCGTGTCGAAATCGCCGCCATAGCCGAAGCCGACGGTGGCGTCGTCGGTGTAGTAGCGGGCGGCGCCGCGGTAGATCAGCAGGGCGCAGAGGGTGACGACGAAGGGCTGGATGCCGACCCGGGCGACCAGGAAGCCGTGGATGGCGCCGAACACCCCGCCCATGGCGATGGCGGCGGCCAGCGCCAGCGGCCAGGACCAGCCCCAGTTCACCACCATGTCGACGAAGACGACGCCGATCAGCGCGAACATCGACCCGACCGACAGCTCGATGCCGGCGGTGATGATCACCAGCCCCTGGCCGATCGAGAACAGCCCGTAGAGGCCGACCAGATTGGCCATGTTCAGCAGGTTCACCGTCGAGATGAAGCGCGGCTGCAGCAGCGCCACGACGCAGCCGATCACCAGGATCAGGATCGCCAGCCCCAGTTCCTTCCTCATTGCCTCTGACGTCCTCCCGGTTCGCGTCTCTTTCGCATTCTCTCTTGTTGTCATTGCCGGGCTTGACCCGGGCATCCAGAGGCTGTCGACGCCCTCTGGATTGCCGGGTCGAGCCCGGCAATGACAGAAAAGGCTAAGTCCTACGCCGCCAGTGGCCGGCCGACGGCGAGCTGCATCACATTCGGCTCGCTGAACTGGTCGCGGCCCAGGATGCCGCTGATCCGGCCCTCATGCATCACCGCGATGCGGTCGCTGACGCCGATCACCTCCTCCATGTCGCTGGAGATCATCAGGATCGGCACGCCGCGGTCGGCCAGGTTGCGCATCAGCTGGTAGATCTCGGACTTGGCGCCGACGTCGATGCCGCGCGTCGGCTCGTCGAAGATCAGGAAGCGCGGCTGCAGCGCCAGCCACTTCGCCAGCACGATCTTCTGCTGGTTGCCGCCGGACAGCTTCAGCGCGGTGGTGGTGACCGAGGGGGTGCGGATGCGCAGCCGCTCGCGCTGGGCCTCGGCCTCCTTCGTCTCGCCGCGGCCGTCGATCAGCCAGCGCCGGGCGACGCGCCGGAGGCCGGGCAGGGTGACGTTCTCGGCGATGGTCATATCGAGCACCAGGCCGCTGCGCTTGCGGTCCTCCGGCACCAGGAACACCCCTTGGGCGATGGCCGCGCGGGGTGTGCCGATGACCAGTGGCTTGCCGTCCAGCCGGACCTCGCCGGCCAGCATCCGGTCGATGCCGAAGACGGCCCGCGCCAGCTCGGTGCGGCCGGAGCCGACCAGGCCGGCCAGGCCCAGGATCTCGCCGCGGCCGACCGACAGCGTCACCTCGTGCTCGGGATAGGTCCTGGTGCGCACGCCGCGGATCTCGACCGCGTCCGGCTGCGCCGCGACGGCGGGCGGGATGTAGAGGGCCCGCAGGTCGCGCCCGACCATCATCCGCACCATGCGGTCATGGTCGATCTCGCCGCGGTCCAGCATCCCGACCAGCCGGCCGTCGCGCAGGCAGACCACGCGGTCGGCGCAGGCCTCGATCTCGGCCAGGCGATGGGTGATGAAGATGATGGCGACGCCGTCCGCCTTCAGCTCGCCGATCACGCGCAGCAGCGTCTGGGTCTCGGCGATGGTCAGGCTCGAGGTCGGCTCGTCCATGATGATGATGCGGGCGTCGAGCGACAGCGCCTTGGCGATCTCCACCATCTGGCGCTGGGCGATCGACAGCTCGGCCAACGGCGTGGCCGGGCCGAAATCGACGCGCAGCCGGTCCAGCAGCGTCTGCGTGTCGGCGTGCAGCCGGGCGGTGTCGACCAGCTTCAGCGGCCCGAAGCGCCGCGGCTCGCGCCCGATGAAGACATTGCCGGCGACGTCGAGATTGTCGAAGAGGTTCAGCTCCTGATGCACGAAGGCGATGCCGGCGGCGATCGCCTCCGGCACCGTCAGCGCCGGACGCTGGGTGCCGCCGACGGTGACGGTGCCCGCGGTCGGGGCCTCGACCCCGCCCAGGATCTTCATCAGCGTCGACTTGCCGGCCCCGTTCTCGCCGATCAGCCCGACCACCTCGCCGCGGCGAACCGTCAGGCCGACATCCTTCAGCGCCTGCACGCCGGGATAGGTCTTGGAGATCCCCTCCATGGCGAGGGCGATGTCGGTCATGGCTGGACGTCCGCCCGCGCCGGCCGCGAAAACCCCCTCCCCCTAACCCCCTCCCGCGAGGGGAGGGGGGACAAGGAAGGGCATCGTCGGATCAGATAACCCATGATGCCGGACCGTTACTTGCCCAGCAGCTCCCGCATCTGCTTCTGGAAGTCGGCGACGTTGCTCTGGTCGATCAGCCGGGTCGGGATGATGTTCAGCTTGTTCTCCGGGATGAAGGACTTGTCGCCCTCGATGTAGCGGGCCAGCAGCTTCACCGTCTGGTAGCCGAACTCGTAGGGCTGCTGCACCACCGTGCCCTCGATCACGCCCTCCTGCACGCCGCGCAGGGTGACGGGGTCCTCGTCGAAGCCGACCACCTTGATCTGGCCCAGTTTCCCGGCCGCCTTCATCGCGTCGTAGATGATCGGCGTGTTGTAGGAGTAGAGGCCGACCAGCATCGCCAGGTCGTCGTATTTGGTCAGCGTGTCCTCGACGTTGCGCTTGGCCTTGACGAAGTCGATGTCGTCGGTGCGGACGTCGACGATCTCGATCTTGGTGCCGGCGATCGCCTTCTTGATGCCCTCGACCCGCTCGCGGGCGTTGGCGTTGCCCAGCGTGCCGACGAACAGCATGATCTTGCCGCCGTCCGGCAGGGCCTTCTTGATCAGCTCGCCCGCCTGCACGCCGGCGGCGACATTGTCGGTGCCGATATAGAGCAGCCGGTTGCTCTTCGGCGCGTCGCTGTCGAAGGTGAACAGCGGCACCTGGGCGGCGGCGGAGTTGAGGAGGGCGGTGGCGTTGTCCGGGTCGACCGGGCTGATGCCGATGCCGTCGACGCCGCGGGACAGCATGTCCTCGACGATGCGGCGCTGCTCCGCGGCGCTGGATTCGCCGGGGATCTTGAACTCGACACTGGTGCCCTTCAGCTCGGACACCGCCTTGTCGGTGCCGCGGCGGGCGATGGTCCAGAAATCGGATGAGCCGTTGACGATGAAGGCGATGGTCTTGTCGGCGGCGCGGGCCGGCCCCGGGCCGATGGCGAGAACCGTCGCGACGGCGGCCGTCAGGCCCGCCAGAATCAGGCGCTTCATTGGTTCCTCCCGGTCATTCCGATCCGGCTTCGGGCCGGGATCGGTAAAGATTGCTATTATAATCAGACAATTTGGATCACAACGGTCCGAACCGGTCAAGCCGGCGCGCGCCGCCGATCAGCCGTTGACCAGGAAGCGCAGCGGGTCGGGCTCGATCTGGCAGGCGTCGACCGGCTGGCGGTCCGGGGCGTCGAGGAACTTTCCGGCCAGGGTCTCGGCGCAGGGATCGCTGCCGATCAGGCCGTGGCCCTGGTCCTGCCGTTCGACCAGGAAGCCGTTCGGCAGGTGCGCCGCGGCGGCGCGCGCCCAGGTCGGCGGCGTCACCGGGTCCAGGCCGCCGGCCAGGACCAGGGCCGGGATGTCGCTGTCGACCGGCTGGGCGGCGAGGTCGTCCGCGGGACCGGCCGGCCAGGCCGGGCAGGTCGACCCCGGGGCGTCGCGCAGGTCGCCGGCCTCCGGCGCCAGGCATTCGGCCAGGTCGTAGGCGCCGTTGGCGATGGTCGGGTCGAGCAGGCCGGCCAGCCATTGCCGGGCCGCCTCCTCATAGGCCTCGTCGCGGTCGGCATCGATGCCGGCGATCAGCGCCGGCAGGGTGGCGGCGTCGTCGCGGGAATAGAGGTCGTTGAACACCACCTCCGACAGCAGCCCGCCGGTGAACATCAGCGCGGCCTCGCCATTGCCGTCCGGCCGCTCGACGGTGACCGTCGGCGGCTCGTCGTCCAGCCGCTCCAAGAGGGTGCGGTAACGCTCGGCCAGATCGGGATAGGCGGCGTTGCACGTGGCGTCGGCGGCGCAGGCGGCGAAGACGCGCTGCAGCGACCGGTCGCCGTCGGGGTCATCCTCCTCGGAATCGGTGAACAGCGTCTTCCCGGGCGGGTAGACGCCGTCGAGGATCATGGCGGCGATGCCGTCAGGGTACTGCCGTGCGGTCTCCAGCGCCAGCCGAGTGCCGTAGGAGGACCCGAACAGGACCCAGCGGTCGATGCCGAGGGCGAGGCGCAGATCGGCGACGTCGCGGGCGCTGTCGGCCGTGGTGTAGCGCGTCAGGTCGTGGCCCTCCGCCTCCCAGCGGCTGCGGCAGGCCCGGGCCGCATCGAGCGCCGAGGACGCCTCGCCGCCGTCGCCCTCCGGGCCGTTGGCGCGGATCTGGGCGTCGACCATCTCCGGGCAGGTCAGGTTCGGCTCCGACCGGCCCATGCCGCGCTGGTCGAACAGCACCAGCTTGCGCGTCTGCAGCCAGTCGTTGCGGGCGATCAGGTCCCACCATCGGGCGATCCCATCGGGATCGAGACCGGCCGCCCCGCCGGGGCCGCCCTCGAGATACAGGATGGGCGGCGCGTCGCCGAGCTTGTCCGGCGTCGTCAGGATGGCGACCGCCAGCGTCACGGCGGCGCCGTCGGGCTTGTCGCGGTTCTCGGGCAGGGTGACGGTGCCGCAGGTCGCGGCCCGGCCCTCCGGCACCGTGAAGCCGCAGGTCCCAACATGGAATTCGGGCGCGGCCAGGGCCGGCGCGGCGCCGGCCAGGGTCAGGGCTGCGATCAGGAACAGGCGACGGATCATCATCGGCATTCGCGGGGGCAACGACCGGCCCAAGCTAAGCAGACGGGCGAGGCGACGCCATGCGGCAAGAGCGTCGCTGGCGCGCTACTCCGCCGCCAGCTGCGGCACGGGTCTTTGAAGCTTTTCGGCGACCAGCTGCACCACCTGCAGGCCGCGCTCCAGCTCGCCGCGCAAGGCGGCGGCCTCGGCCGGGGTCCGCACCGGGGCCCGGCGCGGCGCGTCGCGGCGGGCGTGGTCGAGCACGGCCGGGTCGACGCGGTCCCCGACCAGCAGCAGATCGGCCCGGCGCAGCGCCGCCACCTGGCGCAGAGTCAGGTCCTGCTCGCCCCCCGGCCCGACCGTGATCCGGGTCAGGGAGCCGGCGGAGGGGCGTTCCGCCGCCACCTGGTCCAGCAGGCCCAGCGCCCCCGCCCGGTCGGCGGTGCCGCTGCGGTACAGCCGGCGCCAGAAGGCGAGGCGGCGGGCCGGGTCGGCGAGGCGCCGGCGGATCTCGTGCCGCAGCGTGCCGGACAGGGCGGCGAGGCGGCCGAGGCCCGGCGGGATCAGCGCCTCAAGCTCCTGCCGGATCAGCCCGGCCAAAGCGGGCGCCGCGCCGCCGGTCGAGACCGCCACCACCACCGGCGACCGGTCGAGGATCGCCGGCAGGATGAAATCGCAGAATTCCGGCCGGTCGACGACGTTCAGCGGCACGCCCGCCGCCCGCGCCAGGGCGGCGCTGCGCCGGTTGGCCTGATCGTCGCCGGAGGCGTCGATGACCAGGCAGGCCTCGGTCAGATGGTCGGCCTCCAGCGGGCCGGGCAGGATCTCGGCGCCGGCCGCTTCCGCCGTCTCGGCGAAGGTCGCATCGGCGCCGACCAGCCGGATCGCGGCGCCGGCGCGGCGCAGCAGCTCGAATTTCGGCGGGGCCGCGTCGCCGCCGCTGACCAGCACGCAGACCCGCCCGCGCACGGTCAGGAAGACGGGCAGGTGGGGCAGGGGAGCATGATCCTGCGCAACCGGATGGGCCGGAGCCTTCCCAGATTTTTCCGGCTGCTTCCTTTTGAGTCCCCCCTCCCCTTGCGGGAGGGGGATAGGGGGAGGGGGTTCGTGCCGACTGAACCGGCCGTCCTCATCGGTGAGGCAACCCTCGTCGGAGGGGATTGACTCAGCATTCGCGCACGGACGCGCGCAGACCCCTCCCCCTGCCCCCCTCCCGCAAGGGGAGGGGGGACTCAAAAGGAAACCGGATTCCGGCTCAGCCTGCTGCAGGAAGGGCGGCATGGGCGACGATCTCCTTCAGCTCCGGCACGCAGGAGCCGCAATTGGTCCCGGCGCCGAGCAGCGCGCCGAGCTCCTTGACCCCGATGCCCTGGCCGTCCCGGCCCCCGCCTTCTCGAATCGTGCGGAGGATCCGCTCGATCCCGACGCCGAGGCAGGCGCAGACGATGCGGCCCTCGGCGGGGGCGCCGACCGGGGCGCGGCCGGAGAGCAGGGCGCGGCGGTCGGCCTCGTCCAGCTGCAGCGTGTCCGCGGCGAAGCGGGCCATCAGCCATTCCGGGTCGGGCAGCTTGCCAGGCGGGGCGACGAACAGGCATTCGGCCAGCCCTGATGCATCGAGAGTGGCCAGGCGGAACAGGCCGCGCTTCGCATCGGCGAATTCGATCGTCTCGCGGCCCTTGCCCGGCGCCAGCAGCGTTCGGCCGAGAATGATGCCGTCGGCCGGCGGCTCCGGTCCGCCCAGGGTGTAGATCTGGCAGCCGGCGGCGGCCCGGCGGGTCCAGTAGACGAGACCGGTCGGGCGCATCCGCCGGCGCGAGACCAGGAACCCCTCCCAGCCCAGCGCGACGCGGTCGAGCGCGATCGGCGTGTGCTTCAGCTCCGGCTGGCCGGAGACCGGGTCGACGGCCGGGTTGGCCAGCTTGCCGACGACGCAGTCGGTGGTGAAGCGGTCGTTCCAGTGCATCGCCAGGAAGGCTTGGCCGGGCGCCTGGTCGGGCGTGATCCGCACCCGGGCCAGGGCGCGGCCCCAGCCGCTCCTCAGCCGCGCCAGGTCGCCCTCGGCCAGGCCGTGGCGGCGGGCGTCGTCCGGATGCAGCTCGACCGCCGGCTCCGGGCTGTTGGCGGCCAGGCGCGGCACCGCGCCGGTGCGGGTCATGGTGTGCCACTGGTCGCGCAGCCGGCCGGTGTTCAGCAGCATCGGCCGGTTCTGGTCGGGGCGGTGGGCCGGCGGCCGATGGCGAACGGGGACGAAGCGGGCGCGGCCGTCCGGCGTCGGAAAGCGGCCGTCAGCGAACATCCGCGCCGTACCCTCCGGCCGGCCCTCAGGCGCCGGCCACTGCACCGGCTCCAGCCTCTCGTAGTCCGCCCCGTCCAGCGCCACCAGGGCGCCGAGATCGAAAGCGCGCTCGCCGCCGTTCTCGAAGGCGGAGAGGGCGGCGTGCTCGCGGAAGATCGCGGCCGGGTCCTCATAGGGGAAGGCCTCGGCGAAGCCCATGCGGCGGGCCACCTGGGTGACGATCCACCAGTCCGGTCGGGCCTGGCCGGGCAGGGGGCGGAAGCCGCGCTGGCGCGAGATCCGGCGCTCGGAATTGGTGACGGTGCCGTCCTTCTCGCCCCAGCCGGCGGCGGGCAGCAGCACATCGGCCAGGCGGGCGGTGTCGGTCTCGGCGGTGACGTCGGAGACGACGACCAGATCGCAGCGGGACAGGCCGCGGCGCAGCCGCTCCGCCTCCGGCACGCTGACCGCCGGGTTGGTCGCCATGATCCACAGCGCCTTGATCCGGCCGGCGGCGACGGCCTCGAACAGCTCCACCGCCTTCAGCCCCGGCCGCTGCGCCATGCGCGGCGCCTGCCAGAAGCGGCGCACCCGGTCGCGCGCCGCCTCGTCCTCGATCTGCATATGCGCGGCCAGCTGGTTGGCCAGGCCGCCGACCTCGCGCCCGCCCATGGCGTTGGGCTGGCCGGTGACCGAGAAGGGGCCCATGCCCGGCCGGCCGATCCGTCCGGTGGCGAGGTGGCAGTTGATGATGGCGTTGACCTTGTCGGTGCCCTGGGTCGACTGGTTCACGCCCTGGGAATAGATCGTCAGCGTCGCCGGAGTGTGGGCGAACCAGGCGTAGAAGCGCCGCACCGCCTCCTCCGGCAGGCGGCAGCCCCGGGCCACGGCGGCGATGTCGGGCGCGTCCTCGGCCGCGGCCAGGGCGGCTTCCTCGAAACCCGAGGCATGGGCGGCGATCCAGCCGCGGTCCAGCACCCCCTCGCGCACCAGATGGGCCAGCAGGCCGTTGAACAGCAGCACGTCGGTGCCGGGCGCGATGGCGAGGTGCAGGTCGGCCTCGTCGCAGGTCGCGGTGCGGCGCGGGTCGATCACCACGATCCTGGTGCCGCGGCGCTCGCGCGCCGACAGCAGGCGGCGATGCAGGATCGGGTGGCACCAGGCGGCGTTGGACCCGACATAGACGGCAAGGTCCGCCTGCTCCCAATCCTCGTAGCAGCCCGGCACCACATCCTCGCCGAAGGCGCGACGATGGCCGGCGACCGAGGAGGCCATGCACAGCCGGGAATTGGTGTCGATGTTGCCGGAGCCGATGAAGCCCTTCATCAGCTTGTTGGCGACGTAGTAGTCCTCGGTCAGCAGCTGGCCGGAGACGTAGAAGGCGACCGCATCCGGCCCGTGCTGTTCGATCGCGTCGCTGAAGCCGCTGGCGACGCGGTCCAGCGCCTCGTCCCAGCTCGCGGGCCGGCCGCCGATCATCGGGTCGAGCAGGCGCCCGTCCAGCCCCAGCGTCTCGCCCAGCGCTCCGCCCTTGGAGCAGAGCCGGCCGAAATTCGCCGGGTGGGCGGGGTCGCCGGTCACCCGTCCGTCCGGCACCGCGGCGACGCCGCAGCCGACGCCGCAATAGGGGCAGGTGGTGCGGACCGGCTCAGCCATTGGCGACCAGCTGCGGCGCGGGCAGGCCGAGGCGGATGCGGCCGCCCTGCAGCTCGACCGCGATGCGGTGGACGCAGCCCTCGTCCGGGCCTTCGACCTCGCCGGTTTCCAGGCTGATCACCCAGGCGTGCAGCGGGCAGGTGACGCTGGTGCCGTGCACGATACCCTGAGACAGCGGCCCGCCCTTGTGCGGGCAGCGGTCGTAGAGGGCGAAGACGCGGTCGTCGGCGGTGCGGAACAGGGCGATGTCGCCCTCCGGGCTCTTCACCACCCGCGCGCCCATCGGCGGGATGTCCTCGATCCCGCCGACATCGATCCAAAGCGGCAAGCTCATCCTCGTCACTCCACCGCGGCCAGTGGGCGGAACTCATGCGCCTCGGCGCCGGCGGCGCGTTCGGCCCAGGGGTCCTGTTGGGCGAATTGCTGCGCGTGCAGGAAGCGGGCGTAGAGCCGCTTGCGCGAATCCGCGTCCTCGACGATCCGGCGCTTGACGTGGTCGAGGCCGACCCGCTCGATCCAGGGCGCCGTGCGCTCGAGATAGTGTGACTCCTCCCGATGCAGCTGCAGGAAGGCGCCGCAATATTCCAGCACCTCCTCCGGCGTCTCGACCTTGCACAGGAAGTCGGTGCCGCGCAGCTTGATGCCGCCATTGCCGCCGACATGCAGCTCCCAGCCGCTGTCGACCGCGATCACGCCGAAATCCTTGATCGTCGCCTCGGCGCAGTTCCGCGGGCAGCCGGAGACCGCCATCTTCACCTTGTGCGGCGTCCAGGCGCCCCAGGTCATCTTCTCGATGGCGATGCCCATGGCGGTCGAATCCTGGGTGCCGAAGCGGCACCATTCGGAGCCGACACAGGTCTTCACCGTGCGCAGCGCCTTGCCGTAGGCGTGGCCGGAGACCATGCCGGCGGCGTTCAGGTCGCGCCAGACATCCGGCAGCTGCTCCTTCTTCACGCCCAGCAGGTCGATGCGCTGGCCGCCGGTCACCTTCACCGAGGGGATCTGGTAGCGGTCGACCACGTCGGCGATGGCCCGCAGCTCCTTGGCGGTGGTGACGCCGCCCCACATCCGCGGCACCACCGAATAGGTGCCGTCCTTCTGGATGTTGGCGTGCGCCCGCTCATTGATGAAGCGGGACTGCTGGTCGTCGCGGTACTCGCCCGGCCAGGCGCAGAGCAGGTAGTAGTTCAGCGCCGGCCGGCACTTGGCGCAGCCTTGCGGCGTGCGCCAGCCCAGCTCCTGCATCACCGCAGGGATCGAGCGCAGCTCGCGCGCCAGGATCAGCCGCCGCACCTCGTCATGGCCGAAATCGGTGCAGCCGCAGACCGCCTTGATCTTCGGCCCGCCCTCGTAGCCGTCGCCCAGCGTCACCGCCAGCAGGCTCTCGACCAGCCCGGTGCAGGAGCCGCAGGAGGACGAGGCCTTGGTGTGGGCCCGCACCGCGTCGAGGCTGGTCAGCCCCTTCTCGCCGATCGCCTGGACGATGGTGCCCTTGCAGACGCCGTTGCAGCCGCAGATCTCCGCCTCCGGCGGCAGGGCGGCAACGGCCTGCTTAGGGTCCGGCGCCGCACCTCCGGCGGCGGCCAGCGCCTGGCCGAAGATCAGCCCGTCGCGCAGCGGCGTGACGTCCTGGGCCTCGCGCAGCATCTGGAAGAACCAGGCGCCGTCGGCGGTGTCGCCGTACAGCACGGCGCCGGCGATGCGGTTGTCCTTCAGCACCAGCCGCTTGTAGACGCCGCGGGCGGCGTCGCGGAACACGATGTCCTCGCAATCCTCGCCGCCCTGGAAGTCGCCGGCCGAGAACACGTCGATGCCGGTGACCTTGAGCTTGGTTGAGGTGACCGAGCCGCGATATTCGCTCTCCGCCGTGCCGGCCAGCTGGTCGGCGCAGATCCGGGCCATCTCGTAGAGCGGCGCCACCAGGCCGTAGGTCCGGCCCTGGTGCTGGACGCATTCGCCGACCGCCAGGATGCAGGGGTCGGAGGTGATCATCCGGTCGTCGACCACGACGCCGCGCTCGACCAGGAGGCCGGCCTCGCGGGCCAGCGCGGTGGCCGGGCGGATGCCGACCGCCATCACCACCAGATCGGCCGGGATCACCCGCCCGTCCTTCAGCCGCACCGCCTCGACCTTGCCGTCGCCCTCGATCGCGGCGGTGTCGGCCTCGGTCAGCACGGTCAAGCCGCGCCGCTCCAGCTCGCGCTTCAGCAGGTAGCCGGCGGCGGGGTCGAGCTGCCGCTCCATCAGCACCGGCATCAGGTGCAGGACGGTGACCTCCATGCCGTTGGCGCGCAGGCCGTTGGCGGCTTCGAGGCCGAGCAGGCCGCCGCCGATCACCACGGCGCGGGTGCGGCCCTCGCGCGCCGCCGCCAGCATCGCCTCGACATCGGCGATGTCGCGGAAGGTGACGACGCCGGGCAGGTCGCGGCCCGGCACCGGGATCACGATCGGGTCCGACCCGGTGGCCAGCAGCAGCCGGTCGTAGCGGCAGCGGCTGCCGTCGGCGGCGACCACCTCGCGCGCCTCGCGGTCGATCGCCGTCACCCGCACGCCGGCGCGCAGGTCGATGCCGTTGGCGTCGTACCAGGCGCGGTCGTTGATGACGATGTCGTCGAACCGCTTCTCGCCCGCCAGAACCGGCGACAGCATGATGCGGTTATAGTTCACCTGCGGCTCGGCGCCGAACACGGTGACGGCGTAGCGGCTTGGCGCGCGGGCCAGCAGCTCCTCCACCGCCCGCATCCCGGCCATGCCGTTGCCGATGACGACGAGGCTCTCCTTCGGGCCCCAGCTTCCTTCGGGCATCCTTCCCTCCCCCCTCAGGCGGCCGCGGTGGTGAAGCGCTGGCGCTCGTAGAGGAAGCGCAGCACCTGCACCCGGCACGCGGCGTAAGTCGGATCGCCGGCCAGCGCCAGGCGGCGGCGCGGCCGCTCCAGCGGGATCTCCAGCACCTCGCCGATGGTGGCGCTGGGGCCGTTGGTCATCATCACGATGCGGTCGGACAGCAGCACCGCCTCGTCGACGTCATGGGTGATCATCAGCACCGTGTTGCCGAGCGCGGCGTGGATCTCCATCACCGAGTCCTGCAGATGCGCCCGGGTCAGGGCGTCGAGCGCGCCGAAGGGCTCATCCATCAGCAGCAGCTTCGGCTGCATCGCCAGCGCCCGGGCGATGCCGACGCGCTGCTTCATGCCGCCCGAGATCTCGCCCGGCCGCTTGTCCTTGGCATGCGCCATGTGGACCAGCGCCAGATTGTGCATCACCCAGTCGTGCCGCTCGGCCGCGCTCTTGGCCCGGCCGAACACCTTGTCGACGGCGATCCGGACATTGCCGTAGACGGTCAGCCAGGGCAGCAGCGAATGGTTCTGGAACACGATGGCGCGGTCCGGGCCCGGGCTGTCGACCACTTGGCCGTCCAGCAGCACCTCGCCGGTGGTGGAGCGGACCAGGCCGCCGACGATGTTCAGCAGGGTCGACTTGCCGCAGCCGGAATGGCCGATGATCGACACGAACTCGCCGCGGGAAATGCCCAGGTTGACGTCGACCAGCACCTCGCTGACCGCGCCGCCGCGGACAAAGCGCATGCCGACCTGCTCGATCGAGAGATAGCTGTCCATGACCGCCTCCTCAGGCCGCGGTGCCGCGGGCGACGAGCGCGCCGGCGATGCCGATCAGGCGGTCGAGGACGAAGCCGACCAGCCCGACATAGACGAGGGCCACGACGATGTCGCTGATGCGCGAGCTGTTCCACGCGTCCCAGATGAAGAAGCCGATCCCGACGCCGCCGATCAGCATCTCGGCCGCGATGATCGCCAGCCAGGACAGGCCGACGCCGATCCGGAGGCCGGTGAAGATGTAGGGCACGGTGGCGGGCAGGGTGATCCTGGTGAACACCTCCCACCAGGACAGGCGCAGCACCGCGGCGACGTTGCGATAGTCCTGCGGGATGTTGCGCACCCCGACCGCGGTGTTGATCACGATCGGCCAGATCGAGGTGATGAAGATCACGAAGATCGCCGACGGCTCCGCCTGCTGGAACCCGGCCAGCGAGATCGGCAGCCAGGCCAGCGGCGGGATCGTGCGCAGCACCTGGAAGATCGGGTCCAGCCCGCGCATCGCCCAGACGCTCTGGCCGATCAGGACGCCGAGCGCGACCCCGACCACGGCGGCCAGGGCGAAGCCCATCGCCACCCGTGACAGGCTGGTGGCGATCTGCCAGAAGGCGCCCTTGTCGACCCCGCCATTGTCGTAGAACGGGTCGATGATGAACTCCCAGGTGTCGTCCAGCACCTTGAGCGGCGACGGCAGGCTGGAGGTCGGGCTGGAGCACAGCAGCTGCCAGGCCAGCAGCAGCAGCGCCAGCACGATCAGCGGCGGGATCACCCGGGCGGCGGCCTGGGTGGCGAGGCGGACGAGGATGGGGGCGAGCGGCGCCCGCGCCACCGGCAGGGACAGGACCTGCCCGGCCGGCTTCGGCCCGCCGGCCGGGGCGGGCGCTTTGGATATGATCTGGGCTGTCTGAGGCACGAGGCTGGCTCCGGCTGGCTGTCGTCGGGCGTCAGGCGACGGTCTTGATGGCGAGGCTGGCGAGGTAGGCGTCGGGGGCGTCGGGGTCGAAGACCTTGCCGTCGAAGAAGGTCTCCCGGCCGCGCGAGGTGCCGGCCGGGATCTCCTCGGCCGGCACGCCGATCGCCTGGGCGGCCCGGCGCCACAGATCCTCGCGGTTGACCCGTGTGATGAGGCCCTTCAGGTCGACGTCGGGGGCGACGAAGCCCCAGCGGCGGTCCTCGGTCAGGAACCACAGCTCATGGCTCTGGAACGGATAGGAGGCGAAATCCCGCCAGAACTTCATCAGCAGCGGGCTGTTCTCGACCTTGCGGCCGTCGCCGTAGTCGATGGTGCCGAGCGAGCGCGGCAGGATGTCGGCCGGGGGCACGTTGAACCATGCCCTCCGGCCGATGATCTGGGCCATTTCCTCCTTGTTCTCCGGCTTGTCGGCCCAGCGCTGGGCTTCGAGGACCGCCTGCAGCAGCGCTTCCGCCGCCTTCGGGTGGGCGTCGATCCAGTCGGCGCGCAGCGCCAGGCTCTTCTCCGGATGATCCTTCCACAGCTCGCCGGTGACGCAGGCGGAATAGCCGATCCCCTGGTGCACGAGCTGGTCGTTCCACGGCTCGCCGACGCAGAAGGCCTGCATGTTGCCGACCTTCATGTTGGCCACCATCTGCGGCGGCGGCACCACGATGGTGCTGACGTCCTTGTTCGGGTCGATGCCGGCCGCCGCCAGCCAGTAGCGCATCCACAGGTCGTGCGTGCCGCCGGGGAAGGTGACGGCGCATTTCACCTCCTGCCCCTTCGCCTTCATCTCGGCGAAGGCGGCCTTCAGCGGCCTGGCGTCGACCGTGGCGCCGGCGGGCATCAGGTCCTTGGCCACCGAGATCGCCTGGCCGTTGGTGTTCAGCCGGCACAGGATCTGCATCGGCAGCGGCTTGTTCTCGGCGGTGATGGTGCCGAGCGTCATCAAATAGGGCATCGGCGTCAGGATGTGGGCGCCGTCGATGCCGCCGCCGGCCGAGCCGAGCACCAGGTTGTCGCGGGTGGTGCCCCAGGAGGCCTGCTTCGATACCGTGATCTCAGTCAGCCCGACCTTGTCGAACAGCCCCTTCTCCTTGGCGATGATCAGGGGGGCGGAATCGGTCAGGGCGATGAAGCCCAGCATCGCCTTGGCGGTCTCCGGCCCGGCGCCCTGGGCGAAGGCGCCGGACGGGAAGGCGGCGCGGATCGCGGCGATGGTCGCCGCGGCGCCGGTCAGCTTCGCCGTACCCTGCAGCAGGTCGCGGCGGCTGATCGCTGTGGTGGTGGTGCGGTCGCGTCCGGTCATGAAAGCCCCCTTCTGTTCCGTCAGCCGCGTTTTGCCGCGGCGGTTGCGCCGGCTTCGGCGGTGAGGCCGAGCCCGGCGAGATAGGTGTCGATCCCGGCGGGATCGAAGATCCTGCCGTCGCAGAAGTGGTCGGCGCCCAGCGCCACGCCGCCGGCCGCGTCGGCCAGCACCCACAGGGCGTCGTGATCGCCCTCGGTCTTGCTGTCGGCGGCCGGGGCCGGATAGCCGAGGTCCCAGGCCGCCTCCCGGTACAGCTCCGGCCGGTAGACGGCGGCGGCCGCAGCGGCGATGTCGACGCTGTCCGGCAGCTCGCCCCAGCGCCGCAGCTGGGCCAGGAACCAGGCGGCGTGGGACCGCCAGGGCAGGCCGGCGGCGCGGCGGTGATAGACCGGGCCGCGCGCCGGCAGCCCGTCGATCATCAGCTCGCCCGGGCGGCCGATCAGGCTGGCGGCGATCGACGCGGCCGGGGCGTTCAGCACCTCCGGCGTCGCCAGCATCGCCACCGCCTCCGGCCGGTGCCGCGGCCGGTCCAGCCAGGCGGCGGCGCGGATCAGGGCGCGCAGCAGGGCGCGGTAGGCGTCCGGCCGGGCCTCGGCCCAGGCGCGGGTGACGGCGAAGACCTTCTCGGGCGCGTTGTTCCAGATCCGCCAGCCGGTGGTGACCATGACGCCGACGCCCTGGTCGACCGCGACATCGCCCCAGGGCGCACCGACGCAGAAGCCGTCGACCCGGCCGGCCGAGAGATGCGCCACCATCTGCGGCGGCGGCACCACGACGATGCGGACGTCGCGCTGCGGGTCGACCCCGCCGGCCGCCAGCCAGTAGCGCAGCTGGTCGTGATGGCTCGACACCGGGAAGACGATGGCGAAGACCAAGGGCGGGGCCCCCGCGCGGCGCCGCGCGGCGACGACAGCCGCGACCGCCGTGGCGGACCCGGCGGCAGTGCCCTCCGGGTCGGCCGCCGCCATCTCCGCCGCCAGGGCGCGCGAGACGGTGACGGCGTTGCCGTTCAGGTTCAGCGACAGGCCGACCAGCATCGGCGTCTTCGGGCCGCTCAGCCCCAGCGAGATCGCCAGCGGCAGCGGCGCCAGCATATGGGCGCCGTCGAGCAGGCCGCAGACCAGCTTGTCGCGCAGGCTGGCCCAGCTGGCCTCGCGCGACAGCCGGACCGACAGCCCCTCCTCGCGGAAGAAGCCTTTCCGCTCCGCCACGATCAGGGGCGCGCAGTCGGCCAGCGGCACGAAGCCGAGGGTCAGATCTGTGCGGTCCGTCTGGTCCGTCATCAGGTGCTCCAAAACGAAAAGGCGTCCGAGAGCCTGCGGAAGATCCGCAACCCTCGGACGCCTTTGCCCGGTTCGACGGCCCAGCATCGGGCCGCCAGAAATATGGTCGGACGGACGCCATTGCCCGTCGTCACTCAAATGATACGCAAGCGGCGTGCCAACTGCCTGACTGCCCGGTCTGGACATCGGAGATGGAGCGGTGCGGCCCGATTCAGGGTTCGGAGGAGGACGGAACCGGGCCGTTGCAGCGCAGCATGACTCTGCCCGCCTGTTGTGCAATGCACAAGAAAGCGGCGAAAATAGGCATGCCTAATTTTTGGTCAGAAGCTCGCTGATGCTGATCACCTGCTCGGCGATCTCGGCCAGGGGCTTGCCCCGGTCCATGGCCAGCTTGCGCAGGGCCTTATAGGCCTCGTCCTCGGTCATGCCGCGCTGCTGCATCAGGATGCCCTTGGCGCGCTCGATCCGCTTGCGCTCGGCCAGCGTGGCGCGGGTCTTCTCCAGCTCGTCGCGCATCGCCTGGAAGGCCTGGAACCGGGCGATCGCGGCCTCCAGCACCGGCTTCACCCGATGCGGGCTGAGGCCATCGACGACATAGGCGCTGACCCCGGCACGGATCGCCTCGCCGATCGCGGCGTCGTCGCTCTGGTCCACGAACATCACGATCGGCTTCGGCCGCTCGCGGCTGACGCTGCGCATATGCTCCAGCGCGTCGCGGTTGGGCGCGTCGAGGTCGACGATGATCACATCCGGCTCGATCTCGCGCACCCGGGCCAGCAGGTTCTCGGTGCCGCTGGCGGTCGCGACCACGCCGTGGCCGGCCGCGGTCAGCGCCGCCTCGACCACGCGGCAGCGCTCGGCGTTCTCATCGACCAGGAGGATGCGCAGGACCATTCGCGGGACAACAGGGGCAGCGGGACTGATCGGGCCTCAGCAAGTTCCGGACCACATCAGATATGGGGCCGCTGCGCAGGGAATGGGCAGGGGAGGCATCTGCTGCCCTCTTGGGCAGAGGCCGATGGCGGAGTTCCGCCACTGGCCCGGAACTTGCCTAGCGATCGGGGATGCGGACGCAAACGAGCGCGAACGGGGAGCTCACGATGGCATTGTCGCAAAAACACTGGGTGATCGGCGCCGCGCTGGCGGTGGCCATGGGGCTGGGCGTCACCAGCGCCGCCCGGGCCGAGGACACGATCAAGGTCGGCATCCTCCATTCCCTGTCCGGCACCATGGCGATCAGCGAGACCACGCTGAAAGACGTGATGCTGATGCTGATCGACGAGCAGAACAAGAAGGGCGGGCTGCTCGGCAAGAAGCTGGAGCCGGTGGTGGTCGACCCGGCGTCCGACTGGCCGCTCTTCGCCGAGAAGGCGCGGCAGCTGCTTTCGGTCGACAAGGTCGCGGCCACCTTCGGCTGCTGGACCTCGGTGTCGCGCAAATCGGTGCTGCCGGTGTTCGAGGAGCTGGACGGCATCCTCTTCTACCCGGTGCAGTACGAGGGCGAGGAGAGCTCGCGCAACATCTTCTACACCGGCGCCGCGCCGAACCAGCAGGCGATCCCGGCGGTCGACTATCTGATGAACGAGGAGGGGGTGGAGCGCTGGGTGCTGGAAGGCACCGACTACGTCTATCCGCGCACCACCAACAAGATCCTCGAGGCCTATCTCAAGGCCAAGGGCGTGGCGCCCGAGGACATCGTCGTCAACTACACGCCGTTCGGCTTCTCCGACTGGCAGACCGAGGTCGGCAAGATCAAGGCCTTCGGCTCGGCCGGCAAGAAGACGGCGGTGGTCTCGACCATCAACGGCGACGCCAACGTGCCCTTCTACAAGGAGCTGGCGAACCAGGGCATCAAGGCGACCGACATCCCGGTCGTGGCCTTCTCGGTCGGCGAGGAGGAGCTGGCCGGGCTCGACACCGGCCCGCTGGTCGGCCACCTCGCCGCCTGGAACTACTTCCAGAGCGTCGACACGCCGGCGAACCAGGACTTCATCGCCAAGTGGCACGCCTTCATCAAGAACGACAAGCGCACCACCAACGACCCGATGGAGGCCCATTACATCGGCTTCAACATGTGGGTGAAGGCGGTCGAGAAGGCGGGCACCACCGACCCCGACAAGGTGATCGACGCGATGGTCGGCGTCACCGTGCCGAACCTGACCGGCGGCTATGCCACCATGATGCCGAACCACCACATCACCAAGCCGGTGCTGATCGGCGAGATCCAGGCCGACGGCCAGATCCAGACGGTCTCGGAGACCCCCGAGGTCGTGGGCGACGAGTGGTCGGACTACCTCGACGGCTCGAAGGACCTGATCGCCGATTGGCGCAAGCCGCTGGCCTGCGGGAACTTCAACGTCAAGACCGGCAAGTGCGGCGGCTCCGGCTCCTGACCGCGGGATGGAGGGGAGGCCGGGAGGCGCCGGGGGGGCGCCTCCCGGCATTCAATCGCAGGCGTTGATAATCGGGTTTCGAATGGTCGCAGAGCATAGGGCGGACAACACAAACAAGTCCCCCCTCCCCCCGCGGGAGGGGGATAGGGGGAGGGGGTTTGTGCAGCCCGAACGGACCCTCGTCGGAATGTGCAGGCTTATCCGTCTCCGTGTCTTCGGAGCGCGACGGCCAGCTTGGGTCCTTGCTGCGGCAACCCCCTCCCCCTACCCCCCTCCCGCGAGGGGAGGGGGGACTCCATCTGTCCTCGCTGCTGTAACTTTCCTCCTGATCCTCCTTCCGCTCTCCGCCCGGGCCGAGATCCCGGCGGAGGTGCTGGCGCGGTTCGCCTCGACCAATTACGACGACATCGCCGCGGGGGTGGACGGCGTCGCCGCCTCGGGCGATGCGCAGGCGCCGGCGGTGCTGGAGGCGCTGGCGGCCGGCCGGTTGATCGCGGCGCCGGGCGGAGCGGTCGCGATCAAGACCGAGGCCGGCTATGCCGATGCCGCGACCGGGGCCGCGCTGACCGCAGCGCCGGCGGGCGGCAAGCCGGTCCGGGTCAACAACCGGGTGCGGCGGGCGATCGACGCGGCGATGGGGTCGCTGACCCTACTGGCGCCCGACCCGGGCAAGCGCCTCGCCGCTGCATCGGCCGTGTTCAAGTCGCGCGACGAGAAGGCGCTGCCCGCCCTGGAGGCGGCGCTGGCGCGTGAGACCGATCCGGCGGTGAAGCAAGCCTTCGCCGAGGCCCGCGCCGCCATCCTCCTGGCCCAGGGCGGCGCTGACGACGCGCTGCTGCCGGCGATCGACATCGTCGCTGCCCGCGGCGACCAGGAGGCGCGGGCGCTCTTGTCCGGCATTCCGACCCCGTCCCCGGCCGTGGCCGCCGCGGCCGAGGCCGCGATCGGCCGGATCGACACCCGGCTCGCGGTCTGGAACGGGGTGCAGAGCCTCTATTACGGGCTCAGCCTCGGCTCGGTGCTGCTGATCGCCGCCATCGGCCTCGCCATCACCTTCGGGGTGATGGGCGTGATCAACATGGCGCATGGCGAGATCGTGATGCTCGGCGCCTACACCACCTTCATGGTGCAGGAGGCGTTCCGCAGCTGGGCACCGAACCTGTTCGACTACTCGCTCGCGGTGGCCCTGCCGCTGGCCTTCCTGGTCGCGGCCCTGGCCGGCGTCGCGATCGAGCGCGGCATCATCCGCTTCCTCTACGGCCGGCCGCTGGAGACGCTGCTCGCCACCTTCGGCCTGTCGCTGATCCTGCAGCAGGCGGTGCGCACCGGCTTCGGCCCGTCGAACCGCGAGGTCGGCAACCCCAGCTGGATGGCCGGCGCCTTCGACCTGGGCGGGCTGACCCTGACCTGGAACCGGCTCTGGATCATCGTCTTCGCCCTGCTGGTCTTCGCCGCCTTGATGGCGGTGCTGCGCTACACGGCGCTGGGCCTGCAGATGCGGGCGGTGACGCAGAACCGGCGCATGGCCGCGGCGATGGGCATCCGCACCGGCCGGGTCGACATGCTGACCTTCGGCATCGGCTCCGGCGTCGCAGGGATCGCCGGGGTGGCGCTCAGCCAGATCGACAATGTCAGCCCCAATCTCGGCCAGGGCTACATCATCGACAGCTTCATGGTCGTGGTGTTCGGCGGCGTCGGCAATCTCTGGGGCACGCTGGTCGGCGCGCTGTCGCTCGGCGTCGCCAACAAGCTGCTGGAGCCCTTCGCCGGGGCCGTGCTGGGCAAGATCGCCATCCTGGTGGGGATCATCCTGTTCATCCAGCGCAAGCCGCGCGGGCTGTTCCCGCTGAAGGGCCGGGCGGTGGAGTCATGATCACGGCCCGTCTCCTCCGCGCCTCCGGCGGCCCGGCCTTCGCCCTCGGCCTCGTCGCCGTGGCGGTGCTGGTGCTGCTGGCCAACCTGGCGCTGCCGCCGGAGTCGCCGTTCCACGTGCCCGGCTACGCCGTCAGCCTGATGGGCAAGTATCTGTGCTACGCGCTGCTGGCCCTGGCGATCGATCTGGTCTGGGGCTATGTCGGCATTCTCAGCCTCGGCCACGGCGCCTTCTTCGCCCTCGGCGGCTACGCCATGGGCATGTATCTGATGCGCCAGATCGGCCCGCGCGGCGTCTACGGCAACCCGGTGCTGCCGGACTTCATGGTGTTCCTGAACTGGCAGCAGCTGCCCTGGTACTGGCACGGCTTCGACCAGTTCTGGTTCGCGGCGCTGATGGTGCTGGTGGTGCCGGGCGCGCTGGCCTTCGTCTTCGGCTGGTTCGCCTTCCGCAGCCGCGTCTCCGGCGTCTACCTCTCGATCATCACCCAGGCCATGACCTACGCCCTGCTGCTGGCCTTCTTCCGCAACGACATGGGCTTCGGCGGCAACAACGGCCTGACCGACTTCAAGGACCTGCTCGGCTTCTCGCTGCAGGCGGACGCCACCCGCGCCGGGCTGTTCCTGGCCAGCGCCGTCGCCCTCGCCGCCGCCTTCCTGCTCTGCCGGGCGATCACCCGGTCGCGCTTCGGCAAGGTGCTTGTGGCGATCCGCGACGCCGAAAGCCGCACCCGCTTCCTCGGCTACCGGGTCGAATCCTACAAGCTGGTGGTCTTCACCCTGTCGGCGATGATGGCGGGCGTGGCCGGCGCCCTCTACGTGCCGCAGGTCGGCATCATCAACCCGGGCGAATTCGCCCCGGCCAATTCGATCGAGGCGGTGATCTGGGTCGCGGTCGGCGGCCGCGGCACGCTGGTCGGGCCGATCATCGGCGCGGTCGCGGTCAATCTCGGCAAGACCGTCTTCACCAACCTGCTGCCCGAATTCTGGCTGTTTGCCCTGGGCGGGCTGTTCATCCTGGTGACGCTCGTCCTGCCCAAGGGCATCGTCGGCGCGGTGCAGGCGGCCTGGCGGTCCCGGCGCGTCCGCCCCAGCCGCCGCACGGCCGAAGTGGCGACGGAGACGCCGCGATGACTGCGCACGACGCCGCCACCCAGGCGCTGCTCTATCTCGACGGCGTGACCGTCACCTTCAGCGGCTTCCGGGCGCTCAACGCCCTGTCGCTGGTGGTCGAGCCGGGCGAGATGCGGGCGATCATCGGCCCGAACGGGGCCGGCAAGACGACGATGATGGACGTCATCACCGGCAAGACCCGGCCGGACCAGGGCGAGGTGCTGTTCCGCGGCACCCACGACCTGACCCGGCTGGACGAGACGGCGATCGCGGGCCTCGGCATCGGACGAAAGTTCCAGAAGCCGACGGTGTTCGACAGCCACACGGTCGGGGACAATCTCCTCCTCGCCCTGGCCGGCCCGCGATCGCCGACCAGCCTGCTGTTCGGCCGATCCCGCGCCGACACGGCGGAGCGGATCGACGAGATCCTGGCGACGACCAAGCTGACGGCGCATCGCGACCGGCTGGCCGGGGCGCTGTCGCACGGCCAGAAGCAGTGGCTGGAGATCGGCATGCTGCTGGCGCAGGAGCCGGCGCTGCTGCTGGTGGACGAACCGGTGGCCGGCATGACCGACGCCGAGACCGAGGAGACGGCGATCCTGTTGCGCGAGATCAACAAGACCCGCTCCGTGGTGGTGGTGGAGCACGACATGCATTTCGTCCGCGCCCTCGACGTCAAGGTCACGGTGCTGCACGAGGGCTCGGTGCTGGCCGAAGGGCCGCTCGACGTCGTCAGCGCCGATCCGCGTGTCATCGACGTGTATCTGGGGCGCTAGGCGATGCTGTCGGTCGAGGGCATCGATCTGTTCTACGGCGCGGCCCAGGCGCTGCGCCGGGTCTCGCTCGGCGTCGGCAGGGGGCAGGTGACCTGCCTGATGGGCCGCAACGGCGTCGGCAAGACCAGCACGCTGCGCGCCATCGTCGGCCAGCAGCCGGTGGCCGCCGGCAAGATCCTGTGGGAGGGCGAGGACATCACCCGGCTGCCGACGGCGGAGCGGGCGCGGCGCGGCATCGCCTTCGTGCCGCAGGGGCGTGAGATCTTCCCGCTGCTGACGGTGAAGGAGAATCTGGAGACCGGCTTCGCCGTGCTGCCGCGGCGCGAGCGGAAGATTCCGGAGGAGATCTTCGAGCTGTTCCCGGTGTTGAAGTCGATGCTGGGACGGCGCGGCGGCGACCTGTCCGGCGGCCAGCAGCAGCAATTGGCGATCGGTCGGGCGCTGGTGACCCGGCCGCGCCTCCTGATCCTGGACGAGCCGACGGAGGGCATCCAGCCATCGATCATCAAGGACATCGGCCGCGTTATCGCGATACTGCGCGACCGCGGCACCATGGCGATCCTGCTGGTCGAGCAGTATTTCGATTTCGCCCATGCGCTGGGCCAGCGCCTCGTCGTGATGGATCGCGGCGAGGTGGTGCTGGACGGGGACAAGACCGCACTCGATGAAGACAGCGTCCGTCGTCACCTTACGGTCTGATGTCCCGGCCCCTGCGGAGCCGGCGGTGTCGCCCGTGCCGCTGGCGCGCGCCCGCGGCCGGCTCGACCTCGGCTTCAAGCGGCGCGGGGCCGAGACGGTGCTGGCCGCCCTGTTCCAGGAGGGCTGCGCCAAGGCGCGTTTCCCGCGGCGCGAGGCCGGGGCCTTCACCGGCGCCGTGCTGCTGAACACCGCCGGCGGGCTGACTGGCGGCGACCGGCTGCGCCAGGCGATCCGCTGGGGCGAGGGCACGGCGGCGACAGTGGCGGGGCAGGCGGCGGAGCGGATCTACCGCTCGCTCGGCGACGCGGCGCGGATCGAGAGCCGGCTGGTGGTCGAGCCCGGCGCCGCCGCGGAATGGCTGCCGCAGGAGACGATCCTGTTCGACCGCGCCCGGCTCGACCGCGACCTGCAGGTGGATCTGCGCGGCGATGCGGCCTTCCTCGGGGTCGAGGCGATCGTGTTCGGCCGGGCGGCGATGGGCGAGGTGGTGCGGCAGGGCACTCTGCGCGACGCCTGGCGGGTCCGGCGCGACGGCCGGCTGGTCTATGCCGATGCGCTGGCGGTCGACGGCGATCCGGCGGCGGCGCTGGACCGGCCGGGCCTCGGCCGCGGCGCCCGGGCGGTGGCGACGCTGCTCCATGCCGCGCCCGAGGCGGAGGCTCTGGTGGAACCGCTGCGCGCGGTCCTGGCCGAGGCCGAAGGACTGGCTGGCGCCAGCGCCTGGAACGGCATCCTGGTCGCCCGCTTCGCCGCGCCGGACGGCGCCGTGCTGCGGCGCGACCTGATCTCGGCGCTCGGCGTGCTGCGGGCGGGGCGCCCGCTGCCGCGCGTCTGGCACTGTTGACGAAGGACCGGGAGGACACCCCTTGAACCTGACCCCGCGGGAGAAGGACAAGCTCCTTATCGCCATGGCCGCGATGGTGGCGCGCCGGCGGCTGGAGCGCGGCGTGAAGCTGAACTATCCGGAGGCGGTGGCGCTGATCTCCGACTTCGTCACCGAAGGCGCCCGCGACGGCCGCCCGGTGGCCGAGCTGATGGCGGCCGGCGCCACGGTGCTGACCCGCGACCAGGTGATGGAGGGCGTGGCCGAGATGATCCACGACGTCCAGGTCGAGGCCACCTTCCCCGACGGCACCAAGCTGGTGACCGTCCATCAGCCGATCAGGTGAGGAGGAAGGGGATGCAACACTCCACCGCCAAGCCTCACGAGTCCCCCCTCCCCCCGCGGGAGGGGGGTAGGGGGAGGGGGTTGTCGATCGAAGGACTCCGTCGACGCAGATCCGTGTTCGATGACCACGTCTCTGCTGTTTCTCTTCGCCGGTTCTCGCTGCGCGAACCCCCTCCCCCTGCCCGCCTCCCGCGAGGGGAGGGGGGACTCAAAAAGAGCGATGGAGCCGCAGCATGATCCCGGGCGAACTCATTCCGGCGCTGGGCGAGATCGAGCTGAACGCCGGGCGCGACAGCATCGTCCTGACCGTGGCCAACACCGGCGACCGGCCGGTCCAGGTCGGCAGCCACTACCATTTCTTCGAGACCAACCCGGCCCTGTCCTTCGACCGGGCGGCCGCGCGGGGGCGGCGCCTCGACATCCCGGCCGGCACCGCGGTGCGGTTCGAGCCGGGACAGAGCCGCGAGGTGCGCCTCATCCCCCTGTCCGGCGCGCGCGTCGCGGTCGGGTTCCGCCAGGCGGTCATGGGGCCGCTCGATCCGGTCCAGGGCTGAGGAGGCCGAGAGCATGCCCGTTTCCATCTCCCGCGCCGCCTATGCCGACATGTTCGGCCCGACCACCGGTGACCGGCTGCGCCTGGCCGACACCGAGCTGTTCATCGAGATCGAGCGCGACCACACGATCTATGGCGAGGAGGTCAAGTTCGGCGGCGGCAAGGTGATCCGCGACGGCATGGGCCAGGGCCAGGCCACCCGGGCCGAAGGCTCGGCCGACACCGTGATCACCAACGCCGTGATCCTCGACCACTGGGGCATCGTCAAGGCCGATGTCGCCATCCGCGACGGCCGCATCGCCGCCATCGGCAAGGCCGGCAACCCGGACATCCAGCCCGGCGTCGACATCGTCATCGGCCCGGGCACCGAGATCATTGCCGGCGAGGGCAAGATCCTGACCGCCGGCGGCATCGACTGCCACATCCACTTCATCTGCCCGCAGCAGGTGGAGGAGGCGATCGCCAGCGGCGTCACCACCCTGGTCGGCGGCGGCACCGGCCCGTCCACCGGCACCAAGGCCACCACCTGCACGCCCGGCCCCTGGCACATCGCCCGGATGCTGCAGGCGGCGGAGGGGCTGCCGGTCAACCTGTCCTTCGCCGGCAAGGGCAATGCCAGCCGGCCGGACGCGCTGATCGAGCAGATCCGCGCCGGCGCCTCCTGCCTCAAGCTCCACGAGGACTGGGGCACGACGCCGGCCGCGATCGACTGCTGCCTCGCCGTCGCCGACGCGATGGACGTGCAGGTGATGATCCACACCGACACGCTGAACGAGAGCGGCTTCGTCGAGGACACCATCGCCGCCTTCAAGGGCCGCACCATCCACGCCTTCCACACCGAAGGCGCGGGCGGCGGCCATGCGCCGGACATCATCCGGGTGGCGGGCCTGGCCAATGTCATCCCGTCCTCGACCAACCCGACCCGGCCCTTCACCGTCAACACGCTCGACGAGCATCTCGACATGCTGATGGTGTGCCATCACCTCGATGCCGGGATCCCGGAGGACGTGGCCTTCGCTGAAAGCCGGATTCGCCGCGAGACGATCGCGGCCGAGGACATCCTGCACGACCTCGGCGCCTTCTCGATCATCTCCTCCGACAGCCAGGCCATGGGCCGGGTGGGGGAGGTGATCCTGCGCACCTGGCAGACTGCCCACAAGATGAAGCTGCAGCGCGGCCGGCTGGCGCAGGAGACGGGGCAGAACGACAATGTCCGGGCCAAGCGCTATGTCGCCAAATACACGATCAACCCGGCGATCGCGCAGGGCCTGTCGCGGCATGTCGGCTCGGTCGAGCCCGGCAAGCTGGCCGATCTGGTGCTGTGGTCGCCGGCCTTCTTCGGGGTGAAGCCGGACCTGGTGCTGAAGGCCGGCACCATCTCGATGGCCCTGATGGGCGACCCCAACGCCTCGATCCCGACGCCGCAGCCGGTGCACTACCGGCCGATGTTCGGCGGCTTCGGCCGTGCCATGCCGGCCTCGGCCATCACCTTCGTGTCGAAGGCGGCGCTGGAGGACGGCATCGGCGAGCGCCTGGGCTTGGCGCGCGAGGTGGTGGCGGTCGAAGGCACGCGGAGCATCGGCAAGGCCGACATGATCCACAATTCCGCGACGCCTTTGATCGAGGTCGACCCCGAGACCTACGAAGTCCGCGCCGACGGCGAGCTCCTGACCTGCGAACCGGCGGCGGTGCTGCCGATGGCGCAGCGGTACTTCCTGTTCTGAGATGGCTGTGATCACGACGTCGCACAGACTTCGTAGGTTGGGTTCGCGGATGCGAACTCAACATGCCGGTGATGCGGCCCCAATGTTGGGTTCGCCGACGGCGAACCCAACCTACAACGGGACCCGGCCATGAAGCGCTTCACCGCCGTCGTCCCGGTCGGGAGCTTCGATCCGGCGGCCGTCTCCGACAAGGTGGTGCTGGACTACGACTCCCGCCATCGCCGCCGCATCGTGCTGTATGGCGAAGCCGGGACGGTGGTGCTGCTCGACCTGTCCGAGGCGGCGCATCTGCGCGACGGCGATGCGCTCGAGGGCGAGGACGGCAGCCTGGTCCTGGTCCGGGCGGCGCCGGAGCGGCTGGTCGAGATCCGCGCCGGCAGCCAGGCGGAGCTGATCCGCATCGCCTGGCATCTCGGCAACCGGCACCTGCCGACCCAGCTTCTGCCCGACGCGCTGCGCATCCGCGCCGACCACGTGATCGAGGAGATGGTGCGCGGCCTCGGCGGCACGATCACTGCCATCGAGGCGCCCTTCGACCCCGAGGGCGGCGCCTATGGCCATGGCGCGGTGCACGGACACCATCACCACCATGGCTGACGCGGCGCTCTACCGGCTGATGGCTTGGCTGTCGCCCTCCTACCCGGTCGGCGCCTTCAGCCATTCCAGCGGGCTGGAATGGGCGAACGAGGCCGGCTGGGTCACGGACCGGCCGTGCCTGGTCGCCTGGATCGAGGATGCGCTGGCGAACGGCGCCGGCTGGAACGACGCCGTGCTGTTCGTCCACGCCCACCGCGCCGCCGCAGCAGGGGACGACGACCGGCTGGCGGAGGTCGCCGACCTCGCCGCGGCGCTGGCGGCCTCGCGCGAGCGGCAGGTCGAGACCCTGGCCCAGGGCACGGCCTTCCTGACCATCTCCCGTGCCGCCTGGCCGGTGCCGGGGCTGGAGCGGCTGGCCGCCCGCATCGGCGAGAGCGTCGCCTACCCGGTCGCGGTCGCCGCCTGCGCCGCCGGTCACGGCATCGCCCTGGGCCCGGCGCTGACCGCCTTCCTGCACGCCGTCGCCGCCAATCTGGTGTCGGCGGCGCAGCGCCTGGTGCCGCTGGGCCAGACCGACGGCCAGCGCGCCATCGCCGCGCTGATGCCGGCGGTGGAAGCAACGGCGGCCCGGGCGGCCGAACTGTCCGACGACGACCCCTTCAGCCAATGCGGCGGTCTGGCGGTCGCCGCCGACATCGCATCGATGCAGCACGAGACCCAGTATACGAGGTTGTTCCGAACATGACCCAGAACGGACCCCTGCGCGTCGGCATCGGCGGCCCGGTCGGCTCCGGCAAGACGGCGCTGATGGACGCGCTCTGCAAGGCCTTCCGCGACCGCTACGATATCGCCGCCATCACCAACGACATCTACACCAAGGAGGATGCGGAGTTCCTGAACCGCGCCGGGTCGCTGTCCTCCGACCGCATCCTGGGGGTGGAGACCGGCGGCTGTCCGCACACCGCGATCCGCGAGGACGCCTCGATCAACCTGGCGGCGGTGGCGGAGATGCGGCGCCGCTTCCCGAACCTCGACCTGGTGCTGATCGAATCCGGCGGCGACAACCTGGCCGCCACCTTCAGCCCGGAGCTGGCGGACATCACCATCTACGTCATCGACGTCTCGGCCGGCGACAAGATCCCGCGCAAGGGCGGACCGGGCATCACCCGCTCCGACCTCCTGGTGATCAACAAGACCGACCTGGCGCCACTGGTCGGCGCCTCGCTCGAGGTGATGGACCGCGACGCCCGCAAGATGCGCGGCGAGCGCCCCTTCGTCTTCGCCCGGGTGCGCAGCGGCGACGGCGTGGCGGAGATCGCGTCCTTCATCGAGAAGGCGGGCGGGCTGAGCTGAAGTTGACACGGCCTCTCCCGCTTGCGGGAGAGGTCGGAGACGCGAAGCGGCTCCGGGTGAGGGGAGCCCGTCGAGGCCTGGGCCAGCCCTCACCCGGTCGTCCTGGCGGACGCCTGACCTCTCCCGCCAGGCGGGAGAGGTAACGAACGACGGCTCTATCGGATTGACGGCGTCAGCGCCTGCAGCCAGACCAGGGCGGCGGCGGCGCCGGCGTCGGGGACGCCGATGGCGCGTTCGCCGAGATAGCTGGCCCGGCCGAGGCGCGGCAGCATCCGCGCCGTGGCGTCGGTGCCGGCGGCCGCAGCGGCGACGCAGGCGGCCCAGGCCTCCTCCGGCGACTTGCCTTCCGCCAGGCCGGCCGAGAAGGCTTCGGCCGCCGGCTGCAGCGCGTCCAGCATGGTGCGGTCGCCCGCCTTGGCGCCGCCCAGCTCGGCGATCGACTGCACGGCGACCGTGAAGGCCTCGGCCCAGGCGGCCGGGGCAGGGGCCGGGTCGCAGGCCAGCCGCCGCGACGCGCGCAGCAGGGCCGTGGCGTAGAACGGGCCGGAGCTGCCGCCGATCGCCCGGCGCAGCGCGTCGCCGATCGCGGCCAGCGCCCGTGACGGGTCGGCCCAGGCGGTGTCGGGCAGGGCCTGGATCGCCTCAGCCGCCCGCACCATGCTGGCGCCCAGGTCGCCGTCGCCGGCGCGGGAATCGAGATCGGTCAGATGCGGCTCGGCCTTGACCAGCGCCTCCGCCACCGCGAGACCGGCGGTCTTCAGGGCAGGGGCGAGCGGCGAGGGGGCGGCTTCGGCCTGGGCCGCCGGCGCCGGTTCCGGCGCGTGGATTCGCCGCTTCGGCCCGATCCGGCCGCCGCCCGGCCAGGCAGGGGCCTGGGCCGGCGCGTCGAGCAGGGCGAGCCGCTCGTCATCGAGCTTGAGCAGGCTCAGCGAGCAGCCGGGCATGTCCAGCGCGGTCAGGAAGTTGCCGGCCCAGGCCCGCTCCACCGTGATGCCCCGCGCGGCGAGGTCGGCCAGGGCGGCGCGGGCGACGATCGACAGCTCCATCGGCGGCGTGGCGCCAAGGCCGTTGACCAGCAGCGCCACCCGGTCGCCCTGGCCGAGGCCGCGGTCGGACACGATCGCCTCCAGCATCTCGGCCACGAGGGCGTCGGCCGGCTGCATCGGCCCGCGCCGCACCCCGGCCTCGCCGTGGATGCCGAGGCCCAGCTCGATCTCGTTCTCGCCCAGGGTGAAGCCGGGGCGGCCATTGGCCGGCACCGTGCAGCCGTCCAGCGCCACGCCCATGGTGCCGAGATCGGCGGCGGCGGCGCGGGCGATGGCGGCGACCTCGGCCAGCGGCCTGCCGGCCGCCGCCGCGGCGCCGGCCAGCTTGTGGATCAGCACGGTGCCGGCGATGCCGCGGCGGCGCGCCGGCTCGACCGTGTCGCGCAGCGCCACGTCGTCGGCCACCACCACGATCTCGACCGGGATGCCTTCGTCCCGCGCCAGCTCGGCGGCCAGGCCGAAGTTCAGCCGGTCGCCGGTGTAGTTCTTGACCACCAGCACCACGCCGGCCGGGCCGGCAGCGGCGCGGATTCCGGCCAGCACGGCGTCGACGCTGGGCGAGGTGAAAACGTCGCCGGCCACGGCGCCGGCCAGGATGCCGGGGCCGACATAGCCGGCATGGGCCGGCTCATGCCCGCTGCCGCCGCCGGAGAGGATGGCGACCGGGCGCGACGCCGGCACCGGCAGGTCGGCGCGGACCACCACGGCCTCCTCCAGCAGCGCCAGGCCGGAATGCAGGTCGACGAACCCTTCCAGCATCTCGCGCAGGACATGGCGCGGATTGTTGATCAGCTTCTTCACGTCGGGCCTCGGTCGGAAGATCGGGATCGGGAGGAAGAACGGCTCAGGCTTCGTTTCGTTGCCACACCGCGGCCAGGGCGGGGTCGGCGCGCAGTCTTTCGGCGATGACGGACAGCTTCGGGCACTCGTCTCGGAACCATTGGCTGCCCGGGCGCCAACGGTTCATCACCGCGATATAGATGTCGATGGCCGACCGCGTCTCGCCCAGGAACCAGGGCGCGCCCGCCACCGCCTCCATCTGCCGCCACAGCACCTTGCGGTGCTCGTCGGTCGAGGCACGCAGCTCGGCCTTGGCCTCATCGCCGGACACCCAGCGGCCGGGGTCGTCGCCGAAGGTCCAGGTCGGATACAGCGCGGCGACCAGGAAGACCAGCCGGCGCAGGAAGGCCGGCCGGTCCGGATGGCCGGGCGGCGGCGCCAGCCCGGCCTGCGGCGCCACATCGGCGAGGTGCAGGGTGATGGCCCCGCTCTCGGTCATCACCGTGCCGTCGGGCAGGATCAGCACCGGCAGCTGGGTCAGGGGATTGAGCCGCCGCAGCGCCTCGCGGTCGGCCTCGTTCTCCCAGGGATCGATCGACTTGATCTGGTAGGGCACGCCGGCCAGGGCCAGCATGATCTCGGTGATCGCCGAACCGGTGAGCGAGGTGGCGTAGAGCGTGTACATCGGTCTTCCCCTTCGTCGCGCCTGGCACTCCTAACACGCCGCAGCGGCGCGCGACATCCGGTGCGAACGGGGTTGCGGCGGCCCGGCCGGGCTTGCTCAAATGCTGTCAAGAAACTGTAACAGTCGGAGGCTTCGGATGATGCGGTACGGATGGGCCCCGGCCCTTGCGGTGATGGCGCTGGCGGGCGCGGCGCAGGCGCAGCAGGGCCCCGAGCCGGACGACAATCTCAACGCCGTGCTGTGGGACCAGACCTCGGTCGAAGCTCAGGCCAATGCGCTCGGCGCCTATGCGCTGGCCCGGATCCGGCTCGACGAGGCGCTGGCGGATGCGTCCCGCACCGCGGCGCCGGCCGAGCAGACCGGCGACTTCAAGAACCTGCCGCCGGCGGTGGTGCTCGATGTCGACGACACGGTGCTGAACACCTCGCCCTACCAGGCCCGCAACGTGATCGAGGGCACCGGCTTCGACCCCAAGACCTGGACGACATACGTCAACGCCAAGATCGACACCCCGATCCCCGGCGCGGTCGAGTTCACCCAATACGCGGCGTCCAAGGGCGTGAAGGTGTTCTACGTCACCAACCGCACCAAGGAGGAGGAGCCGGCGACGGTCGAGCACATGAAGGCGCTGGGCTTCCCGATGGGCGACAATGTCGACACCTTCCTCAGCGCCAAGGAGCAGCCGGACTGGAGCTCGGCCAAGGGCACGCGCCGCGCCTTCATCGCCAAGGACTACCGGATCCTGCTGCTGATCGGCGACAATTTCGGCGACTTCACCGACGCCTACAAAGGCTCGCTGGAGGAGCGGCAGAAGGCGTTCGAGGCGGCGAAGGACCATTGGGGCCGCGACTGGATCGCGATCGCCAACCCGACCTACGGCTCCTTCGAATCGGCGCCCTACAAGGGCGACTACAAGCTGCCGAAGGAGGAGCAGCGGCGATTGAAGATGGAGGCGCTGACGCCCTGGAACGGGCAGTAACCACGGCACCGGGCCGCGGGCTCAGAACCCGCGGCCTTGGAACGGCTGCCCGGTCAGCAGCGAGACCAGATGCGCCAGCATCAGGATCACGACCAGCGCCGCCGCCATCATCACCGGGATCACCGGAAACAGCCGCACCTCGCCCGGCGGCGGCTTGCGCCGGTCCATCACCGCCATGGCGGCGACCACCGCCGTGGCGACGGCCAGGATGATCAGGGTGTTGGTCAGGTCGAGCTGCATCGCGGCACCGCGGTAGCATTCCCGCGGCCCCGACGGAAGGTGGGTTGCATCCGCGGCCGCGATTGCCGATATCGGCGCCACGCGGGAAGGGGGCGGAGCATGAAGCGGTTCTACAAGACGGTGACGGTGGTACCGGTGGGTGACGGCTTCGGTGTCGCGCTCGACGGCAAGCCGATCCGGAGCCCGGCCAAGGCCGGGTTCGTCCTGCCCAGCCGCGCCCTGGCCGACGCGGTGGCGGCGGAATGGGCGGCGCAGGCCGACGACGTCGTGCCCGCGACCATGCCGCTGATGCAGCTCGCGGCGACGGCGATCGACCGGGTGGCGCCGAATCGCGAGCACATCGTCGACACCGTCGCCGGCTACGGCGGCACCGACCTGCTGTGCTACCGCGCCGAGGCGCCGGCGGCGCTGGCCGAGCGGCAGAAGGCCGCCTGGCAGCCGCTGCTCGACTGGGCGATGACCGCACTCGACGCGCCGCTCACCGCGACCTCCGGCATCGTCCACCAGGCCCAGCCGGACTCGAGCCTGGCGGCGTTGCGCGCGGCGGTGGCGGCGCAGGACGACTGGCGGCTGACGGCGCTGCACCAGGCGACGGCGCTGACCGGATCGCTCGTGCTCGGCCTGGCCCTGCTGGCCGGCCGGATCGATGCCGACACCGCCTTCGAGCTGGCGGAGCTCGACGCCAGCTTCCAGATCGAGCGCTGGGGCGAGGATGCGGAGGCCGCGGCCCGGCGCGCGACGCTCAGGGCCGAGCTGCAGGCAGCCGCGCGGCTGGTCGAGTTGGCGGCCTGCTGACTGGAGCCTCTGGACAGGCGATCTATCTTGTCCGGCTGACGACGAGTCAGATCGGGACAAGCCCATGGCTGCAACCTCGCGCGTCCTGCTGTCCTCTCCGCTTCTGACGGTCGCGGACGTCACCTGCCGCACGCCGAAATCCGGGCGGGGCTGCGAGCATTGCGGCCGGCTGTCGTCGATCACCATCGTGCGCCGGGGCGTCCATGCCTACCATGCGCGCGGAACCACGGCGCTGGCGGAGCCGGGGCTGGCGCTGCTCTACCGGAGCGGCGAGGCCTATTGCCTGAGCCATCCCTACGACCGGGAGGCGCCGGACCGGTCGACCTGCATCGAGTTCGGTCCCGGGCTGCTGGAGGAGGCCTTCGGCCCGAAGCCGCTGGCGCGCGATCTCGGGACCCATCTCCGCCCCCGTACCCAGGCGCTCAACCTGCGGGTCATGTCCGAGATCGCGGCGAACGGGCGGGAGCGGCTGGCCGCCGAGGAGGTGGCGGTCGGCCTCGTGCGGGCGGTCGCGGGCGATTTCGACCTTCTGCCGGACGACCGCCGTGCCACCGCCGCGGCGCGCCGACGCGTCGCCCGGGCACGTGCTTTCATCGCCGCAAATCCGGCGGCCGATCACGGCCTCGAGGCCGTCGCCGATGCCGCGGCCTGCTCGCCCTTCCACCTGGCGCGGCTGTTCAGGCGCGAGACCGGCATGACGATCCGCCAGTACCGCTTGCGGCTTCGCCTCGCCGTCGCGCTGGAGGAATTGGCCGACGGTGCGGCCGATCTCAGCGGCCTGGCCGTCCGGACGGGGTTCTCCGACCACAGCCATATGAC
Source organism: Inquilinus limosus DSM 16000 (assembly GCF_000423185.1). Classification (GTDB taxonomy): domain Bacteria; phylum Pseudomonadota; class Alphaproteobacteria; order DSM-16000; family Inquilinaceae; genus Inquilinus; species Inquilinus limosus. The sequence goes on along the minus strand of NZ_AUHM01000021.1, from coordinate 27,110 downwards.
CGGATCGTTCCGGAAGACCTTCGGAACGACCCCGAGCGCGCTGCGCGAGGCGCTGCGAGGCCCCGGGCTGCGGCAGATGAGCAAGTTTTTGCAAGCGGGGGCCGCCGCGGCTGCCTAGCTCTCGGCAAGCGGTGCGGAAGACCGCGCCTCGTCCCCTCTTCGATGGAGACGGCTGCCATGTCCCAGATACCACCATCCGCCGACCGGAGCGTCCGGCACCGGCACGTCGCGATCGACGGGATCCGCATCTTCTATCGCGAAGCGGGCCGGGCGGACGCGCCCGCCGTGCTGCTGCCGCACGGCTATCCCTGCTCCTCGTACCAGTTCCGCAATTTCATGGCGGCGCTGGCCGACCGCTGGCGCCTCGTCGCGCCGGACTTCCCCGGTTTCGGCTACAGCGACACGCCCGAGGGATTCGCCTATGACTTCGACGGCTATGCTGCGTTCCTCGAGCGGTTCACGCAGGCGCTGAAGCTCGACCGCTTCGCCCTCTATCTGCACGACTACGGCTCGCAGATCGGCCTGCGCCTGACGATCCGGCGGCCGGACCGCATCGCGGCCCTCATCATCCAGAACGGCGATATCTACGAGGACGCGCTCGGGCCGAAATACGCCTATCTGACGGGCTATTTCGCAAACCCGACGGCCGGGGCGCGCGCCAGGCTCGTCGCAGCGGTGAGCGAGGAGGGGTTCCGCGACGAGTTCCTGAACGACGTCCGCGACGATCTCGCCGAGCGCATCCCGCCGGATCTGTGGAAGCTGCACTGGTCGCTGATGGGCACGCCCAAGCGCCGCGGGATCGCGGTCGGGCTGATGGAGGGGCTGAAGGAGAATCTGGGCTGGTTCCCCCGATACCAGGCCTATCTGCGCGAGCACCGGCCGCCGACGCTGATCGCCTGGGGCCCGCAGGACGGCTACATGCCGGAGGCGTCGGCGAAGGCGTATCTGCGCGACCTGCCGGAGTCGGAGCTCCACCTGCTCGACGGCGGGCATTGGGCGCTCGAAACCAATCTCGACGAGATCGCGGCCCTGGCGCGGGACTTTCTCGGCCGCGTGCATGGCGCGTGAGGAGGAAGACGATGAGCGACAACGCCAAGCGACCCGCAATCGCCCGGATCTGGCGCGGCCGCACGACGCGGGCACGGGCGGATGAATACGAGGCCTACAACTACGAGGTCGGGATCAGGCCCCTGATCGAGAAGGCGATGGGCGTCCAGACCCTGCGCGAGGATCGCGAGAACGAGACGGAGTTCGTCACGATCTCCTATTGGGAGAGCATCGAGGCGATGTCGCGGTTCACGGGCGGCGACCCGACCCGCATCCATCATCTGGACCGCGATCCGGAATTCCTGATCGAGCTGCCGGACCGGGTCCAGATCCTCGAGATCCGCGCCTCACACGGCAACATCGGCGGCGACGGCCCGTGATGCCCGGGTCGCATCCTCTCGGAAGCGCGCTACGGCATTACACTTCTCCCCAGTGCAGTCCGATGCCTCTCCCGCTTGCGGGAGAGGTCGGAGCCGCGTCAGCGGCTCCGGGTGAGGGCCAACGGCCCCGATGACAGGAGCCATAGCTTCGGAAATCGAGCAGATCATTTGCTCGCCTGCAGCAAAGCCGGATTTTCGGTGAGACCGTATCCTGCCCTCACCCGGTCTCGCTTCGCGAGCCCGACCTCTCCCGCAGGCGGGAGAGGCCATCTGCTCTCGCCTCCACGCCCCGTCCTGCTGATCTGACGAGTTGGGGGAACCCGGCGTCCGGAAGCGGGATCACTCCGCCTTCTTCAGCCGGGCCTCCACCAGCCGGGCCCACAGCGTGGCGCCGACCGGCAGGATGTCGTCGTTGAAGTCGTAATGCGGGTTGTGCACCGGCACGCTGCCCTTGCCGCTGCCGATGAACAGGAAGGCGCCCGGCTTCTCCGCCAGCATATAGGCGAAATCCTCCGAGGCCATGATGATGCCGGGGTCGGGCTCGACCGCGTCGCCGCCCAGCGCCTCGGCGGCGGCGCCGGCGGCCCAGGCGGCCTCGGCCGCGTCGTTGACCAGCGGGATCACCCGGATCTGCACCTTCGGCTCGGCCCGGCCGCCGAAGGCGGCGGCGACGTCTCGGGTGATCGTCTCGATCCGGGCCTTGACCGCCTCCAGCACGTCCAGCCGCAGGGCGCGGAAGGTGCCGCGCAGCACCGCCGTGTCCGGTATCACGTTGTAGGCGTCGCCGGCATGGATCTGGGTGACGCTGACCACGGCGGAGTCGAGCGCCGAGACGTTGCGGGCGACGACGCTCTGCAGCGCCGTCACCAGATGCGCCGCGATCAGCACCGGGTCGACGCCGGTCTCCGGCAGCGCACCATGGGCGCCGCGGCCGGCGATCTCGATATCGAAGACGCCGCCGCCGGACATCGCCGGGCCGGGACGCACCCCCACCCGGCCGGCCTCCAGCGTGTGGAAGTTGTGCATGCCGAACACCGCCTCGCAGGGGAACTGCCGGAACAGCCCGTCGGCGATCATCGCCTGCGCCCCGCCGCGGCCTTCCTCCGCCGGCTGGAAGATGAAATGCACCGTGCCGTCGAAATTCCGCGTCGTCGCCAGGTAGCGGGCCGCGCCCAGCAGCATGGTGGTGTGGCCGTCATGGCCGCAGGCATGCATCACGCCGGGAGTCTGCGACCGGTGGCCGAAGCCGTTCGCCTCCGGCATCGGCAGCGCATCCATGTCGGCGCGCAGCGCGATCGCCCGCGGGTTGTTGCCGACCCGGAGGGTGCCGACCACGCCGGTGCGGCCGATTCCGGTCGCCACCTCGCAGCCGAAGGCGCGCAGCCGCTCCGCCACCAGGGCGCTGGTGCGGTTCTCCTCGAAGCCCAGCTCGGGATGGGCGTGGATGTCGCGCCGCCACGCGGTCAGCTCGTCGGCGAAGCCGGCGATCATCGGATCGATCTTCATGGCTGGTCCTTCGCGCGGAATGTCAGACGATATCAGGACCCAAGGCCCACCCGGCTGGCAAGCCCCGATCTCGCCCGGCTCCGCTCCGCGTGCTATTGCAGACGGATGACGCTGTGCGGACATCCGCGGGGAGAGAATGCGCGAGATCCTTGAGGTGCTCGAGAAGAAGCGCGCGGCGGCGCGCCTCGGCGGCGGCAAGAAGCGGGTCGAGGCCCAGCACGCCAAGGGCAAGCTGACGGCGCGCGAAAGGCTCGACGTCCTGCTCGATCCCGGCTCCTTCGAGGAATGGGACATGTTCGTCGAGCACCGCTCGGCGGATTTCGGCATGGCCGAGCAGAAGGTGCCGGGCGACGGCGTGGTCACCGGCTTCGGCACCATCGACGGCAAGCTGGTCTTCGTCTTCAGCCAGGACTTCACGGTGTTCGGCGGCTCGTTGTCCGAGGCGCATGCCGAGAAGATCTGCAAGATCATGGACCAGGCGATGAAGGTCGGCGCCCCGGTGATCGGCCTGAACGATTCGGGCGGCGCCCGGATCCAGGAGGGGGTGGCCTCGCTCGGCGGCTATGCCGAGGTGTTCCAGCGCAACGTCCTGGCCTCCGGCGTCGTGCCGCAGATCTCGCTGATCATGGGGCCCTGCGCCGGCGGCGCCGTCTACTCCCCGGCGATGACCGACTTCATCTTCATGGTGAAGGACAGCTCCTACATGTTCGTCACCGGCCCGGACGTGGTGAAGACGGTGACGCATGAGGTGGTGACGGCCGAGGATCTCGGCGGCGCCGTCACCCACACCGCCAGGTCCGGCGTCGCCGACCTGGCCTTCGAGGACGATGTCGAGGCGCTGCTGCGGCTGCGCGACTTCGTCGGCTTCCTGCCGTCCTCCAACCGCGCGCCGGCGCCGATCCGGCCGACCGAGGACCCGGCCGACCGGCCGGAGATGTCGCTCGACACCCTGATCCCGGCCAACCCGAACAAGCCCTACGACATGAAGGAGCTGATCGGGAAGGTGGTGGACGAGGGCGACTTCTTCGAGCTGCAGCCGGCCTTCGCCGGCAACATCGTCATCGGCCTGGCGCGGATGCAGGGCCGCACCGTCGGCATCGTCGCCAACCAGCCGATGGTGCTGGCCGGGTGCCTGGATATCGATTCCAGCCGCAAGGCGGCGCGCTTCGTCCGCTTCTGCGACGCCTTCAACATCCCGATCGTCACCTTCGTCGACGTGCCCGGCTTCCTGCCCGGCACCAGCCAGGAATACGGCGGCATCATCAAGCACGGTGCCAAGCTGCTGTTCGCCTATGCCGAGGCGACGGTGCCGAAGGTCACGGTGATCACCCGCAAGGCCTATGGCGGGGCCTATGACGTGATGGCGTCGAAGCATCTGCGCGGCGACGTCAACTACGCCTGGCCGACGGCGGAGATCGCGGTCATGGGGCCGAAGGGCGCGGTCGAGATCATCTTCCGCGCCGATCTCGGCGACGCCGAGAAGATCGCGGCACGGACCGAGGAGTACCGCGAGAAATTCGCCAACCCCTTCGTCGCCGCGGCCCGCGGCTATGTCGACGACGTGATCATGCCGCACAACACCCGGCGGCGGATCTGCAAGGCGCTGGCGATGCTGGCCGAGAAGAAGCTGGAGAACCCCTGGAAGAAACACGACAACCTGCCGCTGTGACGGGCTGCGTCACAGCAGCGGCCGCAGCGCCAGGTCGAGGCCGAGCAGCAGCAGCCCGATGAAGAACCAGCGCCGGAACACCTCCGGCCGCACCCTGAGGCGCAGCCACTGCCCGGCCGCCATGCCGGCCAGCGCCGGGGCGAGGGCCAGAAGCGAGGTGCCGGCCGCGGCCAGCGGCAAGGCGCCGTCCCGCGCCAGCCCGGCGGCCAGCGCCAGGGTGGAGACGGTGAAGGACAGGCCCAGCGCCTGCACCAGATCCTCCTTCTCCAGCCCCAGCGCTTGCAGGAACGGCACCGCCGGGATGACGAAGACCCCGGTGGCGGCGGTGACGAGGCCGGTGGCGGCGCCGACCGGGGCCGACCACCAGCGCTCCACCCGGGGCGGCACGGAGAAGCGCGGGCCGACGAGGCCGAACACGGCGTAGGCCACCAGCGCCGTGCCGAGGGCGATGGTGGCGCGCCCGGCATCGGCACCGGTCAGCAGGCCGGCCCCGGCCCAGGTTCCGAGGCAGATCCCCGCCATCATCGGCCACAGCCGGCGTAGCAGGCCGCCGAAGCGCGGCCCGGCGAAGAGCTGCCAGAAATTGGTCACCAGCGACGGCACGACCAGCAGCGCCGCCGCCTGGGCCGGCGCCATGACCAGGCCGAGCAGCCCCATCGCCACGGTCGGCAGGCCGAGCCCGACCACGCCCTTGACGAAGCCGGCGAGGAGAAAGGTGAGGGCGACGAGAAGGAGCGGATCGGTCATGGGCGGACCTTGCCCGGCGCCGGCCTGCGTCACAATGTGGGAGTGGCGGAGCCAGCCTTCGGCCCGGACGAAGGCTGTGGCTGCTCCGGAAGGGACCGTCGATGCGTTTCGATTTGACCGATCTGCGCCTGTTCCTGCATGTCGCGGAGGCCGGCAGCATCACCGCCGGCGCCGAGCGGGCCGCCCTGGCCCTGGCCTCGGCCAGCGCCCGCATCCGCGGCATGGAGGCGGCGGCGGGCACGGCGCTGCTGCGGCGCGGCCGCCGCGGCGTGGCGCCGACCCCGGCCGGCCAGGCGGTGCTGCACCATGCCCGGCTGGTGCTGCAGCAGATGGAGCGGATGCGCGGCGAGCTCGGCGACTACGCCCGCGGCCTCAAGGGCCATGTCCGGATCCTCAGCAACACCGCGGCCCTCACCGAATTCCTGCCCGGGCCGCTGGCCGAATGGCTCGCCGCCCATCCCCGGATCGACATCGACCTGGAGGAGCGGCCGAGCCATGCCATCGTCGAGTCTGTCGCCGCCGGCCTGGCCGATCTCGGCATCGTCGCCGACGCGGCGGATGGCGGCGGGATCGAGAGCGGCGGCCTGGAGAGCCTCCCGTTCCGGATCGACCGGCTGGTGCTGGCGGTGCCGCGCGGCCATCCGCTGGCGGCCCGGCGCCGCGTCGCCTTCGCCGAGGTGCTGGGCGAGGATTTCGTGGGGCTCGGCCCCGGCAGCGCGCTGCAGGACCACCTCGCCCGCCACGCCGCCCGGGCCGGGCGGCCGCTCAAGCTGCGGGTCCGGCTCGGCGGCTTCGACGCGGTGTGCCGGATGGTGGAGCAGGGCGTCGGCCTGGCGGTGGTGCCGGAGACGGCGGCCCGGCGCTGCCGCCGCAGCATGGCGATCCGGGCGGTGCCGCTGTCCGACCCCTGGGCGCTGCGCCGGCTGTCGATCTGCGTCCGCCGCCTCGACGCGCTGCCGGCGCATGCCCGGCGGCTGGTGGAACATCTGGCGAAGGATGCGCCTCGGACCTAGGCCGGCAATCGAGAGGAAGAAGGCTCCTCGCCCTCACACCTGATCGTAATCCACCACCACCCGTTCGGTCTTCGGGTGGGACTGGCAGGTCAGGATGAAGCCGGCTTCGAGCTCCCAGGGCTCCAGCGAGTAGTTGAGGTCCATCGCCGCCTCGCCCTCGACCAGCCGGGCACGGCAGGTCGAGCACATGCCGCCCTTGCAGGCGTAGGGCAGGTCCATGCCGGCGCGCAGCGCCGCGTCCAGGATGCTCTCGCCGTCCGCCACCGGCACCTCGCGACGCTTGCCGTCGACGGTCAGCACGGCGGTGCGGCTCGGCGTCTCCGGGGCGGGCGTCGCGGGTTTCGGCCGCGGCCGGCCGCCGAGGGCGGAGACGAACAGCTCGACATGCACCTTCTCCGGAGCGATGCCGAGTTCCGTGAGCACCGCCTGAATCTCCCGGCTCATCCCCTCCGGGCCGCAGAGATAGACCTCGTCGACCGCCTCGGCCGGCACCACCAGCCGCAGCAGGCGCCGCACCTTGTCGCCGTCCAGCCGGCCGCTGAGGATCGGCAGGTCCTGCTCCTCCTGCGACAGCACGTGGAACACCGAGAGCCGGCCGAGAAAGCGGTCCTTCAGCTCCTCCAGCGCCTCGCGGAACAGGATCTCCCCGGTGGAGCGGTTGCCGTAGAACAGGAAGAAGCGGCTCTCCGGCTCGCGCGCCAGCACGCCGCGCAGGATCGACAGCACCGGGGTGATGCCCGACCCGGCGGCGAAGCCGACATGGACGCGCGCCCGGTCCGGGACGCGGGGCGCGCCGAAGCGGCCGGTCGGGGTCATCACCTCGATCGCGTCGCCGGGCCGCAGCGCGCGGTTGACCCAGTCGGAGAAGACGCCGCCCTCGACCCGCTTCACCGCGATCCGCAGCTCGCCGTCCTCGGGACCGGAGCAGATCGAGTAGGAGCGGCGCAGATCCTCGCCGTCGACGGTGGCGCGCAGGGTCAGGTACTGGCCCGGATCGAAGCGGTAATCGGCGGCCAAATCCGGCGGCACGTCGAAGGCGATCGAGACGGCGTCGGCGGTCTCGCGCCGCACGTCCCGGACGGTCAGGCGGTGGAAGCGCGGCGGGGTGGTCAGTGGCATTTGAAATAGTCGAAGGGCTCGCGGCAGTCGGTGCAGCGCCACAGCGCCTTGCAGGCGGTGGAGCCGAATTCCGACAGGCGCTCGGTGCGGGTCGACCCGCAATGCGGGCAGGGCACGGTGTCGGCCCCGAACAGGGCGCGCCGGCCGGCGCCGTCCTGCGGCGGGGCGATGCCGAATTCCGCCAGCTTGCGCCGCCCCTCCGGCGTCAGCCAGGCGGTGGTCCAGGCCGGCGACAGCACGGTACGGACCCGGGCGCCGCCGATCCCCGCGCGCTCCAGCGCCAGCCCGACCTCCAGCGCGATCGCGCTCATCGCCGGGCAGCCGGAATAGGTCGGGGTGATCGCCACCTCGACCCGTCCGTCCTGGACCGTGACGTCCCGCAGGATGCCGAGATCGGCGATGGTCAGCACCGGCAGCTCCGGATCGGCGACCGCGGCGGCCGCGTTCCAGGCGCGCTGCCGGAGGGGTTCGGTCTCGGCATCGGCCGAGGCCGGGGCCACCCCCTCACCCGAAATCGCTGGCGCGATTTCGACCTCTCCCCAAGGAGAGGTGTGAAGGCCGCGGCTCCTATTCCCCTCTCCTTGGGGAGAGGGAGGGGCCCGGCGCGAAGCGACGGGAGGGTGAGGGGGATGGATCCGCGCCGTCACCACTTCGCCCCCGGATAGGTCCGCTGCAGGGCTTGCAGCTCGCTCAGCAGATGGCCGAGATGCTCGCTGTGCCTTCCGTCGCGGCCGCCGCGTTGGGCCCAGCCGGCGGGCGGGACGGCCAGAGTCCCCTCGGCCAGGATCTCGGCCACGGTGCGCGACCAGGTCTCGCGCAGGCTCTCGGGATCGACCGCGATGCCTTGCGCGATCAGCGCGCGCTCGCCCTCGTCCGGCTCGTACCATTCGCCGGTGTAGGGCCACAGCTCCTCCACCGCCGCCTGCGCCCGGTCATGGCTTTCCTCGGTGCCGTCGCCGAGGCGGATCACCCATTCCGCGGCATGGCGCAAGTGATAGGCGCTCTCCTTCTCCGACTTCGCGGCGATCGCCGCCAAGGTCGGGTCGGCGGAGCCGGTCATGGCCCGCCAATAGGGATCGGCGAAGGCGGAATAGAACAGCTGCCGCACGATGGTGTGGGCGAAGTCGCCGTTCGGCCGCTCGACCAGCAGCAGGTTGCGGTATTGCCGCACGTCGCGCAGATAGGCGTAGCGGTCCTCGTCGTTGCCGGCGCCTTCGACCTCCGCCGCATAGCCGTAGAGGGCGCGGGCCTGGCCGATCAGGTCGAGCCCGATATTGGCCAGCGCCATGTCCTCCTCCATCATCGGCGCGTGGCCGCACCATTCCGACAGGCGGTGGCCCAGGATCAGGGCGTCGTCGGCCCGCGCCAGCAGATAGCGGACCAGCGGCGTCTCGGCGACGGTGATGGAGCCGGCGGTCATGTCACATATGCCCGATCTCGTCGGGCACGTCGTAGAAGGTCGGGTGGCGATAGATCTTGCTCGCCGCCGGCTCGAACATCATGCCCTTGTCGGCGGGGTCGGAAGCGGTGATGGCATTGGACGGCACCACCCAGATCGACAGCCCCTCGCCGCGGCGGGTGTAGAGGTCGCGCGCCGCCTGCAGCGCCATGGTCGCATCCGCCGCGTGCAGCGACCCGACATGCTTGTGCGCCAGCCCGTTGCGGCTGCGGATGAAGACTTCCCAGAGGGGAAAGGTCTGGCCGGTCATGGCATGTCCTCCATCACGCCGCCGCCCGGGCGCGGCGCTTCTCGGCATAGGCCAGCGCGGCCTCGCGCACCCAGGCGCCGTCGTCATGCGCCTTGCGCCGCGCCGCCATCCGGTCGCGGTTGCACGGGCCGTTGCCGGCCAGGACCCGCTTGAACTCGTCCCAGTCGATGGCCCCGTGCTCCCAATGGCCGGTCTCGGCGTTGAACTTCAGGTCGGGGTCGGGCGGGAACAGGCCGATGAACTGGGCCTGCGGCACGGTGGCGTCGATGAATTTCTGGCGCAGCTCGTCGTTGGAGAAGCGCTTGATCTTCCACCTCATCGAGGTGTCGCTGTGCTGGCTCGCCGCGTCGGGCGGGCCGAACATCATCAGGCAGGGCCACCACCAGCGGTCCAGCGCGTCCTGCGCCATCGCCTTCTGCTCCGGCGTGCCGCGGGCCAGCGTGACCATGATCTCGTAGCCCTGGCGCTGGTGGAAGGACTCCTCCTTGCACACCCGGATCATGGCGCGGGCGTAAGGCCCGTAGGAGCAGCGGCACAGCGGGATCTGGTTCATGATCGCGGCGCCGTCGACCAGCCAGCCGATGGCGCCGATATCGGCCCAGGTCAGGGTCGGGTAGTTGAAGATCGACGAGTACTTCGCCTTCCCCGTCAGGAGCTGATCGACCAGCTCCTCGCGCGTGACGCCCAGCGTCTCCGCCGCGGCGTAGAGATAGAGGCCGTGGCCGCACTCGTCCTGCACCTTGGCCAGCAGGGCCGCCTTGCGCCGCAGGGTGGGCGCCCGGGTGATCCAGTTGCCCTCCGGCAGCATGCCGACGATCTCGGAATGGGCGTGCTGGGAGATCTGGCGGGTCAGGGTCTTGCGATAGGCCTCGGGCATCCAGTCGTTCGGCTCGATCCGCTCCTCGGCGTCGATCCGCTCCTGGAACCGGGCGGCGAGGGCGGCGTCCTCGACCGGGCGGGCCGTATCGGTGGTGTTGAGGGCCTGCGTGTACATGGCGTCCAGCCTCCCTTGGCCTTCAAATAATATGTGACAGAAAAATTCTCGGTCAATGATTTTTGTAACATATATAAGCGTCCTTCATCGTCATCGCGAGCCGAAGGCGAAGCGATCCAGGGCAGCCCGAGCGGCCCTGGATCGCCACGTCCCCCGGCTCAAGGCCGGGGTCCTCGCGATGACGAATCGAGAAGGCCGTCCTTACCTGAACCGCGCCCGGAGCTCTGGCCCCGGCGGGGGCAGGGGGCCGGCTTCGGCCTGGCCGTTCTCGTCCAGCCAGCGCTCCGAGGCCGGCAGCAGCCGGTGGTAGAGATCGGCGCAGAGCGCACGGGCGGCGGTGCCGGGCCAGTCCGGCGGCAGCAGGTCGGCCGGCAGCACCGGGTCGCGCAGGACGATGCGGCGCCAGGCGTGGATCAGAAGGATGCGGGCGATGAAGCTGTCGAGGTCCGACAGCGCGCCGCCCGCGGCCAGCGCCGCCCGCAGCGGCTCGAAGGTCTCGAGGAAACGGCGATAGGCGGCGGCGGTCCGGTCCAGGGGCCAGCTCAGCGCCGCCAGCCGACGCCGGGTCTCGGCATCGGCCGAGGCCTCCAGGCGCAGCGCCTCGGCCGCTTCCGACGGGATCGCGGCGCCGGCCGGCGCCACCCAGACGCCCGGGGCGGCACTGCCGAAACCGGCGGCCTGCAGGGCCACGCGCGCGGTCTCGCGGTTCTCGCCATTGCCCGGCAGCACCAGCACGAAGCCGCCGCCCGGGGGCGGAGGATGGGCGTTGTAGATGTGCTCGGTGGCGGTCCGGAACGTCTCCCGCCCGCGCTCGGCCAGGCGGTAGAAGCTGTTGCGGCCGATCCGGCTGCGCTCCAGCCAGCCATCGGCCGCCAGCCGCGACATCGCCGTCCGCACCACCCCGTCGCCGATGCCGAGCGCATGCAGGAAGGTGGAAAGCGTGCCGACCCACAGCGACCCGCCGCGCGGCACGATCGCGTCGCCGTAGACCGTGATGATGATCGACCAGGTGCGCGACGGCTCGGCCTTCAGGCTCTCCAGGGCCCGGCGCAGGGCGGTGCGGGGCATGACGGCGCCGGTCAGGCGGTTTCCATCCGCCGGCTGGGGGCGGCCTTGCCCTGCACCGCCGCCAGCGCATCCGCGGCGCCGGACAGGATCAGCTCGGTCGCCAGCCGGGCGTAGTCGGCGCGGCTCAGCCCCTTGCCTTCGCGGAACCAGAGATAGTGCCAGTTCAGCATGCCGAACAGCGACATGGTCAGCGGCATCAAGAGGGTGCGGTCGGCGGCCAATGGCGGCACCGCCGCGGCCAGCGCGTCGGCGAAGATCCGCACCAGCCTCCGCTCCAGCTCCTTCAGCTGCTCCTGCCGGTCCGGCGGCAGCAGCTTCAGGCTGGTGATCTGCACCTGATGCTCGGCATCGGCGTCGCGATAGGCGTCCAGCAGCGCGGCGACGATGGCATGCAGCCGGTCGCGGGCGCCGGCGGGCGCGGCCGCCGCCTCCTCCACCACCGCGACCAGCATCGACAGATGGTCGTCCAGGATGTCGAACAGCACCGCGTCCTTGTCGCGGTAGTAGTGGTACAGCAGCGCCTTCGACATGCCGCAGGCTTCGGCGATCTTGGTGATCGAGGCGCCGGTGAAGCCGTGCCGGGCAAACAGCTCCGCCGTCCGATGCAGGATCGCCCGCCGCTTGTCGTCGTAATCATGGGCGCGGGTGCGGGCCATGACCTCCGGTCCGTTCGCGAGTCGTCAACCGGACCAGCCTTAGGGCATCGCCGCCGCAGATCAAGAATTCTCTGAGCGTTCGATCAATGAATGCCCGAGGCGTCGCCGCCGGTGGGGCGGTCCTGTTCCGATGAATCACGGCGCCAGGGCTTGGTCGCCCCGAGCGTGTCGGCCATAACCGCGCCGCGCCGGCCCATCGGCTTCTCGCCGTCGACGGTGCTGTCGCGGGCGGTCTGGTGCTCCATCTCGGCATTCAGCTCGGCGCCGATCAGGAAGACTACGGTCGACAGCCAGATCCAGGTCAGGAAGCCGATCACCGCCCCGAGCGACCCGTAAGTGGCGTCGTAGTCGCCGAAGCGGGCGACGTACCAGGAGAACAGCATCGAGCCGCCGATCCAGACCAGGGCCGCGACCGCGCTGCCCCAGCTGATCCACTGCCAGCGCGCCTCCCGGCGGCTCGGGCCGAAGCGGTACAGCAGCGACAGCCCGACGATCGTCAGCACCAGCAGCGCCGGCCAGCGCAGCAGCCAGACCAGCGTGCCGGCCACGGATCCGAGACCGACGAAGTTGAGGACGACCGGCACGACCACGACGCCGACCAGGGCGAGGACGACGAAGACCAGGGCAAGGGCGGTGAACAGAAGCGAGACGGCGTTGAGCCGGAAGAAGCCGCGCTTCTCCGTCTCGTCGTAGACGGCGTTCAGCGCGTCGAACAGCGCCTTCATCCCGGCATTCGCGCTCCACAGCGAGATGGCGAGGCCGATGAAGAAGGCGATGCCGAGGGACTGGCGGGGCTGCCCGGCGATGTGGTGCAGCTGCTCTCCGATCACCTCCATCCCGCCGCTCGGCAGGATGAAGGCGAGGTCGGCGATGTTCCGCTCGACGGTCGCGGGGTCGGCCACGAAGCCGTACAGCGACACGATCACGCCGATCGCGGGGAACAGCGCCAGCAGGGCGTAATAGGCGACGCCGGCCGCGAGGGCGAAGACGCGGTCGTCGTCGATCTCGGCCCAGACCCGCCACAGGATGTCCAGCCAGCCGCGCCGCGGGATCTCGGGCGGCGAGCGCGCGCCGCGGCCGTGCCTGTCCTCCGTCGACGGCGACGTCGTCATCGGGCTCCCCAACCGACACCGGACCTCTAAGATCGAACGGCAGGGGGAGCGGCGGCGTTCCGCCGGGCCGAGATGCGGCTTACCGCTCGGCCAGGGCCAGCTTGGCGCCGAGGGCGACGAAGGCGGCGGCGAAGCTGCGGCGCATCCAGGTCAGCACCCGCGGGCGCGAGATCACGTGGTCGCGCATCGCGGCGGCGAACAGGCCGTAGGCGGCGAAGACCAGGAAGGTCATCAGCATGAACACGCCGCTCAGCTCCAGCATCCGGGCCAGCGGATAGGCCTCGTTCGCGCTGACGAATTGCGGCAGGAAGGCGACGAAGAAGATCGACAGCTTCGGGTTCAGGATGTTGATCAGCACCGCGGTCACCGTGACCTGCAGCGCCGAGCGGCCGCCGACCTCCTTCTCCACCTTCAGCGCGCCGTGCTCGCGCAGCGTGTTCCAGGCCATCCACAGCAGATAGGCGACGCCGAGATACTTGAAGATCTCGAAGGCCAGCGCGCTGGTGTGGAGGAGGGCGGCCAAGCCCAGGATCGCCGCGGCCATGTGCGGCACGATGCCGAGGGTGCAGCCGAAGGCGGCGACGATGCTGGCACGCGACCCGCGGGTCAGCCCGGCCGCGATGGTGAAGAGTGCGCCGGTGCCGGGCGAGGCGACGATGATGAACGAGGTGATCAGGAACTCGATGCTCACGGCCGCGCTCCTCCCGTCAGGCTGCGGCCGCCACGATGCCTTGGTGCGGGCGGGCGGGCAAGGGCGGCCTACACCGGGATCGCCACGCTGTTCTTGATCTCGCGCAGGGCGAAGTTCGAGCTGATGTGCTGCACCGCCGGGCTGGTGAACACCACCTCCTTCAGGAACTTCTCATAGTCAAGCGGGCTGCGGGTCACGATCCTGAGGATGTAGTCGGCCGACCCGGTCATGGAATAGAACTCCAGCACCTCCGGCCGCTCGGCGATCCGCTGCTCGAAGGCCGCGATCTGCTCGGCGTCGTGCTTGGCCAGGGTGACATGGGCGAAGGCGGTCTCGCCGTAACCCAGCTTCGCCGGGTCGACCCGGGCGACGTAGTCCTTGATCACGCCGCGCTCCTCCAGCGCCTTCAGCCGCCGCCAGGTCGGCGAGGTCGACAGGCCGATGGCGTCGGCCAGCTCCTGCACGCTCTGCCGGGCGTTGCGCTGCAGCGCCTCCAGGATGGCGCGCTCGAACCGGTCCAGGGTCTCGGCGTCCGTGGGCATGAATCCCCCTTGATCTTCGCAATCTGGGCAAATCATACCTCAGGCGGCTGCGATCCGAGCCGACTTCGGCAAAACTTTTCCGCGGATCGGGCGCATCCTTCTTCTGGAGATGCGCCCCTGCGCGTCCGGTCGGAACCCCCAGCAGAAGGACGACCCCGTGACCGCTCTCGCCTTTCCGCAGCCCCGGCGCCCGCTGGCGAACGCGCCCGATCCCGGCTTCGACTGGCGCCGCGTCGCCCAGCTCCTGCACCTCTCCCGCGCCCTCGACGCGCTGGAGGAGACGGTGCTGGCGCCGCAGAAGAAGGTGCTCTACCAGTTCTCCGCCCGCGGCCACGACCTGGCGCAGATCCTGCTGGGCACGAGGCTGACCGACCCGCGCGACGCGATCTCCGGCTATTACCGGTCGCGGCCGATCCTTCTGACGCTCGGCGTCGACCCGGCCGACGCGCTCGGCTCCTCGATGGCCCGGGACCAGGGTTATTCCGCCGGCCGCGACATCGGCGTGGTGTTCAACTTCCCGAACCCGTCCGGCCCCTCGGCCCTGCCGATGTGCGGCGGGGTCGGCACCCAGTACACCCCGGCCGCCGGCTGGGCCCAGGCCATCGAATACGGCCGCACCGTGCTGCACGACCCGGCCTGCGACCGCGCCATCGCCGTCGCGCTCGGCGGCGACGCCTCGGTCGCCACCAACGGCTTCTGGTCGGCCCTGACCATCGCCACCACCCAGCGCCTGCCGCTGCTGTTCTTCATCGAGGACAACGGCTACGGCATCTCGGTGCCGTCGCGGTTCCAGACCCCGGGCGGCGACATCGCCGCCAACCTCGCCAGCTTCCGCAGCCTCGAGGTGATGGCCGGCGACGGCACCGATCCGGCCGAGGCGGCACGGCTGATCGACGCCGCCGTCGCCCATGTCCGCGACAGCCGCGGCCCCTGCCTCCTGCGGCTCAGCGTGCCGCGGCTGGAGGGCCACAGCTTCCAGGACACCCAGGCCTACAAGCCGGCCGAGACGGTGGCGGCGGAATGGGCCCGCGACCCGCTGCCCAAGCTGAAGCATTTCCTGGTCCCGGCGGTGCTGGAGGAGGCGGAGTGGCAGGCGCTGGCCGCCGAGGCCGAGGCGGCGGCGGAGGCGGCGCGGGCCCGGGCCGAGGTGCGGCCGCTGCCCGACCCCGCCGCGGTGACCCGCCATGTCTTCTTCGAGGGCGAGCCGCCGGCCATGGGCGGGCTGCGCAGCCTGGGCATCGTCCCGCCCGCCGGAAGCGACACGCCGCAGCCGGAGGGGCCGCGGATCAACATGGTCACCGCCATCCGCCGCACCCTGGACCACGAGCTGTCCGTCAATCCGCGGATGGTGGTGCTGGGCGAGGACATCGGGGCAAAGGGCGGCGTCCATGCCGTGACGCTGGGGCTGCAGGAGAAGTTCGGCGCCGCCCGGGTGATGGACACCAGCCTGTCGGAGGAGGGCATCGTCGGCCGTGCCGTCGGCATGGCGCTGGCCGGCCTCTTGCCGGTGCCGGAGATCCAGTTCCGCAAATACGCCGATCCGGCGGTGGAGCAGATCAACGATTGCGGCACGATCCGCTGGCGCACCGGCAACCGCTTCGCCGCGCCAATCGTGCTGCGCATGCCGGTCGGCTTCCTGAAATGCGGCGATCCCTGGCACAGCCAGACCAACGAGGTGCAGTTCGTGCACGCGCCGGGCTGGAAGGTGGCGGTGCCGTCCAACGCCGAGGATGCGGTCGGCCTGCTGCGGGCGGCGCTGCGCGGCGACGACCCGGTGATGGTCCTGGAGCATCGCGCCATGCTCGACGCCGCTTGGGCCCGCCGGCCCTATCCGGGCGACGACTACGTGCTGCCCTTCGGCCGCGCCCGGACCACGATGGAGGGCCGGGACCTCACCATCGTCACCTGGGGCGCCATGGTCGAGCGGGCGGAGGAGGCGGCGCGGAGCAGCGGCAAGTCGGTCGAGGTGATCGACCTGCGCACGCTGATGCCCTGGGACAGCGAGGCCGTGCTGGCCTCGGTCGCCCGCACCCGGCGCTGCCTGATCGTGCACGAGGACCTGCGCACCGGCGGCTTCGGGGCGGAGATCGCGGCGGTGGTGGCGGACCGGGCCTTCCTCGACCTCGACGCCCCGGTGGCGCGGCTGACCATGCCGGACATCCCCAGCCCGCACAGCCCGGTGCTGCTGGAGGCCGCGGTGCCGTCGGTCGACCGCATCCGTGACAAGATCCTCGAGCTGACCGGGTTCTGATAGCGATGCCGGGGCTTTTCCCCAGATTGTCATGCCCGGGCTTGACCCGGGCATCCAGAGGATGTCGAGGCCCACTGGATTGCCGGGTCAAGCCCGGCAATGACAGTAAGGGGAACGCCTCCAAGGCTTATGAAGCAAGCGAACAGCAGCGGGGCTGACATGACCGACACGATCGAGGCGACCACGGTCGACGTGCTCGCGCCGGTCCAGCAGGAAGGCAGCAAGGCGGCGGTGCGGGGCTGGCTCGCGGCGGTCGGCGACGCGGTGCGCGAAGGCGACCCGCTGGTCGAGCTGGAGACCGACAAGGTTACGGTCGAGGTCCCGGCCCCGGCCTCCGGCACGCTGGCGGAGATCCTGGTCCCGGTCGGGCAGGATGCGGCGCCCGGCGCGGTGCTGGGGCGGATCGGGGCTGCCGCCGCTGACTCTTCGTTGGTCCCCCCTCCCCTTGCGGGAGGGGGGCAGGGGGAGGGGGCTGCGCGCGTCCGCGCGCGAGAGGCCGACAACCTCGATTCATCGAATCAACCCGGCATCGGCTCCGACGGCGACAACCCCCTACCCCCCTCCCGCGAGGGGAGGGGGGACTCGGATGGGGCGAGCGGGAGAGGCGGTGTGGACGTCCGTTCCGCCGGGAAATCCATCGCCGATTTCGACCCGGCGCTGCGGCTGTCGCCTTCGGTGCGCAAGCTGCTGGTCGAGACCGGGCTGGATCCCGCCGGGCTGACCGGCAGCGGCAAGGACGGGCGGCTGACCCGGCAGGATGTCGAGCAGGAGGTCGCCCGCCGGCAGGCCGAGGCGCAACCGAGCGTTTCTGTTCGCTCCCACCGCATCCCGCACGACTCCATGCGCCGGCGCATCGCCGAGCACATGGCGCAGTCCGTCGCCACGGCGCCGCACGTGACCGCCGTCTTCGAGGCGGATTTCGGCGCCGTGCTGGCGCATCGCCAGGCGCACAAGGCGGCGTTCGAGCGCCAGGGCGTGGCCCTGACCGTCACCGCCTATCTGGTCCAGGCCTGCGTCGCGGCGATGAAGGCGGTGCCCACGGTCAACAGCCGCTGGCATGACGACGCGCTGGAGGTGTTCGACGACGTCAACATCGGCATCGGCACGGCGCTGGGGGATAAGGGCCTGGTGGTGCCGGTGGTGCACCGGGCGCAGTCGCTGTCGCTGCTCGGCATCGCCGCGCGGCTGCAGGAGGCGACGGCGCTGGCCCGCGCCGGCAGGTTGGCGCCGGCCGATGTGCAGGGCGGCACCTTCACCATCTCGAACCACGGAGTCTCGGGCTCGCTGTTTGCCGCGCCGATCATCATCAACCAGCCGCAGGTCGCCATCCTCGGCGTCGGCAAGGTCGAGAAGCGGGTGGTGGTGCGCGAGGTGAACGGCGCCGACGCGATGCTGATCCGGCCGATGGCCTATGTCTCGCTGACCATCGACCACCGCGCCCTCGACGGCGCCCAGACCAACGCCTGGCTGGCGCGCTTCGTCGAGACGATCGAGACCTGGCCGGCGGCAGGGTGACGGCGCGACCTGCGCCGCCCCTCACCCGAAATCGCTTCGCGATTTCGACCTCTCCCCAAGGAGAGGTGTGGAGGCCCGGCTCATATTCCCCTCTCCTCGGGGAGAGGGAGGGGCCGACGCCGAAGGCGACGGGAGGGTGAGGGGGAGAGCCGGCCGTTCAGGCCACGCAGGCGGCCGCGATCGATCCCGCGGCGCGGGCCTGCCGCTCCAGCAGCATCACATCGCCGAACTCATGGCCGCGATACCCCTCCGCGGCGAGGGCGGCCGGCAGCCGATCCAGCACCTCGTCCGGGGCGAAGGCGCGCAGCAGCTCGAAATGGCTCTCGCCCGGCTGGTGCATCCCGGTGAGGAGGGCATCGACCACGCGCGGCCGGGTTCCGGGCCCGATGCGGTTGGTCGCGACGCCGTCGCCGGCCCGGACCGTGCCGTCGGCCTCGGCCGCGGCTTCGAGGGCGCGGACCACGGTGGTGCCGATGGCGACGACGCGGCCGCCTCTAGCTTTCGTCCAGGCGATCGCGGCGGCGGTCTGCCCCGGGATCCGATAGGGCTCGTCGAAGGGCAGGCGGCGGTCGAGCGCCGGGTCGCCGGTCGATGAGACGCCGGCGGCATGGGTCAGCGTGGCGAAGCCGACGCCGTTCCGGCGCCAGGCGGCGAGCAGCGCCCAGTCCAGCGCGAAGCCGGCCGAGGGCGGCTCGAACGCCACCGGGTCGGCGGC
This sequence comes from Inquilinus limosus DSM 16000, assembly GCF_000423185.1. Classification (GTDB taxonomy): domain Bacteria; phylum Pseudomonadota; class Alphaproteobacteria; order DSM-16000; family Inquilinaceae; genus Inquilinus; species Inquilinus limosus. Next base: position 8,376 of record NZ_AUHM01000021.1, on the reverse strand, counting down.
GATGCGGGTCCAGACGTCCCACAGCGCCAGCGGCTCCGGCACATGCGCGTACTGGATCGGCCGTCCGTGCCGGGCCAGCCCGGCCAGGACCTGCTCGCGGCGGCCGAGGAAGCGCAGCCGGACCAGCCGCGGATGGCCGAGGCGGCGCTCGACCACGGCGTTCAGCGGGCCGAGCGAGAGATGGTCGCCGGCCGCGAGCGGCGGCGGCGCCGGCCGGTCCTCGGTGCGGATGCGGTGGTCGCCGCCACCGAAGGCGATGGCGGCGAAGCGGGTCGGGTCGCCGGGCGCGACCCAGCCGGCCAGCCGGATCTCGATCGGCCTACCGGTGGCGGCGTGCAATCCATGGAGGCTCGCCGGCAGGGTCGCGGCGTCGTTGGCGACGACCAGGTCGCCGGCGGCCAGCAGCGTCGCCAGGGTCGCGCGGGGCAGATGCCGCACTCGGCCTTCGGCGTCGATGGCGCAGAGCCGGGCGGCGGGACGGTCGGGTCGGTCGGCGGCGATCATGCGGCCCCTCCGACCCGCTGCTCGGAGGCACGCTGCGGCAGGGCGGCCAGCACGGCCTGCACGATCTCGGCGGCGGACGCCTCGGGCATTTTCAGGGTCGATGGGTCGGCATCCGGAACGGCGAGCGTGTGCAGCGGCGTGTCCATGTCGCCGGGATCGATCGACAGGAAGCGCACGCCCTCGGCCTTGGCCTCCTCGGCCCAGATCGCGGTCAGATGGCGCAGCGCCGCCTTGCTGGCGCCGTAGGTGCCCCAGCCGGCATAGGCGTTGACCGCGGCGTCGCTGGAGATGTTGATCACCACCGCGCCGCGCCCCTCGCGGGCGGAGGCGGCGAGGGCGCCGAGCAGGGCCTTGGTCAGCCGGAACGGGCCGACCAGGTTGACCGCCAGCGCCTGTTCCAGGTCCTCGCATTCGGTGTCGGCCAGGAGCGCGAGCGGGACCGGGCCGAGGCTGGAGGCGTTGTTGATCAGCACGTCGAGCCCGCCCAGCCCGGCCGTGACCTGCAGCGCGATCGGATGGACGTCCTCCTTGCGCCCGACGTCGCCGACGATGCCCTGGGCGCCGGTCTCCCGCGCGGTGCGGCCCACGGCCTCGGCGCCGCGGGCGACGAAGGCGACCCGCGCGCCCATCGCGGTCAAGAGCCGAACCAGCGCCAGCCCGAGGCCGGAGGTGCCGCCGGTGACCGCCACGCGCAGCCGCCGCAGATCGGTGTCGATAGGCATGATGGATGCTCCTCTCGTCGGGAGCCTCCATCGGTACAAGTTCAAGTGCGGTTCAGGTCAAGAGGGTTTTGGAAGGAATGGCTTGGTTAATGCTCTTGGCCGCCGTATTCCCCTTTCTGTCATTGCCGGGCTTGACCCGGCAATCCAGAAGGTGTCGACACTCTCTGGATGCCCGGGTCAAGCCCGGGCATGACAACAAGGGGGAGCGGAGGCAGGGACTTACCCCCAAACCTCCCTTGCGATCTCCACGATCATCGCCAGCTTCGCCCATTGCTCGTCCTCGGCCAGGACGTTGCCTTCCTCGGTGCTGGCGAAGCCGCATTGCGGGCTGAGGCAGAGCTGGTCGAGATCGACGAATTTCGCCGCCTCGTCGATCCGGCGCTTGATGTCGTCCTTCTTCTCCAGTGTGCCGGTCTTGGAGGTGACGAGGCCCAGCACCACGGTCTTGCCCTTGGGCAGGAAGCGCAGCGGCTCGAACCCGCCGGCGCGCTCGGTGTCCCATTCCATGAAATAGCCGTCGGCGCCGATCTCGTTGAACAGCCGCTCCGCCACCGGCTCGTAGCCGCCCGAGGCGATGAAGGTGGAGCGGAAATTGCCGCGGCAGAGATGCATGGTGATGGTCATATCCTTCGGCCGCCCGGCGATGGCGGCGTTCAGCATGCCGGCATAGATCTCCGGCTGCTTCACCGGGTCGTCGCCGCGCTCGGCCAGCATCCGCCGCTGCTCCGGGTCGCAGAGATAGGCGAAGCTGACATCGTCGAGCTGCAGGTAGCGGCAGCCCTCGGCCGCGAAGGCGGCGACCGCGCCGGCATAGGCCCGGCCGAGATCGGCGTAGAATTCCTCCATCTCGGGATAGACCGTGGCGTCGATCATCTGCCGGCCGCCGCGATAGTGCAGCATGCTGGGCGACGGGATCGTCATCTTCGGCACCCGGCTGGTGTTCGCCTTCAGGAAGCGGAAATGCTCCAGCATCGGATGATCGGTGAAGCCCAGCCTGCCGGTGACCCGGATGCCCTTGGGCTTCAACTGCGCACCCTGGAACTGCACGCCATGGTCCATCCAGAAGCCTTCGACGCCGTCGAGATGCTCGAGGAAGTCGTAGTGCCAGAAGGCGCGGCGGAACTCGCCGTCGGTGACGGCCTGCAGACCGATCTCCTCCTGCCGGCGGACGATCTTCCGGATCTCCTCATCCTCGACCGCGCGCAGCTCGCCGGCAGAGATCGCCCCCTGCTCGTGCTGGGCGCGCGCGGCCTTCAGGGGGGCGGTGCGCAGCAGGCTGCCGACCATGTCGGCGCGGAACGGCGGGGTCTGGCGCGGCATGAAATGCTCCTCCTCAGATGGCAGTTTTCTTGAACTGTCATCCTCGGGCTTGACCCGAGGATCCAGGGACCGCCAGAGCGGATCTCCGTGGCCCCTGGATTGCCGGGTCAAGCCCGGCAATGACAATGAAGAGAGATGCTACGACGCAGCATGGATCGATTCCTTGCGGGTCACGCCGAGATGGCGGGTCAGCGCGGCCTCGTCGGCCTTGAGGGCGGCGCTGGGCGCGGCGTGGACGATAGCGCCGCGCTCCAGGATCACCGCTTGGTCGGTGACGGACAGGATCTTCTGGGCGTGCTGCTCGACCACGATCGCGGCCACGCCCTCGTCGCGCAGGATTCGCTTCAGCGCGGCCAGCAGCTCCTCGACGATGATCGGCGCCAGGCCCTCGGTCGGCTCGTCCAGCAGCAGCAGCTTCGGATTCAGCATCAAAGCGCGGGCGATGGCCAGCATCTGCTGCTCGCCGCCCGACAGCTGGCTGCCCAGGTTGCCGCGCCGCTCCTTCAGCCGCGGGAACAGGGCGTAGGCGCGCTCCGGCGTCCAGGGGCCGGGGCGGGCCACCGCGGTCATGTTCTCCTCGACCGTCAGCGACCTGAAGATGTTGCGCTCCTGCGGCACCCAGCCGATCCCGGCGAGGGCCCGGTCCTCCGGCCGCGCCCGGGTCAGGTCGCGCCCGGCCAGGGCGACGGTGCCGCCGAAGCGGCGGGTGACGCCGATGATGCTGTTCAGCAGCGTGGTCTTGCCGGTGCCGTTGCGGCCCAGCAGGGCCAAGGCCTCGCCCTCGGCCAGGGTCAGCGACACGCCGGAGACGACGACGGCCTCGCCATAGCCGGCGACCAGATCCTTCAGGGCCAGCAGCTCAGCCATCCACCGGCTCCCCCAGATAAACGGCGCGGACCTGCGGGTCGGTGGCGATGGCGTCCGGCGGGCCTTCGGTCAGGAGGGCGCCGTTGACCAGCACCGAGATCCGGTCGGCGAAGCTGAACACCAGGTCCATGTCGTGCTCGATCAGCAGCACCGAGACATCCGGCGGCAGCTCGGCGATGGTGGCCAGCAGCTCGTGCCGCTCCGCCTCCGGCACGCCGGCCGCCGGCTCGTCCAGCAGCAGGACGCGGGGCCGGCAGGCAAAGGCGGTGGCGATCTCCAAGAGGCGCTGCTTGCCGTAGGGCAGGGTGGCGGTGCGCGCCTGCAGCACGTCGGTCAGGCGGAAGCGCTCGGCGACGGCCAGGATCTCGTCCATCACCTCGGCCTTGCCGCCGGCCACGCGCCACCAGTCGCCGCCGCGCCCCATGCGTTCCGCGACGGCGAGGCCGATGGTGTCGAGCGGCGTGATCTCCGGGAACAGCTGGTTGATCTGAAAGGTGCGCGCCAAGCCGCGCCGGACGCGGAGATGCGGCTTCAGGCCGGTAATGTCCTCGCCGCCCAGCAGCACGCGGCCGCCGCTCGGCGCCAGCACGCCGGTCAGCAGGTTGACGAAGGTGGTCTTGCCGGCGCCGTTCGGGCCGATCAGCGCGTGCCGCGCCCCGACCTCGAGCCGCAGCGACACGTCGCTGGTGGCGACCAGGCCGCCGAAGCGCTTCACGAGGCCGATGGTCTCAAGCGCCGCGGTCATCGCCCGGCTCCGATGCGGGAGAGGAGGAAGGCGAAGGGCCGGCGCAGGCCCTGAACCAGCCGGTCGCGCCCGACCAGAACCAGCAGCACCAGGAAGGCGCCGAGCCAGAAGGACCAGTATTGCGGCGTGATGCCGGCGATCCAGTCCTGCAGGAAGCGGAACAGCACGGCGCCGATCGGCCCGCCGTAGAGATAGCCGGCGCCGCCGATCACCAGCACCAGCAGCACATCGGCCGAGCGGTGGAAGTCGAACACGTCGAGCGAGACGAACTGCGTGGTCTGCGCCAGCAGCGCGCCGGCAACGGCGGCATAGGCAGCCGACAGCGTGTAGATGCCGATCAGCCGCCGCGCCACCGGCACCCCGACCGCGGCGGCGCGCAGCCGGTTGTCGCGGATCGCCTTGAGCGATAGGCCGAAGGGCGAATGCACCAGGCGCCGGGCGAAGAGGAACAGCACGAACAGCATCGCCAGGCTGTAGGCATAGGCGGTGGTGCCGAACAGGTCGAACTCGAACAGGCCGAGGATCGGGCCGACCAGCATGCCGTTCAGCCCGTCGGCCCCGCCGGTCAGCCCGGCCGCCTGGTTGGCGATCTCGAACAGCAGCAGCGAGACGCCGAGCGTGACCATGAGGCGGGTGAGGTCGGAGCCGCGCAGCACCAGGAAGCCGGTGGCGAAACCCAGCGCGGCGCCCGCCGCCGCGGCGGCGATGAGGCCGAGCACGGGCTCGCCGTCGACATGGATGGTCAGGAGGCCGGCGACATAGGCGCCGAGGCCGAGGAAGGCGGCGTGGCCGAGCGAGACGATGCCGGCATAGCCGAGGATCAGGTCGAGCGAGAGGGCGAACAGCGCCAGGATCGCGATCTCGTTCAGGATCAGGTGCTGGTCCGGCAGCAGGAACAGCGCGGCCAGGGCCGCCAGCCAGAACAGCAGCTCCGGCAGCCGCCAGCGGGCGCGCGATGCTGCCGGGCGGATCTGCGCCGCCTCTGAGGAGAGCGGGGCGGCGGTCACCTGGTCCCTCCGCGGGCGAACAGCCCCTGCGGCCGCAGGATCAGCACCACGATCATCACCGTGTAGATGACGAAGGATCCGAAGGCGGGGACGTAGTATTTGCCGGCGACGTCGGCGATGCCGAGCAGCAGCGCCGCCAGGAACGGTCCGGTCAGGCTGGAGGTGCCGCCGACGGTCACCACGATCAGGAAGTAGATCATGTATTTCAGCGGGAAGGTCGGGTCGACGCCCAGGATCTCGGCCCCCAGCGCGCCGCCCAGCCCGGCGAGGCCGCTGCCGGCGGCGAAGGTGACGGCGAAGACGGTGTCGACCCGGATGCCCAGGCCGCGGGCGGCGCGCGGGTCGTCGACCGCGGCGCGCAGCCGGCTGCCGAAGCGGGTGCGGGCCAGCACCCATTGCAGCGCCAGCACCAGCACGCCGCAGACCGCGATGATCAGGGCGCGGTAGATGCCGATGCCGACGCCCAGAACCTCGACCCGGCCGCGAAGATAGTCGGGCAGCCGGATGATCTGCTGCTCCGACCCCATCAGGTAGTCGGCGGCGGCCACCGCCATGAAGACGATCCCGATCGAGAACAGCACCTGGTCCAGGTGGCTGCGGCGGTAGAGCGGGCGGTACAGCGTCCGCTCCAGCACCAGCCCGGCCAGGGCCGCGATCGCGAAGGCGGCGGGCAGGCACAGGAAGAACGGCACCTGCCAGCGGTTCATCAGGATCGCGGTGACATAGCCGCCGAGCATGGCGAAGGCGCCGTGCGCCAGGTTGATGAAATTCATCAGCCCCAGCGTCACCGACAGGCCGCAGGCCAGCACGAACAGCAGCATGCCGTAGGCGATGCCGTCGAACAGGATCGTCCCCATGGCGCTACTTCGCCGCCTTGACCGGGTCCTTCACCGCCTCGATGGTCGCGAACTCGACGTTCCAGAGCGCGCCGTCCCGCTTCTCGACTTTCCGGACATACACGTTCTGGATGATGTCGCGGGTCTCCGGATCGATCGTGACCGGACCACGGACGCTGGTCCAGCTCATGCCCTTCATGGCGTCGACCAGGGCCTGGCCGTCGGTCGACCCGCCGGTCTTCTTCAACGCCTCGTAGATCAGGTGCATGCCGTCATAGCCGCCGACCGCCATGAAGTTCGGCCGCATCCCGCCGCTGGCGGCCAGGAAGGCCTGGACGAAGGCCTTGTTCTCCGGGCTGTCATGGGCGGCGGAGTAGTGATGGGTGGTGATGGTGCCCAGCGCCACGTCGCCGATCTTGTCCAAGAGCTCGTCATCGGTGACGTCGCCCGTCGCGATCAGGCGGATGCCGGACTTGTCCAGCCCGCGCTCGACGAACTGCTTCATGAAGATGGCGCCCTGGCCCGAGGGCACGAAGACGAACAGCGCGTCCGGCTTGGCGTCGGCGACGCGCTGCAGGAAGGGCGCGAAATCCGGGTTCCGCAGCGGCACCTGCAGCTGCTCCACCACCCGGCCGCCGGCCTTGCCGAAGCGCTCGGCGAAGGCCTTCTGCGCGTCCAGGCCGGGGGCGTAGTCGGTGACCAGCGAGACCACGGTCCTGATGCCGTTCTGGGCGGCCCAATCCGCCAGCGGCACGGTGACCTGCGGCAGGGTGAAGCTGGTGCGGACGATGAAGGGCGAGGCCTCGGTGGTGACGGCGGTGGCGGCGGCCATGATCACCTGCGGCACCTTGGCCTGGGTGGCGATCGGCGCCGCCGCCGCGGCCAGCGGAGTCAGGCCGAAGCCGGCCAGCACCGACACCTTCTCCTTCACCACCAGCTCCTGCGCCAGGCGCTTGGTGACGTCGGCGGTGCCGGTGTCGTCCTTAACGATCAGCTCGACCGTCTTGCCGGCGACCTGGCTGCCGTTCTGCTGCATGTAGAGGCGCGCCGCGGCCTCGATCTCCCGCCCGGTGGAGGCGGAGGGGCCGGTCATCGGCAGGATCAGGCCGATCCTGACCGTGTCCTGCGCCGCGGCCGGCAGGGCCGCCAGCAAGGCTGCGGCCAGCGCCGCAGCGGTGACGTGGCGTCGATGCATCTTCGTTCCTCCCCGTTTCTCGAGGGCCGGCGGGTTTTCCCGCCGGCCGGTGGATCATTGGTCCTCGATCAGGCTCTCGCGGCGATTGTCGGGCATCAGGATGGCGACGACGAAGGCGATGGCGCAGAGACCGGTGACGTACCAGGCGAACCAGCCCTCGACGCCGATATCCTTCAGCCACAGTGCCACATATTCGGCGCTGCCGCCGAAGGCGGCGTTGGCGATAGCGTAGGACAGGCCGACGCCCAGGGCGCGCACGCCCATCGGGAACAGCTCGGCCTTCACCAGCCCGCTGATCGAGGTGTAGAAGCTGACCGCGGCCAGGCCGCACAGGATCAGCCCGAAGGCCGCGACCGGGCTCGCCACCGTGCCGATGGCGCGCAGCAGCGGCACCGTGGTCAGCGTCGTCAGCGCGCCGAAGATCAGCATGTTGCTGCGCCGGCCGATGCGGTCGGACAGGGCGCCGAAGACCGGCTGGGCCACCATGTAGACGAACAGCACCGCGGCCATCACCAGGCTCACCGTCCTCGTGTCCAGATGGGCGGTGTTGACCAGGTATTTCTGCATGTAGGTGGTGTAGGTGTAGAAGATCAGCGACCCGCCGGCGGTGAAGCCCAGCACGGTCAGGAAGGCCCGCGGATGCTGGAACAGGGCGCGGATCGTGCCCGCATCCTGGGATCTGCGGACATCCTCGCTGCTGGTCTCGACCAGCGACCGGCGCAGATAGAAGGCGATGACGGCCGCCGCGGCGCCGATCACGAAGGGAATCCGCCAGCCCCAGGCCCGGATCTCGCCCTCGGACAGGCTCAGCTCCAGCATCACCACGACCAGCGTCGCCAGCAGCTGGCCGCCGATCAGCGTGACGTACTGGAACGACCGAGGCTGTGTGGAAACGCGTGTTTGGTGAGGGCAGGTGGGGGTGTCGGCGTGCTACCGGCAAAGCAGATTGGGCAGATCGGATATCAGGCCCGGATCGCCTGGAGCAGGCCGCCGACGCCGAGGATCGAGATCACGCGCTTGAAGTTGTAGGCGAGGACCTGGAGGCTCATCTCGGTGCTGACCCGCTGTAATCCTCGGGTCAGGAAATGGGTGGCGCCCATCCAGGCTTTGAGGGTGCCGAACGGGTGCTCGGCCGTCTGTCGGCGGACGCGCATGGCGTCCGGCGTCCGGTCCAGCCGCT
>NZ_AUHM01000020.1 GCF_000423185.1 Inquilinus limosus DSM 16000 | reverse complement strand
TTATTGTCATCGCCGGGCTTGACCCGGCGATCCAGGGGCCACCCAGAGCGGCATCGACATTCCTGGATGCCCGGGTCAAGCCCGGGCATGACAGTTACAAATTGAGGCTTGAGCTCTAAAATTCTTCCGCTGGTTGTTGTTCATCCTTAGCTGGACACCCGTGGGTCAAGCCCCAGGATGACAGGAGGGGCGGTGTGCGCCTTAAACCACCGCCACCCGGATCTCCCCCACCCCGTCGACGTGGGCGACCATCTCGTCGCCACGGACCACGGCGCCGACCCCGGCCGGCGTGCCGGAGAAGATCAGGTCGCCCGGCTGCAGAGTGAACAGGCCGGAGAGATAGGAGATCATCTCCGGCACCTTCCAGATCATCTGGTTCAGGTCGCCTTCCTGCCGCCGCTGGCCGTTGACGTCGAGCCAGACGGCGCCGGCGGCGGGATGGCCGATCTCGGCGACCGTCCGGATCGGGCCGCAGGGCGCGGAATGCTCGAAGGCCTTGCCGACCTCCCAGGGCCGGCCGAGCTTCTTCGCCTCCCCCTGCAGGTCGCGCCGGGTCATGTCGAGCCCGACGGCGTAGCCGAAGACGTGGTCGAGCGCCGCCTCGACCGATATGTCGCGGCCGCCGGACTTCAGCGCCACCACCATCTCGACCTCGTGATGCACGTCGGACGTCGCCGGTGGATAGAGGAAGCGGCCGTCCGTTCGCAGGTTGCCGGGGTTCTTCTGGAAGAAGAACGGCGGCTCCCGGTCCGGGTCATGCCCCATCTCCACCGCATGCGCCGCGTAGTTGCGGCCGACACAGTAGACGCGATGGACCGGGAACAGCCGGCCGGTGCCGAGCACGGGCAGCACCGGGACGGGCGGCGGCGCGATGACGAACTCGGTCGTCCCGGGCGAAGCCATGTTCATGACTGACGTACTCCTGCGTAATAGGCGATGCGGTGCTCGAGCCGGGAAACCAGCCCGGAGAGGAGAAGTGCGAAGGCGAAGAGGATCAGGGTCAGGGCCCAGAACTCGGCCATCAGGAAGTTGCGGGAATAGAGCTCGAACAGCGCGCCGAAGCCGATGATCGAGACCAGCAGCTGCCCGACCACCACGCCCTTGACGCCGCGGATCAGCCCGACCCGGATCCCGGCCAGGATCTCCGGCAGCGCGGCCAGCAGCAGGATCCGGCTGGCGGTCTGCCAGCGCGTCGCGCCGAAGGAGCGCGCCATCTCCACCAGCGAGGGCGGCACGTGCCGGATGCCGGCGCGGGTGTCGAGCGCGATGATCCAGACGGCGAAGAGGAAGACGGTGACCACGACGGTCGCGGTGCCCATGCCGAACAGCAGCATGATCACCGGCACCAGGGCCGAGAGCGGCGCGCTGACGAACAGGTTCACCCACATGCCGGCGAACTGGTCGACCGCGGTGAAGCGCCCCATCAGCGCGCCGAGCGGCACGCCGACGGCGATGGCCAGCGCCATGCCGAGGGCAAAGCTGACGACCGTGATCAGGGCGGCGTCGATAAAGGTCCACGACGGCACCACAGTGAACAGCGCCGCGACGACCTCGGAGAAGGGCGGGAACAGCAGGACGAGGCCGAGCCGGCCCACGACCTCCCAGGCCAGGGCCCAGAGGATCAGCGACGCCATCATCGGGATGCGGTGGCCGCAGACGGTCATGGCGCCCTACTCCACATAGCGCCGCAGGCCGCGCCAGATGTCCTCGACCGTGTCGATATAGGCAGGGTCGCGGCGGATCTCGTCGGGCGTGCCCTGGCGCGGGATCTCGGGCACGACGATCTCCGACACCCGGCCGGGGCGCGGCGACAGCAGGACGATGCGGTCGGAGAGGTAGACCGCCTCCTCGATCGAATGGGTGACGACGATGAAGGTCTTGCGCTCCTCGCGGCACAGCGCCAGCAGGTCTTCCTGGAACTTGCGCCGGGTCTGCTCGTCGACGGCGCTGAACGGCTCGTCCATCAGCAGCACCTCGGCATCGACCGCCAGCGCCCGGGCCAGGCCGACGCGCTGGCGCATGCCGCCGGACAGCTGGTGCGGATAGCGGTCCTCGAAGCCGGCGAGGCCGACCCGGGCGATGTGGCGGCGCGCCGTCTCCTCGCGCTCCGCCCTGGGCACGCCCTTCAGCTCCAGCCCGAAGGCGACGTTGCGCAGCACCGTGGCCCAGGGCATCAGGGCGAAATCCTGAAACACGAAGGCGCGGTCCGGCCCCGGCCCGGCGACGGCGCGGCCGCGGACCAGCACCTCGCCGGCGGTCGGCTCCATCAGCCCGGCGATGATCTTCAGCAGCGTGGTCTTGCCGCAGCCGGACGGGCCCAGCAGGCTGGTCAGCTCGCCCTCGCGGAAGGCCAGGGAGATGCCGTCGAGGGCCACGACCTGCGTGCCGTAGCGCTTGACGATGCCGCGGACCTCGACCGCGGGCTCAGCCGGCTCCGCCGTCACCTGGTCGCGGGGCAGCGGCATGGCGGCGCTGCTCTTGCTCATGGCTGTCCTCGCTTTTCCGGCCGGAACAGGGCGACCTCGAGCCGCTGCAGCGCCCCCACAGTCACCGCGGCGAAGAGGATGATGGAGGCGATGGTCGCGTACATCTCCGGATAGTCGGCGACCGAGCGGTGATAGGTGATGAGGTCGCCGATCCCCGTCGGGGTGATCAGCAGCTCGGCCAGGACCACGCCGATGAAGCCGGCCGAGATGCCGAGCCGGAGGCCGGCGAAGATCATCGGACTGGCGTCGGGGATCACGATCTTGCGCACGATCTGCCGGCGGGTCGCCATGAAGGACCGGGCCATGTCGACCAGCGACGGGCCGACATGGCGCACCGCCTGGTAGCTGTTCAGCACGATCACCGGCAGGGCCAGCATCACCACGGCGATGACCTTGGCGGTCAGGCCGATGCCGTAGACGAAGGTGGTCAGCGGGATCAGCGCCGCCATCGGCGCCGCTTGCATGACGATGAAGATCGGCGCCCCGGCCCATTCCAGGCTGCGGTTCAGCCCCATGGCGATGCCGCAGCCGACCCCGGCGACGGCGGAGATCACGAGCCCCAGCAGCAGCGGCTGCAGCGTATCGAGATAGGCGGTCGCCAGGCTGCCATCCGTCAGCAGGCGCCAGAAGGCTGCGGCGGTGGCGCTGAAGGACGGCAGCGCGTAGTTCACCGGGATGCGGCCCGCGATCTCCCACCCGCCGCAGAGCACGACGACGGAGGCGAGGCGCCAGAACAGCGGGTCGGCAGCCAAGGCGGTAAGGACGCTGCCCCTCCGCCCGGCTTCGGCGACGGCGGCACCCGTCATTTCCGGCCGACCTTGTCCAGCGCCCGGTTCAGCGGCGTGAAGGTCCAGAAGTCCTCGACCTTGAGCGCTGCGGGATCACCCTGGATCTGGCCGGCGACGGTGTAGAAGGCGAAATCGTCCTTCACCGCCGCCTCGTCGCCGCCGTTCAGCGGATACATCCCGGCGGCCACGGCGTCCTGGTAGAAGGGCACGACCTCGGGCTCGAGCTCGGCCGGCAGATCGGCCAGCAGCTTGTGGCTCTTGCGCAGGTCGCCGACGACGGCCGGGTTGGCGGCGATCTCGCGCCAGGTGTTCAGCAGCTCCTCGGCCAGGATTCCGGCGGCCTCGGCATTGGTCTCCAGGAATTCGGTGTTGGCGAACAGCGCCTCGTCGGTGGCCTGGACGTCGCCGACCTCGAGCAGCTTGAACTTGCCGCCGCCCTTCTCCTGCAGCAGGCGCCAGCCGGCGGCGTCGACGATCGTCGCCTTCACCGCGCCCTGCAGCAGAGCGCCGGTGCGGACCTCCGACCCCGGCACGTAGCTGACCTTGCCGTATTTGATGCCGTTGCGCTGGGCCATCAGCATCATGATCGCCTCGGTGCCGGAGCCGCGGGAATGCACCGCCACCTCCTGGCCGTCCAGGTCCTTCCAGTCCTGGTAGAACTCGGTGTTCACCACCGGATAGAAGCGCAGCGTGCTCATCTGGAAGAACAGCCGGATCGGCGCGCCGACCTTCTGCAGCAGCGCATAGGGCGTGCCGACGCCGATATCGGCCTGGCCGCTGACCACGGCCTGGGCGGCGATGTCCTCGGATTTGAAGAAGGTCAGCTCGATCGGGACGCCGCGGGCGCGGGTCCGCTCGATCGCGATCAGGAAGTTCAGGCTCTCGACCGACGGGATGTCGCCGAAGGCGATCCGGACCGGATCGGCCGCTTTGGCCGACAGCGGCATCGCCAGCAGCAGGGCGAACAGGAGGCCGGCGGCGCGGCGGGTGACTCGGGTGGCAAGGCACGGCATGGCTCTCTCCTCCCTCGAACCGGCGGGCTTGCGCGCCCGCACTTTGACCAATTTCCGGATTATTCTTTAACCAATTTACCATTGGTTAGCAGGTCGCGGATTTCCGGTCAATCCTCAGCTTGACCGCACCGGCCGAAACTGGGTAAGCCTAAACCAATATGGAAATTGGTTTGACCATGTCGCTCGATCACGATCAGGGCCAGGGCGCCCTCACCCAGCTCCGCGCCTATCTCGCCCAGCAGGCTCTGCCGTCCGACGGAAGGCTGCCGCCCGAGCGCGAGCTGTGCGAGACGCTCGGCATCTCCCGTGGCGAGCTGCGCAAGGGCCTAGCCGCGCTGGAGGCCGAGGGCCAGATCTGGCGCCATGTCGGCAAGGGCACCTTCCTCGGCTCGCGGCCGATCGAGGAGGTCGACGACGCCGCCGCGATCGCGTCACGCACCTCCCCCGCCGCGGTGATGCGGGCGCGCCTCCTGGTCGAGCCGCAGATCGCGCAGGAGGCGGCGCTGCACGCCTCGGCGGAGGATCTGCGCAAGATGCGTGTGGTGATCGCCAAGACCCGCACCGCGGAGAGCTGGCGGCAATACGAGACGCTCGACAACCAGTTGCACCGCCTGATCGCCGAGGCGACCCGGAACACGGTTCTGGTGGCGCTGTTCGACCTGCTGAACACGGTGCGGCGGACGGTGGTGTGGGGCCGGCTGCGCGCCGACATTCCCCGGCCGCCGCCCGACCATCACAGCTTCGCCGAGCACGACGCCATCGTCGACGCGATCGCCGAGCGCGACCTGGAGGCGGCGGGGCGGGCCATGCGCCGGCACCTGCGCTCGGTCGAACGCAAGCTGCTCGAGGCGCACCACGACGATTGAGCGAGGGCGCCCGGCGAGGACGATCGGGAAGCCGCCTCCCCGCCCCTTACCGTCATCATGAGGCGCGTAGGCGCCGTGGCGATCCAGCCTGCCGCCGCCCGCGCCGGTCCCGGGCCGGGCGAGTGAACACAATGTGCAGTTGCGTTAACTCGGCATTCTCGTTCATGATATGTTCCATGCAGGACGTGCCGCCCGATCTCGACATCCAGGCGTACTGCCGCGGCCTCGCGCTGCAGCAGGTCGAGATGCTCTCGCGTCTCGCCGAGATCGGCATGCAGCTGGCCGAAGGCGCCGGCGCCCGCGCCCTCGCCGCCCAGGCCGCGGCTCAGGCGGCTGCTGAAGCGCCGGCCCCGGCGGAAGCGCCGGCGTCGGCCGGCCAGGATCCCGGCCTGGAGTTCGCCCGCTACGCCCATCTGGTGCGCCAGACCCTGGCCCAGCGCGCCCGCGCCGCCCGCGACCTCTGCGCCGAGGACCGCGCCCGCACCGCCGAGCGCGAGGCCGGCCGCCCGGCCCGCCGCGACCGCCACCGCGACGAGGTCGAGCACGTCCTGAAGTGCATGATCTGGGACGAGGTCGAGGATCTCGACCGCGCCGAGGCCCTGTCCGACGAGCTCGCGGAGCAGGTCGAGCACCTCTACGAGGACGAGGCGGCCCGGGTCGAGGACCGGCCGGTCGGCGCGGTGATGGCCGGGCTGGCCTGCGGCCTCGGCCTGTCCGAGGAATGGTCCCGCTGGGGCGCCCTCGGCTGGCCGGCGACGCCGCGGCCGGCCCGGCCGTCCGGCGGCCCGGCCGCGGTCGCGGCCGAGCGGGCCCGGCGCCGGCAGGCGGTGGCCGCCGCCATGGAGCGGGCCTTCGCCGAGGTGCGGGATCCGACCCGGGTGCCGGGGCTGCGGGCCGGGCTGGCGGCCCGGCTGCAGGAGCCGGACGTGATCGAATGGCTCGACACCGAGACCACCGCCACCACCGCCGACCGCCTCTGCCGCTCCCTCGGCCTCGGCCTCTATGTCGACGACCCCAAGCCCGCACCCGACACCGGGTGACGGGGCCGGTCGACGGCTCAAACGACATAGCGGTCCCAGCCGCCATAGTGGTCTCCGCTCAGCTTGCCGCGCGGCAGGCTGAGCAGCGCCAGGCCGAGGCCGGCGACGATGTCGGCGACCATGGCCGCGGTCCCGGCGCCGTCCAGGACGAAGGGCGACAGCGCGACCCAGAGGCCCAGCGCCACGTTCAGGAACCGCAGCGGCCGCGCCACCTCCGCCATCGCGATCACCGCGATGGTGATGACGAGGCACCCCGTCACGTGGTCGCTGTGGGCCAGCGGCGGCTGGGCGCCGAACAGCGCCCCGGTCGCCATCAGCCAGATGCCGATGGCGACGCTCGCGACCAGCGTCCAGGGATAGGACACGCCGCCGCTGATGAAGTTGTGCGCGATCCTGGCGAAGGGCGCGTCGAGATCCGGTGACGGATCCCGCTCCTCCTTCAGCGGCGGACCGCCTAGGAACAGCGTGCGCCAGAACGGCCGGCCGGCGCGGCGGCTCTGCAGCAGGAACTGGGCGGAAGCCCAGACCTCGTCGACCGAATAGGGCATCATCAGCACGGTCAGCACCGTCTGGGCGATGCACAGCAGGCACAGTGCGCCGATCACCGTCGGCTGGATGATGATGAAGCCGACGCTGACCATGCCCAAGGGCACGATCAAGAGGCCGAAGATCAGCACGATCCAGGGCATGGTCCGCCAGCGCCGCCGGTCGCCGATCGCGCCGGTCAGGATGTCGAGCAGATAGGCGAAGGCGCCGAAGCCGGCATCGGCGATCGGGAAGGCCTTGGAGACATCCGAGGTGATCACGGCCGCGGTGCCGTTTTCGGCCCCCGTCGCGCCGCCGCTGAACACCGGGTCCCAGACCGAGTCGATGTGGCCGAGCTGATAGGCGGCCAGGTAGCGCGACACCAGGAGGCCGATCAGCGCCATGCCCAGGATCGGGACGCGCTGGGTGTGGGTCGAGGGCGAATAGGACCAGCCGAGCGGCATGTCCGAGGGCGAGGCCAGCGCGGCCCGGCTGATCCCCGGCGGCGCCGGCACCATGACCGAGAAGGCGACGACGAAGGCGCCGATCAGCGTGTCCAGCGCATAGGCCGCGGGGCTGGCGGTCCAGAAGACGAGCGGCGCCAGCGCCAGCCAGATGCCGATCGAGGCGGTCACCCATTGCACCCAGGACCGCGGCCGCGCCATCGCCAGGATCGACAGCAGGATGATCGCGGCGCCCGAGATCATGTCGCTGGCGGCCAGCCAGGCGTCGCGGATCTCCGGCGGCGGCAGCGGATGGCCTGCGGCGGGCGGGGTCGGCACCATCCCCGGCTCGAACACGCCATGGGTGAAGGGGCCGATGAGGAGCCAGAGGCCGAGCGCCATGACGACGAGATGCGCCCACAGCGTCCGCAGATGATGCTCGGCCAGGTCGGCCTCGACCGTTTCGTGGTTCCGGACGGCGGGCTCGGGTGCCTCCTGCTCGATCTTGTCGAGCACCGGCTCGGAGGCCGCGACCTTGGCCGCGTTCAGCTTGTTGGCGCGGTACCAGCCGGGCGGATCGGCCTTCAGCGCCTTGAGCATCTCCGGCAGGGTTCCGGACAGAGAATGGCGCGGCTGCCAGCCCAGAAGCGCCCGGGCGCGCGAGATGTCGAGCGCGTAATGGTCGCTGGCCTGGTCGATCATCCAGGGCTGGATGAAGGGGTCGTGCCCCAGCACATCCTCCTGCAGCCATTGCCCGGTCTTGGCCAGGGTCTTCGGGATCTCGCGCGTCTCCCAGGCCTCGCCGTGCAGCTCCGTGCCGATGCGGCGCTGCAGCTCGCCATAGCTCAGCGTCTCCTCCTCGCCGAGCAGCAGGGTCGTTTCCGGCGGCAGGTCGCGGCGGCGCTCGACCAGGCGGTCGATCGCGTCGACCAGATCCTCGAGATGCAGGTAGGGCTGCCCCTTGTCGGGATCGCCGGGATAGAGGCCGCTGACCGGGTGGCGCTCGAAGATGTTGGCGATCTGCTGGGCCAGGAAGGCGGCGTGGCACTGCTCGTCATAGACGCCGGCGAGCCGCAGGATCGCCGCCGGGATGTCGCCGCGCTGCTGCCGGATCAGCGCCTCGGTATCGACCTTCGACTGCGGATAGGGTGTCTTCGGCCGGATCGGCGCCTCCTCGTCGATCCGCTCGCCGACCGCGCAGGGCGCGTGGACCAGCATGGTGCTGGCGAAGATGAACTGCTCCGTCTCGAACTCCCGCAGCCCGCGCAGCAGGCGCTCGGTGCCGCGGATTGTCACCGCCTCGTATTTCGGGCTCGGCTCGCCGGAGAGGTCGTAATAGCCGGCGAGATGGATCACCGACGCGATCCGGTCGCCGTGGCCGGCGCGGATCCGCTGCAGGGCGGCCGCCACGCTGGCATCCGAGGTCAGGTCGACGCGGATCGCCTCGCCGAACGGCGCGGGCGTCGGCGGCAGGGCGAAGTCCAGCCCGACCACGTCGTAGCGCTCCGCCAGCCGGCGGATGATCGCCCGGCCGAGGAAGCCGCTGCTGCCGGTGACGATGACGGTCTCCTTCGCGCCGGGACGCGGATCGGTCGGGGGACGCTGGGGGGCGGTTGGCGTCGCCACGATGCCTCCGTCGCTGCTTCACGGATGTGCCGGTGCCGCTTTGAATCCCAATCGCGCCCGGCCGCCGGCGGTTCCCGGCATGGCCGCCCGGCGCGGAACGGACTCGCCAATCCGGTGCAGGCTGCTAGCCCGCATTTCTCACCCTCCTTGCGCCCTGCGTCGCCTTGCGGTGAGTCGAATGAGGGCGCGGGCCGCGAAGAGCGTATCGGGCCATACGGTCGAGCGGCCCGCGCCCGCAGGCGGCCGCCGCAAGGCGACCCTCCGGGCCGTCGTCCCATGCCGGCAGGGTGCGTCGAGCGGCTTGCCCGATGTCCCCGCATCGCGCTACGCCGCTCTCCTGCCCTGCCGGCATGGGACGACGGCGCAGGGCACAACGAGGGTGAGAAATACGGGCTATGGTCCGCACCGCCATGACCGAGACCATTGCCATCATCGGCGGCGGCCCCGCCGGGCTGATCGCCGCGCAGCGCCTGGCCGAGGCCGGACGGCGGGTGACCGTGTACGACCGCATGCCGACGGTCGGGCGGAAGTTCCTGATGGCCGGGCGCGGCGGGCTGAACCTGACCCATTCCGAGCCGCTGGACCGCTTCGTCACACGCTACGGCGCGGCGCAGGGCTGGATGGAGCCGCTGGTGCGCGCCTTCACCCCGGACGACCTGAGGGCCTGGTGCGCGGATCTCGGCATCCCGACCTTCGTCGGCTCCAGCGGCCGGGTGTTCCCGGAGAGCCTGAAGGCCTCTCCCCTGCTCCGCGCCTGGCTGGCCCGGCTGGGGCAGCTCGGCGTCGTCGTCCACAACCGGCACGACTGGATCGGCCTGACCGGCGACAACCGGCCGATCCTGCGCGGACCGGAGGGGGAGTTCGAGGCGAAGGCCGATGCCACCATCCTGGCGCTCGGCGGCGCCAGTTGGCCGCGACTGGGCGGCGACGGCGGCTGGGTGCCGATCCTGGCGGGGCGCGGCATCGCCATCGCGCCGCTGCAGCCGGCCAATGCCGGCGTCGAGATCGCCTGGTCGCCGCATCTGCGCGACCGCTTTGCCGGCAGTCCCCTGAAGCGCATCGCCCTGACCTTCGCCGGCCGCAGCGTGCGCGGCGAGGCCATGATCGCCGCCACCGGCCTGGAAGGCGGCGCCGTCTATGCGCTCGGGGCCGGGCTGCGCGAGGCGCTCGCGCGGGAGGGCGGCGCGGTGCTGACGCTCGACCTGCGGCCGGACATGACGGCGGCGGAGATCGCCGACCGGCTGGCCCGCGCCGGCAGCAGCGACAGCGCCCCGAACCGGCTGCGCCGTGCCCTGTCGCTGACCGGCCCCGCCTATTCCCTGCTGCGCGAGGGTTTCGCGGCCGAGGCGCTGGCGACGCCGGAGGCCCTGGCCGCCGCGATCAAGGCGATCCCGCTGCGGGTCACCGGGATCCGGCCGCTCGACCGCGCCATCTCGACGGCGGGCGGCATCCGCCTCGACGCCCTCACCCCGCGGCTGGAGCTGAAGGCCCTGCCCGGCGTCTTCGCCTGCGGCGAGATGCTGGACTGGGAGGCGCCGACCGGCGGCTATCTGCTGCAGGGCTGCTTCGCCACTGGCGTCGCGGCCGCCCGCGGGGCGCTCGGCCAGATCTCGACATCACCGCGGCGGCCTCTCTACCGTGGCGCTCCGGAGAGCGGAGGAGACAGCTCATGACCGATCCCGTCCTGACCGAAACCAAGGGGCCGGTCCTGGCGATCCGGCTGAACCGGCCGGAGAAGAAGAACGCCGTCAGCCTCGCCATGTACGAGGCGATGACCGCCGCGCTGAACCGTGCGGCCGAGGATCCGGCGGTGCGTGTGGTGGTCATTCGGGGCGGCGAGGACTTCTCGGCCGGAAACGACATCGCCGATTTCCTGGCGGCCGGCGGCGAGTCCGGGCTGAAGCCGATTGTCGATTTCCTCGACGCCCTGTCCGGCTTTCCGAAGCCGGTGGTGGCCGGGGTGCGCGGCGCCGCCATCGGCATCGGCACCACCCTGCTGCTGCATTGCGACGTGGTGCTGGCCGCGGCGTCGACCCGGTTCCAGCTGCCCTTCGTCCAGCTCGGCCTGGTGCCGGAGGCCGCGTCCTCGCTGCTGCTGCCCGCCGCGGCCGGAAGGCTGCGCGCCTCCTGGTGGCTGCTGACCGGCGAAGGCTTCGACGCCGAGGCCGCGCTCGCGGCCGGCCTGATCACCAAGCTCCTGCCCGACGAGGCGCTGGACGCCGAGCTCGACGGCGCGGCAGCACGCCTCGCCGCCCTGCCCCCGGCCGCGGTCCGGCAGACCAAGGCGCTGCTGCGCGCACCGCTGCAGGCGGCGGTGCGCGAGGCCATGACCCGCGAGGTCGAGGCCTTCGGCGCCCAGCTCAAATCGGCCGAGGCCCGCGAGGCCTTCACCGCCTTCCTGGAGAAGCGGAAGCCGGATTTCAGCCGGCTCGACTAGCGGAGCAGCCCGCGCTTCGCCAGGCTGGCCATCAGCGCCCGGGCGCCGAAGGTCCAGGGGGTGATCTTGTCGCTGTGGTTCACCCGGTTGACCAGCGTCCCCAGGCTCGGGGTCGAGATGGTGACGATGTCGCCGATCTTGTGGGTGAAGCCCATGCCCGGCGCGTCGCGGTCGTCGGTCGGCGCGAACATGGTGCCGAGGAACAGCACCGCCCCGTCCGGGTACTGGTGGTTCGGGCCCAGCATCTGGCCGGCGAGGTCGAGCGGGTCGCGGCTGATCTTGGAGATCGAGCTGTGGCCCTGGAGCGTGTAGCCCTCAGGTCCGTGCACCGCCATCGACAGGTCCGCCTTGCGGATGTCGTCGATGCCGAAGCCGCCATCGAACAGCCGGATGAAGGGGCCGATGGCGCAGGAGGCGTTGTTGTCCTTGGCCTTGCCGAGCAAGAGGGCGCTGCGGCCCTCGAGGTCGCGCAGGTTGACGTCGTTGCCGAGCGTCGCGCCGACGACCTTGCCGGTCGGCGCCACCACCAGCACCACCTCGGGCTCCGGGTTGTTCCAGGTCGAGATCGGGTGGATCCCGATCTCGGCGCCGAGGCCGACCGAGGACATCGGCTGGCTCTTGGTGAAGATCTCCGCGTCCGGGCCGATGCCGACCTCGAGATATTGCGACCAGGCGCCCTGGGCCAGCAGCACCTCCTTGATCCGCTGCGCCTCGGCCGAGCCGGGGCGGACGGCCGCCAGGTCGTCACCGATGATCGAGACGATGCGCTGGCGGATGGCGTCGGCCTTGGTGGCGTCGCCGCGCGCCTGCTCCTCGATCACCCGCTCCAGCATCGAGGCGACGAAGGTGACGCCCGCCGCCTTGACCGCCTGCAGGTCGACCGGCGCCAGCGGCCAGGGCTTGGAGGCGTCGCGCGAGGTCTCGTCGGCATTGGCCAAGAGGTCGGCGACGCTGCAGATCGCCGGGCCGTCGGCCTTGGCGAGCGCAGCCGGGTCGGCGGCCGAGATCAGGTCGGCGACGGTCGGCGCGGCCCGGGTGATGTCGATCACCTGGCCGCCGCGCAGCGCCACCACCGCCGGCCCTTCGACCTGCGGCAGCCAGACGCGGCCGACCAGGGTGGCGCGATCGGCATCCGCCGGCAGGCAGGCCGCGACCGAAATGTAGTCCTTCATGGATGTCCCTTCCCGCTTCTCTTCTCGTCCGGCGTCCCCGCCGTCACATCACCGCGCCGATCTGCCAGGGCACGAACTCGTTGTCGCCGAAGCCCTGGGCCTCGCTCTTGGTCTGCTCGCCCGAGGCGACGGCCAGGAACTTCTCGAAGATCCGGCGGCCGGCCTGCTCGATGGTCTCGTCGCCGTCGATGATGGTGCCGCAGTTGATGTCCATGTCCTCCTCCATGTGCCGGTACATGGCGGAGTTGGTGGCGATCTTGATGCAGGGCGCCGGCTTGAAGCCCGAGACCGAGCCGCGGCCGGTGGTGAAGCAGACCAGCTGCGCCCCGCCCGCCACCTGGCCGGTGGCCGAGGCCGGGTCGTAGCCGGGCGTGTCCATGAACACGAAGCCCTTGGCCGTCATCTGCTCGGCGTATTTGTAGACCTCGACCAGGTTGGTGGTGCCGCCCTTGGCCGCGGCGCCCAGCGACTTCTCGAGGATCGTGGTCAGGCCGCCGCGCTTGTTGCCGGGCGACGGGTTGTTGTTCATCTCGCCGCCGTTGCGGGCAGTGTAGCCCTCCCACCACTTGATCCGGGCGATCAGCTTCTCGCCGACCTCGCGGCTGACCGCGCGCCGGGTCAGCAGGTGCTCGGCGCCGTAGATCTCCGGCGTCTCCGACAGCACGGCGCTGCCGCCGTGGCGGACCAGCAGGTCGACCGCGGCGCCCAGCGCCGGGTTGGCCGAGATGCCGGAATAGCCGTCCGAGCCGCCGCACTGCAGCGCCACCATCAGCTCGCTGGCCGGCACGGTCTCGCGCCGCGCCTTGTCGGCCTCGGGCAGCATCTCCATCACCCTGGCGATACAGTGGTCGACCGTCTTCCGGGTGCCGCCCAGGTTCTGGATGTTCATGGTCTGGAACAGCGGCCCGCGCTGGATCTGATAGGCCTCCAGCAGGAAGTCGATCTGGTTGACCTCGCAGCCCAGGCCGATCATCAGCACCCCGGCGAAGTTCGGGTTGCGGGCATAGCCCCAGAGCGTGCGCTGCAGGTTGTCGTAGCCTTCGCCCGAATCCGCCATGCCGCAGCCGGTCGAATGGGTGATCGCGACCACGCCGTCGACATGCGGGAAGGCGTCGAGCGCGCCGGAGCGCTCGAAATGCGCCGCGATCATCCGGCTGACCGTGGCCGAGCAGTTCACCGACGACAGGATGCCGATGTAGTTGCGGGTGCCGACCCGGCCGTTGGGCCGGCGATAGCCCTGGAAGGTCGCCCGCTCCGCCTCCGGCACGTAATCGGTCGGCTTGGCGTCGGCGCAGAAGGCGTAGTCGCGCTCGAAATCGCCCATGGCGCAGTTGTGGACATGGACATGCTCGCCCGGGGCGATCGCCTCGGTGGCGAAGCCGATGATCTGGTTGTAGCGCCGGATCGGCTCGCCCTGCGCGATCGGCCGGGTCGCCATCTTGTGGCCGGCCGGGATGTGGCCGGCGGTGGTCACCCCCTCCTCCGGGATCGGCGTGCCCGGCGTGATGTCGGCGCGGGCGAGGACGACATTGTCGTCGCGGTTCAGGCGGATGAAGAGGCTGGGGCTGGGCATCGGTTTCGCACGTGTTCTTGGGTTTGCCTGGCAATCTCGGGCGCCCGCCACTTTACGTCGGACTTTTGGGCGGCGCCATCCTCCTGAAGAGATGGGAACGAGGCGGGCGCATGCGTACTGTCTGATGAATTGACGGCCGCCGGCGATCGGCACAACATTCCCATCGTCAAATATGCCGGACGAGTTCGAATCGTTCGCGGCCGACAGGCCATACAGGGAGGACCCGAATGCTGCTCCGCCGTTTCGCCGCGGTCGCCGCGGCCGCATCTCTCGCCATCGCGCTCCCCGCCCTCGCCGCCCCGAAGACGGTGGACGGGCCGGGCTATCTGCCGGAATGCTTCGCGCCCTGGAGCAAGGACACGAAGTTCTTCAAATGGGACGCCCGCCCGGGGCCGTACCGCATCGCCCTGGTCAACGGCTTCGTCGGCAACATCTGGCGCATCCAGATGATCCAGACCGCCAAGGCCTATGCCGCGCTGCCGGAGGTCGCCAAGGACATCAAGGAGTTCAAGGTCGTCTCCACCGGCACCGACGCGGCGGCGCAGCTGGGCACGATCGAGGACTTCATCAACCAGGGCTTCGACGCGATCGTCACCATCGCGGTCAGCCCCACGGGCTTCGACCGGGTGATCCGGCTGGCCAACCGCAAGAACGTCGTGCTGGTGCCGTTCGACAACATCCTCGACACCACCGAGGTGATGCAGGTCAACGAGGACCAGACCGAGATGGGCGTGATGTCGGCCAAATTCCTGATCGAGCACGTGCCGAACGGCGGCAAGATCCTCGAGGTGCGCGGCCTGCCCGGCAACTCGGTCGACCGCGACCGGCACGAGGGCTTCCAGAAGACGATGAAGGAAGCGGGCAAGCCTTTCGATATCGTCGAGGTGGTGGGCAACTGGGCGCCGGGCGACTCGCAGAAGGCGACGGCCGACGCGCTCGCGGTGCACGGACATTTCGACGGCATCTTCACCCAGGGCGGGTCGAACGGCACGGTGCAGGCGCTGATCGACGCCAAACATCCATTCGTGCCGATGGCGGGCGAAGGCGAGAACCTGTTCCGCCAGCAGATCGCCCAGTACAAGGACCAGGGGCTGAAGGGCCTGTCCTACGGCCAGTCCCCGGCCCTCGTCGCCATCGCGATGAAGGCGGCGATCGCCGCGCTGAAGGGCGAGACCATGCCGCAGATGGTGTCGATCCCGATCCCGGTCGCCGACTACAAGACGCTGAAGGACGGCGAGAACTACTGGTCGAACCTGACGGTCGACTTCTTCGCGCCGAATTCCTTCGAGCCCTGCGGCATCACCTTCACCGCGCCGCAGATCATGGCCCAGTCCGCCGAGAACAAGTAGGGCCGTGGCGTCGGGGATGGCCGTCGACACGCCGCCGCTGGTGCAGCTGACGGGAGTCAGCAAGAGCTACGGCGGCGTGCACGCGCTGCGCGAGGTGGAGTTCGCGGCCCGCGCGGGCTCGATCCACGGGGTCCTGGGCGAGAACGGGGCCGGCAAGAGCACGCTGATCAAGATCATCGCCGGGGTGGTGCAGCCCAGCGCCGGCGAGCTGCTGATCGACAGCCGGCCCGCCAGCTTCGCCTCGCCGCAGGCGGCGAACGCGGCCGGCGTCGTCTGCGTGTTCCAGGAGCTGTCGCTGATGCCGGATCTGTCGGTGGCCGACAACATCTGCATCACCCGGCCGCCCCGGCGTTTCGGCCTGATCGACCACAGGGCGCAGCGGCGGCGGGCGGAGGAGCTGCTGGCCCGGATCGGCTGCGCCGACATCGACCCGCGGCTGCCGGTCAAGGCCCTGCCCCTGTCGCGCCGGCAGATGGTCGAGATCGCCAAGGCGCTGGGGCGCAACCCGCGCCTCTTGATCCTCGACGAGGCGACCTCGGCCCTGACGGCGGCGGATGTGGAGAAGGTCTATGCCCTGCTGCACCAGCTGCGCCGCGAGGGGCTGGGCATCCTCTACATCTCCCACCGCATGCCGGAGATCAAGGCGCTGTGCGACACCTGCTCGGTGTTCCGCAACGGCCGGCACATCGACACCTTCCCGGCCGGCGCGCGCAGCGACGACGAGGTGGTGCGGATGCTGATCGGCCGCGAGATCCATGGCGCCTATCCGCCGAAGCCGGTGCGGGCGGAGCCGCCGCCGCCGGTGCTGGAGACCCGCGGCCTGCGCTGGGGCCAGCGCCTCTCCGACATCTCGCTGACCGTCGGCCGCGGCGAGATCGTCGGCCTCGGCGGGCTGGACGGCCAGGGGCAGCGCGAGCTGCTGCTGGCCCTGTTCGGCGTGCTGCGCGGGGTCGAGGGCAGCGTGCTGGTCGACGGCCGGCCGGCCCGGATCGGCAGCCCGGCGCAGGCCAAGCGCGCCGGCATCCGCATGGCGCTGATCCCGGAAGACCGCAAGACCGAGGGGCTGCTGCTGCCGATGTCGGTCGGGGAGAACATCACCCTGGCGGCCCTGGGCGGGATGGCCTGGGGCGGCGTCCTCGACCGTCGGCGCGAGAGCGACGGCATCGCCCGCATGGTCGAGGCGCTGCGGATCAAGGTCGGATCGGTCGACGCCCCGGTCGGCACCCTGTCCGGCGGCAATCAGCAGAAGGTGGCGATCGCCAAATGGCTGCTGACGGAGGCCCGCATCATCCTGCTGAACGACCCGACCCGCGGCATCGATGTCGGCACGAAGCAGGAGATCTACCAGCTGCTGCACGACCTGGCCGCCGCCGGCACCTCGATCCTGTTCTACTCGACCGATTATGACGAGCTGATCGGCTGCTGCGACCGGGTGCTGATCCTCTATGGCGGGCGGGTGATCCGGACGCTGGAGGGCGATGCCATCACCGAAACCAACATCGTGGCCAGCGCCCTGAACCTCGAGACCAACGGCCGGGCGGCGGAGGCGGTGCCGGCATGACCCTGCTCCACCGCTTCTCGCGCCACAGCGGCATCCTCCTCGCCCTCGGCCTGTTCGTCCTGTTCTACGGCCTCTACTCCTATCAGCATCCGCGGGGCGGCAGCGCCGACCTGATCGTCCAGAACGCCAACGAGACCTTCACCCTGGCCCTGGTGGCGATGGCCCAGACGGTGCCGGTGCTGCTGGGCGGGCTGGACCTCTCCGTCGGCCCGCTGATGACGATGGTGAACTGCCTGGCCTCCCATCTCCTGACCGGCAGCGGCTGGGAGCTCGCGTTCGGCATCCTGCTCTGCCTCGTCGCCGGGCTTCTGGCCGGCTTCGTCAACGGCGCGCTGGTGGTCTATGGCCGGATCCAGCCGATCATCGCGACGCTGGCCACCGGGGCCGTCTTCATCGGCATCGCCCTGTTCCTGCGCCCCACCCCGGGCGGCGCGGTCGACGGCGACCTGTCCTGGGCGGCCACAAACACGCTGTTCGACGTGGCCGACACCTATGGCTGGTGGGGCGGCGACCTTCCGGGCTGGTTCCAGGCGATCCAGGGCGTCCCGGTGCCGGTCATCCTGGTCGTGCTGGTGGTGCTGCTGGTCTGGCTGCCGTTCAGGAATTCGGTGACCGGGCGCGGCTGCTACGCCATCGGCTCGTCGGAGCAGGCGGCCTTCATGTCCGGCGTCGCCATCGACCGGTCGAAGCTGGCGGCCTTCACCTTGGCCGGCTTCTTCGCCGCGGTCGCCGGCGTCTACCTGGCGCTGCAGACCGGCAGCGGCAACGCCGACACGCCGATGGCCGGCGCCTACACGCTCAACTCGATCGCCGCCGTGGTGATCGGCGGCACCTCGCTGTTCGGTGGGTCGGGCGGGGCCGTCGCCTCGATCGTCGGCGTCATGGTGCTGCGCGCCATCTCCTTCTGCTTCCGCGTGGTGCCGGAGGACAGCATCGTCGGCGTCCTGGCCAACCCGCTGCTGCAGCCGCTGTTCGAGGGCCTGATCCTGCTGGCCGCGGTCTCGCTGGGCGCCGCCCGTGTGTTCACGGTCAGGAACCGCCTGCAGCTGTTCGGGTAGCGGAGGATCGATGCAAGCATTTCTCCGCTCCGTCGACCGGCCGATCCTGGTGGCCTGCGGCTTCGTGGTGCTGATCCTGGTGGCGGGCACGGTCTACACCGCGGTCACCCAGGGCACGGCGACCTTTCTGTCGCCCGCCTATCTGCTGCAGCAGCTCAAGGTCGCCTCCTTCCTCGGCATCGTCGCGGCCGGAATGATGCTGGTGATCCTGATGGGCCATATCGACCTGTCGGTGCCCTGGACCATCGCCGCCTCGGCCATGCTGGCGACCGCGGTCGGCGGGCCCGAAGCGATCCCGGTCGGCCTCGCCATCGGTGCCCTGGTCGGCGTGTTCAACGGGCTCGGCGTCGCCTTCCTGCGCGTGCCGTCGATGATCTTCACCCTCGGGGTCAACACCGTGCTGCGCGGGCTGATGGTGATGCTGACCGGCGGCTTCTCCCCGACCACCATGGCGACGCCGCCGATGCAGTTCCTGGCCAAGGCCGAGCTGCTGGGCATCCCGATGGCGGTGTTCGTCTGGGCCCTGCTGTCGCTCGGCATCGTCTTCCTGCTGACCCGCACGCCGATGGGCCGCTACATCTACGCCATCGGCAACCGCGAGGCCGCAGCCTATCTGTCCGGCGTCAGCACCCGGCTGGTCATCCTCGGCGCCTTCACCCTGTGCGGGCTGTGCTCGGCCCTCGCTGGCCTGCTGCTGGCCGGCTATTCCAGCAAGGCCTATCAGGCAATGGGCGACGCCTATCTCCTGCCCGCCATCGCCGCGGTGGTGATCGGCGGCACCAACATCCTGGGCGGCCAGGGCCGCTACGCCGGCACCGTGGTCGGCACGATCCTGATCGTGCTGCTGCAGAGCGTGCTGTCGGTGATGCAGATGCCGGAGGCCGGGCGGCAGATCATCTACGGCTTGGTGATCATCCTGATGCTGGTGCTGTACGGGCGCGGCGGCCGTTCGGCGAACTGACCCGAATCATTGACGGTGCTCCGCCGGGGCGCAACACTCCGGCCAGTTATGTCCGATCAATCGGCTGCCCGGCCGGGCCGGGCCAAGGGAGGAAACCGGGATGCTCGACCCCTGCTTCGAGGTGCTGGACAAGCGCTTCGCCGGCTATGTCATGGGCAACGTCCATATCGACGTGCTGGCCAGTGACATCGGGCTGCGCTGGTCGGAAGGGCCGGTCTGGTTCGGCGACGGCCGCTACCTCTTGTGGAGCGACATCCCGAACAACCGGATCATGCGCTGGGACGAGACCGACGGCAGCGTCAGCGTCTTCCGCAACCCGTCGAACTATACCAACGGCCATACCCGCGACCGCCAGGGCCGGCTGGTGTCCTGCGAGCATGGCGGCCGCCGGGTCAGCCGCACCGAATATGACGGCCGCGTCACCGTGCTGGCCGACAGCCACAACGGCAAGCGCCTGAACTCGCCGAACGACGTGGTGGTGAAGTCGGACGACACGGTGTGGTTCACCGACCCTCCCTACGGCATCCTGTCGGAATACGAAGGCCACCAGTCCGAGATCGAGCAGGACGGCTGCCACGTCTACCGCTTCGACCCGAAATCGGGGACGCTGAAGACGGTCGCGACCGATTTCGACAAGCCGAACGGCATCGCCTTCTCGCCCGACGAGACGCTGCTCTACGTCGCCGACACCGGCGCCAGCCACGATCCGAACGGGCCGAAGCACATCCGCCGCTTCCAGGTGCGCGACGACGGCACGCTGGCCGGCGGCGAGGTCTTCGCCGAATGCACCTTCGGCCTGTTCGACGGCTTCCGCATCGACCATCACGGCAACATCTGGACCAGCGCCGGCGACGGCGTGCATTGCTATGGCCCGGACGGCACGCTGATCGGCAAGATCAAGGTGCCGGAGGTGGTGGCCAATGTCTGCTTCGGCGGCCTGAAGAAGAACCGGCTGTTCATCTGCTCCACCACCTCGCTGCGGGCGGTCTACTTGAACACGAAGGGTGTCCAGACGCCGTGACGGCGTAGCGTCTTTCAAAACGCCCTCTTAGTCAGGCGAATTGGTTTGGCCTTCAGTTCATTCGGAACCAGCCGCCGCGCCGCAATTCGGCGCGGCGGCTGGTCATCGGAAGCTGTGGCGTATAGTTGCCTCGACCCTGCGTCATTTCTCCAGAGGGCAGCTTGGTCCTTCGCATTCCTGCTGTGTCGTATTCTGAAGAAAACCGCCCCATTCTTTCTCACCAAAGACGCAGAGCCTCAACCGGACACCTCAGCGATGCAGGGTCCAGATCGCGATAACCTCGTATCCACTTCAGGAGCTTCTCGACATCCAGTCCCATCTTGCCGTCCGGATGCAACCGACCGACCTGATTGTTCGAGGAGTTGAACGCGACGGTGCATTTGCTCACCCGGCCATCCGCCCGGATGACGAAGGAGTTCGGCCGCGCCGCGTAGCAGATGCTGAGGTCGTCTCCGGGTTCTATGCCCCGGAAACACCGATAGTCGCGCACGATCTCGTCCCTGATCTTCACCGCCCGGGACCTCTCCGGGAGGACAGATTTGTCGAGATTCGGGCCGCCCAGGTTCCCGACCAGTTTCACGAGCAGCCGGAACCGTTGGTCGGCCAGGACGTCATGCTTGATCGACCGATAGAACCGCTCGACGCTATCGGCGTTCAGGCTGGTGATGTGGAGCCGCACCGTTATGGTGAACGCCCTATCGGAACTCAGGGCGCTATGGATGTTCTCCATGATCTTCCGATGAGTGCCGCGGCCCGAGACCAGCGGGCGCGAGGCATCGTGAAGATCCTCGTCGCCGTCCAGGCTGATCTGGAAACTGGTCACGCCGGCCGCCACCAGTTGCGCCTGGAGGCGGTCGGTCAGCAGATAGCCGTTCGTCGTCATACTGCCGTGATAACGGATTCCACGTGCTGCGCAGACCGCTCGGGCATGTTCGGAGATATCCAGGACGACGTCGCTCGCCATCAGCGGCTCCCCGCCGAACCAGGACAGGTTGAAAGTGCGCATATCGTGGGCACGCACATCGATCAGAGACTTGATGGCGCTCACGATTTCCGGCGTCATTCGGTGCAGGGCAAAATCCTCGTAGCAGTACTTGCAGCGGAAGTTGCATTGCTCCGTCGGCAGGATAATCAGCTCGAACAGCGACGGGTCCAGCGTCGCAAGGGCCCGCTTTCTTGCCTCCGGAGAGATCGTCGACACTGCCATCGTTGCCCTCACCTGCTCATTGCAATTCAAGGGTTCGATCTGACCCAGCGGATCCGTCAGAGGCTCGCCCTGGCGGCGATCAGGGGCTCGACCGCCCACTGCCAGATCGGCCGGCTTTCGAGAACCAGGTCCGCCTGCATCTTCGCGCCGGGCTGCAGCGCCTCTTCGCGGCCGTAGGTGGTGATCGTGCTCTTGGCCAGCGTGGCGGTGACGAGATAGAGCGGCTCGTCGCTCGTGACCGGGAACGGCAGCTCCGAGGCCGCGACCGCGGTCCGGCTGACGGTCGCCACCGTCGCGGGCTGCATGCCGAACTTCTCGTAGGGATAGGCGTCGTAGCGCAGCAGGACGTCCTGTCCCGGCTTCACGAAACCTGCAGCGCTGGACGGGACATAGAGATAGGCGTCGAGGCGCGCGCCGTCCGGCACGATGGTGAGCAGCGGCGTGGCGGTGTCGACCGCGGCCCCGGGAGTGGCCGTCAGCCGCGTGACCGTGCCGGATTGCGGCGCGCGGACGACCAGCAGGCGCTGCTCCTCATTCTGGACAATCTCCTGGTCGAGCTCGCTGATGCTCTGCTCGATCGCCGACCGGTCGTTCGCCTGCTTGTCGGGAAGCCCACGCTGCTGGGCCTCGAGCTGCGCCAGATTGCCTTCGATTGTCGCGAGCGAATATTGCAGGGAAGCGATCTGCGCCCTGGCGCTCGCGACGTCCTCCTCGGCCTTGTCACGCTGCGCCGGGGACTCGACCCTCCTGTCCTCCAGGTTCTTCTCCCGCTCAAAGATCTGCCGGGTCAGGCGGAGATAGTCCTGCTGGGCGGCGATCTGAGCCTGAAGCCCGGCTATCTGCTGCCGCAGGGAGGCAATATTGGCCGCGAGCACCTCGGCGTCCGAAGCCTGGACCGTGGCGAGGCGCTGGATCTCCTGCTCCATCATCCGGCGACGGTCATGGAGGGTCCGGACCACGAGGTCCGCGGTCCGACCGGCCGTGGAGACATCGCTGACATCGATCATGAACAGCACGTCGTCCTTCTCCACGTGCTGCCCCTCGACGACATGCTGCTCAAGGATCTGGCCTGCATGGGTCGACAGGACCTTGATCAGCCCCTTGTCCGGGACGAGGAATCCCGAGACCTGTGCCTTCCGGGCATAGGCGCCGAACCCGACCGCGGCCGCCGCGGCGACGATGAGCGCAGCCAAGCATGCCCCGTAGAGACGGCTCCACCAGGCCGTGACGCCGAGCGGAACGCCGACGTCGCTCTCGATCGCCGTGCCGAAGGCGTTGCGGAACAGCGGAACGGGGGGGTGCCCGGTGGCCATGCGCTACTCCAGCCGGGACCGGACGACCCCGAGCGCCCACCCCCGCACCGAGGCGTTGTCGCGCTGCAGCCCATCATATTCGATGTCCGGCGTGTAGTATCCGCCCGCCGGGCGCTGTCGGTTCCGGTAGACCTTCATCGGAATGGCCAGGCGACCGAGGCCGGACGGCAGGTCCAGGCTCCGCGCGTCCATGTACTGCGTGTCCGCGTTGGTCGGAAGTCCGAGGTAGGTGACGCCGCGGAACCGTTTCAGGTAGTCGAGGAAGTCGAGACAGGCGCTGCCGCATCCGCCGTCCATGAGAACGAACAGCTTGGCTCTCATCGGCACCGGATCGACGAATGCCTGGCTCGACCGGGATGCGTCCGGCCCATCCGATGCGGGTGCGATCGGCGATTGCCAGAACGGCAGTGCCCGTGGGTCCTCATTGAAGCGGACCGGCCTTAGAGTCTCGCGGAAAAAAACCTCTCCGCGGTCGAGCGCTTCCCGCATCCCGTCGATGATGCTCTGGATCCACGCGTCCGACGCGGTCTGTTCCTGGCTGTTGGGAGCGAGCCAGCCCTCCGCATCGCGGAGATTGTCCGGCGAGGCGCGCCAGTCGACATAGCTGTCCCGACCAGCGGTATCCGAGGCTTCGAGCAGAGCTCCCCGATCGAAGAGGAGATAGATGAAGACCTCCGCGAGCGTGCTGTTGCCGCCCCGATTTCCCCGGATGTCCATGACCAGCGCCTTCGCTCCGGCGATGTCGTGCTGCCGCTGGTTGAGCGTCCTGTAGAGAGGCGCCAGCGCACCCCATTGCGGCGGATTCGCCGAGAACGACGGAATGCGAAGCCAATAGATGCCGTCGGCCGGCTCGGTCAGGGAGGCTGGTTCCCCAACGCCACCATTGGCATTGTACAGGCGGTTGTTCATCGCCGCCACCGAGGTGCCGCGCCACTCGATCGCGACGTCGTCGATCCGGCCGTCCTGACTGAAGCGACAGCTCTTGACCGCCCTGGTCATCGGGCTGCCCTCGGCAGCGAAGAACAGATACGGGACGCTGCGGTCGAACGAGGCGGGAACAGCGGGATTTCCGCGAAACCGGAAGACGTGCTCGGCCAGGAACTCGGTAACCGGTATGCCGTCGCAGCTCAGCAGTTCGGCGCCGACAGAGGGCAGGTTCTGCCCCGGATCGACACTGACGACCAGGACACGGCCCTGGCGTCCCGCCACGACGAAACCGGGCCACTGGATGTGCGTCTCTGGGAGAGAGAAGTCGATGTAGACATGCGGATCGCGAAACCCGGCTTGATAACCTCTCAGAACCGAGAGGTAGTCGCCTATGCTGGAGACTGACGGCAGTTCCCTACGAGCCTGCTCGTAACCGTCGCGCAGCCAGTCCCGGAAGCCCGGATTTTCCTTATCCACGGCGCCTGGATGATTGGCCTCGATCTGCTGGTGGATGAAATCGACATCGGCGGCCGCCAGATCCTGCCACCCATTGGCCGACGCGGATCCGCACGCTCCGAAGAGGCCGGAGCACAGGATGAGCGACATCATCAATCTCTTGGCCATCGATACTCCACACGATCCCCTGGGCGTGGACGGCGCCGTCGATCCTCGATTGAACGGATCGCTCCCCCGTGTCGGCGATGCGGACGCCTGGCTGTTTCTCCCTGCCAAGCGCCCGCAAGCGGCATACGGAATCCGGCTCAGCGGCAGACCGTGGAGGACGGCGGCCGAAACGGCCGTCCGGGCTGGCGAGGGGTATCAGTCGCCGCCGTCACCGCCGTCGCCGCCATCCCCACCATCGCCTCCATCGTTGCCGTCGCCGTTTCCATCGTCATTGCCGCTGCCGCTGGCGTTGCCGTTCCCGGCACCGGTGTTGTTGCTTCCGCTGCTGGAGCTGGAACTGGTATTTCCTGAGTTGTCCGTGCTGCTTGATCCGGAGCAGCCGCAATTGCCGTTGCTGTCCCAGAATCCGCCGGAGATTTCCTCGAGAATCACGGGATTTTCGACGACGTAGCGCCCGTATTCGTCAATTCGGCACTCCTGCAGAATCCTGGAATAATCGACCAAGTCTCGGAGATCGCCGTTTTCATTGTTAGCCATTCATCCCTCCAAAGTTGTGGTGGGTACGGAGGCTGGCATCGCGCCAATGGTGACTTGGCTCTACTTGCTTTTCCTGAAAACCGGAGTCGGCGGCCAATCAGCACCATCCCGGACCGGCGGTGATCCTCGGCGTGCCATCCTCAACTCGCGCCGCGCCGGCCAGGAGACCTTCGCCGCGGCACAGCCCCTCCATCGGTGCGATCCGATAATTGCCGAAAGAAATCCGATTCTGTCCCTTAATTCTTCGTAAAGCGTCTCGCGGTTCATCGACAGGCGGCTCCGGCTGCGCATAGTCGAAAGCAACGAAGCGGTCCGAGGCGCCGTGATGCAGATCCTCTATCAGTCCGAGCGGTCGGAATGCGGGCTCGTCGCGCTGGCGATGGTGGCGAGTGCCCACGACCTGGCGATCGACCTGGCCGGCCTGCGGGCCCGCTTCCCGATCTCGCTGAAAGGGGCGACGTTCAAGGACCTGGTCGCGATCGCGAACAGTCTCGATCTCGAGACGCGCGTCCTGCGCTGCGAGCCCGAGCACCTCGCCCAGGTCCGCACGCCGGCGATCCTGCATTGGCGCATGAACCACTTCGTCGTTCTGGCCGCGTGCCGGGGAAACCGCTTCATCCTCCACGATCCGGCGGCCGGCCGGGTCGTGGTCACCCGCGCCGAGATGGACGAATGCTTCACAGGCTTCGTGCTCGAGGCTTGGCCCAGCCCCAGGTTCCAGAAGCAGGATCGGCGCAACCGCCTCCGGCTGAGCACCGTGGTGCCGAGGAGCCGTGGCCTCGTCGTGGCCATCACCTGCATGTTCGTCTATGCCCTCGGCATCGAGCTCATCACGCTCGTCCTGCCGATCCTGCAGCAATTCGTCATCGACGACGCTCTGGTCGCTGCCGATACCGATCTCCTGGAACTTCTGACCATCGCGATGGGCGTCTTCCTCGCGGGCCAGGCCGTGACCACCGCGATCCGCGGCATCGTTCAGCGAAACCTGTCGTCCTCACTGTCGCTGATCGTGCCGACCCATGTCTTCCGGCACCTGCTGGCGCTTCCCACCGCCTGGTTCGAGCGGCGGTCGGCGGCCGACGTGATCAACCGCTTCGAATCCGGCAACACCATCCATAAGACGCTGACCACGAGCATCGTCAGCGCCGGCATCGACGGGATCGTGGCCCTCGCCGCCCTGGCGGTGATGGCACTGTACAGCCCACTCCTGGCGACGGTCGTCGTTCTCGCCTTCATCGCCTATGGCATGGTGCGGGCACTCCGCTACAGCGCCTACCGGCAGAAGTCGCAGGGCGCGCTGGTCCAGAACGCGAAGGTCCAGGGGCTGCTCTGGGAGACGATGCGCGGCATCACGACGATCAAGCTGTTCGGCGGCTTCGACCAGCGCCGCGCTCAGTACGTGGCGGCCCTCAGCCGCTATGTCAGGCTGCAGAACGGGGTCGAGACCGCGACCGTCACCTTCACCTTCTGCCACGACGTTCTGTTCGCGATCGAGAAGATCGCGATCATCTATCTCGGGGCCAAGGCAGTCCTCTCCAACGACTTCTCGGTCGGAATGCTGACGGCCTTCCTCGGCTTCCGCGAGAACTTCGTGACCAAGGGAACCAGCCTCATCAACACCGCGATCGAATTCAGGATGCTGGGGATCCATCTGGACCGGCTGGCCGACATCCTGCTCACCGAACGGGAGAAGACCACGAGGCTACCGTTCCTGGGAGATCGGGAGATCCGCGGGGACATCGAGGTCCGGGAGGTGTCCTACCGGTACGGCACGGCCGAAGCCGACGTTCTCGACCGGTGCAGCCTGTCAGTCCGGGCCGGCGAGATCGTGGCGATCGTCGGTCCGTCCGGCGCCGGAAAGTCGACGCTGCTCAAGGTCCTTTCGGGGCAGATCCAGGCCGACTCCGGCGATGTCCTGATCGACGGCCTGTCGATCTCATCCCTTGGCCTCGATCGCCTGCGCAGCGTCATCGGCGTCGTCCGCCAGGACGACATGCTGTTCTCCGGCACCCTTGTCGAGAACATCGCGTTCCTCGACGAAAAGCCCGATCACGAGCGCGTGCGCGCGGCTGCGCGCAAGGCCCGGATCCAAGACGAGATCCTGCGCATGCCGATGGGGTTCAACACCCTGGTCGGCTCGATGGGGACCGGGTTGTCGGGAGGGCAGGCCCAGCGCCTCATGCTCGCCCGCGCCCTCTACCGAAGCCCGCGGATCCTCCTGCTCGACGAGGCGACAAGCCATCTCGATCTCGCCAACGAGCGCGAGATCTCGTCGGCGCTGCGCGATCTCGGCATCACCCAGATCATCATCGCCCATCGTCCCGAGACGATCGCCATGGCCGACCGGGTGGTGGACATCCGGATGATCAACCGCGTTGCGAACATCAGTATTGCAGGTGAGCTTTCCGGGATGGACACACAACAGACGCGGGAACCGGCTCTCGTGAGCGCCCAGACTTGAAGCTCATCTGCGTTTGTCTCTGAACAGTGGGCCGTCGGCAATAGACCCGCCTATCCCCTGACATAGTCCGGGAACCTGGCGCGGATCTCGTCGACCTGGGCCAGCGTCCCGGACAGGTGCCGGCGCAGCGCCTCCTGGGCCCGGTCGGCGTCGCCCTCGGCGATGGCGTCGAGGATGCGGGCATGGTCGTCCAGGATCGACTGCGCCTTGCCCGGCACCGGCAGGTGCAGCCGCCGCAGCCGGTCGAGATGGCCGCTGCGGCTGCGGATCAGGGCCCAGAGATCCGGCACCTCCGCCGCCTCGCAGAGCTGGCGGTGCAGCGACTGATCGGTCTCGGCGAAGGCCTCGAAATCCTCGGCGTCGAGCATGGCGCGCTGGCGGGCGATCAGCGTCCGCAGCGGCGCCACGAAGGACCGGTCCTCGCGCAGCGCCAGGCTGCGCACCACCTCGAGCTCCACCGACCGGCGCAAGAAATGCGCTTGCCGCGCCGCCGCCAGGTCGATCGGGCTGACCACCGTGGCGTGCTGCGGGAAGATGTCGACCAGCCCCTCCTCCGCCAGGCGCAGCAGGGCGTCGCGGATCGGCGTCTGGCTGACCCCGAACTGCGCCATCAGCTCGTTGCGCGCCAGCACCGAGCCCGGCGCCAGGGTCAACGCGATGATCTGCTCGCGCAGCCGCTCGAACACCTGCGGCGCCGCCTGCCGGGCGCGGTCGAGCTGGATCATCGTGACGCTCATGCTGCTGGAATCCTCGTCCCTTCCGCTTCTGATTTGAGCGGGACCGGCGTGCCCCCGCAATCGCGATGTTAATCCCGCTTGGCTGTCGATGCACTAATGCATTAGTGTTCCAGCGACTCGAAATCAGGGTGCCTCCTGAGACCCGAAGCCGGATCAACCGGACAAGACAGGCGCCGAATGAGGAGGAAACACGGATGAAGTGGATGCGATTCTGCGCGGCCGCGCTGGCCCTGGCCGGCACGCTGGCCGCCGCGGCCCCGACCATGGCGCAGGACAAGAGCGAGATCACCATCTCGCGCCAGCCCGGCATCCTCTACATGGCGGCTCACGTCATGGAGAAGCAGAAGCTGATCGAGAAGCAGGCGACGGCGCTGGGCCTGCCGGACCTCAAGGTCAGCTGGACCACCTTCTCGGGCGGCGGCGCCCAGACCGACGCCCTGCTGGCCGGCGGCGTCGACATCGTCAACACCGGCGTCGGCAACCTGCTGCTGCTGTGGGACCGGACCCGCGGCGGGGTGAAGGGGATCACCGCCTCCTCGGCCCTGCCCCTGACCCTGATCAGCCGCGATCCGAAGATCAAGTCGCTGCAGGATTTCGGGCCTTCCGACAAAATCGCGGTGCCGACGGTCCGGGTCTCGACCCAGGCGATCCTGCTGCAGATGGCGGCGGCCCAGGCCTTCGGCGAGGACCAGTGGGCCAAGCTGGACGGCAACACGGTGCAACTCGGCCATCCCGACGCGGCGGCCGCCCTGGCCAACCCGCAGCACGAGGTGGCCAGCCACTTCTCAGCCCCGCCCTTCGACTACTACGAGCTGAAGACCATTCCGGGTACCCATGTCGTGCTGCGCTCGGCCGACATCATCGGCGGGCCGCTGACCCAGGCGCAGTTCTTCACCACCACCCGCTTCGCCGATGCCAATCCGAAGGTCGTGCAGGCGGTGAAGGCCGCGACGCTGGAGGCGATCGATTTCATCCACAAGGACACGCGCGCCGCGGTCGAGATCTACCGAGAGGTCACCGGCGACAAGACCAGCGTCGACGACCTGATGGAGATGCTGAAGCAGCCCGGGATGATGGACTTCATCGCCGCGCCGCAGGGCACGATGAAGTTTGCCCAGCACCTGTACAAGATCGGCACGCTGAAGACCGAGCCGAAGGCCTGGACCGACTACTACCTGCCGGTCGCCCACGACCTGAACGGGAACTGAGATGGCGCTGCTCGACGTCCGCGGCGTCACGCTGCGCTACAAGACACCGTCGGTCCAGGTCACCGCGACCGAGCGGGTCAGCTTCCAAGTCGACCGGTCGGACCGCTTCGTGCTGCTGGGCCCGTCCGGCTGCGGCAAGTCCACCCTCCTGAAGGCGGTCGGCGGCTATATGCGGCCGAGCGAGGGCGCGATCCGGATCAAGGACCGCGAGGTCGAGGAGCCGGGCGCCGACCGGATGATGGTGTTCCAGGAGTTCGACCAGCTGCTGCCCTGGAAGACCGTGCTGGAGAACGTGATGTTCCCGCTGCGCACGGCGCGGAAGCTGCCACGGCGCGAGGCGGAGGAGCGGGCCCGGGCCTATATCGAGAAGGTCCACCTGACCCGGGCGGTCGACAGCTATCCGCACACGCTGTCGGGCGGCATGAAGCAGCGCGTCGCCATCGCCCGCGGCATGGCGATGGAGCCGGACATCCTGCTGATGGACGAGCCATTCGCCGCGCTCGACGCCCTCACCCGCCGGCAGATGCAGGACGAGCTGCTGCAGCTGTGGGAGGACACGCGCTTCACCGTCCTCTTCGTCACCCATTCCATCGCCGAGGCGATCCGCATCGGCAACCGCATCCTGCTGCTGTCCCCGCATCCCGGCCGGGTCAAGGCCGAGGTGCGCGACGTCGACCAGGTCTCGTCCGAGGACGGCAGCGCCGGCCAGCTGGAGCGGCAGATCCACGATCTGCTCTTCGCCGGGCCGGGACACAGGGAGTGATCGCGATGGGCCAGGCCCAGATCCTGATGATGAGCGAGGCCGACGCGGCCGCGTCGGCCCAGATCGCTTCGGTCGAGCGGAAGCTCGGGATGGCCGAGCTGCTGTGGGGCAGCCCCGTCATCCGTAAGACCGTGCTGATCCTGGTGCTGGCCGCGATCTGGCAGGTCTACGCCTCGATCCTCGACAACCCGCTGCTGTTCCCGACGCTGGGCGACACGCTCTCGGCCATGGTCGACGGCTTCGTCCGCGGCCCGCTGGCGCTGCGGGCCTGGACCTCGATCAAGATCCTGCTGATGGGCTACGCCGCCGGCATCGCGCTGGCCGCCCTGCTGACGGTGCTGGCGATCAACACCCGGGTCGGCACCGACTTCCTCGAGACCATGACGGCGATGTTCAACCCGCTGCCGGCCATCGCCCTCTTGCCGCTCGCCCTGATCTGGTTCGGGCTCGGCACCGGCAGCCTGGTCTTCGTGCTGATCCATTCGGTGCTGTGGGCGGTGGCGCTGAACACCCATTCCGGCTTCCTCGGCGTGTCGCAGACGCTGCGCATGGTCGGGCGCAACTACGGCCTTAAGGGCCTCGGCTACGTCGCCCGCATCCTGGTGCCGGCCGCCTTCCCTTCGATCCTGACCGGGCTCAAGATCGGCTGGGCCTTCGCCTGGCGCACCCTGATTGCGGCCGAGCTGGTGTTCGGCGTCTCCTCCGGCCAGGGCGGGCTCGGCTGGTTCATCTTCGAGAACCGGAACCTGCTCGACATTCCCTCGGTCTTCGCCGGGCTGCTCACCGTCATCATCATCGGTCTTCTGGTCGAGAACGTGATTTTCCGGTCGATCGAGCGCCGGACGGTGCGACGATGGGGGCTGCAGAACTGAGTCCCTGCCCCAGCCACCGATCCTTCCGAGACGGCAGCACCCCACCATGACCAACATCCGCCGCAAGACGCCCGACACCCTGCGCAGCGCCCGCTGGTTCGCGCCCGACGACCTGCGCTCCTTCGGCCACCGCTCCCGCGCCATGCAGATGGGCTACGCGCCCGAGGACTGGGCCGGCCGCCCGGTGATCGCGCTGATCAACACCTGGTCCGACATCAACCCCTGCCACGCCCATTTCAAGCACCGGGTCGAGGATGTGAAGCGCGGCGTGCTGCAGGCTGGCGGCTTCCCGATCGAGCTGCCGGCGCTGTCGCTGTCGGAGAACTACGTCAAGCCGACCACCATGCTGTACCGCAACCTGCTGGCGATGGAGGTGGAGGAACTGCTGCGCTCCCACCCCGTCGACGGCGCGGTGCTGCTGGGCGGCTGCGACAAGACCACGCCCGGCCTGCTGATGGGCGCCACCAGCGCCGGGCTGCCGGCGATCTACCTGCCGGCCGGGCCGATGCTGCGCGGCAACTGGAAGGGCAAGGTGCTCGGCTCCGGCTCCGACGCCTGGAAGTTCTGGGACGAGCGCCGGGCCGGCAACATCAGCGCCGCGGAATGGGTCGAGATCGAGGGCGGCATCGCCCGCAGCTACGGCCACTGCATGACCATGGGCACGGCCAGCACCATGACCGCGATCGCCGAGGCGATCGGCATGACCTTGCCCGGCGCCTCCTCGATCCCGGCCGTGGATGCGGGCCATATCCGCATGTCCGCGGCCTGCGGCCGCCGCATCGTCGAGATGGTGTGGGAGGACCTGGTCCCGGCCCGGATCCAGACCCGCGCCGCCTTCGAGAACGCGATCGCGGTGGCGATGGCGATGGGCTGCTCGACCAACGCCATCATCCATCTCGTCGCCATGGCGCGGCGGGCCGGCGCCGACATCGGGCTCGACCAGTTCGACGCGGCCAGCCGGGTGGTGCCGGTGATCGGCAATGTCCGGCCCAGCGGCGACCAGTATCTGATGGAGGACTTCTTTTACGCCGGTGGCCTGCCGGCGCTGATGACGCGGATCCGCGACCACCTCGATCTCGACGCGCTGACCGTCACCGGCCGCACGCTGGGCGAGAACATCGCCGGCGCCGAAGTCTACAACGACGACGTGATCCGCCCGATCGACAACCCGGTCTATGCCGAGGGCGCGCTGGCGGTGCTGCGCGGCAACCTGGCGCCGGACGGCTGCGTCATCAAGCCCAGCGCCTGCGATCCTCGCTTCCTGAAGCACAGCGGCCCGGCCCTGGTGTTCGACGACTACCCGTCGATGAAGGCGGCGATCGACCGCGACGACCTCGACGTCACGCCGGACCATGTGCTGGTGCTGCGGAATGCGGGTCCCCAAGGCGGCCCGGGCATGCCGGAATGGGGCATGCTGCCGATCCCGAAGACGCTGGTGAAGCAGGGCGTGCGCGACATGGTCCGCATCTCCGACGCCCGCATGAGCGGCACCAGCTACGGCGCCTGCATCCTGCACGTCTCGCCGGAAGCCTATGTCGGCGGCCCGCTGGCGCTGCTGCGCACCGGCGACATCGTCACCCTCGACGTCGCCGCCCGCCGCATCGACATGGAGGTGCCGGAGGCGGAGCTGGCGCGCCGCCGGGCCGAATGGACGCCGCCGCAGCCCCGCTTCGAGCGCGGCTACGGCTGGATGTTCAACCGCCACATCCGCCAGGCGCATGAAGGCTGCGACTTCGACTTCCTCGAGACCGGCTTCGGCGCGCCGGTGGGCGAGCCCGACATCTTCTGACCACCCCAAGAGACCAGGCATGAACCGCAGCAGACGTGAGGTGATCATGGCCGGAGCCGCCATCGCCGCCGCATCGATCACGACCGCGGCCCGGGCCCAATGGGCCCCGACGACACGCTACCCCGACCCGGCGGTGCAGGCGCTGGATCCCAGCTTTACCAAATACATGATCGGCAACGCCGCGGTGGAACGGATCGCCACCGGCTGCCGCTGGTGCGAGGTGCCGGTCTGGTTCGGCGACGGCCGCTATCTCCTATGGAGCGACATCCCGAACAACCGGATCCTGAAATGGGACGAGGAGACCGGGGCGGTCAGCGAATTCCGCAAGCCCTCCAACAACGCCAACGGCAACACCCGCGACCGCCAGGGCCGGCTGGTCACCTGCGAGCATCTGGGCCGCCGCGTCACCCGCACCGAATATGACGGCACCATCACCGTGCTGGCCGACCGGTTTGAGGGCAAGCCGCTGAACTCGCCCAACGACGTCGTGGTCAGGTCCGACGGCTCGATCTGGTTCAGCGATCCGCCCTTCGGCATCCTCGGCAATTACGAGGGACGCAAGGCGGAGCCGGAGCTGCCGACCAACCTTTACCGGCTGGATCCGGAGACCGGCGCGCTGGCCGTGGTCGCGGGGGATCTGAATCGGCCCAACGGCCTTGCCTTCTCGCCCGACGAGAAGATCCTCTACGTGGTCGAAGGCGGCGCCAAGCCGAACCGCCTGATCCAGGCCTATGACGTGGTCGATGGCGGTCGCGGCATCGCCAACCGCCGCGTGGCGGTGGATTGCGGCAAGGGCACCGCGGACGGGCTGCGCGTCGATGTCGACGGCAATCTCTGGTGCGGTTGGGGCATGGGCAGCGACGAGCTGGACGGGGTGATGGTGTTCAACCCGGCCGGCAAGCCGATCGGCCGGATCGCGCTGCCGGAGCGCTGCGCCAACCTGTGCTTCGGCGGCGAGGCGCGCAACCGCCTGTTCATGGCCGCCAGCCAGTCCGTCTATGCCCTCTATGTGGGCACCCAAGGCGCAACGGTCGGCTGATGCCGATCCCGCCATCGCGAGGATGACCGAATGACCGGATTGAAGCCCGAGACCCGGGACAAGCTGAAGACCGTCAGCACCGCCACCCTGACCACGGCGCTGTTCAAGCGCGGCCTGCGCAACCAGTTCATCCAGGACGTGCATCCGCTGAACCCGTCGGCCGGACCGATGGTCGGCGAGGCCTTCACCCTGCGCTACATTCCGGCGCGCGAGGACCTGAACCCGATCAGCGTGTTCCAGGACCGCGCCCATCCGCAGCGCAAGGCGGTTGAGGAATGCCCGCCCGGCGCCGTCTTCGTCATCGACAGCCGCAAGGACCCGCGCGCCGCCTCGGCCGGGTCGATCCTGGTGGCGCGGCTGATGAAGCGCGGCGTCGCCGGCGTCGTCACCGACGGCGGATTCCGCGATTCGCCCGAGATCGCGAAGCTCGGCATCCCCGCCTATCACAACCGCCCGGCGGCGCCGACCAACCTGACCCGCCACCAGGCGCTGGACATCAACGTGCCGATCGGCTGCGGCGATGTGCCGGTGTTCCCCGGCGACGTGGTGGTCGGCGACGCCGAGGGCGTGGTGGTGATCCCGGCGAACATCGCCGACGAGATCACCGAGGAGGCGGTGGAGATGACCGCCTTCGAGGACTTCGTCACCGAGGAGGTGATGAAGGGCCGCTCGATCCTGGGCCTCTACCCGGCGACCGAGGAGCAGACCAGGCTCGACTTCGCCGCCTGGCGCAAGGCCAACGGACGGTAACCGCTTCCCCCAACCGTCATTGCGAGGAGGCGAAGCCGACGAAGCAATCCAGGGCGGCTCGCGCTGGCCCCTGGATTGCTTCGCTACGCTCGCAATGACGAGTGAGTGGTTGCGGCTTCCGCCTCACACCACCGGCGTCAGCAGCGGCTTGCCGGCGAAATGGGCCAGGAGGTTGCGGACGACGAGGTCGGCCATGGCGTTGCGGGTCTCGACCGTGGCGCTGCCGACATGCGGCTGCAGCACGACGTTGTCGAGGCCGTACAGCGCCTCCGGCACCTTCGGCTCATGCTCGAACACATCGAGGCCGGCGGCGCCTAGCCGGCCGTCGACCAGGGCCGCGACCATCTCCGGCTCGTCCACCACCGTGCCGCGGGCGATGTTGACCAGGATGCCTTCGGGCCCCAGCGCCTCGATCACCGCCCGGTTGACGATGTGGTGGGTCGCGGCGCCGCCCGGGCAGCACAGCACCAGCACGTCGCTGTCGCGGGCCAGCGCCACCAGGTCCGGATAGTACGGATAGTCGATCTCCGGCTTCGCCCGCGGCCCGTGCCAGGCGATCGACAGGCCGAAGATCTTTGCCCGCTCCGCCACCGCCTGGCCGATCCGGCCCATGCCGACGACGCCGAGCCGCTTGCCGCGCAGGCTGCGGGCCAGCGGCAGGCCGCCTTCGAGCCATTTCCCGGCACGCACGAAGCGGTCGCCGACGCAGAGCCGCCGCGCCGTCGCCAGCATCAGCAAGAGGCCGAGATCCGCCACCTCGTCGTCGAGCACGCCGGGGGTGTTGGTGACGCGGACGCCGCGGCTCTTGGCGTGGACGGTGTCGACCTTGTCGTAGCCGACGCCGAAATTGCCGATGATCTCCAGCGCCGGGAACCGGTCCATGAACTCGGCCGAGACGCCGGGGCCGGTGACGATGCCGCGGACCTCCGGCGCCACCCGCCGGATCAGTTCCTCACGATCCGCCGCCTCCCACAGCCGGTGCACGGTGCAGTTCGCCTCCAGCTCGGCGAAGGGGCCGGGCATCAGGCCGGCCAAAGCGAGGACGACGGGTTTGGTCATGGCGGCGGTTTCCTTCCTTGGCCCCGGATCGGCGGGCCGGCGCCCAGCCTATCGCACAAGTCCGACGATTCAAGGCATTCCAAGGGGACCGGCCCGGAGGCCGCCCGATGGCTGCCATGCTGGTGCCACGTTCCGTTGCGTTTGATGTCGGCGATCCGTCGATACGGTAGTATGACGGAACAACGACATGAGTCGGCTGTTTTGAACACTGACTATACGCAAGAAAAGGCCGGGCCATCTTGACCCCCTTAGAGATCTTCGAATTCAGCGTATACGGTCTACTCGCCATCGCGCTGACGCTATTGTGCCTCCTGTCATGCAATCTCCTCTGGCTCGCGATCACCTTCTGGCGCCATCAGTCGCAGGGCCAGAGCCTGGCGAATCAGAAGGCGGCTCCAGCCCCGGATGACGACGACCTGCCCAGGGTCCTGATCCAGATTCCGGTGTTCAACGAGCGGCATGTGGTGCGCCGCATCCTCGGCGCCGCCGCCGCGCTCGACTGGCCGCAGGACAAGCTGACGATCCAGCTGCTCGACGACAGCGTCGACGAGACCCGTGAGATCGCCGAAGCGGCGATCCGGGAACTGCGCGCCGCCGGCGTCGACGCCCACCGGCTGCACCGCACCGACCGCACCGGCTTCAAGGCCGGGGCGCTGCACGCCGGGCTGGCCGCCACCGACCACCCCTATGTCGCGATCTTCGACGCCGACTTCATCCCGCGGCCGGATTTCCTGCGCCGCACCGTCGGCGTGCTGGAGAACGACCAGCGCCTGGCCTTCGTGCAAGGCCGCTGGGAGCATCTGAACGGCGACGAGAACCGCCTGACCCGCGCCCAGACGCTGATGCTGGACGCGCATTTCGGGATCGAGCAGCCGGCCCGCAGCATGACCGGCCTGCCCCTGCCCTTCAACGGCACCTGCGGCATCTGGCGCCGTGCCGCGATCGACGATGCCGGCGGCTGGAAGGCCGACACGCTGACCGAGGATCTGGACCTCAGCCTGCGCGCCCATCTCAAGGGCTGGCGCGCCCGCTACCTGTCCGACATCACCGTGCCGGGCGAGCTGCCGTCGAGCATCGCCGCCTGGCGGGTGCAGCAGTTCCGCTGGACCAAGGGCTTCGCCCAGG
Source organism: Inquilinus limosus DSM 16000 (assembly GCF_000423185.1). Lineage (GTDB taxonomy): Bacteria > Pseudomonadota > Alphaproteobacteria > DSM-16000 > Inquilinaceae > Inquilinus > Inquilinus limosus. The sequence continues at coordinate 108,884 of NZ_AUHM01000020.1, read as the reverse complement.
TCGCCTGCAAGCTGCTGCCGACGATCTGGCGCTCGGCCCTGCCGCGCAAGACCAAGGTCGCGGTCAGCCTGCAGTTGCTGCAGTGCATGTTCTACCCGCTGGGCGCCCTCGCCATGGTGAACACGCTGATGTTCCTCGGCATCGGCTTCGACCAGCCCGTGGCGCTGACCGCGCTGGGCGTGGTCTCGACCGTGCTCGGCATCTCCGGCACCGCGGCCTTCCTGATCTCCGGCCGCTGCGCCGTGCGGCGGGAGCGGCTCGGCCAGGCCGTCATGGACATGCTCGCCACCATGGCGCTGAACGCGGGCCTGTCGCTGTCGAACTCCCGCGGCGTGATCGAGGCCTTCCTCGGCCGGCGCAGCGGCTTCGTGCGCACGCCGAAGAAGGGCAGCTCGCGCCGCTCCGGCTACCGCAGCGGCGCCGGCAGCGGCGTTCCGGAAACGGCGGCCGGCGCGGTGCTGCTCGGCATGGTCCTGACCGACCTGGCCTGGTACCTGCCGTTCCTGGTCGTGTCCGGCACTGGGCTCCTGATCATGGGCACGGCCCTCCTGGCCGAGCGCTACGACCTGCGGCTCGACCCGCGCGCCCTTCCCCGCACGCTGCCGGGCGTGAAGCTGACCCCGCCGGCGGCCGGGACGGCGGCGCCGCAGCCGAACCCGCGGAGCTGAGATCGAGGCGGGCCGGGGCTTGGCTCCCCGGCCTGCGCGCTCACAACCGCTTCTCCAGGATCATCTCGTAGGGATCGAAACCGTGCTTGCGATAGGCGCGTATGGCGCTGTCGTTGTTCGCCAGCACGCCGATCCGCATCCGCACCACGCCGGCGCCGCGCAGATGCGCCTCGATCGCCGCCAGCAGCCGGCCGGCGACGCCGCGCCCCCGCCAGGCCGGCGCGGTGTAGACGTCGGACACATAGCCGAAGCGGTTGGAATCCGAGGTCTCGGAAATGAGGTCGTCCTGCTGCACCCAGCCGGCGGAGAAGCCGGCGAGGTCACCGTCGGCCGACACCGCCACCAGGATCACGCCGCCGCGCTCCGCCGCGTGGCCCTCGAGCCAGTCGAGATAGGGCTGCGCCGTCTCGCTGCCCGGCCGCCGCGTGTCATGCAGCGCCCGCTCGTACTCCTGCATGTCGACCAGCGCCGCCAGCAGCGCCGCGCGATCGCCCGGCTTCGCCGGCCGCACCGTCACCTCGGCCATCCGCTCCCCCGCCTCTTTTTCGTCCCAAGCTGATACTATCCTTCCCGCCCAGTCCGGCCCATGGGGGACGGCGACGGAGGGGACCATGGCCCTGTGGGACAAGATTGCCGGCGAGTTCATCGACATCATCGAATGGACCGATGACTCGCAGGACACCATCGTCTACCGCTTCGAGCGGCACAACAACGAGATCAAGTACGGCGCCCAGCTGACGGTGCGCGAGAGCCAGGTCGCCGTCTTCGTCAACGAAGGCAAGGTGGCCGACGTGTTCCAACCGGGGATGTATCGGCTGGAGACCAGGAACCTGCCGATCCTGTCGACGCTGCAGGGCTGGAAATACGGTTTCGAGAGCCCGTTCAAGGCCGAGGTCTACTTCCTCAACACCAAGCGGTTCACCGACCTGAAATGGGGCACGATGAACCCGGTGATGCTGCGCGACCCGGAATTCGGGCCGGTCCGGCTGCGCGCCTTCGGCACCTACGCCATCCGGGTCAAGGACCCCGCTGCCTTCATTCGCGAGATCGCCGGCACCGACGGCCGCTTCACCACCGACGAGATCACGGATCAGTTGCGCAACCTGATCGTCACCAGCTTCGCCGGCGCGGTGGCGAAGTCGAACATCCCGGTGCTGGACCTGTCGTCCAATTACGACCAGCTCGGCAAGGTCATCCGCGACGCGATCCAGCCGGAATTCGACACCTACGGGCTCAAGGTCGCGACGCTGCTGGTCGAGAACGTGTCGCTGCCCGAAGAGGTGGAGAAGGCGCTGGACCGGCGCAGCAGCATGGGCGTGGTCGGCGATCTCGGCCGATACACCCAGTACCAGACCGCCGAGGCGATCAAGGCCGCGGCCGAGAATCCGGGCGGCGCCGCCGGCATCGGCATCGGCATGGCGACGGCCGGGGGGCTGGCCTCCGCCATGGGCGCCGCGGTGCAGCAGGGCGCCCAGCCGGCGCCGGCCGCCGGTTCGGCCCCGCCGCCCCTGCCCGGCGCCGCGTCCTATCACGTCGCCATCGACGGCAAGCAGGCCGGCCCCTTCCCGGCCGACCAGCTGCCGGGGCTGGTGCGCGACGGGCGACTGACCCGCGACAGCCTGGTCTGGACCCAGGGCATGGCGAACTGGACCAGGGCCGGCGAGGTCGGCGCCCTGGCCGCGCTGTTCGCCGACTTGCCGCCGCCGCTGCCGCCCGCCTGATCACGGATCATGGCGGACATGGCGTTCACCTGCGCGTCCTGCGGCGCGCAGCTCGAATACGCGCCCGGCACCCGGGCGATGAAATGCCCCTATTGCGGCCACGAGAACCCGATCGAGCAGGCCCCGGCCTCGGCGGTCGAGGAGATCGACTACGCCACCGGCCTGGCCGAGGCCGAGCAGTCGGCGCCGACCGAGACGGTGTCGGTGGTCGGCTGCCAGCGCTGCGCCGCCGAATTCCAGCTGGACCCCGCGATCCAGGCGTCGCGCTGCCCGTTCTGCGGCACGCCGATCGTGCTGCAGCCGCGCGCGCTCACCCATCTGCGCCCCGGTGCGGTGCTGCCCTTCGCCTTCGACGCCAAGGCGGCGCGGTCGAAATACGAGGCTTGGCTGTCCGGCCTGTGGTTCGCGCCGAACGACGTGAAGCGCCTGGCGAAGACCGATGGCGGCTTCGTCGGCATGTATGTCCCGTACTGGACCTTCGACGCCGCGACCCGCACCGACTACACCGGCCAGCGCGGCGACAACTACACCCGGACCATCCGCGACGGCGGCAAGACCCGCACCGTCATCGAAACACGCTGGACGAGCTGCAGCGGACGGGTGGCCCGCGATTTCGACGATGTGACGGTGGTGGCCAGCCGGTCCCTGCCCGAGGGCTATCTCGACAAGCTCGAACCCTGGGATCTCGCCGAGCTGGTGCCCTATGACCCGAGCTATCTGCGCGGTTTCGGTGCCCAGCACTACCAGGTCGACCTGGCCACGGGCTTCGGCCGGGCGCAGGAGAAGATGGAGCCCCCCATCCGCCGCGACATCTGCGCCGATATCGGCGGCGACAGGCAGGTCATCCGCAGCCAGGAGACGCGCTACTACGGCGTCACCTTCAAGCATGTGCTGCTGCCGATCTGGTTGAACAGCTTCCGCTACGGCGGCCGGACCTACAGCTTCGTGATCAACGGTCGCACCGGCGAGGTGCAGGGCCAGCGGCCCTGGAGCTGGGTCAAGATCGGCTTGGCCGTGGTGGCGGCAGTCATTCTCGTTCTCCTGTTCGCGAGCCTATCCGGCAAGCAGTGACGGCCGCTCCGTCAGGTCGGGCTTGACCCGGAAGCGCGGTGCGGCCACAGCGTGAGCATGCCGGACTTCCAGACCCATCTCTGCCTGCTGGCCGCGGCTCTGCTGCTCGACGCCCTGGTCGGCGATCCGCCCTGGCTGTGGCGGCGGCTGCCGCATCCCGTCGCGCTGATCGGCCGGCTGATCGGCTGGCTGGACCGCCGCCTGAACCAGGACGGCGACGCCCCGGCCCGGCGCCGGATGGTGGGGATCGGCGCGACGCTGCTGCTGGTGCTGCTGGCCGGCGGCATCGGCTGGGGCGTCTCGGCCCTGCTGCGCGCCCTGCCCTTCGGCTGGCTGCTGGAGATCGTGCTGGCCGCCGTCTTCCTGGCCCAGCGCAGCCTGCACGATCACGTCTCGGCCGTGGCTGCGGCCTGCGATCTGGAGGGGCTGGAGGGCGGCCGCCGCGCCGTGTCGATGATCGTCGGCCGCGACCCGCAGAGCCTGGACATGGCCGGGGTCTGTCGCGCCGCGATCGAGAGCGATGCCGAGAACTACTCCGACGGCGTGGTCGCGCCGGCCTTCTGGTTCGCGCTGTTCGGCCTGCCCGGGATCCTGGCCTACAAGGCGGTGAACACCGCCGACAGCATGATCGGCCACCGCACCGCGAGGCACGAGGCCTTCGGCTGGGCGGCGGCGCGGCTGGACGACATGCTCAATCTGATTCCCGCACGGCTGTGCGGCGCCCTGCTGACCCTCGCCGCCCCCTTCGGCGGCGGGCACATCGGCTCCGCCTGGCGGGCGATGCTGCGCGACGCGCCGAAGCACCGCTCGCCCAATGCCGGTTGGCCGGAGGCGGCGATGGCCGGCGGCCTCGGCCTCGCCCTGGCCGGGCCGCGCCAATATCACGGCACGGTGGTGACCGACGCCTGGATGGGTAATGGCGGCCGGGCGGAGGCGACGCCGCGCGACATCCGCCGGGCACTGGCGGTCACCAGCGGCGCCGGGGTGATCCTGTTTCTGGTTGTGACCGCTGCTGCCCTACTTGCGTAGGTTGGGTTCGCCGAATGGCGAACCCAACATGGACGCCATGCCGGGATGTTGGGTTCGCGACGCGAACCCAACCTACGCCGGAAGCCCCGCGATCCTCGCCAGCGCCGCCACGTCCAGATGCCGTTCCAGATGGTCGGCCAGCCCGTCCAGCGTGGTGTCGACGGTGGCGTCATAGGCCAGGCCGCCCCCGGCCCGCGGCCCGAGCGCTGCCAGGAAGGCGGCGCGGAAGCCGTCGGCGGCGAACAGGCCATGGACGTAGCAGCCGGCGATCCGGCCATCCGGGGAGACGGCGCCGTCCGGCCGTCCGTCCAGGTCGAGCAGCGGTCGGGCCAGGGCCGGGCCCTCGGTGCGGCCGACATGCATCTCGTAGCCGCGGATCGCGGTGCCGGTCGGCCGATGCGTGCCGGCGACGGCGACCAGGCTCTTCTCCGGCGTCATCACCGTCTCGAGGTCGAGCAGCCCGAGCCCGTCGGCGGAGCCGGGCGGGCCGTCGATCCCGTCCGGGTCGTGCAGCCTTCGGCCGAGCATCTGGAAACCGGCGCAGAGGCCCAGCACCCGGCCACCGCGCCGGACATGGGCCATCAAGTCGATGTCCCAGCCCTGGGTGCGCAGGAAGCCGAGGTCGCCGATGGTCGATTTCGACCCCGGCAGCAGCACCAGGTCGGCGTCGCCCGGCAGCGCCTCGCCGGGCGGTACCATCCGCACCGCCACGTCCGGCTCCAACCGCAGCGGGTCGAGATCGTCGAAATTGGCGATGCGCGACAGCACCGGCACGGCGATAGTGATCGCCCGGCCCCGCGGCGTCTCGATCTCGGCCAGGGCGTTGGCGTCCTCGGCCGGCAGCCGCGCGGCCTCGGGCCAGTGCGGCACGATGCCGAGGCCGCGCCAGCCGGTGCGGTCCTCGACGACCCGCATGCCGTCGGCGAACAGCGCCGCGTCGCCGCGGAAGCGGTTGACGATGAAGCCGCGGATGCGCGCCGCCTCCACCGGCTCGATCACCGCATGGGTGCCGACCAGGCTGGCGATGACGCCGCCGCGATGGATGTCGGCGACCAGCACCACCGGCAGGTCCGCCGCCTCGGCGAAGCCCATATTGGCGATGTCGCCGGCCCGCAGATTGACTTCGGCCGGGCTGCCGGCGCCCTCCACCAGCACCAGATCGGCCTCGGCCGACAGGCGGCGATAGCTGTCCAGCACCGCCGCCAGCAGCTCCGGCTTGCGGGCGGCGTAGTCGCGGGCCTTCAGCGTGGTGACGCGCCGGCCCTGGACGATCACCTGGGCGCCGGTCTCGGTCTCCGGCTTCAGCAGCACCGGGTTCATATGCACGGTCGGCTCGACACCGCAGGCCCGCGCCTGCAGCGCCTGGGCCCGGCCGATCTCGCCGCCGTCGGCGGTCACCGCGGCGTTGTTCGACATGTTCTGCGGCTTGAACGGCCGCACCCGCAGGCCGCGCCGGGCGAAGACCCGGCACAGCCCGGCAACGATCAGCGACTTGCCGACATCCGAGCCGGTGCCCTGGACCATCAGGGCGGGGGGCTTCATGCCCCGCTCTCTCTTCTGTCATTGCCGGGCTTGACCCGGCAATCCAAAGGGTGTCGACGCTCTCTGGATGCCCGGGTCAAGCCCGGGCATGACAACAAGGGAACAGCGCACCCTCGCCCCATCAGAACTCGATCCCGGCCTGGGCCTTCACCCCGTCGCGGAACGGGTGCTTGATCAGCGTCATCTCGGTGACCAGGTCGGCGATCTCGATCAGCTCGTCCTTGGCGTTGCGGCCGGTGACGATGACATGGGTGCCGGCGGGCTTCTCGTCGCGCAGGAAGGCGATCACCTCATCGACTGGCAGGTAATCGTAGCGCAGCACGATGTTCAGCTCGTCCAGCAGCACCATGCGGTAGGACGGGTCGCGGATCATCGCCTTGGCGGCCTCCCAGGCGGCGCGGGCGGCGGCTATGTCGCGCTCGCGATCCTGTGTCTCCCAGGTGAAGCCCTCGCCCATCGCGGCGATGGTCACGAGGTCCGGGAACCGCTCCAGCACATGGCGCTCGCCGGTGTCCCAGCTTCCCTTGACGAACTGCACCACGCCGGTGCGGAAGCCGTGGCCGATCGATCGCAGCACCATGCCGAAGGCCGCGGTCGACTTGCCCTTGCCCTTGCCGGTGTGGACGATCAGCAGCCCCTTCTCGATGGTCTTGCCGGCCAGCATCCGGTCGCGCACCGCCTTCTTCTTCGCCATCTTCTCGGCGTGGCGGGCGTTGATCTCGTCCTCGGTCATGCCCTCGGTGTTCATGGGCGGGGCTCCTTCGTCAGCGCATCGAGTTCATGGTAGACGGCGTTCGCCCTCGGCTGCCACAGGCCGCGGTCCAGCGCCTCCTGCAGCCGTTCCGCGATCTCGCGCGCCGCCGCGGGATTGGCCTGCTGCAGGAAGGCCCGCACCTCCGGATCGCCGAGCATGGCGTCATAGACCAGGTCGAACTGGTGATCGGCCACGGCGTCGGTGGTGGCGGCGAAGGCGAACAGGTAATCCACCGTCGCCGCCATCTCGAAGGCGCCCTTGTAGCCGTGGCGCATCACGCCGCGGATCCATTTCGGGTTGACCACCCGGGCGCGGACGACGCGGGCGATCTCCTCGCGCAGGGTGCGGATCACCGGCCGCTCGGGCCGCGAATGGTCGTTGTGCCAGACCGCCGGCCGGGTGCCGGAGAGGTGGTGGATCGCCGCCGCCAGCCCGCCCTCGAACTGATAGTAGTCGTCGGAATCGAGCAGGTCGTGCTCGCGGTTGTCCTGGTTATGGATCACCGCCTCGACCTTCTCCAGCCGGCGGGCGAACAAATCGTGCGCCGCCGCGCCCTCGGCCCCGTCGCCATAGGCCCAGCCGCCCCATTCCAGATAGGCGCGGCCGAGATCGGCCTCGTCGCGCCACAGCTTCTCGTCGATCAGCGCCTGCAGCCCGGCGCCATAGGCCCCCGGCTTCGAGCCGAAGACCCGGAAGCCGGCGCGGCGCCGCGCCTCGGCCTCGGGCACGCCGGTGGCGGTCAGTGCGGCCGTCTCGGCCCGCACCCGGGCGGCCAGCGGATTCGCCTCCTCCGGCTCGTCCAGCGCGGCGACGGCGCGGACAGCGCTGTCGAACAGGTCGATCTGGCTCGGGAAGGCGTCGCGGAAGAAGCCGGAGACGCGCAGGGTCACGTCGACCCGCGGCCGGCCCAGCACGCTTTCCGGCATCACCTCGAAGCCGGTGACGCGGCGGGACGCGGGGTCCCAGCGCGGCTGGACTCCGAGCAGCGCCAGCGCTTGGGCGATGTCGTCGCCGCCGGTGCGCATGTTGCTGGTGCCCCAGGCGCTGAGCGCCATGGTGCGGGGCCAGTCGCCATGCTCCTGCCGGTGCCGCTCGACCAGCAGCGAGGCGGATTTCCAGCCCAGGTGCCAAGCAGCCGGGGTCGGCACCGTGCGGCTGTCGACCGAGTAGAAGTTGCGGCCGGTCGGCAGCACGTCCAGCCGCCCGCGGGTCGGCGCGCCGGAGGAGCCGGGCGGCACGAAGCGGCCGTCCAGGCCGCGCAGCAACCCCTCGATCTCGGCGGCGCCGGAGCGGTCGACGGCGGGGGCGACCGCGGTCTCGATCTCCGCCAGCACCGCGGCGGTCGCGGTCCAGCCGGGTTCCGGCATCCGAGTGCCGGCGACGAGGTCACGCGCCAATACCTCCAATCGCTCGACCGTGTCGCCATGGATCCGCCAGCCCTTCTCCGGCCCCAGCACTGCAGGGCGCGGCCCGGCCCAGGCCTCGCCGAAGCGGCAGTCCAGCGGGTCGAAGCCGAGGCCGAGATCGCTCGCCAGCGCCCGGATCAGCGAGGCGTCGCCGCCCTGCCCCGCACCGCGCGGCACCCGGGTCAGCGCCACCAGCAGGTCAGTGCGCTGGTCGCCCTGCGGCGAGCGGCCGAAGACATGCAGCCCGTCGCGGATCTGCATCTCCTTCAGCTCGCAGAGATGGTTGTCGATCTGCGCCAGGGCGGAGTCGGAATCAGCGTCCGGCGCCACGCCGCAGTCGCGGTCGAGGCCGGTCGACCGGGCGAGGTCGAGGATGCGGTCGCGCAGATGCTTGAGCCGGCGCGGGTCCATGCCGGCGGCCTCGTAATATTCGTCGACCAGCGCCTCCAGGTCCTTCAGCGGGCCGTAGCTCTCGGCACGGGTCAGCGGCGGCGTCAGGTGATCGATGATCACGGCGGCGGCGCGGCGCTTGGCCTGGGTGCCCTCGCCCGGGTCGTTGACGATGAAGGGGTAGAGATGCGGGACCGGGCCGAAGGCGGCCTCCGGGAAACAGTCCTGCGACAGCGCCAGCGCCTTGCCCGGCAGCCATTCCAGGTTGCCGTGCTTGCCCATATGGACGATGGCCTGGGCGCCGAAGCCGCGGCGCAGCCAGGCGTAGAAGGCCAGGTAGCCGTGCGGCGGCACCAGGTCCGGGTCGTGATAGGTCGCCTGCGGGTCGATGTTGTAGCCGCGCGCCGGCTGCACGCCGAGGACGACATGGCCGAAGCGATGCACCGCCAGGCGGAAGGCGCCGGCCTCGACGAAGGGATCGGACTCCGGCGCGCCCCAGCGCTCCGTCACCACGGCCCGGACGGCTTCGGGCAGAGCGTTGAAGAAGGCGCGGTACTCGGCCAGCGGATAGAAGACGCCGCCAGCGCGGTCCGCCCGGCCCTCCGGCGCGTTGGTCGGGCCGGAGGAGACCCGAGCCATCAGCGCGGCGGCATCGGCCGGCAGGTCCTCGACCCGGTAGCCGGACGCTGCCAGGGCGCGCAGCACCTCGACCGTCCCGGCCGGAGTGTCGAGGCCGACGCCGTTGCCGAGCCGGCCGTCGCGGTTCGGGTAGTTGGCCAGGATCAGCGCGACCTTGCGCTCAGCGGCCGGCGTGCGGCGCAGCCCCGCCCAGGCGGCGGCCAGGTCGGCGGTGAAATCGATCCGATCGGGCACCGGGCGATAGGACACCACGGTGCATTCGGTCAGGGGATCCCAGCGCGCCTCCGATTTGAAGGACACCGCGCGGGTCAGCACCCGGCCGTCGATCTCGGTCAGGGCGACGTTCATCGCCAGGTCCTGGGCCGACAGGCCGCGCGTGCCCTCGCGCCACGCCGCCTCGGCTCCGCCGGCGAACACCACCTGCAACACCGGGCAGTCGGCCGCGTCGAACGGTGTGGGCTGCACCGGGCCGCCGGGGCTGGAGACGGCGAAGCCGGTGGCATTGAGGATCACGGCCGGCGGGTGCCGCGCGAAGGCGTCGGCCACCAGCTCGGCCGACACCACGTCCTTGAGGCTGGAGACGAAGACCGGCAGCGGGTTCAGCCCGCGCTCGCGCAGCGCCGCCACCAGCGCGTCGACCGGCGCCAGGTTCCCGGCCTGCACCAGGGCGCGGTAGAAGACCAGGCCGATGACGGGGGCGGTGGTGGCGTGCGGAGTGCCCTCTTCAGATCCTCCCCCTCCCCTTGCGGGAGGGGGTAGGGGGAGGGGTTCGTCGATGCGGGGATCTGATCTTGCCTCTTGATCCGGCTCTTGCGGCGCCAGCCCCCTCCCCCTTCCCCCCTCCCGCAAGGGGAGGGGGAGAGCGTTTGGAAAGGCCTTAGCCCTTTCGTTCCACCGCTGCTCGATCTCCGCGAACGACGGATGCCGCAGATCCGGCCAGTACGATCCGGCGCGCAGCAGCGGCCGAGGCTCGGCCCAGGGCAGGTCGTGGCCGACCAGGGTGGCGGCATAGGCCAGGAAGCCGCGCGCGTTCTCGATCCCGCCCTCGGTCAGATAGCGCCACAGCCGGCCCCTCGCCTCCTGCGGCAGGGTCGACAGGTCGTCGAGATCGGCGTCCGGCTTGTCGTCCCCGGGCAGCACAGCCAGCGCGATGCCCTCGCGCCGGCAGGCGGCGTGCACCTGTTCGATGCCGTAGCGCCAGTAGCCGGCCCCGCCCAAGAGACGCACCACCACCAGCTTCGCCCGGCTGACCACATCGTCGACATAGGTGTCGACCGACAGGTTGTGGCCGAGCTGCAGCAGGTTGGCTAGGCGCAACCGGGGGAAATCCTCGCCGAAGCCGGCCCGCGCCGCCGACAGGCAGGCGAGCTCGGTGTCCGCCGCGGTCAGGACGACGATGTCGCCCGGGCTCTGGCCCAGATCGACCGCCTCCGACCCGTCGGCGATGCTGCCCGGCTTGGCGGCGAGGAGATGCATCAGGCCGCCAGAGCCGCGGTGATGGCGCCGCGGTCCAGGCCACGCTCGCCGATCACCACCAGGGTGGTGCCGCGCGGCTCGTCGGTGCGCCAGGCGCGGTCGTAATAGTGCTGGATGCGGCCGCCGACCGCCTGCACCACCAGGCGCATCGGCTTGCCCTCGACCGCGGCGAAGCCCTTCAGCCGCAGGATGTCGTGCGCCTCGATCACGGGCTTCAGCTTGCGCGCCAGGGCGTCCGGGTCGGCCACCGTGCCGAGATCGACATGGAAGCTCTCGAAATCGTCATGGTCGTGCTCCTCCTCCGCGTCGTGATGGGAGGGGCGCGCCGCCAAGTCGTCCTCGGCCGCGGCGCCGAGGCCGAGCAACACCGCGGCGTCGATGGCGCCGTGCCGGGCCTTGACCACCTTCACCCCCGGCCGCAGTTGGGCGGCGAGATCGGTCGACACGGCGGACAGCGCGTCGTCGTCCAGCAGGTCGGTCTTGTTCAGGATCACCATGTCGGCGCAGGCCAGCTGGTCCTCGAACAGCTCCTCCAGCGGGCTGTCATGATCCAAGGCCTCATCCGCCGCGCGCTGGGCCGCCAGGGCCTCCTCGTCCGGCACGAAGCGGCCCTCGGCCACGGCGGCGCCGTCGATCACGGTGATGACGCCGTCGACCGTCACCCGGGTGCGGATCTCCGGCCAGCCGAAGGCCTTCACCAGCGGCTTGGGCAGGGCCAGGCCGCTGGTCTCGATCACGATGTGCTCCGGCGGCTCGGCGCGGGCCAGCAGCTTCTCGATGGTCGGGATGAAGTCGTCGGCCACGGTGCAGCAGATGCAGCCATTGGCCAGCTCCACCACATCCTCCTCGCGGCAGGTGGCGTCGCCGCAGCTGCGCAGCAGCTCGCCATCCACGCCGACATCGCCGAACTCGTTGATGATCAGGGCCAGCCGGCGGCCGTTCGCGGTCTGCAGCAGGTGGCGGATCAGCGTGGTCTTGCCGGCGCCGAGGAAGCCGGTGACGACGGTGGCGGGAATCTTGGCGGGCATTCGGGATCCTCAGGCGGATTTCAGGGTCAGGGAAAGGCCGGCGGCGACGAAGACGACCGAGGGCACGACGGCCGCCACGGCCTGGTGCAGGCGGCCGGCATGGTCGCGGAAGGCGCGGGCCAGGGCGTTGTCGGGGACGATGCCAAGCCCGACCTCGTTCGACACCAGCACCACCGGGCCGGGCGGGGCCGCGAGCCAGCGCACCAGCCGCTCGGTCTCGGCGGCGATGTCGCGGTCGGCATGCATCAGGTTGGAGAGCCAGAGGGTCAGGCAATCGACCAGCACGGCGCGGCCGGGGCCGGCGACCTGGGCCAGCGTCTCGACCAGCTCGAGCGGCGCCTCGACGGTGCGCCAGCGCGAGCCGCGCTGCGCCTGGTGGCGAGAGATGCGCTCCACCATCTCGGCGTCCCAGGCCTCGGCGGTGGCGAGATAGATGCAGTCGCCGGACTGGCTCTCGACCAGCGCCTCGGCATGGCGGCTCTTGCCCGACCGGGCGCCGCCCAGCACCAGCGTCACCGCCGGCAGCTCAGCCATGGTTTGGTCGATGCTTCACGCCACGCCCCTCGCTCGGCCGGAAGGGGCTCGGACGCCGGAGTCGGTGCCCGAAGGCGCCGCGCATCCCGCGCCACCGGTACACCCCGCCCGGCGGTTCGCACGCATCGCCTCGCCGGCAGGTCTCCTGGCTCGCGGGTCCTCGCCTGCCTCCGCCTTCCCGGCCATCGGCCAGTGGCTGTCGGAGGTCGGCTCGCCGCCTACAGTTGCGGGGGCAGCCGCGGATCAGGTCTCCCGAAGGGATCGACCGTCCCGCGTTCCCTTTTCATCCCTTCGGGCGTCCGCCTTCGGGGAACCGGCTGCGCGATTGCGGCACAGTAGGCGGCGCGTAGCGGCCGGTCAATCGGCGCCGCGTCGAGCGTCTCGTGCTCAGGCCGTGGTCAGGCGCTTGCCGACCGCTTCCAGGACCAGGCGGTGGGCCCGGTCGACGATGTCCTCCATCGACCGCGTTCGGGCGAACATGGACGTGGCACGCGCCCGGATGTCGTCGCGCGTCGGCAGGGCCGGGATATGCGCCTTGGCCAGCAGCTCCGCAGTCTTGTTCTGTGCCGCCGCCAGGGTGTCCTGGAGGTCGGACAGGGTCGGCGCATGGGCATGAGCCAGCGCCTCTCGCACGGCCGTCGCGATGCGTTCACTGGGGAAGCTCGCCGCCAGCTCGGCCGCCGCACGCTCGATGATCTTGGTGCCGAGCCGCTGCTCGTTGCGCAGCACGGCCTCGGGCGGGGTCTTCAGGTTCCAGACCACGCCGCACCAGGACAGCGCCTTCAGGATGTAGAAGGTCGGGTCGATCTCCCACCACTTGAAGCCCTGGCGCACGCTGCTCTGATAGGCGTGGTGGTTGTTGTGCCAGCCCTCGCCCAGGGTGAGGAGCGCGAGCAGCCAGTTGTTGCGGGAGTCGTCGCCGGTGACGTAGCGCTTGCGGCCGTGAACATGGGCCAGCGAGTTGATGCTGAAGGTGGCGTGGTAGACCAGCACCGTGCTCCAGACGAAGCCGACAACCAGCCCGGGCCAGCCGCCGATCAGAAAGGCGATGACAGCCAGGACGACGGCCGGCGCCAGCTCGTATTTGTGCAGCCACATCAGCTCGGGGTAGCGCGCGAAATCGGCGATCTTCGTCAGATCCGTCGTGCGGTGGCGGGTCGAGAAGATCCAGCCGAGATGGGCGTAGACGAAGCCCCGGTGCCGGGGCGAATGCACGTCCTGCTCGGTGTCGGAATGCTGGTGGTGGTGCCGGTGCTTGGCCGCCCACCACAGCACGCTCTTCTGCGCCGTGCTTTGCGACAGGAAGGCCAGGATGAACTGGAAGGTCCGGCTGGTCGAATAGGCGCGGTGCGCGAAATAGCGGTGATAGCCGGCCCCGATGGCAAAGATACGCACGACGTAGAGCGCGGCGCAGATCACGAGGGACTGCCAGGTGATCCCGGTCCAGATCGCCGCGAAGGCGGCGAGATGGAACAGCACGAACGGAACCGCCTCCGGATACAGGATATCCTCGTGGTCGCCCGAGGCGTTGTCGGGGCCGGCCTTCGTGCTTGTCATGGGCTCGCGTGGTCCTCGGCGTCTCTGATGCATCACCTCGACGAAGGGAGCGCCGGGCGTCCCCTAGATGGGGATCACGGTGGCGGCGTCAAGCGGAGCCGCCCGTGTCCCGCACCGTCCGCAGGCGCTGGGCGTAGACGTTGATCACCAGCGCCGCCAGCAGGATCAGGCCGCGGATCAGGATCTTCAGGAAGCTGTCGATGTCGACATGGTCCAAGCCGTTGTTCAGCACGCCCAGGATCAGCACGCCGATGATGGTGTTGCCGATGCCGCCGCGGCCGCCGAACAGGCTGGTGCCGCCGACCACCACGGCGGCGATGGCATCGAGCAGGAAGGTGTCGAACTCGTTCTGCTGGGCGCTGCCGAAATAGGCGACGCCGAGCATGCCGGCGATGCCGGAGCAGACGGCCGAGATCACCAGCACCGCGCCGATGATCACCCGAACGTTGACGCCCGAGAACTCCGCCGCCTCGCGGTTGCCGCCGACCATGTAGACGTAGCGGCCGAAGCGCGTATAGGTCAGCACCAGATGCGCAATCAGCAGCGTCAGCCCGGCCACGATCACGATCCAGGGGATGCCGCCGATCGAGCCCGAGCCGAGGGTGACGATCAGCGGCGGCACGGCGTAGGCGATCTGGCCGCGCACCAGCATGGCGCAGATGCCGGCGCCGATCTGCATCATCGCCAGCGTCATGATGAAGGACGGGATGCCGATCCGCGTCACGCCGAAGGCGTTGACCAGGCCCAGCACCACGCAGCTCGCCAGCGCCACCAGGATCGCGGCCCAGCCCGGCAGCGGCACATTGGCGATGTTCACATAGGATTCCTGCACCGTCAGGAAGGCGACGACGATGCCGGTGGCGTTGGCGATGGCGGCGACCGACAGGTCGATCTCGGCGCACAGGATGACGAAGGTCAGGCCGACGGCGATGATCGCGGTGACCGACACCTGGTTCAGGATATTGCTGAAATTGTCCAGCGTCAGGAAGGACGGGCTGGCGATGCCGAAGAACACCAGCAGCGCGATCAGCGTGATGAAGGGGGCGATGTTGCGCAGCTGGCTGCCCAGCAGAGCGCCGAGCCTGGAGCCGGAGCTGCCGGCCGATTTGATCTGCGCGTCCATCCGCTTTCCGTCCCCTGTCACGCCGCCTCGAGCAGGCGGTCCTTGCTGACCGTGCCTTCCGCGAATTCACGCGCGATCTGGCCCTTGCGCATCACCAGGATGCGGTCGGCCAGCGCCAGCACCGTCTCGGGCTCCGCCGAGACCACCACGACGCCGATGCCCTGGTCGCGCAGGCCCCGGACAATGCCGACCACATCCTCCTTGGCGCCGACATCCATGCCGCGGGTCGGCTCGCTGAGGATCAGCACGCGCGGCGCGTAGGTCAGCCACTTGGCCAAGGCCACCTTCTGCTGATTGCCGCCCGACAGCGCGCCGAGCTCGGCATCGACATGCGGGGTCCGGATGCGCAGCCTTTCGACGTGCTTGCGGGCGATGCCGCGCTCGGCCTCCGGCCGCAGCAGCCAGCGCGAGATCCGGTCGAGGATGCTGATCGAGACGTTCTTGTAGATCGGCTCGTGGTGGAACAGCATCGCCCGACGGCTCTCCGGCACGAAGGCGATGCCGGCCCGGCGCGCCTTGGCGGTGCTGGAGAGCTGCACCGGCTGCCCCGCCACCGAGACCCGGCCGCCATCGGCGCGCAGCTTGCCGAACAGGGTCCGCGCCAGCTCCAGCTGGCCGCAGCCCATGAAGCCGTAGATGCCCAGCACCTCGCCGGCCCGCACCTCGAGCGAGATGTCGCGGTAGCGGCCGGCCAGCGACAGCCTGTCGACGGACAGCACCACCGGATGGCCGGGCTTGGGGTCGAGCCGGAACTCGCCGGTATAGCTCTCCTCCAGCTCGTCATGGCCGGCGCCGATCATGCGGTCGATCAGCATCGCCTTGTCGGTCTCGGCGGCCGCGGCCGACATCACGCGCTGGCCGTTGCGGAACACCGTCACCGAATCGGAGATCCGCAGGATGTCGTCGAGGAAATGCGAGATGAAGACGAAGCTGCGCCCCTCGTCGCGCAACCGCCGCAGCACGCCGAACAGCCGCTCGATCTCCGGCGGCGACAGGGCCGAGGTCGGCTCGTCCAGGATGATGATGCGCGCGCCGGAGAACAGCACCCGGGCGATCTCGATCAGCTGCTGCAGCCCGATCGGCAGGGCGCCGGCCAGCGTGCGCGGGTCGAGGTCGATGCCGAGGCGCCGCAGCTGCTCCCCCGCCGCGCGGCGCATGCCGGCCCAGTCGACGATGCCGAGTTTGGTCAGCGGCTGCGAGCCGAGGAACACGTTCTCGGCCACGCTGAGATCCGGCACGATGCTCAGCTCCTGATGCACCATGCCGACCCCGGCGGCCAGCGCGTCGCGGGCCGAGCGGAACCGGACCTCGCGGCCGTCGATCCGCATCCGGCCCTCATACTCCGAATGCACGCCGGCGATGATCTTCATCAGGGTCGACTTGCCGGCGCCGTTCTCGCCGACGAGGCCGTGGATCTCGCCGGCCTTGAGCGCGAAGTCGACATCCCGAAGGGCCCGGACGCCGCCGAACGCCTTCGAGATGCCGCTGAGCTCGAGCACAGGGGGCTGTGTCATCGTGCGGGTCTGTCCACTGCCGTCCGGCCGAGGGTTCGCCCCAAGTCCCCATTGTCATTGCCGGGCTTGACCCGGCAATCCAGAGGGTCCCGATATCCTCTGGATGCCCGGGTCAAGCCCGGGCATGACAGGTTAAAATTGAGGGTTCGGCTCGGGAGCCGACTGCCTGCTTGCATTTTGCTCGCTCGACCGGACAGCCACGGTCAGATCAGGAAGTGATCCTGCATCCACTGCATCCCGGCCGCGTTCGCCTTGGTCACGACCGGACCGTCGGTGACCACGGATTTCGGGATGCCGCCCGGGCCGGTCTTCTCGCCGCCGACGACCGCCGCCACACCGGCGATCACCGCGCCGCCATGGATGCGGCAGGACGGGTTGCGCACGGTGGCGAACATGCGCCCGTCCGCCACCGCCTGGATCGCCGGCGGCATGGCGTCGACGCCGCCGATCAGGATGTCGGTCCGGTTGCGGGCCTTCATCACGTTGTAGGCGGCCAGCGCCATGTCGTCGTTGTGGAAGAAGGCGGCGCTGATCTTCGGATACTTGGTCAGGTGCGTCTCCCACAGCCGGGCCGTCTTCGACACGTCCCAGTCGGCGGGGTCGGTGTTCAGCACCTCGATCTTCGGGAACTGCTTGACCACCGACTCGAAGCCGCGCGCCCGCCCCTGCGCCCCGGTGTGGCCGAGCGCGCCCTGGGTCATGATGATGGTGCCCTCGCCGTTGATGGCGTTGCACAGCGCCTGGGTCACCGACGCGCCCATGAACTCGTTGTCCGGGGCCAGGAAGCTGTGGACGTTGATCTGGTCCAGCGGCGCGATCAGCGTGTCCATGTCGATCACCGGAATGCCGGCGTCGATCATCTTCTGCACCGGCTGGGTCAGGGTGCCGATGCCGAAGGCCTGGATCGCCACGAAGTCCCACTTCTGGGAGGCCATGTTGTCGATCGCAGCGCGCTGCTTCGGCGCCGCCAGCTCGCCGTCGAACCAGGTGATCTCGACGTTGAACAGCTTGCCCCAGTATTCCGCCGCCTGCTTGCCCTGGGCGCACCAGGTGGCCTGCAGGCCGGCGTTGGAGAAGGCCGCCCTCAGCGGCTTCTCGGACCGGCCGACGGCTTCCGCCGCCTGCGCCGCCATCTTGAAATCCAGGCCACCGAGCGCGGCCGCCGCGCCGGCCGTGGCCGCCGCGGCCATGATGAAATCACGCCTGCTGCGATGCTCGCGATCGCCCATGGACGTCCTCCCAGTATCGTGCTGTCGAACAACAGCCACACGAGGCTTCTTCCGAGCCCCGATGGAACTCTGGCAGCGCTCGGGAGGCGGCGCAACGGCTATTTGTCAGACAGATTGATCCGCACCTTGCTCTGCCCGACCCGAGCCGCCAGGACCGAGAAGGACGGCGCCGGCTCCTCGGCCGCGGCCCGGTTGGCCAAGCGGAGATAGCGCAGGGGAAAACAGATCGCCTCGACATTGGCGGCGCTGACCTCGGCCGGGCGCCGGGAGTCGCCGACAAGGCCGGCCTCGGCCTTCGCCAGAGCCTGGTCGATCTCGTCCTGGCTGAGCAGGCCCTTGTCCCGCAGCGCCGTCATCAGCGCCGTCAGGGCGGCGTAGACGCCTTCGAGTTGGAGATTGGCGGTGTTCATCGGTGACCCCCGGACTGGCGGCGATACCCCGATCATAGCGCGAGATAGCGCTCCCGTATCCCCTCTGCCGCGGCGAGCTCGGCACTGGTGCCGCTCCACGCCACCCTGCCCTTCTCGATCACGGCATGGCGCTGGGCCAGGCGCAGCAGGGCGTCGAGATTCTTGTCGACGATCAGGATCGACTGGCCTTCGCGCTTCAGCCGGTCGAGGCAGTCCCAGATCTCGGCCCGGATCAGCGGCGCCAGACCCTCGGTCGCCTCGTCCAGCACCAGCAGCTTCGGATTGGTCATCAGCGCCCGGCCGATCGCCAGCATCTGCTGCTCGCCGCCGGAGAGCTGGCTGCCGCGGTGCCGCCGCCGCTCCGCCAGCCGCGGGAAGACGGCATAGACCCGGTCGAGGGTCCAGGGCGCGGCCCGGCCGAAGCGGTCGGCAGCAGTGGCGACCAGGTTCTCCTCGACCGTCAGGGTCGGGAAGACCTGTCGCCCTTCCGGCACCAGCCCGATGCCGGCCTGGGCGATGCGGTAGGGCGGCTGGCCGGTGATGTCGGTCCCCTCGAACCGGATGCGGCCGGCGCGGGGGCGCAGCAGGCCCATCAGGCTGCGGATGGTCGTGGTCTTGCCCATGCCGTTGCGGCCCAGCAGGGTCGCGATCTCTCCCGATGCCACGCGGAAGGAGACGCCGAACAGCACCTGGGCGCCGCCATAGCCGGCCTCCAGCCCCTCGATCTCCAGGAGGGCGGTCACGCCGCCTCCTCGCCGAGATAGGCGGCGCGGACCTCGGGGCTGGCGCGGATCTCGTCCGGCGCGCCGGTGGCGATGATCTTTCCATAGACCAGCACGGAGATGCGGTCGGCCAGGGCGAAGACCGCGCTCATGTCGTGCTCGACCAGGATCATCGGCACGGTCCCGGCCAGGCCGCGCAGCAGCCCGACCAGCCGCGCCGTCTCCTCCTGGCCGGTTCCGGCCATCGGTTCGTCCAGCACCAACAGCTTCGGCTCCAGCGCCAGGGCCATGGCGAGCTCGAGCTGGCGCTTCTCGCCATGGCTCAGCGCCGCGGCCGGTATGTCGGCGCGGCTTGCAAGGCCGACCCGCTGCAGCAGCGCCCGGGCCGCCGCGTTGATCTCAGCGTCCCGCCCGACCGGCCGGAAGAAACGGAAGCTGGAGCCGCGGCGGCGCTGCACCGCCGCCGCCACGTTCTGCAGCGTCGTGAAGCCGGGCAGCAGCCGCGTGATCTGGAAGGTGCGGGCCAGGCCGCGCTGCGCCCTTCGATGCGCCGGCAGGCGGGTGACGTCCTCACCCAGGAAGCGGATGGTGCCGGCATCGGGCGCCAGACGGCCGCAGATCTGCTGGATCAGCGTGGTCTTGCCGGCGCCGTTCGGGCCGATCAGGGCGTGGATCTCGCCGGGACGAACGTCGAAGTTCACCGCTTCGGTCACCGCCAGCGCTCCGAAGCGCTTGCACAGGCCCTGCACGGTCAGCACCGGCTCAGTCATGCCGCACCGCCCCCAGCAGGCCGCCCAGCCCGCCGCGCAGGAACAGCACCACCAGGATCAGCAGTGGCCCGAAGATCATCCGCCAATGCTCGGTGACGCCGGACAGCAGCTCCTCGGCCAGCAGGAAGGCGGCGGCGCCGACGATGGCGCCGTGCAGACTGCCGATCCCGCCCAGCACCACCATCACGATCAGCTCGCCCGAGCGCTGCCAGGACATGTAGGCCGGGCTGACGAACTCGGCCTGGACCGCCAGCAGCGCCCCGGCCAGCCCGGCCAGGGCCCCGGCGATGACGGTGGCGGCGAGGCGGTAGGCGAAGGGGTCGTATCCGAGGGCGCGCATCCGCTCCTCGTCCTCGCGGCAGCCGCGCAGCACCCGGCCGAAGCGCGACCGGGTGACGGCGCGGCACAGCGCCCAGGCGGCGACCAGCAGGACCAGCACTACGTAGTAAAAGGCTGACCGATCGTTCAGCCAATCGAAGCCGGCGACCAGCGGGCGCGACCACAGCGTCAGCCCGTCGTCGCCGCCATAGGCGGACAGGCTGGTCATCGTGAAATAGGCCATCTGCCCGAACGCCAGCGTGATCATGATGTAGTGCACGCCGCGGGTCTTCAGCGACACCGCGCCGGTCAGGAGGGCGAAGAGCGCGGCGGCCAGCATCGCGGCCGGGAACAGCAGCAGCCCTTCCTCCCATCCCGAATCCATCAGGATGCCGACGGCATAGGCGCCGAGGCCGATGAAGGCGGCATGGCCGAAGGACACCAGCCCGCCATAGCCGAGGATCAGGTCGAGGCTGACCGCGGCGATGGCGAAGATCATGATCCGGCCGGCGACGGTCAGCGGATAGCTGCCGCCGCCGAGCAGCGGCGCCGCGACCGGCACCAGCGCCAGCAGGACGAAGATCAGCAGCGCCGGCCAGACGGAGCGCAGTGCGAAAGAGGATTGCCGGGTCGCAGCCCCGGTCATCGCGTCACTGGCCATGGGCGGGGAACAGCCCGGCCGGACGCCAGAACAGGATCGCGGCCATCAGCAGGTAGATCAGCATGGAGGCCAGCGCCGGCCCGACCTGGTTGGCCGCGGCCGGCGCCAGCACCAGCCGGAACAGGTCGGTGGCGAAGGAGCGGCCGAGCGTGTCGACCAGCCCGACCAGAAGCGACGCCATGAAGGCGCCCTTGATCGAGCCGATGCCGCCGATGACGATGACGACGAAGGCGAGGATCAGGAAGTTGTCGCCCATGTTCGGCTCGACCGCGAAGATCGGCCCGGCCAGGGCGCCGGCGAAGCCCGCCAGCATGGTGCCGACGCCGAACACGATCATGAACAGCCGGCGGATGTTGACGCCGAGGGCCGAGACCATGTCGGCGTTGCTGGCCCCGGCCCTGACGCGCATGCCGACCCGCGTCCGGGTGATCAGAAGCCAGAGCAGCAGGGCGACGCCGAGCCCGGCCGCCAGCACGGCGAGGCGGTAGACGGGGTACAGCAGGCCCGGCATCAGCGCGATCGACCCCGACAGCGCCTCCGGCATCGGGTAGCTCAGCGGTGCCGAGCCCCAGAGCGCCCGCACCGCCTCGTTGAAGAACAGGATCAGCCCGAAGGTCGCCAGCACCTGGTCGAGATGGCTGCGGCCGTAGAGATGCCGGAACATCAGCACCTCGAGCAGCAGGCCCAGCAGCAGCGCCGCCGCCAGCGCCAGCAGCAGGGCCAGCAGGAAATGGCCGGTCAGCCCGTAGCAGGCGACGGCGAAATAGGCGCCCAGCATGTACTGGACGCCGTGCGCCAGGTTGATGAAGTCCATCACCCCGAAGACCAGCGTCAGCCCGGCCGCGATCAGGAACAGGAGCACGCCGAGCTGCAGCCCGTTCAGGGTCTGGACGACCAGGAGGGTGGTGCTCACCGGCCGGCCGTCCTTCCGTTCAATCCATCGAGCACTGGTCGGCGTAGGCGTCGCCGTAGTCCGGGAACACGGTCTCGACCCGGCTGGTGACGATCTTGCCGTCGTCGCGCTTCACCACCTCGGTCAAATAGAAGTCCTGGACCGGGAAGTTGTTCTTGTTCCAGGCGAAGTCGCCGCGGACGCTGGTCCACTTCGCGTCGCGAATGGCGGTCTTCAGCGTCCCCGCATCGGTCTTGCCGCCGGCTTGGCGGATCGCGGCGTCGATCAGCTTGGCGGCGTCGTAGCCATTGGCGGCGTAAAGCGCCGGCGGGTAGCCGTATTCCTTCTCGAAGGCGGCGACGAAGGCCCTGTTGGCGGGATTGTCCAGGTTCGGCGCCCATTGCGCCCCGGCGAAGAGCCCGAGCGCGGCGTCCTTGGTCGCCGGCAGCGTCGTCTCGTCGACGGTGAAGGCGGACAGGAACGGGATGCGCTCGGCCAGGCCCGCCTGGCGGTACTGCCGCACCAGGTTGACGCCGGAGCCGCCGGGCATGAACACGAACACCGCCTGCGGCTCGGCCGCCGCGATCTTCGCCAGCTCGGCCGAGAAATCCTGCTGGTTGACCTGGGTGTAGATCTCCTCCACCACCTCGCCCTTGTAGTGGCGCTTGAAGCCGGCCAGCGCGTCCTTGCCGGCCTGGTAGTTCGGGGCGATCAGCGCGACCTTGGCCCAGCCCTTGTCCTGGGCGTATTTGCCCATGACCTCGTGGTTCTGGTCGTTCTGGTAGGAGACCGAGAAGAAATACGGGCTGCAGCCCTTGCCGGCCAAGGGCGACGGCCCGGCATTCGGGCTGATCAGGATCTTCTCGGCGCCGGTCACCGGCTTGGCGATCGCCATCATGACATTGGAGAAGACGACGCCGACGACGATGTCGACCTGGTCGCTCTCCAGCAGCTTGCGCACCTTGTTGACGGCCACGTCGGGCTTCAGCTCGTCATCCTCGACCACCACCTCGGTCGGCAGCCCGCCGAGCTTGCCGTCCAGCTCCTTGACCCCGAGCAGGAAGCCGTCGCGCATGTGCTGGCCCAGCGCCGCCGGCGGGCCGGAGAGCGTGGCCATGAAGCCGATCTTGAGCTTGCCCTCTTCCGCCTGCGCGCCGGACGGCAGCGCCGCCGCCATCAGCACGGCCGCGAGCAGGGCCGGAACGCGTCTCGCCATGATGCTCTCCCCTCTTTCTTGCCGCACGCCGACGGTCGCGCCGCCAGTCTTTCACGCGCCTCCGTCGGGCGGAAGCGCTTGCGTTCATCTAATCACGAAATGCTTTAAGTTTAAAACAGATCTGGGCTCAGCCGAGCGCGGCGGCGAGCAGGGCAAACCCCTCCTCGTTGCCCGGTAGGCCAAAGCGCAGCAACGTCGGCCGGTCCGGGAAGGGCCGGACCAGGATGCCGGCGCGGCCGAGCCGGTCCCAGAGCTGTGCCGCCTCCGGATGCTCGACCAGCCGGAACAGGTCGGTGCCGCCGCGATCGGCGCAGCCACGGGCGAGGAGCAGCGCCGTAAGCCGTTCGGCGCCGACCGACAGGCGCTTCCGAGCCTCCTCCTGCCAGCCATGGTCCGACAGCGCGGCGATGCCTATCTCGATCGCCGGTCCCGGCACCGCCCAGGGGCCAAGGAGGCGTGCCAGCCGGTCGATCTCCGCCGCCGGGCCGAGCGCGAAGCCGAGCCGGATGCCGGCCAGGCCGAAGAATTTACCGAACGATCGGAGAATCAGCAGGCCCGGGCGCCCGGCTTCCACCGCGACGCTGGCCCACGGCGTCACCTCGGCAAAGGCCTCGTCGACCACCAGAAGACCGCCGCGCGCCGCCAGACCCTCGGCCAGGGCCAGCAGGCGCTCGGGCAAAACGATACGGCCGTCCGGGTTGTTCGGGTTGACCAGCACGACGACATCCGCCGCCGCGGCCTCCTCGAGCGAGCCGACGGTTGCCACCGCGGTGCCCTCCGCGGACCAGCAGGCGGCGTGCTCGCCATAGGTCGGGCCGAGGATCGCCACCCGGACGCCAGGACGCAGCCGGGGCAGCAGCTGGATCAGGATCTGGGTGCCGGGCGCGGCGACGATCGGCGCGTCCGCCGGGGCGGCGTAGCAGGCTCGGGCGGTCTCCAGCAGCTCGCCCATCCGGTCGTGCTGCGGCAGCCGGTGCCACGCGGCGGAGTCGATCGCCGGGATCGGATAGGGCATCGGGTTGATGCCGGTGGAGAGGTCGAGCCAGCCCTCGGCTGGGCGGCCCCAGCGGGCCTCGGCCGCGGCGAGATCGCCGCCATGCGGAACCATGTTCATGCCCGGTCGATCAGATGGAAGAAGGAGCCGAAGACGGAGCCGGCGCGCCGGCCCATCGGGCCTAGCGGCGCGCCCTCGGCGTCCCAGGCCTCGAACAGCGCCTCGCCCGGTCCTTCGGACAGGATCGAGGCGTAGTGGAATTCATGCCCGCGCCAGGCCGTGCCGGCGGCGCCGAGCGGCGTCGCGGCGGCCAGTGTCGTCTGGCGGTAGCCTAGGTGCAGCCGGCGCTCGGCGAAGGAGGTCTCGACCGGCAGCAGCCCGGCCATGGCGTGACGCCGGCCCTCGGCATCGGTGAGGCCGGCGCCCAGCACCATGTAGCCGCCGCATTCGCCATAGACCGCCCGACCCTGCCCCGCCGCCGCGCGCAGCCCGTCGAGGAAGCGGCGGCTGGCGGAGAGCCGGTCCGCATGGAGCTCAGGATAGCCGCCGGGGAGGTAAACCGCGTCGGCCGAGGCGTCCGGCCCCTCGTCGGCCAGCGGCGAGAACGGCAGGATCTCCGCCCCCGCCTCGCGCCAGGCAGCCAGCAGATGCGGATAGGCGAAGGCGAAGGCCGTGTCCCGGGCCACGGCGATGCGTTGGCCGAGCGGTGGGAGGACGAATCTCTCAACACTCCCCCTCCCCTTGCGGGAGGGGGGAAGGGGGAGGGGTATGTCGATCGAAGAGTGCTGGCCCTGCCCGCTCTTTCGGCCCGAGTCCCCTCCCCCTACCCCCTCCCGCAAGGGGAGGGGGAGGATTTCTTCTGTCGTGAGGCAAATACGGCGCAGCGCATCGACATCCACCTTCGCCCCAACCACCTGCCCGGCCGCAGCCAGGAAGGCCTCCAGCGCCGCATGCTCGCCGGCCTGGATCAGGCCGAGATGGCGGGAGGGCAGCGCCAACGCCGGCAGACGCGGGATGAAACCGAGCACCGGCAGGCCGGCATGGGCGGCGGCGCGGCGCAGCACCGCTTCGTGCCGGGCGCTGCCGACCCGGTTGAAGATCACACCGGCGACCCGGACGTCGTCGCGGAAGGATTTGAAGCCGGCCAGCACCGCGGCGGCGGAGAAGCCCTGGCCGCCGGCGTCCAGCACCAGCACCACCGGCCAGCCGAAACGGGCGGCGAGGTCGGCAGCAGAGCCGTCGCCGACCGATCCCGGCCCTGGGGCGCCGTCGAACAGCCCCATCGCCGCCTCGACCACCAGCAGCTCCGCCCCCTCCGTCTGCCGCGCCGCCAGCGCGTCCAGCGTCTGCGGCCGCATCGCCCAGGCGTCGAGATTGACGCAGGGCCGACCGCTGGCCGCGGCGTGGAAAGCGGGGTCGATATAATCCGGCCCGGACTTGGCCGAGGCCACCGCGACGCCGCGATCGCGCAGATGGCGCAGCAGGCCCAGCGTCACCACCGTCTTGCCGCTGCCGGAGGCCGGCGCCGCGATCATCAGGGCGGGCACAGGCATGGCTAGGACGCCGCCTCGCCCTTCCCGCGCGTGCCGAGCGGGTCCGGGGTCAGCTTCCTGCCCTCCAACGCGCCGAGCCAGTCGAGCGCCGCGCGCAGGCGCACTACCTCGCCCACCACGACCACCGCCGGGGCTTCGATGCCCTGGACCGCGACATCCTCCGCCGCCCGGGCCAGCGTGGTCTCCAGCACCCGCTGCTGCGACGTCGTCGCCCGGCTGATCACCGCCACCGGCTCGGCGGGCGACCGACCGCCCTCGATCAGATGGGCCGCGATCCGGGCGATGTGCTTGATCGCCATATAGACCACGATCACCGGGGAGCCGCGGGCGATCGCGTCCCAGGCGACCCCGGCGGTAACGTCTCCGGTGGCGTCGTGGCCGGTCAGGAAGGTAACGGCGTGGTTGGTGTCGCGATGCGTCACCGGGATGCCGGCATAGGCCGGGCCGCCGACGCCCGCGGTGATGCCGGGGACGATGCGGAACGGGATGCCAGCCTCGACCAAGGCCAGCCCCTCCTCCCCGCCCCGGCCGAAGACGAACGGGTCGCCGCCCTTCAGCCGCAGCACCCGCTTGCCGGCCCGGGCGAGCTGGATCAGCTTGGCCGTGATGTCGGGCTGCTTGGGCGAGGGCTTGCCGCCACGCTTGCCGGCGAATTCCAGCACTGCGCCCGGCGCGGCCAGGCCGATGATCGCGTCGGATACCAGCGCGTCATAGACCACGACATCGGCCGAGCGCAGCGCGTGCAGCGCGTGCAGGGTTAGGAGGCCGGGATCGCCGGGGCCGGCGCCGACCAGCCAGACCCAGCCGGGCTGAAACTCGGGGAAGGACAGCGGGAGATCAACCATCACCGGAACCTTAAGAGCCATGCGCCGCCGCCGCTAGGCAGGCTGCGACGCTTCCTGTATCGAAACCCATCATGGCCCGCAAACCTGAGGGACCGCTGCGGCGCGGCTGGACCACCGGCGCCTGCGCCACCGCCGCGACCGCCGCCGCCACCACCGCGCTGCTGACTGGCCGCTTCCCGGACCCGGTGGCGATCACCCTTCCGCGCGGCGAGACGCCGGCCTTCGCCCTGGCGCTGGAAGGGCGCGGCGACGGCTGGGCGCGTGCCGGCATCGTCAAGGACGCCGGCGACGACCCGGACGTGACCCATGGCGCGCTGGTGATCGCCGAGGTGCGGCGCGGCGAGGCCGGGTCGGGCGTCACCTTCAAGGCCGGGCCGGGGGTCGGCACCGTCACCCTGCCCGGCCTGCCGGTGCCGCCCGGCGAGCCGGCGATCAACCCGGTGCCGCGGCGGATGATGACCGAGGCCGTGGCCAGGATCGCCGCCGAGCACGGCGATGCCGGCGACGTGGTGGTCGAGATCTCGATCCCGGATGGCGAGCGGCTGGCGCGGAAGACCTGGAATCCGCGGCTCGGCATCGTCGGCGGCCTGTCGGTGCTGGGCACCACCGGCGTGGTCGTGCCCTTCTCCTGCTCCGCCTGGATCCATTCCATCCACAGCGGCATCGATGTCGCCCGGGCGCTGAGCCTGACCCATGTCGCCGGCTGCACCGGGTCGACCTCCGAGGCCGCGGTCGTCGCCCGCTACGGCCTGCCGGACACGGCGCTGCTCGACATGGGCGATTTCGCCGGCGGGCTGCTGAAATACCTGAGGGCGCATCCGATCCCGCGCCTGACCATCGGCGGCGGCTTCGGCAAGCTGACCAAGCTGGCGCAGGGCTTCCTCGACCTGCATTCCGGCCGCAGCGAGGTGGATTTCGACTGGCTCGGCGACCGGCTGGCCGAGGCCGGCGCCCCGGCCGGGATGGTCGAGCAGGCGCGGCGCGCCAACACGGCCAAGCAGGTGCTGGACCTGGCCTCCGGCGCGGGCATTCCCCTGGCTGACCTTGTGGCACGCCGGGCTCAGGCGACGGCTCAAGGGGTGGTCGAGGGCAGCGGCGTCGCGGTCGAGATCCTGGTGTTCGACCGCCAGGGCGGGCTGGTGGGGGCCGCCGATGGCTGGTAGGCGGCTGCTGATCCTCGGCGGCACCACGGAGGCGGCGGCGCTGGCCCGCGCTTTGGCCGAGGCGGGGGACTGGGACGTCGTCACCTCGCTGGCCGGCCGCACGCGGGCGCCGGCGGCGCTGCCCGGAACGGTGCGGGTCGGCGGCTTCGGCGGCGCTGACGGGCTGGCGGCGTATCTGCGGGCGGAGCGGATCGACCGGGTGGTCGATGCCACCCATCCCTTCGCCGCGACGATCTCGGCCAACGCCGCGGCCGCCTGCACCCGGTTGGGTGTGCCATTGCTGCGGATCGAGCGGCCAGCCTGGATGCCGGAGCCGGGCGACCGCTGGATCGATGTGGCGGACGCTGCCGAGGCGGCCGATCGGCTGGCAAGGGTTCTGCCGTCCGGTTCTGCGGTGCTGCTGACCTTGGGCCGGCAGGAAGTGGCGCCGTTCAGGCGCTGCCACGCCCTGCGCTTCGTGCTGCGCTCGATCGAGCCGCCGGCAGCCGATGACCTGCCGCCGGACTGCCTGCTGCTGAGCGAGCGCGGCCCATTCACGCTGGAGGGCGAGCGCGCCCTGATCGCGCGCCACGGCATCCGTGCCGTCGTCGCCAAGAACGCCGGCGGCGAGGCCACGGCGGCGAAGCTGGCGGCGGCGCGCGAGGCGGCGATCCCGGTGGTCATGATCCGGCGCCCGGCGCCCCCGGCGACGCCGGCCGTGCCTGACGTCGCCGGGGCGCTGGACTGGCTCAGCCGGCCGCGATGACCAGGCCGGCCACGGCGATGGCCGCGCCCAGCGCGCGCTCCACCGGGGCGAAGCGCAGCCGGTTCAGGCCCAGCGCCGCGCCGATGCCGATGCCGTGCAGGATCGCGGTCGCCGCGATGAAGCCGATTCCGTAGGTCAGCGCCGAGCCGTCCGGGTGCATCTCGGCGCCATGGGCATAGCCGTGGAACACGGCGAACAGCCCGGTCACCGCCATGCCGACCCAGGCCACCGGCCGCACCGCCAGCGCGATCAGCGCGCCGAAGACGATGATCGACCCGGCGATGCCGAGCTCGACCATCGGCAGACCGAGCCCCTGGATGCCGGCGACGCCGCCCAGCGCCATCAGGGTCAGGAAGGCCAGCGGCGCCTGCCAGATGTAGCGGCCGCCGACCTGGCCGGCCCAGATGCCGACCGCGACCATGGCGAGGATGTGGTCGAGGCCGGAGAACGGGTGCTCGAAGCCGGCCGAGAAGCCGACCACGTCATGCCCCGGATGGGCATAGGCCGCCGCCGGCAGCAGCGTCGCCAGCGCGGTCAGGGCGAGGGTCTTGGCAAATCGCATCGGAGGGTCTCCAGGGGTCAGATAGTCAGGTTCATGCAGAGGCAAGAAGGCTGAGCGGCCCGCCAACCATCACCGTCATGGCGAGGCGCGAAGCGCCGTGGCCATCCAGGGGCCGGTGCGAGCAGCCCTGGATGGCCGCGCCCCTGCGGGGCTCGCCATGACGATTCGGGGTTTCGGACCATGGGCATCACGACCATCGGCGTCACAACCATCGGTATCACACAGACGCAACTTTCGTGCCGCGCTTCGGGCGCAGCACATGGACATGCGCCGGGTCGTAGAGGGCGCTGTCGGTGAACTCGGTGTCGCCCAGCACGCGGCCGACCAGGATCAGCGCGGTGCGGGTGATCTTCGCCTCGCGCACCCTGGCGCCGATGTCGGCCAGTGTCCCGTGGATGATCCGCTGGTCCGGCCAGGTGGCGCGGTACACCACGACCACCGGGCAGTCGGCGCCGTAATGCGGCTCCAGCGCCCGGCGCACCGCCGGGATGTTGCGGATCGAGAGGTGGATTGCCAGCGTCGCGCCGGAGCGGCCCAGCGTCTCCAGCTCCTCGCCCGGCGGCATGGCCGAGGCCTTCATCGCGGTCCGGGTCAGGATCACGGTCTGGCTGACGTCCGGCAGCGTCAGTTCGGTGCCCAAGGCCGCGGCAGCGGCCGCGAAAGCCGGCACGCCGGGGGTGATGGTGTAGGGGATGCCCAGCACCTTCAGCCGGCGGATCTGCTCGGCGATCGCGCCGTAGAGCGACGGATCGCCGGAATGCACCCGGGCGACGTCCTGGCCCTGGGCATGGGCTGCCTCGATCTCGGCGATGATCTGGTCGAGATGCAGCGGCGCCGTGTCGACCACCCGCGCCCCCGGCGGCGCATGGGCCACCACCGCCTCCGGCACCAGCGAGCCGGCATAGAGGCAGACCGGACAGCGGGCGATCAGGTCGCGGCCCCGCAGGGTCAGGAGGTCCGGGTCGCCGGGGCCGGCGCCGATGAAATGCACGGTCATGCCCGCTGCGCCTCCGGCTTGTCGCCATAGCCGCGCGGCGTGTAGACGCGCGGGGTACCGTCGCCGAGCGTCAGCGCCCGGCTTTCCGAGGAGCCGACCAGCACCAGGGTCAGCATGTCGACCATCTCGACGGTCAGATCGCCGAGTGTGGTGACCACGAGGGTCTCGCCGTCGCGGCCGAGATTGCGGCCCAGCACCACCGGCGTCGCCGCCGGGCGGTGCGCCAGCAGGATCTCGCGGGCCCGCGCCAGCTGGCTGCGGCGGCGCTGCGACACCGGGTTGTAGAAGGCGACGACGAAGTCGCCCTCCGCCGCTGCGGTGATCCGCCGCTCGATCGCCGGCCAGGGCGTCATCAGGTCGGACAGCGAGATGGCGCAGAAATCATGGCCCAGCGGCGCGCCGATCCGGGAAGCGGCCGCCTGCATCGCCGAGATTCCGGGCACCGTGGTGACCTCGACCCGGCGCCAGTCCGGCCGGCCGCCGCGCTCGATCAGCTCCCACAGCAGGCTGCCCATGGCGTAGATGCCGGCGTCGCCGGAGCAGATCAGGGCCACATCCCGCCCCTCCGCCGCCAAGTCCAGCGCCGCGCGCACCCGCAACTCCTCCTCGCCCAGCCTGTAGTCGTGCCGCGCCTTGCCGGCGGCGGCCGGGCCGAGCAGGTCGATATAGAGGCTGTAGCCGACCAGATCGGTGGCCCGGGCGATCAGCCGGTCGGCCTCCGGCGCCCGCCAGTCGGCCCGGCCAGGCCCCATGCCGATCAGCGCCAGCGTGCCGCGCTTCCGGCCGATCCGCTCCGGGTCGAGAATCGCCGGCGCCTCCGCCACGGCGCAGGTGGCGCGGCGGGACTTGTGCTTCTCGACCACCAGGCGCCCTTGCGGTCCAGCCGCGGCCAGAGCCGCCGCCTCGGCCACGCCGTGGCAGCCGATCTCCCGGAGCACCACCTCGGACGGGTTGGCGAGGCGCGGCGTCTCCGCCTCCAGCGCCACTGGATCGAAGACCCGCACCGGCAATCCGAGCGATTGCGCCGCCGCCTGCAGCCCGGCCTCGTCGGCCTTGAGGTCGACCGAGACCAAGGTCGCCACGGCCTCCAGGGCCAGCCCGGCCTCGGCCAGGGCGCTGCGAATCAGCGCCTCGATCTCCGCCGCCTCGGCGCCGCGCTCGCAACCGACGCCGACCGCCAGCATCGCCGGGTGGTAGACCAGCCGGTCGGGATCGGGCGGCCGCGTGCGGACACTGGCGACGATCGCCTTGTGCGCCGAGGGATCGAGCGGCAGCTCGGCATCGGCCAGCCAGGGCAGGTCGCCATCGAGGCGAACGGTCTCGCCAGCCAGAAGATCGGCGGCGAAACTCTTGTAATCGCTGGCTTCCGACAGGCGCCAGCCGGACGGCGGGTCGTCCAGCGCCACGCCGAAGCGCAGGTCGCCGACGGTGGTGATCGCCGGGGCGACGCCCAGCGCCTGCGCCACCCGCCGCGCCAGCTCGTTGGCGCCGTGATGGCCGCCGAGCAGCGGAACCACGGCGCTGCCGTCCTCCGCCACCGCCAGCACCGGCGGCTCGCTGCGCTTGTCGGAGAGCAGAGGCGCCAGGATGCGGATCAGCGCGCCGGCGGCGCAGAGGCCGATGATCGGCTCGCCCGCCGCGAACAGGGTTCGCAGATGGTCGGCCAGCTTGCCGAAGGCGATATCGGCGCCGGTGACGCGGCAGGCCGGCGCGTGGATCAGCACGCCCGGCAGCAGCGGCTTGAGCCGTTGCGCGGTGGCGAGCCCACCGGAAGTCAGGGTGATCAGCGCCGTCATCGCCACGCCGCCCCGCGCCGATGCGCCAGGATCATCGAGAAATAGGGCACGGTGTCGGGATCGACCTTGGCCAGGGGCAGCACCCGCTGCTGCCCGAGCGTGGCCCGCTCGATATAGCGTGCGCCGATATACAGGCTTTCTTCTTCAAGCAATTGCACGATTTTCCTGAAGTGCCGACGGAGCTTCATGATCGCCACGGCATCGGCGGCGCGAAGCCGCTGCCGCAGTTCCTCCTCCGGCAGCGGCGCCGGCAGGACGGTCAGCACGTCGTTGCGGGCGGCCAGCGGCAGGCCAGTGGCGGCGGCGCAGGCGGACAGCGAGGAGACGCCGGGCACCACCTCGATCCGATGGCGTTCCGCCAGTCGGCCGAAGAGGTACATGAAGGAGCCGTAGAAGAACGGGTCGCCCTCGCAGAGCACCGCCACGTCGCGGCCGGCGTCGAGATGGCCGCCGATCTCGATCGCCGCGGCGTCGTAAACCACCTGGGCGGGGGCCGGGTCGACCCGCATCGGCACGCGGATGGCGATCTCCGTCTGGTCGCCCGGGAGATGCGGCGCCACGATCGACCGGGCGAAGCTGTCGCCGACATCCGGCGCCGGATAGGCGACCACCGGCGCCACGCGCAGCAGCCGCAGCGCCTTCAGTGTGATCAGCTCCGGATCGCCCGGCCCGACGCCGAGCCCGTAGAGCGTGCCGCTCATGCGCCTCTCCGGAGCAGTTTGGTTGCGCCGAGTTTCCCTTTGCCTCTCCCGCTTGCGGGAGAGGTCGGAGGCGCGAAGCGGCTCCGGGTGAGGGGATTTTGTCGAGGCCGGTGCCAGCCCTCACCCAGACGTCCTGGCGGACGTCCGACCTCTCCCGCCAGGCGGGAGAGGTAGACGAGGGCTCCGCTTTCGAAGCAGCCGGGACGAATCATCAACTCGCACCCCAGGGCTTCACCGCGGCCCATTGCGTCACCGGCATCAGTGGGCGCCAGCCGTGATAGCCGCCGACCGGCTCGGCCCGTGATACAGCGATGCGGGACAGGCTGCCGCCGAGCCGGGCCTGATGGCCGATCGCCGCCGCCTCTCCTTCTGCCGTCACCACATTGGCGACCAGCCGGCCGCCCGGCGGCAGCGCCGCCCAGCAGGCCTCCACCACCCCCTCCGCCGTGATGCCGCCGCCGATGAACACCGCATCCGGCCGCGGCAGGTCCTCGGCCAGCGCGTCCGGCGCCTCGCCGCGCACCACCTTCAGGAAGGGCGTGCCCAGCGCCGCCGCGTTCTGCGCGATCAGGGCCAGGCGGCCGTCGTCGCGCTCGATCGCCACGGCCCGGCAGCGCGGGTCTGAGCGCATCCATTCGATCGCGATCGAGCCGCAGCCGGCGCCGACATCCCACAGCACCTGGCCCGGCGACGGCGCCAGCGCCGCCAGCGTCACGGCCCGCACCTCGCGCTTGGTCAGCTGCCCGTCATGGGCGAAGGCGTCGTCCGGCAGGCCCGACACGGGCGGCAGCACGCGCGTCTCCGGCCCGGCGACGCAGTCGAGGGCGATGGTGTTGAGATCGTCGACCTCGCGCCCGTCCCACTCCGCGGCGGTGGCGCGGGTGAGGCGCTCGCCCTCCCCGCCCATCCGCTCCAGCACGATGAAGACGCTGCGGTCCCAGCCGGTGCGGCGCAGCAGCTCGGCCAGCCGTGCCGGGGTGGCGCGGTCGGCGCTGAGCACCAGGATCTTCGCGCCGGGCTGCAGATGCGGCACCACCAGCTCCAGCGGCCGTCCGTGCAGCGTCACCATGCGGGCCTCGACCAGCGGCCAGCCCAGCCGGGCGCAGGCCAGGCTGAAGGCCGAGGGCGCCGGCACCACCACCATCTCCGCGATCGGGATGCGGCGGGACAGGGTGACGCCGACGCCGAAGCACATCGGGTCGCCGCTGGCCAGGACGCAGACGCGACGGCCGCGCAGCGCCTCGATCTCCGGCACCAGGGCCACCAGCTGCGGCGGCCAGGGGATGCGGCGGCGGCCGTCCTCCGGCACCATCGCCAGATGCCGCTTGCCGCCGACCACGACCTCGGCGGCGTCATAGAGCGCGCGGGCGGCCGGCGACAGGCCGTCCAGCCCGTCCTCGCCGATGCCGATCACGCTGAGCCAGGGGGTCATCAGATCCCCTCCCGCGCCAGGGCGTTCACGGCAGCCGAGGCCATGGCGCTGCCGCCGCGCCGGCCCGGCAGGGTCAGGAACGGCACGCCGCTTTCGGCCAGGGCAGCCTTGGATTCGGCGGCGCCAACGAAGCCGACCGGAAAGCCCAGGATGGCGGCCGGCTTCGGCGCCCCCTCCTCCAGCAGCTCCAGCAGCCGGAACAAGGCTGTCGGGGCGTTCCCGACGGCTACCACCGCGCCGTCCAGCCGGTCGCGCCACAGCTCGACCATCGCGGCCGAGCGGGTGGTGCCGAGGCGGCGCGCCAGCTCCGGCAGCGACGGATCACCGATCAGGGACACGACCTCGTTCCCGGCCGGCAGGCGCGAGCGGATGATGCCGGCCTCGACCATGCGGCAGTCGACCAGCACCGGCGCGCCGGCCAGAAGCGCCGCCCGGCCCCGCGCGGCGACATCGGGGGTGAAGACCAGGTCGTCGACCACCTCGACCATGCCGCAGGCATGGGCCACCCGGACCGCAAGCCCGGCGACGTCCGGAGGAAACCGCTCCAGCCGCGCCTCGGCCCGGATGGTGGCGAAGGACTGCCGATAGATCGCCTCCGGGTCGCGGAGATAGGCTTGCTCCATCCCACCCCTCACCCGGCCTTCTTCAGGCTCTTCGGCCCCAGCGGGTGGTCGGCATGGGGATAGGGATGATGGTGATGCCCATGGTCATGGCTATGGCCGTGCCCATGATCGTGATGGTGATGACGGCCGTCGCCGTGATGATGGTGATGGTGGCCGTGGCCATCGTGGTGATCATGGTCGTGATCATGGTGGTGCCCATGATCGTGGTGATGGCCGTGCCCGTGATCATGATCGTGATGGTGGTGCGCCGGGCCGCTGCCGATGCCTTCGACGTGATGGTGATGGCTCTCCTGCGGCAGGCCGACCTCGGCCTCGAAGCCCAGGACCTGCATCCGGTACTTGCACATCTGGCAGTTCATGTTGCCGGTGCCGTCGAGGATCTCGGCGATCCGGTCCTCCAGCGCCTCCAGCACCAGCGGGTGGTCGTTCAGGTAGCGCGCCTTGACGAACTCGATCTCCGGGTGGCGCGCCGCCACCGCGTCGGTCGAGTCGTAGATCCGGTCGACCAGGATTCCGGTGAACAGGAAATACGGGAACACGACGATGCGGCGGTAGCCTAGCTTGGCCGCATGCTCCAGCGCCGGCTCGACCAGCGGGAAGGTGACGCCGGAATAGGCGGTCTCGCCCCAGCCGAAGCCCATCCCCTCCCACAGCATGCGCATGACCTTCGCGACATTGGAGTTGGCATCGGGATCCGACGCGCCGCGGCCGACCACGACCAGCATGGTCTCGTGCCGCCCGATCGGCCCGTCCTCACGCCGCGCGTCGGCGATCTCCACCGCCTCCTGCACCCGCTCACCGGCGGCGCGCAGCATCTTCACATCGATGCCCAGCTCGCGGCCGTAGCGGATGGTCAGGCCCGGATGCTGCGCCTGATAGGTGTTGAGCACCGACGGGATGTCGTTCTTGGCGTGGCCGGCGGCGAACAGCATGCCCGGAATCGCCAGCACCTCGGTCACGCCCTTGGCGCGCAGCCGGTCCAGCCCGTCGCGGATGATCGGCCGGG
The DNA here is from genome assembly GCF_000423185.1 of Inquilinus limosus DSM 16000. Taxonomy (GTDB): domain Bacteria; phylum Pseudomonadota; class Alphaproteobacteria; order DSM-16000; family Inquilinaceae; genus Inquilinus; species Inquilinus limosus. The sequence goes on along the minus strand of NZ_AUHM01000020.1, from coordinate 73,797 downwards.
CGAATTCGAGATAGCCGTAATCGACCTCGTATTGCGGCAGGCGCCGGCGCAGTTGCAGGGACACGGCGGCGAATTCGTCCACGGCCCCCTGGTCCCGGCTGCCATGGCCGCAGACCATCACGCCCAGCTTGCCCGCCATCATGCCCTCCTGGCTCCACGCCATGCCGGCACGGCCGGCCCGAGGACCGGCAGCGGACGGTGGGCGGCACGCGCGGATATCGCTTGGATCTATCCGTCCAAAGACCCCGTTGCCTTTGAGCATCCCGGGGGCGTCGCGGGACGCACCGTCGACGTCCCGGCCGCCACATTGCTATAGCGGTCCCCCGAAAGGCAACAGAGACGCGACATCCGATGGACGATCTGCGACCCGGCCGGCTCTTCGTCTTCGGCCTCGGCTACAGCATGACGCGGCTGGCGCGGCGGCTGCGCAATCTCGGCTGGCAGGTCGCCGGCACCACCCGCGATGCCGACAGGCTGGCGATGCTGCGCGAGGAAGGCTTCGACGCCCACGGCTTCGGTCCGGGCCAGCCGCTCGACCCTGCGGCGCTCGCCGGGACCACGCATCTGATCCAGTCGATCTCGCCGGAGGAATCGGGCGACCCGGCGGTGCCGGCGCTGGCCGGGGCGCTGAGGGCGCTGCCCGAGCTGCGCTGGGTCGGCTATCTCTCGACCCCGTCGGTCTATGGCGACCGCGGCGGGGCCTGGATCGACGAGACCGCCGACCCGACCCCGGGATCACCGCGCGGCTGGAAACGGCTGGAGGCGGAGCGCGCCTGGTTCGCGGCCTTCCGGGACACCGGCGTGCCGGTGCAGGTGTTCCGTCTGGCCGGCATCTACGGGCCGGGGCGCAGCGCCTTCGACCAGTTGCGACACGGCCGCGCCCGACGCATCGACAAGCCGGGCCAGGTGTTCAACCGCATCCATGTCGACGACATCGGCACCGTGCTGATGGCCTCGATGCGCCGGCCGGATCCGGGCGCGGTCTACAACGTCGCCGACGGCCACCCCTCCAGCCCGAACGACCCGATCGAGCACGCGGCCCGGCTGCTCGGCATCGACCCGCCGCCGCTGGTGCCGTTCGAGCAGGCCGGCCTGTCGCCGCTCGGCCGGGAGTTCTATTCGGAGTGCAAGCGGCTGAAGATCGACCGGATCACGGAGGAGCTCGGGGTACACCTCGCCTATCCGAGCTATCGCGAAGGGTTGGATGCGATCTGGGCAGAAGAGCGGGCGTAGAGGCCCTCAGGCGGCTTCGTCCAGGCCGCGCTTCTTCAGCAGCGCCTCCGGTTCGGGCGGCCTGCCGCGGAAGGCGCGGTAGGCCTCGGCCGGATCACGGCGATAGCCGGCGGAATAGACGAACTCCGCCAGACGCTGCGCCGTCGCCGGGTCGAACACGTCGCCCGCCTCCTCGAAGGCGCCGAAGCCGTCGGCATCCAGCACCTCCGACCACAGATAGCTGTAGTAGCCGGCGGCATAGCCGCCGCCGGCGAAGACGTGCTGGAAGTGCGGCGGCCGGTGCCGCATCACGATCGCGGACGGCATGCCGATCCGGTCCAGCGCCGCGAGCTCGAAGGCCGCCGGGTCGGAGGCGTCGGCGCCCGCCGCATGGAAGTCGAGATCGACCAGGGCCGAGGCGACGTATTCGGCCGTGGCGAAGCCCTGGTTGAAGGTGCGGGCCGCCAGCACCCGCTGCAGCAGCGCCTCCGGCATCGGCTCGCCGGTGCGGTAGTGCAGCGCATGGCGGCGCAGGATCTCCGGCCGCTCCAGCCAGTGCTCGTAGAGCTGCGACGGGAACTCGACGAAGTCGAGCGCCACATTGGTGCCGGCGATGGTCCGGTAGCTCAGGTCGGACATCAGCCCGTGCAGGGCGTGGCCGAACTCATGGAACAGGGTGCGGGCGTCGTCGAAGCTGAGCAGGCTCGGCGCGCCCTCCGCCGCCTTGGCGAAGTTCATCACGTTGACGACGATCGGCCGCACCTCGCCGTCGAGATTCTCCTGCTCGCGGATCGCCTCCATCCAGGCGCCACTGCGCTTCGACGGCCGGGCGAAATAGTCGCCGTAGAACAGTCCCACCAAGCGGCCGTCGGGGCCCGTCACCTCCCAGGTGCGGACATCCGGGTGCCAGGCCGGCACGTCGCGCCGCTCGGTGAAGGACAGGCCGAACAGGCGATGCGCCACGTCGAAGGCGGCCGCGATCATGCGCTCGAGCTGCAGGTAGGGCTTGAGCTCGCTCTCGTCGAGGTCGAACTCCCGCTTGCGCTGCTGCTCGGCGTAGTAGCGCCAGTCCCAGGCCGCGATCTCGAAATTACCGCCCTCGGCCGCGACCAGCGCCTGCAGCTTCTCCTGCTCTCGCAAAGCGCGGGCGCGGGCCGGGCGCCAGACCGAGTGCAGCAGGTCCCGTGCCGCCTCCGGTGTCTTGGCCATGGTGTCGGCAAGGCGGAAATGGGCGTAGCTGGGGTAGCCGAGCAGCCGCGCCTGCTCCGCCCGCAGAGCCACGGTCTCGGCGATGATCGGCCGGTTGTCGGACGCCGCGCCCTCGCCGCGCGCGATCCAGGCCTTGAACGCCGTCTCGCGCAGGTCGCGCCGGGTGGAGAACTGCAGGAAGGGTTCGACGCTCGACCGCCCCAGCGTGATCGCGTGCTTGCCCGGCAAGCCGCGCTCCGCCGCCGCGGCGGCGGCCGCGTCGCGCAGCTCCTGCGGCAGGCCGGCGAGGTCGGCCTCGCCGTCCAGCACCAGAGCATAGGCCTTCTCGTCGGCCAGCACGTTCTGGCCGAAGGCGGTGCCGAGCGTGGCCAGGCGCTCGACGATCTCGGCCAGACGGCGCTTCGCCCCGTCCTCGAGCCCGGCACCGGCGCGGGTGAAGCCGAGATGATAGCGCTCCAGCACCCGCTCCTGCTCCGGCGTCAGGCCGAGTTCGCCGCGGCGGGCGAACAGCGAGTCGACCCGGCGGAACAGCGCCGGGTTCTGCTGGATCGCGTTGTGATGCCGGGCCAGCAGCGGGGCGACCTCGCGCTCCACCGCCTGCAATTCGTCGCTGCTGTGCGCCGAGGTCAGGTTGAAGAACACGCCGGCGACCCGGCGCAGCGCCCGGCCGCTGCGCTCCAGCGCCGCGACGGTGTTGTCGAAGCTCGGCTCCGCCGGGTCGCCGGCGATCGCCTCGATCTCGCGGAGATGCTCGGCCAGCGCGGCGTCGAAGGCCGGGCGGAAATGCGCGACCGAGATCCGTTCCCAGGGCGGGCTGCCGAACGGCGTGTTCCATTCTGCGAGCAGCGGGTTGGCGGCAGTCTGCGTCTCGGAGCTCATCTCGGCACCGCTGTGATCTGGATCCTCGGCAGCCAGAGTAGCGAGGATCGGTGACCTATGTCAGCAGCCGGTGAGACGCGGCGTCCGCTCCACCTCCAGCCCGAAGGCCGGCCGCAGCCAGGTGCCGGCGACATTGCCGAAGAAGGCGGCGACGAGCCACAGCCAGCCATGCAGGCTGCCCGAGGCGATGCCGGAGAAATAGGCGCCGATGTTGCAGCCATAGGCCAGCCGGGCGCCGTAGCCGAGCAGCAGCCCGCCGACCACGGCGGCGGCGACCTGGCGCGCTGGGATGCGCCAGACCGGGGCGAAGCGCCCGGCGAGGCCGGCGGCCGCCAGCGCGCCGACGATGATGCCGATATCCATGACCGAGGTGACGTCGGCCAGGATGCTGCCGTTCAGCGCCGCGGCATTGGCCGGCTTCGACCAGTAGGGCCAGCTCGCCGGATCGAAGCCGACCAGCGCCGCCGCCTTCGAGCCCCAGAGGGCGAAGGCCGAGGTGATGCCCCAGGGCCGGCCGGCCAGGGCCAAGGTGACGAAGTTGAGCACCGCCAGGGCGACGCCACCCCAGATCAGCGGCCAGGGGCCGCGCAGCAGCCGCTGCAGACCCCGCGTCGCCGGCGGCTCGGCCGCCACCAGGGCGCCGTGAAGCCGACGCTCCCGCACCACCGTCAGGGCTGCGATCGCGGCGAAGGCGGCGAGGCTGAGCAGCAGCGCCGGCCACAGCCCGAGGCTGGTCACCAGCGACACCGGCGGCAGCGAGGGCAGCGCCGTCCACCAGTGCAGATGCGCGGCGCCGATCGCCGAGCCGACGATGAAGAAGACGAGCGTCAGCACCATGCGGGTGGAACCGCCGCCGACGGTGTAGAGCGTGCCGGAGGCGCAGCCGCCGCCGAGCTGCATGCCGATGCCGAAGATGAAGGCGCCGACCACCACCGAGGTGCCGAGCGGCGAGACATTGCCGGCGACCGGCTGGCCGAACAGCGTGCCGGCCGACAGCGCCGGGAAGAACAGCAGGACGGCGACCGCCAGCATCACCATCTGCGCCCGCAGCCCGGCGCCGCGGCCGTCGGCGATGAACACCCGCCAAGCCGAGGTGAAGCCGAAGGCGGCGTGGTAGAGCACCGCGCCGAGGGCCGCGCCCAGGACGTAGAGCGCGGCCTGACGGGCATCGATCGCGGCGGAGAGCAGCAGCACGCCGGCAATCAGCACCAGCCCGGCCAGGCCAGCGACGCGCAGATTGGCCGTCGGGGCAAGACGAGGGGCGGCTGCCTGCCCGCCGGAGAGAGAAACCGTCGACATCGCATTGAATCCGGAGTGGCCGCCACCCCGGCGGCCCGATCGCCAATACATAATCCTGTAGGACAAAATGTCAATTAACAGAAAATGCATGTGTGAAATGTATTTTGCAGCGACACACCAAGCCGTTGCCGACCACGGGGAGACCGGCCGGCTCATCGGCGGTATCGCCCGAAGACCGTCGAAGCCGATTGACTCGGCCGGCCATGGGTCCATGATTTTTCCATCCACTGTGCAGAACCGCTTCGGCCCGTGCCGGGGGGCGGGTGCGGGTGGGACATCGCGGCCAGGCCCACCACGAGCCGGGATCGGGGGCCCGTCTTCGACGATCTGGCCGGAACGATGACCTCGCGACGCGGGCGACCCGTCGCCGCTCGGGACGTGCGCCGCATCCTCCGGGATGAGACCTCCACGCCGCGAGGCATTTCAGGAGGATCGACATGGCCTACCTCGATGTAAGCCCGATGATTGCCGCCCTGCGCACCTCCCCGGCCGAGTTCGACATCAGCCGAGGGCTGCTGCGCCACAGGCCCAGCGGTCACCGGGTGGTGTTCGACCCGCTGGGCGGCAGCGCCCGGATCGAAGCGCGCTGCGACTGCGCCCTCCTCCGCGTCTCGCAGCAGCAGAGCCGCGAGCTGACGCACGCCTTCCACGAATGGGAGGAGACCTATTGGCGGGTGGTGCGGATCAACCGCGAATTCGCCTCGCATTTCGACCGCCGCTTCTGGCCGCGGCTGGCGACCCATCTCGAGCGTATCCTGCAGGCCGGTCTGGCGGCGCTCGAACGGCTCGTCCCGGCGCGGCGGTCGCGGTCCGGCGAGAGCACCACCGATCGCGGCCCCGTCGCGCCGCCGATGCCGGCGGAGTGATCGGGCCACGATAGCCGGGTAAGGACGGATCCGCTCGGCGGCGAGGCGCCCAGCCGCCTCGCCGGCCGACGGGTTCTGGTCCGGATGGCCCGCGTCCTCGGATCACGCAGTTTTCACGGTCGAGGTCCGGTCCGTGCACGGAGCCTGACGCATCTCCGGAGAGACTCCCTTCATCGCCCCGAACCCACGGGGCCGGAAAATGGCAGGGAGGCCTCTCATGCGCATCACCGGAACGACCGGCGACCTCATCGCTCCGACCACGGGCCGGGTCTTCGCACCTTGTGCGGACCCGCCCTCTCCACCTCAGATCGAGCGGCGGCGGCTTTGCGTCCTGATCGCGGATGTCGCGGGGTTCAGCCGCCAGGTCGAGCTCGATGACCTTGCCACCGTCCTTCGTCTGCACGAGCTCCGAAGGCGCCTGATTCTGCCGACGATGCACGCGCATCGTGGATGGATCGCCAGCTCCGCGGGCGACGCCACGCTGATGGCGTTTCCCCGTTCCACAGACGCGGTGAACTGCGCCGTCGCGCTGCAGCGCGCGCTGAACTCGACGCGGGCCGGGGCCGCGGTCGACGGTGATCTTCGGCTGCACATGGGCATCTGCGCCGGCGAGAGCATTGCCGTCGACGGCGATCTGTACGGACATCCTCTGAACATCGCCGCCCGCCTTCAGGCCCTTGCCGAGCCGGGCGACGTCTATCTGTCCGACGGCGTCGTCGCCGAGGTCGGCGATGTGGCGGGGGTGCGCTTCGAAGCGCTCGGCAGGTGCGAGCTCAGGAACATCACGCAGCCGGTCCATGTCTACCGGATCGCCCGCGGCTCGCTGGAGGGCTGACGGCGCGTCCGAGAACCGTCTGGCGCGGCTCACTCCTGCGTCTTCCGGACGGGGCTGCGCATCCCTATGGATGGCTTTCCATTTCCGGCCGATCGCAGCACGGTCGCTTCTTTGAGATAGCGTTCGAGGGCAAAACCATGCCGCGTTTCGATCCGATCGCTACACCCCACGATTTTTCCGTGACCAATTTGGGCAATCAGGCCCAGCTTCTGGCAGTCGGCGAGGAAGTCTTCAAGGCGGCCACGGATCCGGTTGCCCTGCACGACTTCATCCGAAACGCAAAGACGCTCCTGCAGCAGCCGACCCTTCGCAACGGCCTCGATCCCAAGGCCGTGGCCGGCAAGAGCCTGAATATCGTCGTGGACACCGACGATGTGATCAACATCGTCATCCCCCAGGTGCAAACCGTCTTCAAGGATCAGCAGGACCGGGGCGAGTACATCAAGAGGCTCGGCTTCATGGTCCTCTGCGGATGCAGGTGAGCGGCCGGCCCGATCTCAGGAGCGGGTGATCCGTGACACGGCGTCGAGGAAATCCCGCCGCCTGCCCTCGTCGGGGATAAGCACAACTTCATCGAGCCATTGCAGAGCACGTTCGCGGGTGAACGGCCCCTCCCCGCGCCAGTTGCGCCCGAGGCGCCGGAAGAACTCCTCGCCGGCCGCCCTGGCTTCGGCGGCTCGGCCCGTCGCGGCCAGGGCCACCGCGCGCCAGGCGACGAGTTCTGGGACCGTATCCGGACCGAGCGGTGCGAGCGCGAGCGCGCGCTCATGGGCACCGGCATGCATGCAGGCCACGGCCAGGTACCAGTAGAAGTAGGCCGGCGGAGCCGGATGGATCGCCAGGGCCCGTTCGCCGCACCGGATCGCCTCGTCGACCGAGCCGAGATGCGCAAGCCCTTCGGCACAGGCGATCAGCGTCATCGGGTCCTCCGGATTGAGGGCCCGCCCCTGCTCGAAATGCCGCCGCGCCTGCTCCGGCATCCGCTGGCGCAGATAGGCCCAGGCGGCGATCATGTGCCCGTAGCTGTCCCAAGGATCGATCGCGAGAGCGTCCCGGGCGAGCCGGGTCGCATGCGCGAGGGTTTCGGCGCTGCTTTTCATCCCGGGCACCAGCTGCTGCCGCGAGAGCTCGATCGAGGCGAGGCCGGAGAGCGGCCGCGCGAAGCCCGGATCCGCCGCCGCCGCCCGGTTCAGCAGCGGCACGGCGGCATCGAACGCCTCGCTGCTGAAGGTCTCCGCCATCCGGTCGCCGGCGAGCCACAGATCATAAGCGTCGGCGCTCTCGCCGAGCCGGGGCCTGCGCTCGGTCCGGATGACATGGTCGACCCGTAGCACGAAGCCGGCCAGATGCGGCAGCACCGACGCCAGATCCAGGACCGCCGGAAAGGTGAACACCTCGGCCAGATGCTGCAGATTGGTCGTCGTGTCGCCGAGGCGCATGCCGTAGCGGCAGATGCGGCCGTCGTGCCGGAGGCCGGTCCGCAGCAGATACTGGCCGGCCTCGAACGCCTGCTCGGGCGATGCGACCAGCCGGGTCGAGAAGGTCCGGTACCGGGACAGCGCGATGACGAGCTCGTCTTCCAGGAGATGCGACAGATCCCGCACCAGCTCGGGCGGCCCGATCGGGGGCTGGGCGAAGACCGCCACGATCGGTGTCCGATGCGGAACCGCCCGCCGGGCCGGTGCCGCTGATTGGCGTGGTCTCTCCTCCAGCCGCCGGCGAAGGGCGTCGACATGGGACCGGAGCTCGGCCGAGGGCTCGACATCGAGCAGGCGGGCCAGGGCCTTGCGGCACTGCTCGAACTGTCGCAGCGCCGCCCCGATGGCGCCCTTGCGGGCGTGCAGATCGATCAGCACGCGGTGGCCGCCTTCATGGGCGGGATCGATCCGCAGGAGGGCTTCGGCCAGGGCTTCCAGATCCGATTCCCGCTCGACCTTTTCCGCGTCGGCGATGGCCTTCTCCAGCGCGCGCAGGATGGCGGACCGGCGGGACTCGCGCTCTGACATCAACCATTCATCGAAGGCCGGATCGGGCGCGGCGACATCACCCAGGAACTCGCCCAGCCAGGCGGCGCTCGCCCGCAGGACCGCCTCCGCTGTGCCGATGGCCAGAAGCCTGTCGACCTCCAGGGCATCGACGGCGACGGCCTGTGTATCAAGGCGCACGTCGAGACGATCCGCGGCCAGCACGTCACCGACGGACTTGCCGAAGGTCCGCCGGAGCTCCAGCAGCGCGTGGCGCAGCGACGTCTGCGCCTGCAACTGGTCCCGATCGCCCCAGAGCAGCCCGACAAGCCGTTCACGGCGCGCCTGCCCGTTCGGCTGCAGGGCGATATAGGCCAGGAGGCAGAAGGCCTTTCGCAGACGCGGCGTGCAGTCGCTCCCGTCGGGACCGATCAATCGCGGATCCCCGAAGAGTCTCAGCGCAAAGCCGCTCGCAGAAGCCCCCATGACTGTCGCCCTGCCGATCCGAGGCAAAGAACGTCGTCAACAAATCAAGCTGCTCAAACCGAATTGAAAGCTCTCAGCAAGGGCAGCAATTTCAGTGCGTCAGGAATTTCAGCTTATACACTGAATTTCATCTCAGATATAAACGACAACCTTGAACATTCCTGACGCAACCGAACGAATATCTATCACAAAATTATGGAATAATTAAGCCAAGGCGGGCGCATAGCCCGGTATACTTCCGAGCCAGGACCTGGGCTCGCGCTCTGGCACTCGTAATCGATCGCGCCGCGGTCACCCGATCGTCATCAGGCTGGCATTACCGCCGGCCGCGGCGGTGTTGTTGCTGATCGACCGTTCGCGCAGCAGCCATTCGAGCGCGTAGAAGGCCCGCCCCTCCGACAGGTCGGCGCGGGTCGCGCCCTGGACCGGCACCAGCGGGCCCGGCCGGGCCGCGACCGCCTGGTTCACCGCATGCAGGGCATCGCCGTCGCCCTCGAACAGGACCGCATCGGCCTCCGCCGAAGACCAGTCGTCGGCGCGGGACAGCAGCGGCTTCAGCGACGGCGGCATCGCCCCGAGCAGGGCGTCGGCGATCTCCTTCGGGGCGGACAGCACCGCCTTGTTGCCGGTCGCCAGCGCCGCGCCGATCTGCAGCGCCGCGCCGGTCGTGCTCTGCGCCAGGCAGAGCACAGCGCCGCGCGGCTCCAGCTCGTAGCTGTTCCTCTCGCCGACCGGACCCGGCAGATCGAGCGTGACGCCGAGCGGGCTGCGCCCCTCATAGGCAGCGACGCGGTCGGCCTCCGCCACCAGACCGGCCTTGCGCAGGCCGGCCACCCAATCGCGCAGCGGCTGGAAGCGCTTGCCAGCAGCCGCGTCGTCGACGGCCGGCACCGGCCCGGCCTCGGGTCGGACCGAGAGCAGCCGGTACAGGTACAGCGGCCCGCCGGCCTTCGGCCCGGTGCCGGACAGGCCGTGACCACCGAAGGGCTGCACCCCGACCACGGCGCCGATCAGGTTGCGGTTCACGTAGACATTGCCGGCTGCGGCGCGGTGCGAGACATGGGCGATGGTCTCGTCGATCCGCGTGTGCACGCCGAAGGTCAGGCCATAGCCGGTGGCGTTGACCGCGCCGATCAGCCGGTCGAGCCGGTTGCGGCGGTAGCGCAGCACATGCAGCACCGGCCCGAACACCTCGCGCTTCAGCTCGGCGATGTCGTCGATCTCGATCAGCGTCGGCGGCACGAAGGTGCCGTGCTTCGCCGCCTCCGGCAGCGGCAGGGCGTGGACCTTCCGGCCCTTGGCCCGCATCGCCTCGATATGCTTGGCGATGCCCGCCCGCGCCTCCTCGGTGATCACCGGGCCGACATCGGCCGCGAGCCGGTCGGGGTTGCCGACCGAGAGCTCGGCCATCGCGCCCTTCAGCATGGTGAGCACCCGGTCGGCCACATCCTCCTGCAGGCACAGCACGCGCAGGGCCGAGCAGCGCTGGCCGGCGCTGTCGAAGGCCGAGGTCAGGACATCGCCCACCACCTGCTCCGGCAGCGCCGAGCTGTCGACGATCAGCGCGTTCTGACCGCCTGTCTCGGCGATCAGCGGGATCGGACGCCCCTCCGGGTCGAGGCGGTCGGCCAGCACCTTCTGGATGATCTTGGCGACCTCGGTCGAGCCGGTGAACATCACGCCGCGGGTGCGGGGATCGGCCACCAGCCGCGCCCCGACCTCGCCCGCGCCGGGCACCAGTTGCACCGCTCCGGCCGGCACCCCGGCCTCGCGCAGGATGCGCACCGCCGCGGCCGCGATCAGCGGCGTCTCCTCGGCCGGCTTGGCCAGAACGGCGTTGCCGGCGGCCAGCGCCGCCGCAACCTGGCCGGTGAAGATCGCCAGCGGAAAGTTCCAGGGGCTGATGCAGACCACCGGACCGAGCGGCCGGTGGGTGTCGTTCGAGAACTGATCCCGCACCTGGGCCGCATAGTAGCGCAGGAAATCGACCGCCTCGCGCACCTCGCCGATCGCGTTCGACAGGGTCTTGCCGGCCTCGCGAACGATGGTGCCCAGCAGGGCCGGCATCCGCGCTTCCATCAGGTCGGCGGCGCGCAGCAGGCAGGCGGCGCGGTCGGCCGGCGGCGTCGCCTGCCAGATCGGCGCCGCGGCGGCAGCCAGGGCCATCGCCTCGTCGACCTGCCCGGACGAGGCCTCGACCACCTGCCCGACCACGTCGCGCCGGTCGGCCGGGTTGCGGACCTCTCGCGCCGGCCCGTCGCGGTCGCCGTCGCCCAGCATCGGCACGGCGCGGACCATGGCGTCGGCCCCGGCCAGCAGCGCGGCGGAGAGCGAGGCCAGGCGCTGCTCGTTGGTGAGGTCGAGGCCCGCCGAATTCTCGCGGACCTCGCCGAACAGGGCGCGCGGCTGGGCGATCTTCGGATGCGGGGCGCCGAGCGGCTGCACCTTGCGTGCCGCCTCGACCGGGTCGGCGATCAGCTCGTCGACCGAGACATCCGGGTCGCCGATGCGGTTGACGAAGGAAGTGTTGGCCCCGTTCTCGAGCAGGCGGCGGACGAGATAGGCCAGCAGCGTCTCATGGGTGCCGACCGGGGCGTAGATCCGGCACGGCCGATCCAGCTTGTCGCGGCCGACCACCTCCTCGTACAGCCCCTCGCCCATGCCGTGCAGGCACTGGAACTCGTACTGGCCGCGATAATAGTTCTCGCCGGCCATCTTGTAGATGGTCGCCAGCGTCTGGGCGTTGTGGGTGGCGAATTGCGGGAACACCGCGTCCGGCGCGGCCAGCAACTTGCGGGCGCAGGCGAGGTAGGAGACGTCGGTGTAGATCTTGCGGGTGTAGACCGGGAAGCCTTCCAGGCCGTCGACCTGGGCGCGCTTGATCTCGCTGTCCCAATAGGCACCCTTGACCAGCCGCACCATCAGCCGGTGGCCGCTGCGCCGGGCCAGGTCGATGATCCAGTCGATCACGAAGGGGCAGCGCTTCTGATAGGCCTGGACGACGAAGCCGATGCCGTTCCACCCGGCCAGAGCCGGGTCGAAGCACAGCGCCTCCAGCAGGTCGAGCGACAGCTCCAGCCGGTCGGCCTCCTCGGCATCGATGTTGAGGCCGATGTCGTAGCTGCGGGCCAGCACCGCCAGCGCCGTCAGCCGCGGCAGCAGCTCACCCTTCACCCGCTCGGCCTGGGCGCGGGAATAGCGCGGATGCAGGGCCGACAGCTTGACCGAGATGCCCGGCCCTTCGTAGATGCCGCGCCGCTCCCCCGCCTTGCCGATGGCGTGGATCGCCTGTTCGTAGTCGCGGTAGTAGCGGTCGGCGTCGGCCGCCGTGGTCGCCGCCTCGCCGAGCATGTCGTAGGAGTAGCGGAAGCCCTTGGCCTCCATCTTCCGGCCGTTGGCCAGCGCCTCGGAGATGGTCTGGCCGGAGACGAACTGTTCGCCCATCATCCGCATGGCGATGTCGACGCCCTTGCGGATCACCGGCTCGCCGCCCTTGGCGATCAGCCGGGTCAGGGCGGCGGACAGGCCGGCCTCGCTGCTGGTGGTCACCAGCCGCCCGGTCACCACCAGCCCCCAGGCGGCGGCGTTGACGAACATGGACGGGCTCTGCCCGACATGGGACTGCCAGTCGCCGGAGGCGATCTTGTCGCGGATCAGCGCGTCGCGGGTGGCGCGGTCGGGGATGCGCAGCAGCGCCTCGGCCAGGCACATCAGGGCGACGCCCTCATGGCTCGACAGCGAGAACTCCTGGATCAACCCCTCGACCCCATGGCCGACGCCCTTGGCGCGCAGCGCCTCGACCAGGCTGCGGGCGATGCCGCGGGCACCGTCGGTCACCGGCTTCGGCAGGGTGGCGCCGGCCAGGATATAGGGCAGGCACTCCTCCTCCGGCCGGCGATAGGCGGCGGTGATCTTGGCGCGCAGCACGGTCTGCGGCTGCACCGACTGGGCGAACTCCAGGAAGGGCTGCGGCCCGGCCTCCTCGACCGCCGACGCGCCGTCGGCGACCTCGACGCCATCGGCCTCGTCGACCCCGCCGAAGCTCTCGCCACGCTCGACCCGGTCGAGCATCGCCAGCATGGCCTGCTTGACCAGCCAGTGCGGGGTGCGGCCCTGCTTCTCCGCCGCCGCCTTCAGCCGCGCCCGCAGCTCGTCATCGATCTTCACGCCGAACGTCGTGCTGCCCATGGCCCTGCCCCGCTCCCGGATTGCGAGTGGAGTAGTACCACCACAGCATCAGAAGGTGCAACCAAAGCAAAAGGTCGGTTGCACCCTCACCAGGTTGCGTGGAACGGGTCCGGCGACCATCACCCGCACGACAGCAGAATCGTCATCGAATTCGTCTAGACCTCTATACGATCCTTCCGTGGAGAGGCCGATGAGCCCGAAAACCCTGGGGCCGGAGCCCCTGATCCATCCGACCGCCCGCGTCTCCGCCAGCCGGCTCGGCACCTATACCGAGGTCGGCGCCCAGGCCGTGCTCGACGAGGTCGAGCTCGGCGACTACAGCTACCTGATGGACGGCGCCATGGCCTGGTGTGTCGAGATCGGCAAGTTCTGCTCGATCGCGGCCTATACCCGCCTGAACGCGCCGAACCATCCGACCTGGCGGGCGACACAGCACCATTTCACCTATCGCTCCGCCGCCTACGGCCTGTCCGATGCGGATGACGACGACTTCTTCGCTTGGCGTCGCGACAACCGGGTGGCGATCGGCCACGACGTCTGGATCGGCCACGGCGCCATCGTGCTGCCCGGGGTCACGGTCGGCACCGGGGCCGCGATCGGGGCCGGCGCCGTGGTCACGCGCGACGTCGCCCCCTACACCATCGTCGCCGGCAGCCCGGCCCGGCCGATCCGCAGGCGGGTGACCGAGGCGGTGGAGGCGCGCCTCCTGGCGCTGGCCTGGTGGGACTGGCCGCACGACCGGCTGCGCAGCGCGCTCGCGGATTTCCGGACGCTCGATGCGGAGGCGTTCTGCGCCAAGCACGAGGCCGGAGGATGAACGTCCGATAGCGGAACCGACAGCCTCGCCGCCCGGTTGTTGCAACACTGCTGTCGCAACGAGAGGGCTTGGCGATTCCGTCGATCACCGCCGCCGCCGCGCCGACGCCGCATGATCCGCAGGCGGAAGCGTACTATGCCGAGGCGCTGCGCGAGCTGGCCGCCACCGGCCTGCCCTTCCTGCTGGCCGGGACCTATGCCGTCAGCGCCTATACCGGCATCTCGCGGCCGACCAAGGACCTGGACATCTTCTGCAAGGCCGGCGACAGCCCGCGCATCCTCGGCCATTTCCGCGATCTCGGCTATTCGGTCGAGATCGAGGACGAGCGCTGGCTCGGCAAGGTGCACAAGGGCCGGCATTTCTTCGACGTGATCTACGCCTCGTCGAACGGCACCATGCCGGTGCACGACCAGTGGTTCGCGCACGCCCGCGAGATCGAGGTGTTCGGCACCCAGGTCCGGATCGTCGCCCCGACCGAGCTGGTCTGGTCCAAGGCCTTCATCCAGATGCGTCACCGCCACGACGGCGCCGACGTCGTCCATGTCATCCTGAAGCAGCACGACCAGATCGACTGGCAGCGGCTGTTGAGCTACATGGAGCTGCACTGGGAGATCCTGCTGGTCCATCTGCTGACCTTCCGCTGGGTCTATCCGACCGAGCGCGACCGGGTGCCGCGCTGGCTGATGGACGAGCTGATGGACCGGCTGGGCCACCAGCTCGACCTGCCGCCGCCGCAGATGAAGGTCTGCCGCGGCCGCATGCTGTCGCGGATCGACTACGCGATGGCGGTCGAGCAGTGGGGCTTTGCCGATGTCGGCGGCGAAGGCGAGTGGCGCGACGCGTGAAACCCACAACCATCGGGACCGACCCATGGCGGAGAAGGAGAAATTCACTGTCGCCGCGATCGGCGACATCCATGTCAAGGAGAACTCGGATCCGCTGCGCGAGATGTTTGGCGAGATCGCCCAGGCGGCCGACGCGCTGGTGCTGTGCGGCGATCTCACCGACACCGGCACGGTCAAGCAGGCGGAGCGCCTGGCCGAGGATCTGCGCGCCTGCCCGATCCCGGTGATCGGGGTGCTGGGCAACCACGACTACGAATGCGGCCACGTCGAGGAGGTGCGCTCGATCCTGATCCAGGCGGGGCTGCGCCTGCTCGACGGCAACGCGGTCGAGGTCGACGGGGTCGGCTTCGTCGGCGTCAAGGGATTCGCCGGCGGATTCGGCCGGCGCATGCTGGGATCCTTCGGCGAGCCGGAGACCAAGGAGTTCGTCGCCGTGGCCGTGTCCGAGGCGATGCGGCTGGAGAACGCGATGCGGACGGTGAAGACGCAGCGGGCGCTGGTGGTGCTGCACTACGCCCCGATCGTCGAAACGGTCGAAGGCGAGCCCCTGGAGATCTACCCCTTCCTCGGCTCCTCGCGCCTGGCCGAGACGATCGACCGCTTCACCGTGAGCGCGGTGGTGCACGGCCATGCCCATCGCGGGGTCTATCAGGGCCAGACGCCGGGCGGGGCGCCGGTCTACAACGTCGCCTGGGCCATCGAGAAGCCGAGCGGCCGGCCCTATGCGCTGATCGACCTGTAGGGCACAAACGGAAAGGGCCGCCCGGCGGCGGCCCCCGCCCGATCGCTATGCGCCCTTACCAGGCGCGCCCTACCAGGTGCGGATGTCGCCGGTGTCGACATGGACGAAATTCGACCGCGGATAATAGCCGACGCCGCCGGCCTGGAGATCGACCGCGTTCCGGCGCAGGGAGGCGAGGCTCATATTCGGCATGAAGATGTCGGCCGCCTGTCCCCGGATGTGCAGGGAGTTGCGCGCGACGCCGCGGCTGCGGCGGGCCAGCATGGCGTTGGTGGCGCGGGAGCGGTAGCCGCAGACGACATGGATCGGCTCGGCCGACCCGCCCTTGCGCTGCAGCGAATAGAGGATGTCGAGCAGCTTCGGGTCCATGGCGCGGACCTCGTCCGACCGCCAGTCGCGCAGGAAGTAGTTGAACTTGGCCAGAATATCCGGGTTGTACCAGCCGTCGACCCAGTATTCTTCCTTGATCTCGACGAGATTGTGCGCGTCGTAGAGATGGAGCGTTCGTCTATTGGTGGCGGCAAGGGCTGAGAGTGGTGCGATTGGCGCGACGGCGGCGGCTGCGACAGCCCCGGCCGACAGTCTCAGGAATTGCCGTCTCTGCATCGGTCCCCGCTGCTCCTAACCTTCACTCGCTACCCGCCGGACATTTCTGGCGCTTTACACGCCTATACTGGTGCCCGGCGTTTGGTGCGAACCTTTGTGATGCAGGACGAAGCGGGAATCAACCATTTCTTCAAAGATTTACAAATCGATATCTGTGACATAAACGCAACATTGTTGTATATGCGTCGCACTTTCAGAAATCATCTAAGTAAATATATCAAAAATGCAAGTATAGTTCCCATCGACTCTCGAAAATTTTGAGACAAAACGCAGCGAGGCGTCCGAAATTTGGACGCCCGCTACAGCAACGCTCGAATTGTAGGAGGATTTCAGCGTGAAGATGCGAGTTGTTCGCGCCGGGTTTCGCGGGCCTGGAGCGCTGCGATGACCTTGGCGTCGATGCCGTAGATGTCGTCGCGGAAGGCCACCTCGCCGGTCTGATCGATCCACGCGGTCTGGTAGACGATGTAGAGCGGCATCGGAGTCGGCAGGTTGATTCGCGTCGTCGGCGTCCAGCTGCCCATCACCCGTGCCCGCCGCTCCGGAGTCCAGGACGGCGCCCCTTCCAGCAGATAGTCGGCCAGCCAGATCGGATCCTGCAGCCGCACGCAGCCATGCGACAGCGCCCGGTTGGCGCGCTGGAAGTAGCTCTTCGACGGCGTGTCGTGGAGATAGACGCTCCAGTTGTTCGCCATCATGAACTTGACCTTGCCGAGGGCGTTGCCCGGCCCCGGCTCCTGCCGGATGCGCAGCGACCGCATCGTGCCGCGGCCGATGCTGTTCCAGTCGACATAGTCGGCGCTCATCTCCCGCGACCCGCTGCCCCAGCCGGAGAACAGCTTGTAGTTGCGGCTGGCGAGGTAGCCCGGGTTGTTGCGCAGCCGCGGCAGATACTCCTTGGCGGCGATCGAGGGCGGCACCGTCCAAGTCGGGTTGAACTCGAGATAGGTCAGGGCGCTGTTGAACAGCGGGGTCTGGTTGTCGGCCTCGCCGACCACGACGTTCATGCTGCGCACCAACTGGCCGTCGGCGACGACATCCATGGTGAACGCGGCGATGTTGACCATCAGGTAGTCCGCGCCGAGATCGTCCGGCAGCCAGCGCAGCCGCTCCATGCTGGCGATGATCTTGTTCATCCGCTCCGGCCCCTGCCGGTTCAGCATGGCGAGCGTCCCGCGGCCGAGGATGCCGTCCGGCTTCAGCCCGTGCTTGCCCTGGAACTGCTCGACCGCGGTCACCAGCAGCGGGTCGTAGAGGCGGCTCTGGTCGGCCGGGTCGCCGACGAATTCCCCGGTGGCGGCGAGACGGGCCCGCAGCACCGGCACCCGGTCGCTCTCCTGCCCCGGCCGCAGGCTCTCGCCGGGCGGGATGGTCGGCCAGCCGGACTCGGCCAGCGCCTTATAGCCGCGCAGCGCGCCCTTCAGCTGCTGGTACAGCTTGTGCTTCGGCGCCAGATCGGCCAGGAACGCATCCGGATCGGGCAGCATCGACGCGGCGGTGGCCAAGGCGGCGCGGTCGACCGGCTTCGGCGTGATGTCGAAGGTCTTGTCGATCTCCCGCGGCGCCAGCCGGCCGGCATGGACGTCGACGCCGTAGCGCATCACCGCGGCGCTGAGCAGGATCTCGGCGGCAACGACGTCGTCGGCATCGGCGGAGCGGATCAGCTCCTGCAGCGGCTCGACATAGTAGTCGGACGGGACCAGCCCCTCCTCCCGCGCCTCGGCCAGGCGCGCCAGGATCGGCTGCACCCGCGGGTCCAGCCGCCCGTCGAAATCGATCCACAGCGGGAACCAGCCGCGGCCGGCATAAAGCTCGCGCACGTCCTTCGCCTTCAGGACCACGCCGCCGAGCGTGACGGTGTCGTCCTCGCCGATCGCCGCCTCGATCGCCGCCCGAGGGTCGGACAGGGACGCCGAGTCGAGCGACGCCGTCGCCGCCGGCGTCAGCCCGGCTTGCGCCGGGGCCGGCAGCGTGGCCGAGCCGAGCAGCAGGGCCAGGAAAGGGACAGCGAGGCGTCGCATCATCGATCTCCAGCAGTCCTAAAATAGGTAACGCGGCAACCGGGCCAGAGAAGTCCTTTCGGCGTAATCCGATCGTGAAAGTCACATATCGTTGCTGCACAGCAACATATCAGATCAATTTTATCAATATGCTTTGAGATGCAGCCTCCGGCCGCTTTCGCCTTCCCGCCCGGGCGAGGCCCGCTTAGGGTACGCACCATGAACGCCGAAACGTCCTCTTCCGTCATCGACGCCGCCAAGGGCCGTCACCCGCTGCACTCCCTCGCCCCGTATCTCTGGCCGGCCGGCCAGTGGGAGATGCGGGCCCGGGTGGTGGTGGCGGTGCTGCTGCTGATCGCGGCCAAGGTCGCCAGCGTCTACACCCCGATCTTCTACAAGGACGCGGTCGACGCCCTGACCGTGAAGGGCGCGCTGCCGCTGGTGCTGCCGGTCGGCGCGATCCTGGCCTATGGCACGGCCCGGGTGCTGAGCCTCGCCTTCGGCGAGCTGCGAGACGCCATCTTCGCCAAGGTGGCGCAGCGCGCGATTCGGCGGGTCGGGCTGGCCGTGTTCCAGCACCTGCACGGGCTGTCGCTGCGCTTCCATCTCGACCGCCAGACCGGCGGCCTGTCGCGGGTGATCGAGCGCGGCACCGCGGCGATCGAGACGCTGCTCAGCTTCATGCTGTTCAACATCCTGCCGACCCTGGTCGAGATCCTGTTCGTGGTCGCGGTGCTGTGGTGGGTGCTGGACTTCTGGTTCGCGCTGGTGACCCTGGTCACGGTCGTCCTCTACATCGCCTTCACCCTCTGGGTGACGGAATGGCGGATCAAGTTCCGCCGCCAGATGAACGAGACCGACCAGGAGGCCAACACCAAGGCCATCGACAGCCTGCTGAACTTCGAGACGGTCAAGTATTTCGGCAACGAGGCGCATGAGGCGCGGCGCTACGAGGCCTCGCTGATCCGGTTCGAGCGGGCGGCGGTGCAGAACCGGGTGTCGCTGTCGCTGCTGAATGTCGGCCAGGCCGCGATCATCGCCGCCGGCTTGACCGCGGTGATGTGGATGGCGGCCCAGGGCATCGTCGACGGCCGCCTGACGGTCGGCGATTTCGTCCTGGCCAACACCTATCTGATCCAGCTGTACCTGCCGCTGAACTTCTTCGGCTTCGTCTATCGCGAGGTGAAGCAGGCGCTGGTCGACATCGAAAAGATGTTCTCGCTGCTCGGCGTCGAGCCCGAGGTGGTGGACGCCCCCGGGGCGCAGCCGCTGGCGGTGCAGGGCGGCACGGTCAGCTTCACCGATGTCGAGTTCGGCTACGACCAGCGGCGGCCGATCCTGAAGGGCGTGACCTTCACCGTGCCGGCCGGGCACACCGTCGCCATCGTCGGGCCGACCGGGGCCGGCAAGTCGACCATCAGCCGCCTCTTGTTCCGCTTCTACGACGTCACCGCCGGGTCGGTGCGGATCGACGGGCAGGACATCCGCGACGTCAGCCAGGCCAGCCTGCGCGCCGCCATCGGCATCGTCCCGCAGGACACGGTGCTGTTCAACGATACCATCCGCTACAACATCGCCTATGGCCGGCCCGGGGCGAGCGACGAGGAGGTCGTGGCCGCGGCGCAGATGGCGCGGATCCACGATTTCGTGCTGCGCCTGCCCGACGGTTACGAGACAAAGGTCGGCGAGCGCGGGCTGAAGC
The DNA here is from genome assembly GCF_000423185.1 of Inquilinus limosus DSM 16000. Taxonomy (GTDB): domain Bacteria; phylum Pseudomonadota; class Alphaproteobacteria; order DSM-16000; family Inquilinaceae; genus Inquilinus; species Inquilinus limosus. The sequence continues at coordinate 54,147 of NZ_AUHM01000020.1, read as the reverse complement.
TGTCCGGCGGCGAGAAGCAGCGCGTGGCGATCGCCCGCACCATCCTGAAGGATCCGGCGATCCTGCTGTTCGACGAGGCGACCTCGGCGCTCGACACCAACACCGAGCGCGAGATCCAGGCCAACCTGCGCGAGGTCAGCCGCGGCAAGACCACGCTGGTGATCGCGCACCGCCTGTCGACCGTGATCGACGCCGACGAGATCATCGTCCTGGCCGACGGCCGCATCGCCGAGCGCGGCAGCCACACCCAGCTGCTGGCCGAGAACGGCCGCTATGCCGAGATGTGGCGCCGCCAGCAGGAGGCAGCCGAGCGCGGCGAGCTGCCGGCGCCGGAACGGCCGAACCGCGACCCGGCGGCGGCCGTGGCTGCGGCGCCGTGACGGGCCGTCGGCGAGGCGGGGTCGGATGATGCGCCTGCCCGGCCGGCTGCTCGCGTGGATCCTGCTGCTCCTGCCGGCCTGTTTTCCGGCTGGCCGGGCCCCGGCGGCGGAGGCGTCATGGCCGCTGCCGCAATCGATCCTGTTCTCACAGGCCTTCGGCCCCGGCTTCACCGTCACGCCGCCCGACGGGCCGATCCAGCTGTCGGGGCTCGAGATCGGCAAGCTGGCCGTGCCGAGCGGCCGGATCGTCGCCTGCGATCCCTTCGTCTGCGACGGCATCGAGGCCTTCAGCCGGCGCGTGCCCGTCGGCAAGTTCCCGGTCCAGCTGGCGGTGGCGCGGCTGAGTCATGGCGAGGAGCGGGTGGCGTTCGCCCGTATCCTCTTCGCCGACCGGCCGGCCGCCCGCTGGGTGATGGCGCTGCGGCCCGGGCAGATCCCGAGGGAGCTGGAGCCTGGCCACATCTACGGCTACGGCGTCGACACCGGCACCGGCGCGTTCATGGACGCCGAAGCCCAGGCCGCCTATGTGGCGGCGATGGCCGACGAGGCCGCCACAGAACGGCTGGTCACGGCCTTGAACGATGCCCCCGTCGGCAGCCGGGCGTGGCTGCTGCGCCCGTTCGGGCATGCTAATGTGGTGATGTTCTCCTCGGGCTTCGGCGACGGCTTCTACGCATCGTATTTCGGGCTCGACGGAGCCGGCCGCGTCGTGGCGCTGGTCACCGATTTCGGCGTGGTCGAGTGGCGCGCCGGGAAATAGGCTGGGCCAGCCGTCACGGCCGAGGCGACCCGGCCCCAACCAGCCGTTCGGGCACCCGCGACAGCGCCGGTGTATCCGCCCGGGCCGGACCACGCACGAAGACCGCGACCGCCAGCGCGCCCAGGACCGCGATCCCACCGGTCAGGACGAAGGCCCCGGCGAAGCCGCCCGACCATTCGACGATGAAACCGGTGACGGCCGGCGCCACGATGCCGGCGAGATTGGCGATCAGGTGGACGAAGCCGCCGACGCTGCCCACCCGCCCCTCCTCCACCGTGTCGAGGATGATCGCCCAATAGGTGTTCGCGGTCAGATACATGAAGAAGACCGAGACCGCCATCAGCGCCACCACCGCCGACACGCCGGTGACGATGCCGGCCAGCGCCACGCAGATCGCAGCGATGGCCAGGCTGCCGACCAGGATCAGCTTGCGCGCGAACAGGGCATGGCCGGTGCGCCGGTAGATCTGGTCGCAGACGATGCCGCCCAGCACCATGCCGATGCAGCCGACCAGCCAGGGGATGGCGTTGACCACGCCCATCGTCCCGATGCTGAGGCCCTGTGCCTTGACCAGGTAGGTCGGGAACCAGGAGAGGAAGAAGTAGAGGATGTAGGCGTAGCCGAAGAAAGCGAAGGCGGTGGCGAGGATCGCCGGCCGGCGCAGATAGGCCGACAGCGGCAGCCGGGCGGTGACGGCGGGGCCTTGCGCCCGCTCCTGTTCCATTTCCTCGCGCTCGACCGGGCCGAGCCAGCGGTGCTGCTCCGGCCGGTCGGTGGCGAGCAGCATCCACGCGGCCACCCAGACCAGCCCGACCAGGGCGATGACGATGAAGGAGATGCGCCAGCCCGCCAGTACGGCGATGGTGCCGACCACCGGGCCGGCCAGCGCGGCGCCGATCGGCTGGCCGGCATTGGCGATGCCGACGGCGGTGGCCTGCTCGCGCCGCGGGAACCAGTTGCTGACCACCTTGTTCGCGGTGGCGCTGAACGGCCCCTCCCCCATGCCGAAGATCACCCGCACGACCAGGAGGACCGCGATGTTGGTCGCGGCGGCGGTCAGCCCGCAGAACACCGACCAGACCGTCATCGCCAGGGTGAAGACGTTCTTCGGCCCGATCCTGTCCGCGGCCCAGCCGCCGACGAAGCAGAACAGCGCATAGCCGAAGAAGAAGCTGCTGAAGACGATGCCGAGGCGGGCGGGATCAAGCTGGAGATCCTCGGCGATCAGCGGTGCTGCGATCGACAGCGCCGCCCGGTCCAGGTAGCTGATGCCGCCGCCCAGGAACAGCAGAAAGACGATGAACCAGCGCAGCCGCGCGCCCATCGCGTCCCTCCCCTTATGATTGATCCGGCCTTGCCGGCCGGTGGCAGGACCGGCGCCGGGCCGTCAGGCGGCCGGCTGGCGGCCGGTGCCGCGCATCAGGATCTGCTGATGCGCGCCGGTGACCCGGGCATGGAACGCCAGCGCGGCTTCGGACAGGTCGGAATCGGGCCGCTGCTCGGGCTCGAAGTTGTGGAACTCGTCGACGCCGCGGACCAGTGTCGCGCAGTCGTGGGTGCCGACGACCTGCCGCACATAGGTGGGCAGATAGCGGATGGCGAAGCCGATGCGGCGCTTGGCCGAAGGGTTCGGGTCCGAGCCGTGGATCAGCCGGACGTGGTGCAGCGACATCTCGCCCGGCTGCAGCTCCAGCATCCGCGCCTTCGCCTCGTCGACCTCGACCGCGATCTCCTGGCCGCGAGTCAGCAGGTTGTGGGCGGCGAAGGTGTCGCGATGCGGGATCTGGTCCAGCATGTGGCTGTCCGGGATCACCCGCATCGCCCCGTTCTCCGCCGTGCTCTCGGACAGCGCCACCCAGGCGGTGACGATGTCGGCCGGGTCGAGCCCCCAATAGGTCGAATCCTGATGCCAGGAAACGAAGCCGGGATCGTGCGGCTCCTTGATGAAGAAGCTCGAACCCCAGGCCAGGATGTTCGGGCCGATGATATCCTCGACCGCGTCGAGGATGGCGGGATGGCGGATCAGCTCGTCCAGCCAGGTGAAGAGGAGATGGCTCTTGTGGCGCATCGGGCCCTTCAATGTCCCGTGCACGCTCTCATGCGTTTCGAGATGGCGGCGGATCTGCGCGGCCTCTGCGGCCGAGAGCACCCGGATCGGCGCGTAGTAGCCGTGCGTCCGATAATGCTCCACCGCGTCCGGGGACAGCATCTTCATGGCGGCTCCTCCGATATGGGGCATCTTGACGATGTTCTGATTTCATTGATGTCGTTATGATTTCAAATATGGAAGACCATATGAACAGCGATGTCAACGCCGACGACAGGGACGCCGCCGCGAAGCCGGGCGCCCCGGCGCTGGAGAAGGGGCTGGACCTGCTGGAGGCGTTGGCGGCCGAGCCGGGCGGCATCACCCAGAAACGGCTGGCGGAGCGGGTCGGCCGGTCGGTCGGCGAGATCTTCCGCATGCTGGGCGTGCTGGAGCGGCGCGGCTATGTCGTCCGCGATCCGAAGACCGGCGAATACCGCCTGACGCTGCGCCTGTTCCAGCTCGGCACCCAGCACCCGCCGACCCGCCGCCTGCAGCAGGCGGCGCTGCCGATCATGGAGCGGCTGGCCGCCTCGGTCGGCCTCGCCTGCCATCTCAGCATGGCCAGCGGCGAGCACTTCCTGATCGTGGCCCAGGCCGAACCGGACCGGCCGATGGGCTGGACGGTGAAGCTGGGCGCCGTCTTCCCGCTGTCGATGCACCTCGTCTCCGCCCGCATCCTGACCGCCTTTCAGCGCGAGCCGCGGCGGGGCGAGATGGTGCGGATCATGGCGCAGCGGGACGTCCTGCCGGTCGACGACGTCCTGGCCCGGCTGGAGGGCATCGCCGCGGCCGGATTCGACATGGCGCCGAGCGAGACGGCGCCCGGCCTGACCGACATCAGCGCGCCCGTCCTCGATCCGTCGGGGCTGGCGGTCGCGGCGCTGACCCTGCCCTTCCTGCCCCAGCGCGGGGACCCGACGTCGCCGGAGGAGGCCCTGGCCGCGCTCCGGGACGCCGCCGCCCGGATCACGGAGCAGATCGGCGGCCCCGTCGATTGAGGCGTGTTCTCGCCGTTCCAGAGCCTGGTCGGCTGCGGCCTACTGCTCGGCCTCCCGGGGCGTGACATCGGGCGCGTTCGGGTCGTCGTGCCAGATCGCGCGGAGCTCTTCGGGCAGGGCGTGCCGCACCTTGTCGATCTGGCTCCGGTTGACGTGCTTCGACACGATCTGGAACACCATCATGGTCGCCTCGCGATGATTCACCGGGCGCGTCATGGCCAGATCGTCGCCGACTTCCTTGAGGAAGCCGTCCAGCGTCCGTTCGCGATGCGGCAGCTCCTCCGGCCGGAACCGATCGTAATAGGCGCCGCGGATCAGCAGCGGGAGCTGCGCCCCGAGATGGGCCGCGAGATCCAGCGGCAGCCTGTCGCGGACGGCGCGCAGCACCGCGCCCAGGACATGCCAGGCGAACCGTCTGTCCGGCCCGAACGCCTCGTGCTGCATCAGCTCGTCCAGCCAGATGTGGGTCGTCTGAAGCGTCTTGTCGAATACCTCCAGCCCGGCGGCGCTCATCCTGTCCTCCAGACCCTGCGGGATCGTTCTGTGCCGTGTGGGTAGACCTTTCCTCCGCAACATCGGGCGACGTCGGCCGATTCCGGGCGTGAACGCCCGCCGTTCCAACGCCGTTGAGCAGACAGAGCCCCATGCTGGAGGTGCAGGACCCATGGCCAAGGAACACAAGGGAGACAGCGCGCCGCGCCCGCCGACGAAGACGTCGCTCGGGAAGCATGGCGGCAATCGCGCGGGCGAGCGGAAGCAGGAGGCGCAGCGGCCGAAGAAGAGCAGCCAGGCCGCCGGCAAGGACCCGAGCCGCGGCGAGGGCCGCAAATAGACGCGCGGATTGGACGCCGTCGGCCGGAATCGCCTAGCCTCCCCGCATGACGGCGACTCTGGAGCGGGCGGTGACGGCGGAGACGATCGAGGCGATGGCGGCGCGGATCCGGGGCGGCGACCGCCGCGCCCTGGCCCGCGCCATCACCCTGGTCGAATCCCGCCGCGCCGACCACCGCGAACGCGCGGAGGCGCTGCTGGAGGCGCTCACGCCCGTTGCCGGCGGCGCCGTGCGCATCGGCATCTCCGGCCCGCCCGGCGTCGGCAAGTCGACCTTCATCGAGGCCTTCGGCCTGCACCTGACCGGCCGGGGCCACCGCGTCGCGGTGCTGGCGGTCGACCCGTCCTCGCAGCGCTCGGGCGGGTCGATCCTGGGCGACAAGACGCGGATGGAGCTGCTGACCCGCGACCCCGCCGCCTTCATCCGCCCCTCCCCGGCCGGCGCCACCTTGGGCGGGGTGGCGCGGCGGACGCGCGAGACCATGCTGCTGTGCGAGGCCGCGGGCTACGACGTGGTGGTCGTCGAGACCGTCGGCGTCGGCCAGTCCGAGACCGCCGTCGCCCAGATGGTCGACGTGTTCCTGCTGCTGCTGCTGCCCGGCGCCGGCGACGAGCTGCAGGGCATCAAGCGCGGCATCGTCGAGGTCGCCGACATCCTGGTGGTGAACAAGGCCGACGGCGAGTTGAAGGGCGCCGCCAACCACGCCGCCGCGGAGTACCGGCACGCCCTGGCGCTGCTGCGCGGCACCGGCGGCTGGACCCCGCCGGTGCTGCAATGCTCGGCGCTGGAGAACCGCGGCATCGACAAGGTCTGGGACACGATCGGCCGGTTCCGTGCGCAAATGGGCGAGGCCCTGGCCGAGCGTCGCGCCGAGCAGGCCCGGTCCTGGCTGTGGCGCGAGCTGGGCGACGGCCTGCTGGACGCTCTGCGAAGTCATCCCGCCGTGGCCGCGGCGCTGCCGGGTCTGGAGGCCGACGTCGTCGCCGGCCGCCTGCTGCCGACCGCGGCGGCGCGGCGGCTGCTGGGGCGATTCCTGGAGCGTTGAGCAGGCCCCGTGCCGGCCGGGTCTCTCGAAGGCGACCCGGCCGGCGCCGATTGTCAGGCCTTCTTCGTCGAAGTTGCGGCGCTCTTCTTCAGCGCGGCGTCCTTCTTCGGCTTCTTGGCTTCCTTGGGCTTGCGCAATTGACCCTTGGCCATGGCATGCCTCCTTTGCTCTTGGGCGCCCATATCATAGCGAAACGCCACGGATCGTCATAAAAATTCAATCTGAGCCGATTGATGGAGAGATCCCGTCCTTAACGAAGGGATGCGCTATCCTCTCCCCTTCTCAACAGGGAGGCGGCCATGACCAGCTACGACGCCATCATCATCGGCACGGGCCAGGCCGGGCCGGCGCTGGCGGACCGGCTGAGCCGGGCCGGGCAGCGCGTCGCGATCATCGAGCGCGCGCGCTTCGGCGGCACCTGCGTCAACACCGGGTGCATCCCGACCAAGGCCATGGTCGCCAGCGCCTATGCCGCACGGATGGCGCAGCGCGCCGCCGAATACGGCGTGGTCCTGCCCGGCCCGCCCGGCGTCGACATGCGGCAGGTCAAGGCGCGCAAGGACGCAATCTCCGGCAAGTCGCGGGTCGGGGTCGAGAGCTGGCTGCGCGGCCTGGAGAACTGCACCGTGATCCAAGGCCAGGCCCGGCTGGCCGGGCCGCGCCGCGTGCAGGTCGGCGACGAGACCCTGACCGCCGAGCGGATCTTCCTGAATGTCGGCGGCCGGGCCGCTGTGCCGCCGATGCCGGGGATCCAGGAGGTGCCGTTCCTGACCAACAGCACGATGATGGACCTGGACACGCTGCCGGAGCATCTGGTGGTCGTCGGCGGCTCCTATATCGGGCTTGAGTTCGGCCAAATATTCCGCCGCTTCGGCTCGCAGGTGACGATCATCGAGCAGGGGCCGCGGCTGATCGGACGCGAGGACGAGGACGTCTCCGCCGCCATCGCCGGCTTCCTTGAGAAGGAGGGCATCGCCATCCGCACCAGCGCCAAGTGCATGAGCGTGGCGCGGCAGGGCGACGGGGTGGCGGTGGCGGTCGACTGCACAGCCGGCGCGCCGGTCGTCACCGGCTCGCATCTGCTGCTGGCGGTCGGGCGCCGCCCGAACACCGCCGATCTGGGGCTGGAGGCGGCGGGCGTGGCCACCGACGAGCGCGGCTACATCACCGTCGACGACGCGCTGCAGACCAGCGTGCCCGGAATCTGGGCGCTGGGCGACTGCAACGGCCGCGGCGCCTTCACCCACACCTCTTACAACGACTTCGAGATCGTCGCCGCCAACCTGCTGGATGGCGAGACCCGGCGGGTGACCGACCGGATCCCGGCCTATGCGCTCTTCACCGATCCGCCGCTGGGCCGCGCCGGCATGACCGAGGCGGAGGCGCGCCGCTCCGGCCGCCGCATCCTGGTCGCCAAGCGGCCGATGACCCGGGTCGGCCGGGCGGTCGAGAAGGGCGAGACCGAAGGTTTCATGAAGGTCGTGGTCGATGCCGGCACGCGGCAGATCCTGGGCGCCGCCATCCTCGGCACCGGCGGCGACGAGGTGGTGCACGGGCTGCTGGACCTGATGTACGCCAAGGCGCCCTACGACGTGCTGCAGCGGTCGATGCCGATCCACCCGACCGTGTCCGAGCTGCTGCCGACCGCGCTCGGGTCGCTGGAGCCGGCGACGTGAGCGGGCGCGACCGGGTCGAGGCCGAGGTGCTGCGGGTTCTGGGCGCCGCGGCCGGCCGCGCCGTCGCGCCGGACGACCGGCTGCTGGAGGATCTAAGCATCGGCCCCGCGGACGTGACGCGCCTGGCCTGGGACATCGAGCAGGCGCTGGGGGCGGAGATCCCGCGCGACGACCTGGCCTCGGCCTTCACCGTCCGGTCCCTGATCGACCTGATCGACCAGCATTACGACCCGGCGACGGCCGAGCCGCGGCACGGGTGGCACATGTGACCGGCGCCGCCCGCCGGCCCGCGCCGGCCCTGACCTTCCGCCCGGTCGACGCGGCGAGCTGGCCCGATTTCGAGCGGCTGTTCGAGAGCCGCGGCGCGCCGAAATACTGCTGGTGCATGGCCTGGCGCGCGACGCCGCAGGAGGTCAGGCTCGACAGCGCCGGCCGCAAGGCGGCGCTGCACGCCAGGGTGCGGGACGGGGTGCCGATCGGCATCGTCGGGTATCATGAGGGCGAGCCGGTGGCCTGGTGCTCGATCGCCCCGCGCGAGACCTATCGTCCGCTCGGCGGCCCGCAGGACGGGGAGCGGGTCTGGTCCCTCGCCTGCATGTTCGTCCCCCGCCGGCTGCGCGGCCTGGGCCTGGCCGACCAGCTGATCGCGGCGGCGGTCGAGCATGCGCGGGCGCAGGGCGCCACCGTGGTCGAGGCGTATCCGGTCGATCCGGATTCGCCCAGCTACCGCTTCATGGGTTTCGTCCAGGCCTTCGCCAGGGCCGGCTTCACCGAGATCGGCCGGGCCGGCAGCCGGCGGCACGTCATGCGGCTGCGGCTCTCGCAATAGCCGGCTTCCGTCACGTCCATGACGGATGCGGTCAAATCCGCGGCCTCCCTCCGACCCTAGAGTGAAGCAAACCGACAGGGAGAGCGCGATGCGATCGTTCCGGCCCGTGCTGGCTGCCACCGTCCTCGCGCTGTCCGCCGGCCAGGCCCCGGCCGCCGACCCGCCGCCGACCGTGCCGGCCACAGCCCTTTCCGACATCCAGACCGGCTTCGACCCGATGGGCCCGACGGTGCAGGCGCTGACGCTGCCGGACGGCCGCAAGGTTCACTACATCGACGAGGGCGAGCCCAGCTGGCGGCCTGTGCTCTATGTCAGCGGCACCGGCACCAGCGCCCGCGCCTTCGGCATGACCGAGTATCTGCGCAGCCTGCGCACCAGGCTGCAGCTCCGTTTCATCAGCGTCGAGCGGAACGGCTTCGGCGACACCGAGTTCAAGCCGGGCTGGACCACCAAGGACTATGCGGCCGAGGTCCGCGCCGTGCTGGACCATCTCGGGATCGAGCGCACGGCCGCACTGGCCATTTCCGGCGGCGGGCCCTACCTGGCCGAGATCGCGGCGGAGATGCCGGAGCGGCTGATCTCGCTGCACTTCCTGGCCGCGACCTCCGGTTTCGGGCCGGAGCGCAAGGCCTGCACCATGTCGGAGGCCGAGCTGACCGAGATGATGAAGGTGGCGCAGAACCCGGAGGCGTGGTGGGCCTATCCCGAGACCAGCCCGACCCGGAAGATCCCGGGCTTCGCCGACCGGGCCTATGAGGAGGGTGCGCGCACCTACTTCATCCGCGGCCAGATGGGCGACCTGCGCGGCCAGGTCGCCGAATACCGCCGCTACTGCACCGGGCCGAAGGCCGACATCTCCAAGGTCGACACGCCGGTCTATGTCTATCACGGCACCGCCGATAAATCGGTCGGGATGGATCAGGCGCAGTACTGGCAGTCGCATTTCAAGAACCTGCGCAAGGCCCGGATCTATGAGGCGAAGGCCATGACGTGCAGTACCGGCACTGGGACCAGCTGCTGCTGGATGTCGCCGGCCACGCCGAGCTGACGATGCTGTGCGCCGACGGAAAGTCGCAGGCGGTGCCGGAGGCCGAAGCGCAGGCGCTGCTGGCGAAGGGTGCGACGCTGGGCATCTGCGCCTGGCGCTGAGAGCCTGCTTGTAAATGCTATTGGAGCGGCCGCCTGACGGCGGTTTCTGCGCTTCCGGTGCTCACGGACTTTCACGTCCGCTGCGCTCCGGTTCTCGAAACCACCGCCAGCCGACTCGCACCAGCGCATTTTCAAACAGGCTCTGAGCTCATCCCAATGTGGGCTGCAGCCGATGTTGTCTTGCGGGTAGACTGGGGCCGGACCTCCGCAGCGAAGGACGCGCGCCATGGCCACCACGCCCCCGCCCCTCGAGCTCGACCTGCCGGCCCCCGATTTCCGCCTGCCCGCCACCGACGGCCGGACCTATTCCCTGGACGACATCGCCGGGCCGCGCGGCACGGTGATCGTCTTCATCTGCAACCACTGCCCCTATGTGAAGGCGGTGATCGACCGGCTGACCGACGACGCCATGACGCTGATGGCCGAGGGCATCGGCTTCGCCGCGATCTGCTCCAACGACGCCACGGCCTATCCGGAGGATAGCTTCGAGAAGATGAAGGCCTTCGACGAGGCCCATGACCTGCCCTTCCCCTATCTGCACGACGAGGACCAGTCGGTGGCGCGGGCCTATGGCGCGGTCTGCACCCCGGATTTCTTCGGCTACGACGCGCACCGCCGGCTGAAGTATCGCGGCCGGCTGGACGAGGGCCGGACCACCCCGCCCCCGCCGCATGCGCGGCGCGAGCTGGTCGAGGCGATGCTCCAGGTCGCCGAGACCGGCCAGGCGCCCGCCGACCAGGTGCCGTCGATGGGGTGCTCGATCAAGTGGAAAGCCGCCTGATACCGGCGAGCCCAAAAATCGTCATTGCGAGCGCAGCGAAGCAATCCAGGGCCACTCGCACCGGCCCCTGGATTGCTTCGTCGGCTCCGCCTCCTCGCAATGACGGTGCTTTCCCAGGAGAGGGAAGAGTCCGATCGTGAACTCGCCGGTATGAGCCTCAGCCCTGGCCGTAGAGCTCCGCAACCGTCCGGAAAGCCTGTTTCGGGGTCCAGTCGCCGGAATCCGCCTCGTCCACCCGGACGAGGCCGTAGCCGGCCATGTCGAGGTCGCGGCGCGGGTCCGGCGAATGGGGCATGCCGGTGTCGATGAACTGGTAGACGAAGGCGCCGGCGATGCCCTCGGCCCGGTAGAGCCCGATCAGCTCGCCGATCGTCTCCGCCTGGACCCGCTCGCTGCGGACCGGAGCGCCTTTCAGCTCCGGCACCGGTTTCGTCCAATCGACGATGCTCCAGCCGTCGCCGCCCGCGTCCTCGGCGCCCTCATAGGCACAGCAGCCGAACTCCGCGACCACGACCGGCTTGCCCCAGCGCCGGAAGGCGCGGAGCTCCTCGACATAGGTCGCGCGGTTCGACGCGTCCCGGTAGTGGTCCAGCCCGATCAGGTCGAAGTCGCTCCAGTCGACATCCTCCCAAGGCCCGGCCGCATAGGTGACCGGCCCGCGGAAGCGGGACCGGGCGGCGGTGCGGGCCCGGGCGAGGTGGTTGTTGAGGGCCACGCTCAGCGCCGTGAAGCCGTCGGCTGACAGGGTGCCGAAGGCCGCCATCCGGTCGAAGAATGTCGCGCCGGGCAGGAAGCCGGCGGTGAACAGGGTCAGCTCGCAGCCGAGGCTGAGCGTCACCGCGGCGCCGCGCGCCCGCAGGGCCTCGGCGATCCGCGCCGTCTCGGCCAGATGGTCCAGCGCCGCGTCCTGCCCGGCCTCGACCAGCCGCGGCTGCAGCCCCACCTGAAGCCCGGCCGCCGCGGCCGCCTCAGCGGCCTCCGCCAGGCGCCCGTGATCGGTGCCGAACAGCGAGACCGCGTTGCAGTGCAGCGCCTCGCGAATGATGCGGAGGTCCCGCCGCACCGCCGCCGGATGCCAGGCCGCGCGCGACGGCGATCCCGGCACATAGGCCGTGCCGGTGTCGTAGCAGACGCCCTTCAACGCCAGGTCCTGCCCGGCCGCGCCGGCGGCCGAGGCCAGCAGGCCGCCGCCGAGCGCCGCCGCGCCGCGGATCACCCGGCGCCGTGTGTAGCCCGGCATCATAGAGCGTCCTCCGCCCCGAGGAAGCGCAGGATGATCCGCCGCAGCATCGGGTCGGCCGGGCGGAAGCCGGTATCGGCGGCGGCGCGGACGAAGCCGCCGTCGAGCAGCACCATGATCCAGTCCGCCGCCGCGTCGGGCGGCAGCTCCGGGTCGATCTGTCCCCGCTCCGCGGCGCGGCCGAGCAGCTGCCGCAGCCCGTCGCGCAGCGCGCGGTCGTTGCGCTCCATCAACTCGGCGAAGGCCGCGTCGCGCCTGGCATTGGCCACGATCTCCAGCATCAGCCCGCCGAGATGCGGGTAGTCCGCCTGCGCCGCCTGGGCCTCGACGACCTCGAGCAGCGCGGCCAGCGGATCCTCGGCCGCCAGAGCCGACCGCAGCCGATCGGCGTTGTCCCGGCCGTCCTGCTCGAAGATCGCCGTGAAGATCGCCTGCTTGCTCGGGAAATAATGGAACAGGTTGCCCGAGCTGATGCCGGCCGCGGCGCAGATGTCGGCGGTGCGGGTGTCGTGGAAGCCCCTGGTGGCGAAGCATTCGGCCGCCGCCTCCAGGATCCGGCGGCGCTTGGCCTCGTGCTTCACCGGGTCGAGCGTGCGCATCGGGTCACTCCGGATGGGATTGGGGATTGCCGGGATGTCTGCGGCCGGCCCGGCGCTCCACCTCGTCGATCGCGACCAGAACCGCGATGACGATCGGCACGGCCCATTTCGCCCCGTGCAGGACCATCTTCAGCCAGTCCGGCAGCGGCGGGACCCAGGACCAGAGCCAGCCGATGTCAGGCCAGGGCAGCAGCCGCAGCCAGCCCCAGTCGATGTCGAGCCAAGGCCAGCCGAGCTCCGGCACGAGCATCCAGATCAGGGCGCCGATGCCGGTCGCGGCGACGGCGAGCTGCAGCAGGGCCCGGACGACATGGCGGGCGGCGTAGAGCCGCGGATGCCGGCGCGCGAAGCGGGCCAACCCGGCGCGGCCCCGCCGCGCCCAGGATCCGAGGGCCGGCCCTTCCGCCCCCGATGCCGCCGGGTCGCGATGAGGAGACCGTCGCATGCCTCATTAATAGACCGACTGATCGGTTTATACAAGACGCAGGACCGGTCACCGCCCAGCCTCAGCCGTGGCGGTGGATATGCGCGAGCCTCTGCAGGTGGCGCCACCGGGTGTTGCGCTCGGTCTTGCGGCCACGGTGTTCGGCCCAGTCGGCGTCGGTCCATCGGCGCCGGCCACGGGGCCGAGCCGGATCGGGCGGCGCGGTGTCGCCGGGCGGCCGGTCGTCCCCGGCCAGAGCCGGGACGGGCTCCCGGCTCCGGCCGTCGATCTCGCCGGCGGCGACGGTGCGGATGCGGCGCTCGCCCTCGGGCCCGCCGGCCTCCTCGGCCGGGGTGGTGCGGCAGAGGTTGGAGGCGGCGCGGCGCGGGGCCGGGCCGGAGGTCCGGCCTTCGCCGCGCCGGCAGCCCCGCCGGCCGGAGGGGGGCCGTGGGGCGGGAGGCAGAGGGCCCGGCACAGGCTGGCGATCAGGGCCTCGATCGGCAAGGCGGTGTCGGCGAGGTCGACGTCGATGCGCTCGTCCTCGGTCAGCCGGTCCCAGAGATCGACGGTCAGCCGTTCCTGCGCTTCGGTGTCGGGAACATCGGCGATGGCGGCGGCGACGCCTTGGGCGACGGCGTGGCGCCGGTCGTCCTTCTCGTCCTGCCGGGCCTTCCGCCGGCATTCGGCCTCGCGCCGCGCCTCCTCCCGCTGCCGCCGCAGGCTCGCCTTCAGCGCGATCGCACGGCGGATGCCGAGGAACAGGCTGCTGAAGCGGGTCTCGGCATCCCCGGCGCGGTCGAGATCGCCGGCCGCGAGGGCGGCGAGTCCTCGAGCCTGGAAGCCGCGGGCCAGAGCCAGGGCGAGCTCCGTCAGCTCGGACAGCATCGCGGCCTCGTCCGCGGCCGGCGACGCGGCGGCTTGCGCCTCTTCCCGCTGCCGGCGCAGCTTGGCCTGGAGGGCGACGGCGCGGCGGATGGCGAGGAACAGGTTGCTGAAGCGGCTTTCGGCCTTGCCGGCATGGTCGAGATCGCCGGCCGCGAGGGCCGCGAGTCCCTGAGCCTGGAAGCCGCGGGCCATCTCCAGGGCGAGCTTCGTCAGCCCGGACAGCACCTCGGTCTCCCGGACAGCCTCATCCGCGGCCGGCGAAGCGGCGGACGGAGTCTCGGCTGTGGCGGCATCGACCATCTCTGCATTAGCACGAAACAGGAACATATAGTCAAGCAGAACTGCCTTCACGTCATCACGAGCCGGCAGCTGCGCGGCGGTCCGGGCCGGAGGCGCTGGATGGCCACGCCCCCGCGGGGCTCGCCATGACGATTCGTTTTCGTGGTGACCAAGGGAGTCGAGGACGGCTGGCGATACCGGACCGGCCGCCGCGAGCGCCGGCAATGGCCGGCAAGGGCGGAAGGCAGTCATCACTGGGCAGAAGCTGCCAGGAAACCTTGTATCTTCCACCCCGCGGCTGTTCGTTCGTGTGACGATAGAGCTAGGCTATTGCAGGCGACACTCTGGGGAAGGCGTGATCGATGAATGACGAGGGGCGGCCCCTGTCTGATATAGAAGACGCGATCGTCGCAATGGATTGGAAACTCTAGACGCAGCCGGCGGGGAACTCGGGACAGAGGATCCCGTGGGAGCTTCGCAGAATATTAAGTGCCTCCGACGAGGATTCGTCGTGGAACGCAGTTATGGGCACGGAATACGCATTTGGGAATGCCGAAGCGGGTACCTATTATCCTGCGATTGTTCCTGCTATCCCAATACTCGGTCTAATTGCCCAGCATGGAGAAGAATGGGCAAAACTGACCGCCGTTGAAATTCTGACAGACTGGCTGTTCAGTTTTTATCCGGAACCAAAACAAGAGAAAATCATCGATTCGGATAGTAGCGAAGTAGATCTTCAAATGGTGGTTGATAGGGAGATAATGAAATTGCGACCGACCATCGAACATCTTGCGTTTCGCAGCAATCTTCCTGATCCCAAGAAGGTATGGCTTCGAGAGATCCTTTTAGGAATGGACGAAATGCAGGAAGCAGAATCCGCTACCAAACGTTCTGAGAGCCTGTCTCGAAACTCGCTCTAGGACGATCCGGGGCGAGATTCCTCATGCTTCTACCATGCCTTCCCGCCCGACAGCAGCATCCGCCTCCACCACGGGATCGTTGAAGGTCCAGCGGGGTATCATGCGCATGCGGTCGAGGCCGGCGAAGACGGCCGCAAAGCCGCCGTCCGGCGAAACCTCACGGAGCGCGGCATCGAACTCTTGGCCGAACCCATTGAAGCCGTCGGCATCCACTTCGCATAGGTGAATCTGGTTCCGTCGATCTTCAACGCCGGGTCGCGGTAGAGCACTGCCGCTGTCTCCATCGTCCTGAACGTCCCGATCCTGTTCGCCTGGACGAGCTTCGCGGCGGCCGGGCCGATATACTTCCGCATGATGGCTCTGTACTCGCTGAGATATGGCGATTGCACTTCGATATATTCCAGCGATGCCTGCCGTTCGGGCCGATCGGCTGAGCCCTGCCAGTTTCGCGGCAGTATGAAGGCCGAGGGAGTGGTCAAAAGAATCTCCGCGCGCAGCAGTTGCGTCTCGGCCGATTGCTGCTTGACGACGAGTTCGTGAATGGCGTCGGCAGGAACTATGTCGCGAAAATAGCTCAGTTCGAGATGGCTCCACACTGCCGCTTCCGAAGCATTCCGAAAGACGGAGCGGTGCCGATAGAGCGCCTGCCCGAGGCATGTTTCCCCAAAGCGTGCCCAGTTAATGGCGCGATCCTTAAGTTCAGCTTCCGTTCGGGAATCCTGCGCCTGTATCGTCCGGGCGAGCACCACGAGACGGTCGTCGGGTTCAATCCGGGCCAGATGCGCCTCGTCAAAGGGATGGATGTCCCGATCCATTGGACGTCTCTCTAGAGCCTATCCCGAAAGGGTTGAGCGACCGAGCATCGCGTGATTCCTGGGGATTGTTCAGGCCATCTTGGGAAGCGAGCGCGATGTGGACCCCAGCCACTCGCCGGCAGCATAGTCGCGCGGGGGCCTCGATACGAAACGGATTTGACGGATGCGGAGTGGCAACAGGTCGAGCCGCTCCTGCCGGCACCGAAGCGGACGGGACGACAGCTATCCTGGCCGCCGCGCGAAGTCGTCAATGCGATCTTTTATGTAATGCGCGGTGGCGTAGCACGGCGGCTTCTTCCAAGCGATTTCCGCCGACGAGCACGGTTTATCGCTGGTTTGCGGCCTGGCGAGACAGAGGTGTGTTCGAGGCACTGAACCGTGCCCTGCTGATGATCGACCACGAACGCAACGGACGGGCGGCTTCGCCGAGCGCCTGCATTCCGCCCGGTCAGTGGCCATCGGCGCCTGGTGAACATCGCGCCGGATCCCCGGGGCCTCAGCCTGCGAATGCGGCCCCGTACTGCTCCGGCTTGAAGCCGACCAGCAGCGTGCCGCCGATGTCGAGCACCGGCCGCTTGATCATCGAGGGCTGGTCGAGCATCAGCCCGATCGCCTTGGCCTCGGTCAGCCCTTCCCGGGCGGCGTCGGGCAGCTTGCGGAAGGTGGTGCCGGCCCGGTTCAGCAGCACCTCCCAGCCGACCTTGCGCGCCCAGCCTTCGAGCGTGGCGCGGTCGATCCCGACCGCCTTGTAGTCGTGGAAGGCATAGGCGACGCCGCGCTGGTCCAGCCACGCCCGCGCCTTCTTCATCGTGTCGCAGTTCTTGATGCCGTAGATCGTGATCGCCTTCGCCATGTCGCTTCCGCTCCTGGTGCCGAGTCCTGTCGGAGACCGACCATAGGCACGGCGGACGCGGCCGTCATCCGCACAGCGGCCAGCGTCCGAGGATCAGATGGCGGCTTTCGCCATAGAGGCTGTGGACGAGCGCGAAATCGCGCACCGGGATGGTGATCGGCGCGTCGAGGAGCGCCTCGGGAACGACCTTCCGGTCGTACAGGATCGTCAGGTGCGGCCTGGGAGGCGGGCGGGATCCGTGCAGGCCGACGGCCTCCATCGCCGGATCGAAGGCCTCGTACAGATCGAAGAGCGCGGTGTTCCCCTCGGCGCAGCGGAGCACGACCGGCCGGGCTCCGCTGCCCGCCCCGAAGCTCGTCACCCGGTCGAATGTCACCTCGAATCGCGGCAGTTCGATCGTCCAGGCGGCGCGCATCGCCCGGTCGACCAGCGCGAAGGGCAAAGACTGGTACTGGCCCACGGATTGCAGCGAGATGTGCAGGACCTCCGGCGGCCGCAACCGTCCCCGCAGGCCGAGGTCGAGCCGCAGGGCCTCCGCCTGCGCCCGGATCATGGCGGCATCGGCCGGCGACGGGAGGATCGCGAAGAAGATCCGATCCGGCGACATCGAAGGCGTCTGCGGCAACCCGAAGTCCAGCGAGAGTTGCCGCGGATCGCCGCGCGATGCCCAGGAACTGCCGTTCGATGCCACTCGGGATGGTCCGCTCCGCGACAGGTGGAGCGAGACTACACCGCGGCGGGCTCGCCGGGGACCCGTGATGGCTCGGCGTCATCGATTCCCCCGGCGCGGAATAGCTGACACTCCCTGGCAGGTGGCGCCTGTATTCTCTGCGGGCGCAGCAGACGAGGCCGAGAATGAGCAAGACGGCATTGAAGGTCCGGAAAGCGCCGGCGGAGGTGGCGGAGGGCCGGTGCCTGTGCGGCCGGGTGCGGATCGAGATCGGCGTCCCCGCCCGCTGGGCCTGGCACGACCATTCCCGGGACAGCCGGCTGGCGCACGGCGCCGCCTACGCCACCTATGTCGGCTGCTGGCGCAGCCGCGTCCGCATCGTCAGGGGCGAGTCCGCCCTCACCCGCTTCGTCGCGGAGGACACCGGCCGGACGAGAAGCTTCTGCCGCCACTGCGGCACGCCGGTGCTGTATGAGCGGCCGCACGCGCCGCAGATGGTGAACATCCCGCGCGCCCTGTTCGAGACCCGCACCGGCCGCGAGCCGCTGTACCACATCGCCATCGAGCAGGCGCCGGAATGGACCTATCGCGGCGAGCCGCTGCGCCCGCTGAAGGGCTTTCCCGGCGTGGTGTGGACGCGGCCGAAGCGGAAGAAGCGGCCGCTGATGGATGACGAGTTCTAAGCGGCCTGGCGCGCCGAGGCGGTGACCGCCGCCGGCCTGTCGTCGATCGGGAAATGCAGCAGCGCCGCCACCAGCCCGGCGACCGCGGTGGCGATCCAGACCAGGGCATAGGAGCCGGTGACGTCGAACACATAGCCGCCCGCCCAGGCGCCGAGGAACGAGCCGATCTGGTGGCTGAGGAAGCAGACGCCGAACAGCGTGCCGAGATGGCGCGTGCCGAACACCTTGGCCACGAGGCCGCTGGTCAGGGGCACGGTGCCCAGCCAGGTCAGGCCCATCACGGCGGCGAAGAGCACGACCGAGGCCTCGCTCTTCGGCGCCAGGAAGAAGGCGGCGATGGCGACGCCGCGGATCAGGTACAGCCAGCCGAGCACATGGTGCTGGCGGAAGCGGCCGCCGAGCCAGCCGCAGCCCCAGCTGCCGACCATGTTGAACAGCCCGACCAGCGCCAGCGCCGTGGCGCCGAGCCCCGCCGGCATGTGGCAGAGCAGCAGGTAGTTGGGCAGATGCGTGCCGATGAAGGCGAGTTGGAAGCCGCAGGTGAAGAAGCCGAGGGTCAGCAGGCGATAGCCGCGATGGCCGAGCGCCTGCGCCACCGCCGCCCGCAGCGGCTGTGCCGCTTCCGCCTGCGCCGGCGCGGCGGCGCCGTCGCGCCGATCCAGGAACAGCCCGAGCGGCGCCACGGCCACCAGGCAGCCGGCGAGCACGAGCAGCGACGCCGCGGTGCCGGAAAGATCCGTGACCCATTGCGCCAGCGGCACCAGCAGCACCTGGCCCAGCGAACCGCCGGCGCTGGCGAGGCCCATCGCCATGCTGCGCTTCTCCGGCGGCGCCGCGCGGCCCAGGGCGGTCAGCACCACGCCGAAGGTGGTGCAGCTGATGCCGATGCCGACCAGGAGGCCGAGGCCGAGCACCAGCGTCACCCCCGACGACGCCATGGCGGTGAGGACAAGCCCGGCGGCGAAGGCGACCGCGCCGAAGGCCACCACCGGCGCCGAGCCCCAGCGGTCGGCGGCGGCCCCGGCGAAGGGCTGGGCGAAGCCCCAGACCAGGTTGTGCAGGGCGATGGCGAAGGCGATCAGCGTGACCGGCACGCCGCGGTCGAAGGAGAACGGCTCGATGAACAGGCCGAAGGTCTGCCGGGAGCCCATGGCGGCGCTCATGATCAGCGCCCCGGCCAGGATCACCAGCCCCGCCCGGATGCCGGGGGATGCGAAATGCCGTGCTTCGGTCGCCGCCATGGTCCGGGCCCTCCTCGCCCGCCCCACACAATGGCAACCGGCGAAAGGGCCGGCAAAAGAGAAGGTTTCGCTGACGGGTGAAGAATGCTCACCTGGTCCCGGCCGGGTCTCCCAGGTCGGTCAGCTCAAAGGATCGTCATTGCGAGCGCAGCGAAGCAATCCAGGCCGCAAGAGCGGAGGCATGGATTGCTTCGTCGGCTTCGCCTCCTCGCAATGACGGCTTGGGGTGTCGTAAGCCCGGGGCTGAACAGCCTCAGGCGATCCGCCTCCCCTCGCCCGCGGCAGCCGTACCCTGCCCGAACGCTTCGACCTCGCGCAGCAGCCAGCGCCTGAAGCCCAGCAGGTCCGGGCGGCGGTCCGCCCCTTCGGGGCCGACCAGCCAATAGGCGGTCTCGGCTTCGATCGCCGGCAGGCCGAGTTCGACCAGAGCCCCCGACGCGAGGTCCCGGTCGACCAGCGGCCGCCGCCCCAGGGCGACGCCGAGCCCCATCGCCGCGGCCTCGAAGGCCATCTGGATGGTGTCGACCCGCAGCCCGCCGGCGAGGTCGACGCCGTCGATCCCCACCCGCTCCAGCCAGGCCTGCCAGTCCTCGCTGGCCGGGGTGACGTGGATCAGCGCGGCCCGGCGCAGATCGACGGCCCCGCCGTCGCCCGCCAGGGTCTCGCGGTAGCCGGGGCTGCACACCGGCACCAGGCTTTCGCCGAACAGCCGGGTCCAGGCGGCGCCGGCGGTCGCTCGGCTCATCCGGACGGCGAAGTCGAAGCCGTCGACCGGGAAGCCGACCTGCCGCCGCGAGGTGTCGACCGTGACGCCGCTGTTCGGCCAGCGTTCGCCGAAGCGGTGCAGCCGCGGCAGCAGCCAGCGGGCGGCGAAGGTGGGGGCGCAGCTCACCGTGATCGTCCGGCGCTCGCCGCTGCCCGGCAGGCGCTGCGTGCCGATGGCGATCAGCGACAGCGCCTCGGAGACATAGGGCAGGTAGTCCGCGCCTTCCGGCGTCAGCGACAGCTTGCGGGGCTCGCGCACGAACAGCTCGACGCCCAGCGCCCGCTCCAGCCCGACGATGCCGTGGCTGACCGCGCTCGGCGTCACGTTCAGCTCGGCGGCGGCGAGCTTGAAGCTGAGATGGCGCCCCGCCGCCTCGAAGAAGCGGAGGGACGAGAGCGGCGGCAGGCGAAGCGGCATCCGGCACCCCCGAGGACGGCCCGGCTCGGGCCATGGGGCGAAAGCATATTACGGGCGCAGCCCCCGGGCGACGGCATCGACGAAGCGCGCCGCGATGGCGCCGTCGGGGTCCAGCGCCGGGTTGAGGATCGTGATGTCGACGCCGGCCATCCGGCCGCTCGCCGCGGCGGCGCGGAGGACCGCCGACATCTCGTCGAAGGACAGGCCGTCCGGCATCCGGTAGTCGACCGCCGGCATGGCGGCGTCGTCCAGCACGTCGGCGTCGAGATGGAGCCAAAAGCCGAGGAGATCGGGGCGGACCAGCCGCTGCAGCGCGCGCTCCGCCGCGGCCTCGGCGCCGGCCTGCCGGACCGCCGCGAGGTCCAGCAACTCGATGATCGTGTCCTCGATCCGCTGGCTGCCGAAGCGTTCCGCGATCTCGGCGTCGCGGGGCCCGAACGCGACCACGTCCTCGTCGCGGACCAGCGGCCGCAGCCCTTCGAGATCCGTCACCACGGCGGGGCCGCGGCCGGTGGCCAGCGCCAGATCCATCGACGCCGCCTCGCCGTTCGGCTCGGCCTCCGGCTGGTAGAAATCGGCATGGCCGTCGAGGAACAGCAGGCCGAAGCGGCCGCGGCGGCGCAGCGACAGCAGACAGCCGAGCAGGATCGAGCAGTCGCCGCCCAGCACCACCGGCACCTCGCCGGCGCCGCGGACGAGCCCGATGGCGTTCGCCAGGGTGGCCGAATAGGCGGCGATACCGGACGGGTTGAGCAGCAGCGTCTCCGGATCGCGCCGGGGATCGTAGGGCGGCGGCTCGACCCGGCCGGCACGGCGCGCCGCCAGCCTTTCGGCGAGCCCCGCCCCGAGCAGCGCCTCGGGCAGCCGCTCGACCCCTTTCGGGAACAGCCCCAGCACCGAGGGCGCCTCGACGATCGCGTAGCGCGGACGGGTCATGGCGACGCCTCCTGTCCGGGCCGGCGCAGGCCGGCTCCGCTGCAGTCTAACCGGATCGGCGCAACCCGGGTTCCTCGTGCCCGGCGGAACAGTCGGATCGGATGGCGGATGGCCGCGTTTTCCCCGATAGGCGCCAACGCAAGGACGATGCGGCGTGGAGGACGTCAGGCTGTTCCTGACCGGCGACGTGATGACCGGGCGCGGCATCGACCAGGTGCTGCCCTGGCCGTGCGATCCCGGGCTGTACGAGCGCCATGTGACCTCGGCCAGGCAATACGTCGCGCTGGCCGAGGAGGCGAACGGGCCGCTGCCCTGGCCGGTCGACCTGCTCTACCCCTGGGGCGATGCCCTGGCGGAGCTGGCGGAACGCCGTGTCGACCTCCGCATCATCAATCTCGAGACCAGCGTGACACGCCATTCCGCGCCGGAGCCGAAGGGCATCAACTATCGCATGAGCCCGGAGAACTTCGCCTGCATCACGGCGGCCGGAATCGATTGCTGCGTCCTGGCGAACAATCACGTTCTCGACTGGGGCAGGCCGGGACTCATCGAGACTCTCGACACGATCGAGGCATCGGGGATCGCGGCGCCGGGCGCCGGCCGCCGCATCGCCGAGGCGACGGCGCCCGCCATCCTCCCGCTGACGGAGCGAGGCCGGGTCCTGCTCTATGCCGCCGCTTCCGCGGACAGCGGCGTGCCGCAGAGCTGGCTGGCCGGACCGGACAGGCCCGGGGTCAACCTCCTGCCCGACCTCTCCGCCGGAACCGCCCGGCGGATCGGGGCGCAGCTCGATACCGCCAGGCGGGCGGGAGACACCGTGATCGCCTCGATCCATTGGGGCGGGAACTGGGGATATGGGATCTCCCGTTCCCACCGCGCCTTCGCCCATGCGCTGATCGACGAGACCGGCATCGACCTGGTGCACGGCCATTCCTCGCATCACCCCAAGGCGATCGAGGTGCATCACGGCCGGCTGATCCTCCATGGCTGCGGCGACTTCATCACCGACTACGAGGGGATCACCGGCTACGAGGCCTTTCGCGACGATCTCGTGCTCATGTATCTGCCGGTCCTGGCGGCGGACGGCGCGCTGCAGGATCTGACGATGGTGCCGTTCCAGCTGCGCCAGCTCCGGCTCAATCGCGCCGGGCAGAGCGATATCGAATGGCTCCGCGACGTGCTCGATCGCGAGTGCCGCCGCTTCGGCGGCGGCGTCGCGCCGGACGACACCGGGGCGCTTCATCTCGAATGGGCGTAGGTGCGACGCTCAGGCCTGCCGCGTGTAGGTGGCGTGCAGCTTCGCCTCCTTCTAGGACATGACCAGCGATCGCCGTCTCGAACCGCTTCCGGTCGAGACCCAGCGGCGCCTCGGCCGGATGGTCCAGCGCCAGGAGGCGGATGCGGTAGCGGAAGGTGCGGCCGAGCGTTCCCTGCGGGCCCTGATAGCCGTCCCCGTCCAGCGAGTTGCGGCCGTGGAACAGATGCAGCGGCTCCTCCGGCTCGTGCTGATGCTTGAAGCCGGCGGGCAGGCCGTCGAGATCGGCCGGGATCTTGTAGGCGAGCCAGTGCAGCCACGGCTCGCGGGTGGCGGGGGTGACGCCTTCGAACAGGATCGCCAGCTCGCGTGTGCCGTCGGGCAGATCGGACCAGCGCAAGGGCGGCGAGACGTTGCGGCCGTCCTTGGTGAATTCGACCGGGATCTCCTGCCCATCCGCGAAGGCTTCGCTCCACAGGCGCATCGCCGCTACCGCCACTTGCCCTTGAGCAACGGCTCGATCGGATGCTCGCGCGGCGACATCCTGAGCTGGCGGAAGATGTCCGCCTTCCGGGCCGTCTCGTGCTCGGCCTCGATGTGGAGATCATAGGCCCGCTCGGGGTCGGTGCGCGCCCCGACCAGGATGAACTCGGCGCCCTCGTAGTCGAGCAGATGCGGATCCTCGGTGGCGAAGCGCCGGCCGCGGAACTCCCGCTCCAGCGTCTTCGGGTAATGCGCCTCCTCCCGCTCGGGCAGCCCCGAACCGGGCGGCGACGGCTTCTCCGGGTTCTTGACCGACAGGATGTAGGCGGCCTGGCGCTCGATCTTCAGCTCCTTCTGGACCTCGCCGGGCCGTTCCGGCAGCTCGAGCTCATAGGTCAGATGCAGGTTCCGTCCGCGCCGGACCAGCGCATAGACTCCCTCCCCCGCCGGCCGCACGGCCGCCAGCGTGCGTTCGCCGCGCGTCTTGGTCGAATAATGGTGCTCCCGGAACTCCTCCTCGACCTCGCGGCCGCTCTTCACCGCGTCGACGAAGCCCCAGATGCGCTCGTGGTCGTGAGCCTCGGGCATATGCTTGCGGCCGAGCACCGCGACGCGGAACCTGCTCTGCCCGTCCGGCTTCATCACCATGTAGAAGCGCTGGACCTCGCCCAGGCCTTCGGCCTCGCCCTCCTCGATGCGGGGCCGGTACACGAAATAGATGTCGCCCTTCTCGACGATCTCCTCGTCGACCTCGGGCCGTTCCTGCTTCTTCCGCACGGAAGCCATGGGGCGACCGCCTCTCAAGCCATCACATCCTGGCAACGGGAGGCCCCGGCGGAGGTTCCCCGCCTGCGGAGGCGGCGCATGGCGGTGGCTTAAGCGGGTGCGGCCGTTCCGAGGGCCGAGGCCAGGACGTCGGCGAGGCCGCGGCCGGCGCTGCCGTCCAGGTCGAGGCGCGGATTGTAGATGGTGACCTCGAGGCCGACCGCCTTCCCGCTCGCCAGGACGATCCGGAGCGCCGCCGCCAGCTCATCCCACGACAGCCCGCCCGGCACGCGGAAATCGACCGCCGGCATGACGGCATCGTCGAGACAGTCGGCGTCCAGGTGGATGAAAAAGCCGTCCAGCTCCGCCCGCGTCAGATGCACGAGCGCCGCGCGGGCGGCGGCCTCGACGCCCAGGCGGCGCACGGCGTGGAGATCATAGGCGGAGAGCCCGGCGGGCAGAGGCTGGCTGCCGAATTCGGCCTGGTCCTCGTGGTCGCGGAAGGCGAAGGCGACGGCATCCTCGGGCCGCACCAGCGGGCGGCGGCCCTCCAGCTCGGTCAGCAGCGCCGGGCCATATCCGGTGACGAAGGCCAGATCCATGGAGGCGCCCTCGCCATTGGGCTCGGCCTCGGGCTGGAAGAAGTCGGCGTTGCCGTCGATGAAGAACAGGCCGTAGCGGCCGCGCCGCCGCAGCGCCAGCATCGAGCCCAGCAGGATCGTGCAGTCGCCGCCCAGCACCACCGGGAAGTCGCCCGCGTCCAGCACCGCCTCCACGGCGTCGGCGAGCTCGGGCGACCACGCCGCGATCGCCTTGGCGTTCAGCGTCAGGGTCTCGGGGTCCGGCGTCGGGTCCTTCGGCGGGGCGGCCAGCCGCCCGGCGCGGCGCGCATGGATGCGGTCGGCGAGGCCCAGCTCCAGGAGCCGGTCGGGCAGGCCCTCCACGCCGTCGGTCGCCAGACCCAGCGTGGATGGGGCCTCGAGGATGGCGTAGGGACGGGTCGGCATCGGAGGCTCCGGCTGTTACCGGTGAGAACCCGCGCAGCGCCGGAGCCGTTCCTCGCCGATGCGAGCCTTCGCAGGATCGGTTTGTTCCGGGCAGCAGGCGCGCGCTATCGCCGCTCCTTCTCCGTCGGCTCCGAGATGCCTTTGAGCGCGCTCTCGGCGGCCCCTTCCCCAGAGCGCCCGATGTCGGCGAGGGCGACGACGCCGACCAGCCGCTTGTTGCGGTTGAGCACCGGCAGCCGGCGCACCTGGTGCTGCGCCATGACCTCGGCGGCCCGGTCCACCTCGTCATCCTCGAAGCAGTAGCAGATGCCCTCCGACATCACCTCGCGCACGGTGGTGGTGCCGGGATTCCGCTCGTCGGCGACCGCGCGCATCACGATGTCGCGGTCCGTCACCATGCCGACGAGACGGTCGTTCTCGCCGACCGGCAGCGCCCCGATGTTCTCGGCGCGCATCCGCCGCGCCACATCGCGGATGGTCATATTGGGATCGGCAAGCTGGACGCTGGTGTGCATGATCTCCTGGACCTGCATGGCTGCTCTCCTCAGACAGACGTCGTCATGGAAGCAACGGCGCCGACGCGCCGATGGTGCCAGAGCGCCTCAGCCCAGCCGCGTGGCCCAGATCTCCGCGAGGCGCGGATCCTGGTCGACCCGCCGGACGACCTCGGCCATCTTCGGCGCCTCCTCATAGAAGCGCGGCCGGCGCGGGCCCCAATGCGAGACCATGGTCACGTAGAGGTCGAGCACGGTCAGGTCGTCGCCCAGGATGTAGCGGCCGGGGCTGACCCGGGCGTCCATCATCCGCCAGCAGAAGGCCATGCGCTCGCGCGTGCGCTCCATCACCACCGCCTCCTGGGCCTTGTCGGCGACGATCCGGCTCGGATCGTCCCTGGCCCAGACGAGCGCGTAGATCTGTGCGGAGACATAAACCATCCAGCGCAGGAAGGCCGGGCGGCGCGGGTCGTCGATCGCCGGCGACAGCCGCGACGCCGGATGCGTGTCGGCGAGGTGGATGAGGATGGCCGCGCTCTCGGTCATCACCTCCCCGTTCGGCAGGATCAGGACCGGGACCTGCTGCATCGGGTTGCCGGCGGGCCGGTCGTCGTCCGGCCCGCGCTCGACCACCTCATAGGGCTCGCCCAGCAGGTGCAGCGCGGCTTCGACGGGAACGGATCCCGTGCCCTTCTGGCCGTGGACCACATAGGGTTTGCTCATGGCCCCCTCCCCGGGATATGGCCGGTCACGGTGCCGGCGTGACCGGCCAACGCGCGCCCGCTCCGGGGCGTTCCCTTGCTGCCGCCAGGCCTATGGCAGCAGGATCGTCGCGCCGGTGGTCTGCCGTGTCTCGAGCCGGCGATGCGCCTCGGCCGCCTCGGCGAGCGGCAGGCGGGCGTGGACCGGGACCTTGACCGCGCCACCGGCGACGACCTGGAACAGCTCCGCGCTCATGGCCAGCACGTCCTCGCGCCTCCTGAGGTGCTCGAACAGCAGCTGCCAGGTGGCGAAGAGCGAACCCTTCTTCATCAGCAGCATGATGTCGAACGGCTCGATCGGGCCCGAGGCCGAGCCGAAGCTGACGAAGGTGCCGAAGGGCCGCAGGCAGTCGAGCGAGGCCGGGAAGGTGGCGCGGCCGACGCCGTCATAGACCACGTCGCAGCCCTCACCGTTCGTGATATCGCGCACGCGCGCGGCGAAGTCCCGGTAGTCGATGACGTGGTCGCAGCCGTTGGCGCGGGCAAGCTCGGCCTTCTCCGGCGAGCCCACCGTGCCGATGACGGTGGCGCCGAGATGCTTCGCCCATTGCGTCAGGATCAGGCCGACACCGCCCGCCGCGGCGTGCATCAGGATGGTGTGGCCCGGCCCGACCCGGAAGGTGCGGCGCAGCAGGTATTGCGCCGTCAGGCCCTTCAGCATCATCGCGGCGCCTGTCTCGAAATCGATGGCGTCCGGCAGGCGCACCACGTAGTGGGCCGGGACATTGCGCTCCTCGGCATAGGCGCCGAGCGTCTCGACATAGGCCACGCGGTCGCCCGGGGCGAATTCGGTGACGCCCTCGCCCACCGCGACCACCTCGCCGGCGCCTTCGTTGCCCGGCGTGAAGGGCAGGCTCGGCGGCGCGTATTCGCCGGAGCGGAAGTAGATGTCGACGAAGTTGACGCCGATCGCCCGGTGGCGGACGCGGACCTCGCCGGGCCCGGGCCGGCCGATGTCGATCTCCTCGACGGCGAGCACCTCGGGCCCGCCATGGCGGTGCACACGGATCGCTTTCATTGGGTCGGCGCCTCTCGTTGCGCGGATCATGCCGGGGAGATAGCGCGCCGGGAGGCATCAGCGTAGACCGATATCGGTGATTTCAGAGTTCAGAAAAGATGATAGCCGAGCAGATCGGACTCGACCTCCTCCGCACCTATGTCGCGGTCTGCCGGCAGGGCAGCCTGAGCAAGGTCGCGGCGCAGACCGGGCGGACCCAGTCGGCGCTGAGCATGCAGATGCGCCGGCTCGAGGACTTGCTCGGGCGGCCTCTGTTCCAGCGCACCGGCCGCGGCGTGGTGCCGACCGCCGAGGGGGAGCTGCTGCTCGGATACGCGACCCGCATCCTGGCCCTGGGCGACGAGGCGGTGGCGCGCCTGCGGCAGAAGGAGATCAGCGGCGGCGTGCGCATCGGCCTGGCCGAGGAGCTGGCCACCGCGACGCTGCCGGCGACGCTGGGGCGGCTGCATCGCGCCTATCCCGAGATCCGCCTCGACGTGGTGGTCGAGCACAGCGTGGCGCTGGGGCGGCTGTGGGGCGAGGATGGGCTGGACATCATGATCGGCCCGACCTCCGTCGTGGTGGCCGACGCCGTGGCCTCGTGGACGGTCGAGCTGCAATGGGTGGCCGCCGCGGACCATGCGCCGGATCCGGACCGGCCGCTCGATCTGGTCGCCTTCACCGCGCCCTGCCTGTGGCGCCAGCGCATGCTCGACGCGCTGGCCGCCAGCGGCCGGGAGCATCGTGTCACCTTCACCAGCCAGAGCGTCACGGCCCTGCAGGCGGCGGTCGAGAACGGGCTGGGCATCGGGCTGCTGCCGCCCGAATCCGTCCGCGCCGCCACCATGCGGGTGCTGAAGCCCTCGGCCGGCGTGCCGGAGCCGCTGGCCGCCCAGTACGGCCTCTACGCCCGGGACCGGCGGACGCCGGTCGTGGAGGCCGCGATCGGCGTGCTGCTGGAGGGCCTGCCGGCAGCGCCCGGGCGGTGACCCGCTTACGCCGGCGGCATTCCGTCGAATTTCGGCAGCGCCGGGTCGAGCCGGTCCCAGGCGTGGCCGCGAAGATGGTACGTCACCGCCTGCGGCCGGTACCGGCCCGGATCGTCGAGGCTGGCGGCGTGCACGGTGAAGAGGTCGGGCTTGGCCGCGGAGGTCAGGTAGACCGGCGATCCGCAGACGGGACAGAAGGCGTGGGTCTTCACATTGCCGTTGTCGGCGACGATGTCCCAGCGCGAGGCCTCGCCCGTGAGCTTCCTCACGCCTGCGCTCGGGAAGGTCAGGTAGGAGCCGTGCCCGGTGCCGCTTCGGGACTGGCAGTCGCGGCACTGGCAGTCGTTCATGAAGACGGGCTCGCCGGCGATCTCGTAGCGGATCGCGCCGCAGGCGCAGCCGCCGGTATAGGCTTCGCTCATCTCGTCTTTCCTCCCATTGTTCCAGTCATCAGCCGCAGCCAGGGCGCCATGTGAAAGGCGCTCATCAGCAGGTACATCGGCACCATTCCGGCCAGCGGCGACGCTCCGGCGGCCGAACAGAGGACATCCGCCTCGCCGCCGGACACGGCCGAGACCAGCGCCATGAGGGCGAAGGTCGGCGCGGCCGCGAGGCCGAGCCAGTCGGCCGCGCCAGCCAGGCGCCGAGGCATCGAGAGATCAGCCATGGCCGTACTCGTCGTGGCGGCGCCACCAGATGCCGGTCTCGTTGCGTCCCTTGGGGGCGCGGTCGAGCCACTGATACGACGCCCACAGGGCATCGAGCCCGCGGGAGTAGGCCGAGTAGGTGTGATAGACGACGCCGTCCTCGAGCGCGAAGGCGCTCATGCCCGGCCGGTCGCGGTTGTAGCTCGGCGCGTCCGTGCCGCAGGTGGTCGCGAATTGGACGATCGGCTCCGGCGCCGGGACCAGGTCCATCGCATGGCCGCCGCGCCTGTAGTTGTATTCGATGGCCCCGGCGCGCTGCTGCTCCTCGGTGAAGGCGACGTTGAAGTCATAGTTGAAGTCGCCGCCGAGCGAGGAGGCCCAGGGGAAGGTCCACCCCATCCGCTGCTTATAGGCCTGCAGCTTCGCCAGCGGCGCCAGCGAGACCGCCCACAGCATCACGTCGTGATTCGCCAGATGGACCGCGAAGCCGTTGAAGCTGTCTGCGATCATCGAGCAGGACGGGCAGCCCGCCTTCCAGTCGGGCCCGAACATGAAATGGTAGACGATCAGCTGCGACCGCCCGCGGAAGAGGTCCGGCAGCGAGGCGCCGCCGTCGTCGGTCTCGAACCGGTACTCCTTGTCGACCCGGACCCAGGGCAGTTCCTGCCGCCGCCGCGCCAGCTCGTCGCTGCGCCGCGTCAGCTCCTTCTCGGCCTCGAGCAGGTCGAGCCGCGCCGCCAGCCATTCCTCGCGGGTTCCGGTCCTGTGTGCCGTCATCGTTCCACTCTCCATTGGTGTCCGGTGGTCGTGGGTTAGACTGGTGCCGGGGACCGAACCGCGGGGAGTGACAAGTGTGGCGGGATTTCGATGGACTCGCTGATCACGGCCGCGGCGCGCGCGCTCTCGGCGGGTGATCCGCTCGGCGCCCTGAACCGCGTCGCCTTGCGCGACGACGCGCCGGCTCTGGCGCTGCGCGGCATCGCCATGGCGCAGCTGGGCGATCTCGACCGGGCGAAGCTCCTGCTGCGGCGCGCGGCGCGCGCCTTCGGCCCGAGGGAAGCCGTGGCCCGGGCGCGGTGCGTCGTCGCCGAGGCCGAGGTCGCGCTGGCCTCGCGCGACCTCGGCTGGCCCGAGAAGGCGCTGGACGCGGCGCGGGCGACGCTCGAACGGCACGGCGACGGGGTGAACGCCGCCCATGCGCGCACCCTCGCCATCCGGCGCCTCCTCCTGATCGGGCGGCTCGACGAGGCGGAGCGGGCGCTGGCCGGGTTCGACCCCTCCCCCTTCCCGCCCGCGCTGAGGGCCACCCACGAGCTGGCGGTCGCGGGGATCGCGATGCGCCGCCTGCGGACCGAGCCGGCGCGCGCCGCGCTGGCCCGGGCCGACCAGGCCGCCCGCACCGCCGGCATCCCGGCGCTGGCGGCGGAGGTCGACGGCGCGGCCCGCCTGCTGGAGACGCCGGCGGCGCGGCTGGTGGCGCGCGGCGAGGAGCGCCCGCTCCGGCTCGAGGAGGTCGAGGCGCTGCTGGCGTCGGACGCGCTGGTCGTGGATGCGTGCCGCCATGTCGTGCGCGGCGTGGGCACGGTGATCCCGCTCGCCCGGCGCCCGGTGCTGTTCGCGCTGGCCCGCGCGCTGGGCGAGGCCTGGCCCGGGGACGCGCCGCGGGGCGTGCTGCTGGCGCGGGCCTTCGGGGCGAAGTTCGCCGATGAATCGCATCGCGCGCGGCTGCGGGTGGAGATCGGGCGACTGCGCGCCGCGCTGCGGCCGTTGGCCAGGGTAAACGCGACGGCGCGAGGCTTCGCCCTGGTGCCGCGTCACGACCGCGAGGCCGTGGTGCTGGCCCGGCCGGTGGAGGAGCGGCACGCAGCGGTGCTGGCCTTCCTCGCCGACGGCGAATCCTGGTCGAGCTCGGCCCTGGCGCTGGCGCTGGGCGCCAGCCAGAGGACCGTGCAGCGGGCCCTCGAAGCGCTGGCGGAAGCGGGCAAGGTGCAGTCCTTCGGCCATGGCCGGGCGCGCCGCTGGATGACCCCGCCCGTGCCCGGTTTCACGACGACCTTGTTACTCCCGGCCCCGCTGCCCGACGGCTAGGCTGGCCCCCATGAAACGATCAGGAAAACGATCAAGGAAACGATCCATGGCCGACATCATCCGCGAATACGGGCCGTTCCCGGGCGTCGAGGCCGTGGCCGGCGTCACCTATGACGGCCGGCACGTCTGGTTCGCCTCCGAGGACAAGCTCAACGCCCTCGACCCCGACAGCGGCAAGGTGGTGCGCTCGCTCGACGTCCCCGCGCATGCGGGAACGGCCTTCGATGGCCGGCACCTGTTCCAGATCGCCGAGAGTCGGATCCAGAAGATCGACCCGGAGACCGGCCGCGTGCTCCACACCATCCCGGCGCCCGGCGGCGGGGGAGATTCCGGGCTCGCCTGGGCCGAGGGGACGCTCTGGGTGGGGCAATACCAGGAGCGGAAGATCCATCAGGTCGATCCCGAGACGGGGGCGGTCCTCCGCACGATCGAGTCCAACCGCCACGTCACCGGCGTCAGCTGGGTCGAGGGCGAGTTGTGGCACGCCACCTGGGAAGGCGACGAGAGCGAGTTGCGGCGGATCGATCCGCAGACCGGGAAGGTGCTGGAGCGGCTCGAGATGCCGGCGGGATCTGGCGTGTCCGGACTTGAATCCGACGGCGGCGACCGGTTCTTCTGCGGCGGCGGCAAGAGCGGGAAGATCAGGGCTGTGCGGCGGCCGAAGCGGGGCTGACGACAGCCCCGAGGAGAGAGACATGCTCGACAACAAGGTGGTCTCGCACGAAGAATGGCTGAAAGCGCGCCTCGACCTGCTTGCCGCGGAAAAGGAGTTTACCCGCCAGCTCGACGCGCTGACGCGCCGCCGGCAGGCGATGCCCTGGGAACGGGTGGAGAAGCCCTATCGCTTCGAGGGGCCGAACGGCACGCTCTCGCTGGCCGACCTGTTTGACGGGCGCTCCCAGCTCATCATCTATCACTTCATGCTCGGCCCCGACTGGGAGGAAGGCTGCAAGTCCTGCTCCTTCTGGGCCGACAACTTCAACGGCATCCCGATCCATCTCAACCACCGCGACGTGACCTTCACGGCCGTCTCGCGCGCGCCGCTGGCGAAGATCGAGGCCTACAAGGCGCGCATGGGCTGGAGCTTTCCCTGGGTCTCGTCCTTCGGCAGCGACTTCAACTTCGACTATCAGGTGTCCTTCACGCCCGAGCAGATCGCCGAAGGCAAGGCGCTGTACAATTACGAGATCAGGCCGAACAAGATCTCGGAACAGGTCGGGATCAGCGTCTTCTACCAGAACCGGAGCGGTGAGGTGTTCCACACCTATTCCTGCTACCAGCGCGGGGTCGAGATGGTGAACGGCGCCTACCATTTCCTCGACCTGGTGCCGAAGGGCCGGGATGAGGACGGTCTCAACTTCACCATGGAATGGGTGCGCCGGCACGATCAGTATTGATCGATATACGGCGGAATCGCCTTCAACAGATGGCACCTATGGTTTGGAGTGCTCTCGATCCGGCGAGCCGGAAGACGATCCGCTCGCTCGATGTTACTGGAGACTTTGATCTCGTTCAGATCTCAGGTAATGAACTGCTAACCCGATCAAAGTTGCGGGAGTAAGTCGGCACGATACCCGGGCGTATTTTTGATTGGGGCCTATGCAACCCCAACTTGCCGCGCTTCCAAAGCTTGAAATCCGAGGTTTGGATAACCTGGAGGAGTTCACAATACTGCTTGGGGCTAACGCTAAACGACCGCAGAGCTTCGTTGATCTTTTCCATTTCGCGCCTCAAGTAGCTTTGTGCCCGAGCCCATTCGAAGAAGATCTCCGGCAGCGCGGTATTGGGTGCCAAATCGTGACACTCACGACACATCAAAAACAGGTTGTCCGGCTTGTCGGCCCCACCCAGCGATCGAGGAACAATATGACACCTCTGAAGCGGAATTCGCCCCCATCCATCGAGTATTTCGTTCCAATTCGCATCCGGTGACTTGATATCATATTTGGCGGCGTAGTGGAAACCGCACGCCCAGCAGCTCGGCTCACCCCAATCGACAAAAATACCGATGCCCGCAAAGCGATCCTTCCAGTGGCCGAATATCTCGGCCTTGGATGGAAGAACTTCGGTGTAAGGCATAGCCATTCACTCCCACTCGATCGTCCCGGGCAGCTTCGAGACGCCCGCGCACCTCGTTGACGCTTGGCAATGGGCGTCCCCACCGCGATCCGTCACTCCAATCTGCGGCTCTGCGTCGGCGCGAACTGTGGCAACTGGCAGAAACCCGGATGGCCGAGACTGGACCGCCGTTCAAGCCGATCGCGGCTTCGACCGGAGCGTCGGGCATAAGCGGGGCCTCGGTCTTCAGATCGATGCGCCCGGCGGGCTCATGCCGGACGTCCTATGGCGCGTCAGGCGGGTTCCGTCTGCTCGCGCCGGCGCACCATTTCGGCGATCCAGACCGGCGCATAGGGCGGCGTGCAGCCCGGCGACGCCGGATAGTCGATCAGGACGGCGAGCCGCTCGCCGATCGCGATCGCCCGCTTCCGATGCGCGCGATGGTGGATGCCGATCTCAGCGAGACAATGGTTCATCGCCCATTGCTTCGGCTCCGGCGCCTGCTTCATCTCCGCCTCGATCTGGTCGAGCAGCGCCGAAAGGTCGAGCCCCTCGGCGTTCTTGACCACCCGTTCCGTGGTCAGGCTCCAGCCTGCTCGGCCGACGAGGTCGTCGCCGTCCTTCCAGGCCAGGCGGAGCTGCTCGGCGTGCCGGCCCGGCTTCACGACATTGACGATGAACCAGTCGAGGAGCTTGGGCCAACGGATGTCGCGGATCATGGCGTCGAGCTCGGAGGCGGAGAACGCCTTGGGCTTGCAGATCAGGGTCGCGAGCAGGCGCGCAGCGGTGCCGCCGGTCGCCCAGAGATCAAGGGCGAGCTCGTGCTGCGTCTTGAGCCGCTTGGCGAGCGCGCGAAGCTGGGCCAGGTTCACGCCGTGATCATCCCGACGGCGCGCATTGGTCTCCCGCATCTTCGGGTCTTCAAGTGCGGCGAGTTCGCAGAGAATATCCTGGAGTGTTGGGCTTGCCGACATCAAGCGCCCCCTGCCCTCGGCGTACTCGGCTTTGTCGTAGACGCCCCCTGCGCGATGCACTGACAGTATTTCACATCATTTGCTCAGGCAAGAGTCAGCGCCACCGTCATTCTACACGACAACAGTGTCGCTGCTATCCGATAGAACTCGTGCTGCGGCACGCAATGGAGCGTCGCAGGAACAGCCGGATATCGGTGTGGCCGGAGTTTGATCACGCGCAGCCGGCTCCGGGAACCGGCGCATCACAGCGTCTATCGTCTTTGGTATCCCGAACTCGCTGAATGGAGATCCCGCCGACTTCACCTGCATCATGCGTGGAAAGGAACCGACGATGGGTGAAAACGACAGCAAAGAGTTCGTTCTTGCAGGGATTGTCATGAAACGCCTGCTGTCCGGAGACCAGACCGCGGGGCAGTTCTGCCTCTTCGAGAACAAGAGCGGCGGAAACACGGGGACGCCGATCCATGTCCACGCCAGGGACGACGAGACGGTCTACATCATCGAAGGCGAGCTGACCGCGGTGATCGACGGCCGGCCTCGACGCCTGACCGCAGGCGAGAGCGCCTTCCTGCCGCGCGGCATTCCGCACCAGCTTATGAACATGAGCGGCAATCCCAGCCGATACATCTTGATCGGGACCCCCGCTCTGTTCGACCGGTTTCTCGAGGAAGCTGGCCACGAGCTTCAACCGGACGAAATCGTGGGGCCGCCGACGCCCGAGGAGATCGAGCGTCTCCGCGAGGCTTCGCCAAGATTCGGCATCACTCTGCTCCCGGATTGGCCACCGCCCAGGTGACGCAGTTGTCCTGGACAGCAAGAGGTCTCCTGACGAGCAGCAGAGCGCGATGCGGAAGTCGCGCCGGCGCTCTTACGATCGGTCTTCCTTCCATCTCGTCACCGTGGAACAGCCTCCAGCTTCTCTTCGGACAAGCCGGCAAGACTGCTTCATCCAAGTAGCCTCCACAGATGGCGGCAGCGAAGACAAAAGGAAGCGGCGAATACCGATAGTCGAAGATGGTATCGATATGCCGGCGCTGCCGGCGCAGATAGTCTTCGAGAGCCCACATCGCGGAAGGCGTCGCCGGGTCGCCTCCATACCTCCATCTGGATCTCGGCTGCCGGGCGAGCATGCGCAGATGCCGCGCCGCCCGCTCCTCCGCGGGAGCGGCCAGGGTCTCCAATGCCAGATCGGTCTGCGCCTTGTTCATGAAACATATCATGAACACGAATCGGGTTAACGCAATTGCACATCGTGTTTGGAATGAGTTGTGATCCGATCACGTTGGGACCTCTCCTCCCGACTCAAGCCCGTCGAGGAGAGGCAGCATCCTACAACTTGGTGCGATCGGATGACCCGATCTGGCCTGAACTCATTCCGCCAGCATCAGCTGGGTCGACGGCGAGGTGTTGCCGCGATCGGCCAAAGTCCTGGAGAGCCTGGAAAAGCCGGCCGGGATGGGCCTATCCGGCCTAGAATCGACGGCGCCGACCGATTCCTCTGCGACGGCAAGAGCGGCAAGGTCCGGGCGGCGCGGCGGCCCGGGCAGGTGGCTGAGTGCCGCGGCGGTCTCGAACGATATAGCCGTAACTATGATACCTTTCTGTAGAGTTGTCGAACCACTGTATTTTCGATTTCGTTTTGAGTTATTCTCATAAGATCAACAACTTTGTCTCGATACTCAGCAACAGATTCTTCAGAGAATCGAAGAGACACTCCATGGGCTATATGATTCCTTTTCTCAACCAGTTCACGATCAATGAATTCGAAATATCCTAAATAGACATCAGGATTTAAACCAATACATGCGCAACAGAATTTGACGACGTCAGATTTCAAATTCGAAGCACCATTGATTTTTTCAAAATTGCCCTTTTTGAATATGCGATCAACGTCAGAGCGTATATCTAGTAAAAAACGAGTAAATTGGACATCACCAGAGAACTGGTTTGGCTTATATCTTCTTCGTATCGTTAATGCCCAAAATTCATCCCGTAGAGTTCCCATATTTAGCCGCTTTTCTGTCAGGAAATTAAGGTATGAATTTGTTGCGTAGACAAAATATCCCTCCCAATGCGCGTATATCACCGGAACAGACGCTCTAAGCAGAGCGTCTCTACGGGTGCCCTTCGCCTCGTTGCAAGCCCTAACCAATTCTGAAAGCTCACGAATTCTCCAGGTGATGTCATCCTGAAGACGCGAAGCTAAGGTCGTTTCGGGGCTCATTCAGAGAAGATGGAAATGCCAAGTGGGATAGTATACTGCACCCTATCGGTGCCAGCTATACCAGCAGCAGAAAACTTCTTAGAGTCCTCGGATCTCCAGAATTCAATGATTTTTTCCCTTACAAAAGTCTCTGGATTGGTTTTTGATCGAATGTTTGGAAGACACTTTAGTATACCAACCAAAATTATTTCGATAGACGTCCGGCCTATTCTTCCTATGAATTCTCCGTCTTTGTAGGGGCGAAGAGCATTATAGCCACAAGATTGAATCAACAGGTTCATGCCTTCGTGGAGGACAGAAAACATTCCTGCAATATCATTTTCTTTCTTGCTTGCTATTTCAATCATAGCCGTTGTCACAAATTCCTCGATATCAGTACCAATTTTGTAGTCTTGAAACGAAAATGCGATAATCTTACACAGATTATCCAAATGATTTGATTTTCTAATAGACGGACCTCCCAACGGGATAAGTTTAGAAAAATCCTCCGATACGGCAATAGTCTTAAGGTCATCAAAAAAACTCGGGTTAACCATAACTATTGCGCAATTGCGAAGTTCCTGGTCGTTTGCGACCAATCCACCACTGTTCAGCCTTTGGAAAAGATCGTATTTGCTCTTCGGGTCACTTTTTTTCTCCAATAGTTGAACGCCAATCTTTGTTCTTTTAATTGCTCTCTGAGTATCTCCATCAAAAGCATAATATGTAGAGGTAATGTCCAAAAAATTTTCAGCATCAGCAACACGCTTCTGCGCGTCTAGAGCAAGCTGTGCATCCTTTAATTCCTCGGACCAAAAAGCTCCCCTCAACGAAGGAAGATATTGAGTCCCAACAAGAGACCTAGGTTTCGAAAGGCCTCCATTATCTGGATCTCTAAGTTCACCCATAAACTCAAGAATAGTTGATAGACGTTGCAAACCATCTATTACTTCCCACTTACTGCTAGGAAGTTCAAATACAAATATAGATGGCAGTGGAATTCTGACGAGTATGGACTCCACAAGACGAGATTTTCTCTCGATATCCCATCGAAACAGACGCTGAAAATCAGGATTTATTATTATATCGCCATCGCGATACATATTAACAATTTCACCTATTGTGAGGCTAAAGGCGTCCGTAGAAACCTGTCGCGCCGCCTTCTCAATTTCCTCATCCAGTGACATGGTTTCTTTCCCGCATCATCCCGAAAGATTCTTTCTATTTGACGCTTTCTCGGACCAGATAGCTATGCCTCTTCGAAGGAACATACGGAGCAAAAACCACCCGTCCAACAACTCCCACCACCATCTCCAGGAACGAAATTGGCGTCAGAGAAGCTCACCTATCTATATACTAGCATCTTAGCTAGCCAGAGGCATAGGCAGCCCTCACCCACATTTAATGGTCACCGGCGGCTTCGAGGTGACATATACGACGCAGTTGATGCCGCGGACCTCGTTGACGATGCGGCTCGAGACCCGGCCCAGGAACTCGTGGTCGAAGGGGTAGCAGTCGGCGGTCATGCCGTCGGTCGAGGTCACGGCCCGCAGCGCGCAGACATAGTCGTAGGTGCGGCCATTGCCCATCACACCCACCGTGCGCCGGCAGCAGCGCGAAGTCCGCTAAAAGTGCACTGCCATCCTAAATGCCGAAGGCGTGACCCTCATCGCACAGATGCCGCTCTCGAACTATGATGACAATGGAAACGCTAGCCGGTTGCCGGGGGGAAATGATTTGAAACGCATTGATCTTGCCAGTCTGCTCGCGGCCTCCGTGAACATTTCGATGTTCGCGGAGAAGCTCCTTATCCAGACGCGCAAGCTTGGTGAGCGTGGTTTGGCGGAGCTCGCCGCCGATCGCACAGTGGCGGTCTTCATGAGGAGTCTGGCCTCGATATTAGATACGGCAAAGTGGCTCGAGCTGCCGGTGACGACCGCTACCTGCGAACGTTGCCATCAGCTTGTGCGACAATGGCGCCCGTCAGATCGCATCCTGGTTGGCCGGCAGCTCGGCGAACAAATCGCCGTCAGCTGTCATCAGATCGCCACCTCACTTGGGGATGAGATCGGGCGCCATCACACATATATTGTAGGTCCGACTGAAGGAAAGCTGATCGACGATGGGATTAAACTGTTCGGGCTCGACATCGTGAACCGATTTCCCGAAATCCGCGCGGATGTTTCGGATGGTGCCAAGTGCCGCGCTTATGAGCTTTGGACAGCGTGCGTCATGCATATGATGCGGGTCGCAGAAGTCGGCGTCGGCGCGCTAGCCGATCACCTCGGCGTCAAGCGGGGAGCAACCTGGGGTGGGACAATCGCTAACACCACGGACGCACTCAGAGACGCAGCCCGCATGAAGGGTGATCCTGAGATGCGGACATGGGCGTCCGAAACGGGAACCTATCTGAATTTCGTCAAGGATGCTTTCCGAAATCCGGCGATGCATCCGGAGCGCAGCTTCTCAGCCGATGAAGCAGTGGTGATTTATGACAATACGCGCGCATTCATGCGGATGTTGGTGCAGCGCCTGACGTGACGGACTGGCGGATGTAGCAGCAGAACGGCAGCGAAATTCACTACTAAAGTTACGCTATCGCCGCCGTTTTCCCCTCTCACTCCCACTCGATCGTCCCGGGCGGCTTCGAGGTGATGTCGTAGACGACGCGGTTGATGCCGCGGACCTCGTTGACAATGCGGGTCGAGACCCGGCCCAGGAACTCGTGGTCGAAGGGGTAGTAGTCGGCGGTCATGCCGTCGGTCGAGGTCACGGCCCTGAGCGCACAGACATAGTCGTAGGTGCGGCCGTCGCCCATCACGCCGACCGTGCGCACCGGCAGCAGCACCGCGAAGGCCTGCCAGATCGCGTCGTAGAGGCCGGCGCGGCGGATCTCCTCGAGATAGATCACGTCGGCCTTGCGCAGGATCTCCAGCATGTCGCGGGTGACCGCGCCGGGGATGCGGATGCCCAGCCCGGGCCCCGGGAACGGATGCCGGCCGACGAAGTCCTCGGGCAGGCCCAGCTCGCGGCCCAGCGCCCGCACCTCGTCCTTGAACAGCTCGCGCAGCGGCTCGACCAGGGCCAGCTTCATCCGCTCCGGCAGGCCGCCGACATTGTGGTGGCT
This sequence comes from Inquilinus limosus DSM 16000, assembly GCF_000423185.1. GTDB lineage: Bacteria > Pseudomonadota > Alphaproteobacteria > DSM-16000 > Inquilinaceae > Inquilinus > Inquilinus limosus. The sequence continues at coordinate 15,032 of NZ_AUHM01000020.1, read as the reverse complement.
CTTGATCGTCACCGACGGGCCGCCGGTGAAGGACACGCTCTCGATCACGTCGGGGTACAGCGTGCCCTGGGCCAGGAAGCGGGCGCCCTCGATCTTCTCCGCCTCGGCATCGAACACCTCGACGAAGGCGGCGCCGATGATCTTGCGCTTCTGCTCCGGGTCGGTCACGCCCTCGAGCCGGCCGAGGAACAGGTCCGACGCGTCGACATGCACCAGCGGGATGTTGTAGTGGCCGCGGAACAGCGACACCACCTGCTCAGCCTCGCCCGCCCGCATCAGCCCGGTGTCGACGAAGATGCAGGTCAGCTGGTCGCCGATCGCCTCGTGGATCAGCACCGCCGCCACGGCGCTGTCGACGCCGCCGGACAGGCCGCAGATCACGCGGCCGTCGCCGACCTGGGCGCGGATCTTCTTGATCTCCGCGTCGCGGAAGGCGGCCATGGTCCAGCTGCCGCCGCAGCCGCAGACATGGTGGGTGAAGTTGCGCAGCAGCGCCGCGCCGTGCGGCGTGTGCACCACCTCGGGGTGGAACTGCACGCCGTAGAAGCGGCGGGCGTCGTCGGCGGTCACGGCATAGGGCGCGTTCTCGCTGGTGGCGACGATGCGGAAGCCGTCCGGCAGCCGGGTGACGCGGTCGCCATGGCTCATCCACACCTGCTCGCGCTGGCCCACGTCCCAGGCGCCGTCGAACAGGGCGCAGTTCTCCCGGATGTCCAGCCACGCACGGCCGAACTCGCGATGGTGCCCGCTCTCCACCGCGCCGCCCAGCTGCTCGCACATGGTCTGCTGGCCGTAGCAGATGCCCAGCACCGGCACGCCGAGCTCGAACACCAGCTGCGGCGCGCGGGGCGACGCCGCCTCGGTCACCGAGGCCGGGCCGCCGGAGAGAATGATGCCGCGCGGATCGAAGGCCCGGATGCGGTCGTCGCCCGCGTGGTTGAACGGCCAGATCTCGCAATAGACGCCGGATTCCCGGATCCGGCGGGCGATCAGCTGGGTGACCTGGCTGCCGAAATCGAGAATGAGGATGCGGTCCGGCGACGGCGTGGCGGTCGGGGCGGTCATGACAACTCCGGGGCGGGCGGTGGGACGGAGCTTTACCCCTCCGCCGCCCGCAGGACAAGCGACGCGGCCCGCGTCCGGCGCGCGGCCTGTATGCGCGGGGCGAAGACGGTTCAGGCTCTTCTCATCGGCTCAAGACCACCACCCATCGTCATCGCGAGGAGCGAAGCGACGCGGCGATCCAGAGGCCGATGCAAGCGGCCCTGGATGGCCACGCCCCTTCGGGGCTCGCCATGACGGATCTCCCAAGGCCATGGTCTCAGCGTTGCGGCGCCGGAAGGATGCGCCGGTCGAAGCGGAAAGCGCTCTCGGCCAGAACGGCGCCGCCGAAGCGCTCCAGCCGGTCGGCATAGGGTTCGCCGCCGAGATGGCGGTAGAAGCCGGTGGCGCGGAAATTGGCGGTCAGGGCCCAGAGCATGAACGGCATCATGCCGCGATCGGCGAACCAGTCCGAGGCCGCCGCCATCAGCGCCCGTCCGTGCCCCTTCCCCTTGGCCCGGTCGAGCAGGTAGAGCGCGTAGATCTCACCCCAGCCGTACCCCGGCGCACCACGGGCCCGGCCGCAATAGGCGAAGCCGACCGGCACCGACCCGCCGGCCGGCGTCGGATCGAGGGCGAGGAAGGTCGCGGTGCCGTCCTCATGCGCCAGCTGGCGCTCATGGCCGCGCTCGCGCTGGGCCACGGTCATGCTGTCCAGGTATTCGTCCGGGACCAGGCCGCGATAGGTCTCCTGCCAGGCCTGGACATGGATCCGCGCGATCACCGGCGCGTCGGCCAGGACCGCGCGGCGGATCATGCCTCCTCCGCGCCGGCGGCGTCGGCCGCCTCGGCTTTCGGCCCGCGCTCCAGCACCGCGACGAAGAAGCCGTCGGTGCCGTTGGCCGCGGGCGACAGGCGCAGCATGCCGGCGGTCGGCGCCGGGCCGGTGCCCACCGCCTCGGCCCACACCTCCTCGACCGGCACCAGCCGGTAGTCGGGGTGGGCGGCGAGGAAAGCCTCGACCTGCGCCTCGTTCTCCTCGCGCAGCAGCGAGCAGGTGGCGTAGATCACCCGGCCGCCGTCGGGCTTGGCCAGGCGGGCGGCGCTGTCCAGGATCTCGCGCTGGACGCCGAGCAGCCGGTCGAGGTCAATCGGCCGCCAGCGCGCGTCGGGGTTGCGGCGCCAGGCGCCGGTGCCGCTGCAGGGCGCGTCGATCAGCACCCGGTCGAACTTGCCGCGCTGCTTCTTCACCCAGCGGTCGCGCTCGTTCTCCAGCAGCTTGGGCTCGACATTGTCGATGCCGGCGCGGCGCAGCCGCTCCTTGCCGCGGTCGAGCCGGCCCTTGGAGACGTCGCAGGCCACCACCCTGCCCTTGCCCCGCATCCGCGCGGCGAGGGCCAGCGCCTTGCCGCCGGCGCCGGAGCAGAAGTCGACCACCTGCTGCCCCGGCCGGGCGTCGACCAGGAGGGCGATCAGCTGCGAGCCCTCGTCCTGCACCTCGATCAGGCCGGACTGGAAGGCCGGATGACGGCCGAGCTGCGGCCGGCCCTTGACCCGGATGCCGAGCGGCGACAGCGGCGTCGGCTCGACCGACAGCTTGCCGGCGGCCAGCGTCTGCAGCACCTCGTCGCGGCTGCCGCGCAGCTCGTTGACCCGCAAGTCGAGCGGCGCCTGGTCCAGCAGCGCCGCCACCTCGGCCTCGTAGCGGTCGCCGAAATTCGCCTCCAGCGAGGCCGCGGCCCAGTCCGGGATCTCGCTGCGCACCGGCTTCGGCATCTCGGGATGGTCGAGCGGCTGGCCGGCCGTGGCCTTGACCAGCGCCTCCTCCGGCTTGTCGAGCGGGATCGGCGCGTAGGTGTCACCGGAGAACAGGCGGCCCATGTCCTTGACCGCGACGCCTTCGGCCAGGGTCAGCTCGGCGATCACCCGGTTGCGCGGCGTGTCCTCGGCCCCGGCCCGGTCCAGCCACCAGCCCAGCCGGGCGTGGTGGCGCAGCACGGCGTAGACGCGGCCGGCGATCTCGCTGCGGTCCTTCGAGCCGATGAAGCGGCGGGTGCGGAAATAGGCCGAGACCACGGCGTCGGCGGGGCGGTTCTCGGCGGCGATGCGCTCGAGAATGTCGATCGTGGCCTGGATGCGGGCGGAGGGGGTCATGGTCCGGAGCGTAACAGGAAAACGCGCCTTCTACCGCGCTTCCGCCGCGGCTGCCAGCCTTTGCCAGCCGCCGCGGGCGAGCTATGCGCACTTGTATCAGGCGGCTGCCTGCAGCCCGGCCTGCCACTCCTCGCGCACCTGCGCCTCCGGATCCTCGGCGCGCACGGCTGCCAGCCGGCGCAGCCCGTCGGGGCCGAGCAGCCGGCCCAGGGCCCAGACCGCGGCACCGCGCACCAAAGGCGAGGCGTCGTCCAGGAGCGATTCGACCGCCGGCGCCAGGCCGGCATCGCCGCTGTTGCCGATGGCGACCAGCACGTTGCGCAGGAAGCGGTCGCGGCCGATGCGCTTGATCGGCGAGCCGGAGAAGGCGGCGCGGAAGCCGGCATCGTCGAAGCCGAGCAGCGAAGCCAGGGCCGGGCCGGTCAACCCCGGCCGCGGCGCCAGCGCCGCCTCGCGTCCGGCGGCGGCGAACTTGTTCCAGGGGCAGACCGCCAGGCAGTCGTCGCAGCCATAGATGCGGTTGCCGATCAGGGGCCGCAGCTCGCGCGGGATCGGCCCCTTGTGCTCGATGGTGAGGTAGGAGATGCAGCGCCGGGCGTCGAGCCTGTAAGGCGCCGGAAAGGCCGCGGTCGGGCAGATGTCGAGGCAGGCATGGCAGGAGCCGCAGCGGTCGCGCTCCGGCGTGTCCGGCGGCAGCTCCAGCGCCAGGTAGATCTCGCCCAGGAACAGCCAGGAGCCCCAGTCGCGCGAGACCAGGTTGGTGTGCTTGCCCTGCCAGCCGATCCCGGCGCGCATCGCCAGCGGCTTCTCCATCACCGGCGCGGTGTCGACGAAGACCTTCAGCTCGATCCTGAAGGTGCGGTGGATCCAGCCGCCCAGCGCCTTGAGCTTCTTCTTGACCACGTCGTGGTAGTCGCGGCCCTGGGCATAGACCGAGATCACCCCCCTCTCCCGCTCCCGCAGCAGCGGCAGCGGGTCCTCGGCCGGGCCGTAGTTCAGGCCGATCGACAGCACGGTGCGGGCGCCGGGCCACAGGGTCTGCGGGTCGGCGCGGCGGTCGGCATGGGTTTCCATCCAGCCCATGTCGCCGTGCTGGCCTTCGGCGAGGAAGAGCTCCAGCCGCTCCTTCAATCTCGGGTCGGGCGTCGCTGCGGCGAAGCCCACGCTGTCGAAGCCGAGGGCATGGGCTTCGGCCCGGATGCGGTCCTTGATGTCGGCCCCGCCGCTCATCCCCGTCCGCGATAGGGCGGCACGCCCTGGTCGGGCAGCCAGAGGCCTTCGGGCGCCGGCCCGCTCTGGTAGAACACGTCGATCGGGATGCCGCCGCGCGGGTACCAATAGCCGCCGATGCGCAGCCAGCGCGGCTTCATCGCCTGGATCAGCCGCTCCGCCACATAGACGGTGCAGTCCTCATGGAAGGCGCCGTGGTTGCGGAAGGAGCCGAGGAACAGCTTCAGCGACTTGCTTTCGACGATCTTCGCCGCCGGAGCGTAGTCGATCACCAGATGCGCGAAGTCCGGCTGGCCGGTGATCGGGCACAACGAGGTGAACTCCGGCGCGGTGAAGCGCACCAGGTAGAGCTGCTTCGGCCGCGGGTTCGGCACCGTTTCCAGAACCGCCTCCTCGGGCGACGCGGGCAGCGCCGTCGGCTGGCCGAGCTGGGTGAGGGCCTCGGTCCCCTGCGCCTGCGCTTTCGCCTTGCGGGCCATGATCGTCTCCTCAGAGGGCCGGGATGTCGCCCAGCGCCTGCTCCGCCTCGAAGGCGGCGGCGAAGGCGTTCAGCGTGCCGGCTTCGATGGCGTCGCGCAGGCCGGCCATCAGGTCCTGATAATAGGTCAGGTTGTGGTGGGTCAGCAGCATCAGCCCCAGCACCTCCTCGCTGCGCACCAGATGGTGCAGATAGGCGCGGCTGTACTGGCGGCAAGCGGGGCAGCGGCAGGATTCGTCCAGCGGCCGCTCGTCGTCCTGGTGCCGGGCGTTGCGCAGGTTGACCGTGCCGCGGCGGGTGAAGGCCTGGCCGGTGCGGCCGGAGCGGGTCGGCAGCACGCAGTCGAACATGTCGACGCCGCGCAGGACCGAACCGACGATGTCGGAGGGCTTGCCCACTCCCATCAGATAGCGCGGCCGGTCGTGCGGCAGCGCCGGCGTGGTGACGTCGAGGGCGGCAAACATCCGCTCCTGCCCCTCGCCCACCGCCAGTCCGCCGATGGCGTAGCCCTCGAAGCCGATCGCGGTCAGCGCCGCGGCGGATTCGAGCCGGAGGTCGGGGTAGACGCTGCCCTGGACGATGCCGAACTGGCCGTAGCCGGGCCGGGCGACGAAGGCGTCGCGCGAGCGCTTCGCCCAGTCCATCGACAGGCGCATCGAGCTGGCCGCGACCTCCGGCTCCGCCGGAAACGGCGTGCATTCGTCGAAGGCCATGGTGATGGTGGAGTCCAGCAGGTGCTGGATCTCGGTCGACCGCGCCGGCGTCAGCCGGTGCTCGCTGCCGTCGAGATGCGAGCGGAAGGTCACGCCATCCTTGTCCATGCGCCGCAGCTGCGACAGCGACATCACCTGAAAGCCGCCGGAATCGGTCAGGATCGGGCCGGGCCAGTTCATGAAGCGGTGAAGGCCGCCGAGGCGCGCCACCCGCTCCGCCCCCGGGCGCAGCATCAGGTGGTAGGTGTTGCCCAGCACGATCTGCGCGCCGGTGGCCGCTACCTCCTCTGGCCGCATCGCCTTCACCGTCGCGGCGGTGCCGACCGGCATGAAGGTCGGGGTCTCGACCACGCCGTGGGCGGTGTACAGGCGGCCTCTGCGGGCGGCGCCGTCACGGGCCAGGGTCTCGAAGCGGAACTCAGTCATCTTTGTCCGAACGGTGCAGCAGGCAGGCGTCGCCATAGGAGTAGAAACGGTAGCCCGCGGCGATGGCATGGGCATAGGCCCGCTTCATGCGCGCCATGCCGGAGAAGGCGCAGACCAGCATGAACAGGGTCGACCGCGGCAGGTGGAAATTCGTCAGCAGCAGGTCGACGGCGCGGAAGCGGTAGCCCGGGGTGATGAAGATGTCGGTGCTGCCGTCGAACGGGCGCACCGTGCCGTCCGCCGCCGCGCTCTCCAGCAGGCGCAGGCTGGTGGTGCCGACCGCGACGATGCGGCCGCCGGCGGCGCGCACGGCGTTGATCCGGTCGGCGACCTCGGGGCTCAGCACGCCGCGCTCGGCATGCATGACATGGCCCTCGACCGTCTCGCTCTTCACCGGCAGGAAGGTGCCGGCGCCGACATGCAGGGTCAGGCGGACCGTGTCGACGCCGCGCGCCGCCAGCGCATCCAGGAGAGGCGGGGTGAAATGCAGCCCCGCGGTCGGCGCAGCCACGGCGCCGTCATGCCGGGCGAAGACGGTCTGGTAGTCCTCGCGGTCGCGCTCATCCGGCCCGTCCGGGCGGGCGATATAGGGCGGCAGCGGCACCTCGCCGTAGCGGCGCAGCTTGTCGGCCAGGCCGGCCGGGTCGTCGAAGGCAACCTCGACCTCGCCGGCCTCGCCTTTGGCGACGACGGTGGCGGCGAAGTCGTCGGCGAAGCGCACGACATCGCCGGGCTTCAGCTTCTTGGCCGGGCGGGCGAAGGCGCGCCAGCGCCCCTCCTGCGCCGGCTGGTGCAGCATGATCTCGATCCCCGCCAGGTCGCGCTTGCCGTGCAGCCGCGCCGGGATGACGCGGGTGTCGTTGACCACCAGCAGGTCGCCGGCCTCAAGCCGGCCCGGCAGGTCGCGCACCTGCCGGTCGGCGAGGCCATCGGCCGCGACCTCCAGCATCCGGGCGGCATCGCGCGGCTCGGCCGGCCGTTCGGCGATCAGCTGCCGCGGCAGGTGGAAATCGAACTCGTCGACACGCATCACGAGGCGGGATCAGCCGTTCTGCAGCGCCGGCATCGGCATGACGACGTTCATCAGTGCCCGGAACGGCGCCAGGAACAGCAAGGCGCAGGCCAGCTTCACCGTCAGGTCGCCGGCCATCAGGGTCACGATCGGCAGGCCGGTGCCGGCGAAGGCGACGGTGAAGAAGATCGCGGTGTCGACCACCGAGCCGAGGGCCGAACCGATGAAGGGCGCGCGCCACCAGGCGGCGCGGCGCAGCCGGTCGAAGATGTGGATGTCCAGCAGCTGACCGACCAGGAAGGCGGTGCCGGAGGCGGCGGCGATGCGCCAGTCGGCCAGCCAGACCGACAGCACCACGGCCAGCGCGAAGCCGACATAGGCCACCTGGCGGGCGCGGCGCGGACCGAAGAAGCGATTGGTCAGGTCGGTGACCAGGAAGGTGACCGGATAGGTGAAAGCACCCCAGGTCAGCCAGTCGTTGATCGGGAACTGGACCAGGTAGTTCGAGGCGACCACGACGGCGATCATCGCGATCAGCGCCAGGCCCATGCCGCGGGTTTCGGTGCGCAACACAGCGTCTTCCAACAAAAAACGCCCGCGGCGCAGCCCTCGGCGCCCGGGTCCGGTCGCGCTTGTAGCGCAAGTCGCAGCATTTGGCCATGGCGGCGCGACGCCGCAAGCCCTGCCTACGGCCGGACCAGCAGGAACAGCACCGCTCCGGATCCCAGCAGCAGGAAGGGGCTGACCCGGGTGAACAGCAGGGCGAGGCAGGAGATGACGGCCGTGGCCCAGGCCAGCACCCCGCCCTCCGCCGCCTGCAGCAGGGTGAAGGAGGCCGCCAGCACCATGCCGGCGGCGACCGGCGCCAGCCCCGCCTCGACCGCGCGCTGCCACGGCGCCCCGCGGTACCGCGCCCACAGCCGCGCCAGCCCGTACACCGGCAGCGAGGACGGGACGAAGATCGCCGCCGTCGCCACCAGCGCCCCGGCCCAGCCGGCGGCCTGCCAGCCGACCAGCGTCACCAGCAGCGATCCCGGCCCCGGCGTCATCCGCGACAGGCCGAACAGGTCGAGGAAGCGCGCGTCGGTCATCCAGCCATAGACGCCGACCGACTGGCGGTGGATGTCGGCAATGATGCTCTGGCCGCCGCCGACGCTGAGGAAGGACAGCGGGACGAAGACGATCAGCAGCCGCAGCAGGATGCTGTCCATCAGCTCCTCCGCTGCCGCCAGGCGGCATGGCCGATGCTGAGCGGCGCCATTGCGGCGATCACGGGCAGCAGCGGCAGGCGCAGCACGCCGATCGCCAGGAAGGTCGCGACGATGATCGCGACCGGCACGGCCGACCGGGCCGCCCGCCGCGCCGCGCGCACGCCCATCTGCAGCGACAGCCCGATGGCGGCCGCCGCAGCGCCGGCCAGCGCCAGATGCACCGACTGGTAGTGCGCCACCTCGCCGAAGGCGGCCACGGCGGCGATGGCGACCAGCATCGCCGGGATCACCATGCCGAGCACGCCGGCCAGCGCCCCCGGCCCGCCGCGCAGCCGGAAGCCGATCCAGAGCGACAGGTTGACGACGTTCACGCCCGGAAAGGCCTGGGCCAGGGCGAGGCCGTTCAGGAAGTCGGCCTCGCTGATCCAGCGCCGGTTCTGCACGAACTCCCGCAGCATCCAGCCGCTCAGGCCGCCGCCGAAGCTGGTCAGCCCGATCTTGCCGAAGGCCAGGAAGATCTGCCCCAGGCTCGGCGGCCCGGCCGGCGCCGCCATCTCCGCTGCGGTCTCGACCATGCCTGCCGGTCCTCGTTTCTCCGCGACGCCTCCACTCAAGCGCAGGCCGGGCGCGGCAACAAGGGGCGCGACAACAGGTCCGAGCCGTCAGAACTCCTCGACCCCGAGCACGCCCGGCACCGATTTCAGCGCCCCCTTGGCCCGGCCGCCGATGGCGTAGGCGCCGGGCAGCTCGATCTCGACCTCCTCGGTCGGCGACAGGAGGAGTTGCAGGTTGACCTTGCAGCGGCCCGGCCCCTCGCGGTCGAGCAGGCTGTGCAGCGGCTGCACCGCCTGCACGCCTTCGACATAGATCACGAAGCGCGCGGCGCTGCGGGCCAGGGCCTGGTCGATCGGCTCGACCGACATCGCGGTCAGCCGCATCTCCTCGCCGCGGCTCTGGATCTCCACCGACATCGCCAGGGCGGCGCCGACCTCGAGGATCTGCCGGGCCGTGGCCAGGGTCTCGGCGAAGAAGGTGACCTCGAACACGCCGCTGGCGTCGGAGAAGGTGCCGAAGCACATTCGGTTGCCGGTCTTGGTCGTCATCTCCCGCTTCGCCATCAGGATGCCGGCGAGGCGGATCTGGGTGTGGCCGAGCCGCGCCTTCTGCCCGATCTCGGCCGAGCGCACCGAACCGAGCCGCTTGGTGTTGTAGGTGTCGAGCGGATGGGCCGAGAGGTAGAAGCCGACGGCATCGAACTCCTGCTTCAGCCGTTCCATCGAATCCCAGTCCGGGATGTTCGGCAGCGGCGGCGTGCTCAGCTCGCCGCCCGACGGGCCGCCGAACAGGCCGATCTGGCCGCTCTCGCGCTCCGCCGCCACGGTGTGGGCGTAGCGCAGCAGCGTCTCGAAGGAGGCGACGACGCGGGCGCGGTTGTTGTCGAGCGAGTCGAAGGCGCCGGCGCGGGCCAGGTTCTCGAGCTGGCGCTTGTTCAGCAGCTTGAGGTCGAGCCGCCGGGCCAGGTCGAACAGGTCCTTGAACGGCCCGCCGCGCTCGCGCTCCGCCACCAGGCTGCGCATCGCCTCCGGCCCCACGCCCTTGATCGCGCCGAGGGCGTAGCGGATCGCCTTCTTGCCGTCCGGCAGCACCTCGACCGCGAAGACGGCGTCGGACTTGTTGATGTCCGGGATCAGCAGCTTGATGCCGAGCCGCCCCAGCTCCTGCCGGAAGACGTTCAGCTTGTCGGTGTTGCCGAGGTCGAGCGTCATCGACGCCGCCAGGAACTCGACCGGGTGGTTGGCCTTCAGATAGGCGGTCTGGTAGGCGACGATGGCGTAGGCGGCGGCGTGCGACTTGTTGAAGCCGTAGCCTGCGAACTTCTCGACCTGGTCGAAGATGTTGGCCGCCTGCCCTTCCGGCACGCCGCGCGCGGATGCGCCTTCGACGAAGGTCTTCTTCTGGGCGTCCATCTCCTCCTTGATCTTCTTGCCCATGGCGCGGCGGAGGAGATCGGCGCCGCCGAGCGAGTAGCCCGCCAGCGTCTGCGCCACCTGCATCACCTGCTCCTGATAGACCATGATGCCGTAGGTCTCTTCCAGGATCGGCTGCAGCGAGGGGTGGAGGTAGTCTGGCGCCTTGGTGCCGTTCTTGACCTCGATGTAGGTCGGGATGTTGTCCATCGGGCCGGGGCGGTAGAGGGCCACCAGCGCGATGATGTCCTCGACCCGGTTCGGCTTCATCCGGCGCAGCACGTCGCGCATGCCCGAGCTTTCCAGCTGGAACACGCCGGTCGATTCCGCCCGGCCGAGCATGGTGTATGTCGTGGGATCGTCGAGCGGGATCCGCGCCAGGTCGATGTCGACGCCGCTGGCCTTCAAGAGGTTCTCGGCCGTGCGCAGCACCGTCAGGGTCTTCAGGCCGAGGAAGTCGAACTTCACCAGCCCGGCCTGCTCGACATACTTCATGTTGAACTGGGTGGCCGGGATCGGCGAGCGCGGGTCTCGGTACAGCGCCACCAGCTGGTGCAGCGGCCGGTCGCCGATCACCACGCCGGCGGCGTGGGTCGAGGCGTGGCGGTACAGCCCTTCCAGCTTCATCGCCAGGTCGATCAGGTGGCGCACCTGGGGGTCGTTGTCGCGCTCCTGCTGCAGCGCCGGCTCGCCCTCGATCGCCTGGGCCAGGGTGACCGGGTTGGCCGGGTTGTTCGGCACCAGCTTGCAGATGCGGTCGACCTGGCCGTACGGCATCTGCAGCACGCGGCCGACGTCGCGCAGCACGGCGCGGGCCTGCAGCTTACCGAAGGTGATGATCTGCGCCACCCGGTCGTGCCCGTAGCGGTCGCGGACATAGGAGATCACCTCGTCGCGCCGGTCCTGGCAGAAGTCGATGTCGAAGTCCGGCATCGACACGCGCTCGGGGTTCAGGAACCGCTCGAACAGCAGGCCGAAGCGCAGCGGGTCGAGGTCGGTGATGGTCAGCGCCCAGGCGACGGCCGAGCCGGCACCCGAGCCGCGGCCGGGACCGACCGGGATGTCGTGCGCCTTGGCCCATTTGATGAAGTCCGAGACGATCAGGAAGTAGCCCGGGAACCCCATCTTCTCGATGACGTCGAGCTCGTAGTCGAGCCGGGCGACGTATTTCTCCCGTACCGCCTCGCGCTCCTCCGGCGTCATCTCCGGCTTGTAGACATGCGCCTCCAGCCGCCGCGCCAAGCCTTCATGCGCCTGGGCCCGCAGCTCCTCCGCCTCGCTGCGGCCGGCCTCACTGGAGAAGGCGGGCAGGATCGGCGCCCGCTTCTTCGGCATGAAGGCGCAGCGCCGGGCGATCACCAGCGTGTTGTCGACCGCCTCCGGCAGGTCGGCGAAGAGCTGGCGCATCTCCTCGGCCGGGCGGAAACGGTGGTCGCGCGTCACCCGCCGGCGGTTGGCCTCGACCACATAGGTGCCGTCGGCGATGCACAGCAGTGCGTCATGCGCCTCGTACATGTCCTCGGTGGCGAAGAAGCAGTCGTTGGTGGCGACGAGGGGCACATCCTCCTGATAAGCGAGGTCGATCAGCCCGGCCTCGATCCGGTCCTCCTCCTCCATCCCGTGGCGCATCAGCTCGACATAGAGCCGGCCGGGGAACAGCGTCTTCAAATAGCGCAGCGTGGCCAGCGCCCGCTCCGGATGCTCGGCCAGCAGGAGGCGGCCGACCGGGCCCTTCGGCCCGCCGGTCAGGGCGATGACGCCCTCGGTGTGGCCTTCCAGCGCTTCCAGTGCGAGTTGCGGCGCCAGTCCCTGCTCGGTCTCCAGATAGGCGCGGCTGGTCAGCGCCATCAGGTTCTCGTAGCCGGTCTCGTTCTGGGCCAGCAGCACCAGGCAGTCCGGCTCGGCGATGGCCGGGCCGCCGACGCGGGCGCCCGATTCCGTCTCCGCCCGGGTGATGCTGAGGATGGTGCCGATGATCGGCTGGATGCCGTAGTCCTTGGCCGCGAAGGAGAATTCCAGCGCGCCGAACAGGTTGCCGGTGTCGGTGACCGCCACGGCCGGCATCTGCATCTTCTTGCAGATCCCGACCAGCTCCTTGGTCTTGATCGCCCCTTCCGAGAGGGAATAGGCGCTGTGCACGCGCAGATGGACGAAATCGGCGTGTGGCATGGCGGCAGTGCGGCTCCGCGGCGACAATCAGGGGCGGCCCGGCAGAATCGGGCGATCCGCCATTGATACCTCATAGGGACGGCTAATGCAGTCGACGCGTCGCCGCTGCCGCCGACCAGGGTCGAGCACGGGCATCATTCGCGCGCAAACCTGTCCCAGCGCAGATCAGTGAAACACGGCCCTTGCGTGGCCTCACTGAACTTGATGTCGTTGTGCAACGCGTTCCACTCCATCAGCTTCACCGCTTCGTCGCGACCGATCGCGACGTCCCAGCCGACGCTGCGTGTCAGCGGGATGTTGCGGTGATGCGCGAGCACCATCGAGACACATTTGGCGAAAGCCGGAATCCGGGTGCCTGAGAACTCGACGTTTGTGTCGGGGTGGGCTGGAACCGTCAGCCAGTTCGCCAGATAGCCCTCACGCGCAAGTTCGCCACTCGACAGGTCCACCGCGACGCGAACGTGATTCTTCGATTGTACGTGTGTATCGTCCGCTCGCCCCAGACGCAGGTAGCAGGCCCGGAGCGCGATCTGCCCGTTGTCGTCTACGGCCGTGGTCATGCGCAGCGTCGCCACCGAGCCAGGCGCGAAACGATTCAGCGCCTCATGCTGGACGATCCGCTCCTGAAAGACACCGTTGCCAAGCGCTTCCATCTTTTTCAAATCAAAGTTGTTACGACGGAAAAAGAAAATGCCCGCACCCTGGAGCGAATTGTCGACCTTAAAAACAATTTCATCGCGACTGGCGAAAAGCAGGTGTTTGACGCTGTGCGGTGCGACCGCGATGTTGTCGGGAGTGAGGAACAGGCCATTTACGAAATACACGATATCGGGAAAAGCAGCGCTCTGAAATATCGTTCTCTGCAGGCACCTGAAGTCAGACACCTTGCCATATCCGCCCGTGATTGCCGGCACCACGACGCTGCCGTAATAGTTGTCCGGGATCCAGCCTTCCTTGAACACCCCGGACACTGCCGAGTAGACGTAAAGCCATGGAGCATAGCGCGCGTGCCCCAGCACATCGCGCGCATAGGCATTTGCGAGCTTGATATGTGCCGGGTTCGTCTTACCGTACCTTTTCTCAAGTGTCCTAAGCACGGATCGGGCTTGCAACGCGTGAAATCGATTAAATCGATAGGAAGCCACGCGCTTCAAGACGGCCCTGGCCAAGCGCTTTGCATCGATATTCATTAGCCACCCCATTCTTGTTAGCGCGTGGCAATGATGCTCACGGAGCCAAAACTCCGGCGAATGAGCGTGTGCATCGCCGCGGCATCGACTGTTTGCACCAGTGTGCACAATAAAAGGGGATGCTATTCAGGCATTCGGAACCGCACACGGACGGGCAAAAAGAGAAATTATATTGCAGATATGGGTCTGCAATGAATTCTCATTTCTGCAGGGATCGGCAATAAATTACCATTTGCAACATAACATACATCCTAGTTGCTTCTGGATTACTGCTTTCGCGGGAAATCGGCGGAGCCGGGTACGACCACTCTCTCCTCCGTTCGGGTGACCGTCCTCTCTCGATCCCCGAACTGGCGGCCCATCGGTGATGTCCACCGCGTTCGAGGGGCGCCCGGTCCATGTCGGCAACCTTTCTGGCCGCAATGGTTACATCACCTCGATCGCCCGCAATTCCGACCACACTGCGATTCTGTAGAGCGCCATGTGGTTGAACGGCTCTCCACCAGGTGCCGGGGAGAACGTCTATATGAGCCGCATGCGCAGGTGTTCGTCGACGATGACTGCGTCGCAGTCACGCCCACGACGTTCAACGGCTTCAACTTCGCATCGGAGCAGACGATTCCGACGATCGCGTCTCGTGTGTTCTCGGCCGGATATCCGGCGTCCACCTACGGCGTCTGATCTCGCAGTCGGCAGGGGAACCGGTCCGGGGCAGCCGTCTGTCGATTTTCGGCCTGGGCTGCCGAAGTGCCCCATGACCCAGGTGAGGACGGGCTCAGGCGCGCTGGACCGGGAACGAGATTGGCACCTGAGTGCGGCTGGCGATGCCCGGCCAACACCTGCCGCTGTCCTAGAAGCCCGACAGGTCCGCTGGATAGTCCTCCGGAAATGGCCAGTTGCCGCCAGGCGTGAGCTGACGGCCGGCATCGGTATCGTTCCATGACAGCCCCGGCGTGGCATGCGAGGCCCTGACGGCCACGTCGTGCAGCCTCGGCACGAAGAGCCGGGTCCCCGCCGTCGGGCCAGGGCCGGCTTTCCAGTCGATGTCGAAATACATGGAATCGCCCTCGCCGGTGATGTCGGTGATGATGCCCCAGTTCGGCGACCGCACCGCGTCGGCGTAGACGATCGCGCCTTCCCAGGCGGCGCGGCCCCAGATCTTCCCATCGGACGAGGAGGACAGCGCGGCGACCGTCAGCCGCCGGCCGTCCCAGCTCACGCCGTCACGGCCGATGGTCAGACTTTCGGGCGGCCATTCGGCGAAGACCGGCCCGGAGCCGACAAGCGCGCTGCCGCTGACATCCACCTGCTGCGTCGTCCACGAGCCCTTGAACGCAAGCGGCGCGTGCTCGACGCCGCGGAGGGTTGAATCGATGACGCGCAGCTGGCGCGGCGCGATCCCGTAGCCGCTGGTCACGGTGGAGTTCTTGAACAGCAGATA
>NZ_AUHM01000019.1 GCF_000423185.1 Inquilinus limosus DSM 16000 | reverse complement strand
CGGAGACGGCCGAGCTGTCGCGTTCATCTGTGAAACCAATGAAGGCGAAGTGATCGGATTTGCTGAAGGCACGCTGCGCAGTGATTACGTCAATGGATGCAAAACCTCTCCCGTTCTCTTCCTTGAAGGAATCTATGTTCTGCCCGGCCACAGGCAAAAGGGCGCGGCGCGACTGCTCTGCGATGCAATTGCCGAATGGGGCGAGTCTATCGGCTGTGCTGAGTTCGCATCCGATGCCCTATTGGACAACGTCGTGAGCCACAAGTTTCATGCGGCGCTAGGTTTCGAGGAGACAAAACGCGTCGTCTTCTTTCGCAAAAGCCTGTAGGACCACTCTCCGCCCTTTGCCGTCGGCCAGGCCGAACTGCGGGCACCGGAAGCGGCCGTCGACTCGGTGCGGAAAAGCCGATCTGACCCGATTGAACCCAAAGCGATCCTGTCCGCTTCGGGGCAAGATTGGATCGCCGGAAATGTCCGCTTCCGGGTAGCCAGGAGGGCCGGTGATCGACCGCAAAGAGCCGGATCCGGCCTCCGGGATGTCACCTCCGACGACCCGGCTGCCGCGCCATCCGACCGCAAAGTGTGAGAAGCGAAAGCCAAGCCCAGCGCCCTGAATGACCGCTTCGTAGGAAGGCGGGCATGGCCGGCTGCCACCCTATGCAGCCCGTCAGGCGAGCCGGTGCGCGAGCAGAAATGCCATGGTACCACGCCGCGATGTGCGGCCTCTTGTCTTGCCATCTGACCATCCGCATTGCAGGTGGAATGCGGCATGGAACAACCTGGCGGAAGCAGCGAGGCTTCCAAGCGGCTTCAAAGTCGGCCCTGGATCGCGGAAGGGGGGGTGACGTGGTGGATTCTGATCGGATCGACAACCTGATCGCAGCGGTGCCCCCCGCCTTGGCGCTTCTCGCCGGGCTGGACCTTGGCATCTTCACCCGGCTCGGTGGCAGCGCGATGACTGCCGACAGCCTCGGGGCCGCGCTCAAAGTCGAGCCCGATCGTCTGTCGCGGCTCCTCTACGCGCTCGCCAGCATCGGTCTCCTCGAAGTCAAGGATGGCCAGTTTCGCAACGGAGCCGAAGCGTCGGCCTTCCTCGACGCGTCCAAGCCGACCTATCGCGGCGGCGATCATGCGCTCCTGCGCGAGCTCTGGGGAGCCGACCTGCTGACCGCAGAGTCGCTGCGACAGAACCGGCCCGCTGCGCTGCACGACTTTTCCGAAGCGGGGCCCGAGGCCGCGGCGTCCTTCAGCCGCATGCTCGCACCGGGCGGGGTGATTTTCGGCCGAGATCTGGCCCGGGAGATGGATCTCTCGGCGATCGGTTCGGTGATCGACATCGGCGGGGGCCCTGGGACCACTCTTGTCGGACTTCGCGAGCGGCGGCCGCAGATCGCGGCGACGCTGATGGAACTCCCAACGGTCGCAGCGGTCGCGCGAGATATCCTGTCAGAATACGGTGCCGACGACGTGATTGTCGAAGAGGGGGACATAACCGTCGCGCCATCGATCGGTCGGCACGATCTGGCGATCCTGAAGGCCGTCGTCCAGGTCCTTCCGCCGGACCAGGCGCGCAGCTCGATTCTGAACGCGGCGCGTTGCCTCACACCCGGAGGCGAGATCGCAATTGCGGGGTGTGGTGTCGTCGATGACGACCGCCTCGGCCCGCCTGAGGGTGTCTTTCTGAATCTCACCTTCCTGAACCTCTATCGCCACGGCGAATCGTACACTGAGGGTCAGTATCGCGCGTGGATGACCGAGGCTGGATTCCAGGATATCTCCAGGTCGCGCCTGACGGACGGCTGCACATTGTTTCGTGCGCGCCTCACCGGCTGATCGTGGCTGGATGGTTGGTTTCGGACGCAAGGCTCTCCGACGCGTCCCGCCCCTATCCGGGCAGCCCTGCAACCTTCAGCGCCGAGAGCGTTCGCTCGAGGTTCTCCGTCACACGATAGCCGAGCGCAAGGCGCACATGGCCGATCCTGATCGTCCGCAAAGAGTAACATGCCAGAAGTCGTGCTTTTGATCAGCGATCGGCGGCTGCGGGTCGAGTCGGGTCAGGTCCGCTTCGCGGCGCCGAGGGTGACGACCGCTTTCGGACTCCCTGCTGTTGACCTAGCCGGCCGAGAGGGCGGGAACGCGACATTCAGCAGGCATCCCGCCCTGCCACACGAAGCTCGGCACGCTCCCAAGGTTTGGTCTGCAGATAGAGGTTCACACTTGGCAAGAACAGTTCACGCCATTCCCGTTGCCAAGCGCCCACACCTCGCTGAAGCGCTGCTGAAAGTGTGGTTGCTGCGTCGCTGTCGACCCAGATCCGCAAGTCGTATAGCGGCGCCAACTCGGGGTGCAGCGCCGAGACGCCCTCAATGATGACAGGCTTCACGAGCCGGATGGTCCGGGGCTCATCTCGCACCCGGCCCGATTCCCAATCATATGGTCGGAAGGTGCATTTTTTGTCTCGGGCCAGGGACTTCACCGTTTCGAGGAACTCATCGTAACGGATGTAGTCGAAGGGAAACGATGGCTGGTTCCGAGACCGCCACTCGCTCTCGGGCTTTACGAAGTCGTCCAGGTAAATGCAGTCGGCGTGCAAAGCCCCGGCGATCCGCTCGGCGAGAGTCGACTTGCCCGACACTGGAAACCCGTCGATTGCAATAAGGCGCGCCGCGGGGTTCGCAAGAGCCAACGCTACTGCGTCATCAAAGCTAAGCTCTTGGCCGGCGAGTGGCTTCATCCGTCTGAGCATCGCCGACAGGACCATCGTCCACAACTTCCGGATTGGGTCGCATCCGGTCATGTCCGCTTCGTAGAGCCGGCTGGGACGGCCCGGGCGGATCGAGAAGGGCTGGTTCTGCGGGATCGAGCGATGCCCGGTATCGGGGCGCCTCAGCTATGGCCGGAAATGGCGCACCTCGGCCTGGTCGCGCCGGCCGAGAAGGGCAGAAAGCTGACACCGAGGCCCTTCATGAATCCCGCTCCTCAGCGTAGCGTAACGCTATGAGCATCGAATTCGTTCGTCCATGGAGACGGCTTCCAGATAGTGATGAGGCAACCGCTATCCAGCGTCGCCTCGAGTTCGAAGTCACCCAGGTGCACCCGTTATGGGACAAGGGGCTCGGGTCATCGGCCGAAGCGACGCAAACGATGATATCGTTGTTGCTTTGAGTGATGGCCGATACGCCATCGTCCACTTGGTCTGGGGTGAAGCTCCGGGTAACGCTAGGTGGCCGGCCACCTATTTCTTCTCTTTGGCCGATGAGATTTCACGCGCTATGCACGATTGGTCACGCGAAGCCGGCTATCTCAATGAGGAATAGTAAGGTCAGCCTTTGGATCGATCGGGTTACGTCCGCTTTCCGGAGCCGAGGGCGCTGACCGCTCTGGGGTAGCCTCCCGCCGGCCCGGCTGACCGAAGAGGGTGGAAAGCGGTCGATCACGCTGTTGTATGACTGACGTAGGACGGCACCACTTGTGTCCGCTGGCACCCCGGGGGCACGTGGCCGTTTCAGAACGGGAGCAACCGAGTGAAGGCAATCGCGCCGTCACACCCGACGGCCCGTGAGGGACCGGTCAACGAGAGCAGAAATGGGCGTCAGGAACTATTTGATCGAAGGCGTTTCCGGCACCGGCAAAACCGCGGTGTGTGAAGAGCTGCGACGGCGCGGTTACCATGCCATTAACGGTGACCGGGAGTTGTCTTATCAAGGCGATCCAGAGACTGGCGACCCGCTGGATGGCTTTGTGCACGAGCACCATATTTGGGATGTAGACAAGGTCAAATCCTTGGTCGCCGATCAACGCAACGCGATTTCCTTCTTCTGCGGCGGCTCCAGAAACTTTCCCCGCTTTATCGATTTGTTTGACGGGGTCTTCGTTCTCGAGGTCGATGTCGACACGTTGAACCGGCGGCTTGCCGGGAGGCCGGAAGACGAGTGGGGCGGAAGATCGAGCGAACGGGAGCTGATTGCGCGACTGCATGCAACGAAAGAGGATGTTCCGAAGAATGCGGTGAGCATCGACGCCACCGCGCCACTCGACCGTGTTGTCGACGAAATTCTCTCGAAATGCAGAGAGGCAGACCAGGGGGGCCACTAGCAAGCTCCGTGCCCTCCGCTGATCCGGCCGGGACTCCTCGACGCGAGCACCCGGACCACCGCGTTGAACCGACTTCCGGCGTCTCAGCGTGAACTTCGGTTTCGGGTCGCATGCGGTCAGTAGGCCATAGACCCCGCCGGATCAGAGTAAGTGGCGCACGAGAACGAGGTGTTTGGTCCCGGCATTTGGCAGAGTGAGTTGAGCCTGAATCGCCGGGGCTCATTGTCCAGATCTCGCAGGTACACACGAAGTGTGTGTGATACCGACGCCCCGTGATCGGACTCTCCTGCGAAAGAACCGTCATTGCGAGGAGGCGAAGCCGACGAAGCAATCCATGCCTCCGCTCGTGCGGCCCTGGATTGCTTCGCTGCGCTCGCAATGACGATCCTTTCATAGGCTCACCGGTATGAGGCCGGTGAGGGTCTCGAGACGGCGCCCGGCAGCCCTCAGGCCGCCGCCAACTCCGGCAGGGCCGCGCGGATGCGGGCGATGTGCTCCGGACCGATGCCGCAGCAGCCGCCGACCAGGGTGGCGCCGAGCCCGACCCAGCGGCGGATCCAGCCGAGATAGCTGTCGGGGTCGAGATCGGCCCGCAGCTCCGACAGGCCCTCATTGGCCGTCGCATCTTCGGGCTGAGGCGGGAAGGCGTTGGCGTAGACGCCGATCCGGGCCAGCGACCGTGCCTCGCCGATGATCCGGGCCGCCACGGCGACTGCGTCGCCCATCGCCTCGGGCTGGCTGCAGTTGAACAGCACCGCCTCGGCGCCGAGATCGAGCGCGGCCCGCACCGCCTCCTCGACCGGCTCGCCGGAGCGCAGCTGTGGTGCGCCGGGTTCGGGCCGCTCGTCCTCGATGGTGTAGGAGATCCACAAAGGCCGGCCGCGCCCGGCGACGGCCGCGGCCGCCGCGGCGACCTCGCGGATCGAGCTTTGGGTCTCGGCCAGCCAGAGATCGACATGCGGCGCCAAGCCTTCGACCAGGACCCGGGCGATCTCCGGCGCGCGCTCCGGCTCGAACAGGTCGGGGCGGTACGATCCGAACAGCGGCGGCAAGGACCCCGCCACGCGCACCGGCGTGCCGGCCGAAGCGGCGGCCTGCCGGGCCAGCCGGCCTGACAGGTCGGCCAGCTCCCGGCCCCGCGCGGCGAACCGCTCCTCGCCGATATGGAAGGGCACCAGCGCGTAGCTGTTGCTGGTGATCACCTCGGCCCCGGCGGCGATGAAGGCCTCGTGGGCCGCCTGCACCGTCTCGGGCGCCTCCATCAGCGCCAGCGCCGACCATTCCGGCTGCCGGAACGGCGCGCCCATCCGGGCCAGCTGCCGTCCCATGCCGCCATCCAGCAGCGTCACGCCGGGTCCTGACATGTCGACTCCGTCGGTTCTGTTCGGAATCCGACACTGCAGCCTCGACGGCTCGGCCGCCAACACAAACTGACGGCCGAAGTTATTGACTCGTCATGGCGAACCCCGCCCCTTACGCCTATTCGGGGGCGCGGCCATCCAGCGGCTCGATCTCTGGATGGCCACGGCGCTTCGCGCCTCGCCATGACGGGGAAGGGGCCGAAGAGGCGATCTCAAGGACACTGGTGCGGCTCGTCCTCCGCATCCTGGGGAGCCTCAATCACTTCGGCGCGGTCGCCGGACCCTGCGGCCCGGCCTGGACCAGGCCCATGCCCATGGCCAGCCATACCAGATGGGCGTCGGTGCGGGCGCCGACCTTGGCCTTGATCTGGTAATGGTAGTTGCGGACGGTCTTGAGGCTGAGATGCAGCGAGGCCGAGATCTCCTCATCCGACCAGCCCGAGGCGAGGAGGCGGAGGATCTCGGCCTCGCGCGGGCTGAGCTCGTCCAGCGGAGAGCTCGGCCGGGAGAGGCGCTCGGCGGCGATCTCCTGGGCCACGTCGTCGCTCATGGCCCGGCCGCCCCGGGCCACGACCGCGACCGAGCTGACCAGCTCGGCGGCGTCGCTGCCCTTGGTGACGTAGCCGGCGGCGCCGGCCTCGAACGCCTTCAGCGCGAAGCCGGCGCCGCTGTGCATGGTGAAGACGAGGATGCGGGCGTCGCGGTCCCACTGCCGGATGTGCCGCAGCGCCTCGATCCCGCCGACGCCGGGAAGCGACAGGTCCATGACCACGACGTCGGGCTTCGTCCTCTGATAGGCTTGGTAGGCGGAGGCGGCGTCGTGGGCCTCCGCCACCACCCGGTAGCCCGGCGTGCGCTCCAGCAGCCGCCGGTAGCCTTCCCGCACGATGGGATGGTCATCGACCAGGAGGATGGTGAGCTCGGTCACGCCGGAACCGCCGCAGCCGGTGTCTCCGCGGCGGGCATCAGGGGGATCAGGGCCGCGACACGGACACCCCAGCGCGCCTGGCTGATCGACAGGCTGCCGCCCAGCGCCGCCACCCGCTCGCGGATGCCGAGAAGGCCGTAGCCCGGCGCCCAGTTCAGCCGGGCCAGGGTGCCGCCGCCATCATCCTCCACGCTGACGGCAACGGCGTCGCGTCCCTCCGCATCGACCCGCTGCACCTGCAGGCGGACATCGCGCGGCTTGCCGTGGCGGGCGGCGTTGGTCAGGCATTCCTGGGCGATGCGGTAGATGCTGAGGCTGGTCGCCTCGGGCAGCCCGGCGAGGCTGCCGACGATGTCGAGATGGAAGGCCGCTCGCCGGTCCTTCTGCGCGTTCCACCCGGCGACCAGCCGCGCCAGGCTGGCCTCCAGGCCCAGCTCCTCCACCTCCTGCGACCGCAGCCGGGCCAGCGCGCCGCGCAGCGTCGCCGCCATACGCTTGCTGGTGTCGCGGATCGAGCGCGCATCCTTCGCGATCTCCGGCCGGTCCGCCGCCTCCATCTCGATCACGGTGGCCAGGGCGCCGACGGCGGCGAGGCATTGGCCGAACTCGTCATGGAGGTCCCGCGCCAGGGCGCGGCGCTCCTCCTCCTGCACCTGGAACAGGCGGTTGGTCAGCGCCACGCGCTGCGCCGTGGTTTCGGCCAGGCGGGCGGTCAGGTCGTTGACCGCGCGGGAGATCCGGTCGAACTCCGCCGTCCCGTAGCGGGGCAGGCGGTAGCTGTAGTCGCCGCGCTCCAGGCGGCGCAGCCCGGCGATGATGGTCCGGGCCGGCATCAGCGAATGGCCGATGAACAGGGCGGCGAGGATGCCGATGCCGGCGGCGAGCAGCGCCGCGACGCTCAGCACGACGGCGATCTGGTGCCAGGCCTGGCGGACCGCGGCGCCCCGGTCCGGCTCGGCGGTGACGACGCCGGCCAGGGGCTGCCGCGCGGACAGGGGCCGCTCGGTACGGGAGTAGGGGCCGAAGACGTGGTCGTAGAAGGCCCGGAACCATGCCGGCGCCGGAGCGCCGATCGCCTCCAGCTGGCTGCACAGGCGCCGCGGCGCCTCGTCGCCCGGGGAGAAGGTCACGCAGACGCCCGGCGAGATGACCTTCATCGTCGCCATCGTCTCCCAGTCCGGCGGCGGCACCAGATGCTCGCGGCGAAGCCCGCCGCGCCACAGCAATTCGCGCCAGTAGAGCGTCTCCAGGGCGCCGGCGACCCGGTCGGCGGAGGCCGCCGCCTCCTTCTCGATGGCCCGATGCGTGTCGACCAGCACCCAGCCGACGGCGCAGGCCAGGCAGAGCAGGACGACGCCGGCGAGGCGCAAGACGAGATGAACGAACAGGTTCATTTTTCGCTCTCGTCCGAATGGATCTTGCTCATCCTGACCCTGCGGTCCCCGGCTGGCAAGCGCACCGGCCCGGGCCGGCCGGTCCTGAGGCGCAGTTCGGGCATATTGCCCAAAGCGGCTCGGGATCGATGCCCAGGCCTTCCGGCCGGCCCAGCCGATAGGCTCCGGATCCGTTGCCTTGAGCGTCGGAGCCCTCCGCATGAGCGAGCGCAGAGTCGAACTGGCCGGGCGCGACCCGCTGCTGCCCTGGCTGATCTTCACCGGCGTCAGCCTCTTCGCCTTCGTCCTCTTGTGGTATTTCGGCCTGATCGGGCGGATGGTCGCCAGCGACCCGACCACCATCTCCTCGATCATCTCGCTGCTCTATGTCGCGAGCAGCCTGCATTGCCTGTGGCGCGTCCTCGTCATCTCGCGGGAGGGCGATGCGGCCGTGCGGACGGCCCGGGCCGTCGTCCGCGACGGGAGGGGGATCCTCGAGCCCGCCGGGGAGGGGCTGCCGCCCGGCCTGGTCTCGGTCCATATCCGCGATCTCGTCACCAAGGCCGGGCTGCAGCGGGGCGAGCGCCTGGACCAGACGCTGCTGCTGCGGGTCCTCGCCAGCCGGCTGCGCGGGTCGAACGCGTTCGGCGCCTTCGCCAGCGACGCGCTGATGAAGCTCGGCCTGCTGGGCACCATCATCGGCTTCATCATGATGCTGGCGCCGATCGCCGGGCTGGACACCGAGAACCGGGAGGCGGTGCGGTCGTCGATGTCGCTGATGAGCGACGGCATGGCGGTCGCCATGTACACGACGCTGGTCGGACTGGTGGGGTCGATCCTCCTCAAGATCCAGTATTCGTTCCTGGACAGCGCCACGGCCAGGATCTTCGCCTTCGCCGTCGATCTCACCGAGGTGCATGTCGTCTCGGCGCTCGAAGGCCGCGCGGCCGCCGCCGAATGATCGACGATTTCGACCTCCTGCCGCGCGACGAGGCCTTCGACCCGTTCAGCGTGGTGCTGTTCAAGGCCCTGCAGATCCTGGCCTTCCTGTTCTTCATCGTGCTGCTGATCGTCGCGCCGGAGGCGAAGACCGGGAAGGTCGACAGCAAGGCCGAATTCCTGATCAGCATGGACTGGCCGGACAACCACCCCGACGATTTCGACATCTTCGTCCAGGACCCGCTCGGCAACATCGTCTGGTTCCGCCGGCGCGAGGCCGGCTTCATGCTGCTGGACCGCGACGACCGCGGCGGCCTCAACGACTTCGTCATGGTCAACGGCCGGAAGGTGCCGACGGCGACCCGGCAGGAGCTGGTCAGCATCCGCGGCATCGTGGCCGGCGAGTACACGGTGAACGTCTATCACTTCACCGCGCTGACCGGTCAGAAGGTGCCGGTGACGGTGACCGTCCAGAAGCTCAACCCCGTGGTGACGATCGTCGCCAAGGAGACGGTCGATCTCGACCAGGGCGGGGCGGAGAAGACCGCCGTGCGCTTCACCCTGGACGCGACGGGCGCGGTCACGGAGACCAGCCATATCGCGCGATCGATCCTGCAGACCTTCCACAACTCCTGGCGGAACGGCGGATGATGTCGCTGCAGACCAGCGTTCTCGGCCTCTCCCTGGCCTATGCGCTGCTGAGCGTGCTGCTGCTCGCCGTGATGATCCGGCTGCCGGTCCGGCGGCTGTTCAAGATCGCCGCTGTCGCCACGGCCAGCGTCTTCTATGTCGTGGTCTTCTTCGCGACGCAGGGCCTGCTCGGCTGGTCGGCGCCGGTGGCCGTGCCGGACCGGTTCCAGGTGCTGTGGACCCGCGTGCTCGAGCCGAACCCGGCGCGCGGCGAGCCCGGGGCGATCCATCTCTGGCTGGAGGAGCTGGACGACGCGAACCTGCCGAGCGGCGTGCCGCGGGCCTATCTCCTGCCGTATTCGCGGGAGCTGGCCGGCCGGGTGTCCGCGGCGCAGGCGGAGATCGAGAAGGGCAATCCGCAGGGCGGCCGGTCGCAGTTCTTCGGCAACCCGGTCCACAACGCCGGAGTGATCGGCCCGGTGAACGCCGGCGCGCCGCCGGGGGGCGACCCGTCGGGCGGCGGGCTGCTCGATCCGGAGTTCCTCGGCGGCCAGTCCAAGTCGGTCGAGCTGGCGCCCCTGCCGAAGCCGGTGCTGCCGCGGAAGGACATCCCCTAAGGGCTCTTACGCCGGCCAGTCGACGATGTGGTACTCGTACTCGTCCTCCTCGACCTCGGTCTCGGAGATCACCTTGCCGCGCACGCTGATGCCGGCGACGTGCACCGTCTCCGGGTCGCCGGAAACCAGCGGGTGCCACCAGTACAGATCGTGGCCCTCGGCCAGCAGGCGGTAGGCGCAGGTCGAGGGCATCCAGCCGAGATGGTCGACATTCTTCGGCGTCAGCCGGACGCAGTCGGGCACGTAGCGCCGCCGGGTGGGGTAGTGCTTGCAGCGGCAGCTGTGCAGGTCGAGCAGCTTGCAGGCGATGTCGGTGTAGTCGACATTCGGCGTGTCCGGCGGCTCGTCGGCGTCGCGCAGCTTGTGCAGGCAGCAGCGGCCGCAGCCGTCGCACAGCGACTCCCACTCCGCACGGGTCATCTGGTCCAGGCGCTTGCGGCGCCAGAAGGGTTCGGCTTCGGTCACGATCGGGCGAGGGGCGGCAGCGGCGCCGGCCGCACCGCCTCGAAGGCGCGGGCGGCGCGCAGCACCAGCGCATCCTGGAACATCGGGCCGACGATCTGCAAGCCGATCGGCAGGCCCGACGCGGTCAGGCCGCAGGGCACGCTGGCCGCCGGCTGCTGCGTCAGGTTGAAGGGGTAGGTGAAGGGCGTCCAGTCGGCCCAGGTCGACCCGTCCGGCGCGGTCGGCAGGTTCTGCCCGGCGGCGAAGGCCGGGATCGGCAGGGACGGCATCAGCAGCAGGTCCCAGTCCTGGTGGAACCGGTTCATCGCCACGCCCAGCCGGCCGCGCGCCAGCGTCGCCTTGGTGTAGTCGAGCAGCGGGATCGCCGCCCCCTCCGCCGCCACGGCGCGCAGGCCCGGGTCGATCAGCGCGTGCTTCTCCTCGGGGATCGAGGCCAGCAGCGTGGCCGCACCGACGAACCAATGGGCGCGGAAGATGGGGCCGGTGTCGGGCAGGTCCAGCGTCACCGTCTCGACCCGGGCGCCGAGGTCGGCGAAGACCTCCACCGCCTGGGCGACCGACGCCGCGACCTCGGGGTCGACCGGGGCGCCGTCCAGGGTCGGGGCATAGGCGATGCGCAGCCCGCGCACGCCGTCCTCCAGCCCCTTGGTGAAGTCGGTCGCCGGGAAGGGCAAGGCGGTCCAGTCGCGCGGGTCGGGCCGCGCCATCACCGACAGCATCAGCGCCGCGTCGCGCACCGTGCGGGTCATCGGCCCGATATGGGCGACCGTGCCGAAGGGGCTCAGCGGGTAGGCCGGCACCCGGCCGAAGCTGGGCTTGAGGCCGAAGATGCCGGTGAAGCCGGCCGGGATGCGGATCGACCCGCCGCCGTCGGTGCCGATGTTCAGCGCCGCCATGCCGGCCGCCGCCGCCACCGCCGCGCCGCCGGAGGAGCCGCCGGGCGTCTTCGTCGTGTCCCAGGGATTGCGGGTGATGCCGGTCAGGGCCGAATCGGTGACGCCCTTCCAGCCGAATTCCGGCGTGGTGGTGCGGCCGACCAGCACCGCCCCGGCCTCGCGCAGCCGCGCCACCGACGGCGCGTCCTGGTCCCAGGGGCCGGACGGATCGACGGTCTTCGACCCGCGCAGCGTCGGCCAGCCGCGGGCCAGAACCAGATCCTTGACCGAGGTCGGCACGCCGTCGATCGGGCTCAGCGGCCGGCCCTCGCGCCAGCGCGCCTCCGACTGCCGCGCCGCGGCCAGCGCCTCCTCGGCATAGACGCCGCAGAAGGCGTTGAGCTGCGGGTCCAGCCGCTCGATCCGGGCGAGGCTGGCCTGCGCTGCCTCGACCGGGGACAGGTCACGGGCGGCGTAGAGGCTCGACAGCTCGGCTGCCGACAACAGGGCCGGATCGGTCACGCAAGGTCTCCTGGGTCGCGGGGCAGGGCGGCGCACGGGGCACCGCGCCCATCATCGCCGCCCCGGCGGCGGGATCAAGAGCCGTCGCGGCTTCCGCCCGCGGCGCCACCGCGCTATGGCTTGGCGGCCGGTAGAGAGGAGAGCCCCGTGACCGCTGCGTCGATCGCCGTGATGACCGAGACCGCGATGGTGGTGCGCTTCGGCGAGACCATCGATCCCGTGATCGCCGATGCGATCCACGCCCTGACCGCCTCGCTGGAGGCCGACCCGTTCCCCGGCTTCGTCGAGGCCTCGCCCGGCTTCGCCACGCTGGCCGTGTTCTTCGACCCCGACGCCGTGCCGCGTGACCGCGACGAGCCGCCGGCCGCCACGGTGCAGCGGCTGCTGGAGGCGCGCCTCTCCCACCCCGGCCGGGCAGCCGCGGCGGAGCCCCGGCTGGTCGAGATCCCGGTCGCCTATGGCGGCGCCTTCGGCCCGGACCTGGCCGAGCTGGCGCAGCATCACGGCCTGACCGAGGAGGAGGTGGTCGCGCTGCATTCCGGCGGCGAGTACCGGGTGCACATGATCGGCTTCAGCCCCGGCTTCCCCTTCCTCGGCGGCCTGCCGGACCGGCTGGCGACGCCGCGCCGCGCCTCGCCGCGGCTGAGGATCCCGGCCGGCACGGTCGCGATCGGCGGGCCGCAGACCGGGATCTATCCGATGGAATCGCCGGGCGGCTGGAACCTGATCGGCCGCACACCGCTGGCCCTGTTCCTGCCGCAGCAGGAGCCGCCCAGCCTGCTGGCGGCCGGCGACCGCGTCCGTTTCCGCCCGATCGCGGCGGGGGAGTTCGAGGCCCTGGCCGGAGACGCCAAGTGACCATCGCCGTTCTCGAACCCGGCCTCTTGTCGACCGTGCAGGATCTCGGCCGCTTCGGCCATCGCCGCCACGGCGTCGTGGTCGGCGGCGCGATGGACCGGCGTTCGCACGCCGTCGCCAACATCCTGGTCGGCAACGATCCCGGCGCCGCCACGGTCGAGATGACGCTGATGGGCGCCGCCCTTCGCTTCGAGGCCGAAGCGCTGATCGCGCTGGCCGGCGGCGGCATGCGCGGCGCGATCGGCGGCGAGCCGGTGCCGGTGCGCCGGCCGGTGCTGGTGCCGAAGGGGGCGGAGCTGCGCTTCACCCCGACCAATATCGGCTGCCGTACCTATCTCGCGGTCGCCGGCGGCATCGCCGTGCCGCCGGTGCTCGGCAGCCGCTCGACCTATCTGCGCGCCGGGCTGGGCGGGCTCGAAGGCCGGGCGCTGAAGGCGGGCGACCGGCTGCCGGCCGGCGCGCCGACGGCGCTGGGCGAGCGCTTGAGGAAGCTGCTGGCGGCGGAGCGGGGCGACCGGCCCTTCGCCACCACCGGCTGGTCCGCCGCGTCCGATCTCGATCCGTCGCTGCGGCGGTCGCCGCATGTCCGGGTGCTGCCCGGGCTGCAGGCGACGGCGTTCGACCGCGACAGCCTGGCCGCGTTCCATGGCGAGCGCTTCACGATCAGCCCGCGCTCCGACCGCATGGGCTACCGGCTGGACGGGCCGGAGCTGCGCCTGTCGCAGCCGCGCGACCTGCTGTCCGAGGCGGTGACCACCGGCACGGTGCAGGTGCCGCCGGAGGGCAAGCCGATCGTGCTGATGGCCGACGCCCAGACCACCGGCGGCTATCCCCGGATCGCCCAGGTGATCGATGCCGACCTGCCGGTGCTGGGCCAGCTGCGCCCCGGCGACTTGCTGCGTTTCGTCCCGGTCGGGCTGGCCGAGGCGGAGGAGCGGCGCCGGCAGGCGCGGCTGGACCTGCGCCGCCTGGCCGCCGGGGTGGCGGTTCACGCCGGACTGTGAGGGGGACTGCATGCGCGCGAAGATCCGCGACACCGAGATCTGGTTCGACATCGACGGCGCCGGGCTGGTGCCGGACGGCAGCACGATGCGGGAGCGGCCGGTCGGGTTCCTGATCCATGGCGGCCCGGGCTCCGACCACAGCGGCTTCAAGCCGAGCATGAGCCCGCTGGCCCAGCACATGCAGCTGGTCTATTTCGACCACCGCGGCCAGGGCCGCTCCGCCCGCGGCGACCCGGCGCGCTACACGCTCGACGAGAATGTCGAGGACATGGAGGCGCTGCGCCGCCATCTCGGCTTCGGGCCGATCGCCAGCATCGGCACCAGCTATGGCGGCATGGTCGCGATGGCGCACGCCGCACGCTATCCGGAGGCGGTGTCGCATCTGGTGCTGATCGTCACCGCCGCGCATGCCGGCTTCCACGAGCGGGCGCAGCAGATCCTGCGCGAGCGCGGCAATGCGGAGCAGGTCGCGGTCGGCGAGATGCTGTGGGCCGGCGGATTTCGGAGCGAAGCGGATCTCGAAGCCTATTACGCGGCGATGGGGCCGCTCTATTCCCGCCGCTACGACCCGGCGGCAGCCGCGGCGACGCGCGGCCGGGCGATCCACTCGCCCGAGGCGATCAACCGCGCCTTCGGTCCTGACGGCTTCCTGCGCCGGCTGGACCTGCGGCCGGAACTGGCGCGGATCACCGCGCCGACCCTGATCCTGGCCGGCCTCCACGACTGGATCTGCCCGCCCGAGTTCTCGGAGGAGATCCACCGCCTGATCCCGGGCTCGACGCTGCGGATCTTCGAGAACAGCAGCCACTCGATCCGGGTCGACGAGCCGGAGGCGCTGCGGGCGGCGATCGCGGGGTTCGTGGCGGGGTAGGAGGCCTTGTGTTGGGTTCGCATTCGCGAACCCAACCTACGATTCAGCAAAAATCTTATGTTGTTGATCTGCATTCCACATGGTGGCACGCCTTCCGGCACCAGAAGGAAGGACGATTCGATGCGCCATCACGGCAAGATCCTCACCGCCGGCCTGCTCGCGGCCGCGCTCTGGAGCGGCGCGGCGGGGGCCGAGACCCTGCTGTCCCGCGGCAATGGCGGCCAGCCGGAGACGCTGGACGTGCACAAATCCGTCGGCATCCCGGAAGCCTGGATCGAGCTCGACCTGTTCGAGGGGCTGCTGGCGCCCGGGCCGAAGGGCGAGCTGGTGCCGGGCGCGGCCGAGAGCTGGACCGTCTCCGACGACGGCCGGACCTACAGCTTCAAGCTGCGCGCCGACGGCAAGTGGTCGGACGGCGGCCCGGTCAGGGCGCAGGATTTCGTCTATTCCTGGCGCCGGCTGGTCGACCCGAAGACGGCGGCGCCCTACGCCTATTTCCTCGACCGGGTGGCCGGCGCGAAAGAGGTGCGGCTGGGCCAGAAGCCGCCCGAGGCGCTGGGCGTGCGTGCGGTCGACGACCGCACCTTCGAGGTCCACCTCGTCGGCCCGACCTCCTACTTCCTGTCGATGCTGGTCAACAACGCGACCTTCCCGGTGAACCGGGCCAATGTCGAAAAGTTCGGCGACGCCTTCGCCCGGCCGGGCAACCTCGTCTCGAACGGCGCCTATGTGCTGGTGGACGACGTGCCGCAGTCGCACATGACGCTTCGCAGGAACCCGCAGTTCCATGACGCGGCGAACGTCAAGGTCGACGCCGTCCGCTACGTGGTGACCGAGGACCTCGACAGCGAGCTGGCGCGGTTCAAGGCCGGCGAGCTCGACGTCACCAGCGAGGTGCCGAGCCAGCAGGTGCCGGCGCTGAAGCAGAGCCATGCCGGGGAGCTGCACATCGCGCCCTATCTCGGCATCTACTTCTACGCCATCAACCTGAACCACGAGCCGTGGAAGAGCGGCCCGGAGCTGCGCCGCGCCCTGTCGCTGGCCGTCGACCGCGACGTGATCATCGACAAGGTGTTTCAGGGCAACCAGACCCCGGCCTACAGCTTCGTGCCGCCGGGCACCGACGGCTTCCCGGCCTGGCAGCCGGAGGAGGCGGGCTGGACCCAGGCGCGGCGCGACGAGGAGGCGAAGGCGCTGCTGGCCAAGGCCGGATTCGGGCCGGAGAAGCCGCTGCAGGTGAAGATCACCTACAACACCTCGGAGAACCACAAGAAGATCGCCGTGGCGATCGCCGCGATGTGGAAGCAGAAGCTCGGGGTCGAGGCCACGCTCGAGAATCTGGAATGGTCGACCTACCTGACCGTCCACCACCGGAAGGAGTTCCAGGATTTCGCCCGCACCGGCTGGATCGGCCAGTACAACGACGCGAACTTCTTCCTCGAGCTGCAGCGCAGCGGCATTGGCGAGCTCAGCACCTCGGACTATGCCAACCCCGCGTATGACGCGCTGCTCGACCAGGCCTCGGCCGAGACCGATGCGGCCAGGCGGGGGCAGATCCTGCAGCAGGCGGAGCGGATGATGATCGCCGACACGCCGGTGATCCCGCTGTTCTTCTACACCAGCCGGCACCTGGTCTCGCCGGCGGTGAAGGGCTGGGAGGACAATCTGCGCGACCTGCACCCGACCCGCTGGCTGTCGGTCGAGCGGTAGGGAAGGCCCCTCTGTCGGTGGTCGGGGCCTCCTTCGCCGCCATTGCGAGGAGGCGAAGCCGACGAAGCAATCCAGGGGCCTGAGCGAGCCGCCCTGGATTGCTTCGCTGCGCTCGCAATGACGACATTGACGACGGGGAGAAGATGTCTGGGCCGCCTTGCCTCTCCGGCGGTTGACACGGCACCGCTCCGCCGGGTCATCTGCGGCCATGAATCCGGCCCGCCGCACCCTGCCGCTCCTGCTGCACCGCGCCCACAACGCCTATCTGCGGCTGCGCAAGCCGCTGACCCTCGGCGCCCGCATGGTGGTGCGGGACGGGGATGGGCGCTTCCTCCTGGTCCATCACACCTACCGGCCCGGCTGGTTCTTCCCCGGCGGCGGGGTGAAGAAATGGGAGAGCTTCGAGGCCTGCGCCGTGCGCGAGGCACGGGAGGAGGCGGCGGTCGAGGTCGAATCGGTCGACCGGCTGTTCGCCGTCTATGCCCATTTCGACGAGCTGCGCTGCGACCACGTCGCGCTGTTCCTGGCCGACCGCTGGCGCCCCTCCGGCGGCCGCCTGTCCTTCGAGATCGCCGAGGCCCGCTTCTTCCCGGCCGACGACCTGCCGCGCGACATCCACGGCGCGACCCACCGCCGGATCCAGGAGATCCTCGGCCTCCGCAGCATCGACCCCGTCTGGTGACGACATGACCGAAGCCGCCCCGCCCGCCGACCGCCTGGCCCAGATCCAGGAGTTCCTGCTGGTCTGCGACAAGTTCAAGCAGGTCACCCGGCAGAACTACCTGACCGACGGCAGCCGGCGCGAGACCGATGCCGAGCACACCTGGCACATGGCGCTCTACGCCCTGCTGCTGAAGGACGAGATCGGCTTCGAGGTCGACATCGCCAAGGTGCTGTCGCTGGTGCTGACGCACGACCTGGTCGAGATCTACGCCGGCGACACCTTCGCCTATGACGATGTCGGCCGGCAGGATCAGGCGGCGCGCGAGGCCGAGGCGGCGGCGAAGCTGTTCGGCCTGCTGCCGCCGGACCTGCGCGACAAGGTGCATGGCTGGTGGACGGAGTTCGAGGCCGGCGAGACGCCGGAGGCGCGCTTCGCCCGCGCGCTCGACCGGCTGCAGGCCTTCGCCCAGAACGTGGTCAGCGGCGGCAAGTCCTGGCACGAGCACGGCGTCACCCGGACCCGGACCTTCAGCCGGATGCAGGAGGCGCTGGACAGCGACCCGACGCTCCGCCTGCTGGTCGAGCGGCTCTACGCCCGCGCCGACCGGGAGGAGAGCTGGGTGCCGGAGCCTGCTTCTGCAGGCAGCTAGTCAGGCGGATAGGCCGGGACCACCCCCTCACCCCTGAGGAGAGGTGAAGGAAGCGCTGCTTCGATTCCCCTCTCCTCGGGGAGAGGGAGGGGCCCGACGCCGAAGGCGGCGGGAGGGTGAGGGGGCGACCTCACCGTCGAGCCGATCAATCCACTTCGGTCTGAACGCCCTCCAGCCTTCCACGGTCTTCCGCCAGAACTTCAGCCAGCCAGTCGGCCACCGCCCGGATGCGCGGCACGTCCCTGGCCGGGCCGGGCAGCACCAGCCAGAGCTCGCGCGTGACCACCGGGACGGGACCTGACAGTCGCTCCAGATCCGGCTCGCCATCGGCGACGTAGCAGGGGAGAACGGCGCGGCCGAGCCCGGCCTTGGCGGCCGCCAGCATCTCGGTCCCGCCGCTGACCCGAAGCGCCGGTTCCAGCCCGCCCGGCTGGTCGCGCAGCCAGACCATCTGCGCCACCGCCTCATGTGCCTCATCCAAGGCGATCCAGCCGTCGCCGGCGGCGCCGCGGGCGCGATAGACCGCATGGCCGATCCGGGCGCCGAGCCGCGCCGCCAGGTTGCCGGCGCGCGGCCGCGCCAGGCGCAGGGCGATGTCGGCGTCGCGGCGCTCGAGATCGGCATTGGTCTCGGCGCCGAGGATCGTCGGCTGCAGGCCGGGATGGCGCCGCTGCAGCGCGCCCAGGCGCGGGATCAGCCACTCCGCGGCGAAGCTGGGCAGCGCCGCGATCCGGATCGGGCCGGAAACCGCGGCGTCGCGGTCGCGCGCCGCGTGCTCGATGGCGATCGCCGCACGCTCCATCGTCTCCGCCTGGGCCGCCACGGCGGCGCCGAC
This sequence comes from Inquilinus limosus DSM 16000, assembly GCF_000423185.1. Taxonomy (GTDB): domain Bacteria; phylum Pseudomonadota; class Alphaproteobacteria; order DSM-16000; family Inquilinaceae; genus Inquilinus; species Inquilinus limosus. The sequence goes on along the minus strand of NZ_AUHM01000019.1, from coordinate 131,720 downwards.
CGGTGTCGGCCGGAAGCGCCGGTCGATGCGCTCGAACAGCGGCGTGCCCAGCGCCGCCTCGGCGGCGGCGAGGCGGCGCGACACGGTGGTCTGGTCGACGCCCAGCGCCTGCGCCGCGGCCGAGGCGGTGCCGTGCCGGGCGATCGCCAGGACGAAGCGGGCGAGGTCCCAATCCATGCCTGCAATATTGCAGCTTCAATCGGCAGAATCTCGGCTTTTCTGCAGAGCCGACCGGCGCCAGCTTCGGGCCATCGCAACCGGAGATCATTGATGCTTCCCAAGACCCTGCTCGACCATGCCGGCATCCGGCCGGAACCCGCCGCCCTGTCGGAGGCGGTCCTGGTGCTGATCGACATGCAGCGCGAATACAGCGACGGCCAGCTGTCTCTGCCCGGATGGGAGGCTGCGGTCGAGGAGGCCGCCGGCCTGCTGGCCCGGGCGCGCCGCCTCGGCACCCCGGTCATCCATGTGCTGAACGAACGGAAGGGCGGGCTGTTCGACGTCGACGGCCCCTATGTCGCCCCGATCGCCGCGGTAACGCCGGCGGCCGGGGAGGTGGTGGTGAGGAAGGGGCTGCCCAATGCCTTCGCCGGCACCGATCTGGCCGAGCGCATCGCCGCGACCGGCCGCGGCAAGCTCGTGACGGTCGGCTTCATGACCCATATGTGCGTCGACGCCACCACCCGTTCGGCCGTCGACCACGGCCTGTTCACGACGGTCGTCGCATCGGCCTGCGCCAGCCGCGACCTGCCGGACCCGCTCGGCGGCGTGCGGCCGGCAGCGGAGGTGCACCGGGCGGCGCTGACCGCCCTGGCCGACCGCTACGCCGTCGTGGTCGCCAAGGGGGATGCCGTGCCCGACTGACGCGCTATCCTTCCGGGATGTGACGGCGGCCCGCCGGTGCCGCCGGTTCCCTCGGGAGGATTGCCATGGCCGCGAAGCTCCAAGCCTATCCCGCCGCCGAGGTCGAGGCCCGCCTGCGCCGCGACCTGCCGCACTGGCGCTACGAGGACGGCAGCATCCGCCGGCGCTACGAGACCCATGGCTGGAAAGGCACGATGCTGGCGATCGGCGCCATCGGCCACCTGGCCGAGGCCGCCTGGCACCATCCCGAGATCGCCGCCTCCTGGGGCTGGGTCGAGGTCCGGCTGAACACGCATGACGCCGGCGGCGGCATCACCGACCGGGACTTCGCCCTGGCCCGCAAGATCGAGGAGGTGGTGGCCTGGCGGCCGGCCCGCGAGGGCGCGGGGCTGGAGGGCACGCCCATCGACCCGCGCTTCGCCTACATCAAGTACGAGTGAGTGACGCCGTAGAGAGCCGGCCAAGCCGATCCCAAATCGTCATGGCGAGCGAAGCGTGGCCATCCAGTCCCACGGCCGGAGCTGACTCCGCCAACCTGGATGGCCACGCCCCTTCGGGGCTCGCCATGACGGTTCTGGGAGCCACCCGGCCGGCGACGTCTCAGCCCTCGCGGCGGCGCTCGAAGCGGACGCCGATGGAATCGGCCTCGGGGAAGACGTCGAGCTTCTCGATCTCGGCCACCGCCCAGACCACCATCGGATGGGCCATGGCGAGGTCGAGCACGTGCTCGGCCACCGTCTCGATCAGCCGCACATGCTCCTTCTCTGCCAGGGCCCGCAGGCCCTGCACCAGCCCTTCATAGGAGGGGACGCGGCCGATGTCGTCGCCGATGCCGCCCGGCAGCAGCTCGACCTCCATCTCGACGCTGATGCGGACGCGCTGGCGCCGCTCCTCCTCATGGGCGTAGACGCCGATCGACATCGGCACGATGAAGTGGCGCAGCCGGATCAGATAGGTGGCCGGGCGCGCCGGCTCGGCCGCGGGGAAGGCGGATGACGCAGGCTTGGTCCCGGCGCGCGTGACGAGCGGGATCGGGGTACGGGACGGGGCACTCATGGCTCGGGCTATCCGATTGGCGGACGCCGGCCGTGGCTCTGCCGGCCGCGGGTCCGTTGGCGAGGCACGGGCAGTCTGGCCGTGCGGTCTCCGAGGAAGAGGCATCCTGCCGCGATCCGGCCGGGAAGGCGAGAGGGAAGTGCACGCGCCGCGCGCATGGCTCCCGCCAACCGGGCGGAGCGGCCCGGGGCGGCTCTCAGCTGGTCAGCAGGTTCGATCCGCGGCCCTCGATCGGCTCGGCGCCGGCGATCTTGGCGACGATGTCTCCCGGCCGGACCAGGCGATGGATGCAGAGCGACCACAGGACCCCGTCGACTCCGGCGTGCAGCGGCGTGCGCGCCCGGGCCGGGTCGGCGGTGGGGTCGACGATATCGGCGACATGGTCGCCGCGGCGCAGCCGGGCGCCGAGCGGTTGGGCATAGGCGATGATGCCGGCGACCGGGGAGCGCAGCATCTCGTTGCCGGCCAGCGGCGTGGCGCCGCACAGCGCCTCGGGCAGCGGCCCGGGGTCACCGGCGACGACGCCGCGGCGCTGCAGGAAGCGCAGCAGCGCCTCGGCATCGGCCTGGGCCGTGCCGTCGTCGACATCGGCCTGGCCGCGCAGCTCGATCGTCGCCGCCAGGCAGGCCGGCGGCAGCGGATGCCCGTCGCCGAGCAGCTTGCGCAGGACCCACCAGGGCGCGGAATTCGCCTCGTCGAACGGGTTGTCGCCGGAGTCCTCGGCCAGCAGCACCACCTCGGCGCGCAGATCGCGGGCCAGGTCCTCGGCGTCCGGCCACAGCGGCGTGCCGAGATAGACGTGCACCGGCGCCTGGTTGTCGCAGTGCAGGTCGAGCACGAAGTCGGCGTCGATCGACAGGCCGAGCAGCAGCTTTCTCAGCGCGCCGGTCTCGTCGGCCGGCTGCTGCTCCGCCAGCGCCGCCAGCAGGGCGGCGCGCACCAGCCGGATGTTGCGGTCGGCGTCGTCGGTGAGCTGGCCGGCGATGCGCGGCGCCACGATCGGGGCCAGGTCGGGGTAGTGGCGGTTGAAGTTGCCGCGCCCGTCCAGGGCGAAGCGGCCGACATGGTACTCCAGCACCGATTGCGACAGCCCGATCGGGTTGGCGGCCGGCACCACCACGATCTCGCCGCGGATCGCCCCGGCGGCGTCCAGCGCGTCGAGGCGGCGCAGCAGGTGATGCGCCGCCAGCATCCCGGGCAGCTCGTCGGCATGCAGGCCGGCCTGGATATAGGCCTTGGGCCGCGCCCCGGGCTGGCCGTAGCCGTAGACGGTGATGGCCCGGCTGGTTCCGGGGGCGCTCGAAGGCAGCGGGATCTGGCGGACGGTCTTGCTCATCTCGGCACTCTGGACAAGGGCGCCGCACCCTAGCGCGGCGGCAGCCGGAAGGCACTAGTTGTGCATCTGTCCAAATTTTAATCAGTGCTGTGCCAATCGCTCATAATTTCATCAATTGCGCGTGATCAACCTGCTGCGGCGCTGGGCGCGGCCCGTGCCGGCAAAATCGGCACGGCACTTGCTTGAACCCCGGCGAAGGGCGGTTCGTGCCGGTGCCGACAGGGCGGCTGCCGACCGTCAGCCGGGAAGATGAGGCTGGAGAGAACTCTATGAAGCGGACGTTTTGGGGATTGGGAGGCGTAGCTGCCGCCTTGCTGACGGCGCTGCCGGCCTGGGCGCAGGATGCGGCGGCGACGCCGACGCTGAGCTCGGGTGACACGGCCTGGATGCAGACGTCGATCGCGCTGGTCCTGATGATGACCATCCCGGGGCTGGCGCTGTTCTATGGCGGCATGGTCCGCAAGGCCAATGTGCTGTCCATCCTGATGCAGTGCTTCGCCATCACCTGCCTGGTGAGCATCATCTGGATGGTGCTGGGGTACAGCCTCGCCTTCGGTCCGGGCGGCGCCTATGTCGGCGACCTGTCGCGCGGCTTCCTGAAGGGCCTGTCGGTCGACGCGCTGAGCGGGACGATCCCCGAGAGCGTGTTCATGATGTTCCAGATGACCTTCGCGATCATCACGCCGGCGCTGATCGTCGGCGCCTTCGCCGACCGCATGAAGTTCTCGTCGCTGCTGGTCTTCATCACCCTGTGGTCGATCATCGTCTATTCGCCGGTCGCGCACTGGGTCTGGCAGTCGAACGGCTGGCTGTTCGGGGCCGGCGTCCTCGATTTCGCCGGCGGCACGGTGGTGCACATCAATGCCGGGATCGCCGGCCTCGTGGCCTGCATCGTGATCGGCAAGCGGCACGGCTACGGCGCCGGCGTGGTGCACGCCTTCGCGCCGCACAACCTGGTGCTCAGCGTGATCGGCGCCTCGCTGCTGTGGGTCGGCTGGTTCGGCTTCAACGCCGGCTCGGCGCTGGCGGCGGGCGGGCTGTCCGGCATGGCCTTCGCCGTGACCCATATCGCCACCGCGGCCGCGGCGCTGGCCTGGATGTTCGTCGAGTGGGGCGCCAAGGGTAAGCCGAGCGTGCTCGGCGTCATCTCCGGCGCCGTCGCTGGCCTCGTCGCCATCACCCCTGCCTCCGGCTTCGTCAACCCGACCGGAGCGCTGGTGATCGGCATTGTCGCCGGCATCGTCTGCTACTTCGCCGCGACCTCGGTGAAGAAGGCGCTGGGCTACGACGACTCGCTCGACGTCTTCGGCGTGCACTGCGTCGGCGGCATCGTCGGCGCGATCCTGACCGGCGTCTTCGCCGATCCGTCGGTCAACTCGCTCGGCACCGGCCTGCTCTACGGCAACCCCGGCCAGGTCTGGATCCAGATCGAAGGCGTCCTCGCCACCCTGATCTGGAGCGGCGTGGTCACCGCGGTGCTGCTGGTCCTGATCAAGGCGGTCATGGGTCTGCGGGTTTCGGAAGAGGCGGAGCGCGACGGCCTCGACCTCGCCCTGCACGGCGAGGCGGTGCAATAGCGCGTCGCACCGGATGGCGGCCAGACTTGGGGCGTCCCTCGGGACGCCCCTCTTTTTTGCCTGCCAGTGATACCAGCAGCCTTTGAGAACGACTCCCGGCCCCTCTGTCGTCATGGCGAGGCGCGCAGCGCCGTGGCCATCCAGGGGGCGGGGCGGTGCGAGCGGCCCTGGATGGCCGCGCCCCTTCGGGGCTCGCCATGACGGATCGGTATTTCGGGCAGCCGGTATGATCTGCCGAATCTTCAGGCAAAAAAGAGGGCGGCCGAAGCCGCCCTCTCGTGTTCCGGAACCGAAGCTCCGCGTCAACGGGCCTCGGACATGGCGATCACGGTGTCGCCCATCCGGTTCGAGAAGCCCCATTCGTTGTCGTACCAGCTCATCACCCGGACGAAGGTGCCGTCGATCACCTTGGTTTCCTTGATCGCGAAGATCGAGGAATGGGTGTCGTGGTTGAAGTCGGTCGACACCAGGTCCTCCTCGTAGAAGCTGAGGATGCCCTTCAGCTTGCCGCCGGCGGCCTGCTTGATCGCCGCCGAGATCTCCTCGACGGTGGTCGGACGCTTGGCGACGAACTTGAAGTCGACGACCGAGACGTTCGGCGACGGCACGCGGATCGAGGTGCCGTCCAGCTTGCCCTTCAGCTCCGGCAGCACCTTGCCGACCGCCTTGGCGGCGCCGGTCGAGGTCGGGATCAGGTTCAGCGCCGCGGCGCGGGCCCGGTGCAGGTCCTTGTGCATCGTGTCGACGATGCGCTGGTCGCCGGTGTAGCTGTGGATCGTGGTCATGAAGCCGTGATCGATCCCGATCGCCTCGTGCAGCACCCAGGCGACCGGCGCCAGGCAGTTTGTGGTGCAGGAGGCGTTGGAGACGATCTTGTGCTCGGCCTTCAGCTTGTCGTGGTTGACGCCGTAGACGACGGTCAGGTCCTCGTCGGTCGCCGGGGCCGAGATCAGCACCTTCTGGGCGCCGGCCGCCAGATGCTTGGCGGCGTCGTCGCGCTTGGTGAAGATGCCGGAGCATTCGAGCGCGATCTCGACGCCGAGATCGCCCCAGGGCAGCTGGGTGGGGTCGCGCTGCTGCAGCGCCTTGATGCCGCGGCCGTTGACGAGCAGCGTGTCGCCCTCGGCCCCGACCTCGAACGGCGCCCGGCCGTGCACGCTGTCGTATTTCAGCAGATGCGCGTTGGTCTTGACGTCGGCGAGGTCGTTGATCGCGACCACCTCGATGTCCTTGCGCCCGGATTCGATCAGCGCCCGCAGCACCAGGCGCCCGATGCGCCCGAACCCGTTGATGGCAACTTTCACGGCCATGTCGTCTTCTCCGATCCGATGATCTCGTACCGATAGCCTATAAGGACCGACCCGTCCCCCTCCTTGTCATGCCCGTCCTCGGACTTGATCCGAGGATTGATCCGGGCATCCAGGGCGGCCAGAGCCGCTCTCGGTGGCCCCTGGATCGCCGGGTCAAGCCCGGCGATGACAACTCAGGAAGGGGCGGTCCTCGGTATCCGCGTTACAGCTTGGCCTTGGCGGCGGCGACGACCGCCTCGGCCGTGATCCCGAAATGCTTGTACAGCTGGTCGTACGGGCCCGAGGCACCGAAGCCGGTCATGCCGACGAAGGCGCCCTCCGGACCGATATAGTGATCCCAGCCCTGGCGCACACCCGCTTCCACGGCGATGCGGACCACGCCCTGGCCCAGCACCCGGCGGCGGTAGTCCGACGGCTGGCGGTCGAACAGCGACGTGCAGGGCATGGAGACGAGGCGGGTGCCGATGCCTTCGGCCTCCAGCGCGTCGCGCGCTTCCTTGGCGATCGCGACCTCGGAGCCGGTGGCGATCAGCAGCACGCGCGGCGTGCCGGTCGCCTCCTCCAAGATGTAGCCGCCCTTGGCCGAGAGGTTCTCGGCGTTGGCGTTGCGGCGCAGCGTCGGCAGGTTCTGGCGGGTCAGCGCCAGAACCGACGGGGCATCCTCGGTCTCCAGCGCGATCTGCCAGGCCTCCGCCGTCTCGACCGCGTCGCAGGGGCGGAACACCAGGAGATGCGGGATCGCCCGCAGCGCCGCGACATGCTCCACCGGCTGGTGGGTCGGGCCGTCCTCGCCGAGGCCGATCGAGTCATGGGTCATGACGAAGACGACGCGCTGGCGCATCAGCGCCGCCAGGCGGATCGACGGGCGGGCGTAGTCGGTGAAGGTCAGGAAGGTGGCGCCGTAGGGGATGATGCCGCCATGCAGGGCCAGCCCGTTCATCGCCGCCGCCATGCCGTGCTCGCGCACGCCGTAGCGGACATAGCGGCCGTCGTACTTGCCGGGCTCGATGTCGGTCGAGACCTTGGTCTTGGTGTTGTTCGACGGCGTCAGGTCGGCCGAGCCACCAATCAGCTCCGGGATCGCCGGCACCAGCAGCTCCAGTACCTGGCCCGAGGCGACGCGGGTGGCCAGGCTCGGCTTGGCCTCCGAGGTCTCGGCCTTGAACTTGGCCAGGATGCCGTCGAGGCCGGAGGGCAGGGCGCCGGTCATGGCCTGGCGGAAGGCGGCGCGGGTCTCGGCCGGCGTCTTCAAGAGGCGGGCGTCCCAGGCCAGGCGCTCGGCCTCGCCGCGCTTGCCGATCTCGCGCCAGGCGGCCAGGGTCGCCTCCGGCACCTCGAAGGGCGGGTAGGTCCAGCCGAGATGCTCGCGGGCCGCCGCCACCTCGTCCTTGCCGAGGGGCGAGCCGTGGGTGGCGCTGGTGCCCTGCTTGTTCGGGGCGCCCCAGCCGATGATGGTCTTGCAGGCGATCAGGCTCGGCCGCTGGTCCGCCAGCGCCGCGTCGATGGCGGCGGCGATCGCCTCGGTGTCGTGGCCGTCGATGCGCTGGACGTGCCAGCCATAGGCCTCGAAGCGCTTCTGGGTGTCGTCGCTGAAGGACAGCTTGGTCGGGCCGTCGATCGTGATGCTGTTGTCGTCGTAGAACACGATCAGCCGGCCGAGCTTCAGGTGCCCGGCCAGCGAGCAGGCCTCGTGGCTGATCCCTTCCTCGAGGTCCCCGTCACCGCAGGTGACCCAGGTGTGGTGGTTGACCAGGTCGTCGCCGAAGCGGGCGTTGAGGATGCGCTCGGCCAGCGCGAAGCCGACGGCGTTGCCCAGCCCCTGGCCCAGCGGCCCGGTCGTGGTCTCGATCCCGGCCTCGTGATCGACCTCGGGATGGCCCGCGGTGTGGCTGCCCAGCTGGCGGAACCGCTTGATCTCGTCGAGTGTGATCTTGCTGTTCCCGGTCAGGTACATCAGCGAGTACAGCAGCATCGAGCCGTGGCCGCCGGACAGGATGAAGCGGTCGCGGTCGGCCCAGGTCGGGGCGGCGGCGTCGAACTTCAGATAGCGGCTGAACAGCACCGTGGCGACGTCGGCCATGCCCATCGGCATGCCGGGATGGCCGCTCTTCACCGCCTCGACCGCATCCATGGACAGGAAGCGGATGGCGTTCGCCATGTCTGAGTGGGTCACGGTCCGGGGGCTGTCGCTCATGGCATCGATCCGTTGCGGGCACGGGGATCCGACGATGGCCCGCCCGGTCTCTCGTCAAGGCAGGTGCTCGTCGGGGCGGGCGGCACCATGCAGCCCCGGTCGCCCCGCGTCAATGCCACCAAATGCCCATTTCGGGCCGAAAATGCCGGCGGAAAGGTCGGACATTGGCGACGCGGACTACCCCGGTAAACCCACGACCGATAACCAGCCTCATCGGCTTGAAATCGTAAAGTTTTAGAGAATTCAAATCGAAATCTCGGAATCTCTCTGCATAAACATTCTCGGTCGCGGATTTGAATTGATGAAACGTGGAATCGCTCTATAGCGAGCAAAGATATCGGAGGAGGGGAGGACAATGCGTAGGTCTCGTTTCTGGTCCGCCGCGGCCGCCATCGGCCTGGGCGGATGGCTGGCCTGCGGCCCGGCCTTTGCCGATGCGACGCCCGGCCTGGCCGCGCGCTCGGCGCCGGTGCTGACGGAGCGCGGTTTCCAATACAAGGACCTGAACCGCAACGGCCGGCTGGACCCCTATGAGGACCGGCGCCTGCCGCCGGCGGTGCGGGCCCGGGACCTGGTCCGGCGCATGACGCTGGAGGAGAAGGCCGGCCAGATGCTGCACGCCACGCCGGCCTCGACCGCCACCGGCGACGGCTGGACCGCGGACTCGCTGTCGTCGCTGCTCGCGGGCCGGCATGCCGGCGCCATGATCAGCCGCCTGTCCGGCACGGCGGAGGCGCAGGCCAGGGCCGCCAACGAGGCGCAGGAGATCGCCGAGCAGACCCGGCTGGGCATCCCGGTGATGCTCAGCTCCGATCCCCGCAATCATTTCCAGTACGTCCCCGGCGCCAGCGTCGAGAACAGGGCCTTCTCGCAATGGCCGGAGACGACGGGGCTGGCGGCGATCGGCGACCCCCGGCTGGTGCGCCGCTTCGGCGACATCGCCCGGCAGGAATACGAGGCGATCGGCCTGCGCATGACCCTGTCGCCGCAGGCCGACCTGTCCACCGAGCCGCGCTGGCCGCGCATCAACGGCACCTTCGGCGAGGACCCGGATCTGGCGAGCCGCCTGGTCGAGGCCTATGTCGCCGGCTTCCAGAACGGCGAGCGCGGCCTGAACCGCGGCAGCGTCGTCGCCGTGGTCAAGCACTGGGTCGGCTACGGCGCCGCGGTCGACGGCTTCGACGGCCACAACCACTACGGCCAGGACCTGACCTTCCCGGCCGGCCGCTTCCAGGACCATGTCCGCGCCTTCCGCGGCGCCTTCGCCGCGAATGTGGCCGGGGTGATGCCGACCTATTCGGTGCCGCCCGCGGGCCTGACCCTGTTCGGCCGGCCGCTGGAGCGGGTCGGCGCCGGCTTCAGCAAGCAGCTCCTGACCGACCTGCTGCGCGGCCGCTTCGGCTTCGACGGGCTGGTCCTCAGCGACTGGGCCATCACCCAGGACTGCGACGCCAACTGCCGCGACGGCTGGCCGGAGGGGCAGGCGCCGGGCTTCGCCGGCTTCGGCACGCCCTGGGGATGGAGCAGGCCACGGTCCAGCAGCGCTTCGTCAAGGCGATCGACGCCGGCATCGACCAGTTCGGCGGCACCAGCGACGACCCGGCGCCGATCGTGCAGGCGGTTCATGCCGGCCAGGTGAGCGAGCGCCGGATCGACCAGTCGGTGGTCCGGATCCTGGAGCAGAAATTCGCGCTCGGCCTGTTCGAGAACCCCTATGTCGACGAGGCGGCGGCCGGCCGCATCGCCGGCAATGCCCGCTTCGTCGCGGAGGGGAGGGCAGCCCAGCAGGCCTCGCTGGTGCTTCTCGAGAACAAGCCGGTGGCGGCGCGCGGCGCCGGCCGCGGCCGGCCGATGCTGCCGCTGAACCCGTCGCTGAAGCGGGTCTGGCTGCACAATGTGGATGCGGCGACGGTCAAGGCCCGGGGCTTCACCGTGGTCGACGACCCGGCCCAGGCCGATTTCGCGCTGGTGCGGACGGCGGCGCCCTACGAGATCCTGCACCCGAACTACACCTTCGGCAGCCGGCAGCACGAGGGGCGGCTGGACTTCCGCGACGGCGACCCGGATTACGAGGCGATCAAGCGCGCCTCGGCCGTGGCGCCGACGGTGGTCACCGTCTATCTCGACCGGCCGGCGGTGCTGACCAATGTCAGCAGCCGCGCCGCCGCGTTGATCGGCAATTTCGGGATCACCGACGACGCGCTGCTGGACGTGCTGCAGGGCAAGGCCCGGCCGCGCGGCCGCCTGCCGTTCGAGCTGCCGTCCTCGATGGCCGCCGTCCTGGCCCAGGCGTCGGACGCGCCCTATGACAGCCGGGCGCCGCTGTACCCCTTCGGCTACGGCCTGCGCTACCAGGGGCATATCGCCTCGTCCCGATAAGGTCTGGAGCCCCTCTCGGCTGTGCGCTAGACAGGTCGGACAAAACGGCCAGGGCGACGGCCGAGAGGGATTCGGAGAGACGGGATGGAACGGTTCGAGGGCGTGCGCCTGCAGCGGGCGGTGCTGGAAGACTTCGCGGCGGCGCTGCTGCGCGGCGCCGGAATGTCTGCGGACAGCGCGGCGGCGACGGCGCGGGCGATGACCGACGCCTCGGCCCGCGGCGTCGACACCCATGGCGTGCGGCTGGTGCCGTTCTACCTCGACCAGCTCGAGAACCGGCGGGTCAACCCGACCCCGGCGGTGACCGCGACGCGCACCGCGCCGGCCTGCGTCGTCGTCGACGCCGATGGCGGCCTCGGCCATCTCGCCAGCTACCGCGCCGTCGAGGAGGCGGCGCGGGTGGCGGAGGAGACGGGCCTGGCCGCAGCCGTCGTCACCCGCTCGGCCCATCACGGCGCCACCGGCGTCTACACCCTGGCGGCGGCGAAGCGCGGCTTCGTCGCCTTCGGCTGCACCCATGCCGATGCGCTGGTGGTGCCGCATGGCGGGGTGAAGCCCTTCTACGGTACCAACCCGGTCAGCTTCGCCGCCCCGGCGCCGGGCGAGGAGCCGGTGCTGCTCGACATGGCGACCAGCGCCGTCCCGCTCAACCGCGTGCATCTGCGCCGCGACACCGGCACGCCGCTGCCGCCGGAGGTCGCGGTCGGCCCCGACGGAATCGCCACCACCGACCCGCATGTCGCCACCGGCCTGATTCCGGTCGGCGGCCTCGGCTACGGCTACAAGGGCGCCGGCCTCGCGATGATGGTCGAGATCCTGTGCGCGGCCCTGACCGGCATGCCGCACGGCCTGCGCATGGGCAAGTTCACGGGGCCGGGCAAGCCGGTCTCCATCGGGCACTTCTTCCTGCTGCTGAAGCCGCAGGCCTTCGCCGCGACGGGCTTCGAGTCGTCGATCGGGGCGATTCTCGCCGATCTGCGGGCGCAGCCGGCCCAGCCGGGGCAGGAGGTGATGGCGCCGGGCGACCCGGAGAAGCGCGAGGCGCTCGAGCGCGCGGCGCTCGGCGTGCCGCTCGACCGCCGCACCTGGGAACGGCTGGTCGCCTTCGCCGGCACCGTCGGGGTGGCCGTGCCCGAGGCTCGTCCCGATGCTTCCGTTGACGCAGACCGGAGCGGCGCATAGTTTCACCCGGATGACGCTGGATCTGGAGTCCCGCCGATGAGCGGGTTGGCCGCCGAGCTGGACCGCCTGGAACGCGCCCTGGAGCGCCTGGACGCCGCCGTCGCGGCCCAGGCGGAGCGTCGCCAGAAGCAGATCGACGAGATCGCGGACCGCGTGCGCACGCAGGCGATGACCGAGATCGAGACCGAGCTGCGCGAGGACACGGCGACGGTGGCGGCGCGGGTCAACCAGGTGATCCAGCGCATCGAGACCCTTTTGGAAAAGTAGCGCCGTGGCCCGGGTCGAAATCACTCTGAACAACCGCGTGTATCCGATCGCCTGCGAGGACGGGCAGGAAGGGCGCGTCCGCGAGGTCGCCGCCTTCCTGGCGGAGCGGATTCGCGAGATCCAGGGATCGGTGCGCTCGGCGACCGACATGCATCTCATGGTCATGGTCGGGCTGATGCTGGGCGACGAGCTGCTCGACCTGCGCGAGGGCAAGGTGCCGGGCGCGCCGGCGGCCGCCCCGGCGCCGTCGCCGCTGGAGGACCCGGAGCTGGCGGCGCGGCTGCAGAAACTCGCGGATCGGATCGAGGCCATTGCAGCCCGGGTCGAGACACCCTAAATCTGTTCCTCCAGCGGGGCTGCGCGGTACGACAGGTCGCTTTGTCCCTGGGGCCGATGCGCTTCTCTTTGGGAGCTGTCCCTGCCGGGACCGTGGTCTCGGACACACGGCGCCCACCTGCTGTTGCAGGGCCCAAGAGGAGACAACATGACCACCGGCCGAGGCGGCTCCGCTGCGACTTCCTTCTCTTCCAGCCATGCCTGACGGGACCGAGCTGCGCGACGCCAAGAAGGCGTTCCGGGCCGCCGCGCGGGAACGGCGTGCCGCCTATCACCGAGAGCACGGCGCCGGCGCGGGCGAGCGATTGCGCGACATCGCGCTCGAGGCGATTGCCTTGCCTCGCGGCGGCGTGGTCAGCGGCTATCTGCCGATCGAGGACGAGCTCGACCCCCTCCCGCTCCTGGCCGCCGCGATCGATCGCGGCCACGCCGCCTGCGTGCCGGTGGTGCAGGGCAAGGGGCAGCCGCTGATCTTCCGCGACTGGACCCCCGGAACGCAGCTCGTTCCCGGCGTGTTCGGCGTATCGGTGCCCGCGCCCTCGGCGCCGGAATGGGTGCCGGACCTGCTGTTCGTGCCGCTGCTCGGCTTCGACCGCAAGGGCTTCCGCATGGGCTACGGCGCCGGCTTCTACGACCGCACGCTCGCGAAGCTGCGGGCGGAACGGCCCGTAGTGGCGGTCGGCGTCGGCTACGCCGGGCAGGAGGTCACGGCGGTGCCGGTCGGCTTGCACGACGAGGCTTTGGATTGGATCGTGACGGATCGCGAGGCGATCCGCATCGAGCGTTAGGACGAGTACGGATTTCGGATGCGCATTTTGTTCCTCGGGGATGTCGTCGGCCGCGCGGCCCGCACCGCGGTGATAGCGCAGCTGCCGCGGCTGCGGCAGCGCCTCGACCTCGATTTCGTGGTGGTCAACGGCGAGAACTCGGCCGGCGGCTTCGGCATCACCCCGAAGATCGCCGAGGAGTTCTACGATGCCGGGGTCGACTGCCTGACCACCGGCAACCATGTCTGGGACCAGCGCGAGCTGCTGGGCGCCATCGACCGCGATCCGCGGATGGTGCGCCCGGCCAACTATCCGGCCGGCACGCCGGGGCGGGGGGCGACCCTGCTGCCGGCCCGCGGCGGCCGCCAAGTGCTGGTGATCAACCTGATGGCGCGGCTGTTCATGGACGCGCTCGACGACCCCTTCGCCGCCGCCGACAAGCTGCTGGCCGACACCGCCATGCCGGGCATGGCCGACGCCATCATCGTCGATTTCCACGGCGAGGCGTCGAGCGAGAAGATGGCGATGGGCCACCATCTCGACGGCCGCGCGACGCTGGTGGTCGGCACCCACACCCATATCCCGACCGCGGATCTGCAGATCCTGCCCGGCGGCACCGCCTACCAGACCGATGCCGGCATGTGCGGCGACTACGACAGCGTCATCGGCATGGTGAAGGAGCCGGCGATCGCCCGCTTCGTCCGCAAGATGCCGACCGAGCGGCTGACCCCGGCCGAAGGCCAGCCGACGATCTGCGGCTTGGTGCTGGAGACCGACGAGGCCACGGGACTCGCCCGGCGGGTCGAGCCGCTGCGCGTCGGCGGCCGCCTGGCGCCGGCCTGGCCGAGCGGCTTCGCCCCGGCCGAGGCGGCAAGCTAATCTATTCATCCTGTTTCTGCAGGATCGCAGCTATCTGATTGCGTCGTAATAGAATCTTGCTCGTGCGAAAATTCGTCGAGTCTTCCCTGCGGGCCACAAAACCGCCATAGTCTGGGCCTAACGCGGCACGGGTGACCGTGCGGTGGCGCTTGCCGTCGCCGGGCCGGCCGCATATGTCTCCCGCCGCGAGTTTCCAAAGTCAGTCAGGCGCAGCCCCATGGCCGGTCATTCACAGTTCAAGAACATCATGCACCGCAAAGGCGCCCAGGACGCCAAGCGGGCCAAGATCTTCACCAAGCTCCAGCGCGAGATCACGGTTTCGGCCAAGCTCGGCCTGCCCGATCCGGCGATGAATCCGCGCCTGCGCGCCGCCATCCAGGCCGCGCGCAAGGAGAACATGCCGAAGGACAACATCGAGCGGGCGATCAAGCGCGCCGCCGGCGGCGCCGACGACAGCGACTATGTGGAGATCCGGTACGAGGGCTACGGCCCGGCCGGCATCGCCGTCATCGTCGAGGCGCTGACCGACAACCGCAACCGCACCGCCGCCGAGGTCCGCTCGACCTTCACCAAGCACGGCGGGTCGCTGGGCGAGACCAACTCGGTCAGCTTCATGTTCAACCGGGTCGGCGAGCTGGTATTCCCGGCCAAGGCGGCCGATGCCGACGCGATGTTCGAGGCGGCGCTGGAGGCGGGCGCCGACGACGTGCAGAGCGACGGCGAGACCCACACCGTCACCACCTCGGTCGAAGGCTTCGCCGCCGTGCGCGACGCGCTGGAGGAGAAGTTCGGCACGCCGGATTCGTCCGGCCTGGTCTGGCGGCCGCTCAACACCGTGGCGCTGAACGAGGAGCAGGCGGCGTCGCTGCTGAAGCTGCTGGAGACGCTCGAGGACAACGACGACGTGCAGCGGGTCTCGGCCAATTACGAGATCCCGGACGAGGTCATGGCGCGGCTCACGGCCTGAGCCGGCGGAGGGGTGATGGCATTGCGGGGGACGGCCAGGGCAGGGGGGACGGAGCGCCGATGAGGATCCTCGGCCTCGATCCCGGGCTGCGCCACACCGGCTGGGGCATCCTCGACGTCGACGGCAACCGGCTGCGCTACGTCGCCGACGGCAGCGTCGATTCCGACGACAAGGCCGACCTCGCCACGCGACTCGTGCAGCTGCATGACGGCCTGGCCGAAGTGCTGCGGGAGTGGACGCCCGACGAGGCGGCGGTCGAGGAGACCTTCGTCAACAAGAACCCGACCTCGACCCTGAAGCTGGGCCTCGCCCGCGGCGTGGTGCTGCTGGTGCCCGCGCTGGCCGGCCTCCGGGTCGCGGAATACGGCGCCAACCACATCAAGAAGTCGGTGGTCGGCGCCGGCCATGCCGACAAGACCCAGGTCCAGCACATGGTGCGGATGCTGCTGCCCGGCGCCACCTTCCGGACCCCGGACGCGGCCGACGCGCTGGCGGTCGCGGTCTGCCACGCCCATCACCGCCAGACCGAGGCCAGCATCGCCGGCATCCGGCTGCAGGTGGCGCGATGATCGCGCGGCTGCGAGGCCTCCTGGACAGCGCCGGGGCCGACCACGCCGTGGTCGACTGCAACGGCGTCGGCTATCTCGTCTTCTGCTCGCGCCGCACGCTCGGCCTGCTCGGCGGCCCGCGCGAGGCGGTGTCGCTGCATGTCGAGACGCATGTGCGCGAGGACCACATCCATCTCTACGGCTTCGCCGACACGGCGGAGCGCGACTGGTTCCGCCTGCTGACCACGGTGCAGGGGGTGGGGGCCAAGGTCGCCCTCGCCATCCTGTCGGTGCTGTCGCCGGACCAGGTGGCGACCGCGGTCGCCGCCGGCGACAAGGCGATGCTGGCCCGGGCCGAGGGAGTCGGCCCGAAGCTGGCCGGCCGCATCGCGTCGGAGCTGAAGGACAAGGTCGGCGGCATCGCGCTCGGGCCGGCCGTCGCGGCCTTCCACGCTGGGCCTGCCGGCGCTGCGGCCCCGGCGGAATCGGGCGTCGCGGCCGACGCCGTCTCGGCGCTGGTCAATCTCGGCTACGGCCGGGCCGAGGCCTTCGCCGCGGTGGCCAAGGCCGGCGGCAAGCTGGGGCCCGAGGCGACCGTGTCGGCGATCATCCCCGCGGCCCTGCGTGAGCTGGCGTCATGAGCGGCCCCGACAACGAGCGCATCGTCACCGGCGAGCGCCTGGGCGACGACGACGCCTCGCTGCGGCCGCAGACGCTGGAGGATTTCGTCGGCCAGCGCGAGGTCTGCGACAACCTCCGCGTCTTCGTCACCGCAGCGCGCGGCCGGGCCGAGGCGCTGGACCACGTGCTGCTGTTCGGCCCGCCGGGCCTGGGCAAGACCACGCTGGCCCAGATCGTGGCGCGCGAGCTCGGCGTCGGCTTCCGCGCCACCTCCGGTCCGGTGATCGCCCGCGCCGGCGACCTGGCGGCGATCCTGACCAACCTGCAGCCGCGCGACGTGCTGTTCATCGACGAGATCCACCGCATGAACCCGGCGGTGGAGGAGATCCTCTACCCGGCGATGGAGGACTTCCAACTCGACCTGATCATCGGCGAGGGCCCGGCGGCGCGGTCGGTCCGCATCGACCTGCCGCCCTTCACCCTGGTCGGGGCCACCACCCGGTCGGGCCTGATCACCACGCCGCTGCGCGACCGCTTCGGCATCCCGCTGCGCCTGAACTTCTACGGCACGCCGGAGCTGGAATCGATCGTCAGCCGCGGCGCCCGGCTGCTCGGCTGCCCGCTGACGGAGGAGGGGGCGCACGAGATCGCCAAACGGTCCCGCGGCACCCCGCGCATCGCCGGCCGCCTGCTGCGCCGGGTGCGCGACTTCGGTGCGGTGGCGGGGCTGGACCGGATCGACGCCCGCGCCGCCGACCAGGCGCTGCGCCGCCTCGACGTCGACGAGGCCGGACTCGACGCCATGGACCGGCGCTATCTGCGCATGATCGCGGAGAACTACGGCGGCGGCCCGGTCGGCGTCGAGACGCTGGCGGCGGCGCTGAGCGAGCAGCGCGACATGATCGAGGAAGTGATCGAGCCCTATCTGCTGCAGCAGGGGCTGCTGCTGCGCACCCCGCGCGGCCGCATGCTGGGCGACCGCGGCTACCGAGCGCTCGGCCTTGCGGCGCCGAAGCGCGAGACGCCGCAGCTCGACCTCCTGTCGGAAGACGAGCCTTGACCGCGCCTCATGTCTTCCCTGTCCGGGTCTATTGGGAGGACACGGACGGGTCGGGGATCGTCTATCACGCCTCCTATCTGCGCTTCGCCGAGCGGGCGCGGACGGAGCTCCTGCGCACGGCGGGGTTCGAGCAGTGGTCGATGCTGGAACAGACCGGCATCGCCTTCGCCGTGCGCCACTGCGCCATCGACTACCGCCGGTCCGCCCGGCTCGACGACCAGCTCACGGTCGAGACCCGGGTGACGGCGATCGGCGGCGCCAGTCTCGAAATGTCGCAGGCGATCCGGCGCGGTGGCGATGAGATCGTCACAATCCTGCTGAAATTGGCCTGCATCACTCGCGACGGCCGGGCGGCGCGCATGCCGTCCCGGCTTCGCGAGGTCTTCAACGCGATCAAGGACCAGACCGCGTCGCACGCGGCGGAGTGAAGGGCGAAGGTATGGAGCAGTCGGTGATCGAAACCGCCCAGGCGGTCGGGCAGGGTGCCGTGCACAACATGACCATGTGGGGCTTGTTCCTGCAGGCCGACGTGATCGTCAAATTCGTGATGCTGCTGCTGCTGGCGGCATCCGTCTGGTGCTGGGCGATCATCTTCGAGAAGTGGGTGCGGGTCCGGCGGCTGAACCGCCAGGCCGACGCCTTCGAGGATGCGTTCTGGTCCGGCGGCTCGCTCGACGACCTCTACGACCAGGTCGGCGCCAACCCGCCCGACCCGATGGCCGCCACCTTCTCCGCCGGGATGAAGGAATGGCGCATCGCCGCCGATCGCGGCCTCGGCGCCTCCGGCAGCATGCGCGCCGGGCTGCAGCAGCGCATCGACCGGGTGATGCAGGTGACCATGACGCGCGAGCTCGGCCGGGTCGAGCGCGGCATGACCGTGCTGGCCTCGGTCGGGTCGACCGCGCCCTTCGTCGGCCTGTTCGGCACGGTCTGGGGCATCATGAACTCGTTCCAGTCGATCGCCGCCCAGGCCGACACCAGCCTCGCCGTGGTGGCGCCGGGCATCGCCGAGGCGCTGTTCGCCACCGCCATCGGCCTGTTCGCCGCCATCCCGGCCACCACCGCCTACAACAAGTTCTCGAACGACCTGAACAAGTATGCCGAGCGGCTAGAGAACTTCGCCGGCGAATTCGGCGCGATCCTGTCGCGCTATCTCGAGGACCGCAGCTGATGGGTGTCTCGCTCTCCCACGCCACCGGCCGCGGGCGCGGCGGACGCCGCACCCTGCGCCCCAATTCGGACATCAACGTCACGCCCTTCGTCGACGTCATGCTGGTGCTGCTGATCGTGTTCATGGTCACGGCGCCGCTGCTGACCGTCGGCGTGCCGGTCGACCTGCCGCAGACCCGGGCCCAGAACATCCCGACCAAGGAAGAGCCGCTCCAGGTCACCATCGACGCCCAGGGCCAGATCTACGTGCAGAAGAAGCAGGTGGCGACGGAGGAGCTGGTGCCGATGCTGACCGCGATCGCCAAGGCCCAGGCCTCGGCGGCCGGCAATGCGGGCGGCCCGAACGAGACCCGGATCTTCGTGTTCGGCGACCAGGCGCTGGCCTATGGCCGGATCATGCAGGTGATGGGCGCCATCACCGCCGCCGGCTTCACCCGCGTGGCGCTGATCTCCGAGACGCCGAAGGGCCAGGCCGCCGCCGCGGCGCCGGCTGGTGCAAGCTCCACCCCGGCCCCGAGGCGCTGACCGAGCCCCATGCGTCCCAGTCTCATCATCTCCCTGGCCCTTCACGCGATCCTGCTGATCGTGCTGATGTTCGGGCTGCCGCTGTTCCGGCGCGACGCGCCGGCCATCGCGGTCGTGCCGGTGGAGATCGTCAGCGCCGATGCGGTCGGCGAAGGCGCGACCGGCGAGATCGCGCCGGAGCGGCCGCCGGCCCCCGAGGCCACCGGCGACGCCGACGCGCCGCCGCCGCCGGCCGCGGCGAAATCCCCGCCGGCGCCGAAGCCGCCGGCGCAGCGGCCGGAGCCGCCGAAGGTGGCGCAGCTGCCGCAGCCGCGCCAGTCCGAGCCGACGCCGCAGGCGCGGCCGGCGCCGGAGCCCGAGCCGGCTTCGCCGCCGCCTCCGCCGCCGACCCCGCCGACGCCCAGGGCCACGCCGCAGGCGCCGGAGCTGCCGACGCCGCCGACCCCGACGCCGCCGCCGCCCGCGCCGCCGCCTCCGCCGGTGCAGGCGCCGTCGCCCGACGCGACGCGTCCTCCGCCGCCGCCCCCGCCGACGACGCAGCCGCCGCCGCCTCCGCCGCCGCAGCGGCCGAACCCGCCATCCGGCAAGCCGCAGGCCGAGCCGACCCCGACTCCGTCCCCGCCGACTCCGCCGGCCGAGACGGCGCAGGCCGACCCGATGGCGATCTCGCCGACCGAGGCGCCGCGTCCAGGCTCGCGCCCGAAGGCGCCGCCGCCGGCGCCGACGCAGCAGTCGGCCACGCCGACGCGGTCGACCGCGCCGGCCCAGCAGCAGGAGAGCGACCAGATCGCGGGGCTTCTGGATGGCCAGGCGGGCGGGCGCCAGTCCAGCCGGCAGTCGAACCGCCAGCAGCGGGCGACGGGGCAGAGCGGTCGCGAGACCCGGCTGTCGCGTGGCGACGAAGGGGCCATCCGCGACACGGTCAAGCAGTGCTGGAACATCGACACGGCCGCCTTGAACAAGCCGGTCGTGAAGATCCGCGTCGCCCAGGTCCAGCCCGACGGCACCATCCGGCCGCAGGACGTCACCATCGAGGACGATGGCGGCGATCGGGCCTGGGGGAATGCGGCGCGCCGCGCCGTCGCGAACCCGGCCTGCCAGCCCTGGCCGATGCCGAGCGGTGGCTGGCCGAACGATGCGTTCGTCCTGTATTTCGACCCGAAAGACTTCTTCTGACCAGCCAGGAACCGAGGTGCAGAGAATGAAACGAGGCTTCCTCCTGACCACGCTGGCCGCCCTGGCTGCGGTCGCATCCCTCGCCCTGGCGCCGGCTCCGGCGCAGGCCGAGATCCGGATCGACATCAACCAGGGCGTCACCCAGCCGATGCCGATCGCGATCACCGACTTCCCGGGCGATGCGGTCGGCAGCCAGATCAGCCAGATCATCACGGCGGATCTGCAGCGCTCGGGCCTGTTCGCGCCGATCGACCCGCGCGCCTTCACCCAGGACGCGGCCTCGCTGCAGCAGGGCCCGCGCTTCGCCGACTGGAAGGTGCTGGCGGCCCAGGCGCTGGTCACCGGCCAGGTTCGGCCGCGCGGCGACGGCCGCTTCGACGTCGACTTCCGTCTCTGGGATGTGGCGGCCGAGCAGCAGCTTACCGGCCTGACCCTGACCGGCGACAGCAGCCTGATGCGCCGCGTCGCCCACAAGATCGCGGATGAGATCTATCGCGCCGTGACCGGCGAGGACGGCTATTTCGACACCCGCGTCGTCTATGTCTCGGAGACCGGGCCGCAGACCAACCGGGTCAAGCGCCTGGCGATCATGGACCAGGACGGGGCGAACCATCAGTTCCTGACCGACGGCTCGCAGCTGGTGCTGACCCCGCGCTTCTCGCCCAGCACCCAGCAGATCACCTACATGGCCTATGTGAACAACAAGCCGCGGGTGTATCTGCTCGACATCGGCAGCGGCCGGCAGGAATCGCTCGGCGACTTCCCGAACATGACCTTCTCGCCGCGCTTCAGCCCGGACGGCAACCGGGTGATCTTCAGCATGGCGCAGAACGGCAACACCGACATCTACGTCATGGACCTGCGCACCCGCTCGGCGCAGCGCCTGACCTCGGACCCGTCGATCGAGACCTCGCCTTCCTATTCGAAGGACGGGTCGCAGATCGTGTTCGAGAGCGACCGTGGCGGCAGCCAGCAGATCTACATCATGAACGCCGACGGGTCGGGCGTGCGCCGGCTCAGCTTCGGCCAGGGCCGCTACGCCACCCCGGTGTGGTCGCCGCGCGGCGACCTGATCGCCTTCACCAAGCTGTCGGGCGGCCAGTTCTCGATCGGCGTGATGCGGCCGGACGGGACCGGCGAGCGCGACCTGGCCTCCGGCTTCCTGGCCGAAGGCCCGACCTGGGCGCCGAACGGCCGCGTGCTGATGTACACGGCCAGCGGCGGGGGCGGCAGCAAGCTGGTCACGGTCGACATCACCGGCCGGGTCAGCGCCGCGGTGCCGACGCCCTTCGACGCGTCCGACCCGGCCTGGTCGCCGCTGCTGCCGTAACTAAATCACTGGGAACGGCAGAAATAATGCGAGAAATACCTTGCGGAGCGGGCGGTAACCTGCTTTTCCCTCCAACCGATTTCCGAATCGTAAAGTCGGATCCACGTCAGGGGCAAAAAACCATGCGTCTCAAGATTGTGTCCCTCATGGGGGCTCTGCTGCTGGCCACCGCCTGCAGCTCCAGCCAGAACGCCGCCGGCACGGCCGGCCAGGGCGGCCTCGGCACCGCCGGCACCGCTGTCCCCGGCTCGCAGCAGGATCTGGCGCAGAACATCGGCGACCGCGTCTTCTTCGCCTTCGACGCCTTCGACCTGAGCCCGGAGGCCCAGGCCACGCTGACCAAGCAGAGCGGCTGGCTACAGCAGTACCAGAACGTCGCCGTGACCGTCGAAGGCCACGCCGACGAGCGCGGCACGCGCGAATACAATCTCGCCCTCGGCGACCGGCGCGCCAATTCGGTGCGCAACTACCTGATCGCCAACGGCGTGGCCCCGTCGCGGATCTCGACGATCAGCTACGGCAAGGAGCGTCCGGCGGTGCCGGGCAACGACGAGTCGGCCTGGGCGCAGAACCGCCGGGCGGTCACCGTCGTCAACTGATCCCGCCGGGACGGCGGGCCGGCACCCTCGCGGTGCCGCCCGCCGCCGGATGGACGATTTGCGCGCCGGACGGCGGCAGCGGCCTCGCCGTTGCTGCCGTGCCCGGCGCGTCTTATTTTCGCCGCCGGGATCGGTCCAGGATCGGTCCCGCGGCCAAGGCCGAACCCATGCCCCAACCAAGGAGGTGGAGGCGACATGCCGGCTTCGCAGAGGCGATGGAGTGTTTTCGCGGCCGTGGCGCTCGCCGTCGCGGCCCTGGCCCCGTCCGGCCCCGGCCGGGCGCAGAGCTATGAGGCCCAGCTCGAGGTCCGGGTCAGCACGCTGGAGCAGCAGATCTCGCAGCTCACCGGCCAGGTCGAGCAGCTGCAGTACCAGAACCAGCAGCTTCAGGACCGGCTGCAACGGGCCCTGGCCGATATCGAGTTCCGGCTGAACGAGCTCGAGGGCGGTGGTGGTGGCGCCAATGCCGCGCCGGCTCCGGCCCCGGCCAAGAAGCCGCCGGCCCAGGGCAGCGCCCCGGCCGCGCCGCGGACGCCGCAGCCCTTCGCCCCGACGCCGCTGGTGCCCCCGAAGCGCTCCGACGCCGGGCCGCTGGCCCCGGGCTACGATAGCCAGGGCGACAGCCTGGGCGCGCCGCAGGAGATGGGGGCGGCCGATCCGGGCCTGGCGGCGCCGGCGGTTCCGGGCTTCGCCTCCGCCGAGCCGCAACCCACCGGCTTCGCCGCGGCGCCGGGCGACGTCACCGGCTGGTACAATCAGGCCCAGGGCCTGTACAACCAGGGCGACTATGACGGCGCCATCGCCGGCTTCAGCCAGGTCGTCGCCGCCGATCCCGGCGGCGGCCTGGCCGGCAACGCCCAGTACTGGCTCGGCGAATCCCTGCTGGCGAAGGGCCGCCCGGGCGAGGCGGCCTCCGCCTTCAACGCCGCCTGGTCGATGGATCCGCGCGGCCCCAAGGCGCCCGACGCGCTGATGCGGCTGGGCCAGTCCCTGGTCGCCGCCCGCCAGGACGCCTCCGCCTGCGATGCCTTCGCCAGGCTGGTGGCGGACTACCCCGATGCCCCGGCGCAGATGCTGCGCCGCGCCAAGGACCAGCAGGCGCTGCTGCGCTGCTGATGCATGACCAATCCGGTCGCTCCCGAGCCCGTCTCGGATGAGGAATTCGCCGCGCGACTCGACCGCCTCGGCCCGTTCGACCGGCCTCTCCGCCTTGCCGTCGCCGTCTCCGGAGGACCCGACAGCATGGCGCTCTGCCTTCTCGCCGCACGCTGGGGCCGGCAGAGAGGCGGCCAGATCCTGGCCCTGACCGTCGACCACCGGCTGCGCCCGGACTCGACCGCCGAAGCCGCCGCCGTCGGCGCTTCCCTGGCCCGGCACGACATTCCCCACCGCATCCTGACCTGGAGCGATGCGCCCGCACGGGCCTCGCAGGACGAGGCGCGCCGCGCCCGTTACGCCCTGCTGGAGCAGGCCTGCCGCGAGGCCGGCATCCGCGACCTGCTGGTCGCCCATCACCGCGAGGACCAGGCCGAGACGGTGCTGCTGCGCCTGGCCAAGGGCACCGGCGTCGACGGGCTGGCCGGCATGGCCGTCTGGCGCCCGGCGCCCTGGGGCCGGCTGCTGCGGCCGCTGCTGGACCTGCCGAAGGCCCGCCTCGTCGCCACCTGCGCCGGATTCGGCGTGGTCCCGGTCGACGACCCGTCCAACCGCCGCAGCCGCTATGCCCGGGCCCGGCTGCGCGCCGCCCGCGAGGTGCTGGCGGCGGAGGGGCTGACCGACGACCGGCTGTGGGACCTGGCACGCCGCGCCGGCCTGGCCCGGGCCGCGCTGGAGCGGATCACCGCCGAGCTGGGGCGCCGCGCCGTGGCGCTCGACCCCGCCGGCTATGCCGCGGTCGACCTGCCGGCCCTGCGGGATGCGGATCCGGAGATCGCGCGGCGCCTGCTCGATTCCGTGACCGCCTGCATCGGTGGCGGCGCGGAGGCTCGCTTCGACGCGCTGGAGCGGTTGGCCCAGGCGCTGCGCGATGGTGCGCTGCTGGGTCGCACCTCAGGCCGCACCCTGGGCCGCTGCCGCCTGCGCGCCGCCGGCGACCGGCTGCTGGTGTTCCGTGAGCGCCGCGGCCTGCCGGAGATCGCCGATCCGGCCCCCGGCATATCCTTGCTCTGGGACGGCCGCTTCCGTATCGAAATTCCCGCCGATGCCCGGCCGGGCGATCGGATCGCTGGCTGGGGAGACGCCGCGGCCGGGGAAGGGAGGGCCGAAGGCCTGCCCTTCGACGCGGCCGCGGTGCTGCCGGCACTGTGGCGCGCCGGCCACGTCCTGCGGCCGCCGCGCCTCGGCACCGCGGCGGAAACCGGCCTTTTTCTGCGCTTCGAGCCGCTGCGGCCGCTCTTTCCGAATGGATTCCCGGTTGTTTAGGCGCGGCGCTATATTATCTACTACCGAGCCCCCGGAGCGGTCCGGGGACCCACGACGCCGTGGTGCCGCGCAAGCGGTATGCGCGGGACATGAGGCGACCGTCCGTGAACAATTTCGGCAAGAACTTTGCGCTCTGGATCATCATCGGCCTGCTCCTCCTGGCGCTGTTCAACCTGTTTCAGACCTCCGGCGGGCGCAGCTCGCAGGGTGAGCTGGCCTATAGCGAGCTGGTGAAGGCGGTCGAGGACAAGCAGATCGCCGATGCCCGGATTCAGGGCAACACCATCTCCGGCCACTACACCAACGGCCAGAGCTTCCAGACCTATTCGCCGGACGGCACCGACATCGTCAACCGGATGACCGAGGCCGGCGTCCGCGTGCAGGCCGCGGCGCCCGAGGGGCCGAACCTGCTGCTGACCACGCTGATGTCGTGGCTGCCGATGCTGCTGCTGATCGGCGTCTGGATCTTCTTCATGCGCCAGATGCAGTCCGGCGGCGGCAAGGCCATGGGCTTCGGCAAGAGCCGCGCCCGGCTGCTGACCGAGCGCACCGGCCGCGTCACCTTCGACGACGTCGCCGGCATCGACGAGGCGAAGCAGGAGCTCGAGGAGATCGTCGAGTTCCTGAAGGACCCGCAGAAGTTCCAGCGCCTGGGCGGCAAGATCCCGAAGGGCGTGCTGCTGGTCGGCCCGCCGGGCACCGGCAAGACCCTGACCGCGCGCGCGGTGGCGGGCGAGGCGAACGTGCCGTTCTTCACCATCTCCGGCTCGGACTTCGTCGAGATGTTCGTCGGCGTCGGCGCCTCGCGCGTCCGCGACATGTTCGAGCAGGGCAAGAAGAACGCCCCCTGCATCATCTTCATCGACGAGATCGACGCGGTCGGCCGCCATCGCGGCGCCGGCCTGGGCGGCGGCAACGACGAGCGCGAGCAGACGCTGAACCAGCTGCTGGTCGAGATGGACGGCTTCGAGGCGAATGAAGGCGTGATCCTGATCGCCGCCACCAACCGCCCGGACGTGCTGGACCCGGCGCTGCTGCGCCCCGGCCGCTTCGACCGCCAGGTGGTGGTGCCGAACCCGGACATCGTCGGCCGCGAGAAGATCCTCAAGGTCCATATGCGCAAGGTGCCGCTGGCGCCGGACGTCGACGCCAAGACCATCGCGCGCGGCACCCCCGGCTTCTCCGGCGCCGACCTCGCCAACCTGGTCAACGAGGCGGCGCTGCTGGCGGCCCGGCGCGGCAAGCGCGTGGTCTCGCACGCCGAGTTCGAGGAGGCCAAGGACAAGGTCATGATGGGCGCCGAGCGGCGCTCCATGGTGATGACCGAGAAGGACAAGAAGCTGACCGCCTTCCACGAGGCGGGGCACGCCCTGGTCGGCCTCTACGTGCCGGAGCACGACCCGCTGCACAAGGTCACGATCATCCCGCGCGGCCGCGCGCTGGGCGTGACCATGAGCCTGCCGGAGCGCGACCGCACCAACTGGTCCAAGGTCGAGATGGAATCGCGCCTGGCCATGATGTTCGGCGGCCGCATCGCGGAGGAGCTGATCTTCGGGGCGGAGCACGTGACCACCGGCGCCTCGAACGACATCCAGCAGGCGACGCGGATGGCGCGGGCGATGGTGACCGAGTTCGGCATGTCCCAGAAGCTCGGCCGGCTGCGCTACAGCGCCAATGAGCAGGAGATCTTCCTCGGCCACTCGGTCGCCCAGCAGCAGAACGTCTCGGAGGAGACGGCCCGCCTGATCGATGAGGAGATGCGGCGCCTGATCGACGAGGCCGAGAGCAAGGCCCGGACGATCCTGACCGAGCATCTCGACCAGCTGCACCTGATCGCCAACGCCCTGCTCGAATACGAGACGCTGACGGGCGAGGAGGTCCAGGGGCTGCTGCGCGGCGAACCGATCGTGCGGCCGGAGCCGAACGACGAGCCGCCGCCGCCGAAGCGCCCGACCAGCGGCAAGCGGACCTCGGTGCCCTCCGGCGGCGCCAAGGGCATGGATCCGGAGCCGCAGCCGGGAACCTGACCGGGTGACGACTCAGGCTGACCACGGGCCGCGTCGAGACGCGGCCCGTGCCGTTTCCCTCTCCGACGATTTCGCGCCCCGGGCTGCCGAACCCGGGGTGCGGCTGTATCTGCGTCCGCTGGGCCTCACCGACGCCGCGCCCGGCGCGCTGCCGCTGGCCGGCGGGCCGCTGTCCTTCGATCGGGTCGAGCTGATCCTGCGGCATCCGATGCAGCGAGCAGATGCGTTGCCTCTCCCGCTTGCGGGAGAGGTCGGAGCCGCGCCAGCGGCTCCGGGTGAGGGGAGGGCGTCACCGCCTGTGCCAGCCCTCACCCGGAAATCCTCCGGATTTCCGACCTCTCCCGCCCCGCGGGAGAGGCAACATGAAAACGCGTCGAGTTGCGTCCGGGCCATCGCCGACCTCGCCACGCTGCGGCGCTGGGCCGGGCGCCACGGCCTCGCCGCCGCGGTCGACGACCGGCTCGACCGGCTCAGCCGGCCGCGGCCGGATTTCGGCGGCATCGCCCTCGACCGGCCGCGGCTGATGGGCATCGTCAACGTCACCCCGGACAGCTTCTCCGACGGCGGCGATTTCGCCGAGTCCGGCCGCGCGGTCGCGCATGGGCTGGCCCTGGCAGAGGCGGGGGCGGAAATCCTCGACATCGGCGGCGAATCGACCCGGCCCGGCTCCGCCCCGGTGTCGCCGGAGGAGGAGATCGCCCGGATCCAGCCGGTGATCCGCGAACTGGCGAATCGCGGCCTGACCGTGTCGATCGACACCCGCCATGCCGCGGTGATGCAGGCGGCCCTGGCCGCCGGCGCCCGGATCGTCAACGACGTCACCGGCCTGACCGGCGATCCCGCCAGCCTGGGCGTGGTCGCCCGCGCCGGCTGCCCGGTGGTGCTGATGCACATCCAGGGCGAGCCGCAGACGATGCAGCGGAATCCGGCCTATGAGGATGTCCTGCTCGACGTGTTCGACTGGCTGGAGGAGCGGGTCGCCGCCTGCGACGCCGCCGGCATCCCGGCCGGGCGCATCGCGGCCGATCCCGGCATCGGCTTCGGCAAGAAGTCGCTGACCCACAACCTGCCGCTGCTGCGCGGCCTCTCGCTGCTGCACGGGCTCGGCTGCGCCGTGCTGCTCGGCGTGTCGCGCAAGCGCTTCATCGGCACCATCTCGGGTGCGGCCGAGCCGAAGGCCCGGGCGCCGGGGTCGATCGCCGCGGGGCTGTACGGCGTGGCTCAGGGGGTGCAGATTTTACGGGTTCATGACGTCGCGGAGACGCGGCAGGCGCTGGCCGTGTGGTCGGCGCTGCAGGTGGGGATCGAGTCGGAGGCAGGGGAATAGCCCGCATCTCTTACACTCCTTGCGCCCTGCGTCGCCTTGCGGCGAGTCGGATGCGGGGGCGGGACGCGAAGAGCGTAGCGGGCACTACGGTCGAGCGGCCCGCGCCCGCAGGCGGCCGCCGCAAGGCGACCCTTCGGGCCGTCGCCACATGCCGATATGGTGCGTCGAACGGCTTGCCCGATGTGCCACATCGCGCTACGCCGTTCTCCTGCCCTGTCGGCATGTGGCGACGGCGCAGGACGCAACGAGTGTAAGAGATGCGGGCTCAATGACGCGCAAGCTGTTCGGGACCGACGGCATCCGCGGTCGCGCGAATGTCGAGCCGATGACGGCTGAGACGGCGCTGAAGGTGGCGACGGCGGCGGCGGCGCAGTTCCGGCGCGGCGATCATCGCCACCTGGTGGTGATCGGCAAGGACACCCGCCTGTCCGGCTATCTGCTGGAGCCGGCGCTGACCGCGGGCTTCATCGGCGCCGGCATGGACGTCACCCTGGTCGGCCCGATCCCGACCCCGGCCATCGCCATGCTGACCCGGTCGCTGCGCGCCGATCTCGGCGTGATGATCTCGGCCTCGCACAACCCGTTCGAGGACAACGGCATCAAACTGTTCGGCCCGGACGGCTACAAGCTGTCGGACGAGGTCGAGCGCGAGATCGAGGACCGCATCGCCCAGCCGGCCGACGACCAGCTGGCGCCGCCGGCCCGGCTCGGCCGCGCCCGGCGGCTGGACGATGCCTCCGGCCGCTATATCGAATATGCCAAGAACACCTTCCCCAAGGGGCTGCGGCTCGACGGGCTCAAGGTCGTGGTCGACTGCGCCAACGGCGCCGCCTACAAGGTCGCCCCCGCGGTGCTGTGGGAGCTGGGGGCCGAGGTCGTGACCATCGGCGTGTCGCCGGACGGCCTCAACATCAACAAGGGCTGCGGCGCCACCGCGACCGATGTGATGCAGCAGGCGGTGGTGGCGCACGGCGCCCATCTCGGCCTGTCCCTGGACGGCGACGCCGACCGGCTGATCATGGCCGACGAGACCGGCCGCCAGATCGACGGCGACCAGCTGATGGCGATGATCGCGCGCGACTGGCACAGCGGCGGCCGGCTGGCGCAGCCGGCGGTGGCGGCGACGGTGATGTCGAATCTCGGCATGGAGCGGTTCCTGGGCGGGATCGGCCTCGGCCTGATCCGCACCGCAGTCGGCGACCGCTACGTGGTCGAGACGATGCGCGAGCGAGGCCTCAATCTCGGCGGCGAGCAGTCCGGCCACATCGTCATGAGCGACTACGCCACCACCGGCGACGGGCTGATCGCGGCGCTGCAGGTGCTGGCGGTAATCCAGCAGGCCGGCCGGCCGTCCAGCGAGGTGTTCCGGGTGTTCGAGCCGCTGCCGCAGCGGCTGCGCAGCGTCCGCTTCAAGCCGGTGCCGGGGGCGCCGTCCCCGCTGGAGCAGGCGCTGGTGAAGGATGCGATCGCCGCGGCCGAGGCAAGGCTGGGCAAGGACGGCCGCCTGCTGATCCGCAAATCCGGCACCGAGCCGGTGATCCGGGTGATGGCGGAAGGCGAGGACGCGGCGCTGATCGAGAGCCTAGTCGGCGAGATCTGCGCCACGATCGAGACTGCGGCGGCGTAGGCACTGCTCCTGCCTCACAGCGTCATGGCGAGGCGCGGAGCCCCGTGGCCATTCAGGGCCGCTCGCACCGGCCCCTGGATGGCCACACCCCTGCGGGGCTCGCCATGACGGGGCAGGGCAGGGCGGCCCGGTCGAAGCACCCACTTTGCGCAATATTGCGCTGCCTGACCTGCGCCGGACGCTTCACAGATAGCGATTGACGCGGACCCGCCGATCCATATGCTCGGCGGCGGGCCACGTCCCCCCACCGGGACGCTGCTATCTGGAAGGATAGACATGACTGCGAGTGCGCTCGCCCCCACGCCCGGACTCCGTCCGCGCAACCCCAATTTCTCCTCCGGTCCCTGTGCCAAGCGCCCCGGCTGGTCGCTCGAGGCGCTGCAGAATGCCGCCCTCGGCCGGTCGCATCGCGCCGGCATCGGCAAGGCCAAGCTCGCCGACGTCATCGAGCGGTCGAAGCGCGTGCTGCGCATGCCCGCCGACTGGCGCCTGGCCATCGTGCCGGGATCGGACACCGGCGCCGTCGAGATGGCGCTGTGGACCCTGCTCGGCGCCCGCGGCGTCGACCTGCTGGCGTGGGAAAGCTTCGGCGAAGGCTGGGTGACCGACGTGGTCAAGCAGCTGAAGCTGCCGGATGTCCGCACCTTCAAGGCGCCCTATGGGGAGCTGCCGGATCTGGCGCAGGTCGATTTCGACCGCGACGTGGTCCTGACCTGGAACGGCACCACCTCCGGCGTGCGCATGCCGAACGGCGACGCCATCCCGGCCGGCCGCCAGGGCCTGGTGATCTGCGACGCCACCTCGGCCGCCTTCGCCATGGACCTGCCCTGGGACAAGCTCGACGTCGTCACCTGGTCCTGGCAGAAGGTGCTGGGTGGGGAGGGGGCGCACGGCATGCTGGCCCTGTCGCCCCGCGCGGTGGAGCGGCTGGAGAGCCATACCCCGGCCTGGCCGCTGCCGAAGGTGTTCCGCCTGACCTCCAAGGGCAAGCTGGCCGAGGGCCCGTTCAAGGGCGAGACCATCAACACCCCGTCGATGCTGTGCGTCGAGGACGCGATCGACGGCCTCGCCTGGGCCGAGGGGATCGGCGGCCTGGATAAGCTGATCGAGCGGTCGGAGAACAATCTCGCCGCCATCGCCGCCTGGGTCGCGCGCACCCCCTGGGTCGACTTCCTGGCCGCGGATCCGGCGGTCCGCTCCTGCACCTCGATCTGCCTGAAGATCGTCGATCCGGCGGTCACGGCGCTGGATGCCGACGCGCAGGCCGCGGTACCGAAGAAGATCGCCTCGATCCTGGAGAAGGAAGGCGTCGCCTTCGACATCAACGGCTACCGCGACGCGCCCCCGGGCCTGCGCATCTGGGGCGGCGCCACGATCGAGACCGCCGATCTCGAGGCGCTGCTGCCCTGGCTCGACTGGGCCTTCGACCGCGCCCGGGCCGAGCTGAAGCTGGCCGCCTAAACCCTCCCGTTCTTCCCATTGAACCCGTCATCCCCGCGAAAGCGGGGATCTCTTCCGGACAGAGCCGTCCGACGCCATCGAGATTCCCGCGTTCGCGGGAATGACGGGGGATTTCTGGAGCAGATCCGATGCCCAAGGTTCTCATTTCCGACAGCCTGTCCCCGGCCGCCGTCGCCATCTTCCGCGACCGCGGCGTCGAGGTCGACGTTAAGACCGACCTGAAGCCCGAGGAGCTGAAGGCGATCATCGGCCAGTATGACGGCCTCGCCATCCGCTCGGCCACCAAGGTGACCAAGGAGGTGCTGGCCGCCGCGACCAACCTCAAGGTCGTCGGCCGCGCCGGCATCGGCGTCGACAATGTCGACGTCCCGGCCGCCACCCAGCGCGGCGTGGTGGTGATGAACACGCCCTTCGGCAACTCCATCACCACCGCCGAGCACGCCATCGCCATGATGTTCGCGCTGGCCCGGCAGCTGCCGGACGCCAACGCGTCGACCCATGCCGGCAAGTGGGAGAAGTCCCGCTTCATGGGGGTCGAGCTGTTCGGCAAGACGCTCGGCCTGATCGGCTGCGGCAACATCGGCTCGATCGTCGCCGACCGCGCCATCGGGCTGAAGATGAAGGTGATCGCCTACGACCCGTTCCTGTCGCCGGAGCGGGCGCTGGACCTGGGCGTGGAGAAGGTCGAGCTCGACGGGCTGTTCCAGCGCGCCGACTTCATCAGCCTGCACACGCCGCTGACCGACCAGACCCGCAACATCATCGACGCCGCGGCGATCGCCAAGATGAAGCCGGGCGTGCGCATCATCAACTGCGCCCGCGGCGGTCTGATCGTCGAGGAGGACCTGCTGGCGGCGCTGAAGTCCGGCCATGTCGCCGGCGCCGCGCTCGACGTCTTCGCGGTCGAGCCGGCGAAGGAGAGCGCCTTCTTCGGCCTGCCGAACGTGGTCTGCACCCCGCATCTCGGCGCCGCCACCACCGAGGCACAGGAGAATGTGGCGCTGCAGGTGGCCGAGCAGATCTCGGACTTCCTCCTCTCCGGCGCCGTGACCAACGCGCTGAACATGCCGTCGGTGACGGCGGAGGAGGCGCCGAAGCTGAAGCCGTATCTCGCCCTGGTCGAGCAGCTCGGCAGCTTCGCCGGCCAGATCACCGAGACCCGGCTGAAGGCGGTCAACATCACCTATGAAGGCGACGTCGCCCAGCTCAACACCAAGCCGATCACCAGCGTGATCCTGGCCGGGCTGCTGCGGCCGCTGCTGGACAGCGTCAACATGGTGTCGGCGCCGGTGGTGGCGCGCGAATACGACATCGACGTCAGCGAGACCAAGCGCGAGACCTGCGAGGACTACCACACGCTGGTGCGGCTGACGGTGACGACCGAGCGCCAGACCCGGACCGTCGCCGGCTCGCTCTTCGCCGGCACCAAGCCGCGGATCGTCGAGGTCGAGGGCATCGCGCTCGAGGCCGAGGTGGCGCGCAACATGCTGTTCGTGCGCAACGAGGACAAGCCGGGCTTCATCGGCCGCCTCGGCACGGTGCTGGGCGACGCCAAGATCAACATCGCCAACTTCAACCTCGGCCGCCGGCCGGAAGGCGGCAGCGCGCTCGCCCTGGTCTCGGTCGACAGCCCGGTGCCGGAGGAAATCGTCAAGACCGTGCTGGGCCTGCCCAGCGTGGTCCAGGCCAAGGCGCTGAACTTCTGACATGAAAACCCCGGCCTCAGGCCGGGGTTTTCTGTTCCTCGTCATTGCGAGGAGGCGAAGCCGACGAAGCAATCCAGGGGCCACGGCAAACGGCCCTGAATTGCTTCGCTGCGCTCGCAACGACGCGAAGGCCAGCCTCAGAACGGCGAGTCCGGATAGTAGAACTCCTTGGCGTTCTCCTTGGTCACCAGCGTGGCGTCCAGGATGTAGCGGCCGCGGACCGGCAGCTGGTCGTAGAGATGGGCCGCGGTCAGGTCCATGGCGACGGCGACCATGGCCGGCGGGTACAGCACGTCGACCGGGATCATCTTGTCGCCGTCCATCACCTTCTTGACCATGTCCTTCATGCCGGCGCCGCCGACCACGAACTTGATGTCGGTGCGGTTGGCCTGCTGGATCGCCTCCAGCACGCCCACGGCCATGTCGTCGTCCTGGCACCACACGGCGTCGATCTTCGGGTACTTGGCCAGGTAGTCCTGCATCACCTTGAAGGCGTCGTCGCGGCTCCAGTTGCCGAACTGCTTGTCCAGCACCTTGATGCCGCTGCCGGCGATCGCCTCCTCGAAGCCCTTGATCCGCTCCTCGTCGATGACGATCGGCAGGCCGCGGATGACCACCACGTCGCCGGTGCCCAGCGTGTCCTTGATGTACTTGCCGGCGACGCGCCCCAGCTCCGGGTTGTTGCCGGCGACGTAAAGGTCCTGGATCGTCTGGTCGCTCAGCGCCCGGTCGACCACGGTGACGAAGACGCCCTTCTCCTTCACCTGGCGGATCGGGTCGGTCAGCTCGTCGGAATTGTGCGGCAGGGCCACCAGCGCGTCGATGCCCTGGGTGGTCAGGTCCTCCAGCGCATTGGCCTGGGACGCGCCGTCCGGCGAGGTCTTGACGATCACCTTCAGCCCCGGATAGCGGGCCTCCAGCGCCTTCGCCTGCTCCTGCGCGTGGTAGACGACGCCGCCGGTCCAGCCATGGTCGGCGGCAGGGATCGACACGGCGATGGTCTTGCTTTCCTGCGCCTGGGCGCTGCCGATCGCCGCCAACAGGGCCGCGGCGGCCAGGCCCATCAATCTGAAACGCATCAAATTCCTCCCCACAAATCGAGCCTGTTGCGGAACGGGCGGCTCCGGCCCGCTTATGCACCAGGCCGGCGCAGCAGCGACCGCTGCACCAGCATGGCGATGATGATGATGGCGCCCTGTACCGCGCCGATCAGGTATTCGCTGACCAGGTTGGACAGGGTCATGATGTTTCCGACGACCTCGAGGATCAGGGCGCCGCAGATCGTGCCCCAGATCCGGCCGACCCCCCCGCGCAGCGCGGTGCCGCCGACCACCACGGCGGTGATCGCCTGCAGCTCCCACAACAGCCCGGTGGTCGAGGTGGCGGAACCGAGCCGCGGCACATAGACCAGCACGGCCACCGCGACGCAGACGCCCTGGATGACGTAGGTCAGGGTGCGCACCCGGTCGACGGCGATGCCGGAGTAGCGGGCGACGTCCTCGTTCGACCCGACGGCGCGGACATGGCGGCCGAAGGCGGTGCGGTACAGCACGAAGGCGCCGAGCGCGCCGACCGCCAGGATCACCAGGATCGGCACCGGCACGCCGAACACCGTGCCGAAATAGACCGGCCGGTAGAGCGCCCGCAGATCCGACGCCTTCATCGCGATCGAGCCGCCCTCGGCCAGCCAGATCAAGAGGCCGCGGAAGATGCCCATGGTGCCGAGGGTGACGATGAAGGGCTCGATCCGCCCGACCGTGGTGATCAGCCCGTTGCCCAGGCCGCACAGGGCGCCGAGCATGATCGCCGAGGCCATGGCCAGCGCGATCAGGCTGACCCCGTCGCCGAGCGGCGCCGCGTTCATCAGGAGGATCATGGCGCCGGCGACGAAGCCGGACATCGACCCGACCGAGAGGTCGAGCCCGCCCGCGGTGATCACGAAGGTGGCGCCGACCGCGATGATGGCGATGAAGGCGCTGCGCGTGGCCACGTTCAGAAGGTTGTCGGCGCTGAGGAAGTTCGGGTTCAGCAGGGCGCCGACGACGATCAGCACGGCCAGTGCGAAGAACGGCGCGGCGACGCGCAGGTCGAAGCGAAGCCCGCGCGCGGCGGGTGTTGTGGTCGTTGTGCTCATGCCTCCCTCACCGGCACGTCTGCCGCTGTCATTGTCCTCACGCCGGTGGCGTAGGTCACGATCTCCGCCTCGGTCATGGCGCCGCCCGCGACCTCGCCGACGATGCGGCCGGACCGCATCACCAGGATGCGGTGGCACAGGCCGATCAGCTCCTGCATCTCCGAGGAGATGACGATCACCGACTTGCCCTGGGCCGCCAGCTCGGCGACGAAGCGGTAGATCTGCTGCTTGGTGCCGATGTCGATGCCGCGGGTCGGCTCGTCGATCACCACGATCTCCGGCTCCAGCAGCATCATCTTGCCCAGCAGAAGCTTCTGCTGGTTGCCGCCCGAAAGCTGCCCGGCCAGCAGGTCCTTGCGGCGCGTGCGCACGTCGAAGGCAGCAATGGCGCGGTCCAGCTCCTGCCACTCCTTCGCCGTGTCGATCACCGGCCCGCGGGTGAAGCGCTTCAGCGCCGCCAGGGTCAGGTTGATGCGCAGGTCCTGCGCCAGCAAGAGGCCTTTGCCTTTGCGGTCCTCGCTCAGATAGACGATGCCCGCCGCCATGCTGTCGCGCACGGTGGCGAAGCGGACCGGCTTGCCGTCGCGGAAGACCTCGCCATGGGCCGTGCGCAGGCCCAGCACGCCCTCCAGCAGCTCGGTGCGGCCGGCGCCGACCAGCCCGGCGAAGCCCAGGATCTCGCCGCGCCGCAGGACGAAGGACGCGTCCTCGGCATGGCGCGGCACGGTCATGCCGCGGACCTCCAGCACCGGATCGCCGGCCGGGGCGTCGGTGCGCGGCGGATAGAGATTGGCCATGTCGCGGCCGACCATCATCCGCGCCATGTCCAGCGGCTCCAGCTCGGCGGTGGGGCGGGTGCCGACCAGCCGGCCATCGCGCAGCACCGTCACCCGGTCGGCGATCGCCTTCACCTCCGGCAGCCGGTGCGAGACGTAGAGCACGGCCACGCCCTTCTTCCGGATGTCGCGAATGACGCCGAGCAGCGCATCGGTCTCGTGCGAGGTCAGCGACGCCGTCGGCTCGTCGAAGATCACCACGCTGTGGGGCACCAGGAGGGCCCGGGCGATCTGCACCAGCTGGCGCTGCGCGATCGACAGCTGGGCGACGATGGCGGCCGGATCGATCTCCGCCCCCAGCGACCGCACCGCCTCGGCCGCGCGGGCGTTCATGGCGCGGTCGTCGACGCTGAACCCACCGGGCAGGCCTCGCCGCAGCTCGCGCCCCAGGAACAGGTTCTCGGCGACCGTCAGATGCGGCGCCAGCAGGATCTCCTGATGCACCAGCACGATGCCGTGCCGCTCCGCATCCACCGGGCCGGAGAAGCGGATCGGCGCGCCGTCCAGGGTGATGGTGCCGGCGGTCGGCTCCAGATGGCCGGCCAGGATCTTCATCAGCGTCGACTTGCCGGCGCCGTTCTCGCCGATCACGGCATGCACCTCGCCCGGCTGCAGGTCGAAGCCGACATCCTGCAGCACGGCCACGGTGCCGAAGGTCTTGCCGAGGCCCTGGACGGACAGCACCGGCCCGGGGGCGGCGGGGGAGGGGACGGCGGTCATGGCAGGTTGTCCCGGATGAAGATGTCGATCCGGATCCGCTCCTGGTCCGGCACGATCGGCACGCCCTCGCGCAGGGCCAGCAGCACCCGGATGCTGCTGCGCGCCATGTGGCCCGCATCCTGGTTGATGACGGCGTCGATGGTGCCGCGGATCAGGTGGCGGCGGGTGAACTCGGTCAGCTCATGGCCGATGAAGACCACGTCGCGGGCGCGGCCGGTCGCCTCCAGCGCGGCCACCACCCCCTGCTGGCCGCCGCCCACATTGTACAGCCCGACGAGGTCCGGGTTCTCGTCCAGCAGGGTGCGGGCGGCGGCCTCCACCCGGGCGGGGTCGTCGCGGGCCTCGCGCAGCGGCAGCACCTCGAGCTGCGGGTATTCCCGGGCGATGATCTGCTCGAAACCGAATTGCCGCTCGATATGGTCGCGCAGCTGCAGGGAGCCCGCGATCAGCCCGACCTTGCCGCGGCGCGGGTCGAGGAACCGGCCCAGCAGGCTGGCCGCGGTGCGGCCGGCGGCGTGGTTGTCGAGGCCGACATAGTGGCGCCGCTTGGCGCCGGGCAGGTCGGAGACCAGCGTGACCACGATGGTGCCGCGCGCCGCCAGGGCGTTCAGGGCTTCGGCCACCGCCGGATGGTCCAGCGCCACCACGGCGACACCGTCGATCTCCAGCGGCAGAGCCTCCAGCGCCTCGGCCAGGGCCTCGCCGTCGAAGACATCGACCTGCAGGATGTCGATCGCCACCCGCTCGGCCGCGTAGCGGCGGGTGAGGGTGCGGAACTCCCGCTCCAGATTGTCCATGAAGTCGTTGGCGCCGACCGGGAGGATCGCGGTGAAGCGGAAATCGCGCGCCCGGGACAGGCGCGAGGCCAGCCGGTCCGGCTCGTAGTTCAGCCGTTCGACCGCCGCCTTCACGCGGTCGACCATGCGCGCATGGATGCCGGCACGCCCGTTCAGCACGCGATCCACGGTCGCGACGCTGACGCCGGCTTCCCGTGCGACGTCTTGCAGCGTCGTCCTGGCCACGGAAGCCCCTCCCTGGATTGAAGGGATAACATCAAAATTTGAGGAAGGGAAATCAAACCGGGTGAGAAGCGCCCCCGCTTTGCGGTTCGACCCTGGGTTTTCGATATCGT
Organism: Inquilinus limosus DSM 16000; assembly: GCF_000423185.1. Classification (GTDB taxonomy): domain Bacteria; phylum Pseudomonadota; class Alphaproteobacteria; order DSM-16000; family Inquilinaceae; genus Inquilinus; species Inquilinus limosus. The sequence continues at coordinate 94,186 of NZ_AUHM01000019.1, read as the reverse complement.
CGTGATCCAGGCGGAATCGAACCGTGTCCCAGCAATTTTTCGCTGGATTCCGCCGCAAAGGTCGCGTTCCTTTCTGCGGCTTCATACCGATCCGTGACGGCGTCGCCGGTCACGATTATGACGGAGATCGTTGGAATGGCGGATTTCATGGGAACGCCGGGCGCGGATTTCTACCCCGGCACGGCCGATGCCGACACGGTCAGCGGCCTCGGCGGCAATGATGTGCTCGGCGGCGCCGGCGGCGACGATACGATCGATGGCGGTGACGGGGACGACCAGGTCACCGGAAACATCGGGAATGACATCCTCCACGGCGGGGCGGACCAGGACACGGTCGACGGCGGCGACGGCAACGACATCCTCAACGGCGATGACGGTGACGATGTCCTCGTCGGGAGGGCAGGGGCCGATGTGCTGAACGGCGGGGCCGGCAGCGACTTTGTCGATTATTTCAGCTCGCCGGCCGCCGTGACCATCGATCTCGGATCGGGCGGCGCCGGGGCCGGCGGCGAGGCCGAAGGCGACACCTATTCGGGCATCGAGAAGCTGAACGGCAGCAATTTCGCCGACCATCTGACGGGCGATGCGGGCGACAACCAGCTCTGGGGCTGGGACGGCGACGACACCCTCTCGGCCGCCGGGGGCGACGACCTCGTCAACGCCGGCTCGGGCGCGGACCGGCTCGCGGGTGGTGACGGCAACGACCAGCTGAACGGGGGGCTCGGCGATGACCGGCTCGACGGCGGCGCCGGGGCCGACCAGCTGGGCGGGCAGGATGGCATCGATACCGCCGACTACACGACCTCGTCCGCGGGGGTCACCATCGACCTGGCGGCCGGCACCGGCAGCGGCGGCGACGCCCAGGGCGATACGCTGGCCAACATCGAGAACATTACCGGCTCCGCCCTCGCCGACCGCCTTTCGGGCAACGCCGGCGCCAATACACTGGATGGCGGCGCGGGTGACGACACGCTTCACGGCGGCGCGGGGGCGGACCAACTGATCGGCGGTGACGGGTCGGATTTCGCGAACTACCAGGGCTCGACGGCGGCGGTGATCGTCGACCTGGCCACCCACACCGCCAACGGCGGCGACGCCGAGGGTGACACGCTCACCGGCATCGAGAATCTCTACGGCTCGAGCCATGACGACAGCCTGACCGGCGATGGAGGCCGCAACATCCTGGGTGGTGAGCTCGGCAACGACACGCTCGTCGGCAATGGCGGCGACGACGCGCTCTCGGGCGAGGACGGCGACGACGGCCTCGACGGCGGCGACGGCGCCGACCGTCTCGTCGGCGGCGGCGGGTTCGACGCCATCCATGGCGGCACCGGCAACGACTCGGTCGACGCCGGGCTCGGCAGCGACGAGGTCTTCGGCGAGGCCGGCCACGACAATGTCTATGGCGGTGTGGGCGACGACACGATCGACGGCGGTGACGGCAACGACATCATCGAAGGTGCCGCCGGGGCGGACACGATCATCGGCGCGGCCGGCATCGACACGGCCGTCTACGCCGGCTCTGCCGGGGCGGTGTCGGTCGACCTGGCGACCGGCGCGATGTCGGGTGGCGATGCTGCGGGCGATACGCTGAGCGGGATCGAACAGGTGCAGGGCTCCGGCTTCAACGACACGCTGACCGGCGACGACAATGCCAACACCCTCTGGGGCATAGCCGGCGATGACGTCCTCACCGGCGGCGGCGGCGCTGACGTGCTGAAGGGCGGGGCCGGCAACGATCGCTTCGTCTACACCAGCACCACCGAGAGCACCGTGGCCGGGTCGGGCAAAGACACGATCGCGGACTTCGCCATGGGTGACAGGATCGACCTCTCGGCGATCGACGCGGACGGCAACGTTGGGAACGGCGACACCGCCTTCACCTTCGGCACCGGCGGCTTCGGCGGCTTCGCGGGCGAGCTGCGGGTCGTCGATTTCGGCGACGGCCGCCAGGGCGTCTATCTGGATGTGAACGGAGACAAGCAGCCGGATTCGATCATTACCGTCCTGTCCGATCACGCCCTGACGGCGGCGGATTTCGTGCTGTGAGGCCGTAGCCCCACGGCGGCCGCGGGCGCCTAGCGCGGCACCAAGCTGCCGCGCAGGAAGATCTCGACCGCCTCGTCGACCCGGCGGTCGATCTCCTCCTGCGTCGGCAGTGGGGCGACGCCGAGCGTGGTGGCGCGCAGCGGCTCCGCGATCACCATTGAGATCAGCATCCGCGCCGTGTCCATGCCGCCGTCGAAACGCAGCACGCCGTGCCGGTGCTGCGCCTGCAGCCAGTCCGCCAGCGCCTCCGCGTTGCGCACCGGCCCGGCCTGGTAGAAGGCCTTCGCCATCTCCGGGAAGCGCAGGGCCTCGGCATGGACCAGGCGGTTCAGCGCCACCGTCTCCTCCGACAGCACCAGCCGCGCCAGCTCCTGCAGGAACTGGCGCAACGCCTGCTCCGCCGCCGCCGGGTCGGGGCCGGCATCGCGCCCGATCGGCGACCGCAGCGCTTCCGACCGCGCATCGATCACCGCCTCCAGCAGCTGCTCCTTGGTGTCGACGAAGCGGTAGATCGTCTTCTTCGACACGCCGGCCGCCTGCGCCACCGCCTCCATGCTGGTGCCGCCGAAGCCCTGGGCCAGGAAGATCCGGGTCGCCGCCGCCAGGATCAGGCGCTTCGTCTCCTCGTCGCTGCGCAGCGGTGGACGGCCGCGCGGCCGTTTCGGCGTTTCCTGCATGTCTGGCCCCTCGGTCGCGCATTTGCGCAATCAACCCGCATCTCCCATCTTTTGCTGGAAACCGTCAAGTTTCCTAAATCGCCTGAACGTTCCCGCCGCCTTTTGAAGTCGGCCGGCGACCGGCGGTTTCGGCTTTGGAGGGCAACAGCCATGACGCACCAGGTTCAGCCGGCCCAGCTCCGCACCGCGCCGGCGCCGGACGCCAGCGAGACCGTGCCGGCCGCGCCGGCGACCCCGCGCCGCCGCTTCGGGCGCAAGGCGCTGCTGCTGCCGCTCGGGGTCGTCGTCCTGGCCGGCGCCGCCTGGTTCGGCTGGAACTGGTGGACCGTCGGCCGATTTCTCGAATCGACTGACGACGCCTATGTGAAGGCGGACTCGACCATCATCGCGCCGAAGGTCTCCGGCTACATCGCCGAGGTCCTGGTGCAGGACAACCAAGCGGTCACGGCGGGCCAACCGCTGGCCCGGATCGACGACCGCGACTATGCCGTGGCGCTGGACCGGGCCAAGGCCGATGTCCTGGCCGCCCAGGCCGATGTCGCCAATGCCGAGGCCGCGATCCAGCAGCAGGCGGCGGCGATCGACCAGGCCCGCGCCACCGTCGGGGTGGACCAGGCGGCGGTGACCTTCGCCCAGCAGCAATTCGACCGCTACACGGCGCTGGCCAAGACCGGCAACGGCAGCGTCCAGCAGGCGCAGCAGGTCACCTCCAACCTGCAGTCGGCGACCGCCACGCTGCAGCGCGACCAGGCGGCGGTGACCGCGGCCGAGAAGCAGCTTGACGTGCTGCGCGCCCAGCTGGAGAAGGCGAAGGCCGCGCTCGCGGCCGACCAGGCGGCGCAGCGCCAGGCCGAGCTCAACCTCGGCTACACCACCATCACCGCTCCGGTGGCCGGCACGATCGGCAACCGCAGCCTGCGGGTCGGGCAGTATGTCCAGGCCGGCACCCAGCTGATGGCTGTGGTGCCGCTGGCCGAGACCTATGTCGTCGCCAACTTCAAGGAGACGCAGCTGACCGACGTGCATCTGGGCCAGCCGGTCGACATCTCGGTCGACACCTATCCGGACGCCGAGATCCACGGCCATGTCGACAGCCTGTCCCCGGCCAGCGGCCAGGAATTCGCCCTGCTGCCGCCGGACAACGCCACCGGCAACTTCACCAAGATCGTCCAGCGCATCCCGGTGAAGATCGTGCTCGACCGCGACGAGCCGCTGGCGGGCCAGCTGCGCCCCGGAATGTCGGTGATCGCCACGATCGATACCAAGGACGCCGCCGCGGCGCATTGAGCGCCGCGGCCGGAGGGCCACAGCCATGTCTTCCCCCAGCGTTGCCGCCGGCGCCCCGCCGGCCGGGCCTGCCGCCGGCTCCGCCGACCGCGCCAGCCTGACCACCTGGATCTCGGTCTTCTCCGGCCTGCTCGGCGCCTTCATGGCGGTGCTGAACATCCAGATCACCAACGCCTCGCTGCCGCAGATCGAGGGCGGCATCGGCACCGGCGTGGACAACGGCGCCTGGATCTCGACCTCCTATCTGATCGGCGAGATCATCGTCATCCCGCTGACCGCCTATCTCAGCCAGGTCTTCTCCTTCCGCCGCTTCCTGCTGGTCAACACCGCGCTGTTCCTGGTGTTCTCGGTGGCCTGCGCCTTCGCCGCCAATCTCGGCGAGATGATCCTGCTGCGCGGCATCCAGGGCTTCACCGGCGGCGTGCTGATCCCGATGGCGTTCACGCTGGTGATGACCAGGCTGCCGCTGGCGCAGCGGCCGATGGGCATGGCGCTGTTCGCCATCACCGCCACCTTCGCGCCGGCGATCGGCCCGACCATCGGCGGCTGGCTGACCGACAATTACGGCTGGCAGTACATCTTCTACATCAACCTGGTGCCGGGCGCCTTCATGCTGGCCGGGCTGGCCGCGACGCTGGAGCGCGAGCCGATGCGGCTTCACCTGCTGAAGGAGGGCGACTGGCTCGGCATCGGCACCATGGCGATCGGCCTGGCGGCGCTGCAGACGGTGCTGGAGGAGGGCAACAAGAACGACTGGTTCGGGTCGCCCTTCATCGTCCGGCTGACCGCGGTCGCCATCGTCTTCCTGTCGCTGTTCCTGTGGATCGAGCTGAAGGTGGCGAAGAAGCCGGCGGTCGATCTCCGCCTGCTGACGCGGCGGAACTTCGGCTTCGGCACCCTGGCGAACGTCTTCCTCGGCTTCGCCCTCTACGGCGCCGCCTATCTGCTGCCGCAGTACCTGGCCCAGGTCCAGGGCTACGACTCCGAGCAGATCGGCATGGTGGTGGCCTGGACCGGCCTGCCGCAGCTGCTGATCATCCCACTGGTGCCGATGCTGATGGGGCGGATGGATGCGCGCTGGCTGGTGGCCGGGGGGCTGCTGGTCTTCGCCGGCAGCTGCTTCATGAACACGCATATGTCGCTGGTCTACGGCAGCGACCAGCTGTGGCTGCCGAACATCGTCCGCGCCCTCGGCCAGGCGGTGGTGATGGCGCCGCTCTCGGCCATCGCCATGGCCGGCATCGCCCGGCACGAATCCGCCGCGGCCTCGGGCCTGTTCAACATGCTGCGCAACCTCGGCGGCGCCTTCGGCACGGCGCTGCTGGGCACCATCGTGACCAAGCGCGAGCAGTACCACTCCAACATCATCGGCCAGTCGGTGACGCTGTTCCGGGAGGAGACGCGGGCGCGGATCGACCAGCTGACCCAGTATTTCCTGTCGAGCGGCGTGTCCGACCCGGCCACCGCCAAGCACCAGGCGGTGATCGCCATCGGCAAGACCGTGCGGGCGCAGTCGCTGGTGATGGGCTTCAGCGATACCTTCGCCGTGCTGGGCGTGATCCTGCTGGCCTCGGCCGCCTGCGTCTTCGTCATGCGGAAGGGGGCCGGCGGCGGAGGCGGAGGGCATTGACCCCGCGTCCGGCCGCCAGCTCAGGCCGGCGGCCGGGCAGGGGGATCAATTCACCAGCTTGCGGTACAGGTGCCAGGTGGCGTGGCCGAGCACCGGCATGACCACGATCAGCCCGACGAAAAGCGGGATCGAGCCGACCACGAGGCCGGCGGCGACGATCAGGCCCCAGGCCGCCATCGGGATCGGGTTCGCCGCGACGGCGCGGATCGAGGTCCAGATCGCGGTGTCGGCGCCGACGTCGCGGTCCAGCAGCAGCGGGAAGGACACCACGCCGATCGCCATCGCCGCGACGGCGAAGACGAAGCCGATGCCGCAGCCGACGACGATCATCGTCCAGCCGGCCGAGGTGCCGAACACGTCGCCCAGGAACAACCCGAGCGACTCGGGCTCGCCCGGGCCGAGGGTGTTGTTGTAGATGACCCAGGCCAGGAACATCCACAGCACGAAGATCGCCGCCAGGATCGCGCCGACCATCAGGATCACGCCGAAGCGGGGCGTGCGCAGCACGTCGAAGGCGGCGCCCCAGCTGCACGGCTGGCCCATCTCCCGCCGCCGGCTCATCTCGTACAGGCCGATCGCGGCGAAGGGGCCGATCAGGGCGAAGCCCGAGGCCAGCGGGAACAGCAGCGGGATCATGTCCTGCCCGACCATGGCCCGGGCCAGCACCAGGCCGACCACCGGGTAGATCAGGCACAGATACAGCACGTCGGTGCGGTAATGGCCGAAATCCTCGAGGCCCTTGGCCAGGGCGTCGCGCAGATCGGCCAGGCCGATGCGGTGCACCGCCGGGGCCAGGGCATTCGGATTCTCCTCGGCGTGGAACACGGTCCGGCTGCCGGAGCGCACGGCGTGCCCGCCGAATTTGAGCTGGTCCGCTCCCCATTCCAGGGGGTTTCGGATGGTCATGTCCGTTCCTCCCGAACTTGGTTCGAGGGTGGCCCGCGTCGACCGTGGCACTGCGACCGGCATGGCCGCCGGTCACGCCCGCCGCGACCCGCCATGGACCAAAGTATAACCCGGATGCGACATTCCGTCCCCTGTCATTCTCGACACGATTCTCGTCCGGAACGATTCGCAGCGGCGCCGGCCGCGTGCGCGGGCCTTGAAGCCCGCGGCCGAAAGCCGGAGTATCTGGGCGGCGGCAACGCCCCGATCCCAGCAGGAGGAATGCGGTGATGATGCGTTCGACCCTGATCGCGGCCCTGGCCCTCGCGGCCCTGACCACGAGCGCCCGGGCGGATGGCGACCCGGCGGCGGGCGAGAAGGTGTTCCAGCAGTGCCGGGCCTGCCACCAGGTCGGCGAAACCGCCAAGAACGGCGTCGGGCCCAAGTTGAACGGGCTGTTCGGCCGCCATTCCGGCTCGGTCGAGGGCTACAACTATTCCGAGGCCAACAAGAACTCCGGCATCACCTGGGACGAGGCGGTGTTCCGCGAATACATCAAGGCCCCGCGGACCAAGATTCCCGGCACCAAGATGGCCTATGTCGGCCTGAAGAACGACAAGCAGATCGACGACCTGATCGCCTTCCTCAAGCAGTACGACGCCGACGGCAAGAAGAAGTGAGCGGGCAGGGGCGCCGGCTGCTGCCCGACATCGGTTGACAACGCAGCGCCCCGCCACGCATCATCGATCTACAGGCCAAGGCCGGACAAGTCCGAAGCGGTAGGGTCGTCCTCGCGTCGACCGTGATGCGGGACGGCCCGGGCCGAGGAAAGAAGCCGGCCGGCCTCGACGAGTGCGAAGGCCGCCATCGATGAAGATGTGGCCACCATCAGGGGGAGACCGCCGCGCCGGCCACACGGGCCGGGGTGCAGGACGCCCCCGCGCTGTGCCGCATCCCCATCCCACCCGAAACCGACCTCGGCTCCGATCCCGGCCTTTCTCGTCCGTGCAACCGCATCAAGACGGGGATGACCGGAGATGAAGACCGCGCTCGTCCTGGTTCTGGTCGCCGTGGGCTCGGTGGTGTTCCACCTGCTGAGCCCGTGGTGGTGGACGCCGATCGCCTCCAACTGGCACTACATCGACGGCACCATCGAGATCACCTTCTGGATCACGGGTGTCGTGTTCACCGCGATCGTCCTGTTCATCGCCTATTGCGTCTGGCGCTTCCGCCACCGCGAGGGCAACGTCGCCGACTACAAGCCGGAGAACAAGCGGCTGGAGGGCTGGCTGACGGTCGCCACCGCGGTCGGCGTCATCGCCATGCTGGCGCCCGGCCTCGTGGTCTGGGCCCAGTTCGTCACCGTGCCGGACGACGCGGCCGAGGTCGAGGTGCTGGGCCAGCAATGGCAATGGGCCTACCGGCTGCCGGGCCAGGACGGCAAGCTGGGCACGGCCTCGACCGAGGCGGTGACGCCGGAGAACCCGTTCGGCATCCATGCCGACGATCCCGCCGGCCAGGACGATGTGCTGATCCAGGGCGGCGACCTGCATCTGCCGGTCGACAAGCCGGTCAAGATCCTGCTGCGCGCCACCGACGTGCTGCACGACTTCTACGTGCCGCAGTTCCGGGCGAAGATGGACATGATCCCGGGCTCGGTCACCTACTACTGGTTCACCCCGACCCGGACCGGCAGCTTCGAGGTGCTGTGCGCCGAGCTGTGCGGGGTCGGCCATCCCTACATGCGCGGCATCGTCATGGTCGACGCCCAGCCCGACTACGACGCCTGGCTGGCGCAGCAGACCACCTTCTCCCAGGTCTCGGCCGCGTCGCCGCCGCCGGGGGCCAGCGAGGTGGCGGCCGTGAACTGATCCGGCCCCCGCCGAAGGGGAGGGGGCAGGAGGGAGCATCGTACGGCCGGGCCGATCCCCGTCGAGCCCCGGCCGGGGAGGAAGCAGGAGGACACGCCCATGGTGGACGTCATCCGCGAACCCGTCGAACCGGTCCCGCCGGCCGAGGTGCCCGACGTCGAGCTGTACCATCCGAAGAGCTGGCTCACGACCTGGGTGTTCTCGCAGGACGCCAAGGTCATCGCCATCCAGTATGCCGGGACGGCGCTGGCGATCGGCTTCGTCGCGCTGGTCCTGTCCTGGATGATGCGGCTGCAACTGGCCTTCCCGGAGGTCTTCCCGTTCATCGACGCCAACGGCTACTACCAGTTCATCACCATGCACGGGATGATCATGGTGATCTACCTGCTGACGGCGCTGTTCCTGGGCGGCTTCGGCAACTACCTGATCCCGCTGATGCTCGGCGCGCGGGACATGGTGTTCCCCTACGTCAACATGCTGAGCTACTGGATCTACCTGCTGGCCGTGCTGGTGCTGGTGGCGAGCTTCTTCGTCCCCGGCGGGCCGACCGGGGCCGGCTGGACCCTGTACCCGCCGCAGGCGATCATGTCCGGCACCCCCGGCGGCCGCGACCTGGGCATCATCCTAATGCTGGCGTCGCTGATCCTGTTCATCATCGGCTTCACCATGGGCGGGCTGAACTACGTCGTCACCGTGCTGCAGGGGCGCACGCGCGGGATGACGCTGATGCGGATGCCGCTGACGGTGTGGGGCATCTTCACCGCCACGATCATGGCCCTCTTGGCCTTCCCGGCGCTGTTCGTCGCCTGCGTGATGATGCTGATCGACCGGCTGCTCGGCACCAGCTTCTTCATGCCGGCCCTGGTCGAGATGGGCGAGCAGCTGAAATACGGCGGCGGCAGCCCGATCCTGTTCCAGCACCTGTTCTGGTTCTTCGGCCATCCGGAGGTCTACATCGTCGCCCTGCCGGCCTTCGGCATCGTCTCCGACCTGATCAGCACCCACGCGCGCAAGAACATCTTCGGCTACCGCATGATGGTGTGGGCGATCGTCGCCATCGGCGCCCTCAGCTTCGTGGTCTGGGCGCACCACATGTATGTCAGCGGCATGCACCCGTATTTCGGGTTCTTCTTCGCCACCACGACGCTGATCATCGCCATCCCGACGGCGATCAAGGTCTACAACTGGATCCTGACGCTGTGGCGCGGCGACATCCACCTGACGGCGCCGATGCTGTTCGCCATCGCCTTCATCGTCACCTTCGTCAATGGCGGGCTGACCGGGCTGTTCCTCGGCAATGTCGTGGTCGACGTGCCGCTGTCCGACACCATGTTCGTGGTCGCCCATTTCCACATGGTGATGGGGGTGGCGCCGATCTTCGTGATCTTCGGCGCGATCTATCACTGGTACCCGAAGATCACCGGGCGGATGCTCGACGACACCATGGGCAAGATCCATTTCTGGGTCAGCTTCATCGGCGCCTACGCGATCTTCTTCCCGATGCACTATATCGGGCTGATCGGCGTGCCGCGGCGCTACTACGAGATCGGCGAGACCGCCTTCGTCCCGGCCTCGGCCCATGATCTGAACGTCTTCATCACCGTCGCGGCGCTGATCGTCGGCGCCGCCCAGCTGCTGTTCCTGTTCAACCTGATCTGGAGCCTGCGGCGGGGCCGCGAGGCCGGCGGCAACCCGTGGCGGGCGACCACGCTCGAATGGCAGACGCCGACCACCCCGCCGCCGCACGGCAACTGGGGCCGCGAGCTGCCGGTGGTCTATCGCTGGGCCTATGACTACAGCGTGCCCGGGGCGGCGCAGGACTTCCTGCCGCAGAACATGCCCCGCACCACGCCGACGGGCTGAGGGAGCCGGCCATGATCGTCGTCACCCTGTTCATGCTGGCGGTCGCGGCGGTCGCGCTGTGGTGGCTGGCCCGCCAGGGGCTGACGGCGAAGCCGTGGCTGGAGGAGAGCACGGCCGGCAACGTGCCGGCCACCGGCGCCTCGCTGCAGCCCACCGCCAAGATCGGGCTCGGCGTGTTCCTGACCGTCGCCGGGGCGCTGTTCGCGCTGATGATCAGCGCCTATGCCATGCGCATGGCGATGCCCGACTGGCGGTCGCTGCCGGTGCCGGCGCTGCTGTGGGTCAACACCGCGGCCCTCGTGGTCAGCAGCGCCGCCCTGCAATGCGCCCAGGGCGCCGCCCGGCGGCACGAGCTGGCGGATGTCCGCACCGGCCTCCTGGCCGGCGGCGCGGCGGCGCTGGTGTTCCTGGTCGGCCAGCTCCTGGCCTGGCAGCAGCTGCATCTGCTGGGCTATTTCCTGGCCACCAACCCGGCCAATTCCTTCTTCTACCTGGTCACCGCGGTGCACGGCGCGCATGTGCTGGGCGGCCTCGTCGCCCTGGCGCGCACTGGTGTCCGGGCCTGGCGTGACGACGAGCCCGGGCGGCTGCGCCTGAGCGTCGAGCTGTGCACGCTGTACTGGCATTTCCTGCTGCTGGTCTGGCTGATCCTGCTCGCCCTCCTGACCGGATGGGCGGGCCGCTTCGCCGAGATCTGCCAGCGATTGCTGAGCTAGGGGAGGTCCACGCCGATGGCCGAGACGCATCTGGCCGAACCGCATCCGGCAGGATCGATCGCACGCCCCGAGGGCTGGCGCGGCGTCGCCGCCGACTGGTCGTCCGACCAGCGCGCCTTCAAGAGCGCGTCCTGGGGCAAGGCGATGATGTGGATCTTCCTGCTCAGCGACACCTTCGTGTTCGGCTGCTTCCTGCTGTCCTACATGACGGTGCGGATGTCGACCACCGATCCCTGGCCGAACCCGAGCGAGGTGTTCGCGCTGACCATCGGCGGGGAATCGGTGCCGCTGATCCTGATCGCGATCATGACCTTCGTCCTGATCAGCAGCAGCGGCACCATGGCCATGGCGGTCAATTACGGCTACCGCCGCGACCGGGTGAAGACGGCGGTGCTGATGCTGGTGACCGCGGCCTTCGGCGCCACCTTCGTCGGCATGCAGGCCTTCGAGTGGAGCAAGCTGATCCATGAAGGGGTGCGGCCCTGGGGCAATCCCTGGGGCGCGCCGCAATTCGGCTCCTCCTTCTTCATGATCACCGGCTTCCATGGCACCCATGTCACCATCGGGGTCATTTTCCTGCTGATCATCGCCCGCAAGGTGCTGCGCGGCGACTTCGACACGGGCAAGCGCGGTTTCTTCACCAGCCGCCGGGGCCATTACGAGATCGTCGAGATCACCGGCCTGTACTGGCACTTCGTCGATCTGGTCTGGGTGTTCATCTTCGCGCTGTTCTATCTGTGGTGAGGGACGGGGCCATGGCACACGCCGCACATGTCGAGGAAACCCACGGGCAGGCGCCCGCCGTCGCCCATGCCGAGGGCCAGCAGCACCCGATCAGGCTCTACCTGGTGGTCTGGGGCTGGCTGTTCGTGCTCAGCCTCTGCTCTTACCTGGTCGACTACTTCGCTCTGCAGGGCCTGCTGCGCTGGAGCCTGATCCTGATCTTCATGATGCTGAAGGCGGGGCTGATCGTCGCCGTGTTCATGCACATGAAGTGGGAACGGCTGGCCCTGGTCTATGCCATCACGCTGCCGCCCCTGGCGCTGCTGGTCTTCGTCGCCATCATGGTGTTCGAGTCCGACTACACGCTGCTGAGCCGGGTGCTGTTCATGGGCGGCGGACGGTAGGATGGGGTTGGGTTCGCTGCCGCGAACCCAACCGACGTCAATCCTTCAACACCCCGTCCGCGATCTCCCGGATCAGCTCCGGCAGCACCTGGAAGGCGTAGGGACGGTGGATGCGCTCCAGCGGCGTGTGGTAGTCGCGGCCCCAGGGGCCGGCATTGACGATCGGGATCTGCGCCAGGGCCGGGCCGTCCGGCCAGGGCAGGCCGGCGCCCCAGGCCGGGGTGTCGGCGGCGATGGCGGTGACCGAGCCTTCGTCGCCCCGGCCCAGGAAGCTCATATCCGAGATGCCGGGGAACCAGGGCTCGAGCCCGATCGTGGTGCCGTGGCGCCCGGCGATCTTGGCCGCGGCGTCGCGCACCGCCCGCTCCAGCCGCTGCCCGGCCCGGTCCCCGCCCAAAGTCACCGGCAGATAGGGCATCGAGGCGAGGCCCAGCACCACCGCCGGCCCGCTGCGGCCGCTCAACCGCCACAGCGCCTCGGTGATCCGCCGGCACTGCTCCGGCAGGTCGAGGCCGGCCGCCGCCACCTCGGCAGCCACAGCGGCGAGCGCCGCGTCGGCCTCGGGCGAGCGCGCCAGCACCTCGCGCCGCAGCTCGGCGAAGCGCAGCACCGGCACGTCCGGAACGTCGGCGCCGCCGCGTTGCCGCAGCTGCGCCGCGACACCCGCGACCGCGTCCCCGATCAGCCGGGCGAGGGGGCCCAGCACATCCTCCGGCCCGCGTCGGTACAACGCGGTGTTCCAGAACATCCAGACGGTGCCGGGGGTGGTGACGTCGTAGCCGGCCTTTCCGTCCTTCATGCCCAGCAGCGTCGCCGGGGTGCCGGAGGCGTTGCCCAGGCTCTCGGTCAGCTCCGGCGCCCATTCCACGGCGGCGGCGATGGCGCCGGCCAAGGCGGCGGCGCTGACCCCACGGATGGTGTCGGCGACATGGGTCGCCCGGCCGATCACCAGCGCGCTCGGCAGCAGCTTGCCGACGCTGCCCAGCGCCACCGACCGGCCGAAGCGGCCGTCGCCGGTGTCGCCCAGGCAGTCGAGATTGATCGCGGCGTCGAGGCTGAGGCCCAGCCGCTCGGCCAGTCCGGGCAGGGCGCGGGCGGCGCTGCGGGCGCCGGCGGAGTTGACCTCCTCGTCCGGCACGGCGAGGAACAGCAGGTTGCCCTCGCGCTCCGGCTCCGCGGCCGCCGCCTCCAGCACCGCGAGCCCGGCGGCGAGCCCGCCCTTCATGTCCAGCAGGCCACGCCCGGGCAGGAAGTCCGGCCCGGACAGGTCTTCCAGCGCCAGCCGCTCCGCCTCGCTGCGCGCATCCCGCCGCAGCCGGGCCAGCAGGGCGTCCTTCAGCCGCTCCGGCTCGGTCGCCAGCGGCTGCAGCTCGCCGTAATCGGCGGTCGTCACCGTGTCGAAATGGCCGGTCAGCACCACGGTGCGTGGGCCGCGGCCGCGCAGCAGCGCGGCGACGCTGGCGCGGCCCAGCCGGTCGCCGGCGGGGATGGTCCAAACATCCTGCGGCCGGTCGCGGAAGGCCGGGCTGGCGCGCAGCAGGCCGCACAGCGTCTCGGCGAAGGCCACCTCGTCGGCCGTGCCGGTGACGCTGGGGATGCGGGTGAGGGTCAGCGCCCAGTGCTCGGCGCGGGTGGCGAGATCGGTCATGGTCGGGGGCGTCCTTCGCCTCAGCCCTTGCCGGCGAAGGCGTTGAAGGTGATCAGCGTCATCGTGTCCTTGACATGCGGCAGGGCGTGGATGCGGCTGTTGACGAAGCGGCCGACATCCATGCTCTCCGGCAGGTAGCATTTGACCATCAGGTCGTACTGGCCGGAGATCGAGTAGATCTCCGACACCTCCTCGATCTCGTCCACCGCATGCTCGGCCGTGTCGTAGGCGCGGCCCAGCTCGCATTTCACCATGATGAAGATCGGACGCATCCCGCGGCCTCCGTGACTCGGGTTCGGCCGATCCTAGCCCGGCCATGGCGCGAGGTCATGAGAAGATGGCCACCCTGCGGCATTGCTCCGGAGAGGCGGCTGCGGTTGCTTACGACGCGGATAGTCCGGCATATAATCCTCTGCCGCTGCGCCGATTGCCAAAGGGGGACGCCGTCATGGCGACTGTCAGCTATTCCTGGGCCAATGTTGTCTCAGATTTTACTTTGAACGACTTCGAGATCGGAAATCAGGGGGATGTCGCCATTGCGGCGACCAGCGGCGGACTCGGCTACAGGGGGGCCTGGTGCTACGTCGATGACCATGTCGAGGCGCGGACCGTCGGTGCCGACGGGACGCCGACGGGTGGTTCGATCCTGGTCAACGCCACGACGGAAGGCAACCAGTTCGACCCGAGCGCGGCGACGCTGAGCAACGGCGGCACGGTCGTCAGCTTCACCGACCAGAGCACGGGCACCGATGTTGTCCGTTGGCGCATCCTCGGCACCAACAACCGGTACGAGGATTTCGCGCTGCCCGGCACGGACCAGCCCCAGCGCGAATCCGACGTGACGGCGCTGAGCTCGGGCGGGTTCGCGATCGCCTTCACCCGCGACTGGGGCAGCGGCAACACCGACCTCCAGGTGCAGCGGTACAACGCGGACGGAACCCTCAACGGCGGAGCGATCCTCGTCGATACCTCGACCACGCTGGCCACCGATCACGCCTCGGTCGCCGGCCTCGCCTCCGGAGGTCTGGTCGTGGCCTGGGAGCAGTCCGCGAGCGCCGGGGGCAGCCACTCGGTCTGGTTCCAGCTCTACAATTCCGCGGGCGCCGCGGTGGGCGGCCATCATTCGATCGACAGCACCGGCACGATCAACCAGGACATCCAGGTGGCCGCCCTGCGGGACGGCGGCTTCGTCGTGGCCTACACCGACAATGGCTGGGGGACCGGCACCGATATCGCCGTCCAGGTCTTCAATGCGGACGGATCGGCGCGCAGCGGCCACCTCAGGGCCAACTCCACCACCGCGGGCGATCAGGGTCTCCCGACGATCACCGTCCTCTCCAACGGCTATTTCGTGGTCGGCTGGAACGATGGGGAGTCGTTCTACTATCAAGCCTATAATCAGAGCAGCGCCGCCCTCGGCGCCAACCATGCCGTCGACACTCTCACCCTCGAAGGCGAGATCGCCGGCCTGGCCGATGGGCTCATCGCCAGTGTGCGCGAGAGCGAGTTCGGCGACGACAGCGGCACCGCGATCCGCAGCTCGGTGGATGCGCTGGTCCGCACGACCGTCGGGACGGCGGCCAACGAAGTCCTGGATGGCGATTCGCTGCGCGACGTCATGGACGGCGGAGCCGGCGACGACGTGCTCCGCGGTGGGACAGGCGGGGACACGCTCAATGGCGGCGCTGGCGTCGATACGGCCAGCTACTACACCGGCTCCACCGGGATCACGGTCAGCCTGCTCACCGGTACTGGCAGCGGCGGCGATGCCGCTGGCGACACGCTGACCGGAATCGAGAACATCTCCGGCAGCCAAGGCGTCGACAGCCTGGTCGGAAACGACGGGGCCAACGTGCTGCAAGGCTGGGGGGGCAGCGACATCCTCAACGGTGCTCGCGGGAAGGACACGCTGACCGGCGGCGCCGGGGCCGACCGCTTCGTCTATGGCGGCACGATCCACAGCCCGGTCGGGGCCGGTGCCGACCGGATCACCGATTTCAGCCACGCGCAGGGCGACAGGATCGACCTGTCGGTGATTGACGCCAACACGGGCGCCACCGGTAACCAAGCCTTCACCTTCATCGGCACCGGCCTCTACACCGGCACCGCAGGGCAGCTCCGTTATGCCGTCAGCGGCGGCGTCACCACCGTCGCCGGCGACGTCAACGGCGACGGCACCTCGGACTTCCACATCCAGCTCACGGGCAGCATCGCGCTTGTGGCGGGCGACTTCGTGCTCTGAGCCGCTTCAGCGCGCCCGGTCCGGCGCCGGGCCGCGCACGGTCCGGCGCCAGACCAGCGGCGCCGGGATCGTCAGCCGCAACGGCACCGCACCCTCCGGCGCGTCCAGGGCGGCCATCACCGCGTCGCCGGTCGCCTCGACCGACTGGTCGAAGGTGGTCAGGTCATAGGCGGACCAGCCGGCCTGCTCGGTGTTGTCGAAGCCGATGACGCAGAGGTCCTCGGGCACGCGCAGGCCCAGGTCGTGGCGGGCGGCGTCGAGGAAGCCGAAGGCGACCAGGTCGTTGATGCAGAAGGCGGCGTCCGGCCGGTCCGGCCGCAGCAGCAGGTCGTGCGCCGCGGCCCGGCCGGTGGCGTAGACGGTGCGGCCGCCGCGCCAGACCGCCGGCTCGAGCCCCTCCGCCCGGGCGGCGGCGAGGAAGCTCGCCTCGCGGGCCAGGAGCGCGGGCGTGCCCTGGGCCGAGGTGACCAGGCACGGCCGCCGGCAGCCGGCGCGGCGGAAGGCTGCCACCGCCACCCGGCCGGGCAGGGCGCTGTCGACCGCGATGTTGTCCGGCCCCTCGATCCGGTCGTCGCGGTTGATCAGCACCACACGTTGGCCGGCGGCGATGCACAGCCGGGTGATCTCCTCCGACGGCGTGCCGGACAGCACGACCGTGGCGTCGGCGCGGTAGTTCAGGATCTGCCGCAGCGCCGACTGGGCGTCGGCGTCGCCCCGGCCGCTGGTGCCGATCAGCATGGCGACTCGGCCGCTGTGCTGCAGCCGGTCGGTCAGGGCGCCGACCATCCGCGACCGCAGCGGCGTCTCCAGGTCCGAGGCGACGATGCAGACGATGTTGCTGGACCGCCGGGTCAGGCCGCGGGCCAGGTGGTTGACGTGGTAGCCCAGCGCCTCCGCCGCCTCCAGCACCCGGCGGCGCGTCTCGGCCGAGACGCTGGCCCCGGGGGTGAAGGTGCGCGAGACGGCGGAGCGGGAGACGCCCGCCCGGTCGGCCACCTGCTGGGCGCTGGCGAAGCTGCGGCGACGCGTCAATACGGAAACCTGCCGGTGTGAGGCCGCCCGTCCGGACGGCCGACCGATGATCATATGCACGGCCGTGCATATGGCAACCACCACAATTAGGCGTAATCCCCAGGGTGGTATGCCATGAATAGTTGACAGGCCGGTCCTTTCATGTCGAGCTTGCACAGGTGTGCAAATTGCAGGTTCTGGCGCTGGCCGATGGAATTCGGTCGCGTCCCGGACAGCCCGGGGCGGCTGTGTGGCGGAAGGGACAATCGGGCGCCGCTTTTGCGGCGCAGCATCTCGCGAGGGCCGTTGGGAGGCGGTTCCCGGAGGGAAGCGGATCAGGGGGACGGATATGGGCCGGGCGCTTGAATGGGATCGGTTGCAGGCTCTGGCAGAGGATCTGCGGGAGCGGCGGTCGCGCATGCAGTTCAGTTCGCGCACCGCGAAGCTGATCGACAGCGGCGTGCCGAAGATGGCGCAGAAGCTGGTCGAGGAAGCGGCCGAGGTGGCGATCGACGCGGTCCAGGGCGAGCGCCAGGCGGTGATCGAGGAAACGGCCGACCTGATGTTCAATCTGACCGTGCTGCTGACCGAGCTGGAGATCAGCCCCGGCGAGATCTGGGAAGAAATGGATCGCCGCCAGAAGCTCTACGGCATCGCCGAGAAGCTGCCGAAGGACAGGTAAGGCCGGCAATAGGCCCCTGAGGTGAGACAGGCAGGCGGCCTCTCGCAAAAAGGGCCGCCCGGCGACCGGGCGGCCCATGTCCCCTCGGCGGGGAGGCTGCGGATTACAGGACGAAATCGTCCGCCGTCAGCGTGACCGCCCCACCTGTGAGGCGGACCTGCGCATCGGCCGTGCCGTCGCCATTGGCATCGATGTAGACGGCGGTCTGGGTGACACCCACATTGATACGGACTTCGCCGGCGACGCCGCTGAACGCGTCCGTGCCGATGAAGCTGCCGTTCCCGCCGGTGATGCCCGACACGTCGATCGTATCGCCCTGGCTCTGGGAGAAGTCCCTGATCACGTCGGGCGCCCTGGCGGAGGCGTCGGCGATGGAGGAGAAGACGAAGGTGTCCGCGCCGGCGCCACCGTGCAGGATGTCGGCGCCGCCGCGGCCGTTGAGCGTGTCGTCGCCGCGCCAGCCTTGTAGATAGTTGGAGCCGTTGTCGCCGGTCAGGACGTCATTGAAGGCGCTGCCGACGAGGTTCTCGATGCTGCTGTAGCTGTCGCCGGCGGCATCCCCGTTATTCGCCGCGGGGTTGAGCAGGCTCGCCGTCACGCCGGCGGAGGCGTTGTCGTAGAGGGCAGTGTCGAAACCGGCGCCCCCGGTCAGGGTGTCCTGCCCGGCGCCGCCGATCAACTGATCATTGCCGGCACCGCCATCGAGCGTGTCCGTGCCGGCGAGGCCGGACAGGCGGTTGGCGTTGCCGTCGCCGGTCAGAGCGTCGTTGAAGGCGCTGCCGCGCAGCCATTCGATGCCGGTCAGGGTGTCGCCCGCGGCGTGGCCGCCGGTGCCGGTGCCGGTGACGAGGCTGACCGTCACCCCGGCGTTGGAGGAGATATAGTCCGCCATGTCCTGGGTGCCGGCGCCGCCGTTCAGGACATCAGCGCCGCCGTTGCCCGCGAGATTGTCGTTGCCGGCGCCGCCGATCAGGGTGTTTTCGTTGACGTTGCCACCCAGGTAGTCATCGAAGGCCGACCCGGTGAGGCTGGTCATGCCGACCAGGCTGTCGCCTTCCGCATCGCCGCCGCGGCCGGTGGTGACGCCGGTGAGCCCGAGATTGATGCCCAGAATGTCGATGTCCAGGGCGCCCGTGCTGGCGAGGTTGACGAACACGGCCGATGCGGATGTCGAGTAGTCCGCCGTGTCGACGCCGGAGAGCTGGATACTGCCGATCCCGCCGACGACGTTGAGAATGCCGCCGATGATGACATCGGCGCCGGTGCCGCCGGAGATGACGTCATTGCCGGAATATCCGGCGATGAGGTCGTTGCCGCCCAGGCCGCTGATCGTATCGTTTCCGATCCCGACGACCGCGCCCGTGAGGACTGGAGGGATGATGTCTGCGCCGGCAGTACCTTCGAAATTCGCCATGTCCTGTCCTCCGAAACCAAGCTTGATAATATCCAAATTCGATCATCCATCCTGATTTTTTTCAACGGAGAATTGCACTGTATTTTGAAATTTGTATCTTAATCATTGCATATAAAAATATTATTTCTCATTTATATAATAAAATTACCTTCTATGAGTTCAAATTGCTCGGCAAGATCGGTAGAATTGTTCTTCAATTTTTACGCATCTTGTTCTGAATGAGGACCGTCGCTGTCGAGAGACGTGATGCCGGCGGTGACCACCGGCAAGCTGGATCAAGTCCGGCGGGCGGCGGGCCTTGACGACGGGGTTGCGCCCGCCGCCGTCCGGAGGCAGGGTGACCGCGGCTCGAGCCTGGCGAGGCTGCCACGCCGCGGGAGTTTCCGGACGGACCCAAGCATGACCGAGCATCATCACCACGAAGCCCCGGATTGGCGCCTGAACGGGGTGCGCGTGATTCGCGGCACCGATCTCGACCCCAACACCGCCCAGACGCCGGGCATGGACCGCAAGGCGGCGATCAACGCCGCCCGGGTCGGGGCGCAGAAGATCTGGGCCGGCACCGTCACCATCCATCCCGACGCCAAGACCGGCGCGCACCACCACGGCCCGCTGGAGAGCGTGATCTACGTCGTCCGCGGCCGCGCCCGCATGCGCTGGGGCGAGAAGCTGGAATACGTGGCCGAGGCCGAGGCGGGCGACTTCATCTTCGTGCCGCCCTATGTGCCGCATCAGGAGATCAACGCCTCGACCGACGAGCCGCTGGAATGCGTGCTGGTGCGCAGCGACAACGAGGCGGTGGTGGTCAATCTCGACATCGAGCCGGTGGAAAAACCGGAGACCGTCTACTGGGTCGACCCGATCCACAAGCATCCGTGACCGCCCGGACGGCGGGGGTGGGGGGAGCAGCGGCATGAGGATCGCGGTCGGCGGGTTCCTGCACGAGACCAACAGCTTCGCCGGCGTGAAGGCGGGCTACGGCCAGTTCGAGATGGCCGATGGCTGGCCCGGCCTGTCGCGGGGCGAGGCGCTGGCGCCGGCGCTGGCCGGGATCAACCTGCCGGCGGCCGGCTTCATCGAGGCCGCCACGGCGGCGGGGCACGGCATCGCGCCGCTGCTGTGGTGCTCGGCCGCGCCCTCGGCGCCGGTCACCGACGACGCCTTCGAGCGGATCACGGCGATGCTGGTCGAGGATCTGCGCGCCGCCGGGCCGGTCGACGCCGTCTATCTCGACCTGCACGGCGCGATGGTCACCGAGAGCGTGGCGGACGGCGAGGGCGAGATCCTGGCCCGCATCCGCGCCGTGACCGGGCCGGACGTCCCGGTGGTGGCGAGCCTCGACCTGCATGCCAACGTCACCCGGCGGATGGTCGACCTCGCCGACCTCCTGGTGCCCTTCCGCACCTATCCGCATGTCGACATGGCCGAGACCGGGGCGCGGGCGGCGGCGCTGCTGGACCGCATCTTCGCCGGCTGGCGTCCGGACAAGGCGCTCCGGCAGACGGAGTTCCTGGTCTCGCTGGTGGCGCAATGCACCCTGGCCGACCCGGCGCGCCGCCTCTACGCCCTGATGGCCGAGTTGGAGCGTCAGCACGGCGTCTTGCTCGGCTTCTCCATGGGCTTTCCGGCGGCGGATTTCGCCGATTGCGGCCCCAGCCTGGTCGGCTACGGCACCGATCCCCATGCGCTGGCCGCGGCGGTGGACGAGATGACGGCCGCGATCGCCGCGGCCGAGCCGGATTTCGTCGCCGCGCTGCTGCCGCCCGACGCGGCGGTGGCGGAGGCGAAGCGGCTGGCAGCCGGGGCGCGGCGGCCGGTGGTGCTGGCCGACACCCAGGACAATCCCGGCGGCGGTGCCGAATCCGACGGGGTGGTGCTGCTGGAGGCGCTGATCCGCGGCGGCGCGGAAGGGGCGGTGCTGGGCCTGCTGGCGGATCCCGCGACCGCCGAGGCGGCGCATGCGGCGGGGCAGGGGGCAGTGCTGAATCGCGGCATCGGCGCGGGCAGCTTCTACGCCGGGCAGCGGCCGCTCGAGGCGGCCTGGACGGTGGAGGCCTTGGGCGACGGCCGATTCATCGGCACCGGCCCGTTCTACGGCGGCAACCGCATGCAGCTCGGCCCGATGGCGCTGCTGCGCCACCCGGGCGGCGTCCGCGTCGCGGTGTGCAGCCGCAAGCAGCAGGCGGCCGACCAGGCGATGTTCCGCCATCTCGGCGTCGAGCCCGCGGCGCAGAAGATCCTGGCGCTGAAGAGTTCGGTCCATTTCCGCGCCGATTTCAAGCCGATCGCCGAGGCGGTGCTGGTGGTCGAGGCCCCGGGCCCGAACCTGGCCGACCCGGCGGCCCAGCCCTTCACCCGGCTGCGCGAAGGGGTGCGGCTGCGGCCGCTGGGACCGGTGTTCCGGCGGCGGTGAAGCTGCCGGCCGGCTTTCCCCCCTCACCCGAAATCGCTGCGCGATTTCGACCTCTCCCCAAGGAGAGGTGAAGGGTACGGCGCTTCGGTATCCCTCTCCTCGGGGAGAGGGAGGGCTCATCGCGTCGGCGATGGGAGGGTGAGGGGGTTCTCACCAGCGGCGACTATTCTGCCGGGGCGTGGCCGGTGGCGCTTCCTACATCCGGCGCACGCCGGAAGCGGCGGCCCAGCGCCAGGGCACCACGGGTCAGGTCCTCGACATAGAGGTACAGCACCGGAGTGATGTAGAGCGTCAGCAGCTGCGACACCAGGAGGCCGCCGACCACGGCGAGGCCCAGCGGCTGGCGCAGCTCGGCGCTGGCGCCCTGGCCGACCGCGATCGGCAGGGCGCCCATCAGCGCCGCCATGGTGGTCATCATGATCGGCCGAAAGCGCAGCGTGCAGGCGCGGTAGATCGCGTCGCGCGGCGCCAGCCCGTCGTTGCGCTGCGCCCCGAGCGCGAAGTCGATCATCATGATCGCGTTCTTCTTGACGATGCCGATCAGCATCAGGACGCCGATGATCGCGATCACCGACAGGTCGGTGCGGAACAGCATCAGCGTGCCCAGCGCGCCGATCGCGGCCGAGGGCAGGCCGGACAGGATCACCAGCGGGTGGGTGAAGCTCTCGTACAGGATGCCGAGCACGATATAGATCGTCAGCACCGCGCCGAGCAGCAGCAGGCCCTGATTGGCCAGCGAATCCTGGAACACCTGGGCCGTGCCGGCATAGCCGGTGGTGATGGTGACGGGCAGGCCGATCTCGGCCTTGATCCGGTCGATCTCCGCCGTGGCGTCACCGAGCGAACGGTTCGCGGCCAGGTTGAAGGAGATGGTGACCGAGGGCAGCTGGCCCTGCTGGTTCACCGACAGCGGCCCGGCGGTGCGGGTGACCGTGGCGAAGGCGCTGAGCGGCACCAGCGACCCGTTCGACGACCGGACATAGATTTTGTCGAGCGAGTCGGCGCCCCACGGCGTCGAAGGGTCGACCTCCAGGATCACCTCGTAGCTGTCGGCCGCGGTGTAGATGGTCGAGATCTGCTGCGTGCCGAAGCCGCCATAGAGCGTGGCCCGCAGGTCCTCGTTCGCGATGCCGAGCTGCGCCGCCTTGTCCCGGTCGATGGTCAGCGTCGCCTGCAGGGCGTTGAGCTGCAGGTCGCTGGACACGTCCTGCAGCACCGGCGAGCGGCGCATCTCCGTCGTCATCCTGCCGGCCCAGTCGTAGAGCTGCTTCTGGTCCAGCCCCTGCATCACGAACTGGTACTGGGCGGAGGAGGAGCGGCCGCCGATCCGCAGGTTCTGGACCGGCACCATGTATGTGTCGATGCCGGAGATGCCGGCGAGCTGCCGGCGCAGGGTCGGGATCACGGTGTCGAGCGGCGGCCGCTGGTCCTTGGGCTTGAGCTGGACGAAGAGCCGGCCGGTGTTGAGCGTGCCGCCGTAGCCGACCGCCCCGACCGAGGAGCCGACGCTGTCGACGAAGGGCGAGTGCAGGAACACGTCGCGCACCTGGCTCTGCAGCGCGACCATGGCGTCGAAGGAGATGTCCTGCCGTGCCTGGGTGGTGACCTGCAGCTGGCCGATATCCTCGGTCGGGAAGAAGCCCTTCGGGATCGTCGTGAACAGGAGCCAGGTGCCGGCGATGGTGCCGAAGAAGACCAGCAGCATCGCCGCGCGGTGGCGCAGGCACCAGGCCAGCGTGCGGGAATAGAGGCCGAGCACGGCGTCGAAGCCGGCTTCCAGCGTCCGGCCGATCCGGCCTTCCGGCTTCTCCTCGTCATGGCCGCGCAGGAAGCGCGAGCACATCATCGGCGTCAGCGTCAGCGAGACGAAGGCCGAGGCCGCGATCGCCATGGTCACCACGACCGCGAACTCGTTGAAGATCCGGCCGACCACGCCGCCCATCAGCAGCACCGGGATGAACACCGCCACCAGCGACAGAGTGATCGACAGGATGGTGAAGCCGATCTCGCGCGCGCCCTTCAGCGCCGCCTCGAAGGGCTTCATGCCCTTCTCGATGTAGCGGACGATGTTCTCCAGCATCACGATCGCGTCGTCGACCACGAGGCCGACGGACAGCGTCAGGCCCAGCAGCGAGATGTTGTCGATCGAGAAGCCGCACAGATACATGCCGGCCACCGTGGCGACCAGCGAGATCGGCACGGTGACGGTCGGGATGATGGTGGCCGAGAGGCGGCGCAGGAACAGGAAGATCACCATCACCACCAGAGCGATGGTGAGGCCGAGCGTGAACTGCACATCCTCGATCGCCTGGCGGATCGAGGTCGACCGGTCGTTCAGCACGTGCAGCGACACCGAAGGCGGCAGATCGGCCTGGAACTTCGGCAGCAGGTCCTTGACCGCGTCGACGATGGCGACGGTGTTGGCGTCCGGCTGGCGCTGCACCGCGAGGATGATCGACCTCGTGTCGCCGTACCAGCTGGCCACCTGGTCGTTCTCGACGGAATCGATCACCTTGGCGACGTCGCCGAGGCGGACCGGCATGCCGTTCGGCGAGGCGACGATCAGGCTGGCGAAGGCCTTGGCGTCGTAGAGCTGGGTGTTGGCCTGCAGGATCAGCTGCTGCTGCGGCCCCTGCAGCGTGCCGACCGGCGAGTTGTCGTTGGCCTTGGCGACGGCGCTGCGGATGTCGTCGATGCTGATGCCGCGATGGCTCAGGGCGTCGGGGTCGACCTGGATCCGCACCGCATATTTCTGGCTGCCGTAGATCTGCACCTGGGCCACGCCCGACAGGGTCGACAGGCTGGGCGAGATCACCTGCTCGGCATAGGCGTCGAGGGTCGACAGCGGCAGGGTCGGGCTGCTGATCGCCAGCAGCAGGATCGGCGCATCGGCCGGGTTGACCTTGCGGTAGCTCGGCGGCGTCGTCATCTCGGTCGGCAGCTGGCGCTGCACGGCGGTGATCGCCGATTGCACGTCGGCCGCGGCGGCGTCGATGTTGCGGCTCAGGTCGAATTCCAGGGTGATCGAGGTCTGGCCCTGGGTCGAGGTGGCGCTGATCGTCTGGATGCCGGCGATGGTCTCGAACTGCTTCTCCAGCGGCGTCGCCACCGAGCTCGCCATCGTGTCCGGGCTGGCGCCCGGCAGGCTGGCGGAGACGTTGATCACCGGGAAATCGGTGTTCGGCAGCGCCGCGACCGGCAGCTGGTTGTAGGCGAAGGCGCCGGCCAGCACCATCGCCGCGGTCAGCAGCGTCGTCATCACCGGCCGGCGGATGCACAGCTCCGAGAGGATCATGGCTGGATCTCCGTCTCTGGGGCTACCGGATTTGCGGATGTGCCCGATCGCCGATCGTGGACGAGCAAACAGATTGCCTCTCCCGCTTGCGGGAGAGGTCGGACATCCGCAGGATGTCCGGGTGAGGGCATCGCGGCCGTGCCGAGTTCACAGGCTTCGCCACAGGCGAGCGGGCGATCCGCTCTCGATGTTGGAGCAGTGCTCCTATGAGGACGATCGAGCCACCCTCACCCGGAACCGCTGCCGCGGTTCCGACCTCTCCCGCAAGCGGGAGAGGCAAAGGGATATCGCTGGCGAGACCCGCGAAGGCGATGGTATCGGGCAGGAGAGGGGACATCGACTAGGGCTGGTCAGGCCGGATTGGCGGCGGGGCCCGTGCTGCCGGCGGGCGCCGGCGCGGCACCGCGGACGGCGATCCGCGACCCCTGCATCAGCCGCAGCTGGCCTTCCGTTACCACCTGCTCGCCGGGCTTCAGCCCCTGGGCGATCACCGCCTCGTCGCCGTTCGTGCGCGCCACCGTGACCGGGCGCTGCTCGGCGGTGCCGTCCGGCCGGGCGACGAAGACATAGGCGCCGTCCTGGCCGGCCTGCAGCGCCACCGTGGGCACGGTGACCGCGTCCTGCTGGGTGCCGAGCGTGAGCGAGACCTGGACGAACTGGCCGGGCCACAGGGCCTGGCCGGTGTTGTCGAAGGTGGCCTTCAGCGGGATCGTGCCCGACTTGGTGTCGACCGTGCTGTTGACGAAGGTCAGGGTCCCGGTCGCGAGATGGGTCTTGCCGTCGTTGCTGAAGGCGTCGACCTTCGGCGGGGTCGGGCCCGCCATCGCCGCGCGGACGGCGTCGAGGTTCCGCTCCGGCACGGTGAAGGCGATCCGGATCGGCGTCATCTGGGTGATGGTGACGAGGCCGGTGGCGGCGGTGCCGGAATCGGAGCTGCTGCCGCTGCTGCCGTTGGCCTTGACCAGGTTGCCGGCGGTCACCGCCACGACGCCGAGCCGCCCGGTGATCGGCGCCCGGATCTGGGTGTAGGAGAGGGTCAGCTGCGCCTGGTCCAGGCTGGCCTGGTCAGCGGCGACGGTGGCCTCGGCCGCCTTGGCCGTCGCGACCGCCTGCTCATAGGCCTGCTGCGAGACGGCGCCGGTCTTGACCAGCGGCTTGTCGCGCTCGACATCCGCCTCGGCCTGGCCGCGCATCGCCTGGTCCTTGGCGAGATTGGCCTGGGCCAGCGCCTCCTGGGCCTTGGGCGGCTTGTCGTCCAGGGTGAACAGCAGGTCGCCGGCCTGGACGGTCTGGCCGTCGGCGACATGCACCTGCATCACCTGGCTGTCGATGCGCGAGCTGACCTGGACGGTCGAGATCGGCTCGACCGTGCCGATGGCGGACAGGGTGGTGGCGACCGATTTCTGCTGCACCGGCGCCGTCGCCACGGGGATGGCCCGGCCCGCGCTCTTCGACCCGGGCTGGCCTGCGCCGCCCGCCTCGGCGGTCTTGCCGCTGCGCTCGATCGCATCCGCGTTGCCGAAACGCTGCCACGCGACGGCGGCAACGGCGATGCCCAGGACCGCGACGATCCCTAAAACCGAGCGCTTCATGTCCGAACCCCATAGCCGGGGCACACCGCAGGCGCTGTCCGGCCTGGGTGCCCGGACCACATCTACGGCCGCCGTGCACCGCGATGGAGTTAATAATTTTCAATGCGACACGGTCGACGGAATGCAATCTGTCGCGCGAGTAGAGGGCAACCGGCGCAGCCGCCGCCGGTCATCCCGGCGGTCATCCCGGCCCGCCCGCCCGGGTTTCGTCCTTCGCCGCCTTCGTCTCCCGGACGGGCGGCAGGCCGAACATCCGGCCGTACTCCCGCGTAAACTGCGACACGCTCTCGTAGCCGACGGCGAACGCCGCACTGCTCGCGGTCGCTCCTTCCGACAGCATCAGCCGGCGCGCCTCGATCAGGCGCAACTGCTTCTGGAACTGCAGCGGCGAGAGCGAGGTCACGGCGCGGAAATGATGGTGGAACGACGACGGGCTCATCCCCGCCACCGCCGCCAGGCGCTCGACCGGCAGCGGCTGCGCGAATTCGGTCCGGAGCACCGCGACCGCACGGGCCACGCGCCGCACATGGCCATCCGGCCAGCCGAGACGCCGGATCGCCGCGCCGTGCCGTCCGGCCAGAAGCCAGTAGTGCATCTCGCGCACGAGCTGCGCCTGCAGCACCGGCACCGATGCCGGACGGTCGAGCAGGCGCATCAGCCGCAGCGCCGCGTCGGCGACCTCGGCATCGGTCGGCTCGATCCGCACGGGCGCGTGCTCGGGCACCGTCACGGTCCCCATCTGCACCGCCAGATCCGCGATGACCGCCGGGTCGAGCTCCAGCACCAGCGAATAATAGGGGGCGGCGACGCTCGCCTGCGTGATCTGGCTCACGGTCGGCACGTCCGCGGTGATCAGCAGCGAATCGCCGGCGGCGAAGGAGAAGGCCCGGGCTCCCATCGCGATATGCTTGCGTCCCTGCAGCACGAGGCAGGCGAGCGGCCGGGAGATCGCGTATTCGAGGCCGCTGGGGACGGTGGCGCGCACGGCCGTGAGGCCCGGGATCGGGGTCCGCGCCACGCCGTTCGCGTCGGCGTTCGCCTCCGCGTAGCGGCGTACGGCATCGAGCAGAGTGGTCATGCAGGGAGCCTACCGCGTCGCGGCCGGCAGCGCTCGCCGTTTCGGAGGATTAGGCAAAGAAGATCGAGCTTCCGGCAACAACGTCCGGCTCCCCGGCCCGATATCGGGGTGGTCGTTTCCACAGGAGTCGGACCATGACCAAGATCACCCTCGTGACCGGCGGCAGCCGCGGGCTCGGCCGCAACACCGCGCTCAGCATCGCCCGCCGCGGCGGCGACGTCATCCTCACCTACCGCAGCCGGGGCGAAGACGCCCAGGCTGTCGTCGCCGAGATCCAGGCGATGGGCCGCAAGGCGGTCGCCTTCCAGCTCGACACCGGCGACGTCGCCGCCTTCGCGCCCTTCGCCGAACGCCTGCGGACGGCGCTGCGCGAAACCTGGTCGCGGGAGACGTTCGACCATCTCGTGAACAATGCCGGCCACGGCGACTACGCCCTGATCGGCCAGACGACCGAGGCGCAGTTCGACGGGCTGGTCAATGTTCACTTCAAGGGCGTGTACTTCCTCACCCAGACGCTGCTGCCGCTGATCGCCGATGGCGGCCGCATCGTGAACCTGTCCTCCGGCCTGACCCGGACGTCCTATCCCGGCTATGCCGCCTACGCGGCGGTGAAGGGCGCGGTCGAGGTGCTGACCCGGTACATGGCCAAGGAGCTGGGCGGCCGCGGGATCGCGGTCAACACGGTGGCGCCGGGCGCGATCGAGACCGATTTCGGCGGCGGCGCCGTCCGCGACAACCCGGAGATCAACAGGATCTTCGCGGACATCACCGCGCTCGGCCGCGCCGGCCTGCCGGACGACATCGGGCCGATGATCGCGAGCCTGCTGTCCGAGGACAACCGCTGGGTGAATGCGCAGCGGATCGAGGTGTCGGGCGGCCAGGGCATCTGAGCGGGGCGCTGCGGCGCCGGCGGAGGCTCTCCGCCGGCGCCCCGCCGCCGCGCACAACGGCCGGCGTCAGAGCCGGCCGTTCACCGCGTCGACGAACACCGCGCGCAGGTCGTCGGCCTTGACCGGCTTGGCGTTGCTGCCGGTCGACGGGTCGGCCTCGGCCATGCGGCCGATCTCCTCGGCCCGGTTGTCGCCGATGCCGATCTCCTTCAGCGTGTGCGGGATGCCGATCTCGCGGCGCAGATCCAGCACCCAGACCAGCACGGTGTCGAAGCCGGGCTTCGACAGGTCGATGTAGCGGCCGAGGCGCTCCATCCGCCCCTCGATGGCGTCGCGGTTGTGGACCATGCAGTAGGGCATCAGGATGCCGTTCAAGAGGCCGTGATGGGCGTCGTACAGCGCGCCCAGCGGGTGGGCGAGGGAATGGATCGACCCCAGCCCCTTCTGGAAGGCGGTGGCGCCCATGCTGGCGGCGACCAGCATGTTGCTGCGCGCCTCCAGGTTCCGGCCGTCCTTCACCGCGACCGGCAGCCATTCCCGGATCAGCCGGATGCCTTCCAGCGCGATGCCGTCGGCCATCGGGTGGAAGCCGGGGGCGCAGAAGGCCTCGAGGCAATGCGCCAGCGCGTCCATGCCGGTGGCGGCGGTGACGTGCGGCGGCAGGCCCAGGGTCAGCTCCGGGTCGGCGATGACCGCGACCGGCATCATCTTCGGGTGGAAGATGATGCGCTTCACATGCGCCTCCTCGTCGGTGATGACGCCGGCGCGCCCGACCTCCGACCCGGTGCCGGCGGTGGTCGGGACGGCGATCACCGGGGCGATCCTCGACGCGTCGGCGCGGGTCCACCAGTCGCCGATATCCTCGAAGTCCCACAGCGGGCGCGACTGGCCGGCATGGAAGGCGATGGCCTTGCCGGCGTCCAGCGGGCTGCCGCCGCCGAAAGCGATGACGCCGTCATGGCCGCCGGCCTTGTAGACGGCGACGCCGTCGGCGACGTTCTTCCCGGTCGGGTTCGGCTTGACGTCGCTGAACACCACGGTGGGGACGCCGGCCGCCTCGTTGGCGGCAACGGCGTCGCCGATCATCGCCAGCTTCGCCAGGCCGGGATCGGTCACCAGCAGCGGCCGCTTCAGGCCATGGGCCTTGCACAGGTCCGGCAGCTCCTTGATCCGGCCGGGGCCGAACTTCACCGCGGTCGGGTAATTCCAGTTGCCTTTGAGCATCGTCGCCTTCATCCGCCCTGTCTTTGACCGCCTCTTTGCTGTCATGCCCGGGCTTGACCCGGGCATCCAGAGACCGTCGACATTTTCTGGATTGCCGGGTCAAGCCCGGCAATGACAATCAAAAGAACAAACAGCTGGCCTACCCCGGCAGCCGCAGATGGAAGGATTTCGGCCGGGTGAGATAGTCGTAGCCGAGCGTCGAGAGGGTGCAGCCGCGGCCGGAGTCCTTGACCCCGGTCCAGGCCAGGGCCGGGTCGAGATAGTCGCAGCGGTTCAGGAACCAGGTGCCGGTCGCGACCTGGTCGCCGATGGCGATGGCGGCGTCGACGTCGCGGGTGAAGACCGCGGCGGTCAGGCCATAGGGGCTGTCGTTCATCAGCCGCACCGCCTCCTCGTCCGACGCCACCTTCATGATGCCGACGACCGGGCCGAAGCTCTCCTCGGTCATCACCCGCATCGAATGGTCGACTTGGGTCAGGATCTGCGGCGCCAGATAGGGCGTGCCGGGCTTGTCGGCGGCAAAGCCGTTGGCGTCGATCAGGGCGCGGGCGCCCCGGCGCACCGCCTCCTCGGTCTGGCCGCGCACGAAATCGGCGGCCGAGGCCCGGACCATCGGCCCCAGCGTCGTCGCCTCCTCGGTCGGGTCGCCCAGCACGTATTGCTTGGTCAGTTCGACCGCGCCCTCGACGAAGGCGTCGTAGACCGAGGCGTGGACATAGATCCGCTCGATGCCGCAGCAGGATTGGCCGGAGTTGAAGAAGGCGCCGTCGACCAGCGTCTCGACCGCGTGCTTCAGGTCGGCATCGGCGCGGACATAGCCGGGGTCCTTGCCGCCGAGCTCGAGCCCGACGCCGACGAAGCGGCCGGACGCCGCTTCCTCGACCGCCCGGCCGCCGGGGACCGATCCGGTGAAGGCGACGAAGTCGACCGCGCCGCTGCCGATCATCTTCGCCGTGGTCTCGTGATCGGCATGGATGTGCTGGAACACGCCGGGCGGCAGATCGGCCAGGGCCTCGGCGAAGCGCTCGGCGCAGAGCGGCGTCTGGTGCGAATGCTTCAGGATCACCGCATTGCCGGCCATCAGCGCCGGGACCACGGCGTTGACCGCGGTCAGGTAGGGGTAGTTCCAGGGCGCGACGACGAAGACGGTGCCCAGCGGCTCGCGCCGAATGAAACGGCGGAAGCCTTCCTTCGGCCCGACATCGATGTCGGCCAGCGCGCCCTCGGCGACCGAGATCATGTAGCGCGCCCGCTCCTCGAAGCCGCGCACCTCGCCGGGGGTGTAGCGGACCGGCCGGCCCATCTGCCAGGTGATCTCGCGCGCGATCTCCGGCCCCGCGGCGACGAAGGCGTCGACCGCGGCGGACAAGAGGCGCGCGCGTTCGGAGACCGGCACGCGCCGCCATTCCGCCTGGGCGGTCCGGGCGCGGGCCAGCGCCACCTCGGCCTCGGCCGGCGTCGCCAGCGGCCGTTCGACATAGATGCCGCCGTTCACCGGCGTGATGGTCTTCAGGATCCGGGTCATTCCTCGTCTCGGGACAGCCTCTCTGCGGCGCGCATCTTGCGGCCTTCGCCCCGGATTTCCCAAGAGGGATCGCGGCCCGAGCCGGGCCGCGTCCGGCGCATGAGTCTCAGTTCGCCGTCATGACCGGCACCGGCCGAGTCATCAGGTCGACATAGAGGTCGAAGAAGCGGCGGTTGTCGAACTGCTTCACCACCTTGATCTTCTGCAGCAGCCTGGTCGGCTGCTCCTGCCAATAGCCGTAGGTGCGGCCGTAGCCGGGGCCGAAGGCGATGTCGACATCGACGAACAGCTCCTCGACCCTGGTGGCGTAGCCGGGATCGACCAGATAGGCGAGGGCGAGCGTGTCGAAGACGTTGACGGTCGCCGCCGGGTCCTTGGCGAATCTCTTCGCCATCCAGCTGTCCTTGAACAGCGCCGCGATCGGCCCGTCGCCGGCGATAACGCGGTCGAAATCGGCCTTCGAGAGCTGGGTGATGTCGGTGACGTCGAGCGGGATGATCGCCTGGTCGATTGGCTCACGCATCACGATCCGCGCCGCCTCCGGGTCGATCCAGACATTCATCTCGGCGGCCGGGGTGGTGTTGCCCCGGACATCGAAGGCGCCGGCCATGTACACGATCCGCTTGATCAGCGGGACGATCTCCGGGTTCTTGCGGACGGCCAGCGCGATGTTGGTGGCCGGGCCGATGACCAGCAGCGACACCTCGTGCGGGTTCGCCTTGACCGTGTCGACGATGAAGTCGACCGCGTCCTCGCTCTGCGGCTTGGCCGTCTTGGCGAAGCCGTCGGGCGGGGCCACGAGATCGGCGTCGCCCGGCTGCGGCCGGTGGAACGCGGTCTTGTAGCTCTCGCCGAAGCCGAACAGGGTGCGCTCGCTCTCGAAGCTCTCCGGGTCGTGCACCAGCGGCAGGTTGGCGCCGGCATAGACGCCGACCCGGTCCGCGATCCCCAGGCGCTCGACCGCGCGCAGCGCGTCCGCGACCTCCTGTTTCAGCCAGTTGTTGCCGGTCACGATCGTGACGCCCAAGAGGTCGATCACCCCCTGGCGGTCGAGCTGCGCCGCCATGATCAGGACCTGGCCGTCGTCGCCGGCGGTGCTGAAATCGGTGTCGAGGATGACCTTCTCGGCGGCCCGGGCCGGCGCCGCGGCCATTGCTCCCGCCAGCGCCCATGCCGCCAGGGCGGCGGCGATCCATCGCTGCATTCTCGTGTCTCCTCCTTCGCCGACCGGCGTCCCCCGGTCGCCGGGCCCACCATGGCACGCTTTCGCCGCCCGCCGCAGCGCGGATCGCGACGGGCCGGCCGCCGATGTATAGGTTGCGCCCGTTGGATATCGGAATCGGCCATGGCGATCGAACTGCGCGCATTGCACCCCGAGGATCACGCCCGGATCGCCGCGGTCGGCGGCGGCGCGGCCTGGAACGCGGACCCCGCGCTCTGGGCCGGCTATCTCGCCGACCAGGCCGCCGGCCGGCGCGCGGTGCTGCTGGCCTGCGACGGCGGCCGCCCGGTCGGCTACGGCACCCTGGTCTGGGACTCGGACTACCCGCCGTTCCGGGCCGCCGCGGTGCCGGAGGTCAACAACCTGGTCGTGGCCGCCCCGGCGCGCGGCCGCGGCATCGGCTCGGCGCTGATCCGTGCCTTCGAGGACCTGGCCCGCGCGGCCGGCCGGCGGCAGATCGGCCTGGGCGTCGGCCTCTACGCCGATTACGGCCCGGCCCAGCGGCTCTATGCCGGGCTTGGCTACCGGCCGGACGGCCGCGGCGTCACCTGGCGCGAGCAGCCGGTCGAGCCGGGCGCGCCGGTGCCGGTCGACGACGACCTCGTGCTGTGGCTGATCAAGCCGCTGTGAGCGCCGCCGATTGGCAAGCGTGGGCCGGGCCCGAAGTGCGGAGCTCAGGGCTTTCGGCCGAGGACCGCTCCGTTGGCGGCGGGCGCATCGAAGCGGATCGTCTCGATGCCGGTGAACCCGGCCACGGTGAGCCAGGCACCATACTCGGCTGCGGTGTAGTTCCGCCCCCAGGTCTCGACGAGCATGTTGAGGCTCATCAGGGCCGCGCCGACCGGTCCGTCCTTGGTGTCGTCGACCAGCTGGTCCGAGATGATGATGCGCCCTCCGGACGGCAG
This sequence comes from Inquilinus limosus DSM 16000, assembly GCF_000423185.1. GTDB lineage: Bacteria > Pseudomonadota > Alphaproteobacteria > DSM-16000 > Inquilinaceae > Inquilinus > Inquilinus limosus. The sequence continues at coordinate 60,940 of NZ_AUHM01000019.1, read as the reverse complement.
CGCGGCAAAGCATTTGCCGAGGATGGCGCGGCAATCGTCCTCGGCCCAGTCGTGCAGGATCATCGACAGCAGGATGGCGTCGTGTCCCGCGGGCAACTCCGCATCGGCGAAGAAATCGCCTTCGACGAGGCTGATGCGATCACCCAGCCCGGCCTGATCGATCTTGGGTTTGGTCAATGCACACACGAAGGGCAGGTCGTACACGGTCGCCGTCAGTTGCGGGTAGTGGTTGCACAGGGTGATGTCGTTGGCCGCTCCGCCGCCCCCCAGATCGAGCAGCCTCCTGGCGGTGGACATGTCCACCGCGTCCGCCAGCACGCGGGAGGTGGTGATGGACAGTGAATACATCGCCTCCCAGAAGATGTTCACCAGCGTCGGGTCTTCGCCGTCGAACAACGATTTCTGACGGGTCGGGTCCCAGGTGAGGGGCCGGTTGCTGTACAGCGCTTCCTTCAAGCGCATCCAGGCCGGGTACTCCCGGCGGTCGGCCATCTCGACCCAGCCGCCGAAGTAGCGGGGCTTGCCGCGGACCAGATATTCCTCCGACATCGGGGAATTGACGTAGTGCTCGCCGCGCCGCTCGAGCAGTCCCAGCGCGGCGCATGCGGTGAGGAGCATTTCCGACGGGCGGCGCTCCATGCCGTATTGCTCCGCGCACCCGTCGATGGTGAGGCCCGGGGTGCCGGAGAGGTGGGTGAACAGCTGGAGTTCATGCGCCACTGCCAGCGTCTTCGCGGCCCAGAAGCCGGTGACCAGGGCCATGAGGGGCTGGGCGCTCGGGGCAGATGCCAGGTCGGGAGAGGTCACGACAGTCGGTTCCTTCGGCGAGAGTGGCTGATGGTCGTGGGCGACCGGCGCGGGCGGGCGGTCAGGTGGCCGCGGGCGGGGCCTCGCCCGCCAGGAAGCGACCGAGAGCGGCCGCGTCGTAGGCGTTCTCCCAGTGCTCGACGATCCGGCCGTTGCGGAAGCGCCACAATCCGCAGAAGGGCATCCCGATTTCGCTGCCGTTGAGGCGCGCGCGCAGGATGCCCAGCACGGCTCCGAAATGGTCGTTGGCGGTGATCTCCTGGACATCCATGACGAGCGTGCTGCCCGTCTGGCGGATCAGCTCAAGCTCCTTGGCGAGAACGGCTGCCTTCCCGGCGACCTGCGGCGGCCGGCCCGAGACGCCCCGATCCGCGGTGTGCAGCACGACGTCGTCGTCGGCGTATTCGGCGATCCGGCTGAGGTCGGCGTAGATGGCGCGCAGCGTCTCGATATTGGGGTGTGCGTTCGGCGTGCTCATGAAGTCCTCCGTCGAGTTGGGGGCGACAGCTCACCGTTCGGGCCGCCAGATCTGGGGCTTCGCCCGGTCGACCGCAGCCGTGATGGCGGCCATGTCGGCAGCGCTCAGCCGGAGGTCGGCGGCGCGCGCGTTCTCCTCGAGATGGGTGATGGAGGTGGTGCCCGGGATCAGCACCGTGGCCGGGGAGTGGTGCAGCAGCCAGGCGAGGGCGAGCTGAGACGGCGTCGCGCCGTATTCGGCGGCGATCGGGGCAAGGACGCTGTCGGGCCCGACGAGGCCGCCATGCCCCAGAGGGAACCAGGGGATGAAGGCGATGTTGTGCTTCTCCGCATGACGCAGGGTTTCCTCGTCGGTGCGGTCGGCGATGTTGAACAGGTTCTCCACCGCGACGATGTCGGCGACCGCGCGGGCCCGGGTCAGCTCGTCGATCGTGACCCCGGGCTGTCCCGACAGCCCGATATGGCGGATCTTGCCCTGCTCCCGGAGGCGGGCCAGTTCGCCGATCTGGTCGGCGAGCGGCACGGCCGGGTCGATGCTGTGCAGCTGGTAGAGCCGGATGCACTCCACGCCGAGATTGCGCAGGCTCAATTCGACCTGCTGGCGCAGATACTCGGGACGGCCCAGCGGCACGATGTACGGAGGGCGGTCCTCGCTGTGGATCCAGTCCTTCGGGCCCGAGCGGAGCATCCCGCCCTTGGTGCAGATGACCAGGTCGTCGGGGTAGGGATGCAGGGCGCGGCGGATGATCTGCTCGTTGTTGCCCGGGCCGTAGGAGTCGGCCGTGTCGATGAAGTTGACGCCGAGCTCGACCGCGCGGCGCAGCAGGCGAATGGCGCCCTCGGGGTCGATCGGGTCGCCCCACATTCCGGGACCGGTCAGGTGCATCGCGCCATAGCCGAGGCGGTTGACGGTCAGGTCGCCTCCGATGGTCAGCTGCCGGGTGATCTCCGTCTGTATCGCGGTCATGATGCGGTCTCCTGGGCTGGAATCAGGGCTTCTGCGTTGGAGGGAGGGGTGCTGGCGGTCCAGGTGCCGAGGGTGATCTCGGCGGTGATGCCTGGCCCGAACCCGGCGACGATGCCCTGTGCGCCATCGGGAACGATGCCCGCGACGAACAGGCGGCGCAGGGCGTCCAGGACGACGGCGGAGGCAATGTTGCCGTGCTCGGTGAGGGTGGCGCGGCTGTGGGCGAACATCCCGGGCTCGACGCCGAGGAAATGCGACAGGTCATCGAGGATGCGCGGCCCGCCGGCGTGGATGATGTAGAAGTCCAGGGCGGAGGCATCCCACCCGTGTTCGGCAGCCACGGACCGCAGCTCGGGGGCGAGCTGCTCCATCGTCCTGGGCACCCTCCGGTCGAGGCGAAAATGGAAACCGGTGGCCTTGACCGCGTAGGAGATCCAATCCTCGGTGCCGAGGACGAGGCGCGACCCGTTGCGGGCCAGGGACATCCCCACGCCTCCCTCGCCGCGCACCACGGCCGCTGCCACGGCATCGCCGAACAGGCCGTTGGAGAGCAGGTTGCCGACGCTCAGGTCGGTGGGCTGGTAGCACAGGGAGCAGAACTCGCACGCGACGATGAGCACATGGGCTCCGGGGTGAGCCAGGCAGAAGTCGTGGGCGCGGTTGATCGCGGCTCCGCCGGCGGCGCAGCCGAGCTGCGCGATGGGCAATTGCCGGGTGTCGCTGCGAAAGCCGAGATGATTGATCATCCAGGCGGTGAGCGACGGCATCATGAAGCCGGTGCACGAGACGTAGATGATCGCGTCGATCTGGTCCGCTGTGAGCCGTGCATTGGCCAGGGCCTCGTCGACCACGGCCGGTACACGCGCCTTGGCCTCGCGCACATAGATGAGGTTGCGTGCCTCGAAACCCGGGTGATGCAGCGCGTCCTCGACCGGCTGCACCAGGTGACGCTTGCGCACGCCGGTGTTGGCGACCAGCCGCAGGACGAGCGGCAACTCTTCATGATCGGCATGGAGCCGCCTGGCCAATTCCAGGGTCTGCTCCATGGTGATGGTGTGTTCGGGCACAGCGACCGCCGGACAGCAAAGTACTGGCATCACACACTCCCGCTGTAGGAACTGGGCAGATGCAGGCCGGCCAACGGGCAGCCCTCGTGACCGAGGCCAGTCGTCTACTGGAGCCGGGCCTCCGCCGGAGGATCCCCACGATCGCCGCAGACCGCGGCCGAGTTGCTCCGGCGCCGGCCGATGACGGCGATCGCCCGTCTCACGCCGACACAAAAACTCCTGGAATGATCAAGATGATCCGCATGCGCCACCCTTTCGATTCGCAGCGGCGAACTCACGGTTGAGCTGATCCTCTCTATTCGCAGAGAGGGATGCAAATCATGTGTAGATAGACTCATATTGATATCCTGGGACGAGTCAAGATGTTATTTTTTGATTATTATGGTATGCAGTTATTTGTTCAGTAATTCAAATTACCGGAAATTTATGACTCACAGTCACGCATAAATTATTGAATTTAAGATATTGTTTGATTAAAATGACTGATGTTCCTGGCGCTCATATCGGATTATCATTTTATGAGTTCTGGCATGTGCCGACGAGATGTGGATGTCTGAGAATCTCGACCAGTAACTGCCGAGTGAATGCCATAGGTGGCGAGCTCTGTTTCGGCAAACCGGTCGGCCCCTGCCATGTCTGCGATCCGCCACGACCGGATCGGAAAAAGCCTCTGGACTTAAAGCTGACTTCAACTTGTAGGGTGCCGGCGACTCGCCATCCAACGAGGGGCACATCATGGACACTCTCCGCATCGGCCTGATCTACGGCAGCGTCCGCGACGGCCGGTTCTGCGACACCGTCGCCGGCTGGGCGGCCGGGGAGATCGAGCGGGCCGGCGGCTTCGCGCTCGACGTCATCGACCCGCGCACGCTCGGCCTGCCGGACTGGAGCGGCCGGCGGGACGGGGAGGGGGTGACCGCCTTCCGCGAACGCATCGACCGGGCCGACGGCTTCGTCGTGGTCACGCCGGAGTACAACCACGCCTATCCGGCCGTGCTGAAGTTCATGATCGACTGCGCCTATGCCGAATGGCAGGCCAAGCCGGTGGCCTTCGTCTGCTACGGCGGCATCTCCGGCGGGCTGCGCGCGGTGGAGCAGCTGCGCCTGGTCTTCGCCGAGCTGCACGCGGTGACGCTGCGCGACACGGTCAGCCTGGCCTTCGCCCCGCGCCGCTTCGACGCCGCCGGCCGGCTGGTCGAGCCGGAGCAGACGACCGCAGCCATGACGGTGATGCTGAAGGCGCTGCGCTGGTGGGCGACGACCCTGCGCCAGGCCCGCGCCGTCGCCCCCTATGCCGAGGCGCTGGCGTAGGCGGATCTGGTGTCGAGCCGAGATGCTCGTTCGACCGAAGGGAAGGCGGCCATGGCGGTTGTTCCAATCCGCTCACTCTACGAAACGCACCTGACCGTCAGCGATCTCGATCGCTCCATCCTGTTCTACCGGGACGTACTGGGGCTCGAGATGGCCCACAGGGTGCCGGAACGCCACGCTGCGTTCTTCTGGGTCGGCACGAGGGAACGAAGCATGCTGGGGTTGTGGTCGATCCACTCCTCTCCCCTGCGGTTCCGGCTGCACATTTCCTTCAGGGTCGATCTGGAGGATGTGAGCCGCTCGATCCAGGCCCTTCGCGCGGCCGGGGTCGAGCCGAGGCCGGCTTTCGGCCTGCCCGCAATGGAGCCGATTGTCTTCTCCTGGATGCCGGCCGCCAGCGTCTTCTTCGATGATCCGGACGGCCACTCCTTGGAGTTCATCGCAGGCCTTCCCGAGGAGCCCAGACCGGAACTCGGGGTCGTGTCCCTCGGTCGCTGGCGGATGCTCAATCAAGCCGACAATGCCGAGACATCGGGGTAGGCGTTCCCGGCCGGCGAAAAAAGAACCCCGCCGGAGGAGGCGGGGCTGAGGGGTCCAGTGGTGGAGGGAGCTTGGCCCCCCGTAACCAGAGACGATCCGGGGGCGCTCCTTATTCCAAAAAAATCGCATGCGGAGGTCGGCCCCGCCTCACCGCGCCAGGGCGGCGAGGGCGACGCCGCCGAGGGTCAGGGCCAGGGCGGCGATCTCGCGCAGGCCGAACGGGTCACCCAGCATCGCGACGGAGGCGAGCACGCCGATCACCGGCGCCATCAGCGACCCGATGGTGGCGACCAAGGCCGGCAGCCGCCGCAGCGCCGCGAACCAGGCGACATAGGCGAGGCCGAAGGCCAGGGCGCCGCCATAGACCAGCGCCAGCCAGCCGAAGCCGTCCAGCGCCGCGAAGTCCGGCTGCTCGAACAGCAGCCAGAACAGCAGCAGCGGCAGCAGGCCGAGCCCGGTCTGCCACGCCACCAGGGCGGTCGGCGGCATCGCCACCGGCGCCCGCTTGGCCAGCACGGTGCCGAGCGCGAACAGCATCGACCCGGCCAGGGCGAGGGCCACGCCCGGCAGCTTGGCGCCGATCTCGGCATCGCCCGGCGCCTCATGCGCCACCAGCAGCACGATGCCGGACAGGCCGAGCACCAGGCCGATGCCGCGGGCGAGCGTCGGCTTCTCGCCCAGCAGCGGCCAGGCCAGCAGCGCGGCCCAGAGCGGCAGGGTGTAGGCCAGGATCGTCGTCTCCGACGCCCGCAGCCACAGCAGCGACAGGGTGGTCAGCGCCATCCAGGCGGTGACGTTGAGGCCGGCGGCCAGGCACAGCCGGCCCCATTGGCCGCGCGGCGGGCGCAGGGATTCGCGGCGCGCCAGCGCGATCGCCAGCACGATGGCCGTGCCGATCAGCCCGCTGGCGGCCCGGACGGAGAAGGGCGGCAGCACCGTCACCAGATGCTTCACCAGGGGCCAGTTGAACCCCCACATCAGGCTGGTCGCGACCAGGAAGCCCAGCCCCTGGACCGATACGCCCGGCGCCCTGGATGCGGCGTTCGTCGCCATCGGCGAGCGGCCGCCTCAGACGAGGACGGGGCTCTGCAGCCCGTCCATGCTGATGTTGACGCCGGTGATGTAGCTGGCCTTGGCCGAGGCCAGGAACAGCACGGCGTCGGCGATCTCCTCCGGCCGCGCCGGGCGGCCGAGCGGGATGCGCGACACCGCCCGCTGCCGCGCCTCCTCCAGCGAGATGCCGTGCAGCCGGGTCTCGGCGGCGAGCCCCTCGGCCACGCGCTCGGTCTCGGTCAGGCCGGGGTTGAGGCCGACGACGCGGACGCCCTTGCCGGCATAGGCGGTGGCGAGGCCGGCGGTGGCCAGCATCAGCGCGGCGTTGGCGGCGCCGCCGGCGATATGGACCGTGGCCGGCACCTTGCCGCCATTGCCGATGATGTTGACGACGACGCCGGCGCCCCGCGCCGCCATCCGCTTCACCACCGGGTCGATGACGCTGATGTAGGAGAAGAACTTGGCGTCCATCGCCGCCCGGTAGGCGGCCGGCGTCAGCTCGTCGGCCGGGGTGCGCCGCGCAGCGCCGGCCGAGTTGACCAGGACGTCGATCGGGCCCAGCGCGCGCTCGGCCGCCTCCACCGCCGACAGCGCCGCCGCGGCGTCGGTCAGGTCGGCGGCGATGGCGACGGCGCCCGGAAGCCCCGCCGCGGCGCGGTCGAGATTGGCCTGGCTGCGCGAGGCGATGGCCACCCTGGCGCCCTCCGCCAGGAACGCCTTGGCGCAGGCCAGGCCGATGCCCTTCGATCCGCCGGTCACCAGCACGGTCTTTCCGGTCAGGCCGAGATCCATGGAACGCTCCTCTATGGCAGCGCCGCCGGTCCCGGCTCGTCATTGCGAGGAGGCGAAGCCGACGAAGCAATCCAAGGGCCGGTGCGAGCAGCCCTGGATTGCTTCGCTTCGCTCGCAATGACGCGTTGGAGTGCGTAGCCGGTACGGCGACTCAGATGATCTCGAAGTACCGTGCCAGTTCCCAATCGGTGATGTGCTTGCGGAATTCGCGCTCCTCCCATTCGCGGGTGGCGGCGAAATGCTCCACCCAGTCGTCGCCGAACAGGGCGCGCGCCGGCTTCGAGGCGCGCAGCCGCTGCGCCGCCTCCCACAGGGTGCGCGGCAGCTCCATCTTGCGCGGGAAGGTCTTGGCGTAGGCGTTGCCCTTCACCGGCTCGCCCAGCTCCAGCTGCCGCTCGATGCCCCACAGCCCGGCGCCCAGGGCCGCGGCCAGGACGATGTAGGGGTTGGCGTCGGCGGCGGCGATGCGGAACTCGACCCGCTGGCTCTTCGGCCCGCCCTGGATCACGCGCAGCGCCGTGGTCCGGTTCTCCACCCCCCAGGTCGCCGAGGTCGGCGCCCAGAAGCCCGGGATCAGCCGGGAATAGGCGTTCACCGTCTGCGCGATCATGGCCAGGAACTCCGGCATCAGCGCCTGCTGGCCGGCCACGAAATGGCGCATCGTCGCGCTCATCCCGTGCGGGTCCTTCGGGTCGTGGAAGGCCGGCTTGCCCTTGGCGTCGACCAGCGACATGTGGATGTGGCCGCTCTGCCCCGGCACCTCGTTCGACCACTTCGACATGAAGGTGGCCATCAGGTTGTTGCGCTGGGCGACGACCTTGGTGAAGGTGCGGAAGATCGTCGCCTTGTCGGCGGCGGCGAGGCCGTCATCGACCGCGATCGCCGCCTCCAGCACGCCGGGCCCGGTCTCGGTGTGCAGCCCCTCGATTTCGCAGTCCAGCGCCTGCATGGTGCCGAGCAGCTCGTGGTACAGGTCCGACCACACCGAGCTGCGCAGCACCGAATAGCCGAAGAAGCCGGGCGTCAGGCAGGTCAGGTTGCGGTAGTGCTTCTCGCGCACCGAATGCGGCGTCTCGTCGAACAGGAAGAACTCGTATTCGAACGCCGCCTTCAGGCCGAAGCCCATGGCCTTGGCCTTGTCCAGGACCCGGCGCAGCAGGGCGCGCGGGCACACCGCCTCGGCCTGGTCGGCCAGCTCGCACAGGAAGAAGGGCAGGTCGTTCTCGAAGGGCAGGCGGCGCATCGTTTCCGGCAGGATGCGCACCGGCGCGTCCGGATAGGCGGTGTGCCAGCCGGTGTAGCGGGCGTTGTCGTAGAGCTGGTCGTGGCTGTCCCAGCCCACGATCACGTCGCAGAAGCCGAAGCCCTTCTCCAGCGCCGACAGGAACTTGTCGCGCGAGATGTACTTGCCGCGCAGGATGCCGTCGACATCGGTCAGCGCCACCTTGACGTGGCTGTATTCGCTCTCCTCGACCAGCTTGCGGGCATCGACCGCGGTCACGGGGGCCGCGGCCCGGGTGGTGGGTTGCGCCATGATCTCTCGAAGTCTCCCGTTTCCTGTCGCCCGCTCTTGCGCCCGGTCCGTCCGGCGCGGGTCGTGATCTGCGGCTCTATTCTGAGCACGCCGAGCGAAGCGGCGGCAAGAGAGGCTGCGCCGCCTCCGGATGACTCGCGAGCTGTATCGAAATGGCCGGGGAGGGGCCGCGCCGGCCCCTCCCGCAGCCGTCAGTGCGACTCGTAGGCCGCCTTGCCGCGCTCCAGCGCGAACTTCTCCTCCGGCGACAGCACCAGCTTGTGCCGGCCCCAGATCAGGAAGTAGGCGAGCCCGATCAGGATCCAGACGGCGACCGGCAGCACCGCCTGGCGGTAGGCGGCGTCCTGCATCTGGAAGCCCAGCGTCACGATCGCGATGCCGGCCGTCAGCACCGCGCCGGGAATGCCCAGCGGGCTGCGGTAGGGCCGCTCGATATGCGGCAGCCGGACCCGCAGGACGATGAAGGAGATCGCCTGCAGCAGGTAGGACAGCATCGCCCCGAACACCGCCATGTTCAGCAGCGTCGTGCCGATCACCGTGGTGGCCACGCTGGTGTCCGTGGTCAGCCAGATCACGATCATTACCGCGAAGCCGACCACCGCGCCCGCGATCAGGGCGAGGTGCGGGGTCTTGCGCGTGCCGTGCGTGACCGACAGGCCGCGCGGGAAGTAGCCGGCCCGCGACAGCGAATAGATCTGCCGGCCGAAGGCGAAGATGATGGTGTGGAAGCTGGCGACCAGGCCGATCACCGCGGCCAGGGCCAGCAGCTTGGCCAGCCCCTCGCCGTAGAAGGCGCGGAACCCGTCCAGGATCGGCTCTCCCGACGACCCCATCGTGGCCGAGCCGCCGCCGACGCCGGCGACCAGGAACAGGGTCAGGAAGGCGGTCAGGATCAGCGTGAAGATGCCCAGCAGGATGCCCTTGGGCATGTCCCGCTTCGGGTCGTGGCTTTCCTCCGCCGCCAGGGGCAGCTGCTCGATCGCCAGGAAGAACCAGACGGCGAAGGGCATGGCCTTGAGAATGCCCTCGACGCCGAAAGGCAGCCAGGCGGAGTGGCCCTCGGCCGGCGGGATGTTCAGCGCCAGCGCCATGTCGAAATGCGGTATCGCGCTGATCCAGTAGATCGCCAGCACCGCCAGCGCCAGCACCGTGACCAGCACCGAGATGCGGAAGGACATCTCGACGCCGACGATGTTGAGGCCGACGAACAGCAGGTAGAAGCCGGCCCACCACAGCGGCATGGCGGCGGCCGGCGTCTCGAAGATGCTGCCCATATAGGTGCTGATGAAGAACACGATCACCGCGGGGGTGAGGATGTATTCGACGTTCTCGGTCAGGCCGGTGATGAAGCCGGCCCAGGGCCCCATGGCCGAGCGGGCGAAGGAATAGGCGCCGCCCGTGTGCGGCATCGCCGGCGACATCTCGGCCAGGCTGAAGGTCAGGCCGAGATACATGATCATGATGATGATCGTGGCATAGAACAGCCCGCCGAAGCCGCCGGCGCCGAGGCCGAAATTCCAGCCGGAGAAGTCGCCGGAGATCACGGCGCCGACCCCGAGGGCCCAAAGCGAGGCGACCCCTGCGTACCGTTTCAGGCCGCGCTTCTCGAAATAGCTGCGGTCGACCGTCTCGTAGCGGACGGCGCCGGTCTGCGCGCCCCCAGCCTGCGCGCCATCAGTTTGCGCGCCCGTTGACTCTTGATTTGTCATACAAACGCCCCCCTTATTGATCCACGGCCAGCGTGGACTCCTCGATCAGACACCCGATGGGGGAGGTTTCACAAGGTCCGCTGAGAAAACGGGCGTCGCCGCCGGCGGCGGTCTATCGTGGTGTTGGGGCCGTCGGGGGATGCCCGGCGGCAGCGGAGGAGCGTTCGGATATGAAGGTCGTCATCACCGGTGGTCTCGGTTTCGTCGGGCTGAACTTGGCCCGGGCGCTGCTGAAGCGGGGCAGCCTCACCGGCATCTCCGGCCAGCAGGAGCCGATCGACGCGATCACCCTGTTCGACATGGCGGCGCCGGCCGAGCGGCCGGCCGGCCTCGACGACCGGGTGTCGATCGTCACCGGCGACATCTCGGACCGCGCCACGGTCTTCGGCCTTGTCGACCGCGACGACATCTCGGTCTTCCACCTCGCCTCGATCCTGTCGGGCGGCGGCGAGAAGGATTTCGACCTGGCGCTGAAGGTCAATCTCGACGGCGGCCTGAACGTGTTCGAGGCGGTGCGGGCCCGCAAGGGCGTGGCGCAGCGCCTGGTCGCCGCCAGCTCGATCGCCGTGTTCGGCGGCTCGGTGATGCCGAAGGTCGTCACCGACGAGACCAAGCAGACCAGCCAGACCACCTACGGCATCACCAAGACGATCTGCGAGCTGCTGGTCAACGACTACAGCCGCAAGGGCTTCTTCGACGGCCGCTCGGCCCGGCTTCCGACCATCTTCATCCGCCCGGGCAAGCCGAACTCCGCCGCCTCCAGCTTCTGCTCCGGCGTGTTCCGCGAGCCGCTGAACGGCGAGGAATGCGTGCTGCCGGTGACCCGGGCGCAGCTGCCGATGCTCGGCTACCGCAACTGCATCGCCAGCTTCATCGGCCTGCACGAGGCTCCGGCCTCGGCCCTGGGCGACGACCGCGCCGTCAACCTGCCGAGCCGCGCCTACACGATCGAGGACATGGTCGCCGCGGTGAAGCGGGTGGCCGAGAAGTACCAGATCAAGCTCGGGCCGATCACCACCAGGCCGGACCCGGTGATCCAGGCGATCGTCGACGGCTGGGCCACCGACGCCTCCTGGGACCGCGCCCGCGCGCTCGGCCTGCCGATCGACGAGAGCATCGACCGCGTGGTCGAGGACTATATCGAGGACTTCCTGCCCAGCCGTCACTGAGGCCGCCCGATACTGCTACTGGTGTGGCCGTCTGACGGCGGTTTCTCCGCTTCCGGTGCTCACGGACTTTCACGTCCGCTGCGCTCCGGTTCTCGAAACCACCGCCAGCCGACTCACACCAGCGCAGTCTCGGACGACCTCACGCTGCATTCGCCTCCTCGTCACGCCGCGCCGGCGGCCTCCAGGATCAGCGCCGCGATCTCCTTCGGATGCGAGACGATGCCGAGATGGCTCGACGGCAGCTCGATCGTCTTCGCGTTCATCCGCCTGGCCATGAAGCGCTGCAGGTCGGGGTTGATCGTCCGGTCCCGGGCCGAGACCTGGTAGAAGCTCGGCTTCGACCGCCATGCCGCCTGCGTCACCTTGGCCGTGAACAGCGTGTCGGAGACGCGGCCCTGGACGGCGTGGAGCACCCTCGCCCTGGCCGGGTCGACGTCGCCGGCGAAGTCGCGCAGGAACGCCTCCTCGTTGAGCCAGAGAGAGCCGCCGGCATGCACCAGCCCCGCGCTCGCCGGCGGGGTCGGGTAGGTCTTGGCCAGCGCCGTGTAGTCCTCGTCCGCGTCCGGCGCGCGGGCGGAGCAGTAGACGAGGGCCGAGACCTTGGGGTGGACGCCGGTCTGGGTGATCACCTCCCCGGCATAGGAATGGCCGACCAGCACGGTCGGACCGTCCTGCAGGTCCAGGATGCGCTGGGTGAAGGCGCAGTCCTCGGCCAGGGACTGCAGCGGGTTCTGCACCGCCGTCACGGTCAGCCCGGCCTGCTGCAGCCGGGGGATGATCTCCACCCAGCAGGATCCATCGGCATAGGCGCCGTGCACCAGCACGACGTTGCGGGCGCGAGGCGCCGCGACCGGCGTAGCCGGTGCGGCCGCCGCCGCGGCGCGGGCATGACCGGCCGCCAGCACGGCCGCGCCGCCGGCGGCGGCCAGGCCCATCAGGAACTCACGGCGATCGATGGCGTTCAGCATGGTCTCTCTCCGCAATGCAGGGGGCGCCTCCGGCCCTTCCGGAGGCGGCGCTCGATCGCCTCTGTATGTGGAGTGCGGGTCTGAGCGGCATCTGTGTATTCGGATGCTGTCAAAGGATAGTTTCATGAATACGTTGTAATGATCGTCGTCGGCCGAGGCCCTTCGCGACGGAGGGCTGCCGAGGCTGGTTTTCGGGTTCCTGCGCCGCTATCGGGGCGACCATCTCGGCGCCCCGCGCCGTGAGCGGTTGATACCGGTAACAAATTTGTACGATCAAAGCGCCGAATCCGTTTGACCCGCCCGGGCCATCCGCTACCCTCTGCGGCAACGATCGGCGGCCGTAAGCCTCCGGCATCGCTCATAGGGAGGGGGAATGGCCTCGGTCTCGATCCGTGGTGTCACCAAGAGCTTCGGCACCGTTCCGATCATCCATGGCGTCGACATCGAGATCGGCGACCACGAATTCGTGGCGCTGGTCGGGCCCTCCGGCTGCGGCAAGTCCACCCTCCTGCGCATGATCGCGGGGCTGGAGCGGATCACCGGCGGCGACATCTCCATCGCCGGCCGTCGCATCAACGACGTCCCGCCGAAGGAGCGGGACATCGCCATGGTGTTCCAGAACTACGCGCTGTATCCGCACATGACGGTGCGGGACAACATGGCCTTCGCCCTGATGCTGGCCAAGACCGACAAGGCCGAGATCGACCGGCTGGTCGGCGAGGCCGCCGGCATCCTCGGCCTGTCGGCTCTGCTCGACCGCTATCCGCGCCAGCTCTCCGGCGGCCAGCGCCAGCGCGTCGCCATGGGCCGCGCCATCGTGCGCAACCCGCAGGTGTTCCTGTTCGACGAGCCCCTGTCGAACCTCGACGCGAAGCTCCGCGTACAGATGCGCACCGAGATCAAGCTGCTGCACCAGCGGCTGAAGACCACCTCGATCTACGTCACCCACGACCAGGTCGAGGCCATGACCATGGCCGACCAGATCGTGGTGATGCGCGACGGGCGGGTGGAGCAGGCGGGCGCGCCGCTGGAGCTCTACGACAACCCGGCCAATGTCTTCGTCGCCGGCTTTATCGGCTCGCCGGCGATGAACTTCATCGACGGCACGGTGGCCGACGGCGGCGTCCGCGCCGGCGACGGCACGCTGCTGCCGCTGCCGCCGGGGGCGAAGATCGAGGCCGGCAAGCGGGTGCGCTACGGCGTGCGGCCGTCGCATCTGCGCGTCGCCGCCGACGGCGCCGGGCTGCCGACCGAGGTCGAGGTGGTGGAGCCGACCGGCGACGACACCTTCGTCTACGGCCGCATGGCAGGGCAGGAGATCTGCGCCATGTTCAGCGAGCGCCAGAGCTTCGGCCCGGGCGACGTGATCCGGCTGCAGCCCGATGTCGGGCGCATCCACCTGTTCGACGCGGACACCGAACGCCGCCTCTAGGCGGCGGCTTTCAGACAGCGATTTTCAAGCAAAGAGCAGACGGGAGAGGAAACATGGCTGAGTTCACGCGGCGCGACGTTCTGAAGACCGGGGCAGGCCTTGCCGCGGCCGGCGCCCTCGGCGGCACCGGACTGATCCGCCCGGCCCACGCCCAGGACCTGTCCTATACGCCGGAATCGGGCGCGTCGCTGCGGGTGCTGCGCTGGGCCAAGTTCGTGCAGGGCGACGAGAACCAGTGGCTCGCCAACACCAAGGCGTTCAGCGACAAATACGGCGTCCCGGTGCGGGTCGACAGCGAGGGCTGGGAGGACATCCGGCCGAAGGCGGCGGTGGCCGCCAATGTCGGCAGCGGGCCCGACATCGTGCTGGTCTGGTTCGACGACGCGCAGCTCTATCCCGACAAGCTGCTCGACGTCACCGAGCTGGCCACCTATCTCGGCAACAAATACGGCGGCTGGTACGAGGGCCTGCAGGGCTACGCCCAGCGGGACGGCAAGTTCATCGGCCTGCCGCTGGCCGCGATCGGCAACGCCATCTGCTACCGCGAGAGCTGGGTCAAGGAGGCCGGCTTCTCCGAATTCCCGAAGGACACCGACGGCTTCCTGGCGCTGTGCCGCAAGCTGAAGGAGAACGGCCATCCGCCCGGCTTCACCCTCGGCAACGGCGTCGGCGACGGCAACAATTTCGGCCATTGGATCATGTGGAGCCATGGCGGCAAGATGGTCGACGAGCAGGGCAACGTCGTCATCAACAGCCCGGAGACGATCGCCGGGCTGAAATATGCGGCCGAGCTGTACAAGACCTTCGTCCCCGGCACCGAGGCCTGGCTCGACACCAACAACAACCGGGCCTTCCTGGCTGGCGAGATCAGCCTCACCGCGAACGGCGTGTCGCTCTACTACGCCGCCAAGAACGACGCCAATCTGAAGGAGATGGCCAAGGACATCCGCTGCGTGCCGCTGCCGGTCGGCCCGGTCGGCAAGCCGGTGGAGCTGTGCCAGACCACCTCGGCGGTGATCTTCAGCTACACCAAGTTCCCGAACGCGGCGAAGGAGTATCTGCGCTTCATGTGGGAGAAGGAGCAGTTCTTCCCCTGGATGGAGCAGTCGAGCGGCTATTGCTGCCAGCCGCTGAAGGGCTATGCGGACCATCCGATCTGGAAGGCCGACCCGAACCATGCCGCCTATGCCGGCGCGTCGGAGCGGCTGCGCCCCAACGGCTATGCGGGGCCGCTCGGTTATGCCTCGGCCGCGGCGATGGCGGACTACATCGTCGTCAACATGGTAGCCGAGGCCGCCACCGGCCAGCGCACGCCGGAGGAGGCCGCCGCCCGCGCCCAGAAGCGGGCCGAGCGGTACTATCGGGTGTAAGCTGCAGGCGCCGGAATCGCTGGATGGGCCGGAGCCGCCCCCTCACCCGAAATCGCTGGCGCGATTTCGACCTCTCCCCGAGGAGAGGTGAAAAACCCTCTCCTCGGGGAGAGGGAGGGGCCCGACGCCGAAGGCGGCGGGAGGGTGAGGGGGCGGGCCGCGCCGCCGGGTACGGTTCTCCGGCAGGGAGGCTAGGCATGGTGTTCGGCTGTCGGATCGTGCTGGCGGTGCTGTTCGCCGCCCTGGCCGTGCCGGGCTGGAGCGCCGACCTGACGCGCGACCAGGTGGTGGCGACGCTGTCCCGCGCCTCCCCGGCCGCGCCGGCCGATTTTTCCGGCAAGTCGCTGGAGAAGGTCGATCTCAGCGGCCTCGACCTGTCGGGGGCGAAGCTCGCCGGCGCCGATCTGTTCGCGGCCAAGCTGGAGGACAGCAATCTGACCGGGACCGACCTGACCGGCGCCAATCTCGGCCTCGCCTGGGTGATCCGGGCGAACTTCACCGAGGCCGACCTGTCCGGCGCGAATGTCCAGGGGCTGGTCGTCGCCTCGGGCCTCCAGACCAACCCGGCCGAGGCCCCGGTCTTCGTCCGGACGAAGTTCGTGGGCGCGCGGGTGATCGCCCGCTTCGGCGGCTTCGACCTGCGCGGCGCCGACTTCACCGATGCCAGGCTGGCGGTCGACATGCGCAACCAGTCGATGGGGATCATGCGGGCCGACTTCTCGGGCGCCAGGCTGGAGGGCGCGAACTTCACCCGGGCCGATCTCGGGCGCGCCTGGTTCCGGTTCGCCAAGCTGCAGGGGGCCCGTTTCACCGGGGCCAGCCTGCTGCATGTCGACTTCTCCGGCGCCGACCTGACCGGGGCGGATCTCACCGGTGCCGACGCCACCGGGGCGGATTTCGGCTCGGCGATCCTGACCGGCGCCACCGGGCTCGACACGGTCAAGGGGCTGGATCCTGCGGTGCCGCGCCGGTAGCGCCGGGGTCATGACGGACAACTTCAGCGCGGCCTGAGGCCGCAAGCCGGGCCGCCCGCGGAAGGCGTCCGGCATCTTGTGGAGGACAGATGTCGACGATCGCGCAGCGAAGATCGCCGCCCCCCGCCGCCTCGTGGATGGCGCGGATGATGGAGAGCCGCAACGCGCTGGGGCTGGCCTTCCTGCTGCCGGCCGCGGTGATCCTGCTGCTGTTCCTGACCTATCCGCTCGGCCTCGGCGTGTATCTCGGCTTCACCGACACGCGGCTCGGCCGGCCCGGCATCTGGATCGGGGCCGAGAACTACGAGTTCCTCTACGAGGATTCGATCTTCTGGCTGTCGGTGTTCAACACCATCCTCTACACGGTCGTCGCCAGCATCTTCAAATTCGTGCTCGGCCTGTGGCTGGCGCTGCTGCTGAACCGGCACCTGCCGTTCAAGGCCTTCCTGCGCGCCATCGTGCTGCTGCCCTGGGTGGTGCCCACGGTGCTGTCGGCCATCGCCTTCTGGTGGATCTACGACGCCCAGTTCTCGGTGATCTCCTGGGCCCTGATCCAGCTCGGGCTGATCGACACGCCGATCAACTTCCTCGGCGACGTCGCCAACGCCCGCGCCTCGGTGATCGCCGCCAATATCTGGCGCGGCATTCCCTTCGTCGCCATCACGCTGCTGGCCGGGCTGCAGACCATCCCGCAGTCGCTGTACGAGGCGGCGGTGCTGGACGGCGCCAGCAACTGGCAGCGCTTCCGCTGGATCACCCTGCCGATGCTGTCGCCGATCATCGCGGTGGTGATGACCTTCTCGGTCCTGTTCACCTTCACCGACTTCCAGCTGATCTACGTGCTGACCCGCGGCGGGCCGCTGAACGCCACCCATCTGATGGCGACCCTGTCGTTCCAGCGCGCCATCCCCGGCGGCCAGCTGGGGGAGGGGGCGGCGATCGCCTCGGCCATGATCCCGTTCCTGCTGGCGGCGGTGATGTTCAGCTATTTCGGCCTGCAGCGGCAGCGCTGGCAACAGGGAGGGCGCGACTGATGGCCGTGAAGAACGACGTTGTCGCCGACGAAGGCGGCATGGGCTATCTGGAGAAGCTGCCGCGCCGGGTGGTGACGGTCTACCTGCCGCTCGCGGTGTTCGTCTTCGTGCTGCTGTTCCCGTTCTACTGGATGGCGGTCACCTCGATCAAATCGAACGCCGAGCTGTACAACTACAAGGACTTCAACCCGCTCTGGGTGGCCGAGCCGACGCTGCGGCACATCCAGTTCCTGCTGTTCGAGACCTCCTATCCCGCCTGGCTGTGGAACACGATGGTGATCGCCGTCGGGTCGACGGTGCTGGCGCTGGTCTGCTCCGTCCTCGCCGCCTATGCGATCGAGCGGCTGCGCTTCACCGGGGCGCGCTTCGTCGGCCTCGCCATCTTCCTGGCCTATCTGGTGCCGCCTTCGATCCTGTTCATCCCGCTGGCGGTGCAGCTCAGCGGGCTCGGCCTCCTGAACAGCCAATGGTCGCTGATCCTGACCTACCCGACCTTCCTGGTGCCGTTCTGCACCTGGCTGCTGATGGGCTATTTCCGCTCGATCCCCTTGGAGCTGGAGGAATGTGCCATCATCGACGGCGCCTCGCGGCTGCAGATCCTGCGCCGCATCACCCTGCCGCTGGCCGTGCCCGGCCTGATCTCGGCCGGGATCTTCGCCTTCACCCTGTCCTGGAACGAGTTCATCTACGCCCTGACCTTCATCTCGGATTCCGAGCGCAAGACCGTGCCGGTCGGGGTCTTGACCGAGCTGGTCCAGGGCGACACCTACCAGTGGGGCGCCCTGATGTCCGGCGCCCTGCTGGGATCGCTGCCCGTGGTGCTGCTCTATTCCTTCTTCGTCGAGCACTACGTCTCCAGCATGACCGGCGCCGTGAAGGAGTGATCCCGGAGAGAGGGAGAGAATCGTGACCCGCACCGCGTCCGTCGACACCCCGCTGCTGCGCGTCGCCTACGAGGAGTCGGGGCCGGGCGGCGGGCCGCCGCTGGTGCTGCTGCACGGCTGGCCCGACCATCTGCGCACCTGGGACCGGGTGCTGCCGGCGCTGCACGACGCCGGGTTCCGCACCCTGGTGCCGAATCTGCGCGGCTTCGGCGGCACCGCCTTCCGCGACCCGGGCACCATGCGGTCGGGCCAGCTCTCGGCGCTGGGGCAGGATGTGCTCGACTTCGCCGACGCGCTCGGCCTCGGGCGCTTCACCGTGGTCGGGCACGACTGGGGCGCCCGCGCCGCCTATATCGCCGCCGCCCTGGCGCCGGATCGGGTCTCGCACTGCATCGCCATGTCGGTCGGCTGGGGCACCAATTCGCCGGACCAGGAGCTCAGCCTGACCCAAATCCAGAACTACTGGTACCACTGGTACATGGCGCTCGACCGCGGCGCCGACCTGGTGCGCAGCGACCGCCGCGGCTTCACCCGCCACATCTGGCGGATCTGGACCCCGGGCTGGAACCTGCCGGAGGAGGAGTTCGAGGAAACGGCCGCCGCCTTCGACAATCCGGACTGGGCCGAGGTCGTGCTGCATTCCTATAGGGTGCGCTGGGGCCTGGCGCCGCGCGACCCGCGCTACGATGAGCTCGAGGCGAAGCTGGCCAGCGATCCGCAGATCGCGGTGCCGACCCTCGTCCTGCACGGCGGGTCCGACCCCTGCAACGACTGCGCGACCTCGGCCGGGAAGGAGAAGTTCTTCAGCGGCCGCTACGAGCGCGACGTGCTGCCCGGCATCGGCCACTTCCCCCAGCGCGAGGCCCCGAACGCGGTCGCCGAGGCGATCCTGCGCTTCCTCGCCCAGAAGGGGTGAGCCGGGGATCCGCCAGGCACGGTTCTCACGCGCCTGGTCCGGACTCGGTGGGAACGCCCGCCTATGCCACAATTCCGGGCCAATCGGCCGCTAGGCATGGCGGGCGTTCCTGACGCTCGAGCGCCGGGGGCGGGCGGCCGGCATATGGAGGACGGATTGAGAGCGGCAACGGGCGTGGTTCTGGCCTTCACCGGCCTTCTCGGCGTGACCCTGCCGGCGGCGGCCGCTCCGCCCGGTCTGCCGCTCTACCGGGAATTCCGGGACTGGCAGATCGCCTGCGACAACACCGGGCGCTGCGAGGCCAAGGGCTTCGGCCGGGAGGACTCCGACGTCATATCGGTGATCCGGGTCACGCGCGAGGCCGGGCCCGAAGGGGCGGTCGAGGTCGGCCTCGAAAGCGATGCCGCCTTTGCTCCTGCCGATATCCGGATTATCGGAGGCAGTGCAAAACGTGGCGGGACCGGCTCGCGGGTCGATGCGAAGCTGTGGGCCGACGAATCGACCGGCCACGGAGACGCCCAGCTGGTGCTGCGCGATCCGGCCGGCGCCGCCGCCTTCCTGAATGAGCTGCGGGACGCGGACAGCCTGAGGCTGGGCCAGGCCGGGACCGTGTCCCTGGACGGCATGACCGCCGCCCTCCTGGCCATGGACGACGCCCAGGGCCGCGTCGGCACTGTCACCGCCCTGGTCCGCCCGGGCACCAAGCCGGCGAGCGCGGTTCCGGCGGCCCGCCCCCTGCCGGCAGCGCCGGTCCCACCGCCCGCGCCGCCGGCCATCGCCGACGCAGCCGCATCCCGGATCGCCGCCGCGGTGCGCTCGGCGCAGAAGGATCTCCTGTCGGCCTCGGGCTGCTCGGCCGACGCCACCGGCGGCCAGGTCGTGCCGCTGACGGCCACGGAGGCTCTGGTCATGCTGCAATGCGGCCAGGGCGCCTATCAGTCCGGCTATCTGCTGTTCCGGACGCCGCTGCAGGATCCGGGCGCGGCCCGCCACCTGGTCCCGGCGACCCCGAAGGCCGGCTGGGCCGGTGACGTCGACGATCCGTCCGGAAGCCTGATCGAGCCCGACTACAACCCGGCCACCGGAACGCTGATGTCGGCCGGCCGGGGCCGCGGCATCGGGGATTGCGGCTCCTCGGCCAGCTGGGTGTTCGACGGCACGGACTTCCGGATCGCGCGGTACAGCTTCCAGGACAGCTGCCGCGGCTTCCCCGGCGACTGGCCGGCCCTGTGGCGGACCACGCCGGAAAACTGACCAGGCCGCGCCGGGGCTGAACCGTCGAAGCGATTGCCCCGCCCGCAACACGGGCGGGGCATTGACATCTCCGCCTGTCACGACATAGTTAGTTAACGATCACTAACTTCTTGAGTCGTGGCATGGCCGGCAAGGGCAGGGACACGAGGGCGCGGATCGAGGAGGCGGCCATCCGCCTGTTCGCCGAACGCGGCGTCGAAGGTACCTCGGTGCGCGACATCGCCGCCGCGGTCGGCGTCAGCGAGGCGGCGCTGTACCGCCACCTGGCCTCGAAGGACGAGTTCGTGGCCGAGCTGTTCGCCGCCCGCTATGTCGAGCTCGGCCGCCAGGTCCATACGGCGCAGCAGGGGCTGGCCGGCTTCGCCGCGCGGATGCGCGCGATGGTGGAGGCCTGCTGCCGGCTGCACGACCGCGACCCGGCGCTGTTCCGCTTTCTGCTGATCGTCCAGCATCGGGCGCTGCCCGGCCTCGCGGCGGGGGAGCCCAATCCCGGCGACGTTATCGGCGCGGTGATCGCCGACGGCATCCGCGAGGGCGCCGTGACCATCGCCGACCCCAGGCTCGCCACCGCCATCGCCTTCGGCTGCGTGCTGCAGCCGGCGGTGTTCCTGCTCTACGGCCGGTTGGACGGCCGCCTGTCCGACCACGCGCCGGCGATCGCCGACGCGATCCTGCGGGCGCTGGGCGGCCCCGCCGCCTGACCTCCGCGCCAACTCCCATCCGTCTCAGCGCAAGGAGACGTCCATGATCGACCCGTTTGTCTTCCTGTTGATGATCGCCGCCATGATCTGGCTGGGCGTCCAGGTCCTGACCCAGCGCAGCGCCATCCGCGAGCTGGAATCCAGGCTCGATCTGATCGATGAAGGCGATGTGCCCGCTGGCGGCCCCCGCAGGTCGTAGTATCTCGATGTTTCATGGTGTATATACGTCATGATAGGAT
Organism: Inquilinus limosus DSM 16000; assembly: GCF_000423185.1. Classification (GTDB taxonomy): domain Bacteria; phylum Pseudomonadota; class Alphaproteobacteria; order DSM-16000; family Inquilinaceae; genus Inquilinus; species Inquilinus limosus. Next base: position 39,742 of record NZ_AUHM01000019.1, on the reverse strand, counting down.
CGTCATGACGTATATATGGATGATCGCAATGCCGCTCAGCATCCGGGATGAGCTCACGGACAGACTGGTCCGGAAGCTCGCCAAGCGGAAAGGCCTGGGCCTTACCGAGGCCGTGCGCCTGGCCGTCGAGAACGAGCTGCGCCGGGAGGAGGAGGCCGTTCCCTTGCGTGAGCGGTTGCGGCCTTTGCAGGACCGCATCGCCGCCCGGCCGGCGACCGGGCTCGAGGCGGACAAGGCGTTCTACGACGAGCTGAGCGGCGATCTTTGATGTTCGTCGATGCCTCGGCCATCGTCGCCATCCTTACCCGGGAAGACGGCGCCGACGCGCTGGCCGACCGCCTCGAGGCGGCGCGGCAGCCGATCACCTCGGCCATCGCGGTCTTCGAAGCGGTGCTCGGGATCTGCCGAAAGCGCCATGCCAGCATCGATGAGGCCGAGAACGACGTCCGGGAATTCCTCGCGACGGCGAAGGTGCAGGTCGTCGGGATCGACGCCCGAGAGGCGTCGGCGGCACTGAAGGCCTTCGATCGCTATGGCAAGGGAAGGGGGCATCCGGCCCAGCTGAACATGGGTGACTGCTTCGCCTATGCCTGTGCCGTCAGCCACAACGCTCCCTTGCTGTGCAAAGGGGACGACTTCGCCCGGACTGACGTGCAGCTTGCGTGACGGGCCGCAGAGACCGTTTGGAATAGCCGGCTGGTGGCGGTTTCGAGAGCCGAAGCGCAGCGGACATGAAGTCCGTGAGCGCCGGAAGCGCAGAAACCGCCACAACGGGCTCTCAGCCGGCCCGGTCCTTGTCGACCTGGCTCTTCAGCGCGTCGAAGCCGACGGCGCCCGGGATGATCTGGTCGTTGATGACGAAGGCCGGCGTGCCCTGCACCCCCAGCGCCTCGGCCAGGTCCATGTTGGCGCGCAGCTCGGCCGCCACCGACGGGTCGTTCATGTCCTGCTTCAGCTTGTCGAGGTCGAGCCCGACCTGCTTGGCGGTGTCGAAGATCGCCTGGTCGGTCAGCTGGCCCTTGAACGCCATCAGCTTGGTGTGGAAGTCGAGATACTTGCCCTGCTTCTGCGCCGCCAGCGAGGCGCGGGCCGCGGTCACCGAAGCGGGCCCGAGGATCGGGAACTCCTTCAACACCACGCGCAGCCCGCTGTCCTCCTTCACCAGCCGCTCCAGGTCGGGCTGCGACCGCTTGCAGTAGCCGCACTGGTAGTCGAAGAACTCGACCAGGGTCACGTCGCCCTGCGGGTTGCCGATCACCGGCGAGGACGGGCTGCGGAAGATCTCGTCGGCCCGGCTGGTCAGCATCTTGGCCTGGCTGGCGCGCTCCTGCTCCTCCTTCTTGGCCTGATAGGCGTCCAGCGCCTCGACCACGATCTCCGGATGGGCGCGGATGTAGTCGCGCACGATCTGCTCGATCGCGTCCTTCTGCGCCGGGTCGATCATCTGCTGGGCCCGCACCGAGGGCGCGGCGACCGCCACCGCGGCGAGGACGGCCAGGTTGGCGAGGCGGCTGGGGCGGACCATCGGGGAATCCTTTCGCTGCAACATCCCTCACTACTCGCCTTTCGCGGCGGGTTGATCAAGCGTTACACGGCTCCGGCGACAATTCGACCGCAAGGCCGCGCTATCCGGGGCGATCCTCGGCCTCCCGCTGCAGATCCTGGGCCCGCCGCCAGCCGGGCGAGCCGCGTGGCAGCAGCTGCAGCGCCCGGTCGACCTGGGCGCGGGCGTTGCGCCGGTCGCCGCGGGCGAGGTTGTCCTCGGCCAGGGCCAGGGCGGCCTTGCCCATGTCGCCGACCTTGCCATAGGCGGTGCCCAGCAGCCGCCAGACGATCGGCGGCGTCTTCTCCGGATCGACGCTGGCCCGCTCCAGGTCGCGGATGGCGCTGCGCAGCTCGGCGTCCGAGCCGCGGTCGATCTTGGTCTGGGCCAGCGGGATCAGCAGCAGCGGCTCGTTCGGGAGGAGGGCCAGGGCGCGCTCGTAATAGGGGCGGGCCTCGGCAAGCCGCCCGGTCTCCAGCAGGATCTGGCCGCGCAGCTCGAGGAAATAGGGGTTGCGCGGCTCCGCCTTGATCAGCGCATCGGTGCGGGCCAGCGCATCGGCGAAGACGTTGTTGCGATAGGCGGCGATCGCCCGGGCGTACTGCGCCGGGACGCTGGTGTCGCTCGCCGGATAGACCCGCGCCACGCTCGTCGGCTGGGTGAAGCCGAACAGCTTGGCCCGCATCCGCGCGAACATGTCGTCATAGCCGGGCGGCATGGGCTGGCCGCGCAGCGGCGACTTTGCCACCGCCTCCTGCACCGCCTCGATCCGGTCCTGGGTCAGCGGATGGGTGCGGGTGTATTCCGAGCCGGTCGGGCGGGCCAGTTCGGCGTCCTGCATGCGCTGGAGGAAGCTGAGCATGCCGTCGGCCGGGATGCCGGCCTGGGCCAGGAAACGCAGCCCCGCCTGGTCGGCCGAGCTCTCGATCCCGCGAGTGAAGTTGACCATGTTCTGCCGGACCATGTCCTGGGCGGTCACGGCGCCGGCCATGGCGGCGTCGCCGCGCCCGGCCGCGGCGCCGGCGGCGGCGCCCAGCAGCGAGCCGATGGTGGCGATCAGCCGGCTGCGCTCCATCTGCTCGGCGCCGCGCGCCAGATGGCCGCCAGCGATATGGCCGGTCTCGTGCGCCAGCACGGCCAGCAGCTCGCCGGCGCTGCGCGTCTGCAGGATCAGCCCGGTGTTGACGAAGAGGTTCTGGCCGCCGGCGACGAAGGCGTTCACGTCGTCGTCATTGACCAGGTAGATGCCGACCGCATTCGGGTTCAGCGATGCCGCCCGGAAGATTGGCGTCATCATCCGGCGGATGGTAGTTTCGATCTCGGCGTCGCGGACCACCGGAATGCGTTGCGCCTGGGCCTCCGCCAGGGGCCCGACGATGACCGCCGCCAGTGCCAGCACCAAGATCCGAATGACCCGCCTCAACGCTCCGCTCCCTCCGCGTCCGCGATCCCTTCCGCTGAATGATCACGCTAGAGGCCGACTGTGTCGAGCCGGTGGCGCCGTTGCCGTCCGGGAGGTCTGACGCCATGAAGATCTCCCGCCGCGGCCAGGTGCCGCCCTTCATCGTCATGGATGTGATGACCGCCGCCGCTGCGCGCGAGAAGACGCATGGCGACGTGCTGCATCTCGAGGTCGGCCAGCCCTCGACCCCGGCGCCGGCCGGCGTGCTGGCCGCGGCCCAGGCGGCGCTGGGTCAGGACAAGATCGGCTACACCGTGGCGCTCGGCATCCCGCCGCTGCGCCAGGCGATCGCCGGCCATTACGGCCGGGCCTACGGCACCGCGGTGACGCCGGAGCAGGTGGTGGTCACCACCGGTTCCTCCGGCGCCTTCCTCCTGGCCTTCCTGGCCGCCTTCGACGTCGGCGACCGGGTGGCGCTGGCGGCGCCGGGCTATCCGGCCTACCGCAACATCCTGACCGCGCTGGGCATCGAGGCGGTGGAGATCCCGGCCGGGCCGGAGACGCGCTACCAGCCGACGCCGGAGCTGCTGGAGCGGCACGGCGGCAGGCTCGACGGGCTGATCGTCGCCAGCCCGGCCAACCCGACCGGCACCATGCTGTCGCCCGAGGCGCTGGCCGAGCTGACCGCTTATTGCGAGGCCAGGAGCATCCGCCTGGTGTCGGACGAGATCTATCACGGCATCACCTACGGCACGGGCACGGCCACGGCGCTGGAGACCAGCCGCAGCGCCATCATCGTCAACAGCTTCTCGAAATACTATTCGATGACCGGCTGGCGCCTCGGCTGGCTGGTGCTGCCGGAGGATCTGCTGCGGCCGGTCGAATGCCTGGCGCAGAACCTGTTCATCTCGCCGCCGACCCTGTCGCAATACGCGGCCGTCGCCGCTTTCGACTGCGGCGAGGAGCTGGACCGCAACGTCGCCCGCTACGCCCGCAACCGCAGCCTGCTGCTGGAGGCGCTGCCGCGCGCCGGCTTCGACCGGCTGGCCCCGGCCGACGGCGCCTTCTACCTCTATGCCGAGATCGGCCACCTGACCAACGACAGCGTCGAGTTCTGCCGGCGCATGCTGGCCGAGACCGGGGTGGCGGCGACGCCGGGCGTCGATTTCGACCCGGTCCGCGGCCACGCGACCATGCGCTTCTCCTTCGCTGGCGCGACCGAGGAGATGGCCGAGGCGGCGGAGCGGCTGCAGCGCTGGCTGCGCTGACATGGCGCGGGCGGCGCGGCGTCGGGCGTCCGGCTGGCGGCTGCCGCGCCTGCCCCGTCTCGGCCTGCCGGGCTGGCTCGGCCGCTGGTGGGGCCGTCGGCGCTGGTGGTCGAAGATCCTGTGGGGCCTCTTCGCGCTGCTGTTCCTGGCGCCGTTGGCGCTGACCATCGTCTACCGCGTGCTGCCGGTGCCGGCGACGCCGCTGATGGTGATCCGCCTGTTCGAGGGCGAGGGGTGGCACCGCGACTGGGTGGCCTGGGACGACATCGCCCCGGTGATGGCCCGGGCCGCGGTGGCGGCCGAGGACAACCTGTTCTGCCGGCACGACGGCTTCGACTGGGAGTCGATGCGCAAGGCCTGGGACCGCTACCAGTCCGGCATCGGCCGGCTGCGCGGCGGCAGCACCATCTCGAACCAGACGGCGAAGAACGTCTTCCTCTGGGACGGCCGCACCTTCGTCCGCAAGGGGTTGGAGGCCTATCTGACCGTGATGATCGAGGCGCTGTGGCCGAAACGCCGGATCATGGAGGTCTATCTCAACGTGGTCGAGCTCGGCCCCGGCATCTACGGGGTCGAGGCCGCGTCGCAGGCCTATTTCGGCAAGAGCGCGGCCCGGCTCTCGGCGCGCGAGGCGTCGCTGCTGGCCGCGGTGCTGCCGAACCCGCGCGGCTGGTCGGCCGGCAAGCCGTCGCGCTACGTCGCCGGCCGCGCCGCCACGATCCAGCGCCGCATCGGCCAGCTCGGCGACCTGCTGGGCTGCGTGGAGTAGCGGGCCGGCGGTCGTGCCTGACCACACGGCCATGACCCCTCATCCTTTCGGCTCTTGGAACGAGGCCGCAATTGACGCACCCTCCTCGACGGTGGATATGTCTGTCCATACGGTGAGCAGATTTGAGTCGGATTATGGGATCGCCACTGAAGTCGTTGACGGCTGTTCTGAATCTGGCGCCAAGCAACATTGACGCTACGACTACGGTATTTCCATCGATCAGCAGTGAATCTATCGCCCGGCGGCTGGATCTCGAGCGGGAGGCGGAGCGCAGAGGCAAGGAGGACTTGCCGCAGGCCGATGCCATCGACCTGGATGTTGTGCAGAGCAAGATCGTCGATGAAGTTTCGGAAATACGCCGGGTCGGATTGACCGCCTATGAAAGCGAGATGCGGGTTTACGCGGACCGCATGAGCAGCTTGGACATCGAAGGCAAAGTGTCCGAAATCGACGTCTCGATATCAAACGGCATATCGGCGTTGCGGGAGCGGGTGCATATCGGCACGGATCATCTTTACCTTCAGGGCGAAAGACTGAAGCTGCTGCGGGAGGAACTTGAACGGTTCCGCCATCGCCACCGCCTGGACAGAACCGCTCATCTGCCGACATCGGCCAAGCGCCACATCATGCAGGCGGTGATCCTTCTGATGCTGGCCGCGGAGTCGATCATCAACGGCAGCTTCTTCATGGAGTCGAATGAGCTGGGCCTGATCGGCGGCGTGTTCACCGCCTGTACGGTTTCGGCGATCAACATATTCTTTTCTTTTCTGTTCGGAAGGATGGCCATCCAGGTCAATCATCGGAATTGGATCAGGAAGCTGGTCGGAGCGGCCGCCTTCCTGGCGTTTCTGGCATTTGCGATCGGATTCAATCTCTTCGTCGCGCATTTCAGAGAAGTTGCGGGCCTGGTTAATTGGGAGGCTGCCGCGCGGCAGGCGGCAGGCCAGTTCTGGGCAGACCCGCTCGGCCTGACGATCTTCAACTCATGGATCCTCGTCTTCGTCGGCTTTGCCTTCGCCACGGTGGCTTGGATCGAAGGATACGGATGGGACGACCCCTATCCGGGCTTCGGCAATGTGTGGCGGCGATGGGAGCGCTCGATCGCCGACTATGCGCATGAGAAGGAGATCCTGCTGGAGGAGCTCCGGGACACCAAGGACGAGGTGCTCGACACCATCAGGAACGCGCGGGCGGATATCGCGTCGCGGGTCAGGAACTACCTCCAGGCGTCCGATTATCGGGATCACCTGCGGCTCGCGCTTCCGGTCTTCCTGGAGCAGACCCAGCAGGCTGCGAATTCCCTTATCGGGCAATACCGGGAGATCAATCTCCGGCACCGGTCCTCTCCCGCGCCGGAGTATTTCGCAAGACCGGTCTCTCTCTCGCAGGTTCAGCCGATTGTCGGCGAGGCGGAGGCGTCCGCCAGGCGGGCGGAGCTGGGGAGCCTCACCGAGCGGGCCGACGCCATCCTCTCGGATCGAACGGCGGAGCTGCTGACGAATTTCGAGGCGGCGTTCGGCGAGTATGAGCGCATCAGCCGATTTGCCAGGGGGTTGAGTGCCCAGGGGTTGAGTGGCAGGGGGTTGAGTGATGGTCGCGAGACGCCGTCGCCTGCGGACAAGGCGTAGCGCATCGGATTCCGCCGGCCTCTGGAAGGCCGGCCTCATCGCGGCGGCCGCCTGCGCCCTCTTCGCCGGCGGCGCATGGCTCTACGTGGAGGCGGCAAGGGCCAATCCGAAGATCGATCCGGTGACGCTTTGTCCCGCCGGCGGCCCGGCGGGGGTGGCCGCTGTCCTCATCGACACGACGGATGCGCTTTCGCCGGTGCAGCGCATCGACGTCCTCAACAAGCTGCGTGGGCTTCGCGAGGAGCTGCCGCGCGGCTGGCTGGTTGCGGTCTACCCGGTCAAGCCGGCGCCGGAGCCGCAGCCCAGGGCATCGCTGTCGCTGTGCAACCCCGGCCGAGGGGAGGGGCTGAGCCAGCTGACGTCGAACCCCGCCCTGGTGGAGAAGCGGTGGCGCGAGGCCTTCGATACGCCTCTCCAGGATCTTCTCGGCAGCCTGGTTTCGGAAGGTCAGGGAACCTCGTCTCCGATCATGGAGACGATCCAATCCGTCGCCGTCGTGGAGTTCGGGGATCCCGACAAGAAGGACCTCCCGAAGCGGCTCGTTCTGGTGTCCGACATGCTTCAGTACAGCCAGAAGTTCTCTCAATACAATGGCCTCAAGACGTTCAGTGAGTTTGTAAAGACGGACGCCTATCGATCTCTGAGGAGCGATCTCAGAGGTGTCGATGTGGAGATACTCTACGTGAATAGAGCGAGCCAGGAGCGGCGCCAGAATGCGGATCATATCGAATTCTGGACGGATTTCTTTGCCGATGATGGCGCCAGCATAGCGAGAATCGTGAGGATATTCGGATGACCCACGGCCTGTCAGCGCAGCCGCGCCGAGCCTTCCAGCTCCAGGTCTCCGGCGCGACCGACAAGATCCTGTTCGCGGGCGCGTTCGCATTGGGGGCCGGCGCCATCATCGCCCTCAAGCTCTACGAGGCGAAGCAATGGGTGATCAGCCTCTTCGTGGCTGCGTGCATGATCGGCTATGTTGTGGTCTGCCTGCGCGCCCAGATCGCCCAGCTCCGCGAGGATATTGTCGCGGACAACGTCTATTACCTGGGGTTCCTGTACACCCTGACCAGCCTGGGGATGGCGCTCTATCAGATTGCGTCGGTCGAGGACGACCGGATCATAGAAGAGCTGCTGTCGAATTTCGGAATCGCCCTTCTGTCGACGATATTGGGGATCTTCCTTCGGGTCATGGTGAGCCAGCTCCGGCGCGACCCGGTGGAGGTCGAGCGGGAGGCCCGTCTCGAACTGATCGAGGCCGCGACAAGGCTCAAGGGCGAGCTTCGCGGGACGATCCTTCAGTTCAACGACTTCCGGACGGAGATGACCCAGATCCTCCGGGAAGGGACCGAGCTCACGATCACGCATCAGGGCGAGGCGTTGCGGCACTATGGCGAGATGCTCGGAAAGGAAATCCACACCATCGCGGAGCGGGTCTCGGCCGATCTGGCGGTGCCGCTCGAAAGCGGGGCCCAGGATATCGGGCGGGCGACGGGCGCTCTTCGGTCCCGCGCCGATGAACTGGCCCAGCAGCTGTCCGCATCCGCCGTCGAGCTGAAGAAGGCCACCGGCTCGTTCACCAAGTCGCTGGACGATTCGGCCAGGCGGGCCGCTTCGATGGCCGAGCGCTTTGCCGACGAAACGGGCCGCGTGCACGGCCAGGCGCTCGACCTGTCCGGCACCCTCGTGACCCAGCTCGCGCTGCTCCGGACCGATCTGGGCCGGCTCCGGGACGCGATGGCCCAGAATTCGGAGGCGATGAGCGCCGTCCGCGCCGCCGGCCGCGAGGATGCGGCAACGGTGGCGCAGGCCCTCCGCGAGCTCGGGGCGCGGATCGACCGGGGCGCGGATGCGGATGGCGAACCGGCGCCATCCAGGAGCTGGTGGTCGCGCTCATGATCGATGATCAGCCGACGCCGAGCCTCCCGCTTTCGGATCGGCGATCCTACCGCCGCGGCGTGATTCTCGGCCTGACCGTGGCCGAGTTCTTCCTTCTGCTCTCATTCGTTCTGGTCCTGTCCCTGGCCCTGTTCCTGGCACGCCAGTCGGGCGACCGGGCGGCGCTGAGAGAGGTCCAGCAGATGCTGGTCGATGCCGGATCGCGGGACAGCGTGCGAGCCGTCCTCGACCGCATCGCCATTCTCGAAGAGGGCGTCCGCAGCCGGGATGAGAGGATCGCGGCGCTGCTGGCCGAAAAGGAGAAGGCTCGCCCGATCCTGGAGGCAACGGCGGGAATGGACAGGAAGGAGATCGAGAACTTCATCGAATTGGTGCGGGGAATTTCGTCCAGGAAGCGGAACGGTGAGATCACCGCCGACGAGATCGCCAGAATTGCCGGGAATGCGGATCTGGTCGAGACGGTCCGCGGCATCACCGACTCCTGGGAGGATTCGAACCGCAGGATCGGACAGGCGCTGGAGGCGGAGTTCGGCAAGGATCTGTCACGCTGGAACGCGGAGATCGACGACGACGGCTCGGTGTTCCGCTTCCTGGCTCCCGATGTGCTGTTCGATCAGGGCCGCGCCACCCTGACGCCGGCGTTCAGGGGAACGCTCGCGGATTTCTGTCCGAGATTTCTGCGGCTGCTGCACGAGCGCCGCGACGCGATCGCGGAGATCCGGATCGAGGGGCACACCTCTTCGGAATGGCGGCAGGCCACCGTTGCGAGGGAGGCCTATTTCCTCAACATGGAGCTCTCGCAGGAGCGGACGCGATCCGTGCTGGAGTATTGTCTGGGGCTGGGCGGCGTCGCGCCCGTCGAGGACTGGGCGAGGCATATGCTCGTCGCGGTCGGCATGTCCTCGAGCCGCCCGGTGCTGGACCGCGGCGGCGTCGAGGATCTCGACCGGTCGCGCAGGGTGGAGTTCCGCGTCGTCACCGATGCGGAGGCCCGCATCGGCGAAATCGCTCACCAGCTGTCCCAATAGGCCGGTCAGAGTCGAAGGAATTCAGGCTGGCATCCGGACCGGCCGGACCGCTATCCTGTCCAGGCCTGCGCCCGGCCGGGGAGCGTCGCCGAAACGGTGCCTCCCATCCCGGGCCCCGCCCGTAGTCTGGATTCCACCATCTCTCGAGAGCCAGGGCAGACGCCTCGCCATCGAGCGTGAGCCTTGGTTCCGTCCTCAGCGATCGAGGCTCTGCCGATGAACGATGTCTTCAAGGCCGAGGATTCCGCCGCGCTCCAGTTCGGCATCGGCCAGCCGGTGTCCCGGATGGAGGACCCGGTCCTGCTCCGGGGCGAAGGCCGCTACACCGACGATGTCAGCCTGCCCGGCCAGGCCTACGCCGCCTTCGTGCGCAGCCCCCATGCCCATGGCGTCATCGCCGGCATCGACACCGACATGGCCCGCGCCATGCCGGGCGTGCTTGCGGTCTACACCGCGGCGGACCTCGCCCCGATGGGCTACGGGCCGCTGAAATGCCTGTTCGCGTTCCAGAACCGCGACGGCTCGCCGATGGCGCGGCCGCTCCGCCATGCGCTCGCCTCCGAGAAGGTGCGCTTCGTCGGCGATCCGGTCGCGGTCGTGATCGCCGAGACGGTCCATCAGGCGCGCGATGCGGCCGAGGCCGTCGCGCTCGATATCGATCCGCTGCCGGCGGTGACGCGCGTGGCGGAGGCGGTCGCGCCGGGGGCGCCCCTTCTCTATGACGATGCGCCCGGCAACCTGGTGCTCGACTACCACTACGGCGACTCCGAAAAGGTGGCCGAGGCCTTCGCCAGGGCAGCCCATGTCACCCGTCTGGAGATCCTGAACAACCGCGTCGTCGTCAACGCCATGGAGCCGCGCGCGGCGGTGGCGGGCTACGACGCCGAAACCGGCCGCTTCACGGTCTACGCGCCGAGCCAGGGCGTGTTCGGCAAGCGCAACAACCTGGCCGAGGCGATGGGCGTCCCGCCCGACCGGATCCACCTGATCACCGGCCATGTCGGCGGCTCCTTCGGCATGAAGGGGGCGGTGTTCCCGGAATATGTCTGCCTGCTGCACGCCGCCCGGGCGCTGGGCCGGCCGGTGAAGTGGACCGACCAGCGCTCCGACAGCTTCGTCTCCGACCATCACGGCCGCGACATGGAGGTGGTGGCCGAGCTGGCGCTCGACGCCGAAGGGCGCTTCCTCGCCACCCGCTTCACCGGGTACGGCAATCTCGGCGCCTATGTCTCGCAGGTCGGACCGATGATGACGACGCTCAACATCGCCAAGAACTCGATCGGCATGTACCGCACGCCGCTGGTCGAGGTGAACACGATCTGCGCCGTCACCAACACCGTGCCGATCGGCGCCTATCGGGGCGCCGGGCGGCCGGAGGGCAACTACTACATGGAGCGGCTGATCGACACGGCCGCCGCCGAGCTCGGCATCGACCGGGTCGAGCTGCGCCGCCGCAACATGGTGACGCCGGACCAGCTGCCCTGGAAGACCCCGGCCGGGACGGCCTATGACAGCGGCGACTTCCCGGGCCTGCTGGCCCGCGCCATCGAGGCCGCGGACTGGGACGGCTTTCCGGCCCGGCGGGAGGAGAGCGCCGCCTGCGGCAAGCTGCGCGGCCGCGGCATCGGCTGCTATCTCGAGGTCACGGCGCCGCCGGCGAACGAGATGGGCGGCATCCATTTCGAGCCGGACGGCACCGTCACCATCGTCACCGGCACGCTCGATTACGGCCAGGGCCACTGGACGCCCTTCGCCCAGGTGCTGCATTCCAAGCTCGGCGTCCCGATCGACCGCATCCGCCTGGTCCAGGGCGACAGCGACCGCCTGATCGCCGGCGGCGGCACCGGCGGCTCGAAATCGATCATGGCCAGCGGCGCCGCGATCCTGGAGGCGGGCGACCTGGTGATCGAGAAGGGCCGGCAGATCGCCGGCCATCTGCTGGAGGCCGGCGCCTTCGACGTCGAGTTCGGCGACGGCCGCTTCACCGTGGCCGGCACGGACCGCGGCATCGGCCTGATGGAGCTGGCCGGCCGGCTGGCCGCGGGGCTGGAGCTGCCGCCCGACGTGCCGGACTCGCTCGACGTCGACCATGTCTTCAAGCAGGCCCCGTCCGCCTATCCGAACGGCTGCCACATCGCCGAGGTCGAGATCGACCCGGAGACCGGCGCCACGGCGGTGGTGCGCTATGTCATGGTCAATGACTTCGGCACGCTGGTGAACCCGCTGCTGGTCGAAGGCCAGCTGCATGGCGGCGTCATCCAGGGCGTTGGCCAGGCGCTGATGGAGCGCACCGTCTACGATGCGGAGGGCCAGCTGACCACCGGCTCCTTCGTCGACTACCAGATGCCGCGTGCCGCCGACGCCCCGCCGGTCTTCACCTTCGAGAGCCGCCCGCAACCCGCCGCGACCAATCCGCTGGGCGCCAAGGGCTGCGGCGAGGCCGGCTGCGCCGGATCGCTGCCGGCCGTGATGAACGCGGTGGTCGACGCGCTTTCCGGCCTCGGGATCCGCCACATCGACATGCCGGCGACGCCGCTCGCCATCTGGCAGCAGATCGCGGCGCGGCGGGCCTAGAGCGGGACGAGTTTGAGCCAGATCGGGTCATCCCGATCACATCATGGCGGTGAGTTGTTGCCTCTCCCGCTTGCGGGAGAGGTCGGAGACGCGAAGCGGCTCCGGGTGAGGGGAATTTGTCGAGGCCTGGGCCAGCCCTCACCCGGTCTCGCTGCGCGAGCCCGACCTCTCCCGCGTCCGGCGGGAGAGGCAACGCGAAGACGCTCGACATCCTGTCAGCCCCTGCCCGAATGCACTGACGTGACCCGACCTCAATTCATTCCGCTCTAGGGTCTGCCGCTCAATCCTCCTCGGCCGCGAGCTGCGCCAGGATCCGGCCCTTGCCCATCTGGCGCAGCACCAGCGGCACCACCACGACGAGGACGGTGATCACCAGCAGGGTGATCGAGATCGGCGAGGAGATCAGGATCATGGGGTCGCCGCGGCTGTTCTGCAGCGCCCGGCGCAGCGGCAGCTCCGCCATCGGCCCCAGGATGAAGCCGACCACCACCGGTGCGATCGGGTAGTGGAAGCGGCGCAGCAGGTAGCCGAGCAGGCCGAAGGCCAGCAGCAGCCCCAGCTGGAACGACGACGGGTTGGCGCCGATGGTGCCGAGCGTGGCGAAGACCAGGATGCCGCCATAGAGCCAGGGGCGGGGGATCGACAGCAGCCGGACCCACAGCCCGACCAGCGGCAGGTTCAGCACCAGCAGCATCGCATTGGCGACGAACAGGCTGGCGATCAGCCCCCAGACCAGGGCCGGGTTGCTCTGGAAGAGGAGGGGGCCGGGCTGGATGTTGTACTGCTGGAACCCGGCCAGGAGGATCGCCGCCGTGGCAGAGGTCGGCAGGCCGAGGGTCAGCAGCGGCACCAGCGTGCCGGCGGCCGACGCGTTGTTCGCCGCCTCCGGCCCGGCCACGCCCTCGATCGCGCCGTGGCCGAACTCCTCGGGGTGCTTCGACAGCTTCTTCTCGGTGGCGTAGGACAGGAAGGTCGGGATCTCGGCGCCGCCGGCGGGCATCGCCCCGATCGGGAAGCCGAACAGCGTGCCGCGCAACCAGGGCTTCCAGGACCGCTTCCAGTCCGACCGGCTCATCCAGATCGAGCCGCGGATCGGCTCGACATGCTCCTCGGTGCGGCCCTGGCTGCCGGCGACCGACAGGGCCTCGCCGACGGCGAAGAGGGCGACCGCCAGGATGGTGACGCCGATGCCGCCCAGCAGCTCCGGGCTGCCGAAGGTCAGCCGCGCCCGGCCGCTCAGCTCGTCGAGGCCGATCAGCCCGATGGCGAGGCCGATGGCCAGAGAGGTCAGGCCGCGCATCGGCGAATCGCCGAAGGCGGCGGAGACGGTGACGAAGGCCAGGATGATCAGCGCGAACTTCTCCGGCTCGCCGAAGGAGATCGCGATCTTGGCCACCTCGGGCGCGACGAAGGCCAGGGCCGCCGTCGCGATCAGCCCGGCGACGAAGGACCCGATCGCGGCCGTGGCCAGGGCCGGGCCGCCGCGGCCGGCGCGGGCCATCTTGTTGCCCTCCAGCGCGGTGATGATCGAGGCGCTCTCGCCCGGGGTGTTGAGCAGGATCGAGGTGGTCGACCCGCCATACATGCCGCCGTAGTAGATGCCGGCGAACATGATCAGCGATCCGCCGGGGTCGAGGGAGTAGGTCACCGGCAGCAGCAGCGCCACGGTCAGCGCCGGGCCGATGCCGGGCAGCACGCCGACCGCGGTGCCGAGGGTGACGCCGATCAGGGCGTAGAGCAGGTTGATCGGCTGCAGCGCGACGGCGAAGCCGTGGGCGAGGAAGGCGAAGGTGTCCATCGATCAGGCCTTCACTGCAAGAACAGCCGTTCCAGCGGCCCCGCCGGCAGGGTCAGGTCCAGCCCCTTGGTGAAGATGAACCAGACCACGAAGGCGAAGACGATGCCGATCGGGATGGTCCGCCACAGCGGGCCGCGGCCGAAGCCCCGGACGGTCGCGGCGAACAGCAGGCCGGTCGCGATCGAGAAGCCGGCCGTGGTCAGCAGCAGCATCTGGGCGGCCAGGCCGCCGACGATCCAGGCGATGGGCGGCAGGTCGTCCTTCTCGCGCGGCGGCGGGTTGCCGCGCCAGGCGTCGACCGCCGTCCACACCGCCAGGATCAGCAGCAGCCCGCCGATCAGGCGGGGGAAGATCGCGGGCCCGAACCGGGCCGCGAACCCCCTGACATTGAGCTGGCCGGCGTCCCAGAACAGCACCACGGCGACGACAGCCAGGGCCGCGGCGATCCCCAGGACCGGCCAGTCCGGCCGACGTTTCGTGGCGTGTTCCGGGGCGGTGCTCATTCGGCCAGACCGACGTCCTTGAGGATCTGCTCGGTGGTGCTGATGTCGGTGGCGAGCTGCTTGTCGAAATCGGCGCCGGCCAGGTAGGTGTCGGTCCAGCCCTTGGTCTTCAGCGTCTCCTGCCAGGTCTTGGACTTGGCCAGCTTCTCGATGTCGGCGGCGACGGCGGCCTTCTGCTCGTCGCTCAGCCCCGGCGCGGCGGCGACCATGCGCCAGTTCTGCACCACCACGTCCAGCCCGGCCTCCTTCAGCGTCGGGGCCTCGACGCCGGGCAGCCGCTGGTCGCTCGACACCGCCAGGACCCGCAGCGCCCCGGCCTTCACCTGGGACTCGAACTCGCCATAGCTGGAGATGCCGGCCGTCACCTGGCCGCTCAGCACCGCCGCCAGGGCCTCGCCGCCGCCGGAATAGGCGATGTAGTTGATCTCGGTCGGGTCCACCCCGGCCGCCTTGGCGACCAGGCCGACGGTGATGTGGTCGGTGCCGCCGGCCGAGCCGCCGGCCCAGGTCACGCCGCCCGGATCCTTCTTCAGCGACTCCACCAGGTCCTGGATCGTCTTGACCGGCGAATCCTTGGGCACGACGATCGCCTCGTACTCGCCGGTCAGGCGGGCGATCGGGGTGACGTCGGCCAGCGTCACGGGCGACTTGTTGGTGATGATGCCGCCGACCATGACATAGCCGCCGACGATCAGGGCCTTCGGGTCGCCCTTGTTCTGGCTGACGAACTGGGCCAGGCCGACCGTGCCGGCGGCGCCGGGCACGTTGACGACCTGGACGCTGCGCGAGATGCCCTCGGCCTGCAGCGCCTGCTGCATCGATCGCGCGGTCTGGTCCCAGCCGCCGCCGGGGGCGGCCGGCGCCATGATGGTGTAGTCGTTGGCCCGCGCTGCGAAGGGCAGCGCCAGCACGGCCGCAACGGCGGCGATCGCCAGTCTCTTCATGAACATTCCTCCCAGGAAATCGGTTTGGTTTTGGCCGAAAGCATAGCATCCCGCGCCGTCAGGGCGCAGGCCGGTCGCTCATCGGCCGCTGATGGTGGATGGAACTCGGATGGGCCGCCGGTCGCGGCGCTCTTGCGTCTCGGGTGAAATCGGGACCTCCCTGGCCTGTTGCTTCGCCCCGGGCATCGCGATCGGCCCGGTTCCAGGGATCAGTCTAGCCGCCGAACCTGTCAGCGTCCTGTCATCGGCGTCCCGTCGGAGACGAGGCGCCGCCAGGTCTCCAGGAACCGGTCTCGGCGGCGCTCGTCCAGCGCCACCAGCAGCGACGGCCCCAGCGGGATCGGCTGCAGCGCGCCCTCGGCCTTGCCGGCGATGCTGCCGGCGGTCCATGGGCCGGAGATATCGGGCATGATCGCGCCGAGGCCGGTGACCCCCGCCGCCAGGGCCTGGCCGCGCGGCGACAGCAGGTAGTCGACGAAGGCGCGGGCCAGCTCGGTATTCGGGGCCGTGCGCGGGATCAGCGCCACCCGGGTCATCACCAGGGCATAGTCCTCGGGCACCACCACCCCCAGCCGCTTTCCGGCGGTCTGCCGCGCGAAGGCGTAGGAGCCGAGCAGGTTGTAGCCCAGGATCAGCTCGCCGCTGACGATCCGGTCCAGCATCTCCGGGCTGCTGCCGCTCAGCTTCGCGTCGACCCGGCCGAAGGCCGCGGCCAGCCGCCAGAAGTTGGAGGAGATCAGCGCGTCCTGCGTGGCCAGCAGGTGGCCGATGCCGCTGATGGCGATGTCGTAGGTCGCGACCCGGCCGCGGAACCGCTCCGGCTGCGCCTCCAGCAGCGCGATCAGCTCGGCATGCGACCGCGGCACCTCCGCCTCGGGCAGCAGGTCGGGGTTGTAGGCGATCACCGCCGGCTCGAAGGTGAAGCCGATCGCCTCGCCCCGCCACTGCGCCCAATGCGGCAGCCGGTCCAGCCAGGGCGAGGCATAGGCCTGGGCGAAGCCGTCATTGGCCAGCTTCACCTGCAGGTCGGGGGCGGAGCTGATCAGCAGGTCGGGCATCGGGGACAGCTGCCCGCTCGACGCCGCCTGATACATCGGCAGCGTGTCGGTCTCCTGGTACACCACCCGGATCTCGGGCCGCAGCGCCTGGAAATCGGCGATGAAGCGGGCGAAGAGGGGGGTGTCGGTGGCGCCGAGGATGGTCAGCGTCCGCTCCCCGCCGGCCGGCGCGGGATAGACGGTGGTACCGGGCGCGGCGCGGCTCGGTTCGATCGTCGTCGCCAGCAGCGCCCCGGCCAGCAGCAGCGCCGCCGCCGGCCCGTGCGGCCGTCGTCGCGCTGTTTTCGCCACCGGCAGCGCGACCTCGACCCGCAGCCCGCCGCCCGGCCGGTCCAGCAGCGACAGCGTGCCGCCATGGGCCTCGGCCACGGTGCGGACGATCGACAGGCCCAGCCCCGATCCCGGCCGGTCCCGGCTGCCCTGGCCGCGGGTGAAGCGCTCCAGCACCAGCGCTTTCTCGGCCTCCGGGATGCCCGGGCCGCGGTCGGAGACCCGGATCACGGCCCGGCCGCGCTCGACGGTCGCGTCGATCTCGACCGTGCTGTCCGGCGCATGGGTCAGGGCGTTGTCGACCAGGTTCCACAGCATCTCGCGTAGGGCCACGCGGTCGCCGCTGATCTCGGCCCGCGCCGCCTCCGGCGCCAGCGCGACCGAAACCCGCCCGGCCTGCTCGGAATCGAGGCGCTGGCGCACATCCTCGACGATCGCGTCCAGCGGCACCGCCGTCGCCTCGCGCGCCTCCAGCCGGTGGCGCACGGTCGCGTCCATCAGCAGCTGGTTGACCAGATGGCTGGCCTGGACCGCGTTCTGGTGGATGCGGACCACGCGGTCGCGCAGCCGGGCGGGATCGTCCTCGTCGACCGCGACCTCGGCCTGGGCGCGCAGCGAGGCCAGCGGCGTGCGCACCTGATGCGCGGCGTCGGCGACCAGGCCGCTGACCCGCTCCATCACGCTGCGCAGCCGGCCGATGAAGTCGTTCAGCGCGCCCGTCAGCTGCTGCACCTCGATCGGCACCGGCACCTGCACCGGCGACAGGTCCTCGGGCGCGCGGCGGCGCAGCTCGCGCTCCATCACCACCAGCGGGGCGAAGGCGTAGCGGATGCCGAACCAGACGAGGCCGAGGGCGACGAGGCCGAGGGCGGCGAGGGGCAGGGCGGCCTGGCCCAGGATCTCCGACGCCAGGGCCGAGCGGGCGCCGCGGGTCTCGGCGACGCGGATGGTGGCCCAGCCGGCCTTGCCCTCGACGAAGACCAGCCGGCCGACCGTGGCGATCCGCACCGTCTCGCCGTGATAGGTGCCGTCGCTGAAATCGGGCGTGGCGGAAGTGGCCGGCGGCAGCCCGGCGCCGAGGTCGCGATAGCCGGTGACAAAGGCGCCGTCCGGCGCCGCGACCTCGTAGAAGACGCGGTCGTCGTCGGAGAAGTCCAGCATCGCCAGCGAGGCGGTGGGCAGCTCGACCGTGACCGCCCCGTCCTCGATCTGCACCGCGCCGGCGATGGTGAAGGCGGACGCGGCCAGCAGCCGGTCGAAGGCGCTGTCCGAGGCCCCGCGGGCATAGTCGCGGATCAGGGCCACCAGGCCGATCCCGGCCAGCAGCAGCGCCAGCACGGTCAGCGCCAGCATGCGCCGCCGGATCGAGGCGCGCCCCGCCCTGGTGGTCACTCCGGCGTCCCGCGCGGCTGTGCCCGGTAGCCGGTGCCGCGGATGGTGACGATGTCGATGTCGGCGCCCTCCAGCTTCCGGCGCACGCGCGAGACCAGTAGCTCCAGCGCGTTGACCGACACGTCGGCCTCGTCGCCGAACAGCTGCGTCATCAGCCTGTCCTTGGCCGCGACCTGGCCGGCGCGGGTCAGCAGGATCTCCAGCAGGCGGAACTCGCGCCGGCCGAACTCGACCAGCCGGCCGGCGACGGTGACCGTGTGGCCGGCCAGGTCCAGCGTGACGTTGCCCTGTGACACGGTGCTGCTGGTCTGCCCCGTCGGCCGCCGCAGCAGGGCGCGCAGCCGCGCCTCCAGCTCGCGTAGGTCGAAGGGCTTGACCAGGTAGTCGTCGGCGCCGAGGTCGAGGATGCCGACCTTGTCGTCGATCTCGGACCGGGCCGTGATCACCAGCACCGGGGCGTCGACGCCGCGCCGGCGCAGGTCGCGCAGCACGGCGAAGCCGTCCTGGCCGGGCAGCATGATGTCCAGCAGCACGGCGTCGAAGGCGTCGTGGCCGGCGGCCTCGGCGGCGGCCAGCCCGTCGCGCACCCACTCCACCGAATGGCCGGATTTGCGCAGCCGGTTCTCCACCGCCTCCCCGAGATCGGGATTGTCTTCGACCAGAAGGATCCGCATGCGCTCTTCTTGTCGGAAAGCGCGAGGCGCCGCAAGCGGGCGCGGATTGCTCTGCAACCGGACCTTTCCAGAAGCCCCAAACCGTCATTGCGGGGAGGCGAAGCCGACGAAGCAATCCATGCTTCCGCTCTTGCCGCCCTGGATTGCTTCGCTGCGCTCGCAATGACGATCGTGGAGGGATCCGGAATCGTCGATAGCAGACCCTTAGCTTTCCTAACCCTTGGGCGAAGAACTTCCCGTTTGTCTCCTCCGCCCGGCGGGCGCATCTGTCAAGCACGGCCGAAAGGAGACTGAAGCATGAGCACGACCGAACGGGTGGCGATCGTCACCGCCGCCAGCAAGGGCATGGGCGCCGCGATCGCGCGTGAGCTGGCGCAGCGCGGCTACAGGCTGGCGCTGTTCGCCACCTCCGACGCGGTGGAGGCGCTGGCGGCGGAGCTCGGCGGCATCGCCGTGCGGGGCTCGGTGACCGAGCCGGCAGACCTGCAGCGCCTGGTCGACGCGACGCTCGACCGCTGGAGCCGGATCGACGCGCTGGTCAACAACACCGGCCACCCGCCCAAGGGCGACCTGCTGGCCATCCCGGACGCCGATTGGCATCTCGGCCTCGACCTGATCCTGGTCAATGTCGTGCGGCTGGCCCGGCTGGTGACGCCGGCGATGGAGAAGGCGGGGAAGGGCGCGATCGTCAACATCTCGGCCTTCGGCGCGGTGCAGCCGGGCGCCGCCTTCCCGGTGTCCTCGGTGCTGCGGGCCGGGCTGTCGGCCTTCACCAAGCTGTACGCCGACCGTTACGCCGCGTCCGGCATCCGCATGAACAGCATCCTGCCGGGCTTCATCGACAGCTATCCGGAGAAGCCGGAGCTGATCGCCCAGATCCCGGCGAAGCGCTTCGGCACGGTCGGGGAGATCGCGGCCACCGCCGCCTTCCTCCTCTCCGACGACGCCGGCTACATCACCGGCCAGAACCTGCTGGTCGACGGCGGGCTGGTGAAGGGGATCTAGGCGCTCGCTATGGTTGGGCCGGAGCCGCCCCCTCACCCGAAATCGCTGCTGCGATTTCGACCTCTCCCCGAGGAGAGGTGAAGGAGCCGCGGCTCCTGTTTCCCTCTCCTTGGGGAGAGGGAGGGGTCCGACGCCGAAGGCGGCGGGAGGGTGAGGGGGATTAAGGCCGTGCCGCTGAGCAGCCCTATGGCTGAATAACTCGGTTCACGCCGCCCGTGCCGTCTGGCTGCGCGCCGGCTTTTCCTTCTCCTTCTCCGCCTTGCGGGCCTCGCGCACCTCCGCATCGGTCATCGGGCGGGCGGCGAGGCGGCCGGCGATGACGCTGACCGCCATCAGCTGGAAGAAGTGGAACACCATCACCGGCGCCAGCACCAGGCCGAGCTGCGGCGAGGTGCCGAACATCAGCCGGGCCAGCGGCACGCCGGTGGCCAGCGACTTCTTCGAGCCGCAGAAGGTGGCGGCGATGGTGTCGGGCAGGTCGAAGCCGACCAGGCGGCAGACGCCCCACATCACGGCGAAGGCGATGCCGAACAGCAGCACCACGCCGCCGACGATCTCGACCAGCACGATCGGGTCCTGCTGCGACCAGATGCCGGACGCCATCGAATCGGCGAAGGAGCCGTAGACGATTGCCAGGATGATGACCCGGTCGGCCATCTTGATCCGGGCATAGTGGCGGTTGGCCCAGGCGGCGAGCAGGGGCCGCACCAGCTGGCCGAGGACGATCGGCAGCACCACCAGCAGCGCCACCTTCAGCAGCACCGGGCCGATCGGCATCGGCGCGCCCTGGCTGTGGGTGTACCAGGCCATCAGCAGCGGCGTGATCGCGACGCCCAGCAGGCTGGACAGGGTGGCGTTGAAGATCGAGGCGGGCAGGTTGCCGCGCGCCAGCGAGGTCATCGCCACCGAGGAGGAGATGGTCGACGGCAGGGCCGCCAGGAAGAAGAAGCCCAGCAGCAGGTCCGGCTGGATCCAGTCCTCGCCCAGCTCGCCCACCCCCAGCACCAGGGCCGGGAACAGGATGAAGGTGCCGGCGGTGGCCACCAGGTGCAGCCGCCAATGCGATGCGCCGGCCTTCATCTTCTCCGGCGCCAGGGTCAGGCCGTAGAGGAAGAAGACGACCGAGACGCCGTAGGTCGAGATCCAGTCCCAGTGCAGGGGGCCGCCCGTGAGGCCCGGTGTGGGCCAGAGACACGCCGCAAGGGCGACGAGGGGAAGGGCGATCATGAACCAGTCGGGCTTAGCCCGGCGTGCCTTGCTCATCACTCACTCGCGTCTTGCTCGGGTGACCCGTGCATTCCGTATACAAGATAGGAAGGGATCCGCCCGGACCACCCCCGATCCGGCATGGGTGTGTTGCAGTGCGGGATGATGCCGCAGATGCGAAGGATGGCGCGGGCGTCAGCCCACGCGCCATAGGAAATAGGGCCAACCCTCGGTGTCGAAGGGCAGGGCGGTCCAGCGCGCCGCCTGCATCGGCCGGTCGCTGATGATGATGCCGCCGGGCGCCATCAGCCGGTCGATCAGCCCGGCCAGCCAGCCGGCCTGGGCGGCGTCGCGGGCGCGATCCTCGCTGCCGAAATCGGCATGGGCCAGGGCCGCCGGGACCCACGGGGCCCGGCCGGAGAAGGCGGGCAGGGTGTCGCGGAAATCGCCCAGCACCAGGTCGGCGCCGGCCGGGGCGGCGTCCGGCGGCGCATGCAGGTCGCGGTCGAAGGCGACGATCTCGCGCTCCGGGAACAGCTTGCGCAGATGGCTGTAGGTGCGGCCCTTGCCCAGGCCGATCTCCAGCACCGGGCCGGGCAGGCCGCGGATCTCCTCCGCCGCCCGCTCCAGCGCCCGGCGCTGGGTGACGAGGCGGGCGATCATGCGGTCGAGGCGGCTGTCCATCGGATCCTCCATGGGGATTCGTCATCTACGCCGCGATCGGCGGCCTTGCAAAGGGCCGGGCTTTGCGTCCCGCCGCTCGGCTTGGTAAGGAAGGCGCGCGTTCCCGGCCGGCCGGGAGATTGCAGCGAAAGGACCGACCAGAATCATGCTCGACCGCCGCACCTTGCTGAAGCTGGCCGCCGCCACCCAGATGTTCGGGATGTTCGGAGGCGCCTCCGCCCTTGCGGCGCCGCCGGCCGGGCTGCGCTACGGCGAGGCCGGCCCGTTCTCCTTTGACTGGCTGAAGGGCCGTGCGCGGGCGCTGGCGGCCGAAGCCTACGTCTCGCCGCCGCGGCCGAACCCGGAGATCGTGCAGGCGATCGACTACGACGCCCACGGCAAGCTGAAGTACAAGCCGGACTACGCCCTGTACGGCGACGGCCAGCCCGGC
The DNA here is from genome assembly GCF_000423185.1 of Inquilinus limosus DSM 16000. Taxonomy (GTDB): domain Bacteria; phylum Pseudomonadota; class Alphaproteobacteria; order DSM-16000; family Inquilinaceae; genus Inquilinus; species Inquilinus limosus. Next base: position 17,670 of record NZ_AUHM01000019.1, on the reverse strand, counting down.
GCCTATCCGATCACCTTCCAGCATGTCGGCCGGTTCTTCCCGAAGACCGTGAAGATGCATGCGGTCGACCCCGCCGCCGGCACCGCGCGCGAGATCCTGTACGATCCGGAATACTTCACGGTCGGCGCCGACAGCCCGGCCGCCAAGCTGCCCTCCGAGCCCTCGGCCTTCGCCGGCTTCTGGATCCAGGAGGCGAAGGACGGCAAGAGCGACTGGAAGAAGGAGGAGCCCTGGGTGGCCTTCCTCGGCGCTTCCTATTTCCGCGCCAAGGGCGAGCTCGGCCAGGTCGGGCTGTCGGCCCGCGGCATCACCATCACCCCGGGCTCGGGCGGGCCGGAGGAGTTCCCGGACTTCACCTCCTACTGGTTCGAGCCGGCCAATTCCGACGCCGACGCGGTGACGGTCTACGCCCTGCTGGACGGCCCCAGCCTGACCGGCGCCTACCGGTTCCTGATGCGGCGCACCGCCGGCGTGGTGATGGATGTCGAGACCACGCTGTTCCTGCGCCAGCCGATCGAGCGCCTCGGCGTCGCGCCGCTGACCTCGATGTACTGGTATTCCGAGACGGTGAAGAAGACCGCGATCGACTGGCGGCCGGAGGTGCATGACAGCGACGGGCTGGCGATCTGGACCGGCGGCGGCGAGCACATCTGGCGGCCGCTGAACAACCCGGCGCGGATCGTCGTGTCCAGCTTCATCGACCAGTCGCCGAAGGGCTTCGGCCTGCTGCAGCGCGACCGCAACTTCGACCATTACGAGGACGGCGTGCGCTACCACCTGCGCCCCTCCGCCTGGGTCGAGCCGCTGGGCGACTGGGGCCGCGGCGCGGTGCAGCTGGTCGAGCTGCCGACCGACGACGAGATCCACGACAACATCGTCGCCTACTGGCACCCGGAGGCGCCGACCAAGGCGGGCGACGAGCTGCCCTTCGCCTACCGCATCCACTGGATGGCGGACGAGCCGTACCCGACGTCGCTGGCCCGGGTGGTGGCGACGCGCCTCGGCCGCGGCGGCCAGCCCGGCCAGCCGCGCCCCGAAGGCGTGCGCAAGTTCATGGTCGAGTTCCTCGGCGGCCCGCTCACCGACCTGCCCTTCGGGGTGAAGCCGGAGCCGGTGCTGTGGGCCTCGCGCGGCACCTTCTCCTCCTACATTCTCATGGAGGCGGTGCCGGACGACGTGCCGGGCCATTGGCGGGTCCAGTTCGACCTGGCGGTGGACGGCGACGACCCGGTCGAGATGCGGCTGTTCCTCAAGGCCGGCGATCAGGTGGCGTCCGAGACCTGGCTGTTCCAGTACCGGCCCTTCGTGTCCGACGCCCGGCCGGTGGGGAATTAGCCGGCCGGCGCGGCGGCCGGGTTACAGCGCCTGGCCGCCGTCCGGCTGGCCGCCCTCTTCCGGCCACCACAGGCGCCAGTCGCGCTGGCCCACCCGGCAGGCGATGCCGCCGCCGACGCTCCGGCCGTCCGGTCCCTCGATCGCCTCGGTGAACTCGCGGCAGAACCGGCCGGTGCCGTCGATGAAGGTGGAGACCGGCCGGACCCGCCCCGCGACCGCGCCGTCGCCGCTGCGCCAGGGCATCTCGACACCGTTCGGCGAACGCTCCAGCACATCGGCCCGGCCGCTCGTGATCGCCGTCCGCGCCGCCACCCGCTGCTGCTCCGCCACCTCGATGCGCGCGACCCGGCTCTCCAGCCCATCGATCACGCGCAGCGCGGTCCAGCCGCCGGCACCGGCGGCGACCAGCGCGACCGCGGCCGCGATCGCGCCCAACCACCGGGCCGCCGGGCGGCGGCGCCGGATCGACGGCGATGCAGCCACCGCGGGGGCCAGCAGCGCCGCCAGGGATTGCGGGGTCGGTTCTTCCACCGGGCGGAACGCGGCGGAGAGCAGGGTCGAGACCTCGCGCTCCCGCCGCAGCGCTGCGGCCAGGGCCGGGTCGCGGGCCAGGGCCGCGCCGACGAGGCGGCGGCGCTCCGGCTCCAGCTCGCCATCCGCATAGCCCGCGATCCAATCGGTGTCGATCGTCACGGTCGTCTCCATCAGCGGGGCGCCGTCGCGGCCACGACGCCGACCACGCGCCGCGACAGCAGGTGATGCAGCGCCTGGCGGCCGCGGTGCAGCCGGCTCATCACTGTGCCGACCGGCACCTCCAGCGCCTCCGCCGCGGCAGCGTAGCTGAGGCCGCCGGCCGAGACCAGCAGCAGGACGCTGCGCTGCTCCTCGGGCAGGCGGTCGATGGCGCGCTGCACCGCGGCCAGCATCAGGGTGGCCTCGACCTCGGCCTCGGCGTCGCCGCCCGGCAGCGTGTCCGGATCGATCGGCTCGGCCCCGTCGCCGCGGCGGCGCCCAGCCCGCAGCCGGTCGAGATGCAGGTTGTAGGCGATGCGGAAGATCCAGCCCTGCATCGTGCCGTTGGCGCCGGCCTGATGCGCCCGCTCCAGCGCCCGTTCGCAGGTCGCCTGCAGCAGGTCGTCCCCCTCGGGGGCGGAGCCGGCGAGCGCTCGGGTGAAGGCGCGCAGCCGCGGCAGCGATGCCAGCAGCGCTCCCTTCACGCGTTCGGCCGGATCGGACATCCCGTCACCATTCTGCCGCTGTTGCGATTCATCCATCCGGCCTATTAACGCACAATGGGGCGGTCCGGTCCGGGCAGGAAGCCGGATTTTGCGAAATCGCCCGGAATGGTGGCGGCCCCTCAGGCGTCTCATGGATGATAAGCGGGCCGTCGCGGCTCGTTCCGACACCACGGTTCTGGAGTTCCCGATGCGTATCCGCCCTGCTGCAGCACTGCCCCTCGTGGCGGCCTTGCTCTACGCGACGGGCGCGACGGCGGCCGTCTGGGAGGATCTCGCGACCATCTCGAAGCCGCAGTTCATCACCGTCAGGGACAATGGCGGCGGCAACGGCGGCGGGAATGGGGGCGGGAACGGCGGCAGAGGTGGTGACCGCGGCGGGGGCAATGGCGGCGGAAACGGCAACGGGGGCGGCAAGGGCGGCGACAGCGGCGGCAAAGGAGGCAGCGGCGGCAACGGGAACGGCGGCGACAGCGGCGGCAAAGGAGGCAGCGGGAACAACGGAAACAACGGCGGCGGCGGGAACGGCGGCGGCAGCGGCGGCAAGGGAAACAGCGGGAACAACGGGAACGGCGGCGGCAGCGGGAACGCCGGCGACAGCGGCGGCAAAGGAGGCAGCGGGAACAACGGGAACGGCGGCGGCAGCGGGAACGCCGGCGACAGCGGCGGCAAGGGAGGCAGCGGGAACAACGGCGGCAACGGGAACGGCGGCAACGGCGGCAAGGGCAACAGCGGGAACGGGAACGGGAACGGCAACGGCAGCGGGAACGGCGGCGGCAATGGCAACGGTGGCGGCAACGGCAATGCCGCGGGCGATGCCGACGACAGCCCTGGCAACAGCGGCAAGACCAAAGCCAGTCAGGTGCCCGGCAAGACCGACACCATCTCGCTCGACGACGACACCACCGCGGCGCTGATCGGCTCCGGCTGGTCGCCGACCGTCGGCAACGGGCCGTTCCGCACTCATGGCCAGCGCGTCTCCACCATGGTCAGCCTGGCCAGGGAACTGGGCTACGGCGCCAGCGTCGGCGCCATGCAGGCCAATTTCGGCACGCCGCAGGAGACGGGCATCCGCACCCTGCAGGAGCGGATCGCCGCGCTCAAGGCCGACCCGACCGCGGATCCGGACATGATCGACGCGCTCGAGGCGCAGCTCGACGACCGGATCCAGCAGGTCAAGCCCGGCACCGGGCCGACCGGCGATTGGGAGACGGTCAATCTGGATGTCGACGGGAACGGGGTGGTCGACGATCGCGACCTGGATCTCGCCCGCCAGGGCTTCCGCCCGTTCGACTGACGGAACGGCCGCCGGCGGTCCTGAACCGCCGGCGCGTCCTCAGTTCGTCAGGATGTCGATGATGATCCCGGTGGCGATCGCCGCCAGCACGATATCGCTTCCGACCATGTAATATTCATGGCCGTCATAGCGGGGCAGGCGCGCCAGCAGGTCCGGCGGCAGGGTCCGCTTGGCGATGCCCGGGGGCAGCGGCTTGCCTCGCGCGAGGTTGCGGGCGATGCCGGGCGGCAGCGCCTGGGCGCGCGGCCAGCCGCCATAGTAGTTCACGATCACGTCCCGGTCCCGCGGCGAGAACAGCGCCGCAGGGCGGGCATCGCCCTGGCCGTGGATCTTGCCCTGGCCGGGGGCGCCGCCCGGATTGCCGGGCACGACGACGGTCTGCTTCTTGCCGTGCCCCTGACCCTGGCCGTGCCCCTGGCCCTGGCCATGGGGCGGGGCCGCCATCGCCATGGTGCCCGCCGCCGACAGGCCGAGCGCGGCGGCCGCGATCAAAAGGGTCCGGACCCTGGAGGTCCGGGGCTCTCGTGTGTGCAAGGTCGTCATCCTCGTGTGGCGCGCGGTCGCGTCAGTCGAAGCGCAGCGGGATGTTGATGCTGATGCCCGGGGTCGGGGCGACGTAGTAGGGCGGCGGCTCGACATAGACCGGCGCCGGCCGGCGGTAATGGTAGTAGGGCCGCCCGTAATAGCCGTAATACGGCCGCTCGTAGACCACGACGGGCGGCCGCGGCCGCGCATAGACGATGCCCGGGCCGTGATAGGGCCGGGCCCAGGGCGGCCCGCCCCCGTGCCAGGGCTTGTGATGGGCCAGCGCCGGGCCGGCGGTCGCCAGCACCGCCAGGGCGGCCAGCGCGGGCACGAGGATGCGACGTCTGATGCTCATCTCGAAACGATCCCCTTCGCGGGCATCCGATCAGGCGGACGCCCCTCAGACCATGGACGGCCGGGCCGGGCGGTCTATTCCATCGATCATGCTGCGAAGCCGGGATCCTGCCGCATCAGCACGCGCTTGATGCTCTCGAGGTGCAGCCGGGCGCTCTCCGGGTCGCCCTCGCGCATCTGCCGGCAGGTCCGCCAGGCGATCTCGGCCGGCACCGGGCGCAGCGGCCGCCCGGTGCTCAGCGCCTTGACCTGCACCTCGGCCGCGCGCTCGAGGTAGTAGAGGTCGTCCCAGGCCTCGGCGATGGTCGGGCCGCACACCATCACGCCGTGGTTGCGCAGGAACACCACATCGGCGTCGCCCAGCGTCGCCGCGATCCGGTCGCCTTCGGCCTCGTCCAGGGCCAGGCCGTTATAGGCGTCGTCCACCGCGGTGCGGCCGTAGAACTTCAGCGCCGTCTGCCCGGCCCAGGCCAGCGGCTCGCCCTCGACCATGCTCAGCGCCGTGGCGTTGGGCATGTGGGTGTGGAACGCCGCCCGGACGCGCGGCACCTGCTTGTGCAGCCGGGCATGGATGTAGAAGGCCGTCGCCTCCGGCTTGCCGTCGCCGTCGACGACGTTGCCGTGGAAGTCGCAGACCAAGAGGCTTGAGGCCGTGACGTCGCCGAAGGCCAGGCCGTAGGGGTTGACCAGGAACAGGTCGTCCCGGCCGGGCACCATGGCCGAGAAATGGTTGCAGATCCCTTCCTCCAGCCCCAGCCGCGCGGCCATGCGGAAGCAGGCGGCCAGGTCGATCCGGGCCTGGCGCAGCGCCGCCCAGTCGATCTCGCCGATGTTCGACAGCCGGGACGGGTCGGCGGCGTGCAGCTCATGGGCCATGGCGGGTCGTCCTGTGCGGGCAGCGGGAAGATGGCGCATCCTTCAACAGCCGGCCCGGAGGCGCAATCGCGATCAAACGGGCGGCATCCGCCATCGGCACAGTGCCGGCGAACGCAGCGGGAGAAGGGCATGGGCGCGGTCGAGCGGGCGGTCTGGTACATCGAGAACCGGTTCTCGGCGGAGGTGACGCTCGACGCGATCGCCGAGGCCGCCGGGGTGTCCCGGTTCCATCTGTGCCGGCTGTTCGGCGTGGCCACCGGCCGCTCGGTGATGCGCTATGTCCGCGGCCGCCGCCTGACCGAGGCGGCCCGGGCCCTGGCGGCCGGCGCCTCCGACATCCTGGCGGTGGCGCTCGACGCCGGCTACGGCTCCCACGAGGCATTCACCCGGGCCTTCCGCGACCAGTTCGGGCTGACGCCGGAGCAGGTGCGCGGCCAGGGCCATGTCGACAACCTCGCGCTGGTGGAGCCGATCCGGATGGACGACACGCTGATCATCGACCTCGAGGCGCCGCGCTTCGAGACGGGCAAGACCCTGCTGGTGGCCGGGCTGGGCGGCCGCTACACCTTCGAGACCAACGAAGGCATCCCGGCGCTGTGGCAGCGCTTCGGGCCGCAGATCGGCCATGTGCCGAACCAGCTCGGCGACGCCACCTACGGCGTCTGCTGCAACGCCGACGACGCGGGCAATTTCGACTACATCGCCGGGGTCGAGGTCGCGAGCTTCGACGAGCTGCCGGCGGAGTTCGCGCGGGTGCGCATCCCGGCGCAGCGCTACGCGGTGTTCAGCCACCGCGGCCACATCTCCCGCATCCGGGCGACGCATTACACGATCTGGACCCGCTGGCTGCCGCAGTCGGGCCACGCCTTCGCCGACGCGCCGAACTTCGAGCGCTACAGCGGCGATTTCGATCCGTGGACGGGCACCGGCCTGGTCGAGATCTGGATGCCGCTCAAAGGCTGATCCGACCCCAGCCGGCCGCATTGCGTCAGCAGCCGGGCCAGCTCCGCCTGGCGGCGGGTGCCGGTCTTCTCGAAGATGCGGGTTAGGTGGGTCCGGGCGGTGCTGGGCGCGATCGCCAGGCGCTCGGCGACGGCCTGCAGCCCGTCGCCGCGGCTGATCTCGGCGGCGAAGACGGCCTCGGCCGCGGTCAGGCCGAACATCTCCTGCAGCAGCGCCGGGGCCGGCCCGTCCGCCGCGCCGGGATCCATGACGAAGAGGGCGACCCAGGGCGCCGTTGGGCCGCGATCGGCGTCGCGGCGCACCGGGATCACGGTGACCAGCAGCGGCGGCGATCCGGACGGGCGCGACAGCCGCAGCCGGGCTCCCCCCGCCGCGGCCGCGGCGATCGCCTGCCGCAGCCTGGCGGTCTCCTCCGGATGGGCCGCGGTGATGCCGAACGGCGTGGCGAACAGCCCGTCCTTCCGGGCCGCGATGGCCTCGGCGCGCCGGTTCAGCCGGATCGGCCGGGCCGAGGCATCGGCGATGATCACGCCGAGATCGAGCCAGTCCAGCAGGTCCTCGATGGCGGCGCCCGCGTCCCGGCCGGACCGGTTCGGCGCGCCCGGCCCGCCCGCATCGTCGTCGACGTCGCGGCCCGACAGGGCGGCGGCCAGGCCGGGAGCCATGGTCAGGGAATAGTCCAGATCCGCAGCGGCATCGATGCCCGTCATCGCCAGTGCCTCCGTGCTCGACGCGTTGTCCGCCCTGCGTCGAGATTGGCAGAGTCCGGGGGCGGAGCCGCGAGGCACACCCTAGGCGCCGCGGAACCGCTGCGCTTCGGGGCGGATGCCCAATTTTCGCGGGGGCGACTACCTAGTTTTCGCCGACGGACAGCAGCCAGGGCTCGCTGTGCAGGCGCAGCAGCACATCCATCCGGCTGCTGGCGTTCAGCTTGCCCAGCACCGCCGAGACATGGTGCTCGACCGTGCGGGGGGACCGCACCAGCCGGCGGGCGATGTCCCGGTTGCCCATGCCCTCGGCGAGCAGCTGCAGCACCTGCAGCTCGCGCCGGGTCAGGCCCAGCGGGTGGCGGCGGGCGACCGCATAGGGGCCGCGCCGCGCCTTCGGCAGCTGGTCGGCGACCCCCAGGCTCTGCGCGGTCCGGCGGGCCAGCAGGGCGGCGGGGCGGGCCTCGATCTCCTCCAGCATCGCCACGGCGCGGGCCAGGGCCGGCCCTGCCTCCGCGCCGCGGACCTGGGTCAGGGCCAGGGCCGCCTCATAGGGCAGGCCCAGCCGCGTCCACTCCGCCGCGGCCGCCAGTGGATCGCCGGACAGCTCCGCCGCCCGCGGCCTCGGGGCCCGTGCCGTCGCCGGCGGCAGAGGGGCCGCCATGCCGCAGCGGCGCCACCAGACCGCGAGCTCGCCGAGCACCCAGGGATCGAAGCTGTCGAGGTCCATCGCCGCCACCGCCGCGAGCTGCTCGTGACCGGCGCCGGGCTCGCCCGCCAGCCACGCCGCCTCGGTCAGCGCCAGGCGGACGGGCGCGATGAAATGCAGGTCCTCGGTCTCCAGCGCATGCTTCAGCGCCTGCTGCAGCAGGGCCGGGGCATCCGGCTCGCCCAGCCGCAGGCGCACCTTGCCCAGCACGATCAGGGCCGGGAGCCGGATCACCGGCGCCGTCTGCTGCAGGCCGACGACGCCGCCGGCGATCGACTCCGCCTCGCGGAGGCGGCCCTGCTCCAGGCGAAGCCGCGCCTGCCAGCCGATCTGGTAATGGGTCCAGGAATCGAGGTCGTGCCGGATCAGGAAGGCCAGCCCCTCCGCCGTGACCCGCTCGGCCAGGGCGAAGTCCTTGAACGCGACCGCGTATTCGGTGAAGTTCATATAGGCCCGCGCGGCGTGCTCGTGGAACCCGTGCTCCAGGGCCAGGGCCAGGCTCTCCTCCATCATCTCCCGCCCGCCCGGGCGGTCGACGAACAGCAGCGCGGTGGCGACGTTGTTGAGCGCGTGGATCCGCGTCTCGACATCGCCCAGCCGGTCGGCCAGGTCGATGGCGCGCCGGCCCCACTCGACCGCCGCGTCGACATGGCTCTGCTGCATGTGCAGCTGCGACCGCACGCTGCAGGCCATCGCCAGCTCCGGCCCGGGGGGCAGGCGTTCCAGTTCGCGGATCGCCTCGTCGACGCAGGCGCCGGCCTGCCGCACCTCGCCGCGCGACCACAGCAGTCGCGCCAGGGCCCGCAGGTTGAGGCCGACCTTGTCCATGCGGCCCAGCTTGCGCCACAGCGCGACGGCGTTCTGCCGCGCCTCGATCACCGTGTCGTCGATGCGCAGCGCCAGGGCGGCCTCGTTGGCCCAGTCCTCGTAGAGCTGCGCCGCCACGGCCTTCGGCGCCCGGTCGACATAGCGCAGCGCGGTCGCCAGATGGGCGGCGGCCTGGTGGTGCGCACCCAGGCGCGAGGCCTGCGCCGCGGCCTGCGGCGCCAGGGCCAGCACGCGCTCGCCGTCATCCGCGGCGGCGGCATGATGCACCTGGCGCGGCAGCAGCGCGATCGCCTGCCGGGCGGGGGCGTCGGCCATCGCCGCCTCGACCCGGGCGTGCAGCGATTGCTGGGCGGCCGGGGACAGCTGGTCGAGCGTGGCCAGCCGCGCCAGCTCGTGGCGGAAGCCCACGGCGCCCTGGTCGTCGCGCAGCAGCATGCCGCGGGCGATGCAGCGGTCGATCGCGGTGTCGGCCCGGGCGCCCAGCAGGGCTCGCGCCAGCCAGGGCTCGACGCTGCCGGGCACGATGCTGATCACCTCCAGCGCCTCACGCTCCTCCGGCGCCAGCCGGGACAGCCGCGACCATACCGCGTCGCGAACCGAGGCCGGGATGCTGCCCGGCGCCGTGTCCTGGCTGGCCAGCAGCTCGGTCACGAAGAAGGGGTTGCCGGCGGTGATCCGGTGCAGGTCGGCGGCGGAACGGCCGGCCTGCCGCGCCAGCGCGGCGACCGCCTCGGGCGACAGCGGCTGCATGGCGATGCGCGCGGCGGTGGCCGGCAGGTCGCCCAGCACCTGCCGCAGCGGATGGTCGGGGCCGGTCTCCTCGCTGCGGTAGCTCAGCACCAGCAGGGCCCGCAGCACCGGCATGCGGCGCCCGAGATACTTCACCAGGTCCAGCGTCGCATTGTCGGCCCAATGCACGTCCTCGAACACGAGGACGGTGGTCTCCGGCACCTCCTGCAGCGTGTTCAGCAGGGCCGGGAACAGGCGCTCCGGCGCGGCCGTCTGGTCCAGCAGCGCCGCAACGCGGGGGCCCAGGCCGTGCGCCATGTCCTGCAGCGGGCCCAGCGCGCGCGGCGTGAACAGCGCCTCGGACCCGCCCCACAGCACGCGGTGGCCGGGGCCGAGGCGGCGCGCGAACTCCTGCAGCAGGGCGGTCTTGCCGATCCCCGCCTCGCCGCTCAGCACGACGGTGCCGCCCTGGCCGGCCGCGGCCCGTCGGGCCAGGCCCAGCAGGCGCTCAAGCGGCTCCTCGCGCTCGATCAGCATGAAAACGGCAGCTCCCTGTCCCCTGGGGAGAGTTTCAGGCGAAAGGATCAGGGAAACAAGGGCTTCCGTCCGATTTCTGCGACGACCCCGGTCAGCCCTGCAGCATCGACGCGCCCATCCCCACCAGGGCGCCGCCGAACAGCCGGTTGCACAGCCGGGCGCGGCTCGGTTCCTGCAGCCAGCGCCGCAGCGCATGGGCGGCGACGGCGTTCAGCAGGATGCCGAGGAAGCTGATCGCGGTGAAGCTGGCGGCCAGCAGCGACAGCTGCGGCGTCGCCGGCAGGGCGGGATCGATGAATTGCGGGAAGAAGGCCGGGAAGAACAGCAGCGTCTTCGGGTTGGTGGCCGAGATCAGGAAGCCCTTCCAGAACCGCGCCCCGACCGGGACGGCGCCGCCGGCCTCGACCGTCATGCCGCCGCGGGCGCGCCATTGCTGGACGCCGAGATGGACCAGGTAGAGGGCGCCGGCCCAGCGCAGCAGGTCGAACCACTGGCCCAGCAGCGCCAGGAACGAACCGATGCCGACCACGGCCAGCGCCGCCTGGATGGCGATCGCCAGGGTCGCGCCCGCCACCGTCGTCACCGTGCGCACCCAGCCCAGGGCCAGGGCGTGCGACAGCGCCAGGATGTTCACCGGCCCGGGCGTGACGCCGAGGATCAGCGCGGTGACGAGGAAGGTGCCGTACAGGTGCCAGTTGATGGCCCAGGCCATGGTGCAAGCTCGGGGGAGCCGGATCGCAGCCGGGCGGCCGTCCCCGGGCCGCCGCGGCGAGTCGGATAATATTGTTGCGTGACGTAACATAATTACCCGGCCGTCGAGGCCTGCCGTCGCGGGAGGGGAGGCATGCGAATTTGCATGGAGGCATTAGGAACTTCATCCGATGCTTCGCGTTCCGGGCGCGATGCCTTCGGGGAGGGGAACAGCATGAGCCTGGCGCCGCTGCGTCGTGGAGAGGGAGTGCGGGCGCCGCAGCTCGGCGGTCGGGAAGAGGCGGCATTCGCCTCGGCGGTCAGCTGGGCGAAGGCGCACAAGCCGGTCCCGGCGGAGCGGGCGCGGCAGATCGACGAATGGATCCGGGACAAGGTCAAGGACCACACGCTGCGCTTCTGGATGGACGACGGTGCCGAGACCGCGGCGAAGGCGCTGCGGGGCGACAGCGACCTCGGCGGGCTGACGGCGGCGGAGCAGGTCCGGCTGGTCGACCGGGTGCTGCGCAAATGGCAGGGCGACGGCGCCGCCTCGGCGCGCGACCTGGCCGGGCGGGTGCGCGGCGACCGGGACCTGGCCCGGCTGGTGGCGCAGCGGCTGGTCGCGCGCTCGGTCGATCTGCAGGCCGGCCATCGCGGCGACGAGAAGCTGGACCCCGAGCTGACCGCCGCCCGGACCTTCGCTGAGGCGGCGCTGCTGGCGCTGGGCCACGACCCGGCGCGGCCGGACTACACGGCGGAGCTGGACACGGCCGGGCTGCAGGACCTGGTCGGGTCGCTGCCGCGGGACCAGGCCTCGGCCTTCGCCGCGATGCTGGCGCATCAGCCGCGGGCGCTGGCCTCGGCGGTGTCGGCGGTGGCCTGTGCTCCGGCGGGGGAGGCGCGGGATGCCTTCGCCCTCAGCGCCTTCGCCCTGGCGCGGGAGCAGACCTATTTCGAGGCGCCGGGCCTGGCCCGGGACATGGGGCAGACGCTCGCCGCCGCGCTCGGCCAGCCGGAGGAGGGGCGGCGGCTGGGCGACATCCTGGCGACGCCGGAGGGCCGCAGGCTGCTGGTGGAGCAGTTGCCCTTCCCGCAGCAGGGCAGGACCACGCCGGAGGCGCGGGGCCGGGTGCTGGCGCTGGTGCTGCAGCAGCGCGGGATCACGGCGGAGGTGCTGCAGCGGTCGCCGGGCGGCGACCCGTGGGCGTCGCCTTCGGTGGCGAAGCCGATGGCGCAGGCGGCGGCGGACCAGGCGCTGCAGGCCTCGGCCGGGAACAGCCGCGGGATGGAGCTGGCGGGGGCGGAGACGCTGGAAAGCCGGGTCGGCCGGGCGCTGGGGCTGGAGCACAGGGACGAGGACGGCAAGGGCATCGACAGGATCGCCGCGGCGATCCGGGAGCAGGGCGGCGCCGACGCCAGGGTGACGGTGCTGCCGGTGCAGTTCTCCAGCGCCGAGACGGGGGCGGTGACGCTGCCGCTGTTCCGGGTCGAGGGCCGGGACGGAACGGTGCGCTTCGTCGACAACCAGGGCGGCCGCTACGCCGATTTCGCGGCCTGGACGCGCGAGAGCCGGCTGCCGCCCGGCGGCATGACCTATCCACGCGACGGCGAGCTGCGCGAAGAGGGCGGGCACGCGGTGCTGGACAGCGGCCACGCCGCGGACGCCGGACAGCGTCGGCGAGCATGTCGAGCAGGTGCTGGACAAGGCGGCGCTGTTCGGCGGGGTGGTGGCGGGCGGGGCGATGGTGTTCGGCTCGGGCGGCACGCTGGCCCCGGCGGTGGCGGCGGGGGCCGGGGCGTGGTTCGCCTGGCGCGGCGGCCAGGAGCTGGGCGCGCTGGAGGAGCGGGGCCTCGACCGGTGGGACAATCCGGAATACCGCATGGCGTGGTTCAACACGGCGGCGGGCGGGGCCAGCGTGCTGCCCTTCGGCCGCCTGGCCTATCTGGCGCAGACCGGCAGGGCGGCGGAGGCCGGCGGGCTCTGGACGGGCCTCAACCGTGCGGCGGTGGCGGCGGACGGCGCCGCCGCGGCCAACAGCGGCTACACCCTGGCGGCCGATTGGGACGAGCTCTCCCCCGGCCAGCGCCTGGAGATGGGCCTCGGCCTCGCCCTCTGGGGCGGCCTGACGCTGGCGGTGGGCCGGTCCGGCCGGGCGTCGACGGCCGGCCGGACCGCCGCCGCGGAGGAGGGGCCGCAGGTCCCGCTCGATCCCGTGTCTCCGCCGCCGTCGCGCGGAGGCTGGGAGGCCGAGGCGGCCCGGGAGATCCGGAGCCTGGAGGGCGGCGGCACGGAGCTTCACTTCGTCGATCTCCGCCAGGTGAACCGGGACGGCGAGGGCGTGCTCACGGACGGGACGGCGGTATCGCCGCACGAGCTGGTGATCCGGACGGACAACGGGGCCCGCCGGGAGGAGCCGATCGTCCTCAACATGTCCGATTCCGCGGCAGGAGGCCGGCCATTCGCCCAGAGCCTCGCCGACACCGCCCAGGCCTCGGTCTATCTGCGGCAGGAGGCCGGCGGCTGGACGGTGCTCCGGCCCGCGAAGACAACGCAGGGCTGGTCGGTCGAGCTGGAGGGGCGGGTGCTCTACCGGGTGGAGCCGGACGGCACCCGGCAGCGGATCGAGTCCGTGGAGGACCATCTCGGGCCCCGGATCGGCGCCGGTCTCTACAAGACCGCCTTCTCCTTCGGGGACAAGGCGGTGGTCGTCATCCGGGATGGCAATCCCGTTCCCGGCTACAAGGAGATCGAGATGCTCAACCGGCTGGCGGCGGAAGGGATCCCGGTCGCGCGGCCGCTCGGGCTGGTGCAGGTGGACGGCCGTCCCGCGCTGCTGTTCGACCGCTATGTGGCCAACAGCCGGGGCAGGCTCGATCACGAGGGGAACATCGTCGACACCGTCGATCTGAACGAGAACAGCGTCGCCAGCCTGCGGCGGATCCGGGACACGATGCTAGAGAAGAAGATCGCGGTCGAGGATCTGCAGTTCCTGGTGAAGGAGGACGGCAGCTTCGTCGTCGCCGACCCTCGGGAGATCCATCCGGGCTTCGCCCCGTCCTGGGAGCAGGTGGCCGAGCTCGACCGGTTCATCGCCGCGATCGAGACGAAGCTCCGCCGCGAATGAGACGATCGTCTTGATTTTCTCAGTATGAGAATTAACTTCGAGGCAGCACCTTCAAGCCGGCGCGGTCGGCTGCTAGGGTGCCCCGACCGTCATCCGTGGACCCCGTCATGACCGATCGTCTCGTCATCGCCCTCGCCCAACTGAACCCGACGCTCGGCGACGTGCGCGGCAACATCGACAAGCTGCGCCGTGCGCGCGACGAGGCGCGCGCGGCCGGCGCCGACCTGCTGCTGGGCAGCGAGCTGGTGGTCAGCGGCTACCCGCCCGAGGACTTGGTGATGAAGCCCTTCTTCATCGACGCGGTGGAGGAGGGGGTGCGCGAGCTCGCGGCCGAGACCACCGAGGGGCCGGCGCTGCTGATCGGCTCGCCCTGGCGCGACGGCGGCAAGGTCTACAACGCCGTGCTGCTGCTGGACGGCGGCAAGGTCGCGGCGACCCGGTTCAAGCACGACCTGCCGAATTACGGCGTGTTCGACGAGAAGCGGGTCTTCGCCGCCGGACCGATGCCGGGGCCGATCCCGTTCCGCGGCGTGCGCCTCGGTGTGCCGATCTGCGAGGACATCTGGACCGGCGACGTGGTCGAATGCCTGCAGGAGACGGGGGCGGAGCTGCTGCTGGTGCCGAACGGCAGCCCCTACGAGGCCGGCAAGGCCGAACAGCGGCTGCAGATCGTGCTGAACCGGGTGACCGAGAGCGGCCTGGCCATGGCCTATCTCAACCAGGTCGGCGGCCAGGACGAGCTGGTGTTCGACGGCGCCTCCTTCGTCATCGGCCGGAACGGTGCCCTGCGGCGCCAGCTGCCCTCCTTCCGCGAGCATGTCGCGATCACCGAATGGGTGCGCGGGCCGGAGGGCTGGGACTGCGTCGAGGGCGAGCGCATCGCCCCGCCGGAGGGCGTCGAAGCGATCTACGGCGCGATGATGCTAGGCCTCAGAGATTACGTGAATAAGAACCGCTTTCCCGGTGTTCTGATTGGACTTTCCGGCGGCATCGACTCTGCGCTGTCGGCCGCCGTCGCGGTCGATGCGCTGGGCGCCGACCGGGTCCATTGCGTGATGCTGCCCTCGCCCTACACCAGCCGCGACAGCCTGGAGGACGCCGAGGCCTGCGCCCGGGCCCTCGGCGTCCGCCTCGACAGCATCTCGATCGAGCCGGCGATGCAGGCCTTCGGCACCATGCTGGCGCCGCTGTTCGAGGGCACGGCGCCCGACATCACCGAGGAGAACATCCAGTCCCGCGCCCGCGGCGTCACCCTGATGGCGCTGTCGAACAAGTTCGGCAAGATGGTGCTGACCACCGGCAACAAATCCGAGATGTCCGTGGGTTACGCCACGTTGTACGGCGACATGTGCGGCGGCTATTCGGTGCTGAAGGACGTCTACAAGACCACGGTCTACGAGGCGTCGCGCTGGCGCAACCAAGTGCATCCGGACGGCGCCATGGGTCCGGCCGGCCGGGTGATCCCGGAGCGGATCATCACCAAGGCGCCGACGGCGGAGCTGAAGCCGAACCAGACCGACCAGGACACGCTGCCGCCCTATGACGAGCTCGACGACATCCTCAACTGCCTGGTGGAGGAGGAGCTGGGCGTCGACGAGATCGTCGCCCGCGGCCACGACCGGGCCACGGTGGCGCGGGTGTGGCGCCTGCTCGACCGCGCCGAATACAAGCGCCGCCAAGCCCCGCCGGGCGTCAAGCTGACCCGCCGCAACTTCGGCCGCGACCGGCGCTACCCGATCACCAACTCGACGCTGAGCCTGATCTGAAGGGAAGGGGCGGCGGCGGTGCCGCCGCCCCCATCCGATCAGGCCGCCATCTTCCGGCACGAGGCCGCGCAGCGGCGGCAGGCGTCGACGCAGTCCTGCATGTCGCCGATCCGCTCGCAGTCGGTGGCGCAGGCATCGCAGATCTCCGCGCAGGCGCCGCAGACGCGGCGGTGGTGCTCGGTTCCGGTCAGCATGACATGGGCGGCCGCGCGGCAGATCTCCGCGCAGGCGGCCATCAGCCTGAAATGGGCGGGCTCGACATGCTGCCCGCCGGCTTCGAGGCAATGCAGCATCGCGGTCGACAGGCAGGTCTGGTAGCACCGGGTGCAGTCGTCGATGCAGGACCGGATGTCGGTGGACAGCTGATGCATGGGAAGGCTCCGTGTCTCGAGGTTCCGCCGGGCCGGGCTCATGCGGCATCGGGCCGGGCCGGCCGTGGCGGTCGAAAAGGGGGACGACGGCTGGGCGGCCTCAGCGTGGAGGGGGAGTCGGCCTGTCCAGGTCGATGCCCGCCCCGGCGGTGACGAGAGGATAGGGCGGGGCTATGGCTGCGCTGGCCGGCGGACCCACCGCCGGAACGCTGGCCGGCAAGGCCGGGACGCACAACATCCCGCAGCACGGCGCCTGGTGGCGGCCGGGATGGTGATCGGCGGCCACGGCGCCGGGCCCCTCCGCCGCCGTCACGCAGGACTCGTCGCCGGGCCGGAATTCCACCGCGAGCGTCGCCGCAGGCCCCAGGCCGAACGCCAGGGACGCGGCCAGGCACAAAGCCGCGACCAGTCGGCGCAACAGGAGTCCGGCGGAGCGTTCCACGATAGCCTCGCCAGTCGATTTCCACCGGACAACAGGACGACCGGACGATCGGTTCAGTGCTCAGGTCGACTCGCAGTGATGGCGATATGAGCGCGCTTGTGCCGATGCGTTATGTCCGGATAACTATATCGCATGGACCCGCATCAGCCCGTAGCAGTTCGACGCAGCCTCCCGGCCGGCTTTCTCGGGGGCGCGGCGATCGGAACGCTCGGCGGGCTGATCGGATTGGGCGGCGCCGAATTCCGGCTGCCCCTCCTGATCGGCCTGTTCCGTTTCGTCGCGCTGGAGGCGGTCATCCTCAACAAGGCCATGAGCCTTGTCGTCGTCGCCTCGGCGCTGCTGTTCAGGACGCGGGCTGTTCCGGCCGACGAGGTGCTGTCCCACTGGCCGGTGATCGTCAACCTCCTGGCGGGCAGCCTTCTCGGCGCATGGTTCGGTGCGGGCTGGGCGACCCGCCTGCGCTCGGAAACCCTCTACAGGGTGATCGCTGCCCTGCTGGTGGCCATCGCCGCCGTGTTGCTGCTCGAGCACCGGATCACGGGTGGCGCGGCGCTGTTCAGTGGCCCGGCGCAGCTTGTTGCGGGTGTCGTCGCCGGCTTCGGCATCGGCGTCTTCGCGGCCATCCTCGGGGTCGCCGGGGGTGAACTTCTTATCCCGACCCTGGTGCTGCTGTTCGGGGCGGACATCAAGCTTGCCGGAAGCCTGTCCCTCGCGGTGAGCCTGCCGACGATGCCGGTCGGGTTCGCGCGCTACAGCCGCGACCGGAGCTTCGGTGTCCTCGGCCGCAATCGGCCGTTCGTGCTGATGATGGCGGCCGGTTCCGTCGCCGGCAGCTATGTCGGCGGCCTGTTGCTGGGCGTGGTGCCGGGCGCGGTTCTGCTGCCGATCCTCGCGGCGATCCTGATCGTTTCGGCCGTGAAGGTCTGGCAGCACGGGTAGACGGACGGCCTCCGCGATCCGTCCGTTGCCGCCCGCACCGCCCAGCGTCGGTCGAGTTAACGCAATGTTCATTGCTTAACTGCGCACGCCTCGTTCATGATATGTTCCATGAACGCTGTGCCGCCCGATCTCGACATCCAGGCGTACTGCCGCGGCCTCGCGCTGCAGCAGGTCGAGATGCTCTCGCGTCTCGCCGAGATCGGCATGCGGCTGGCCGAAGGCGCCGGCGCCCGCGCCCTCGC
>NZ_AUHM01000018.1 GCF_000423185.1 Inquilinus limosus DSM 16000 | reverse complement strand
ACCAGCGCGGCAAGATCGGCATCGTCAGCCGGTCGGGCACGCTGACCTATGAGGCGGTGGCGCAGACCACGGCGGCCGGCCTCGGCCAGACCACCTGCATCGGCATCGGCGGCGACCCGGTGAACGGCACCAGCTTCGTCGACGCGCTGGAGCTGTTCCTCGGCGACCCGGAGACCGAGGGCATCATCATGATCGGCGAGATCGGCGGCGACGCCGAGGTGATGGGCGCCGAGTTCATCAAGGCCAGCGGCACCACCAAGCCGGTGGTCGGCTTCATCGCCGGCCGCACCGCGCCCCCGGGCCGCCGCATGGGCCATGCCGGCGCCGTCATCTCCGGCGGCCACGACACCGCCGACCACAAGATCGAGGCCCTCAAGGCCGCCGGCATCGCCGTCGCCGACTCCCCCGCCGCTCTGGGCAGCACGATGATCCGGGTGCTGCAGGGCGGCGCCAGGGCGGCCGCCGAATAACGGCCACGAGATGCTGCGGCGCAGCCACGATTCCGGCTTGCCAGCGCGGCGGAAACGTTCTTTGGTATCTCAGGTTCTGCATTTGGTATGCCAGAGGGCCCGCCATAACGGCCCCGGATAACAACGACATAACCGAGGGGAGGGGCAGCCGATCGACACATCGGCACGACGGGTACTGCTGACCCACCGAATCCGGTCCACGCCGGTCCGGCGGCCGCAGTCCGGCGCACCCCTCCTCGAGGACGATGGCGTCCGTCACGGGCCGTCACCTCCGATGCCATGGGGTTGCCTCAACCGACATGCGAAGGATTGGGACGGAAATGCTGACTGAAACCTCATCTCAGACGGAGCCGGTTCGCAAAGGGCCGCCGGGGGGACGCTGGCTGCAGCTGCTCATCGGCATCGTCTGCATGGCGATGGTGGCCAATCTGCAATATGGCTGGACCCTGTTCGTCGGCCCGATCGATGCGACGCATCACTGGGGTCGGGCGGCGATCCAGGTCGCCTTCACCATCTTCGTTCTGACCGAGACTTGGCTGGTGCCGGTCGAAGGCTGGTTCGTCGACAAGTTCGGGCCGCGCGTCGTCGTCCTGGTCGGCGGCCTGCTCTGCGCCATCGCCTGGGCGATGAACTCGGCGGCGGATTCGCTGACCATGCTCTACATCGCCGCCGCCATCGGCGGCATCGGCGCCGGCGCCGTCTACGGCACCTGCGTCGGCGCGGCGCTGAAATGGTTCCCGGACCGGCGCGGCCTGGCGGCGGGGCTGACCGCGGCCGGCTTCGGCGCCGGCTCGGCCCTGACCATCGTGCCGATCGCCAACATGATCCACTCCTCGGGCTATGAGGCGACCTTCCTGACCTTCGGCCTGATCCAGGGCGGGGCGGTCGTGGTGCTGTCCTTCCTGCTGGCGACACCGGCCAAGGGGCAACTGCCGGTGGTGAAGCCTAAGGTGGTGCAGACCCGCCGCGACTATGCGCCGGCGGAGATGCTGCGCAGCCCGGTGTTCTGGGTGATGTATGCGATGTTCGTCATGGTGGCCTCGGGCGGCCTGCTGGCGACGGCGCAGCTGGCCCCGATCGCGGCCGACTTCAAGATCGGCGACACCCCGGTCAGCCTGCTGGGTCTGACCATGCCGGCCCTGACCTTCGCGCTGTCGCTCGACCGCGTGCTGAACGGCGTCACCCGGCCGTTCTTCGGCTGGGTCTCGGACCATATCGGCCGCGAGAACACGATGTTCCTCGCCTTCTTCCTGGAGGCGGTCGGCATCGTCATGCTGATGGAGTTCGGCCAGGACCCGGTGCTGTTCGTGATCCTGACGGCGATGGTGTTTTTCGCCTGGGGCGAGATCTACTCGCTGTTCCCGGCGACCTGCGGCGACACCTTCGGGTCGCGCTACGCCACCACCAATGCCGGGCTGCTGTACACCGCGAAGGGGACGGCCTCGCTGGTGGTGCCCTTCGCCAATGTCGCGGTCAGCCAGCTCGGCAGCTGGGACATGGTGTTCATCTTCGCCGCGCTGGTGAACGTGGTCGCGGCGGTGATGGCGATGTTCGTGCTCAAGCCGATGCGGGCCCGGGCGCTGGAACAGGCGCGGGCCCAGGCCGCCCTGGACGGGGAGCCGCGCCTCGCCAACTGAACCGGGCCGGGACGACCCCGGCAATCGAGACAATCCCCGGGAGGCAAGCCTGCTTGCCTCCCATTTCTTTGCGCGCGTGCCTCACATCGCCCGCATGAAGCTGGCCCAGGCCGGGTCGGCGGCTTCGGATTCGTCGGGCTGCGGGGCGCGGCCGAAGCGGGAGGCGGGGCGCAGCGCCAGCGGGGCGCGGCCCATCTCCGCCGGGGCCAGCCGGCCCGCGGCATAGGCCAGAAGCGCGAAGCCCAAGGCGGCACCGAGCACGAGAAGGGTGGTCATATCGCTCTCCTGCGTTCGTGTTGCGCTGCACATATGGCAGCGCGGCAGGGAGAGTGCAATGAAATCTGGTATACAAAATACATAGTACAGTTTTGCATTTCTGCATGACAGCCGATGCGCCAGGGAGCGGGCTCTCCCGCTGCTCGCCCGCCCCCGGCCTGCCAAGTCTATCCTTCGACTTGGCGCCGCAGTGTCTCCAGATGCCGCATGGCCGTGACGCCGTCGCGGATGGTGGGAGCGTCGGCCGCCTCGTCGCGGAAGGCCTTCAGCGTCACCTCCAGCAGGGCGTGGTAGCCCTTCACGTCCTCGTTGGCGGCGGCGGTGAAGTTGGGCGACCAGGTCAGGGCGTCCTGAGTGCCGGACAGCGTGGCACCGGGATCCTGGGTCTTGAAGGCGGGGTCGCGGTAGTAGGTCACGTCGATCACGTTGCGCACCTCCAGCCGCCGGTGGTCGCCCATGATCTGGATGAATTCCATCGGCGTGCCGCGCGACTGCACCGTGCCCATGACGATGGTGCCGATGGCGCCGCTGTCGAAGCCCAGCGCGATGTGCATCAAGAGGCGCCCCGGCCCGTTCTCGACCTTGCGCGCCGTGAGCTCGCGGATCGGCGAGGCGGCCAGGAAGGCCGGCAGGTCCATGTAGTGGATGCAGTGGTGCAGGAAGAATCCCGAATAGTCGACCGCGCCGCGGAAATAGGTCGGCGCCGTCATGTAGGAGCCGTAGAAGCCCAGCACCGGGCCGAACTCGCCGCCGCGGACGATGTTGCCGGCGATGCGGTTGCCGATCGACCAGCGTTTCATGAAGCCGACCACCAGCGGCTTGCCGGCGCGCTCCGACGCCGCCAGCAGCTCCTCCGCCTGCGCGAGAGTGCCGCCGGGCGGCTTCTCCATGAACACCGGCAGCCCCTTGGCCAGGGCGGCTAGGCCGATGGCGTGGTGCGCGGCGGGGCCGACCGCCATGCCGACCGCGTCCAGCCCGGGATGGGCCAAGAGGTCGCGATGGTCGGCGTAGGTCGCGCGGACGCCGAACTGGCGGGCGGCGCGGGCCAGGTTGGCGCCGTCGACGTCGCACAGCGCCACGAGCTCGACATCGTGGCGCGTCAGCTGCGGCAGCAGCATCTGGGTCGCGTGGGTGCCGCAGCCGATCCAGCCGATCTTCATCGCCGATGTCTCCCCATCGCCAAAGCGCCGCGCAGCAGGGCCAGGCTATGCGTCAGCTTCTCCGTCTCGTCCTCATGCGGCGGCCGCCATTGCGCGATCGGCACGCCGAAGCGGTCGTCGTCGCGGCGGAACGGCTCGACCGAGATCGGCCCCTCATAGCCGACCTCGGCCAGCGCCCGCGCCACCGCCACCCAGTCGGTCGCGCCGGTGCCGACGAAGCCGCGGTGGTTCTCGTTCGCCTGGAAATGGACGAAGCGGTCGCCGGCCAGGCGGATCGCCTCGGCGATGTCCGCCTCCTCCATATGCATGTGGAAGGTGTCGAGCATCAGCCGCACCTCCGGCCGGCCGACCAGATCGATCAGCTCCAGCCCCTGGCGGGTGGTGCACAGGACGTCGGTCTCGAACCGGTTCAGCGGCTCGACCGCCAGCGTCACCCCGTGGTCTCGGGCGGCGTCGGCGGCCCGGCGCAGCCCGTCGACGCACCAGTCCTGCCGGCGCAGGCGCAGATCCTCCGGCACCGGCGCCGGCGGCCGGCCGGCGAAGACCAGCGGGTTGCCGTAGAGCGGCCCGCCGACGATGCGGGCGCCGAGCTTTTCGGCGCAGTCGGCGGCGTAGCGCAGATACGCGACCCCGGCCTCGCGCGCGGCGGCACCGTCGCCGGTCAGGTTGCGCTGCAGGTTGACCCGGGCGGCCAGGACGACGGAGAGGCCGGACCCCTCCAGCGCCCGGCGGGTCTCGGCGAGGTCGAGCTCGCCCGGCTCCGGCACCAGCAGCTCGATGAAGTCGTAGCCCATGGCGCGGATCCGCTCGAACCAGCCGAAGTGCTCGGCGGTGAAGGGGCGCGCGACCTGCATGGAGATGAGGCCGATCGGGTTCGGCATTGTCGGGATCACTTTCGGTCGAGGGTCGGTCATCCCTTCACGGCGCCCTGGGTCAGGCCGCCGATCAGGCGTTTCTGGACGAGGAGGAACAGGATGGTGGCGGGCAGGGCGCCGACCACGCCGCCGGCGGTCAGCAGGCCCCATTCGATCTGGTACTCGCCGATCAGGGTCTGGATCGCGACGGTCATGGTGCGGACGGTGCGGCCGCCCAGCGTCAGGGCGTAGAGGTATTCGTTCCAGGCGGTGATGAAGATGTAGATGCCGGTCGCGACGAGCCCGGGGATGCAGAGCGGCAGGATCACCCGCCACAGCGCGCCGAGGCGACTGCAGCCATCGGTCATCGCCGCCTCGTCCAGGCTCTTCGGGATGGCGTCGATGTAGCTCGTCATCATCCAGATCGCGAAGGGGATGGCGACGGTGGCGTTGGCGATGATCAGCGCGATGTGGGTGTCGAGCAGCCCGAGCCGCCGCATCAGCACGAACAGCGGCAGGATCAGCAGCACGATCGGGAACATGTTGATGACCAGGAACTGGACCATCAGCAGCCGGCGCCCGGCGAAGCGGAAGCGCGAGAAGGCGTAGGCCGCGGTGACGCTGAGCGTCAGCCCGACCGCGACCGTGCCCAGCGCCACGATCAGGCTGTGGCCCATGTTCGCGAGGAAGCTGGTGCGGCCGAACAGCCGCTCGTAGCTGGCAGCGGTCCAGGCCGACGGGTCGGCGGCGACGCCGCGGCCGACGATGTCGTCCGGCGGCGTCAGCGAGGTCAGCGCCATCCACAGATAGGGGCCGAGCGCGAAGCCCGCGATCAGCAGCATCGGCAGATGGATCATGGCGACGCGCTGCCAGGGGGAGCTGCGGGTGACCATCAGTCCATGGTCCTCGTGGTGCGCCGCAGATAGGCCAGGACGAAGCCGGCGAGCAGCAGAGTGAAGATCACCGCCAGCGCCGAACCGTAGCCGAAGTCGAGATTGGTCCTGGCCTTGATGAAGGCGTAGAGCGGCAGGGTGTGGGTGGCGTAGCCGGGGCCGCCGCCGGTCATGACGAAGATCACGTCGATCGAGTTGGCGACCCAGATCAGCCGCAGCAGCACCGCGGTCGCGATCACCCCGGCGATCGAGGGCAGGGTGATCCGCCAGAACTGCTGCCAGGGCGTCGCGCCGTCGATCGCCGCCGCCTCGTACAGGTCGCGCGGCACCGCCTGCAGCCCGGCCAGGATCATCACTGCAAAGAAGGGGAAGCCCTGCCAGGTCAGGGTCAGGATGATGGCATAGAGCGACGTGCCGGGATCGGCCAGCCAGGGGAAGGCGCCCTGCAGCATGCCGAGCCGGACCAGCACGTCGTTCAGCACCCCGGCGTTGGGGTCGTAGATCCAGCGCCACATCAGGGCGATGACGACGCTGGGCAGCGCCCAGGGGATGATGACGACGGCCCGCGCCAGCGGCCGCCACCAGAAGCGCTGGTTCAGCAGCAGCGCGGTGACGAGGCCGAGCAGCAGCTGGGCCGGGACCGTGATCCCGACCCAGAGCGCCGTGTGCTGCAGCGAGGTCCAGAACACCGGGTCCGCCAGTGCCTTGGCGAAGTTGTCGAGCCCGGCGAAAGGCATCCGGTTCGGCCGGAACAGCACGAATTCGTGCAGGCTGAGGACCAGCGCCTGCAGCATCGGCAGGAACACGATCAGCAGCGTCACCAGCACCGCCGGGCTCAGCAGCACATAGGGCAGGATCCGGGTCCGCTTCTCGCCGCGGGCCGGCGCCGCCCGGGCCGTCGCCAGGGTCATCGACATCGGGTCCTCGGCCTTACTGGGCGTAGAGCTGCTCGATTTCCTGCATCATCTGCTCCGGCGTGATCTCGCCGGTCAGGGCCCGCTGCATCGCCGCCGGCCAGACCGTGTTGACGAAATCAGCGGTCTGGGAGACGGCGGGCAGGCTGTGGGCGAAGGGCAGGGACTGGACGGTGGCGTCGACGAAGCGCTTCTCGTGCAGGGTCCACTTCGCCGCGCCGCTCTTGGTCACCGGCAGCTGGCCGGTGGCCTTGTTGAACTCGACATTGGCGTCGCCGCTGGCCAGGAAGGCGATCCACTTCCAGGCGGCGTCCTTGTCCTCGGCCGAGGACAGGACGGCGAGGGATTCGTCGCCGTAGGAGGTCCAGCGGCCGCCGTTGCATTCCGGCACGGAAACGGCGGAGACCTTGTCGCCCAGCGCCTTCACCATGCCGGCGGAGGAGCCGATGTGGTGGATCGTCATCGCCGTCCGGCCCTGCTGGAAGGCGGCGATGATCTCCTGGAAGCCGTCATTCGGCGCCGAGGGCGGGAACAGCTTCTGGCCGCGATAGAGATCGACCAGCCAATTGTTGGCGGCGATCACCTCCGGCGTCGTCAGCCCGCCCTTCTCGAACTTGGCGCCGGCCGAGAGGACGAAGGGCCCCCAATGGTCGTAGCCGCCCTTGCCGCCGCGGAAGCCGAAGCCCCAGAGGTCCGGCTGCCCGTCGCCATTGGTGTCGCGGGTCAGCGCCTCGGCCGCCTTCTGGAATTCGTCGCAGCTCTTCGGCGGCTGCAGCCCGGCCTCGGCGAACAGGTCGGCGCGGTAGTAAAGATAGGAGACGACGTATTGGACCGGCAGGTAGTACTGCTGTCCGTCCGGCCCGGCATTGATCTTCAGCAGGTCGTCCTGCAGATCGGCCTTGCCGTCCCAGCCGGCGATCCGGTCGTCCAGCGGCTCCAGCGCCTCCATCTCCACCAGCCGCGGCTGGGCGAACAGCTTCACCATCGCCGCATCCGGCGCGTTGCCGCCGGCGATCGCGGTGTAGAGGTTGTCGTAATAGCTGTTCCAGGGGATGTTCTCGGCCTCGACCTTGATCCCCGGATTGGCCGCCTCGAACTTGGCGACGAGATCCGCCACCGGGTTGTCCGGATTGTCGAAATGGTACCAGAAGCGGACGGTGCTCTCGGCCTGCGCCGTCCCCGCGGCCAGAACCAGCAGCGCGGCCAGGGCCGCACCCTGCATCTTCCTCATGACGTTTCCTCCTCCCTCTATGCGTTGTCGTTGAAGCGCCGGGCCCAGGCCCCGGCCTCGGCGAAGGCCGTTCGGGCCTTTTGCAGCGCGGTGGTCATCTGCATGAAGCCGTGGATCACGCCGCGATGGACCCGCACCGGGTCCGCCCGTCCCAGCGCCCGCAGCCGCTCCCCGAGCGCCAGCGTGTCGCTGAGCAGCGGGTCGAGCCCGGCGGCGTTGAGATAGAGCGGCGGCAGCGTCCGCAGCGCGGCGTCCGACGCCATGAGGGGCGAGATCAGCGGCTCTTCCCAGGTGGCGGGATCGGGCGCGTACCAGTCCCGGTACCGGATCATCTTCGCGGTGGTCAGGCCGTAGCCGCCGGGGCCGAAGCGCCGGTGGGACTCGGTGTCGTGGTTGACGGCATAGACGCCGTAGAACAGCAGGCCGAAACCCGGCAGCTTCCGGCCGGCGTCCTGTTCGCGCAGCATCAGCGCCAGCGCCAGGTTGGCGCCGGCGGAATCGCCCGATACGCCGACCGGACCGGCGAGGCCATGCTGCGCCAGCACCTCCGGCAGGGCGCGCCAGGCCGCGATCGCGTCGTCCAGCCCGGCGGGGTAGGGATGTTCCGGCGCCAGGCGATAGTCGATGCCGATCACGGCCATGCCCGTGGCCTCGGCCAGGCAGCGCATGGCCCGGTCATGGGTGTCGAGGCTGCAGAAGGCCCAGCCGCCGCCATGGATGTAGAGGATCGCACCGCGCGCCGATGGCGGCCGGAACAGACGGGCGGGGCGAGGGGCGATGCCACCGGGCAGCACCAGCGCCTCCGTCTCCATCGGCGGCAGCTCCTGGTTCCAGCGGCGGTTGCCCGCCTCGGCCTGGGCCCGGCCCGCGGCGGCCGGCAGGGTGGTCGGGTCCGGCAGGTGCCCGTCCTCGGCGGCCAGCCGCGCCATGATCGCCGCCATCTCGGGGTTCGGGGCGTCGTTCGGATCGAAGCCGGTCATGCCGTGCGGCCCTCCTCGGCGGCGCCGAAGATCGACGGGCCGACATCGACGATGGTTTCGATATGGTGGCCGATGGCGGCGACCGCCGCGGCCTCGTCCCGCGCCGTCAGCGCCTCGACGATGGTCCAGTGTCGCCGGGCCGTGGCCATCAGGTCGCGCCGCTCGCCGCTGCGGGTGATCTTGAAGCGGTGGTTGTGCAGGATGCAGCGGTGCAGCAGCGGCTCCACCGCCGGCAGGCCGGCGGTCCGGAACAGGCGGCGGTGGAAGGCGCGGTCCAACTCGGTCTGCCCGTATTCGTCTCCGGCCCGCGCCTTCGCCTCCATCCCCTCGATCAGGGCGGTCAGGTCCGGCAGCAAGGCGGGGTCGGGGCGCCGCAGGGCGCGGACGATGCCGCGGGTCTCGATGCCATGGCGCAGCCGGAACATCTCGACGGCCTCGTCCTCGGTGCAGTCGGCGACGCGGGTGCCCTTGTGCGGCTGGCGATGCACCAGCCCTTCCTCCTGCAGCGCCAGCAGCGCCTCGCGCACCGTGCCCTGGCTGCACTGGAAGCGCTGCGCCAGCTCCAGCTCCAGCAGGGCCAGCCCGGGCGCGAGCTCGCCCAGCATGATCATGCGCTTGAGGCCGTCGAAGACCTCCGCGCTCTTGCCGGGCCGCACGCCCTCCTGCGCGATGGCGAGCATCTGCATCCCTGATTCGAATTATCGATATTGATAACGATATCGATAATTTGAGGATGTGCAAGCCCGATCCCAACCATAGGCAAAAGCCGTCATGGCGAGCCCGAAGGGGCGTGGCCATCCAGGGCAGCTCGCACCGGCCCCAGGATGGCCACGCCGGCTTCGCCGGCTCGCCATGACGACCCTCGAGGCGTGTTGGGAATCACGCGGCGGTCTGGCTGATCACGGCGCAGGCGCGCTTCAGGGCGTCCAGCGTGTCCATCAGCCGGACCTCCTGCCCGTGGCGCTTGATGCAGGTGATGATCATGCTGGCGACGGCGTGGCCGCTGCGGTCCAGGATCGGGCAGCAGATGTCGGTCAGGCCGACGAAATCCCGGCTCTCATGCAGCTCGAAGCCGCGGTCGCGGATGCGGGCCAGGTCCCTCGTCAGCTCCGCCTCGGTCACCCGGCCCTGCGCCTGGGGCAGGCTCTCGCGGATCAGGCGCTGCTGCGTCTCCGGCGGCTGGAAGGCGATGATCACCTGGCCCGAGGTGGCGTCCACCGCCGGCCGGTTGAAGCCGAGATTGAGGGTGAAGCTGATGTCCGGCTCGCCGGAGACGGAGGCCAGGACGACGGTGCGGCCGCGGTACAGCACCACCAGATGGGCGGAATGGCCGGTCTCGGCGGCCAGCGCGTTCATCACCGGAACCGCCTCGGTCACCAGGTTGCGCACCCGCGGCGTGCGCAGCCCCAGCGAGAACAGCCGGTTGGTCAGCGTCAGGTCGTCGGTGGCCGGGTCGCGGGCGAGGTAGTCCCGCTCCAGCAGCACCATCACCATGCGGAAGATCTCGCTCTTCGACCGGCCCAGCTCATCGGCGATGCGGGTCAGGGACAGCGGCTCGTCGCGGCTGGCCAGCAGTTCCAGGATGTCCAGGCCCTTCTCCAGCGCCGGCGCCGAATAGCCCGCCTTCTTCTCCGTCACATTCAACCCCCAAGCGATTCCGGGCCGGACTGTATCGCCGCCGCCGGCGTTCCGATGAGTGTTTTATATATGATGTTGACATCACCAATAAAACAACCCTAGCGTTTCTCCACGGCGGCGACGACAGCCGCAGGGGGGAGGCATTCGCGGTGGAAAACATCGAGACCGTGGCGGTGGGATCCAGCAGGGGCGGGCCGGCCGTGCGCCGCAGCACGGCGTTCACCGATATCGACTTCGACAAGCCGGGCCGGCAGGTCGGCTTCTTCCACATCCCGCAATCGCCGGACGACGACGCCTGGGGCACGGTGCGCATCCCGCTGGCGGTGATCGCCAACGGCACCGGCCCGACCGTGATCCTCGAGGGCGGCAATCACGGCGACGAATACGAGGGGCCGATCACCCTCGGCGAGATCATCCGCGACCTCGACCCCGGCACGATCCAGGGCCGGCTGATCCTGATCCCGGCGATCAACCTGCCGGCGGTGGTGGCCGGCAAGCGCACCTCGCCGGTCGACGGGCTGAACTTCAACCGGACCTTCCCGGGCGAGCCGGCCGGCACCATCACCCGGCAGATCTCGGCCTATGTGCAGGACGTGCTGCTGCCGCTGGGCGACGCCTTCCTCGACCTCCATTCCGGCGGCTCGTCGCTTGATATCCTTCCGAGCGCGATCGTCGAGCCGGCGGCCGATCCGGCGCATCTGCGGCGCAACATCGACGCCGTGCTGGCCTTCGACGCGCCGATCACCGTCGTGGTCGACAATCTGGGCGAGCCGCGCACCGCCACCGCCGCCGCCGTCGCCGCCGGGCTGACCGTGGTCGGCACCGAGATGGCGGGGGCGGGCACCGTGTCGCTCGACGCGCTGGCCCTCTGCCGGCGCGGCGTGCGCAGCGTGCTGGCGCATCTCGGCGTGCTCGATCCGTCCTTCGCGACGCCGCGCCGGCCCGATCCGAAGGTCTATGAGGTGCTGGGCGCCTCCGCCTATGTCATCGCCAGCGATGACGGCGTGTTCGAGCCCTATCATCGCAACGGCGCCGAGGTGCGGGCCGGGCAGCCGGCCGGGCGGATCCATTTCCTGCACGATCCCGGGCGCGCGCCGGTCGAGCTGCGCTACGGCGCCGACGGCATCGTCTACGCCCGGCGCCAGCCCGGGCGGGTGCGGCCCGGCAACTGCTGCCTGGTCGTCGCCTCGCCCTATCGCGGGAGCCTCGGATGATCGGCTTCGGCGACATCACGGCCGCGGCCGACCGGATCCGCGGCCATGTCCGGCGGACGCCGCTGATCCGGGCGGACCAGCTGCTCGAGGCGCCGACAGCGGCGCCGCTGTGGCTGAAGCTCGAGTGCCTGCAGGTCACCGGCTCCTTCAAGGCGCGTGGGGCGACCAACCGCCTCTTGGCCGCCGACCCGGCGGCGCTGGCCCGCGGCATCGTCACCGCCTCGGGCGGCAATCACGGCCTCGCCGTAGCCCGCGCCGGGCATCTCGCCCGGGTGAAGACCACCGTCTTCCTGCCCGGCAACGCGTCCCCGGCCAAGCGCGCCAAGCTGGCCGGCTGGGGCGCGGAGATCCGGATCGAAGGCATGGTGTGGGACGAGGCCGACCGCGCCGCCCGCGCCTTCGCCGGGGAGACGGGCGCCGTCTACTTCCATCCCTTCGCCGATCCCGAGGTGGTCGCGGGGCAGGGCACGGTGGCGCTGGAGATCGCCGAGGAGCTGCCGGAGGTCAGCCTGTTCCTGATCGCGATCGGCGGCGGCGGCCTGGCCGCCGGCATGGCGACGGCGATCCGCGCCACCTATCCGAAGGCCCGGATCGTCGGCATCGAGCCCGTCGGCTCCCCGACCCTGCGCGCCAGCCTGGACGCGGGGCGGGTGGTGACGCTCGACGCCGTCACCACCGCGGTGCCGACCATGGCCTGCGGCCGCACCGATCCGCGCATCTTCGACATCATCCGCAGCACCGTCGACGAGGTGGTGCTGATCGAGGACCGGGACATGGAGCGGGCGGCGCGCTGGCTGTGGTTCGAGCTCGGCCTCGCCGCCGACCTCAGCGGCGCCGCCTCGGTCGCGGCGCTGCAATCCGGCCGGGTCGTGCCGCGCCACGGCGACGTGGTCTGCGGCCTGGTGTGCGGCGCGGGGACGGACGGCCTCGCCGCCTGAGCGCGGGGCCCGGAGGCAAAGCCCTCCCAACAAGAACACTGCAACCGAGGCTTCACAGGAGAGGACGAGAACGATGATCAAGCATGTGCTGTCCGGCGTGGCCCTCACCGCGGTCCTGGCCCTGTCGGGCCTCGCATCCGCCGCCGAGCCGGTGCTCGGCCTCGCCGCCATCGACCTGCAGAACTCCTTCTTCGTGCGGATGAAGGAGGCGGGCGACACCGCCGCCAAGGACTACGGCGTCCAGGCGACCTGGCAGAGCGCCGAAGGCAGTCTGGAGAAGCAGGTCGCCATCATCGAGAACTTCATCAACCAGAAGGTCGACGCGATCCTGGTCGACCCGCTGGACAAGAACGCCCTGCTGCCGGTGATCAAGAAGGCCGAGGCCGCCAAGATCCCGGTCATCACCATGGGCAACAAGGTCGAGGGGGGCTGGAACACCTCGACGCTGTATCCGGACCAGGAGAACATGTCGATGGTGGCCCGCGCCCTCGGCACGACCCTCGGCGGCGAGGGTGAGGTCGCGCTGCTGGTCGGCACCCGCGGCAACTTCGTCTCCGACACCCGCGAGAAGGCCTTCACCGAGACGTTGGCCAAGGAGTTCCCGAACATCAAGCTGGTCGGCATCCAGCCCACCGGCTGGGATTCGGCCAAGGCCACCGACGCGGCCCAAACCTGGCTGACCACCTATCCGGACCTGAAGGCGATCGGCTGCATCTCGGACTCCATGTGCCTCGCCGCCAGCGCCGTGGCCCAGGCGATGGAGCGCAAGCTGCTCTATGCCGGCTATGACGGCGACGAGGAGATGCACCCGCTGCTCGAGGACGGGTCGATGGTGATGGACGTCCTGACCGGCGCCTATCGCGTCGGCTACTGGAACATCGCGGTCGCGGCGCGGCTGGCCAAGGGCGAGAGCATGCCCAAGGACCTGTACATGCCGACCTATTTCGTCACCTCCGACGCCACCGCCCAGGCGCTGGCCGGCAAGGGGCTGAAGGTCGAGCACATCACGCCGGAGGCGGCGACCAAGGCGGCGAAGGCCTATACCGAGCAGCTGGGGCCGCAGCAGCCCACCTCCGCCATGACCATCGGCCAGTGACCGGAGGGGCGAAGGGCAGGGAGGGGGCCATGTCTCCGAAGACGGCGGATGCAGCCCCGGCGCGGCGCGTCCTGCTCGCCGGCGCGGGTTTCGGCAACGACCTGGTGCTGGCCGGGCTGATCCTGCTGGTGCTGGTCGGCTTCGGCCTGGCCGGGCCCGGCTTCCTGTCCTTCGCCAACCTCGTCTCGATCGGCCAGCAGACGGCGGTGATCGCCATCGTCGGCTTCGCCATGACCGCGGTGATCATCGCCCGCGGCATCGACATCTCGGTCGGCAGCACCCTCGCCGTCGCCGGCATCGTCGCCGCCCAGGCCTACGGCGCGACCGGGTCGCCGCTGCTCGGCATCCTCGCGGCGCTGGCCGCCGGCGGCGCCATCGGGCTCGTCAACGGCCTGCTGATCAGCGCCGTCGGCATCAGCCCCTTCATCGCCACCCTGGCGACGCTGGCGGCGGGGAAGGGTGCGGCGCTCAGCCTGTCCGGCGCCTCCAGCATCCCGGTCGACAGCCCGGTGCTGCTCTGGGCCGGCAGCGCCGACATCGCCGGCGTCCCGGCGTCGCTGCTGCTGGCGCTGCTGCTGCTCGCCGGCTGGTGGGCGCTGCTGCACCGCACCGTGCTCGGCCGCTGGATCTTCGCGGTCGGCGGCAATGCCGGCGCGGCTAGGGCCTCGCTGATCCCGGTCCGCAGCGTGCAGACCCTGACCTATGTCCTGGCCGGCATGTCGGCCGGGCTCGGCGCCGTGGTCATCATCGGCCGCCTCGGCTCGGCCCAGCCTCTGGCCGGCACCGGGCTGGAGTTCGCGGCGATCACAGCCGCCATCGTCGGCGGCACCAAGCTGTCGGGCGGCGAAGGCAGCGTCACCGGCACCGCGCTGGGCGCGCTGCTGCTGGGCGCCATCAACACCGGCCTGTCCTTCCTGCAGGTGCCGCAGCAGGCGATCTACATCGTCACCGGCGGTCTGGTCCTGTTCGCGGTGCTGCTGAGCCAGCGCGACCGGCTGGCGGCCACCGTGGCGAAGTGGCGCCGCCGCAGCCGCGCCGCCCACACGGCGGAGGAGGCGGCCCAGGCCGTTCCGCGCCGGCTGGACCGGCACGAGCTGCGCATCGTCGGCCTCGGCAAGGTCTTCCCCGGCGTCAAGGCGCTGGAGGGCGTGGCTTTCGACATCTGCGCCGGCGAGGTGGTGGCGCTGGCGGGCGAGAACGGCGCCGGCAAGTCGACGCTGGTGAAGTGCCTGTCCGGCGTGCACCAGCCGGACGAGGGCGGGCTGATCCTGGATGGCCGCCCGGTGCGGCTGCGCACCCCGGCGGAGGCGGCGGCGGCCGGCATCGCCGTGATCCACCAGCATTTCAGCCTGGTGCCCGACCTGACCGTGGCCGAGAACCTGTTCCTGGGGCGCGAGCCGGGAGGCATCGCCCTGCGCCGGGCCGAGATGCGGCGCAAGGCGCAGGAGGTGATCGACCAGTTCGGCCTCGGCCTGCGGCCCGACGACCGCGTCGGCAACCTCACGGTCGGCCAGCGCCAGATGGTCGAGATCGCCAAGTCGATGCTGTCCGAGGCTTGGCTGGTGATCATGGACGAGCCGACCAGCGCCCTGTCGACCCGCGAGCGCGACCGCCTCTACGAGCTGATCGGCCGGATGAAGGGGATCGGCTGCGCCATCCTCTACATCTCACACAAGATGGAGGAGATCTTCACCCTGGCCGACCGCGCCGTGGTGCTGCGCGACGGCCGCTTCGTCGGCGACCGCGCGATCCGCGACCTCGACGAGCCGGCGCTGATCGGGATGATGGTCGGCCGCGACATCGGCAACGTCTTCCCGCACCGGCCGGTGCCGCGCGGCGACCTGCTGGCGGCGGTCGAGGACATCGCTGACGGCGGGCTGCTGCGTTCGGCCAGCCTGACGGTGCATGCGGGCGAGGTGGTGGCCCTGGCCGGGCTGATGGGCAGCGGCCGGTCCGAGGTGATGCGCTGCATCGCCGGCCTGTCCGCCCACCGCGCCGGGACGATCCGGATCGGCGGCGCCGAGCTACCGGCCGGCGATGCGCGGCGGGCAAATGCGCTGGGCGTCGCCTATGTGCCGGAGGACCGGCATCTCGAAGGCTTCGTCGGGCCGATGTCGATTCAGGACAACGTCACCCTGGCGTGGATCCGCGCGAAGTCCGCGCTGGGACTGGTGCGGCCATCGGCCCTGGCGGCCGAGGCCGGGCGGCTGATCCGTCAGCTCGGCGTCCGGCCACCCGATCCGCGCAAGCGCGTCGGCGATCTGTCCGGCGGCAACCAGCAGAAGGTGGTGATCGGCAAATGGCTGGCGACGCGCCCGCGGGTGCTGCTGCTGGACGAGCCGACGCGCGGCGTCGATGTCGGCGCGAAGTCGGAGCTGCACGCGCTGATCGCCGAGCTGAAGGCGCAGGGTGCCGGGATCCTGATGGTGTCGAGCGAGCTGCCCGAGGTGCTGGGCGTCGCCGACCGCATCGTGGTGATGCATGAGGGCCGCACCGCCGGCGAGCTGCCGCGCGGGGCGACCGAGACCGAGGTGATGGCGCTGGCCTTCGGCCGCGGCGCCGGGGCGCAACGCCTGACGAAACAGGAGAGGGTAGCGGGATGAGCAGGATGAGATTGGCCATCGTCGGCGCCGGCTTCATGGGGCAGTTCCACGCCCAGGCGATCGCCGGGCTGGAGACGGCGACCTTGTCGGCGGTCGTCGACCTGTCGGCGGAGCTCGGCCGCAAGACGGCCGACCAGTACGGCGCCCGGCACTTCGCGGACATCGATGCGGCGCTGGCCGCCGATGCCGCCGACGCCTATGTCGTGGCGCTGCCGGACACGCTGCATCGCGACGTCACCTGCGCCCTGCTCGAGGCCGGCAAGCCGGTGCTGGTCGAGAAGCCGATGGCGCACACGCTGGAGGCGGCGCAGGCCATGGCCGCGGCGGAGAGAAAGGGCGGCGGCCGCCTGCTGGTGGCCCATATCCTGCGCTTCGACCCGCGCTACGTGCAGGCGGCGGAGGCGGTGCGGGCCGGCAAGATCGGCGACCCGATCCACGCCACCTCCGGCCGGTTCACGGTGCGCGACATCGGCACCCGCATGAACGGCTCCTCCAGCGTCTGCTTCTATCTCGGCGTGCACGACGTCGACGCTCTGCAATGGATCAGCGGCGCCGACGTCACCCGGGTCTATTCCCGCGCCGTCTCCAAGCTGATGCCGAGCCTGGGCGTCCGGTCCGAGGATGCGATCTTCACCACCTGCGAGATGTCGAACGGCATGGTCGGCCAGCTCTATTTCGGCTGGTCGCTGCCGAGCGACATCCCGACCGGGATCTGGGCCCGGACCGAGGTGGTCGGCACCAAGGGCGTGGTCGATCTCGATGTCCGCGACCACGGCCTCAGGGTGCTGTCGAGCGGCGCCTGGAGCCTGCCGGACGGGCTGCACTGGCCGACCGTCAACGGCCGGATCATGGGCGACCTGTACGAGGAACTGCGCCACTTCGTGCAGGCGGTGCGCGAAGACAAGCCCTTCGTCATCTCGCTGCCCGAGGCGCTGCGCGCCGTCGCGGTCAACGACGCGATCCGGCGCAGCGTCGCCAGCGGCCAGCCCGAAGCAGTCGCCGACTGGCGCGGCTGACCGGAGCGGTCCGATGGACATCCGCCATCCCTGGCTCCGCCGCGCCCTCGATCTCGCGCCGCTGCTGCTGCTGATCCTGCTGGTGGCGGCGTTCGGGCTGATCGATGCGCGGGTGGTGACGCCCGACAGCCTGCGCAACGTGCTGGCCCAGGCCACGCCGGTGGCGCTGCTGGGGCTCGGCGCCTTCGTGGTGCTGCTGACCGGGGGCATCGACCTCTCGGCCGGGGTGGCGGTCGCCTTCTGCAGCGTGGTGATGGCCGGGCGGCTGGATGCCGGCGATCCGCTGGCCCTGGCCCTTCTCGCCGGCCTTGCCACCATGGCGCTGCTGGGTCTGCTGAACGGCCTGCTGGTCGGCTACCTGCGCGTGCCGCCCTTCGTCGTCACCCTGGCCACCATGGTGGCGGTGCAGGGGGCGACGCTGTGGGCGGCGCAGAAGGGCGTGCTGATCCTGAAGAGCCCGACACTGAAGGACATCGGCATCGGCCAGACGGCCGGCGTGCCGAACTCCGTGCTGCTGGTCGGGCTGATCGCCATCGGCGCCTGGTGGCTGATGCGGCAGACGCGCTTCGGCCTGCGCACCTACGCCATCGGCTCCGACCCCGCTGCGGCGCAGCTGGCCGGGGTGCCGCTGCCGCGGCAGCAGCTGCTGACCTATGTCGTCGCCGCGGTCTTCACCTTCCTGACCGCGGTGCTGATGATCAGCCGCGTGCCGGTCGTCACCCCCAATCTCGGCGGCACGCCGCTGCTGCTGGACGCCATCGCCGCGGCGGTGCTCGGCGGCACCAGCATCTTCGGCGGCCGCGGCACGGTGGCCGGGGTGGTGATCGGCGCCGTCATCGTCAGCCTCCTGACCAATGCCCTGCGCGTCTTCGGCGTGGACCCCTCCAGCATCGATCTGTTCAAGGGCGCGATCATCGTCCTGGCGCTGATCGCCGATGCCGGGATCCGGATGCTGCGCCTGCGCCTCGATGAAGGACGTATCGGATGACCTCGCCCCCCTTTGCTCCCGGCCCTGGCCGCCTGGCCTGGAGTTCATCACCGGAACTCGGCCAGGTCCGCGGCGCCGTGCTGGTGCCGACCGGCGCCGTGGAACAGCACGGGCCGCACCTCGCCACCGGCGTCGACATCTGGCTGGCGACCGCGGTGGCGCTCGGCGTCGCCGGCCGCGATCCGTCGATCCGGGTGGCGGAGCCGATCTCCTACGGCTCCTCGGCGCATCACCTGGCCTTCCCGGGCACGATCAGCCTGCGGCCCTCGACCTTCATCGCCGTGGTGGTCGATGTCTGCCGGTCCCTGGCCCGCGACGGCTTCTTCCCGATCGTGCTGAACGGCCATGGCGGCAACCGCGGCGCGCTGCAGGTGGCGGTGTCGGAGCTGGGCGCCGACGGCGTGCGCAGCGCCGCCTTCTCCTATTTCGACCTGATCCGCGAGGACGCGGCGGCGATCCTGCCCGATGCCGACCAGGGCTGCGGCCATGCCTGCGCGCTGGAGACCTCGCTGATGCTGCACCTGTTCCCGGGCTCGGCGCGGGAAGGGGCGATCCCGGCCGGCGGCACGCCCTCCTGCTGGCCCGACCCGCATCTCTACTCCCCCAGCCCGATCACGATCTGGCGCGGCTTCGAGGAGATCAATCCGACCGGGGTGATCGGTCGCCCCTCCGATGCCACCGCCGAGGCCGGGGCGAGGCTGTACGAGGCCGCCGTCAGCCGGTCGCTGGAGGCGGTGCTGCGCCTCCGCGACAGCTTCGTGCAGGCCTGACCCCTCCCTCCAACCGAGACGATCCCGATGAAGACGATCAAGGGCCTGAAGGTCACCACCGCGCCGTCCGGCGCCCCGGTCAGCCGCATGCGCATCGGCGGGCGCTGGGAGGAGGGCAGCTCCGGCGAGTTCCTGGAGGTCACCAGCCCGGCCACCGGGGCGGTGGTGGGCTTTGTGCCGCTCGGTACCCGCGCCGACGCGCAACGGGCGATCGCCGCGGCCAATGCGGCCAAGCCGAAGATCGCCGGCCTGTCGGTGTGGGAGCGGGCGAAGCTGTGTTTCGCCGTCGCCGACGCGATCGAGGGCCGCAAGGAGGCGCTGGCCCGCACCCTGTGCCTGGAGCAGGGCAAGCCCTACCACGCCGAGGCGCTGGGCGAGGTCGGTGCCGCGGTCGCCGCCTTCCGCAACGCCGGCGAGCAGATCAAGTGGTTGGAGACGGCGTGCTTCCCGGTCGAGGACCGCAACAAGCGCGCCTTCAGCTTCCTGCAGCCCAAGGGCGTGTTCGGCATCGTCACGCCCTGGAACTTCCCGCTGGCGCTGCCGTCGATCTATTATCTCGGGCCGGGCCTCGCGACCGGCAACGCCATGGTCTGGGTGCCGGCGCCGACCACCTCGATCATCGCCGAGAAGCTGATGGAATGTCTGATCGAGGCCGGCGTGCCGGACGGCGTCATCAACCTCGTGATCGGCGACGGGCCGGAGGTCGGCGACGAGGTGGTGTCCAATCCCGGCACCGACGCCGTCGCCTTCACCGGCAGCTCGGAGACCGGGCGGATCATCGCGTCCCGCGGCGCCGGCAAGCCGCTGATGATGGAGCTGGGCGGCAACGGCCCGACCATCGTCCTCGCCGACGCCGATCTCGACACCGCCGCGGCGCGGGTG
Organism: Inquilinus limosus DSM 16000; assembly: GCF_000423185.1. GTDB lineage: Bacteria > Pseudomonadota > Alphaproteobacteria > DSM-16000 > Inquilinaceae > Inquilinus > Inquilinus limosus. The sequence goes on along the minus strand of NZ_AUHM01000018.1, from coordinate 142,547 downwards.
GCGGCGGGCTGCTTCGCCAATGCCGGCCAGATCTGCACCGCGACCGAGCGCATCCTGGTGGACGATTCGGTGCACGACGCCTTCGTCGAGAAGCTGGTCGCGGCGGCGCGGGCGGTGAGGATGGGCGACCCGTTCGACCCCGCCACCACCATGGGGCCGCTGAACAACGAGCCGAACGCACAGAAGGTTGACGCCCATCTGGCCGACGCCCGGCAGCGCGGCGCCTCGATCCTGTTCGGCGGCGGCCGGGCCGAGGGGCTGGCGACGCGGCTGCACTACCAGCCGACGGTGATCGCCGACCTGTCGCCGGACAGCCTCTTGAACGTCGACGAGACCTTCGGCCCGGTGGTGCCGGTGCTGCGCTTCCGCGACGAGGAGGAGGCGCACCGTATCGTCGCCAAGAGCCGGCTCGGCCTGTCCGCCGCGGTGTTCACCCAGACCATCCGCCACGCCTTCCGCTGGGCCGAGGCGCTGAAGGTCGGCATCGTCAACGTCAACGAGATGAGCCCCTATTGGGAGATGCACATCCCGGCCGGCGGCGCGGCGGGGACCAGCAGCGGCATCGGCCGCACCGGCGGTCGCCACACGCTGCTGGAGATGTCGGATCTGAAGACCGTGACCATCGACATCAGCCGGTGAGGCGGTCGGCGGCCTCACGAACCCTCTCCGTCATCGCGAGACGCGCAGCGCCGTGGCGATCCATGGGCCGGTGCCACTGGATCGCCGCACCCCTTCGGGGCTCGCGATGACGGGAATGTCCCACAGATCAGAGGGCGGCGACTCTATGAGGCGATGGAGCAAATTTTCATTTAAAAATTCTGATTGATAAAAAGTTCCGTCTCCATACGATGGCGTCATGACCGACGCCGCCTCCGCCCTTGCCTCCGTCCTCGACCGCCTGCGCGGCCGATTGATCGTGTCCTGCCAGCCGGTCGTGGGCGGTCCGCTCGACCGCACCGAATTCGTGGTGGCGCTGGCCCGGGCCGTGGTCGGCGCCGGCGCCGCCGGCCTCCGGATCGAGGGGGTGGAGCGCGTCGCCGCGGTCTGCCGCATCGCCGGCGTGCCGGTGATCGGCATCGTCAAGACCGACCTGGCCGACAGCCCGGTGCGGATCACGCCGCATCTCGCCGATATCGACGCGCTGGCCGAGGCCGGCGCCGGGATCATCGCCTTCGACGCCACCGACCGCGTCCGGCCGGTCGCGGTGGCGGAGATGGTGACGCGCATCCATCGCCACGGCCGCATCGCCATGGCCGACGTCTCGACCCGGGCGGAAGGCCGGGCGGCTGCGGCGGCCGGGGCCGACATCGTCGCCTCGACCCTCGCCGGCTATGTCGCGGGGCCGGAGCCGACGGAGCCGGATCTGGCCCTGGTCGCCGACCTCGCCGCCGACGGCTTCACCGTGATCGCCGAGGGCAATGTCCGGACGCCGGAGCATGCCGCCTCGGCTTTGGCCGCGGGGGCGCATGCGGTGGTCGCCGGCTCGGCCATCACCCGACCGGAGCATGTGACGCGCTGGTTCCTCGACGCGATCGGCGCGGACTGAGGTCCATCCTTCAACCAAAACAAACAGGGGGCAACGACGATGACAATGCTGCGCAAGACCCTACTGGCGGGGCTGGCCCTGCCGTTCCTGTCCTCCGCCGCGATGGCCGGCGAGGTCACGCTGCTGTTCTGGCCGGGGCCGGAAAGCGAGGCGATGCAGAAGGCGATCGACGCCTATAATGCCGGGCCGGGTCAGGCGGACGGCGTCACCGTCAAGCAGCTGCTGTTCAGCCGCCAGGGCTATTTCGAGAAGGAGCAGGCGGATCTCGCGGCGGGGTCGAGCGAGTTCGACCTGGCGCTGGTCACCACCTACACGCTCGGCCGCTACGCGCCCTATCTGGAGCCGATCGACGCCCAGGTGCCGGCCGAGGCCAAGGCGGCCTTCGCGCCGGTGGCGCTGCAGTCCCTCACCCTGGACGGCAAGCTGTATGGCGTGCCGACCGACATCTCGCTGCACTTCCTCTACTACCGCAAGGACCTGGTCGACCGGCTGCTGTCGGACGCGGAGTGGCAGAAGCGCTACGCCGAGATCGCCAAGGAGAAGCTCGGCAAGGACCTGCAGCCCAAGGCGCCGGACGACTGGAACTGGGACGACTGGATCGCCGCCGCTTTGTTCTTCAGCGCCGCCGAGAATTCCGACAGCCCGACCCGCTTCGGCAGCGTGCTGCAGATGAAGAACCTGATCTTCAACGTCATGCTGTGGCAGGCGACGCTGGTGTCGAATGGCGGCGACTGGCTGGCCGACGGCAAGCCGGCGATCGACGGCCCGGCCGGCCGTACGGGCCTGCAGGTCTACAAGACCCTGATCGACGCCAAGGCGACGCCGCCGGGGTCGATCAGCTACGAATACGCCGAGGCCAACGCCGCCTTCCAGGCGGGCCAGGCGGCGACCATGCTGCAGTGGAACGCGGCCTATAACGAGCTGAACGACCCGGCCAAGTCGCCCGCCGTCGCCGGCAAGATCGGCCTGGCCCCGCTGCCGGCCGGCAGCGCCGGGCACAAGACCCATGTCCATTCCCTCGGCATCGGCCTGAACAAGGCGTCGAAGAACAAGGGCGACGCCGGCAAGTTCCTGGCCTGGCTGGCGGGCAAGGACGCGCTGACCGTCTACGCCCAGGCCGGCGGCACCCCGCCGGTGCCGGAGATCCTGAAGGCGATGGCGGCGACCCGGCCGGAATTCCCGCTGGTCGGGGATTTCGTCGACCGCTACGGCTTCGTCGTCACCGGCGGCACCGCCGCCTATGCAGTGCCGGTCTACGAGGTGCTGGCCGAGAAGTTCTCCGCCTTCTGGGCCGGGCAGATCGACCTCGACACCGCGCTGAAGCAGGCGGCCGAGGGCATGGCCGCGCGGATCAAGGGCTGATGGCATCGACCGCGGGGGCCGGGCGCCGGCCCTATGAGGGGCGCTGGGACGGGCTGTGGCTGCTCGGGCCGTTGCTGCTGTTCCTGGCGGCCCTGCTCGGCTTCCCGGCCGTCGCCAACCTCGTCTACAGCCTCAGCGAGGTTCGCTTCACCGGGCTGTGGTCGCCGCGCTGGGTCGGGCTCGACAACTACCGGGCGGTGCTGGCCGACCCGGCCTTCTGGGGCGCGGTCGGCTTCTCCGCCCGCTTCGCCGTGGCGGTCACCGCGGCGCAGCTGGTGCTCGGCTTCGCCCTGGTACTGGCGCTCGACCCGCTGATCGCCAGGCGGCGCTGGCTGATGGCGTTCCTGCTGCTGCCGATGATGGTGTCGCCGGCCCTCCTGGGCGTGATGTACCGGCTGATGCTGAACGACTTCGTCGGCATCATCCCGCAATACCTGCAGATGGTCGGCTTCAACGACAACCTGCTGGGCGTCGACTGGGCCTTCACCACCGTCGCGGCGATCGAGGTGCTGCAGTGGACGCCCTTCGCCTTCCTGGCGCTGCTGACCGCGTATCAGGCGATCCCGGGTGAGCTGGTGGAGGCGGCGCGGATCGACGGCGCCGGGCGCTGGGCGGTGTTCCGCCGCATCACCCTGCCGCTGATGGTGCCGGCGCTGGCGATCACCGGCTTCATCCGCTTCATCGACAGCTTCCGGGTGTTCGACCACATCTATGTGCTGACCGGCGGCGGCCCCGGCACACTGACCCAGAGCCTGTCGATCTACATCTACCGCACCTTCTTCCAGCAGGAGCGGATCGGCCCCGCCGTCGCCGCCTCGATGCTGCTGCTCCTGGCTTCGGTGGTGCTGCTGCGCCTCCTGATGGCCCAGATGCTGAAGGGATCGCGGCGATGACGCGCCTTATCGCCGGGCTGCGCTGGGCCGTGTTCCTGCTGGCGGTCTTCGTTCTCAACATCCCGGTCATCATCACGCTGCTGACCTCGCTGAAGACGACGCTGGACATCAACGCCTATCCGCCGGTCTGGCTGTTCACGCCGACCGCCGAGCACTACGTCACGGTGCTGACCGACCCGACACTCGACTTTCCGCGCTACCTGCTGAACTCGACCGCCATCGCCCTCGGCGGCACGGTGCTGGCGCTGGCGCTCGGCGTGCCGGCCGCCTACGCCATGGCGAAGCTGGGGAAGGGGACGAAAGCCGTCCTGCCCGTGGTCACCAATCTGCGAGCCCTGCCGCTGGTGATCTTCGCCATCCCCTTCTACCTGCTGTACCAGGCGCTCGGCCTGCTCGACACCCGGCTGGGCCTCGCTTTGATCTCCTGCATCATCAACCTGCCGCTGGCGCTGATCCTCTTGGTCGGCTTCCTGCAGGACCTGCCGCAGGAGATCGAGGAGGCGGCGCGGGTCGACGGCGCCTCCACCTTCGCCGTGCTGCGCCACATCGTGCTGCCGCTGGCCCGGCCGGTGCTGGTGGCGGTCGCGATCCTCAGCTTCATCTACAGCTGGAACGAGTTCCTGTTCGGCCTGATCCTGACCACCCGCAGCGCCGTGCCGGTGACGGTCGGGGCCACCTTCTTCATCACCTCCTGGGGCGTGAAGTGGGGCGCCACCGCGGCGGCGATGATGCTGAGCGTGCTGCCGCCGCTCTTGCTCGGCCTCGTCAGCTACCGCTATCTCGGCCGGGCGATGCTGGCGGGCGCGGTGAAGGGGTAGGATATGGCGATGAACGAGATCTCGACCATCGGGCGCAAGGTGCTGGCCAGCCTTCGGGCCACGAACCCCAGCCTGTCGCCGGCGCTGGAGCGGATCGGCGACTATGTGCTGGAGGGGCCGGAACGGGTGCTGTCCCAGACGGTCACCGAGCTGGCTGAGGCCTCCGGCTCCTCGGAGGCCTCGGTGATCCGCTTCTGCCGCGAGCAGGGCTTCCCCAGCTTCCAGGGCTTCAAGCTGGCGCTCGCCACCGAGCTGGCCACGGCCCAGCCGGCGCGGGCGGAGGAAGCGGGCCGGCACGCGCTGTTCCGCATCGTCGACCGCGCCGTCGACGCGCTGCGCCAGACCGAGGACCTGCTGGACCCGGCAGCGGTGGAGGCGGTGGCCGACCGGCTGCGCAAGGCGCGGCGGGTGCTGGTGTTCGGCGTCGGCGCTTCGGCCATCACCGCCCGTTACGCCCAGTACAAGCTGGCCCGGGTCGGGCTGCAGGCGGTGGCGCATGACGATCCCCACATGGCGGCGATGGCCACCGCGGCGATGCGGAAGGGGGATGTGGCGCTGGCGGTCTCCAGCTCGGGCTCCACCCTCGACGTGGTCCGGGCGGCCACGCTGGCGAAGGAGGCGGGCGCCTTCCTGGCGGCGATCACCAACCGGACCAAGAGCCCGCTGACCACGCTCGCCGACGTCGTGCTGCTGGCCGCGACGCCCGAGACGCCGCTGACCGGCGGCGCGCTCACCTCGAAGATCAGCCAGCTGGTGATCGTCGACATGCTGTTCGAGACCATCGCCGACCGCGATTCCGCCGCGCGCGACACCATCCGCCGCACCGCGCAGAGCGTGGCCGATCGTGGCTACTGAAAGGCCAGCGACGGTCGTCGATCTCGGCGGCACCAAGATCGCCGCGGCCCGGGTGGCCGGGGCGACGGTGCTGCAGCGGCGCCAGGCGCCGACCCCGCGCGACGGAAGGTTCGAAAGCCTGGTCGAGGCCGTCGCCGCCCTGGTGGCGGGCTGGGCCGACGGGCCGGTGGGCATCGCCACCACCGGCCTGGTGCGCGACGGCCGGCTCTCCGCCACCAACCCCGGCACCCTGCCGGTGCCGCCGGACTCGCCCCTGATCGCGGCATTGCAGGACCGGCTCGGCGTGCCGGTGCGGGCGGTGAACGACGCCCAGGCCGCGGCCTGGGGCGAGTATCGCCACGGTGCTGCGAAGGGCGTCGGCTCGATGGTGTTCCTGACCGTGTCGACCGGCGTCGGCGGCGGGCTGGTATTGGACGGCGAGTTGCGGGTCGGGCCGGGCGGCCTGGCCGGCCATCTCGGTCATGTCGTGGCGGTGCCGAACGGGCCGCTCTGCGGCTGCGGCCGGCGCGGCTGCGTCGAGGCCGTGGCCTCCGGCCGGGCCCTGGCCGCCGCGGCCACCGCGGCCTTCGGCGAGGCGATGGACGCGCCGGCGCTGTTCCGGCGGGCGGAAAGGGACCCGGCCGCCGCGGCGCTGATCGATCGCGCCGCAGCCGCCATCGCCCGGCTGCTGGCCGATCTCAAGGCGGCGCTGGACCTCGATCTCGCTGTGATCGGTGGCGGCGTCGGCCTGGCGGAGGGATTCCTCGGCCGGGTCGAGCGCGCTCTGGCGGACGAACCGCCGCTGTTCCGTATCCCCCTGCGCCCGGCTGCCCTCGGCCACGACGCCGGGCTGATCGGCATGGCCGATCTCGGCGCCGTCCGGTCATAGTCGCGTCTCCAGGCCGTCAGAACGCCGCGGCGCCGATCCCGAGCTCGGGATAGAGCGCGTCGAGCGCGCCGACATCCGACCGGGTCTGGACGATGATCCAGTCACGGATCTCGGCCACGGCCGTTCGCATCGGCCGGGCCCGCGAATGCACCAGCTGGCACAGCCGTCCGGTGCGCATCAGGCTGCGGGCGGCGGGCACCAGCGCCCCGGTCCCGAGCCAGTGCGAGGAGACCGTCACCCAGCCCAGCGCGATGCCCTGCCCCAGCAGCGCCGCCTGGACCACGATCGCGTAGTCGGAGAAGGTGAGCGTGCTCCTCGGCCCGATGCGGAGATCTTCGAACGCGTCCGCCCAATCCGGGTCGGAGCCGGCGAGGTTGATGATGGTGTTGCCGTCGGCGCCGTTCGCCGCCTTCTGCCGCTCGAGATAGGCCGGGCTGCAGATCGGCAGCATGATCTCGCGCATCACCAGGAACGTCTCGTGCTGCGCGTCGCCCCCGTCGACGAAGCGCATGCCGAGATCGACGTCGTCGACCGGCCCGTGCAGCGGCCCGGCGATCAGCTGGAAGCGCAGGTCGACCGACGGGAACTCCTTCTGCAGCCGGTTGATCCGCGGCATCAGCCAATGGGTGGTGAAGGCGGTGGACAGCGACAGCGTCACCGTCTCGGTGCCCGTGCGGCGGGCCTCGATCTCCCGGATCGCCGCCTCGATCCCGCTGAAGCCCTCGGCGATGCGGCGGTAGAGCGAGCGGCCGTCCTCGGTCAGCGCGATGCCGGCGGCCGAGCGGTCGAACAGCCGCACGCCAAGATGGGTTTCGAGCCGGCCGAGCATGCGGCTGACCGCCGGCTGGGTGACGTTCAGCTCCGCCGCCGCGCGGGTGAAGCTGCCGCAGCGCGCCGCCGCCTCGAACACGAAGAGGGCGTTTGAGGAGGGGAGCATCCGGCGCAGCTGGGTCATAATCTGAGTTTATGGACCGTCCAACCTTTTCGCAATTGCGTCGGTCGGGGGCGTTTGCTGTGATTGACCCATGGCATAGGGATCCCGGACGCGATCGCCCGCTCGGCGGAGAACGACGCGACGGATCCGGTCACGGCCGCTCATGCCTCCATGGCATGCGCGGCGCTCAGGGACAGGGCTCACGACCATGACGCAGCACGGCAGCACGGGCGTCTCGATCCGTTCCGTCAGCAAGCATTACGACGCCTTCCGGGCCCTCGACGATGTCAGCCTGACCATCGCGCCGGGCGAGTTCGTCTCGCTGCTCGGTCCCTCCGGCTCGGGCAAGACCACGCTGCTCAGCATCCTCGGCGGCTTCATCCAGGCCACCACCGGGTCGGTCCGGTTCGGCGACCGCGACGTCACCTTCACCCCGCCGCACAAGCGCGACATCGGCATCGTCTTCCAGAACTACGCCCTGTTCCCGCACATGACGGTGGGCGAGAACGTCGCCTTCCCGCTGCGGGCGCGGCGCCTGCCGAAATCCGGCTGGGCCGGCAAGGTGGCCGGGGCGCTGGCGATGGTCGAGCTGTCCGGCTACGAGAACCGCCGCATCTCCCAGCTCTCTGGCGGCCAGCGCCAGCGCGTCGCCCTGGCCCGCGCCATCGTGTTCGAGCCGCGGCTGATCCTGATGGACGAGCCGCTCTCCGCCCTCGACAAGCAGCTGCGCGACGCGATGCAGATCGAGCTGCGCCATCTGCACCGGCGCCTCGGCGCGACCATCGTCTACGTCACGCACGACCAGCGCGAGGCGCTGACGATGAGCGACCGGGTCGCCATCCTGCGCGACGGGCGGCTGGTGCAGATCGACACGCCGGAGCGGCTGCACGACCACCCGGCCGACAGCTTCGTCGCCAGCTTCATCGGCGAGGCGGCGCTGCTGCCGGTCACCCGTGCCGGACCCGACCGGGTGGCGCTGGGCGGCGCCGTGCTGCGCTCCGGCCGGCCGATCCCCGAAATGGGCGAGCTGCTGCTGGCTGTGCAGACGGAGAAGCTGCTGATCGACGACAGTGCGGGCGCTGACGGCGCCAACCGGCTGTCCGGCCGGGTGTCGGAGATCATCTATCAGGGCGAGAGCCTGAAGGTCTTCCTGACGCTCGACGACGGCACGGTGCTCAGCCTGCGTCAGCCGAGCCATCATGCGGCGCGCCGCAGCGTCCCGCCGGTCGGCGGCCGGATCGCCGTCACCCTCCATCCCGAAGACACCATCGTCGTCCCGCGCGCGGCCGCCTGAGCGGACGGCGCCAATCCTTCCGTTCACAACCCGAGAAGCGAAATCCCCCATGCCGTTCAGCGCCTTCAAAGTCCTCACCTTCGACGTCGTCGGCACCCTGATCGACTTCGAGACCGGAATCCTGGAGTCCGTCCGCCGGATCGGCGGCCGCGCGGCACAGGGGTTGAGCGACGACCGGATCTTCGAGGCCTACAAGCGCGGCCGTGACGCCCACCCCTACCGGTCGAGCGAGGCGATGTTCCATGTCTACAAGTCGCTGGCGGGTGAGCTGGAACTGCCGGCCGACGACCTGGCGGCGGGGGCGTTCCAGCTCGACGTGCTGCGCTGGCCGGCCTTCGCCGATTCCGCCGAGGCGCTGCGCCGCCTGCGCCGCCGCTTCCGGCTGGTGGCGATGACCAATGCCGACCGCACCGCCTTCTCCAGCTATTCCAACACGCTGGGCCATCCCTTCGACGACAGCGTCACTGCCGACGAGACCGGGACGGCCAAGCCGGACCCGAACTTCTTCTCCTTCAATCGCGGCCGGCAGTCGGCCTTCGGCTACAAGTTCGGCGAGATCCTGCATGTGGCCCAGAGCCAGCACCACGATATCGGGATCGCCCGCAAGCTGGGCTACAAGACCTGCTGGATCGAGCGCCGGCAGGGGATGCAGGGCTTCGGCGGCACGCCGGCGGTGGCGACCCTGACCACGCCGGACTTCCACTTCGCGACGCTGAAGCAGCTCGCCGACGCCGTCGAGGCGGCCGAGCCGCGGGCCGCCTGACCGGACCGTACCGATGATGGCCCTCCATTCCCCCAGGCCCGGCGGCAACTCGCTCTGGGCCGCGACCGCGGGCCCGGCGCCGCGCCTGCCGGCGCTGGACGGCGATGCGGCGGCGGATGTGGTCATCATCGGCGCCGGCTACACCGGCCTGTCGGCGGCGCGCCATATCGCCGCCGGCGGGCTCGACCCGCTGGTGCTCGACGCCAACGCGGTCGGGTGGGGGGCCAGCGGTCGCAACGGCGGCTTCGTCACCCCGAAGTTCCGCCTGTCACTGCCTGCCATCGCCGCGGCCTATGGCCGGGACATGGCGCGGCGGATGTACGAGCTGGGCCACGAGGCGGTCGATGCCGTCGAGAACCTGGTCGAGGAGTTCGGCATCGACAGCGCCGGCTTCGCCCGGGTCGGGCTGGTCAAGGCGGCGCACACCGAAAAGGCGCTGGCCGCGGTCGCCGCCGAGGCCGAGTGGATGAAGGCCGAGATGGGCGACGGCCACATCAGCCTGCTGTCGCGCGACGAGGTCCGGGCGGAGCTCGGCTCCGACGGCTTCGCCGGCGGCGCGTTGACCCGCGGCCCCGCCTGCATCCACCCGCTGAACTATGCGCGCGGGCTGGCCGCCGGCCTGTCGGCGCACGGCATCCGCATCCATGAGGACAGCCCGGCGCTGGCGATCCGGCGGGAGCAGGGGGCGGTGGTGGTGGAGACGCCGCGGGGCCGGGTGCGCGCGGGCCAGGCGATCATCGCCACCAACGCCTATTCCGACCTGACCGGCGCGACCCGCGAGATGCAGCGGACGCTGGTGCCGTTCCGCAGCGCCATCCTGGCGACCGCGCCGCTGCCGCCGGACCTCGCCGCAAGCCTGCTGCCGACGCGCCGGATCTGCAGCGAGACGCGGCGGATGATGCGCTGGTTCCGGATCGTCGACGGCCGTTTCGTCTTCGGCGGCCGCGGCGCCTTCGGCAAGACGGATTCGCCCGCGGCCTTCGCGGCGCTGCGCCGCGCCATGATCGCGCTGTTCCCGATGCTGGCCGACATCCCGGTCGAATACCGCTGGTCGGGCCTCGTCGCCATGACGCTGGATTCGGTGCCGCATGTCGGCCGGCGCGACGACCGCACTCTCTTCGCCCTCGGCTACAACGGCGCCGGCGTCGCCATGGCGAGCCTGATGGGCCGCTATCTCGCCGCCTTCGTGCGCGGCGAGACGCCGGATGTCGGGCTGCTCGACGCAAAGCGTCTGGCGCCGGTGCCGCTCTACTCGCTGCGCGAGCCGGCGGTGCGCGCCGTCGCCGGCTGGTACCAGATGCTCGACGCCGTCGGGCTGTGACATGCCGGAGATCCGGCCAACGAAACAGGGAGACAGGACCATGAGATCCGGGCTTCACCTCTTCGCCGCCGGCCTTGCCCTCGGCGCGCTGGCTTCGGGTACCGCCGGCGCCGAGCAGATCACCTTCGTGTCGCAGGGCGGCGCCTATCAGGAGGCGCAGACCAAGGCCATCCTCGATCCGGTGGCCGAGCAGCTGGGCATCACCGTGAACCAGGACAGCGCGCCGGACGCCTGGCCGGTGATCAAGACCCAGACCACGACCGGGAAGCCGATCTGGGACGTGGTCGACACCCCGACCAAGGACTGCCTGCGCGGCGGCGAGCAGGGCATGATCGAGAAGCTGGATTTCTCGAAGATCCCGAACGCCGCCGGCCTGCCGGACGCGTACAAGACGCCGTATTCGGTGGCCTATGAGTTCTATTCCAGCGTCCTGGCCTACAACACGGAGAAGTACGGCGACAATCCGCCGAAGACCTGGGCGGATTTTTGGGACCTGGAGAAGTTCCCCGGCACCCGGGCGCTGCGCAATAACCCGCTGGCGACGCTCGAGGCGGCGCTGCTGGCCGACGGCGTGGCGCCGGACAAGATCTACCCGCTGGATGTCGACCGCGCCTTCCGCAAGCTGGAGGAGATCAAGCCGCATATCGCGGTGTGGTGGACCTCCGGCGCCCAGTCCGCGCAGCTGCTCGCCGACGGCGAGGCCGACATGATCATGGCCTGGAACGGCCGCGTCTCCGCCGTGGCCAAGGAGGGCGCGCCAGTCGCCTTCACCTTCAACCAGGGCATGCTGCAGAACACCTCGCTGTGCATCCTAAAGGGCGCGCCGAACCTCGACACGGCGGTCAGGTTCGTCAACGCGGCGATCGCGCCGGACATCCAGGCCAACTTCCCGGCCTATATCGACTACGGCCCGGGCAATCCGAAAGCCTACGAGACCGGCAAGATCTCGCCCGAGCGCGCGGCGGAGATGCCGAGCGCCCCGGACAACGCCGCCAAGCAGGTGCTGGTGTCCACCGAGTGGTGGAGCTCCCCGGCCGGCGAGGAGGTGCTGAAGCGCTGGGCCTCCTTCATCCAGCAATAGCCGGCGGAAGCAAGGTCATCCATGTCCGCATCGACCATCAGCCCCTCGGTGTCGCAGCCGGCCATCAGGCCGTCGGTGTCGCAGGAACGTCGCGAGCAGCGGCTGACGCTCCTGCTGCTGGCGCCCGCCCTGGCGGTGATCGTCTGCCTCCTGATCGTGCCGCTCGGCTGGCTGGCCTGGCAGTCGATCCGCCAGGACGGCGGCTTCACGCTGGCCCACTACCAGCGCTTCGTGACCGACGATGCGACGTGGATGTCCTTCCTGCAGACCTTCCGCATCGCCTTCACCGTCACGTTGGCGGCGCTGCTGCTCGGCTATCCGGTCGCCTATGTGGCGGCGGCTGCGTCGCCGGGATGGCGGGTCGTGATCCTGGCGCTGGTGGTGCTGCCCTTCTGGACCAGCGTGCTGGTGCGGTCCTACGCTTGGCTGATCCTGCTGCAGCGGCGCGGCATCATCAATTCGGCGCTGACCGATCTCGGCCTGATCGACAGCCCCCTGCTGTTGGTCAACAACGAGCTCGGGACCGTGATCGCGACGATCCACATCCTGCTGCCCTTCATGGTGTTGCCGCTCTACGCCGCCATGCAGAAGATCCCGCGGGAGCTGACCATGGCGGGGGCCAGCCTGGGCGGATCGCCCGCCTTCGTGTTCCTGCGCGTCTTCCTGCCCCTGTCCCTGCCCGGCGTGATCGCGGGGGCGGTCCTGGTCTTCGCCCTGACGCTCGGCTTCTACATCACGCCGGAGCTGCTGGGCGGCGGGCGGACCTACATGGTGTCGATGCTCGTCTCCCGGAACATCGAGGTCTACAACGAATGGGGCGCCGCCTCGTCGATCAGCGTCGTCCTGCTCGTCTGCGTCTTCCTGATCTTCCGGGTCGCCAGCCTCTTCATCCCGTTCGAGCGGATCATGGGCGCGAGGTGAACGTGAGACTCTCCAAAGTCCTCCTTTACGGCTTCGTCGCGTTGGTCCTGATCTGGCTGGTGGTGCCGATCCTCATCGTCGTGCCGATGTCCTTCTCCGGCGCGCGGTTCCTGTCCTTCCCGCCGCCGTCCTGGTCGCTGCGCTGGTACGACTCCTATCTCGGCAATGCGGCCTGGATGCAGGCGACGCGGGTCAGCCTGATCGTGGCCGTGGCGAGCGCGGCCGTCGCCACCGTCCTCGGGACCGCGGCCGCCTATGCGCTGAACCTCACCCGCTCCAAGCTGCTGCGCGGCCTGCAGGTGGTCCTGCTGCTGCCGCTGGTGGTCCCGATCGTGATCACCGCCGTCGGCATCTTCCTCGTCTACGCCAATGTCGGGCTGCTGGCGACCATGACCGGGCTGATCCTGGCCAACGTCATGCTGGGGCTGCCCTATGTGGTGACGTCGGTGCTCGTCAGCCTGCGCAAATTCGATCCGGCGCAGGAGATGGCGGCGCTCAGCCTCGGCATGAACCGCTTCCGCACCTTCTTCGCCGTGACCCTGCCGCAGATCCGGTCCGGCGTGATCTCCGGCCTGCTCTTCGCCTTCATCTCGGCGCTCGACGAGACCGTGGTCGCGCTGTTCGTCTCCGGCGGCCAGTACCAGACCTTGACCAAGCGAATGTTCACCTCGCTGCGTGACGAGATCGACCCGACCATCGCCGCCATCAGCACGCTGCTGACCGCCGTCTCCCTCGTCATCCTCCTGCTGGCCTCGCTCAGCGCCAGGAACGCGGAGCGCAGGGGGGCCGCCGCCGGGTGAACACGGACTGCCTGATCCTGGGAGGCGGCTCCGCCGGCTGCGTCCTGGCCGCCAGGCTGTCGGAGGATCCCGGCCGCTCCGTCATCCTGGTGGAGGCGGGGCGGGACATCTCCGCCGGCAACGTCCCGGCCGACATCCTCAGCCGCTATCCCGGGCGGGCCTATCTCGACACCTCGAACATCTGGGGCTCGCTGACGGCGCTGATGGGATACGGCTGGTCGAACGCGGCCGCGCGCAGCGTCCGCCGCTACGAGCAGGCGAAGATCCTCGGCGGCGGCTCCGCCATCAACGCGCTGATGGCCAATCGCGGCTCGCCCGCCGACTATGCCGAGTGGGAGGCGCTGGGGGCGGCCGGCTGGGGCTGGGAGGACTGCCTGCCTTACTTTCGCAGGATCGAGGCCGACCGCGATTTCTCGGGCCCGCTGCACGGGGCGGACGGGCCGCTCACCATCCGCCGCATCGCCGACGACCGGATCTCGCCCTTCGTGCACCGGGTGATGCAGACGCTGGAGCGGCGCGGGCACCCGGTCCGGGCCGACCAGAACGGCCGCTGGGAGGACGGCGCGTATCGCGGCGCCATCGCGGTCAGCGACTGCGGCGAGCGTCTTCCGACCTCGATCGCCTATCTGACGCCCGAGGTTCGCCACAGGCCCAACCTGACGATCCTGACCGGTTGCCGTGCCGACCGGCTGCTGTTCGACGGCCGCGGCGTCACCGGTGCCGAAATCGTGGGCGCGGACGGCAGGCCGCAGGTGATCGGCGCCCGCGAGGTGATCGTCGCGGCGGGCGCGATCCACACCCCCGCGCTGCTGCTGCGCTCCGGCATCGGCCCGGCGGCCGAACTGCAGCCGCTCGGGATCCCGGTGGTGGCGAACGTTCTCGGCGTGGGGCGCAACCTGATGGAGCATCCATCTATCGCCGTGGCCGCCTTCCTGCCGCCGCGGATGCGGGTGCGGGATCGCGGTGAGCACCACGAGCAGGCGATCTGGCGCTTCTCGTCGGGGCGGGACGGGCTGCCGCAGGGCGACATGCATGCCGCCATCCTGTCGCGGTCCGGCTGGCATTCGGTCGGCCTGCGGATGGGCAGCCTGTTCTTCTGGGTGAACAAATCCTGCTCGCGCGGCTTCGTGAAACTCGCCTCGGCCGATCCGGCCGCCGAGCCGCATGTGGATTTCCGCATGCTGAGCGACCGCCGCGACCTCGACCGGCTGAAGATGGCCCTGCGGATGGGGGCGGAAGTCCTGCTGGATCCCCACATGGACGGGCATCGCGGCCCGGTCTTCCCCTCCAGCTATTCTCCCCGCGTGGCCAGGATCGCCGTGCCCGGCACCTGGAACGCGCTGCAGCGCGGCGCCCTGTCCGCGCTGCTCGACCTGGCCGGGCCGCTGCGCGCCGCGTTGGTCCATGCCGCCATCACCCTGGGGACGACGATGGAGGGCCTGCTGCGCGATGACGACGCAATGACCGAATTCGTGCGCCGGCATGTCGGCGGCACCTGGCATCCTTCGGGCACCTGCCGCATGGGGGCGGAGAACGATCCGGCAGCCGTGACTTCGCCGCGGGGCAAGGTCCACGGCGTTGACTGCCTCCGCGTCGCCGACGCCTCGCTGATGCCGTCCATCCCCTGCGCCAACACCAATGTCCCGACCATCATGATCGCCGAGCGGATCGCCGATTTCATCCAGGACGGGCGATAGGACGGGTCTGCGGAAGCCGTCGGCCGAATGGCTGATGACAACGTTGTCTTGACAGAATCCTGCCGGCCCGTCTCTCCTGGCGCGGGGATGATGTCGTCACGTCGGCGGCGCGTATCGGAAGATTGCGGCCGGCGCGGGGCGGCATCGCACCGGTCCGGGCCCGACCCGGACGAATCGACAACACACCGGGACGGCCCGGGTCAAACGGGAGAGGGATGATGATGAAGGATCTGGCGCGCCGCGCCGCCTGCCGCGCTGCCGTGGCGGTCGCGGCCCTGGGCGCCGCGACCGGCGCGGCCGACGCCGCCGCCAATTGCATCAAGGGCGACCGCAAGCCGCCCTTCACCGTCGGCTGGGCCAACATCTATTCCGTGCCCACCTGGATGAAGCAGACCGAAGGCACCATCAGCACGATGGTGGAGGAGCTGAAGGGCAAGGGGCTGGTCGACAAGCTGGTCATCACCGACGCCCAGGGCAACGCCAACACCCAGATCCAGCAGGTCCAGTCGATGATCGACGCCGATGTCGACGCGATCATCCTGATCGCCGGCTCGGCCACAGCGCTGGACCGCGTGGTCGCCGATGCCTGCGCCAAGGGCATCGCGGTGATCAACTTCGACAGCCTGGTGCAGACCGACAAGGTGACGGCCAAGATCAACACCGACTCGCTCGACTGGGGCCGCCAGGCCGCGGAGTGGCTGATCAAGCAGATCGGCGGCAAGGGCAAGATCATCGTGCTGAACGGCCCGGCCGGCATCTCGGTCAGCGACGACCGCCGCAAGGGCGCGACGCCCGTGCTGCAGGCCAATACGGGGGTCGAGGTGCTGGCCGAGACCAACACCGACTACAACGTCGCCCCCGCGCAGGAGGCGGTGACCAGCCTCCTGTTCAGCAATCCGGAGATCGACGGCATCCTGTCGCTGGGCGGCGCGCTGTCGGCCGGCGCGATCCTGGCGATGGAGCGGCAGGGCCGCGACTATGTGCCGATCACCGGCGAGAACTACCGCCAGTTCCTCGAGCTGTGGAAGCAGCACGAGCTGAAGGGCTGGGCGACGATGCAGCCGAACTGGCTCGGCGCGCTCGCGGTCTACACCGCGGTGCAGGCGCTCTCGGGCAAGGACGTGCCGGCCTTCGTCAAGGTGCCGCTGCCGGTGATCGACGACAGCAGCGTCGACGGCTATCTGGCGCGGGCCGACCAGTTCCCGGCCGACGGCTACATCTTCTCGGAATACGACACGAAGCTGTTCGACACGCTGCTGGCGGCGAAGTGAGCATGGGCTGCAAGGCGGGGGCGGCGCCGTGACGGCGCCGCCCATCCTGGCCGCAGAGGGAGTCTCCAAGGCCTTCTTCGGCAATCCGGTGCTGCGCGACGTCTCGATCGCGCTGCAGCCCGGCCGGGTCCATGCCCTGCTCGGCGAGAACGGGGCCGGCAAGTCGACCCTGATCAACATCCTGTCCGGGGCGCTGCGGCCGGATGGCGGCACGGTGCGGGTCGACGGCCGCGGCGCCGGCCACCTGACGCCGCGCGAGGCCCAGCGCGCCGGCATCGCCGTGGTGCAGCAGGAGCTGAGCCTGGCGCCGCACCTGTCGATCGCCGAGAATATCGGCCTCGGCGCCTATCCGCGGCGGCTCGGGCTGATCGACTATCGCACTCTGGCGGCGCGGGCTCGCGCTGCCTGCGAGCTGGTCGGGCTGGACGAGCCGCTGGACCTGCCGGTCGACGCACTTTCGCTCGGCCGCCGGCAGATGGTCGAGATCGCCAAGGCGCTGTACCGCAAGCCGCGGGTGCTGATCCTGGACGAGCCGACCTCCTCGCTGTCGGCGCATGAGGCGCAGACCCTGGCTCGGCTGGTCCGGCGGCTGCGCGACGAGGGCGTCGCCATCCTCTACATCTCGCACCGGCTGAACGAGGTGCTGGACCTCTGCGATTACGCCACCGTGCTGAAGGACGGCAGCCGCACCGCCGACCGGCCGCTGGAAGGCGTCGACCCGGAAGGGCTGGTGCGGCTGATGGTCGGGCGCGACCCGGGCGACCTGTTCCCGGCCTGGCAGCCTTTCGCCCAGCCGGAGATGGCGATCGAGATCCGCGGCTTCCGCGCGGGCGCGGCGCGGGAGGTCGACCTGACCGTGCGCTACGGCGAGGTGGTCGGGATCGGCGGGCTGGTCGGGCAGGGGCAGGAGGATTTGTTGCTCGGCCTCGTCGGCGCCCTGCCGGCGGGGGCCGATGCCGCACGCATCGCCGGGGCCGACCGGCCCTTCGCCAAGGTGACGGAGGCGACGGCGGCGGGGCTGGCCTATATCCCGGCCGACCGTAAGAAGGAGGGGCTGCTGCTGCCGCACAGCATCGCCTTCAACCTGTTGCTGCCGACCTTGGCGCGGCCTTCGCGCGGTCTGCGCGACCGGGCAGGGGAGGCGGCGACGGTGGCCGACCTCGCCAGGCGCCTGACCATCAAGGGCGACACGGCGCGGCCGGTGCAGGCGCTGTCCGGCGGCAACCAGCAGAAGGTGGCGCTGGCCAAATGGCTGCCGCTGATGCCCCGCGTGCTGCTGCTGAACGACCCCACGCGGGGCGTCGATGTCGAGACCAAGCGGGAGATCTACGTCATGCTGCGGGCGCTCGCCGCGCAGGGGAAGGCGGTGGTGCTGCTCAGCTCCGACACGCCGGAGCTGGTCCATCTCTGCGACCGGGTGGCGGTGATGTTCGCAGGCCGCACCGTGGCGACGCTGGAGCGGCCGGGGATCAGCGAGGAGGCGATCGTCGGCGCCGCCATGGGCGTCGCGGCGCCGGGGCTGGCGGCATGAGCGCGGCAGGGCGGGCCGCCCGGCCGCTCTACCGGGCGATCCAGGGCCGCCGGCACCAGGGGCTGCGCGGGTTGTATCTGATCGTGGCGCTGTTCCTGGCGCTGTATGTCGCGCTGTTCCCGGGGCTGGTCAGCGTCGAGGGCGTCGCCAAGTTCACCCAGAACTGGTTCCCGCTGGCGCTGGTGGCGATGGCCCAGGCGATGATCATGCTGACCGGCGGCATCAACCTCGCGGTCGGCGCCATGGTCAGTCTCGGCGCCGTGGTCGCCGCCACCAGCTTCGACGGCCTCTTCGGCGTGCCCGGCGGGGTGCTGGCCGTGGCCGCGATCGGCCTCGCGGTCGGGGCCGGGGCGGGGGCGATCGTCGCGGTCTTCCGGCTGCCGGCGATCATCGTCACCCTGGCTGGGTCCTTCATCCTCGGCGGCGCGGCGCTGCTGGTGCTGCCGCGGCCGGGCGGCGACGTGCCGGACTGGCTGTCGGAGCTTCTGGCCGGGCATCAGCCCGTGGCGGCGCTGCTGCTGGTGCTGCTGGCGGTCGCCTGGAAGCTGTACCTGGCGACGCCGATCGGCCTCGGCCTCTATGCCGCCGGCGACAACCCGGTCGGCGCCTACCGCTCCGGCGTGCCGGTCGACCTGGCCAAGGTCGTGGCCTATGCCGTCAGCTTCATGCTGGCGGCGCTGGCCGGGCTGTTCGTGGCGGCGCAGACGGGGTCGGGCGACCCGGTGATCGGCACGCCCTTCACCCTCAACTCCATCGCCGCGGCGGTGCTGGGCGGGGTCGGCTTCCTCGGCGGGGCCGGCACCATGCGCGGCGCCCTGGCCGGCAGCCTGCTGCTCAGCGTCATGATCAACGTCATGTTCTTCCTGGGATTTCCGCCCGTGGCGCAATACATCGCCCAGGGGCTGATCATCGTCGGCGCCGTGGCGCTGCCGCAGATTCGCTGGGGGCGGGCATGAGCGCGATCGCCGCGCGGCTGCCCACGATCCTGCGGCACAAGGCGGTGCTGGCCTGGCTGGTGGTGATCGCGGTCTGGATCGTCGCCAGCCTGCTGACCCGCGGCTTCGGCGCCTATGGCCATCTGCGCTACCTGCTGGAGCTCGCGGCCGTGATCGGCCTCGTCGCCGCCGGCCAGACGCTGGTGGTGATCGGCGGCGGCATCGATCTCGCGGTCGGTGCCGTGATTACGGTGACGGCGATCCTGCTGCCGCTGCTGTCGGTGGCCTGGGATCCGACCGGGCTGGTCGGGGTGGCGGCGACGCTGCTGGTGGCGGCCGGGATCGGCTTCCTCAACGGCCTCGGCATCGCCGCGCTGAGGGTGCATCCGCTGATCATGACGCTGGCGATGGCGACGCTGCTGCAGGGCCTCCTGGTGATCGTCGCCGGCGGCAGCGCCGTCACCGTGCGCAACCCGGTGGTCGAATGGCTCGGCTCCGCCCGACCGGCCGGGGTGCCGGTCGGCATCCTGCTCTGGCTCGTGGTCTCGGCCGGGGTGCTGGTGCTGCTGCACCGAACGGCCGTGGGCGCGCGGATCTTCGCCCTCGGCACCAGCCCGCTGGCGGCGCGCCTCTCCGGCGTCGATATCGGGCGGACGACGGTGTTGCTCTACACGCTGAGCGGGCTGATGGCGGGCATCGCCGGGGTGCTGGTGCTGGGCATGAACCGGCAGGGCTATGTCGGCATCGGCGACCCCTACCTCCTGACCTCGATCGCCGCGGTGGTGCTGGGCGGCACCTCGATCCTGGGTGGGCGCGGCACCTATGCCGGCACCATCCCGGGGGCGATCCTCCTGGTCACCATCACCGCCCTGATCACCGTGGTGAACGCCTCGCCCGGCTGGCGCAGCATCCTGTTCGGCGGGCTGATCCTGGGCCTGCTGCTGCTGTCGGGGCGGGAGGCGCGGCGTTAATCGATCCGGTACAGCCGGCGGGCGTTGTCGTGGAACAGCGCCCGCTGCTCGGCCGGGGTGAGGTCCGCGGTGATCGCCTTGAAGCCGTCCCAAACCTGGTCGAAGGAGGCGTGCAGCCCGGCCACCGGGAAGTCGCTGGCGAACAGCGACCGGTCGGGGCCGAAGGCGTCGAGGCAGGCCAGCACCACCTCGCGCAGGCTCTCCGGCGTCCAGTCGTGGTCATAGGCCACGAGGTCGGAGATCTTGAGATGGACGTTCGGCTCGCGCCCCAGCGCCGCCAGCCCGGCGCGCCAGTGGGCCATGCCCTCCGGGTCGCGGTCGGCCGGGCTGCCGCAATGGTTCAGGATGAAGATCTGGCCGGGGAAGTCGCGCACCAGCCGCAGCGCGTCCGCCATCTGGCCGGGATAGATCATCAGGTCGAAGGACAGGCCGTGCCCTTCCAGCCGCGCTAGGCCGCGGCGCCAGGCGGGGTCGTCCATCCGGTCCGGCCGGGCAGCGAAGCTGCGGGTCGGGTCGGGATGCCAGCTCAGGATATCGCGGATGCCGACAACGCGAGGGAAGGCCGCCTGCCGCTCGAGCAGCGCCGCCGCGTCAGGTGACTCGAGCGAGACATGGGCGACGTATCGCGTGGCGATGCCGTCCGCCTTGTCCAGCGTCTCCAGCCATTCCGTCTCCGCCACCGGATCGGCGGGATCCCAGCCGGCCTCGATATGCACGGTCGCGACCACCGGCTGGTTCCGCGCGTCCGCCCGATAGTCGGCCGGCAAATAGTTCCGCCGCAGCGGCCCGCTGTCGCCGAACACCATGTCCCGCGCCGGGCGCAGCCAGGGATGGCGGTCCATCGAGAGGTCCCAGAGATGATGGTGCGCATCGACGATCGGGCCGTCATAGGGCTGGGTCATGGGGCCTCTCCGCGGGGTCATGGATTTGTGACAACGTTGTCTTGACAGATAGCCTGCCGCTGCCGTCTAAGGAAGCCCAGGGACAGGGAAGGGGAGCGGCGATCGTGGCCGACGGGATCATCGACATGCTGCATGACGGCATCCGGGGCGTGCCGCCGGGCGCCGGGCCGATCCCGCTGGACGAGGTGGCCGCGCAAGGCTGGCACCCGGCCGAGGGCACCATGTCACTGCCGGTGCTGACCCTGGACGAGGAGGCTTTCGCCGCCAACCGCGCCCTGATGCTGCGCTATGCGGCGGAGCAGGGGGCGGCGATCGCCCCGCATGCCAAGACGCCGATGGCGCCGGCGCTGGCGGCCTTGCTGGTCGCGGCCGGGGCCTGGGGCACCACGGTGGCCGATATCCGCCAGGCCGCGGTGATGCTGCGCGCCGGGCTGAACCGGCTGATCCTGGCCAACCAGGTCGGCGGTGCGGGCGGCGCCCGCCGCCTGGCCCGGCTGCACGAGGTCTATCCCCGGGCCGAGATCTACGTCTTCGTCGATTCCCCGGAGGCCGCCGCCGCGCTGGACGCCGCCTGGGACGAGGCGCGGCTGGCGCCGCTGCCGGTGCTGGTCGAGGTCGGGGCCGGCCGCGCCGGCGCCCGCGACCTGGCGGCGGCGGAGCGGGTGATCGCCGCGGTCAAGGCCAGCGAGGGCCGGCTGCGCCTGGCCGGAATCGGCGCCTATGAGGGCGCGGCGGCGACGGCGGATGCGGAGCGGACGCAGGCGGCGATCGCCGGCCTCGCCGCGCTGGCGGCGGAGGCGTTCGGCAAAGTCCGCGCCGCCGTCGGGCCGCAGGCGCCGCTGATCCTGACCGCTGGCGGCTCCACCTATTTCGACCTGATCGTGCGGCATCTCGGTCCCGTCGCGGCCGCCGACGGCAAGGCCCGGCTGGTGCTGCGCAGCGGCGCGATCTTCTTCCACGACCACGGCATCTACAAGCGCGGCCTGGCGGCGCTGGACGCCCGGCAGGGCTTCCGCCTCGGCGGCGAGATCGCGAGCGCGTCGGAGGGCTTCCGGCCGGCGCTGCGGATCTGGGCCGAGGTGCTGTCGCGGCCCGAGCCTGGCCTCGCGATCTGCGGCATGGGTATGCGCGACGTTTCCCACGACCAGGACCTGCCGACGCCGCTGCGCCTGCACCGCGACGGGCGCCCGGTGCACGGCTTCGCCGGGCCGGACGAGGCGAAGGTGGCGAAGCTGAACGACCAGCACGCCTTCCTGGCGCTCGACGCCGGCAGCCCGGTCGCGGTCGGCGACGTGATCGAGTTCGGCATCTCCCACCCCTGCACCTGCCTCGACCGCTGGCGCGTGATCTGGGGCGTCGACGGCCGGGGCCAGGTCCGCGCCGCCTATCCGACCTGCTTCGGCTGACCCGGCCCATGACCGCCCCCGTCGCATCTTCGCGTCCTGAAAAGACAACGTTGTCATGGACCGCCTGAACTTCCGGCCGCTCTGGCGTTACGAGGGGCAGCTGCTGGACGGCGCCCTGATGACGCTGCTGCTGACCGGCATCGCCGCGGCAGCGGGACTCGCGATCGGCGTCGCTGGCGCGCTGGCGCTGCGCCACGGCCCGCGGCCGCTGCGGCTGCTGGTCCGCGCCTATGTCGAGCTGATCCGCAACACCCCGGCGCTGATCCAGCTGTTCCTGATCTTCTTCGTGCTGCCGGGGATGGGGCTGAGGCTGCCGCCCTTCGAGGCCGCGGCGGTGGCGCTGAGCCTCTATTTCGGCGCCTACGCCACCGAGATCGTGCGGTCGGGGCTCGACTCGATCCACCGCAGCCAGACGGAAGCCGCGTCCTGCCTCGGGCTCACGCGCTGGCAGGTGTTCCGCCACGTCGTGCTGCCGCCGGCGCTGCGCAACGTCTACCCGTCGATCACCAGCCAGTTCGTGCTGCTGCTGCTCGGCTCCTCGCTCGCCTCGCAGGTCTCGGCGGAGGAGCTGTTCCACACCGCCGGCTTCGTCGAGAGCCGCAGCTTCCGCAGCTTCGAGGTCTATGCCGTGGTCTGCGCCATGTATCTGGCGATGGTCGTGGTCTTCAAGGCGCTGTTCGCGGCGATCGGCCGGCTGGCCTTCCGCTGGCCGGTGCGGCGCTAGGGGAGGGGCCGGATGCGCATCTTCTCCGCCGGCGACCTGCTGTCGCTGCTGTCCGCCCTGCAATGGACGGTGGCGCTGACCCTGATCGCGCTCGGCAGCGGCGGGCCGTTGGCGCTAGGCCTCGCGGTGATGCGGGCCGGACGGGCAGCGCTGCCGCGCTGGATCGCGGCGCTGCTGCTGCAGGCGGTGCAGGGCGTGCCGCTGCTGGGCCTGCTGATGTTCTTCTACTTCGGCATGCCGGTGTTCCTCGGCGTCGACGTGCCGGCACTGGCCGCGGTCGCCGTCGCCTACACCATCTGGACCGCCGTGTTCCTGGGCGAGATCTGGCGCGGCGGCATCGAGGCGGTGAAGCCGGCGCAGTGGGAGGCGGCGGAATGCCTCGGCCTGACCAAATGGCAGCAGTTCCGCTGGGTGATCGGCCCGCAGGCCTTCCGCATCACCCTGCCGGCCACGGTCGGCTTCCTGGTGCAGTTGGTGAAGAACACGTCGCTGGCGTCCGTCGTCGGCTTCGTCGAGTTGGCGCGGGCCGGGCAGATCGCCAGCGCCGCCACCTTCCAGCCGCTGCTGACCTACACCGTCGTCGCTGCGATCTATTTCACGATCTGCTTCCCCCTGACCACCTGGTCGCGCTCGCTGGAGGTCCGTCTCAATGGCGCTCGTTGAAGTCCGGAACCTGCGCAAGCGCTTCGGCCCGGTCGAGGTGCTGAAGGGCGTCTCGCTGGACGTCGAGGAAGGCGAGATCGTCACCGTCATCGGCCGCTCCGGCTCCGGCAAGTCGACGCTGCTGCGCTGCATCAACGCGCTGGAGACGATCGAGGACGGCGAGGTGCGGATCGAGGGCAAGCCGGTGCGCGCCGGGATGAAGGATCTGCGGGCGCTGCGCCAGCGCGTCGGCATCGTGTTCCAGAGCTACAACCTGTTCCCGCATCTGACGGTCGAGCGCAACGTCACCCTGGCGCCGCTCCTGACCGGCCGGATCCGCAAGGACCAGGCGCGGGCGCTGGCGGAAGAGGTGCTGGGCCGGGTCGGCCTGGCCGACAAGATCGACGCCTGGCCCGAGCGGCTGTCCGGCGGTCAGCAGCAGCGCGTCGCCATTGCCCGCTGTCTCGCCATGTCGCCGCAGCTGATGCTGTTCGACGAGGTCACCTCCGCTCTCGACCCCGAGCTGGTGGGCGAGGTGCTGCGGGTGATGGAGCAGATGGCGCGCCAGGGCATGACCATGATCCTGGTGACGCACGAGATGGGCTTCGCCCGCAACGTCGCGACCAAGATCGTCTTCATGCATCAGGGCAAGGTCTGGGAGGAGGGGCCGCCGGACCGGATCTTCGGCGACCCGCAGACGCCGGAGCTGAAGAGCTTCATCGGCTCGGTGCAGTGACCCGAAGCAACAAACAGAAGGAGGTTTTCACATGATCACCGGATTCCGCCGTCTGCTGGCGGCCGCCGTGGCGGTCGCCGCCCTGGCCCTGCCGGCCGCGGCGCAGGCCGACAAGCTGCAGGACGTGCTCGACGCCGGCAAGCTCCGGGTCGGGGTGCTGATGGACGTGGCGCCCTGGGGGTTCAAGGACGAGAAGGGCGAGGCCATCGGCCTAGACATCGACTTGGCCAAACTGATGGCTGCCGACATGGGCGTGGAGCTCGAGCTGGTTCAGGTCACGGGTGCCAGCCGCATCCCGAGCCTGTTGGCCGACAAGGTCGACGTGCTGATCGCCGCCGCCGGAGCCACGCCGGAGCGGGCGCAGCAGGTTGCCTTCTCGCAGCCCTATGCCGCGGTCGACCTCGGCGTCTACGGGCCGAAGAGCATCAAGCCGTTCGAGGATGCAGCAGCCATGGCCGGCCACAGCATCGCCGTCGCCAAGGGCACGACTCTGGACCTGTGGCTGACCGAGAACGCGCCGGACGCCGCCTATAGCCGCTTCGAGGACGCGCCCTCCGCCGTCGCCGCCTATCTGTCGGGCCAGGCCGAGATGTTCGCCGAGAACAGCGCCATCGCCCGCACCGTGTCGCAGCAGAATCCGGGCAAGGAGGTTGAGCTGAAGTTCCTGATCCGCCAGTCTCCCGCCCATGTCGTGATCCCGCACGGTCAGCCGGACCTGCTGAACTGGATCAACACCTTCCTCTACTACAACCGCCTCAACGGCAAGCTGGCGAAGCTGCAGACCACCTGGTTCGGCGCGGCACAGCAATTGCCTTTGATGTGAGACCTCTGCCGCCGCCCGGCCGGCGGCGGCATTCCCTGCGCCCCGAGGACCGAGATGCATACGGGTCTGTTCCACACCATTGATTTCGACGCCGACGGCAAGGTCCTGGACCATCTGGGCCTGCCCTTCTCGGTCGACCGGTCGCCCTATTTCCACGTCAAGGTCCCGGTCGCGCGGATCAAGAGCGGCGACGGCCCGCGTGTGCTGCTGATGGCCGGCAACCATGGCGACGAATACGAGGGCGAGTTCGCCTTGGCCCGGCTGATCCGGCGCCTGGACCCGGCCCGGATGCGCGGAGCTGTGACCATCCTGCCGATGGCCAACGCGCCGGCGGTGCGGGCGTCGAAGCGCTGCTCGCCGCTCGACGGCGGCAATCTCAACCGCGCCTTCCCGGGCGACCCGGACGGCACCCCGACCCAGCGCATCGCCCATTTCCTCGAGCACGAGCTGTTTTCGCGGCACGACGTGGTGTTCGACCTGCATTCCGGCGGCACCTCGATGGCGCATCTGCCCTGCGCCCTGATCGAGCGCCATGCCGACCCCGAGCGGCAGGAGCGGGCGGTGGCGCTGATGCGGGCCCTTGGCCTGCCCTGGGGCTTCATCGCCGACAACGGGCCGGCGGCGCCGACCTCGATGGGCGCGGCGGCGCGGGCCGGGGCGATCGGCCTGTCCGGCGAGTTCGGCGGCGGCGGCACGGTGACGCCGGCGACCATGCGCGGCGCCTCGGCCGCGATCGACGCGCTGCTGCTGGCGCTTGGCGTGATCGACGCGCCGCTGCTCGGCCCTGCGCCGGAGCCCGGGCCGATGCGGCTCCTGTCCCTGTCCCGGCACAGCCAGGCGATCTACGCCACCGCGCCCGGCTGGTTCGAACCGGCGGTCGGACCGGGGGCCGAGGTCGCCGCCGGCGACCTGGCGGGGTGGGTCCACGATCTCGACCGGCTCGATGTGGCGGAGCAGCCGCTGCGCTTTGCCGAGGCCGGCGTCGTGATCTCGCACCGGTTGCACAGCCGGTGCGAACCGGGCGACTGTCTGATCCAGGTGGCCGAGGTGCTGGACACCGGCCGGTGAGGCGCAGGCGGGACGGAGGGGAGATGACGGATTCGGAGAAGCGGCCGCCCCGCATCGACGACGTCGCGCGCATCGCCGGGGTGGCGCCGATCACCGTGTCCCGCGCGCTGCGTCAGCCGGAGAAGGTGGCGGAGGACAAGCGCCGCCGCATCCTGGCGGCGATCGAGCAGACCGGCTACGAGCCCAACCAGGACGCCATCCGCCTGCGCTCCGGCGGCCGGCCGACAGCGGCGGTGACCTCTCCGTCGACCCTCGTCGCCGCCTTCGTCTCCAACATCGCCAACCCGCAATTCTCGCGCGCCGTGCGGGCCTGCGCCGAAGTGCTGGAGCCGGCGGGCTACCGGCTGATGATGGGCGAGACCGCCTATTCCTATGCGCGCGAGACGGCGATGATCCAGTCGCTGCGCGATCTCCGCCCGGCGGCGGTGCTGTTCACCGGCGTGATCGAGCTGGAGGAGAACCGCGAGACGCTGCGCTCGCTCGGCGTGCCGGTGATGGAGACCTGGGCCTATCCGCAGGACCCGATTGACATGCTGGTCGGCTTCTCCAACTTCGACGGTGGGCGGCTGGTCGGCGAGCATTTCGGCGAGCGGGGCTACCGCCGCGTCGCCTATGTCGGCCGAGGCGGCGGCCGCGGCGTGCTACGGCTGCAGGGCTTCAAGGAAGGCTTGGCCAAGCACGGCCTTCGCCCGGCGGCGGAGCTCTCGGTCGAGGGCCCGGCCGGCCTGGCCGAGGGCCGCCGCGCGATGGCTGCGCTGCTGGAACAGGGCGAGCGCCTCGACGCGGCCTTCTTCGGCAACGACCTGCTCGCGATCGGCGCCTTGTTCGAGGCGCGGCGCCGCGGTCTCGCCGTACCGGGCGACCTCGCCCTGGCCGGCTTCGGCGACATCGAGATGGCGGAGGAGTTGGAGCCGGGGCTGACCACGGTGCGGATCGACAGCGACGACATCGGCCGGCGCGCCGGGCGGATGCTGCTCACCCGCCTCGGCGGCGGGACGCCGGAACGCAGCATCGAGCTGGTCGACATCAGCCTCGTGGTCCGGGCGAGCGGGTAGGGAGGCCGGGCTACGGCATGTCGTCCCGGGACGGCATCGGCCCGTCATGGCGGCTCCCGGCGCGGCGGGATCGGCCGGGCCGAGTCCCGGGCGGCGCGGCAGAGAGCCCAGAGATAGGGGGCGGCGCAGAGCAGGATGCCGCCGAGCCAGAGCATGGCGAGGATCATGATGCGCCCCTCCAGGGCTTCGATGAGGCCGAGCACGATCGGGGTCTCCCGTCATCGCCGGTCATCCATCGCCTCCAGGGTCGTGCCGCGGCCGCGGGGCGGGCTCAGAAGCGATAGCCGAGCGCGAGCCCGACCGAGGGCTGCACTTCGCTCTGGGTGATCGGGCTGTCCGCCGCGTCGCCGAGGAGGACGCCCACATTCACGCTCGTGATGGCGACCCAGCTCTCGGAGATCTGCCAGTTGAGGCCGACCCGGAAATCGAGGCTCTTGAACCCGGCCCCGGCATCGAAGCGCTCCAGCCCCGATCTCCGGGACTGTGACGGCGAGACGCCGAAGAAGGTCTGCATGTAATCGTCGTCGGCCCAGGTGGCGGAGAGGCCGGAGGACAGGGTCCAGCTCTCGGACAGCGGCACTTTCACCGACACGCCGGGCCGGATCTGCAGCCCCTCGCTGCCGCCGAAATCCTTGGCGATGTCGAGGCCGAGTTGCACCATGCCGAAGGAATAGGATCCGAAGACATGGCCGCGCGCGGCGGCGTCGATGTCGCCCAGCCCCTTCAGGTGGTCGTCGTCATCCTCGTCCCGGCCCGGCGCCATGTCGATCGACAGGCCCAGCCGGAGGGCTTCGGTGCGCACGACGTTGACGCCGAGCCCGTATTCCATGTCGAGGAAGATCCGGTCCCGCCAGTTGACCGAGACGAAGGGCCCCGGCGTCACCGAGAAGTGGTCGGATCCCTCGTAGCTCGGCCCGATCCGGGCGCCGGCGCCGAGCACGAAGGTCCAGTCGCCGCCGCTGCCATCGTCGACGGCCGGCGGGGCAGGGGCATCCTCCGTCTGCAGGATGACCGCCTCCTGGGCCCCCGCGGGCATGGTGGTCGCGGCGAGGATCAGGCAGGCGCCGGCGAAGGTGAGCGGCGCGCGAATCCTGGTTCCAATATTCCGCTGTGAAGAAAAGGCGGCAGTCGAGAACGACGCTGACATGCAGTTCATCCCGTGGCTCTATGGAGCCGCGAGAATAGAAGTCGGCAGGACAGGCCGGTTTTAAGTTATGTTAAGAGATATTTCCGGCTCATTGGCCGGGGATCGGAACAGTCGCCGGCAGCGACATCCGGACGATCAGGCCGCGCGGCTCGCCGTCGAGCAGCTCGATGCGGCCGCCATGGCCGCGGACGACGTCGCGGGCGATCGACAGGCCCAGCCCGAAGCCCCTTCCTGCGGTCGCCGGGCGGGCGTCGTCGCCCTTGAAGAAGGGATCGAACACCTTCTGGCGCAGCGGCGCCGGAATGCCCGGGCCGTCATCCGCCACCTCGATCTCCGCGGCGCCGGCCTCGCCGAGCTTCAGCCCGACCCGCACCGTCGATCCGTGCTGCACGGCGTTGTCCACGACATTGCCGACCGCGCGCGTGAGCGCATTGGGCCGGCAGATCCAGGCCAGGCGCGGCGGCCCGGCATAGGCGACGCCGTGGCCGACATCGGCGAATTCGGTGCAGACGGTCTGCAGCAGGCTCGATAGGTCGACCCGCGACATCCGCTCCTCTCGGATGCCGGGGTGCAGGTACTCCAGGGTCTCGTCCAGCATGCCGCTGATCCGCACCACCTCGTGCAGGATGCCGTCGCGCAGCTCCGGGTCGTCGATCCGTTCGGCCCGCAGCCGCAGGCGGGTCAGGGGCGTCCGCAGGTCGTGGCTGATCGCGGCCAGCATGCGGTTCTGGTCGTCGATCAGGGCCCGGATGCGGGTGCGCATGTCGTTCAGGGCATCGGCGACCTGGCCGATCTCGCGCGGTCCCCGGCGGTCGACCATCCGGTCGTCGTCGGGCGAGCGTCCGAAGGATTCGGCCGCCGCCCCCAGCGCCGACAGCGGCGCGATGATCCAGCGCACCGCGTAGATCGAGAGGAACAGCACGAACACGATCATCGTGACGATGATCAGGACCGTGGGCTTGAGGATGAACCGCCACAGGCCGGCCCAGGTCGGTGTCGGGAACAGCAGGACGAACCGATCGTCGACCTGCACGACGAGACCATGGCCGGCACCGGAAGGAAGGTTGGCTCCGCGTGCCTCGATGCCCCAAAGGGTCTTCAGTTGATAGGCGATCAGCTCCGACAGGATCGACGTCGGCCCGCCTACAGACTGGGCGGCGAATTCCCCTGACGGCATTCGGATGACATCGGCGCCGGCACGCCGGGCGACGTCGAGGATCCCGTTGGCCTCTTCCGGGGTATCGGCGCTCTGGACGATCTGGGTGATCTTGGCGATTGCAGCCGCCGAAAGGATGACGCCGTCCCGCGCGTCGGGTTCCCTGAAGAACAGGAACAGGACGGTGCCGGTCAGCCCGATGCCGAGCAGCATCGAGGCGGCGACGATCCCGGTGATCTGGCTGACGACGCTGCGCGGCAGCAGGCGAGAGAGAAATCGCATCAGGTGGGCTCGACCCGCTCGGCGAACATGTAGCCGCCGAGGCGCACGGTCTTGATGTAGCGGGGATTGTCGGGGTCCGGCTCGATCTTCTGCCGGATGCGGCTGACATGGACGTCGATGCTGCGCTGGACCGGGCTGGCCAGGCCGCTATGCGTCAGCTCGATCAGCTGGTCGCGCGAAAGCACCTGGCCGGAATGCCGGCACAGCGCCGACAGCAGGTCGAACTCGACGCTGGTCATGGCGACCTGGACACCGTCGGGATCGTACAGCTGCCGCGACGCGGGATCGATCCGCCAGCCGGCGAAGCGCAGCGGACGCCTGCGGCCGTCCTGTCCGCCCTGGACGCGCCGCAGCAGCGCCCGGATGCGCGCCACCAGCTCGCGCGAATCGAACGGCTTGGGCAGGTAGTCGTCGGCCCCGATCTCCAGCCCGATGATCCGGTCGACCGCATCGCCGCGGGCCGTCACCATGATGATCGGGATGGTCGAGGCGGCGCGGAGCCGGCGGCAGATGCTGAGCCCGTCCTCCCCCGGCAGCATGATGTCGAGCACGACGAGGTCGACCTTGGCCCGGCCCAGCATCGAGTCCATCTCGGCCGCGGCGGTCGCGGCGGAAACGGAGAAGCCGCTTTCCGAGAGAACGCCCTGCAGCATCCGGGAGATCTCGAGATCGTCCTCGACGAGCAGCACATGCGGCTGCGCCTCCGGATGCGCCGCTGCGGAGGTCGACATGGTCTTTCTGGGTCCCGCCATGGCCCCATTGTCTCAGCGGGGCGAGGCGCGATCATCCGTCCAAATATTATTTTTTGTAAACGGCTCAGCCGAGGCGGCGGGTCAGCAGCCTACGGCCGTCCCAGGCGAAGCCGAAGCGGGAATAGAAGCCCTCCAGCCCGTGCCGGGCCTCGCCCTCCGGGGTGACCACCACGAACATCTCCGAACAGCCCATCGCCGCGCATCTGGCGGTGGCCGCGGCGATCAGGGCGGCGGCGACACCTCTTCTTCGCGCGGCCGGCAGGACATACAGATCGCCGATCTCGCCGAGGCGGCCGCCCTCCACATAGATCATGGTCGTGACCGTGGCGACGCCGACCGCCGACCCGTCCAGCCAGGCGAGCCCGACCCAGTGATGCGGATCCGCGATCATCTCCCGGACACTGCGGGCGATCATGGCGGCGGGCGTGGCAAACCCTTCCTCGTGAAGGAATCGTGCCAGCAGGTCGACAGCCAGATCGGCCGTGCCGCCGTCGGCATCGACGATCCGGAGCGCATGAGTCGTCATCGAGCCATGATGCCGGTTACGCCGCACGGTCGGAAGCGAGGGCCGGACCCGGCCGGTTGACCTGGGTACCGGATGCCGTTATCGTTCCTGATAATACGTATTATCGAGACGGAGCGATGTCGGGAGGGGGCGCGAGGCTGACGCAACGGGACATCGCAAGGCTGGCGGGCGTCAGCCAAGCGACTGTCTCGCTGGTGCTGAACTGGCGCGGCGACGGTTCGGCGCGGATTCCGGATCAGACGCGGGAGCGGGTGATGCAGGTGATCCGCGCCACCGGCTATGTCGCCGACCCGGCGGCACGGCAGTTGGTCGGGCGGCGCAACCATCTGCTCGGCGTCTTCACCTACGAGCCGGTTTTCCCGACGCTGCAGGCCGATTTCTACACCCCCTTCATGCTGGGGATCGAAGCGGCGGCGGAGCGCTTCGGCTACGACCTGCTGCTGTTCACCAGCGCGCCGGTGGCCGACGGGCGGCGCCGGATCTTCCACGAGAACAACCGGATGCGCCTGGCCGATGGCTGCATCCTGCTGGGCCGCACGCTGGATCGGGACGAGCTGGCCCGGCTGGTGGCCGACCGCTATCCCTTCGTCGCCGTCGGCCGCCGCGACGACGCCGGCGGGCCGGTGCCCTATGTCGGGGCCGACTACATCGACGCCACCGCGGCGCTGGTGCGGCGCGCCGTGGCGCTCGGCCATCGCCGCCTGGCCTTCATCGGCCCGGGCGGCGGCGCCGAATCCTCCGACGACCGCTGGGCCGGGTTCCGATCCGCGGTCGACAAGGCGGGGGTGGACTGGGTGCACGAGCCCGGCGAGGGCCGCGATCCCGGCGAGATCGTGGACGGGCTGCTGCGCGCCGGCGCCACCGCTGCCCTGGTCGAGGACCAGGCCGACGCCGTGGTGCTGGAGCGGGCGGCCCGCGACCGCGGCGTGGCGGTGCCGGACGACCTGTCGCTGATCGCACTGGGCAACCCGACGCGGCCGGTCGCGACCGATATCGATTTCACCTGCTTCCGCATCCCGCGTGAGGAGATGGGGCGGCAGGCGGTCGAGATCCTGACCCTGGTGATGAGCGGCCAGGAGGAGGGGCGGCAGCGGCTGCTGCCCTGCGAGCTGGCCGAGGGACAGACCCTCGGCCCGGCACCCGGCAAGCGGAAGGGACGGCGGGCATGACCCCGGAATTCGATGCGGATGTACTGGTGGTGGGGGGCGGCCTGGGCGGCGTCGCTGCGGCAGCGGCGTCGCTCAGGTCCGGCTGCTCGGTGATCCTGACCGAGGAATACGACTGGCTGGGCGGCCAGCTGACCAGCCAGGCGGTGCCGCCCGACGAGCATTCCTGGGTCGAGCGCTTCGGCGTCACCGCCAGCTATCGGGCCTTGCGTGAAGGCATCCGCGATTATTACCGCCGCCACTATCCGCTGACCGAGCGGTCGCGCGCTTGGCACGATCTCAATCCCGGCGCCGGCTGGGTCAGCCGGCTGTGCCACGAGCCGCGGGTGAGCCTGGCGGTGATCGAGGCGATGCTGGCGCCCTGGCGCGGCTCGGGCCGCCTCAAGGTGCTGCAGCCCTACCGCCCGGTGGCGGCCGATGTCGACGGCGACCGGGTGCGCGCCGTCCGCCTGGCCCATCGCGACGGCGGGCCGGACATCGTCGCCCGCGGCCGCTACGTGCTGGACGCGACCGAGACCGGTGCCCTCCTGCCGCTGACGGGCACCGAATACGTCACCGGCTTCGAATCCCGGGCCGAGACCGGCGAGCCCAGCGCGCCCGAGACCGCCCAGCCGCTGAACATGCAGGCGGTGTCGATCTGCTTCGCCATCGACCATGTCGACGGCAACCACGTCATCGACCGGCCCGCGAACTACGTCTTCTGGCGCGACTACCGGCCGGAGTTCTGGGGCGGGCCGCTGCTGGGCTGGCGGTCGCCGCATCCGCGCACGCTGGAGATCGTCGAGCGCAGCTTCACCCCGAACCCGGACGACGACCCGCTGGCGGTGAACGCCGACCAGCGGCTGAACCCGGGCGACGGCAACCTCTGGACCTTCCGGCGCATCGCCGCTCGCCGCAACTTCGCCGACGGCGCCTATGCCAGCGACATCACCCTCGTGAACTGGCCGATGATCGACTACTTCGAGGGGCCGGTGTTCGAGGTGCCGGAGGCCGAGGCGCAGCGTCACCTCGCCGGTGCCGAGGAGCTGTCGCGCTGCGTCCTCTACTGGCTGCAGACCGAGGCGCCGCGGCCGGACGGCGGCGCTGGCTTCCCGGGCCTCAGGCTGCGCAGCGACGTCACCGGCACGCTCGACGGCCTGGCCCAGGCGCCCTACATCCGCGAATCCCGCCGCATCCGCGCCGAGTACACGGTGGTGGAGCAGGACCTGTCCCTGGCGGTGCGCGGCGCCCGGGGCGCGGTGCGCTACCCCGATTCCGTCGGCGTCGGCATGTACCGGATCGACCTGCATCCCTCGACCGGCGGCGACAACTACATCGATGTCGGCTCCTGCCCGTTCGAGATCCCGCTCGGCGCCCTGCTGCCGCGGCGGATGGAGAACCTGCTGCCGGCCGGCAAGGCGATCGGCACCACCCACATCACCAATGGCTGCTATCGGCTGCATCCGGTGGAATGGAACATCGGCGAGGTGGCCGGCCATCTCGCCGCCTGGTGCCTGAAGCACGACCTGCCGCCGCGCGCGGTGCGGGCGCGGCCGGACCGGCTGGCCGCCTTCCAGGCCCGGCTGGAAGGGCAGGGGGTGGAGCTGCACTGGCCGGAGGTCGTCGGCTACTGACCGGCACTGCCGGATCCAATGGAAAAAGGGGAGGACGCCATGACGCTCGGACGCCGCATCTTCGCCACCGCCGCGGCCGGACTGCTGGCCGCGGCGGCCCTCGGGGCCCCGGCCCGGGCGGAGGGCATCGCGCTCCGGATGACGGTGTGGACCGGCAACAAGGCGCATCTGCAGCTGCTGGACGACATCGCCGCCGCCTACCGCAAGGACCATCCGGAGGTGGCGTCGATCACCTTCGAGACGCTGCCCTTCGACGGCTACACCACGGCGCTGACCACCCAGATCGCCGGCGGCAACGCCCCGGACCTGGCCTGGATCTTCGAGAATTCGGCACCGGATTTCGTCTCCTCCGGCGTGCTGTTGCCGCTGCAGGACACGCTGCGCGCGACGCCGGGCTACGGCTATGACGACCTCCTGCCCAGCGCCACCGCGCTGTGGCGCCGCGACGACGTGCTCTACGCCTATCCGTTCTCGACCTCGCCCTTCGGCGTCTTCGTCAACCTCGACCTGCTGAAGCAGGCCGGGGTGAAGCCGCCGGCGGAGCGGATCGCGGCTGGGGAGTGGGGCTGGGACACCGCCATTGCCGACGCCGCCGCGGTCCACGCCAAGACCGGCAAGGCCGGGCTGGTGGTCCGCGACTTCGACTACAAGCTGTGGGACAACCTCGCCACCGTCTGGAACGGCTGGGGCGCCGCACCGTGGAGCGCAGACGGCAAGGCCTGCGGCTTCGACCAGCCGCCGATGGCCGAGGCGATGCGCTTCCTGCACAAGGCGGTGTTCATCGACCAGGCGATGCCGGGCCCGGGCGCGCCGGCCGATTTCTTCGCCGGCGACGCGGCCATGACCATCACCCAGATCAGCCGGGCGGCTCTCCTGAAGGACGGCGCCTTCGCCTGGGACCTGGTGCCGCTGCCGAAGGGCCCGGCCGGCGAATACGCGGTGATCGGCCAGGCCGGCATCGGCGTGTTCAAGGCGAGGCCCAACGCGAAGACCGCCGCGGATTTCCTGGCCTTCCTGACCAATCCTGAGAATTCGGCGAAGCTGGCCCAGTTCTTCCCGCCGCCGCGCAAGAGCCAGCTCGTCGTCGATCTCCTGGCCAAGGCCAACCCGATGCTGAAGCCGGCGCAGATCGAGGCGGTCGTGGTGCGCGGCATCGAGATCGGGACGGTGAAGCCCAGCCATACCGGCAACGCCCAGATCGCCCAGGTGGTGCGGGCCGGGCTGGACGCGCTGTGGCAGCCCGATGCCGATGTCGACGCCGCGCTGAAGGCGGTGTGCGGCCGGATCCGGCCGCTCCTGGCGCGCTGACGATGGCGGCGCGGACCTCCACGATGGCGGCGGGTCCCGCCCAACCGGTGGAGGCCGCTGCTCCGAACCGGCCGTTCTGGACGCTCCGGCGCCGCGATGTCCTGGCCGGCTATCTCTTCGTCGCGCCGCAGCTGGCCGGCGTCGCGCTGTTCGTGCTGATGCCGCTGGCGCTGGTGGTCTGGTACAGCCTGCACGAATGGAACGTGCTGGCCGGCAGCTTCGACTATGCCGGCGACGTCAACTACCGGCTGCTGCTGGAGGATCCGGAGCTGCCGGGCGTTCTGCGCGCCACCGCCCTGTTCTCGATCGGCCTGGTGGTGTTGAACCTCAGCCTGGCGCTGCTTTTGGCGGTGCTGCTGAACCAGCGGCTGCGCGGCATGACGGTGTTCCGGGCCCTGTTCTTCTCGCCGGTCGTGGTGTCGCTGGTGGCCTGGACCATCGTCTGGGGCTTCCTCCTGCAGAAGGACGGCGGCATCAACGGCATCCTCGCCGTCTTCGGCGTCACCGGCCCCAACTGGCTGCGCGGCGAGACCACGGCGATGCTGTCGGTGATCGTGGTCCAGGTGTTCAAGAATGTCGGGCTGAACATGGTGCTGTTCCTGGCGGCGCTGCAGACCGTGCCGCAGGACCTGTACGAGGCGGCGCGGATCGAGGGCGCCGGCCGCTTCGCGCAGTTCCGCCGCATCACCCTGCCGCTGATCAGCCCGACCATCCTCCTGACCTCGATCATCACCATCGTCGGGTCGCTGCAGGTGTTCGCCCAGATCGCGGTGCTGACCCAGGGCGGGCCGGGGATCTCGACCACCGTCCTGGTCTACTACCTGTACCAGCAGGCCTTCCAGTTCCACGCCTTCGGCTACGGCTCGGCGCTCGCGGTGCTGCTGTTCCTCATCGTCGCGGTGCTGACCCTGGCGCAATGGCAGCTGCGCCGGCGGTGGGTGTTCCATGAGGGCTGATCTCACTCCCCACGCGCGCCTGGCCGTCTACGGCCTGATGTGCGTGCTGGCCATCCCCTTCGTCTTCCCGACCTGGTGGATGGTGACCTCCTCCTTCAAGCCGGTGCAGGAGATCTTCGCCTTCCCGCCGGCGCTGCTGCCGCGGCGCTTCGACCTCGAGGCCTACCGCCAGGTGTTCGAGCTGCAGCCCTTCGCCCTGCAGTACTGGAACAGCCTCTACATCGCCGCGGTGGTGACCTTCGGCACCATGGCGGTGGCGTCGCTGGGCGGCTACGCCTTCGCCCGCATCCGCTTCCCGGGCCAGAACCTGGTGTTCATGGTCGTGCTGCTGGCCCTGCTGGTGCCCAGCGAGGTGACCATCGTGCCGTTGTTCCGCTTCTTCCTGTGGCTCGGACTGGTTAACACCCACTGGCCGCTGATCCTGGTGCCGATCCTCGGCGCGCCCTGCGTGCTGGCGACCTTCATCATGCGCCAGTTCTTCATCACCCTGCCGCCGGAGCTGGAGGAGGCGGGGCGGATCGACGGGCTCGGCCGCTTCGGCCTGTTCTGGCGCATCGCCCTGCCGCTGGCCCGCCCGGCGCTCGGCGCCGTCGCCATCTTCACCTTCCTGCACAGCTGGAACCTGTATCTCGAGCCGATCGTCTTCCTCTCCTCGACCGAGAAGTTCACGCTGCCGCAGGCGCTGACCCAGTATGTCGACGCCTATGGCGGCCCGATGTGGAACGTGCAGCTGGCGGCGGTGACGCTGACGGCGCTGCCCGTGCTGATCGTCTTCATCCTCGCCCAGCGCCAGTTCATCGAGGGCCTGGCCCATACGGGGCTAAAAGGCTGAGCCTTTCGGCGATGGGCGATCGTCACGCCATCAGATGCTCCGGCCGGATCGGCAGCTCGCATACGCGCACCCCGGTGGCGTGGGACACGGCGTTGGCGATCGCGGCGCCGATGCCGATGGCGCCCAGCTCGCCGATGCCGCGAGCGCCGAGCGGGCTGGCATGCGGGTCGGGCGCCTCGACGAAGGCGACGTCGATCTCGCCCACATCGGCGTTCACCGGCACCAGATAGCCGGCCAGGTTCTTCGACAGGAACCGGCCGAGGCGGGGATCCATCTCCGATCTCTCCAGCAGCGCCTGGCCGATCCCCCAGATGATGCCGCCGGTCATCTGGCTGCGCGCGGTCCTGGGGTTGAGGATCCGGCCGGCGTCGTAGACGCCGACGACGCGGCTGACCCGGGGGATCGGGATGTCGCGGTCGACCCGCACCTCGGCGAAGACCGCGCCGAAGCTGAAGATCGGCGGGGTCGTTTCATTGTCGGCCGGCGACCACTCGCCCTCGGCCGACAGCCGCTCGACGCCGAGCCGCGCCAGCGCGCCGGCATAGCCCTCGGGCCCGTTGGCGCCGGCCTCGATCAGCTTCTCTTTCAAGGTCGTGGCGGCGGCCTGCACGGCGGAGCCGACGCTCATCGAGGTCGAGGAGCCGCCGGTGAAGGTGGTTTTGGGCAGCGCCGTGTCGGCGATCGC
The DNA here is from genome assembly GCF_000423185.1 of Inquilinus limosus DSM 16000. Classification (GTDB taxonomy): domain Bacteria; phylum Pseudomonadota; class Alphaproteobacteria; order DSM-16000; family Inquilinaceae; genus Inquilinus; species Inquilinus limosus. Next base: position 104,907 of record NZ_AUHM01000018.1, on the reverse strand, counting down.
CAGGTCCACGCGCCCGACCGCCACGCCGAGCGCATCGGCGGCGATCTGGCGCAGGATCGTGCTCAGCCCCTGGCCGACATCGTGCGTCGCGGTCTCGACCAGCACCCGGCCGTCGCGGTCGATGCCGATCCGCGCCGTGGCCGGGAAGCGGAACGCCCGCAGCACCGCGGTCGCCATGCCCCAGCCGACGAGGTCGCGCCCATCGCGCATCGACCGCGGCGCCGGCGACCGGCCGGACCAGCCGAACCGGCGCGCCCCTTCCGCGTAGCACTCCCTCAGCCGCTTGGAGGAGAAGGGGCGGCCATCGGCCGGATAGGCCTCGGCATAGTTCCGGAGCCGGAGCTCGAGCGGGTCGAGGCCGAGGCGGTCGGCCAGCTCGTCCATGGCGATCTCGACCGGGACCAGGCCGACGCCGCCGAAGGGCGAGCGCATGGCGGACGGGCTGGCGCGGTCGAGACGCCGGCGGCGATGGCTGATCTTGAAGTTTGGCGTGGCATACATCGCGGGCGTGTCCCAGCCCGCCGCCTCGATGTAATGGCCGATATGGGAGCCCGCAGCGACCACATCGTGATGCAAGCCGGTCAAGGTGCCGTCGGCCCGGGCGCCCAAGGCCACGGTCTGGCGGGTTGCCGATTGGTAGCCCCAAGCCGTGTAGGACTGAGCCCGGGTCAGCACCAGCTTCACCGGGCGCTCCAGCTCCCGCGCCGCCATGGCCGCGAGCAGCTGGTGCGGCAGGCCCCACAGCTTGGCGCCGAAGCTGCCGCCGATGAAATCGTTGCGGACCCGCACCCGCGCCGGGTCGAGCCCGAGCGCCTGGGCCAGCGCCTCGCGCTCCTCCGCCACCCCCTGGGTCGAGTCATGCACGGTGAGCTGCCCGTCCTGCCACACCGCCAGGATCGCCCCCGGCTCGATCGGGTTGTGGTGCCGGTCGGCCGTGACATAGACGGCCTCGACGCGGGCATCGGCCTCGCGCCGGGCGGCCGCCACATCGCCCCAGGCGGTGTCGAGCGGCAGGCCGAAGAACTCGGTCACCGGCTCGGCCTGATCCGGGTTGGCGAGGAAATCCGCCTCGAACGGCTCCTCGTCATAGGAGACATGGACGAGGCGCGCCGCCTCCGTCGCCTGCTCCGGCGTCCCGGCAACCACCAGCGCCACCGGCTGTCCCTCGTACAGGACGCGGTCGCCCTGCAGCGGCGGCAGGTTGTCTTCCGCCAGCACCACGGTCACCTGGCCGAAGCGCGGTGCGTTCTCATGGCTGAAGATGGCGATCACGCCGGCCGCAGCCGATGCCCGGTCGAGATCAATCTTCGCGATCCGGGCCTTGGGTTTCGTCGCCGGAACGATCACCGCATGGGCCGCGCCGGCCACCGGCGTGTCGGCGGCGTAGCGCGCCGCGCCGGTGACCTTCGCCGGACCGTCCCGGCGGCTGACCGCCTGCCCGATTCCGCCGTTCATGCCGCGCCTCCCGCGATCTGCAGCGCCCGGATGACGGCGCGTTTGGCCAGTTCCACCTTGAAGCCGTTGCCGCGCCGCGGCCGCGCCTCGGCGAAGCCGGCGTCCAGGGCGCGCCGCAGCGCCGGCTCGTCCGCCGACGCCATGCCGCGCAGGGCTTCCTCCGCGTCCCGCAGCCGCCACGGCTTCGCCGCGACGCCGCCGAGCGCGATCCGCGCCTCGCGGATGACATCGCCGTCGAGGTCGAGCCCGACCGCCGCCGAGACCAGCGCGAATTCGTAGGACGCCCGCTCGCGCAGCTTGAGGTAATGCGACCGCCGCGCGGCGGCGGAGGCCGGCACCTCGATCGCTGTGACCAGTTCGCCGGGCTCCAGCACGGTCTCGGGGACGGAGGGGTCGTCGGGCAGGCGGTGGAACTCCGTCACCGGGATCGCACGCGGTCCGCCGGGCCCGTCGACATGCAGCACGGCGTCGAGCGCGGCCAGCGCCACCGCCACGTCCGACGGGTGGGTCGCGATGCAGTGCTCGGTCCAGCCGAAGATCGCGGCCGACCGGTCCTCGCCCGCCAGCGCAGCACAGCCGCTGCCCGGCCGGCGCCGGTTGCAGGGCAGCTCGACCTCGGCCCGGAAATAGGGGCAGCGGGTGCGCTGCATCAGGTTGCCACCGATCGAGGCCATGGTGCGGATCTGGGCGGAGGCGCTCTGCAGCAGAGCCTGCGAGATCGCGGGATAATCGCGCCGGATCGCCGGATGCTCGGCCAGATCGCTCATCCGGGCCAGCGCCCCGATCCGGAGGCCGTGCGCGTCGGCCGTGACGCCGTCCAGGCCGGGAACGCGATTCAGATCGACCAGGCGCCGCGGCGCGGCGATGCCGTCCTTCATCCAGTTCAGCAGCTCGGTGCCGCCGGCGATCACCGCCGTGCCCGGCTTGGCCGCGGCGCCGATGGCCTGCGCCAGGGTCGAAGCCCGTTCATAGGCGAAGCTCTGCATGGGTCAGGCTCCGGTCGCGGCCGCCGCACGCACCGCGGCGACGATCTGCGGATAGGCGGCGCAGCGGCAGAGATTGCCGCTCATGAACTCGCGGATCTCATCGTCCGAGCCGGCATGCCCCTCGCGGATGCAGGCGACCGCCGACATGATCTGCCCCGGCGTGCAGAAGCCGCACTGGAACGCGTCATGTTCGATGAAGGCGGCCTGCACGGGGTGCAGCCGGTCGCCCTCGGCCAGCCCCTCGATCGTGGTGATCTCGCGGCCCTCGGCCATGACCGCCAGCGTCAGGCACGACAGAGCCCGGCGGCCGTCGATGTGCACCGTGCAGGCGCCGCATTCGCCGCGGTCGCAGCCCTTCTTGCTCCCGGTCAGGCCGAGATGGTCGCGGAGCGCGTCGAGCAGCGTGACCCGAGGATCGATCCGGAGGCGCCGCGTGCGGCCGTTGACCCGCAGGGTCACCTCCGCTGTCGCATCCCCGGGAGATTCGATGGTGTTGGGTTCGGCGTCCATATGTCTCGCCCTTCCTGCTGCGCCCGAGGCCGGGTTCGGCTCGCTCGGTTGCTTGGAAGGTATTGGTTGATTGATTTTCCTCAAGTACCTACCTAAAACTCAGGTACTTACCTCGTGGTAAGAATTGTGGAGTTTGTGATATGAGGGAGTCACACCAGCAGTCTTTGAGATCGATTCTTCGGTCTCTTCCCCGTCATGGCGAGGCGCGGAGCGCCGTGGCCATCCAGGGGCCTGTGCCGCTGGATGGCCGCGCCCCTTCGGGGCTCGCCATGACGGGTCAACGTTTCGGGCAGCTGGTATCATGAGGGGAGAGCAGCCCTACAGTTGCGGCCTGGGGCCGGCCCTGGAGGTCATCGGCGGCAAGTGGAAGGCGCTGATCCTGTGGGAGATCCAGCTCCAGCCCCGGCGCTTCGGCGAACTGAAGCGGCTGGTGCCGGGGATCAGTGAGAAGATGCTGATCCAGCAGCTGCGGGAGATGGAGGCGGACGGCCTCGTCCACCGCGAGGTGTTCCATGAGGTGCCGCCGCGCGTGGAATATTCGGTGACGGAACTCGGCGCCTCGCTCAACCAGGCGCTCGGCCCGCTCGCCGATTGGGGCGAGAAGCATGCGGAGCGGGTCGCAGCCCGGCACCCCTGAGCCGTGAGGTTCGCTCCGGCGCGACTTCGTCGATCAGCGTTCGGCGGCCAGCCTTTCGCGGATGTGGTCCGGTCCGCCGGCCATCCTGCGGGCGAAAGGCCGGTCGGGATCGACGACCCGCCAGAAGGGCGCGCTGCCGTCCTGGCTGATGCGCACCAGGTGCCGCTGCGTGGTCACCGGGCAGCAGGCGTCGGCGCCGTATCTCGCTGCGAGCGCGCGCCTCAGTTCGGCCAGGTCCGACAGCTGGCCGGGCCGTGCGGCGCGGAGCGCGTCGGCGATCATGCTCTCGCTCGGGATCAGCATGCTCTGCGTCAGCTCCCTGCCTTTGCGACGCATTTTGATCACCGGTTCTTCGTTCATGGCTCGCCTCCAGACATGATCTCGCCAGAGGACGATCCGGATCGCCGCGACCCGACAAGCCCGGAACAATTTCTGCCGCGTGGCGGCGGTCACGGGCCGAAGATCAGGTTCGGCACGAACAGCACCGCCGAGGGCAGGAAGACGAGCAGCAGCGTCACCAGCGCGACCGCGGCGAACAGCGGCAGGGATTCGCGCGTGTACTCGCCGATCGGGATCTTCAGGATCGAGCAGACGGCGTACATCGCGGCGCCGACCGGCGGGGTGAAGTTGCCGATGGTGGCGGCGACGATGAAGACCAGGCCGAAATGCACCGGATCGCCGCCGAGGCTACGGATCAGCGGCAGGAAGATCGGCGTCAGCATGATGATCAGCACCGTGGCGTCGATGAAGAAGCCGGCCACCAGCAGCATCAGGACGATCAGGATCATCACGATTTCGAGATCGTCGGTCAGGCCGAGAATCGCGGCCGACACCGTGTCCGGCACCCGCTCCAGCACGATGCCGTAGCTGAAGATCGCCGACAGCACGATCAGGAACATCACCGCGCCGACATCGGCGAGGCTGCCTTCGAGCGCCTCGAGGAAGCTCTGCCGCCCGAGCTTGCGGTAGATCAGGAGGCCGACGACCATGGCGTAGACCACGGCGAAGGCGCCGATCTCGGACGGGGTGAAGATGCCGAGGCGCAGCCCCAGCAGCAGGAAGACCGGGAACAGCAGCGCCCAGATGCCGCCGCGCAGCGCCGTTGTCACCTCGGCGACGGTGGGCCGCGCCGCGCGTTCCGGCGGATAGCCGCGGCGCCGTGCCGTCAGCGAGATCGTCGCCGCCAGGGCCGCCCACAGCAGGAAGGCGGGAACGAAGCCGGCGGCGAACAGCCGGCCGATCGAGACCTGGCCGATCGTGCCGTAGATGATCATGCCAATGCCGGGCGGGATGATCGGCGTCAGCAGCGACCCGAAGGACAGAACGCCGGCGGCGAAGCCCCGCGACAGGCCGCGCTTCAGCATTTCCCGTCCCAGCATGCGCGCCTGCATCGCGGCGTCGGCGATCGCCGAGCCGGAGACGCCGCCCATCAGCGCCGCCAGTGCGATCGACACCTGGGCCAGGCCGCCGCGCAGCCGGCCGGTCAGCACCGCCGCGAGGTTGAGCAGCTGCTCGGTGATCCCGGACTTGTTGAGGAAATTGCCGGCGACGATGAACAGCGGCACGGCCAGCAGGGCGAAGTTCTGGGTCTGCGAGACGGTGAGCTGGATCGGGATGGTGTAGGGCAGCTCCGGATGCTGCAGGAAGAACAGCGCGCCGGAGATGCCGATGGCGAACGCCATCGGCATGCCCATCAGCATCAGGACCAGGAAGGCGATGGCGACGATCAGCATGGCGCCGCCTCAGACCGTCTGCGCCGGCTGCCGCTCGGCCGCCGGGACGCCGCGGTGGAGCTGCTTCAGCTTCAGCAGCGTGGTCAGAAGCAGCAGCATCGCCCCGACCGGCAGGCTCATCGTCACCCAGGAGTAGCTGACGTCGGGTATGCCCTGGAAGCTGCGGAAGCGGCTGATCCAGGACAGTCGCAGCCCGGCGCCGATCACGTAGATCAGGAAGGCGGCGATGATGACGAGGTTGCAGGTGGTGAGGGCTCGGCGGGCGGCCTCGGGCAGGCGCGCGGTCAGGATCTCGATCGACATCAGGTCGCCCTTGCGCCAGGCGATGTCGGCGCACAGGAAGCAGGCCCAGGCGAAGAGGCAGGTGGCGAGGTCGGTGGTCCAGTTGAGAGGATAGTGCGCCATGCGCGCGACGCCGCCGAGGAAGATCAGCCCGACCATCGCCACCAGGAAAGTCGCGGCGACCACGGCCTCCGCCCTGCACAGGATGGAATAGACTTTCGCCACGACCCCGCCTCCGCCGTTTCATCCCTCGTCATTGCGACCCCGGCCTTGAGCCGGGGGGAAGCAATCCAGGGCCACTCTACCGTCTTCTGGATTGCGTCGTCGGCTTCGCCTCCTCGCAATGACGGCTTTGGGCTCAGTTCTTGCCGATCTCCTGGTGGACCTTCTGCTTCGCCTCGACCAGGCCGAGGGTCTGGTAAGCCTGCTCGCCGGCCTTGCGGAAGGCGGCCAGGTCGACATCCTCGACGATGGTCATGCCGCGGTCCCGCAGCTCCTTCCTGATCTCGCCTTCCCGGGCGATGATCTTGGCCGAGGTCTCCTGCCCGGCGCGGCGGCACTCCTCGACCAGCGCGGTCTGATAGTCCTGGGGCAGGCTGTCGAAGAACTCGGCGCTGACCACCTCGAAATTCACCAGCAGGATGTGCCTGGTCTCGCTGGCGGTGCTCAGCACCTCGTAGAAGCGGCCGCCCGGAATGTTGCTGTAGACCAGCTCGACCCCGTCGATCGCCCGCTGCTGCAGGCCGGGATACATGTCGCCGAAGGCCATGGCGACCGGCGAGGCGCCGAGCGCGCGGATCGATTCCTGCCAGATCGGCGCCGGCGGGGTGCGGATGCGCTGGCCGCTCAGATCCTCCGGCTTGCGCACCGGCGTGTTGGTGAAGAAGTTGCGGTAGCCCTGCACCCAGTCGAAGCACACCACCTTCAGCCCGTGCTGCTTCGCCAGCTCCTCCTGCCAGGCGACGACGGTCGGGGCGGTGGAAAGCTTGCCCACCTCCTCCAGCGTCTCGACGAAATAGGGGCCGTTGATCACGGCGATGCCGGGGACATAGGTGCCGAGCCGGGCGGCGTCGGTGTTCTGCCCGACATTGGCGCCCTGGCGCATCTGCTCGATGATGTCCTCCTCGACGCCCAGCTGGGCGGAGTGGAAGACCTCGATCTTCAGCCCGCCCTTGGTGCGCTCCTCGACCCGTTGGGCCCAGGCCAGGAAGCCCTCGTGATAGGGCTCGCCCGGCGCCAGCACATGGTTGAAGCGCAGGGTGTAGCTCTCCTGCGCCGCAGCCGGCCCAACGGCCAGCGCCGCGAGGCCGAGCGTGACGCAGACCGGCCGGACCATTCTCCCCCAGTTCGTCATCTGCTGCTCCTTTGCGTCCGTCTCCCTGCCGCTCACAGCGTCTGCCCGCCGTCGACGACGAGGACGGTTCCGGTGGTGAAGGCGGCGTCGTCGCTCGCCAGATAGACCGCGGCGGCGGCCATTTCCGCCACGTCGCCCAGCCGGCCCATCGGCTGGCGGGCGACGAACTGCCGACGCGCCGCCTCCGGGTCGGGGGCGGCGGCGATCCGTTCCTCCAGCGACGGCGTGTGCGTGGTGCCGGGACACAGCGCGTTGCAGCGCACGCCATGGGCGATGACGTCGCGCGCCACCGCCTTGGTCAGGCCGATCACCGCCGCCTTGCTGGCGCCATAGGCGGCGCGGCCGGGCACGCCGGACAGGCTGGAGGCGACCGAGGCGACGTTGATGATCGCGCCGCTGCGCCGTTCCAGCATCGCCGGCAGCGCCGCCCGGATGGTGCGGAACATCGAGGTGACGTTCTGGTCCAGGCTCCGCGCCCAGTCGGCCTCGCTGCAGTCGAGGATGGTGCCGCTGTGCACCCAGCCGGCGCCGTTGAACAGGATGTCGAAGGGGCCTTCCGCCGCGATCGTCCGCTCGACCGCGGGACCGTCGGTGACGTCCAGCCCGACGGGTTTGATCGTGGAGGCCAGGGCAGGGAGGTCTTCCATCTTGCCCGGGGTGCGGCTCGCCGCCACCACCGCTGCGCCCTCATAGGCGAAGGCCAGAGCCACAGCCCGGCCGATGCCCTGGCCGGCCCCGGTCACGAACGCACGCTTGCCGTCCAGCCGGCCCATGGCGCCTCCCATCGGGCGAGCGGACATGCCGCTTCGCTCTCGCTGCACCTGTCGTGTGTCTTATGTATACTTTAGCCATGCACAGGCGGATGACAACCTCCGGCGTCGAGCCGCGGCTGCACCAGCGCGCCTTCGCCATCCTGGCGGCGCGGATCGGCGAAGGCAGCCTGCCGCCCGGCACCCGGCTCCTGGAATCGCATCTCGCCGGCAGCTTCGGCATCAGCCGCGCCCCGGCGCGGCAGGCGCTGGCGCGGCTGGAGGCGGAGGGGCTGGTCGAGCGGGCCGAGGGCCACGGCTATGTCGTCCGCGGTCCGGCCGGGGCTGCGCCGGCCGGGCCGGGGGAGGCGAGGGCGATCGAGCCGCTGCGTCTGACCGCGGCGGCGAGCTGGGAGCGCATCTACCGCGAGGTCGAGGCCGCGGTGGTGGCGCGCACCCCCTTCGCCGGCTGGCGCGTGATCGAGGCCGAGCTGGCGCGCCACTACGGCGTCAGCCGAACGGTCGCCCGCGACGTCATCGCCCGGCTGCATCAGCGCGGCGTGATCCGCAAGGACGACCGGTCGCGCTGGTACGCGCCGGCCCTGACCCGCGACTATGTGGCGGAGCTGTACGAGATGCGCTGGGTGCTGGAGCCGGTGGCGCTGGTCAACGCCGTGCCGGCGGTGCCGCGGGGCTTCGTCGCGACGATGCGCCGGCATCTGGAGCAGGCGATCGCCCGGGCCGAGGAGCTCGACGGCGCGGCGCTCGACGCGCTGGAGACCGAGATGCACGTCCAGCTCCTCGGCCATTGCGGCAACCGCACGATGATGGAAGCCCTGCGGCTCTACCAGTCGCTGCTGATCGCCCACAGCTTCCTCTATCGCTGGGGCCCGCGCCTCTACCCGACCGAGCCCTTCCTGCCCGAGCACATGGCCGTCGTCGAGCGCCTGGAAGCCGGGCGCGTGGCCGAGGCCGCCGGGGCGCTCGAACACCACCTCCGGGCCTCGCTCGACCGCGCCATGGCCCGGATCGACGTTGTCGCACGCGAGTTCCGGCCGGAGCCGCTGCCCTATCTCGCGCCGTATCGAGAGGGCGGCTGAGGCCTTCGGGGCGGCCGCGCAGGAAACCGGCACGGCGATCCTGCTGTTGGCCCGGCATGCCTGGGACGTTCGACGCATCGGCCGCCGTCATCATTGTGCTCGGCCTGCTGGTCCTGCTGTCGGCCTGGCTGCCGCTCGTCGTCCGAAGCCTGCCGCTGTCGCTGCCGATCATTGCCGTGGCCATCGGTTTCCTGGCGCCGCACGGCCCCTGGATCGAGCGCGCCTCCGCGCTGCTGCTCCAGCAGCGGGTGCTGGAGCAGATGACAGAGTTCGTGATCCTGGTGGCGCTGATGGGGGCGGGGCTGCGGATCGAGCGCCCCTTCGGCTGGCGCAGATGGCAGGCGACGTGGCGGCTGCTCGGCATCGCCATGCCGCTCACCATCGCCGCCATGGCGGTGCTGTGCTGGGCGGCTCTCGGCCTGACCTGGGCGGCGGCCCTGCTGGTCGCCGCCGCGCTGGCGCCGACCGATCCGGTGCTGGCCTGCGACGTGCAGGCCGGCCCGCCGGGGGAGGAGGAGGGCGGCGAGGTGCGCTTCGCCCTGACCTCCGAGGCCGGACTCAACGACGGCCTGGCCTTCCCCTTCGTCGTGCTCGCCATGACGCTCGCAACCACACCGCCGGAGGCGGCCTGGGTCCATTGGCTGGCGATCGACGTGGTCTGGAGGATCGGCTGCAGCGCGCTGATCGGCTACGCCGCCGGCCGCGTCTTCGGCTGGCTGACCTTCCGGCTGCCGCGTCTGAAGCTGTCCCGCACCGGCGACGGGCTGGTCGCCGTGGGCGTCACCCTGATCTCCTTCGGGGTGACCGAGCTCGCCGCCGGCTACGGCTTCGTCGCGGTGTTCATCGCCGCGGTGACGCTGCGGGCGACCGACCGCAGCAGCGAGTTCCACGGCGCGATGGCCGAGTTCTCGGAGCAGATAGAGCGCGTGCTCATGGTCGTCGTGCTCCTGGTCTTCGGCGCCGCGATCGGAACCGGCGCGCTCGGCCGGCTCGGCTGGGTCGATATCCTGGCCGCCGCCGCCCTGCTCCTGGTCATCCGGCCGCTGTGCGGCTGGGTCAGCCTGGTCGGCACGCCGTTGCCGCCCGCCGCGCGCGGGCTGATGGCCTTCTTCGGGATCCGCGGTCTCGGCACCTTCTACTACATGGCCTATGCCCTGGACCGCGTGCCGTTCCCGGACGGCGGCCGGCTCTGGACCATCGCCTCCTTCACGGTTCTGGCCTCGATCCTGATGCACGGCATCGCCGCGACGCCGCTGATGGCCTGGGCGGACCGCCGGCGCAGGGCCCGCGCATCCTGATGCCCCTGCCGACCGAACATGCGAAAGATCAGGGTCGTTGGCAGTGGGGACGGTGGTCGCGATGGCGCGGATCTATCTGGATTGCGACGGCGTGCTGGCGGATTTCGACCGCGGCGCCGCGGCGGTTCTCGGCATGCATCCCCGCGCCTATGAGCAGCGGTTCGGGCTGGCCCGGTTCTGGCAGGCGCTGGCGCGCGCGCCGGACTTCTTCGCCAATCTCGAGCTGATGCCGGATGCGATGGAGCTGTACGACGCCGTGCGGCACCTCGACCCCGTCATCCTGACCGGCCTGCCGCGCGGGGCCTGGGCCGAACCGCAGAAGCGGCGCTGGGCCGCGCGATACTTCCCCGGCGTGAAGGTCATTACCACCACGGCGGCGCTGAAATGCGAGCACTGCCATCCCGGCGACGCGCTGGTCGACGACCGGGACACATACCGGCATCTGTGGGAGCAGACCGGCGGCGTGTTCATCCACCACCGCAGCGCGGCGGACTCGATCGCGAAGCTGAGGCAGGCCGGCTTCCTGTAGGAACCGGAGACCGGCCTGCCGCCGTTGACCGGGTATGGCGAAGGAACCCGACACCAGCGCCGGCTGGACGGCGGAGCAGGCCTGGGATGCCCTGGGGCGGATCCGCGTGGTGGTCGAGGCCAGCATCCCGCCCCGCCTGATCGGCAGCGGCGACGGGCCGGAGCCGACTCTCGACCGCGAGGTGCTGGCCCTGGTCCAGGCGATCCGACTGATGGGCGCGCATATGCCCGACCAGCTCGACGAGGCGGTGCTGGCGGAGGCCCGCGCCTGGGGTGCGGACTCCAACGAGAGCGGCACCGCCACGGTCGACGACAGTGCCGACCCCAGCCCCGGCACGCGCGGGCTGCCGTAGCGGCGTCAGCCGCGCTCCTCGAAGGGCGCGCGGAAGCTCGGCAGCCGGTCCGTGACGGCAGGCAGCGGCGGGAAGGGCCTGTGCGGCTCGGCCTGGTACCAGAAGGCGATACTCGACACCTCGTCGTCGCGCCGGTTGGCGTGGCCACGCTCGATCGTCACCCGGATCGACCGCTTGAACACCACCGGATCCTCGATGTGGAACCGGTACAGCGTCACCGGCTCCTGCCAGTTCGGGCCACCGCCGGCGATGATGCCGTGATAGGGGGCGGAGTATTCCTGGTTCGGGCACCAGGCGGTGTTGAAATAGTCCTCGGTGCCGGTGCCGTGCAGCGTCGGCGGCCAGGCGTCATTGGCGCCCGGCGCGCTCTCCGGCCGGCCGGCGATCACCGGCTGCGGCGCCTCCGCCGCGATCTGCGGCTTGCGGCCGGCATCGGGCACCGAGATCCCGGGCTCGCCGTCGACGAAGATCATGTCGTCGCCCTCGCCGTACCAGTCCCAGTTGCGCGAGCGGCGCAGCGAGTAGACGCTCAGCAGGCAGCCGACATAGTGTCCGTGCCCGGCGGCGTCGAGGATGACATGGTTCTTCGCCCCGTCGGTGGTGACGCCGCCGAACAGCACCTCCTCGTTGCTGAGGCCCGCCTCGTCGAAGGGCTGCGGCGCGGCCCGGCGCCACTGGGCGTGAAAGCGGCCGAGGCCGTCCTCCAGCGCATCGTGCAGCTCGAGATCGATGTAGTAGTAGAACAGCAACTCGTGCTCGGCCTCGTTGGTCACGGCGAAGCGCATATGGCTGCCGAAGGGCATCGGGAAGTAGCAGTTGAAGCCGCGGCCGTCCTGCGGGCTCATCTGCAGCGGCAGGCTGGCGAAGTTGCGGGTCTGGGCATGGCCCATGCCGAAGAAGTCGCCCAGCGGGCATTCGATGCTGGGCTCGGCCTCGCCGTCCCACCAGGCGCGCAGCACGATCTTGCGCAGCGCGTGCCGGCTGGCGCAGTTGATGGTAACCCAGATGTGGGTGACGATGCCCGCGCCCGAGGCCTCGGCGATCGTCACCGTCTCGCCGGGCGCGATGTGCAGCCGGTCGTCGTTGCCGCCGGTGCGGTCCCAGCTGGAGAAGCGTCGGGTCCGGGCCTGGCGCAGCTTGGCGAGGCCGCGCAGCGGCGACAATCCGGCATTGCTCTGCATGGGGCTTCCTCTCGTCTCGGCGGCTACTTCAGGCCGCCCGTCTTGATCGATTCCACGATCTGCCGCTGGAACAGGACGAACAGCAGCAGGGTCGGCAGCGCCACCACGGTCGACGCGGCCATGATGTAGTTCCAGGAGGCGGAATACTGCGCCTGGAAGCTGGCGACCGCGACCTGCACCACCCAGAGGCTCGGGTCGGTGGTGATGGTCAGCGGCCACAGGAAGGCGTTCCAGTTGGCCAGGAAGAAGAAGATCGCCAGCGCCGCCAGGATGGGGCGGGACAGCGGCAGCACGATGCTCCAGTAGATCCGCCAGTAGCCGGCGCCGTCGATGAAGGCGGCCTCCTCCAGCTCGCGCGGCACGTTCAGGTAGAACTGGCGCAGCAGGAATATGCCGAAAGCGTTGAAGATCGCCGGCACGATCAGCCCGGCATAGGAGTTCACGAGGCCCAGCTGTCGCACCAGGATGAACAGGGGCACGATGATCACCGGCAGCGAGATCAGAAAGGTCGAGAACATGCCGAGGAAGATCGCCTCCCGCCCCGGGAAGCGCAGCCGGGCCAGGGCGTAGCCGGCCATGGAGTGGAACAGCAGCGCGATCACCGTCACCGATCCGGCGACCACCAGCGTGTTCAGCAGGAACCGCAGGAAGTCGACCTCGGTGAAGACGTAGAGGAAGTTCTCCAGCGTCGGCCGCGCCGGGATCAGCCCGGGGTCGAAGATCTCGTCCGGTCCCTTGAAGGCGATCGAGACCATCCACAGCAGCGGCGCCACGGATGTCAGCGCCAGCAGGGCCGAGGCGAGGAACCAGATCGTCCCGGCCGGGCGGAAGGCGCGGGCGGGGAGGGCGGCGGCGTCAGTCATAGTCGAAGCGCCCGCCGCGCGTGACCAGGAACAGCAGGGCGGTGAAGCCCAGCAGGATCAGGACCAGCACCGAGGCCATCGCCGCGGCGTAACCGTATTCGCCGAACTGGAAGGCCTGCTCGTAGATGTAATAGATCGCCAGCGAGGTGGAGTTGGCCGGGCCGCCCTTGGTCATGACATAGACCAGGTCGAAGGTCTGCGCGCCGGCCACGGCGGCGACCGTCGACACCAGCAGCACGAAGAAGCTGGTCGGCCGCAGCAGCGGCAGGGTGATGTACAGGAAGGCCGCGACCGGCCCGGCTCCGTCGATCCGCGCCGCCTCGTGATACTCGCGCGGGATGTCCTGCAGCCCGGACAGGAAGATCAGCATGTAATAGCCCATCAGGAACCAGACGCTGACGCCGACGATCGCGAACAGCGCGAGCTCCGGATCGCCGAGCCAGGACAGGCCGCCGAGGCCGAGGGCGGCGGAGAGCCGGCTGACCACGCCGATCTTGTCGATCAGCAGCACCTGCCAGATCAGCCCGACCACCACCAGGCTGACCATGTGCGGCAGGAAGAACATCGTCCGGAACAGGCCGGAGAAGCGGCTGCGCCGGTGCACCAGCAGGGCGAGGCCGAGTCCGGTGAGATAGAGGCTGGGCACCAGCAGCACGACATAGAGCAGGGTGACCTTCAGGCTCTCCAGGAACAGCGGGTCGGCCAGCATGCGCCGGTAGTTGGCGAAGCCGACGAAGCGGTAGCCGCCGAAGCCGGTGACACCGAAGAAGCCGAGGCTGAGCGACAGCAGCATCGGCCCGCCGACAAAGACCAGGAGGCCCAGCGCGTCGGGCAGCACGAAGAGATAGCCCGCGATCCACTCCCGATGCCGGGCGGACAGGCGACGGCGCCTCGGCACCACCGCCGTCTGTGAAACTGCAGTTGGCGAGGCCGTGCTCATGCCACCGGTCTTCTTTTCCAGTCCCCCCTCCCCTTGCGGGAGGGGGGCAGGGGGAGGGGTCTGCGCGCGTCCGCGCGCAAATGAATAAGATCGTCTCCATGTTCACCGCTCTCAGCGCACTGACGCCGGCGCGAGCTGAGAGAACCCCCTCCCCCTAGCCCCCTCCCGCGAGGGAAGGGGGGACTGGGGATGCAAGGACGCACGTGATCAGAAGCGCCGTGCATCGCCACGCTCATAGGATCGGCGCGCCGTCGTAGCCGGCCAGGAAGCTGTCGATCTGCTTCGCCGCCATCTCGGCCCGCTTGCCCGGATCCTCGCCGTTCAGCTGGCAGGCCTGGATGGCGTCGGAGATGGCCTTGTACACCTGCGGCGGCACGCGCGGCTCGCCACGGGCGGTCGGGAACACCTGTTCGGCGAAGGTCTTCATCGCGCCGCTGCCATAGGCCTGGGCCGCCTCGGCCTGCTGGAAGGCGGATTTGCGCGGCGGCATGTCGCTCTTGGCCTTGGTGCACCAGTCGACCACGCGCCGCACCGACCCGGCGTCCATCGACCCCAGCGCCCAGGCGCAGAACTTGCCCGCCGCCTCCGGATTGCGGCCGTTGGCGTTGGCGACGAAGGCCCAGCCGCCGGCCACGGTGCGGTCCTGGCCGCCGGCCGGCACCGGCAGCTTGAACACGCCGTATTCGAAATTCGGGTCGGCGTTGCGCATCGCCGCAATGCCCCAGATGCCGACATTCTGCATGGCGCAGTAGCCGGAGCCGAGATTGGCGGCGATGTCGTTGGCGCCGTAGCCCAGCGGCTTGCGCGGGGCGACGCCCTGGGCGATCGCGTCCTGCCAGAATTTCAGGGCGGCGCGGGCGGCGTCGGAGTTGAAGCCGCTCTTGCCGTCTTTCCCGACGATCTCGCCGCCGCCCTGCCACAGGAACGGGTACCAGGTGAAGTTCTGATAATAGCCGGGATTGGTCTCGAACAGGATGCCGAAGCGCCGATCGGTGGTCAGCTTCTTCGCCACTTCGAGAAGCTGGTCCCAGGTCTTCGGGATGTCGGCCTCGCCGAGGTCGGCCTCTTTGAAGGCCTTGACGCTGTAGTAGATCGCCATCGGCTCCACCTCCATCGGCAGGCCGTACAGCCCCTTGTCGACCAGCCGGGTGGCGATGGCGGTGTCGTAGTAATCGGCGCGGGCCTCGGCCGCGACATAGGGGGCGAGATTCAGCAGCGCGCCCCCATTGTGGTAGCGCAGGAAGTCGCCCGGGCTGATCAGGAAGATGTCGGGGCCCTCGCCGGCGGCGAAGGCGGTCTGCAGCTTGGTGCCGTTGATGTATTGCGAGGTCGGGATGTATTCCAGCTCGACCTTGATCTCCTGCAGGTCGTTCCAGGCCTTGACCGTGTCCTGGAACCACTGCACTTGGCCGGGCACCGGCCCGCCTGGCGCGTAGAACTGCCAGAACTTCAGCGGTCCCTCCTGCGCCCGCGCGCGGGAAAGGTAAGGCATCGGCAGCAGGCTGCCGCCGAGGACGGCGGTCCCCGCGGCCAGGATCGTCCGGCGGCCGAGCGGCGCGGGACCCTCGCCGTGTCCGGACACACGGGTGCCGTTGCGGTTGGTCATGGCGGTCCTCCCCTTGTCGCGACGCGTCGTGGCGTCAGCCTGACCAAGCGTCTGAAACCTTTCAGCCGGCCCGGCGAATCTGATGATGTTGCAGCCAGGCGGAGCCGACCGGTGTCCCGGAATTCGGCTGCCACCTTGTTGTTGAAACGTTTCAGAAAGGCTATCATCCGATCCGCGGCTTGGCAACGGCTTCGGGGATCATGGCGACATTGCGGGACGTGGCGAACCGGGCCGGGGTCTCGATCGGCTCGGTCTCCGCGGTGATCAACCGGACGGCCCCGGTCAGCACGGCGCTGCGCCAGCGGGTGATGGAAGCGATCGAGGAGCTGGGCTACGCCCCGGACGGGGTGGCGCGCAGCCTGAAGACCGGCCGCACCCGCACCATCGGCCTGATCATCCCGGACATCACCAACCCGCTCTTCGCCGCCCTGGCCAGCGCCATCGAGCGCGCCTGCGACGCCGCCGGCTACGCGCTGGTGCTGTGCGCCACCGCCGACGACCCGGAGAAGGAGCTGCGGCATCTGCAGCTGATGCGCACCCAGCGCGCCGACGGGCTGATCCTGGTGCTGAGCGGGGTCGAGCCCGGCGATGCCGGGGCGATCCGGCGCCTCGTCACCGTGCCGGCGGTGCTGGTGGACCGCACGCTGCAGGGGCTGGCCGATTTCGATTCGGTCACGCTCGACAACCGCGCCGCGGCGCGCATGGCGATGGAATACCTGATCCGCAGCGGCCATCGCCGCATCGGCATCGTCACCGGCCGGCCGGGGATCTCGATCTCGACCGATCGCTTGGAGGGCTATCGCGAGGCGCTGGCCGAGGCCGGAATCGGTTTCACCGAGGATCTCGCCGCCTGCGGCGACTTCCGCATCGACACGGCGATCGAAGCGACGGTGGCGCTGCTGCACCGCCGGCCGCGGCCGACCGCGATCTTCTCGACCAGCAACCTGACCACGATCGGGGTGATGCGGGCGATCGCCGAGCAGGGCTTCCGCTGCCCGCAGGACGTCTCGGTCGCCGCCATCGACGATTTCGAATGGGCCACCGCATTCTCGCCGCGGCTGACCGCGGTGGTGCAGCCGGTGCAGGCGATCGGCGCCCGGGCGGTGGACTGCCTCTTGGCCCGCCTCGGCGGCACGCCGCCGGCCGAACCGGCGCACCACGTGTTCGCGCCGCAGCTCGTGGTGCGGGACTCCTGCCGCGTGATCGGCTGAGCGGCGCCGCATCCCGTTTTGTCTGATATTTGACGTCATGCCTCTCGTCGCATGAGAGTCCTTGTGGTAGTCGGCCGGGATCGACCCGCAGAACAAGGCTGACCAGGACAGGGAGGAAGACGAGATGGGACCGCGATACATCCTCGGGGCGTGCATCGCCTTGGGCCTGGCCACGGCCGGGCCGGCGAGGGCCGAAGACCCGATCCGCATCGCCGATGTGATCGAGCTGTCCGGCGCCGGTGCCACGGTCGGCACCAATTGGAAGAACGCCATCGAGATGGCGGTCGAGGAGATCAACCAGAAGGGCGGCATCCTCGGCCGTCCCCTGGAGGTCTCGCATTACGATACCCAGACCAATCCCGGCATCTCCCGCGCCCAGGTGCAGAAGGCGCTGGACGAGGAGCCCTATGTGATCTTCGGGCCGATCTTCTCCGGCTCGGTCAAGGTCAACATGATGCTGGCGCAGCAGGCCGAGGTGCCGCAGTTCACCGGCGCCGAGGCGACCGAGATCACCCAGTCCGGCAACCCCTACATCTTCCGCACCTCGATCAGCCAGGCGGCGGCGATGCCGAAGCTGGCGACCTATCTGGCGAACGACCTGAAGGCGAAGAAGGTCGCGGTCGTCTGGGTGAACAACGATTTCGGCAAGGGCGGCCACGACGCCATCCTCGAGCAGATGAAGGCGCATGGCATCGAGGTGGTCGCCGACCTGTCGACCGAATCCGGCCAGGCCGATTTCGCCGCCGATGTGGTGAAGCTGAAATCCTCCGGCGCCGATGCCGCCATCGTCTACACCAATGAGGAGGAGAGCGCGCGCTTCCTGCGCGAGGCCCGCAAGCAGGCGATCGGCATCCCGCTGATCGGCGAGACCACGCTCTTGAACCAGAAGGTGATCGATCTGGCGGGGGAGGCGGCGAACGGCGTGCGCGGCCATGTCGGGCTGTCGGCCGATGCGCCGATCGACACTATCCGCGCCTTCCGCGAGCGCTTCCAGGCGCGCTACGGCTATCTGCCCGACCACAACGCGATCAAGGCGTATCTCGCGGTCTACGCCGTGCGCTACGCCACCGAGAAGATCGGCAAGGTCGACAGCGTGGCGCTGGCGGAGACGCTGCACGGGCTGACCATCACCACCCAGGACGAGCCGGGGATCCTGATCGACACCACCTGGGACGCCAATGGCGACGTCGACCGCGTCAGCTTCCTGGCCGAGGTCGAGAACGGCCGGCAGGTGATCGTGAAGACCCTGCCGAAGCTCGGCCAGTGAATCTCCTGCAGCTTCTCGCCTCGGGCCTGGCGACGGGCGCGATCTACGCCCTCGTCGCCGTCGGCTTCACCCTGCTCTGGCAGACCTCGCAGACCATCAACTTCGCCCAGGGCGAATTCGTGATGCTGCCGGCCTTCTTCATCCTGGCCGCGATGCGCTTCGGCGAGCTGCCGTTCTGGCCGGCGGTCGGCATCGGCGCGGTGCTGGCGCTGGTCATCCTCGGCGTGCTGTTCAAGCGCCTGCTGGTCGACCCGATGCTGCGCCACGGGGTGCTGCCGCTGGTGATCGCCACCATCGCCTTCGGCGTGTTCCTGAAGGAATCGGTGAAGGAGTTCTACAGCGCCGAGGCGCAGCCCTTCCCGGCGCTGGTGCCGGCCGGCGACCTGTCGCTCGGCGGCGTCACGCTGTCGCTGCAGGACCTCGCCGTGATCGCGGTCGCCGTCGCCGCGGTGATCGTGCTGCAGCTCTTCCTCAGCCGCACCCGCACCGGCCGCTGCATGCAGGCCACCGCCCAGAATCCCGTCGTGGCGCGGATCCTCGGCATCCCGGTCGAGCGCATGATCCTCTACACCTTCCTGATCAACGCCGGCCTGGTGACGCTGGCCTCGGTGCTGGTCAGCCCGATCTACCTCGCCAAGTTCTCGAACGGCGAGACACTGGGCCTGGCCGCCTTCATCGCCGCCATCGTCGGCGGCTTCAACCAGATCCGCGGCGCCATCGCCGGCGGGCTGCTGCTCGGCGTGCTCGACAACATCATGGCCGCCTATGTCTCGGCCCAATACCGCGCCGCCGTGCCGCTGCTCCTGCTGATCGCGGTGATCCTGTTCCGGCCGCAGGGCCTGCTGGGCCGGGCCGAGGAGCGCACGGTATGACCCGGCGTCGCTCCATCCTGGCCGGCGTCACGCTGGTCCTCACCCTGGCCGGCCTCGCCGCCTTGCCTTTCGGCCTCCGGTCCTACGGGATCTACCTGATCAGCACCTGGCTGGTGATGACCATCGCCGCGATGGGGCTGAACCTCACCCTCGGCTATGCCGGCCAAGTGTCGATGGCGCAGGCCGCCTTCGTCGGCATCGGCGCCTACACCGCGGCCCTCCTGACCACCCAGGGCTGGCCCTTCGGCGTCGCCTTCCTGGCCGCCGGCGCGATCAGCTTCGTCATCGGCTGGGGTCTCGGCTATCCGGCGCTGCGGGTGCAGCACCACTATCTGGCCTTCGTCACCCTGGCCTTCACCACGCTCGCCTATCTCGTCTTCCGCAACGAGGACTGGCTGACCGGCGGCATCACCGGCATCAGCGGCATCCCGCGGCCAGCGGTGCTGGGCTGGAAGACCGGCTCGGCCGTCGCCTTCTATCATTTCTGCCTGGGCGTGCTGGCGCTGCTGGCGGCCGCGCTGTGGTGGATCCTGCGTTCGTCCTGGGGCCGGGCCTTCGTGGCGCTGCGCGAGAACCCGGTGCGGGCGCAGTCGCTCGGCGTCGACACGCGGCGCTACACGCTGATCGCCTTTGCCCTCGGCTCGGCCTATGGCGGCTTCGCCGGCGCACTCTATGCGCCGCTGGTGCAGTTCGTCGACCCGACGCCCTTCGGCCTCGGCCTGTCGCTGAACCTGCTGCTGATGGTGGTGGTCGGCGGCGCCGGCACCTTCTTCGGGCCTTTCCTCGGCGCGCTGGTGGCGGTGCTGCTGCCGGAATGGCTGCGCTTCACCGAAGGCTACTACCTGATCCTCTATGCCCTGCTGGTGATGGTGCTGATGGCGGTGTGCCCGACGGGGCTGCTCGGCTTGGCCGACCGGCTGGTGCGGCCGGCCCGGCGCAGCCAGACGCCGGCGTCGGCAGCCGAGGAGACGGTTCGATGACCCCGGTGCTCGAGGTCAGCGACCTGCGCCGCAGCTTCGGCGGCATTGCGGCGGTCGATGGCATCTCCTTCGCGGTCCATCCGGGCGAGATCCTCGGCATCATCGGACCGAACGGCAGCGGAAAGTCGACCCTGTTCAACTGCATCCTCGGCCAGCTGAAGCCCACCTCCGGCGAGGTGCGGGTCGACGGACGGACCGTCACCGGCCTGCGTCCCTGCGACCTCAACCGCATGGGGGTCAGCCGCACCTTCCAGCTGCTGCAGATCTTCCCGCAGCTCTCGGTGCGCGAGAACCTGATCCTGGCGGGGCAGGAGCACCGGGGTTCGATGCTGTCCCGCCTGTTCGGCCGGCGCGACGCGGGGCTGGGCGCGGCCGCCGACCGGATGATCGCCTTCTTCCGGCTGCAGCACCTGGCCGACGCCAAAGCCGGGGGCCTCAGCTATGGCCAGCAGAAGCTGCTCGACGCTGCCATGGCCTTGATGGCCGGGCCGAAGCTGACGCTGCTGGACGAGCCGGCCGGCGGGGTCAACCCGACCATGCTGGCCGGGCTGAAGGACCGGCTGGCGGCGATGAACCGGGAGGAGGGGGCGACCTTCGTGGTGATCGAGCACAACATGGAATTCGTGATGTCGCTGTGCAGCCGCGTCCTGGTCCTGGCCGAGGGCCGCATCATCGCCCAGGGCGCGCCGGAGGAGGTCCGCCGCAACCCCGATGTGATCGAGGCCTATCTTGGACACTAACCCGATCCTCGAGCTGGAGGACGTGGTCGCCGGCTACGGCCGGATGACCATCCTCAACGGCACCAGCTTCCAGGTGGCGCGCGGCGCGATCACCACCGTGATCGGCCCGAACGGGGCCGGCAAGTCGACCGTGTTCAAGACCATCTACGGCCTCTTGCCCGCCCGCTCCGGCCGCATCCGCTTCGCCGGCACCGACATCACCAACGTGACGCCGCGGCGGCTGCTGGAGCTGGGCCTGTGCTACGTGCCCCAGGGCCGCAACATCTTTCCCGAGCTCAGCGTCCGCCACAATCTCGAGCTCGGCGGGGTGGCGGCCCGGAGCGTCGCCGACCTGCCGGGTCGGATCGAGGCGGCGATGGACCGCTTCCCCGTGCTGCGCCGCAAGTCGGACCGGCAGGCCTCGACCCTGTCGGGCGGCGAGCAGAAGCTGCTGGAGATCGCCCGCGCCCTGCTGCTGGACCCGAAGCTGATCCTGATCGACGAACCCTCGATCGGCCTGTCGCCGCTGATGGTGCAGGAGACCTTCGCCATCCTGACCGGCCTGCGCGACAAGGGCGTCTCGGTGCTGATGGTCGAGCAGAACGCCCGCAGCGCCCTGCAGATCTCGGATTACGGCCTGGTGCTGGAGCTCGGCCGCACCCGGCTGCAGGACCGGGCCGAGGCCATCCTCGCCGATCCCCGGATTGGCGAGATGTTCCTCGGCGGCGGGATGAAGACGGAGCCGGCCTGAGGAAGCCGCCTCAGCGCCGCGGCATGGTGACGTCCGGCGCAAGCCGCGTCTGCGCCGCCAGGCGGATCGGGGCGTTGGCGGCGCCGAAGCCGGCATAGTCCCGGCGCTCCACGATCTCGAAGAAGAAGCGGTCGGCGAAGCTGGTGGTGTAGAGCTGGAAGAACTCGCCACCGTTGTCGCGGTCGTAGAGGATGCCGGCCTCGCGCAGCCGGTGGACCAGATCCGGTTCCAGGCCGAAGCGGGCTTCGATGTCGTCGTAGTAGTTGGCCGGGATCGGCAGGAACGTGACGCCGCCCTCCCGCATCCGCGCGGCGGTCGCGAAGATGTCGCCGGTCTCCAGCGCGATGTGCTGGATGCCGGAGCCGAAGAACTCCGACAGGAAGCGCGCCGACAGGGTGCGCTGGCTGTGCGAGGCGTTCAGGACGATGCGCAGCGTGCCCTCGGCGTTCTGCACCACCTGGCTGCGCACCAGCCCGGCCGGGTCCGGGATCTCCAGCTCCGGCGTCTTCGCCAGATCGAAGATCGAGCTGTAGAACAGCAGCCAGGACAGCATCTCGTCATACTGCATCGACTGCGACAGGTGGTCGATCCGCACCAGCCCGGCCTCCGGCGCCGCGTCCTCGACCGGGAGGAAGTCGACCTCGCACCATCGCGCCAGGTCGTTGCCGGGATCGACGAAATAGATCAGGCTGCCGCCGACGCCGCGGATCGCCGGGATCTCCAGCTCGCCCGGCCCGACCTCCTGGCGGAAGCCGGTCGCCAGCAGGGCGCCCGCCCGCGCCGTCGCCGCCGCGGCGTCGTCCACCCTGAGGCAGATGGCGCAGGCGGCCGGGCCGTGCATGATGTAGGCGGCATGGGCATAGCCCTCCTTCTCGCGATTGACGAGGAGGCTGATCCCGCCCTGCGACCACAGGGTCACGTCCTTGGACCGGTGCCGGCCGCGCCGGGCGAAGCCGAGGCCGGCGAACAGCGCCTCCAGCTCGATCGCGCCGCCCTCGTCGACCGCGAATTCGACGAACTCGACGCCGAGGCACCGGGCGCGCTCCGGCAGCAGCGTCCGGGTCCGCTCGGCGTCGGGCTTGCGCCGCTCCAGCGTGTCGGCCAGCTGCAGCAGCGACCGCCGCCCGTCGATTGCGACCGACCGGGCCGACCCGGCCCGGAAATGATCGTTGAAGATCTCCAGCGAATAGACGCCGTCATAGCCGGTCGCGGCCACCGCCTCGGTGAACGCGACGACCGGCAGGTCGCCCTGCCCCGGCAGGTTGCGGAAATGCCGGCTCCAGGACAGGAGGTCCATCTCCAGCCGCGGCGCGTCGGCCAGCTGCACCAGGAAGATCTTGTCGGCCGGTATGGCGCGGATGCTGTCCGGATCGATGCCGCGCGACAGGGTATGGAAGCTGTCCAGGATCAGTCCGAT
This sequence comes from Inquilinus limosus DSM 16000, assembly GCF_000423185.1. Lineage (GTDB taxonomy): Bacteria > Pseudomonadota > Alphaproteobacteria > DSM-16000 > Inquilinaceae > Inquilinus > Inquilinus limosus. The sequence continues at coordinate 82,115 of NZ_AUHM01000018.1, read as the reverse complement.
GTTCGGATGGCCGGCGCGGCGCACCACCTCCCAGGCGTCGCGGTGGTCGTTGACGTGCCGGCCCCAGGCCAGCGCCTCGAAGCCGACCCTGAGACCGCGCTTCGCCGCCCGTTCCCCCAACTCGCGGAAATCCGCGGCGGCGCGGTCGATGCCGCCCAGCGCCGCCGGCGAGATGTTGGAACAGACGAGCAGCAGCTCGGCTCCCAGCTCGCCCATCAGGTCGAATTTCCGCTCGGCCCGGTCGAACACCCGGGCGCGCTGCGGCTCGGGCATGCCCTCGAAGTCGCGGAAGGGCTGGAAGGTGGTCACGGCGAGGCCGGCGTCGCGCACCATCCGCCCAACCTCGCGCGGCGTCGCGTCGAAGGACAGGAAGTCGTTCTCGAAGATCTCGACGCCGTCGAAGCCGGCGGCGGCGATGGCCTCCAGCTTGTCGCGCAGGTCGCCGCTCAGGGATACGGTCGCGATCGACGTCTTCATCGGACAGACCTTCCGGCGCTGGTCACTTCTTCCGCAGCTTGTCCAGCTCGGCCTGCAGCAGTGCCACGGTGTCCTCGCCGATCTTGGGGCGGAACTCCTCGAACACCGGCGCGGTGGCGGCGCGCAGCTTCGCCACTTCCTGGGGCGGCAACTCGGTGACCTCCATGCCGTTGGCGCGGATCTCGTCCAGCGCCTTGGCGTCCGCCTCGCGCGACACCTGGCGCTGATAGTCCCGCGCCTCGGTCGCGGCCGATTGCAGCAGCGCCCGCTCCTCGTCGTTCAGCTTGTCCCAGAACGCCTTGCTGACCAGGACGATCTGCGGGTTGTACTGGTGGCGGGTCAGGGTCAGGTACTTCTGCACCTCGTAGAACTTGGCGTTCAGGATGTTGGCCGACGGGTTCTCCTGGCCGTCGACGGTGCCGGTCTCCAGCGCGCCGTACAGCTCGGGGTACGGCATGGGCACGGCGTTGGCGCCCAGCGCGTTGAACAGCGCGATCGGGATCGGCGACTGGATGGTCCGGATCTTCAGCCCCTTGGTGTCGTCGACCTTCGCCACCGCATGGCGGTTGTTGGTCAGGTTGCGGAACCCCAGCTCCCAATAGGCCAGGCCGACCAGCCCCTTCTCGGGTAGCAACTGCAGCAGATGGTCGCCGAACGGGCCGTCCATCACCGCGTCGGCCTCCTGCGGCGTGTCGAACAGGAAGGGCAGGTCGACCGCGCCGAAGGCCGGGGCGTTGCCGGCCAGGATGCCGGCGTTCATCACCGCCATCTCGACGATGCCGCCCTGCAGCCCCGACAGGGTCTGCACGTCGCCGCCCAGCGTGCCGCCGGGGAACAGCTGCACGGTGATCTTGCCGCCGCTCTTCTCGGCGACGATCGCGGCGAACTTCTCCATGCCCGTGACCTGGGGATGGCCCTTGCTGTTCGCCGCCGCGAACTTGATGTGCTGCTCGCGGATCTCGGCCTGCGCCGCCGGGGCCAGCAGCAGCGCGGCCGACAGCGCGGCGATCAGGCCGGTCAGGGTCCTGGACATGTGATCCTCCCAGTCTTGCTTTGGTTGTCTTCCGTCGGCCCGGTCATCGGGCCAGCCACTTGGCCGGAACCGTCACCAGCTCCGGGAACAGGATCAGCAGGGCCAGCACCGCCAGCTGGGCCAGGAGGAAGGGCCAGACGCCCTTCATCAGCTCCTCCATGGTCAGCTTCGACACGCCGCAGACGACGTTCAGCACGGTGCCGACCGGCGGGGTGATCAGACCGATCGAGTTGTTGATGATGAACAGCACGCCGAAATAGACCGGATCGATGCCGGCCTGCTTGATCACCGGCATCAGCACCGGCGTCAGGATCAGGATGGTCGGGGTCATGTCCATGGCGGTGCCGACCGCCACGACCAGCAGCATGACCACCGCCATCAGCAGCATCGGACTGTCCATGAACGGGTCGAGCATCGCGGCCAGCTGGCCCGGCAGGTCGGCGACCGTGATCAGCCAGGCGGAAACGCCGGCGGCCGCCACCAGGAACATCACCACGCTGGTGGTCTTGGCGGCCGAGACGAACACGTCGAACAGCTGTCCGGGCCCCAGCTCGCGATAGACCACCATGGCCACGAACAGGGAATAGACCGCGGCGACGACGCCGGCCTCGGTCGGCGTGAACACGCCGAATTTCAGCCCGACGATGATGATCACCGGCAAGAACAGCGCCCACAGGCTGTCGGAGAGGGCGTGCAGGCGCTCGCGCCCGCTGCGGCGGGGCGGCAGGGCGACGGGCTCGTGCCGGATCACCAGCAGCCAGGCGATGCAGAGGGCGAGCGCGATCATCAGGCCGGGCGCGATCCCGGCCAGGAACAGCTTGGTGATCGAGACGCCGCCGATGACGCCGAACAGCACGAAGCCGATGCTGGGCGGGATGATCGGCCCGATGATCGCGGCCGAGGCGATCAGCCCGCCCGACCGGCCGGCGCTGTGGCCCGACTTCAGCATCATCGGCATCAGGAGGGCGCCGAGCGCCGCGGCATCGGCCACCGCCGACCCCGACAGGCTGGCGATCAGGCAGGCGGCGAGGATGACGACGAAGCCGAGCCCGCCGCGGATATGGCCGACCAGCGCCATGGCGAGGTCGACGATGCGGCGCGACAGGCCGCCGGCATTCATCACCTCGCCGGCCAGCAGGAAGAAGGGCACGGCCATCAGCGGGAAGCTGTCGGCGCCGTTGATGACGTTCTGGGCGACGATCTGGGAGTCGAACAGGCCGAGATGGATCATCAGTGCGACGCCGCTGAGGATCAGGGCGAAGGCGATCGGCATGCCGATCGCCATGGTGCCGAGCAGCGACGACAGGAAGACGGCGACGACCACGGCTCAGCCCTTCCGCGCGGCATGCGGGGAGGCGGCATCGAGGGCGGCGAGCTCCTCGGATTCGCGGACCACGATCAGCTCCTCGGGCCCGGCCCGGCCGAGGATCAGGCGGGCGAGGTCGGCCAGGATGATGATCGCGGCCGGCACCGCGAAGGCGATGCCGGCGCCGTACAGCAGCGCCATCGGATAGCCCACGGCCGGCGAGGCGACGTCGAGGTTGATCGTCGCCTGCTCGACGCTGCCCTTCAGCAGCAGCCAGATCGCCAGCAGCGCCAGCACGCCGGAGAGGGCGAGGCAGGCCTTGGCCGCCGGCCGCGGCAGGCGGCGCAGCAGCGTGTCGATGCCGATATGGCCGCGCTCGCGCAGCGCCACCACGGCGCCGAGGAAGATCAGCCAGACGAAGAACAGCCGCGACAGCTCCTCCGACGCGGTCAGCCCCTGGTTGAGGGCGTAGCGCAGCACGACATTGCCGAAGACCAGCACCACCATCCCGGCGAGCAGCAGGGCGATCAGGGCCTTCAGCAGCGCGAAATAGGCTTCGACGGCTAGACGCATCGGGCTCTCCCAGTGGTGGCCGCCGGCCGCGGCTTCGTTGGTCTTGAATTCTTCTTCCTCAGAAATGTACGAACTGGTACGTATAGTCAAGCGTTCGACGAAATCCCGCAGGAATCGGTCGTCGGATGCCTGTCTCCTGTCCAAGCCGGCGGGCAGGGAACGCGCTTGTCGACGCCGGCGGAGCCGCCTCCTCGAGGACGCGGCCAGGGAGAGGAAAGCGCCATGTGCCCACCGGGCTGTCTGGAGACGATCTGCCGCCACGTGACCCGGCGCGGCGTGCTGAAAGGCGGTATCGCGATGGCCGCCGCCTCGGCCGTCCCCGTTGCGGGCGCTGCCGCGGCGCCGGCCGCCCGGTCCTTCACCGACGTGCACGACCTGACCCATCCGCTGTTCGAAGGCTTCCCGACCTTCGACGGCTCGAAGTGGTTCACCATGGAGCCGGTGTTCCGCTACGCGAAGGACAAGCTGAACATCAACCGCTGGACGCTGATGGAGCACACCGGCACGCATATGGACGCGCCGGTGCACTTCTCGGCCGACGGGCGCAGCGTCGACGAGATCCCGGTCGCGGACCTGGTGGTGCCGCTGGCGGTGATCGACATCTCCACGCGGGCGCAGGACGACCCGGACAGCGCCGTGACACCCGACGACATCAAGCGCTGGGAGGCGACGAACGGCCCGTTGCCGGAAGGCTGCTGCGTGGTCATGAATTCCGGATGGCACCGGCTGCTGCACTCGCCGCGCTTCGCCGGGCGGGACGATGCCGGCAAGAACCACACGCCCGGCTTCCACGGCGAGACGGCCCATATGCTGATGACCGAGCGCAGCGTGAAGGGCATCGGCGTCGACACGCTGTCGCTCGATCTCGGCATCGAGACCGGCCGCTTCCCGGTGCATTACTCCTGGCTGCCGAGCGGGCGCTGGGGCGTTGAATGCCTGGCCAATCTCGACGGGCTGCCGGCCAAGGGCGCCCATCTCGTCCTCGGCGGCCCCAAGGTGAAGGGCGGGACCGGGGGGCCGAGCCGGGTGCTGGCGCTGGTGTAGAAGGGGACGCGGCCGCGGCGCGAAAGCGCTTGTTTGCCGCCAGGAAGTTCCGGAGAAGTAAGGGTGGTGTTCGCCGATCGGGGCGAAGGCGTCGGTGCGGGGGCGGGCCAGGAGATGTCGGGCAGGATCAGGTCGGGCGCGGCGGAGCGGAAGACCACCCGCAAGAACGATCCCGAGCGCACCAGGCAGGATATTCTCGAGGTCGCGACCGAGGAGTTCGCGACCTACGGCCTGAGCGGGGCGCGCGTCGACGCGATCGCGGAGCGGACGCGCACCTCCAAGCGCATGATCTACTATTATTTCGGCGGCAAGGAGGGGCTGTACCACGCGGTGCTGGAGAAGGCCTATGCGGATATCCGTGCCGCCGAGGCCGAGCTGCATCTCGAGGACCTGCCGCCGGAGGAGGCGATACGGCGGCTGGCGGAATTCACCTTCGACTACGACGAGGCGCATCCCGACTTCATCCGCCTGGTCAGCATCGAGAACATCCACCGGGCCGAGCACCTGCCGCACACCGCCTCGATCCGCAGCACCAATCTCGGCATCATCCAGACCATCGCATCGATCCAGGAGCGCGGCCGGAAGGCGGGCGTGTTCCGGGCCGAGATCGATCCGGTCGACCTGCACATGCTGATCAGCGCCTTCTGCTTCTTCCGCGTCTCCAACCGCCACACCTTCGGCACCATCTTCCGCCGCGACCTGTCGGAACCGGGGTTGCGGGAGAAGCATCGGCGGATGATCGGCGACGCCGTCATCCGCCTCCTGCAGGGCGGGGCGGAGGCGGCGGAGCTGTCATCGCCCGCGCTATCGGATGCGCACGTCCATCAGCGGAAGTGACCGCGGAGTAGGAGCGCGTAGCCTCTCCCGCTTGCGGGAGAGGCCGGACATCCGAAGGATGTCCGGGTGAGGGGACAGCGGCCTTACCGCGTTCACAGACCTCGCCGCGAGCGAGCGTACGATCCGCCCTATCCTGAAACAATGATCCAAGCATCGTGGCCGGAAGGCCCTCACCCGGAGCCGCTTCGCGTCTCCGACCTCTCCCGCAAGCGGGAGAGGCTACGCAATAGGCGGTTTTCCTCCTGAGTTCACCGACCACCCCGGCCCCAGCGAGGCGAAGTGCCGGGTCATCCGGTCGGCGTCCGGCGCGACGCCGGTGAACAGCCGGAACGCCTCCACGGCCTGGAACACCGCCATGCCGCCGCCGTCGAGCGTGCGGCAGCCGCGGGCGCGGGCCGTGCGCAGCAGCTCGGTCTCGAGCGGGAAATAGACGATCTCGGCGACCCAGTGCCGGGGCGCCAGCAGTTCGGCCGGCAAGGGCAGGCCGGGATATCTCGCCATCCCGGTCGGCGTGGCGTGGATCAGCCCGTCCGCGGCTGCCATGGCGGCGGCCAGATCCGCGCCCGCCACGGCGCGGCCCGCCCCGAACCGGGCGGAGAGGCCGGCGGCCATGGCCTCGGCCCGGCCCTGGTCGACATCGAAGATCGCCAGTTCGCCGATCCCGAGCGACAGGGCGGCGTGCGCCACCGCCGCACCCGCACCGCCGGCGCCGAGCTGGACCGCGCGGTCCCTGCGGACATCCGGCAGGCCGCGCCGGAAGCTCTCGGCGAAACCCCACCAGTCGGTGTTGTGGCCGATCCGCCGGCCATCCGCGAACACGATGGTGTTGACGGCGCCCAGCGCCCGTGCGTCGTCGGACAGCGCGTGCAGCAGCGGGATCACCGCCTGCTTGCAGGGATGGGTGACGTTGAGCCCGGCGAAGCCGCGCCGCTCCGCCGCCGCGACCAGCTCGGGCAGGGCCTCGACCCCGCGGCCGAGCACCTCCAGGTCGATCAGATCGTACTCGTAGCGCAGCCCTCGTTCGGCGCCCTCGCGCATGTGCAGGGCCGGGGTCCGCGACGCCTGGATGCCGGCGCCGATCAGGCCGACACGGATGGCGGCCGGGCGGATATGGGTCATGGGCGGCGGCCCTGGCCGAACTGTCCGAACCGCGGGGCTCCACAAGAATGCGCGATATGTCCTGGACGGCTCATGGTTCCTCGCCGGCGCCGATGTGTCTTCTCTCGAAAATGTACGAACTGGTACGTTCAGTCAATCGCCAGGCAGTGAGGCGCCGGGCAGGAGCGGGTGTCGTGAAAATTACGATCCAATTTTGCTGTTTAATGCAGGAATGGCAGATCGGATGTGAATTCGGTTGTGATCCGCCGCCGGCCTCTGTATGACGCCCCGAGGTGTTTTGCCCGGCATATCGGCCGGCACGCCCAAATCCCCGTTCTGCCGAAAGATCCCCATGGGCGACCGAACGATCACAGCCGCCAGTGCCGGGCTCATCCGTTCCTCGGCCCCGGCGCGCAGCCCGGAGGCGATCGCCGCCGCCCGCGAGGGTGTGCTCGATTTCCTGGCCAGCGCCTTCGGCGGCGTCGGCGACCGCGCCATCCCGCCGCTCGAGGCCGCGCTGGGGGTCGAGGGCGGGAAGGGCTCGGCCTCCGTCATCGGCCGGCGCGACCGCACGGCGCCGCTGGCCGCCGCCCTGCTCAACGGCACGATAGGCCATGCCCTCGACTATGACGACGTCCAGCGCAGCGTCGGCGGCCATCCCAGCACGGTGATCCTGCCGGCCCTGTTCGCCCTGGCGGAGGAGCGCGGCAGCACCGCCGAGGCGCTGCTCGACGCCTATGTCGTCGGGGTCGAGGCGATGGCCCGGATCGGCCTCGCCCTCGGCCGCCAGCATTACGAGGGGGGATTCCACCCGACCGCGACGCTCGGCACTATCGGCGCCGCGGCCGCGACCGCCTTCCTCGCGGGGCTGGACGAGGCGGGCACCGCCCGGGCGCTCGGCCTCGCCACCACCCAGTCGGCCGGGCTGCGGCTGCAGTTCGGCAGCGACGCCAAGCCTTTGCATGCCGGCCTCGCCGCGCGGGCGGGGCTGTTCGCCACCCGGCTGGCGCTGGCCGGCTTCGGCGCGGCCGATGACGCCTTCGACGGGCCGATCGGCTTCCTCGCCGTCTATGGCGGGGAGGGGACGGAGCCGAAGCGGGCGGTCGAAGGCTGGGGCGAGCCGTGGCAGATCGTCTCCCCCGGCCTGATCTTTAAGCGCTACGCCTGCTGCTCCGCCTCGCATTTCGCGGCCGACGCCGCCCTGGCGCTGAAGGCGGAGCATGCGATCGACCCGGCCTCGGTGGTCGAGGCGACCGTGACCTTCGCCCGCGGCGGCGATGCGGCCCTGACCGTGCGCCGGCCCCGCACCGGCCTGGAGGGCCGGTTCAGCGTCGAATATGTCGTCGCGGCGGTGCTGACCGACGGCCGGCTCGGCCTCGACCTCTTCGCCGATGGACCGGTGCGGCCGGAGCTCGCGGCCTTGGCCGCCAAGGTCGAGCGCCGGATCGACCCGGACGCCCCGCCGGTCTCGAACGACCCCGCCACCCGCTTCTCGACCGTCGAGATCCGCCTGGCCGACGGCCGCGTCCTGTCGCGCCGGGTCGACCGGCCGCTGCCTGCGGACGACCTCGCCGCCAAGTTCCGCGACGCCGCCGGCCCGGCCCCGACGCTCGCCGCCGTGCCGGAGATCGTTCGTTCGATGCGCAGCCGGGACGACCTCGCCGCCCTGTTCGCCGCCTTCCGCGCCGCCTGAATCAGAGACAGCCGATGATCCGCTCCCTCGCCCTCGCCGCGCTGCTCGGCCTGATCCCCGCCCTGGCGCAGGCCGATTCCACCCTCGACCGGATCAAGGACCGCGGCACCGTCGCGATCGGCATCCGCATCAACAGCACCGCCTTCGGCTCGCTCGACCCCAAGACCAACAGCTATCAGGGCTTCAATGTCGACCTGGCGGAGGAGATCGGCCGTCGCCTCGGCGCCAAGGTCGAGCTGGTCAGCGTCGAGCCGGCGAACCGCATCCAATTCCTGCAGCAGGGCAAGGTCGACCTGCTGGTGGCCTCGCTGAACGACACGCCGGAGCGGCGCGAGCAGGTGGCGATGGTCCCGACCTCCTACTACGCCAGCGGCGGCATCGCCCTGACCCGGCAGGACAGCGGCATCAACGACTGGGACGATGTCCGCGGCAAGCCGGTCTGCGCCTCGCAAGGCAGCATCCACGCCCGTTACCTGGCCGAGCATTACGGCGCCGAGATCAAGGCCTTCAAGACCTCGTCCGAGGCGCTGGAGACGTTCAAGGCCGGCGGCTGCGTCGCCTCGGCGCATGACGACGTGCTGCTCTACGCGCTGATCAAGGACCCGGCCTGGCAGGGCTACAAGCTGATCCTGCCCGCGGTCGAGGTCAGCGACTGGAAGATCGCGGCACGCAAGGGCCAGGACGACACCGTCGCGGCGCTCGACACCATCATCCGCGACCTGCACCGGACCGGCCGCCTGATCGAGATCGAGAAGGCCTGGGACATCACCCCGTCGCCGGCCCTGCAGGCGCTGCACGACCAGCTCGCCCAGGCCCAACCGTGACCCGGCCAGCCTCGACCCGGAAGGACAAGACCATGCGCCTCGCCGCAACCCTGCTCGCCGCCGCGGGCCTCCTGGCCGCCGCCTCCTCAGCGCAGGCCGATTCCACCCTCGACCGGGTCAAGGACCGCGGCGTGCTGACCGCCGGCATCCTGATCAACGGCACCGCCTTCGGCTTCCTCGACCCCGCCAGCAACACGGTGAAGGGCTTAAACGTCGACCTCGCCCAGGCGGTGGCCGACAAGCTCGGGGTCAGGCTCGACATCGTCACCGTCGATCCGCCGAACCGGGTGCAGTTCCTGCAGCAGGGCAAGGTCGACCTTCTCGTGGCCTCCTTCACCGACACGCCGGAGCGGCGCGAGCAGACCGCGATCATCCCGACTGCTTATTACGAGGTCGGCGGCGCCGCCATGACCCGCAAGGACGGCGGCATCGCCAGCTGGGAGGACCTGCGCGGCAAGACCGCCTGCGCTTCGCAGGGCAGCCATTACGCCCGGCTGCTGGCCACCGAATACGGCGCCGAGGTGCGGGCGCTGAAGACCTCGGCCGAGGCGCTGTCGACCCTGCGGGCGGGCGGCTGCGTCGTCTCGGTGCACGACAACACCCTGATCTATTCGCTGCTGAAGCAGCCGGAATGGCAGGACTACAAGGCCGACCTGCCGCTGATCGGTCTCGGCACCTGGGTCGCCGCGGTGCGCAAGGGCCAGGACGATACTGCCGCCCTGGTCGACGGCGTCATCCGCGACTTGCACAAGAGCGGCGGTCTGATCGAGATCGAGAAGCGGTGGGAGATCGCCCCGCCGTCGCCCTTCCTGGCGCAGATGCATGAGAAGCTGCTGAACGGCGGGTCATGATCGACACCCTGATCGACCGGCTGGCGGCGCTCGGGCTCGACTTCAGCTTCATCCAGGCGGCCTATGACCGCGGCCTGTTCCTCGACGGCGCGGTGACGACGGTCGAGATCGCGGTGCTGTCGATCCTCGGCAGCCTCGCGCTCGGCCTCGTCCTCACCGCCCTGCAGCTGACCCGGCGGCCCTGGCTGGCGGCGGTGATCCGCGCCCAGATCGAGCTGACTCGCAACACCCCGCCGCTGGTGCAGCTCTACTTCGCCTTCTTCGCGCTCAACGCCCTGATCGGCGCGGTGCGGGGCGATGCCGCCGCCGTGGTCACGCCCTTCGCCTGGGTCGTGATCGTGCTGTCGGTCTACAAAGCCGCCTTCAACGCCGAGGCGCTGCGCGCCGGCATCGAGGCGGTGCCGAAGGTGACGCTGGAGGCCGCGGCCGCGCTGGGCCTGACGCCGCGCCTGACCTTCCTGCTGGTGCGGCTGCCGATCGGGCTGCGCTTCGCGCTGCCGTCGCTGGTCAACAACGCCATCGACCTGGTGAAGACCTCGGCCATCGCCTCGGCCATCGCGGTCGGCGACATCACCTACGCCTCGATCATGATCTGGTCGGACCGGGACAACGTCACCGAGCTGATGATCCTGCTGCTGGTCTTCTTCAACATCCTGACCTTCGGCGTCGACCGCATCGGGCGGTGGCTGGAGCTGCGGCTGCGGATGCCCGGCTATGGTCAGTGACGCCGTCGCGGCCCCGCGCCGCCGCACCGCCGCCCTGCCGCTGCTGGCCGCGGCCGCCCTTGTCGGCGCAGCCGCCTGGGCGTTCTGGCCGCAGGTCGCGGACAACGCCGCCCTCCTGGCGCTGTGGATGCCGGTGCTGCTGCTGGGCTTCCTGCAGAACATCCTGATCGGTGCGGTGGCGATCGCGGCGGGCACGGCGGCCGGCCTGCTGGTCGGGGCGCTGCAGATCTCGCCGGTGCGGCCTTTGCGCTGGCCGGCCCGGGCCTTCGTGCTGTTCTTCCGCAACTCGCCCTGGCTGGTCTTCATCTATTTCATGACCTACATCCTGCCGTTCGAGATCGTGCTGGGGCGCAGCTACCTGCCGTTCCCGGACTGGCTGAAGGCCACGGTCGGCCTGGCCCTGCCGGCCTCGGCCAATGTCGCGGAGATCTTCCGCGGCGCCATCATGTCGATCCCCAGCGCGCAGTGGGACGCGGCCAGCTGCCTGTCCTTCAGCCGCGCCCAGATCTTCCGGCTGATCATCCTGCCGCAGTGCCTCAGGCGGATGCTGCCGCCCTGGATGAACCTCTACGCCATCATCACCAAGGGCACGGTGCTGGCCTCGCTGGTCGGGGTGACCGAGGTGCTGACCACGGCGCAGCGCGCCGCCAATTCGGTGCACCGCACCGACTTCACCTTGCTGGTCTACCTGACCGTCTTCCTGCTGTTCTTCCTGTATTGCTATCCGATCGCCCGGCTGACCCGCCGGCTGGAGCGGCGCCATGCCGGACGCTGAGATCCTGGCCGAGCTCGCCGGCGTCGAGGTCACGCTCGGCGGCACCAAGGTGCTGCGCGGCATCGACCTCGCCGTGCGGCGCGGCCAGGCGGTGTCGGTGATCGGCCCGTCGGGCTCCGGCAAGTCGACCATCCTGCGCTGCATCGCCGGGCTGCAGCCGGTCGATCGCGGCACCGTCACCGTCTGCGGCCTGCCGGTCCACGCGCTGCGTAAGCACGAGGCCAAGCGGCCGCTGTGGCGCCGCGTCGGCGTCGTGTTCCAGCAGTTCAACCTGTTCCCGCACCTGACCGTGCTCCAGAACCTCACCATCGCCCCGACCCGCGCCCTCGGCCGCGACGCGGGAGAGGTGGAGCGTGAGGCGCGGGGCCTGCTGGACCGGGTCGGCCTTGCGGACAAGGCCGGCGCCTATCCGTCCGAGCTGTCCGGCGGCCAGCAGCAGCGGGTGGCGATCGCCCGGTCGCTGGCGATGAAGCCGGAGCTGATCCTGTTCGACGAGGTCACCTCGGCCCTCGACCCCGAGACGGTGGGCGAGGTGCTGGCGATCATCCGCGACCTGGTGCGCGACGGCATGACCTGCCTCCTGGTGACGCATGAGCTGCGCTTCGCCGAGGAGATCAGCGACGAAATCCATTTCACCGAGGGCGGCGTGGTGGTCGAGCACGGCCCGCCCGCCGCCCTGTTCCATGCGCCGCGCCACGACCGCACCCGGACCTTCGTGAACCGGGCCCGGCCGGGCGCCCTTCCTTCCGACCGGATCTGAGCGAGCGACGACGAGAATGAGCGAGACCAAGCGCGAGATGAAGCTGGGCCTGTTCCTGCAGCCGCTGGGCCACCACGTGGCCGGCTGGCGCCACCCGGAGGCCGAGGCCGGGGTGCAGGACCTGACCCTGATCCAGCGCATCGCCCGGACGGCGGAGGACGCGAAGTTCGACATGGTCTTCCTGGCCGACGGCCTGACCACCGGCCGCGACGCCCACCCCTCCTGGGTCGTGCGGTTCGAGCCGCTGACCTTGCTGGCCGCGCTGGCGATGACCACCACCCGGATCGGCTTGGCCGCCACCGCCTCGACCACCTATGGCGACCCGTTCACCACCGCCCGCGCCTTCGCCTCGCTCGACCATCTCAGCCGGGGCCGCGCCGCCTGGAACGTGGTCACCACCTCCTATGACCGCTCGGCCAGCAATTTCAGCCGCGAGCAGCATCTCGAGCACGACCTGCGCTACGAGGTGGCGGAGGAGTTCGTGGACGTCGCCAAGGGGCTGTGGGACAGCTGGGACGAGGACGCCTTCCCGAAGGACAAGCAGGCGGGCGTCTTCTTCGACCCTTCGAAGTTCCACGAGCTGAACCACAAGGGCCGGTTCTTCTCGGTCAAGGGGCCGCTCAACGTCGCCCGGGCGCCGCAGGGCCATCCGGTGCTGATCCAGGCCGGCTCCTCCGACGTCGGCCAGGATTTCGCGGCGAAGATCGCCGAGGTCGTGTTCACCGCCCAGTTCGGCACCGACGAGGCGCGGGCCTTCTACCGCGGCCTGAAGGAGCGGGTGGCGGCGCAGGGGCGGCGGCCGGACCAGGTCCACATCATGCCCGGGGTGATGCCGGTGATCGGCCGCACCACGCAGGAGGCGAAGGACAGATATGCCGAGCTGCAGCGCTGGTCGGACGACAGCAACGCGCTGTTCCTGCTGTCCGAGCGCCTCGGCCACGACATCTCCGGCTATCCACTCGACGGGCCGCTGCCGGAGCTGCCGCCCTCGAACCAGAACCGCAGCCGGGCCGAGCTGCTGACCCGCCTGGCGCGCGAGCAGAACCTGACCATCCGCGAGCTGTACCACCTGGTCGCCAGCGCCCGCGGCCACCGCATCGTCTGGGGCACGGCGGAGGAGGTGGCGGACGCGCTTGCCGACTGGTTCACCGGCGGCGCCGCGGACGGCTTCAACATCATGCCGGCCTATTTCCCCGGCGCCTTCGAGGAGTTCACCGGCCAGGTGGTGCCGATCCTGCAGGAGCGTGGGTTGTTCCGGCGGGATTATGAGGGCACGACGCTGCGGGATCATCTCGGGCTGCCATATCCGAAGAGCCGCTGGGCGGCCTGACCGGCCCCAACTGGATAAGCCGGAGCCGCCCCCTCACCCGAAATCGCTTCGCGATTTCGACCTCTCCCCGAGGAGAGGTGTGAAGGGCCGCGGCTCTGACTCCCCTCTCCTTGGGGAGAGGGAGGGGCCCGACGCCGAAGGCGGCGGGAGGGTGAGGGGGATCGGACCGTGCCGCAGAACCGCAGGCTACGACGGCCTCACGTCACCGGCGCCGGGTTGAACAGCGTCAGCGCGTTGAACAGGCCCCAGCGGTCCGACCAGGGCTTGGCTCGGCCGCTGGCGACGTCCAGGATCAGCCGAAACAGGTCCCAGCCGACCTCTTCGATCGTCGCCTCGCCGCTGGCGATCCGCCCGGCGTCGAGGTCGATCAGGTCGGACCAGCGCTGCGCCAGGTCGGTGCGGGTCGACATCTTGATCACCGGCGCCGCCGCCAGGCCGTAGGGCGTCCCGCGGCCGGTGGTGAACACCTGCAGCGTCATGCCGGAGGCCAGCTGCAGCGTGCCGCAGACGAAGTCGCTGGCCGGGGTGGCGGCGAAGATCAGGCCTTTCTTCCGCACCCGCTCGCCGGGCGCCAGCACGTCGACGATCGGGCTCGTGCCCGACTTCACGACCGAGCCCAGCGCCTTCTCGACGACATTGGCCAGGCCGCCTTTCTTGTTTCCGGGCGACGGATTGGCGCTGCGGTCGGCCTCGCCGCGGGCGAGATAGGCGTCGTACCACGCCATCTCGCGGATCAGGGCGCGGGCAACCTCCTCGGTCGCCGCCCGCGGCGTCAGCAGGTGGATGGCGTCGCGCACCTCGGTGACCTCGGAGAACATCACCGTGGCGCCGGCGCGGACCAGGAGGTCGGCGGCGAAGCCCACCGCCGGGTTGGCGGTGACGCCGGAGAAGGCGTCGCTGCCGCCGCACTGCACCCCGACCACGAGGTCGGAGGCCGGGCAGGTCTCTCGGCGGCGCCGGTTCAGGATCTCGAGCCGCGCCTCGGCCATCGCCAGGATCGAATCGACCATGGCGCCGAAGCCGGCCTCCTCCTGCAGCCGGATGATGCCCGGAGGCATGCCGTCGGGCATCAGCCGCTCGGGCTGCAGCTTCTCGCAGCCCAGGCCGACGATCATCACCTCGCCGCCGAAATTCGGGTTCAGCGCCAGGTTCTGCAGGGTGCGGATCGGCACCACCGCCTCGGGCGCGTTAATGGCGACGCCGCAGCCATAGCTGTGGTTCAGCGCCACCACGTCGTCGACGTTCGGAAAGCGGGGCAGCAGCTGCTCCTTGATCCGCTTCACCGCGAAATCCAGCGTCCCGGCCACGCATTGCACGCTGGTGCTGATCGCCAGCACGTTCTTGGTGCCGACCGACCCGTCCGGGTTGCGGAAGCCCTCGAAGGTGTAGCCCTCGAGCGGCGGCAGCGGCGCCGCCGGCCGGGTCGCCAGCTCCAGCCGGTCGAGCGCCGGCGCGGCCGGAACCAGCACCGCCGCTTCCTCGACCCAGTCGCCGGCCCGGAGCGGCCGGGCGGCGCGGCCGATCACCTCCCCGTAGCGCCGGATCTCGGCGCCCTCGGGGATGTCGGTCAGGGCCACTTTGTGGCCCTGCGGCACGAACTGCCGCAGGGTCGGGCCGTCCGGAAGGCGGGTGCCCTCCGGCAGGCCGAAGGAATTGACCACGATGGCGACGTTGTCGGCCTCGTGCAGCCGGATGGTGCGGGGTGTTTCGGCGTGGGCCGTTCCTGGCTCCGGCATCGGCGCCCTCCCGTCAGGCCGCGGCGGCGAAACGGCTCTGCGCCAGGCCCTTGACCAGCGCGGCCAGCTGCTCGGTCTCGGCCTCGGTCAGGTCCACGAGCGGCGAGCGGACCGGGCCGGAATCCCGGCCGACCACCCGCATCCCGGCCTTGATGATCGAGACCGCATAGCCCTTGCGGCGGTTGCGGATCGCGATCAGCGGAAGGATGAAGTCGCGCAGCCCCGCCTGCACCGTCTCGCGGTCACGGCGACGCACCGCGGCGTAGAACTTGGTCGAGAACTCCGGCACGAAGTTGAACACGGCCGAGGAATAGGTGGTCACGCCCATCTCCAGATAGGGCAGGGCGAAGGTCTCGGCCGTCGGCAGGCCGCCGATATAGGTCAGGCGGTCGCCCATGCGCGAATAGACCCGCGTCATCAGCTCGATATCGCCGATCCCGTCCTTGTAGCCGACCAGGTTCGGACAGCGCTCGCACAGCCGGGCCAGGGTCTCGTCCGTCACGATCGCGTTGTCGCGGTTGTAGACGATGACGCCGAGCTTGGTGGCGGCGCAGACCGCCTCGATATGGGCCGCCAGCCCCTCCTGCTCGGAATGGACGAGATAGGGCGGCAGCAGCAGGATGCCGTCGGCGCCGGCGCGCTCGGCCGCCGCCGCCATCTCCCGCGCGATCGCGGTGCCGTAGCCGGCCCCGGCGATCACTGGCACGCGGCCGCGGGTCTCCGCCACCGCCGTGGCGACCACGGTCTCGACCTCGGATGGCGTCAGCGAGAAGAACTCCCCGGTGCCGCCGGCGGCGAACAGCCCGGCGACGTCGTAGCCGCACAGCCAGTCGAGGTTCGAGCGGTAGCGCTCCGCATCGAAGGCGTTGTTGCGGTCGAAGGGGGTGACCGGGAAGGACAGCAGGCCGGAGCCGAGGCGCTGCGCCATCTCGTTCGGGGTCATCTTGGCCATGAATCATCCTCCCGGCGTCGATATTGCGTTCGATGTCGGTTCTAGCGTCCGGATCAATTCCCTTCCAACCCAATTGCTGGATCGATTGATGCGGATTGAGTATCGAATGCCGGGCGTCTGAAGCTCCGACGCGCGCGCCCGACCTCGACCCGGATCACGCAGTCGGCGGCGTGATCGTTGATCAGCCCCATCGCCTGCATGAAGGCATAGACCGTGGTCGGACCGACGAAGGCCCAGCCGAGCTTTTTCAGATCCTTCGACAGGGCGATCGCCTCCGCCGAAACCGAGGCGGATTGCGGCGCCGCGAGCCGCGTCGGGTCCGGCTCGTAGCGCCGGAGGAAGGCGGCCAGCGAGCCTTCGCGCTCGACGAGGTCGCGGGCCCGCCGCGCATTGTTGATCACCGCCCCGATCTTGCCGCGGTGGCGAACGATCCCCTCGTCCTGGAGCAGGCGTTCGACATCGCGTTCGGTGAAGCGCGCCACCCTGTCGAAATCGAAGCCGTGAAAGGCGGCACGGAAATTCTCGCGCTTGGCCAGGATGGTGCGCCAGCTCAGCCCGGACTGGAAGCCTTCCAGGCACAGCTTCTCGAACAGGCGATGATCGTCCGCGACCGGAAAGCCCCATTCGGTGTCGTGATAGGCCAGGAACTCCGGCGCGGCGCCGCACCATCGGCAGCGCGGTCTTCCGTCCGGCCCGGCGATCGTCATGCTCATCGTTCAGCCCCTCCGGACAGGAAAGCACTCAGGCGAGCAGGAAATCCAGCCGCGCATCGGCCCTGGAGGGGGAGAACTCCAGGATCTCGGCTGTCACCACGCCCTTGGCCACGAACGGATCGGCGTCCACCCGGTCCTGCATCTCCGGCCGGCTCGTGCTGTGCGCCAGGATTCCGCCGCCCAGCCGCGGCTGCAGGCTGCCCGCCAGCAGGAACACGCCGTCGTCGAAGCCGCGCTGCAGCCACTCATTGTGGCCCTGCATGAACTGGCCGGCCCTGTTGTCCGAAAACCTGAGAAGGACACGAACATCGGTTTTTGCCCCTGTTGATATCCCGGGGCGGATCTTGGCCGTTCGGGGCCGCGTTCCCACTCGAAATTCCTGCACAGGGTGCTGAAAGAATTTTGATCGGCCTACGCCTCACCCGACAGCAGAGGCGCCGCTGCCTTCAACCTGCGGGCGAGGGCGTCGCACGCGGCCCGCACCCGTGGAACCCGTGCGATCTCCGGATGGACCAGCAGCCACAGGCCCTGGTCCAGGGCCGGAATCGGCGGCTCCGCTTGCACCAGCTCCGGAATGCTGCCGCCGACGAAACAGGGCAGGACGCCGAAGCCGATGCCGGAGCGGACAGCCCGGGCGGCGCCGAGCAGCGTGTTGGCGCGGAAGCGGATGCCGCCGTCGGGCACATGCGCCGCGACCCAGGTGCCGAGTTTGGTGCAGGCCAGCGCGGCGTCGAAGCCGACCCACGGCCGATCGTGGGCCCGGCCCGGTGGCCAGGCCGCCGCCAGCGACGTTTCGGCATAGACGGCCGCGGCCACCGTCCCCACGCGCCGCCCGCGCAGCGCCGGATCCGGGGAATCGGTGACGCGCAGGGCGATGTCGGCGGAGCGCTGCGCCAGCGACAGCACCTGGTTGGAGACCACGAGCTCCAGGGTCAGTTCCGGCGCGTCCCGGCAGATCTCGGCCAGCATCCCGGGCAGGAGATAGTCCGCCACGGCGTCGGGTGCCGTCAGCCGGACCGGGCCGCTCACGCTTCGGTCCCGTCCGGCGATCCGCCCCTCCAGCGCTGCGATGTCCTCCCGCAATCGACCGGCCAGCGCCCGGATTTCCTCGCCGGCCTCGGTCGGGCGGCACAGCGAGGGTGTGCGCTCGAACAGGCGCGCGCCGAGCCGCTGTTCGATATGCCGCAGCCGCCGCGACAGGGTGGGGTGGCTGATGCGCAGGACGGCCGCGGCGCCGGAGATGGTGCCGCTCTCGGCGACCGCCAGCACGAGGCGGAGATCGTCCCAGTTCAAAAGGGCCGTCTGCGAAGCCATGGGAGGGCGGTCTAGCCGAGGTCGTGGCGAAAGGTGATCGAGGATACAGCGAGCCGCGCCGGCGCGGGAGGTTTCAGTCCTCGAGCTCGCTTTCCTTGAGTTCGGCCGGCCGGTGCTGCTCCGCCATCCCGCGGGCGATGTCGAGGACGAGGGGCAGCAGCGGATTGTCGTTGTCCTGCCGCCAGGCGATGTAGAGCTCCGCCGGCCGCGGCGCCGCGAGGTCGAGCGGGCGCAGCGCGACGCCGCGGATCTGCAACTGCAGCGCCGCCTCCGGCACGATCGACAGGCCGAGGCCGGAGCGCACCAGGGCCAGGATCGAATGGATCTGGCTGAGATGCTGGACGTAATCGGGCAGCAGGCCGGACCGGGCGAACAGCTCGATCACCAGGTCGTGGAAATAGCGCGCCTCATGCGGCGCATACATGATGAAGGGCTCGCCGGCGAAGTCGCGGAGCGACAGGCTGGGGGCGGCGGCGAGGGGGTGGTCCTCCGGCACCGCCGCCATCAGCCGCTCCTCGGCGATGCGGAAGCTGTCGGTGCCGGCCTGCACCACCGGCGGCCGCAGCAGGCCGGCGTCGATCTGGCCGGAGGTGAGCGCCTCGGTCTGGTCGGCGGAGACCATCTCCCGCAGCACCAGCGTGGCGTCGGGCAGCCGGCGGCGGCAGGCGGCGACGAGGTCGGGCAGGCAGCTATAGGCCGAGGTGGCGGTGAAGCCGATGCCGATCGCGCCGGCCTGGCCGGCAGCGACGCGGCGGGCCAGGAGGGCGGCTCCTTCCGCCTGCTTCAGCAGGCGCCGCGCCTCGACCAGGAAGCTCTGCCCGGCCGGGGTCAGCCGGACCGACCGGCTGGTGCGCTCGAACAGAGCGACATCGAGGATGCGCTCCAGGATCTGCACCTGCCGGCTCAGCGGTGGTTGGGTCATGTTCAGCCGGGCGGCGGCGCGGCCGAAATGCAGCTCCTCGGCGACGGCGACGAAGCAGCGCAGCTGGTTGAGATCGAACATCAGGGGGCGTTCCGCGGCGGTTGCTGGCGGATACTGCCCCGGCCGGTGCAGTCGGCGAAAGGGGAGGGGCCGGACGGGGCCGGCGCCCAGGCGTCTCACCGCCGCAACTCGACCCGCTTGATCTCGCCGACCACGAAGAGATAGGCGGCCATGGCGATGAAGGCGTTGAGGCCGACGAACAGCAGCGCGCCGTTGAAGGAGCCGGTGGCGTGCAGGATGTAGCCGATGATGATCGGCGTGGTGATCCCGGCAGTGTTGCCGAACATGTTGAACAGCCCGCCGCTCAGCCCCGCGATCTCCTTCGGCGAGGTGTCGGAGACCACGGCCCAGCCCAGCGCGCCGATGCCCTTGCCGAAGAAGGCCAGCGCCATCAGCCCGACCACCAGCGTCGGGTCGTCGACGTAGTTGCAGCCGATGATGGTCATCGACAGCAGCATGCCGCAGACGATCGGCAGCTTCCGCGCCAGGGTCAGCGAGCCGGTGCGCTTGTAGAGGTGGTCGGAGATGACGCCGCCCAGCACGCCGCCGATGAAGCCGCACAGGGCGGGCAGCGAGGCGACGAAGCCGGCCTTCAGGATCGACATGCCGCGATCATTGACCAGGTAGATCGGGAACCAGGTCAGGAAGAAGTAGGTGATCACGTTGATGCAGTGCTGGGCGATGTAGATGCCGAGCAGCATGCGGTTGCCGAGCAGCTGCTTGACGTCGCTCCACCGTACCGCCGACGCGCCGGGCTTGGCGCCGCCGATCGACATCAGCGCGCCGCCTTGCTCGATATGCTCCAGCTCCGCCCGGTTGACCGACGGGTGCTCCTTGGGCCCGTGGATGGTGCGGTTCCACAGGGCCACGAGGACGATGCCGAGCGCGCCCATGACGAAGAAGGCCCAGCGCCAGCCATATTCCTGCACGATCCAGCTGGTCAGCGGGGCGAAGATCACCGGCGCGAAGTACTGGGCCGAGTTGAAGATCGCCGACGCCGTGCCGCGCTCGGCGCTGGGGAACCAGGCGGCGACGATCCGGGCGTTGCCCGGGAAGGACGGCGCCTCGGACAGACCGACGGCGAGGCGGAACAGGAACAGCAAGGCGACCGCGGCGCCGGCGCCGAAGAACCCAGCCCAGCCCTGCAGGAAGGTGAACAGCGACCAGAACAGGATGCCGAGGGCATAGACACGCTTGGTCTCGTAGCGGTCGAGCAGCCAGCCGCCCGGCACCTGCGCCGCGACATAGGACCAACTGAAGGCCGAGAAGATGTACCCCATCGCCACCGGGTCGATCCCGAACTCCTTCGAGAGCGGGGTGCCGGCGACGGAGATGATGGCGCGGTCGGCGTAGTTGAGCACCGTCACCGCGAACAGCATCAGAAGAATCTGATAGCGGACGCGACTCCTGGCGACGCGGTCGACGGCGGTGGTGACGGCCATCGGGTTCCTCCCGGATTCGGCTGTGAAAGCCCTGTTCTCGGGGCGAACCCTAGGAGCCGGTTCGATCCACTTCTATTTCCGAATGGGCATCGATCCATTCAGGAATGGCATTGAAGACCGTCAGTCCCACACCGCCAGCATCTCCTTCTGCACATAATCGAGATGCGCGGCCATCGCCGCCCGGGCCCGGTCCGGGTCGCCGGCGGCGATGGCGGCGGCGATGCCGTCATGGTCGGCCATGATGTGGTCCAAGAGGGCCGGCTGGCGCGCCAGATGCTGGTGGAAAGCGGCGCTCAGCCCCTCCTCGCGGCCGCGCCACAGGGTCAGGGCGATCTCCCGCAGCGCCTGGTTGCCGCAATGCTCGGCGATCAGCAGATGCAGGGCCCGGTCCGAGTCCTGCGACCATTCCCGACGCGCCGTCTGGCCGCGCATGGCGGCGACGATGCCGGCCAGCTCGGCCCGGCCCTCGGCCGTGATGTGGCGGGCCGCCAGCGCCGCCAGCTCCGGCTCCACCACCGCGCGGGCCTGCATGATCTCCAGCGCCGAATGGTCGGCTTCGGGCAGGGGGGCCTTGGCCGCGGCGCGGACGAAGGCGCCGACCCCGATCTTGACCTCGACCAGCCCCGCCACCTCCAGCGCGATCAGCGCCTCGCGCACGGTCGGGCGGCTGACCCCCAGCTCCTGCGCCAGGTCGCGCTCGGAGGGCAGCTGCTGCCCCGGCCTGAACTCGCCCGATTCGATCAGCGCCGTGATCTGCTCGGCGATCTGGATGTACAGCTTGCGATTGACGACCGCCTGAAGGGGCATCGCGCCCTGCCGCTCGATGAAATCCACCTCGGCTCGGCCGGACCAGACGGGGTCGTCTAAATCCCATCTGAGCTGGCCTGACCACTTGACAGCCTAGCCGCAGCGGAGCCCTAATGCCAAGGCCTGCCGTCGCCTGGCAGGGGAATAGCCGCCGGAAGAAGCGGTCGTGGAACGTCGCTTGGCGCCGCCGTCATGGCGCGCCGTTCTGGGACGGAGACACCCGTGAAGATCGATCGGATCAGCGTCCTCGACATCCGTTTCCCGACCGCGAAGAGGCTGGACGGGTCGGACGCGATGAATCCCGATCCCGACTATTCCGCCGCCTACGTGATCCTGTCGACCGACGACGGTCCGGAGGGCCACGGCCTGACCTTCGCTATCGGCCGCGGCAACGACATCGTCTGCGCCGCGATCGAAGCTTTAAAGCCGGCGGTGCTGGGCCGGGACCTCTCCGAGTTCACCCGAGACATGGGAGCCACCTACCGCCACCTGACCGGCGACAGCCAGCTGCGCTGGCTGGGGCCGGAGAAGGGGGTGATGCAGCTCGCCACCGCGGCGATGCTGAACGCGATCTGGGACCTCTGGGCCAAGGAGGAAGGCAAACCGCTGTGGCGCCTGCTCGCCGACATGACGCCCGAGGAGACGGTGCGCTGCATTGATTTCCGCTACATCACCGACGCCTTGACGCCGGCCGAGGCGGAGGAGCTGCTGCGCAAGCAGGAGGCCGGCAAGGCTGCGCGGATCGAGCGGCTGCTGGCCGAAGGCTATCCCGCCTACACCACCAGCGCCGGCTGGCTCGGCTACAGCGACGACAAGATCCGCCGCCTGGTGCGCGAGGCGCTGGCCCAGGGCTTCAAGGCGTTCAAGATCAAGGTCGGCGCCGACCGCGAGGCCGACCTGGCGCGCGCCGCTTTGGTGCGGGGCGAGATCGGCGACGAGCTGACCTTCATGGTCGACGCCAACCAGGTCTGGGATGTCGGCCAGGCGATCGAATGGTCGACCGCCCTCCTGCCCTTCAAGCCGCTGTGGGTGGAGGAGCCGACCAGCCCCGACGACATCCTCGGCCATGCCGCGATCGACCGGGTGCTGCGGCGCTACGGCACCCGGGTCGCGACCGGCGAGCACGTGCACAACCGGGTGATGTTCAAGCAGTACCTGCAGGCCGCGGCCCTCGGCTTCTGCCAGATCGACGCGGCCCGGGTCGGCGGCGTGAACGAGAACCTGGCCATCATCCTGATGGCCGCCAAGTTCGGCGTGCCGGTCTGCCCCCATGCCGGCGGCGTCGGCCTGTGCGAATACGTGCAGCACCTGTCGATGTGGGACTTCGTCGCCGTCAGCGGCAGCAAGGACCGCCGCTTCATCGAATATGTCGACCATCTGCACGAGCATTTCGCCGACCCGGTGCGGATCGTGGACGGCTGCTACGTCGCGCCGACCACGCCCGGCTACTCCATCACCATGAAGCCCGCCTCGCTCCAGGCCCACCGCTTCCCCGACGGCAGCGCCTGGCGCGACGACCAGGAGGCCCGCCCATGAGCGCCACCTTCCTGCCGGAGGAGAAGAAGGCCTGGTTCGTCCACGACCGCTTCGGCATGTTCATCCATTGGGGCCTCTACGCCCTGCCGGCGCGGCACGAATGGGTGAAGAGCCGGGAGGAGATCGGCGACGACGCCTACCGCACCTATTTCGAGCATTTCGATCCCGACCTCTACGACCCGCGCGACTGGGCGGCGCGGGCCCGCAAGGCCGGAATGAAATACGTGGTGCTGACCGCCAAGCACCATGAGGGCTTCTGCCTGTGGGACAGCAAGGTCACCGACTACAAGGCGACCAACACTCCTTATGGCCGCGACCTGATCAAGCCCTTCGTCGAGGCGTTCCGGGCCGAGGGGCTGAAGGTCGGCTTCTACTATTCGCTGCTCGACTGGCATCACCCGGACTTCGCCATCGACGTGCACCACCCGCAGCGCAACCATCCGGAGGCGGCGGCGCTGAACCAGGGGCGGGACATGCGCCGCTACGCCGCCTATATGCGCGACCAGGTGCGCGAGCTGCTGACCGGCTATGGCAAGATCGACATCCTGTGGTTCGACTTCTCCTACCCGAACCGGCCCTACGAGGACCTGCCGGGCAAGGGCCACAAGGACTGGGAGAGCGAACAGCTGCTGGCGCTGGTACGCGAGCTGCAGCCGGACGCGCTGGTCAACAACCGGCTCGATCTCGAGGAGGCGCTGAGCGTGCCGCCCGACATCACGACGCCGGAGCAGTTCCTGCCGCGGGAGGCACCGCGGGTGCTGGGCCAGGCGGTGACCTGGGAATCCTGCCACACCTTCAGCGGCTCCTGGGGCTATCACCGTGACGAGACCAGCTGGAAGAGCCCGGAGCAGCTGATCCAGCTGCTGGTCGACAACGTCGCCATGGGCGGCAACCTGCTGATGAATGTCGGCCCGACCGGCCGCGGCACCTTCGACGACCGCGCCAAGGCGGCGCTCGAGGTCTATGGCCGATGGCTCGATCTGCACGGCCGCAGCATCTATGGCTGCGGCCCGGCCGGCCCCGAGATCCCGGTGCCGCGCGACTGCCGGCTGACCCGCAACGGCAACCGGCTCTACGTCCATCTCTTCGCCTGGCCGTTCCGGCACCTGCATCTCGACGGGCTCGGCGGCAAGGTCGCCTACGCCCAGCTGCTGCACGATGCCAGCGAGGTGAAGCGGCTGGAACCGAAGGACCCCGCGCTGGGCGGCAACACCCATGTGCCGCTGACCGCCGGCACCCTGACGCTGGAGCTGCCGGTGCGCCGGCCCGACGTGACCGTGCCGGTGATCGAGCTGTTCCTGAAGGACGGCTGAGCCCGGCCGGACTCGCCCATCAAGCGCCCGCCCGGCAGAAGGCGGCCGCAGCAGGAGGACGAACGCCATGAAGACGCTGACGACCATTCTGACGGTGGCCGCCGCCGCATTGCTGTCCGCCGCCCCGGCCCGGGCCGAGCCGGTGACCCTGACCTGGCAGATGTGGGCCGGCACCGATGCCGAGATCGAGGCCTGGAAGCATGTCGCCGGGCTGATCAACAAGCAGTACCCCGACATCAAGGTCGAGCTGCAGACCTCCCCCTGGCGTGACTACTGGACCAAGCTGCCGACCCTCGCGGCGTCCAACACGCTGCCCGACATCGTCAGCATCCAGTCACTGCGCCTGTCCAACTTCACCACCCTGTTCGAGCCGCTGGACGATTATGTGAAGGAGGGCTTCGACCTCGGCCAGTTCGACCGCTCGATCCTCGACGGCCTCAGCTATGGCGGGCATCTCTACGCGCTGCCCTATGACTTCGGGCCCCTGGTCGTCTACTACAACCGCGACCTGTTCGCGAAATACAAGGTCGAGCCGCCCAAGGCCGGCTGGACACGGGATGATTTCCTGGCCGCGGCCAAGGCGCTGACCCAGGACGGCAATTACGGCTTCGCGGTCACCGCCAGCGATTGGCTGGAATTCGCGCTGTCCGACGGGGCGAAGTACCTGACCGAGGAGGGCGGGCTGAACTTCGCCGACCCGGAGCTGCAGGCCGCGTTCCAGTCCTACGTCGATCTGGTGACCAAGGAGAAGGTGGCGCCGGTGATCGCGGCCAGCGGCCAGCCCTCCGGCGACATCGCCCGCGGCCGCTTCCTGGCCGGCACCGTCGCCATGTACGTCACCGGCCCGTGGGAGATGATCAACATCCGCAAATCCTCCAACTTCCCGGTCGGGCTGGCGCCGCTGCCCGCCGGCAAGGCCGGCAGCATCACCTTCAGCGCCGGTTCGGGCTTCGGCATCAACAAGGCCGGCCCGCACAAGGACCTGGCCTGGAAGGCGATCCAGGTGCTGACCGGGCCGGAGGCGGAGCAGTATCTGGCATCGCAGGGCCGCGCCTTCCCGGCCCGGACCGCGCAGCAGGGCTACTGGTACGACGTCGCGGCACAAGGCGTCGCCAATGCCCGCGAGACCATCGACTTCGCCCTGAAGAACGCCCAGCCCTACCGCACCACCGCCAACTGGAACACGGTGTACGAGCTGCTGGAGCAATATGCGCCGCTGGCATATAGCGGGTCGCAGACCGGCGCCGAGGTGCTGGACACCGTGCAGGGCCTGGCCGCCGAATGACCGTGCAGGCCCAGGATCTCGGAACGCCGGTGGCGGCTGCCCCGCGGGCGCAGCGGCGGCGTCGGGCCTTCCGGGCGGAAGGGCGGGCCGCCTTCTGGTTCCTGCTGCCCAGCCTGCTCGGCTTCCTCGCCTTCCTGCTGTTCCCGCTGGTGGCGTCGCTGGCGCTCAGCTTCACCAACTGGCAGCTGCTGAACCAGCCGAAATTCGTCGGCCTGGCCAACTACACCCGGCTGTTCACGGTCGACCCCAGCTTCTGGCGGGCGCTGGTCAACACCGTCTTCTACACGACCGAGTACTTGGTGCTGAACATCGTGCTGGCGGTCGGCATGGCGGTCTGGATCTCCAGCCTGCGGTGGGGCAAGCGGTTTTTCCGGCTGATCTTCTTCCTGCCGACCTTCACCCCGATGATCGGCGCCTCGCTGGTCTGGGTGCTGATCTTCACCCCGGGCGGGCTGATGGATTGGCTCGTCCAGTCGCTCGGCCTGCCGATCCCGAACTTCCTGGTCGACCCGAACTGGGCGATGCAGGCGATCGTCATCGTCTCGCTGTGGTCGGGCTTCGGCTACAACCTGCTGCTGTTCGGGGCGGCGCTGGAATCGATCCCGCAGACCTATCTCGACGCCGCCCAGATCGACGGCGCCAATGCCTGGCAGCGCTTCTGGCGGATCAAGCTGCCGCTGATCTCGCCGACCCTGTTCTTCGGCACGGTGATGACCGCGATCACCGCGCTGCAGGTCTTCGACCAGGTCTATTCCATGACCCGCGGCGGGCCCGGCGCCGCCACCGCGACGCTCGGCTTCTTCATCTACCAGAACGGCTTCACCACCTACCGGATGGGCTACGCCTCCTCGATCGCCTGGGTGATGTTCGTCATCATCATGGCGCTCACGGCGCTCCAGTTCCGGCTGCAGCGGAAATGGGTGCATTATGACGACTAGGCCCAAGGCGGCCGGCGCCGTCACCGCCGGCACTCTGGTCTCGCAGGGGGCGATGGCGCTGGTGGCGCTGGCCTTCCTGTTCCCGTTCTTCTGGATGCTGACCAACGCGATCCGGCCGAATGGCGAGGTCCTGGCCGTGCCGCCGCGCCTGCTGCCCAGCGACTGGCAGTGGGGCAACTTCCTCGATGCCTGGGTCTACCTGCCCTTCGGCCGCTTCTTCCTGAACAGCGCACTGGTCTCCGGCGCCGTCACCGTGATCGTGCTGACCGTCTCCAGCCTCGCCGCCTATGCCTTCGCCCGGCTGCGCTTCGTCGGCCGCGACACGCTGTTCCTGACCTATCTCTCGACGCTGATGATCCCGCAGGCGGTACTGGTGATCCCGCTGTTCCTGCTGATCAGCAGGCTGGACTGGGTCAACACCTTCCAGGCGCTGATCCTGCCGGTCGCCTTCGGCTCCTTCGGCACCTTCATGCTGCGCCAGTTCTTCAAGACCATCCCGCGCGAGCTGGAGGAGGCGGCGCTGTGCGACGGCGCCTCGCGGCTGCGCATCCTGGTCAGCATCATCCTGCCTATGTCGCTGCCGGTCCTGGGCCTCCTGGCCCTGTTCACCTTCACGGCGCAGTGGAACAGCTTCCTGTGGCCGCTGATCATCGTGAACGGCACCGAGCATGCCACCATCCCGCTCGGCCTCACCATGTTCCAGACCCAGCAGGGCACGCAGTGGAACTACCTGATGGCCGGCGCCGCGATCTCGATGATCCCCGGCCTGTGCCTGACCATCCTGCTGCAACGCTACATCTTCAGCGGCATCGCCATGAATTCGGGCTTCGGCGGGCGGTAAGAGTTTTAGATGGGATCTAGACTTGCTAAATCCCACTTAGAGTCGCATCATCGGAAGAGCCACAAGAAGGGGGCGGGAAGGGAACGACTATGGACATGCATGTTCCGGCGCAGGCCGAGGCGCCGCGCCTCCTCACCGATGCGCAGATCCGGCAGTTCCTGGCGAACGGCTATCTGGTGCTGCAGACGGCGCTGCCGAAGTCGTTCCACGACCAGATCTTCCAGCGCTTCGACGAGCTGATCGGCGGCGACCGGCACGAAAACCCCGGCAACAACCTCCTGCCGCTGGTGCCGGAGATCAACGCCGTGTTCGAGGACCCGGTGGTGAAGGGCGCGCTGACCAGCGTGCTGGGGCCGGACTACGCAATGCACCCGCACCGGGCCCTGCATAAGAACCCGCCCGGCTCGCCGATCCAGAACTGGCACAAGGACAGCTACTGGGGCTACATGCGCCGGGTGCGGAACCACCGGCCGCGCTGGGTCATGATCATGTACTACCCGCAGGACACGCCGGCCGAGTTGGGGCCGACCGGGGTGGTGCCGGGCAGCCATCTGCTCGCCGCCGGGATCCGGGATCCGGATGCGCTGGAGAAGAACGGCTCCGGCCCCGCCGGATCGGTGCTGATGATCCACTACGACATCTGGCACCGGAAGATGAAGAACCTGACCGCGGACAAGCGGTTCATGATGAAGTTCGAGTTCATCCGCATGGCCCCGGTCGGGGCCCCGGCCTGGCCGCATGCCGACCCGGCCTGGCGGGCGCCGCAGCAGTTGCCGTCCTTTCCGATGGAGGCGGCGTGGAAGGCGCAGTGGCGCTGGCTGACCGGCGGCACCGCGGCCGGAGGCTCGCCGGATCTCGACGCCCTGCGTGCGGCCCTTGCCGGCACGCCGACGCAGGCCGCGACGGCGATGTCGACCATCGCCGATCTCGGCCCCGCCGCCGCGGCGCTGGTGCCTGCGCTGCTGCCCTGGCTCGACGGCGACGACGAGGCGCTGCAGCTCGACGCAGCCTATGCCCTGGGCGCGATCGGCGAGGCGGCGCTGCCGGACCTGCTGCAGCGGGTCGAGGCCGACACCCGCCAGGACCCGGAGGACGGCACGGTCAAGAGCGATGCCGGCCGGCTGACGGCGAAGGATTGCGTCGCCCTGTCCGCCACCTACGGGCTGGTCGAGGTCGGGGCGCCGGCCGTGCCGGGGCTGCTGCGCCTGCTGCGGGACGGCGCCGGCCGGGCGCGCAAGCTCGCCGCCTTCGCCCTCGGCGAGATCGCCGGCACCGGGCCGGAGGTGCGCGACGCGCTGATCGCCGCCACCCGCGACGCCGACCCGCATCTGCGCATCGCCGCGGTCGAGGCGCTGGGGCTGAAGCCGGCCGATGACACGATCGTCGCCGCGCTGGTCCAGGCGCTGGACGACGCGGACGAGGAGGTGCGCTTCGACGCCGTGCTCGGCCTGGCGCGGATGGGGCAGGCGGCCGCCGCGGCGGTGCCGGCGCTCGGCCGGGTGCTGACCGGGGACCCGAACCGGTATGTCCGCGGCTACGCGGTCGAGGCGCTGGCCCGCATCGGGGATGACGCGGCGCACCGGGTGCTGCTACCCTATCTCAAGCTCTCGCGCTGGTGTCCGATGACGACCTCGGCGAGCATTTTCTGACCTGTTTCCACGGCGCGGCATTGGCGGATCGGCGGCTCTCTCCTTCCAGCGGACCTTCACCAGGAGCCCAGGATCCGGAGGCGCTGGCCGCCTTGCTGGAGCGCACCCTGGCCGGCGCTTCCGGCCGCTCGCTCGCGGGCGGGGCGGTGCGCCAGACGGTGCAGGCGCTGGGCCGGGCCATCGTCGCCGGCCGCTACGACAGCGACGGGCCGCTACCGACCGAGACCGAGCTGGCGGCCGAATACGCGGTCGGCCGCAACGCCATGCGCGAGGCGATCAAGGTCCTGGCCGGCAAGGGGCTGATCCGCACCGCCCGCCGCTACGGCTCGCGCGTCCGGCCGCGGGAGGAATGGTCGATCCTCGATCCCGACGTGCTGGCTTGGCATCTGCGCGAACCGGACGGGATCGGCCGCTTCCTGGTCGAGATCTCCGAGCTGCGCGAGATCGTCGAGCCGCGGGCGGCGGAGCTCGCGGCCGAGCGGGCCTCGGCGGAGGAGGCGGAGGCGATCGTCGCCCTGGCGGCGCGGCTGGCGATCGAGGCCATGCCGCAGGTGCTGGACACCGACGTCGCCTTCCACCTGGCGGTGCTGAACGCCTCGCACAACCGGCTGCTGTCCGGCTTCGCCCGGCCGCTCGATGTGCTGCTGCGGGTGCAGTTCCTGGTCTCGGCGCACGGCATCGCCGCGGAATACGCCTACAGCCCTTCGGCCGATTACCATATGGCGATCGCCGAGGGCATCCGCGGCCGCGACCCGCAGAAGGCGCGCGACGCGGTGATGGCGATGCTGACCCGCAACCGCGGCATCGCCGAGAAGGTGGCAGGTCCAGGCTGAGGGGGCGGCATGGCGCGGGATCCGGGGCTGGAGGAGCTGGTGCGGGAGGCGCTGGGCGCAGAGCCCGGCCTGGACGAGAAGCCGATGTTCGGCGGCCTGGCCTGGCTGCTGCACGGCAATCTGCTGTGCGGCGCCCGCGTCGACGGGATGCTGGTCCGCCTCGGCAAGGGCAACGACGGTTGGGCGCTGGAGCAGCCGGACGTCGCGCCGATGATCATGCAGGGCCGGCGCATGCCGGGCTGGGTGCGGGCCGGGCCGGCGGCCTTCGGCGACGACGCCCTGCGCCGGCGGCTGCTCGACGCGGCGCTCGCCTTCGTCCGCTCCCTGCCGCCGAAATAGCTACGCCGCCAGCGCGTCCAGCACGAAGTCGGCGCGCTCGGCCACGCTCACCTTCGGCAGGACGACGACCTCATAGCCGAGCGCCGGATAGGCCTTGAGCAGCCGTTCGTATTCGGCCACGGCCGCGTCGAGGCCGTGGCGCCGCTCCGGATCGGTGCCGTAGATCTCGGGCCAGGGCGGGGTCAGGAACACCCGTCGGTGATAGGGATGCGGCCGGGCCAGCGTCTCCAGCGCCGGCTCGCCGGTCATGTGCTGCAGCGCCGCCGCGGCGTCGACCAGGCCGCGGTCGAAGAACACCCAACCCTCACGCGCCTCGGCCGCGGCGCGGTCGGCCAGCGCCATGGCGACGGCGCGGCGGGCGAAGGCAGCTCCGTCCACCCAGGGCAGCGCCTGGCCGCCGTTCTCCAACTCTTCCTTGACGATGCGCCGCCCGGGCTCCTCCACCACCGCGTGCCCGCGCCGGCCGAGCTCCGCCAGCAGCGTCGACTTGCCGCCGCCCGAGCAGCCGGAGATGACGACGAAACGGTTCATCGGGCCTTCCGCTGACATGAGCGTCTCCTTTCGAGGATAGCGAAACGACGTTATCGTTGGTGTGACATTCGGGGGTGACTGTTCCATCGGAGTCGCCAATTGGCGGTCGATCTCAACCACCTGATCCTGTTCTCGCGTGTGGTGAAGGCGGGCAG
Source organism: Inquilinus limosus DSM 16000 (assembly GCF_000423185.1). Classification (GTDB taxonomy): domain Bacteria; phylum Pseudomonadota; class Alphaproteobacteria; order DSM-16000; family Inquilinaceae; genus Inquilinus; species Inquilinus limosus. The sequence goes on along the minus strand of NZ_AUHM01000018.1, from coordinate 51,423 downwards.
CTTTTCCGGTGCCGCGCGGATGCTGGGCCTGCCGAAGGCGACCGTCAGCCGGAACATCGCGCGGCTGGAGGAGGAGATCGGGGCGCGCCTGCTGCACCGCACGACGCGCAAGATCGAATTGACCTCGCTCGGCCGCGCCTATCTCGACGAGGTCGATCTCGGCCTCCGGCATCTGGAAGCCGCGTCCGAGCGGGTCGCGGCGGCGCAGCGGGTGCCCGGCGGCACGCTGCGGCTGACGGCGCCCGTCTATTTCGGCGTGCGCTACCTGATCGAGTGGGTGGCAGAGTTCTGCACCCGGTTCGCGGACGTCAAGGTGGAGTTACACCTCAGCGACGACTATGTCGATCTCATCGAGAGGCGTATCGACATCGCCATCCGCACCGGCCGGCTCTCCAGCTCGAGCCTCGTCGCCCGCAAGCTCGGCCCGGCGAAGCGGATCGTGGTCGCCAGCCCCGACTATCTGTCGCGCCGGGGCACGCCGCGGTCGGTCGGCGACCTGCCCGCGCATGACGCCGTCGTGCTGGGTCCGTCCGTGGACAGCGCCGTCTGGCGGCTCGATGGCCCGCAGGGGCCGGAGGAGGTCCATATGCAGGGCCGCATCGCCGTCAACAGCGCGCAGGCCGCGCTCCGCGCCGCGGTGGCCGGCCTGGGGCTCGCCCTGCTGCCCACCGGCGTCGTCCAGGACGATCTCGATGCCGGCAGGCTCCGGCAGGTCCTGAAACGGCACAGCGTCGACAGCGGCGGCCTGTATGCGGTCTATGCGAGCGGCCGTCATCCCACCGCGGCGCACCGCGCCCTGCTGGATTTCCTCGCCGCCAAGCTTCGCGCCCGGGCTGCCTGACCGGGCGCCGAAGCCGGCACCGCTGTTGGCGCATGTGAGACGGTGTTTCCAAATTGTTGCTCCTACCGCGACGCCTCCCCGCCATGTGATCCTGCGGCCGTCGATGACCACGGGAGGGCGTTCGATGGCCGTGAATGACGAAGGTCGGCTGCGGGCCGGAACCAGCCGCCGGGTGCTGCTGCAGGCCGGCATGGCGGCGGGGCTGATGGCGATGGCCCGCCCGCTCTGGGCGCAGGCGGCGCAGCCTCCGGTGGTCGTGATCACCGGCACCAGCTCCGGCTTCGGCCGCTTGATGGCGGAAGGCTTCGCCCGGCAGGGCGCGCGGGTCTTCGCGACGATGCGCGATCCCGGCGGCCGCAACGCGCCGGCAGCCCGCGAGCTCGCCGCACTGTCCAAGGACGGCCTGAGCCTGGAGGTGGTCGAGATCGACGTGCTGAGCGACGCGTCGGTCGCCGCCGGCATCTCCCGCGTGGCCGCCGCCGCCGGGCGGATCGACGTGCTGGTCAGCAATGCCGGCATCGTCGTCCCGGGCCCGGTGGAGGTGCAGACGCCGGCCTGGTTCGGCGCCAATCTGGAGACCAACCTGAACGGGGCGCTGCGCCTGTACCGCGCGGTGCTGCCGCAGATGCGCGCCCAGCGCGGCGGGACGATCATCCAGATGTCGAGCGCGCTCGGCCGCGCCATCGACCCGATGCTGGGCGGCTATTGCGCATCGAAGCTGGCCGTCGAGGCCGCCGCCGATGCGCTCGCCTACGAAGCCGCCGCCTCCAACATCGAGGTGGTCGTGGTGCAGCCCGCCGGCGCCTACCCGACGCAACTGCAGGCCAATGCGGTGCGCCACTGGGAGCGGATGCTGAACGACCTCCCGGATGCCGAGCGCGCGCGGACGGAGCCCTATGCGCGCCATATCGAGGCGATGCTGGCCGATCTCGTTCCCGATCCGGAGCTCGACCCGAAGGAGGTTTCGGACGCGGTCGTCGCGCTGGCCGCCATGGAGTTCGGCGGACGGCCATCGCGGCTGACGGTCGGCCCCTACAGGGACGGCATCGACCCGGTCAACGCCGCCCACGATCAGTTGCAGGCGGAGATGATCTCGCATAACCGGATCGCGGACCTCCTGACGCTGCGGCCGCAGCCGCGCTGACCGGCGCAGGACGCATCTCGTCCGTGCTCATCGCCCTGTTGCCGTCTCCCCATACGGGGAGACGAGGCGGGCGCCGCGGCCATATTGCCGCGGCGAGCAGCCCATCACCCGCTTGAAGGCGGTGCTGAAGGCGCTCTCGGATTCGTAGCCCAGCGACAGGGCGATTGCGGAGACGGGATCGCCGGAATTCGCCAGCCTGTCCGCCGCCAGCAGCATCCGCCAGCGCGTCAGGTATTCCATCGGCGTCTCCCCGACCGTCTCCCTGAACCTCAGGGCGAAGCTCGATCGCGACATGCCGGCATGCGCCGCCAGCGCCTGCAGCGTCCAGCGATGCGCCGGTCGGGCATGCATGGCGCCGATCGCCGCGCCCATCTGCCTGTCCGCCAGGGCGGAGAACCAGCCGACGCCGCCTCCCGACCCGTCCTCCAGGTGCAGCCGCAAGGCCTGGACCAGCATCATATGGGCGAGGTGCTGAGCGATCAGAAAACCGCCGGGCTGGCGCTCGTGCAGCTCCTGCATCATCCGCTCGACGGACCAGCGCAGCGCCGCCTGGTCCGGTTCCTTCCGGATATGCACGATGGGCGGCAGCATCCGCAGCAGGATGCCGGCATGGTCGCCGCTGACGGCGAAGCGGCTGCCGGCCAGAAAGAAGTCCCCGCCGCCGTTGAAGGTGACGACGCCGCCATCCCGCGCCGGCGGAAAGACAGTGCCGGCATCGACAGGCGCCAAGGCCATGTCGCTGGCCAGCCGGAAGGGCCGGCCGCTCGGCAGCACGAAGCAGTCCCCGGCCCTCAGGCGCACCGGGTCGGGAACGCCCTCCACGGACAGCCAGCACGCGCCGGACACCACGGCGTAGCACTTGATCCGGTCGTGCTGGTGGTCGAACTGGATCGACCAGTCTCCGCCGGCATCGAAGCCGGCCGACACATAGCTGCGCGGCTTCAGCAGCGACAGCACGTCTGAAAGCGGATCCATGAGCTGTCCTGGACGATCGCGAAGATAATGCGGACTTTCCAGCATAGCTCGTCTGTCGGCGGACTCCTATCGTTGGACTATCCAGCGGAGGTGATCCAGGGGCAGTGCCTCCGAAAGCCTGTAACCGGGTGGAGGGAGCAGCCTTCATGACAGCGTTCACGATCAACGGGCGCGCGGTGGACGTCGCCGCCAGGCACGACACACCGCTGCTGTGGGTGATCCGGGAGCATCTGAAGCTCACCGGCACCAAGTTCGGATGCGGCATCGCGCAGTGCGGCGCCTGCACCGTGCATGTCGACGGCGAGCCGGCGCGCTCCTGTGTGACCCCGCTCGAGAGCGTGGCCGGCCGGGCGGTGACGACGATCGAAGGTCTGTCGCCGGACGCCAGCCACCCGCTGCAGAAGTCCTGGATCGCGGAGCAGGTGCCGCAATGCGGCTACTGCCAGTCCGGGCAGATCATGCAGGCCGCAGCCCTCCTCGCGAGCAACCCCAGTCCCACCCGCGAGCAGATCATCGAGCACATGGACGGGAACATCTGCCGCTGCGGGACCTATCTGCGGATCATCAGCGCCATCCAGCGTGCGGCACGGGAGGCCTGAGCCGTGATCGCGACCTTGAAGCCTCACAGCCGCGCACTTTCGCGGCGCAGCTTTCTCGTCACCGCCGGCGGTTTCGGCATTGCCGTCGCGTTCGGCGGCCTGCCCGGAAACGCCTTGGGCGCCGCCGTGACGCTGGCGGCTGAGGGCCATTATCGGCCGAATGCCTGGGTGGCCATTGCGGCCGACGGCACCGTGACCGTCATGTCACCGGCCTCCGAGATGGGGCAGGGCATCATGACGACGCTGCCGTTGCTCATTGCCGAGGACATGGATGCCGACTGGGGCAAGGTGCGCGTCGTCCAGGCTCCGTCCGATGCGGAGACCTACGGCAATCCGGGCTTCTACGGCATCCAGCTGACCGGCGGCAGCGAATCCACGCGGGGCTACTACGAGATGCTGCGCCTGGTCGGTGCCCAGACCCGCAAGGTCCTGATCGCGGGTGCCGCCGGCCTGCTGAACGCACCGGCGGGCGAGCTCACGACCGAGCCCAATCGGGTCGTGCACGCACCGTCGGGCCGCTCGCTCGGTTACGGCGAGATCGCCGCGGCCGGCGAGCTTCCCGATCCGCTGCCGCAGGCGACCGTCGCCGATCTGAAGCCGCGCGAGCGGTGGCGCTACATCGGCGATCCGAAGATGACCCGCGTCGACGTGCCGTCGAAGGTCGACGGCAGCGCGATGTTCGGCAGCGACGTGCAGCTTCCGGGCATGCTGTACGGGGCGGTCTTGCGGGCACCCGTTCAGGACGAGACGCCGGAAGCCATCGACGACGCCGCAGCCAGGGCCGTACCGGGCATCAGGCAGATCGTCCCGCTGCCCTATGGCGTCGGTGTCATCGGCGAAACGATCGAGGCGACGATGCGGGCCAAGGATCTGCTCGACGTGACCTGGAGCGCGTCATCGCGGGTCCGCCGCTACACCAGCGACCGGCTGCTGGAACAGTACCGCAGCGTCGGCCGCGACCTCTCCCGGACGGGCGTCGATGCCCTCGCCGAAGGCGATGCATCGGCGGCGATCTCGGGGGCCGCGACGGTCATCGCGGTCGACTACATGAGCGACCATGTCTGCCACGCGACCATGGAGCCGATGAACGCCACGGCGCTTGTGGCCGGCGACACGGTCGAAATCTGGGCGCCGACTCAGGGCCCGACGGGTACGCAGGGCTTCGCCGCGGAGGTGGTCGGCACCACCCCGGACAAGGTCAAGGTGAACACGACGCTGCTCGGCGGCGGCTTCGGCCGCAAGGCGGAGGCCGACTTCATCATCGATGCGGTGTCGCTGGCCAAGGCGGTGCAGGGCCGTCCGGTCAAGGTCGTCTGGAGCCGCGAAGACGACGTCCGGCACGACAAGTTCCGGCCGCTCGCGGCGCAGCACATCCAGGTCGGGCTCGACGGCGGCGGGGCCATCCTCGGCTGGCGGCATCGCATCGTGGCGGATTCCATTTTCGCCCGGACCATGCCCAGGCTGCTCGAGAGCGCAGGAGGCCATGACGACGTCGTGACCGAGGGCGCGGAGTTCAACTACGCCGTCCCGGCGCATCGGATCGAGTATATCCGCCAGGACAACGGGCTGGACGTCGGCTTCTGGTTCGCGGTCGGGGTCGGCTACACCAGGTTCGCGATCGAATGCGTCGTCGACGAGATCGCGGCGGCCAGAAGTGTCGATCCCCTGGCGCTTCGGCTGGAGTTGCTGAAGGACCAGCCGCGGGCGCGCAGGGTGATCGAGACAGTCGCGCGGATGGCGGAATGGGACCGCCCGCGCGACGAACGGGCGCTCGGCCTCGCCTATTCCGATGCGTTCGGCTCCCACTGCGCACAGATCGCCGAGGTGTCGCTCGACCGGCAAAGCGGCGAGATTCGCGTGCACTCGGTGTGGTGCGCGGTCGATCCGGGGGTGGCGGTCCAGCCGCGCCACATCGAAGCGCTGATGATGACCGGGATCACGAACGGCATCAGCCACGCGCTGTTCGAACAGATCAACATCGTCGACGGCCGGGTGCAGGAGTCGAACTTCGACACCTATCGGGTGATCCGCATGTCCGAGGTGCCCGATATCGAGGTCGCCGTGATTCCGACGCCCGAGAGCCCGATCGGGGGCATCGGCCAGGTCGGCCTGCCGCCGGTCGGTCCCGCGATCGCCAATGCGGTGGCGCGGCTCACCGGCGGCGTTCGGCTGCGGCACTACCCGTTCCTGCCGCAGCGGGTGAAATCGGCGCTCGGGGCCTGAATTCGATCATCATGCCGGCGCGGAGCTCTGCGACCCGATGAGGGACTTGATCCGCTCGGCATCTTCCGGCGTCGCCGGATTGTAGACCACCATGCCGAGATCGGGCCGGCCGTCGACGCCGAAGGCCGAGAATTCGAAGGCGATCGGCCCGGCGATCGGGTGCCGCAGGCGCTTAACGCCCTCGCCGTAGCTGCGGACGTCGTTGTCGCGCCACATCGCTTCGAAGTCGGGACTCTGGCGGCAGAGCTCGTCCACCAGCGCTTCCACCTTCGCCGCGGCGCCGGCACGCGCCGCATCCGCCCTGAACGCCGCCACCACGAAGCGGGCGACGCCTTCCCAGTCGAACTGCGCGGCGCGGACGCGGGGATCCAGGAAGATCAGGCGCAGGATGTTGCGCTGCTCCGGCGGCAGCGAGCCGTAATCGGTCAGCACCGCGGCCGCGGCACGGTTCCAGGCGACGACGTCCCAGGTGGCGGTCTTCACCAGCGCCGGGCTGGGGTCCAGCGCGTCGAGCACGCGCTGCAGCCGTGGCGTGACCCCCTCGGCCGCAGCCTGCTGGTAGCGGATCCCGGGCGGTCGGCCCAGGCCGAGCAGAAAGAGGTGCTCGCGCTCCACATCCGTCAGCATCAGGGCGCGGGCGATGCGGTCGAGGACATCGGCCGAGGGCGCGCCGCCGCGGCCCTGTTCGAGCCATGTGTACCAGGTGGCGCTGATATTGGCACGCTGGGCCACCTCTTCCCGGCGCAGGCCGGGCGTGCGCCGGCGCGATCCGGACAGGCCGAAGGCCGCCGGGTCGAGCTTGGCGCGGCGGTCCTTCAGATAGGTCCCGAGCGGATTGTCGTTCGCGAGCGGCATGCCGATCCTGTTGGGTATTATACCTGTATAAGGTCACTCATTTACCAGCATAGCATGCGGGGAGACAGTCGCCTCCGTCCTCAACCGGAGATGTCCTCATGCGTGTCTTCGTCACCGGCGCCACTGGTTTCGTCGGTTCCGCCGTCGTCCGGGAACTAATCGGCGCGGGCCATCAGGTGCTCGGCCTGACCCGCTCCGACGCAGGCGCCGAATCCCTCCTTGCCGCGGGCGCGCAGCCGCACCGGGGCGACCTCGAGGATCTGGACAGCCTGCGCAGCGGCGCCGCGCGGTCGGACGGCGTGATCCACACCGCCTTCATCCACGACTTCTCGAGATTCAAGGAGAACTGCGAGGTCGACCGGCGCGCCATCGAGGCGCTCGGCGAAGCTCTCGCGGGCTCCGACCGCCCGCTGCTCGTCACCTCCGGGGCCGCGATCCAGGCGAGGGGCCCGATCGCGACCGAGGAGGACGCGCCCCTTCCCAACTCCGACTCCTATCCCCGCATGTCCGAGGCGGCCGCCGCCGCAGTGGCGGCGCGGGGCGTGCGCGCGGCGGTGGTGCGCCTGCCGCCCTCGGTCCATGGCGACGGCGATCACGGCTTCGTCCCGATCCTGAGCCGCCTGGCCCGGGAGACGGGCGTGTCGGCCTATGTGGGTGAGGGGCTCAACCGCTGGCCCGCCGTGCACCGGCTGGACGCCGGCCGAGTCTATCGGCTGGCGCTGGAGCGCGGCCCCGCCGCCGGGGCCCGGTATCACGCGATCGCCGAGGAGGGCGTGCCGTTCCGGGACATCGCCGAAGTGATCGGCCGCCGCCTGGGCGTGCCGGTGGCCTCCAAATCCACCGAGGAGGCGGCGGCCCATTTCGGCTGGTTCGCGATGTTCGCAGGGATGGACGCCCCGACCTCGAGCGAGCGGACCCGGGCCATGCTGGGCTGGGAGCCGAGGCAGCCCGGGCTGATCGCCGACATCGACCGGCCGACCTATTTCGAGGCCTGACGGGCATCGGAGGGGGGCGGCGGAAGGGGGGGAGGCCGGCTACGACCCGCTCTGCGGCCGGATCGCGGCGTCGATCGCCTCCCGCGCCGCATTGCCGACGGCGCCGTCCTCCTCCGGCCCGGGGCCCTGCTGCCAGGTGATCCGGATCGTGCCGTCCGGCTGCACCTGGAACCGGCCGCGGTATTCGCCGCAGTCCACCGTACCCTCGCCGGTCGTGTGGCGGACGGTCCAGTCCGAAGCCTTGTGCCCATGCGCCATGCTCCGCCTCCTCATAGATGGGAAGCCGGGCTCTTACCCTCCAGCATCCAGACGGCCGGACTTGCTCGCCTGGCGCCCGTCATCGGCCCGGGCGCAGGCCTCGTTGGCGGCACGCTGGATGGCGACGGCGTGCGGCCCATCCTCCGGGCCCTCGGTCCAGGTGATCTGAATGGCGCCCTGGCTGTTCTTCTTGTACCAGCCGCGATAGGCGCCGCAGCTCACGGATCCTCCGCCCTGGCCGGAGGGCAGGATGGTCCAGTCTTGCGGATCGTGACACTTCGCCATGCCCGGAGAACCGCCTGCGCGAGGCATGGGTTCCAGGGCTTCGCACCTTGGCGAGCCGCGTCGATCGACTTGTGAGAATGAAATGGCGGAGAGGGAGGGATTCGAACCCTCGGTGCCCTTGCGGACACAACGGTTTTCGAGACCGTCCTATTCAACCACTCTAGCACCTCTCCGCGAGGCGCGGCGGGCGGTGTCGAGACCCCCTCCGCGTGGCCGGCGCGGACCATAGTGGAGAGCGTTCGGCCATGCAAGCGTCGAATGCGGGGCGTTTCACCCGGTCCGCTCCATTCCGGCGTTGACAGCCGGCCGCGCCTGACTATAGTGCCGCGTTCACGGACACGGGTGCTGGTTCCGGCTGGCACCCGTGCCTGTTTTTGATCACCTGAGGACGGACCGCAAGGGGCGTCCTCCCAGTCGACGGCAGCTTGACCATGTTCGCAGTCATCCGCACGGGCGGGAAGCAGTACCGGGTTGCTCCGGACCAACTTGTCACGGTTGAGCGTCTCGACGCCGAGCCCGGCGCGTCCGTCACCCTGGACGAGGTGCTGATGGTCGGCGGCGACGGCGCCATCAAGATCGGCACGCCCGTGCTGGCCGGCGCCTCGGTCACCGCCGAGGTGGTCGAGCAGACCCGTGGCCCGAAGATCATCATCTTCAAGAAGAAGCGCCGCCAGAACTACCGGCGGAAGAAGGGCCACCGCCAGGACCTGACGGTGCTCAAGATCACCGCCATCGCCGGCGCGTAAAGAGGAGATCGACAGATGGCACATAAGAAGGCCGGTGGTTCGTCGCGCAACGGCCGCGATTCGGCGGGTCAGCGCCTCGGCGTGAAGAAGTTCGGCGGCCAGGTCGTCGTCCCGGGCAACATCATCGTCCGCCAGCGCGGCACCAAGTTCCATCCCGGCGTCAATGTCGGCATGGGCAAGGACCACACCCTGTTCGCGCTCGTTCCCGGCAACGTCCAGTTCAAGACCGCCGGCGGCCGGACCACGGTGTCGATCGCCCAGGCGGACGCCGCGGAGTAACGCCTCGCCCCCAGTGGATCAAACCGGATGCTTGATCTCCAAGCGTCCGGATAATGTGATCCACAACTTCAAAGGTTGGGGCTTGCAGGCTTGAGATCTGGTGAAGCGGGGGAATGGGCGACCATTCCCCCGCTTCCTGTTTTTGATGCGACAAGATCGGGGCCGGCCGGCGGGCCGGCGGCACAGAGCGATTCGGCCATGAAATTCCTCGACGAAGCCAAGATCTTCCTGAAGAGCGGCGACGGCGGGAATGGCTGCGTCGCCTTCCGGCGCGAGAAGTTCATCGAGTTCGGCGGCCCGAACGGCGGCGACGGCGGCCGCGGCGGCGACGTCTGGGTCGAAGCGGTGGACGGGCTCAACACCCTAATCGACTACCGCTACCAGCAGCATTTCAAGGCCGAGCGCGGCCATCACGGCATGGGCTCGGACCGTTCCGGTGCCAAGGGGCAGGACACGGTACTGCGCGTGCCGGTCGGCACCCAGGTGCTGGACGACGACAAGGAGACGGTGCTGGCCGACCTGACCGAGGTCGGGCAGCGCGTCCGGCTGCTCAAGGGCGGCGATGGCGGCTTCGGCAACGCCCATTTCAAGACCTCGACCAACCGCGCGCCGCGCCGCGCCGATCCCGGCTGGCCGGGGGAGGAGCGCTGGGTCTGGCTGCGGCTGAAGCTGATCGCCGATGCCGGCCTCGTCGGCCTGCCCAATGCCGGCAAGTCGACCTTCCTGGCCGCCACCAGCGCCGCTCGGCCCAAGATCGCCGACTATCCCTTCACCACGCTGCACCCGAATCTCGGCGTGGTCCGGGTCGACGACCACGAATTCGTGCTGGCCGACATCCCCGGCCTGATCGAGGGCGCGCACGAGGGCGCCGGACTCGGCGACCGCTTCCTCGGCCATGTCGAGCGCTGCGGCGTGCTGCTGCACCTGGTCGACGGCACCCAGGAGGATGTGGCCGAGGCCTATCGCGTGGTCCGCGGCGAGCTCGCCGCCTATGGCGGCGGCCTGGCGGCGAAGCCCGAGATCGTCGGCCTGAACAAGACCGACGCACTGGATGCGGAGACGCTGGCGGCGCGGCTGAAGGCGCTGAAGGCGGCGGCCGGCCGCAAGGCCAAGGTCGTGGCGCTGTCCGGCGCCACGGGCGGCGGCGTGCAGGAGGTGCTGCGCCTGCTCTGGACCCGAATCGCCGAAAGCCGCCCGGCCCCGGCGGCCGAGGAGCAGCCGGCACCGGCCGACATCACCCCATGGGCGCCGACGGACTCCGACTGAGCGGCCCGGCCGACTGTCAGGCGGTGGCCGCGTTCCTGACGGCGCATTGGGGCGCGCCGCTGATGGCGTTGCATGGCCGGCTGATCGATCTCCGGGACCTGCCGGCGATCGTCACAGAGCCTTTCGGGCGGGGCCTCGCCACCTTCGACCCGGAGGCCGGCGAGCTGATGTCGCTCGACGCCGATCCGCCGGGGCGGGGCGTCGGCACCGCGCTGGTCGAGGCCGTGGCGGCTGAGCTCAAGGCCCGCGGTCACCGGGTGATGCGGGTGACCACCACCAACGACAATCTCGATGCGCTGCGCTTCTACCAGCGTCGAGGCTTCCGCCTGGTCGTGCTTCGCCGCGGAGCAGTCGAGGCCGCCCGCCGGCTCAAGCCGTCGATCCCGCTGGTGGGCGCCCACGGCATCCCGATCCGCGACGAGATCGAGCTGGAGCGGGATCTGGGCTGAATGACGAATGTCTCGGACCAGGGCTCCGGTACTCTGCTCGACCAGCCGGCCCTCGCCAGGCTCGCTGCCCTCGTCGGCTCGCGCGCCGTCTCCGCGACCATTGTCGAGTCCGGCCAGAACAACCGGGTGCTCGATTTCGGCGACCGGATCGTGCGCCTGCCCCGCCACGCGGAGGCGGTAGCGGCGCTCCGGCGCGAGGCGGGGCTGCTAGGCCGCATCCGGCCGGCCCTGCCGATCGCCGTCCCGGATGTCCGGATCATCGAGAGCGAGATCGGCACCGTCGCCGTCCATGACCGCCTGCCGGGAGAGGCGTTCCATTCCCTCGGCGGCTTCGTTGGCGAGGACCGGCGCCGCCTGGCGCACGATCTGGCGTCCTTCCTGTGCAGCCTACACGGGCTGCCGGCCGGGGTTGTCGCCGACGGGCGGCGGGAGGACACCTGGCAGGAGCTTTCGCAGCGGCTGGCCGCCGATGTGCTGCCCCTTCTGTCGCCCACAGCCCGAACGGCGGTCGACGCCGCCTTCCACGGTTTCGCGGCCCGGGTCGGCGATCTCCCGGTTGCGGTGATCCACGGCGATTTCGGGACCGGGAACATCCTGGCCGCGCGGCGCCGCGTCACCGGCGTCATCGATTTCGCCGGATGCGGTCTCGGCGACCCGGCCTACGACTTCGCCAGCCTGGCCGCCGGGCTGGGCGATGCCTTCCTCGGCGCCATGGAACCGCTGTATCCGGGATTATCGGCGATGCGGGATCGGATCGCCTTCTACCGCGGCACCTTCCCGCTGCTCGACATCCTGTTCGGGCTCGACCATGGCGACGACGATACGCTGGCCGACGGCGTGGCCGGGGCCGAACGCCATTTCGCCGGACCTGCTCCGGCTCAGCGCCGAACGTAGACCCATGCCTCCAGCCCGGACTTCAGCCTGACCAGGATCCGCTTGTAGTCCGCCACCTCATAGGCGTCGGCGGCGGTGAGCTCGGCCTCGGTGATGCGGAACACCGTCCCTGCCACCTCGTCCGCCGCGTCGCCGCTGGGCTCGACGATCGGGTGGAAGCGCTTGCCGCTGGTCCGCACCACCTCCGGGTCGGTGATCTCGATCTCGCTGCGGCGCCAGCCGGGAATCGCGTCCGGCGCCCCGTCCAGCCGGCGGCCGAAGGAGGCGAGCTGGACATTCTCCTGCTGCAGCGTGCCATAGGAGAACAGGAGAACGGTCGCGGCCTCGGTCATGCATTCGGCTCCGGATCGGGGTGCGGGGCCGGATCATAGCCGCCGCGCGGTGGGGAGGGGAGGGCGGGTCGCGGAACGGCTTGGCTGGGATGCGGTCGGGAGGCTAGGAAGGAGCCTCTCTTTCGTCCGTCGCCCCTTCTCCCGAATCCCGTCATGACCGCTTCCCTCGCCCAGGCCCGCCGCATCGTCGTCAAGGTCGGATCCGCCCTGCTGGTCGACCCGCGCACCGGGCAGCTGCGCCGCGCCTGGCTCGACGCCCTGGCTGACGACGTAGCCCGCTGCCGGGCGCGCGGGCAGGAGGTGATCATCGTCTCCTCCGGCTCGATCGCGGCGGGGCGCGAGCATCTCGGCCTCAAGGGCCGGCCGTTGCGGCTGGAGGAGAAGCAGGCCGCCGCCGCCACCGGCCAGATCCGCCTGGCCCACGCCTATCAGGAGACGCTGGCCCGGCACGACATCACCGTGGCCCAGATCCTGCTGACGCTGCAGGACACCGAGGATCGCCGCCGCCACCTGAACGGCCGCGCCACGATCGAGACGCTGCTGCGGCTCGGCGCGGTGCCGGTGATCAACGAGAACGACACGGTGGCCACCGCCGAGATCCGCTTCGGCGACAACGACCGGCTGGCGGCGCGGGTGTCGCAGATGATCTCGGCCGACACGCTGGTGCTGCTGTCCGACATCGACGGACTCTACACCGCCGACCCGAAGCGTGACCCCTCGGCGACGCTGATCCCGGAGGTGAGCGAGCTGACGCCGGAGATCGAGGCGATGGCGGGCGAGGCGCTGCCCGGCTACTCCTCAGGCGGCATGGTCACCAAGCTGGTGGCCGCCCGCATCGCCATGGGCGCCGGCTGCCGCATGGTCATCGCCATGGGCAAGGAGGCGGCGCCGCTGAAGCGCATCGAATCCGGCGCGCCCTGCACCTGGTTCGTGCCGGGGGCGGAGCCGCGCACGGCGCGCAAGCGCTGGATCGCCGGCTCGCTGAAGCCGGTCGGGGCGGTGGTGATCGACGCCGGCGCGGCCAAGGCGCTGGCGGATGGCCGCAGCCTGCTGCCGGCCGGTGTCACCGCGGTCGAAGGCAGCTTCCGCCGCGGCGACCCGATCGCAGTCAAGGATGGGGACGGCCGGGTACTGGCCCGCGGCCTCTCGGCCTATGATTCCGACGACGCCGACCGCATCCGCGGCCACAAGAGCCGTGAGATCGAGACCATCCTCGGCTATCGCGGCCGGGACGAGATGATCCATCGCGACGACCTGGTGCTCGGCTAGGCGCCGAGGCAGATCGCGCCGACCGCCACCACGGCGCAGGCCGCGAGGCGGCGCGGCGTCAGCGCCTCGTGGAGGAAGATTCGGCCGATCAGCGCCGCGAACACCACGCTGGTCTCGCGCAGGGCGGAGATCGGGCCGGCCGGGCCCAGCGAGAAGGCGACGACCACGGCGCCATAGGCCAGCAGCGACAGCACGCCGCCGGCCAACGCCTTCAGCGCCTCGGGCGATCGCAGGTCGATCGTGATCCGCCCGCGCAGGGCGACGAAGGCGGCCGGCATCAGCAGCCCGTAGATCAGGAAGATCCAGGCGGCGTAGGCCTGGGCATTCCCGGCCAGGCGGACGCCGACGGCGTCGGTCGTGCTGTAGCCGGCGATGAACAGGCCGGTGACGAGCGCCAGCAGGATCGAGGCGGGCGTCGCCCGGCGGCGGCCGATGGCGAGGCTGATGATGCCGAGACCGACCAGGGCGATGCCCAGCAGCGCCAGGTCCGGCGGCCGCTGCCCCGTCGCCAGGAAGGCGCCCAGCGTCACCAGCAGGGGCACGCTGCCGCGGACCACGGGATAGACCTGCCCCAGCTCGCCATGGCGGTAGGCGAAGACCAGGAAGACGCTGTAGCCGACCTGAAGGGCGGAGGAGAGCAGGAGATACGGCCAGCTGGCAGGCTCGGGCAGCGGCAGCAGGGCGGCCCAGGGAATCGCAACGGTCGTGGCCGCGACGCTCATGACCATCATGGACCACAGCCGGTCGGCCCTTGCGCGCAGCACGGCATTCCAGGTCGCATGCAGCATGGCCGCGAACAGCGCCAGCCCGATGACGGCGGGGCTCATCCCCGTGTCCGGGCGGCGGAAGAAGCGATGACGAATAGGCCGCGCATGCTGTCCCCCATCCCTACGCCGGCATGACCCGGATCAGGTTCAGGGGTCGTCCCGCTGTCCGGGACCTCTCAGCCTGGCTCGGCTCCCCCTGGTGGCCGGGCGAGTATGGGCGGGATCTCCGGACCGGGCAATGCCCGCCGGGCTACGGCGCGGCCCGGCTCACCAGATGGTCGCGGTACCGCTTGCGCAGCTCGGTCTTCTGCAGCTTGCCGGTGGCGGTGTGCGGCAGCTCGTCGACGAAGACGACGTCGTCCGGCAGCCACCATTTCGCGACCTTGCCCTCGAACCAGGCCAGGATCTCCTCCTTGGTCGGGCTCTGGCCCGCCGCCGGCACCGCGATCAGCACCGGCCGCTCGTCCCATTTCGGGTGGCGGGCGCCGATCACCGCTGCCTCGCGCAGCTTCGGGTGGCCGACCGCGATGTTCTCGAGCGCGATCGAGCTGATCCATTCGCCGCCCGACTTGATCACGTCCTTGGCGCGGTCGACGATCTCGACATAGCCGCTCTCCTCCATGGTGGCGACGTCGCCGGTGCGGAACCAGCCGTCCGGGGTGAAGGCGGGGTCGTCGTCGCGGCCGAAATAGGCGGCGGCCACCCAGGGCCCGCGCACCAGGATCTCGCCGAAGGCGACGCCGTCCGCCGGCACCTCGCGGCCCTCGGCGTCGACGATGCGCAGTGCGATCCCGGGGATCGGCCGGCCCTGCTTGCGCTTCAGCGCCAGCCGCTCGGCCTCGTTCCGGCCGACGGTCTCCGGCTTCGGTGCGTTGAACAGGCCGATCGGGCTGGTCTCGGTCATGCCCCAGGCATGGCCGATCTCGACACCGTAATCCCGCTCGAACGCCTCGATCAGCGGCAGCGGGCAGGCGGAGCCGCCGATCACCAGCCGCGGCGGCCGGGCGAAGCGGCCGCCGCTCTCGCGCAGATGGGCCAGGAGGCCGAACCAGATCGTCGGCACGCCGGCCGAGAAGGTCACCCCGGTCTCCTCGATCAGCCGGAACAGCGAGGCCCCGTCCAGCCGCGGGCCCGGCAGCACCAGCGACGCCCCGGCGAGCGGCGCGACGAAGGGGATGCCCCAGGCGTTGACGTGGAACATCGGCACCACCGGCATGGCGACGTCGGTCGCGCGCAGGCCGAAGGCGTCGGGCTGGTTGGCCGCATAGGCGTGCAGCACGGTCGAGCGGTGCGACGACAGCACGCCCTTCGGCTCGCCGGTGGTGCCGGAGGAGTAGCAGAGGAAGGCGGCCGTGTTCTCGTCGAAGACCGGCCAGTCGAAGGTGTCCGGATGGCCGTCGATCAGCGCCTCGTAGTCGAGGATCTCGAAGCGGGCGGCGAGGGCGGGCGGCACCGGCTCGGCCGGCGGCTCCAGCAGCACCAGAGTCTTGAGATCCGGCGGCAGCCGGTCGCCGATCCCGGCCAGGATCGGCAGGAACATCGGGTCGAGGAACAGATGCGTGTCGCCGGCGTCCGAGAGGATGTAGGCGATCTGGTCCGGGAACAGCCGCGGATTGACCGTGTGGCACACCGCGCCGATGCCGCTGACGCCGTAATAGAGCTCGAGATGCCGGTGGTCGTTCCAGGCCAGCGTCGCCAGCCGCTCGCCCCGGGCAATGCCGCGCCCGGCCAGGGCATGGGCCAGCCGGGCGGTGCGGGCGGCGATCTCGGGATAGGAATGGACGACGGTGCTGCCGTCGCGGCGCTGGGTGGTCACCCGGGACTGGCGGTGGAGGCGCGCCGCATGCTCCAGCAGCGATCCGATCAGCAAGGGTCCGTGCTGCATCCGACCGAGCATCGCGTCCTCCCCTTCTGTCGCGGCGGGTGCGCCGCCTTTCACAGAGAATAGGGGGAAAGCTGGTCGAAGCTACAGAGAAAACCGGGGAAAGCCGCCTGAGAGGAGAGCTTCAGAACGGCGCGAGCAGGTACTCGCGGTCGACGGAGGAGGCATGCACGCGGTGGTCGAAGCCGTAGATGTGCAGCGAGATCGCGACCGAGCCGCTGTCATTGACCATCTGATGGATGCTGGGATGCGTGGTCGCCAGGCTCGCAATGTCGCCCGGCCGGTGCACGGCTTCCCAGGTCTTCGCCACCCGCATCCCGTCGAGGGCCCGGAAGCGGATCTCGGTCAGGCTGCCGCTGACGATGCCGAAGGCGCAGGAGCAGTGGTGGTCATGGATGGCCGTCCGGGCGCCCCTGTCCCACACCATCGCCCAGACGCTCGTCTCGGCATCGCCCCACAGCAGGTTGCGGGCGTAGCTGCCGGGCCGGCGCTCCAGGTCGAGGTCGCAGATGAGCCCGGGATGCGCCGTGAAATGCTCCAGCATCGCCCGCGGCGATCCGCCGAACTCCGGCAGGGTCTCCAGCATCGTGCCCCGCAGCCTCGCGGTGGACCGGAAGGCATCTGATGTGGCTGCGTGATTCATGGTCCGACCTGCCCCTCGATGCATGAGAGACAGGGTATGCCCGGCCGATGGGAATCAGTTTGCGTTGTTGGCGGGGACTGGCCTGTCTGTGGAAATCGACTTTCGGGTTTCGCCGGTTCGCTGGAATCTGCTTCTATGGTTGGCATCCTGGGTGATGCCTCTTGTCCAAGGCGGAGGCGCCGCCGCACAGAAGGGAACCCATGCCGTGGCCCGGCCGACGTCGCTCAAGCTCGACGAGATCGATCTCAGGATCCTGAAGGCGCTGCAGGCGGATGCGACGATCGCGCTCGCCGACCTCGCGGCGAAGGCCGGCATCTCCGCCACGCCGTGCTGGCGCCGGGTGCAGAAGCTGGAGCAGGCGGGCATCGTCCGCAGACGCGTGGCGTTGCTCGACAAGGCAGCCCTCAATGTCGGCGTGACGGTGTTCATCGCCGTGCGGACCAACCAGCACACGGTCGAATGGCTCGAGCGCTTCAGCCGTGCCGTGCGCGACCTTCCGGAGGTCGTCGACGTCTATCGCATGAGCGGTGAGATCGACTATCTGCTCAAGGCCTACGTCGCCGACATCGGCAGCTATGATGCGCTGTACAAGAAGATCATCGCGCGGATCGAGCTGGCGGACGTCACCTCGATGTTCGCCATGGAGGAGATCAAGTCGACGACCGAGATCCCGCTCACCTTCGTCTCCGCCTCCGCCTGAATTCGGCGGGCCAGGGCTTCCGGGCGGCTTTCGCCTCGCCGGCCGCGCGGATGATTCATGCGCGCAAAAACAAGCCGCGGGGGACCGCGGCTTGGTTGAGGTCGTTAGGAAGCGGAAGGGTGCAGAAGGTACTGCACGTGTAACTATACCATAAACGCGGCGAGAGTGGAGCGTTTTTCTAAAGGACCGGTGCGAGGCGATTGATCGGCCGAAGAAAAATTGACATACAAATCGGCTTGTACTTCGACGTCAGTATTATAGGGGGCGAAGTTTACGTTACGCTGTGAAGATTCTTTCTAGATCGCTGATTCGGCGCGTTTTTGGCTGGCATCCTTGGGCAGCGGGACGGTCAGGGTCGTCCGGGTGCCGCCGTTCCGGTCGATGGTCAGGCTACCGTCCAGCCGGCGGACCATGGCCTCGACCAGGGTCATGCCGAAGCCGCGCCGGTTGCCGTCGTCCGGCCGTCCGTCATCGACGATGGTCAGGGTCAGGTTGTCGTCGTCGGTGCGGTGCAGCGACACCGCGATATGGCCGCCGCGGCCGTCGCGGAAGCCGTGCTTCAGGCTGTTGGTGACCAACTCGTTCACGATCAGGCCGAGATGGATGGCGCTGTCCAGCGGGATCTGCTGGCGCGGTGCCTCCACCTTCAGCCCCACCGGTCCGGTGGTGGCGGCGAAGGTCGACTGCAGATGGGCGCACAGCTCCTGGACATAGCCGCCGGCATCGATATGCGACAGGTCGTCCGACCGGTACAGCTTCTGATGCACCAGGCTCAGCGACTGGATGCGGTTGCCGACCACCGCCAGCTCCTCCCGCACCGCCGGCTCGGTGGCGCGCGAGGCCTGCAGGTTCAGGAGGCTGGAGATGATCTGCAGGTTGTTGTTGACGCGGTGATGCACCTCGCGCATCAGCACGTCCTTCTCCTCCAGGCTGGCGCGCAGCGCCCGCTCCACCTCGCGCAGCTGGGCGTTGGCGGCGATCAGCTGCTCCTCGCGCTGGCGCAGCTCGGTCAGGCTGGCGATCTGCTCGACCGTCTGCCGGTGCACCTCCTCGAACGGGTCGACGCCGGTCTCGTCCGCCAGCGCCGCCATGGTCCGGTGCGCCAGCGCCGTCGGCTCGCGGCCGGCGGCGGCGGGCAGCTCCTTGCGCATCACCAGGCGGACCACGCCGCGGGCGTGGCGCAGCTCGACCGAATCCATCAGCGCCCGCACCGCCGCAGTGTCCATGCGCGGCCGCAGCGGCCCCTGGCTCGGCGGCCGGCGCGGCGCGGCCAGCACCATCTCCAGCGCCATCGGCGGGCCGGCGGTAACCAGCAGCGACAGGTTGGCCTGCTCGTAACGCGCCAGGAAGCTGCGCGTCATGGCCGAGGCCGCGGCGACGATCCGCACCCGGTCGCGGCCGTCGAAGCCCAGCTCGGTCGCCACCAGCCGCACGCGCTGGCGGGCGGCGATCACGTCGCGCTCCTCGCGGGTGTCGATGGCGGTGATGAGGGCGCTGGTCATGGTGGAGCCGCCGCCCGACCCGGTCGCCATCCCGGCGTCAGGCCGGCGCGAGCGGCGGGTGCATCGCCAGGGCCTGGCCGATCACCGAGACCAGCGCCTCGGGGCGGAACGGCTTGGTGACGACGAAGGTCGGCTCCAGCCGCTCGCCGGTCAGCAGCCGCTCGGGGAAGCCGGTGACGAAGACCACCGGCACCGAGATGCCGTTCAGAATCTCCTGCACCGCCTCGATGCCGCTGTCGCCGCCCTTGAGCTGGATGTCGGCCAGGACGATGTGCGGCGATGTGCGCTGCGACAGGGCCACCGCCTGGGCGTGGTCGGCGGCCGTGCCGCAGACGGTGTGGCCCATCTCCTCGACGATGCGGGCGATGTCCATGGCGATCAGCGGCTCGTCCTCGACGATCAGGACGCGGGCCGGGTGCTGGCGTTGCATCTCCTTTCGGGCGGCGTCGAGCTGGTCGCGCACCTCCGCCTCCGGCAGGTGCAGGATGAAGCCGACATCGGCGAAGGAGAAGCCTTCGAGCGAGACCAGCAGCAGCACCTGGCGCTGCGTCGGGGTCAGATGCGACAGCCGGGTCTCGACCGGCACCAGCCCCTCCAGCGGCGGCGCCGCGGCTTCCTCCCCGTCGGTGGCGTGCAGCAGGGTGCAGACGTCGTGGAACACGGCGAAAAGCTGGACCCGCAGGTCGCCGTCCGGCGAGATCCGCTGCGGGTCGGCCAGGATCGCCTCCAGGAACACCCGCATGTACTGGTCGCCCCGCTCCTGTGACCCGACCAGGGCCCGGGCATAGCGTCGCAGATAAGGCAGGTGCTTCAGGATCTCCTGGGAAGTGCCGGTCATTGCGTCCACCTTGACGAATGCGGAAGGGTGGCCCCCTTGGACCGCTATGCTTAGCGGCCGCCGGCCGTGATCGCAATCCGTTCCAATGCCGCAGAAGCCGTTCTGCGGGCAAGGGGTGGCACAGGAACTTCCATCCGGGTCGAGGATTGGTAATGTAACGCATGCCACTATCGGCCGAAGCAGAGCGGGATCGAGCGTTGATGAACCGACGGCGAGGCGAGCGGACGCGGAGGCGGGAACCCGGGGCGCGGCCGGCCGACTCCGGCCGGCCGGCACCGGACCGCCTGAAGCGGCCGCCGCAATTCGACAACTGGCTCTCGCAGCAGCTGCGATCGTTGTACGATCCGGTGCTCGAGGAGCCGTTGCCGGAGGACCTGATGCGGATGCTCGAGGAAAGCGCCAAGCGCGGCGACAAGCCGGAGGAGGATGAGGATCGCTGACCGAAATCGGTGCGGCGGATCGAGGACGGGCCGAATTTCTGCCTTATTCGGTGCCGAGAGTCCCGAGTGTACCGCCAAGAATCCCGCGTGGGCGGCAGGGCCGTCGGCGTCAACAAGGAGGGGAATGTGCCATTCGACTTTCACGCCGAGCTGACCAAGGCGATCCCGCATCTGCGGGCCTTCGCCCGTTCGCTCAGCGGTGATGCGGATCGCGCCGATGATCTGGTCCAGGACGCGATCCTTCGCGCGCTCCGGGCCGAGAGCCAGTTCACGCCGGGCACCAACTTCCGGGCCTGGATCTTCACGATCCTGCGCAACCAGTATGTCAACCAGCTGCGGCGCCGGAAATTCGTGGCCGAGCCGAAGGACGGGGTCGACCTCGACCTCCTCTGGGTGCCGCCGTCGCAGGATTCGAAGCTGGAGTTCCAGGATTTCCGCCGGGCGCTGATGATGCTGACGCCCGATCAGCGCGAGATCCTGCTGATGGTCGGCGCCTCGGGCTTCAGCTACGAGGAGGCGGCGGAGATCTGCAACTGCGCCGTCGGCACGGTGAAGAGCCGCCTGTCCCGGGCCCGGCGCGAGCTGGCGAGGCTGCTCAGCGCGGGGCGAGGATTGGCGAGACGAGGCGACTTCGCAGGCGAGCGGCGCGGACGCGGAGCCGCCGCGGCGCCGGCGAAAATGATGCGGCCTCGTCTCGCCCCGCAGCCCGCGTCGAGGCGGACGGCGTAGCGGCCGTCGCTTGGTCCTGATCGAGTGAAGCGGGCGGCCTCGGGGCCGCCCGTCTCGTTTCAGCCCGGCGTCTTCGAATCGCGCGGGGCCGTCAGCTCGCTGACGATCGGGCTGGTCGCCGGGCGGTTGACGAAGGGCTCGCGCTCCTCCGCCGGGGGAGCCTGGCGGCGGGTCATGCGCCAGGCGGTGAAGACGGCGGTGACGGCCGCCACCGCGGCGCCGTAGAGGAACAGGCCGTTCGGCCCGATCCGGTCGATCACGGCCGAGGCGACGAGCGGCCCGGCGCAGGCGCCGACGCCCCAGGACAGCAGCAGGCTGCTGGACAGCGCCACCGCGGTGCCGCGCGGCGCCAGGTCGTTGGCATGGGCGACGCAGATGCCGTAGGTCGAGATCGAGGCCGCGCCCCACAGGCCGAACAGCACCGCCAGCAGCCATTCGGATTCCGGCCGCACCAGGGCGAGCGTCAGCGACACCAGCATGGTGACGATGCTGGCGCCCAGCATCACCCCGCGCCGGTCGATCCGGTCGGACAGCCGGCCCAGCGGCCACTGCGCCAGCAGGTTGCCGACCTGGGCCATGGCCGGGATGGCGCCGGCCAGCCCAGCGCTGAGCCCGACCGCGAGGCCCCAGATCGGCCCGATCGAGGCGACGGCGTTGTTGATCAGCCCGCTGGCGACGCAGCCGATCAGCGCCGCCGGGGCGATCCGGTACAGCTTGCGCAGCGGCAGGGTGCGGATCGCCGCGATCGATGGGGTGCCGGCCCGGTTCAGCGCCACCGGGATCAGCGACATCGAATAGAAGGCGGAGGCGATCATGAACAGCCCCAGCACCACCGGCCCGCCGGTGAGCAGCAGCACGAACTGGCCGCCGACCAGCGCCACCTTCTGGACGATGGTGTAGACCGAGAACACCCGGCCGCGATGGGCGTTCGGCGTCATCTCGTTCAGCCAGCTCTCGGCCACGGTGAAGAGGCCGGCGGAGCAGAAGCCGGTGACCAGGCGCAGCGCCATCCACAGCGTCGGGTCGGGCGCGACGGCGAAGCTCAGCGCGGTCACCGAGCTGGCGGCGGCATAGGCGGCGAAGGCGCGGATATGCCCGACCGCGCCGATGATCCGGACCGACAGCACGCAGCCGGCGAGGAAGCTCAGCGAATGCGCCGTCGCCACGGCGCTGTAGGCCTGGATCGAATAGCCCGCCTCGGTCAGCGAGATCGGCAGGATGGTGATCAGGATGCCGTTGGCGATCTGCAGGACGGAGATGCCGAGGATGATGGCGGCGACGGGCAGGTAGAGGGCGGGCATGGTCCGGGCGGCGCGGGGCGTTTCTTCGCAGCCAAGCGCGGCCCCGCGAGGCGTGTCAAACGGCGAGATCGAGGGGCAGCCCCGATTTGTCGGGCATGGCCCGATCGGGGAGGTTCCGGCCGGCGCCTCGTCGGGCTAGGGTGGCGGCACAACCCTGGGAGGGGGCATGCGGGGCTTGGTTGCAGCCGGGCTCGGGCCGTGGAAGCTGCAGGCCGTGGTGGCGGCGGTGTTCGCCGTCATCGTCCTGGCGATCGCCGGCGGCCTGATCTGGTACAACAATGGCGAGGTGAGGAGGCTCGTCCGGGCCGACGCCAGCGCCCGCTTCGACCGGGTGGTCGAACGGGTGCGGGGCGAGTTCCAGGACGGGCTGCATCTGGCGCAGGTGGTGCTGGACACCTCCACGCTGACGATCGAGACCGATGTGCCCAAGGACCATCTGAGCGTGGTGGTGGGCGGTACGCTGCGCGATCTCGAGAAGGTGCTGCCGGCAGCCACCTCCTTCTTCGTCGCCTGGAACGATGGCCGCTTCGTCCTGGCGGAGTCGCTGGCGACGGCGCGATTGCCGGACATGAAGGCTGCGGCGCTGCCTGGAGCGGCCTATGTGCTCGAGTTCGTCGACCGCCGCTCGAATGGTGCGACCGCGCGCTGGGTGGTGACCGACGCCCGGGGGAGTCCGCTCGGCGAGCCGCAGACGGCGCCGACCGACTTCGACCCCCGCACCCGGCCCTGGTACGAACAGGCGTTCGCCACCACCGGGGCGGTGGTCACCGAGCCCTATCGCTTCGCCAACATGAATCAGGTGGGCCTGACCCTGGCGCGGAAGTCCCGCCTGGCCGGCGACGTGGTGTTCGGGATCGACATCGGCCTCGCGAGCGTCGACCACACCCTGGCCGATCTGCGCCGGCAACACGGACTCGATCTGGTGGTGTTCAGCCGGTCCGGAGAGCTGATCGCCCATCCTGACGGCGTCCGTTTCCGCACCGAGTTCCGGGAGGCGCGGGCGGAACATCTGCCGCGGATGACCGAGCTGGGGTCGCCGATCCTGGCCGAGATGTACCGCAGCTTCCAGGCCGTCGGCACCGGCCGGAACTTCACGGGGCAACTCGGGGACGAATCCTATCTCGAGCGCTTCGAGCTCATCGCCGCCAACATGCCCGACATCGTGCTGGGCATCGCCTATCCCTACGACCTGGTGGTCGGGCCGGCCGACCGCATCCGCTTCATCTCGCTGCTGATCGGCGTCGGCGCCACCATCCTGGCGCTCGGCATCGTCATGGTCGCGGCGCGCGCCCTGGCGCGGCCGCTGCGCCGGGTGACGGCGGAGCTCGGGCAGATCATGCGGTTCGACTTCCACGGCGGCGGCTCGGCGCGGTCGCGGATCGAGGAGATCCGGTCGCTCGCCGCCGCCATCGGGGTGCTCGGTCTCACCCTGCGGACCTTCGCTGCCTATGTTCCCGGACAGATCGTTCGCGGCATCGTCGCCCAGAAGCTGGTGCCGGCGCTGGGCGGCCGGCGCCAGCCGATCACCGTGCTGTTCTCCGATGTCGAGGGCTTCACCGCCCTGGCCGAGGGGCTGGCGCCGGAGGAGCTGATGGAGCGTACTTCGCGCTATTTCAGCGCCCTGGGGGAGGAGCTGATCGCCAGCGGCGCCACCATCGACAAGTATATCGGCGACAGCGTCATGGCGTTCTGGAACGCGCCGGAGCCTCAGCCCGACCATGTCCGCCGCGCCTGCATCGGTGCCCTGAACGCGGCTGCGCGGATCGACAAGCTGAACGCCGAGTTCGAGGCGGAGGGCAGCCGGCCGATGCCGACCCGCTTCGGCCTGCACACGGGCGACGCGGTGGTCGGCAATGTCGGCTCGGTCGACCGCATGAACTACACCGCGCTCGGCCATACCGTGAACGTCGCGGCGCGGCTCGAGGCGCTGAACAAGATCCACGGCACCACCATCCTGGTCAGCGACGCGGTCCGGCTGGAGGCGGGGGAGGCGTTCGAGTTCCGCTTCGTCGGCAACGAGGTGCCGCGCGGCGCGCGCGAGCCGGTGCCGATCTACGCCCTGGTCGGGCTGCGGGAGGGGGCGGAGCCCTAAGGATGGGGCCCGACGTAGCGGGCCCTGGGGCGGATCAGCCGGGCCGCCGCGTACTGCTCCATCACATGTGCCATCCAGCCGACGCTGCGGCCGAGGGCGAAGACCGCCAGCGGCGCCTCCGGCGGCAGACCGATCACCCGGGCCGACAGCACCAGGGCGAAGTCGAGCGTCGGTCTCTCGCCGGTCAGGTCGGCCACGGTCTCGGCCAGGGTGCGGGCGACGGCCAGCTCCGGCGCCTCCGGCCAGGCGGCGGCGAGGCGGTCGAGCAGGTGCTGCCCGCGCGGATCGCCTTCGGGGTAGAGGGTGTGGCCGAAGCCGGGCAGGTCCTCGCCGCGATGCAGCCGCTCCACCACCGTCCGGCGGGCATCGGCGGCGGCCAGCACCGTCTCCAGGAAGGCCCCGGTGCGGGCGCTCAGTCCGCCGTGCAGGGGGCCGTTCAGCGCCGCCAGGCCGGCGGCGACCGCGGCATGCGGCGAGGCGCCGGTCGATGCGGTGATGCGGGCGGCGAAGGTCGAGGCGGTCAGCTCGTGGTCGGCGCACAGCACCAGGGCCCGGCGCAGCAGGTCGGCGCCTTGGGGCGCGCCCCAGGCCTCCGCCAGGGCCTCATGCGCCGGCGCGGCCGAGGCCGGGCGCCGAAGCATCACCGCGGTCAGCCAGCGCAGCAGCCGCGCCCCCGTGCGCTGCAGCCCGGCGGCGGAGCGGGCGAGGGCGCGGTCGTCCTCGACGCCGAGCGCCGGCAGCACCGCCATGGCCCGCTCCAGCGGCGGCAAGCCGGTCGCCTCGGCGGCGATGCGTTCGGCGGTCGGCGGCAGCGGCGCGGCCGGGACGGCGAACGGGTCGTCGGCGGCGACGGACCACAGCAGCCCGGCGACGCTCTCCAGCGTCGCGCTGTCGGCCAGCCGCACCGCGTCGCGGCCGCGGTAGTACAGGCGCCCGCCGGCGACGAGGGTGATGCCTGACTCCAGCACTGGCTGACCCCAGTACAGGGGCGGCGGGGCGGTTTCGGGCTCTGATTTGCGGGCCAGGCGGCGGATGTCGGCGGCGGCGTAGCGGCGCTGGCGGCGGCCGGGCTCGGCGATCGAGCGGATCATGCCGCGGCTGACATAGGCGTACAGCGTCGCCAGGCTGACTCCCAGCTCCGCCGCCGCCTCGCTCGCCGACAGGGTCGGTTCCTGGATCATGGGCGGGGGAAGGCAGGATGGCCCGGGTATCCGCCCCAACGAGTCCTCCCTCCCCTTGCGGGAGGGGGGCAGGGGGAGGGGGCTGCCGCAGCTCGCGCAGGCGCCAGGAGTCCGTGCGACCGGAACGCCGGAATGTGGAAGCGCCACGCTCCTCGGAGAGACCCCCCTCCCCCTATCCCCCTCCCGCAAGGGGAGGGGGGACTCTTCAAATTGACCCGCCCGCTCATGATCCTGCCTGCTACAAAGCCTTTACATTGATCGCATCTATCAAGATTGACAACCTACCATTCGCTCGACCTGTTGTGCATCTGCGAAGAGGAGGTCGAGATGACGACAGGACTGGACGGCGTGGTCGCCGCCGAGACGGTGATGAGCCTGGTGGACGGGCAGCGCGGCGTGCTGGTGATCCGCGGCCTGCCGGTCGAGGAGGCGGCGCGGACCCTGGATTTCGAGGGCGTGCTGGCGCTGCTGTGGGACGGCTTCGCCGACACCGCGGACCTCAAGGCCCGGCTGGGCGGCGCCCGAGCCGCCGTCTTCCGCCACGTGCCGCGGCTGCTGCCGGCCGCATCCGGGCTGCCGCCGGTCGACGGGCTGCGGGCGATGATCGCCGGCCTGGCCGACAGCGAGGACGGCACGCCGCTCGGCCTGGTCGCTGCCATGCCGGTGTTCCTGGCGGCGCTGGTGCGCCAGGCGCAGGGCAAGGCCCCGGTCGCGCCCGACCCGAAGGCCGGCCACGCCGCCGACCTGCTACGCATGCTGGCGGATCGCCCGCCCGACCCGGATCTCGCGCGGGCGCTCGACGCCTATCTCGTCACCGTGTCCGATCATGGCCTCAACGCCTCCACCTTCGCCGCGCGGGTGGTGGCCTCGACCCTGGCCGGGACGGTGGCCTCGGTGACCGCCGCGCTCTGCGCGCTCAAGGGCCCGCTGCATGGCGGCGCGCCGGGGCCGGTGCTGGACATGCTCGACGCCGTCGGCACCGCCGGGGCCGCCCCCGGCTGGGTGGAGGCGGAGATCGCGGCCGGCCGCCGGCTGATGGGCTTCGGCCACCGCATCTACCGCACCCGTGACCCGCGGGCCGACGTGCTGAAGTCGGTCGTCGCCCGCCTGTCCAGCCCGCGCATCGCGCTGGCCGAGGCGGTGGAGAAGGCGGCTCTGGCGGCGCTGCGCCGGCACAAGCCGGACCGGCCGCTCGACACCAATGTCGAGTTCTACACCGCGCTGGTGCTCGATGCGGTCGGGCTCGACCGGTCGCTGTTCACCCCGGCCTTCGCCGTCGGCCGCGTCGCCGGCTGGACCGCGCATATCCTGGAGCAGGAGCAGACCGGCCGGCTGCTGCGGCCCGACAGCCGCTATGTCGGCCCGCAGCCCAGCCTGGCGGCGTAAAGATCGGTTCAGACGCGTCCCTCTGCCGTCATTGCGAGCGTAGCGAAGCAATCCAGGACGGCTCGCACCGGCCCCTGGATTGCTTCGTCGGCTTCGCCTCCTCGCAATGACGAAAGGCTTTCGCCTGGCGGCTAGACGAACGCGAAATCGTCCGCCTGCAGCGACGACCGGTCGACCCCGGGCAGGATGATCCTGTTCTCGGCGTCGAGCGCGATCGCGGTGCCATCCGCGCCGTAGTCGCGGGCATGGGCCATGACCTCGGCGAAGCCGGCGAAGACGTCGCGGTCGAACAGGATCACGTCGCCCGCCGCGCCGTCGAAATCGGTGACCACGTCGCGGCCGAAGCCGGGCTGGATGACGATCACATCCGCCCCGGCACCGCCAGCGATCCGGTCGCCCCCGGCGCCGCCATAGATCCGGTCGTCACCGCTGCCGCCGGCGATCACGTCGTTCCCGTCGCCGCCGACCAGCCGGTCGTCGCCGCCCAGCCCGCCCAGCCGGTCGTCCCCGGCCTCGCCGCGCAGGGCATTGGCGGCGGCGTCGCCCTCGAGCCGATCGGCGAAGGCGCTGCCCAGCAGGTTCTCGATGCCGGCATAGCTGTCGCCGGCGGCGTCGCCGGTATTGCCCTCGGGCCGGTCCAGGCTGGCCTGCACCCCGGCGAGGCTGGTGGCGTAGCCCGCCGCGTCGATGCCGTCGCCGCCGTCGAGGCTGTCCGCCCCGGCGCCGCCCTCCAGCAGGTCGTCGCCGGCGCCGCCGCTCAGGGAATCGTCGCCCAGGCCGCCGGCCAGGTAGTCCTTGCCGGCGGCGCCGCTCGCGATGTCGTTCGCCACGCCCAGCAGCAGAACGTCCGGCCCGTCAGTGCCGGAATAGGTGGGGGTGCCGTTCTCCTGCAGATAGACGTCCGATGCGTTGTTGGTGTCGCCGGGCGCCAGCGCGTCGTCGCTGGCGATGACGGTGGCGCTGCCGTCGGCCGTGGTGTCGGTGGCCAGCGGGCCGCTGACCGACTGCTCTCCGGTGGTGTCGTCGGTGACGGTGAGCTGGCCGTCGACGAAATGCACGTGGTAGCGCGGGCCGTCATATTCGGGGCCGCCAGTGAGGAAGGTGCTGGTGCCCGCCTCGAAGTCGAGCAAGTACCAGCCGTTGCCGGGAGCCCAGTCGCTCCGCTGCTCATAGACGGCGTATCGCGCATCGTCGGTGACCGTGACGTCGTAGGCGTCCTCCAGGGTGATCGTCTCGCCTGCCTCGACCCGGTGGATGGTCGCCGGGTGGTAGTATCCGCCGATGCCGAAGAAGTCCTCGTAGAAATAGACCGCGGCGCCGTTCGCCAGCATGTAGGGGCCGCCGTCGAACTCGTAGGCATCTCCGCCGTCGCCGTAGATGTGGACGGTGCTGCCGTCGGCCAGGTTTCTGAGCGTCAAGCCCTCGGCGCTGTAGGTGCCGTTGTAGGCCTCGGCCCAGACCACCCATTGGCCGTCGCCGGAGATCACCGGGTCTTTGCGGGTGATCTCCGGGTACGCCGGATCGCCGGAGACGCGGCTGTAATAGTCGTCCGCCCCGACCACGAGGTTCAGCGTGGTGCGCTCGACCGGTACGCCCGGCCCGCTGGCGCGAAGGACGATGGTGCCGGCCGCGGGGCTGGCATAGTCGTGCGACAGATGGATCGAGTTGCTTCCCGGCTCCACCGCGTAGGACTGCAGCGGCGAGCCGTCGCCCCAGTTGACGAAGATCCGCGTGGCGCCGTTCAGGGCGAGGTCGAGGCCCAGCGCCTGGCCGTCGGTCGGGTCGGGCGAGTAGGCGACATTGGTGATGAGCGGCATTTGAACCCTCCGAAATGGGAATCGGTGGTTCACGTCCTGGCAGACGGGCGGGCCTCCGGCTGTTCCGTTTTTGGGAAATTTATCAGATCGGCACGGGGGCGGACATTCGGGCGAGAGGTTTCGCTCAAAAAAGAAGGCTTCGTTCTCTTGGATCGGGATGCCAAAGCAAGATTTTCCGCTGAGTTCATCGGGCTGTCGGCGACGAAACCTGAGACGGGGAAGGGCAGGGCGAGCTGGCGGGCGGCATGCTCCGGCGCGGGACGGATGCGGCCGCGGCTGGGGCACAGCGTCCGCACCGGGCAGCTGCCGCAGCGGGGCCGCCGGTCGGCGCAGTGGCCATGGCCCAGCCGCTTGATCAGCCAGTGGTGCCGCTCGATCCGATCGTTGTCCCAGTCCGGCGGCAGCATTCCCAGCAATGGTCCGTGCGCCGCCTCGGCGCCGGCACGGCGGGAGACCAGCCCCAGCCGCTTCGCGGTGCGGAGATGACCGGTCGAGACCGGCAGGGCGCGCATGCGCAGTCGGCTGAACAGCAGCACCGAGGCTGCCGTCTTCGGTCCGACACCGGGCAGCTGCCGCAGCCAGGCGACGGCATCGGCGGCCGATCTCCCGGCCAGGAAGTCCAGCTCCAGCCGGCCGCGGGCGGCCTGCAGCGCCCGCAGCGCCTCCTGCAGAGTCTGTCTCTTCCTGTCCGGCCAGGTGGTGCGGCCGATCAGCCGCTCGATCACAGCCGGATCGGCGTCGAGCAGGTCCTGCCAGCGCGGGAAGCGGACGCGCAAGATGCGGTGGGCGGCCATCGCCACCGCATCCTCGGTGCGCGCGGACAGCAGCGCCAGCACCAGCACCTCGACCGGGTCGGGATACAGCCAGCGCGGCGGCGGCCCGAAGGCGGCGGCCAGAGCAGCGTCGATCCGGATCAGGCGGGCGGTGGCGGGCATGGCGTCGACCATGCCGGAAATTTAGAACAAAAGAAGAACTCGGGCGAATCGAATCAGAGAGGCACGCCGGGATGATGGGCCTTCCAATCCCATCATGGCGAGCCCCGAAGGGGCGCGGCCATCCAGCGGCACCGGCCCCTGGATGGCCACGGCGCTGCGCGCCTCGCCATGACGACCCTTATTCGAGGCGGGGCCTGATCACCAGGCCGTATACCCGCCGTCCGGACCCAGGATCGCGCCGGTGAAGAAGCCCGAGGCGTCGGCCGCCAGGAACAGGGCGGTGGCGGCGATCTCCCAGGGCTCGCCGCATCGGGCCATCGGCGTCATCTCGATCCAGGTATCGTACCATTCTTTCTTGGTGCGGCCGGCCAGCGTCATGTCGGTGGCGATGTAGCCCGGGGCGATGGCGTTGACGCGCACCCCGTGCGGCGCCCATTCGCAGGCCAGCGACTTGGTCAGCAGGTGCACCGCGGCCTTGCTGGCGTTGTAATGCGCCTGGCCCTGCGGCTTGTTGACGATGATGCCGGACATCGAGCCGATGTTGATCACGCTGCCGCGCCTGGCCGCCACCATGTGGCGGCCGAAGGCGCGGGCGCACCAGAACACGGCGTTGACGTTCAGGTCCATGACCTTGCGCCATTCCTCGTCGCTGGTCTCCAGCGCGTCGCTGTTGCGCGCCATGCCGGCATTGTTGACCAGGATGTCGACCCGGCCGTGCTTGGCTTGGACGCCGTCGGCCGCCTTGGTCACGGCGTCGGGGTCGGTGACGTCGAGCTGGATGAACTCCCCGCCCACCGCCTTGGC
Source organism: Inquilinus limosus DSM 16000 (assembly GCF_000423185.1). GTDB lineage: Bacteria > Pseudomonadota > Alphaproteobacteria > DSM-16000 > Inquilinaceae > Inquilinus > Inquilinus limosus. The sequence goes on along the minus strand of NZ_AUHM01000018.1, from coordinate 20,996 downwards.
CGTGTCCGCGCCGATATCGGCCAGGATCTCGGCCACCACCACCTTGGCGCCGGCCTCGGCCAGCGCCTCGCAGGTCGCCCGGCCGATGCCGCGGCCGCCGCCGGTCACCACCGCCACGCGGCCGGATAGGTCGAATTTCTCGCGGTACATGGTCTTCTCCATCACATCGGAATCAGGTCGACCGCCCGGTCGGCGACCGCCAGAACCGGGGCGTTGGTGTTGCCGCTGGTCACCCGCGGCATGATCGAGGCGTCGATGACGCGCAGGGCCTCCACCCCGCGCACGCGCAGCGTGCGGTCGACCACAGCCGTCGGGTCGCTCTCCGGCCCCATGCGGCAGGTGCCGACCGGGTGGTAGTTGGTCTTGACCGTGCGCCGGCAATGCGCGGCCAGGTCGTCGTCGCTGGTGGTGGCGGCGCCGGGGAAGATCTCGCCGGTCACCATCCGCCGCACCGGATCGGCGGCCAGCACCCGGCGGGCATAGCGCAGCCCGGCCACCGACAGGCGCAGATCCTCCTGGTCGCCGAAGAAGGCGCAGTCGATCAGCGGCGGGTCGGCGGGATCGGCCGATCGCAGCGTCACCGACCCGCGCGCCTTCGGCCGCATCAGGCAGGCGTTCAGCGTCACCCCGTCGGTCGGCGCCACGCCTGTGACGTCGCGGTCGAGATAGACCGTCGGCACGCAGTACAGCTGCAGCTTCGGGTCGCTCTGGTCCTCGCTATCCGGGTCGATGAAGGCGCAGGCCTCGACGCCGGTCGTGGTCACCGGGCCGGTCTTGAACAGCAGGTATTGCAGCCCGGCCAGGATCATCGGCAGGCCGCGGTCGCGCCCGAAATAGCCATAAGCGCCGTTGGTGGCGGCGATCACCGGCACCTCGTGATGGTCCTGCAGATTGGCGCCGACGCCCGGCAGGTCCGCCACAACCGCGATGCCGTGCCGGCCCAGCGCCTCGGCCGGACCGATGCCGCTGAGCATGAGGAGCTTGGGCGAGGCGTAGGCGCCGGCGGCGAGGATCACCTCGCCGGCCGTGGCGCGGCGGCTCTGCCCGTCCTTGACGTAGTCCACACCCGTGGCACGGCCGCGCTCGACGCGGATGCGGGTGACCAGCGCTCCGGTCTCGACCGTCAGCTTCGGGTCGCCCAGCACCGGGGCCAGGAAGGCGGCGACGGCGCTGCAGCGGGTGCGGGTCGCGGCATCGATGGTGTGCTGCATGAAGCCGACGCCCGCCTGCTCGCCGGCGTTGAAGTCCGGCCGGTAGGGCACGCCCATGCCCTGCAGCGCCTGGACGAAGGCCCGGCTCATCGCGCAGTGCTGGCCGAGATGCGAAACCTTCAGCGGCCCGTCGGTGCCGTGGAAGGGCGCGCCGAGATGGTCGTTGCCCTCCTGCTTGACGAAATAGGGCAGCAGGTCGGCCCAGCCCCAGCCGGAGTTGCCGCCGAGCTCCGCGTCCCAGCCGTCATAGTCCTGCGGCCGGCCGCGCATATAGACCATGGCGTTGACCGCGCTGCCGCCGCCCAGCAGCTTGCCGGTCGGGATGATCGGCGCGCGTCCGCCCAGCTGCTCCTGCGGCAGGGTCTCGTTCAGGGTCAGGTAGGTGTCCTGGTTCAGGAACTTCATGTAGCCGGCCGGCATGTCCAGCAGCCGGCTGCCGCGCCGGCCCCCGGCCTCCAGCAGCAGCACCCGCGCCCGCCGCTCGGCCACCAGCCGGCTGGCGACCACGCACCCCGCGCTGCCGCCGCCGACGATGATGAAGTCGTAGCCGTCAGCCATGGTGGGTGGTGGTCCTGGCCGTTCGTGTCGGATAAGAGCAGCCGACAAGGCCGTTCCGCTCCGCAATGTCGCCTCTCCCGCTTGCGGGAGAGGTCGGAGCCGCGCCAGCGGCTCCGGGTGAGGGCAGTTTGTCGAGGCCGGTGCCAGCCCTCACCCGGTCGTCCTGCGGACGCCCGACCTCTCCCGCCCCGCGGGAGAGGTGATGCATCGAGCCGCCGGCACTCACTTCACCGCCCCGAAAGTCAGGCCGCGCACCAGCTGGCGCTGCGACAGCCAGCCCAGCACCAGGATCGGCGCGATGGCGAGTGTCGAGGCGGCGGAGAGCTTGGCCCAGAACAGCCCCTCGGGGCTGGAGAAGGAGGCGATGAAGGCGGTCAGCGGCCCGGAGTCCGGCCCGGTCAGGTTGATGCTCCAGAACGCCTCGTTCCAGCTCAGGATGATGGTCAGCAGCGAGGTCGAGACGATGCCGGGCAGGGTGGTGGGCAGCAGGATGTGCACCATCTCCTGCCAGGACCCGGCGCCGTCCACCCGCGCCGCCTCCAGGATCTCCCGCGGGTAGTCGCGGAAATAGGTGTACAGCATCCACACCACGATCGGCAGGTTGACCAGCGTCATCAGCAGCACCATGCCGATGACCGTGTTCAGGAGGCCGAGGTCGCGGAAGCCCAGATACATCGGCACCAGCACGCCGACCGCGGGCATCATCTTGGTCGACAGCATCCACAAGAGCGTGCCGTCGGTGCGCTTGGTCGGGAAGAAGGCCATGGAATAGGCCGCCATCCCGCCGATGACGAGGCACAGTAAGGTCGAGCCGAAGGCGATGTAGACCGAATTCAGGGCGTAGTGGAAATAGTCGATCCGGGATTCGACGGCGGCGTAGTTCTCCAGCGTCGGTGTGAAGAAGATCGACGGCGGCGTGGCGAAGGCCTCGACCTCGGTCTTGAAGCTGGTCAGCACCATCCAGCCGATCGGGAAGAACAGCACCAGCCCAACCGCCCAGCCCAGGACTGTGACGCCGAGGGTCTGCCGCGCGGAGCGTTTCACGGCCATGGCTCAGCCTCCCCGCTTGAGGGTGCGGGCCAGGGCGCGCACCAGGAAGAAGGCGACGATGTTGGCCAGGATCACCGCGACCACCCCGCCGGCCGAGGCGGCGCCGACGTTGAACTGCTGCAGGCCGTTCCGGTAGACGAGATAGGTCAGGTTGGTGCTGGCGGTGCCGGGGCCGCCGTTGGTGGTGACCAGGATCTCGGCGAAGATCGAGAGCAGGAAGATGGTCTGCACCATGATGACCACGCCGATTGCGTGCATCAGATGCGGCAGCACGATGAAGAAGAACATCGAGATCGGCCCGGCGCCGTCGATCCGCGCCGCCTCGCGCTGCTCATGGTCCAGCGACTGCAGCGCGGTCAGCAGGATCAGCACGGCGAAGGGCAGCCACTGCCAGGCGACCATGATGATGATCGCGGCCAGCGGCGCCTGGCTCAGCCAGTCGATCGGCTCGAGCCCGATTGCGCGCGCCACCCAGGTCAGGACGCCGGAGACCGGGTGCAGCAGCAGGTTCTTCCAGACCAGCGCGCTGACCGTCGGCATGACGAAGAAGGGCGCGATGACCAGCACCCGGACGATGCCGCGGCCGGGGAAGGGCTGGTCCAGCAGGATCGCGATCAGGGTGCCCAGCACCACGGTGATCGCCAGCACCGCCCCGACCAGGACCAGCGTGTTCTGGATCGCGTCCCAGAAGGCCGGGTCACCGACCAGGTAGATGTAGTTGTTCAGCCCCGCGAAGCCGCGCCGCAGCGGGTTCATCAGGTTGTAGCGCAGGGTCGAGAAGTAGATCGTCGCCGCCAGCGGCACGAAGGTCCACAGCAAGAGGACCGTGACCGATGGGGCGAGGAGCAGCGTCGCCTTGCGCCGGGTCGAGGCGATGGCGGCCATGGCGTGCATCCTTTCCTGACTGCGCGGAGGCGCGGTGATTTCGTCCGTGGCACCGCACACCCCCTCACCCTCCCGGCCCTGTCGGGCCGGGCCCCTCCCTCTCCCCGAGGAGAGGGATTGGTTACCTCTCCCTCGGGGAGAGGTCGGAAATCCGCCAGGATTTCCGGGTGAGGGGGCGAAATCGCGATAGCGATTTCGATGGGCGGGTCAGGCCGTCACTTGTACCCGCCCTGGACCATGGCCCGGTCGGCGGCCTCCTGCGAGGCCTTCAGGGCCTGGTCGACCGAGACCGTGCCGGCGAGGGCGGCGGCGATCTGCTGGCCGACCTCGGTGCCGATCGCCTGGAACTCCGGGATGCCGACGAACTGCACGCCGGTGTAGGGCACCTTCTCCACCGTGGCGTCGTTCGGGTCGGCGGTCTCGATCGCCTTCAGCACGAAGTCGGCGAAGGGCGCGGCCTTCTTGTACTCCGGGTTGGCATAGGTCGAGGCGCGGGTGCCGGGCGGCACCACGGTCCAGCCGTCGCTCTGCGCCACCTTCTGGATATAGGCCTTGGACGTGGCCCAGGTGATGAACGTCTTGGCCGCGTCCGGCGCCTTGGTCGACTTCGGCACCGCCAGCGCCCAGGACCACAGCCAGTGGTTGCCCTTCGGCGACTTGGCGATCGGCGCCTGGGCGAAGGCGACCTTGTCGGCGACGGTCGAGTCCTTCGGGTTGTACAGGTAGCCGGCGGCCGAGGTGGCGTCGATCCACATCGCGCATTTGCCGCTGGCGAACAGCGCCCGGTTCTCGTTGTGGCCGTTCGACGGTGCGCCCGGCGGGCCGTAGCTCTTCAAGAGGTCGACATAGAAGGTGATGGCCTCCTTCCACGCCGGGGTGTCGATGGTCGCGTTCCAGTTCTCGTCGAACCAGCGGCCGCCATAGGTGTTCACCAGCGGGCCGACGAAGGCCATGTTCTCGCCCCAGCCCGGCTTGCCGCGCAGGCAGATGCCGTAGATCTCGTGCGAGGGGTCGTGCAGCTTGGACGCGAACTCCTTGATCTGCTCGTAGGTCGGCTGCTCGGGCATGGTCAGGCCGGCCTTCTCGAACAGGTCCTTCCGGTAGAAGGTCATCGAGCTCTCGGCATAGAAGGGCAGGGCGTACAGCTTGCCCTCATGCGACAGCCCGTCCCGCACCGGCTTCAGCACGTCCTCGATGTCGTAGTCGGCCGGCAGGTCGTCCATCGGCAGCAGCCAGTCCTGCGCGCCCCAGATCGGCACCTCGTAGGTGCCGATGGTCAGCACGTCGAACTGCCCGCCATTGGTGGCGATGTCGGTGGTGACGCGCTGGCGCAGCACGTTCTCCTCCAGCACCACCCAGTTCAGCGCGATGCCGCTCTCCTTCTCGAAGTCCTTCGACAGGCGCTGCATGATGATCATGTCGGCGTTGTTGACCGTGGCGATGGTCAGCTTCTGCTGCGCCGTCGCCGCTCCGGACGCGAGCAGCAGCGCCAGCGCGCCCGCTCCGGCCAGGGCCTTGCACATCTTCCAGGACATGGTGGGCCTCCTCGGGTTGTTCCTCCACAGCCGCGTCTCTCGCGGTCTCGCTCTCTTCCGGCGGGAAGCCTACGCCGATTTGGGGGCGACGGCGCCTGACGGTCGATCGGCTGAGCTTGTGATTCTGCTCATCCAATGAACAGATGTTCATCCAGCACCTGGCCGGAGTCAAGCGCGGAGGTGCGGGCCGGTCCGCTTCGTGAGAGCCTGTGCGCCTCGCGACTCAGGAACGGATTCGGCTCCCATGGCGAAGTGGCTGCCCGCCGCCCTCGACTACGTCCCGCGCTGGCTCGACTTCCAGATGCGGCTGACCGAGCAGCCCGGCTGCGTCGTCGCCGTGGCCGAGAACGGCAGGATCGTGCTGGAGCAGGCCTTCGGCACGGTCGAGCTCGGCCGCAAGGCGCCGCTGACGCCGCGCCACCGCTTCCGCGTCGCCTCGCATTCCAAGACCTTCACCGCGGTCGGCATCCTGAAGCTGCGCGAGCAGGGGAAACTCGGCCTCGACGACCCGGCCGGCCGCCATGTCGACGGGCTGCACCCCTCGGTCGCATCCGCCACCATCGGCCAGCTGCTGTCGCATTCGGCCGGCCTCAGCCGCGACGGCGCCGACACCGACCACTGGATGGACCGCAAGCCCTTCCCGAACGAGGCGGAGCTGCGCGACGCCCTGGCCCAGCCGGCGCCGGTCCCGGCCAGCACCCGGTTCAAATACTCGAATTTCGGCTTCGGCCTGCTCGGGCTGGTGATCGAGGCGGTGACCGGCGAGGCCTATTCCGACTGGATCCATCGCGAGGTCGTCGCCGCCTCCGGCCTCGAGGAGACGGTGCCCGACCTGCCGTCGCCGGGCGCGACGCCGCTGGCCACCGGCCACAGCGGCAAGCAGCCGCTCGGTCGGCGGATGCCGATTCCGGGCACGACCCCGACCAACGCGCTGGCCTCCGCCACCGGCTTCGTCTCCACCGCCCGCGACCTCGCCCTGTTCTTCGGCCGGCTCGACCCCGAGGCGAAGCACGGCATCCTGTCGCCGGCGAGCCGGCGCGAGATGATCCGCCCGCAATGGCGCAACCCGGATGCGGAGGTGGAGCGGCATTACGGCCTCGGCACCATGATCGGCCGCACCGGCGACTTCGCCTGGTTCGGCCATGGCGGCGCCTTCCTGGGCTATATCAGCCGCACCGTGGTGCTGCCGGGGCAGGGGATCGCCGTCTCGGTGCTGACCAATGCGGTGGACGGCCCGGCCAACCCCTGGGCCGAGGGCATCGTCCACATCCTCTCCGCCGTCGCCAGGCACGGCGCGCCCGCGGCGAAGACCGCCGGCTGGGCCGGCCGGTGGTGCAGCACCTGGCGGACGATCGACCTGGTGCCGGCCGGGAACAAGGTGCTGGTCGCCGACCCGGCGCTGCCGACGCCCTTCCTCGATGCGCCGGAGATCACGCCGGACGGTCCGGACCGCGGCCGCATCACCCGCGCCCAGGGCTACAACAGCTACGGCGAGGTGGTGGAGCTCGAGCGCGACCGCAAGGGCGCGGTCACGGAGGTCCGCTACGCCGGCAGCCGGCTGCTGCCGGAGGCCAGGCTGGCGGCGGAGCTGAAGCGGCGCTACGAGGCCGGCTAGGCCCGCGCCCGCAGCCGCGCCCGGTGGCGGCTGGCCTTGGCGCGGTTGCCGCAATCGCCCATCGAGCACCAGCGCCGGTTCTGCGCCCGGCTCTCGTCGATGAACAGCCAGCCGCAGCCTTGCGCGTCCTGGCACTGCCGCACCCGGCCGGCGCGCGGGCCGGTCAGCAGCGCCGCGGCGGACAGCGCGATCGGCCGCAGCAGGCCGGGCGGGCCGGCCGGGCCGGGGCGCCAGGCCACGCCGCCGCCCTCCGGCACCAGCTCCGCCCCCGGCCCGGCCAGCCGGGCGTTGAGCACCGCGAGGTCCTCCGCCGCCGGCGCCGCGCCCGCGATCAGCGCCCGGAACGCGCCGTAGATCGCCTCGCGCAGCGCCAGCGCCGCCGCATGCAGCTCCGCCGCGCGGTCCGGCGCGATGCGGGCCAGTTGCGCCTCCTCTGCCAACCCGTTGGCGCCGAGCCAGCGCAGCAGCGCCTCCGGCGTCGGCAGCCGTTCCTCCTGCGGCCGCCGCAGCCGCCAGGCCATGGTGTTGACGAAGCGGATGCACAGCTCCTCCGCCTTCGCCTCCTGAGATCGGGAACCGCCCGTTCCGGCCACCCGTTGCCTCCTTGGTAACCTCCTATAAGGTTATATCCACAGGCACGGATGGCCAGCATGCGGTTCCGCCTCGCGGCGGCCTTCGCGGCGATCTACCTCGTCTGGGGCTCGACCTATCTCGCCATCGCCCTGGCGCTGCCCGCGATCCCGCCCTTCACCCTGATGGGCTCGCGCTCGCTGGCCGGCGGGCTGGTGCTGTTCGGCCTGGCCCGCGCCCGCGGCGCCCGGCCCGGCTGGCGCGACTGGCTGGCCGGCGCCGCCTGCGGCCTGCTGTTCTTCGTCGGCTGCCACGGCGTGCTGGCGGTGGCGGAGCAGCGCGTGCCCTCCGGCCTCGCCTCGATCCTGCTCGCCACCATCCCGTTCTGGACCGCGCTGATCGGCCTGGTGCTGCCGCTGGAGAAGCCGACGCGGCCGCGCACGCTGCTGCTGCTGGTGCCGGGCTTCGCCGGGGTGGCGCTGATCGCCTGGCGCGAGCTCGCCGGCGCCGGCCCGGCCCTGACCGACATGCTGATGCTGCTCGGCGCCGCCATGTCCTGGGCCCTCGGCTCGGTGGTGTCGGAGCGGCAGTCCGAGGTCCCCGCGGCCGCCCTCTCCGGCATGGCGCTGATCTCCGGCGGGCTCGTGCTGCTCGGCCTCGCCGCCGCGACCGGGGAGTGGCGCCGGGTCGACCCGGCCGGCCTCGCCGGCGTGCCCGGCCTCGCCTGGGCGCATCTGACGCTGCTCGGCACCATCGTCACCTTCGGCGCCTATGTCTGGCTGCTGGAGCGGGTGTCGCCGCCGCTGGTCGCCACCTACACCTTCGTCAACCCGATCGTCGCCGTGGCGCTCGGCTGGGCCGTGCTCGGCGAGGCCGCGACGCCGGAGATGCTGGCCGGCGGGGCCCTGGTGCTGGGCTCGCTCGTCGCCCTGCTGATGCTCGACCCGCCGGAAGCCAAGCGCAGGCGGAAGGAGGAGAGCCATGTCCCTGTCGGCGCCCGCTGCTAGGATCGGCGTCAGCGCGCCTTTGTCCGGCCGCGGCGCCGCGCTGGGCCGCGAGATGGCGCAGGCCGTCCGCCTCGCGGTCGAGGAGGCGACCGCGGCCGGCCTCGAGGTCGAGCTCGTGGAGCGCGACGATGCGGGCGAGGAGCAGGCCGGCCTCGCCATGGCCCGCGACCTCGCCGCCGACCCTTCGGTCCTGGCCGTGATCGGCCCCTACAACAGCAATGTCGCGCTGGCGGCGGCGCCGCTCTGCCGCGACGCGCGGCTGGCGCTGGTCGGGCCGATCGTCTCCAACCCGGCGCTGACCGACTCCGGCTGGGACAATGTCTTCCGCTTCACCGCCCGCGACGACGACACCGCGGCGGCGATCGCCCTGCACCTCGTCCAGGCCCTCGGCAAGCGCCGCGCCGCCCTGGTGGCGACGGCCACCACCTACGGGCGCAGCATGACGGGCCGCTTCGCCGACGCCTTCGCCCGGGCCGGCGGCGCCGTCCTGGCGCGGCGCGAGGTGGCGGAGGGCGAGGCCGGCTTCGACGGCCTCGTCGCCGCCCTGCCGGCGGAGACGGACGTGCTGTTCTACGGCGGCACCTATGAGGGCGCGCCGCTGCTCTCGGCCCTGCGCCGGGCCGGCCGGACGCTTCTCTTCGCCGCCGGCGACGGCTGCTGGGACCGGCCGAACTTCCTCGACCCCGCCGGGCCGGCGGCGGAGGCGGGGGAGGGCGTGCTGGTCCTCTCCGCCTGCCCGCAGCCGGGCGTGGTCCCCGGCGCGCGGGAGATGGTGGCGCGCTACGAGCGGCGCTTCGGCCCGGTGCTGAACTACGCGGTCAACGCCTATGACGCGGCGGCGCTGACCCTCGCCGCGCTGCGCGACGCCGCCGCGTCCCGCGAGGCCGTGCTCGAAGCCCTGCGCCGGACGGAGTGGCGCGGCGTCGCCTATCCCGGCCCGGTGCGCTGGGACGGCAAGGGCGACAACCTGGCGGCGGTGACGGCGCTGCACGTCGTGCGCGGCGGCCGCTTCGCCCAGGTGGCGATGGTGCCGAAGGGCCGCTCCCCCTGAGAGACCGCTTGGAAATGCGCTGGCGTGAGTCGGCTGGCGGTGGTTTCGAGAACCGGAGCGCAGCGGACATAAAGGTCCGTGAGCACCGGAATGAGCACCGGAAGCGGAGAAACCGCCGTCAGACGGCCGCGCCAGCGCATTTCCAAACGGTCTCGGACCAGACCGGCGGTTTGCGTTATTCTCTTCGCATGGCGAGCGATCGGACGGTGCTGAACCGGATCGAGAAGCTGGTGGCGGAGGAGGAGCGGCTGTGGGCCCGCGGCCGTCCGACCGACACCGAGCTGAAGCGGCTGCGCGAGATCGAGCGCGAGCTCGACCGCGCCTGGGACCTGCTGCGCCACCGCCGGGCCCTGCGCGAATACGGCCAGGACCCCGACGGCGCCCGGATGCGCCCCGCCGGCGCCGCCCGCGGCTACCGCGACGAGTGAGCGGAGCTGATCCAGGTTAGTGCCCGCGCGGCGTCGGCGGGTGCACCATAACCACGGCCCGGCCGCAGGGGGATGTCGGCGACGAGCGGCCTCCCGCACGCGTGGCCCCGCCGCTCAGCGGCGCGGCACCCGACCTGAACGCATCGCGAGATCGGCCGGCCCCGGGGCTCCGGTTCGGACGCTGTTACGCCGGTAACAGGCCGGGGGCCTCACGGACGCTTATACCGGATACGTCGGCAATCATTCGACCCAGGAGGAGCGAGCCATGTCCATCAGACTGGAATTCGGCACCGACGGACTCGATACGATCACCGCGAATGCCGGGGAGATGCTGATCGCCTTCGGCCTCGGCGGCGACGACACCCTCACGGGCGCCGAGCTGTCGGACCTGCTGTCCGGCGGCGACGGTGACGACACCCTCGCCGGCAATGCCGGCGACGACCTGCTCGACGGCGGCGACGGGAAGGACGACATCAACACCGGTGCCGGCAACGATCTCGTCTTCGCCGGCGACGGCGACGACAGCGTCGGCGGCATGGCCGGCAGCGACATCGTCTTCGGCGGCGCCGGCAACGATGTCATCGCCTGGAACGACCCCACGGGCGACCGCGTCTTCGGCGACGAGGGGAACGACATCCTCCGCGGCGGCGACGTCGCGGCCGACACGATCTTCGGCGGCGACGGGGACGACCTGATCCGCGCCGTCGCCAATCAGGAGCTCGCGGAGCACGCGGCGGACAACCTGTTCGGCGACAAGGGCAACGACACCGTCTTCGGCGGCAATGCCGACGACACGATCGAAGGCGGCGAGGGCGATGATTTCCTCGCCGGCTTCGGCGGCGCCGACACCTTCGTGTTCCGCGCCGACGCGCCCGGCAGCGACACGATCACCGACTTCGACTCGTCCCGGGATGTGGTCCGGCTCGCCGGCTTCGCGGACAATTTCGACCCGCTGGCGAATCTGAGCCAGGAATCCTCCGGCACGGTGCTCGACCTCGGCGCGGCCGGGCAGGTCCTCTTCCTCGGCCGCCTCGTCAACGAATTCGAGGCCGACGACTTCGTCCTCGTCTGACCGGGTCCGGCGGGTGGGACCGTCGCGGCGCCACCCGCCGTCTCCTCGCGCGGGCCGGGCCTGGGCATCCTTGTCCCCCTCCCCCTCGCGAGAGGGGGGCAGGGGGAGGGGGCTTTCGGCCAGGCCCGGCGCCGCGCCTATCTCCGGCCGCGGTAGTCGACCTGCGGCGCCGCCCGCAGCTGGTCCTTGGTGGCGTCCAGCGTCACCCGCCAGTCGTCGCCCTCGCGCTGCAGGTCGAGGGCGGCGGGGTCGATCGCGACATAGTGCTCGTCCATGCCGAGGAACCCGCCCACCGAGACGACGACGCCGCGGATGGTGGATTTGTTGGCGATGATCACGTCCTCGATCTCGCCGATGGTCTCGCCGCCGCGGTTGCGGACATCGGCGCCGACGAGGTTCGACCCGAGCAGGTCATTGGACTGGGGCGTGACGAAGCGCGGCTTGTCCTGCGCCACGGCCGTGCCCGCGACGGCCGAGAGGAGGACGAGGCCGAGAGCCAGACGACGCATACCGGATCTCCTCAATGACGGGGAAGGGCGGCGGGCCGGCCGACGCCGCGCCGCCGCGGTCCGGCGGTGTCGTCTCGCGATGGCGCATGGCCGTCTCCGCGCGCTGATGCACGTCCAACGGGAAAATCCGCCCTCCCGGTTCCACCCCCGATCGCCGGATCCGGGCCCGCGCTGAGCCCTTGCAGCGTTCCGCCTTCGCGCCGGATCTTTTCCGGTCCCCCCTCCCCTCGCGGGAGGGGGCTAGGGGGAGGGGGTTCTCCCAGCCCGCGCCGGCCCCGCCTTCACCGGCGCCCGGCCCGTCTTCCCTCTCCTCGGGGAGAGGGAGGGGCCCGTCGCGTCAGCGACGGGAGGGTGAGGGGGAGCGCCGGCGCCCCAGGACAATGCCAACCCCGATCCCCGATTCGTCATGGCGAGCCCCGCAGGGGCGTGGCCATCCAGCGACACCGGCCCGGACCGCCGCCCCGGCCGCGCCAGATGCGTTATGAAGCGGGCTGTGCGACGGCCCAGATCTCATGCCCCCCATCCCACATCATCTTGATCGCGACATAGAGGATGATCAGCAGCCCGACATAGGCGATCCAGCGGTGGCGGTGCAGCAGCCGGGCGACGAAGTTGGCGGCCAGGCCCATCAGCGCGACGGAGAGGGCGAGGCCGACGATCAGCACCTCGATGTGGTCGCGCGCGGTGCCGGCCACGGCCAGCACGTTGTCGAGCGACATCGACACGTCGGCCACCACGATCTGGGTGACGGCCTGGCGGAAGGTTTTGGTGGGGGCCGCCGCCGCCGGGGCCGCCGTATTCGAGTCCCCCCTCCCCTCGCGGGAGGGGGATAGGGGGAGGGGGTTCCCTCCGCCGGAACCGTCCCCACCCGCGACCGCCTCGTCCCCGTCCAGCGCCGCGGCCTCGGCGGCGTGGTCGGCGCGCAGCTCGCGCCACAGCTTCCAGCACACCCACAGCAGCAGGATGCCGCCGGCGAACAGCAGGCCGACGATCTGCAGCAGCTGGGTGGTGAACAGGGCGAAGACGATTCGCAGCACGGTGGCGGCGACGATGCCCCAGACGATGGCGCGCCGCCGCTCGTCGGCCGCGAGGCCCGCCGCGGCCATGCCGACGACGATGGCGTTATCGCCCGCCAGCGCCACGTCGATGATGACGACCTGGATCAGGGCGGTGAACTCGGCGAGCGAGAACCAGTCGGTCATGGCGGGGTCCGGGGTGGCGGGGAGCTGTGGCGAGGCGGGCGCTGGTTTAGCGCAGGACGGAGGGGGAGGGAACCCGAAGATGGTCAGAGCTGCAGCTTCACTGGAGCCTCGAACCTACCTGACGCTGGCGTAGCGAGAGCAAGCTTGCGATGTTGGAGAAGGTGTAGCTCACCAAGAATCAGGATTTGCTTAAAGAGATGTGTCGCTCGCGGATGACCCTTTGATGCAGTCTCGGACCTCTGCTGTGCCGACCCGGCCAAACTTCACGGATGTTCCGGAAGCCCGTCGCCGGAACATGTCCGCCATACGCGCCCGTGATACCAAGCCCGAATATGTTGTGCGCCGTTTGTTGCACCGACTCGGCTACCGCTTCCGACTTCATCGTAAGGATCTGCCCGGGCGGCCCGACATCGTTCTTCCAAGCCGTCGCAAAGTGATCCTTGTGCACGGTTGCTTCTGGCATCGCCACGGCTGCCGGAACTCGGTGCTTCCTCGCGCGCGGCGGGAGTGGTGGGAGGCCAAGCTGCGCCGCAATGCGGAGCGCGACGAGTCAAACTTGAAAGAACTCTGCGAGCTAGGGTGGTCGCCGCTGGTGGTCTGGGAATGTGAGATCGGGGACCGGGAAACACTGACGCGGGTCTTGCTTGACCACCTAGGCCCAGCCGGCTCCACGGCCGGGCGCAGTATGGTGCAAAATTATGACTGACTCAGCCGAGTCGCGCGGGATGGGGGGATCAGAAGGCGAAATGAATGTGAAGGCCGTATTCGGCCCCCAAGATCCTGTCCTCTTCCGCAAACTGGAGAGACTTCGTCAAGGCGAGCCCGCACGCATCCTCGATCTATTTTCAGGTGCCGGCGGAATCAGCCTGGGCTTTCAGCGAGCCGGCTTCCGGATCGAAGGCGCTCTTGAGATTGATCCTCTGGCGGCCCTCACACATGCGACGAACTTCCACGGACATTTGGAACGAGACGTATTCGCGATCCATGCTCGTCCCCGAGATATGACAAAGATGGACCCGGCGGCTCTGGCGGAGGAGCTTGGCCTGGGTGAAGTCCAGCATGCCGTCGACGTACTCGTCGGCGGTCCTCCTTGTCAGGCTTATGCCCGAGTCGGTCGCGCCAAGTTGCGAGAAGTGGCAGATCACCCGGAAGCGTTCCGGGTCGACCCGCGGGGCAATTTGTATCTTCGGTATCTGGCTTACGTCCGGGCATTTCAGCCTCTTGCCGTTCTGATGGAGAACGTGCCTGACATCCTCCACTACGGGCATCACAATGTGGCGGAGGAGATCGTTGAGGCACTTGGTGACCTCGGGTACACGGCGCGATATTCGCTGATCAATTCGGCTTTTCACGGCGTTCCCCAAATGCGGGATCGTGTTTATCTGATTGCCTATAGAAATGAGCTTGGCTTAACGGTCCGTTTTCCAAAGGCCACGCACTATGTTGAGTTGCCGCCAGGCTATGCGGGGACACGTGCGGTGGCTCTGCGTTATGTGGATCTCCTCGGAGGCTCGGGATATGTTTCACCGGATCTCGGTCATGAGGGACTGCCCGCCGCGATCACCGCCGAGGAGGCGATCGGAGATCTTGCGCCTATCAACGGACGCTCGGTGAGTCGAGGCGCCCGGCGCTTCAATGAGCTTTCCTCATATCGCACGGACCGCCAGCCGTCGCCTTATGCGATCCAGATGCGGACTTGGCCCGCGTTCACGTCGAACAAAGGCGTCTGGGATCATGTTATCCGTTACCTTCCTCGGGACCATCTTACGTTCGCCGAGATGCGGCCAGGTGCAGAATATCCGGAGGCACATGCGACGGCCGCGCGGATTGCAGCCCGATTGGCCTCGCAACGAGGTGTAAGGCAGGGGACACCGGAGTACCACAGGCTATGGACCAGTATCGTCCCGCCCTATGATGTATCCAAATTCCCCAATCGCTGGTGGAAGCTCCGACCAGACTTCCCTGTTCGGACCCTTATGGCTCATATCGGAAAAGACACCTATTCTCATATTCACTATGACGCAGCGCAGGCGCGAACAATTTCGGTTCGCGAGGCGGCCCGCCTGCAGTCCTTCCCGGATGGCTTCGTCTTTAGCGGCACCATGAACCCAGCCTTTCGTCAGATCGGGAATGCAGTGCCTCCATTGATGGCGTTTACTCTCGCCGAGATAATCGATCAAGATCTCCGAATCGCTGCAAATACGTTGGCAGAGTCGCCGTTAAAAGCAGCGGTGATCTAGGCCAAATGCTGTGATGATTTTACCATTTCAATAACTTCGTCCACACCGAGCGATGGGAGATTGGCAAGGCTAACGGTGTAGCGTATTGCCAATACTCCGGAAGGCAGGCGGAAGTCCTCACTGAGGCGCGGAAACTCCTCGTCGACATCGTATATTGCTGCTCCGCGGAGATGGAAACGGATGAGCTCTCCGGAGCTCCTCATCTCATCTGACCAGCCGACATGTGAGAGCTTAAGTAGGAAATCGTCAACGGCAGCAGGATCTGTCCGGATGGCATCTATGACTTCATCAATAAGTGATGCAGGCGTGAGTGCGCCCCCAATGGATATTTCAAGCTGTACTGAGGCTAGCAAAAGACGACGGCGGTGCGGAATCCAGAGTTGATCCAAACGAGAAATTTCATGCTCATGTCGGCTGGCGCGAGTGGTCTTTACCTCAATATGAAGATTTTCAGATATAAAGTCATGGCGTTCACTCTCTGGGCCACTCCAGAGCAAAACAGCGCGCGGTCCAAGTGCAGGCACCATGATCTTGGCGAGGATAATAAGTTCGCCGGCGAGGCCGATCTGGGTAGATTGATTCATATACTGGCGCGTAAGGCGCCAAGCCGATTGCCATTGCCTGATGATGGATGCGACGGCAGCCCACGGCTCGCGATTGTGAACATGCACTGCCTGTACTACCTCCCGGCAAACAGGGGTAAAGACGCGCTCGTGCGGAGCCGTTGCCACTAGGCCTAGGAACTGTCCTTCATCGGTAACGCGATGGCGAACCTTCAGCCCGTTCAGGTCAGGGTAATCCTGACCTGGCGGGCCACCGGTCACTGGTACAAGCAAATGGAGATCCCCTTCGGCGTCCATCCCCATGAGGATCAAAGTATCTTCGTCTCCATGACGAACGGCGCGCGTCACCAAGCCATCGTCCGAGATCGGACGCCCAGTCCTCAGCTCGGCCCAAAGCTCCGGATTAGGCTCCTCTGCCATCCGGGACCCCTCGATTGACGATAGAGGTGTGTGCGCCGTCAGACGTCCGTGGCAGGCTCAAAGCCACAGCGATCACAGCGTCTGTTCCGTTGATTCCAAGAGGACCTGGATCAAGCGGGTATAGGATGAGGAGCCCCTGCGTCGATGGGCGAGCCGCGCGCATGGCTTCAGCGTCGTAGTTGCCATTCCGCCGACGGTACGCCTCCGGGCCACTTGGCAGGTCGACCCCCTCATGCCGTGGATCGATCAGGATGCCAATACTCTCGGAACTCGTACGGGATCGGGTAACAACACCAGTCGGCAATCCGCCGACCTTTGTGATGGCGCCTTCATGGGAACCGGCGATGAATACTGACCAGTACAATAGTTCTCCTGCTTCGACGCGCCCTGTAATCCAGTCCGCCAGCTCGTGGCCTCGAAATGCAACCACATCATCATGGGTGCGATAGAGTCTGAGATACTCGCAGATAATTTCAGGCGGCACGTCCTGAAGCAGCCAGCCACCGGAGACCTGCCGCCCACCTCCGATACTGCTTACAAGACGTTCGGTCAGCAGTCGGTTCTCAGCCAAGCGATCGGGGGTGGCCAGCGGCAGGATGACCGTCTGGGGATGTTCGCCGGACCAGGAGTCCTGGACCTCCGTTGAAAGCCCCGATTTGTTCCGGGCGGTCAACAATAGACCGCTGTGCGCCCGCAGGCGGATCGCCATCTCATCCGGCCGGCGGCCGGCGCGCGCCAGGGCTCGAAGCGAGTCCCTCAGTGACTGCTCCACAAGCGCGAGCTCCGTGAACCAGTGGGCTATGCCGTCAGTGGTCCAGATGCGTATGAGGTCTTCGTAGCCGGTCCGGAAGCCATACCAGCGGGCCATCTGCAAGAGTGTGTCCGCCATATTGGTGGTCCGCAGGAAGTACGAGACCGTCAGGCCCTCCAAGGTGAGACCGCGGGACAACCTATTGCCGCCGACCACAACGAGATGACGCGCGGGATGGCGGTCGTACTCAAGGTTCTCGCCTGCGACGCTATTGAGCTCGAGGATTTCCAGCCCGGCCATTACCCGACAGGCGCGCGCGACGATTTCCTCTTCTTCACCCGGAAGCTCGACGCCTGCTAGATGATTCCGCAGAATCCCGGCGAAAAGATCGTCCAGCCTCTGCCTTTGCTGAAGCGCTTCTTGCCAGATCTCACGCTGGTCCTTGAGAGCGTTCGCGATGCGGGCTTGGTCCGCGGTCCGCGAGCTAACGTGGACTAGCATCGTATGCGGTTGATCCGCAAAACCGGGGCGAAGTTCCCGAATGGCGCCAGCGAGGCAGAAGGTGAGAAAGGCGTCCGAGAGGGAGGTGGGGATCAGAGCCTCAGCGGGGCCGACTTTGATCCCGGCGCTCGGACGCCGGCGGGAGCTGCGCAGCAATCCGACGTCGTCGTCCGGGACCGGCCTCAGGACATCGCGTCCTTGCGCCGAGACGCCAAAGAGCTCCTCGGTTCCCGTATAGCCTTCCGGTCTCGGCAACTGTAGGGCGAAGTCACGCGGGAACAGGTCTTCACCCACCTCCCTGTCGAGCGCCTGAGGATTTATGAAGATGTTGGCGAACGGTGTTGCTGTATAGGCGATATAGCTCACCCGAGGAAGGAGCCCAAGGAGGGTTCGGATCAA
Source organism: Inquilinus limosus DSM 16000 (assembly GCF_000423185.1). Taxonomy (GTDB): domain Bacteria; phylum Pseudomonadota; class Alphaproteobacteria; order DSM-16000; family Inquilinaceae; genus Inquilinus; species Inquilinus limosus. Next base: position 3,429 of record NZ_AUHM01000018.1, on the reverse strand, counting down.
CCTGTTCGTGGGGGAAGGCGCGGAAGCTTGGTCGCTGGCATCCTCCTCGTCATCAAGCGCTGGGTCCGGAGTCCGGTTGCCTTTCGTATTGATTGAGGCTTGGTCAGCCTCGTCGTCAATAATGAGTGCCGGAAGATTTTCAACAAGTGCTCCTGCGGATTCAAGAAACTCTATTAACTTCCGCAGGATATGTGTGTTCTTCTTGATGACCGCCAGAAAGGCGCCGTTACGGCACAGGATAGCCGGATCTGTGCCTTCGAAATCGGCCTCCCGTCCGGTGAGTAAGGTCCAGTCTAGAGGGTCTTCGCATTCTCCAGACAAGCCGACCAGTTCCCGTTCGAGGCGAGCCTGCGTTTGATCGCGTAGCGCATCGTGAATTCCGGAAAGCACGACAATCAGGCGATATCCCGCGTCTACAGCGCGGGCTGCGACGGCGGTGTAGTTTGCGGTCTTCCCGCTCTGCACATATCCAACGACGAGCCCGCGCCCGCTGAAGCGTCCATTTGTAAGTGGATCCCGTAGGTGCCGGAGTACCCGGAAGGATTCGGTCGCAAGTGAACGGACCTGATCTGGCTGCCAGCGTCCGTTGCTCAGGAGCATGTGCTCAAGCCGGTCCCAGATTGGCCACGGGCCCCCTGCCAACCGGTCCACCCAACTAGGCGCTGAGGGCGGCGTCGCAAGGATACGAAGCTGCGACATCAGCCCTCGGCCGAGTCCAACAGCAAGGGCTGCACACCCTTCTGATCGAGCACCGTCAGGAACGCTGCGAGCTCGCCCGTCCCTTCAGGATCGGTGGCGAGACGCCGCGCGAGAGCTGCGAGTTCCGGCAGGCGGTCGCTCACCTGCAGATCGCGTCCGCCGGTCAGATTCTGTGCTACTTTCCACGCGAAGCGATCCGTCGTAACCGGCCTATAGTTAACGGGTGGCCTCGTCGGCGCTGGCAGCGGAGGAGGAGCAGCAGGGGGTTCTGAAACGCCGCCGCTTAGCGGGCCCGTTGGCACTCCGCCTCCCGACGGCGATACCGGCACTTGGTTGGGCTGTGGCGCGGACCAAGATCCCGGTCGAGGTGCTGGCGGAGGTGAGGGAGCTTTCTTGTACTTGTTTTTGCTTGCATTTCGGGCGGGTGTTGCAAGCTTTTTGATTTCTTCCTGCAGGGACCGTGGCAGGCTCACCGAACGCTTGGTGATATTGATGTGGAATGTCGCATCAAGCTTGGCTCCAAAGGAGACGATAACCCTGGCGAGCTTCGTCTTCTCGTCGGAAGTGGACCACATCTGATGCCAGCCGCCCCACTTGATCAGGCGGTCGTTCCGGTAAATGAAAAGACCTTGGGACTCGTTACGCTTTCCGTAGAGCCCGACGCGCCCGAGCACAGCGTTGACCACTTCCGGACCATCCGCCTTGTGGTGCTGCCTGATTTCGTCCTCCGAAGGGAGGACGAATGGCTGGACTGTGATCGTCTCGTCACCGGAACTCGTGGGCATTCGGATTGGCTTAGCGTCGTAGTGCTCGGCCAGGGGGTGTCCCACAGGATTGTTAGGTTCCACGGGGATGTCATTGATTCGAATGGTAACTTTCTTCCTGTTTTTCGCATCCCCCTCAAGAAAGCGGTGGAAGACTAGACCGAGATGGCGACCAAGCTCCATGACCTCGGCGGAATAGGGGGAGACGCCCGGCACAGTCGGACCCACGGCCGGCGGCTTCATGTCCTTCCAAAGAACGACTGTACCTTGTTCTCCAAGGACGGTGGCCTCCTGCTCCCACTCTTCGAGGGGCGAGTTGTTGGCCACCCAGTCTCGTAGATTCTCCCTGTCCCAGGTGAGATGACTAACCGGCCCACCCCGGCGGCGGGTAACAACAGTAAATACGGGGGCTTGCGACCAGGACGCCCCTTTGAGACCGTAACCGAACTTGCCAAGGCTGTTCGCCTCGTATTCGACATCGCTCCCCAGCGTCATTGCCTCGGCGAGCTCGTTCTCTGACATGCCGTGACCGTTGTCCCGGATCGTCAGCCATCGCCCGTGACCGCCATTAGGTGGCGAGAAGACGATATCGATCTCGGTAGCGTCGGCACTGATCGCATTGTCAACGATGTCCGCAACGGCGCTTGAAAGGTCATGCCCTGTGTTGGCGATGATCTCCGCCAACCGCTGGGGATGAGGCGGCAGCCGCTTGCCGGCCGTATGTTTGTTGACCTCGTTCATAGGCTCGACGATCTCCTCAGCTGCCCCAAACATGTCCGGTCGGGCCTCATTGAACAGTCGCCACACACGTGAGCCCTCCCGCCCGTGCAGCGCAATCATGCCCGCCCGCGCCAGACCGGCGGTGGCGCCGTCCGCTAAGGCAGTAATGGTTACTTCATCACCTGCTTTGAACACTACCCAAGCACCGATTGCAGGATTGGTGCCCGCATCGACCTCCATGGCGAACAGGCACCCTGGCTCTACAAATTCATAGATCCGGTCCTTGGGGCAGTTTCCTTCGAGTCGCCAATTCTTCGCTTGGCGCGATAGCCAGTGTGGCTTCGTTATCACTCCAGCGTCAGTATCATATCGTAGAATGAGCGAGATGCGATCCGTATCCAGCGCTGCTGGGAAAACACGATCGACGACATCACTATCAAAGTTGATGGCGCGCTGTTTGGATCCTTCTTTCCCTTGCCGTCGATATTCATGAAACATCCCGAGCTCACTATGGGTCAGGACTCGCAGGATCAGGAATTTCATGGCAGAACTTTGAGCAAAGAACGAAATGAGGCTTGTCCGATCCCTTCGCCGGTTAGTGGCGGCCGGGAGTCTCCAACAACGATGACGCCCAATTGAGGAAGACTCAAGACCTAAGCCGGTAGGGGCAATCTCCACCGACTCCTCGCCCGGTACACGGAATACGGTGTAGCAGGCGCGCCCGAAATTGAGAGCGTCGTCGGGTGTCTAGGATGCAGCGGTGCGGCCGACCGTCAGCTTCTTCCAGCCACAAGATTGGCGCACGGTTTTCTTCGCCGATACACGCGGGTGAACACAGGCGCCGCGCACAGTGCGCAGTTGCGTTAACTCGCGATTATGTTCATGGTATGTTCCATGGACATGGCGCAGAGCGATGGCGAGGCGGGCGAGGCCCGGCCGTCCGATCCCGACCGAGGCTGTGTGGAAACGCGTGTTTGGTGAGGGCAGGTGGGGGTGTCGGCGTGCTACCGGCAAAGCAGATTGGGCAGATCGGATATCAGGCCCGGATCGCCTGGAGCAGGCCGCCGACGCCGAGGATCGAGATCACGCGCTTGAAGTTGTAGGCGAGGACCTGGAGGCTCATCTCGGTGCTGACCCGCTGTAATCCTCGGGTCAGGAAATGGGTGGCGCCCATCCAGGCTTTGAGGGTGCCGAACGGGTGCTCGGCCGTCTGTCGGCGGACGCGCATGGCGTCCGGCGTCCGGTC
>NZ_KE383988.1:68816-183680 GCF_000423185.1 Inquilinus limosus DSM 16000 | reverse complement strand
ATCCACCGCGAGATCTACCGCCCCTGGGGCACCGTCAAGTCGCTGCACGCCGGCGACCGCTTCCAGGTCAAGCGCGTCCTCATCCACCCCGGACAGGCCATCGCCCTGCAGCGCCACTACCACCGCTCCGAGCACTGGGTCGTGCTCTCCGGCACCGCCCGCGTCACCATGGAGGGCCAGTCCCGCATCCTGCGCGAGAACGAGGCCGTCTACCTCCCCATCGGCACCGACCACAAGCTCGAAAACCCCGGCAAGATCGACCTCGAACTCATCGAAGTCCGCACCGGCCCCTATCTCGGCGAAGACGACGTCGTCCGCCTGGAAGAGCCGTGATCCGGACATCGTAGGCTGGGTTCGCGGCCGCGAACCCAGCCTTACGCAAGCCTGCTCAGAACCGGATCGTCGTCGACAGGCCCAATGCCGCCATCGGTTTCTGCGAGCCCGGGCTGTTCGGCGAATCGTCCTGCAGCCGCAGATTGATGCCGACGGTGTTGCGCCGCATCGGGATCGAGACGCCGAGATCGAGCATGTTGATCTCCTCGGCGCTCTGGCTGACCGTGTTGCGCGGGTTGTCCTTCGGATTCAGGTTGGCGTGGTGGTACGCGACCTTGTAGGTCCAATTGTCGGCGTCGATGAAGGTGCCGGTGACGCCGAACAGCTCTGCATCGCCGTCGAGGCTGTCGCCCATCGAGCGATCGTAGAAGCGGTAGCCGTCCGGATAGGCGCCGCTCTCGTAGAAGTAGCCGAAGATCTTCCTGTCCAGAAAGTTCGCAGTCGAGTTCGAATACTCGACATTGACCTTCCACATCGCCCCTTCGTCGCCCCAGCCGTTCCATAGCGAGGCGCCGAGCACGGCGGCGTTCCGCGACGGCAGCGGGATGCCGATGTCGGAATAGGCCGCGTCTTCGCCGGTCAGCTCGCCGTAGATCTCGAAGGGCTGGCCGAAGAGCTGGCTGCTGAAGCGGGCATCGAAGCCGGCGATCTGGTTGGCTGGGTCCTGGGCCTGCTGCGAGGGATCGACGTTGGTGTTGCCGAAGAAGCCGTCGAAGAAGGTGCGTAGGCCGCAGGGTCGGCCGCTGCCGCAGAACATCATGATGCGCGAGGCGCCGAGCTCGAGCCCCGGGATCGGGTTGATCGAGGCCCGCAGGCCGAACATCATGGTATTGGTGTTGACCCGGTCGTCCGGCAGGACGCCGAGGAAGCCGGTGATCTGCCAGGGGCCGATCCAGCTCAGCCAAGGCGTCTCGAAGGCATGCGGGTTGGAGCGCATGAAGCCGGCCTTCGGAAAAGGCCGGGCATTGGTCGAGAGAATCAGGCTGGTGGTCTCGCCCGGCCCCCACCATGTGTCGAGCCAGCCGGCATAGAGGATCCAGTTGTCGACCCGCTGGGCGATATAGGTGCCGTCGAGCGACGGCTGGAACGTGTCCTGGCCGGCGTAGTACCAGGGGCTGTCGCCCTTGACGAAGCGGGAATAGGCGCCGAGCGACAGCCGCAGCGCGGTCGAATCGCCCATGTATTCGAAGGAGGCGGTCACCTCTCCCCGCTGGCGCGCCGTGTATTCGAAGCCGTGCACCAGCGCGGGCTGGTTGGTCAGATCGGCCCGCAGCATCGCGTGGAGCTGCCCCTGGCGGGTTTCGGACGCGGCCCGGGCGCGGACGCGGTCGAGCGCCGCCTGGACATAGGGCGGCAGCAGATCCCGATCGGCCTTGGCCAGGCGGTAGGTGACCTGCGCCCAGGGGATCGGCCAGGCGTTCAGCACGCCGTCGATCAGGCCGTAATTCTCCAGGACGTGGATATCGTTGCGCAGCGTCGCATCGCCCGGCTCCGCCCACGGGCTGGCCACTGCCGTTCCGGACACCGTCGCGAGCCCGGCGCCGGACAGCACGGCAGCAGCGACGGCAATGGCAATCTTCCTGGCAACGGCCATTATTCCCCCCGGACGGCCCCCGATCACCCGCCCTGCATACACAAGACGCCCCCGGAAGCCCAGCCGCCGCATGAGACCGTATGCGCTTCTCCGCTTCCGCATTCGCAGGCGGGAGACAAATTTGTCACAATCGCGCCAATTGTCTTGGCGGCCGCGCTCCGCCGCGCCATCTCATTGAGAGCGATTCTCGGGAGGCGTCATGCGCGTCCTTGTCCTCGTCCTGACCGCCCTGCTCCTCGGCGCCTGCGCCCAGACGCAGGTGGCAGGCTATGTCGACCCCGCCTATCGCGGCGGGGCGAAGATCCGATCGGTGGTGGTGGCGGCGGAGACGCCCCGCCTCGGCGAACGCGAAGCTCTGGAAAGCGCGGCCGTAGCCGAACTCACCGCCCGTGGCGTACGGGCCCTGCGCATGATCGATCTGGCGCCGCCGACCCGGCCCGGCGGCCCCGCCGCGGAGACCGCCGCGATTCGTGCGGCGGGCGTGCGGGCGGTGCTGCGCATCGCCGTCGACCAGCGCGCGATGGTCGGCCGCTATATTCCGCCGACCTATGTCGGAGATCCGTTCTGGCCTTACGGCGGCCCCTTGTACGGCTGGTACGGCCGCTATCCGTTCGCCGGACCGGTGACGAGCGGAAGCTGGGTCGAGGAACCGGCGGCCCGCTACGACGCCACGCTGCAGGAAGCGGGCAGCGGCGGCGTCATCTGGAAGGGCGAGGCCGTCGCCCGCGGCAGCTCCAGCACCGATTTCGCCGATCTCGCCACCCGCGCCGCCAGGGACCTCGTCGCCCGGCTGCAGCAGGACGGGGTGATCTAGTCGGCGACGTGGACGCGGCAGTTGGTGGTGGCGATCGCCTCGCGGAACGGCGCCGGGGGGACCCGATCGGTGAACAGGGCGTGGATCTCGCCGATCGAGGCCAGCCGCACCATGGCGTTGCGGCCGAACTTGGTGTGGTCGGCCACCAGGAACACCTGGCGCGAATTGTCGATGATCGCCCGCGCCACCCGCACTTCGCGGTAGTCGTAGTCGAGCAGCGTACCGTCCTCGTCGATGCCGCTGATGCCGATGATGCCGACATCGACCTTGAACTGGCGGACGAAATCGAGCGTCGCCTCGCCGACGATGCCGCCGTCCCGCGCCCGGACCACGCCGCCGGCGACGATGACCTCGCAGCTCGCATTCGAATACAGGATGTTCGCGACGTTGATGTTGTTGGTGATCACCCTCAGTCCGCGATGGCCGAGCAGCGCGCGCGCCACCTCCTCCGTCGTCGTGCCGATGTTGAGGAACAGCGAGGCGTTGTCCGGCACCTGCCGCGCGGCGAGCCTGGCGATCCGGCGCTTCTCCTCAAGGCACAGCACCTGTCGGGTCGAATAGGCGAAGTTCTCGACGCTGCCGGGGACCGTGACGCCGCCGTGGAAGCGCCGCAGCAGCGCCTTGTCCTGCAGCAGCGAGATGTCCCGGCGGATCGTCTGCGGCGTCACCTGGAACCGGTCGGCCAGGGTCTCGACGGTGACATAGCCTTCCTGGCGGACCAGCTCGACGATCTGGTTCTGCCGCGCCGTGGCGTTCATGGCCGCTCTTCTATCGTGGCTGGACGAAAAAGAATGCTAATGGGGAAGCGGAAACGACGCCAATATTTTCATTTGCGAACATGGCCCGGACGAACGGCCGCGGCGAGCGCCTTGCGATCCGCCCGTCCCGTGCTATGAAGGGTGTCAAGACGCATGGGGATGGAGCGGGTCATGGGTGCAGAGTGGGTCATCATCATCGGCGTCATCGCCTTCTTCTTCTGGCAGACCGTCACCCGCTGACGAGACCGATGCGCGCCGGATGAAGCCGGCGCGGTCGCTATCCCTCTCCGACTCTATCGCCGCGGCCGGCCGGCGGTGCGGTCGTCGCGTTCGCCGGTGCGCAGCGTCCATTCCACCACCTGCTTCATCACGCCGCCCAGGGCGTCGTCCCAGGCCCGGATCACGTCCGTGAATTCCGGTCCCGTGACCTGGACCACCCGCTCGAAACTGTCACCGCCGATGATCGTCCGCTGCGGGAAGCGCACCAGCTTGGCCCCGATCCGCACCCGCACCCGGTACGGCTCGCCGGGCCAGCGCTCGGCCCGGAACTCCCGGATCTCGGGCTGCAGCACGTAGTTGGCGCGCAGGCCGGAGATCTGCCGCCCGACCGAGACGATCTTGCCGGTGTTCTCGAAGCTCTCGACCAGGAGGCCCACGACCATCGCCGGGGCCCGGTCGACCCAGGCCACCTTGGCGAAATAGTCGAGCGAGGTCGGGGTCTCGCTGATCGCGATCCGGTCGGTGTCGATCCCGGCATTGGCGGTCGGCATGTCGACCAGGAGCTGCCAGGTGACCTTCGGCAGGCCGGGGTCGAAGGTGTTCTTCGGCGTCAGCTCGTAGACCTGGGGCGCCGGCGGGGCCAGCGCGCTGATCCCGCCGCAGCCGGCGAGGCCGACCGCGGCCGAGGAAAGGGCGGCCTGCCGCAGAAAGAGGCGCCGGGACAGGGGAAAGAGCGTCATCTTCACCTCGAGGATCCTTCCGGCGGGACGCCGCCGGACGAGCCGCCGAACAGGAATTGCGCCGGGCTGCGGTCGAGCCGCGACAGGGTCCGGTTCAGGTTGTCGGTCAGTTGCCGCAGCTGGGTGATCAGCTGCGTGATCTCGTAGAGCCCATCGGTGGAGAAGCTCTCCACCCCCGGGCCGGACTGCCTCAGGAGCCGGGCCACCCCGTCGGCGCTCTGACGCAGCGACGCGATCATCGCCCGGACGTCGGCCACCGCGGCATTGACCTGGGTGTTGGTGGTCGACAGGAAGCCGTCGGCATTGGTGCTGAGACGATCCAGGTCGGTCCGCGCCTGGGTGACCAGCCCGTCGACATTCTGGGTCAGCGAATCGATCCGCTCGATCGTGGTGGCGAGCTGGGTCGAGCGCAGCGCCAGCGCCGCGCTCAGGGTGTTCACATTGGCCAGGATCTCGGAGATGTTCCGGCGGTTGTCCTCGGAGAAGATCCGCTGGACCTCGCGCGAGATCTCCGACAGCCGATCGAGCAGCTGCGGCACGGTGTCGACGATCGCCTGCAGCCCCGACTGGCGGGACGGGATGACGGCGTATTCATGGCCCTCCGTCTTCTCCAGCGGCGGCGCGCCCTGGACCCCGCCGCTGAGCAGGATGAAGGCGCCGCCGGTCAGGCCCTGGATCTCCAGCGAGGCCACCGTGCCCTTGACGATCGGCGTCTTCGGCCGGACCGCGATCAGGACCTGCACCTGCTCGACATTGGACGGATCGATCTGGACGTCCTCGACCGTGCCGACGGGGATGCCGCGGTAGCGGACTTGGCTGCCCTCCTGCAGCCCGGTGACGTTGCCGGAGAAATAGATCAGGTAGCGCTCGGCGTTCTCGCGCAACCCCGACCCGCCGAGCCAGACGGCGAACACCACCAGCCCGACCATCAGGATCAGGACGAAGCTGCCGACGGCGACATAGCTCGCACGCGTCTCCATCTCAGCTCTCCGCCCCCATCTGCGTACGCTCCAAAGCGGCGTGCTCGACCGCCGCCGCGCGGCCGCGCGGCCCGTGGAAATACTCCTGGATCCAGGGATGGTCGACCTTGAGCAGATTCTCGTAGGTGTCGACCAGGATCTTCTTGTCGATCAGCACGGCGATGCGGTCGCAGATCGTGACCAGGCTGTCGAGATCGTGGGTGACCATGAACACCGTCAGCTTGAGGCTGCGCTGCAGCTCCGAGATCAGCTGGTCGAAGGCGGCGGCGCCGATCGGATCCAGCCCCGCGGTCGGCTCGTCGAGGAAGATGATCTCCGGGTCCAGCGCCAGCGCCCGTGCCAGCGCCGCGCGCTTGCGCATGCCGCCGGACAGCTCCGACGGGTGCTTCACGGCCGCACTGCAGGCCAGGCCGGCCATGGCGATCTTCACCCGCGCCAGCTCGTCCATCATGTGGTGCGACAGGTGGGTGTACTCCTTCATCGGCACCTGGATGTTCTCGGCCACGGTCATCGAGCTGAACAGCGCGCCGTCCTGGAACATCACGCCCCAACGCCGCTGCACCGCCCGGCGTTCCGCTTCGTCCGCCTGGTCCATGTCGACGCCGAGCACCTCGATCGATCCGGCGGCGGGCCGGATCAGGCCGATGATCTCCTTCAGCAGCACCGATTTGCCGGTGCCGGAACCGCCGACCACGCCCAGCACCTCGCCGCGCCGGACGTCGAGATCCAGCCCGTCATGGATCACCTGGGTGCCGAACTGGGTCCTGAGCCCGCGCACGCGGATCACGGCATCCTCGTCCGGCGCCTGGCCCGGCGCCCGGGGATCCTCGCTCATCGTCAGACCCCCAGGGTGGCGAACAGGATGGAGAACAGCGCGTCGAGCACGATCACCAGGAAGATCGAGACGACGACGGATTGCGTGGTCAGCCGGCCGACGCTCTCGGCGCTACCGGAGACCTTCAGCCCCTCATAGCAGCCGACCATGGCGATGGTGAAGGCGAAGACCGGGGCTTTGACCATGCCGACCCAGAAGGTGTTGATGCCGATCGCCGCCTGGAACTGGTTCAGGAACTGCACGAAGCTGATGTTCAGAGCGAAATACGACATGAACGCGCCGCCTAAGATCGCCATCATGCTGGCATAGAAGCTCAAAAGTGGCAGGGTGATGGCGAGGGCGAAGACGCGGGGGATCACCAGCACCTCGATCGGGTCGAGGCCCAGCGTCTCCATCGCGTCGACCTCCTGGTTCACCTGCATGGTGCCGATCTGCGCAGTGAAGGCCGAGCCGGACCGGCCGGCGACGATGATCGCCGTCATCAGCACGCCGAGCTCGCGCAGCACCGAGACGCCGAGCAGGTTGACCACGAAGATCTGGGCGCCGAAGCGGCTGAGCTGGTCCGCCCCCTGATAGGCGAGCACCACGCCGATCAGGAAGGACAGCAGGCCGACGATCGGCAGGGCGTTGAGGCCCGTGGTCTCGATATTGTGCGCCAGCGCCGTGAAGCGGATCCGGCGCGGCCGCAGCAGCGTGGCGATGCTCTTGACCACCAGCATGCCGAGGAAGCTCAGCAGCGCCAGGGCCTCGTCGCGGAAATGGTAGGTCGCCTTGCCGGTGCGGAGCGCCAGCTCGTACAGGATGTTGCGGTCGGGATGCTTGATCGGCTCGTCACGCTCGACCCGTGACACCGCCTCGAGCAGGCCCTTCTGGTCATCCGACACGCCCTCGACCCGGACCGTGGCACCGGCCGCGGCGAGATCCTCCTGAGTGCGGTGCACCAGCCAGGCGCCGACAGTGTCGAGCCGGGTCACGCCGGACATGTCCAGCACCACCTCGCCCGACGGGCGCTTCTGGACCAGCGTCGCCAGCTCGTGGTCCAAGGGCGCCGCCGCCCGCGTCACCCAGGGGCCGGCCAAGCGCAGCCGGGTGATGCCGCGCTCGACGATGCTTTCGACGCTCGCCTCGGCGGCGGCCGCGGTGGTCACTGCGCAGCCTCCGCCGCTTCCGGCTCCCGCACCTGCGAATTGCCTTTCGGGCGACAGGGACTACGATGCATGGTCACTCCGGCCCGCAACCAAGGACGTCTCATGGATCTCAAGTCGCACATACGCGGTATCCCGGATTTTCCCAAGCCAGGCATCCTGTTCTACGACATCTCGCCGCTTCTGGCCCACCCGCAAGCGTGGCGGCATGCCGTCGACAGCTTGGCGACCGAGATCCGCGAGTGGCAACCGGACATCCTGGTCGGCATCGAATCTCGTGGGTTCCTGACGGCGGCACCACTATCCTATGTACTAGATTGCGGCTTCGTGATGTGCCGCAAGCGCGGCAAGCTGCCGGGCGAGACGATCGGCCATCTCTACCAGCTCGAATACGGCTCGGATGCGATCGAGATCCAGGCCGATGCGATCAAGCCGGGCATGCGCGTCGTGGTTCTCGACGACCTGCTGGCGACCGGCGGCACCATGGCGGCCGCGGTCCAGCTGCTGCGCCGGGTCGGTGCCGATGTCCGCGGCGCCGCCTGCCTGATCGAGCTGTCCTTTCTCGGCGGCCGGCAGAAGATCGATGCCCCCGTGATCTCGCTGCTGCAATACGACAGCTGAGACCATCGGACTGGATCCGCGGGTCAGCGTACCTCCTGCTCCGCGGTCCGATCGCCGCGGAGATCGTGCCAGGCGGTGCCGATCAGCGCCGCCGCCCCCAACGCCAGAAGCACCACGACCGCCACCGGCACCAGGCTCCGCAGGCTTGGCACGGTCGGCCGATACTCCGGCTCGTCAAACAGGCTGCGATTGAGCTTGCGCAGGAAGTCGGTGTCGCTGCGCGGCGCGGCGGGACGATCGAGAAAGCGCTCGACCACGCGGTCCTCACAGGCCAGGAGGCCGGTTGAGGGCCGGACCGGCCGCTCCGCCGGCCTGCGTTCGATCTCCTGCACTTCGATCATCGCACGGCCTCTTTATCCATCCGCACCCGCCCTCATCGGCTTCCGCTGATGCCCGCATTATATATGCGCGCCGAGGCAGCCGGCACCAAGCATCGCGTTTCGCAAGGTTTCCGTGCCCGTCTTCCATATCGATGCGAGGCGTTTTCGACAAATGCAATTAGGAATGACACGCATTTGCTTGACCGGCACGAATAGATGTGAGAATGACTCTCAACATCGTTCATCGATCAATCACCGTCGGATGGGGACCATGCTGGATCAACCCACAGCGCATGCCGTCGAGCCGCCGCAGCGGCCCGCCCCTGCCAATCTCGACACGCGTGAACTCTTCGGCACCCGCCGCGAGCTGACGATCCAACACGGCGACGACGTCTACCGCCTGCGGATCACCCGGAACAGCAAGCTCATCCTGACCAAGTAGCCCTTCCCTCGGCTCGCGCCCCCAGCCAGCCGGGCACCCGCCCGCCGCCAGGTTTGCGCGAGGACCCGTCGCCCGCACAGGTTCTCGTCATGCTTCGCATCCCTGGCGGCCCATGTTTCGGCCGCGTTTTCGCATGTCCTGTCGCAACCCGCCGGCCGCCGGCGCCCCTCGTTACCGGTGATCGGAGAGTATGATGCAGAGCCTCGATTCTGATCTCCCGGCCACGCCGACCGCCCTCGCCGCACGCTGGGCCGCGCTGCGCGCCGAGCAGCCGCAGCTCCGCGCCCGCGACGCCGCGGCGGCGCTGGGCGTCAGCGAGGGCGAGCTCGTCGCCTCCCAGGTTGGAACCGGCACCACGCGGATCGGCGGCGACTGGAGCACGATCCTGCAGGCGGTCGAAGCGCTCGGACCGGTCATGGCGCTGACCCGCAACGAAAGCGTGGTGCACGAGAAGACCGGCACCTATCAGAACGTCTCGGCCGGCAGCCATGTCGGCCTGGCGCTCGGCCCCGACATCGACCTGCGGCTGTTCTACACCCGCTGGGCGCACGGCTTCGCCGTCGGTGGCGCGGATCACCCCAAGCCGAGCCTGCAGTTCTTCGATGCTGCCGGCACCGCGATCCACAAGATCTTCCTGACCGAGGGCAGCGACCGCGCCGCCTTCGCCGCCCTGGTCGACCGCTTCCGCCAGGACGACTAGGCGCCGGCGCTGGTGCCGCAGGAGATCGCCCGCCCGGCGATCCTGGACGATGCCGAGATCGACGTCGCCGGCTTCCGCGCCGGCTGGGACGCAATGGAGGACACGCATCAGTTCTTCGGCCTGCTGAAGTCGCACCGTCTCGACCGGCTGCAGGCGATGCGCCTGGCCGAGCCGCAGCGGGCCGAACCGGTCGCCCGCGACGCGCTGCGCCGGGTGCTGACCGGCGCCGCCGAGAGCGGCGCCGCGATCATGGTCTTCGTCGGCAACCCCGGCTGCCTGCAGATCCACACCGGGCCGGTGCACAACCTGAAGGATGTCGGCCCCTGGCTGAACGTGCTGGACCCGGGCTTCAACCTGCATCTGCGCGAGGACCGGATCGACAGCGCCTGGGTGGTGCGCAAGCCGACCCGGGACGGCGTCGTCACCTCGCTCGAGCTGTTCGATATCGACGGCGCGCTGATGGCGATGCTGTTCGGCGCCCGCAAGCCGGGCCAGCCGGAGCGCGGCGACTGGCGCGAACTGGTGGGCCGCGTGAGCGTCCTGGGCGCCGCCTGATGCGTCCGCTTTTCGCCCTCGCCGCCGCGGCGCTGGTCGCGATCGCCCTGCCCGCCCGGGCGGAGCCGCCGCAGCGGATCGTCGTCGCCGGCGGCGACCTGACCGAGATCGTCTACGCCCTGCATGCCCAGGACCGCATCGCCGGGGTGGACACCACCAGCCTGTATCCCCCGGCGGCGCGGGAGCTGCCGGATGTCGGCTATCTGCGCCAGCTCTCGGCCGAAGGCATCCTGTCGCTGAGCCCGGACCTGGTGCTGACCACCGCATCGGCCGGCCCGCCGGCGGTGCTGGAGCAGATCCGCTCCGCCGGCACGCCGGTCGAGATCCTGCCCGAGGGCTTCACCGCCGAGGGCGTGGTCGCGAAGATCGAGGGCGTGGAGACGGCGCTGGGCCTGCCCGACCAGGGGTTGAGCCAAGCGGTCCGCGACGATTTCGCGACAGTGGCCGAGGCCGTGGCCAAGGCGCCCTCGAAGCCGCGGGTGCTGTTCGTGCTGTCGATCACCAACGGCACGCCGCTCGGCGGCGGCAGCGGCACCGCGGCGGACGGCATGATCCGCCTGGCGGGCGGCACCAACGCGGTCGGCGAGGCCGAGCGCTACAAGCCGCTGTCGCCCGAGGCGGTGGCCGCCGCGGCTCCGGATATCGTCGTGATCGCCAGCCACGCCGTCGAGCCCAATGGCGGCATGGACAAGATCGCGAAGCTGCCGGTCTTCGCCGAGACCCCGGCCGCAAAGACCGGCCGGATCATGTCGATGGATTCGCTCTATCTGCTCGGCTTCGGGCCGCGCACGCCGCAGGCGGTGCGCGACCTGGCGATCGCGATCCATCCCGGCTGGGCCCCGCCCGCCCTGCCGCAGCGCGCCTGGAGCACGGGCTCGTGACCGCCGTGGATCAGACCGAACGCTTGGTCCCCAAGCGTTCGGATAATTTGATCCACAACTCTATGGGTTGTGGTTCGATTTATCCGGACGGGCGGGCCTCGCCCGTCCGCGTCGAACCACGGACCGCCAGCGACGCAATCCCGGCCCCGGCGGAGCGGCGGCGGGCGCGGCGCCTGTCGTTCACCCTCACGGGGCTGGTGCTGCTGCTGACCGCGGCGGTGCTGGCCAGCATCAGCATCGGGCCAGCGGACATCCCGGTCGGCCATGTGCTGGCGATCCTCGGCCATCATCTCGGCCTCGGCAGCCTCGATGCGGTGACGACACGCGACGCCGCCATCGTCGACGCCATCCGGCTGCCGCGGACGCTGCTCGGCGCCATGATCGGCGCTGTCCTCGCCGTGTCCGGGGCGATGATGCAGGGCCTGTTCCGCAATCCGCTGGCCGATCCGGGCCTGATCGGGGTCAGCGGCGGTGCGGCCTTCGCCGGCGTGTCGGTGATCTCGCTCGGTCTGCCGGCGGCGCTGGCCGGCATCCCCCTCCTCCGCCTCTACGCCCTGCCGCTCGCGGCCTTTCTCGGCGGCCTCGTCGCCACCCTCGTGGTCTATCGCCTGTCGAAGCGCGACGGCCGGGTCTCGGTGACCATGATGCTGCTGACCGGCATCGCGGTGAACGCCCTCGTCGCCACCGGCACCGGCTATGTCGTGTTCAAGGCCGACGAGAACGCGATGCGCACCATCACCTTCTGGACCATGGGCAGCCTGAGCGGCGCGACCTGGACCTCGGTGCTCGCCGTGCTGCCCTTCGCCCTGGTCCTGCTCGCCGCCGTCGCGCTGGCCGCGCGGGCCCTGAACGGCATGCTGCTGGGCGAGGCGGTGGCGGTGCATCTGGGCTTCCCGGTCGAGAAGGTGACGCGCCTCCTGGTCGGCACGGTGGCGCTCGCGGTCGGCGCCGCGGTCGCGGTCAGCGGCATGATCGGCTTCGTCGGCCTCCTGGTGCCGCACACGCTTCGGCTGGTCATCGGCGCCGATCATCGCGGCCTGCTGCCGGCTTCGGCCCTGCTGGGCGCGGCGCTGCTGCTGGGCGCCGACCTGGCCGCCCGCGTCGCGGTCGCCCCGGCCGAGCTGCCGATCGGCATCGTCACTACCGGTCTCGGCGCCCCGGTGTTCCTGGCGCTGCTGCTGCGCCGGCGGAGGTCCGAGCCGTGATCCGCGCCGACTCCCTCGCCGTCCGCATCGGCCGGACCGTGCTGCTCGACGGCGTCGACCTCACCGTCGCCCCCGGCCGCTTCACCGCGGTGGTCGGCCCGAACGGCGCCGGCAAGTCGACGCTGCTGCGCTGCCTCGCCGGCGAGATCGCGCCGGCGGCCGGCCGAATCACCCTCGACGGCACGCCAATCGCCGGCTGGGACCTGGTCGCCCTGGCCCGCCGCCGCGCGGTGCTGCCGCAGCAGGTGACGCTGGACTTCCCGCTGACCGCCCGCGAGGTGGTGACGCTGGGGCGGGGGCCGCATCGCGGCGTCGCCGACGCCGCCGCCGACCGCCGCGCCGTCGAGGCGGCGCTGGAGACCGCCGACGCTGCGGCCCTGGCCGACCGCTCCTACCCGACCCTGTCCGGCGGCGAGCAGCAGCGCGTCCAGTTCGCCCGAACCCTGGCGCAGATCTCGGGCGCCGCGGCGCCGGCCTATCTGCTGCTGGACGAGCCCACTGCCAGCCTCGACCTGGCGCATCAATCCGCGGTGCTGCGCGTCGCCCGCCGGCTGGCCGATTCCGGCACCGGCGTGCTCGCGATCCTGCACGACCTGAACCAGGCCGCCCGCTACGCCGACGAGATCCTGCTGCTGCGCCGCGGCCGGGTCTTCGCCGCCGGCCCGCCGGCCGAAGTGCTCACCGCCACGACCGTGGAGGCCGTGTTCGGCTGCCCGGTCGAGATCATTTCCCACCCGCAATCCGACAGGCCCTTCCTTGTTCCGATCTGAGGACATCATGACCAGCCGACGCCAATCAGTGTCCGCGCTCTCCGCCCTGCTCCTCGCCTTCTCCGCGGCGCCGGCCCTGGCCGCCGATGCGGCCCCGAACGGCGTCAGCCTGGAGCTCAACACGCTCGAGCCGCGCGGCCAGAACTGCGCCGTGAACATGGTGTTCGGCACCGGCACCGACGCCTACCAGTCGTTCAAGCTCGACCTCGTCTTCTTCGGCACCGACGGCGCCATCCGCAAGCGCCTGGCGGTCGACGCGGCGCCGCTGCGCGCCCGCAAGACCAGCGTCAAGGCCTTCGAGATCCAGGGCCTGGCCTGCGACGCGATCGGCTCGGTCCTGGTCAACGACGTGCTCGACTGCCGGACCGAGGCCGGCGCGGTGGCCGACTGCATCGACCGGGTCGAGACCAAGTCGCGCCTGCCCGTCGCCTTGATGCGTTGAGGAGCCCCTGATGTCGCACGATCTCTCGATCATCGCCCTGGTGCAGCAGGCGGACGTCATCGTCCAGAGCGTGCTGGCGCTGCTGGTGCTGGCCTCGATCGGCTGCTGGGGCATCATCCTCGACAAGCTGTTCACCATCGGCCGGCTGCGCCGCGCCGCCGCCGCGCTGCGCCGGCGCATGGACACCGAGCACGAGGTCGACCTGATCCCGGCGGATCCGGCGAAGCCGATCGTCGAGGCCGGCCTGACCCAGTGGCGGTCGATCGATCCGGAGGAGAGCCGGGCGGAGTACCGCGACCGGATCGAGCGGGCGATGCGCCGCGCCGCCGGAGAGGTGGTGCGCCGGCGCGAGCTGGGCCTGCCCTTCCTCGCCACCATCGGCTCGGCCGCGCCCTTCGTCGGGCTGTTCGGCACGGTCTGGGGCATCATGAACAGCTTCACCTCGATCGCGAGCTCCCAGGACACCAGCCTGGCGGTCGTCGCCCCCGGCATCGCCGAGGCGCTGTTCGCCACCGCGATCGGCCTGGTCGCCGCGATCCCGGCGGTAATGGCCTACAACAAGTTCTCGACCGATCTGCGCCGGATCAACCAGACTTTCGTCACCGCGATCGGCCTGATGGCCGAGCACCTGTCCGGCGCGCGGCGCGCCGGCGCCGCCCGGCGCGAGGCCGCCGAGTAATGGCCGGCGCCCTGCTCGATTCCGGCGACGGCGAGGACTACGCGCCGCTGTCGGAGATCAACGTGACGCCGCTGGTCGACGTCATGCTGGTGCTGCTGATCATCTTCATGGTGGCGGCGCCGCTGATGATGGTGGGCGTGCCGGTCGACCTGCCGAAGACCAGCGCCGCCAAGATCGGCCAGCCGCAGACGCCGGTGATCCTGACCGTCGACAAGGCCGGCACCTGGTCGCTCGGCGACGGCCAGGTGCTGACGCCGGAGACAGCGCCCGCGGCGCTGCAGGCGGCGCACCAGGCCAATCCGGACGCTGTGGTCTATGTCCGCGGCGACCGCGAAGTGCCCTACGGCAAGGTGATGGAGGCGATGGGCGTGGTCGGCCAGGCCGGCTTCGCCAAGGTGTCGCTGATCGCCCAGGGGGCGGCGCCCCAGCCGGCGCCCGCCGGCGCGCCCGCGCCCGCTGCCGGCGCCGCGCCGACCGCGCCATGACCGGTCCGCGCCTGTCGGGACGCGGCATCGCCTATGCCGCGTCCGCGCTGATTCACGCCGGGGTGGTGGTGGCGCTGCTGCCCAGCCTGACCGGATCGGCGGCGCCGACACCGGCCGAGACGCCGATGGCGGTCGAGATGGCCGGCTTCGGCACGCCGGCGGAGCCCGTGGATATGGCAGAGCCGATCGACACGGCGCAGGCCGTGCCGACCGAGACTGTGCAGGCGGAGCCGGTCGAGACGGCCGAAGACGTGCCGGTCGAGACCGTGGTCGAGGAACCGCCCCCGCCCGCCGAGGCTCCGGTCACCGAGACGGCGGAGACCGAGCCGCCGGAGGCGGTGCCGGAGGAGCCTCCGCCGGAGGTCGTGACCACCACCGGCCAGACCGAGGCGGTCGTCGCCGCCGTGCCGGAGACCGTTCAGGCGAAGGAGCCGGAGATGGTGCAGCCGCCGCCGACCAGGCCGAAGCTCCGCGCCGAGCGGCGGCCCCGCCGTGAGCAGCCGCGCCGGGCCGAGCAGCCGGAGGCTGCCCCCACGCAGCAGGCGGCGCTTCCGCAGAAGCCTGTGGTTCAGCCTCCGGCCGCGTCATCGGCCAGTTCGGCACAGGCGGCGAGCTATCAGAACAGGCTGGTGAGCTACATCCAGCAGCGGCTGAACCGGGCCAATATCAGGGTCCGGCAAGACACCACCATTACCGTCCGCTTCACGCTCCAGCCGGACGGCAGCCTCGAAAACCCGTCTCTGGTCGTATCGTCGGAGAGCGGCAACGTCGACGACAACGTGCTGCGGGTTCTTCGGCGGTTGTCGGCACCGGAGCCCCCTGAGGGTTTTCCGAGGCAGATTACGGCGCCCTTCCTGATCCAAGCGCGTTAGCCGCGCTCCCTCTGCGGCGGCGCCATGAAGTTGTGGCGGCCGTCGCAGAGGGGCTGGCGGCCGCTGCGCTTGCAGGTGCAGAAGAAGTAGGTCTTGGCCCGGGCCGCCACGAAGGCGACCGGGCCGATGCCGCAGCCCTGGTGCGACCCGTCGCAGAAGGGCTGGGCGGCGCTGCGGCCGCAGGCGCACCAGCGCACCGCCTGGCCCTCGGCCAGATCGACCGGGATCGGCGCGTCGCCGGCGCAGACCGGTTCGGCCGTCATGCCAGCTCCGGATAGTGCGCCAGCAGCCGCTCCGCCTCCGCCAGATCCTCCGGCGTGTTGCCGTTGAGAAAGGGGTCGACCGGGTCGCAGGCGAAGTCGACCACCGCGGTCGGGTGACGCGCGGTCCAGCGCTCGACCTTGCGGATCCCCTCCTCGACCAGCGCCCGCCGCAATTCGCTGCGCAGCGCCACCGGCCACAACGCCACCACCGGATGGGTCCGCCCGGCCGAGGCGGCGACCGCGATCTCCGCCCCCTGCTCCCGCCGCGCCACCGCCAGCCGCGCCACCAGGTCGCGCGGGATGAAGGGCGCGTCGCAGGGAAAGCTGGCCACCAGGCCGATCTCCGGCCGCGTCGCCGCCGCCCGGTCCAGCGCCGCCAGGATGCCGGCCAGCGGCCCCGGCGCGCCCGGCACGTCGTCCGGCACCATCGGCAGGCCCCAGCGCGCGAAGCGGGACGGGTCGCCGTTGGCGTTGAGGCACAGCGCCGCCACCTGCGGCGCCGCCCGGGCGATCACCCGGTCGAGCAGCGTCGTGCCGCCGAGCGGCCGCAGCGCCTTGTCGCCGCCCCCCATGCGCCGGGCCAGCCCCCCGGCCAGGATCACGCCGAGTACCGGCGGGGTCGTGCTCATGTCCCGAAGATCAAGGTGGCGGCCAGGGCCAGAACCACGAGCACGAAGACCAGGATCGGGCCGGCGCCGCTGGGCCGTTCGATGGTGCGAGTGACGGCGGGGCCGCCCGCCCGCTGCACCGTGATCGGGCTGTCGCGCATGCGCTGGACCACGCTGCCGGAGACCGGACTCACCACGGGTGGCGAATCTGTCCTCTCCCGTGACACCGGCGCCGCCCTGGCATCCGCCCGCCGTGCCACCGCCTGGCGCAGCGCCGAGGCGATCGCTGCCGTGGCATCGCCGACCGCGGCCGAGGCATCGGCGGTCGCCGAGGCCGGCCGGCGCGATCGGGACCGCATCAGGCCCAACCCGACCAGCGCCAGCACCGCGCCGATGCCGCCGGCGAGAAGCTGATCGCCCCAGATCGCCAGCGGATGATCCAGCACGGCCCGGTCCTGCTGGCCGGGGTCGATCAGCACGGCCACCCGTTCGCCGGGCTGCGGCGCCGCGGCCAGGCCGGTGTCGACGGCGGCATAGATGGCGCGCAGCGTGCCCAGGCGCACCACGGTCTGCGCCGAGGCCAGCGCCGGCGTCAGCCTGCCCCCGCCCCCGGGCGGCAGCACCAGCCCCTGGGCCTCGACCGCGCTCTCGCGCCACTGCTCTCTGTCCCAGGCGGCCTCGCCGGCGCCGAATACCCGGAACGCGCCGACCACCAGCAGCAGCACGCCCACCAGTCTCCGGATCATCGATCCCCGCTGTCATCTCATAGCGTGGAAAAGCATACGCGTTCGCCGCGGAACGGCCTATCGCGTTCCCGGGGGGAGCGTCCTATATTGTCGTATATGACGCTCCAGACGCCGACCCCCAGGATCGATCCGTCACCCGCCTCCGCGGCACCGCTGGTGGACCCGTTCGGCCGCGCCATCCGCTATCTGCGGGTCTCGGTGACCGACCGCTGCGATTTCCGCTGCGTCTACTGCATGGCGGAGGAGATGACCTTCCTGCCGAAGGCGGAGCTGCTGACGCTGGAGGAGCTGGACCGGCTGTGCAGCGCCTTCATCCGCTTCGGCGTCGGCAAGCTGCGCCTGACCGGCGGCGAGCCCCTGGTCCGGCGCGACGTGATGACGCTGATCCGCAACCTGTCGCGGCATCTCGGCACCGGCGCCCTGGAGGAGCTGACGCTGACCACCAACGGCAGCCAGCTCGCCCGCCACGCCGGGGATCTCGCCGCCTGCGGCGTCCGGCGGATCAATGTCAGCCTCGACACGCTCGATCCCGCCAAGTTCCTCGCCATCACCCGCTGGGGCAAGTTCGACAAGGTGATGGAGGGCATCGCCGCGGCCAAGGCCGCCGGCATCCGGGTCAAGATCAACGCCGTGGCACTGAAGGGCGTCAACGACGACGAGTTCGACACCCTGATCCGCTGGTGCGGCGAGAACGGCCACGACCTGACGCTGATCGAGGTGATGCCGATGGGCGACATCGGCGGCGAGACCCGGCTGGACCAGTATCTGCCGCTGTCGCAGGTGCGGGCCGACCTGGCCCGGCGCTGGACTCTGACCGAGACCGACTACCGCACCGGCGGGCCGGCGCGCTATGTCCGGGTGGAGGAGACGGGCGGGCGGCTCGGCTTCATCACCCCGCTCACCCACAATTTCTGCGAAAGCTGCAACCGGGTGCGGCTGACCTGCACCGGCACCCTCTATATGTGCCTCGGCCAGGAGGACGCGGCGGATCTGCGGACCCCGCTGCGCACCGACCCGACCGACGCGGCTCTGGAAGCCGCCGTCCGGGAGGCCATCCTGCGCAAGCCGAAGGGGCACGACTTCATCATCGACCGCCGCCACATGCAGCCCGCCGTGGCGCGGCACATGAGCGTGACCGGCGGCTGATCACAGCGTCAGCATCAGGATGGTCCCCGACAGCACGGTGCCGGTGGTGACCATGGCGAAGTGCAGGCCGCAGCGTGACAGCAGCACGGCGACCGTCACGAATGCTGCCGCCAAAGCCGGGATCATCATTGTCCTTCCTCCCTCATGGCTTCATCGTGGCAACTTTCTGGCATCGGCCGTGAAGCCAACGTGAACGGCTCATTCACGGAAGGGCTCGGCCGGTGGTAGACCGCATACTCTCATCGACGACGGTCCCCCGCTTATGACCCAGGTCACCCCCGACGCGGCCCCGCCCCGAATGGCGATCCTCGCCGCCGATACCGCCGAGGCCCTGGCGGCCCAGGCGCGGCTCGTCGCCCGCTGGGGCCAGCATTCGCCGGATTCGGCCGACGTGATCGTCGCGCTGGGGGGCGACGGCTTCCTGCTGGAGACGCTGCATCGCTGCGTCGAGCGGCGCCGGCCGATCTACGGCATGAACTGCGGTTCGGTCGGCTTCCTGCTGAACGATTTCCAGGAGGAGGATCTGCCGCGCCGGGTGGCGGCGGCGCGCACCGTGATCCTGCACCCGCTGCGGATGCGGGCGACCACGGTCGACGGCACGGTGCACGAGGCGCTGGGCATCAACGACGTCTCGGTGCTGCGCCAGACCCGCCAGGCGGCGAAGCTGCAGATCACCGTCGACGGCGTCGTGCGCATGCCGGAGCTGATCTGCGACGGTGCGATCGTGTCGACTCCGGCCGGCAGCACCGCCTACAACCTGTCGGCGCACGGCCCGATCATCCCGCTCGGCGCCGGCATCCTGGCGCTGACGCCGATCAGCGCCTTCCGCCCCCGGCGCTGGCGCGGCGCCCTGCTGCCCCATCGGGCGGCGATCGTCCTCGACATCCTGGAGGTGGCGAAGCGCCCGGTCAGCGCCGTCGCCGATTCATACGAGGTGCGCGACGTGGCGCGGGTCGAGATCGCCGAGGACCGGTCGGTATCGCTGCTCCTGCTGTTCGACCCCGGCAAGACGCTGGAAGAAAGGATCCTGAAGGAACAGTTCGAGCCCTGATCCGCCCTCGCCGCTCCGCACCGCTGCGATTCCGCCACAAAGTTCGGAGAATAATCCGCCCGGCCCTGTGGCCGTTATGGCACACTGTGGCCGCGCCAAGAGGAGCGGAATTCCATCATGCCGATCTCGCCCTTTGCGATCATCGTCCTGGCCATCCTGGCCCTGGCGATCCTCATCATCTTCATGGGCGTCAAATCGGTGCCGCAGGGCCGCGAATGGACGGTGGAGCGGTTCGGCCGCTACACCCGCACCCTGCGCCCCGGCCTGAATCTGATCATCCCCTTCGTCGACCAGATCGGCGCCAAGCTGTCGATGATGGAGACGGTGCTGGACGTGCCCCAGCAGGAGGTCATCACCAAGGACAACGCCATGGTGACGGTCGACGGGGTGATCTTCTACCAGGTGCTGGACGCGGCGAAGGCGGCCTATGAGGTCGGCAACCTCGAATCGGCGATCGTCAACCTGACCATGACCAACATCCGCACGGTCATGGGCTCGATGGATCTCGACGAGCTGCTGTCGAACCGCGACGCCATCAACGCCCGGCTGATGCAGGTGGTGGACGACGCCACCGAGCCCTGGGGCGTGAAGGTCACCCGCATCGAGATCCGCGACATCACCCCGCCGCGCGACCTGGTCGACAGCATGGCCCGGCAGATGAAGGCCGAGCGCGACCGCCGCGCCACCATCCTCGAGGCCGAAGGCACACGGCAGGCGCAGATCCTGCGCGCCGAGGGCCTGAAGCAGGCGGCGATCCTGGAGGCCGAGGGCCGGCGCGAGGCGGCGTTCCGCGACGCCGAGGCGCGCGAGCGCGCGGCCGAGGCCGAGGCGAAGGCCACCGCCATGGTCAGCGAGGCGATCGCCGCCGGCAGCGTGCAGGCGATCAACTACTTCGTCGCCACCCGATACGTCGATTCGCTGAAGGCGATCGCCAGCGCGCCGAACCAGAAGGTGCTGTTCATGCCGGTCGAGGCGTCGAACGTGATCGGCGCCATCGGCGGCATCGCCGAGATCGCGCGCGAGGCTTTCGGCCGTGACGGTGGCGCACCGCCGCCGGCGACGCCGCCCCGGCGGCCGCCGTCCGATCCGGCCGCGCCGGCGTCCGAGGGCGGGCCGTGGGGGCCGAAGGCATGATCGTCGAGGGCCCGGAATTCTGGTGGTGGTGGATCGGCGGCGTGGTGCTGCTGATCCTCGAGGTGATGGTGCCCGGCACCTTCTTCCTCTGGCTCGCCATCTCCGCCGGGGTGGTCGGGCTGCTGTCCTGGCTGATCCCGCTCGGCTGGGAAGCGCAGGTGCTGATCTTCGCCCTGCTCTCGGTCGTCGCCGTCGTCGTCTGGCGCGTCTATCTGAAGCCGCGGGCCGAGGTCAGCGACCAGCCGACGCTGAACCGCCGCGGCGAGCAGTATATCGGCCGGGTGGTGACGCTGACGGAGCCGATCGTCAACGGCGTCGGCCGGGTCCGCATTGCCGACAACACCTGGAGCGTCGAGGGCCCGGACCTGCCCGCCGGCACCCGCATCCGCATCGCCGGCGTCGTCGGCACGCGGTTCAGCGTGGAGCGGGCGGCGGAGTAGCCCTCATACGCCCCGGAGCGCCTCGTCGATCGCGGCGATGTGCGGCAGGCCGCCGGGGATCAGGTGGGTCAGGGCGTTGAAGGCGTGGACCATGCCAGGCGCCATGACATAGGTCACCGGCACCTTCGCCTCCTTCAACATCCGGGCGTAGACCCGCGCCTCGTCGCGCAGCGGGTCGCATTCCGCGGCGAGCACGAAGGTCTTCGGCAGCCGCGGCGGCACCGGATGCAGGATCGGCGAGGCCAGCGGGTGATCGGGCGCCTCGTCCGGCCCGAGATAGCATTGCCGGAACCATTCGAGGTCGGCGCGGTCCAGGCCGTAACCCTCGCCGTAGTCCAGCACCGAATGCTGGCTCAGGGTCAGGTCGAGCCAGGGGCACAGGAGGTAGGTCAGGGCGATGCGCGGCCCGTTCTCGGTTGCCGCCAGCCGGCTGATCGCGGCGGCGAGGCCGCCGCCCGCGCTGGTGCCGCCGACCATCAGCCGGCGCGGGTCGCCGCCGAAGGAGGCGGCGTGGTGCGCCGCCCAGAGCAGCGCGTCATAGGCGTCGTCGATCGCCGCCGGGAACGGGTGGTCGGGCCCGAGGCGGTAGCTCGCCGAGATCACCAGCGCCGGGGTGTTGGCCGCGATGCGCCGCGCCTCGTCCTCGCTCTCCTCGATGCCGCCCAGCACATAGCCGCCCCGGTGGAAATAGAGCGCCACCGGCAGCGGCCGCGTCCCCGCCCCCTTCGGCCGCAGGATGCGCACCCGGCGCGGCCCGGCGCGGCCCTCGATCTCGTAATCCTCGACGAGATCCATCTCCGGCAGCTTCGGCATCCCCGACAGCTTGAGCTCGCTGAACACCGCCTTCGCCCGGTCCGCCCCGATATCGGCCCAGGACTGGATGCTCGTCTTCTCCCGCCACCGTTCCACCGCCTCCAGATACGCCTCGCAGTCGGGATGCAGGATCATCAAGAACTCCGGATCGACGGAACGGCCCCTCAGGTGCCCGGCCGAAACGCTCAGCGCGCGACCATCGTTCCGATGACGGGCGCCCAGAGCACGTCGTCGATATGGTCCGCCCCGGTCGCGAGCATCACCAGGCGATCGAACCCTAGCGCGATCCCGCTGCAATCGGGAAGGCCGCCGCCGCGGTCCGGATCGAGCGCCGCCAGGAAGTCCTCGTCGATCGGGTAGCGCACGCCGTAGAGCTGCTGCTTCAGCTCCATGTCGGTCTCGAACCGGGCGCGCTGGGCCTCGGCATCGGTCAGTTCGCCGAAGGCGTTGGCGAGCTCGAGCCCGGCGGCGTAGAGCTCGAATCGCTCGGCGGTGCGCGGATCGGCCGGGTTCGGCCGCGACAGCGCCGCCATCGACACCGGGTATTCGGTCAGGACGCAGGGGCTGCCGAGGCCGAGATGGGGTTCGATCCGCTCGAGGAACACGCGGAAGAACAGGTCGTCCCAGCGGTCGCCGTCGCGCGCCGGGATGCCGATCGCCGTGGTCGCCGCGTTCAGCAGGGCGAGGTCCGGGGTCAGCGGGTCCGGTGCGGTCGCCAGCAGGTCGATGCCGGTGAACTCCAGGAATGCCTGCTGCACCGTCAGCACCCGCCATTCGGCGAAGGGGTCGCAGGCCTTGCCGCGCCACTCCAGCCGGTCCCGCCCCGCCGCCCGCGCCGCCGCCTGGAACAGGGCGCGGCAGTCGTCGATCAGCGTCCGGTACCCCTCCCCCGCCCGGTACCATTCGATCATGGTGAATTCCGGGTGGTGGGTGGCCGAGCGCTCGGCGTTGCGGAACACGTGGCTCATCTGGAAGATCCGCTCCAGCCCGGCCGCGAGCAGCTTCTTCATCGCGAATTCGGGGCTGGTGTGCAGGTAGAGCCGCTGCGCGTCGTCCGGATGCGGCCCGCGCAGCTCGGTCGCGAAGGCGACCAGATGCGGCTCCAGCCCCGGCGAGACCTGCAGCGCCGGCGTGTCGACCTCGAGGAAGCCGCGCTCGGCGAAGACCTGCCGGACGGCGGCCGTGATCCGCGCCCGCGCCTCCAGATAGGGCCGCTTGCGGGCATAGACGCCCTTCTGCCACCAGCGGCCGCGCAGCCCGCGGATGCCCGGTTCCGTCGCCATGGTTCGATCCGATCCTGTCATGCGGCTTCGATAGCAGGTCGCACGGCCCGGCGCAGCCGACTCGGCATTTGCCCTTCATCGGACTTGCTGCTAGGGTCCGCGCCCATCGCGCCACCCTGTCGTGCCGCCCCGGGCGCGCCAGCGGGGCGCGAAACGCATTTATCGCAGAAGATCCGCCATGAAGGTCAACGCCATCACGATCCGGCCGGGCAATGTCCTCGAATACGAGGGCAAGCTGATGCTGGTGACCAAGATCGAGATCATTCAGCCGGGCAAGGGCAACGCCGTCATCCAGGTCGAGATGCGCGACGCCCGCACCGGCACCAAGACTCAGCAGCGGTTCCGCACCCAGGAGACGGTCGAGCGCGCCCGCCTGGACGAGCACGAGATGCAGTTCCTGTACCAGGAAGGCGACCACTACACCTTCATGGACAATGAGAGCTTCGAGCAGACCCAGGTCCCGGCCGACGTCGTCGGCGAGCCGGCGCGCTTCCTGCAGGAAGGCATGGTCTGCACCGTGACCATGTATGAGGGCTCGCCGCTGTCGGTCGAGCTGCCGCAGACCGTGACCATGACGATCACCGAGGCCGACCCGGTGGTGAAGGGGCAGACCGCCTCCTCCTCCTACAAGCCGGCGGTGCTGGAGAACGGCGTCCGCGTGATGGTGCCGCCGCACATCTCCTCGGGCACCCGGATCGTCATCAACACGGCCGACGGCACCTATCTCGAGCGCGCGAAGGACTGATCCTCCCCGATGGCCGGACGTTCCCCCCTCATCACCGTCATGATCCGCGCGGCCCAACGGGCCGGGCGCGGCCTCGTCCGCGATTTCGGCGAGGTCGAGAACCTGCAGGTCAGCCGCAAGGGGCCCGCCGACTTCGTCTCCGCCGCCGACCTCAAGGCCGAGGAGATCCTGCGCGAGGAGCTGACGCGCGCCCGCCCGCGCTTCGGCTGGCTGATGGAAGAAGGCGGCGTGATCGAGGGCGAGGACAAGGACCGGCGCTGGATCGTCGACCCGCTCGACGGCACCACCAACTTCCTGCACGGCATCCCGCATTTCGCGATCTCGATCGCGCTGGAGCAGGAGGGCGTGCCGGTGGCCGGGGTGATCTTCAACCCGGTGACCGACGAGCTGTACTGGGCCGAAAAAGGGGCCGGCGCCTTCCTCAACGACCGGCGCCTGCGCGTCTCCAGCCGCAAGAATCTGTCCGACGCGCTGATCGGCACCGGCATGCCGTTCAAGGGCCGCGGCGACGCCGTCGCCTATCAGCGCGAGCTGGCGATGATCATGCCACATGTCTCCGGCATCCGCCGCATGGGGGCGGCGTCGCTGGACCTCGCCTATGTCGCCGCCGGCCGCTTCGACGGCTTCTGGGAGACGGCGCTGAGCCCCTGGGACATCGCCGCCGGCATCGTCCTGGTGCAGGAGGCCGGGGGCTTCGTCACCGACATCGACGGCAAGGGCCCGGCCCTGACCGCCGACACGGTGGTCGCCGGCAATGCGCTGATCCACAAGACGCTGGCCATGGCGATCACCAAGACCCGCGCCCCGCGCCCCCCGAAGGCCGCGGCCGCGTCCTGACCGCGAGCCGGAGCGCCGTCTCTCACGAAAGCAGGAGAGGCGGCGTAAGGGCGTAAGGCTGCATTCCTTTGATCGATCACCCTGCCCTCATGCTGCTTGGCGATTGTTTCGCCCTCCTCCCCTGAGCTATGGTCCGCCCCGTCGCATGCGGGTGTATGATCCATGGTCCGTAGCGTGGAGAGGTTCGGCTTGCCCCATCGTCAGCAGACCGGCCGGCGGGCATGGCCCCGTGCGGCGGTCCTGGTCCTTCCCGCCGCCCTGATGCTGGCGGCGGCGACCGCATCGGCGGAGAATCCGCTCGCCTCCGGCGAGCTGCCGCTCGACACCCGCCTCCTGACCCGCGGCGACGCCGCCCCGACGGCGCCGCTGCCGGTGCCGATGTCGGCCGGGCCGGTCAACGGCCCGATCCCGTTCGTCAAACCGACCTGGGCCGAGATCCCGTCGCTGCCCAGCCTGGTCGACGAGCCGCCGCCGGCCTTCGACGCGGACGTCGTCGTCAAGGGCGCCGGCTTCGCCGACCCGAACGTCAAGGTCAAGGCGATGCCCGGAATGGGCCCTCAGGACACGGTCGGCATCGTCGTCGGCGACGGTTTCCGCATCCGCTTCGCCCCCGGCGCCGAGGAGATCGGCACCGAGGCCGGCGACCTGCTGTCCGGTCTGGTCGAGCGGCTGGCCGCCGACGGCGGCAGCAAGATCGAGATCCGGGCCTATGCCGGGGCCAAGCCGGATCCGGCCGGCGCCCGCCGCATCTCTCTCAGCCGCGCGCTCAACATCCGGTCCTTCCTGATCGACCGCGGCATCGACAGCCAGCGCATCGCCCTGCGCGCCCTCGGCAACACCTCGCCCCCGGACCAGCCCGCGGACCGCGTCGATCTCCGCATTCAGTAGCAAGGCCCCTGATGTCGATCACCGCCCTGGCATCCCGCCCGTCCTCGATGCGCCCGGCGATGTCCAGCCCGCGGCGGTACCTGGTCCGGATGACGGCCTTCGTCATCATCGTCGCCATCGTCGCGGCGGTGCTGGCACCCGGCGTCGCCTCCGCCTTCATGGCCAATCCGGCACTGAACGGCGTGATCCTGGCTGCCACTCTGTTCGGCATCGTCTTCTGCTTCCGGGCTGTGCTCAACCTCGAGCCCGACATCCGCTGGATCGAGGCCCATCTGGCGCAGCGCGCCCAGGGCGGCCGGATGGCGCCGGTGCAGCCGCGGCTGCTGGCCCCGGTCGCCCGGGTGATCGCGGAGCAGCAGGGCGAGCCGAGCCTGTCCCCCCTCGCCACCCGTTCGCTGCTCGACGCCGTCGGCGCCCGCCTCAGCGAGAGCCGGGAGATCTCGCGCTACCTGATCGGGCTGCTGATCTTCCTCGGCCTGCTCGGCACCTTCTGGGGCCTCCTGGAGACCGTGCGCTCGGCCAGCGGCGTGATCGCCGGGCTGGACATGGAAGCGGCGGATCCCGGCGCCGCCTTCGCCACCCTGAAGCACGGGCTGGAGGCGCCGCTGATGGGCATGGGCACCGCCTTCAGCGCCTCGCTCTTCGGCCTCGCCGGCTCGCTGGCCTTGGGATTCCTCGAGCTGCAGGCGGGCCAGGCGCAAAACCGCTTCTACAACGAGCTGGAGGACTGGCTCTCGGCCTATACCCGCCTGTCCGGCGGGCCGCAGCAGGGCGGTTTCGAGATCGAGGTCGCCGACCGGGTCCCGCCCGCCTATGTCGAATCGGTGGTGGCGCAGACCGCGGAGAACCTGGATGCGCTGCGCCGCCTGACCGCACAGGCCGAGGAGGAGCGCCGCGGCCAGGGCGGCTCGCTCACCGCTGTCGCCAACCAGCTGGCGGCGATCGACGACCATCTCCAGGGCCAGCAGGCGCTGATGGCCAAGCTGGCCGAGGGCCAGGCCGCGACCGCGGCGGTGCTGGGCCGCCTCGCCACCACGCTCGAATCCGACCGCTTCGGCATCGACGAGCCGACCCGGCAGCACATCCGCAGCCTGGACACCACGGTCCGCCGGATGATCGAGGAGATGTCGACCGGCCGGATCCAGCTGTCCGGCGAGATCCGCAGCGAGATCAAGCTGTTGGCCCGCACCATCGCCGCCCTGGCGGAAGGGTCCGAGGGGCGCTGAGCGGATGCCGATGCGCAGCCGCTTTTCCTCCAGCGAACGGCGCCAGGTCGATGTCTGGCCCGGCTGGGTGGACGCGCTGTCCTCGCTGCTGATGGTCGTCATCTTCCTGCTGATGGTGTTCCTGGCCTCGCAGTTCTACCTGTCGACCGTGGTCAGCGGCCGCGACGAGACCGTCGGCCGGCTGAACCGCCAGGTGAACGAGCTGACCGACCGGCTGGCGCTGGAGCAGGAGAGTGGGCGCGACCTCAGGGCCCGGGTCGACCGGCTGTCCGCCGACCTTGAGGGCAGCGCCCGCGAGCGCACCGATCTCGGCAACCGCCTGACCGCCGTGCAGCAGGACCGCGACGCGATCGACCGGCAGCTGCGCTCCGCCCTGGCCCAGATCGAGACCCTGACCGGCAGCACCGCCGACCGCGACGCGCAGCTGAAGGAAGCCGCGCGGGTGATCCAGGACAACCAGGCGACGATCGAACGGCAGCGGCGCGAGCTGGCGCAGCTGCAGTCCGACCTGGCGACGCTGCGCACCGGCACGCAGGACCGCGACCTGACCGTCGGCAATCTCTCGACCGCGCTCGACGCCGCCCGCAAGGAAGCCTCGGGTCTCGGCCAGGAGCTGGACCGCACCCGGGCGGAACGGGACCAGGCCCGGCAGGACGCCGATGCCGGTCAGGCGCGCGTCCAGGCGCTGGAGGCTCAGGCCGCCGCCTCGCAGAAGGACGTGCAGGACCTGACCGCCCGGGTCGAGCAGCTCAACGCCCGCATCGCCGAGCTCAGCGGCACGCTCGACCGCGCCACGGCGGCGCTGGCGACCGAGAAGTCGACCAGCGAGAGCGAGCGCAGCCGCGGCCGGCAGCTGGCGGAGGAAGCGGCGGCGCTGCGCCAGCAGCTGGCGCAGATCGAGTCCACCCTGCGCGACTCGGAGAAGACGGTCAGCGACAAGGACGTCGAGATCGCCAACCTGACCTCGCGGCTGAACCAGGCGCTGGTGCGTCGGGTCGACGAGCTCAACCGCTCGCGCTCGGTCTTCTTCGGCCGGCTGCGCGACGTGCTCGGCGACCGGCCGGATGTCCGCGTCGTCGGCGACCGCTTCGTCTTCCAGTCGGAGGTGCTGTTCCCGGTGGGATCGGCCGAGCTGCAGCCGGGCGGCCAGGAGCAGCTGGCCGCCTTCGCCGCGACGCTGAAGCGAATCGCCGCCCAGTTCCCGCCGGATGTCGACTGGCTGCTGCGCATCGACGGCCACACCGACCGGCAGCCGATCACCGGCGGCCCGTTCGCGAGCAATTGGCAGCTCTCGACCGCCCGGGCGCTGTCGGTTCTGAACTTCCTGGCGAGCCAGGGCATCCCGCCGCAGCGCATGGCCGCTGCGGGATTCGGCGAGTGGCAGCCGCTCGACGCCGGCAACACGCCCGACGCCTATCGCCGCAACCGCCGCATCGAGCTGCGCCTCGACCAGCGCGGCGACAGCGGACCCGAGGTCACCCCCACCGCCCAGTGAGCGGGCGGAAAAGCGTTGCGTCAGGTTTCGCGCGCCCGTAATCATCCCGGACCCCGGGGCCGCGGTCCCGGCAGGACATGAAGGGTGCAGAATGAAGAAGTTCCTGACCGGCGTCGCGGCGGCCGCCGTCGTGCTCGGATCCGTGCAGGCGGCGCAGGCCGCTTCGGTGCCCATCTGGATCGGGATCGGCTCGGCCGCGATCCTCGCCGCCGGCATCCTCGGCGAGAATTCGGAGATCGGCGACATCCGCGTCGGCAACGGCCCCACCGGTGCGCCGATGTCGCTGACGGTCGGTGCGGGTTACTACAACATCCTCAACGACAAGGGCGACAAGGACCACGAGGACCGCGACAAAGGCGGCGCCGGCATCGGCCGGGTGGAGCTGCGCTTCAACCAGGAATTCCTGCGCATCCGGCCCTTCATCGGCGTCGAAGGCACCACCGATTCGGCCGCCTACATCTACGGCGGCGGCATGTTCGACGTGCGCTTCGGCGAGCACTTCATCCTGTCGCCGAACGCCGCGGTCGGCGCCTATTTCGACGGCGATGGCCGCAAGATGGGCTCGACCCTCGAATTCCGCACCGGCATCGAAGCGGCGTGGGAGTTCGACAACAAGATGCGCCTGGGCGCCGCCTTCCACCACATCTCCAACGCCGGCATCGGCGATGTGAACCCGGGCGTCGAGACCTTGACGCTGAACCTCTCGATCCCGCTGAACTGAGGCCGACAGGCTCGGGACAAGGTAGCCACGCACCTCGACCATGCGGCGAACGAGCAGCCCTCTCCCCCGCAGGGCAGGAGAGCGGACGTCTGAGACGATGGTGTCGTCGTCGGGTTCGCGGCGGCGCTGAGCTGCCGTCAGCTTCTGGGCCGGGCTTCGGTGGCCGCGCCGCAGCGGGAGGGGCCGCCGCCTCCCAGGCCGGCGACGAATTGCCGGGAGGGTAGCGGCGCCGCCGCCGAGACGGCTGAGTGGCGAAGAGCCTGGTCCACCGTCACCGTCGGCCGGCGTGCCGGCCGCCGAGATCGCCGATGCTCATCGCCAGGATGCGGCTGATCTCGGTGAGGTCCCGCCCCGATTCCGCCGACCAGCGGTTGAACGCCTGTTGCATCGTCCTGAAATCGCCCTTGCCGCCCGGGGCCTTGGTCAGGACGCCTTCGCGGATCAGGGCGGCCACGACATCGTTCGTCGGGATGAAGGCCGGCTTGCCGATCGCGCGCAGGAAGCGCATGCCGGTGTCGCCGCCCAGACGGCTGCCGCGCTTCTTCAGGACCTCCAGCAGCCCGACATAGTCGGCGTCGGGCCAGTCCGCGAGGAACCGGGCGGCGCTGCCGTGCTCGGCAGCCAGGTCGAGCAGGAAACGGGCGTTGGCGACGACCGACTGGATCTTCGCCCCGTGCCGCACGATACGGCCGTCCTTCAGCAGCGCGTCGAAGCGCTCCTCCGACAGCGCGGCGCAGCGGGCGGGATCGAAGCCGTCGAACGCCGCCTCGAAGCCGTCCCATTTGGCGGAGATCACCTTGGAGGAGAAGCCGGCGTTGAAGACGCGGCGGGTCATCTCCGAGAGGATCCGGTCGTCCGGCGTCTGGGCGATCTCGGCCGGGGTGCGGGACCTGGTCTCGGCCAGCGCGCGCTCGAGCACGTCCATGCCGCCCCGGCGCTCCGCCGCCAGCGCGACAATCGTCGCGAAATCGCCCATGCCCCGCCTCCCCTCGGCTCCGTGCCGGCGGACAGGACGTCCTGTCCGCCGGCGTCGATCCAGAGGAAAGCGGGGCCGGCCCGTTCCGTCAACGAGTCAGCGGCTTGTACTTGATCCGGTGCGGCTGGTCCGCCTCGGTACCCAGGCGGCGGTGGCGGTCCTTCTCGTAATCCTCGTAGTTGCCCTCGAACCACACCACCTGGCTGTCGCCCTCGAAGGCCAGCATGTGGGTGGCCAGGCGGTCGAGGAAGAAGCGGTCGTGGCTGATCACGATGGCGCAGCCGGGGAAGGCCAGCAGCGCCTCTTCCAGCGCCCGCAGCGTCTCGACATCGAGGTCGTTGGTCGGTTCGTCGAGCAGGATGACGTTGGCGCCCGACTTCAGCATCTTCGCCAAGTGGACGCGGTTGCGCTCGCCGCCCGAGAGCTGGCCGACCTTCTTCTGCTGGTCGCCACCCTTGAAGTTGAAGGCGCCGACATAGGCGCGGCTGGGCATCTTGCGCTTGCCGAGGTCGATCTCGTCCAGCCCGCCGGAGATCTCCTCCCACACCGTCTTGTTCGGCGACAGGTCGTCGCGGCTCTGGTCGACATAGCCGAGCTTGACCGTCTCGCCGATCTTGAGGATGCCGCCGTCCGGCTGCTCCTGCCCGGTGATCATCTTGAACAGAGTCGACTTGCCGGCGCCGTTCGGCCCGATCACGCCGACGATGCCGCCGCGCGGCAGGCGGAAGCTGAGATCGTCGATCAGTAGCCGGTCGCCGAAGCCCTTCGACAGGTTCTGCGCCTCGATCACGTTGTCGCCCAGCCGCTCCGGCGTCGGGATCAGGATCTGGGCCTGGCCCGGGGCCTGCTCGCGGCTCTGCGCCAGCAGCTCCTCATAGGCGTGGATGCGCGCCTTCTGCTTGGCCTGACGGCCGCGGGCGCCCTGCCGGATCCACTCCAGCTCGCTGGCCAGGGTCTTCTGCCGGCTCGACTCCTCCTTGGCCTCCTGGGCCAGACGCTTCTCCTTGGCGTCGAGATAGGCCGAGTAGTTGCCCTCGTAGGGGATGCCGCGGCCGCGGTCGAGCTCGAGGATCCAGCCGGTGACGTTGTCGAGGAAGTAGCGGTCGTGGGTGACCATCACCACGGTGCCGGCATAGTCCTCCAGATGCCGCTCCAGCCAGGCCACGGATTCGGCGTCGAGATGGTTGGTCGGCTCGTCCAGCAGCAGCAGGTCGGGTTTGGACAGGAGCAGCTTGGCCAAGGCCACGCGGCGCTTCTCGCCACCCGACAGATTGGTCACCGGGCTGTCGCCGGGCGGGCAGCGCAGCGCGTCCATGGCGATTTCGACGGTGCGGTCGAGGTCCCAGGCATCGGCGGCGTCGATCTTCTCCTGCAGCTCGGCCTGCTCGGCGATCAGCGCGTCGAAATCGGCATCGGGCTCGCCCATCGCCTCGCTGACCGCGTTGAAGCGGTCGACCATCGCCTTGATCGGCGCCAGCCCTTCCATGACGTTCTCGGCCACGGTCTTGGCCGGGTCGAGCTGCGGCTCCTGCGGCAGATAGCCGACGGTGGCGCCCTGCGCCACCCAGGCCTCGCCGGTGAACTCCTTGTCGATGCCGGCCATAATCTTCATCAAGGTCGACTTGCCGGAGCCGTTCGGACCGAGCACGCCGATCTTCGCGCCGGGCAGGAAGGACAGCCAGATCTTCTCCAGCACGACCTTGCCGCCCGGATAGGCCTTGGTCATGTCCTTCATCACGAAGACGTACTGGTAGGAGGCCATCGAAGCCGCTCCGCGTATACCGGTCTGGGGAGGCCCGGGTTTTAGCCCATGGGGGCGCCGAAGACCAGGGTTGCTTCGGCCATGGGCGCACCTCTCCCGCTGCGGGACCGGCTCGAAGTTCCCAACACCGTCATTGCGAGCGTAGCGAAGCAATCCAGGGGCCGCTCGCATTGGCCCCTGGATTGCTTCGTCGGCTCCGCCTCCTCGAAATGACGGTGTGGGATGGACGTTCTGAATAGGGTTCCGCCACACGGGAAAGGCAACGCATACCCGTGGCCTGCTATGAACGGCGCATGACTCGTTCTCGCAAGACATCCGCCGCCGAGGCCGACGCGATCGTGGTCGGCGGCGGCCCGGCCGGGCTGCTGGCCGCGCTGCTGCTGGCGCAGGGCGGCGTCGAAACAGTGCTGGTCGCCCCGCGGGCGCCGGAGGACCACCGCACCACCGGGCTGCTGGCCGGATCGGTGCGGATCCTGGAGCGGGCCGGGGTCTGGCCGGCGCTGCGGCCGGTGGCGGCGCCGATGCGGGCGATCCGGCTGATCGACGACCGCGACCGCCGCATCCGGGCGCCGGAGGTGGTGTTCCGCGCCGCCGAGATCGGGCTGGAGGCCTTCGGCTTCAACATCGCCAACCGCGACCTGGTCGCCGCCCTGGCCGAGGCCGTCGCCGCGGCGCCGAATCTGCGCCGGGTGGCCGATGCGGCCGCGGAGATCCGCATCGGTGCCGGCGGCGCGACGGTCCGGCCCCGCGCCGGCGAGACGCTGCGCGGCCGGCTGGTGGTCGGCGCCGACGGCCGCAATTCCCCCGTCCGCGCGGCCGCCGGCATCGGCGTGCGGCGCTGGGGCTACGACCAGGCGGCGCTGGTGACCACGCTGCGCCACGCCCGCGGCCATGACGACACCTCGACCGAGATCCACACCACCGCCGGCCCCTTCACCCTGGTGCCGCTGGGCGAGCGGCGGTCGAGCCTGGTCTGGGTGACGCGCCCGGCCGAGGCCGAGGCGCTGGCGGCGCTCGACGATAATGCCCTGGCTCAGGCCATCGGCCGGCGGGCCGAGCCGATCCTCGGCGCGGTGACGGTGGACGGACCGCGCCAGGTCTTCCCGCTGTCCGGCCTGGCCGCGCGGCGGCTGGCGGTGCCACGGGTGGCGCTGGTCGGCGAGGCCGCCCATGCGCTGCCGCCGATCGGCGCCCAGGGCCTCAATCTCGGCTTCCGCGACGCCGCCGCGATCGCCGACGTCGCGGCCGCGGCCGTTCGCGCCGGCCAGGACCCGGGCGCCGCGGCGGCGATGGCGCGCTATGAGACCAAGCGGCGCAGCGACGTCGCCAGCCGCAGCGCCGGGGTCGATCTGCTGAACCGCTCGCTGCTGACCGACGCCGCCCCTGCCCTCGCCCTGCGCGCCCTGGCGCTGCAGGCGGTGAAGCGGATATCGCCGCTGCGCCGCCTGCTGATGCGGGAGGGCATCGCCCCGGGCGGCGTTTGAACGTTTCAGGACCGCCAAGCGTCTTCGCGTTGCCTCTCCCGCTTGGCGGGAGCTTTTCAAAGCTTTCCACCCCACACCCCTCATTGCGAGGAGGCGAAGCCGACGAAGCAATCCAGGGGCCGGCGCGCGTTGCCCTGGATTGCTTCGCTGCGCTCGCGATGACGGTGTCGGGAATTGCGAGAAGACCTCGCCTGACAGGAGGGGCAACGCTGGTATGCCGTATCATGCGGCTCCAACGTCCAGTGGCGGCCGGCGGCGGGCGCTGCTACCGTTCCGTGACGGGCCCTGGAGGCCCGCGATGCTTCACAACCGACGACGCCCGATGCCCGCCAAGAAGAACCCGCTCGGCCTCAATCCGCTGCAGCTCAAGACCCTGACCGTGCTGCAGCAGATGGCGCAGACGCCCCGCTTCGCGACGCCGCAGGAGGACGGCGCGGTGCTGGTCTCCAACTTCCCGCCGCCGCATGGCGACCATTACCATGTCGGCGACGCGGTGGTGATGGGCCGGGACATGACCGGGCTGCACAACATCGCGGTGTTCGCGGCGCTGGAGCGCAAGGGGCTGATCCGCTCCGGCTTCCCCGGCGCTGCGCTGATCACCGCCGACGGGCTGGCCTACGACACCGGGCTCGCAGGCACGATCCTGCACCGCGCCGACCACTGACCGGCCGGTCCGCGATGGCGCCCCGCTTCACCATCCTGACGCCCGACGCGCAATATGCCGACGACGCCGTGATCGAGCGGCAGGTCGGCGGCGCCGATATCGAGTTCGTGATCCGGCGCGAGCGCGAGCGCCGCAAGATCCCGGACGAGGTCTATGCCAGCTGCGACGCGCTGCTGACCTGGCACGAGCTGCGCATCGACCAGTCGGTGATCGACAAGCTGGCCCGCTGCCGCCTCATCGTCCGCGCCGGAGTCGGTTTCGATCATATCGACCTGGCCGCGGCCGGCGCCGCCGGCATCCCGGTGGCGAACACGCCCGATTACGGCACCAGCGAGGTGGCCGACCATGCGGTCGGGCTGATGCTGGCGCTGCTGCGCGGCATCCCGGCCTATGACCAGGCGCTGCAGACCGACCCGGCCGGCAACTACACGTTGGCGGCCGGTCGCCTGACCCGGCGCATCCGCGGCGGCCGCCTCGGCATCGTGGGGCTGGGCCGGATCGGCACCGCCACCGCGATGCGGGCCAGGGCCTTCGGGCTGCAGATCCTGGCTTACGACCCCTACATCCCGCGCGGCCAGGAGATCGCGCTGGGCATCACCCGGGTCGAGACCCTCTCCGATCTCCTTTCCGCCTCGGACATCGTGTCGATCCACGCGCCGCTGACGCCGGAGACCAGCCGGCTGTTCGGCGACGCCGCCTTCTCGGTGATGCGGCCGAACGCGGTGCTGATCAACACCGCCCGGGGCGCCATCGTCGACCTGGAGGCGCTGCACCGCGCGCTGCAGTCAGGGCGGATCGCCGGCGCCGCGCTGGACGTGCTGCCGGAGGAGCCGCCACCCGAGCCGCTGCCGGCGCTGCTGGCGGCCTATCGCGACCAGCCGGACTGGCTGCGCGGCCGGCTGATCCTGACCCCGCATGCGGCTTGGTCGAGCCCGGAGAGCCAGGCCGACGCCCGCCGCCTGTCGGCCGAGACCGCGGTCGCCTATCTGCGCAGCGGCGCCCTGCGCAACTGCGTCAACGAAGCGTTCCTGGATCGGAAGAAGCTGCGCCGGTGATTCCGATGGCCGCGGACCGACTCTACGACGACCCGGATCTGGCCAGCTTCTACGACGTCGACAACGGCTGGTCCTCGGACCGGGAGTATTGCCGGTCGTTGGCGGAGGGCTGCGCCTCCGTCCTCGATCTCGGCTGCGGCACCGGCTGGCTGGCGGCGGAGCTGGCGGGCGAGCCGGGACGCACGGTGTTCGGCGTGGACCCGGCGGAGGCCATGCTGGACATCGCCCGCGGCCGCCCGGGCGGCGACCGGGTGACCTGGGTCCGGGGCGACGGCCGCAGCGTCCGGCTGGGGTGGCGCTTCGACCTCATCGTGCTGACCGGCCATGCCTTCCAGGTGTTCCTGACGCCGGAGGACCAGCTGGCGGCGCTGCGGACCATCGCGGCGCATCTGGCGCCGGACGGCCGTTTCATCTTCGACAGCCGCAACCCGGCGCTGGAGGAGTGGCGGGAATGGACGCCCGCGGAGTCGGGCCGCCGGATCGAGCATCCCCGCTTCGGCGCCGTGGATGCCTGGAACGATGTCGAGCACGACCCGGCCACCGGCATCGTGACCTACGGCACCTTCTACCGGATCATCGCCGATGGTCGCGTCCTGTCCTCGCGCTCGCGCATCGCCTTCCCGCCACGCGACCAGCTCGAGCGGCTGATCGCCGAGGCCGGGCTGGCGGTCGATGCCTGGCTGGGCGACTGGACGACCGGCGCCCCCTGGACGCCGTCGTCGCGCGACTTCATCCCGCTGGGGCGATTGGGCTGAGAACGCGAAAAGCCGGCCTCCCATGCGGGGGCCGGCTCGCGGACCGGAATCGGCAGGCGCCCGGGCGAGCGCCACGCGATCAGGACTTCTTCAGGCCGAACGCCTCGAAGCGCTTGTTGAACTTCGCCACCTGGCCGCCGCGGTCGACCAGCTTCTGCACGCCGGTCCAGGCCGGGTGCGACTTCGGGTCGATGTCGAGACGGAGGGTGTCGCCCGCCTTGCCATAGGTGCTGCGAGTCTTGAACTCGGTCCCGTCGGTCATGACGACGGTGATCTCGTGGTAGTCAGGATGAATATCGGTCTTCATGGCCGGGGGCTCCGCACAAACGAGCGGGCCGTATAACGAAAGCGGCGGCGAAATGCAAGGTCGCCGCCGCGCATGGCCCGTATCAGGTGGTCTCGTCCAGCACCGTGCCCAGCTTCGCCAGCAGTGCCTCGGCCTCGCCCGGGCCGTAGGGCTCGGCGGCGCCGGCGCCCCAGACCGGGCCGGGCCAGGCGGGGTCGCCCGCCCGCCGCGCCAGGACATGGACGTGGAGCTGCGGCACGACATTGCCGAGCGCGCCGATGTTGATCTTCATCGCCGGGAACACCGCGGCCAGGGCGCAGGCCGCCAGCATCGTCTCCTGATGCAGCGCCGCCTGGTCCTCCGGCGCCAGCGTGTGCCATTCGACCGCCTTCGCCCGGCGCGGCACCAGCAGCAGCCAGGGGAAGCGGCGGTCGTTCATCAGCCGCACCTGCGACAGCGTCCAGTCGCGCCATTCCAGGGTCGAGGCCGCGATCCGCGGATCCAGCGCGAAGCCAGCCTCCTTCGCCCCGGTCATGACGGCAGCCCCGTGCGGCGGCGCAGCTCCGGGTCGCGGATGCTGAGCTCCTTGCCGACCAGATCCTGCGCCTCGGGGCCGCACAGCCAGGCGATGACGCGGGCCGGATGCTCCGGCGGCGCATGCGCCTCGCGCGGCATCCGGCTGACCGGGTTGATGCCGGAGGCGCGGATCTCGCCCTGCATCTCGGTGTCGACGGTGCCCGGGCGGAAGCCGAAGGCGCGGATGCCCTGGCCGCCATATTCCAGATGCAGCGACCGGGTCAGCATCGCCAGCCCGGCCTTGCCGGCGCAGTAGGCGCTCCAGCCCTCATAGACGTTCTCGGCGGCGCCGGAGCTGACATTGATCACCGTACCGCCGCCGCGCGCCACCATCCCGGGCAGCGCCGCCCGCAGCACGGCATAGGCGCCGAGC
Organism: Inquilinus limosus DSM 16000; assembly: GCF_000423185.1. GTDB lineage: Bacteria > Pseudomonadota > Alphaproteobacteria > DSM-16000 > Inquilinaceae > Inquilinus > Inquilinus limosus. Next base: position 146,963 of record NZ_KE383988.1, on the reverse strand, counting down.
AGGTTGACCGTGACGTTGCGCGCCCAGCCGTCGGGGTCGCAGTCGAGAAGCCGGCCGATCGGTCCGACCATGCCGGCATTGTTGACCAGGATGGTCGGTGCGCCCAGCGCCTCCGCCGCCTGCCGCACCATCGTGCCGGCCCAGGCGACGTCGCCGATGTCGCCGGCGATGGCGACGGCCCGGCCGCCGGCGTCGCGCAGCTCACGGGCGATGCCGTCGATCGCCTCGGCCGAGCGGGCGGTCAGCGCCACCGCCGCACCCCGCGCCGCCAGCGCCCGCGCCGCGGCGGCGCCGATGCCGCGGCTGGCCCCGGTGACCAGGGCCACCTCCCCGTCCAGGCAAGGCAAGGCGTCAGGTTCGGTCATGGTCATGCATCCCCTTCTCGCGTCTCGTGCAGTCTACCCCAGCCGCTCATCCCCGCCACGCCCGGCCCTCGCGGATGCGAAAGGACAGCACTCGCCGCACCCGCTCCTCCACCGTGGTGTCGCCCTCGATGCGCAGCACCGGGCAGGGCAGCCGCGCCAGCCAGGCTTCGTGCGCCTCGCGGTTGCGGCCGACCCGGGTGCCGACATCGTAGGCCTCGGCCCAGTCGAGGAAGGCGTGGTGGATCGCATGCATCTTCCCGCCGGGGGCCAGCGCCGCGGCGCCGTAGCGCTCGACCTCGCGCGCCCGCAGCCGCGCCATCCGCAGCGCCGGCGGAATGGCGAGGAAGACCACCAGATCGAATCGCGGGATCAGCGGGTCGCCCCAGCTGATCAGCGAGCCGGTCAGCACCCAGCGATCGGCCTGGGCGAACGCCTGCTCCAACAGTGCCAGCCGCTCGGGGATCGGCCGCTTCTCGCGGAAGGGCGGATCGGTCGGCAGCCAGTAGAAGTCGTCCGTGTCCAGGTGCAGCGCGCCGGTCGCAGCCGCCAGCGCCCGGCCCAGCGTCGTGGTGCCGGAGCCGGATGCGCCGGTGATGTGGATGCGCCTGGGCGCCATGATCGCCTCGGTAGCCGCGGTCTGCCTTGCACATAGCGCAGCGGCATGGTGTTGTCGCCCCGCCTTTCCCCGCCGTGTTTCCTGCCCGGGCCTGCCATGCTGGTGATCTTCGACTGCGACGGTGTGCTGATCGATTCCGAAGTGATCTTCTGCGCCGTCGATTCCGAGGCCCTGGCCCGGCTCGGCCACACCGTGACGCCCAGCGAGATCGCCCGGCGCTTCTGCGGCACGCCGCATCACGTGGCCTGGAGCACGCTGGCGGCGGAGCTCGGCTTCACGGTCGAGGAGCGGATGATCGAGGACATCCGGGCGGAATGCGCCCGCCGCTTCGCCGACGAGTTGCGCCCGATCGCAGGCGCCGAGGATGCGATCACGGCGGCCGCCGGCCTGGGCCACCCGCCCTGCGTCGCCTCCTCCACCGGCCTGCCGAATCTGCGACGCAACCTCGAGACGGCCGGGCTGCTGCCGCGGCTGGACCCGCATGTCTTTTCGGCCAGCCAGGTGGCGCGCGGCAAGCCGGCGCCGGACGTCTTCCTCTACGCCGCCTCGCAGATGGGCGCCGACCCGGCCGACTGCCTCGTGATCGAGGATTCGATCCATGGCGTCACCGCCGCCCGCCGGGCCGGGATGAAGGTGGTCGGCTTCACCGGCGGCGGCCATGCCGATGCCGAGCTGGGGCAACGCCTGAGGGCGGCCGGCGCCGGCCGGACCTTCGCGACGATGCCCGAGATCGCGGACTGGCTGGCGGCCGGGGCGCCGCCGCCGCGCTACAACCTGGGCGAGGTGCTCAAACCAGCGCCCGGAGCTGCCGCGCCAGGTCCGCGACGCCCGGCGCCACGGCGGTGACCGGGCCGCTCTGCGCCCCGCTTTCCAGGAAATCGTCGGTGACGCCGCCCGCCTCGCGCACCAACACCAGCCCGGCCATCACGTCCCAGGCGTTGATGTGGGCGGCGGAGAAGCCGTCGATCCGGCCGTCGGCGGTATAGGCCAGCAGCAGGGCCGAGGAGCCGATCCGCCGGTATTCCGCGCCGTGCGACAGGAGGTGGTCGATCTGGCGGACATGCGCGTCGACCTTCCGGCCCGGCGCGTAGCCGACGCCGATCACCGCCGCCTCCGGCCGGGCGGCGGCATTGACCGCGATCAGCGCGCCGTTCCGGGTCGCCCCCTGCCCCGCCACGGCGCTGTACAGCTCGTCATGCACCGGGTCGTAGATCACGCCCAGCGCCGGCTTGCCGTCGACGGTGGCGCCGATCGAGACGCACCAGATCGGCCGGCCGCGCATGAAATTGGCGGTGCCGTCGATCGGGTCCAACCCCCAGACGATGCGGGCGCCCTGCCGGTCCAGCCCGAACTCCTCGCCCAGCACCGCGTGATCCGGAAAGGTCTCGCGCAGCCGCTCGCGGATCAGGGTCTCGACCGCCTTGTCGACCGCGGTGACGAAATCCTGCGGCCCCTTGGCCTCGACCGCGAGGTCACCGCGCTCGGCCAGCTGGGCCAGGGCCAGGCGGCCGCCGGCCCGGGCCAGCGCCTCGGCCACGATCCGCATCAGGGCCAGGGTCTGTCGATCGCTCACCGGTCTCTCCTGTCGCTTCCGAAGGCCGCGATCTTCCGGGAGCCGCCCCGTCCCGACAACCGCGGAATGCTGGCCCCTGCCCCGTCCCCTCGGCTCAGGCGTCGAGCTCGAACAGCTCCGGCCGGCGCCGGGCGATGGGCCCGAGCGACGACAGGATCTCACGCAGATGTCGGCGCATCGCCGCCTCGGCGGCGTCGGGGTCGTGCGCCCGAAGCCCCGCCACGATCTCCTCATGCTGCGAAATCAGCATCTCCAGCGGCGAGACGTCGGGCAGGCTGAGATAGCGCACCCGGTCCATCTGCGCCTTCATGTGCTCGATCGTGCCCCAGGCCGGCAGGCAGTCGATCGCCTCGATGATCAGGCGGTGGAAGGCCTCATCCAGCGCCAGGAAGCCGGCATGGTCGTGCCGGCGGGCCGCGTCGCGTTGCGCCTCCAGGTTGCGGTCCAGCCGCTGCAGTTCCGGCTCCCCGATCGTCTCGGCGGCGAGACGCACCACCGCCGCCTCCACCGCCTCGCGGATGAAGCGCCCCTGCTCGACCTGCCGCTTCGAGATCTTGCGCACCCGGGTGCCGCGCTGCGGCAGCACCTGCAGCAGCCCGGCCTCCACCAGCTTGATGAAGGCCTCGCGCACCGGCTGCCGCGACACGCCGAACATCTCCGACCCGTCCTTCTCGGACAAAGCGGTGCCGGGCGGCAGCAGGCCGGTGATGATCGCCTGGCGCAGCCCTTCATAGACTTGCCGGCCGATCGGCCCCTCGCCGCTCAGCGGGATGCTTTGCGGCAGGGTCTCAGCCTCCTGCGCCCTTCGTCGTCCGGCCATCGTTCCTCCCGTTTCGGCTCGTTGTGCCCCCAGCATACAGGGGATCGCCGGGTCCGGTAGATCATGACGCGGATACAATCGCCATACTTGTATGGTGATTCAAGATGCGCTAAGGGTCGTGTCGCTTCCCGCCGCGAGAAAGCGGCGATGGACAAGCCGCAGCCGGGAGAGAACGCGCCATGAAGATCGTCCGCGCCGATGTCATCGTCACCTGCCCCGCGCGCAACTTCGTCACGCTGAAGCTGGTTACCGACGAGGGCGTGCACGGCATCGGCGACGCCACGCTGAACGGGCGCGAGCTGGCGGTGGCCAGCTATCTCCGCGACCATGTCTGCCCCCTCCTGGTCGGGCGCGACCCGCACCGCATCGAGGATATCTGGCAGTATCTCTACAAGGGCGCCTATTGGCGCCGCGGCCCGGTGACGATGAGCGCGATCGGCGCCGTCGACATGGCGCTGTGGGACATCAAGGCGAAGGTCGCCGGCCTGCCTCTGTACCAGCTGCTGGGCGGCGCCTCGCGCGAGGGCGTGATGGTCTACAGCCACGCCACCGGCCGCGACATCCCCGAGGCGCTGGACCGCTACGCCGCCTATCTGGAGAAGGGCTACAAGGCGATCCGCGTCCAGTGCGGCGTGCCCGGCATGGCCTCGGTCTACGGCGTGGCCAAGGGCGGCGACGCCTATGAGCCGGCGACCAAGGGCTGGCCCGAGGAGCAGCCCTGGTCGACCGAGAAGTACCTGAACTTCGTGCCCAAGCTGTTCGAGGCGGTGCGCGAGAAGTTCGGCTTCGACACCCATCTGCTGCACGACATCCACCACCGGCTGACGCCGATCGAGGCGGCGCGGCTGGGCAAGGCGGTGGAACCCTACGCCCTGTTCTGGCTGGAGGACCCGACCCCGGCCGAGAACCAGGAGGGCTTCCGGCTGATCCGCCAGCACACCACCACCCCGATCGCGGTGGGCGAGGTGTTCAACAGCATCTGGGACTGCAAGCTGCTGATCGAGGAGCAGCTGATCGACTACATCCGGGCGACGCTGACCCATGCCGGCGGCATCACCCATCTGCGCCGGATCGCCGATTTCGCCGCCCTGCACCAGGTGCGCACCGGCTTCCACGGCCCGTCCGACCTGTCGCCCGTCTGCATGGGCGCGGCGCTGCATTTCGACCTGTGGGTGCCGAATTTCGGGGTGCAGGAATACATGGGCTACCCCGAGCCGGCGCTGGAGGTCTTCCCGCACGCCTGGTCCTTCCAGGACGGGTACATGCATCCGGGCGAGGCGCCGGGCCACGGCGTCGACATCGACGAAAAGCTGGCCGCCCGCTTCCCCTACGAGCCGGCCTATCTGCCGGTGGCCAGGCTCGAGGATGGCACGCTGACCAGCTGGTAACGCCGCGACCGAGATCGAAGAGGCCGAAGACGGCCCGGACGGGAGGAGAGGATGGAAGGACAGCAGAGCACCACATCGCCGGCGATGATGCGGCGGATCGCGATCGCGTCCTGCATCGGCACGACGGTCGAATGGTACGACTTCTTCATCTACGCCACCGCCTCGGCGCTGGTGTTCAACAAGCTGTTCTTCCCCAGCAGCGATCCGCTGGTGGGATCGCTGGTGGCGCTCGGCACCTATGCCGCCGGCTTCTTCGCCCGGCCGCTCGGCGGCCTCCTGTTCGGCGCCATCGGCGACCGCTACGGCCGCAAGCAGGCGCTGGTCACCACCCTCCTGATCGTCGGCATCGCCACCTTCGTCATCGGACTGATGCCGACCTATCAGGAGATCGGCATCTGGGCGCCGCTGGCCCTGCTGTTCATCCGCCTGCTGCACGGCTTCGGCATCGGCGGCGAGCAGGGCAACGCCATCCTGATCATGTGCGAGCACGCGCCGTCGCCGCGCCGCGGCTTCTTCGGATCCTGGGTGCAGATCGGCGCCCCCGCCGGCTTCGTGCTGCCGCTCGGCATCTTTGCGCTGCTGACCTCCACCCTGTCGGAGGAGGCGTTCCTGAGCTGGGGCTGGCGCATCCCCTTCCTGCTCAGCATCCTCCTGGTCGGCATCGGCCTCTACATCCGCCTGCAGCTGAGCGAGTCGCCGCTGTTCCTGGAGATGCGCCGGCGCCGGGCCGAAGACGCGCATCCGCTGGTCGAGGTGGTGCGCAGCCACCCGCGGTCCCTGGTGCTGGGCTGCGGCAGCAAGCTGGCCGAGAGCATCGCCTTCACCAGCTTCGCCGTGCTGCTGACCGCCTACGCCAGCAGCCGCGGCGTCGACCGGCCGACCATGACCACGGCGACGCTGATCGCGATCCTGCTGGAATTGGTGACCCTGCCGCTGTTCGGCGCCCTGTCGGACCGGATCGGCCGGCGGCCGGTCTATCTGTTCGGCGCCGCCGTCGTCCTCGCCGCGACCTTCCCGCTCTTCGGCCTCGTCTATGCCCGGATGGACGGGCTGATCTGGCTGGGGCTCGTTACCGCGCTCGCCCTCGGCCACAGCGCCATGTACGGGCCGCAGGCGGCCTTCTATTCCGAGCTGTTCCCGACCAGGGTGCGGGCCAGCGGCGTGTCCTTCGTGCAGCAGATCGGCGCCCTGATCGGGTCGGCCGGCACGCTGGCGGCCGGCTGGCTGCTGGAGATCAGCGGCGGCACGCCCTGGTATCTGTGCGCCTATATCGCGCTCGGCTGCGTTATCACCTTGGCCTGCGCCCGGGCATTGCCCGAGACGGCGCCCCGTGTGTCCCGCAGCGAGGACCTGATCGGCAGCCCCGCCGCCGCCCATTCCTGACCCAGGAGAAGCCCATGTTCGCCGCCGTTCTGCACCAAGCGAAGGATCTGCGGATCGAGGACCGGGAGCCGCCGACCCTCGCCCCCGGCGAGGTCAAGGTGCGGTTCCGCGCCGGCGGCATCTGCGGCTCCGACCTCGCCTACTACTCCAAGGGCAAGACCGGCGACTTCCATCTGCGCGAGCCGCTGATCCTCGGCCATGAGATGGCCGGCGAGGTCGCGAAGGTGGCGCCCGACGTCGAGGGGCTGTCGGTCGGCCAGCCGGTCGCGGTCAACCCCAGCCGGGCCTGCGGCCGCTGCGAGTACTGCATGGCCGGCCTCGAGAACCAGTGCCTGAACATGCGGTTCCTGGGCAGCGCCTCGATCTTCCCGCACATGCAGGGCGCCTTCCGCGAATACCTCACCGTGCCGGCGCGGCAATGCGTCCCGGTGCCGGAGCATGTCAGCTTCGCCGAGGCCTCGATGGCCGAGCCGCTGGCCGTGTCGCTGCACGCCGTCCGCCGCGCCGGACCGATCCTGGGCGAGGAGGTGCTGATCGTCGGCTGCGGCCCGATCGGCGCGCTGGTGCTGCTGGTCGCCCGCCAGGCCGGCGCGCGTCGCATCACCGTGGTCGACCTGGCCGAGAAGGCGCGCGAGACGGCGCTGGGCCTCGGCGCCGACGAGGCGGTCGACGCCAAGGACGAGGACCGCATCGCGGCGTGGAGCCGGAACCGCGGCCGCTTCGGCGTCGTGATCGAGGCCTCGGGCAGTCCGGCCGGTCTGGACACCGCCCTGCGCGCCGCCCGCGCCCGCGGCCGGGTGGTCCAGCTCGGCAACCTGCCGAGCGGCCAGTCGCCGGTCTCGGCAAATCTGGTGATGGCGAAGGAGCTGGAGTATCGCGGCTCCTTCCGCTTCGCCGAGGAATACGCGCTGGCGGTCGAGATGATCGCCGGCAAGCGGATCGACCTGAAGCCGCTGATGACCCATCGCTTCCCGATCCGCGACGCAGACCAGGCCTTCCAGGTCGCCCTCGACCGCAACCAGTCGATGAAGGTCCACCTGCTGGACCTCTGAGCGGCCTCCGGGCCGCCACCGCCCCCGCAAGCGGAAGGAAACCATGTTCAGAAGCGTTCGCTGGCTGATCGTCGGCCTGCTCTTCATCGCCGGCGTGATCAACTATCTCGATCGGTCGGCCCTCTCGATCGCCGCCCCGCTGATCCAGCAGGATCTCGGCCTGGACCACGCCCAGATGGGCGTGATCTTCAGCAGCTTCTTCGCCGGCTATGCCGTGTTCAACTTCATCGGCGGCTGGCTGTCGGACCGGATCGGGCCGAAGGCCGTGTTCAGCGGCGCCATGGGGTTGTGGTCGCTGTTCTGCGGCCTGACCGCGGCCGCCACCGGCTTCGTCTCGATGATCGTGCTGCGCGTGTTGTTCGGCGTCGGCGAAGGGCCGCTGAGCTCGACCATGAGCAAGACGGTCAGCAACTGGTTCCCGCGGCGCGAGGCGGCGACGGCGATCGGCATCGTCAATTCCGGCACGCCCCTGGGCGGCGCCGTGGCCGGCCCGATCGTCGGCTATCTGGCGCTGGCCTTCGGCTGGCGCCTGGCCTTCGTCATCATCATGCTGCTGGGCTTCGTCTGGCTGGTGTTCTGGCTGCGGATGTCGACCGACCGCCCCGACCAGCACCCGCGGATCAGCGACGCCGAGCGCCGCCTGATCGAGGAGGGCCAGACGCAGATCGACCCGGCCGCGCAGCTGCCGGCCCAGGGCCTGGGCTTCTACCTGCGGCAGCCGATCGTGCTGGCCACCGCCTTCGCCTTCTTCACCTACAACTACGTTCTGTTCTTCTTCCTGACCTGGTTCCCGAGCTACCTGACCGAGGTGCACAAGCTCAGCATCAAGGACATGAGCCTGGCCACGGTGATCCCTTGGGTGCTGGGCTTCCTCGGCCTGGCGCTGGGCGGCTTCGTCTCCGACCGCATCTTCCGCATGACCGGCCGGGCCCTCCTGTCGCGCAAGCTGGTGCTGATCGGCGGGCTCGGCGTCGCCGCCGTAGGCGTGGCCCTGGCCGGCGACGTGGCCGATGTCAGCAGCGCGGTGGCGCTGATGTCCGTGTCGATCTTCGGCCTCTATCTCACCGGCTCGATCTACTGGGCGGTGATCCAGGACGCGGTGCGCGGCGAGAATGTCGGCGGCGTCGGCGGCTTCATCCACTTCCTGGCCAATCTCGCCGGCATCATCGGCCCGGCCGTCACCGGCTTCATCGTCCAGGCCACGGGCGGCGTCTACACCAGCGCCTTCGTCCTGGCCGGCGGCCTCGCCGTGCTCGGCGCCCTGGCGGCTCTGGTCTTCATCCGCGAACCGCGCGGGCGGACCGCCGAGGTCGTGATGGAGGGGGCCGAATAGGCCCCGCTCTTCGTAGCCTACCCGAACGCCTCGACCACCGCGTCGATGAAGCTGCGCAGCTTCGGTGTCGGCCGGCGGTCGGGCGCGAACAGGATGTGCATCGGCCGCGACGGCGGTTCGTAGCCCGGCAGCACCCGCACCAGCCGTCCGGCGGCGATGTCGTCCCGCAGCAGCCCTTCCGGCTGCAGGATGATGCCTAGCCCCTCCAGCGCGGCGCTGCGCAGCGCCTGGCCGCTGTTGACCGAGAACCGGCCGCGGACGTGCACCGAATGCAGAGTTCCGTCCGGGCCGGTGAACTGCAGCAGGTCGCGTGGCATCCAATGGGCGAAGCCGAGGCATTCATGCGCCGCCAGATCCTCCGGCCGCTGCGGCGCGCCGCGTTCGGCGAGATAGGCGGGCGCCGCGCAGGCGACCAGACGATAGGGCCGCAGCCGGCGTGCGATCAGGCTGGAATCGGGCAAGGGCGCGATCCGGATCACCGCCTCGTATCCCTCCTCCACCAGATCGACGATGCGGTCGCTCAGCGTCACCTGGATGCTGACCTCCGGATTCGCCCGCAGGTAGCGCGCCACCATCGGCATCAGCTCATGCGCGCCGAAGGTGACCGGCGCGTTGACCCGCAGCCGGCCGCGCGGGACGGCGCGCAGATCCGCGGCCAGCGCCTCCGCCGCTTCCGCCTCGGCCAGCACGTTGCGGCAGCGCTCGTAGAAGGCACGGCCGATCTCGGTCAGGCTCTGCCGCCGCGTGGTGCGGGCCAGCAGCCTGGCGCCGAGACGGTCTTCGAGGAACCGCACATGCTTGCCGACCATCGGCGCGGAGATGCCCAGCGCCTCGGCCGCGGCGGCGAAGGAGCCGGTGTCGACCGCGCGGACGAACACCGCCATGCTGGTGAGCCGGTCCATGATTGGAAACCGTTGGTTTCGGGTATCGCGCCAAAGCCGATATTTATCGCATCCGGAGAGGCAATCATATCGAACGGACATCCCTTTCAGAGGAGTCCGTCATGCCCCGCATCGTCCGCATCCATGAGCTCGGCGGCCCCGAGGTGCTTCGCATCGACGAGGTCGAGGTGCCGCCGCCCGGCCCCGGCGAGATCCGCCTGCGCGTGAAAGCGCTGGGCCTCAACCGCGCCGAATCGATGTTCCGCACCGGCCACTATCCGGAATCGCCGGAGTTCCCGGCCCGGCTCGGCTACGAGGCCGCCGGGGTGGTCGAGGCGCTGGGCCAGGGCGTCACCGGCTTCGCCGTCGGCGACGCGGTCAGCATCGTGCCGCCGCTGTCGATCACCCGCTGGGGCACCTATGGCGAGGTCGCCAATGTCCCGGCCGAGGTGACGGTGAAGCATCCGCCGGCCCTGTCCTGGACCGAGGCCGCCGCGGTCTGGATGCAGTACGTCACCGCCTATGGCGCGCTGGTCGAGGTCGCCGGCTTGCGCAACGGCGACGCGGTGCTGATCACCGCCGCCTCCAGCAGCGTCGGCCTGGCCGCGATCCAGATCGCCAACCGGATCGGTGCCATCTCGATCGCCGCCACCCGCAGCGCCGCCAAGGCCGCGGCGCTGCGCGACGCCGGCGCCGCCCATGTCATCGTCACCGACGAGGAGGATCTGGCCGCCCGAGCCAAGGCCATCACCGGCGGCGCCGGCGTGCGGACAGTGTTCGATCCGGTGGGCGGCCCGTCCGTCAGCGTTCTGGCCGAGGCGCTGGGCCAGGGCGGCATCCTGGTCGAATACGGCGCGCTGAGCCCGGAGCCGACGCCCTTCCCGCTGTTCCCGGCCCTGGTCAAGGGCCTGACCGTCAGGGGCTACCAGTACAAGGAGATCGTCGGCGACCCGGCCCGCCTGGATCGCGCCAAGCGCTTCATCCTGGAGGGCCTGGCCGACGGCTCGCTGAAGCCGGTGATCGACCGCGTCTTCCCCTTCGACCGGATCGTCGAAGCCCATCGCTACCTCGAATCCAACCAGCAGATCGGGAAGATCGTCGTCACGGTCTGAAGGCGTGGCCAGTTGCTGGCTGCGCGGCCGCACCAGTTGGTGTCATCGCCGGGCTCGACCCGGCGATCCAGGGGCCACCCAGAGCGGCATCGACATTCCTGGATGCCCGGGTCAAGCCCGGGCATGACACTGGAGCTGGATCGGCAGTCTGATCACCGTGAACGGTCCAATCACGGTGAATTCACGCGCAAGGATCTACCGTCCCCACGATATCGACCGAAACCATCGATCAATTCGGGGACTGATCATGCGCAGTATCGAACAACCTCCGCCCACCCGGATGACCGCTGAATGGGCGCGTCGTTACCTGCAGCGCCTGAACCAGCCGCTCGACCCGTGGGAGGCCGACTACTTCCGCAGCGGCTGCAATTTCCTGGCCCGTGACTCGGCCACAGGCGCGATCGCCTGCTGGAAGTCGATGAACCTGCCGATCGATCGCCGGCGCGAGACCTATATGGGGCCAATGGGCATGACGCCCCTCACCCGGCAGGAGATGGACCGCCTCTACGGCCTGCTGGAGCGGCTGGCCGAGGGCGAGGACGCCTCGGCACAGGTGGCGGCGCTGCGTCGCTTCCGGTAGACGCCGAAATCCGGAGGGCCGATCGCCGGGCGTGGAGATTCTCCACGCCCGCTTTCGCTTCGGGCGGCGTTGCTCTCGCAGGCTTCTTTTCCTCATACTTCTGCCGCCGGCACGGGCCGGCGGGGGCGCCGGCATCCCGGCGACCGGAGCGGGAGGAGAAGCCGAATGATCCGACGCAACGCAACCGGGCGGTCCTGGCTGGCCGCCGCCTGCCTGCTGGCCGTCCTGGCCGGTCCCGGCGCCGCCGCCGCGCAGGACAGCTGGATCGGCAGCTGGGGCGCCAGCCCGGCCTTCCCGGTGGGGCCGGAGTTGAACAACGCCACCATCCGTCAGGTGGTGCGACTCAGCGCCGGCGGCAGCCAGGTTCGGGTGCGCTTCACCAACGAGACCGGCACTCAGCCGCTGGTGATCGGCGCCGCCACCATCGCCCGGCCCGGCAACGCCCCCGGCTCGATCGACCCGGCCAGCAGCAAGGCGCTGACCTTCGGCGGCGCCACCTCGATCACCATCCCGCCCGGCGCGCCGGCCGTCTCCGACCCGGTGGACCTCGCCGTCTCGCCGCTCGACACGCTGACCATCAGCCTGTTCGTGCCGCGCTGGACCGGCCCGTCGGTCGTGCATCCGCTCGGGGTGCAGACCGCGTGGATCTCGATCACAGGCGACAGCACCACGGCGCCGACCCTGCCGGATGCCACCGAATCGACCATGCGCTTCCTGCTGTCGCGGGTCGAGGTGGCGGCTGAGGGCGGCACCGTGGTGACGCTGGGCGATTCGATCACCGACGGCTACAGCTCCGGCACCGATGCCAACCGGCGCTGGCCGGACATTCTGGCCGAACGCCTGGCGAAGGCCGGCGGACCGGCGGTCGGCGTGGTCAATTCCGGGATCAGCGGCAATCGCATCCTGCACGACCTGCCGGAGCAGATGTTCGGCCCCAGCGCCCTGTCGCGCTTCGACCGCGACGTGCTGTCGGTGCCGGGCGCTCGCTGGGTGGTGATCATGGAGGGGATCAACGATATCGGGCATTCCGGCTCCGCCGGCCTGCCCGAGCAGGCGGTGTCGGCCGAGGAGATCATCGGCGGACTGCGGCAGCTGGTGGCGCGCGCCCACGGGGCCGGGCTGAAGGCCTATTGCGCCACGCTGACGCCCTATGAGGGCACGGTCTTCGCCAACTACTACAGCGCCGAGGGCGAGGCGAAGCGCCAGGCGGTGAACCAGTGGATCCGCACCGGCAAGGGCTGCGACGCGGTGATCGACTTCGACGCCGCAGTGCGCGACCCGGCGCAGCCGTCGAAGCTGAGGGCGGAGTTCGACGAAGGCGACCACCTGCACCCGAACGCCGCCGGCTACGAGGCCATGGCGAACGCGGTGGATCTGGGGCTGTTCAAATAGGCGGGCATCGGCGCGGAGGCCCCCTCCTCCGCGCCGCCCGTGTCAACCCCGCAGCGCCACGGGCCGGCCCGGCTTCGCCGTGGAGGATCTGAGCGCCCGCGTGATCCCGAGCGAGCCCATCAGCAGCCGGTCACGCAGCCGTGTCGGCAGGCGGCGCAGCATCGCCAGCTGTGACGCCCCCTTGCCCACCAGGATGCGCGGTTTCGGCCGCGGCTCTGTCAACGCCCGCATCACCGCCTCGACCACCACCTCCGGCCGGTCGGCGCCTGATTTCCGCATCGCCGCCCGCATCGCCTCGATCGCCGGCCGGTAGAAGGCCACCCTCTCCGCCGGTTCCTCCCGGAATCCCTCGCTCTGCAGTGCCGCGGAGGTCGCCAGGATGTCGGTCCGGATCGCGCCGGGCTCGACCAGGACGACCTCGACCCCGAGCGGCCCGAATTCCATGCGCATGGCGTCGCTGACCGAGGCGAGCGCCGCCTTCGAGGCCGAGATCGCGCCGAAGAACGGCACGGTGGTATGCGCCGTCGCCGCGCCGATGTTGACGATGTGCCCGCGGCCGGCCTGCAGCAGCGGCAGCAGCGCGCGGGTCAGCGCAAAGGGACCGACGACGTTGACCTCGAACTGGCGCCGGAAATTGGCGACCGGGATCAGCTCGAGCGGCCCTTCGACGATGATCCCGGCCATGTTGATCAGGCCGGCGAGGCCCCGGCCGCCGAGATCCTGCGCGAGACGCTGCGCCGCCGCCGCGATCGATTCCCCGTCGGTGATATCGAGGGCGATCGGCACGACCCGCGCGGCCGAGATGCTGGACGCCGCTTTCAGCCCGCTCTCGGAGCGGGCGCCGGCATAGACCGCGAATCCGGCGTCGGCGAGACGTTCCACCAACCGCCGGCCGATGCCGCCGGACGCGCCGGTGACAAGGACGGTGCCGCGGCCGTCCGCTCCGGAAATCTGAGATGTCATGTCTCGGCCTCGCGAGGTTGATACCAATAGAATTCAAATACCATTGGTATTTAGATTCGCATGGTTGTCAATGCCACGTCGGTTGAGGCTAGAGTTTCCATGGCGCTTCGCGCGCCGGGATCGAAACATGCGAGGGACGCGATATTGAGATGCCGCGGCTGAACCGGAGCGAGAGCCAGGCCCAGACGCGGGAGCGGCTGCTGGAGTCGGCCCGGCGCGCCTTCCTGAGCGACGGTTACGTCCGGGCCAGGGTCGACCGGATCGCCGAGGAGGCCGGCTATTCCAAGGGCGCGGTCTATTCGAATTTCGACGGCAAGGAAGCGCTGTTCCTGGAGCTGCTGCGCCGCAAATTCGCGACTGAGCTCGACGGGCTGCGGCAGCTCTTGGACCGGTTCCCGGAGCCGGACGGGCTGCTCGCCGCCCTCCGCGCGCATTACGAGCAGAACCAGGACGTGCTCGACTTCACCACGGTCTCGGCCGAGTTCCTGACCCAGGTCGGCCGCGGCTCAGCCTTCGCCGCGGAGCATGCCGCGCTCTACGCCGGCCAGCGCCGGGCGCTCGGCGAGCTGCTCACGGCCCTGTTCGAGCGGTCCGGCCTGCGCCTGCCGGTGCCGAGCGAGGAGCTGGCGGCCGCCCTCGTCGGCATGACTCTGGGCCTCGCCGTGCAGCGCGGCGCCGACCCCGCCTCGGCCACGCCCGCCCTCTGGGGCCGGGCGATCGAGCTGTTCCTGAAGGGCCTGCTCGGCCTGGCCGCCGCCGATCGGGAACGGCCGCAGCCCCTGCGCTAGCTTTCTGCTATATCCCGCCCCATGACCACCGACCGCCTTCCGACCGAGCTCTGGGTCCAGGCGCATCTGCGCCGGCTGGGCCAGGACGCCATCCCCGCCTATGTCGTCCGCAAGGGCGACCCGCGCGCCGGGCTGCTGATCCTCAAGCTCAACCTGGGCGCGCCGGGCTGCCGGGTGATGAGCCAGTCGCGCGACCTGGACGGCGCCCTCGCCTGGCTGCCCGCCAAGGGCGGCGAGCTGCTGCCGGAGGCCGACGCCGATGCCTATATTGCCCGCGCGGTCCAGCGCGATCCCGACCTGTGGGTGGTCGAGATCGAGGACCGCGAGGGCCGGCACCCGTTCGAGGGGCGCGTTCTGACTTAGGCGGCGAACCGTCTTATACCAGCGGCCCGAAATATTGACCCGTCATGGCGAGCCCCGAAGGGGCGTGGCCATCCAGGGCCGCTCGCGCCGACCTCCTGGATGGCCGCGGCGCTACGCGCCTCGCCATGACGACATAGGGGAGCTGGGAATCGATCTCAAAGGCCGCCGGTACTATTGCGCCGGAACCAGCCCCGGCTCCCCGGTGACGGGCCGGCCGCCGGCCCCGGACAGTGTCTCCATCCTCTCCAGGACCGCGGCCCGATCCACCGACCGGCGCTCCGCATCGATGCGCGCGATCAGCAGCTCCGCCCGCTCGACGCTGCCGAGGATCGCGAGGATCGCGCCGCGTTCGGCCGGGGTGATGCCGCCGGCCTTCAAGGTGCGCAGGCGCAGCTCCTCCACCGGCGGGCTCTGGATGTGGCCGGCCGGCAGCGTGGGCTCCAGAGGGCCGGTCGGCAGGATCGGGCGCAACGCCAGGTCGAGCTTGTCGAGCGCCGCGGTGACGATGGCCTGGGCCTCGGGCCCGAAGGTCTGCCGCCTGGTCCGGCGCGCGACCTGATGCAGCGCCTCGGCCAGGCTGGCAGTGAAGTCCGCCTCCTCGATCAGGCTCGCGACCAGGTCGAGCTGGTCATAGGACATGTCCGGCTTGAACAGGGAGGCGGTATAGGACCGGATATCGCGGTTCAGGATGTCGACCGCGACATAGTGCTCTCCGGGGTCCTCGGGTACCCCCTTCTTGCCGCGGGCGATGTCGAGGAAGAGCGCGCCGGCCTGGAGGTCCCGCAGCGTCTCCTTCTGCACCGCCGGCACGGCGCGGATCAGGTCGCCCGCGATCGACCGGTCGAGATATTTCGGGGTGGAATAATCCTCGATGTCCTCGGCCTCGGTGCGGCCGATGCGGGACAGGAACCGTTCGAACACACCGACGAAGGGAAACAGCAGCAGGGTGTTGAAGATGTTGAAGACGGTCGAATAGAGGCCGATCGCGACCGGCACCAGGGGATAGCTTTCCTTGCCGTCGACCATGACCGGCGTACCCGGATTGCCGCCGAACCAGCCCATCACATATTCCAGCAGCGGCATCGACAGGAAGAACAGCGGCAGCATCACCGCGACGCCGATGAAGTTGAAGGAGATGTGCGCGTAGGCGGCCCGCTTGGCGTTCTTCGAGAGGTTGAGCGAGGCCATCCAGGAGGTGATCGTGGTGCCGAGATCGGCGCCGAGCGAGAAGGCGACCGCGGTCTGCCAGTCGAGGATGCCGGACGCGCCGAGCCCCATGACGATGCCGATCGTGGCGGAGGAGGAGTGGATCAGCGCGGTGATCGCGGCCGCGATCAGCACGCAGGCGATCAGGCCGCCGAAGCTGTCAGCCCTCAGGCTCGAGATCACCTCCATGATCTCGGGCATGTTGCGCAGCGGCTTGAGGCCGCCCGTCATCAGGTTGAGGCCGTAGAAGATCAGGGCGAAGCCCATGCAGGCCAGCGCGATGTTGCGGGTCTTCTCGCTCTTCCCGAACACGTAGAACAAGGCCGCGATGCCCGCGCCGAGGAGGCCGAGCGGGCCGAGCGGCAGCGCGATCAGGCCGTTGCCCAGGGTGGTGCCGATATTGGCGCCCATGATCACGCTGATCGCCGGCCGCAGCGCCACCACCCCGGCGTTGACCAAGCCCACCACCATCACGGTCATCGCGGTGGAGGATTGCAGGATGCCGGTGATGACGGTCCCCGCCACGACGCCCTTGGACGGCGTGCCGGCGAACTTCGCCAGCAGATCGCGCATGCGGTTCACCGCCAGCGCCTGGATCCCGTTCGACATGAATTCGAGGCCGAGCAGGAAGACGCCCAGCCCACCGATGATGGGGACGATCATGTCCCGGAAATAGTCCACCTGCATGACATCCCCCGAAATCCAGAATGGTATCGAGATCGGACGGGCCCGCGCCGGCCGCCGGCGCTTCGCCCGGGCGCTAGAGGCCGGCGCCGCCCGGAAGGGAGGCGCGCCAGTAGTCCTTGACCCTGCCGGCTAGATCCTCGGGCAAGGGCACGTAGCCGAGCGCCGCCGCTTCCTTCGACCCTTTGTCGAGCGCGTAGGACAGGAAGTAGAGCGTCCGCAGCGTGCGCCCTTCGGACCGGTCGCGCTTGTGCATGAGGATGAAGGTCGCCGCCGTCAGCGGATAGGCGCCGGCCGCGTCGACCTCGCTGAGGTCGGCATAGAAATCCTGCCCTGCGTCCCAACGCACGGCCCGGGCGGTGGTCGCGAAGGCCTCCGGGCTCGGCGTCACGAAGGCGCCGGCGTGATTCTGGACCTGGGCGAAGGCGAGGCCGCTGCGGCGGATCTGCCCGAACTCGGCATAGCCGATCGCCCCCTTGGTCCGCTGCACGGCCTCGATCATGCCGGAGCTGCCCTTGGCCCCGGCGCCGCGCGGCCAGGCGACCAGGGTGTCGGCACCGACGGCCTGCCGCCATTCAGGGCTCGTGCGGGACAGGAACCGGGTCCACGACAGCGTCGATCCCGAACCGTCCGACCGATGGATCACGCTGATCGGCAGGTCGGGCAGCGCCAGGCCGGGGTTGAGCGCCTGGATCCCCGGATGATTCCAGCGCTCGATCTTGCCGAGATAGATGTCGGCGATGACGCTGCCGGTCAGCTTCAGCCGGGCCGGTTCGAGCCCGTCGAGATTGACCACGGGCGCGATGCCGCCGAGGACGATCGGGAACTGGGCCAGGCCGCGCTTGCTGGTCTCCGCGAACGGCAGCGGTGCGTCCGAGGCCGCGAAGTCGATCTCGGGCTGCCCGAGGCGCATGATCCCGCCGAGGGATCCGACCGGCTCGTAATCCACCCCGGCTTCGTTGTTCACGAAGTCGCCGCCGTCGGCCCGGTCGCGCAGAAACCCATCCGACCAGGCGGCGATGACGGGAAAGGCGAAGGTCGATCCCGAACCGCGGATGGGCTGCGCCTGGGTCGGCGCCGCGAGCATCGCCGCCGCCAGGGCGAGGAGTGCGGCGGCGACAAGCCGGCGGCACCGCGCCGGGCCGGCATGGGCCTCACGCCGGAGACGAAGGAATTTCGACACCAGAATCGCCCCGTCCCTGACCAAGTTTTTACTGAAATGCAGTCTAAACGGCGGAGGTGACCGTTTCGTTAAGGCGTCGCCGAGCGTGGGTGCGTTCCGCTGGCAGAGCTGGGTGCCCATCCCTATATTGCCCCTGCATCCCCGATCTTCCCCGTCACTGGACATCCCGGCCGCATGGACTCGCAATCCTCCGACAACCCGCTGATCGCGCCCTCGCCGCTGCAGGACCAGGCGGTGCCGTTCGACCGCATCGAGGTCGCGCACTACCTGCCGGCGCTGGACCATGCGATCGCCGAGGCCAAGGCCCGGATCGAGGAGATCCTGGCGAACCCGGCGGAGCCGGATTTCGAGAACACCATCGTGGCGCTGGAGCAGGCGGGCCAGGAGGTCGACCGCGTCTCCTCGGTCTTCTACAACCAGCTCTCGGCCAAGACCTCGGACGAGCTGCAGGCGCTGGCCGCCGATTTCGGGGCCAAGAGCGCCAACTTCTCCTCCGACGTCTCGCTCGACCCGCGCGTCTTCGCCCGGGTCAAGGCGGTGTGGGACGCGCGGGAGAAGCTCGATCTCAAGGGGGAGAAGGCGCGCCTTTTGGACGACACCTACAGCGGCTTCGTCCGCAACGGCGCCCTGCTGTCCGACAACGAGAAGGGCGAGCTGCGGTCGGTCGACGAGCGGCTGGCCAAGCTGACGCCCGACTTCCAGCACAACGTGCTGAAGGCGACCAACGCCTTCACCCTGTGGGTCGAGGACGAGGCCGATCTGTCGGGCCTGCCGGAGGGCGCGGTCAAGGCGGCGAAGCTGGCGGCGGAGGAGCGCGGCCGGCCGGAAGCCTGGGTGTTCACGCTCGACGCGCCGAGCTACGTCCCGTTCATGACCTATGCCGACCGCCGCGAGCTGCGCGAGCAGCTGTGGCGCGCCTTCAATTCCCGCGCCTTCGGCGGCGAGTTCGACAACCAGCCGCTGGTCAAGGAGATCGCGGCGCTGCGCTTCCAGCGCGCGAAGCTGCTGGGCTATCCGACCCATGCCGCCTTCGTGCTGGAGAAGCGGATGGCGGAAACGCCGGCCGCGGTGCACGCCTTCCTCGACCGGCTGCTGACCGCCTCCAGGCCTGCGGCCGAGCGCGACCTCGCCGACATCCAGGCCCATGCCAGGTCGCTCGGCGGGCCGGAGACGCTGCAGCCCTGGGACGTCGGCTACTACTCCGAGAAGCTGAAGCAGCACCGCTTCGCCTTCGACGAGGAGGCGCTGCGCCCCTATTTCCCGCTGCAGCAGGTGATCGACGGCGTGTTCGAGCACTGCCGGAGGCTGTACGGCCTGGTGTTCCGGCCGTCCGAGGCCTATCCGGTCTGGCACCCGGACGTGAAGGCCTATGAGGTCTATGACGAGGCCGAGGACCGCTATGTCGGCCTGTTCTACGCCGACTTCTTCCCGCGCGCGTCCAAGCGCAACGGCGCCTGGATGACGACCTATCGCGACCAGGGCCTGTATCGCGACGGGATCAAGCGGCCGCATGTCGCCATCGTCTGCAACTTCACCAAGCCGACGGCGGACCGGCCCTCGCTCCTCTCCTATGACGAGGTGCGGACCTTCTTCCACGAGATGGGCCACGCCCTGCACGGCCTGCTGTCGCGCTGCACCTACCGTTCGCTCGGCGGCACCAACGTGTACTGGGACTTCGTCGAGCTGCCGTCGCAGATCTTCGAGAACTGGGTGCAGGAGAAGGACGGGCTGGACCTCTTCGCCAGGCACTACCGCACCGGCGAGCCGATGCCGGCCGAGCTGGTGCAGAAGATCCGCGACAGCGCCCGCTTCATGGCCGGCTGGCAGTCGCTGCGCCAGACCTCCTTCGGCCTGCTCGACATGGCCTGGCACGACGGCGACCCGACCGCGATCGAGTCGGTGCCGGAGTTCGAGCGCGCCGCGACCGCCCGCGCCCAGGTGCTGCCGCCGATCCCGGAGGCCAACACCTCCTCCGGCTTCAGCCACATCTTCGGCGGCGGCTATTCCGCCGGCTACTACAGCTACAAATGGGCCGAGGTGCTGGACGCCGACGCCTTCGAGCTGTTCAAGGAGAAGGGCCTGTTCGACCCAGAGACCGCCCGCAGCTTCAAGGAGAATGTCCTGGAGCGCGGCGGCACCGAACACCCGATGGAGCTGTACAAGCGCTTCCGCGGCCGCGAACCGGACCCGGATGCGCTGCTGCGGCGGGACGGGCTGATGTAGCGCCTCGATTTAACTGAAAGCCCTTTTTTCCCAATCCTGTCATGCCCGGGCTCGACCCGGGCACCCAGAGTCTGTCGAGACCCTCTGGATTGCCGGGTCAAGCCCGGCAATGACAACAAAGAATGTCATTGCCTCCATGCCTTCGAACATCGACCCGATCGACCGCCGCCGCACCTTCGCCATCATCGCCCACCCCGACGCCGGCAAGACCACGCTGACCGAGAAGCTGCTGCTGTTCGGCGGCGCCATCCAGATGGCCGGCGCCGTGAAGGCCCGCGGCGAGCAGCGCCGCGCCCGGTCGGACTGGATGAAGGTGGAGCGCGAGCGCGGCATCTCCGTCACCGCCTCGGTGATGACCTACGACTATGGCGGCCGCACCTTCAACCTCCTGGACACGCCGGGCCACGAGGACTTCTCGGAGGACACCTATCGCACCCTCACGGCCGTCGACAGCGCGGTGATGGTGATCGACGCCGCCAAGGGCATCGAGGACCAGACCCGGAAGCTGTTCGAGGTCTGCCGCATGCGCGACGTCCCGATCACCACCTTCATCAACAAGATGGACCGGGAGAGCCGCGATCCCTTCGACCTGCTGGACCAGATCGAGCAGGAGCTGCAGTTGCACGTCACCCCGGCGACCTGGCCGATCGGCAGCGGCCGCGGTTTTCTGGGCTGCTACGACCTGTTCCACGACCGTCTGGTGCTGATGGAGAAGGGCGCCAAGGGCGCGCTGCCCGCGGAGGGCGAGACCTGCACCGGCCTCGACGACCCGAAGCTGGACCGGCTGCTGCCGGCCGACGCCGTGGCCACGCTGCGCGAGCAGGTGGAGATGGCGCGCGGCCTGTGCCCGGAATTCGACCTGCAGATGTTCCGCGAGGGCCATCTGACCCCGGTGTTCTTCGGTTCCGCGGTCAACAATTTCGGCGTGCGCGAGCTGCTGGACGGGCTCGGCGCCCTCGCCCCCTCGCCCCGGCCGCAGCCGACGGCGGGCCGGCTGGTGGAGCCGACCGAGGACAGCGTCTCGGCCTTCGTGTTCAAGATCCAGGCCAACATGGATCCGAAGCATCGCGACCGCATCGCCTTCGTCCGCCTCGCCTCCGGCCATTTCAAGCGCGGCATGAAGCTGAAGCATGTCCGCTCCGGCAAGGTGATGAACATGCACAACCCGGTGCTGTTCCTGGCCCAGGACCGCGAGCTGGCGGAGGAGGCCTGGGCCGGCGACATCGTCGGCATCCCGAACCACGGCAATCTGCGCATCGGCGACGCGCTGACCGAAGGCGAGGACCTGCGCTTCACCGGTATCCCCAGCTTCGCGCCCGAGCTGCTGCAGCGGGTTCGGCCGGACGACCCGATGAAGGCCAAGCATCTCGGCCGGGCGCTGGAGCAGCTGGCCGAGGAAGGCGCGGCCCGGGTGTTCAAGCCGCTGCTCGATGCCAACTGGATCGTCGGCGTGGTCGGCGCGCTGCAGTTCGAGGTTCTGGCCGACCGGATCCGCACCGAATACGGCATCCCGGTGCATTTCGAGCCGGCGCCCTACTATACCGCGCGCTGGGTGGAGTCGGACGATCCGGCCGCGCTCAAGTCGTTCCAGGACAGCGTGCGCAGCGCCATGGCCGAGGACCATGACGGCGCGCCCGTCTTCCTGGCGCGCAACGCCTGGCATCTCGAGACCGTGACCAAGGAGAACCCGGCGCTGCGCTTCCTGAAGACGAAGGAGCAGACGGCGTAAGGCCCGACTGCACCTTCTGTCTTCGGCGGCCTAGTCCGGAATCATGCCGTGGTTGCGCATCCGCGCGATCACGGCATCGCCGTCCGTCGTGCCTTCGATCCGGTTCACGACGGCGTGCAGATTGTCCAGGGCGCTGCCCTCGAACGACTCCATGTCTCCCTTCCAGCCGGTGAAGTCGATCGGATCGGGCAGGCCGCCGATGCTCTCCATCACGTTCAGGGACTGGCCGACGACCTGCGCGGCCAGCGGCCCGTCCATGTCCTTGGTCAGCCATTCGAGGCGCCGGAACATCTCCAGCCCGCCTTCGTGCAGGCTCCGATCGCGATCCTCCAGCGGCATCGTCACGAACTGACTGAGGGACGAGAGGGCCAAGGGCTCATCGGACAGCTTCTGCGCCAGCTCCTGCTGCGCCGCCGATGACGCATATCGGGCGCCGATCGCGAGATCGTAGAACTGCTGGTTCGGGATCCCGTATTCCTGCGTCTCGGAATAGCCGCCCATGGCGGCGGCCCGGGCATAGATGGCCTGGGCCGCCGCATGCGTGCCCGCGCCCTTGTGCGAGGTCGGCTCCAGTTCAACTCCACCTTCCGCGGCGACCTGCTCGATAGCCTGCATCACGGGCCCGGCATCGACCCAATCCCGCTCATAGAGCCGATTGAGGACTTCCCCCTTGGTGACCGAAGCGCCGCGCGTCGTCTCGTCGAGGAATGCCCGGATGTCTTCCGCCATCGCCCCGGCGCTGTCGTCGGTCTCGTCGGCGTGATACTCGAGCCGGTTGCCACGGCTGCGCAGCTGCGTCGCGAACGCCTCCTCGCCTTCGCGCCGTTCCGCCTCGGCGGGGTCGGTGGCGAGTCCCGACAGGGCGGCGGCGTATTCGATGCCGTTTCGCACCCAGGCTTCCCTCGCGTCCGTGGTGTCCGATGTGCCGCCCTCGGGGAAGGCCTCGAGCAGGCGCAGCACGGTCGCCTGCCGCTCCGCCGGGGACTGCTTCTCGAGGAAGGGCATCACCTGGTTGAGGGCCATGGCCCCGCCCATCTCGTTCGCCTCGGGATTCTGCCCCGCCACGATCTCGCTGCGGAGCAGCTCGACCAATTCCGTCTCCGTCGACGGCTCGTCCGGCAGGTAGGTGGACAGCGAGGCGGGACGCGCCGAGGCCGCCCGCTGCAGCGCCGCCTGGAAGGCCTGCTGCTGCGGCGCCGAAATGCTGGTGCGGACGATCGGCCGGTCACTGCGCTCGATTCTGAGCGACATGGTCTCTCCCCCAAGAGAAGCTCACGGTCGCCCTTCTTACGCGACTCCTAGGGAGGAAATCCTCACCTTCTGCCGGTACAAATGTGAATTTATTGTTGCAATTTTGTGTAACACATTCCTATTGGATCGCCCTCTTCACACTCCAAGGATGTGCCGCGCCGGCAGCCTGTAAAATACAGACCGATCGGCAAAATCGATCGATTTCAAAAAATGAATGCGTTGGATTGGTTGAAAGCCGCGGATCATCTTTGTGACAGTTCTGCAACGAGACTGTCATGGCGATCGTCGATCCGCTCCAGCCCTCCCTTCCCACAACGCAGCGTCTGAGAGCGGCGGCCAGCTCGATCCCCGGCGCCGTCGCCCGGCTGGCGCCCGGCTTGGTGCTGTGCGGTGCGGTGACCCTCGCCGCCCTGCTGCTGGAGCGTATCGAAGCCGGGCTGTTCGGCCATGCCTGGCTGGAGGCGCTGGTGCTGGCGATCCTGGTCGGCGCCCTGGTGCGCACGCTGTGGAGCCCGAGCCAGCGCTGGACGCCTGGAATCTCGTTCAGCGCCAAGACCCTGCTGGAGATCGCGGTCGTCCTGCTGGGCGCCTCGGTCAGCGTCGGCGCGATCGTGACGGCGGGCCCGGTGCTGCTGCTCGGGATCGCCGTCGTGGTGGTCGTGGCCATCGCCGCCAGCTACGGGCTGGGGCGCCTGCTGGGCCTGCCCCACCGCATGGCGGTGCTGGTCGCCTGCGGCAACTCGATCTGCGGCAACTCCGCGATCGCGGCGGTGGCGCCGGTCATCGGCGCCGACGGCAAGGAGGTGGCGGCGTCGATCGCCTTCACCGCCGTGCTCGGCGTGCTGGTGGTGCTGGGCCTGCCGTTCCTGCCGGCGCTGCTGCAGATCAGCGAGGTGCAGTACGGCGTCCTGGCGGGGCTGACCGTCTATGCCGTGCCGCAGGTGCTGGCCGCCACGGCGCCGATCGGGGCGATCGCGCTGCAGCTCGGCACCCTGGTCAAGCTGGTGCGCGTGCTGATGCTCGGGCCGATGATCCTGGTCCTGACGCTGGTGACGCGGCGCCGGACCGACGGCGCCGCCCCGGCCCCCACGCGCCGGATGCCGTGGCACAAGCTGGTGCCCTGGTTCATCGACGGTTTCCTGCTGCTGGCCGTGCTGCGCTCCTTCGGGCTGCTGCCGGAGGCGGTGCTGGCCCCGGCCGCCGCGGTGGCAACCTGGCTGACCGTGTTGTCGATGGCCGCGCTCGGCCTCAGCACCGACCTGGGCAGCGTCGCCAAGGCCGGCGGCCGGGTCACGGCAGCGGTCACCCTGTCGCTGCTGGTGCTGGGCGCGATCAGCTTCGGGCTGATCCGGCTGCTGGGGATCGTTTGATTCTTCAGGTCCCGGCCGCTGAATTCGGAGAGATCAAAGTTACCGCCGGAAAGTAAGCCCGGTAGCGCTCGACATCGCGTGTGAGGATCGACAGCCCGCTGACCTCTGCTTGGCTGCCGATGAAGAAATCGGGCAAAAGTCGATCCCGCTTCCCGCCTGTCTTGCGGTATTCCGCGAATGCCTTCCCGGCGCGAAACAGCGCCGGGCGGGTCATTGGCAAGACCTCCAAGCCGGTCTCATCGATAAAAGTGTCGAGTTCCTCGATCCGAGGGTAGCGGATACTCAATTCGGCATAGACGATGTCATTGATCAGAAGCGGCCCACGCTCGGCCGCAGCTTCGAGTTGCTCAAGCGACCATTTCGCCCAGGCTGGATCCCCGGTCACGATGTCGAGCAGGACGTTGGTATCGACCAGCGTCATTCATCGCCGCGCGTGAGCGCCATGATCTCGTCTGTCGTCGGGCCGGGCCCGGCATGTCCGAGAAACTCGGCGAACCGACGTCTCGGGCGCCTCTCCTCGACCACCCCGATCACACGGCCTCGGGCATCTTTCAGCCGCACCGTCCAATTCCCGTCGCGCGTCCGAACGAACTCCATCTTCGTTCCCGGCCGGATATGGAGCTGATCCCGCACGGATTTGGGAATGGTGACGCGACCTCCCGGCCCCACCGTTGCTTCAGCTGTGCTCATGTGACGTCCATCGAACGATCGGTAAGGCGTTGCACTTCGACAGAAGATATCATGCACATTCGCCGATGGCGCCAGGGGTCGTCTCAGAAGATCGACGCCCCGGCATCGGCGCGGCCGGCGGCGTGGCGGAAGGCGGCGAAGAGCTCGCGTCCGACGCCGACATGCGACGGCGCCAGATCGGCCGTGGCGTCAGCACGCGCCGCCCATTCCTCGGCGTCGATGCCGCGGATCTCGAGCCGGCCGGTCACGGCGTCGAGGCGCAGGATGTCGCCGTCGCGCAGCTTGGCGATCGGCCCGCCGACCGCGGCCTCGGGCGTCACATGGATCGCCGCCGGCACCTTGCCGGAGGCGCCGGACAGGCGGCCGTCGGTGACCAGCGCCACCTTGCGGCCGCGGTCCTGCAGCGCGCCGAGCGGCGGCATCAGCTTGTGCAGCTCCGGCATGCCGTTCGCCTTCGGGCCCTGGAACCGGACCACGGCGATGAAGTCCTGGTCCAGCGCCCCGGCGCGGAACGCGGCCTGCAGCTCCTCCTGCGAATGGAAGACCTTGGCCGGCGCCTCGATCACATGGCGCTCCGGCGCCACGGCCGAGGTCTTGATCACCGCCCGGCCGAGATCGCCGTCCAGCACGCGCAGCCCGCCGGTGGCCTGGAACGGCTCGGCCGCGCCGCGCAGCACCGTGGTGTCGCCGCTGGCCGTCGCCGCGTCGCGCCACACCACCTCGCCGTTGCCGTCGAGGCCGGGCTCGACCGTGTAGCGGTCCAGCCCCCCGCCCCAGATCGTGGCGACGTCGTCGTGCAGCAGGCCGGCGCCGAGCAGCTCGCGGATCAGGAAACCGGTGCCGCCCGCCGCATGGAAGTGGTTCACGTCGGCCTTGCCGTTCGGATAGACGCGGCACAGCAGCGGCGTGACCTCGGCGAGATCGGAGAAGTCGTCCCAGGTCAGGGTGATGCCGGCCGCATGGGCCATGGCGATCAGGTGGATGGTGTGGTTGGTCGACCCGCCGGTGGCGTGGAGCCCGATCACGCCGTTGACGAAGGCGCGCTCGTCGAGCAGCCGGCCGACCGGCAGGAACTCGTTGCCCAGCGCCGTGATCGCCAGCGCCCGCTTCGCCGCCTCGATCGTCAGCGCATCGCGCAGCGGCGTGTTCGGGTTGACGAAGGACGAGCCCGGCAGGTGCAGGCCCATGATCTCCATCAGCATCTGGTTGGTGTTGGCGGTGCCGTAGAAGGTGCAGGTTCCCGGCCCGTGATAGGACTTGGCCTCGGCTTCCAGCAGGGCGTCACGCCCGACCTTGCCCTCGGCGTAGAGCTGCCGCGCCTTGGCCTTCTCGTCGTTCGGCAGGCCTGAGGTCATCGGCCCGGCGGGGATGAACACCGCCGGCAGATGGCCGAAGGACAGGGCGCCGATCACCAGGCCCGGCACGATCTTGTCGCAGACGCCGAGGAACACGGCGGCGTCGAACATCTGGTGCGACAGCGCGACCGCGGTCGACAGCGCGATCACGTCGCGCGAGAACAGCGACAGCTCCATCCCCGCCTCGCCCTGGGTGACGCCGTCGCACATCGCCGGCACGCCGCCCGCGACCTGCGCCGTGCCGCCGACCGACCGTGCCGCCTGCCGGATCAGGTCCGGAAAGCGCTCGAAGGGCTGATGCGCCGACAGCATGTCGTTGTAGGAGGTGACGATGGCGAGGTTCGGTCCCTCGCCCTCACGCAGCGCGCCCTTGTCGATGCCGCAGGCGGCGAAGCCGTGCGCGAAGTTGGCGCAGCCCAGGCGCCGGCGGGCCGGCCCCTGCTCCGTCGCCTTGACGATGCGGTCCAGATAGGCGGACCGGGCGTCGTGGCTGCGCCGCGCGATCCGCTCGGTCACCTCGGCAATGCGGGCTTGCACCATCGGGCTGGCTCCTTGGCTCACTGTCTCGCCGCCGACCGGGCCAGGCAGCACCCTCCGACCCGATCATGCCTCATGATCAATACGTTAGCACATTTTGTTGAAGTTTATATTTGGCCTTCCGGCAGGGCCGTCACGGGCACCAGAAGATCTCGACCGGCCGCTCGGACCGGGTCAGCACGGCACGGATCGGCATCGCCTCGGCCGGGCCGCTGACCAGCGCCGCCTCCAGGACGCGCTGCTTCCCTGCCCTCTCGATATGAAGGCACAGAGTCTCCGCCGCCAGCAAGACCGGCAGCGTCAGGGTGATGCGCGGCTCGCCCGCCGCCGGCGCCCGCATGGTCTCTAGCAGTTGCCCGGCGGCCGGGTCCAGGGCCCGCGCCAGCCGGTCGCCACCCGGGAAGAAGGAGGCGGTGTGCCCGTCATCGCCCATGCCCAGCACCACGGCCGCGAAGGGTAGCGGCAGGGCGGCGATCCGCGCCTCCACCTGCGCCCTGCCGTCCTCCGGCGTCGGTGCATCGACATGCAGCGGCACGAAATTCGCCGCCGCGGCCGGGCCTTGCAACAGATGCTTCCGCACCAGGGCGGCGTTGGAGCGGTCGGAGTCCTCGCCCACCCAGCGCTCGTCGACCAGGGTGACGTCGATCCGGGACCAGTCGACCGGCCGCTTCGACAGCGCCTCGAAGAACCGGGTCGGGGTGCGCCCGCCGGAGACGGCGAGCGCCGCCCGGTCGGACCGGGACAGGCGCGCCGTCAGCGCCGCCGCGACATGGTCGGCCAGGGCGTCGGCCAGAGCCTCGGGGGTCGAGAAGTCGTGGCGGGCGATGGACATGGCCTTGGTCCTCTCAGTCCTCGTCCTCGTGCCAGGTGCGGCCGTCGCGCTCGATCAGGGCGATCGCGGCGGATGGGCCCCAGGTGCCGGCGGTGTAGGGCTTCGGCGGCTCCTTCGACGCCTTCCACGCCTCGATGATCGGGTCGACCCAGGTCCAGGCCTGCTCGACCTCGTCGCGGCGCATGAACAGGCTCTGGTTGCCGCGGACGACGTCCATCACCAGCCGCTCATAGGCGTCCGGGTTCCGCACGTTGAAGGCCTCGGCGAAGCTCATGTCCAGCGGCACGTGCTGCAGCCGCATGCCGCCCGGGCCGGGGTCCTTGATCATCAGCCACAGCTTCACGCCCTCGTCCGGCTGCAGCCGGATGACGAGGTGGTTCTGCGAGATCGTGCCGGCCGAGCTGTCGAACACCGAATGCGGGATGGCGCGGAAGGTGACCACGATCTCCGACATCCGGGTCGCCAGGCGCTTGCCAGTGCGCAGGTAGAAGGGGACGTTGGCCCAGCGCCAGTTCTCGATCTCCGCCTTCAGCGAGACGAAGGTCTCGGTGTGGCTCGCCGAATTGCCGAGCTCCTCGAGATAGCCGGGCACCGCGCCGCCCGAGGAGGCGCCGGCGCGGTACTGGCCGCGCACGGTGACGTGGTTGACCGTGGCCTCGGTGATCGGCTTCAGCGCCTTCAGCACCTTCAGCTTCTCGTCACGCAGCGCGTCCGCGTCCATCGAGGTCGGCGGCTCCATGGCGACGAGGCAGAGCAGCTGCAGCATGTGGTTCTGCACCATGTCGCGCAGCGCGCCGGCGCCGTCGTAGTAGCCGGCGCGGCCCTCGACCCCCAGGCTCTCGGCCACGGTGATCTGGACATGGTCGATGTGCGAGGCGTTCCACAGCGGCTCGAACAGGGCGTTGGCGAAGCGCAGCGCCATCAGGTTCTGCACCGTCTCCTTCCCGAGGTAGTGGTCGATCCGGTAGATCGACTCCTCGGGGAAGACCTTGCCGATGGCGTCGTTCAGGGCCCGGGCCGAGTCCAGGTCCTTGCCGATCGGCTTCTCGACCACCACCCGCGCCCGCTCGGTGACCAGCCCGTGCCGGCCCAGCTGGCCGCAGATCTCGTCGAACAGGTCGGGCGAGGTGGCGAGATAGAAGATGCGGATGCGGTCGGCGTTCGCGCCCAGCGCCTCGCCCAGCTCTTCCCAGCCCTTCTTGGCCGTGGCGTCGACGGGAACATAGGACAGCCGCGCCAGGAAATCGTCCAGTACCGTGCCGCTCTGCTCCGCGCTCGGCACATGCTCCACGATCGCCTTGCGGGCGAAGTCGCGGAACTCGGCGTCCGACATCGGCCGCCGCGACGTGCCGATGATCCGGGCCTCCCGCGGCACCTGCCCGGCCTTGTCGCGCTCGAAGAGCGCCGGCAGCAGCTTGCGCTGGGACAGGTCTCCCGTCGCGCCGAACACGACGATGTCGAATGGCTCCACGGCGATGACGCGCGCGATCATGTATCCAATCCTCGGGACCACATCGAGCCGCTGTTATCGACGGCCCGGGCGGCAAGTGCCAGAGGGAAATGCGGGCCGAGGGCCGGTCCGGCGCATGCGTCGGTTGAGGCAGGCGCGGGTGCGGCCCGTCGCCGCCCCGTGCCTGCCCAAAGTCTGGGCAAATGCCCGTGGATCAGCCCTTCGGCCGGGCCGGCGGGCTGCGTTTGGTCGTCTTGGCTGTCTTGGCCGCCTTCGCCGCCGCCCGCTTCGCCGGCGCGCGGCCGCCTTTCGCCGATTTGGCGCGCCGCGCCGGCGCTGCCTTGCCTTCCCACGGCTTGGCGGGCCTCGGCCCCCGGACCTTGATGGCGACCCCGCCCTCGTCGTAGCTGAAGACGACGCGGTCCCCCTCCTTCACCTCGCCGCTCAGCATCGCCTTGGCCAGCCGGGTTTCCACCAGCTGCCGGATCTGCCGCCGCAGCTCGCGGGCGCCGTATTCCGGCTGATAGCCTTCGGCGGCGAGGTGGTCGACCAGCGTGTCGTCGATCACCAGCTCGATATCCTGCCCCCGCGCGTTCTTGATCACGCCGTCGAGCTGCAGCCGGACGATCTGCTTGATCTGCTCCGTGGTCAGCGTCTGGAAGATGATGATCTCGTCGATCCGGTTCAGGAACTCCGGCCGGAAGTGCTGGCGCAGCACGCCCATCACGTCGTCCCGGACGCCGCTGGCCGTCGGGTTGAAGCCGATCCGGCTCTGCCGCCCCATGATGATGTCGGAGGCGAGGTTCGAGGTGGCGACGATCAGCGTGTTGGTGAAGTCGACCACCCGGCCCTTGCCGTCGGTCAGCCGGCCGTCGTCGAACACCTGCAGCAGCACGTTGTAGACATCGGCATGCGCCTTCTCGATCTCGTCGAGCAGGATCACGCTGTAGGGCCGCCGGCGCACCCGCTCGGTCAGCTGGCCGCCCTCCTCGTAGCCGACATAGCCGGGCGGGGCGCCGATCAGCCGAGACACGGTGTGGCGCTCCATGTACTCGCTCATGTCGATGCGGATCATGGCGGTCTCGTCGCCGAACATCACCTCGGCCAGGGCCTTGGCCAGCTCGGTCTTGCCGACGCCGGTCGGGCCGAGGAACAGGAAGGTGGCGATCGGCTTGTCGGCCTGCCGCAGCCCGGCCCGGGCCAGGCGGATGGCGTCGCTGACGGCGCGGATCGCCTCCTCCTGGCCGATGACGCGCTGGTGCAGCCGCTCCTCCATCTGCAGCAGCTTGGTCTTCTCCTCCGCCGTCAGCTCGGTGACCGGGATGCCGGTCAGCTTCGATATGATCTCGGCGACGTGCTCGACCATGACCTCGGCCGTGCTCGATCCGATCCGGCGCTTCCACTCGTCGGTCAGCGTCGCCAGCTGCTTCTGCTTCTCGGCGATCTGCTCCGCGAAGGCCTTGGCCTGGTCGTACCGCTTGCGCGAGCCGGCATAGTCCTGCTCGCGCTTGAGCTGGGCGATCTCCGCCTCCAGCTCCTGGATCTCGGCCGGGCGCGAGGTGGTGGAGAGATGCACCCGCGCCGCCGCCTGGTCGATCAGGTCGATCGCCTTGTCCGGCAGGAAACGGCCGGTGACGTAGCGGTCCGACAGCTCGGCGGCCGCGACAAAGGCCTGGTCCTGGATGGTCACGTTGTGGTGTCCCTCCAGCCGGTCGCGCAGCCCGCGCAGGATATTGATCGTCTGCTCCACCGTCGGCTCGGAGACGAAGACCGGCTGGAAGCGCCGCTCCAGCGCCGCGTCCCTCTCGATGTACTTCTGATACTCGTTGAGCGTGGTGGCGCCGATCAGGTTCAGCTCGCCGCGCGCCATCGCCGGCTTGAACACATTGGCGATGTCGAGCCCGCCCTCGCCGCCGCCCTGCCCGGCGCCGACGATGGTGTGCACCTCGTCGATGAACAGCACCAGCTCATCGCGGTGCTGCCTGATCTCGTCGAGAGCCTGCTTCACCCGCTCCTCGAACTCGCCGCGGTATTTCGAGCCGGCGACCAAGCTGTTGACGTTGAGCTCCACCAGCCGCTTGTCGCGCAGCGTCTCCGGCACGTCGCCGCCGATGATGCGCTGCGCCAGCCCCTCGACGATCGCGGTCTTGCCGACGCCGGGCTCGCCGATCAGCACCGGGTTGTTCTTCTTCCGCCGGGCCAGGACCTCGATCGTGGTCTCGACCTCCCGCGACCGGCCGATCACGGGATCGAGCTTGCCGGCGCGCGCCAGCAGGGTCAGGTCGCGGCTGTACTTGTCGAGCTGCGGGGTGTTGGACGGGCCGGCCACCCGCCCCTCCTCCGCCCCGGCGCCGATGATGCGCACGGTCTGCTGCCGCAGCGCCTGCGGCGTCAGCCCGTATTTGCGCAGCAGGTTGCCGGCGAAGCTCTCCGGCACCTCGGCGAGGCCGAGCAGCATGTGCTCCGGCCCGACATAGGAATGGCCGAGCTGGCGCGAGATCAGGAAGGCCTGGTCGAGCGCCGCCTTCATCCGCGGCGAGACGCCGATCTCGGTGCGCGGGCCGACCCGGGCGTCGCCGCGCAACGCGTTCTGGTCGATATAGCTGCGCAGATCCTCCGGTGAGATCTTGAAGGCGTGCAGGATGGTCTGCACCACCTCGCTCTCCGACAGCTCGTGGAGCAGGTGCTCGGTATCGACCTCAGCCTTGCCGAACTGGACCGCCCGTTCGGCCGCGCGCTGCAGCATCTCCTTCGCCTGCTCGCTGAAATGGCTCTGCAGATCCACGCCGGCATGCTCGGGCCGGGGCGGGCCGCGCCGCGGCATCCCGACCGGCTGGGCCTGGCCGAAGAAGTCCTCCAGCATGCCGCCGCGGACCAGCGCCTCCAGCGGCGAGACGTAGCGCTGATGGCGGGCGATCTGGGCATAGTGGTAGTCGCAGACATCGAGCTGCCGGCGCTGGCCGTCCCGCAGCACGGTGACGCGCACCGTGGCGGGCCTGGCCTGGCAGATGTCGCAGAGCTTCTGGGGCATGTGACGTCTCCACTCCGAAGCCTTCGGACGAGGCCTGTTGCGGAACGGCCCGGCGTACGTCCGGGTCGGGAAGGCGGTCGAGGCTGCTCCCCCTCTCCGCCAACGGTCAGCGCCGGCAGCGGTTCCGGCGCCGGGCCATAATGCCTGCGCCGGACCCCGAAATTAAGATTGCGGGCGCTGCGGCCGGGCTGGCGACGACCGGCTTCACCCGCCTCCGCTCGCCCGCCCCTTGACGCCGGCATCGCGATCACGCTTCCTATCCATGCCTTTCATTAATACAAAAGGCACAGAGAGGCACCATGCGGACCGAGGACATGCCGATCGTCGACATCACCGGCACGCCGCATCAGCGCGGCCGGGCGCATGGCGAGGCGCTGCGGCCGCAGATCGCCGAGATGGTCGATCGCTGGAGCCGCCGGGTCGGGCACCGGACCGGCGCCGCGGCCGACGCGTTCCTCGGCCGCTTCTTGACCGAGACCGGTTTCCGGCCGGCGATCGCCCGCTGGACGCCGGAGCTGGAGGCGGAGGTCCGGGGCATCGCCGAAGGTGCGAATCAGCCGGCGGAGATCATCTTCGCGCTGCAGCTTCTGGACGAGGAATGGTGGTACGGCGGCGCCCGATGGCCGGCCCATTGCAGCAGCCTGGCCCTGGCGCCGGGCGACGCCCGGCCAGCCCGGGTGGCGCAGACGCTGGACCTGCCGCAATGGCGCGAGGGGCTGCAGGCAGTGCTGCGCGTCACCGATGCGAAAGGCGGGCCGGCTTATGTCTTCACCTGTGCCGGGATGATCGGGCTGATGGGCGTGACCGGCCGCGGCTTCGGCCTGTGCGTCAACACCCTGATCCAGCTGAGCCACAGCCCGAAGGGCCTGCCCGTCGCCTTCGTCGTCCGCGGCACGCTGGCGCAGCCCGACCGCGCAGCGGCGACCCGGTTCCTGACCGAGATCGACCATGCCTCGGGCCAGAACTACGTGCTCGGCGACCGGCACGGCGTCGCCATGATCGAATGCTCGGCCGGGGCCAAGGCAGAGGACCGGCCCGGCGCCGACCGGCTGTGGCACACCAACCATCCGCTGGCCAGCAAGGACTTCGCTTCAGGCGGCATCGGCGACGACTGGCGCACGGATTCGGTCCTGCGCTGCGCCGCGCTGGAGCGGCGCCTGGCTGATCCCACGGCGCCGGTCGACCTGGCGGCGGTGAAATCCGCCCTGGCGTCGCGCGACGATCCGGCGTCGCCGGTCTCGATCGTGCCCGACCCGGCCGCGTCGCCGGACCGGAGCTGCACGCTGACGGCCGTGATCTACGAATTCGACGACGCCACCACCCTGCACTACACGGGCGGCGCCCCCTCCGCCACCGGCTGGGCGACGCTGCGGGTGGCCTGAGCGCCGGACCGGATCATGCGCCGCTTCGGATCGCCCCGCCCGGCAGATCCTGGATCGCCAGGTCGAAATGCAGGCAGCGGGCGTCGAAGCGGTCCAGCAGCTCCCGGGCCCGCGGCGCGACATGCGCCGCCTCGAGGTCGTCGCCGGCGAAGCGCCGGATGGCCTCCAGCGAGTCGAAATACGTCACGGTCATGAACTCGATCTCCGCCCCGGCGGGGCGACACAGAACCGAAGCCCCGCGATACCCGTCGATCGCATGGGCCGCGGGCAGGAACTCCGAGCGCAGGAACGCCTCGTAGAGATCCGCCGTCTCCACGGTCGACGCCCAGCCTCGCCACACGCGCGCGATCATCAGCTTCTCCTTTGGATCGCATGACACCCAAGTCCAGTTGGGTCCTGGCGGCCCCCCCCGTATTGGCGGAAATTGCACGGCAGGCTCGGAACCGCACCGATCAGGCCTGCTCCGCCAGCCGACGGAAGGCCGAGGGCGGCGTCGGGTCGTCGAGGCGCCGGCGGATCGCCGCGGCGCAGTCCTCCGGATTCAGCCGCGCCGTGTCGACCTCCAGGTCGTAGATCCCGGGGCGGTGCACCTCACGCTGCCAGCGCAGGACCGCCTCTGGCACCGGTTCGGCCGCCGAGCCGGTGACGTATTCGCCCTCCCGCCCCGGCTGCCCGGCCAGCCGCCGGCGCATGATCTCCTCCACCGGGCAGCGCACGCCGACCAGGAGCGCCGGCAGCCCCGCCAGGCGCCGGGCGCAGTCGCGCAGGATGCCGTGAGGCGCGGCGTGCGCCTCGTGATGCCCGACATCGACCACCACGTTCAGCCCGGCACGGCTGTGGGCGGCGACCGCGTCATAGAGCGCGGCATAGAATACCGGGACCCAGGCCTCGATCTCCGGCCGCTCGCCGCCGGGCCGCAGCCCGATCCCGGGCCGGTAGCGCGGCGGCGTTACATGCCGGGCGTGGACGTCGACGCCCAGATTCATCCACGGGCCGTCGAATCCGTCCTGGATCGCCGCGACGATGCTCGACTTCCCCGATCGTGGCGCCCCGTTGAGGACGACGATCCATCCCGGCTCCGTCACCTGCGTCATCGGCCTGGCCTCACTTCAACGATGATCCGGCTGGGGCCTCTCGGCTCAGACCCCAGACCATTCCAGCCCGCCCGGCAGCTCGCCGGCTGCGAAATCCACCTGCAGGACCCTGCGGCGCGCAGGCTTCCGAGCCGCCTCCGACGCATGCAGTATCGCTGTCGCGTACAGCCAGATGTCGCCGGCGTCCGCGAGGCAGGCCGCTGTGCCGCACCGCCCGACGACATCCGCCACCTCCGCCTCCGCGATGCGGCCGAACCGATGCGATCCGGGCGCAACCAGCAGCGGGGCATTGGTGATGGGCACCGGGTCGAGATGGACACGCAGCGTCACCATGCCGGCCAGCACGCCGAAGGGCGGGGCGACGTGGAGCTGGCCGTCCTTCACCGTCCAGGGCCCGAAGCCTTCGACCTCGACGCGGCGCGCCACGGCCACGGTGCGGTCCTGATGCCAGGCGAGCGACCAATTGGCGGCCGGCGTCTTGTCGAACAGGATCGCCCTGACCGGACGCGATTCGCCGCCCAGGATCGAGGCGGCCGCAGCGCCGACGGGCCCATCCTTCGCCAGAAGGGGCCGCAGGCCGGCGATGCCTCGCAGCCTGATGCCGGCGCGATCCGTCGGCATGCCGGCGAGCGCGGCGTCGAGGCGGCACAGCTCGGCTTGCGTCATCGCCGACCGCAGGCGTCGCGCGCCATGCGGAACGAAACGCAGCACATCCGGATCGGGCCAGTCGGGAGAAGGCATGCCTCAGCTAAGGCGACGGGGGCTCGCGGCGCAACACCCGGAGTTGCAGCACGCCCGGCAGATCGGTCAGGCTGTCGGCAGCCAACCGGAGTCGCGGATGAGCGGTTCGATCCAGACCTTTCTGCTCACCCTCTCGGCCCTGTTCTCGATCGTCAACCCGATCGGTGCCGCCCTGATCTTCAGCCAGATCACCGCCGACCGGTCGCATGCGGAGCGGCTGCAGCTGGCGCGGATGATCGGGGTCTACTCCGCCCTCGTCATGCTCGGCGCGCTGTGGGGCGGCGCCTATGTCCTGAGCTTCTTCGGCATCAGCCTGTCCGCCCTGCGCATCGCCGGCGGGCTGATCGTCGCCGCCAGCGCCTGGCGGCTGCTGCAGTCGCCGGAGCAGCAGGAGGAGCGCAAGCAGCAGCAGGCGTCGGAGGCGGAGGGCATCGATTCGGTCGCCTTCTACCCGCTGACCATGCCCTTCACCACCGGGCCCGGCACGATCTCCGTCGCCATCGCGATCGGCTCGAACCTGCCGGTCGGGCAGCCGAGCTTCCTGCCCTTCGTGCTCGGCGCCTCGGCGGCGGCGCTGGTGATCGCGATCGGCGTCTGGATCGCCTATGCCTCGGCCGACCGGCTGGTCGCCCTGCTCGGCCAGTCCCAGGTCCGCGTGCTGTCGCGGCTGATGGCCTTCCTGCTGCTGTGCGTCGGCACGCAGATCACGCTGAGCGGCATCAGCGACTTCGTCCACTCGCTGACGCGCTAGGCCGAGCGACGGTCCAGGACTTTTCCGGAACTCCCAACATCGTCATTGCGAGCGCAGCGAAGCAATCCAGGGCCACTCGCACCGGCTTCTGGATTGCTTCGTCGGCTTCGCCTCCTCGCAATGACGGATGGGGTGTTCCAAAAAGAGTCCTGCCCAGACTGCACGACACGCCTGTTGCGTTCGGGCCCATAGGGAATTAGCAATGCGACGAAGTATCTGACCGACAGGCCGATCCGAAACCAGGGAGAGACGACAATGGCCGAGACGCGGGTGGACCGGGACAGCATCGCACGAATCGAACCGGTCATCCGGCCGCATATCCGGCGGACGCCGGTGATCGAGGCGGCCGGGCGCGATTTCGGCGTCGACGCCGGGCCGATCACCTTCAAGCTGGAGCTGCTGCAGCACGCCGGGTCGTTCAAGACCCGCGGCGCCTTCGCCAACCTGCTGACCCGCGCGGTGCCGGCGATCGGGGTCGCCGCGGCCTCCGGCGGCAATCACGGCGCGGCGGTGGCCCATGCCGCGGCGTCGCTGGGCCTGCCGGCGCGGATCTTCGTGCCCGGCATCTCCTCGCCCGCCAAGATCGAACGGATCCGCCGCACCGGCGCCGATCTGGTGGTCGGCGGCGACCGCTACGCCGACGCGCTGGCCGCCTGCGAGGCCTGGGCCGTGGCCTCCGGCGCCCTCTCGGTCCACGCCTTCGACCAGGCCGAGACCATGCTGGGTCAGGGCACGCTGGCGCTGGAGCTGGAGGACCAGGCGCCGGACCTCGACACCGTGCTGGTCGGGGTCGGCGGCGGCGGCCTGATCGGCGGCATCGCCGCCTGGTACGCCGGCCGGACCAAGGTCGTCGGCATCGAGCCCGAGGCCTCGCCCACCCTGCACCGCGCCTTCGAGGCGGGGCGGCCGGTCGACGCCGAGACCGGCGGCATCGCCGCCGATTCCCTGGCGCCGAAGCGGATCGGCGAGCTGGTCTTCCCGGTGGTGCGGCGGCACGTCTCGGCCGCGGTCCTGGTCACCGACGAGGCGATCCGCGAGGCCCAACGCGCGCTGTGGCAGGGGCTGCGCGTCGTCGCCGAGCCGGGTGGCGCCGCTGCCTTCGCGGCGCTGCTGTCGGGCCGCTACCGGCCGGCCGCGGGCGAGCGGGTCGGCGTCGTGGTCAGCGGCGGCAACACCACCGCGGTCGATTTCGACCGATGAGGGCGCGTCACGCAGGGCAATCGCTTGAAAGCCGTGGGATATTCTGGTCCATTCTGTCCACGATCTATCCGGTCCGGACCATTGCGTTGCCTCTCCCGCCGGACGCGGGAAAGGCCGGACATCCGCCAGGATGTCCGGGTGAGGGCAGGTCCCGGCCTCGACAAAATCCCCTCACCCGGAGCCGCTTCGCGTCTCCGACCTCTCCCGCAAGCGGGAGAGGCAATCGGACCGCGCTTTTTGCCACTGTAGGCGCTTCAGGCGATTGCCCTGGCGCGTCACGGCGGCGACAGTGACTTCCCCGTACGATATCGTTCCCGAGTGCGGCGCATCGATGCGCCGACACCGGGGGAACACCATGGATCGAAAATCTGCGCTCACACGGAGCAGGGCTATCGTCGTGGCTCTTGCCCTCGCTGCCTGTCAGGGCAGCGAGAACGGAACGAAGATGCTAACAACCACCACGCCGCCGGCTTCCGGCCAGACCGCAGGGGTCCAGGGCATCAGGATTCCCGAGATCTGCCGCTCAACAATGCAGACCCTGTCGACGCGGGATCAGGAAATCTGGGACAAGCTCATCGGCGATCCCGCATATCGGCACGACAGCAAAGCTCACTCCGACTTCATGCACGCCCAGATCTCGGCCTATCTCAAGGCCGGCTGCAAGGAGAAGCCCGGAGCTGATCTTGGGAGTTGTCTGGCCGACGGCACTGAATCCGGCCAAGCCAACACCGTCGAGGCGAACCGCGCCCTTCACGACCGTTGCTTTGCCGCCTTCTTGGCAAACTACTGAGCTTTCGGGCGGCGGACCCGGCGGCTTCAGCGGACCCACCTCGGCCGAGCGCATCTGGCCGCCATTCTTCAGCAGCAGCACGGCGCCACCTGCATTCAGCGAGAAGATCACCTCCTTCACCGTGTTGGTGACCACCATGGCTATGCCCGGTCGAAATCGGCCTATGCCAAGGCCCAGGGGCTGGGGGCCCAGAAGCTTCGCCGGCGCGCCGGCAGCCAGAGATCCCGCCGCACCGCCTGAGCCGCGCCTTCAGGCGGCCGCGGCGCTTCCTTCGTCCGGCTGCGGCAGGGTCAGCACCCGGCCGTCACCGACGGCGATGCCGGCCAGCCCGGCCTCGGGCCGGAAGCAGCAGCGCCAGGACGGTCGCGTCCGGTCGTCGGCCGGTGCCGGAGCGCCGTCGAGAAGCAGCGCCCGTCCGGTTTCGTCGATCAGGAAGTCCAGCGTGAAGAGGATCCCGTCCGGCCGCGC
This sequence comes from Inquilinus limosus DSM 16000, assembly GCF_000423185.1. Taxonomy (GTDB): domain Bacteria; phylum Pseudomonadota; class Alphaproteobacteria; order DSM-16000; family Inquilinaceae; genus Inquilinus; species Inquilinus limosus. Next base: position 108,387 of record NZ_KE383988.1, on the reverse strand, counting down.
CGGATCGCCCTGCAGCCGCCGCAGGACATGTTCCGCCCGCATCCGGTCGAACAGGCGCCGGGCCGCCGCCAGCGCCGGGCCGCAGCCGGATCCGGCAAGCCATTCCGGCGCCACCGGCGCTTCCGGATGGACCAGCGACGCGGCGATGATCCCGTCCGCGCCCAGGAAGATCCGCCACGCCTCCGGATGCGGCCGCGTGTCGCCGGCGATCTTGCGCGGCTCGATCCAGGGCCTCAGCCACGCCGCGACCCGTGGCTGCGGCCACAGGATCGCCTGCCGCGCCAGCCGCGCGTCGCGAAAGCAGGGATGGACCCGGCCGCGGAACACGCTGTAGCCGCGCTCCGCCCCCTCCGGCCGGCGACCGGCCTTCGCCGCCGCCCGCGTGATCTCCAGGCAGCCGATGTCCCAGCGCAGGACGCTCGCCGCCGGGGCGTCCCGCAGGGCTGCGGTCAGGCGCTGCACGGCCGCATGGCCATCGGCGCTGACCGGATCCTCCGAGTCGCCGGCCAGCGAGGCCAGGTCGAACGCCGCGATGTCACCGAGCCGAAGGGCGGGCACGGCCGCGACCCCGGCCGCAGCCGCCAGGGCAAGCCAGTCGCCGAGCCGGACCGGGCTGAACGGCGCCAGGCACTCCTCGGTCCGGACTGCCTCGGTGGCGCGCTCACGGCCAGCCGCGCGGAAGAGAGAACGCAGAGCAAGCGTCAAGGACACATCGACCTCCAGGTCCCACCCCGATGCCGCGGAGGGCCGCAATCGGGTGTGCCGCCGACGCGGACAGCACGTATGGGTTGTGGCCGAGAATACGTCCGAATCCTTACCGCATGGTTTCGATTTATTACTGCAAAATTGTCGTAAAATTATAGAAATCGCAGGCGCCGCAGCACCGGGTCGGGGTGCCGAGACGGGCCGGAGCCCTCCCGCAGGAAGGCTCCGGCAAGGACTCAGGCGGCCTCGTAGCCGATCACGCCCTTGATCTCGAGGAACTCCTCGAGGCCGAACTCGGCGTATTCCCGGCCGTTGCCCGACTGCTTGTAGCCGCCGAAGGGCGCGGCGGTGTCCCAGGCCGGGTAGTTGATGTGGACATTGCCGACGCGCAGCTGCGACGCCACCTTGCGCGCCCGCTCCAGGCTGCCCGACTGGACATAGGCGGCCAGGCCGTAGGGGGTGTCGTTGGCGAGTTCGATCGCCTGCGCCTCGGTCTCGTAGGTCAGGATCGACAGCACCGGGCCGAAGATCTCCTCGCGTGCGATCGTCATGTCCGGCGTCACCCGGGCGAAGACGGTCGGGCGGACGAAATAGCCGCGGTTCAGCCCCTCTGGCCGGCCGGGGCCGCCGGCCACCAGCTCCGCCCCCTCGGCGATGCCGCTCTCGATCAGGCGCTGGATCTTGTCGTACTGCAGCTGGCTGACCACCGGCCCGAGCATGGTGTCCGGCGCGTCGGCCGGGCCGACCTTGAAGCTCTCGGCCGCCGCCTTGGCGTAGCCGATCGCCTCGTCCTCACGGTCGAGCGGCACGAACATTCGGGTGGGGGCGTTGCAGGACTGGCCGCTGTTGCCGAAGCAGCCGGCGACGCCCTTGGTCACCGCCCGCTTCAGGTCCGCATCCGGCAGGATGATGTTGGCCGACTTGCCGCCCAGCTCCTGGTGCACCCGCTTGACCGTGTCGGCCGCGGCCTTGGCCACCAGGATGCCGGCGCGGGTGGATCCGGTGAAGGACACCATGTCGACGTCGGGATGGCTGGAGATCGCAGCGCCGACCGTGGGCCCGTCGCCGTTCACCAGGTTGAACACGCCCTTCGGCACGCCGGCCTCGTGCAGGATCTCGGCGAAGATGATGGCGTCCAGCGGCGCGATCTCGCTCGGCTTCAGCACCATGGTGCAGCCGGCGGCCAGCGCCGGGCCGACCTTGCAGGTGATCTGGTTCAGGGGCCAGTTCCACGGGGTGATCATGCCGACCACGCCGACCGGCTCCTTCACCACCATCGACGTGCCCTTGGGCCGCTCGAACTGGAAGGTCTCCAGCGCCTCGATGATCCGGGTCAGGTGCGCCTCGCCGGCCCAGGTCTGGGAATCGAGCGCGAACTTCCGCGGCGCGCCCATCTCGCGCGACACGGCCAGCGCGATGTCGGGGGCGCGGCGCTTGTAGATCTCCAGGATCCGGCGCAGCAGGGCCAGGCGCTCCTCGCGGCTGGTGCGGGCGAAGGCCGGGAAGGCCCGCTTCGCCGCCGCCACCGCGCGGTCGACATCGGCCGCGGAGCCGAGCGAGATCTGGGCGAAGGGCTCCTCGGTCGAGGGATCGATCACGTCGAGCGTCTTCGGCGTGATCGGGTCGACCCATTCGCCGTCGATGTAGAACTGCAATTCGTGCGCCATCAGAACCTCGTGCGGTCGTGGGGCGGAGGGGAGCCAGGGCCCCTCCTCCGTCGCATCGCCGTCGCCTCCCGCGACGGCCTGATGGACGGTAGAGCACGGCAGCAGGGGGGAGAAGCGCCGCCGGGTGGGGAGCGGCCATGCGCGGCCCCTGCCCGGCGCCCCGTCAGCCCGCCGCGGCCTGTTCCCGCCGGGCGCGGCGCTCCGACCGGATCGCGCGGACCACGCCGAAGGCCAGCAGCGCCGCCAGCCCGTACCAGGTGACGGCGTAGACCAGGTGGTTGTCCGGGAAGGAGATGACGGTCAGGCCGCCGATCGGCAGCCCGCCCGGGTTGGGCGTGGCGTCGGCATCGATGAAATAGGGGGCGACGTTCGTGAGCCCGCGGGCGGCGGCGATCGCGGCGACGTCGCGGGAATACCAGCGCTCCGCCGCCGGCTCGTTCGAGCGCAGGAAGCCGCCCTTGGGCTCGGTCATGCGCAGGAGGCCGGTGACTGAAACCGGGCCGTCGACCTGCCCCGCCGCCCGGGTCGCCGGGTCGCGGTTCTCGTTCGGCACGAAGCCGCGATTGACCAGGATCACCGAGCCGTCCGCCGTCTGCAGCGGCGTCATCACCCAATAGCCGCTGCCTTTCGCCGTCGAGGCGACGACCTGGGCCTCGCGGTCGTTCAGGAAGCGGCCGGAGATGCGGACATGGCGGTACTCGTCGGCGGCGGCGTTGACCTTTGCCCAGTCGGCCGGGCCCGGCGGCGCCACCGGCTCGGCGCCGACGCGCTGGTCGACCCGGGCGATCAGCTCGTGCTTCCAGGCCCGCCGTTCGACCTGCCAGGTGCCGAGCGCCAGCAGGCCGACGAACACCGCGAGGGCCGCCGCCCCGAGGACGATCAGGGCGGCGATCGAGCGGGGCCGGCGGGCCTCGCCCTCGGTCACGGCATGTTGCGCATGTCGTGCGCGGAGACCGGCATCATGTTGTGGTTGAGGTGGTACATCACCCACAGCGAGCCGGCGAGCGTGATCACCACCAGCACCACGGTGAAGATCAGCGACAGCATGGTCCAGCCGCCTTCCGACTTCGAGTTCATGTGCAGGAAGTAGACCATATGGACGATGATCTGGACGACCGCGAACGCCATGATGACCAGCGCCGTGGTCTGGGCGTCGGCCAGCACGTCGCCCATGACCAGCCAGAACGGGATCGCGGTCAGGATCACCGACAGGATGAAGCCGGTCAGATAGCCCTTCAGCGTGCCGTGGGCCGGGGCGTCGCCGTGATGATCGTCGTGGGCGTGGGACTGTGCGCTCACTGGAGGGTCCCCATCAGATAGACGAAGGTGAAGACGCCGATCCAGATGACGTCGAGGAAGTGCCAGAACAGGCTGAGGCACATCAGCCGCCGCTTGTTGTCGGCGATCAGCCCGTGCCGGGCGACCTGGACCATCATCGTCACCATCCAGACGATGCCGACGGTGACGTGCAGCCCGTGCGTGCCCACCAGGGTGAAGAAGGACGACAGGAAGGCGCTGCGCTGCGGCCCCGCCCCTTCATGGATCAGATGCGCGAACTCGTAGAGCTCGAGCCCAACGAAGACGATGCCGAACAGGGCGGTGACGCCCAGCCAGAACAGCGTCGCCCCCACCCGCCGCCGCTCCATCTCCAGCATGGCGAAGCCGCAGGTGATGGAGGAGAGCAGCAGCATCGAGGTGTTGACCGCCACCAGCGGCAGGTCGAACAGGTCGGCGCCGGACGGGCCGGCCGCGAAGTTGCGGCCGAGCACGCCGTAGGTGGCGAAGAGGACTGCGAAGATCAGGCAGTCGCTCATCAGGTAGATCCAGAAGCCGAGCATCGTGCTGCCGCCCGAATGCTCGTGCTCCTCCTCGACGTGGAAGCGGACCGTGCCGTTTGCGGCTTGATCGAGTGGCGACATCAGGAAGCGGCTCCCGCCCGGGCCAGCACGCGGCTGCGCTCACCCTCGGCCTTGGCGACGATGTCGGCCGGGATGTGGTAGTCGCGCTTGTAGTTGAAGGTGTGCCCGATCGACACGGCCAGCATGGCCAGGAAGCTGAACGCCGCCAGCCACCAGATGTGCCAGACCAGGGCGAAGGAGAGGACCACGCTGAGCCCCGCCAGGATGACGCCGGTGCCGGTGTTCTTGGGCATGTGGATCGCCTTGAAGCCGGCCAGCGGACGGGCGTAGCCGCGCTTCTTCATGTCCCACCAGGCGTCGTGGTCGTGCACCAGCGGGGTGAAGGCGAAGTTGTACTCCGGCGGCGGCGACGAGGTGGACCATTCGAGGGTGCGGGCATCCCACGGGTCGCCGGTCAGGTCGCGCAGCTGCTCGCGCCGGACGAAGCTGATCACCAGCTGGATGATGAAGGACAGGATGCCGAAGGCGATCAGCACCGCGCCGAAGGCGGCGATCACGAACCAGATCTGCAGCGACGGGTCGTCGAAGTGGTTCATGCGCCGGGTCACGCCCATCAGGCCGAGCACGTAGAGCGGCATGAAGGCGAAATAGAAGCCGGTCAGCCAGAACCAGAACGACATCTTGCCCCAGAAGGGATCGAGCTTGAAGCCGAAGGCCTTCGGGAACCAGTAGGTGACGCCGGCCATCAGCCCGAACACCACGCCGCCGATGATGACGTTGTGGAAGTGGGCGATCAGGAACAGGCTGTTGTGCAGCACGAAGTCGGCCGGCGGCACCGCCAGCAGCACGCCCGACATGCCGCCGATGACGAAGGTCACCATGAAGCCGACCGTCCACAGCATCGGCACCTCGAAGCGGATGCGGCCGCGATACATGGTGAACAGCCAGTTGAACATCTTCGCCCCGGTCGGGATCGAGATGATCATCGTGGTGATGCCGAAGAAGGAGTTCACGCTGGCGCCGGAGCCCATCGTGAAGAAGTGGTGCAGCCACACCAGGTACGACAGGATGGTGATCACCACCGTGGCGTAGACCATCGAGGTGTAGCCGAACAGGCGCTTGCCGCAGAAGGTGGCGACGACTTCGGAGAAGATGCCGAAGGCCGGCAGGATGAGGATGTAGACCTCCGGATGCCCCCAGATCCAGATGAGGTTCACATACATCATCGGGCTGCCGCCGAGATCGTTGGTGAAGAAGTTCGTCCCGACGTAGCGGTCGAGCGACAGCATGGCCAGGACGGCGGTCAGCACCGGGAAGGCGGCGACGATCAGGACGTTGGTGCACAGCGCGGTCCAGGTGAAGACCGGCATCTTCATCATGGTCATGCCCGGCGCCCGCATCTTGACAATGGTGGCGATCAGGTTGACGCCCGATAACAGCGTTCCTATGCCCGCGACCTGCAATCCCCAGATGTAGTAGTCGACGCCGACATCCGGGCTGTAGGCGATGCCGGACAGCGGCGGATAGGCCAGCCAGCCGGTCTTCGCGAACTCACCGACGAACAGCGAGATCATGATGATCACCGCGCCGGCGGTGGTCATCCAGAAGCTGAAGTTGTTGAGGAACGGGAAGGCGACGTCGCGCGCGCCGATCTGCAGCGGCACCACGAAGTTCATCAGGCCCGTCACGAAGGGCATGGCCATGAAGAAGATCATGATCACGCCATGGGCCGTGAAGACCTGGTCGTAGTGGTGCGGCGGCAGGTAGCCTTCGTTGGCGCCGAAGGCGATCGCCTGCTGCGCCCGCATCATGATCGCGTCGGCGAAGCCGCGCAGCAGCATCACCAGCGCCAGGATCACGTACATGATCCCGATCTTCTTGTGGTCGATGCTGGTGAACCAATCGCGCCAGAGAGTGCCCCACAGGCGGAAATAGGTGATGCCCCCGAGCAGCGCGATGCCGCCCAGCGCCACCGCGATGAAGGTGACGACCAGGATCGGCTCGTGCAGCGGCAGCGCCTCGAAGGTCAGCTTTCCGAAGACCAGCTTCTGGAGATCTATGTCAGAGAACATCGGGCTACTCTGTCGTTCCGGAGGCCGCAGCACCGGGCGGCGGCCTCCGTGGAAGGTGTCGGTTGCGCGGCCCCCTTCGGAGCCGCGGCGGGCACGGATCGGCCGTCACTCCGTTCGCGGGGGCGTCCAGCGGGTCAGCAGCGGGGCCGCCGCGCTGGCCTCGGCCATGTCGCCCTCGGTGGTGCAGATCGCCGCGACATAGGTCCGGACCGGACCGGCGCCGCGCCGCACGTCCTTGTCGTGGGTCAGCGCGATGACGTTGTTGAGGCCGGCCATGCCGCCGCCGCCGCGGGCGTCGATGCTCATCATCTCGTTCATGCACATCTTCGATCGGTCGACGCACATGTTGAGGATGGCGGTGTAGAGGTCCGGGGCCACCGTGCCGTAGTGGCGCACCGGCTCGCGCTCGCTCGGCCGCTCCAGCGTCAGATATTCCTCGCGGCTCAGATTGCCGCCCTCGGACTTCACCTTCTGCACCCAGGCGTCGAAATCGGAAGGGGCCAGGCCGTGGAAGGCGAAGCGCATGCCGGAGAAGCCGGCGCCGCTGTAGTTGGCGGAGAAGCCCTCGTATTCGCCGGGCTTGTTGATCACGGCGTGCAGCTTCGTCTCCATGCCCGCCATGGCGTAGATCTGGCCCGCCAGCGCCGGCACGTAGAAGGAGTTCATGACGGTGGCGGAGGTGATCTTGAACTGGATCGGCACGTCGACCGGCGCCGCCAGCTCGTTCACCGTGGCGATGCCCTGCTCCGGGTAGAGGAACAGCCACTTCCAGTCGAGCGCCACGACCTCGACTGTCAGCGGCTTGACGTCTGCCGCCAGCGGCCGTTCAGAATCGATCCGGTCGAGCGGCCGGTACGGGTCGAGCTTGTGGGTGGCGACCCAGGTCAGCGCCCCCAGCGCGATGATGATGGCCAGCGGCGCCGACCAGATGACGAATTCGAGCCGAGTCGAATGGTGCCAGTCGGGGTCGTAGGTGGCGGCCTTGTTCGACTGCCGGTACTTCCAGGCGAAGAACAGCGTCAGAGCGATCACCGGCACGATGATCAGCAGCATCAGGACCGTGGAGACCACGATCAGGTCCCGCTGCTGCACCGCAATATCGCCGGAGGGTTGCAGGACCACCATGTTGCACCCGCCCAGGAGGACCAGGAGCGGAAGCGCAGCGAGGCGGCCTAAAGCTTTGATGGGCATGCCGTTGCCTGAAAGAGAGAGTACGAAGGGCGCCGGTGCCTTACCGAAGCGTAACGCGGTGTAACAAGTGGACAGTTTGTCCTACCAGATAGCGAATGGTTGCAGTGCAACATCGTCGCACCGGGGTTGACGCGAGGCATCCCGGGTGATTCAGGCGCCGCTCCGCCTCGCTTGGTACGATTTGACGCACCGGAATCCTGGGTCATACTCAAAAGAAAAAAGCGGCATCTCGGCCCCGGCCCACCCAGGAGGAACCCTAATGGCCACTGTCAGTCGAGACCTCGGCTCCCGCGCCCCGACCGCCGCGTCTCGACGCCGTACCGGCGTATCCCCCGGCGATATCGCGATCGGAGTCATCATCGGCCGGACCGCGGAGTTCTTCGATTTCTTCGTCTACGCGATCGCCTCCGTCCTCGTCTTCCCGCGCTTCTTCTTCCCCGACGCCGCACCGCTGCAGGCCCAGCTCTACTCCTTCGCCGTCTTCGCCCTCGCCTTCGTCGCCCGCCCGATCGGGTCGGTCCTGTTCATGGCGATCGACCGGCGGCACGGGCGCGGCGTCAAGCTGACCGCGGCGATGTTCCTGCTCGGCAGCTCGACCGCGGCGATGGCCTTCCTGCCCGGCACCAACGACATCGGCCCGGCGGCGATCGTCCTCCTGTCGCTGTGCCGGATCGGCCAGGGCCTGGCCCTCGGCGGCACCTGGGACGGGCTCGCCTCGCTCCTCGCGCTGAACGCGCCGCAGAACCGGCGCGGCTGGTACGCGATGATGCCGCAGCTCGGCGCGCCGCTCGGCTTCATCCTGGCGGCCGGGCTGTTCTCCTATTTCGTCGCCAGCCTGTCGGCCGCGGACTTCGTCGACTGGGGCTGGCGGTTCCCGTTCTTCGTCGCCTTCGCCATCAACGTCGTCGCCCTCTTCGCCCGCCTGCGGATGGTCGAGACGCCGGAATTCATACGGCTGATGGAGAGCCGCGATCTCGAGGCGCGGAGCGTGCCGGAGACGCTGAAGGCGCAGGGCCACAACATCCTCGTCGGCGCCTTCGTGCCGCTGGCGACCTTCGCCCTGTTCCACCTGGTGACCGTGTTCCCGTTCAGCTGGGTCGTGCTCAACACCGATCACGATCCCGGGGCGTTCCTGCTGCGGGAGATCGGCGCCGCCGTGCTCGGCGTGATCACGATCATGGCCTCGGGGATCATCGCCGACCGCACCGGGCGGCGCACCCTGCTGGCGATCTGCGCGGTGCTGATCGCGATCTACAGCTTCGTCACGCCGCTGCTCCTCGGCGGCGGGCCGGAGGCGCGGGTCGCCTATGTCATGATCGGCTTCGCCCTCCTCGGCCTGTCCTTCGGCCAGGCCAGCGGCGCGGTGGCGGCGAACTTCCCGAACGCCTACCGCTACACCGCTTCGGCCCTGACCTCGGACCTGGCCTGGATGGTCGGCGCCGGCTTCGCGCCGCTGGTGGCGCTGGTCATCGCCAGCCAGTTCGGCCTCGCCCTGGTCGGCGCCTATCTGCTGTCGGGCGCGATCTGCACCCTGGCGGCGCTGCGGGTGAACAAGGAGCTGGAGATGCGGGGCGACTGACCCCGGCCACGGCTGTCCGCGGGGCGATGCCGCCCCGCGGACGCCTCGGTATCAGGTCATCCTCCCGGGTTTCGCTCGATCGCGGGCGACCCGCCCTTGCTCCGGCCTCCGTGTCGTCGCCTCATTGCTGAATTGCTGAGGGTCATGGCTCATGAGACCCTGGCGAAACCCGACATTCGCGGCCTCGCAACGGTCTCCAGGGTGATTGAAGGATCGGGCCATCACCGCCGGTTGGCCGCCATTCTGGTGGCGGATGTGGTCGGCTTTTCGCGGATGGTGGAAGCCGATGAGGCGGGGACGCTCGCGCTCTTGAAACAGCGCAGAAGCGAGGTGATCGAGCCCACCGTGCTCTCCCATGGCGGCCGCATCGTCAAGCTGCTGGGCGACGGGGTTCTGCTGGAGTTCGCGAGCGCGGTCGCCGCGGTCGAGTGCGCGATCCAGCTTCAGGGAAAGATGGCCGAGGCCGATGCCGGCACGCCCGGGCCGGACCGCATGGTCCTCAGGATCGGCATCAATCTCGGCGAAGTCGTCGGAGAGGGATCGGACATCTATGGCGAAGGCGTGAACGTCGCCGCGAGGCTGGAAGCCATGGCGCCGCCCGGCGGCATCTGCCTGTCCGAGAAGGTCTACACGGAGGTTCGAGGCAAGGTGGACGCCGTCTTCGTCGATCTCGGCCCCAGGAAACTCAAGAACATCACCATCCCGGTCAAGACGTTCGGCATCACCGTCGCCGGTCAGCCCGACGCGGCCGGGCATCCTGAAGCGACAGCCGAAAGCGCCCCGGGACTACCCGTCGGCCCCTCGATCGCGGTGCTGCCGTTCCTCAACATGAGCGGCGACGCGGCACAGGACTATCTCGCGGACGGGATCACCGAGGACATCACCACCGCCCTCTCCCGCCTGCGCTGGCTCTTCGTGATCGCCCGCAACTCGGCCTTCACCTACAAGGGGAGGTCCGTCGACGTCCGGCAGGTCGCGCGCGAGCTGGGGGTCCGCTACGTCGTCGAGGGCAGCGTCAGGACCGCCGCCGGGCGTATCCGGGTCACGGCCCAGCTGGTCGACGCGGAAAACGGCAAGCACATCTGGGCCGAGCGGTACGACCGCGCCCTCGACGACATCTTCGCCGTCCAGGACGACATCACCGGCCGTGTCGTCGCCGCGATCGAGCCGCACCTTTACGCCGAGGAGGGCTTTCGCGCCGCGTCCAGGTCACCCGGAAGCATCGACGCCTGGGGCCTGGTGGTGCGCGCGATGGGTCTGATCAACCGGGTCGGCCGCCGGCAGAACGAGGAGGCTCGGGCCCTCCTGCAGCGGGCGATCGAGATCGAGCCGGGCTACGCCAGGGCCCACGCCCTGTTGAGCTGGGCCGTCTGGTGGGCGGCGCTGTGCTACTGGTGGCCGGATGTGGCGGAAGGCTATCGGCAGGCGGCGAAGCATGCCGAGGACGCTATCGCGCTCGACCCGAGCGAGCCCTGGGCGCGGATGACGCTCGGGCTGAGCCTCAGCACGGCGAGGCACCATGAGCGGGCGCTCGCCGAGCTCCGGGCCGTGCACGACCTCAACCCCAGCTTCGCGCTGGGCCGGACCGCGCTCGGTTGGGCACTGCTGCGCGCCGGGCGGTTCGAGGAGGCGATCGCAGAGACCGGCAAGGCGCTGCGCATGAGCCCGATGGACAGCTTCGCCGGGATCTACACCGCCATCCACGGCCTCGCCCTGCTCGGCGCGCGCCGGTTCGGCGACGCCCTGCCCTTCCTGCGCGCCTCGGTGGCGGCCTTCGCCGAGTATTCGGGGCACTACAACACGCTGATCAGCTGCTGCGGCCATCTCGGGCTGATGCAGGAGGCGCAGGCCTTCATCGAGGCGCGGAACAGGGTCGGTCCCCCGATCCGCGTCGGCGAACTCCGCCGGGCCCTGGCGGGCTTCGCGCATTGCGACACCTTCGTCGAGGGCCTCGTCAAGGCCGGCGTGCCGGAGTGAGGCGGAGCCGCGGCGGGGCGGGTCCCCGGCGCTACCGGGAACCCGCTGCCGAGGTTCAGGCGGCGAGGTCGAAGCGATCGAGGTTCATCACCTTGGTCCAGGCCGCCACGAAGTCCTTCACGAACTTCTCCTGCCCGTCGGAGCTGCCATAGACCTCGGCCAGTGCCCGCAGCTGCGAATGCGACCCGAAGATCAGGTCGACCCGGGTGCCGGTCCATTTGAGTTCTTCCGTCTTCCGGTCCCGGGCCTGGAACACGCTCTCGGCATCCGAGGACGGCCGCCACTGCGTGCCCATGTCGAGCAGGTTGACGAAGAAGTCGTTGGTCAGCACACCCACCCGCTGGGTGAACACGCCATGCTGGTTCCCGACATTGGCGCCCAGCACGCGCAGGCCGCCGACCAGCACCGTCATCTCCGGCGCCGTCAGCGTCAGCAGCTGCGCCCGGTCGACCAGCATCTCCTCGGGCGTCAGGCTCAGCAACGTCTCGCCGAGATAGTTGCGGAACCCGTCGACCTTCGGCTCGAGCGGCGCGAAGGAGGCGACGTCGGTCTGCTCCTGTGACGCATCGGTGCGGCCCGGGGTGAAGGGCACCTGCACGTCGTGCCCGGCATCCTTCGCCGCCTTCTCGACCGCCGCGCCGCCGGCGAGGACGATCAGGTCGGCCAGCGAGATCTTCTTGCCGCCGGAGGCGGAGGCATTGAACTCCTGCTGGATTGCTTCCAGCTTGGCGAGCACCGTCGCCAGCTGGTCCGGCTGGTTGACCGGCCAGTCCTTCTGCGGCGCCAGGCGGATACGGGCGCCGTTGGCGCCGCCGCGCTTGTCGGAACCGCGGAAGGTCGAGGCCGACGCCCAGGCGGTGGAGACCAGCTGCGGGACGGTGAGGCCGGAGGCGAGCACCTTCGCCTTCAGCGCCGCGACATCCGCTGCGTCGACCAGCGGATGGTCGACCTCAGGCACCGGGTCCTGCCAGATCAGGGTCTCCTTCGGCACGAGCGGGCCGAGATAGCGCACCTTCGGCCCCATGTCGCGATGGGTCAGCTTGTACCAGGCGCGGGCGAAGGCGTCAGCGAACTCCTCCGGATGCTCGAGGAAGCGCCGCGAGATCTTCTCATAGGCCGGGTCGAAGCGCAGCGCCAGATCGGTGGTCAGCATCGCCGGTGCGTGCCGCTTCGACGGGTCGTGCGCGTCCGGGATCGTGCCGGCGCCGGCGCCGTTCTTCGGCCGCCACTGATGCGCGCCGGCCGGGCTCTTGGTCAGCTCCCATTCGTACTGGAACAGGTTCTTGAAGAACTCGTTGCTCCACCGGGTCGGCGTCGAGGTCCAGGTCACCTCCAGACCGCTGGTGATCGCGTCGCCCGAGTGGCCGGTGCCGTGGGTGCTGCGCCAGCCCAGGCCCTGCTCCACGATATCGGACCCTTCCGGCTCCGGTCCGACCAGGGCCGAATCGCCGGCGCCATGGGTTTTGCCGAAGCTGTGGCCGCCGGCGATCAGGGCGACCGTCTCCTCGTCGTTCATCGCCATCCGGCCGAAGGTCTCGCGGATGTCGCGCGCCGCGGCGACCGGGTCCGGGTTGCCGTTCGGGCCTTCCGGATTGACGTAGATCAGCCCCATCTGCACGGCGCCGAGATGGCCCTGCAGCTCGCGCTCGCCGCTGTAGCGCTCATCCGCCAGCCACTTGCCCTCCGGGCCCCAGAAGATGTCCTGGTCGGGCTCCCAGGTGTCCGGGCGCCCGCCGCCGAAGCCGAAGGTCTTGAAGCCCATCGACTCGAGGGCGACGTTGCCGGCGAGGATCATCAGGTCGGCCCAGGAGATCTTGCGGCCGTATTTCTGCTTGATCGGCCACAGCAGCCGGCGCGCCTTGTCGAGATTGGCGTTGTCCGGCCAGCTGTTGAGCGGCGCGAAGCGCTGCTGGCCCCGCCCGCCGCCGCCGCGGCCGTCGCCGATGCGGTAGGTGCCGGCGCTGTGCCAGGCCATGCGGATGAACAGCCCGCCATAATGGCCGAAATCGGCCGGCCACCAATCCTGCGAATCCGTCATCAGGGCGTGCAGGTCCTTGATCACGGCGTCGAGGTCGAGGCTCTTGAATTCCTTGGCGTAGTCGAACGCCTCCCCCATCGGGTCGGACAGGGCGGAGTGCTGGTGGAGCACCTGAATGTTCAGTTGGTTGGGCCACCAGTCTCGGTTGGTGTACGCGCGGGTTCCGCCCGTGACGGGGCACTTGCCTTCGCTGGCCATGTTCCCTCCGATCGCGTTGCCTGACTGATTTTTGAATCATTCTAAAGCGACCGGGATCATTGGCCAAGGACGAAAGGACGACGGCATCGGCGGCGTCCCCGGCGGGCTATGGGATCGCGATGCCCGAGATCTCCCGGCAGATGTCGAGCAGCCCGTCCTGGAGGGCGACGTCCCGGGCCTGCGGGTTCGGTCGGCGCGGCTTGAGATGGTAGAAATAGCCGCCGGTCGTCCGCGCGGCGGGCTCGTCGCTCGCCGCGAGCCAGGCCTGGGTCAGGTGCGCCTGGCCGATGTCGTCGGGCGCGCCGGGGCCGCCCATCTTCGTTGGCACCCAGCCGGGCTCCAGCGCATTCGACAGAACCTCGGGCCACAAGCGGGCGACGGCGAAGGCCAGCATGGCGTCGTGCAGCTTGCTTTCGGCATAGGCCTCGGACCCGCTCCAGCGCCGCTTGCGCCAGAGGATGTCCTCCAGATGGGCGTCGGCGTGCTGGTGCATCCCCGAGCTGAGATAGACCAGCCGCTTCGGCCGTTCAATCAGCGCGGTCAGGATATAGGCGGCGAGCGTGTTGATCGCGAAGACGTGCGGCAGCCCGTCCGCGGTGATGCGGTGGCCCTCGCGATAGCCGACGGCGGCGTTGTGGATGACCGCGTCGAAACGGCCAAGCGCGTTGACCTGCGCCGCCACCTCTCCGGCGCCGGCGATCGTCTCCAGGTCGCCGATGACGACCGCTTCGGCTTCCGGCAGCTCCCGCCTGGTGTCCTCCGCCCGCGCTTCGCTGCGCGCATGCAGCACGACCCGATGCCCCTGCTCCGCCAGAAGCTGCCCGGCCATCAGGCCGAGCCCGGTCGATGATCCGGAGATGAAGATGCGCGCCATCTGGCTTCTCCTGCGTTGGTTTGCCTGAAGGGATATGGTTGTCCTGTGCGTCCCGGTGGTCACGCCGCGCGGCGTCTTCCGGTCAGGACGGCGGCCATGCCCAGGATGCAGCTCGCGGCCCCGAGCAGATAGACCGCGGCGTAGCCGAACCGGCCCGCGACCAGGCCCGCCATCGGGCCGGAAAGGCCGTAGGCGATGTCGAGGAAGGCGACGAAGGCGCCCATGGCGCTGCCGCGATTGGCCTCGGGCACCCGTTTCAGCGCCTCGACCCCGAGGGCCGGAAAGACCAGGGCGCAGCCCAGGCCGGTGACGAGGCTGCCGGCGAGGGCGACGGCTTCCTGCGGCGCCCCCCACAGCATGAGCTGGCCGAGGGCTTCGATGCCGAGCGACGCCAGCGCCACGCGGTAGCCGCCGGCCCGGTCCGGCAGATGGCCGAAGGCGAGCCGCACGAAGATGAAACCGATGCCGAAGCAGGTCATGACGACGCCGGCATGCTCCCAGCCGCGCGCGCCGAAATAGAGCGAGGCGAAGGCGCTGAGCGCGGCGAGGCCGACGCCGGAGAGCATGAGCCCGAGCCCTTCCCGCCAGATCAGGCCGACGACGCGATGGAAGGGCAGCCGCTGGCCGCCGGCGGAGGCATAGGAGGTCGCGCCGAAGGCGATCGCCGCCGCCAGCAGAGGGACCGCGATGCAGGCCAGCATCACCGCGCCCAGGCCGGCGCTGCGGTAGAGCAGCATGCCGATCGGAGCGCCGACCGCCAGCGCGGCGAACATCGCGATGCCGGTCCAGGACATCGACATGCCGGCCCGCTGCGGGCCGACCGAGGCGATCGACCAGGACACGCAGCCGGTGACGAACTGGCTCTCGCCGAAGCCGGCCGCCAGGCGCCCGAGGACCACGACGGCGAGGCTGGCCGCCGGCGGGATCCCGGGGATGGCGGCGATGAAGTAGAGCAGGCCGGCGAGCGCGCAGACCCCGGCGCCCTGCAGCGCGGCCCGCCTCCCGCCCCGCTGGTCGGTCACGCGGCCGGCGTAGCCGCGGGTGAGGACCGTCGCCAGGAACTGCACGCCGATCGTCAGGCCGACGACCAGGGTTCCGAAGCCGAGCCCGTCATGGACGAACAGCGGGATGACGGGAAGCGGCAGTCCGACGCAGAGATAGCCGCAGAACAGGGCCCCGATGATGGCGGAGGCCGGGCGGGCCAGCCGGGCCGGCGCGGCCTCGGCCGGTTCCTCCGCCTCGACGGTGAGTGATGGCATGGGAGTCTCCAGATGCCCGAACGCGCGGCAGGCCGGCCCTCCGCCGAGGGGACGGCCGGGTCATGCCGCCGGAGTCAGGGCCGGTAGCCGGTGGTGCCGAACAGGTGGTCGCGGGAGGCCGCGACATCGGCCAGCAGCTTGGCCGTATCCACATCGACCAGCGTGCCGCCGCGCTTGCGGAACCGGCCCGCGACCATGACGGTGTCGACGTCGGAGCGCCCGACCGCCTGGACCACGGTGCCGACCGCATGGCTGGCGGGAAAGACGCCGATCCCGTCGGTGCGGACCATGATGATGTCCGCCTGCCTGCCCGGCGTCAGCGTGCCGATGGAGCGTTCAAGCCCCGCCGCCCGCGCGCCGTTGACGGTGGCGGCTTCGAGGACCGCCTGGACCGAGATCGGCGCCGCGGCGCCGGCGTCGCCGCGGAACCGGCGGGTGCGCATGGCCGAGCGCTGCTGCGAGAACAGGGCGTGCATCTCGCCGAACATGTCGCTGCCGAAGGCGGTGTCGAGGTCGATGCCGAGAGCCGGTGCCAGACCATGATCGACCGCCTGCTGATAGGCGAAGCCTTCGTCGTCGAACCCGAACAGCGCGTCCGAGCGCGGGTTGACGGTGACGGCGACGCCCGCGTCTGCGAGCAGCTTCCAGGTTTCCTGCGGGATGCGCGTGCAGTGATTGAAGATGTTGTCCGGCCCCAGCACGCCTTTCTCCGAGAACTCGGGCCCGAGCCGGAAGAGGTCGCCGATGAACTCGGTCAGGATCCGCATGCCCAGGCGCCGGGCGACCGTCCAGGCCTCCAGATCGAGCTGCCCGAACAGGCCGACCCGCACCAAGCCGCCATCCCCGTTCCAGTTGGCGGCGAGGCGTTCGAGGTCCCCCGGCAGATGGTCCGGCGACGCCGTCTTGTCCATCGGCTTGCCGACCAGGTGCAGGGCGCGGATGCCCGCCGATTCCAGGGCATCCAGCGCCGCGTCGGTGTGTTCCGGGCTGCGCGAATTGTGGCAGGCGTCGACGATGGTGGTGATGCCGGCGTCGAGCGACGCCACGGCGGTGAGCTTCGTGCTCAGATACATGTCCAGCGGCCGGTAGGCGGCGCCCAGTGTTTCGGCGACCACCGCGATATAGGCGAAGAGGTCGTCGACATCCGGCATCATGCGCCGCATCACGCCGAGCCAGGCGTGGTGATGGGCGTCGATAAGGCCTGGAAGGACGATGGCGTTCGCCGCGTCGACCACCTCGGCATCCTCGACATCCAGGCCGGCGCCGACGGCGGCGATCCGGTCGCCTTCGACGAGAACATCGCCGGCCTCGAGGTTCGGGAGGGTCCGGTCCATCGTCAGGACGGTGCCGCCCTTGAACAGCGTGCGCCGTGCGTGCTGCGTGCTCATGCTGAAATCCCTTGCTGCGATCCAGGCCGTGACCGGCTGCGGCTCTGATATCGCTCGCGAGGGATGTTGAATTAAGTGCGGTTATGTCAGATTGTTCCTGACTGAAAGTCAGGAATGACCATGGCATTCGATGGGCGTGTTCTGGCCGGCGTCAGCGTCCTGGCGGCCGTCGTCGAGGGCGGAAGCTTCGTCAGGGGCGCCGAGCTGATCGGCATCACCGCGTCGGGGGTGAGCCGGGCGATCGGCCGGCTGGAGGCGAGGCTGGGCGTGCGGCTGCTGGACCGGACGACGCGCTCGATCACGCTGACGGACGAGGGCCGCCGCTTCTACGAGCAGGCCAAGCCGCATCTCGCCGCGATCGAGGATGCGGCGGCGCTGGCCTCCGGCGCGGCCTCGGCCGTGCGCGGCCGGATGAAGGTCGACATCGATCCGTTCTTCCTGCCCCTCGTGCTGGCGGGGCAGCTGGGTGCCTTCTGCGACCGCTATCCGGAGCTGTCGATCGAGTTCGTGTCCCGGGAGCAGCTCGGCGATCTCGTCTCTGACGGGATCGACCTCGCCATCCGCTTCGGTCAGCCGCGGTTTTCGACGCTGGTGTCGCGCAAGCTGGTCGAGGCTCCGATCCTCACGGTGGCCTCACCGAAATACATCGCCCGGCATGGCCGGCCGGAGCATCCGGCGGATCTCGCCCGGCATCGCTGCCTGCAGTTCCTCGATCCGCATTCGGGCAAGCCCTTCGAGTGGGAGTTCGTGAGGGGCGACCGGATCCTCCCGGTCGAGACCAGGGGACCGCTCACCTTCACCGACCCGAAGGCGATGCTGGAGGAATGCGTCGCCGGAACCGGCATCGCGCAGGTGATCGGCTGGGGCGTCGGCCCGCTGCTGGAATCGGGCCAGCTGATCGACCTGTTCCCCGATTGGCATGGCGAGCTGTTCCCGCTCTTCGCCTTTCACCCGTCGCGGAAGCATCCGCCGGCCAAGGTCCGGGCCTTCACCGATTTCTGCGTCGAGATCATCGGCAAGCTGCGCTGACCGGCGTTTAGGGTCCGCCCCCTACCCCCGGATCACCAGGCTGCTGCGGTCGACCTTGGTGATGTCGCTGGTGCCGGTCAGCGCCATGCTGACGTCGAGCTCCTTGCGCATGATCTCGAGCGCCAGGGTCACGCCCTTCTCGCCCATCGCCGCGAGGCCGTAGAGGAAGGCCTTGCCCATCAGGCAGCCGCGGGCGCCGAGCGCCACCGCCTTCAGGATGTCCTGGCCGGACTGCACGCCGCCGTCGAACAGGATCTCGGTCTTGTCGCCGATCGCCTGGACGATGCCCGGCAGCGCCGAGATCGAGGATTGCGCGCCGTCGAGCTGGCGGCCGCCATGGTTGGACACGACCACCGCGTCGGCCCCGGTCGAGGCCGCGATCTTCGCGTCCTCCTCGTCCAGCACGCCCTTCAGGATCAGCTTGCCGGGCCAGATGCTGCGCACCCATTCGACGTCCTTCCAGCTCAGCGAAGCGTCGAACTGGCTGGCGATCCATTGCGACAGGGTGGTCAGGCTGTCCGCCCCCTTTATCTGGCTTTCGAGGTTGCCGAAGCTGCGCCGCTTGCCGAGCAGCACGCCCAGCGCCCAGGCCGGCTTGGTGGCGATGTCGAGCGCGTTCATCAGCGTCAGCCGCGGCGGCACGGTCAGGCCGTTCTTCAGGTCGCGGTGCCGCTGGCCCTGGATCTGCAGGTCGAGCGTCAGCACCAGGGCCGAGCACTGGGCGGCCACGGCGCGCTCGATCAGCGACTTGGAGAAGCCGCGGTCGCGCATGACGTAGAGCTGGAACCAGAACGGCTTCTGCACCGCCCCGCGCACATCCTCGATCGAGCAGATCGACATGGTGCTGAGGGTGAAGGGGATGCCGAAGGCCTGGGCCGCGCGGGCGCCGTGGATCTCGCCGTCGCCGTGGAACAGGCCGGTCAGGCCGGTCGGCGCGATGGCGAGCGGCATGGTCACGTCCTCGCCCAGGATCCTGGTCGCGACGCTCCGCTTGTCGACGTCGATCATCACCCGCTGGCGCAGCCCGATCGCCGCCAGGTCCGCCCGGTTCGCCCGCAGCGTCGCCTCGTCGTAGGAGCCGCGGTCGGCGTAGTCGAAGATGGCGCGCGGGATGCGGCGCGCCGCCAGCACTCTCAGGTCCTGGATGTTGGTGATGGTCGGCATCGGCAGTCTTCTTGGCCAGGGGGCTTCTCGGGCAGGGTCTTATGTCTGATAAAACGCGGCGGGGCGGCTGTCATCCGCGATTCCGGCGGCGGCCATCTTTACACGGCCGGGGCGGGACGCCAGGGTGGCGGCCATCATGACGACTCTCTCCTCCCGCCTCGACCGGGCTCTCGCCGCCCTTCCCCGCAGCTTTCCCGGGCCGGGCGGCGCCGCCGCCGTGCTGCGCGACGGCGAGGTCATCGCCCGCCGCGCCTGGGGCTGGGCCAATGCCGAACGGCGCATCCCGTTCACGCCGAAGACGCTGTTCCGGATGTGCTCGATCACCAAGCAGTTCACCTGCGGCCTGATGCTGGACGCCTTTCCGGACCCGGCGGCGCTGGACGGCGACGTCCGCGCCCGCCTGCCGCGGCTGGAGGGCGAGGCGCCGGGCGCGCTGCACCTCTGCCACAACCAGTCCGGCCTGCGCGACTACTGGGCCGTCGCGATGCTGCACGGCGCGCCGGCCGAGTCGCCCTTCGGCGACCGCGAGGCCGCGCGGGTGATCGCCGGCACCCGGACGCTGCATTTCGCGCCGGGCACCCGCTACTCCTACGTCAACCAGAACTTCCGCCTGCTCTCCGATATCCTCGAGGCCCGCACCGGCCGCGGCTTCGGCGAGCTGCTGCGCAGCCGCATCTTCGACCGCGTCGGCATGGGCAGCGCCTTCCTCGCCGCCGATACCCGCGCCATGCCGGACGGCACCGAGGGCTATGAGGGCAGCCAGGCCGGCGGCTTCCGCGCCGCCGAGAACCGGGTGTTGTGGACCGGCGATGCCGGGCTCGGCGCCAGCCTGGACGACATGATCGCCTGGGAGCGCCACATCGACGCCACCCGCGACGATCCCGAGGCCCTGTACAGCCGCCTGTCCGCGCCGGTCGCCTTCTCGAACGGCGCCCCGGCCCCCTACGGCTTCGGCCTGAACCGGGCGACCGAGTTCGGCCGCGCGATCACCGGCCATGGCGGCGCGCTGCGCGGCTGGCGCAGCCATCGGCTCTACGTGCCGTCGGAGCGGGTCTCTGTGGTGGTCATGTTCAACCACCTCTCCGACGCCCAGGCCGCGGCGCTGGACCTGCTGGCCGCCGTGCTGGGCCAGGAGCGGACGAAGCCGGCCGCCGGCCTGCCCGCTCCGGACTGGCTGGGCAGCTACACCGAGCCCGAGACCGGCCTGGTCGCGCGGATCGACATGGCGGGGGGCCGGGTGCGGCTGCGCTACGGCCACTCGGCCGAGCGGCTGGACCTGCGGCCCGACGGCGGCGCCGGCAACGGCCGCACCCGGCTGCGCCCCGCCGCGGACGGACTGTGGATGGACCGGCCGCAGGAGAACCAGAGCTCGCGCCTCGTGCCCTGCGCCGGCGCGCCGGCCCTCGACGTCGCCGGCCGCTACCGCTGCGAGGAACTGGACGCCGAGCTGGAGGTGGTCGACGCCGGCGGCGTGCTGTATGGCGGCTTCTCCGGCTTCCTCGGCCAGGGCCGGATGGAGCTGCTGGACCCGGTCGGGCCGGATGTCTGGACCCTGCCTTGCCCGCGCGCGCTGGACCACACCCCGCCGGGCGACTGGACGCTGGCCTTCCGCCGCGACGGCGCCGGCCGGGCGGCGGCGGTCGAGCTCGGCTGCTGGCTGGCCCGCCGCCTGCGCTACGAGCGCGTCGGCTAGAGCCGGTCCAGCTTCAGGGTCTCCGCCAGGTAGTCGACGAACAGGCGGGTCTTGGCCGGCGGCAGCCGCGTCGCCGGCCAGACCGCATGGATCGGCACCTTCGGCACCTCGTATTCGGTCAGGATCAGCTCCAGCACGCCCCGGTCGACCAGGTCGCGGATCTGCCACAGCGGCGTGAAGCCGATGCCGAGCCCTTCCGCCACCGCGGCATAGGTCGCCGCCGTGCCGTCGGCCCGGAACCGGCCGTTGACCCGGACCGTGCGGGTGCGGCCGCCGATCCGGAACGGCCAGGCCTCGCCCTCGGCCGTCCGCACGACGCATTGGTGGCGGGCCAGGTCGTCCGGATGCTGCGGCCGGCCGTGCCGGTCGAAATAGGAGGGCGCGCCGAACGCCACCCGCCGCAGCGCGCCCAGCCGGCGGGCCTTCAGCGCCGAATCCGGCAGTTCGCCGATCCGCACCGCCAGGTCGAAGGCGCCGTCGGTCAGGTCGACGAAGCGGTCGGAGAGCTTCAGCTCCACCTCGATCCGCGGATAACGCCGCATGAAGCCGGCCACCACCGGCACCAGATGCGGGGGCGTGAACAGCACCGACGCGCTGATCCTGAGCAGGCCGGACGGCTCCGCCCGCCGCTCCGCGGCCTCGGCCCGCGCCTCCAGGATCTCCGCCAGCGCCGGCTTCACCCGCCGGTAGAAGGCGAGGCCGGCGTCGGTCGGCGTCGACCGCCGGGTGGTCCGCTGCACCAGCGCGACGCCCAGCCCCTGCTCCAGCGTCGCCAGCGATCGGCTGACCGATTGCAGCGACCGGCGCAGGTCGCGCGCCGCCGCGCTCAGCCCGCCGGCCTCGACCACGGCGACGAAGGCGGCGAGATCGTCCAGCCGGTCCATCGGTACCCTCTCGAATTGAAGCTCTTTCAGAAAGCTTTCCCTCACCGTCATTGCGAGGCGGCGAAGCCGACGAAGCAATCCAGGGCCGGTGCGAGCGGCCCTGGATTGCTTCGCTGCGCTCGCAATGGTGGTGTTGAGAACCCGAAGGTCTCTCGGGTTGCGAGAGAATGTATCACGAAACTGACCTATTCTCACGAATATCGGTCGTCCCAAAATCGACTCCAGCCTTGCCTGGAGATCGACATGACCGCATCCACCATCCTCGTCGTCGGCGCCGCCGGCCGCTTCGCCGGCCTGGTGGTGCCCGAGCTCGCGCGCCGCGGCGTCACCGTCCGCGGCCTGGTGCGCGACGACGCCAAGGCTGCCGTCGCCCGCGCCGCCGGCGCCACGGAGATCGCCTTCGGCGACCTGCGCGACCGGGCCAGCCTCGACGCCGCCCTGCGCGGCGTCGACGGCGTCTTCCACATCGGCCCGGCCTTCGCCCCGGACGAGGCCGAGTTCGGCGTCCGCATGGTCGAGGCCGCGCGCCAGGCCGGCGTCCGGCGCTTCGTCTTCTCCTCGGTGATCCAGGCGACCAACACGGCGCTCGCCAACCACGCCAGCAAGATCCCGGTCGAGGCGGCGCTGCACGGCTCCGGGATGCAGTACACGATCCTGCAGCCGACCAACCTGATGCAGAACATCGGCGCCGCCTGGCCCGGCGTGCTGGCCACCGGAGTCTTCGCCGAGCCCTTCCCGAAGACGGCGCGGGTGGCGCGGGTCGACTACCGCGACGTGGCCGAGGCTGCCGCCATCGCCCTGACCGGCGACCGCCTGGCCTATGGCAGCTTCGAGCTCTGCGCCGACGGGCTGCCGGATCGGCGGAAGATCGCGGCGCTGATGAGCGCGGCGCTGGGCCGCCCGATCGCCGCGGGCGAGCCCAGCTTCGCCGAATGGGTGGCGCTGGCCGGCCCGCCCTATGACGCGCGGCAGCTGGCGCTGCTGGAGAAGATCTTCGCCCACTACGCCGCCCACGGCCAGCCGGGCAACAGCCTGGTGGCGCGCGCCGTCCTGGGCCGCGAGCCGCGGTCGCTGCGCGCCTATGTCGAGTAGCTGGCCGCCGGGCGCTGAGCCTTGACCGAGTTCGAACAAAAGAGGAACAATGGGTTCCAGCCAATCGGGAGGAACCCCATGCCGAGCCAGACCGAGAAGGCCCTCGCCTTCCAGCGCCTGCACGCCCGACCGGGCATCTTCGTCATCCCCAACCCCTGGGACGCCGGCACCGCCCGCCTGCTGGCCGGCCTCGGCTTCGAGGCGCTGGCCACCACCAGCGCCGGCCATGCCTTCACCCTCGGCCGCAGCGACGGCGCGCAGAAGGTGAGCCGGGAGGAGACCCTGGCCAATGCGCAGGCCATCGTCGAGGCCGTCGACCTGCCGGTCTCCGCCGATCTCGAGAACGGCTTCGGCGACGCGCCCGAGGCGGCGGCGGAGACCATCCGCCAGGCCGCCGCGGTCGGGCTGGTCGGCGGCTCGATCGAGGACGCCACCGGCCGCGACGACGACCCGATCTACGGCTTCGACCAAGCGGTGGAGCGGGTGCGCGCGGCGGTGACGGCGGCGCGCTCCCTGCCCTTCCCCTTCACCCTGACGGCACGGGCCGAGAACTTCCTGCACGACCGCCGCGACCTGGCCGACACGATCCGCCGGCTGCAGGCCTTCCAGGAGGCCGGCGCCGACGTGCTCTACGCCCCCGGCCTGAGCACGCGGGAGGAGATCGAGGCTGTGGTTCGTGCCGTTGACCGGCCGGTCAACGTGGTGATGGGCCTGGTCGGCGCCCGTTTCACCGTCGCGGAGCTGGGCGAGATGGGTGTGAAGCGCATCAGCGTCGGCGGCTCCCTGGCCCGGGCCGCGCTGGGCGGCTTCCTGCGCGCCGCCCGCGAGATCAAGGACCGGGGCAGCTTCGGCTACGCCGAAGACGCCGTTCCGCACAAGGAGATCAACGCCCTGTTCGGCCGAAGCTGACGGGCGTGCCTTCCAGCCGGCCGGATCGGATGCCTATACTGCCGTCATGACCAGCCCTCGCCTCACCATCCGGCCGATGGCCGGGTCGCTCGGCGCCGACATCGACCTCGCCGGCCCGGTCGACGATGGGATCTTCGCCGCGATCCGCCAGGCCCTGGACGATCATCTGGTGATCCATCTGCACGGGCTCGACCTGGCGCCGGAGGAGCTGGTGGCGCTGACCCGCCGCTTCGGGCCGGTCAGCCGCGCGCCCTACATCAGGCACATGGACGAGCACCCGGACGTCGTCGCGGTGAAGAAGACGGCCGACGAGCGCAAGGTCAGCACCTTCGGCAACGCCTGGCATTCGGATTTCAGCTTCCTCGACCAGCCGCCGATGGCGTCGCTGCTCTATGCCTGCCAGGTGCCGAGCCATGGCGGCGACACGCTGTTCGCGAACATGGTCGAAGCCTATGAGGCGCTGTCCGACGGCATGAAGCGGCTGCTCGACGGCCTCGACGCCATGCATGCCGGCAAGCCCTACGGCACCGGCGGCGTACCCGG
Organism: Inquilinus limosus DSM 16000; assembly: GCF_000423185.1. Lineage (GTDB taxonomy): Bacteria > Pseudomonadota > Alphaproteobacteria > DSM-16000 > Inquilinaceae > Inquilinus > Inquilinus limosus. The sequence continues at coordinate 84,266 of NZ_KE383988.1, read as the reverse complement.
CACCATCGCCGTCTCACGCTCGATCGGCATCGAGCGCAACCGGCCGGAGGCGGACCGCGAGGTCGCGCATCCCGTGGTGCGGGTCCATCCTGACACCGGCCGCAAGGCGCTGTTCGTCAACCCGATCTACACCATCCGCTTCGCCGGCATGACGGTGGAGGAGAGCAAGCCGCTGCTCGACTTCCTCTACGCCCATGCGATCCGCCCGGAATTCACCTGCCGGCTGCGCTGGAAGGCGGGCGACCTGGCGATCTGGGACAACCGCCGCACCTTGCACTACGCCGTCAACGACTATGACGGCCAGGACCGGCTGCTGTACCGCACCATGGTGCAGGGCGAGCCGCCGGTCCCGGCGGTGCCGCGGGCCTAGCCCAGCGGCTTGTACGCGATCGCTTCTATCTCGACCTTGCAGTCGACCATCATGTCGGCGCGGACGCAGGAGCGCGCCGGCCGGTCGCCGGTGAAATAGCTGTCATAGGTGCGGTTGAAGGCGGCGAAGTCGCGGGTGTCGGCCAGCCAGACCGTGACCTTGATCACGTCCTCCAGCGTGCAGCCGGCCAGCTCCAGCGCCGCCTGGACGTTCTGCATCGTCTGGCGGGTCTGGATCTCGATCCCGCCGGTCACGACCACGCCGTTCTCGTCGAACGGCACCTGGCCCGAGACATAGACGTAGTCGCCGGCCCGCACCGCCTTGGAGAAGGGCAGCTTCTGCCCGCCGGCGCCGGTGACGGTGGTTCCGAAATGTTCGCGCTTGCTCATTCCATCCTCTATTTGACGGCGCCGAGCGCCAGGCCGCGCACCAGATAGCGCTGCAGCCAGGCGAAGACGATGGCGACGGGGATCGTCGCCAGGAACGTCGCGGCCATGACGTGATGCCACTCGATCGTATAGCGGCCGGCGACGAGGGAGAAAATCTTGATCGGCAGGGTGTGCGTCTCCGGCGCGCGCAAGAGGCTCAGCGCCACCGCGAACTCGTTCCAGGCGTTGATGAAGGTGAAGATCGCGGTCACCACCATGGCCGGCGCCGCCAGCGGCAGGAACACGCGGATCACGGTGCGCAGGCGCGACGCGCCCTCCAGCCACGCCGCCTCCTCCAGGTCCAGCGGGATGGTGGCGAAATAGCTCTGCAGCATCCAGACGGCGAAGGCGATGTTGAAGCCGGCATAGACCAGCACCAGCGAATCGACCGACCCGACGAGGCCGAGCCAGGCCACCAGCCGGAACAGCCCGATCACCAGCACGATCGGCGACAGCATCTGGGTGACCAGCAGGAAGTCGCGGTAGAGGCCCTGCCCCGGAAAGCGCCAGCGCGACATGGCATAGGCGGCCGGGATGCTGACGGCGAGCGCCAGCAGCGTCGCCAGGGTGGACGCATAGAGGCTGTTCAGCAGCGCCGTGCCGAAATCGGTCGCCCGCCACATGGTGGCGAAGTTCTCCCAGGCGATGCGGCTGGGCAGCCAGGACGGATCGGCGGACAGCACCTCCGCCGCCGGCTTCAGCGCCGTCGCCACCATCACCGCGAAGGGGAACAGCACCACCAGGATCAGCGGCGACAGCACCAGCCAGCAGAGGATGCTCTTCCTAAGCATTCCGCTCGCCCTTCATCGCCATGCGCAGATAGATCAGGGTGAAGGCCAGCAGGATCGCGAACATCACCAGCGAGATCGACGCCGCCTCTCCCATCTTCCCGAGCTTGAAGGCCAGCTTGTACAGGTAGGTGACCAGGATCTGCGTCGAATCCGACGGCCCGCCCTCGGTCAGCACCCAGATGATCGGGAAGGAGTTGAAGACATAGATGATGTTCAGCACCACCGCCATGTTGATGAAGGGCCGCATCAGCGGCAGCGTCAGGGTGCGGAACTGCTGCCACGGCGAGGCGCCGTCGGTCGCGGCCGCCTCGTAGATGTCGTTCGGGATCGACGACAGCCCGCCGAGGAAGATCGTCACCGTGAACGGGATCGACACCAGGATCCCGATCAGGATCTGCACCGGGAAGGCGGTGGCGGCCGAGGCCAGCCAGACCACCTTCTGGTCGATCAGGCCGAGATCCTGCAGCGTCAGGTTCAGGAGGCCGGATTCGCCGTTCAGCGCCCAGCGCCAGACGATCGCCATCATGGTCAGCGACACCGACCAGGGCAGCATCACGATCACCCGGGCCACGCCGCGGCCGTAGAACTCCGTGTTCAGGATCAGCGCGACGGGCACCGAGACCGCGACCGTGCCGGCCACCACCCCGGCGGTCCAGACCAGCGTCCGCCACAGGCTGTCGATGAACAGCGGGTCGGCCAGGACGTTCTCGAGATTGGCCAGGCCGGTGAAGCCGCGCAGCTGGCCGAAGCGGTTGACCTGGTGCGAGGCGACCGTCAGCAGGTCCCAGACCGGATAGGCGATGATGAAGGCCGCCAGCAGGAAGCTGGGCAGGATCAGCAGGACCGGCGTCATCCCCGGCAGCCGCGCGGCCAGGGGCGCCGACATCGGAACGGCCTGCCTCTCGGTCTCGGACGTCACTGTCTTTCCCTGATCAGTACCTGATCCTCGACGGCACGGCCCTGCCCCCTCACCCTCCCGTCGCCTGCGGCGCCGGGTCCCTCCCTCTCCCCGAGGAGAGGGGAAGAAGAGCGGCTTTCTTCACCTCTCCTTGGGGAGAGGTCAAAATCGCGTCAGCGATTTCGGGTGAGGGGGTGGCTCCGGCCCATCCGGCCAACCGAGACCTACTGCGCCCCCAGCACGGCGTTGGCCTGCTCCGCCGCCGCCTTCAGCGCCTCCTCCGGCTTGGCCTCGCCGAGATAGATCTTCTGCAGCGCCCGGCCGGTGGCGTCGGCGATCTCCTCCCACCCCGCGATGGTCGGGGCGAACTTGGCGTTCGGCAGCATGGCGGTGAAGACCTTGAGGTCCGGGTCGTCGGTGAAGTGCGGCAGCTTGGCCACCGCCTGGTTCTCGGTCAGGAAACCCTCATTGACCGTGAATTTCTCGCGCCACTCGTTCTGGAACAGGAAGTCCAGGAACTTCCAGGCCTCGTCCTTCACCTTCGAGTTCTCGAACAGCACGATCGAGTCGGTGACGGCATAGGTCGCCTGGGTGGTGCCCTTCGGCACCGGGGCCACGCCGTATTTCAGGTTCGGCGCCTCCGTCTTGATCTGGCTGGCCAGGAACGGCGCGGTGAACATCATGCCGATGCGGCCCTGCTTGAACAAGTTCTGCACGTCCTCGCGGTTGTAGGCGGTGACGCCGGGCTGGGTCAGGCCGTCGTCGATCATCTGCTTGTACAGGGTCGCGGCCTTGCCCGCGGCCTCGCTGTCGAGGCCGCTCTTGCCGTCGACGACGATGTCGCCGCCGAAGCTCCACATCGCATAGTAGAAATAGACGTCGGTCTCGATCTCCTTGCCCTGCAGGCCGAAGCCGTAGGTGTCCTTGATGCCGAGGTCCTTGATCTTCTTCGCGTCCTCGACCAGCTCGTCCCAGCTCGCCGGCGGGGCGGAGATGCCCGCCTTCTCGAACAGATCCTTGTTGTAGTACATGGCGCGGGCCGAGGCGGCGATCGGCAGGCCGTAGGTCTTGCCGTCCAGCACGCCCGGCTGGAAGAAGGTCGGGATGAACCGCGCCTTGAAGTCGTCGTTCATGTAGCCGTCGAGCGGCGCGACCACGCCCTGCTGCACGAAATCCACCAGCCAGCGCGTGCCGATGATGGCGAGGTCGGCATTGGCGTTGCCGGAGATGTCGGTGGTCAGCTTCTGCTGCAGCACGTCCCAGGGCACCACCTCGATCTGGATGTCGGTGCCGGGGTTGGCGGCCTCGAAGGCCTTCGCCGCCTCCTCGAAATAGGGCCCGGTCTTGGAACTGTATTCGGCCACCGTCACCCGCACCTCGGCGGCGATGGCGGGGGCGGCGGCCAGCGCCGCCAGGATCGAGGCGCCCGCGCCGAGGAGCACGGACCGGAACGCATGCTGCATGGAGGGCCTCCTGTTTCGGCGGCAGGGCCGCACGAGTTCGCAATTGGGACCGGATCACCGGCGGGCGGCCGCGCCCGGCTTTCCGCCGGAACCGCCCTGGATGTAACTCTCTTACAATCCCCGGGAAGGCGCAATTCGGAAGTGGCGTGCAGGCCTATTTTCTTCCGCTATTCCGCAGCAACGCTGAATCTTCTGACGATTCCCGGCGCCACGCCGATGCTGCAGCGCACACGCGCGACGCCCGCCTTGTAAGTTTCAAACATTGAGCTACCATCGGCCTTCACCCCGTCTTCCTGCCGGAACCACAGCCATGACGCGCTTCGCCGACCAGACCGTTCTCGTCACCGGGGCGCTCGGCGGCATCGGCGGGGCGATCGTCGATCATTTCGCCCGGGCCGGGGCAGCGCTGGTCCTGTCCGACCGCGACGCCGCGGCGCTGGAGGCCCGCGTGGCCGAGCTGGCCGCGTCCGGCATCAAGGCTGCGGCCGCGGCAGCCGATCTGCGCGACCCGGCCGGCACCCGCGCCGCGATCGAGGCCGCGGTCGCCGGCACCGGCCCGGTCGGCATCGTCGTCAACAATGCCGGCGGCGGCGACCGCGGCAGCCTGGCCACGACCACGGCAGAGACCTGGGCCGCGGATGTCGAGCTGAACCTGAACGGCGCCTATCACGTCACCGCCGCGGTGATCGACGGCATGAAGGCGCGGCGGCGCGGCGCCATCGTCAACATCAGCAGCGTCAACGCGCTGCAGGCGCTGGGTCACCCGGCCTACAGCGCCGCCAAGGCCGGTCTGATCAGCTACACCCGCGCCCTGGCGGTGGAGTACGGGCCCTTCGGCATCCGCGCCAACGTCATCTGCCCCGGCACGGTGCGCACGCCGATCTGGCAGGCGCGGGTGGACAAGAAGCCGGAGATCTTCGAGTCCCTGCGCAAATGGTACCCGCTGCAGCGGGTGGCCGAGCCCATGGACATCGCCAAAGCGGTCGCCTTCCTGGCCTCGGACGAGCAGGCCGGCTTCATCACCGGCGCGGTGCTGCCGGTCGATGGCGGCCTGACCGCCGGCAACCGGGTGATGGCGGGCGAGCTGACGCTGGAAGACTTCTGAGGGAGGCCCGACCCATGGCGACGGTGCGGCTGGACGGGGTGGTGAAGCGCTACGGCGACGCGCAGGTGATCCATGCGATCGACCTGGACATCGCCGACGGCGAGTTCGTCGTCCTGGTCGGGCCGTCCGGCTGCGGCAAGTCCACCCTGCTGCGCATGATCGCGGGTCTGGAGACGATCTCGGGCGGCGAGCTGCGGATCGGCGGCACGCGCGCCAACGAGGTCCCGCCGCAGAAGCGGAACATCGCCATGGTGTTCCAGTCCTACGCGCTCTACCCGCATATGACCGCCCGGCAGAACATCGCCTACGGCCCCAGGCTGCGCGGCGAGGCGAAGCCGGAGATCGAGGCCAAGGTCGGCAAGGCCGCAGGGATCCTCAACCTGTTCGACTATCTCGAGCGGCTGCCGCGGCAGCTGTCCGGCGGCCAGCGCCAGCGCGTCGCCATGGGACGGGCGATCGTGCGCGACCCGGCCGTGTTCCTGTTCGACGAGCCGCTGTCGAACCTCGACGCCAAGCTCAGGGTGCAGATGCGCACCGAGATCAAGGCGCTGCACCGGCGCCTCGGCACCACCATCGTCTACGTCACCCACGACCAGATCGAGGCGATGACGCTGGCCGACCGGATCGTGGTGATGAATGGCGGCCGGATCGAGCAGCAGGGCGTGCCGCTGGACCTCTACGACCTGCCGGCCAACACCTTCGTCGCCGGCTTCCTCGGCTCCCCGGCCATGAGCTTCCTGCCCGGCCGCTACCGCCGCGGCGCCGAAGGGCCGGTGGTGGAGGCCGAGGACGGCACCCGCCTGCCCGCCCCCGACCGCGCCGCCGAGGACGACCAGCCGGTGCTGCTGGGCGTCCGGCCGGAGCATTTCACTGTGGCCGAAGGCGTCGGCGGCGTGCCGGTGACCATCGATCTCGTGGAGCCGACCGGCGCCGAGACCCATCTCTACGGCACCCTGGCCGGCATCCGCATCGCCGCGGTGATGCACGGCCGCCGCCCGGTGGCGCCGGGCGACGTGGTGCCGCTCCTCCCCCTCGCCGCCCACGCCCACTTGTTCGACGCGGCCTCCGGCCGCCGCATCTGAAAGAAGGCCCGCCATGCAGGCGTCCGTCCTCGCCCTCGACCCGATCCTCGACGCCCCGATCGACGGCGCCAGCAAGGGGCTGCCGCCCGACCTGAAGCCGATCCCCTTCCGCGCCATCGGCGACCAGGGCTGGAACGCGCTGTCCGGCGACCTGCCCTTCCCGCAGGCGCTGCTGAAGCGCTCGGTGCTGGAGCGCAACGCCCGCTGGATGCGCGACATCCTGGCCGAGACCGGCGTCGCCCTGGCGCCGCACGGCAAGACGACGATGAGCCCGCAGCTGTTCGACCTGCAGCTCGCCAACGGCTCCTGGGGCATCACCGTCGCCACCGCCCAGCAGTTCGAGGTGTGCCGCCGCTTCGGGGTGAAGCGGATCCTGGTCGCCAACCAGCTGGTCGACGCCGCGGCGATGCGCTCTGTCCTCTCGGCCCTCGCCGCCGACCCGGATCTGGAGGCCTTCTGCCTCGTCGATTCCGTCGCCGGGGTGCGCCGGCTGGCCGAGGCCGCCCGGACGACGCCACCGCAGCGCCCGCTGGGCCTGTTGGTCGAGCTCGGCATGGTCGGCCGCCGCACCGGCTGCCGCACGGCCGAGGAGGCTCTGGCGGTGGCCCGGGCCGCGGCGGACGTCCCTGGCCTCGCCCTGCGCGGCGTCGAGGGCTATGAGGGGCTGGTCGTCACCAAGGACGCGGCGGCGGACGAGATCGCCGTCGCCGGCTTCCTCGACCGGCTGGCGGCGCTGGCGGCCGAGATCGACCGCGCCGGCCTGTTCGCGGACGGGCCTGTCCTGCTGAGCGCCGGCGGCTCGGCCTATTACGACATCGTCGCCCGGAAGCTCTCGGCGGTGCGCCTCTCCCGCCCGACCCAGGTGGTGGTGCGCAGCGGCTGCTATCTGACCCATGATTCCGGCGAGTACACCCGGATCTTCGAGCACATCCTCCGCCGCATCCCGGCCGACTGGCGCCGGCATGGCGCCCTGGAGCCCGCGCTGGAGGTCTGGTCGATGGTGCAGTCGCGGCCGGAGCCTAGGCTGGCGCTGCTGACCATGGGCAAGCGCGACGTCTCCTACGACATCGAGCTGCCGATCCCGACCCTGTGGCGCCCCGCCGGCGCCGCGGCCTCGCAGCCGGTGCCGGCCGGCGCCGCGCTGACCGCGATGAACGACCAGCACGCCTATCTGAAGCTGCCCGAGGGCTTCGATCCGCAGGTCGGCGACCTGGTCTGCTGCGGCATCTCCCACCCCTGCACCACCTTCGACAAATGGCAGGTGATGATGGTGGTGGAGGACGACTACCGCGTCTCTGGCGCGATCCGGACGTTCTTCTGATGCGGACGCGCATTGCCCTCGACCATTCCTTCCCTGGCACTCACAGATCTGCCGGGCGCGATCCAATTGCCTCTCCCGCTTGCGGGAGAGGTCGGACCTCCGAAGGAGGTCCGGGTGAGGGCCAGCGGTCTAGCCGAGTTTGCGGAATATGTCGTGAAGCGCATGGTCTCCACCCTGAAGCGTCGCTTCCGGTAGCACGGGCGCTCGGCCCTCACCCGGTCTCGCTGCGCGAGCCCGACCTCTCCCGCAAGCGGGAGAGGCAATTCCTTCGCACGCGCGCGATCGGCCTTTCGGATCGACGCGTAAGTCCGCTCCACCACCCCCGCGAGGCCGTCTGATGGCCTATGTGGTCGACATCGTCTCGCGCCTGCGCCGGATGGAGGCGTCGCTGCGGCCCTCCGAGCAGCGGGTGGCGGAGGCGGTGCTGGCCGATCCCGGCTTCGCCACCCGCGCCAGCATCGCCGAGCTGGCGCGCCGTGCGAAGGTCAGCGAGCCCTCGGTGACCCGCTTCTGCCGGGCGCTGGGCTGCGACAGCGTGCGCGACTTCAAGGTCAAGCTGGCGCAGAACCTGGCCGTCGCCAGCCCCTATCTGGCGCGGCGCGCGTCCGCCGCCATGGGGGCCGGCGCGCCGCCCGACGACGTCGCCCAGCTGGCGGACCGGGTGCTGGACAGCGTGATCGAAGCGGTGACCGTCGTCCGCGACCAGATCGACCCGCAGCCGCTGCGCCAGGCGATCGAGGCGATCGCCAAGGCCCGGCGGCTCGACATCTACGGCGTCGGCGGCGGCTCGCACGCCGTCGGCCACGACGCCTATCTGCGCTTCTTCCGGCTCGACCTGCCGACCGACTTCCACGCCGACACCCAGCTGCAGCGCATGTCGGCCGCGACGCTCGGCCCCGGCGACTGCGTGCTGGCGGTCTGCGCCTCCGGCCGCTTCCGCGACCTGGTGGAGAGCGCCGAGATCGCCCGGCAATACGGCGCCACCGTGATCGCCCTCACCCGCCCGGACACGCCCCTGGCGCACGCCGCCGACATCGTCCTGGCGGCCGCCCCGCCGGAGGATGCCGACATCTTCAAGCCCACCGCCTCTCGCCTCGCCCATATGGCGGTGATCGACGTGATCGCCACCGGCGTGGCCATGCGGCGCGGCCCGGCCGCCCTCGAAAGCCTGCGCCGGGTCAAATACACTCTCAGCCAGATCCCCACCCTCGACGAGCCGGCGCCGCCAGCGCCGCCCCGCGACGTGTCGCCCCGCCCCGCCCGACGGAAGAAGATCCATGCCTGACCGCGCCCCCTACGACCTGCTGCTCCGCAACGGCACCGTGATCGACGGCTCCGGCGCGCCGCGCCGCGAGGCCGACGTCGCCATCCTCGGCGACCGCATCGCCGCCGTGGCCCCGCCCGGCGGCATCGCGCCGGCGCAGGCGCTGGAGACGGTCGACGTCGCCGGCCGGGTGGTCGCGCCCGGCTTCATCGACGTGCACACCCATGACGACCGGGCGGTGATCGACGACCCGGCGATGCTGCCGAAGATCAGCCAGGGCGTGACCACGGTGGTGGTCGGCAATTGCGGCATCAGCCTGTCGCCGCTGACGCTGGACCGCGCCCCGCCGCCGCCGCTGAACCTGCTGGGCGACCGGTCGGCCTACGAGTTCCCGAGCTTCGCCGACTACCGTGCCCGGCTGGACGAGGTGACGCCCGGCGTCAACGTGGCGGCGCTGATCGGCCATTCTTCGCTGCGCGTCGGCACCATGCCGGATGTCGGCCGCAAGGCGAATGCCGGCGAGATCGATGCCATGCGGCGCCTCCTGGCCGACAGCCTGGACCAAGGCGCCATCGGCTTCTCCACCGGCCTCTACTACAAGCCCAACGCCGGGGCCGATGCCGACGAGGTGGTGGCGCTGGCAGAGCTGCTGGCCGACCGCGGCGGCGTCTACGCCACCCATATGCGCGACGAGCACGACAAGGTGCTGGATTCGCTGGAGGAGAGCTTCAGCACCGCCCGCCGCGCCCGGGTGCCGGTGGTGATCTCGCACCACAAATGCGCCGGGCCGCACAATTGGGGCCGCAGCCGCGAGACCCTGCCGGTGATCGAGGCGGCGAGCGAAAACCAGCCGGTCGGGCTCGACGCCTATCCCTACACCGCCGGCTCGACCGTGCTGGACCCGGACCATGTCACCGGCGACATCCGGATCATGGTCGCCTGGTCGAAGGCCAAGCCGGAGATGGCGGGCCGCGACCTGGCCGAGATCGCCGCGGAATGGGGCTGCACGGAGAAGGAGGCGGCGGTTCGGCTGCACCCGGCCGGCGCCATCTACTTCCAGATGGACGAGGCCGATGTCCGCCGCATCCTGTCCTTCCCGCTGACCATGATCGGCTCGGACGGGCTGCCGCATGACAGCCACCCGCATCCGCGGCTCTGGGGCACCTTCCCGCGCGTGCTGGGCCATTACAGCCGCGACCTCGGCCTGTTCCCGCTGGAGACGGCGGTGCACAAGATGACCGGCCTGTCGGCGATGCGCTTCAACCTGCCCGACCGCGGCCTGGTGCGCGAGGGCTGCGCCGCCGACCTGGTGGTGTTCGACCCGCACCACATCGCCGACGCCGCCACCTACGAGTCGCCGAAGACCCCGTCGCGCGGCATCGACTTCGTCCTGGTCAACGGCCGGATGTCCTGGCGCGCCGGCGAGACGGAGGTGGATCGGGCGGGGCGGCTGCTGGTGAGGGCGGGGTAGCCTCTCCGGTTCAGGGCGGCATTGCGCAGGGGCGGCCGATGGAACACCATCAGAAGCCCTTCAGGCGGGTCGGACCGTGGAGATGCGGATGAGCTTCCAGGACAGGCTGGCCAGGGCTCGCGCATTGCTGGAGACGAAGGGGATCAGGCGCGGGGCGCCCCTGCTCCATCGCCTGCTCTGGCGCCTCGGCGTCGCCGTGCCGCCGCCGCTGTTCGCCCCTCCGTTGGTCAATGCGGCGATCATGGGTCTCTCCTTCGCGGTCGGCTACGGCATCCTTACTTGGCTGATGGATGGGGCACCCGGCGGATCGGCGATGCCTGGGCGGATCATCGGATCTCTGCTCGCAGGAACCGCATTCGGCGTCATGATGGCTTGGTTGCTGCGCCGCACCGCGCGCAAGCACGGGCTGCCGTCCTGGGAAGAGGTCTAGCCGGCGCCGCTGCATGCCGGAATCGTACGTCCTCCTCTGCGCTGATCCCCTGTCGCCACGATCTCCGGACCCGGCGTTCGGCGAGGAGGCGGAGATCGCGGATCGGCTCGGGCTGCGCCGGCTGCTGGTCGACCATGACGCGGTCGAACGCTGGCCCGACGCCGGAGCGGCCCTGCAACGCGCCCCGATCGACGGTCCCGGCCTGGCCGTCTATCGCGGCTGGATGATGTCCGCCGAGGCCTATGGGCGGCTGTTCACTGCCTTGTCCAAGTGCGGGGTCCGGCTCCTCAACACGCCCGAGGAGTATGCGGCCTGCCACCATCTGCCAACGGCTCACGCCTTCGTCGGCCGCTGGATGCCGCAGACCACCTGGGTTGACCGGGAACGCATCGGCGACGACGCGGCGCTGTCCAGAGCGCTGGCCTCGTTCGGCAACGCGGCGGCAACAGTCAAGGACTGGGTCAAGTCGCAGGCCGCCGGCTACTGGTCCAAGGCCTGCTTCATCCCGGATGCCGCCGATCGTGCGGCCGTGCGCCGCGTCATCGGGCGTTTCGTAGAGCTGCAGGGCGACAGCCTGACCGGCGGCTTGGTCTTCCGCCGCTATGTCCCCCTCGCCGTCGCGACCGACGGCGCGGCCGAGGAATGGCGCTGCTTCGCTCTGGATGGCCGGATCCTGGGCTGCTGGCCGCGCTTCACGGCCTCGACCACCGCCGAAGCCCCGCCGCCGCAGTTGCTGAAGGCCATCGCCCGCGCGCTGCCGAGCCGTTTCGCCACGGTCGATAACACACGGCGGCTGGATGACGGCTGGCTGCTGGTGGAGACCGGCGACGGCCAGGTCTCAGGCATCCCCGCCGGCGGGGCGGCCGAGACCGTCCTGACCTCGGTCGCCGCGGCCCTGCGCTCCGCCTGACGACACGCGCCGCCCACCGGAACGCAACTTCGTCATGGCGAGCCCCGAAGGGGCGTGGCCATCCAGCGGTGCCGGCCTCTGGATCGCCACGGCGCTTCGCACCTCGCGATGACGGAGAAGAAGGCATTCGCCGGACCCATTCCATCCCGGCCGTCGCCAAGCTGGTCGCCATGCCTTTCGCCATCGGCGCCTTCTCGATGTCCATCTATTCGTTCCAGACGAAGCGAAGCCGGATGGTATCGGCCGGCCTGGATCGTCTCGACGGTGTGAGGGGCGGCGCTCGCGCGGGGTCCTCAGGATTTCAAGGCGTGAATCCACCCCGCCGGAGTCAGGTCCGGATGCAATTGCGGAAAGGATTGCTGCCAAGCCGCCTCCCATGGAAAGGCGCCCCGCTTGTCCGGCCAGACCAGTTGCAGGCAAGGGAAGTCGTCGTTGCCGTAGAACCAGCGGCTCCAGCCGAGATGATCGGCGTAGTGCTGCCTGCCGACGGGCATCAGATAGGCGTCGACATTCGCGAACACTTCCGAGAGCCGCACGCCGACCGGAAAGACCCGGCCTTTCTGGAAATCGCGGTAGAGGTCCCAGAGCACCCGACCCGCGACCTGCTGCGGCAGGGAGAAGACGATGATCTCGGGGTGCCGGAGCGTCAGCCAGAAGCCCGTGGAGTAGGAGAACTCCGAATGCTCGGCGTCGCCGAGCACACCCATGTGATGCCAGCCATGCTCGCGCATGATGGCGACGAATGTCTGCTCCTGCGGATTCAGCGCGTCGGCCGGCGCATCCAGGGCCGTGGTCATGGTCGATGCTGGTCGCGCGGGGGTCGGCAAGTCAACGGGTCGCCCTGGGGAATCACACCGGCTCCACCCCGGCCAGCAGGATGCGCAGGGCGAAGATCACCCACATCGCCAGCAGCAGCAGGATGGCGGCCGCGAAGGCACCGGCGCGGAGTCGCGGACCGCCGGATCCGGCCTCGGCCGCCGCATGGACAACGAGGACGACGACCAGGACCCAGGACATCACGACGAACAGCAGATCGGCCTTTCTCGTCATCATCGCCAGGATGACGAGGACGAAGAACAGCAGCGACAGCTGCAGCTGGCTTTGAAGGCGGTCCGGGATCCCGGTGCCGCGCGCCGGCTGGGCGGAGGCGGCCCCCTGCAAGGCGCGATGGCGCGATCGCAGCGTCCGGATCGCGAGCAGGAAGATCAGCGCGACGTGGACGAAGAGGGGCAGCAGGATGGCTTGCGTGGACATGGCCCGACCTCCCTGGCGACGGGCCGGGCGGCTTCGGCTGGACCTGCGTCATCACGGCGAAGCCGAGGGCAGCCAGCATGGGGAAGCCCCGGAAGGCCCGTTCAGCGACTTCTCCAGACAACACCGCGCCTGGCCGCCATGGATCCGCATCGGCACCGCAGCCAGGGAGAGCGAGCCGCCGCCCGCCTCACCGCCCCGTCCGGAACAGCACCGGCCAGTCGTCCGGCGCCACGCCGCGGCACTCGTCCATCCTAGCCAGCCGGGCCAAGCGCAGAGCCTCGCCGTCCCAGGCCCAGTCGGCGACCTCGCCGCAATCGCCCACGCCCCTGCTCTCGTAGAAGCCGTTGAGCGTCATGCCGTCATCCGACAGCGACGGGTTGACCAGCAGGGCTGAGTCGGACCCGTCCAGGTCCCCGGCAATGGCGAAGGACACCGGCTTCGGCGCGCCCGCGCCGGTGATCCAGAACCGGTAATCCTGGTTGTAGGCGCCGGCATCGTCGCACAGGCCCCAGAGGACCGCCGTATCCGAGAGCCTGAGCACGACATCCTCGGCATCCTTGCAGCTCTCGTCGCGCGACCGCTCGAGTCCCTGCGGCAGCGGCGGCAACGGGTCGGACAGCGCGGCCATCTTCCTGGCCTCGAGCTTTGGCGGGTCCGGCACCGGCGGGATCGACGAGGCGGGCGCATCCCCCTTCCGCACCAGCGCCGTGACCGTGCCGACGCGTTTCTGCTGGTCGTCCATGAACAGCAGTGCCGCCGTCGCGCCCGCGAGAGAGACCGTGGCGCTCTTCACCGTCTTCGATCCCGCCCGCAGGCCGACCGTCAGGGTCCTGGCGGAGCGCAGCGCTGCCAGGAGCTGCGCCGCCGCCGCATCCGGGAGCGCGGCGGTGGCATAGTCGCCATCCCAGGTCACCGGCAGCGGCGCGCTCCCTTGCCCGTCCACGGCCAGCGTCAGGGCCGCGCCCGACACCGGATCATCGGCCAGGAGGGTGACGGCGACGCGCGGCCCCTCCTCCGCCGCCCCGGTCCGGGACACCGACAGATAGGCGACGTCGGCGCCGTCCTCGGCCGTCAGCCCCAGCGCGGTGCAGCCCCGCAGGTTGTCGCAGCCGATCACCCAGTCCTTGAACTGCTTGAGCGGCCCGGCGGACGGGGCCGCGGCCGTCTTGGCCGGCGTCGGCGCGGGTGCGGGTGCCGGCGCGGCCGCCCCTTCCGGCCCGGGCTGGATCGTGACCACCTGGACCCGGACCGACTTGCAGGCATTGTCGGCGCAGATCCCGGAGATCCACACCTCGCCGTCGCCGACCCTGAGGCCCTGATCGTTGACGCCGAGATCCTCGTAGGTCTCGTTCAGCACCGCCGCCGTGATGGCCGGCGTCATGACCTGGTCGTAGCGGGCCGCGAAATCCTTCGGCGTCCGGATCGCGACCTTGCGGCCGCCGATGGTGACGTCGATCGGGTAGGAGACCAGCGCCGCGACATCGGCGGCGGCATGCGCCCGGACCGCCTTCTGCAGGGCCTCGAACACCTGCCGGTACGGCGCGGGGTCGCCCAGCAGCTCCGTGATCGCCTGGTCCGTCGTCTTCTCCTGCCCCGCCGCCGGATGGCAGACGGCGACAAGCAATGGGAAGACGATCGCCGATACTGGTAAGATGCGCGGCATCATTCCGGAAATCCTCCCCCAGGGACGTCCGGACTAGGAAAACATGTCTTTGGCTGGAGGGCCAGACCGTTCTTTCGTCAGAACTGCGTCATCACCGCGAAGCCGACGGCGACGAGGGCCAGGAATCCCCAGAAAGCCCAGTTCAGATACTTCTCCAGATAGTAGCGCACCTGGTCGCCATAGATCCGCATCAGCACCGCGATCAGGAAGAACCGCAGGCCGCGCGAGGCCAGCGAGGACAGGATGAATGGCACGATCGGGAACTGGGCCACGCCGCTGGTGATGGTCACCAGCTTGTAGGGGATCGGCGTCACCCCCTTGGCCAGGATGATCCAGCTGCCCCATTCGGCGTATTTCTGCTGGAACTCCTGGAACCCGGCCTGCAGGCCGTAGACGTTGATCAGCCAGGAGCCGACGGTCTCGAACAGGAAGTAGCCGATGGCGTAGCCGACCAGGCCGCCCAGCACCGAGGCCACGGTGCACAGCCCCGCCAGCCACCAGGCCCGCCGCGGATTGGCGAGCATCATCGGGATCAGCACGACGTCGGGCGGGATCGGGAAGAAGGAGCTTTCGGCGAAGGACACGCCGGCCAGCGTCCACTGCGCCCGCGGCCCGTGCGCCGCCCGGATCAGCCGGTCGTATTGCCGCCGCAGAAAGCCCGGCTGTTCGACCCCGGCCTGAACGCCCCCGTCCTGCACCACGCGTTGATCCTCTGCCCGGTCGCTCCTGCGATGGTCATAGACGGCGGGCGGTCCGGTGTCACGGCCGGGATTGGGCGTAGCCCCGGGACCGGCCCTTACTCAAAATGTCATGCCCGGGCGTGACCCACAGGTGTCCGGTCAAGGGTTTCCGAGGTGGGAAAGAGGAGTAAGGCCCTTTTTATTGTCATCGCCGGGCTTGACCCGGCGATCCAGGGGCCGCCCAGAGTGGCATCGACATTCCAATTCCACCAATGACGGAGTTTCGATCCACGCCCCCGTGACAGGGGCAACCCCGTCAA
>NZ_KE383988.1:0-67069 GCF_000423185.1 Inquilinus limosus DSM 16000 | reverse complement strand
GCCGGATAACGCAGAATCCCTCTGCCTGCGCGAACCCGCCCTTTCCCCAGGGCAACATGAGAGGAGATCGATTCCGCAGCCCCGGAAAGCGGGCCGCCGGCAAGAGGATGGGCCGAGCGCGAACCTCCCGGCCATCTCGTGTCCGCTCCGGGTTCGCGCGGCCGGGTCAGAACACCAGCGGCCCCTCCAGGTCGAGCGTCGGCTTGGCGCCGACATGCTCCACCCGCCGATGGCCCTCCGCGCCCAGCCGGTAGAAGCGGAGGCTGTCCGCCGCCGGGTCGATCTCGCCGATCAGCCTGGCCTTGAGCGCGGTCCACTGCGCCGGGTCCACCTCGCATTCGAACACCGAGTTCTGCACACGCTGGCCGTGGTCGAGGCACGCCCGCGCCACCCGCCGCAGCCGTTTCCGGCCGGCGCTCGTCGCCGTGCTGACGTCATAGGTGATCAGCATCAGCACGGTTCATCTCCATACGAAGCCCGGATACCCGTCGAGATCGCCGCGCAGGTGCCGCGCCAGAAGCTGGGCCTGGGCGTGGGCGACGAGGCCGAGCGGCATCGGCTCGTCGAGGAAGGGGTGGCGAAGCTCGTCCCGCTTCCGCTCCTGCCAGGCCGCCAGCACGCGCTTGCGGGCGTCGTCGGTCAGCCGCACCCCGCCGGCCTCCTCGATCACGAAATCCTCCGGCGCCAGCTGCCGCCGATTGACCAGGCTGAGCGCCAGCCGGTCGGCGAGCACCGGCCGCAGCTCTTCCATCAGGTCGAGCGCCAGGCCCGCCCTGCCCGGCCGGTCGGCATGCAGGAACCCGACCTGGGGGTCGAGCCCATGCGCCTCGAGCGCCGAGCGGCAGTCATGGCCGAGCATGGCGTAGAGGAACGACAGCAGGGCGTTGATCCGGTCGAGCGGCGGGCGGCGCGACCGGCCGCCGAAGGCGAAGGCCGGGTCGCCGGTCCGCAGCATGCGATTGAATCCGCCGAAATAGACGAGCGCCGCCTCGCCCTCCAGCCCGCGCAGCGCCTCCACCTCCGCCGCGGCGAGCGTGCGGCGGGCGATGTCGGTCAGCCGGCGCTCGGCTTCGGCCAACCCGTCCCTGTCCGCGGCCGGCATGGCCTCGCCGTGATCGCGCAGGGCGCGGCGGATGACGGTGCGCTGGTTCGCCGTCTTGGCCGCGACGATGCCGCGCACGATCGGCACCGCGCGCGCCGGATCGTCGGCGGCGCGGAACTGGGCCCGCCGCAACAGCACATTGCCGGTGCGGGCGCCCTCCACCCGGGCCAGGAACCGGCCGTTGGGATCGAGATGCGAGACCGTGATCCCGGCTTCCGCGCAGGCGGCGAGGAGCGCCGGCGACGCGCCCGGCCGGCCGAAGCTGACGATTCCGTCCAGCATGTGCAGCGGCGCCCGGCCGCGTTCGGCGCCCTCGACCTCGATCACAAGGTTCTCGCCGTCCTTGCGCAGCCAGGCCTTCTCGCTGGTCACATAGACGGTGTTGAGCATGCGCCGCATGTCTTCGCCCTCACCCGCCGATCTGCGCCGCGAGCCAGCGCCGGACCGCGGGCGCCTTCTCCAGCCGCGCCGGCTGGCACAGCGTCAGCAGCGAGCAGCGCTTGCAGGCCGGGGTGCGGATAGGGGGCGGCGTCTTCATCGCGGCGATCATCGCCCGCGTCTCGGCGGCGACCCGCGCCGTCAGGGCGCGCAGCGCGTCGTCGAACACGACCGGATGCCGCCGGCGCGTCTCGCCGTAGAACAGCGCCCCCTCGGGCACGGGAACGCCGAACATCTCCTCCAGGCAGATCGCCTGGGCGCAAAGCTGCACCTCGTCGGCCCGGTGCGCCTTCGGCCGGCCGCGCTTGTACTCGATCGGGAAGGGCTGGCCGCGGCCGGCCGCGCCGGCGCCGCGGAACTCCACCACATCCGCCCGGCCGGCGACGCCGAGCGCCAGGGACCGCACGGCCAGCCCGCGTGCCACCCGCACGCCCGGCCGCGTCTCCGGCCGGGCGGCGTCCGCCTTCGCGTGCAGCAGCTGCCCTTCCGCCGTCGCCGCATCCTCGGCCCAGAGCTGCTCGACATG
This sequence comes from Inquilinus limosus DSM 16000, assembly GCF_000423185.1. Taxonomy (GTDB): domain Bacteria; phylum Pseudomonadota; class Alphaproteobacteria; order DSM-16000; family Inquilinaceae; genus Inquilinus; species Inquilinus limosus. The sequence continues at coordinate 65,003 of NZ_KE383988.1, read as the reverse complement.
GATCAGCGCGCATTGGCGCGGGCAGAACAGATAGTGCTGCAGCGCCGAGAGCGGGATCAGCGCATCCTCGGCCTCCCGATCGAGGGCGGGCGGGCCCGGCGGCATGCCTCAATGCTCGACGATCTCGATCCCGTCCGGCAGGCCGTCGCGGTCGATCGTGATCTCGTAGTCGTCGAAGCTGCGCGCCGGCGGCGCGTTGTCCAGACGGTCGTCGCCCGGCTCGTGCCTCTCGCCCTTGAAGCGCCGCCAGGTCTTCACCCGGGCGAACAGGTCCTGCGCCCGGGCGTTGCCCAGCGCCGAGGCGTGGCGGAACACGATCAGCCGGCGCGTCGCCATCTCGCCGCGCGCGGCCGAGCGGTCATGCTCGAACATGTTCGTCAGCGCCTCGAACAGCAGGTCGAGATCGGCGTCGGAGAAGCCGGTGCCCTTGACCGGATGCGAGGCCAGCGGCGCCGAGACGAAGCCGTGCGCGCGATACAGGCCATAGGGCACGATGTGCTTGCGGCCCATGGTGCGGCCGCCCTTGGCCTCCGCATCGGCCTCGGTGGTCGCGGCGAGGCGGGTGATCGAGACCTCCAGCGGCAGGATCGGCTCGACCGAGCGGGCGAAGGCCAGCTGCACCGGGCCGCGGACCTGGCCGGCATTGACGCCGGTCGTCATCACCGCCCCGAAGGCGCGGATGTCCCAGAAATTGGCGCACATCCAGCGCGTCAGCTCGCGCGCCTTGGCGTCGTCCTTCGGCAGCCTCTTGAGCTCATCGGCCTTGGTGACATCGGGCAGGATCGCGGTCCAGGCGCGCTTGTGCTCGTTGTTCAGCGTCGCCCCGTCGCGCATGTAGATCTCGTGGCCCGGCGCCTCCGGCCGCGCCATGGCGACGTAGTTCCGCACCTTGCGCTTCAGCGCCACGTCCGAGACCAGACCCTGATTGGTTTCCGGGTCCAGGCGCGGCAGGTTGCCGGCGTCGGGATCGCCGTTCGGGTTGCCGTTGGCGACGTCGAAATACAGCACGAATTCGTGCCGCCGCGCCAAGCCCGCCCCATTATTCGTCGTCACTGCCGGTCCCCTCCCCGTCCATACTGTCGATCTCGGCCTGGGCCTCGCGGCTGGCGAACTGGCCCCGGCGCTGGTGGTAGTAGCCGAGCACGAACCGCCCCTGCGCCTCGAGCCTCAGCGACCGCGGCAGCTCCGGCGGCAGCTTGGCGTGGATCTCCTCGATCTCGCGCTCCAGCCAGCCGCCCTTGCCGCTCTTGCGCAGCTTGCCGAGGTGCGCCTGGGCGCCGCGCATCAGCAGCGGGAAGACGCTGCCGGGCGTGGCCGAGGCCGCGCCGAAATAGCGGTCGCGGATGGTCGCGTTCACCTGGCCCAGCGCCATGCGCTGCGCCGTCTCCACCGCCGCGAACAGGCGGCCGAGCTGATAGGCGGGATGCGGATTATCCCTGTCGAGGCCCACGGGCAGTCCCTCCCTGGAAAGATCGATGGGGTCGGATCCGGCTGCGAGCTTCGCGCGCCGGTCGCGCAGCAGCACCGCCCGGATCGCGGCGGCGTGCCAGCCGGTGCCCGGGTCGTCGCCGGCGCGCAGGCGCATGATCGCGGCCGACAGCAGCGTGCGCGGATAGGGCGTGCCCGTCAGAACGGCGCGCGCCATCTCCCCGGCCAGCAGCGGCGGCACGTTCTCCGCCTTCTCCTGCAGCGCCGTGCACTTGACCAGCAGCCAGGCGATCGAAGGCGGCCGCCGCCAGGGCAGCGGATCGATGGCGAGATCGCGGTGATGGTCCGCCAGCCGCTTGGCGAACTCGCCGAAATCGCCGGTCAGCCAATAGCGGATCGAGAGGCGTGCCGCGTTGGGAGCGAGGCCGAGGACGTGGAACTTCGTGTGTTCGTCGAGCCTAGCATCGAGCGTCGCGAGCGGCCGCCCGGCCGCCACCTTTTCGAGCTGGTCACGCAGCCTCGCCGCTTCGCTCTCGTCGTCCGGCGGCTCGAGCATCGCCGCGACCCAGTCCTCCGCCGCCTGCGCCGCCGTCTCGCCGACCCCGGCCGTGTCGGCCCAGAACACCACCGTCGCGTCGCCGATGCCGCGCTTCAAGCGGTTGCGGCCGGACCGGTCGAGCAGGCCGTTGAGCGCGGCGCCGTACCGGAACGCCGCCGCCTCCGAGGTCGGCGCGTTGTCGCCCTGTTCCTTGCCGTAGGAGGTGAAGGCGTCGAGGTTGAAGGAGACGAGCGCGGCGCCCGAGGATTGCGCGCCGACGACGCCCTTGATGGTGGGATGAAGCCTCGCCACCGGCGCCTCCAGCCCGGTGACGAGGCAGAAGGCGCGCTTGCCCTCAACCCCGGCGCGGCGGGCCAGCAGGGCGCGGGCGGCCTCGCGCTCGTGCAGGAAACGCTGCTCGCCGTCCAGCCGGAAGACGATGTTCGCGTCGAGCATCTCCGGGCTGAACGGCGGGGCGTCGAAGCGCTCGGGCGTCCAGCCTTCCAGGAATCGCTGCAGCGCCACTAGGCCTGGATCGTTGCTGTAGGCCAGCATCTCCAGATGCATTGCCTTGAACGCCGCATGCTCCTGCGCCGTGCGCCCGCCTTCGCCCGCGGTGCGGCCGAGCAGATAGGCGCTCTTGTCCCAGAAAGCGTTCGGCAGGATCGCGACCGTCCGCTTGACCGCCGCGGGGACGGAGAGCAGCTGCGGCACCAGCCGCTTGCCGCTCGCGGCCCGCAGGTCGACCACTTCGACCGGCTCGCCCTCCTCCGACAGAGTGATGGCGAAGCTGATCTTCTCGCGCGAGAAGCCGGGCTGCTCGGCCTCCCCTCGGCTGGCCATCCGGTCGTAGTAGCGGTCGAGCGCCTGCAGGACGGTCACGAAACAGTGCCCTCGGCCAGGCAGCGCCGCACGTCGAGCACATTGTCGTCCGTGAGCCGCGCATGGAAGAAGCGCGAGGTGCGGTCATTGGCGAAGTCGATGTCGAACAGCATCCAGCCCAGGTCGCGGTTCTTTTGATCTTCGGGCAGAGTGCCGGCGGGCAGCGGCGCGCCTTCCGGGATCAGCTCGAAATCGGCGGCGAATTCCCGGGTGCCCAGGCACGGCCGGTGGAAGCACTGGCCGGAAGCCGCACGCCGGTTGAACATGCTGATGTGCTTGGCGTCGGTATCCTCGGCCCCGGCCTTGCCCGTCCGCTCGAAATGCGCCTCGATGACGTAGTCGACATCGACCAGCAGCGTCGTCGCGCGCTGCTGCCGATGATCCTCGACAACAAGGCCCAGCCCCGCGCCGGAGCCGGCGCGCATGGCGCGCTCGGCGGTCGCGGCGCTGGCTTTGGCGCCGACCTCGTTGCGCCGGAAGGACTGGAAGCGGATCGGCTTCAGCACATGGATCCGGTCGACGACCCAGCGGATCGCCGGCTTCCAATGGATCGCCTCCAGGATGCCGCGGGCGGCCGACGGGGTCATCACGTCATAGGAGACGCGCTCGACCTTCATCTCCGGCCTTGTGAAACACGCGCGCTCACCCCAGACGCGCAGCCTGATGCCGTAACTCATGGGCTCCCCTCAATGACGGCGGGAGGCGGACTGAAATCATCTAGCAGGAATGCAAAGCTATAATCCGGATCTGAATAATCTAATCTGAGCACATCTTCGCAGCCCGGACAATAGGGCCCCCGGCGGGCGCCGGGGGCGAGTCGCATTCCAACGCGCTTCAGTGTTTCGATCCGCACTCGACGTTGATTTCCGAGCGACCGGTGGAGGTGTGACGTCGAGATCGATCTCGATGAGCGCCCCGCGAATACGGATACGCAGTATGACGCCCTTTCGCCTCGCCATAGATCGTCCCTCCGAACACGATCGTGTCAGGATTGGCCGAGAGCGATCAACTTGGCCTTAAGAGGTACAGCAGTCGCGTTTCCAACGCGCGTCAGTAAAGTTCATAGAGCTCCATCGCAGCCGTACCTCACGCGTTTCAGCGGTGCCTGCCCTCAGAACACATTCCGCTCGGCGTCGCGATAGGTCGGCTCCTCCAGATCAACGCCGGTGTCCGGCCGGTAATGCGCCAGATCCGCGAATCGCAAGATCGCCTCGCCGAGCGCCGGATGGACCGGCGTCAGCGCACCTCGTGCCAGCCAGTCCTGCCATTTATTCCTGGGGAGCGGCACGGTGTATTGCTGCAGCCGCTGCAGATCCGGGCCGGACGGCTTCGGCTGCGCGGCGATCCGGGCCAGCAGTTCCTCCGCCTCCCGGTCGGCCTCGTCCGCGCGCCAGGGCACGATCACCGGCTCCATCGCCTCGTCGATCAGGCGGAAGGCCTGCGCGATCGAGGCGAAGGGGAAGGCCCAGTCGGCGGCGCGCTCCCGGATCGCCGGGAGGATGCCGGGACTCGCACCGACCTTCGCTGCGTCCAGCGCCGCATCGCTCTTCCGCCAATAGAGCTCGCCGAAGAAGTCGCGCACGGCGTCGAGCCCCAGCGGGTCGGCATGCTTGGCCAGCGCCGGCTGCGCCGCCTGCCAACGCAAGAGCAGGTCGTGCGGTGGTTTAACGTCGGCCGGTTCGAACACCACGACCCGCCCGAGCCGCGGCCGCCCCTCGCCGTCCGTCAGCGTGCCCTCGCGGGCGCAGCGGCCCGCGGCCTGCGCGATCGAATCGATGCCGGCGGCGGCGCGCCAGACCTCGGGGAAATCGATGTCGACCCCCGCCTCGATCAACGATGTCGCCACCAGCCGCACCGGCTGTCCCTGGCGCAGCCTGTCGCGCAGCCCGGCCAGCACCTGCCGGCGGTGGCGCGGGCACATCAGGGTGGAGAGATGCACCGCGCCCGGCAGGTCGCGGATGGCCGCGAACAGCCGCTGCGCATGGGCGCGCCGGTTGACGATGCACAGCATCTGCGGCTGCTCGGCGAAGCGCCGTGCGATCGCCGCATCGTCGACCGGTCCCGGCAGCCGCTCGACGGCGACCCGCTTCAGCCTGCGGTAGAGAGCCTGCGGATCGGGAGCCAGCTCGCGTGCATCGTCGATGGCGAAGCCGCCGTTCTCGAACCCGTCGACCGTGCGCAGCGCCGGCTGTGTGGCGGTGCAGAGCACGATACTGGCGCCATAGTGCCGCGCCAGCTCGTCGATCGCCGCCATGCAGGGGCGCAGCAGATGCACCGGCATGGTCTGCGCCTCGTCCAGCACGACGGCGCTGCCGGCGATGTTGTGCAGCTTGCGGCAGCGCGACGGCCGGTCGGCGAACAGGCTCTCGAAGAACTGCACCGCGGTGGTGACGACGATCGGCACGTCCCAGTTCTCCGCCGCCCGCTGCAGCTTGGCCAGCGCATCCGGCGCCTCGTCGTCGGCGCGGGGCGTCCGGCGCGCCCGCTCCCAGTCGAAGCTGGCATGGTGTTCGAGGATATCCTCTTCGCCGCCCAGCGCCTGGCGGAACACCTGCGCCGTCTGCTCGATGATCGAGGTGTAGGGAATGACGTAGATGACGCGGCGAAGGCCGTGGCGGACCGCGTGCTCGAGCGCGAAGGAGAGCGAGGCTAGGGTCTTGCCGCCCCCGGTCGGGACGGTGAGGGTGAACAGGCCGGGCGTAAGCTCGGCCTTGCTGACCGCATGGTCGAGGATCGTGGCGCGCAGGGCGTTGAGCGGCGTCGGCTCGGCCGCCGCGCGTTTCTCCGCCATATGGGCGCGCAACCGGTCGCGCAGCGCGGCGAGGCTCGTATGGCCGCCGCGCTCGGCCGGCGCGCCCTCCGCCGCCGCATAGAATCGCTCGGTCGCCAGGAAGTCGGCGTCGACCAGGCACGAGAACAGCATCCGGACAAGGAAGCTTGCGGCGAAGCCCTTCGGTCCCGCCTGCCAGTTGAAGGCCCGTGTGGGCTTCAGCTCCGGCTGGGGCGGCAGCGGCCCAGCCTGCGCCTGCCATCCGGCGGGGACCAGGCCCGCCGCCCCCTCCAGCCGGCGCGCCAGATCGATGCCGTCGGCCAGGCCGGCGTGATGTGCCGCGATGATGGCGGCGAGCATCGTGCCGAGCGGGAGCCTATAGGCATCGAGCGCGATCCGCGCCCCGGCCGAGGAATGATCGCCGCCCGACTCCCTTTGCCCGGCGATATAGGCCTGGAACGCGGCGGAGAGCTTGCCGATATCGTGCAGGCGGCCGGCGAGGCGGGCCACCTCCGCCCAGCCGAACACTGCGGCGAACTCCGCCGCCAGGGCCGCGACCGCCTCCTGGTGATCCGACAGGCTTTCCCAGCGGTCCATCGGCCGACCGGGAAGCGAATGCGCGTAGATGATGCCGTCCGCCATCGCCGAAATCCCTCTCGACGGCCGGCGCCCTCGTCAGCCCTTCAGCGCCCGCCAGGCCTGGGCGAAGACGGCGGCGGTGGCGGCCACCTCGGCCGCGGTCATGCCGGGCTTGTAGAGGGCGGAGCCGAGGCCGAAGCCGTTGGCGCCGGCGTCACGATAGGCCGCCATCCGGTCCGGGGTGATGCCGCCGACCGCGATCAGCGGCACCGCGGCCGGGACCACCGCCCGCCAGGCCTTGACCACCGCGGGCGGGATCGCCTCGGCCGGGAAGATCTTGACCGCGTCGGCGCCGGCCTTCAGCGCCGCGAAGGCCTCGGTGGGGGTGGCGGCGCCCGGGGCGCAGACCAGGTTCAGGCGCCGAGCCTCGGCGATCACCTCGACATCGGCGTGCGGCATCACGATGAGATTGCCGCCGGAGGCCTGGACCCGGGCCACGTCCTCGCGCTTCAGCACCGTGCCGGCGCCGATCAGCACCTCCGTCCCGAAGCGGTCGGCCAGGCGGCGGATGCTGTCGAAGGGCCGGGGCGAGTTCAGCGGCACCTCGATGCAGCGGAACCCGGCCTCGACCAGGGCGGCGCCGATGGCCTCCACCTCCTCCGGCTTGACGCCGCGGAGGATGGCGACGAGCGGCAGGTCGGCGAGGGCGTCGTGCAGGGATAGGCTCATGTCACGCCAGCTCCGCATGCTTGGCCAGGCGCCACAGCGCCCTGACCGTGGTGTCGGCCGGGGCGATGCGGCTGCGCAGCCCCGCGGCCTCGATCGCCTCGGCGTAGCGGGCCGACAGCTCGGCGCCGCCGACGATGGTCACCTCCTCCGGCGCGGCGCCGGTGGCGGCGGCCCCAATGGCGGCGGCGACCGTGGCGCGGGCGTCGGCCACCTCCGCCCCGATCAGGAGGCCGGAGAGATAGGATCCCGTCGCCTTCGGCTCCAGCTCGCCGAACAGGCCGAGGGTGCGGGCGCTGAACAGCCGGCGCAGCAGGCCGCCGCCGGCCGAGGCGCCGACCGCGAGGCCCCGGCGGAAGGCCGGCTGGTCGTAGGCGCGGCCGTCCATCAGCCGGCCGAGGATGCTGTGCTCGGCCAGGACGGCGAAGGCCTCGCCGGTCATCGAGGTGGCGAACCAGGCGATGCGGCCGTCCTCGGCCAGGGCCCATTTGCTGTGCGTGCCGGGCAGGACGTAGAGGCGGCGGCCGGTGGCCGGGGCGTCGCCGAGGATCTGCACCTCCTCGCCGCGCATCACGTCGGGGATGCCGTCGGCGTCGACGCGGCTGACGCCGGGGACGATTCGCAGGGTCACGCCGAGCGAGGTCGGGATTTCGATCAGCCCGGCGACCAGCGCGGCCTCGTCGGCCGGGCATGAGGCGTAGGGCGCCTCGGCCCAGCCCTGGCGGCTGCCGATCATGCCGGAGGCGATGGCGGCGGTCGGGCTCCACCGTTCCGCGATCTGCCGGAACACGGCGTCGAAGTCGCCGCCGGGGACCTTGAGGATGCCGAGCGGGGCCGACGCCTCGTCCCGCACGGCGCCGTCGGCGTCGAGCAGCCAGGCGCGGAGCGAGGAGGTTCCCCAGTCGAGGGCGACGAGCATGATCCATTCCGGGAGATGATGGTCGGAGCGGCGAGATTCGAACTCGCGACCCCTTGCACCCCATGCAAGTGCGCTACCAGGCTGCGCTACGCTCCGACCGGGGGCTGCCGCCGGGCGGGTGCCGGGCGGCGAGCGGGCGGGACTATAGCCACCGGCCCGCCCCTATGCAACGACGATGCGGGCTCAGCCCGCGCTGGCCTCGGCGATCGCCCAGAAATCGTCCGCCTTGAGGCTGGCGCCGCCGACCAGGGCGCCGTCGACATTGGGCACCGCCAGCAGCTCGGCGGCGTTGCCGGGCTTGACCGAGCCGCCGTAGAGGATGCGGATCCCCGCCGCCTCGGCCGGGACATGGGCGCCCAGCGCCGCCCGGATATGGGCGTGCACCTCGGCGACGTCGGCCGCGGTCGGGGTGCGGCCGGTGCCGATGGCCCAGACCGGCTCATAGGCGATCACCGTGTTCTCCGCCGTCGCCCCGCGCGGCAGCGACCCCGCGATCTGCCGGCTGCAGACCTGCAACGCCCGGCCGTCGTTGCGCTCGGCCTCGGTCTCGCCGATGCAGATGATCGCGACCAGCCCTTCGGCGTGCGCCGCCGCCGCCTTCTCCGCCACCACCAGGTCGATCTCGCCATGGTCCTGGCGCCGCTCGGAATGGCCGACGATGACATGGCTGCAGCCGAGATCGGCCAGCATCCGCGCCGCGATGTCGCCGGTATGGGCGCCGTCCCGCGCGCTGTGGCAGTCCTGGCCGCCGACCAGGAGGCCGCTGCCCTGCACCGCGTCGGCGATCGGCGCGATCAGCGTCGCCGGCGGGCAGATCAGCAGGTCGAAAGCCGGATCGACGGTGCGGGCCAGCCGCAGGGCGAGGTCGCGGGCCAACGCCGTGCCCTCGTTGCGCAGCAGGTTCATCTTCCAGTTGCCCGCGATCAGCTTGCGCGCCATCGACCTCTCTCCGGCTGGTCCTCGATGTTGCCCTTCATGTACCAACCCGAGCGCGGCGACGCCACAGCACTCCTTGTGCATTGCTGCCCGGGAAGGCCGCACCTATGATGCGCGGCCCAACCGCCCGGGAGACCGGCGCGGCCTCGCCCTTTGTTTACGGTCGTCATGCTGCAGATCCTCCGCCACAAGGCCGGCTCCATCATCGTCAAGGTGCTGTTCGTCCTCCTGATCCTGAGCTTCGCGGTCTGGGGGATCGGCGATATCTTCCGCAACCGGGGCCAGTCCGACACCGTGGCCACGGTGGCCGACCAGACGATCAGCCTGCAGCAGCTCGACAGCCAGTTCCGCTCCCTGGCCCAGAGTCAGCAGCTGCCGCTGTCGGTCGCCCAGCAGCTCGGCCTGCCCCGGCGGGTGCTGGACAACATGATCTCCGGCATGCTGTACGACCGGCTCGCCGCAGATCTGGGCTACGACCTGTCGAACGAGGCGGTCGCCGACGCGGTGCGCGTCGATCCGCGGTTCCGCGACCCGGCCACCAACCAGTTCAGCCGCGACCGCTTCCTGCAGCTGCTGCAGTCGGCCGGAACCAACGAGGCCGCCTTCATCGCCTATCAGCGCGGCCAGATGCAGCAGCAGCAGGTGATGCGGGCGCTGTTCAGCGGCGCCGAACCGCCGCAGGCGCTGGTCGACCCGATCTACAAGTACCGCCGCGAGACCCGGGTGGCGGACACGATCACGCTGCGCAACGCCGACCAGAGCAACGTGCCGCAGCCGACCCAGGCCGATCTCGAGGCCTATCACAAGGAGCACGGCGACAAGTTCCAGTCGCCGGAATACCGGACGCTGAGCATCGTGCTGCTGAACACCGACGAGTTCGCCAAGGACGTCACGGTGTCCGAGGACGAGGCGCGCACCGCTTACGATAAGAACCAGGCCACTTATCAGAAGCCGGAGATGCGCCGCTTCGACCAGGTGATCGCCCCGACCAAGGATCTGGCGGAGCAGATCGCCACGGCGGTGCGCGGCGGCAAGCCGGTGCAGCAGGCGGTGGACGAGTCCGGCAACGCCGCGGTCAAGCTGATCCCGGTCGACTTCACCGCCAAATCGGCGATGCCGATCCCGGCCTTGGCCGATCCGGGCTTCACCCTGTCCGAGGGCCAGGCGACCGACCCGGTGCAGTCGCCCTTCGGCTGGCACGTGCTGGTGCTGACCGGCATCCAGCCGTCCCGCACCGTGCCCTTCGAGGAGGCGCGGGCCGAGATCGAGACCCAGCTGAAGCAGAGCAAGGCGGCCGACGCCCTCTACGACGCTGCCAACAAGTTCGAGGATGCGCTGGCCGACAACGTGCCGATCGACAAGGCGGCGCAGGAATTCGGCTTCACCGTCACCGCCGTCCCGGCCGTGGCCCAGGACGGCACGACCCAGAGCGGCCAACCGCTGCCGCCGCTGCCGGGCCAGGCGCAGATCCTGCAGGCCGCCTTCCAGCTGCAGCAGGGCGATGTCAGCCCGATGGGCACGATCGACGACAAGACCTCCTTCATCGTCCGGGTCGACGGCATCGTGCCGCCGGCGACCGAGCCGCTGGCCAAGGTGCGCGACGAGGTCGCCGCCGCCTGGACCGAGCAGAAGCAGGCCGAGGCGAGCGCTGCCCTGGCCGCCGACATCGCCAAGCGCCTCGCCGCCGGTGAGGCCGCGGCGGATGTCGCCAAGGCGGTGGGCGGGCAGTACGCCGAGAGCCCGGCGCTGCTGCGCGACGGCAGCAACGCCGGCGCCCTGCCGGCGGCGCTGGTGCGCGACCTGTTCGCCGCCCAGGTCGGCGGCACGGCGACGGCGGAGACCCCCGGCGGCCGGGTCGTCGCCCGCGTGGCCAAGATCGAGCCGGCCAAGCCGGACCCGGCGGCCGAGGCGGCGGTGAAGCAGGACCTGCGGCGCGGCCTCGCGGTCGATGTCGGCGGCGGCCTGGACCAAGCGCTGCGCGCCCGCTATGGAGTGACCATTGACGAGGCGGTCCTCGCCCGGCTGAACTACCAGGAATGATGTCGATGCTCCCCCTCGCGGCGTCGCTGCGCCCCCTCGCCGGATCCCGTCCGGCGGCCCCGTCCTCTCCGCGCGGAGAGGCAAAGGGCTGGCGCTGGGCGGCCGGCACGAGGGGCTCGGCCTGGCGGAATCGGGCGGGTGCGTGGGAGCGATGGCGTGGCGGCGACCGTTCCGCCCTCGCCGATCCCTTCCCCATCGCCACAGGTCACCGCCATGCCGGATTCCACGGCTTTTGACGCCTTCGCCGACACCTACCGCGCCGGCAAACCCCAGGTCGTCTGGACCCGCCTCGTCTCCGATCTCGACACCCCGGTCTCGGCCATGCTCAAGCTGGCCGGGGACGAGCCCTATTCGTTCCTGCTCGAATCGGTCGAAGGCGGCGCCGTCCGCGGCCGCTACAGCGCCATCGGGCTGCGCCCCGACCTGATCTGGCGCTGCCGCGGCGACGTGGTCGAGATCAACCGCAAGGCGCTGTCCGACCTCGATACGTTCGAGCCGGTCGCGCAGAAGCCGCTCGACAGCCTGCGCGGCCTGATCGCGGAATCGCGCATCGACCTGCCCCGCGGCTTCCCGCCGCTGGCCGCCGGGCTGTTCGGCTATCTCGGCTACGACATGGTCCGGCAGATGGAGAGTCTGCCGGACGCCAATCCGGACACGCTGGGCGTGCCGGACTCGATCATGATCCGGCCGACCATCGTCTGCGTCTTCGACACCATCGCCGACGTCGTCACCATCGTCACCCCGGTCTTCCCGGACCCGGCGGCGACGGCGGAACAGGCGCATGAGGCGGCCTGCGAACGGCTGTCGGACGTGGTCGCGGCGCTCGAATCCAGCCTGCCGCACCGCGAGGCGGCGGCCGAGGGCACGCTGCCGGCCCTGCCCGAGCCGAGCTCGAACATGACGCGCGAGGAGTATCACGCGATCGTCGAGCGGGCGAAGGAGTACATCCGCGCCGGCGACATCTTCCAGGTGGTGCTGTCGCAGCGCTTCTCGCTGCCCTTCGCCCTGCCGCCCTTCGCACTGTACCGGGCGCTGCGGCGGCTGAACCCGTCGCCCTTCCTGGTGTTCCAGAACTTCCGCGATTTCGCGATCGTCGGGTCGAGCCCGGAGATCCTGGTCCGGCTGCGCGACGGCGAGGTGACGATCCGGCCAATCGCCGGCACCCGCCCGCGCGGCGCCACGCCGGAGGAGGATGCGGCGCTGGAGCAGGACCTGCTGGCCGACCCGAAGGAGCGCGCCGAGCATCTGATGCTGCTCGACCTCGGCCGCAACGATGTCGGCCGGGTGGCGCAGATCGGCACCGTCAAGGTGACCGATCGTTTCATCATCGAGCGCTATTCCCACGTCATGCACATCGTTTCCAACGTCGTCGGCCGGATCGCGCCGGACAAGGACGTGGTGGCGGCGCTGGCCGCCGGCTTCCCGGCCGGCACGGTCAGCGGCGCGCCGAAGGTGCGGGCGATGGAGATCATCGACGAGCTGGAGGTAGCGCGGCGCGGCGTCTATGCCGGGGCGATGGGCTATTTCGGCGCCAATGGCGACATGGACACCTGCATCGCGCTGCGCACCGCGGTGGTGAAGGACGGCACCCTCTACATCCAGGCCGGCGGCGGCGTCGTCGCCGACAGCAGCCCGGAGGGTGAGTACCAGGAGACCCGCAACAAGGCGCGGGCGCTGGTGCGCGCCGCCGAAGATGCGGTACGCTTCGCCAACCGGCCGCGCAACGGCAACCGGCCCATGGGACATGTCTAGAGATCGCAGCCTTTCGCAGCAGCATCGCCCCCTGCTGCATCGATGGTGAGGCCGGCCGGATCCCCGCCGCTCCTCTCCATTCCTTTGCCTCGAAAGGGCGACTCCCATGCTTCTGCTGATCGATAACTACGACAGCTTCACCTACAACCTGGTGCATTACCTCGGCGAGCTCGGGGCCGATACCGATGTCCGCCGCAACGACGCGCTGACAGTCGACGAGGCGCTGGCGCTGCGGCCGGACGGCATCGTCATCTCGCCCGGCCCCTGCGACCCGGACAAGGCGGGCATCTGCATGGATCTGATCCAGGCCGCCGCCGGCCGGGTGCCGGTGTTCGGCGTCTGCCTCGGCCACCAGGCGATCGGCCAGGTCTTCGGCGGCCGGATCGTGCGCGCGCCGGAGCCGATGCATGGCAAGATCAGCCGCGTCCACCACCATGGCGGCGGCGTGCTGGCCGGGCTGCCGGATAATTTCGAGGCCACGCGCTACCACTCGCTGACCATCGCGCCCGGCAGCATGCCGGACGAGCTGGAGGCCACGGCCTGGACCGAGGACGGGGTGATCATGGCGCTGCGGCACAGGACCCTGCCGATCCACGGCGTGCAGTTCCATCCGGAAAGCATCGCCTCGCAATACGGCCACAAGATCCTGCAGAACTTCCTGGCCATCGCGGAACGGCGGAACGCGGCATGACCACCGGCATCGACAGCCTCAAGCCGTTCGTCGCCAAGGCCGCCCTGGGCCGGCCGCTGGACGCCGCCGACGCCCGCGCCGCCTTCGAGATCATCATGTCCGGCGAGGCGACGCCGGCGCAGATCGGCGGCTTCCTGATGGCCCTGCGCGTGCGCGGCGAGACGCCGGAGGAGATCGCCGCCGCCGCCCGGGTGATGCGCGACAAGGCGGTGACGATCGACGCGCCGGAGGGCGCCATCGACTGCTGCGGCACCGGCGGCGACAATTCCGGGTCCTTCAACGTCTCGACCGCGGTCTCCTTCGTCCTGGCCGGCGCCGGGGTGCCGGTGGCCAAGCACGGCAACCGCGCCGCCTCCAGCCTGACCGGCGCCGCCAACGTGCTGGCCGAGCTGGGGGTCAATGTCGAGGCGCCGCCGGAGGTGATGCGCGATGCGCTGTGGGAAGCCCATATCGGCTTCCTGTTCGCGCCGCTGTACCACAGCGCCATGCGCCATGTCGGCCCGGCGCGGCAGGAGCTGGGCACCCGTACCATCTTCAACCTGCTCGGGCCGCTGGCCAACCCGGCCGGGGTGAAGCGCCAGCTGCTCGGCGTCTTCGCCGAGGCGTGGGTCGAGCCGGTGGCGCAGGCGCTGAGCCAGCTGGGCAGCGAGACCGCCTGGGTGGTGCATGGCAGCGACGGGCTGGATGAGATGACGACCACCGGACCGACCGCGGTGGCCGAGCTGCGCGGCGGCCAGATCCGGCGCCTGACGGTGACGCCGGAGGATGCCGGGCTGCCCCGGGCCACCCCGGACCAGCTGAAGGGCGGCGATCCGGAGACCAACGCCGCCGCACTGCGCGCGGTGCTGGGCGGCGCCCGCGGCGCCTACCGCGACATCGTGCTGCTGAACGCCGCAGCCTGCTTCATCGTCGCCGACCGTGTCTCTACACTGACCGACGGCGCCGCGCTCGCGGCCCGCATCATCGACGACGGATCGGCCGCCCATGTGCTTGAGCGGCTGGCCCGGATCACCAGCCAGGGAACGGCATGAGCGACACCCTCGCCCGCATCGTCGCCGACAAGCGCAGGCATGTCGAAGTCCGCAAGGAAGCGGTGCCGCCGGCGGAGATCGGCCGGCTGGCGGATCTGGCCGACCGGGCCGTACCGCCGCGCGGCTTCCTGGCGGCGCTGCAAAGGGCTCGGTCCGAAGGCCGCTACGGCCTGATCGCCGAGATCAAGAAGGCCTCGCCCTCCAAGGGGCTGATCCGGCCGGATTTCGACCCACCCGCCCTCGCCCGCGCGTACCGCGACGGCGGCGCCACCTGCCTGTCGGTGCTGACCGACGCGCCCTATTTCCAGGGCGCCGACGAATACCTGACCGCCGCGCGCAACGCCGTCGACCTGCCGGTGCTGCGCAAGGACTTCATGATCGATCCGTACCAGGTCGTCGAGGCCCGGGCGCTGGGCGCCGACTGCATCCTCTTGATCATGGCGGCGCTGGACGACGCCACCGCCCGCGAGCTGGAGCAGGCGGCGATCGACAACGGCATGGACGTGCTGGTCGAGGTGCATGACGCGGCGGAGCTGGACCGCGCGCTGACGCTGCGCTCGCCCCTCATCGGCATCAACAACCGCAACCTCAAGACCCTGCAGGTCGACCTCGCCACCACCGAGGCGCTGGCGGCGCAGGTGCCGGCCGACCGGCTGCTGGTGGCCGAGAGCGGCCTGTTCACCCCGGCCGACCTGGCCCGGATGGCCCGCGTCGGCGCCACCACCTTCCTGATCGGCGAAAGCCTGATGCGCCACGCCGACGTCGCCGCCGCCACCCGCGCGCTGCTGGCGCGTGATGAAAGGTCGAGCGCTGCATGACCGGGCCGCAATCTTCTCAGGATCGAGCTGGCCTAACCCTTTGTGTCGCCTCTCCCGCGGGGAGGGAGAGGTCGGACGCCCGCCAGAGCGTCCGGGTGAGGGCTGGCACTGGCCTCGACAAAGGGCCCTCACCCGGAGCCGCTTCGCGTCTCCGACCTCTCCCGCAAGCGGGAGAGGCAACGCGGTGTGCAGGGTGGGCTCCGTGACCAGCGGCCTGACCCATTTCGACGCGGCCGGGCAGGCGCGCATGGTCGACGTCTCCGACAAGGAGGCGACGGTGCGGATGGCGCGGGCCGGCTGCCGGGTCGAGATGAAGCCGGAGACGCTGGCGCTGATCGCCTCCGGCGGCCACGCCAAGGGCGACGTGCTGGGCATCGCCCGCATCGCCGGCATCATGGCGGCCAAGCGCACCGCCGACCTGATCCCGCTGTGCCATCCGCTGCCGCTGTCCAGCGTCGAGCTGGCGCTGCGCTGCGATGCCGAGCACAGCCGGGTCGAGATCGAGGCCACGGTCAAGGTCACCCACCGCACCGGGGTGGAGATGGAGGCGCTGACCGCCGCCTCGGTCGCCGCCCTGACCGTCTACGACATGTGCAAGGCGGTCGACCGCGGCATGGTCGTGACCGATCTGCGCCTGCTGCACAAATCCGGCGGCCGGTCCGGCACCTATGAGGCCGCGCCGTGATCCCGGTCGCCGAGGCCCGCGCCCGCGTCCTTTCCGCCTTCTCCGCCCTGCCGGCGGAGACCGTGCCCCTGCCCGCCGGTCTGGGGCGGATCCTGGCCGAGCCGGTGGCGGCGCGGCTGACCCAGCCGCCGCTCGACGTCTCGGCCATGGATGGCTGGGCGGTGCGGGCCGCCGATGTCGCCACGGTGCCGGCGACGCTGCGCGAGATCGGCCGCGTGCCGGCCGGCGGCCGCTTCGAGGGCTCGGTCGGGCCCGGGCAATGCGTCCGCATCTTCACCGGCGCGCCGCTGCCCGACGGCGCCGATGCCGTGGTGCTGCAGGAGGATTCGGACGCCGAGGGCGACGGGGTCACCGTGCGCGAGGGCGTCGCCGCCGGCCGCCACGTGCGCAGAGCCGGACTCGACTTCCGCGCCGGCGACGTGCTGCTGCAGCCCGGCCGGCGCCTCACCGCGCGCGACATCGGCATCGCCGCCTCGGCCAACCATCCCTGGCTGCGGGTGCGCCGCCGGCCGCGCGTGGCGGTGCTGGCGACCGGCGACGAGATCGTTCTACCGGGCGAGGCGCTGGGGCCGAGCCAGATCGTCAGCTCCAACAGCCACGCCCTCTCCGCCCTGATCCGCAGTTGCGGCGGCGAGCCGGTCGATCTCGGCATCGCCCGCGACGACGCCGAATCCCTGACGACGTTGGCCGCCGGCGCCCACGGCGCCGACCTGATCGTCACCACCGGCGGCGCCTCGGTCGGCGAGCACGACCTGGTCCGTTCGGTCCTGGGCGAGCGCGGCCTGACCCTGGATTTCTGGAAGATCGCGATGCGGCCGGGCAAGCCGCTCATCTTCGGCCGGCTCGGCGACACGCCGCTGCTCGGCCTGCCCGGCAACCCGGTCTCGACCATGGTCTGCGGCTGGCTGTTCCTGCGCCCGGCGCTCTGGGCTCTGCAGGGGGCCGAGGCGCCGGAGAACCGAATCACCGCGACGCTCGGCCGCGACCTGCCGGCCAATGACCGGCGCGAGGATTATCTGCGGGCGCGGATCGAGCGGACGGCTTCGGGATACGTCGCCACCCCGTTCCCGACCCAGGACAGTTCGATGCTGTCGCTGCTGGCCGCGGCCGACGGGCTGGTCGTCCGCCCGCCGCACGCGCCCGCCGCGGCGCGGGGCGAGACCGTCGAGGCGGTGCTGTTCGGCGACGGGATCTGACCCGGTGATCGTTACAAGGAAGTAAAGAACCTGCTGCGACACAGTTAGACGCTTGTGTTTTTGTTTTGTTCCTCCTATCTTCTCCCTCAGGGATTCGGCCGCGCCGCGGCCTTTGCGAACGGAGGAAGCCTTGCTGACGCGAAAGCAACAGGAGTTGTTGTTGTTCGTCCACCGCCGCCTGGAGGCGGACGGCGTCAGTCCCTCCTTCGATGAGATGAAGGATGCTCTCAATCTCAAGTCGAAATCGGGCATTCATCGACTGATCACGGGCCTCGAGGAGCGCGGTTTTATTCGGCGACTGCCGCATCGGGCGCGGGCGCTGGAGGTGCTGCGCCTGCCGGAATGCCTGAAGACGGACGCGCCCTCCACGGCCCCGGCCGAGGACGACAACGTCGTCCCCTTCCGGCCGCCGCGGTCGGACGCCGCCCTGCCTGGCCGCAAGCTGGAGCGCGCCGATCTCGCCGGCCCTGAGCATGGCGTCCGCCTGCCGCTCTATGGCCGGATCGCGGCCGGCATGCCGATCGAGGCGCTGCGCGACCATTCCAACTACGCCGAGATCCCGGCGTCGCTGCTCGGCCCGGGCGAGCACTATGCGCTGGAGGTCGCCGGCGACAGCATGGTCGAAGCCGGGATCCTGGACGGCGACACCGTCATCATCAAGCGCTGCGACGCGGCCGATGCAGGCACCATCGTCGTCGCCCTGGTCGACGAGAACGAGGTGACGTTGAAGCGGCTGCGGAAGAAGGGCAGCTCGGTCGGTCTCGAGGCCGCCAACTCGGCCTACGAGACCCGCTATCTGACGCCCGACCGCGTCCGCATTCAGGGCCGCCTGGTCGGGCTGCTGCGGACCTATTCCTGACAGGCTGACCGTCCCGCCGCGAGCGGCCGGGACGGTCCTCCCGATTGATTCCAGGTGTTGCCGAAATCCGGTTTGTTCGGCCATCTGTGCAGCGTTCTGTCGAGACCAGAAAGCCTGGGCATGACTCTGCATCGATGGGTGGTCCGCCTGCTGGCATTGATCCTGTCTAGTGCCGGTGCCCTTGCCGGCGCGCCGGCCGAGGCGGCCGGCACCTACCGCACCTCCGGCGACTGCGACGGCTTTCCGAAGGTCTCGCTTCGCACCCCGCCCGGGCTCTGCGTCGGCCTGGTCGCGACCAGGCTCGGCTTCGCGCGGGGCGTGGCGGTGATCGGCACCGACATCTATGTCGCCGACATGGGAAGCTGGGAGAAGGGCCGCGGCCGCCTGCTGCGGATCCCCGACGGCGGCCGCGCGGCGCCGCAGGTTCTGCTGACCAGGCTGGATCGGCCGAACGCCCTGGTGCCGGCCGGGGACGGCCGGCTGCTCCTGGGCCTGGCCGGCCGGGTGGTGGCCGTCGACCCGCAGGCGGAGCAGCCGGCGGCGACGCTGCGCGACGTCGTGATCGGCCTGCCGAATGACGGCCGGCATCCGCTGTCGGCTCTGGCTCTGGCGCCGGACGGCGCGCTCTTCGTCAATGTCGGCTCCGCGACCGATCATTGCGAGCGCGACGACGACTCGGCCCCGGATCCCGCCAAACCGTGCCCGGAGACGGAAAGCACGCCCCCGCGCGGCAGCGTTCTGCGCCTGGCGCCCGACGCCTTGCCCGCGGATGCACGCAAGCTCGCCCCCTTCGCACGCGGCCTGCGCAACAGCATGGCACTCTGGGTGCTGCCGAACGGCACGCCGCTGGCCCTGGTGAATGCGCGGGACGCCATCGACCAGGCCGACCCGAAGCTGTCGGACGAAGCGCTGCCGCACGACTTCTACGCCGTGCTGCGTGAAGGCGCCGACTATGGCTGGCCGTATTGCTATGACGAGCGGCGGCCGAGCCCCGAATACCCGCGCTTCGATTGCGGCAAGACACAGGCGCCGACCTTGCTCCTGCCGCCGCACGCCGCCCCGCTCGGCATGCTCGTCTATCGCGGATTGACGCTGCCCGGGCTCGATGGACGGCTGCTGATGACCTATCACGGCTATCGCGACACCGGGCACCGTGTCATGACGTTGGCGATCGACGATCAAGGAACGCCGCAGGGCGAGCCGCAGCCGCTGGTCTGGGGCTGGGACGCCGCCAAGGGCGTCCGGCCGCAGGGCGCGCCGCTCGGGCTCGCCGAGATGGCCGACGGCAGCGTCCTGATCACCGAAGACCACAACGGCACGCTGCTGCGGCTCGCCCGCGCCCGGCCCGACTCGCCTTGATCGGGCGACCTTCCGGGCCGGAAAGCCTCCGTTTCGGAGGCGCACCGTGAGCGGCCGGGCCGGGCAGCGGCCCCCCCGGTCGGAGCGGGTCACGGCACAGCAGGTCGCCGAGGCTGCCGGCGTCTCGATCTCAGCCGTCTCCCGGACCTTCACCAAGGACGCCAGCGTCTCGCCCCGGATGCGGGCCCGCGTGCTGACTGCGGCGAAGGCGCTGGGCTATCGCCCCAACCAGCTGGCGCGCAGCCTGATGACCGGCCGGACCGAGCTGGTCGGGCTGGTCTCGAGCCATTTCGCCAACCCCGCCTTCATGGATGTGTTCGACCTGTTCACGCGGGAATTGCAGCGCCGCGGGCTGCGGCCGCTGATCGCCAACCTGTCGGACGACGGCGGCGCCGATTCCGCGCTCGACATGATGCTGCAATACAGCGTCGATGCGGTGCTGATCGCCACCTCCGCGCCGCCGGAGGGCTTCGCCGACTCCTGTGCCCGCGCCGGGCTGCCGGTGGTGCATGTGTTCGGCCGGGCCGGGCCGGAGACGCCGGTGCCGGTGGTGACGGTCGACAACGCCGCCGGCGGACGCCTGGCCGCCGAGGCGATGCTGGTGCGCGGCCTGCGGCGCCTGGCCTTCCTGGGCGGCGCTGAGACCGACTCGTCCTCCATCGATCGCGCCGCCGGCTTCACGCAGCGCCTCGCCGAGGCCGGCCTGCGGCCGGTGGCCTCGGCGTTCGCCGGCGACTACTCGCATGAGCACGGCCGATGCGGCATGCACGCCCTGCTCGACCGCGACCGGCCACAGGCGGTGTTCTGCGGCGACGACATCCTGGCGCTCGGCGCCATCGACGCCTGCCGCGAGCGCGGGCTCGTGGTGCCGGGGGAGATCGGCGTGGTCGGATTCGACGACATGCCTCTCGCCGCCTGGCCCGGCTATCGCCTGACCACGATCCGCCAGCCCATGGCTGAGATGGTGCGCCACGCCATCGACCAGATCGCCGCCCGTCTGGCCGATGCCGATCACCGGATCCAGGGCCGGCTGTTCGATATCGCCCTGGTGGAGCGCGGCAGCCTCTAAGGACCGGTCCGCAGCCCCTCCAGGCACCGCATCAGCTGCCTAGCGCAGGCTTCCAGCGGCGCCGCGTCCTGCTGCGCCTTGGCCTGCGCCATCGCCCCGGAATAGGCGGCGACGATGAAGGCGGCGAGGTCGTCCGCATCCGCTGCCGCCAGTCGGCCGGCCGCCTGGTCGGCCCGCAGCCGCTCCGCGATCGCCGTCCGCCAGGCCTCGAACACCGCCTGTGTCGCCGCGCGGAACTCGGGATCGGCCAGCGACAGCTCCAGCGCCAGATTGTTCAGCGGACAGCCTGCGACGGCGCCGCGCTGCCGCAGCCCCGCGGCGATCCGCTCGAACACCCCGGCGATGCCCTGCAGCGCGTCCGGCGCCGCGCGGACGGGCTCGATCCAGGTCTCCTCCACCTCCCGCGCCACACGGTCGTGGATGACCGCGAGGCCGAGCGCCTTCTTGGTCGGGAAGTGATGGTACAGCGCGCCGCCCGTCACCCTGGCCTCGCGCATCAGCTCATGCATGCCGGTGACCTGATAGCCGCGGGACTGGAACGCCTCCGCCGCAACGTCCAGCAGGCGCCGCCGCATCCCTTCGGGGTCGTAGCTGCGCTTCCGCGTGTTTCCGCTCGCCGTCTCGGTCATGCCGCGACCCTAGCATATTGACTCAACCGGACAATCAGTCTGCTTTAGAACCGGACAACCGGTCTGTTTTCAGGGAGACGCATGGTGGGAGCGATTCGGAGTTTCAGCCCGATCGTGGAGCTGCGGCGCTACACGCTGCGTCCCGGGCAGCGCGAGGCGCTGATCGCGCTGTTCGACCGGGAATTCGTCGAGACGCAGGAGGCGGTCGGGATCGACGTCATCGGCCAGTTCCGCGACCTCGACGCGCCGGACCATTTCGTCTGGCTGCGCGGCTTCCCGGATATGCATTCACGGACGGAAGCGCTGCGCGCCTTCTACGGCGGACCCGTCTGGCAGGCGCACCGCGACGCCGCCAACGCCACCATGATCGATTCGGACGACGTCCTGCTGCTGCGGCCGGCGCATCCGGAAGCGGGGTTCCGGCTCGACTGCGACCGTCCTGCCCCGGGTCAGGGCGCGCTTCCCGGCGGGATCGTCGTGGCCACCATCTGGCATCTCGACCCGGCGGCAGAGGCCGGATTTCCGAAGGTGTTCGAGACCGTCCTGACCCCCGCGCTGCGCGATACCGGCGTACCCATCCTGGCGGCCTTCGTCAGCGAGCACGCCGAGAACGGCTTCCCGGCCCTGCCGGTTCGTGCGGACGCCCGGGTCTTCGTCTGGTTCTCCCGCTTCCCCGACCGGGCGGCCTATGATCGCCACGCTGCCCTCGCCCCCGGCTTCGCCGCGGCGCTATGGCCGCATCTGGCCCGGCCGCCCGAGGTGGCGCTGCTGTCGCCGACGGCGCGGTCGCGGCTGCGCTGACCCTCAGACCTCCGCGATCCGCACCCAGGCGCGCTCTCGGGCCGAGCGCAGGGCGGCGGCCACGACCCGGTCCACCTCCCAGCCGTCGCGGAAGGTCGGCCAGACCGGGTGGCCGGTCGCCACCGCCTCCAGGAAGTCGCGCGCCTCGATCGCGATCTGCTCGTTGTAGCCGGTGCCGTGGCCGACGCCCTGGTTGAAGGCCAGGTAATCGGGATGCGACGGTCCCGTCAGCAGGCGCTGAAAGCCTTGGCGCGCCGCCGGTCGCGCGGCGTCGTAGAGCCACAGCTCGTTCTGGTTCTCCTGGTCGAAGGCCAGGGCGCCCTTGGTGCCGGTGATGCGGTAGGTGTAGCCCATCTTCCGCCCGGCGGCGACGCGGCTGAAGCTGAGCGAGCCGGTGGCGCCGCTGACGAAGCGCAGCAGCATCTGGCCTTGGTCGTCGTTCTCGACCCGCTCCTCGCCCTCAGGCCCCGGACGCACCGGCTGGATGATGTCCAGATCCGCCACCAGCGACTCGATCGGCCCGACCAGCCGCAGGCAGGCATTGATAATGTGCGGGGCGACGTCGCCCAGCGCCCCGGCCTCGGTGCCGGTGGCGATCCGGGTTCGCCAGGAGGCCGGCGCCCGCGGGTCGTGCAGATAGTCCTCGACATGCTCGGCCGTGACCTGGATCACCTCACCGATCTCGCCGGCATCGATGATCTGCTTGGCCAGCTGGCTGGCCGGGGTTCGAATGTAGTTGAAGCCGACCATGGCGGCGACGCCCGCTTCCTCCGCCGCCTCCACCATCGCCCGGGATTCGGCCGGGTCACAGCCCAGCGGCTTCTCGCAGAACACCGGCTTGCCCAGACGCAGCGCCTCGGTCGCCATCGCCAGGTGGGTGCGCGGCGGGGTGGCGATGATGACGGCGTCGACCGCCGGATCGGCCACCAGCGCCCGCCAGTCCGCGGTCGAGCGGTTCCAGCCCCACGCCTCGGCGTGCCTGGCCGCGCCCTCCTCCGTGGTGCTGCAGATCATCTCGCAGACCGGGATCAGCGGCGGCTGGAACGCCGTGCGCACCAGCTGCAGGCCGATGGTGTGGGCCTTGCCCATATAGCCGGCGCCGATCAGCCCGATCCGCAGCGTTCCCGTCATTTGAACCTCCCTGGCCCGCCCGTTCTCCCGACTCTATCGGCCTTCACCCGATTTGCAAGCGCTTGCAAATCGGCTACGCTGCATCCGAGAAAGGGAGGAACGGCATGAAGACCTTTACCCAGGATACGCTGGACCCGGAGATGATCGTCGGTGAGCTGCTGGACGGCCCGGGCACGGTGCTGCTGCGCGGCCTGTTCACCCCGGCGGAGATCGCCGAGGCGCGCGCCGTGGTGATGCGCGAATCCGAGAGCGGCGCCCCCAAGGTCACGCATTTCCAGGGCGCGGCCGAGCAGGAAGGCCGGATCGACCTGCAGCGGCGGGTGTGGAACCTGCTGGCCAAGGGCGAGGTGTTCTCGCGCATGGCGGCGCATCCGGCGCTGATGGCGGTGATGCGGGCCTTCCTGGGCAGCGAGTTCATCATGGGGTCGATCGCCGCCAACCGCATCCTGCCCGGCGGCCCGGGCCAGGAGCCGCATATCGACTATCCCTACTGGGACATGCACAAGCCGGAATCGCATCCGGTCCGGATCAACGGCTCCTTCCCGCTGAACGCCCAGGCGACGATCCTGCTGGACCCCTTCACCGAGGAGACCGGCGCCACCGCCTATGTGCCGGGGACACAGAAGGCGCTGCGCTACCCGGCCGAAAGCGACCGCTTCCACGAGCGCTGCGCCCGCATGCTGGGCGAGCCGGGCGACACTGTCGTGTTCTTTGGCGCGGTCTGGCACTGCGCCATGCCGAACCGGTCGCGGCAGGACCGGTCGGCCATCCTGATCCAGTACCTGCCGAAGTTTGTGAAGCCGATGGAGGACATGCCGGCCGCCCTGCCCCGTGCCTTCGTCGAGCAGGCCAGCCCCGACCTGCGCCAGCTGCTGGGGCTGAACTACCCCTATCCCGAGGTGCTGGACGCGGCCAAGGCCGGCAACGCCGAAGGCCGGATGATGGCGACGACGCGCTGACCGGTCACTCGGGCGCCGCCGCGCGGAACGGCGCCGGGGCCCAGGGGCGGTCGCCGACCGCCTCGGCCACCGTGGCCACCTCCGGCTCCGGGCCGGACAGATCAACGGCGATGCCGCCGGCGCGGCGCAGGTCGAAGCGGTCCCAGACGCCGAAGCGCGGCCGGCACCAGCGCGGCGCCACCAGATCGGTGATCACGAGATCGGCACCGGCGCAGTCGTCGTCGAAGCCCTCGCCGCCGCGGGTGAAGGCGACGGTCCTGTCGCCGAAGCGGTAGACGCAGCCGCGCGGGTCGCAAGCCAGCCGCCCGCCGGCCGCAGCGCCCTGCGGCAGCCAGGGCGCGTCCTCCGCCGCCGCCTCGGCCCGCAGCCAGATCTCGCGGATGAAGCGCTCGCTGCGGCGGGTCGAGAAGGCGAGGCTCCCGTCCGGCACCCGCACCGCCGCCAGCCGGCCGGTGGCGTCGACCAGGATCTGCGGCTGCGGCGCCGACAGCGCCGCCGCCAGGATTGCCGGCAGGGCGAGCAGCCCCAGCAGGCGCAGCCGCCCCGCGGCGAGGCAGAGCCACAGCCCGCCGACCGCGCCGGCGACCAGCCCCCAGGCCGGGATCGCCGGCACCGCGAAGGCGGCCAGCGGCCAGGCGGAAACAGTGTTCGCCACCCACAGCATCGCCTCGATGCCCCAGCCCAGCAGCGGCAGCACCAATCCGTCGAGGCCCAGCAGCATGGCCGGATAGGCCAGCAGCACGCAGGGCATGATCCAGAGCGAGGTCAGCGGGATCGCCATCAGGTTCGCGGCCACCGCCAGCGGGGCGAAGCGCTGGAAATGGAAGATGGCGAAGGGCGTGGTCGCAATCGTGGCGACCAGCGTGGTCAGCACGATGCCGCCGAGATAGAGCAGGACGCGGCGGGCGGGCCCGGCCTCGCCCCGCCATCGGGCGAGATGCGGCCGCAGCGCCTCATAAGCCGCGATCAGCGCGATCACCGCGGCGAAGGACATCTGGAAGCTCGGTCCCGGCAGGGCTTCGGGCACGGTCAGCAGGACCACGGTGGCGGCCAGGGCGACCAGTCGCATCGAGATCGCCACCCGGTCGGCCATCACCGCCAGCAGCACCACGCCGGTCATGACGCAGGAGCGCACGGTCGGCACCGAGGCGCCGACCAGCACGGTGTAGACGATGATGCCGAGGAGGGCGACGCCGGCCGCCCATTTCTTGATCGGCCAGCGCAGAGCCACCGGCTCGACCAGCGCCAGTCCCAGCCGGATGCCGCCGAGCAGCAGGATCGCCACCAGGCTGATATGAATGCCGGAGATCGACAGCAGATGGGCCAGGCCGGAATCGCGCATCGCCTCGTTGGCCTGGTCGCTGATCCCGGCCCGCTCGCCGGTCAGGAAGGCGACGGCGATGGCGCCGGCGTCGCCGCCGATCTGTGCCCGCACACGGGCGGCGATGCCGTCCTGCAGCCGGGCCAGGCCGGACGGCGCCGGGTCGACGGCATCCAGCCGCTCCACCCGCCCCATGGCGAAGCCGGTGCCGCCGATCCCCTGGAAGAACAGCTGCCGCCGGAAATCGAAGCCGCCCGGATAGGCCGGGCCGTCCACCGGCGCCAGCGTCGCCCGCACCCGGATCCGGTCCCCGGCCGCGGGTGCCTGCTCGGCGCCGAGCAGCCGCAGCCGCACCGCCGCCGGGGTCGCCTCCGGCGCCAGCCCCTCCACGGCAAGATCCCCGAGCACCACGCGCACGCCGTGAGGGAGCAGATCGATGCTTTCGACCGTTCCGGTGACGAGGCCGCGATGCTCGCGGTCGAGCAGCGGCGCCATCACCATCCGGGTGCGCAGCTCCGCTGCCAGGAAGCCGACCGCGACCGCCAGCAGCAGCGCGGCGAAGCACAGCGCCCGCGGCCGCCGGCGCAGCAGCAGGGCGAGCAGGCCGGACAGGACCAGCGCGGCCAGCCCAGCGGCTAGCGGCGGCTCCGACGGCAGGGCGAAATAGACGCCGATGCCGGTGCCGAGGCCGCAGGGGACCAGCAGCACCAGCCGGCGCCGCACGCCGCCGGCCAGTGCATCGAACATCCCCGCCCAATCCGGCCGGGCGATCCGCCATCCGCCGGGGCCGAGCCGCCGCAGCGACGCCCGCACGGACTTCGGAACTCCGACCGATGCCCCCGCATTAGCCATGGGCCGAAGGCCTATGCTATGGACCTCTCGCATTCATCGTAGCAGCCCCTGTGGAATTTGGCCCATGACGGTCGTGACCCGTTTCGCCCCCTCCCCGACCGGCTACCTGCATATCGGCGGGGCCCGGACGGCCCTGTACAACTGGCTCTATGCCCGCCACCACGGCGGCGTCTTCCGCCTGCGCATCGAGGACACCGACCGCGCCCGCTCCACCGAAGACGCGGTCCGGAAGATCATCGACGGGCTGGCCTGGTTCGGGCTGGACTGGGATGGCGAGATCGTGTCGCAGTTCGAGCGGCGGGAACGGCACGCCGCCGTGGCCCGGCAGCTGCTGGCCGAGGGCAAGGCCTATCACTGCTGGCTTTCGCCGGCGGAGCTGGAGGCGATGCGCGAGCGGGCCAGGGCCGAGGGCAAGCCGCTGCACACCTACACCAGCTACTGGCGCGACCGCGACCCGGCCGAGGCGCCGAAGGGCGTCGACCCCGTCATCCGGCTGAAGGCGCCTCGGACCGGCGAGACCACGGTCGAGGACAAGGTCCAGGGTCAGGTCACCGTGCGCAACGACCAGCTCGACGACATGGTGCTGCTGCGCGCCGACGGCACGCCGGTCTACATGCTGTCGGTGGTGGTCGACGACATCGACATGGGCATCACCCAGATCATCCGCGGCGACGACCACCTGACCAACACCTTCCGCCAGGTCCAGCTGTACAACGCGATCGGCGCCGCCCCGCCGGCCTTCGCCCATATCCCGCTGATCCACGGGCCGGACGGAGCCAAGCTGTCGAAGCGGCACGGCGCGCTCGGCATCGAGGCCTATCGCGACATGGGCTACCTGCCGGCGGCGCTGCGCAACTACCTGCTGCGGCTCGGCTGGGGCCATGGCGACGACGAGGTGATCCCGACCGAGAAGGCGATCGAGTGGTTCGACTTCGACGGCGTCGGCCGCTCGCCCTCGCGGCTGGACTTCGCCAAGCTGGAGAACCTGAACGGCATCTACATGCGCGAGACGCCGGATGCCGAGCTGGTGGAGCGGATCACGCCGAATCTCGAGACCGCGCTCGGCCGCTCGCTCGGCGATGCCGACCGCGCCATCCTGCTGCTCGGCATGAACGGCCTGAAGCAGCGGGCCAAGACGCTGGTCGAGCTGGCCGACAGCGCGCTGTTCTATCTTCGCTCCGGCCCGCTGCCGATGAACGAGGCGGCGCAGAAGATCCTGACCGGCGACGCCCGCGCTCTGCTCGGCCGGCTGCTGGCGGCGCTGTCCGGCCTCGCCGACTGGACCGAAACGGCGCTGGAGGCCGAGGTTAACCGCTTCGCCGAGGCCGAGGGGCTGAAGCTGGGCAAGGTCGCCCAGCCGCTGCGCGCCGCATTGACCGGATCGAACGTCTCCCCGGGCATCTTCGAGGTCGCCGCGATCCTCGGCCGCGACGAGACGCTGCGCCGGATCCACGATGCTGTCGGCGCCTCTGAGGAAGCACCAACAACAGGTTGATCTGGCTGCACAATTCGGAAGGAGCCTAAAAAACAGGCGATCGAAATCCGTCGTCGGGAGGACCCAAGTCGCGTTGATCTTGCTCCGCCGGCCGACTATCCTCGCGACCGACGGAGCGGATGATCTGCGTTTCCAGTACGAAGCCCCCGCTCAAGGACATCGTCATGCCCGATACGAAGACCCCCGTGGCGCAGAAGACCGTCACGCTGACCGACAACTCGACCGGGAAGTCGGTGGAGTTGCCCGTGATCGACGGGACCATGGGCCCGAGCGTCATCGACATCCGCAAGCTGTATGCGGAGACCGGGATGTTCACCTACGACCCAGGCTTCACCTCGACCGGCTCCTGCGACAGCCAGATCACCTTCATCGACGGCGACGAAGGCATCCTGCTGCACCGCGGCTACGCCATCGACGACCTGGCGGAGAAGAGCAACTTCCTCGAGGTCTGCTACCTCCTGCTCCATGGCGAGCTGCCGAATGCGGCCCAGGCGGCGGAGTTCGAGCACACCATCACCCGCCACACGATGGTGCATGAGCAGATCCACCACTTCTACCGCGGCTTCCGCCGCGACGCCCACCCGATGGCGGTGCTGTGCGGCGTCACCGGCGCGCTGTCGGCCTTCTATCACGACTCGACCGACATCCATGATCCGCGCCAGCGCGAGGTCGCGTCGCACCGGCTGATCGCCAAGCTGCCGACCCTGGCCGCGATGGCCTACAAGTACTCGATCGGCCAGCCCTTCATGTATCCGCGGAACGACCTCAGCTTCGCGGAGAACTTCCTGTACATGACCTTCGCCGTCCCGGCGGAAGAGTACAAGATCAACCCGGTCCTGGCCCGCGCCATGGACCGGATCCTGATCCTGCACGCCGATCACGAGCAGAACGCCTCGACCTCGACCGTCCGCCTCGCCGGCTCCAGCGGCGCCAACCCCTTCGCCTGCATCGCCGCCGGCATCGCCTCGCTGTGGGGTCCCGCCCATGGCGGCGCCAACGAGGCGGTGCTGAAGATGCTGGGCGAGATCGGCACCAAGGACCGCGTCGGCGAATACGTCAAGCGGGCCAAGGATAAGGACGATCCGTTCCGGCTGATGGGCTTCGGCCACCGCGTCTACAAGAACTACGACCCGCGCGCCAAGGTGATGCGCGCCACCTGCTATGAGGTGCTGGGCGAGCTCGGCATCAAGGACCCGCTGCTCGACCTCGCCATGGCGCTGGAGAAGATCGCGCTCGAGGACGAGTACTTCGTCGAGCGCAAGCTGTATCCGAATGTCGACTTCTACTCGGGCATCATCCTGAAGGCGATGGGCTTCCCGACCAGCATGTTCACCGTGCTGTTCGCGGTGGCGCGCACCGTCGGCTGGATCGCGCAGTGGACCGAGATGATCGGCGACCCGCACCAGAAGATCGGGCGGCCGCGCCAGCTCTTCACCGGGCACACGCCGCGCGATTTCGTTCCGCTGAGCGAGCGTGGCTAATCGAGGCACCCAGATCGACCGCACCGGCCCGCGCGCCACGGGGCGCCCGGGCCGGCCGGTCGGCATTTCGACCATGCCGCGGCCGGTGCCGCGGGCCGCGAACTCGAATCGGCCCCCGCTGCGTGCCGTGCTCCGCTCCGCCGCCGCCATCCTCATGGTTCTCGCCGGGGCGGCGCTGCTGACCTATCTGTTTTCCTGACCGGCGCCGGGCCTCCGTCGCCCCTGCCGGATCACGTCCAGGACCACCTGGGCCGCCCGGTCGCCGGGCACGGCGCCGTCCGGCAGCAGCATCATCTTCGCCACCTCGTCATAGGCCGCGCGCTGCGCCGCCGCCACCGCCGGATCGGTCAGCAGTCGGTCGACCGCGGCGGTCAGCTTCTCCGCCGTGCAGTTCTCCTGCAGCAGCTCCGGCACCGCCGGGTGGTCCAGCATGATGTTGACGAGGTTGGCGTATTTCGTCGTCAGCATGCGCCGGACGACGAAGGCCGAGACCGGATTGACGCGATAGGCGATCACGCTCGGCACCCGGGCCAGCCCCAGCTCCAGCGCCACCGTGCCAGAGGCGGCGAGCGCCGCATCGCTGGCGGCGAAAGCGTCGTATTTCTCGGCGTCACCCTCGATCACGATCGGGTCGCCGGGCCAGGACCCGACCGCCTCGCGCACCGCCGCCGCCACGGTGTCGACCGTGGGCACCGCAAGGCGCAGCCCGGGATGCCGGGAAGCCAGCGCCCGCACCGTCTCGCCGAAGACCGGCAGCAGCCGCTGGATCTCGCCGCGCCGGCTGCCGGGCAGAACGGTCAGCAGCTTGGCCTCCGGCGCGATGCGGTGCGTCTGGCGGAAGCGGGCGCCATCCCCCTGCCCCGCCGCTGTCTCGATGATCGGATGGCCGACATAGGTGGTGGCCAGCCCCTCACGCTCGAACCAGGGCGGCTCGAAGGGCAGCTGCACCATCAAATGGTCGACCAGCTTCGCCAGCTTGCGCGCCCGGCCCGGCCGCCAGGCCCAGACCTTGGGCGCGACGAAATGCACGATCGGGAAGGTCCGGTCCGCCAGCCGCGCCGCCACCCGGGCGTTGAAGGCGAGGCCGTCGATCGACACCATCGCATCCGGCTTCGCGGCCAGCGCCGCCTCGGCGGTGCGGCGGATCCGGTCGAACAGCCGCGGCAGCTGCGGCACCAGCTCGACCGCGCCCATCACCGCGATGTCGGCCAGCGGGAACAGGCTCTCCAGCCCTTCCGCCGCCATCCGGGCGCCGCCGACGCCGCTGAAGCGCACGCCGTCGCCGCAGCGCCGCTTCAGCGCCGTCATCAGGCTGGCGCCCATCAGGTCGCCCGAGGGCTCGGTCGCCACCAGGAAGATGTGAGGCGCCATCACTCGCCCTCCGCCAGGCAGAGCACGAAAAGGCCATGCCGGTCGGCCGCCTGCCGCACCGCCTCGACGTCGATGATCATGGCGCCGCCGGCCTCGACCACGATGCCTCTGAGGCCTGCGGCGGCGGCGAGCTCGACCGTGGTGACGCCGATCGTCGGCGGATCCAGCCGGACATCCTGCTGCGGCTTCTTGGCCTTGACCAGAACGCCGCCCGGGCCGGGGCGGGCCAGCGGGCCGCAGCGGCGCAGCATCGCGTCGGTGCCCTCCGCCGCTTCGACCGCCAGGACGTAGCCATGCTGCACCACCGCGCCCTGGCCGATGTCGAGCCGGCCGATCTCACGCGCGATCTCCCGCGCCTTGGCGATATCGGCCTGCGCCATCTCGTCCGGCGCCGCCCTGGTCAGCAGGCCGGGCTTGGCCAGGAAGTCGTCGATCACCTCGTGCAGGGCGACGAGGTGGAATCCCTCATCCTGCAGCACCCGGCGCAGCGCGGTCAGCAGCGCATCGTCGCCGAGCGAGGAGAAGCCGATGCGGCTGAGGATCCGAACCGCCTTGAAGTCCGGCATCAGCTCGAACAGGCTCGGCCGGCGGATGTTGCCGACCGGGCACAGGGTCATGGCGCCCCGGCGCTTCAGCTCGTCGATCCAGCGGCCGGCGGCGCCCAGCCGGGTCCAGAAATGCGGAATCCCATCGCCCTCGACCAGGGCCGGGTCGGTCATGCCGCGATAGGCGACGACGACGAAATCCCGCCCGGCCTGGCGGCACGCCTCGACCAGCCGCCCGGGCAGCGGGCCCGCGGCGGCAAGAATGCCGAGCTTATCCGGCATGCCGTCGGCGGGCGGGTTGCATCACGTTGCGGCCGGCATCGGCGTCGATGAAGGCCAGGATGCGCTGCACCACCTCGTTGTCGCCGAACTTCTCGCGCGTGGCCTCGACGCGCTCGGCGAACTGGGCGTCGCCGTCGAACAGCGTGCGGTAGGCGGCCAGCAGCGACTGGATCTGCGGCTTGGTGAAGCCGCGGCGCTTCAGCCCGACCAGGTTCAGCCCGTTCAGCGTCGCGGTTTCGCCGATCGCCAGGCCGAAGGGGATGATGTCGTTGCGCACCGGCGTCATGCCGCCGATGAAGCAATGCGCGCCGAGGCGGATATGCTGGTGGATGGCGCTGTTGCCGCCGATGATGACGTGGTCCTCGATCGTCACATGGCCAGCCAGGACGGCGTTGTTGGCCATGATGATGTTGCTGCCGAGGATGCAGTCGTGCGCGA
The DNA here is from genome assembly GCF_000423185.1 of Inquilinus limosus DSM 16000. Lineage (GTDB taxonomy): Bacteria > Pseudomonadota > Alphaproteobacteria > DSM-16000 > Inquilinaceae > Inquilinus > Inquilinus limosus. The sequence goes on along the minus strand of NZ_KE383988.1, from coordinate 33,420 downwards.
CATGCGTGTTCACCATGAACATGCAGTTGTCGCCGACCACGGTCTTCATCTTGTCGCCGCGCGTGCCCGGATTCATGGTCACGTGCTCGCGGATGACGTTGTTGGCGCCGATGATCAGTTGCGACTTTTCGCCGGCGAATTTCAGGTCCTGCGGCGGCAGGCCGAGCGAGACGAAGGGGAAGATCCTGGTCTTCGGGCCGATGCTGGTGCGGCCGGCGACGACGACATGCGAGATCAGCTCGACCTCGTCGCCGAGTTCGACCTCGGGGCCGACTGTGCAGAACGGACCGATCCTGACGCCGTCCCCGAGCTTCGCCGCGGGGTCGACCAGGGCCATCGGGTGAATGATAGCAGAACTCATAGATCGTCCATGATCATGGCGGCGAATTCGGCCTCCGCCACCAGCGTGCCGTCGACCTTCACCTCGCCGGAGAACTTCCAGACGTTGCGGCGCTGCTGCAGCTTGCGGACATGGACCCGCAGGCTGTCGCCCGGCGTCACCGGACGGCGGAAGCGGGCGCTGTCGACGGTCATGAAATAGACCAGCTTGCCCTTGGCCTCCTCGCCCAGCGTCGCCACCACCAGCACGGCCGCGGTCTGCGCCATGGATTCGACGATCATCACGCCCGGCATGACCGGGTAGCGGGGAAAGTGGCCCTGGAAGAAACCTTCGTTGATGGTGACGTTCTTGATCCCGGTGCAACTCTCGTCCGGCACCACATCGACCACGCGATCCACCAGGATCATCGGATAGCGGTGCGGGATCATCTCCATGATCTTGAGGATGTCCAGCTGCGACACGTTGTTCTTGTCGCTGGCGGCTCCGTCCATCTCAGTCGCCCTTCCCTTCGGCTAGACGCGCTAGCATGACCTGCTGCCGGAAAAACTGCCGTTTCGGAATCGCGGGCGAACCCACCACCTCCGCGCCGGGGTCGACGTCGCGCATCACCCCCGCATTCGCGGCGATCCTTGCCCCCGCACCGATGGTGAGATGGCCCGCGACACCAGCCTTGGCTGCCAGAACGGCGAAATCGCCCAACTTGGTGCTCCCCGCCACGCCTGCCTGCGCGACGATGACGGCGCCTCGTCCGACCTGCACGTTGTGCCCGATCTGGACCAGATTATCAATCATCGCTCCCCGGCCGATCACCGTGTCCGGGCCGGCACCGCGGTCGATGGTGGAGTTGGCGCCGATCTCGACATCATCCTCGATGATGACCCGGCCGAGCTGCGGCAGGCGGACATGGCCCTCGGCATCCATGGCGAAGCCGAAGCCGTCCTGGCCGATGCGGGCGCCGGGATAGATCGTGACCCGCGCGCCGACCAGGCAATGGCTCAGCGACGCCCCCGCCCCGACGACGCTGCGCTCGCCCAGCACCACGCCCTCGCCGATCACGGCGTTCGGGCCGATCCGGCAGCCCGCGCCGATCTCGGCCCCCGCCTCGATCACGGCCCCGGGAGCGATCTCCACCCCCTCGCCGACCACCGCGGTCGCGTCGACGACGGCGGAGGCGGCGATGCCGGGCCGTGCCGCCGGCGCCGGGAAGAAGGCCTGGGCGATCAGCGCATAGCCCTTGTAGGGCTTCGGCGTCAGCAGCAGCGCCATGTCGGCCGGCGCCCGGTCGGCCAGGGCCGGCGCAACCACGCAGGCCCCCGCCCCGCTGGCGGCGAAGGCGTCGACATATTTGCGGTTGTCGAGGAAGCTGATGTCGTCGGGACCGGCCGTGTCGAGCGGCGCGACGCTGGCGATCGGCCGGTCCGGGTCAGCCCCGGGCGCCAGGGTCGCGCCGGCGATCTCGGCCAGGCGGCCGAGCGGGAACGGACCGGCGCTGCGAAAGAATCGCGGATCGGGCATGGGCGCTCTCTCTGTTCACGGCTGGCGGATGGCGGCCATACGCCCGTCCACCAGCCGGGGTCGCGCCCCGGGCGTGAACTCGAGGCGCTGATCAACGAAAGCGGCGCCGGCTCTCACCGGCGCCGCGGATGCCGCGCGATCACGGAAGCGGACCGGCGCCGCAGCAATCAGAAGCGTGTGCCGAAGCTGATGTGGAGCTGCTCCTGCTTGTCGTAGTCCCGCTTGGCGAAGGGATAGGCATAGTCGAGGCGGATCGGGCCGAAGGGCGAGGCCCAGGAGATGCCGACGCCGGCCGAGGCGCGCAGCGCCGCGTCGTCGACAACGCCAGAGCCGGTGTCATCCGTCCCCCACAGCGTGCCGACATCGGTGAAGGCATGGCCCTGCAGGGCGAACTCGCTGGGCAGGCCGAGCGGGAAGCTGAGCTCGACCGAGCCGAGGGCGAAGTTGTTGCCGCCCAACGCGTCCTTGTCCTCGGAGTCGAGGTCGCGGGGGCCGAGACCGCCGGTCCGGAAGCCGCGGAAGGAATTGCCGCCCAGGAAGAAGCGGTCGTTGATCCGGACATCCTCGCCGAGGCCGATGATGTTGCCGACCTGGCCGCCGACGTTCAGCACCATGGACTCGGTGACCGGATAGTACCAGTCGGCGCTGAGCTGGGTCTTGAAGTAATGCACGTCGCCGCCGAGGCCCGCGACTTCGTTCGACAGGGTGATCCGGTAGCCGTCGGTCGGGTTGATGCGGCTGTCCAGCCGGTCGTAGGTCAGCGTCTGCTGCACCGCGGAGGACAGCGTGTTGCCCTCCTGCTCCTTGATGAAGCGCGAGGCGTCGTCGTCGACGTCCGAGATCTGGCGGTAGTTCATGCGGTAGCGCAGGGTCTGCCGCAGGTTCTCGGACAGCGGATAGCCCATGCGCAGCGCGAAACCGGTATTGGTCTCGTCGTAGGAGCTGAAGCTCTGGTTGTCGCGGGTGGTGCGGAACAGGTCGAAGCCCGCCGCCAGGTTCCGCCCGAGGAAATACGGCTCGGTGAAGCTCAGATCGATTTCCGAGCTGATGCCGCTGAGCGAGGTCGACAGCCGCAGGTCTTGGCCGCGACCGAGCAGGTTGCGCTCGCGGACCGTGACGTTGCCGAGCGGACCGTCGCTGGTCGAGTAGCCGACACCGAGCTGCAGTTCGCCGGTCGACTGCTCGGTCACCGCGGTCTGGATCACCGTCTGGTCCGGGGCCGATCCCGGGGTCGGCTTGATGTCGACCCTGCCGAAGAAGCCGAGGTTGCGGATGTTGGTCTCGGACTTCTTCAGCCGCGAGGCGTTGAACGGGTCGCCTTCGGCCAGCTCGAACTCGCGGCGGATCACCTCATCGGCGGTGCGGACGTTGCCGCTGATGTCGATCCGCTCGACGAAGACGCGCGGGCCTTCGGAGATCTCGTAGGTGATCGCGATCAGCTGTTCGTCGCGGTTGCGCTGCACCCGCGGCTGAATGTCGACGAAGGCGTATTGCCGGTCGCCCAGATAGGTGGTCAGGGCCTGGATCGAATCCTCGACCGCCTTGCTGGAGTACCAGTCCCCCTCATGGCTGACGATGACGGTCTGCAGCTCCTCCGGCGTCACGCCCGGCAGGGCGCTGTTGACGTCGATCTTGCCGAACTTGTAGCGCTCGCCCTCATCGACCGTGAAGGTGATGAAGAAGCCCTCGCCGTCCGGCGCCAGCTCCGACACCGCGGAGACCACACGGAAATCCGCATAGCCGCGGTTGAGGTAGAAGCGGCGCAGCATCTCCTGGTCGACGGCGAGGCGATCCGGATCATAGGTGTCGTTGGTGGCCAGGATGTTCCACCACTCGGTCTCCTTGGTCAGGATCTCGTCGCGCAGCTCGCTGTTGGAGAAGGCGCGGTTGCCGACGAAGTTGATCCGCTCGATCCTGGCGAGGTCGCCCTCCCGGATCTCGAACACCAGGTTCACGCGGTTCTGGTCGAGCTGGATGATCTTCGGTTCGACCGCGACCGCGAAGCGGCCGCTGCGGCGATAGAGCTGCTGGATGCGGTCGGCGTCGCTCTGCGCCTTGGTGCGGGTGTACACCTGCCGCGGGCGCTCCTCGATCTCCGAGGTCAGCCGCGCGTCGTCGAAGCGGTCGTTCCCTTCGAACGCGATCTCGTTGATGATCGGGTTCTCTTCGACCGTCACCACCAGGCTCGATCCCTCGCGCCGGATCTGGACGTTGGAGAACAGGCCGGTGGCGAACAGGCTCTTGACGGATTCGTCCACGCCCTGGTCGCTGTACGGGTCGCCCGGCTTGATCGCCATGTAGGAGATCACCGTGGCCGGCTCGATCCGCTGCGACCCTTCGACCTTGACGTCGGCGACGGTCCCGCCGCGGGTCTGCGCCGGCGCGGCCATCGGCGCCGTTCCAAGAGCAACAGCCGCCACGGCCGCGAGCCAGAGTCGGGAGGTCACGGTCGACATCGGTTTCTGCTTTCCCCTCAAACTCACACCCAGCCCTCCCGTCCCCGAGCGAGCGGGTGCGAGAGGTTTGACGAACGACCGCCGCCCCCACCACCAGCGGCAGCGGATCGCGGCGAGTCTCCCCCGCCACGATCCGGTAACACGGCCCGGCTCAGGACACCAAGCCTTTGAAAAAGGCCACAACCTTGAGTTGGACCAGGTCGTTCCAGGTCGCGAAGAGCATCAGGGTTAATACCAAAGCAAGCCCAAGGCGGAAACCGTATTCTTGGGCTCGTGCACCGAGCGGACGGCCGCGGATCGCCTCGATCGCGCAAAACAGCAGATGGCCGCCGTCGAGCATCGGGATCGGCACCAGGTTGATCAGGCCGAGATTGATCGACAGGATGGCCATGAACCAGAGCAGCGCCACCACGCCGACCTGATAGACCTCGCCCGACATCTGGGCGATCCGGATCGGGCCGCCGAGATCCTCGGTGCCGCGCTGGCCGGCGACCATCTCGCCGAGCGCCGAGGCGGTCATCGACACGATCGCCCAGCTCTCGCTGACCGACATCCGCGCCGCCTCGGCGATGCCGTAGGGACCGGTGTCGGCGGCGATGCCGAGCCGCCAGATCGTCGCGGTGCCGCCGTCGGTGGTCGGCACCGTCTCCTGCCGCGGCGTCAGGTCGAAGCTCAACGCCTCGCCGTCGCGCTCGACGCCGAGCGTGACGGCCTTGCCGTTGCCGTTGCGGATGGCGACGCCGAGTTCGGCGAAGCGGTCGACCGCGTTGCCGTCGACGCTGGTGATCCGGTCCCCCGACCGGATCCCGGCCTCGGCCGCGGCGCCGCCCGCCGACACCTCGCCCACCACCGCCGGCGGGAAGGGATGGCCGCCGACCAGGAACAGGAAGAACAGCGCGACGATCGAGAACAGGAAATTCGCGATCGGCCCGGCGGCGGCGATGGCGGCGCGCTGGCCGACCGGCTTGTGGTGGAACGACACCGACCGCTGCTCATCGGTCATGCCGTCCAGGGCCGCGGTCGCCGGGCTCGACGCCGCGTCGGCGTCGCCGAACATCTTCACATAGCCGCCGAGCGGGACGACGCTGAACTTCCAGCGGGTACCGTGCCGGTCGTTGAAGCCGAACAGCTCCGGCCCGAAGCCGATCGAGAAGGTCTCGACCCGCACGCCGTTGCGGCGGGCGACCCAGTAGTGGCCGAACTCGTGCACGAAGACGAGGACGGTCAGCACGACCAGGAACGGGATCAGATAGGTGAACAGCGTCATGCGTACCTCTTGCCGAGGGGCTATGTAGGCCCGCTCGCCCGCAAATCAAAGCGCAGCGGCGTGCCGTCGCGCCTCGGCGTCGATGGCGAACACCTCGTCCAGAGTCGCCACAGCTTGTGCCGGAATCATGGCAAGGGTGCGCTCGACGATCCGCTCGATGTCGAGAAAGCCGATCCGCCCGGCCAGGAACGCCGCCACCGCCACCTCGTTGGCGGCGTTCAGCACGGTCGCGGCTGAGCCACCTTGCCGCAGGCATTCCCGGGTCAGCCGCAGCGCCGGGAACCGCTCCGGATCCGGCGCCTGGAAGTCGAGCCGGGCGATCTGGGTCAGGTCGAGCGCGGCGCAGGGCGTCGCCATCCGCTCCGGCCAGGACAGCGTATAGGCGATCGGCACCCGCATGTCGGGCACGCCGAGCTGGGCCAGCACCGAGCCGTCGGCATAGTCGACCAGGCTGTGGATCACCGATTGCGGGTGGACCACGATCTCGATCCGATCCTCCGGCATGGCGAAGAGATGCGAGGCCTCGATCAGCTCCAGCCCCTTGTTCATCAGGGTGGCGCTGTCGACCGAGATCTTGGCGCCCATGCTCCAGTTCGGATGGGCCACCGCCTGGGCCGGCGTCGCCGCCGCCATCCGCTCGCGGCTCCATTCCCGGAACGGCCCGCCCGAGGCGGTCAGGATCAGCCGCCGCACCTGGGCGCCGGGCTGGAACACCTGGAAGATGGCGTTGTGCTCGCTGTCCACCGGCAGCAGCGTGGCGCCGTGCCGCCGCACCTCGGCCATCATCAGCTCGCCGGCGCAGACCAGGCACTCCTTGTTGGCGAAAGCGACGACGGCGCCGCGCCGGATCGCGGTCAGGATCGGCTTGAGGCCGGCGGCGCCGACGATCGCGCCCATCACCCATTCGGCCGGCCGGGCGGCGGCGGCCACCACCGCCTCGGCGCCGCCCGCCGCCTCGACGCCGCTGCCGGACAGCGCCGCCTTCAGCGCCGGATAGGCCGCCTCGTCCGCCACCGCGGCATAGCGCGCGCCGAGCTGCCGGGCGATCGCCGCCAGCCGCTCGGCATCCCGGTTGGCGGTCACCGCCTCGACGGTGAAGCGCTCCGGCGAACGGCCGATCAGGTCGACGGTGCTGGCGCCGACCGAGCCGGTGGCGCCGAGGATGGTGACGGAGCGGGGATTATCCGGGGACGGTGCCGATATCATCTGAAGGATGCATCCAAGAGAACGGTGAAGACGGCGAAGACCGGCGCCGCGGCCAGCAGGCCGTCGATCCGGTCGAGCACGCCGCCATGGCCGGGAATGAGGTTGCCGCTGTCCTTGACGCCGTAATGCCGCTTGACCGCGGACTCGGCAAGGTCGCCGGCCTGGGCCACCACGGCCAGCAGGGCGGCGCCGGGACCGGCGAGCAGGGCGGCGCCGGCGCGGTGCAGCACGGCGATCGCGGCGCCGCCGGCCAGGGCGGCCAGGCCCGCTCCGCCGACCAGCCCGGCCCAGGTCTTCTTCGGGCTCAGCCGCGGCGCCAGCTTCGGCCCGCCGATCCAGCGGCCGAAGACGTAGCCGCCGATATCCGTGGCCCAGACCACCAGCAGCAACCAGATCACCGGCTGCCAGCCGTCCTGGCGCAGATGCAGGAGGGCGACCACGGTCAGGCCGAGATAGGGCAGCCCCAGCGCCGGCATCCGGCCGGGCGTCCCGAGGCGCAGGTTGACGGCGATGTCGAGTGCCACCGTCGCCACGGCCAGCACCACGAGACCGGCGACCGAGCCGGCCCAGGCCGTGGCGATGGCCACCGCGAGGATGCCGAAGCCGGCGCCGGCACGGACCCAGCCGGGCGGCGGCCGGCGCAGCACCAGCCGCAGCCACTCGTCGACGCCCAGCACGGCCAGCAGAGTGACGATAAGCGCGAACTCCCAGCCGCCGATGACGACGACGGCCAGGATCAGCGGTCCGAGAACGAGGCTGGAGAGGATCCGCAGCGCGAGGTTGCTGCGCTTACTGGGCACCGACGGCGCCATAGCGACGTTCCCGACGCCGGAACTCGGCGAGGGCGGCCTCGAGGTCGGTATGGCCGAAATCCGGCCACAGCGTGTCGATGAAGACCAGCTCGGCATAGGCCGCCTGCCACAGCAGGAAGTTGCTGATCCGCTGCTCGCCGCTGGTGCGGATGATCAGGTCGGGGTCGGGCAGGTCGGCGGTGAACAGCCGGCTGGCGAACAGGTGCTCATCGACCGCCTCCGGCGCCAGCGTGCCGGCCGCCACTTCACGCGCCACCCGCCGCGCCGCCTCGGTGATCTCCTGCCGCGCGCCGTAGCTGAGGGCGACGGTGAGGTTGAGCCGGGTGTTGCCGCGGGTCAGCGCCTCGCTCTCGGCCAGCAGATCGACGATGTCGGGCGCCAGCCGGTCGCGGTCGCCGATGAAACGCAGCCGCACCCCCTTCTCGTGCAGGGTCCTGAGCTCCCCGCGCAGGAAGAAGCGCAGCAGCTTCATCAGCTCGCCGACCTCGAGGATCGGCCGGCGCCAGTTCTCGGTCGAGAAGCCGAACAGCGTCAGATAGCCGACGCCGAGCTCGATCGCCGCGTCGATCGTGCGCTGCACGGCGTCGATGCCCTTGCGATGGCCGACCGTGCGCGGCAGGCCGCGGCCGGTCGCCCAACGCCCGTTGCCGTCCATGATGATCGCGACATGGAGCGCGGGCTGGTCCTCGGCCTTGGGGGCGAAACGGTGCATCCCGCTGCTCAGACGTGGAGGATCTCTTTTTCCTTTTGCGCCGCCAACTCGTCGATCTCGCGGATATGACGATCGGTCAGGGCCTGGATCTTGTCGGCCAGGCGCTTGTGCTCGTCCTCGGAGATCTCATGGTCCTTCTCGGCGCGCTTCAGCGCGTCCATGCCGTCGCGGCGGACGTTGCGCACCGCGACGCGGGCGGCCTCGGCGTATTTGCCGGCGACCTTGGTCAGCTCGCGCCGGCGCTCCTCGCTCAGCTCCGGCAGCGGCACGCGCACGGTCTGGCCCTCGGTCTGCGGGTTGAGGCCGAGTCCGGAATCGCGGATCGCCTTCTCCACCGCCTTGACCGCGCTGCGGTCCCAGACCGAGACGGTCAGCAGCCGCGGCTCCGGCACGCCGATGGTACCGACCTGGTTCAGCGGCATCTGGGCGCCGTAAACATCGACCGTGATCGGCTCGAGCAGGCTGATGCTGGCGCGGCCGGTGCGGAGACCGGCAAGATCCTTGCGCAGAGACTCCAGAGCGCCCGCCATGCGGCGGTCGATGTCGTCGAGATCGGCTTTGGCCACGCTCAGCCCTCCTCGGTCACGATGGTGTAGCGTCCCTGCCCTGCGACCACCTCAGCGAACGCACCATGTTCGTTGATGGAGAAGACCAGGATCGGGATCTTGTTTTCACGGGCCAGCGAGATCGCCGCATGATCCATGACGCGGAGATCTTTCGCCAGCACATCCATGTAGGTCAAGCGATCGAAACGCTTGGCGCCGTCCACCCGAAGGGGGTCGGCGTCGTACACGCCGTCGACCTGCTTGCCCATAAGAAGGGCGTCGCAGCCCATCTCCGAGGCGCGCAGGGCGGCTCCGGTGTCGGTGGTGAAGAACGGGTTGCCGGTGCCGGCGACGAAGATGACGACGCGGCCCTTCTCCATGTGCCGGATCGCCCGGCGCCGGATATAGGGCTCGCACACCGTCTGCATCGGGATGGCCGAGACCACGCGGGTGTGCAGGCCCTTGTGCTCGCAGGCGCTCTGCAGCGCCAGGCCGTTCATCACCGTGGCCAGCATGCCCATGTAGTCGGCGGTCGCCCGCTCGATGCCGGAGGCGGCGCCGCTCATGCCGCGGAAGATGTTGCCGCCGCCGACCACCATGCAGATCTCGACGCCGAGGGCGTGGACCTGGGCGACGTCATCGGCGATGCGGTCCACCATCTTCGGGTCGATGCCGTAATCCTGGTCGCCCATCAGGGCTTCGCCGGAAATCTTCAACAGCACCCGTCGATACTGGGCCGCCTTCGCCATGTCGCTTCACTCCCTCAGCGCCGCGGATCTGGTTGCGGGGTCAGCGGCCCAGCGTGGCCGCCACTTCCGCCGCGAAATCGCCCTGCTCCTTCTCGATGCCCTCGCCGAGAACGAAGCGGACGAAGCCGGTCACGGCGACCGGGGCGCCGACATCCTTGGCGGCATCCTCGATCACCTTGCGGACCTTGCTCTCGCCGTCCAGCACCCAGACCTGCTCGTGCAGCACCACTTCCTCGTAGTACTTGCGCAGCCGGCCCTCGACCATCTTCTCGATGATCGCCTCGGGCTTGCCGCTGGCGCGGGCCTGCTCGACCAGGACGGCGCGCTCGCGGTCGAGGGCGGACGGGTCGACATCGGCGATGTGCAGCGCGTCCGGCCGGGCCGCCGCGACATGCATCGCGACCTGCTTGCCGAAGGCCTCGAGCCTGGCCTTGTCGCCGGCCGACTCCAGGGCCACCAGCACGCCGATCTTGCCCAGGCCCGGGGCGACGGGCCCGTGGATATAGGCGGCGACGACGCCGTCCGACACCGACAGCGCGGCGCTGCGGCGCAGGCTGATGTTCTCGCCGATCGTGGCGACCAGCTGGGTCACCTCCTCGGCAACGGTGCGGCCGGTGCCGGGGTACTGGCTGGCGGCCAGGGCTTCGACATTGCCGTCCGCCTTCAGGGCGAGGCCGGCCAGGGTCGAGACGAGGCCCTGGAACTTGTCGTTGCGCGACACGAAGTCGGTCTCGGAATTGACCTCGACCAGCGCGCCCTTGGTGCCCTCGACGGCGGCGCCGACCAGGCCCTCGGCGGCGACGCGGCCGGCCTTCTTGGCCGCAGCCGCGAGGCCCTTCTTGCGCAGCCAGTCGACCGCGCCCTCGAGGTCGCCCCCGCTCTCGCCGAGGGCCTTCTTGCAGTCCATCATGCCGGCGCCGGTCTTCTCACGAAGCTCCTTCACCAGCGCTGCCGTGATCTCCGCCATATCGTCCTCGCAATCCGTTCGTTCGGCGCCGCGCCCCCATGGTCGCAGGCGCCCTCATCGAAAGAAAGGGGCGGCTTTCGGGCCGCCCCTGGTTCGCTCTCGGCTCAGGCGGCCGGCTGTTCCGCCTCGCCGGCCTCGCCCGCCGGCGGCGGCAGGGCCTCCTCGGCCGGCGCCTCCTCCATCGCGCCGACATCGGCGCCGCTCGCGGTCATCTCGGCCTGGATGCCGGCGATGACGGCGCCGGAGAACAGCTCGCAATAGAGCTCGATCGCGCGCAGCGCATCGTCGTTGCCCGGCACCGGGAAGGTGATGCCGTCGGGGCTGGAGTTGCTGTCCAGCACGGCCGCGACCGGGATGCCGAGCTTGGCGGCTTCCTGGACCGCGATCCCTTCCTTGTTGGTGTCGATGATCACCAGGATATCGGGCAGGCCGCCCATGTCGCGGATGCCGCCCAGCGCCTTCTCGAGCTTGTCGCGCTCGCGGGTCAGGGTCAGCTGCTCCTTCTTGGTCAGGCCGACCGCGCCCTGGGCGAGCTGCTCATCCATCTCCTTCAGGCGGCGGATCGACTGCGACACCGTCTTCCAGTTGGTCAGCATGCCGCCGAGCCAGCGATGGTTGACGTAGTACTGGCCGCAGCGCTTGGCGGCGTCGGCGATCTTATCCTGCGCCTGGCGCTTGGTGCCGACGAACAGGACGCGGCCGCCATTGGCGACGACGTCGCGAACCGCCTCGAGCGCCCGGTGCAGGAGCGGCACGGTCTGCTCGAGATCGATGATGTGCACGCCGTTGCGCACGCCGAAGATGTACGGCGCCATCTTCGGGTTCCAGCGGCGGGTGTGGTGGCCGAAATGCGCGCCGGCTTCGAGGAGCTGGCGCATGGTGAAGGTCGGCGTAGCCATGGTCGGAAGGTCCTTTTTCCGGTTGTTCCGCCGCGGGCCTTGCCCCCGCCGCACCGCGGATTGCGGAGACGGCGAAAGGCACCGGAGCGACCGAACCACTGCCGTGGCCGGCCGCGATGCCCGCGTGTGGGATTGACGACGGCGCGGTTGATACGCCCTGCGCCCGGGAAATGCAAGCCGGGCGATCGACCGCGCGCGGAGTGATACGGCGCCTGCCGGGCCGAACCCGGCCGGCGCAGCTCAGGCGCTGCGGCGGTCCGGCCAGACGAAGCGCGAACGGTAGCGCTGCGCCCGGCGGGCACGGAGCTCCGCCAGATCGTCGACCGGCGCGGCTTTGGCCTGGGTCTGCGCCGAAGCGGGCGCGGCCGCGGCCGGCTCGGACCAGCAAGCGGTGAGCCTGCCGCTCTCGGGGTCGCGGGTCCAGCGCAGCCGGATCGGCTCCTCGTCCCGGATCGGGTCGTGGCGCAGGTCGCGATTGCGGAACCGCGGCTGGGCGGCCAGCGCCTCGGCCCGCGGCGAGATCACGCCGCCCAGCGCCAGGCGCAGGCGGCGATCGAAGCAGGAGAGAAAAGCGAGGTTCATCGTTCGCTCCCTTCCGCACGCGGCGGACCGGGGCGAACGGCGTTCCGACCCTAGGTCCGGCTCACGCCATCCACCCGGCTGCCGCCGAGTGTGATCCAGTGATGTTCGGGCGACGTCGCTGCAGCCGGAATGGCCTTGGCGACGCCACGACTAGGGTGGTCGTCCATCTGTCTCTCGTTGTGAGATTGGCGCCGGGCGGGCCTGGGCTCATCCGGCGTCGCAGGCCATGTATGCCCGCAACCCGACCGAGTCAAGACGAAAGCGAAAACGGCGGAAAACCCGGGCCGGATCGATCCCGGATCCGGCCGAGCCCCTCGGTCTCCGGCATCCCGACAGCCGGAGTCGCCGCCTGAGGCGATCCGGCGCGGGTGCCGGAGTCCGTTCCATGGACCAATGGAACGAACCTCCGGGCCTGCTCCATTGTTTCTTCTGCATGGTCCGTGCGAACCGCAACGGACCGGCCGATCGGGCGCGACGTCCGGTCACCCGCAGACTTGGCCAGGAGGTCGCCCAATGCGCATCCTCTTCCCGTTCGTGGCCACGCTCGCCCTCGCCGCCGGCAGCGTGGCCGCCCATGGTCCGGCGGCGTGGATCCAGAACGGTCAGTACCGAAGCCTCTCCGGCTCGCACGAACAGTGCTGCGGTCCGCACGACTGCTTCGCCTATGCGTCCCGCGATGTCGAGGTCCGGCCAGACGGATACATGATCCGGCCGCTCGGCATGCTGATCCCGACCGATCAGGCCCAGTTCAGCGAAGACCAGAACTACTGGATCTGCCGCAAGCCGGACGGTTCGATGCGCTGCTTCTTCATCCCGAACGTCGGCGCCTGACGCCGGGCCCGCGATCGCACGGCGGGCCCTGGCGAGGAGACGTGCCATGACCGTGTCCTCTTCCTGCCGCCGCATGGCCGCCGCGGGCGTGGCGGCGCCGTTCCTTCTCATCGCCGCGGCCGGGGCGCAGGCGGCGCTGCCGCCCTATTGGCAGCGGCTGCGGGAGATCCAGGCGATCCTGGACAGCAACGAGCTGGCCCAGAAGCTGCGCGACACGCCGATCGACCGGATCGAGCGCCCGGGCGAGGATCTCTACCGGATCCAGGCCGGCCCCTGCACGCTCGACATCCGCATCGTCGACGACCCCGCCGGCAGCACCCGGCCGGCGGTGCCGGGACCGCGCCGCTTCCACATCGAAGCCGGCGAGGCCACCTGCCGCTGATCGCACGGAACCGGTACGGCGGCGGCCGCGTTGGCCGGGTGTGCAAACGGAGGTGCCCGGCCCATGCACGCCTATTCCGTGCGGATCAACCCCGCCCGCCGCCAGGACCCGCTGTGGCGCGCAGTGGACCCGGAGAACGGGGCGGATTTCCTGAAGGACATGCTCGTCTTCGCGGAGGACGAGGAGGATGCCCTCCGCTATCTCGACCGGACGTTCCTGGCCACCGGCTTCTCCCCCGACAAGCCGCCCCTGCGCGAAACCGGGACGCCCTGGCACGCGCCCGAGCTGGTCCACATCGAGGCCGCGCCGGAATTCGACCCGATCGCCCGGACCGCCGGCCGCAGCCACGTGGCCCGGCGCGAGGGCCTGCTGAGCAATCCGAACCGCAATCCGCTATAGGGGGCCGCCGCCGATGCGAGGAGGCGCAGCCGGGGATCGCCCTCCATACGCGACGGGGTTCGCGACGCTCGGGCGCGAACTGACGGGCGAGGTGTTGAGGGTCGATGCGGGTGTGCCTGCCTGGCTGACGGGGAGCCTGATCCGCACCGGGCCGGCGCGCTTCGAGGTCGGCAGCCGATCCTATGAACACTGGTTCGACGGGCTCGCGATGCTCCATCGTTTTGCCTTCGCCGATGGTCGGGTCACCTATTCCAATCGATACCTGCGCTCCAAAGCCTATTGCGAAGCCATGGCGGGGGGACGCATCACCCGGTCCGAGTTCATGACCGACCCCTGCCGGACATTGTTCGGCCGCGTCATGAGCCTGTTCAGGACGGAGCTCACCGACAACGCCAATGTCAACGTCGCGATGCTCGACGGCGAGATCGTGGCCTTGACAGAGACGCCGCTCCCGGTCCGCTTCGATCCCGAGACGCTCGAGACATTGGGCGTGCCTGATTACGGCCCGTCGGTCGGCGGCCAGCTTTCCACCGCCCATCCGCACTATGACGGCCGGCGCGGCTTCTCCTATGTCGTCATGTTCGGGCGTCGCAGCACCTATCGCCTGTTCGTCGACGAGGGAGGCCGGCGGAAGGTGCTCGCGGAGTTGCCGGCCGAGAGACCCGCCTACATGCATTCCTTCGGCATGTCGCAGCGATATCTCGTGCTTGCCGAGTTCCCGTTCCGGGTCAATCCGCTGCGCCTCAAATTCTCCGGCCAGCCCTTCATCCGCAACTACCGCTGGGAGCCCGAGGCGGGTCTGCGCTTCACGGTGATCGAGAAGGCCAGCGGCGCGGTCGCAGCGCGGGCGAAGGGAGCGCCCTGTTTCGCCTTCCACCATGTCAATGCGCACGAGGTGGATGGCGCCGTCATGGTCGATCTGGCGGCCTTCCCCGATCCCGACATCATCGAGCGTCTGCGGCTCGCCCGCCTGCGCTCCGGCGAGCCGATCGAGGCCTTGGCCAGGCTCAGACGCTACCGGGTGCCGCTGGGGAACGGCGCGGCCGGGGAAGCCCGCGCCTCTGACGAGCCCCTGAGCGACGCCCCGATCGAGCTGCCGCGGATCGACTATGCGCGCCGCGCCGGCCAGCCGCTGCGCTGTGTCTGGGGCGTTGGCCTGACCAGGCCCGGCGATTTCATCGACAACATCACCAAGATCGAGCTTTCCACGGAGCCGGGCGTGTCCGGCAGGCATGTCACCTGGCACCAACCGGGTTGCTATCCGGGGGAGCCGGTGTTCGTTCCCCGACCCGGCGGAGTCAAGGAGGATGACGGCGTCCTGCTCTCGGTGGTGTTCGACTCCTCGACGGAGTGCTCATTTCTGCTCGTGCTCGACGCGGCAACGCTTGCTGAGCGCGCCAGGGCCTTCGTGCCGCACGCCATACCGTTCGGCTTTCACGGCAACCACTTTCCCGGCGTTTAGGGTGGAAGACCCGCGGTCTCGGCTTAAGCCGATTTGTGCATCGCCGTGAACGTCGCCTTGTACTGCTCGCGCAGCGCCGCCTTCTGCACCTTGCCCATGGCGTTGCGCGGGATCTCCGCCACCACGAACACGGCCTTGGGCTGCTTGAACCGGGCGAGCTGGTCCTGCAGCGCCGCCTGGATCGCGGCGGGGTCGAGCGGCGCCGCGCCCGGCCGCATCTTCACCACCGCCGCCACCGCCTCGCCGAAATCCGGATGCGGCAGGCCGATCACCGCCGATTCCTCGACGCCCGGGATGGCGTCGATCAGGCTCTCGACCTCCTTCGGATAGACGTTGAAGCCGCCGGAGATGATCAGGTCCTTGGCGCGGCCGACGATCGAGACGTAGCCGCGGTCGTCCACCAGCCCGACATCGCCGGTGATGAAGTAGCCGTCGGCCCGGAACTCGGCCGCGGTCTTCTCCGGCATCCGCCAATAGCCCTTGAACACGTTCGAGCCCTTGACCTCGATCACGCCGATCCCGCCCGGCGGCAGGGCGCGCCCGTCCTCGCCCACGATGCGGAGCGACACGCCGGGCAGCGGGAAGCCGACCGTCCCCGCCCGCCGCTCGCCATCGAGCGGGTTCGAGGTGTTCATGTTGGTCTCGGTCATGCCGTAGCGCTCCAGGATGGTGTGGCCGGTGCGCTGATGGAACTGCTCGAAGGTGTCGGCCAGGAGCGGCGCCGAGCCGGAGATGAACAGCCGCATGTGCCGGCACAGCTCGGCGGTGAGGCCGGGCTGCTCCAGGAGCCGGGTGTAGAAGGTCGGCACCCCCATCATCGTGGTGGCCTTCGGCAGCAAGCGCAGCACTTCCGCCGCATCGAACTTGGGCAGGAACAGCATGGTCGCCCCGGCCAGGAGGGCGCAGTTGGTGGCGACGAACAGGCCGTGGGTGTGGAAGATCGGCAGGGCGTGCAGCAGCACGTCGTCCGGCCGGAAGCCCCAATAATCGTGCAGGGTCAGGGCGTTCGACAGCAGGTTGTCGTGGCTGAGCATCGCCCCCTTGGAGCGGCCGGTGGTGCCCGAGGTGTAGAGGATCGCGGCCAGATCGTCCGGCCCGCGCGGCAGCGTCGCGAACGCCTCCGCCTCCCCCGCCGCGGCCTCGGCCAGGGTCCCCTCCCCGTCCGTCCCGAGCGTCAGCACCGCCCGGGCGCCGGCCGGCCGGGCCACCGCCTCGATCTCGGCTAGCCGCGCCGGCTGGCACACCGCCAGCGCCGGCTCGGCATCGCCGGCGAAATAGGCGACCTCGCCCTTGGTGTAGGCGGTGTTGAGCGGCAGGTAGATCGCCCCGACGCGCAGGCAGCCGAGATAGAGCGCCACAACCTCCGCCGACTTGTCGACCTGCACCATCACCCGGTCGCCCGGCGCCACGCCCAGCCGCCGCAGCAGATTGGCGTAGCGGGCGGAGGCCGCCTCCAGCCCGGCATAGGAGATGCGGCGTCCGTCGGCGAGCTCCAGCGCCGACTTGGACCGGTCGGCGGGGAAACGGGCGGACAGGGCGTCGTAGAGATTGGTCATTCGGCTCGCCGGGTCAGAGATAAGGCTTCAGCTGGCGCGCCACCGCGCGGCTCGTCGCCACCTTCCCGGCATTGACGAAGGCCTCGTGGTTCCGCTCCAGCTCGGCCGGATCATAGAGGTAATTGACCAGAAGTCCCCAGCCCTGCTCCAGCCCCTTCGACGAGGTGTCGCCGGCCCAGTTGAGCCGCTCCAGCCGGGCGCCGTTGCCGAGATGGAAGCGCGCCACCGGATCGACCGGCCGGCCGTTCGGCCG
This sequence comes from Inquilinus limosus DSM 16000, assembly GCF_000423185.1. Classification (GTDB taxonomy): domain Bacteria; phylum Pseudomonadota; class Alphaproteobacteria; order DSM-16000; family Inquilinaceae; genus Inquilinus; species Inquilinus limosus. The sequence goes on along the minus strand of NZ_KE383988.1, from coordinate 16,487 downwards.
CAGCTCGGCGGCGAGATAGCGGGCGCAGAGGCCGAGCAGCGCGGTCTTGAGAGCCTTGTCGCCGCCGACCGCGTCGAGCCCGCCCTCCTCGAGCGCCGGCAGCAGCGCCTCGGCTGCCGCCAGCACCGCCGGATGCTCGTGCTGCGGCGCCGCCGTCTCCAGCCAGTGCCGGAAGCCGGGGATCGGCGACAGGGTCGAGAAGGTGGTGAGGTTGGGCAGGGTCTGCTGCAGGTCGGCGACCACCTGCTTCAGGAGGAAGCTGCCGAAGGAAATGCCGCGCAGCCCCTTCAGGGTGTTGGTGATCGAATAGAAGATCGCGGTGTCGGCCGCCGCCGGGTCGCCGATCGGGGCCTTGGGGTCGAGCAGCGGCGCGATCTCCCCCGCCAGGCCGCGCACCAGCGCCACCTGGACGAAGATCACCGGCTCGTTCGGCAGGGCCGGATGGAAGAAGGCGTAGCAGCGGCGGTCCTCGGCCAGCCGCCGGCGCAGGAACTCCCAGCCCGGGATGGCGTGCACCGCCTCGTACTGGATCAGCTTCTCCAGGATGATCGCCGGCGTCTCCCAGGTGATCCGGCGCAGCTCCAGGAAGCCGCCGGAGAACCAGGAGGTCAGGACGTGCTTCAGGTCGGCATCCACGATCCGCAGCTCCGGCTTGCCATCGGCGAGGTCGAGCGCATCCGCGCGCAGCGCGATCACGAACTCCGTGCCCTCGGGCAACATGTTGATCCGGCGCAGCAGTTCCTGCCGCGGCGGCTCCGCCGCCTCGGCCAGGGCCAGGGCGCCGGCGGCGCTGGGCTCGGCGACGAAGGCCCGGGCGGCGGCGGCGATCGCCGCGTGGTCAGGCCCGAACTCCCGCGCCAGCATGGTGAAGAACGCCTCCCGCCCGGCCGCGTCCAGGCCGCGATAGAGGGCGACCAGCTCGCGCGCCAGGGCGATCCCGGAGGCCTCGCCGCGCTCGGACAGCAGCGCGCGGCAGATGCCGCCGAGATCCCGCGGCATGGGCCGGCCGCGGCCGAAGGCGAAGAGCTCGAGGCCGCGATCGGCGATCGAGTTGATGAGGTCGGTGATCTGCATGAGAGGCCCGTTCCGCTTCCACCAGACCGTGTCAGGCTAGAGTGCTTCCGGTCCGCAGGACAATCTCGCCCCGTGCATGCCGGCGATCCGGTTGGGGCCGGCCGCAAACAGAAAGGGCGGCGCCGATGGCGCCGCCCTTCCCTGCGGTGACCCGGTCCGGCGTCAGTTGCGCCGGCTGATGACCACCAGCGAGGCGGCGGAGACCGCCAGGTTCTGCACGATCGAGCCGACGTCCCGGACCAGCCGGTACAGGTCGAACGGGGTCAGGTCGCGCGGCACGATGATGACCGAGCCGGGCGGCACCCTGACCGAGCTGTAGCTCCAGGACGACAGGTCGAGCGGCTGCGACTGGCCGTTCGGCATGACCACGAAGGCCCGGCCCGGATCCGCCGACTGGGTCGTGCCGCCGGCGAAATCGACGTAGTCGTCGGCCGTCAGCTTGCCGTCGTACTGGACCGTGCCCGGATTGAGCACCTCGCCGGAAACGGTGACGAAGAGCGGCCGCTTCGGCACGTAGAGCTGGTCGCCCGCCTCGAGCGTGAAGTCGAGCTCCGGCCTGGCCGCCAGCACGGTCGGATCGGCTTCGATCACCACCCGGCCGGCGGCCGGGATGGTCTTCAGCTCCTGAACCAGGCTCTGGATCGCCGGCAGGGCCGCGGCGGGGTTGCCGCCACCGCTGCCGCTGCTCTGGGCCTCCTGGATCAGCTGCGGCAACCCGGCCTGGATCTCGCGCGCAGTGCGCTCAAAGCCCTGCTGCTGCTGCTGCCGCACGGCTTCACGGGTGAACACCGCCCCGTAGGGGAAGGCCTGGTTGGTGTAGCCGCCGGACCGCTGGATCAGCTGCAGCAGCGTCTCGCCGCGGCGGATCACGTAGCGGCCGGGATGGGTGAACTCGCCGGCCAGAGTGACCGTCCCCTCCTCGCGCAGCTGCGGGTTCTGCGGGACGCGGACGCTGTCGCCGGGGTTCAGCTTGATCGACGCCGTGGTGGCGCCGAGGCTCTGCACCGACCGCCAGGAGCCGGCGAGGTTGGACGAAGACAGGGTGGAGAAATAGCCGACCTCGATCGCGCGGCGGTCGGCCTCGACCGTCGTGCCGCCGGCGATGTCGAGCACGGTGGCGAGCGAGGTGCCCGGAATGATCGGATAGCTCCCCGGGACCCGCACCTGGCCTTCGAGCGAGACGACATGCTCGATCACGAAGGGCAGCAGGTCGGGAAAGTCGTCGAAGATCTGCGGACAGGCGCGGTTCACCTCCAGCGGGCCGCCGCGAATGTTCTGGAAGGTCTGCCGCGCATTGCGGAAGCGGCCGGTCGAATCGTTCCGCACCGCCTCCGCCAGCGACCGCAGCCCGAGGCAGCTGCCGCTGACCTGAGTCGCCGGCGGCAGGCCGGCAGTCAGCGTCTGGTTCTGGGCCTGGACGTTCTGGGACACGTCCGGCGCCGCCGACCGGGCCTCCGCCGGCGCCTGACCCGCGAGCATCGTCTGGACGTCGTCCGAGCCGAGATAGCGGATGTCCTCGCGCGACAGCACGATCAGCTTGTCGCGGTCGCGCAGGCGGATGTTGCCGCCGCCCCGCAGCGCCACGGCCAGGTTGACCGGCTGGAATTTGCGGATCCGCGTGTTCGGGTCGGTGGTCTGGATCACGCCGAACGGCAGATAGGCGTCATCGGCCAGGATCGGCGGATCGGACAGCAGCGCGCGCAGGGTCGGCGCGCTGCTGAGCGGCCGGACGCCGGAGACGGTGACGTTGCCGGTGATCGAGACGCTGCCGACACGCAGATCCTGGGCCAGCGTCACCTGGATGATGTCGCCGGTCTGCACCGGCACCGCCGTCTGGCCCGACAGGTTCTGGACCTGGTCCTGGCCGTTGCGGTCGAGCCGCAGCAGGTTGAACCGGTTGCCGGAGGGGCGGATCGGCCCGCCGGCATAGTCCAGCATCTCGGCCACGCTGAGCGGCCCGGCGGCGTCGGGCGGCATCTCGAAGATGCCGGGCCGGACCACATCCCCGGCGACCGCGACCGTGCGCCCGACCGTAGGAATGGAGATCCGGTCGCCGTCCTGCAGCAGGAGGTCGGCCTCGTTGCTGTAGCCCATCAGGAAGCCGTAGATGTCGACCACCTTGGTCTGCCCCTGACGGATCAGCGCGACCGTGCGCAGCGACCCCGTCTTCTTGATGCCGCCGGCGGCGGTCAGCGCGTCGACCAGCGTCGAGAAGCTGGTCAGGGTCTGGGTGCCGGGCTTGGCGATCTCACCGGTCAGCGTCACCGAGATCGCGCGGACGTCGCCGAGCGACACGAAGGCCTCGGTGCTGACGTAGTTCTCGCGCACCCGGGTCTCGATCTCGCGGCGCAGGTCGCCGAAGGAGCGGCCGGCCGCCGGGATCGGCGGCAGGTCCTGCAGGATCAGCCGGCCCTCGCGGTCGACGGTCGCGCTGATGCCCTGGTTCACCTGGCCGCGCAGCGTGACCACGACCTGGTCGCCGATGCCGATGATGTAGTTCTCGCTGACCGCGCCGCTGACCACCTGGCTGGCCACCGCCCCGCCGGCGAAGACGTCATAGCCGAACTGGCTGATGTCGCCGCTCAGCCGCCGCTGGTAGTCGGCCTCGATGCGCGACACCGGCGCGGCGGAAACGATCGACGGCGGCAGGCCCGGCGAGACCACCGTCGGCTCGGTCACCTGCGCCGGCGTCGTCGACGGGACGCGCGGGGCGCTCGGGATCGTCGTGCCTTGCGGCTCGATCCCCTGCTGCTGCAGCTGCGACGGGCTGATGCCCAGCTGCTGCAGCTGGTCGACCAGCGCATTCATCTGAGCATGGCCCGCGACCGGGGTCAGCACCAGGACGCCGCAGGCCAGGAGGGCCGGGCCAATGCCGTAGCGAAGGGTCCATCGGAGTCGACGCGCCTCGCCCTGCCGGTCGCGGCGACGTTCACTATGCACAGGCTTCATGGTCCCCCGCTTCTGACGTCTCAAATGCCCGATCGCAGCGTTGATCGAGCCAACGCCCCCAATGTTTCATCTTCTGAACGATCTGGCCGGCAAAGAAAACCCGAATCAATCCCTTGCCCCCTCACCCTGATACGCAGGCTTCGATCGGACCGTCGCCCTGGCCGCGAATCTTCTTCAGCCGCTGCAGCACCCGGCAGGCATAGGCGAACTGCCGGTCCGGATCGCTCGAATGATAATGCGCGATCGCTTCCAGCCAGTTTCCGTACCGGTTGAACAACCGCCTGAGGAAATACGCGCCGTAGATCACGTTGTATCGCGGCTGAAAGATCAACGTGTAGTCGGGCAGCGTCTGCTTGTGATAGCGCAGCGAGATCTGCATGCAGCCGACATCGATGTTGGGGCTGTCGCCGCCGCCGTTATCCTCGATCGCCGCCTTCATGGCGGCCAGGCTGCTCGGAAACATCGGCGTGCCGCCGATGTTCAGGGCCCAGGGATAGGGATCGCCGCGGCCGCCCGATTCGGTCTGCGCGATCGCCAGCAGCATGCCGTGCGGGATGCCGAAGGCTCCCTCCATCGCCAGGATATAGGGGGTGCAGCTCTCCTGCGCCCGCGCCGGCCCGGCCGCTGCGGCCAAGCCGAGCAGAAGCGTCGCGAGCCCCGCGATCCGACCGAATCCCCTCACCAAAGCAACCGGCTTCCCCCGCCAATCGACGCATCGCTTCTAGCACACCGCACCGATTCGGCAGAATAGCCGGCAATTCAGACCGACAGGCCGGCGCGGACGATCATGCGGCACGGGTTGTAGGCGATACGGTAGGACAGCTCGGCCGGGTCGGCGATGTCCCAGAACGCCAGATCGGCCGCGAGCCCAGGCGTCAGCCGGCCGCATTCCTCGGCCAGACCCAGCGCCCGCGCGGCATTGCGGGTGACGCCGGCCAGCGCCTCCTCCGGCGTCAGCCGGAACAGGGTGCAGCCCATGTTCAGCATCAGCAGCAGCGAAGTGGCGGGCGAGGTGCCGGGATTGTTGTCGGTGGCCAGCGCCATCGGCACGCCGTGCCGCCGGAACGCCGCCACCGGCGGCACCCGGGCCTCGCGCAGGAAGTAGAAGGCGCCGGGCAGCAGCACCGCGACGGTGCCGGCCCGGCCCATCTCCTTCGCCCCGGACTCGCTGGTGTATTCGAGATGGTCGGCCGACAGCGCCCCGAAGCGGGCGGCCAGCGCGGCGCCGTCCTGATCGGAGAGCTGGTCGGCGTGCAGCTTCACCGGCAGGCCCAGCGCGCGGGCGGCGCGGAACACACGCTCGACCTGCGCCGGCGAGAAGGCGATGGTCTCGCCGAAGGCGTCGACCGCGTCGGCCAGGCCGTCCCGGGCGATCGCCGGCAGCATCTCCTCCACCACCCGGTCGACGTAGCGGTCGGGATGGTCGCGGTCCTCCGGCGGCACCGCATGGGCGCCGAGGAAGCTCCGCCGGACCCGGATCCCGGTCTCCCGCCCCAGCCGGCCGGCGACGCGCAGCATCTTCGCCTCGGTCGCGAGGTCGAGCCCGTAGCCGGACTTGATCTCGACGGTGGTGACGCCCTCGGCCGCCAGCGCGTCGAGCCGCCGTCTGGCCGAGGCCAGCAGTTCCTCCTCGCCGGCGGCGCGGGTGGCGGCGACGGTCGAGACGATGCCGCCGCCGGCGCGCGCGATCTCCTCATAGCTGGCGCCGTGCAGCCTCATCGCGAATTCGCGGGCCCGGTCGCCGCCGTGCACCAGGTGGGTGTGGCAGTCGATCAGCCCGGGCGTGACCCAGGCGCCGGCCGCGTCTTCCACCGCCGCGGCCAGGCGGTCGGGCGCGCCCGGCAGATCCGCCTGCCGCCCGACCCAGGCGATGCGGTCGCCCTTGGTCGCGATCGCGCCCTCCGGGATGGCGCCGTAGCCGTCGCCGTCCATGGTCGCCAGCCGGGCGTTGATCCACAGCCGATCCCACATGCCTCTTTCCCTTCGCCGAACCGGGCCTATGCTGCCGCACCGCGTTTCATCTCACGGGATGCCGCCCCTTGACCACGCGCTATTTCGCCGAGACCGCCCTTCTGGCCGATGGCTGGGCCGACGATGTCCTGATCGAGATCGACGCCAAGGGCGACATTTCCAGCGTCGCGGCCGGGGCCGGGCGCGGCGACGCCGAGGCGGTCGCCGGCGTCGTCCTGCCCGGCATGGCCAATCTGCACAGCCACGCCTTCCAGCGCGCCATGGCCGGGCTGGCCGAGACCGCCGCCGGCCCGGGCGACGATTTCTGGAGCTGGCGCGAGCAGATGTACCGCTTCGTCCGCGTGCTCGACCCCGACCAGGTCGAGGCGATCGCGGCCCAGCTCTATGTCGAGATGCTGAAGGCCGGCTACACCTGCGTCGCCGAGTTCCACTACCTGCACCACCAGCCGGACGGCGCCCCCTATGCCGATCGGGCGGAACTGTCGCGCCGGGTGATCGCGGCGGCCAAGGCAACCGGCATCGGCATCACCCATCTGCCGGTCCTCTACGCCACCGGCGGCTTCGGCGGTCAGCCGGCCGGCGAAGGGCAGCGCCGCTTCCTGAACGATGTCGACGGCATCCTCGACATCGCCGCCCGGCTGCGCGCCGACCATGCCGGTGACCTCGACGTGCGCATCGGCATCGCCCCGCATTCGCTGCGCGCGGTGACGCCGGAGATGCTGGCGGCGGTCGTGGACGGGACCCGGGCGGCCGATCCGGCGGCGCCGATCCACATCCACATCGCCGAGCAGGTGAAGGAGGTCGAGCAGTGCCTGGCCTGGAGCGGCACCCGGCCGGTCGAATGGCTGCTGGGCCACGCCGCGGTCGACGGCCGCTGGTGCCTGGTCCACGCCACCCACCTGACCGGGGCGGAGACCGCGGCCCTGGCCGCCAGCGGCGCGGTCGCCGGGCTGTGCCCGACCACCGAGGCCAATCTCGGCGACGGGCTGTTCCCCCTCGCCCCCTACCTCGCCGCCGGCGGCCGGCTCGGCATCGGCTCGGACAGCCACATCTCCGTCGGCGTGATCGAGGAGCTGCGCTGGCTGGAATACGGCCAGCGCCTGGCGCACCGGAAGCGCGGCATCGGCGCCGGGCCGGGCCGGCCTTCGGTCGGCGCCACCCTGTTCCAGGCCGCGATCGACGGCGGGGCCCGGGCGGTCGGCCGCGCCTCGGGCCGGATCGAGGCCGGAGCCCGGGCCGATCTCGTGGTGCTGGATCCGGATCATCCGGCGCTGGTCGGCCGCCGCGGCGACGCCCTGCTCGACAGCTTCGTCTTCGCCGGCAACGAGTCGCCGATCCGCCACGTCATGGCGGGAGGCCGCTGGCGCGTCCGCGACGGCCATCATGCCGACGAGGCGGCGGTGGCGGCGCGCTACCGGAAGGTCATGGCGGCGCTGCTGGCCTGACGGGGCAAACAAAAGCGGGCCCTGGAGAACCGGGGCCCGCGAGGTGAACAGGGAGGCTCACTCGAGCGGGAGACGCTATCGAGCTGTCCTCAATATAGCCGGCTTGCCGCCGGCCTGCTGTGACGTACGTCACGCCGGACCGATCTTCACCGTCAGCCGGGGATCGCCGCGGCCGGGGTCGCCGGGACCGTGAAGACCTGCCCGGGATAGATCAGGTCTGGGTCGCGGATCTGCTGCTGGTTGGCCTGGTAGATCACGGTGTAGCGCGGCCCCTGCCCGTAGACCCGGCGGGCGATCCGCCACAGGCTGTTGCCGGGCTGGACCACGACCCGCCCCTCGGCCACCGCGACCTCCGCCGGCGTGGCCCGATGGAACGGGGTCTCGGCACGCGCCGTCACCTTGCCGGCGGCGTCGAGCTGGTCGGCCCGCAGGCGGTAGACGCCCGGAGGGATCGTCCCCTCCGCCTGGATGCGGAACACCCCGCGCGCATCGACACGGCCTTCGCCGGCCGGCCGGTTGTCGAGATAGAGCCGGATGCCGGCGCCCGCCCGGCCGCGGCCGCTGACGATGACGGCGCCGCCTTCGCCATAGTCGATGACGTCGATGGACAGCGCCGCGCCGGCCGCGCCCGGCGGCGCGACCGCCGGCGCCTGCAGCACGGTGGAGGCGCCCTGCCCCTGCTGCGGCGTCAGCATCACCAGGGGACCGCCGCCGCTGCCGGCCGCCGGCCGGCCGGCGATGTCGCGGCCGCGCTCCGGCACCACCACCGTCGCCATCTCGGCGGAGGCCGCGCCGCCGTCGGCCAGGCGCAGCGAGAGCTGATGGTCGCCGGCCGCGATCGGCGCGTCCGACAGGAACACCCAGTTGCCGGAGTTGTCCGCCTGGACCGATCCGATCTGCCGGTCGCCATCCATCAGCAGGATGCGGGCCCCGGCCGGGCCGCGCCCGGCGATGGTGACGCCGCCGTCGGGGTTCACCCGGACCGCGTCGAAGCCCAGCGCGGCCTGCCCGGCGGCGTTTCCGGCCGCGCCCTGCGGCGACTGGGCCGAGGCGTCGGGCTGCGGCGGCGGCGCATCGTCCCGGCTTGCGGCCGGTGCCGGCGCGGTCCCGGCCGGCGCGCTTCCCGTTCGGGGCGGTTCGTCGAACCCGCCCCCGAGGACCCGCGGAGAGGGGGCGGCGATCGATCCGGGCGAGGGCTCGAACACGGAAGCCGGCGGCGCGGCAGGGGCCACCGCCGCATCGGCCCGGGCCGTTGCCGCGGGGGCAGCCGGCTGCTGCGTCGCCGCGGGCGGCGGCGTCACCGCAGGCGGCGGCGCGGCCGGAGTGATCGCAGCCGCAGAGCTCACGCTCGGCGGCGTCGCGTCCTGGCGGGGCGGCCCGGTGAATTCGACCACGGCGAGGATGGCCGCGAGCACAGCGACCGCGGCACCGCCGATCAGCAGGAGTTTCTTCAACGCTCGAACCGCCCCGATATTATTCGCGCCAAATTATCCGCGCCGTCACCGACTCGCAACAAACCGCTGATCCGCCCGCATCGAAACTTGCCCCGGCGGCGATCCCTTCCTAATGTCGCGCGCCGGTTCAGCCGGCCTCGTACCCGACACCTCCGTGCGATCATGGCCGATATCCGTTCCCTCTGCGTCTATTGCGGCTCCTCCTCCCGCGTCGATGAGCGCTACAAGACCGCCGCCGCGCGCCTCGGCGCCCTGATCGCCGCCCGCGGCCTGCAGCTGGTCTATGGCGGCGGCCGGGTCGGGCTGATGGGCATCGTCGCCGATGCCGCGCTGGGCGCCGGCGGCCGGGTGGTCGGCATCATCCCGGAGCATATCCAGGCGCTGGAGGTCGAGCACACCGGCCTGACCGAGCTGCATGTCGTCGACAGCATGCACACGCGCAAGCGGATGATGTTCGACCGGTCCGACGCCTTCATCGTGCTGCCGGGCGGCCTGGGCACGCTGGACGAGACCTTCGAGATGCTGACCTGGCGGCAGCTGAAGCTGCACGACAAGCCGGTCGTCTTCGTCGACATCGACGGCTATTGGCGCCCGTTCCTGCGCCTGGTCGACCACATGGTCGCCCAGGGCTTCTGCCGGAAGGAGCACCGCGACCTGTTCCAGGTGGTCGAGACCGTCGAGGAGGTGTTCGGCGCCATCGCCGCGCCGCAGCCGATCGCCGGCCGCGCCAGCGACAAATGGGTGTAGGCGCCGCGCCGGCCGCGCCTTTCGTCGTCGCCGGCCGGGTGCTATAAGCCCGGCCATTCCTGTCCGAAGCGGAAAGATCCCGACATGGCCAAGATCAAGGTCAAGACCCCGGTCGTCGAGCTCGACGGCGACGAGATGACGCGCATCATCTGGCAGTTCATCAAGGACAAGCTGATCCTGCCGTATCTCGACATCGACCTGCGCTATTACGATCTCGGGATCGAGCACCGCGACCAGACCGACGACCAGGTGACGATCGACGCGGCCGAGGCGATCAAGCAGTACGGCGTCGGCGTGAAGTGCGCCACCATCACCCCCGACGAGGCGCGGGTGAAGGAGTTCAACCTCAAGAAGATGTGGAAGTCGCCGAACGGCACGATCCGCAACATCGTCGGCGGCACCATCTTCCGCGAGCCGATCATCTGCCGCAACGTGCCGCGCCTGGTGCCTGGCTGGCGCAAGCCGATCGTGGTCGGCCGCCACGCCTTCGGCGACCAGTACCGCGCCACCGACCTCAAGGTCCCCGGCCCCGGCACCCTGACCATGACCTACACCCCGGCCGATGGCGGCCAGCCGATCGAGCTGGAGGTGTTCAAGTTCCCGGGCTCGGGCGTCGCGCTCAGCATGTACAACCTGGACGAGTCGATCCGCGGCTTCGCCCAGTCGTCGCTGAACTACGGCCTGCTGCGCAACATGCCGGTCTATCTGTCGACCAAGAACACGATCCTCAAGGGCTATGACGGCCGGTTCAAGGACATCTTCCAGGAGGTGTACGAGGCCGAGTTCAAGGAGCGGTTCGAGAAGGCCGGCCTGACCTACGAGCACCGTCTGATCGACGACATGGTCGCCTCGGCCCTGAAGTGGGAAGGCGGCTTCGTCTGGGCCTGCAAGAACTACGACGGCGACGTGCAGTCGGATTCGGTGGCCCAGGGCTTCGGCTCGCTCGGCCTGATGACCTCGGTGCTGCTGACGCCGGACGGCAAGACCGTGGAGGCCGAGGCGGCGCACGGCACGGTGACCCGCCACTACCGCGAGCACCAGAAGGGCCGCGCCACCTCGACCAACCCGATCGCCTCGATCTTCGCCTGGACCCAGGGCCTGACCTACCGCGCCCGCTTCGACGAGACGCCGGAGCTGCTGCGCTTCGCCCAGACGCTGGAGAAGGTCTGCGTCGAGACGGTCGAGGCCGGCCACATGACCAAGGACCTCGCCATCCTGATCGGGCCGGACCAGCCCTGGATGACGACCCAGCAGTTCCTGGACAAGCTGGACCAGAACCTGCAGGCATCGATGGGCTGACGCCCCAGCGCCCAGCCGAAACGACGAAAGGCCGGCTCGCGCCGGCCTTTCTGCTTTTCGGCGTGATCCCGGTCAGGGGCCGATCACGTTGTCGATCGACAGCCCCTGAATCACCGCCATCAGCGGCACGTCCCCGCCGTTCACCGCGCAGACGCCCCCCTGGATCAGGTGATTGGCGCGCTCCAGGTCGAAGACGCCGCAGCGTTCGCCGGAGCCGGTCAGGGTGATGATCCGGTACTGCGCGAGATAACCGTTTACGGTTGTGCGGTCGCCCCGCACGACCGTGAACCCGGTCGCCTTGAAAGCTTCCTGAACCCATCTCGACAGCGAACCGATGCGATCGGAATCGCGCCAGTGGTAGCCGCCGGGCAGGCGCGCCCAATCCACGAAGGCGAAGAGCTCCTTCGTGGAGAATGTCGCCGTGTCCGATCGGACGGTTCCGCTGCCCTCGGACGCCATCCTCTCGTTGTGCTTCGCGTTCTCGGCGGCAACCCCGGCCAACGGTCCCGACACGAACCGGATCGGCGAGTCCTCGGCCCAGGCAGGCCCGGAGAACGCCGCGGCGACAAGGATTCCCGCCGTACACCGCATCAATCGATTCAACATGCTCCCCCTCCGCACGACTGGACAAAGCCGGGCCGCCCGGGTGACGGCCCGGTCGTTTCACGTCGATGGCTCAAGGCCCGATCACCCCGTCGATCGAGATTCCCGCCATCACTTCCTGGACCGTGAACGGGCGGGTGAACGGCGCGCAGGCGAAGCCCGAAATCAGGTGGTTCCTGCGCATCAGCGCGAAGACGCCGCAGCGGCGATCGATGCCGATCAGGCTGATCTTCCGGTACTGGGCGAGGTAGCCGTTCACCGTGATCCGGTCGCTCTCAAGGATGGTGAAGCCAGTGGCGTCGAAGATCTCCTTCACGCTGTCCGACAGGCTGGCGACGATGTTGTCGTCCTGCCACCGGTAGTGGCCGCCCAGGCGAGACCAGTCGACATAGGCCAGCATGGGGCCGGACTTGAACACCGCGGTGTCGGTCTTCACCGCCCCGAAGGCGGAGTGCGCGAGCGTCTCCTCCTTGTGCTTGACGTTCTCCGCCGCGGCGCCCTGGAGCGGCCCCGAGACGAAGCTGATGGGAGACTCTTCGGCCAGCGCCGGCCACGAAAACATGGCCGCGGCGATCACGCCCGCGGCACACCGCATCATTCGATCGAACATGTTCCCCCTCCGCCCATGTCTGAACCGGTGCGGGCCGCCAGGGCGAACGGCTCCGCCCGTCTGGCTCCGCTTCAGGGACCGATCACACCGTCGATCGAGAGGCCCTGCAGAATGGCGAGGATCGGCACGGCCTGATCTTCCGTCCGGCAGGCGAAGCCGATGATCCTGCTCTTCACCCGCCGCAGTTCGAAGACGCCGCAGCGCCGCGGCGAGCCGGTGAGGCGAATGTCGCGGTACTGCGCCCGGAAGCCGTTGACCTCCCCGTAATCGCCCGACACGACAGTGGCACCGGCCGCGTCGAAGACCTGCCGGACATCCTCCGTCAGCCCGTTCAGGCCCGAGTCCTGCCAGGCGTAGTAGCCGCCCAGCCGGGACCATTTGACGTAGGCCAGCAGCCCGCCGGCGCGGAACACCGCGGATTCCGACACCTTGGTGCCGCCCTCCGCCAGATTGTTGTCCTGGTCGCGCTTCACCTCCTCGGCCGCGGCCCCGGAGAGCGGCCCCGACACGAAGGCGATCACCGACGGTTCCGCCCGGGCCGGCAAACAAAACGCCGCCAGGGCAAGCAGCCCGGCGGCGCAGGATGAAATGCCTCGCTTCATCAAAATCCCCCGGAATATCCGGAAGGAATTAATGCCGGAGCTGCGGCCGATTGGCGAGAAAATTCGTCAAATCACCGGCAACTCACGCCCGCAGGATGGCGCGGTCCTCGTCGCGCCGCTTGCCGGGCGGCTGGTAGGCGATCGCGGCGTGCTCGGCACAGTACGGCAGATTGCCGTGCGAGGCCTTGCCGCAGAAGTGGAAATCCTTGTCGCGCGGATCGCCGATCGGCCATTTGCACATCCGCTCGGTCAGGTTGAGGATGGTGGCGCCGCCCGACCTCCGCTCCGGCTCCGGCTTGGCCGGGACCTTCTGCACCGCCGGCGGGGCAGCTTCGGCGGCGACGGTGGCCGCCTCCTCCTCCTCGCCCTCCTTGCGCTTGATCGGCGAGGGCCGGCCGGACAGCTCCAGCCGATGGGCCTTGCCGATCACCGCGTTGCGAGAGACGCCCCCCAGGATCTCGGCGATCTCGCTGGCACTCTTCCCGTTTCCCCAGAGCTGGCGCAGCTGCGCCACTCGTTCTTCGGTCCAAGACATCCGCTTCTCCCAAGATCACGCGCAGTGGCTGCGCGTACCACATATTGCGGCTTCATCCACGGACGCTACCACATCCGGGACAGTCGCGACAGATCCTTTCAAACCCCTCCGGTCAGGCGGCGAGCGCCGCCTCGACCGCCGCGAGCGCTTCACCGGCGCGGGCCGCATCCGGCCCGCCAGCCTGCGCCATGTCCGGGCGACCCCCACCGCCCTTTCCTCCCGCGGCTTCGGCCGCGGCGCGCACCAGTGCCACCGCATCGAACCGCGCGGTCAGATCCTCGGTCACCCCGACGCAGACCGACAGCTTGCCCTCGGCCCGGCCGATCAGCGCGATCACGCCGGAGCCGAGCTGCTTCTTCAGCGCATCGGCCATCGGCTTCAGCTCGCGCGCCGGCAGGTCGTCGAGGATCCGGCCGGTGAACTTCACCCCGCCGATCTCCTTGACCTCGGGCGCGGCCCCGCCGCTGCCCGCCGTCGCCAGCTTGCGACGGAGGTCGGAGACCTCGCGCTCCAGCCGCCGCCGCTCCTCGACCAATGCGGCGAGGCGCGCCGGCAGCTCGTCCGGCGTCACCTTCAGCGCCGCGGCGGCGTCGGTCAGCAGCGCGTCGCGATGGGCGGCGTAGGCCACAGCACCCTCGCCGGTCACCGCCTCGATCCGGCGGATGCCGGCGGCGACCGCGCCTTCCGAGACCAGCCGGAAGGCGCCGATGTCGCCGGTGCGGGCGACATGGGTGCCGCCGCACAGCTCCTGCGAATAGACCCTGTTGCCGTCCTGGCCCATGCCGACGACGCGCACCGTGTCGCCGTATTTCTCGCCGAACAGCGCCATGGCGCCGGCGGCGATCGCGTCCTCCGGCGTCATCAGCCGGGTGGTGACCTCGGCGTTCTCGCGGATCCGGGCGTTGACCTCGGCCTCGACCGCGGCGATGTCCTCGGGAGTCAGCGGCCGCGGCTGGCTGATGTCGAAGCGCAGCCGCTCCGGCGCCACCAGCGAGCCCTTCTGGGTGACGTGCTCGCCCAGCCGCCGGCGCAGCGCCGCGTGCAGCAGATGGGTGGCCGAATGGTTGGCCCGCAGCGCGCCGCGGCGGGCATGGTCGACCTTGAGCTCGACCGCCTCGCCGACCTTGAGCGTGCCGGCCTCGACCGTGCCGATATGGGCCCACAGCACGCCGGCCTGCTTCTGCGTGTCGCGCACCGCGACGGTGACGCCGCCCGGCGCCGTGATGGTGCCGGCATCGCCCATCTGGCCGCCGCTCTCGGCGTAGAACGGGGTCTGGTTGACCACGACCACGACCTCGCTGCCCGGCCCGGCCTGGTCGACGACCTGGCCGTCGACCACCAGCGCGGTGACGACGCCCTCGGCCACCTCGGTCTCATAGCCAAGAAATTCAGTGGGTTCGAGCTTTTCCTTCAACTCGAACCACAAGGCGCCGGTGGCTGCCTCGCCGGAGCCGGCCCAGTTCTTCCGGGCCTCGGCGCGCTGCCGCTCCATCGCCGTCTCGAAGCCGGCGGTGTCGACCGTGCGGCCCTGGCCGCGCAGCACGTCCTGGGTCAGGTCGAGCGGGAAGCCGTAGGTGTCGTACAGCTTGAACGCCACCTCGCCCGGCAGCGCCTGGCCGGAGCCGAGCCGGCCGGTCTCCTCCTCCAGGAGGCGCAGGCCGCGGTCGAGGGTCTGCTTGAAGCGGGACTCCTCCAGCTTCAGCGTCTCGGTGATCAGAGCCTCGGCCCGGACCAGCTCGGGATAGGCGGTGCCCATCTGGCGCACGAGGGCCGGCACCAGCCGGTACATCACCGGGTCGCGCGCGCCGATCAGATGGGCGTGGCGCATGGCCCGGCGCATGATCCGGCGCAGCACGTAGCCGCGGCCCTCGTTCGACGGCATGACGCCGTCGGCCATCAGGAAGGAGGTGGCGCGCAGATGGTCGGCGATCACCCGGTGGCTGATCTTGTGCGGGCCATCCGGGTCGCTGTTGGTGGCATCGGCCGAGGCCTCGATCAGGGCCCGCATCAGGTCGATGTCGTAGTTGTCGTGCTGGCCCTGCAGCACGGCGGCGATGCGCTCGAGCCCCATGCCGGTGTCGATCGAGGGGCGCGGCAGGTCGACCCGCGTCTCCTTGGTGACCTGCTCGTACTGCATGAAGACGAGGTTCCAGATCTCGATGAACCGGTCGCCGTCCTCGTCCGGGCTGCCCGGCGGGCCGCCGGCGATGCCGGGGCCATGGTCGTAGAAGATCTCCGAGCACGGCCCGCAGGGGCCGGTGTCGCCCATCGCCCAGAAATTGTCCGAGGTCGGGATGCGGATGATCCGCTCCTCCGGCAGCCCGGCGATGCGGCGCCACAGCCCCGCCGCCTCGTCGTCGGTGTGGAACACCGTAACCAGCAGCTTGTCCTTGGGCAGGCCGAATTCCCTGGTGATCAGGCTCCAGGCCAGATCGATCGCCCGCTCCTTGAAATAGTCGCCGAAGGAGAAGTTCCCCAGCATCTCGAAAAAGGTGTGGTGCCGGGCGGTGTAGCCGACATTCTCGAGATCGTTGTGCTTGCCGCCGGCGCGGACGCATTTCTGCGCCGTGGCCGCCCGCTGATAAGGCCGCGTCTCCATGCCGGTGAAGACGTTCTTGAACTGCACCATGCCGGCATTGGTGAACAGCAGCGTCGGGTCGTTCCGCGGCACCAGCGGGCTGGACGCCACCACCTCGTGGCCGTTCTCGCCGAAGAAGTCGAGGAAGGTGGAACGGATGTCGTTGACGGTCTGCATCGCGGGTGGGGTCGGCCTGGACTGTCTTGGGCGGATGCGGCCCCGGGGAACCGGACGGCCGAGCCGACGCTTGTAGCGCGCCGGGGCGACCGCTGTCCAGGAAGGCGCATGGCGAAAACCGTCCCGGCCGCCACCGGACCCGAGATATCCTCATCTAAAATCTCAGGATTGGCAATCAGTTTATTGTTATCAATGAGCAAACAAGATTATTGCAAATGTCCGGATCGTTTAGGTCGCGCAGGATCGAGGCCGGAGTTTCCAGCGCGGGCGAAATCGGTCGATCGGGTTCGCGACGGCGGCGGTCGTCAGGCCCGCCGAGGGCGAGCCGAACCTGCGCATTTCTTTCGCCCGTCACCCGGTGTCGGGTGCGGGCTTCGGGTCGTCGACATAGAGGCCGAGGCCGAGGGAGCGGCAGAGGCGGTCGGCGGTGGTGGCGGTGGTCT
>NZ_AUHM01000015.1 GCF_000423185.1 Inquilinus limosus DSM 16000 | reverse complement strand
AGGCTGGCCTCGGCCTGGCTGACGTCGGTGCGCGTCACCTCGCCGACATTGAACCGGTCCTGGGTCGCCTGCAGCTGCCGGCGCAGCACCGCCTCGTTGTTGCGCTGCACGTCCAGCGCCGCCTGGGCCTGGACCACGTCGGCATAGGCGGTCGCCGCGTCCAGCAGCACCGTCTGCTCCGTCGTCTGGACCACCGCCCGGGTGGCCATGATCGTGTTCTCGGCCTGGTTCACCGCCGCCGGGGTCTGGCCGCCGTCATAGATGTTCTGCGTGATGGTGATGCCGAGCGAGGCCGGGTTGACCTCGTGCCAGTTGCCCTGCGATCCGCCGGTCTGAAGGGGCTCTCCCCGTTGGGCGAAGTCGGCGGTGGTGTTGCTGAACTCGCTGGAGATGCTGGCGTTGGCGGTGACCTGCGGCCGGTAGCCCGACAGCGCCTGGGCGATGCCCTCGTTGGTCGCCTTCAGCTGGGCGATGTCGGCGGCGAGGTCCGGGTTGGTGGCGTAGGCCGAGGCCAGCGCCTCCATCATCGACTGGGCCGAGGCCGGGGCGGCGCCCAGCGTCAGCAGGGCGGACAACACCGCGGTGGAGAGCCCGAACCATCCAATTCGTGTCATCGTCAATACCGTCCCATGGTTGGGTCGATCTCGCGCGCCCAGGCGTCGATACCGCCGCGCAGATTGACCACGTTGTCCATGCCCCTCGCCGAAAGCCACCGCACCACCTGCGCGCTGCGCCCCCCGTGGTGACACATGACGATCACCGGGCGATCGCCCGGAATTTCCTCCAGCCGTCCCGGAATCTCACCCATCGGGATGTCGAGCGAGCCTTCGATCCGGCACAGCGCCAGCTCCTGCGGCTCGCGCACGTCGACGAGGCAGTGATCGGCGCCGTCGCGCCGCCAGGCCGCCAGGGTCGCCACGTCGATCTCGAACTGCTGCACCCGATGCCCCGCCATTTCTTCCTAAAGGACCGCCCCTCAGAACTGGAAGGCCGGCTTGCGCTCGAACCCCGGCAGGATTGCCGTCGTCGCGTCGAACAGCGGGCGCTGCGACGCGACTCCGTCGATCGCGCTGACCAGCATAGCACGGCCGACGCCGTCGCCGTCATCCACCACCGTGAGCAGGCGGCCGCCGGGCGCGAGCTGCGCGATCAGCGCCGCCGGCACCTCCGCCACCGCGCCGTCGATCAGGATGACGTCGTAGGGCCCCTCGGCCGGCCGGCCCTCCGCCAGCCGCCCCTCGACCAGGGTCACGCCCTGGACGCCGAGCTCGGCCAACACGCCGCGCGCGGTGGCGAGCAGCGCCTTGTCCTCCTCCAGCGCGACCACCTTCCCGGCGATGCGCGCGACGACCGCGGCGCTGTAGCCGGTGCCGGCGCCGATGATCAGCACCCGGGCGTCGGGCGTGATCCGGGCATCGTTCAGCAGCCGGCCGAGGACCCGCGGCTCCATCAGCACCCGGCCGCTGCCGATCGCCACATCCTCGTCGACATAGGCGACGCCACGCCGCTCGGCCGGCACGAAGCGTTCGCGCGGGACGGCCATCATGGCGTCGATCAGGGCCTGGTCGACGACCTTGTTGGGCTTGATCTGCCCTTCGACCATGTTGAGACGGGCGGCTGCGTAGTCGACCATGGCGATCCGGTATCCGAAAACGGGGAGCCGGAGCGGCCGGACGGCCGCCGCGGGCTCAAACGCAGCGGTTATATCGGCCTTCGCGCTCGCAACACAATCGCTCTGATGCCGGCCGGCCGTGTCGGGCCGGACGAGCACCACCGCAACATCCGGCGCGTTCGTCTCTTGACCCTGCTTCTCGGCGGACGATATACGGGGGCCGCCGTCGGGGCGCGATGGCTGAGTGGTCAAGCAGCGGACTGCAAATCCGTGCACGCCGGTTCGATTCCGGCTCGCGCCTCCAAACGGCCCGCCGGAATGCCGGCCGAACCCGCGCCTCCAAAAAGTGTCATCGGAAGCGCAAGTGAGGCTTGGCAGGGCGGGGCGAGGTTGCTATAAGCCGCGCCACCGACAGCCCGGAGCGATCCGGCGCTCGTGTTCCCTGGTAGCTCAGTCGGTAGAGCAGCTGACTGTTAATCAGCGGGTCACTGGTTCGAGTCCAGTCCAGGGAGCCACTTCCTCTTCCCATCGAAGACCGTCGACGCCGGTACATTCCGTCGCAGCGGCTTGGCATGGGCGGGCCGATCCCTTAAATGATGAGCGCTTCCGGGCGTTGTCAGGACGGTCCCGGCTTTCCGGAACCGAGATGGCCCCGTACGACTCGTCTTCCTGCCCCGGCCTCCTGCCCCCGACACCGACCGAGACGGTCCCCGTCCGGCCGATCGTGGTCGGCTCCTACAACGTGCACAAATGCGTCGGCCTCGACCGGCGTTTCGACCCGCTGCGCATCGCCGCGGTGGTCGCCGAGCTCGGCGCCGACGTCGTGGCGCTGCAGGAGGTCGACCGCCGCTTCGGCCGGCGCTCCGGCCTGCTCGACGCCGAGACGCTGCGCCGCGACAGCGGCCTGCATCTGGTGCATGTCTCCGACCTGCCCGACGGCCATGGCTGGCACGGCAACGCGCTGCTGGTAAGGGAGGGCGTGGTCACCCGCCTGCGCCGCCTGTCGCTGCCGGGGGCCGAGCCGCGCGGGGCGATCGTCACCGAATTGGCATTGCCGGCCGGCCGCCTGCGGGTGATCGCCGCCCATTTCGGCCTGCTGCGCCGCTGCCGGATGCGCCAGGCCGCCACGATCCTCGAGGAGATCGCGGAAGGCGAGAGCATGCCGACGCTGCTGGTCGGCGACCTCAACGAATGGCGCCCCGGACGGCGCTCCTCGCTGCAGCCGCTCGGCGCGCTGTTCGGGCCGCTCGACGCGAGCCCGCCCAGCTTCCCCGCCCCGCTGCCGCTGGTGTCGCTCGACCGCATCCTGGGATGGCCGCGCGGCGTGCTCCGCTCGGTCGAGGTCCATCGCAGCCCGCTGTCGCGAATCGCGTCGGACCATCTGCCGCTCAAGGCCGTGGTCGATCTGGCGGCCGCCCTGCCCGACGCGTCGGCGACGCTGTCGGCAGCCGCCTGACGCGCCCCGCTCAGCGGGAGGCGTCGACGCCGAGCTCCTTGGCCATCGATTCGAATTCCTCGCGGATGTCGTTGATCGTCGGCAGGCCCAGCGACTTCAGCTCGGCATGCACCTTCCGCGCGGGCTCCGAATCCAGGTCCCGCTTGAAGTTGACCACGACTTCCCGGGCCGAGCCGTAGCCGCGAAAGCGTTCGATCTCCGAGCGGGTCGCATCCTGCACATGCTCCAGCTTGCGCTTCTCGGCGTCGGACATCCCCTCGGGCTGGGCCTTGAGGACGGGGTCGAAGGCGCGTCTGGTGACGAAGTCGACGAGCTTCTCCTTGGCGCTGTCGGGCATGGCGTGCTCCTGTCTTGCATGGTCTTGCTGGTCTACGGCACGCGATGATCCCGGGTTCCGATGCGCGTGGCGCTCGGTCCGCCTCGATCTTGGATCGGCCCGGCCGTCATCCCAGATTGTTGAGTCGATATCGGCGTTGAGTCAGTCTTCCAGTATCGCCGAGCGGCCCGGTGCGGGCGCGGCCCATAGGAGTCGATGACATGGCCAAGGTGCTCGCCTGTATCGACGGCTCGATCTACTCCCAGAGCGTCTGCGATCTCTCGGCCTGGGCCGCGTCGCGGCTGAACCAGCCGGTCGAGCTGCTGCATGTGCTGGGCCGACGCGAGGTGTCGACGATCCCGGTCGACATCAGCGGCACCCTGGTCGCCTATTCCCAGGACATCCTGGCCGAGCTGGCGGCGATGGACGAGCAGCGGGCCAGCCTGTCGCAGAAGCGCGGCCGGTTGATCCTGGAGGAAGGCCGCAGCCGGCTGAAGGAGGCCGGCGTCGCCGATATCGACATCCATCTCTACAACGGCGACCTGGTCGAGACCGTCGGCGAGTTCGAACCCGACGCCAGCCTGATCGTCATCGGCAAGCGCGGCGAGGCGGCCGACTTCGCCAAGCTGCATCCCGGCTCGAATCTGGAGCGGGTGGCGCGCGCGGCGAAGAAGCCGGTTCTGGTCGCCGCCCGCGCCTTCAAGCCGATCCGGCGCTTCCTGATCGCCTTCGACGGCGGCCCGAGCGTGATCAAGGCGGTCGACATGATCGCCAATGGCCAGCTGCTGCGCGGGCTGGAGGGCGAGCTGCTGATGGCCGGCAGCCCGGACGAGGAGGCCGAGGCCAAGCTGGATTCGGCCGAGGCCAAGCTGCGCGACGCCGGTTGGGACATCCGCGCCCGGATCCTGCCGGGCGAGCCGGAGGCGGTGATCGCGGCCGAGGTGGCGGAGGCGTCGATCGACCTGCTGGTGATGGGCGCCTACGGCCATTCCCGCATCCGCAACCTGATCATCGGCAGCACCACCACGGCGATGGTGCGGTCGTGCCTGATCCCGGTCCTGATGCTGCGCTGAGTCGCTCAGCTCTCCCGCCGCATCAGCCACAGGCCGATGGCGCAGCCGAGGAGGCAGAGCGCCAGCATGTAGTAGAGATGCGCCAGCGGGTTCAGCGCCAGCAGCGCCGGGATCACCAGCGGCGTCAGCCCGCCGAACACGGCGTAGGAGACGTTGTAGGAGAAGGACAGGCCGCTGAACCGGACCGCCGCCGGAAAGGCGCGGACCATGACGAAGGGCACGCCGCCGACGACGCCGACCAGAAGGCCGGTCAGGGCGTAGCTGGGCAGCAGCAGGCCGGTGTCGGCCGCGCCCCGGGTGTAGAACAGCCAGGTGCCGAGGCCGAGCAGCAGGCTGCCGATCGCGAAGAAGCGGCCGGCGCCGACCCGGTCGATGATCGCGCCGGCGGCGATGCAGCCGATCAGCAGGCACAGCGTGGCGAGGGTGTTCGCCTCCAGGGCCAGCGGCAGCGGCACGCCGTTCAGCTTGGCCAGCAGCGCCGGCGTCATCAGGATCACCACCACGATCGAGGCCGCCAGTACCCAGGTCAGCAGCATCGATACGACCACGGCGCCGATATGGTCCCGCACCACGACCTTCAGCGGCAGCTCCGCCGCCAGCGACTTGCGGGCCTGCATCTCCCGGAAGACCGGGGTTTCCTGCAGCAGGCGGCGCAGATGGACCGAGAGCAGCCCGAAGGCGCCGCCGAGCAGGAACGGCAGCCGCCAGGCCCAGTCGGCGATCTCGGCCGGGCTGAAGCTGCCGTTGACCACCGTCGCCACCACCGATCCGAGCAGGATGCCGGCGGTCAGGCCCGCGGTCAGCGTGCCGCAGGCATAGCCGATGCGGTTGGCCGGGACATGCTCGGCCACGAACACCCAGGCGCCCGGGACCTCGCCGCCGATCGCCGCCCCCTGCAGGATCCGGAGCAGCAGCAGCGCGACCGGCGCCCAGACGCCGATCTGGGCATAGGTCGGCAGCAGCCCCATGCCGAGCGTGGCCGCCGCCATCAGCAGGATGCTAAGCGTGAACATCCGCTTTCGGCCCAGCCGGTCGCCGAAATGCGCCATGACGATCCCGCCCAGCGGCCGGACCAGATAGCCGGCGGCGAAGATTCCGAAGGTCTGGAACTGGCGCAGCCAGTCCGGAATCTCCGCCGGGAAGAACAGCTGCCCGACCGCGGTCGCGAAGTAGATGAAGACCACGAAATCGTAGAACTCCAGCGCGCCGCCGAGCGCGGCCAGGCCGAGGGTCCTGTAGTCACCGGCGTTGAGGCGCCTCGACGGAAGGTCGGCGGCGATGGCATGGGTCATGTCGGCTCTGCCGTTCGATGATCGATTTGTCTTACCAAAGGGTGCAGGATCGGGACCCTAGAGCAGCGCAGTCCGGCCGGGCAGCGCTACGCCCGCATGCCGGGGTCCACGAAACCTGTTGCAGCCGCCATCGAACCGTTCTGGCTTCGGACAGCGCCTCATCCGGCTATCATGCCGAAGCCCAACCCGATGGCAGGAGGACCGATCTTGGCCAAGAGAACGGTTGCCGATCTGATCGCCGATATGCTGGCCGACGCTAGGGTCAAGCGGATCTACGGCATCGTCGGCGATTCCCTGAACGGGCTGACCGACAGCCTGCGGCGGAAGAAGACGATCGACTGGATCCGGGTGCGGCATGAGGAGGTCGCCGCTTTCGCCGCCGGAGCCGAGGCCCATCTGACCGGCGAGCTGGCGGTCTGCGCCGGCAGCTGCGGGCCGGGCAACCTGCACCTGATCAACGGCCTGTTCGACTGCCACCGCAACCGCGTGCCGGTGCTGGCGATCGCCGCGCATATCCCGAGCTCCGAGATCGGCCGCGGCTATTTCCAGGAGACCCACCCGCAGACGCTGTTCCAGGAATGCAGCCATTACTGCGAGCTGGTCTCCGACCCGGTGCAGTTGCCCGGCGTGCTGGAGATCGCGATGCGCGAGGCGGTGGCCAAGCGCGGCGTCGCCGTCGTCGTCATCCCCGGCGACGTGGCGCTGCAGGAGATCGGCGACCGGCGGCATTCCCCGTTTCTGCTGCCGGCGCCGCCGGTGGTCGTGCCCGCCGAGGCCGAGATCGAGAAGGCCGCGGCGCTGCTGAACGAGGCCCGCCGGGTGACGCTGTTCTGCGGCCGCGGCTGCGCCGGCGCCCATGCCGCGCTGATGGGCCTGGCCGAGACGCTGAAATCCCCGATCGTCCACGCCTTCGGCGGCAAGGAGTTCGTCGAGTACGACAACCCCTACGACGTCGGCATGACCGGGCTGATCGGCTTCGCCTCCGGCTACTACGCCATGATGAACTGCGACGTGCTGCTGATGCTGGGCACGGATTTCCCCTACCGCCAGTTCTATCCGGCCGACGCCCGCATCATCCAGGTCGACATCCGGGCCGAGAATCTCGGCCGGCGCTGCAGCCTGGAGCTCGGCCTGGTCGGCGACGTGCGCGAGACCATCGCGGCGCTGCTGCCGCGGCTCGAGGTCAAGGAGGACCGCAGCCATCTCGACGCCGCGCTGGAGGACTACGTCAAGTCGCGCGAGGGACTGGACGACCTCGCCACCGGCACGCCGGGCCGGCCGCCGATCCATCCGCAATACCTGACCCGGCTGGTCAGCGAGCTGGCCGACGACGACGCGGTCTTCACCTTCGACGTCGGCACGCCGGCGGTGTGGGCAGCGCGCTATCTCAAGGTCAACGGCAAGCGGCGCATGATCGGGTCGCTCAGCCACGGCTCGATGGCCAACGCCCTGCCCCAGGCGATCGGGGCCCAGGCGGCCTATCCCAAGCGCCAGGTGGTGTCGCTGTCCGGCGACGGCGGCCTGACCATGCTGATGGGCGACCTGATCACGCTGAAGCAGCAGAACCTGCCGGTGAAGGTGGTGGTCTACAACAACGGCGTGCTGGGCTTCGTGGCGATGGAGATGAAGGCGTCGGGCTTCCTCGACACCTACACCGACCTGGAGAACCCGAACTTCGCGGCGATGGCGGAGTCGATGGGCATCTTCGGCATCCGCGTCGAGGACCCCGGCGAGGTCGAGGCGGCGGTGCGACGCGGCCTGCACCATGACGGGCCGGTGGTGATCGACGTCGCCACCAACAAGCTGGAGCTGATGATGCCGCCCACCGTCTCGGCCAGCCAGGTCGCCGGCTTCGGCATGTACATGCTGCGCGCCGTGATCAACGGCCGCGGCAGCGAGCTGATCGAGCTGGCGAAGACCAATCTGCGGCGGTAGGTCCCGCCCGGGGCGATCACACCCGCTCCAGCGGGCGGTGCGGTTGCGGCGGCAGCTCGATCGCGATCGGGTCGCCGGGGCGCACCGTGCCGCCGGCCAGGACGATGCCCATCACCCCGGCCCTGCGCACCAGGTTGCCGGATTCGTCCCGGCCCAGGACCATCTTCAGCAGGCCCGGCTGGAAGCCGTCGATCTGGGCGCAGGGGTTGCGCAGGCCGGTGATCTCGACCACTGCCTCGGCGCCGATGCGCAGCCTGGCGCCGGTCGGCAGGCCCAGCAGGTCGATGCCGCGGGTGGTGACGTTCTCGCCCAGCTCCCCGGCCTTCACGACGAAGCCGGCGGCAGCCAGCTCGTCGTGCAGCTCGGCCTGGATCAGATGCACCTGGCGCAGGTTCGGCTGGGTCGGGTCGACCCGCACCCGTGACCGGTGCTTCACCGTCTCTCCCATATGGGCATCGCCCTGGACCCCGAGCCCGGCGAGGAGGCGGATCGAATCGAGCACCGGCTTGCTGAAGCTGTGGGTCGGGCTGAGGCCGACCGCGGTCACGACCGCCTTCATGCCGAGGCGCCCCGCAGCGGATAGCGGCCGGTGATGCGGAAGGCCGCGTCGCGGCTGTCCTGCTCGAACACCGTGATCGCATCGATCACCAGCGGATCGCGGCAGACCGGGGCCGTCCGCTCCGCCAGAACGGTACGGATCCGGTCGTGCTCCGCCGCGTCGGTCAGGCGTGCGGTCAAGGTCATGTGGAAGCGGAACTCCTCGAACACATAGGGATAGCCCCAGCGCTCGAGATGCCGGTCCTGCGCCGGCGTCAGCGGTGACCGGCGCCGCCGCTCAAGCTCGGCGGCGGAGAGCGGCGCCCGGAACCGGTCGAAGGCCTCGACGCAGGCATCGGCCAGGGCGTTCACCGCCGGCGCCGGAGCCGACGGCACCAGCGCCAGGAAGCCGCCGATCGAGGCCAGCGTCAGCGCCGGGCCGGTCGCCTGGGCACGGCTTGCCGCGAAGGCTTCGACCGCCTGATGCAGGTCTTCGCCGGTCACATCTTCTGCCAGGGCGAACGGCGCCTTCAGCGTGGCGTGGAAGCCGTAGTGCCGAGGGTCCGCGGTGATCGCCCGGAACCGGTCCGGATCGATGCCATCGAGCTGCGGCTGCGGCCGCGCCTCCCCTGTCTCCGGGTCGCGGCCGAGCAACTCGGCGCCGAGCTCAGCCAAGGCCGACCCCCCGGGTGGGGCGAAATAAATCGCATAGCGTCGGTTCATATCGCCATCTCGAACATCGGGCGAACAGGTGGTTCGCGTTACCTCTCCCGCCTGGCGGGCGCTTTTCCAATTCCCAACACCGTCATTGCGAGCGCAGCGAAGCAATCCAGGGCAGCTCGCCTTGGCCTCTGGATTGCTTCGTCGGCTTCGCCTCCTCGCAATGAGGGGTATGGGACGGATGTCTCGAAAAGCTCCCGCAAGCGGGAGAGGCAACGCGGTGGTTCATCGGCTCGACCAGCTCAAGCAACCCGCTTGCCGGCGCGCCAGACGCCGCGGATATGCGGCACGCCGTCGATCAGGCGGAAGCGGACCAGGTCGGCCCGCAGCCCGGGCTCGATCCGGCCGCGGTCGTCCAGACCCGCCGCCCTGGCCGGGTTGGCGCTGACCAGCGCCACTGCTGCCGGCAGGCCGAGCCCGACCGGCGCTTCGGCCAGCAGGCAGACGGCGTGCAGCATGCTGATCGGCACGTAGTCGGAGGCGAGGATGTCGAGCAGCCCGGTGGCCGCCAGCTCCGCCGCGCCGACATTGCCGCTGTGCGACCCGCCGCGGACGACGTTCGGGGCGCCCATCAGGATCGACAGGCCGTGGGTCCGCGCCGCCTGGGCCGCGCTCCGGGTGGTCGGGAACTCCGAAATCGAGACGCCGAGCGACACCGCCTCGTCGACATGGGCCGGGGTCTCGTCGTCATGGCTGGCCAGCGCCACGCCGCGGCGGGCGGCGAGCTCGGCGATGGCGAGGCGGTGCCGGTGCGCATGCGCCTCCTGCGCCGCCTGGCGCTCCTTCATCAGCACATCCAGCTCCGCCTCGCTGTAGCGATGGCGGTTGGCCTGGCGCCATTTCTCGACCTGGGCGTACTGCCGCTGCCCGGGCGTGTGATCCATGATCGAGAGCAGCCGCACCGACGGGTCCTCGACCAGCACCGACAGGTAGTCGAGCACATGCGGGTCGGCGACCTCGCAGCGCAGATGCAGGAAATGGTCGGCCCGCAGCATGTCCTGGCGGCGCGCGGCCTCCAGCCCGTCGACCATGGGCCGCAGCAGGGTGCCGCGCGGCACCCCTTTGTGCTCGCTCATCAGCGACAGGCTGTCGAACACGGTGGTGATGCCGGCGGTGGCGACCTGGGCGTCGTGCGCCAGCGCCGCCGAGACGCTGTTCCACATCACGCCCGGCCGCGGCGCGATGTGCCGCTCGAGGTGGTCGGTGTGCAGGTCGATCAGACCGGGGATCAGGTAGTCGCCATCGGCGTCCTCGCCGGCGCGGGACGCCCCCTCCTCCACCGCCGCGATATGGCCGTCCTCGACCCGCAGGGTTCCGGTGACGACGGCCTCGGGCGTGACGATCCGGGCGTTCGAAAAGATCAGATCCGTGCTCATGCGGCCGCCTTGTAGAGCGTGACGTCGAAGATCCGGGTCGCCACCCGGTCGCGCACCGCCGTGTCGTGGAAGATCCCGACGATGGCGGCGCCGCGTGCCTTGGCCTCCTCGATCAGCTCGATGACCACGCGCCGGTTGTCGGCGTCGAGCGAGGCCGTCGGCTCGTCGAGGAGAAGGATGGGATACTCCATCGCGAAGCCGTGCGCGAGGTTGACCCGCTGCTGCTCGCCGCCCGAGAAGGTGGCGGGCGGCAGGGACCAGAGGCTTTCCGGCAGGTTGAGCCGGGCCAGCAGCGTGCGGGCGCGGCGGTCGGCCTGCGCCTCGGCGATACCGGAGGCCAGCATCGGCTCCTTGACGATCTCCAGCGTCGGCACGCGCGGGATCACCCGCAGGAACTGGCTGACATAGCCGAGCGTCCGGCGCCGGACCTCCAGGATCTTCCGCGGCGGCGCGGCGGTGATGTCCACCATCTCGCCGCCATGCCGGATCAGCACCCGCCCGGCAGAGGCCAGGTAGTTGCCGTAGAGGGTGCGCATGAAGGTGCTCTTGCCCGCGCCGGACGGGCCGCCCAGCACCACGCATTCGCCCGCGGCCACGGCGAAATCGACGCCGCCGAACACCGGCAGCCGCACGCCGCCCTGATTGTGCAGCACGAAGGTCTTGGACAGGCCGGAGACCTCGATCATAGCAGTCGTGTTCGGCATGGCTCAGACCTGCAGGACGGAGGAGACGAGGAGCTGGGTGTAGGAGTGCTGCGGGTCGTCCAGAACCTGGTCGGTCAGGCCGGTCTCCACCACCTTTCCATGCCGCATCACCATGAGGCGGTCGGCCAGCAGGCGGGCGACGGCGAGATCGTGGGTGACCAGCACCACGGCGATGCCGAGCCGGCGCACCAGCCCGCGCAACAGGTCGAGCAGCCGGGCCTGGACCGAGACGTCGAGGCCGCCGGTCGGCTCGTCCATGAACACGAGGCGCGGATTGGTGACCAGATTGCGGGCGATCTGCAGCCGCTGCTGCATGCCGCCGGAATAGGTCACCGGCCGGTCGTCGATGCGGCCGAGGTCGAGCTCGACCTTCGCCATCCAGTCCTGCGCCTGGCCGCGGATGCGGCCGTAATGCCGGGCGCCGACCGCCATCAGCCGCTCGCCGACATTGGCGCCGGCGCTGACATCCATGCGCAGCCCGTCGCGCGGGTTCTGGTGCACGAAGCCCCAGTCGGTGCGGGCCAGCATCCGCCGCTCCGGCTCCGACAGGGCGTAGATGTCGGTCAGGCCGCGGACACGGGTGTCGAACGCGACCGCTCCGGAACTGGGCGGCAGCCGGCCGGAGATGCAGTTGAGCAGCGTGGTCTTGCCCGACCCGCTCTCGCCGACGATGCCCAGCACCTCGCCGGGCGACATCTCGAAGGAGACGTCGCGGCAGCCGGTGACGGTGTCGCCGTACAGCTTGGTCAGGCCCTCGACCCGCAGCAGGATGTCGCCGCTCATGCCTCGGCTCCCTTGGAGTGCTGCGCCTGCTCGACCGCGCGATCATAGGCGGCCAGGGCCTCGCCGCTCAGGGCGCCGCGATGGCCGGCCTCGCGCCGGGTGCGGCAGTGATGGCTGTCGGAGCAGACGAACATGTGACCGCCGGCGTCGTCGAGCACGACCTCGTCGAGATAGCTGTCCTCGGCCCCGCACAGGGCGCAGGGCTGGTCCCAATGCTGGATGGTGAAGGGGTGGTCCTCGAAATCCAAGCTGACCACCTGGGTATAGGGCGGAATGGCGTAGATCCGCTTCTCGCGCCCCGCCCCGAACAGCTGCAGCGCCGGGTTCATGTGCATCTTCGGATTGTCGAATTTCGGGATCGGCGACGGTGCCATCAGGTAGCGGCCGTGCACCATCACCGGATAGTCGTAGGTGGTGGCGATATGGCCGTAGCGGGCGATGTCCTCGTAGAGGCGGACATGCATCAGCCCGTAATCGGCATAGCCGTGCATCATCCGGGCCTCGGTCTCGCGCGGCTCGAGCCGCCGCAGCGGCTCCGGCTGCGGCACCTGGTAGACCAGGATCTGGCCCTCGGATAGCGGCTGCTCCGGGATGCGGTGGCGGGTCTGGATCACCGTGGCTTCGCCGGTGTCCTCGGTGGTCGCCACCCCGGCGACGCGGGCGAAGAAGCGGCGGATGTTGACGGCGTTGGTGGTGTCGTCGGCGCCCTGGTCGATCACCTTCAACACGTCGTCCGGGCCGATGATGCTGGCGGTCACCTGGATGCCGCCCGTGCCCCAGCCATAGGGCACCGGCATCTCCCGGCCGCCGAACGGCACCTGGTACCCGGGAATCGCCACCGCCTTCAGCAGCGCCCGGCGGATCATCCGCTTCGTCTGCTCGTCGAGATAGGCGAAGTTGTAGCCTGGATCCCTGGTCACGGCAGTTCCCACGTCAGACATCGGCTCGCCCCCTCACCCGAAATCGCTGCGCGATTTCGACCTCTCCCCAAGGAGAGGTGAACCCGCGCCTGGCCCCATTCCCCTCTCCTCGGAGAGCTACGGCATTCAGACATTGATCAGTGGCACCGACGGCGGGCCTATGAACAGATTGCCTCTCCCGCTTGCGGGAAAGGTCGGACATCCGAAGGATGTCCGGGTGAGGGGATCGCGGCCTCGCCGAAAGCACAGCTTTGCATCGAGCGAGCCCATGATCCGCCCTTATCCTGAAACGCTGGCCCTGGTGTCGCGGCCGGGCCGCCCTTATCCGGTCTCGCTGCGCGAGCCCGACCTCTCCCGCAAGCGGGAGAGGCAAATGGATAGCGCTCGGAGATCTGTGAATGCGATAGCCTCGGGAAGAGGGAGAGACCCAGCCCGCCAGGGCTGGGAGGGTGAGGGGGTGGCCCCGCCCTACCCTCTTCATCACGATACCGGCGCTCATTCCGCCGCCTCCTTCCGGGTCGCCGCCTCGTCCGCCTCACGGGCCCGGCGCTCATGCTCCGCCCGCAGCCGGCGGATCAGCTCCAGCTCGGCCTGGAAATCGACGTAGTGCGGCAGCTTGAGATGCTGCACGAAGCCCGAGGCCTCGACATTGTCGCTGTGCGCCAGCACGAACTCCTCATCCTGCGCCGGATAGCGCGCCGCCTCGCCCAGATCGCGCGCCCTGAGCGCCCGGTCGACCAGCGACATCGCCATGGCCTTGCGCTCGCAATGGCCGAAGGCCAGGCCGTAGCCGCGGGTGAATTGCGGCGGCGCCGACTTCGATCCCGCGAACTGGTTCACCATCTGGCATTCGGTGACGGTGATCTCGCCGATCTCGATCGGGAAGCCCAGCTCCTCCGGCACGATCTCGACCGCCACTTCGCCCAGCCGGATCTCGCCGGCGAAGGGGTGGTTGCCGCCGTAGCCGCGCTGCACGGAGTAGCCAAGCGCCAGCAGGAAGCCCTCGTCGCCGCGCGCCAGGTTCTGCAGCCGCTGGTCGCGATCGGCCGGCAGGGTCAGCGGGTCGCGGGTCAGGTCGACCGGCTCGTGCCCTTCCGGCGCCTGGGCCTCGCGCTCGATCAGACCCTCGCGGTTGAGGATGTCGACCACCCGCGGCACCGGCCCTTCCGGCCCCGCCTCTCCTTCCGGCGCCGCCGGCGGCTCGCCCGAAGCGGCCAGGGCGAAGTCGAGCAGCCGGTGGGTGTAGTCGTAGGTCGGCCCCAGGACCTGACCGCCCGGGATGTCCTTGTAGGTGGCGGAGATGCGGCGCCGCACCGTCATCTTCGCGGTGTCGATCGGCTCGGACACGGCGAAGCGCGGCAGCGTGGTGCGATAGGCGCGCAGCAGGAAGATCGCCTCGACCAAATCGCCCTGCGCCTGCTTGATCGCCAGCGCCGCGAGATCGCGGTCGTAGAGCGAGCCTTCGGCCATGACGCGGTCGACGGCGAGGCCGAGCTGCTCGCGGATCTGGTCCGGCGCGATCTCCGGCACCGCCGGGTCGCCGCGACGGGCCTCCGCCAGCAGCCTCTGGGCGTTCTCGATCGCGCGCTCGCCCCCTTTGACGGCGACATACATCGGATCAGCCCTCCCAGCGGGTGGTGCGCGGCAGGCCCAGCATGCGGTCGCCGCAGGTCAGCAGAAGGTCGATGCCGAGGGGATAGGCGGCGCCATTGGCCGCCCAGTCCTCGCGGAACCAGCCCGGCAGGCCGGCGATGCGGGCCGGCTCGGCCGTGGCGATGCCGGGGCCGGTGAACCGCCCCGCTTCCGGCCCGTCCAGCGCCGCAACCTCGACCAGCAGCGTCGCCGAGCGGTCGGGATAGCGGTCCTCGCCCAGGGCCAGGCCGCCCAGCCGCGGCAAGGCGGCGGCGTCGGCCACGAGGAGGAAGGCGGCAGCGGCCGGATCATCGGCCAGCGGCGCACCGGTGTGGAAGCGCAGGAAGCTCTGCACCGCCGCCGTCGACAGTGCCGGATCGAGCCAGACCGGTGTGTCGAGATCGACCAGCGTCAGCGCCGCCGCCGCCATGGCGGGGCCGAGCCGCTCCGGCGCCGCGACCGGCTGCGGGCAGGTGACCGGCCGGCCCGGCCGGGACATGGCCTCGAGCAGGGCGCGGAACACCGACTGGCTGCCGAGCACCGGGTCGGCGAAGCCGGGCAGGAGGGCTGCGGAGTCGAGGATCGCGCTCACGGGTTCTCTCCCCGCACCATGGTGAAGAAGTCGACCCGCGTCGCCGCAGCCTTGCGCCGGGCCGCCTCTCGCGCCTCGGCCTGGGCCGCGCGGAGCGGCGCGATCAGCCCGGCCTGCACGGCGTCGTGCCGGTCGGTCTGCAGCAGGGCGTCGGCCCTGGCGGCAATCTCGGCATGGCGTCGGTCGCGGCCGGCGACATAGGCGAAGCCCAGCACGTCGCTGCCGTCCAGGCGAACGGCGCAGCGAGTCACTGTCATCTCGCCGAGCGCGAAGGGCATGCCGTCGCCCCCGGCACGGCCGCGCACCATCACCATGCCGGTTTCGGCCGGCCGCAGGGCGGTGAAGCCGTCCTCGACCGCGAGATCCGCCCAGAGGCGTTGCAGCATCCGGGGATCGGCCTTGGCCAGCACGGCCATCCAGCCCCGCCGCCGTTCGGTTTCGTTGCTCATAGGCTGATAGACCTATTGCCTATTCATCTAGTCATCCGTATGTTTAGATCATGGACGGAATTCGGCGACAGCCGCAAGTCGGGAAGGATGAAATTTGCGTGACGGAGTTGGCATGACCCCGCGCACCTCGCTCAGCCGCGGCGCCGGCGTCGCTTTGTGGCGCCAGATCAGCGAGACGCTGGAGCGGGAGATCCGCGACGGCGTGCACCCGGCCGGGGCCCGGCTGCCGACCGAGGCGGAGCTGTCGGATCGGTTCGGCGTCAACCGCCACACGGTGCGGCGGGCGATGGCGGAGCTGGAGGAGCAGGGCCTGGTCGACGTCACCCAGGGGCGCGGCACCTTCGTCCATCTCGGCGCCATCGCCTATCTGATCGGCCGGCGCACCCGCTTCCACGAGAACATGCGCCGGGAGAACCGGGAGGCCCGGCTGGAGCTGCTGGAATCGACCATAGAACCCGCCCCGGCCGCGATCGCGCGGGAGCTGGAGATCCCGGCCGGGACCGATGTGATCCGGCTAGACACCCGGTCGCATGCCGATGGGCTGCCGCTCAGCTTGGCCAGCCATTACTTCCCGGCGGCGCAGTTTCCGGGGCTGGCCGACGTGTTCCGCGAGACGGGCTCGGTGACAAAGAGCTTCGCCCGCTACGGCGTCACCGACTATACCCGCCGGCGCACCCGGGTCTCGGCCCGGCTGCCGGATGCGCGGGAGCAGCGGCTGCTCGAGATCACCCGCACCCGGCCGGTGATGGCGACCGAGGCGGTCAATGTCGATGCCGAAGGACGGGTGGTCGAATTCGGCCTGTCCAGCTTCGCCAGCGACCGCATCCAGCTGGTGTTCGAGAGCTGACGGCCGGTCTCAAAAGCCGAAGCTGATTCGGCAGGATCCCGCGCTGCCCAGCGTGCCGGCCGCGCTCAGCAATGCGATCGCGAATCCGATTCCCGCGGCTGTCGCCAGGGTGCGACCGGCAGCGCCGTCCCGGAACGGACGCCAGCGGATCGCAAGCACCGCAAGGCCGATCAGCACCAAGAGAGTCAGCGGCCAGACCACGATGCCGACGAAGGCCACGGTCAGGATCACCAGGCCGAGCGCGTCCTCGCCGCCGCAGCCGGACAGCATCAGGCCGAGCGCCGCCGCGAGCATCCAGCCCAGCAGCACCAGGAGGATGAACAGGAAGCGGCTGACGCCGCGGGAGATGGCGGGAAGCGCGGACATGGCCGCATCGTTCCGGCGGATTGTGGCGGATCTGGGAAGCCGGTCCGGCGGCATCGCGGCACGAGGTCGGAGCCTGGCCGCGACGAAAACCGGCCGGGAGGGGCAGCCCTCCCGGCCCGGCTCTACCGTCCCTGGGGAGCGGCGCTGCCGCTCCGAAAATCCCCGGCCGCCTTTGGGACGGAATGTGCGGCCGGGTCAGGTCCTGCGGGGCCGGCCGGAGGACCGGCCCGAGAGCCTAATTGGCGCTGGCCAGCCGACCGCTGTGGCTGGTCGCCCGCTCCGGCTCCGCCGGCACGGCCGAGGCGTTGCGCGCGTGGTGGCGCTGCAGCATCGGCCGCAGGACCGCCACCGCCATGAAGGCGGCGATCAGATCCATCGCCGCGACGGTGTAGAGCACCGAGGACCAGGTGCCGGTCGCCTCCATCAGCAGGTTGCCGATCGGCACCAGGAGGGCGGCGACGCCCTTGGCGCAGTACAGCACGCCGTAGATCTTGCCGAGATGCTTGGTGCCGAAGGTGTCGCCGGCGGTGGCGCTGAACAGCGAGTAGACCTCGCCCCAGGCCAGGAACACGACGCCCGACAGGATCAGGAAGGCCCAGGGATTGTGGCCGAAGGTGCCGAGCGCGACGATGCCGAGGCCTTCCATGGTGAAGGCGATGCACATCGTCTTCTCGCGCCCGATATGGTCGGACACCCAGCCGAAGAAGGGCCGCGAGATGCCGTTCATGATGCGGTCGAGCATCAGGGCGAATGGTAGCGCCGCCATGGTGAAGAAGTACAGGTTCACCGGCATGTCCTTGACGCCGAGATCCTGGGCGATGACGCCGAGCTGGGCGACCGCCATCAGACCGCCGGTGACGGTGCAGATGAACATGCCGAGCATGACGTAGAACACCGGGGTGCGCAGCGCCTCGCCCAGGGTGTAGTCGCGCCGCACCTGGGCGACCTTGGTCGAATGCGTGACCTCGTCCTTCTGCGGCGCGCGCAGGAACCAGGCGGCGAGGAAGATGATGCCGCCCTGGATCAGGCCGAACCAGAAGAACGCCGTCTGATAGCCCGAGCCGGCGATGACGTTGGCGATCGGGATGATGGTCAGGGCCGAGCCGGCGCCGTAGCCGCCGGCGGTCAGGCCCACGGCCAGGCCGCGCCGGTCCGGGAACCACTTCAGCGCGGCGTTGACGCAGGTGGCGTAGACGCAGCCGACGCCGATGCCGCCGATCACGGCGCCGACATAGAAGCCGGTCAGCGAGGTGGCGTAGGAGTTCACGACCCAGGACAGGCCGGTCATGACGCCGCCGACCAGCACCAGGGCGCGGGGGCCGTACTTGTCGATGAAGTAGCCCTCGATCGGAGTCAGCCAGGTCTGGACGATGACGAAGATGGTGAAGGCCGTCTGGATCGCGGCCCGGCTCCAGCCATAGGTCTCCTGGATCTCCGGCACGAACAGGGTCCAGGCGTACTGGATGTTCGCGGCGGCAACCATGCAGACGATGCCGGCGACTAGCTGAATCCAGCGATTCGTCGGAGCTCTCCCCGTCCCCGCGTTCGCGTTGGAAATCGCACTCATGGCGATGGCTCTCCCAGTGTCTCGTTGCACTCGTTCGGCCGGTCGTTGAATGCCGGCGGTTCTTTGGCCTCCGATGGTCTACATCGACGGAGCCTGCGGGATCGGACCGGCCGTCCGGGCTTCCGGAGGCCGACCCTGCCTGATCCCGAATCGTCGGGCAGAGCCTGCAAAGGCGTAGGGCGCTGAGCGCCAATCGAGTCATGGAGGAAGGCAGGCGCTGAGCGCCGCTTGGCATCGAAGCCGGACCGACATGTCGCGTCGCCCGGATGCGCGATCGGCGACGGCGCGGGCCGACAATCTCCTCTCAACCGTCGGCGGGTCTGCCCGCGACCAGTCATGATCGGCAGGATTCCAGCTGGTATACAAAATGTAATATGTCTGAACCTGCTTCCCCGTGCAACAGGTTTGCGTCAGGCGTGGAAGAGTCCCGCGCCTGGTGCAATTGCGGCCGGGGTGTCCTGGCCCGCCAGGGCCTCCGCCATGCCGCGCGCGATCTCGCGTTCGCCCATGATCACCGCGTCGGCGCCGAGGCTGCGGAGATGCTCGACCTCGGCATCCGAATGCGCCCGGGCGATGATGGCGATGCCGGGATTGGCGGCCCGGGCCTGGGCAACGATCTGTCCGGCCTCGAAGGCGTTCGGGACGGCGACGGCGAGCTGCCGGGCCCCTGGCAGATTGGCCAGACTCAGCACCTCCGGCACCGCGGCGTTGCCGACGATGGTCTCGATCCCGGCCTCGCGCAGCCGCGCCAACGGCTGGTCGGCGTCCTCGATCACCAGGAAGGGCCGGCCGGCCGCCTGCAGCGCCGCGCCGATCAGGCTGCCGACGCGCCCATAGCCGACCAGCACGACGTGGTCCGTGAGCGCGGTCGGCGCCGCGGGCTCTTCCAGCGTGGCCGGTTCGGCTGGAAGCGGCGCCTCGGGCGCCGCCGCGACCTCCGCCGGCGGCACCTCTTCGGGCTGAGCGGCCGGAGCCGGCGCCGGGCGCTCGAGCAGCGGCCGTAGCCGGCCGAAGGCGTTGAACACGACGGGGTTGAGCAGGATCGACAGGATCGCGCCGCCCAGGATCAGGTCCCGCCCGGCCTCCGGCAGCAGGCCGAGCTTCACGCCGAGCTCGGCCAGGATGAAGGAGAACTCGCCGATCTGCGCCAGGCTGGCGGAGATCAAGAGCGCCGTCGTCACCGGATGGCCGAACAGACGGACGATGACGAAGGCGGCGACCGACTTGCCGATGACGATGATGAAGACCACGGCCAGCAGCGGCAGCGGGTCGCGCCACAGGCTGGTCGGGTCGAACAGCATGCCGACCGAGACGAAGAACAGCACCGCGAAGGCGTCGCGCAGAGGCAATGTCTCCTGCGCCGCGGCGTGGCTGAGCTCGGATTCGCTCAGCACCATGCCGGCGAAGAAGGCGCCGAGCGCCAGCGACACGCCGAACAGCTTGGCCGAGCCGAAGGCGACACCGAGCGCGATCGCCAGCACCGCCAGACGGAACAGCTCGCGCGACCCGGTGTGCGCCACATAGTGCAGCACCCAGGGGATCACCCGGCGGCCGACGACCAGCATCAGCGCGACGAAGGCGGCGACCTTGACCAGGGTCAGCACCAGGATGCCGCCGACGCCGAGGTCGAGACCGAGGGAGACGGCGAGCGGATCGGAGCCGACATCCATGCCGCCATTCACCAGCCCCGCCAGCGCCGGCAGCAGGACCAGCGCCAGCACCATCGCCAGATCCTCGACGATCAGCCAGCCGACGGCGATGCGGCCGCGCTCGGTCTCCACCAGCCGGCGTTCCTGCAGTGCCCGCAGCAGCACGACGGTCGAAGCGACCGACAAGGCGAGGCCGAAGACCAGGCCTCCGGCGACGGTCCAACCGAGGGCCAGGGCCAGGCCGAGGCCGAGCGCGGTGGCGAAGCCGATCTGCACCACGGCGCCGGGCACGGCGATCGCCCGGACCGACAGCAGGTCCTTCAGCGAGAAATGCAGCCCGACACCGAACATCAGCAGGATGACGCCGATCTCCGCCAGCTCCGGCGCCAGCGCCTGGTCGGCGACGAAGCCCGGCGTGTGCGGGCCGACCAGGATCCCGGCCAGAAGATAGCCGACCAGCGGCGGCGCCTTCAGCCGGTTGGCGATGGCGCCGAACACGAAGGCGAGACCGAGGCCGGCGACGATGGTGGCGATCAGGGGGGTGTCGTGCGGCATGGATGCGCCTCGGCCTCCGGAAGCAGAGATGGTCGGGGATGCATCGGCCGGGCCGACACGGTGTCCATCATTTATGATTGAAGGCGCCGATCACAACCTTTGATATGCGCGACGACGAAATTTTCTCCGGCTTGGAAGCCGATGGCGGCGTAGCGATAATCCGGGGAGGCGTTCGTGAAGCACCAGGATCCCCATGCCCCAGCATATCGGCATCGTCGGCTGCTCCGCCGAAGGCGCGGCGCTCTGCTACCGGACCATCTGCACGGAGGGTGCGCGGCTGCTCGGCCCGCACGCCCATCCCGAGGTCTCGATGCACACCCCGTCCCTCGCCGACTATGTCGCCTGCCTCGAGCGCGGCGACCGGTCGGGCGTGGCGCGGCTGATGCTGGCCTCGGCCGAGAAGCTGGCGCGGATCGGCGCGGATTTCCTGATCTGCCCCGACAACACCATCCATCAGGCGATGGCCGAGGTGCTGCCGCGCTCGCCCCTGCCCTGGCTGCACATCGCCGAGGTGGTGGCGGAGGAGGCCGTCGCCCGCGGCTTCCGGCGGCTCGGTCTGACCGGCACGCGCTGGCTGGTCGACAGCGAGGTCTATCCGGAGAAGCTGGCGGCGCGCGGGCTAGAGGGTCTGCGCCCGACGCCCGCGGAGCGCGAGGAGACCAACCGCGTGATCATGGATGAGCTGGTCTACGGCAGGTTCACGCCCGAGGGCATCGCCTGCTTCCAGCGGGTGATCGGGCGGATGAAGGACGAGGGCTGCGACGCCGTCGTCCTCGGCTGCACCGAGATCCCGCTGATCATCGACGACGCGAACTCGCCGCTGCCGACGCTCGATTCGACCCGGCTGCTGGCCCAGGCGGCGCTGCGCCGGGCGGTCGGGACCGGGCGCGGCTGATCGCCCGCCCGACAGCCGACCGGCTTGCCAGACCCGTGCCGGGCGACGATTGTAGCGCGGTTCCGAATCCGGCCCGCCTCCCGCGCCCGCCGGACTCCCGCCGATCGACGATCCGACACACGCCGCCATCGCGACGGCCGCGCCCTTTCGGAGGATGACGATGAAATACCTGCACACCATGGTCCGCGTGACCGACCTGGAGCAGTCGCTGCACTTCTACCGCGACCTGCTGGGCCTGAAGGAGACCCGCCGGACCGAGAACGAGAAGGGCCGCTACACGCTGGTCTTCCTGGCGCCGCCGGGGCAGGAGGACGCGCCGATCGAGCTGACCTACAACTGGGACCCCGAGGTCTACACCGGCGGCCGCAATTTCGGCCATCTGGCCTATGAGGTCGACGACATCTACGCCTTCTGCGACAAGCTGCAGAAGGCGGGCGTCACCATCAACCGGCCGCCGCGCGACGGCCGCATGGCCTTCGTCCGCTCGCCCGACAACATCTCGATCGAGATTCTGCAGAAGGGCGAGGCGAAAGCGCCGGCGGAGCCCTGGGTGTCGATGCCGAACACCGGCACCTGGTAGATCCGGAGCGGAGGGGCGAATGAGCCGGGCGGCGGCACTTCGCATCAGCGGCCTCGCGGCGTTGGCGCTGCTGTCGGGCTGCGTGGAACAGGCCGCCTCGTCCCCCTCCCCCGCCGCGGCGGAGGCGCCGCAGCGCTGGAAGGCGCTGCTGGTCGCCGCCGACGACGCCGAGCCGGTGTTCGACAACGGCGTCGACGCGCTGCGGCACAAGCTGCTGTCCTTCGGCGTGGCGGCGGACGACATCGTGGTGCTGAAGGCCGACGCCCGACGGCCTGAGTCGGTCGCGACCAAGGCGAATGTCGATGCCGGGATCGCCGGCCTGGCGGGCCCCGCCGGCACCGGCTGCTTCGTCTACATCACCTCGCACGGCGCCGAGGGCTACGGCCTGTTCGCCGCCGCCGAGGATGCGGTGATCCCGCCAGCCTATCTGGCGCAGGCCCTGGACGGCGCCTGCGCCGGACGGCCGACGGTCCTGGTCACCTCCGGCTGCTATTCCGGCATCTACACCGACACGCCGGCGCTGACGACGCCGGACCGCATCGTGCTGACCGCGGCCCGCGCCGACCGGCCGTCCTTCGGCTGCAGCGCCGGCGAACGCTACACCTATTACGACCGATGCTTCCTCGACTCGCTGAAGCGCGGCGCCGCCTGGACCGCGATCGCAGCCGAGGTCTCCGGCTGCGTCGCCCGCCGCGAACGGGTGAAAGATTTCCCGGCGTCGGAGCCGCAATCCGCCTTCGGCCGCGACGTCGCGAAGCTGACTGCGTTCTGACTAAGCCCTGACCGGCCGGCGCATGCACAGGCGCGGGATGATGTCGATGCCCCTGGCCGCGATCATGTCGCGAATCGCGGCGAGGCCGGGCCCAAGCTCCTCGTCGCGCATCGGCGTGAAACCGAGCCGGCTGTAGTAGGGCGCGTTCCAGGGCACGTCGCGAAAGGTCGACAGGGTCAGCTCCGGCACCCCCTGGTCGCGGGCGACGGCCTCGATCCGGTCGATCAGCGCCGCCCCCAGGCCGCGCCGGGCATGGTCGGGATGGACGTCGAGCTCCTCGATATGCAGCGTGCCGTCGATCTCGCCGAACAAGGCGAAGGCGACCGGCCGGTCGGCGGCGTCGACGGTGACCAGCAGCCGCCCCTCCCGCGCCCGCAGCAGCACCTCCTCCCGCTCCGCCGGCTCGAAGGCCGCGATCTGCGGCAGGCCGATGCCGCGGAACTGCGATGCCGCCGCCACCTCGATGGCGCGGACCGTCTCGACCTCGTCCGGGCGGCCCGGACGGATCCGGTAGGAGTCCTTCGCTTCCGTCATGCGCTCAACTCGGCCCGCGGCCTGCCCTCCACCGCGGCTTCGCCGGCATAGGTACCGGCGGCCAGGGCCAGATGGCGGTGCAGCAGCGCAGCCGCCCATTCGACCTCTCCGGCCTCGAGCGCGTCGAGGATCGCCAGATGCTCGCGGCACGACTGCTCGACCCGGCTCTGCGGCAGCTGCACGAAATCGGCATATTCCTGCATCCGGCGCAGCGCGTTCTGCTGCCGCACCGCCTGCAGGAAGAAGCGGTTGCCGGAGGACGCGGCCAGCATCTCGTGGAAGGCGGTGTTGACCCGGAACCACTCGTCGGTGCCGACGCCGCCGGCGGCGCGGGCCAGGATGTCCTCATGCGCCCGGCGCAGCTGCTGCACCCGGTCGCGGTCGACGCGGAAGCCCGGCTGCCGCAGCGCGGCGCACTCCACCACCATGCGGAACTGATAGCTCTCGGCCACCGCCTCGTCGGTCTCCAGCGAATCGACGAAGCGCCAGCCATGGCCGCGCTGGCGCTGCACCAGCCCCTCGGCGGCGAAGCGCATCAGCACCTTCCGGATCACGCCGCGCGAGACGCCGTAGCGCGGGATCAGCTCGGCCTCCGACACCTCCTGCGGCAGGCGGCCATTGGCCCGGTCGGCCATGATCGCGGCGTAGACCTCCTCGCCCTCCGAGCGCGGAATCAGCTTGGCGATCTCGTCACCCTCCGGCCGGCGCAGCACGACGAAGCCGCGGCCGGGTCCGGCCTCCAGCACGCCGCGCGCCACCAGCAGGTCGAGCGCGCCGCGGATCGGCGAGCGTGACACGCCGAGCGCCCGGGCCAGCGCCTGTTCCGACACGCGCGTGCCCGGGGGCCAGCCCTCGTCGCGCATACGCTCGACGATCTGCCGGGCCAGTTCCAATTGCAGCGGGCTCGCCCGCTCCGCCGCTTCCACCGCTGCCGTCACGCCGTGCTCCACGCTTTCACGCCCTCATGATAGCCATCGCGCGGCGCGGGAAAAGCACGCGCAACGGACATGCAAAGTTCTTTCAACTTCACAGCATGCCCGAAAAATGTGTTTTTCGTCTCTATAAAGTGCATTACGGTGTGACCATCCGATGACAACGGGTCCCCGATCATGACGCCCTTCCCCTTCGTCGACATCCACGGCACGCCGCGCGAACGCGGCCGGCAATACGGCGCCGCCGCGGCCGACCGCACGCGCAAGAGCGTCGAAGTCTATGCCCGGCAGCTGCGCGATCTCGGCTACGACTGGGCGCAGATCCGCGGCTTCGTCGCCGATTTCGTGCCGAAGATGGAGGACTTCGCGCCGGAGCTGATCGAGGAGATGCGCGGCATCGCCGAGGGGGCGGAGCTGGAGTTCGAGTCGGTGGCGCTGATCAACTGCCGCACCGAGGTGATGCAGCTGGCGCACCGGCGGAAGGGCCTGGTCGAGGACGATCCGGACGGCTGCACCGGCGCCGTGATCCTGGGTTCGGCCAGCGCCGACGGCCAGCTGATCCACGGCCAGAACTGGGACTGGCGGGCGGAATGCGCCGAGACCGCGATCGTGCTGCGGGTGCGGCGCGAGGACGGGCCGGACGTGCTGACCTTCACCGAGGCCGGCGGCTTGGCCCGCAACGGACTGAACTCGGTCGGTACCGCGATCACCGCCAACTATCTGGAATCCGACCGCGACTACAGGCTGGGGGTCGGCGTGCCGCTGCCGCTGATCCGGCGGAAGGCGCTGGAGCAGGAGCATTTCGCCCTGTCGATGCGGGTCGTGGCGGTGACGCCGAAATCCGCCTCGAACAACATGATCCTCAGCAATGCCGGCGGCTTCGCCATCGACTTCGAATGCGCGCCGGACGAGACCTTCCCCCTCTATCCCGAGGACGGGCTGCTGGTGCACGCCAACCATTGGCGCAGCCCGGTCGCGCTGGCGAAGCTGAAGGAGGCCGGGATCCCGAGCTCGCCCGAGAGCTACTACCGCGACTGGCGGGTGCAGCAGCATCTCGCGGCCAAGCGCGGCCAGCTGACCGCCGAGGACATGAAGGCGGCCTTCTTCGACGATTTCGGCGCGCCCTACGCCGTGTGCCGGCCGCCGCGCCCGTCGCAGCGGAACAACCTGTCGGCCACCGTGGCGATGGTGATCATGCGCCCGGCCGAAGGGACCATGGAGGTGGCGCCGCTGCCGGCGCTGAACCGGACCTTCACCACCTACTCGCTCGACCTGTCCCGCCGGACCAAGAACGCGGCCTGAACCGCCCGGCAGTTTCCATCGCCTCAGCACAGGGAGGCCCTGATGACCCGTCTTTCCCGTCTTGCTCTCGCGGCGGCGCTCGCCTCGACCGTCCCGGCCTGGGCGGCGCCGCCCTCCGACACCATCCGCGTGGCGCTGAACGGCGACCTGCGCAGCACCGATCCCGGCACCAAGCGCGACGACAACACCGATGCGGTGATCCTGCATGTCGTCGAGGGCCTGGTCGCCTACCGCGAGGACGCCACGGTCGGGCCGATGCTGGCCGACAGCGTCGCCGTCTCCGACGACGGCAAGACCTACACCTTCAAACTGCGC
Source organism: Inquilinus limosus DSM 16000 (assembly GCF_000423185.1). Classification (GTDB taxonomy): domain Bacteria; phylum Pseudomonadota; class Alphaproteobacteria; order DSM-16000; family Inquilinaceae; genus Inquilinus; species Inquilinus limosus. The sequence goes on along the minus strand of NZ_AUHM01000015.1, from coordinate 169,948 downwards.
GACGGAGTGAAATTCCAGAACGGCGCGCCGATGAGCTCGGCCGAGGTGGTGTGGAGCTGGAAGCGCTGGCTCGACCCCAAGACTGAGTGGCGCTGCCTGCCCGAGTTCGACGGCCGCGGCCGGATGAAGATCGAGGCGGTCGAGGCGCCGGACCCGAAGACGGTGGTGTTCAAGCTGAACGCGCCGAGCGCGCTGTTCCTGACCACCATGGCCCGGACCGACTGCGCCGAGGGCGCCATCCTGCACCCGGATTCGGTCGGGCCGGACGGCAAGTGGATCGCCCCGATCGGCACCGGCCCGTACAAGCTGGAGAAGTGGGAGCCGGGCCAGTACGTGCTGCTGAAACGCTTCGACGGCTACGCTTCGCGCGGCGGCGACCGCGACGGCTACACCGGCGGCAAACAGGCGCTGGCCGAGACGGTGCGCTTCAACATCATCGGCGACCCGGCGGCGGCGAAGACGGCCCTCCTGTCCGGCGACATCGACCTGGTGCCGGATGTCAGCATCGCCGACAAGCAGGAGATCGACGGCCAGGAGGGCGTGCGCACGGAGCTGGCGCAAACACTCTCGATGAGCGCGATCCTGATCCAGACGCGCGATCCGCTGCTGAAGGACGTGCGCATCCGCAAGGCGCTGGCGCTGGCGATCGACAACACGCAGATCGCCCAGGCGGTGACCCAGGGCACCTCGCCGCCCAACCCCTCCGTGGTCCCGGCTGCCAGCCCCTACTATACCGACGCGCAACGCCAGGGTTACGGCGGCAATGTCGAGGAGGCGAAGGCGCTGCTGGCCGAGGCCGGCTACACCGGCCAGCCGATCAAGATGCTGGTCAACCGCAAGTACCAGAGCGTCTACGACACTGCGATCCTGGCCCAGGCGCTGGCCCAGCAGGCCGGCATCAACATCGAGCTCGAGGTGCTGGACTGGGGCGCGCAGCTGGACCGCTACACCTCCGGCCAGTACCAGACCATGTCCTTCAGCTATTCCGCCCGCATGGACCCGGCGCTGAGCTACGAGATGGTCTCCGGCCCGAAGGACCAGCAGCCGCGCAAGGTGTGGGAGAACCCGGAGGCGCTGAAGCTGATCCAGGACGCGATGGTGACCAGCGACCCGAAGCAGCGCCAGGCGATCTTCGACAAGCTGCACCAGATGCAGATGGCCGACGTGCCGCTGATCGTCACCTACAATGGCGCCGAGATCGCCGCCGTCTCCGACCGGCTCGAGGGCTACAAGCCCTGGGTGGCGTCGAAGCCGCGGTTGTGGAACGTGGCGATCAAGAACTGAACCGGCCCTGCCGGGGGAGGCCGCGATGCTTCGCTTCCTGCTGCAACGCCTGGGCATGGCGGTGCCGACGCTGCTGATCGTCGCCGTCACCGTCTTCGCCCTGATCCGTCTGATCCCGGGCGACCCGGTGACGCTGATGCTGGGCGACATGGCGGACCCCTCCGCCGTCGCCGATCTGCGCCGGTCGCTCGGGCTCGACCAGCCGATCCCGGTGCAGTTCCTGTACTGGCTCGGCAACGTCCTGTCGGGCGATTTCGGCCAGTCGATCAGCACCGGCCAGGCGGTGCTGCCGCTGATCCTGGACCGTTTCTCGGTCAGCGCCACCATCGTGTTGGTGGCGGTCGGCCTGGCCAGCCTGGTGGCGGTGCCGGCCGGCATGGTCGCGGCCTGGAAGCAGGACAGCCCGCTGGATCTCGCCGTCATCTCCGGCGCCACCCTGCTGCTGTCGATCCCCAGCTTCTGGCTGGGGCTGCTGATGCTGTTGCTGTTCGGGCTCAAGCTCGGCTGGCTGCCGGTGATCGGCTACGTCCCCTTCGCCGAGGATGCTGGCGCCGCCCTGCTCTACATGATCATGCCGGTGGCGACGCTGGTGCTGGTCGAGACCGGGGTCGTCGCCCGCATGGCGCGGGCCAGCACGATCGAGGTGATGCGGCTGGAATACATCACCCATGCCCGGGCCAAAGGTTTGTCCGAGAGCGCGGTGCTGTGGCGCCACGCCTTCCGCAACGCCTTCGCCCCGACCTGGACGCTGATCGGCCTGATCCTGGGCAACCTGCTGGGCGGCATCGCCGTGGTCGAAACGGTGTTCACCATCCCCGGCCTCGGCCGCCTCCTGGTCGATTCGATCTATGCCCGCGACTATCCGGTGGTGCAGGGCTGCCTGCTGTTCGTCGCCGGCATCTATGTCGTGGTCAACCTGGTCGTCGACCTCCTCTACCCCCTGTTCGATCCGCGGGTGACGGCATGAGCGCACAGGCTGAGACCCCCACCCCGCTGGCCCTGCCGAAGCGGCGCATCCGCGGCAACGCCGCGATCGGCGGGCTGATCATCGGCGTCCTGGTCGCGACGGCGCTGATCAGCGCGGTGTGGACGCCCTACGACCCGTTGAAGATCGACATCCTGTCGCGCTTCAAGCCGCCCTCGGCCGCGCATTGGCTGGGCACCGACGAGTTCGGCCGCGACGTGCTGAGCCGGGCGATGAGCGGCGCCGGCACCAGCAGCTGGATCAGCCTGCTGACCGTCGCCACCGCGGTCACCGGCGGCACGCTGATCGGCGTGCTGACCGGCTATCTGCGCGGCTGGGTCGACCGCGTCATCATGATGTTCAACGACGCGCTGCTGGCCTTCCCCGGCATCCTCCTGGCGCTGGGCATCATGGCGATCCTGGGCGCCAACAAGTACGGCATCATCCTGGCCCTCGGCCTGGCCTACATGCCTTCGGTGGTGCGCGTCGTGCGCGGCACGGTGCTGTCGATCCGCGGCCGCGAATTCGTCGAGGCGTCGCAGGTGATGGGCAATTCCGAGCTGTACACCATGGCCCGGCACGTGCTGCCGAACTGCATCGCGCCGCTGACCGTGCTGGCCACCAGCATGTTCGGCTGGGTGCTGCTGTCGGAGAGCGCGCTCAGCTTCCTCGGCCTCGGCGTGCCGCCGCCGGCTGCCACCTGGGGCAACATGCTGGCCGCCAGCCGGCCCTATATCGGCACGGCGCCCTGGCTCGGCATCTTCCCCGGCCTGTGCATCTCCCTGACCCTGCTCGGCATCAACCTGTTCGGCGACGCGATCCGCGACCGCCTCGACCCCAGGATGCAGCGATGAGTCCCCTCCTCTCGGTCGAGCACCTGACCATCCGTGCCGGCGAGGGCGGCCCGGTGGTGGTCGACGACCTCAGCTTCGCCCTCCCGGCCGGCGAGATGCTGGCGCTGGTCGGCGAATCCGGCAGCGGCAAGACCATGGCGGCGCGGGCCGTGCTGGACCTGCTGCCGCCGCCGATGCAGCGGATCGGAGGGTCGGTCCGCTTCGACGGGCAGGACCTGGCGACGCTGCCGCCCCGTAGCCTGCGGAAGATCCGCGGCGCCCGCATCGGCATGGTATTCCAGGAGCCGATGGTGTCGCTGAACCCGTCGATGACCATTGGCCGGCAGATGGCCGAGGCGTTGAAGCTGCATCTGCGCCTGGACGATGCCGAGATCCGGCGCCGGAGTCTCGCGATGCTGGAGCGGATCCGCATCGCCGATCCGGAGCGGTGCCTGTCGGCCTATCCGCACGAGTTCTCGGGCGGCATGCGGCAGCGGATCATGCTGGCCTCGGTGATGCTGACCAAGCCGGCCCTGCTGATCGCCGATGAGCCGACCACGGCCCTGGACACGCTGGTCGCGCGCGAGGTGCTGGACCTGATGGTCGAGCTGACGCGCGAGAACGGCACCGCGGTGCTGATGATCAGCCACGACCTGGCGATGGTGGCGCGTTACGCCCGCCACGTGGTGGTGCTGCAGCGCGGCCGCGCTGTCGACGGCGGCCCGACGGAGCAGGTCCTGCTCAGCCCGCGCGACGACTACACCCGCAAGCTGCTGGACGCGCTGCCGAAGCGCGGCCCGGCCCGGCCGGCGGCCGGCAGCAGCGAGCCGCTGATCGCGGTCGAGGACGTGACCATCGACCATGCCGGCCGGCAGCGCCTGTTCTCGCGCACCCCGCCGAAGCGGGCGGTGGACGGAGTCAGCCTGGCGATCCATCCGGGCGAGACGGTGGCGCTGGTGGGCGGCAGCGGCAGCGGCAAGACCACGCTGGGCCGCGCCATCGTCGGCCTGCTGAGGCCCAGCCATGGCCGCATCCTGTTCCGCGGCCGGGACGTGCATGGCGACCGGCAGGACGCGGCGGCGCGGGACCATCGGCTGAACTGCCAGATGATCTTCCAGGACCCCTACTCGTCGCTCGACCCGCGAATGAAGGTCGGTGCCATCGTGGCCGAGCCGCTGCGGTTGGTGCCGGAGATGACCGCCCCGCAGAAGGCCGAGCGGCTGGCCGAGACCCTGACCGATGTCGGCCTGTCGCCGGACCACGCCAGGCGCTATCCGCACCAGCTGTCGGGCGGGCAGCGCCAGCGCGTGGCGATCGCCCGGGCGATCATCCGCCGCCCGGCCTTCGTCATCGCCGATGAGCCCGTCTCGGCGCTGGACATGACGGTGCAGAAGCAGATCCTGGAGCTGTTCCGGGCGCTGCAGGACCGCTACGGCTTCGCCTGCCTGTTCGTGTCGCACGACCTGGGCGCGGTGGAGCAGGTGGCCGACCGGGTGGCGGTGATGCAGTCGGGCAAGATCGTCGAGGCCGGGCCGCGCGACGCGGTGTTCGACCATCCGCAGCACGACTACACCCGCGAGCTGCTGGCTGCGGCCCCGGCCTTGCACCGGCTGGACGGCGGCGGCTTCGAGCTGAAGGGCCGGCGCATCGCGGCGGCGTGACGGGTAAGCCCGGCGTCACCTCCCGATGCCCGCAACCACGGCGATGCCGAGGCCGACGATGAAGCCGCCGGCAATCCGCCGCTGCCACAGCAGGACGCCGGGCCGGCGCATGATCCATGAGCCGACCGACCCGGCGGCGACGGCGTAGCTTGCCAGCACGAGCAGGCCCGTCGTCTTCTGCGTCGCGCCCAGCAGCAGCATCTGCAGGGTGACGGAGCCGCGCGCCGGATCGACGAATTGCGGCAGGAAGGCGATCATGAACGAGAGCGGCCACGGGTTGAGCAGATTGGCGATCATGCCCTCGCGTGCCGCGGCCAGCGGCGATACCGGTCGGTCCGAAGACGGGGCGTCGCCTGCCGGGGACGAGAGCATCAGCTTCAGGCCGAGCCAGACGAGATAGGCCGCCCCGCCCCATTGCAGCAGGCGAAAGGCGAGCGGCGACGCGGCCAGCAGCGAGGTCACCCCGAACGCGATCAGGGGAAGCTGGACCATGCCGGCGCCCACGGTCATCCCGAGCACGGTGAACAGGGCGACCCCGCGTCCCTGCCCGATGCCGCGCGCCATCACCAGCATGCTCTCGGGGCCGGGCGGCATCTGCGTCAGGATGACCGTCCCGACGAAGGCAATCCATAGCGCCGGATCGATGGGCTGGGCCTCCCTCGCTGAACCATCTCGTGGGTCGGTTCGTCCGGGACGAACCGTCTGCTGCCATGCCAACGGGCTGATGAACGGATCGTCGCCGGCGAGCGCAGCGGAGCGGCTCGCGCGTCCAGGAAAGATGGCATCACGGCCGCGCAGACGCGCGCAGGCTTCTCCACCCTCCGGCAAGGAGGAAGGCTGCATGATCGCTTCGCAGGTTGGGTTCGCCGCACGCGATGCGAACTCCCATTCCATCTGTCATGCCCGGGCGGGTCCTCGGGTCAAGCCCGAGGACGGGCATCCAGGAATGTCGATGCCGCTCCGGGTGGCCCCTGGATCGCCGGGTCAAGCCCGGCGATGACAGCGGAGGAGATTGCGCTCACCCCGTGTCCGGGGCCCTGGGCTTGCGGCTGCGGCTGCGGCTGCGGCTGCGGCCGCAGCCAGGGCGGCGGGGCGCGGGCGGATCGTCCTCCGGCGCCAGGAAGCCCAGCTCCTCCATCGCCGCATCGGCGATGGCGAGCCACCAGTCCGTCTCCGGCGGCAGCCCGTACGTCCGGCACAGCTCCGCCACCATGGCCGGCGCCGGGCAGGACTCGACCCGCTCCGCCATCTCCGGCCGCTCCAGATACTCCCGGACCTGGTAGCCGAGCCGGGCGCTCTCCTCCTCGCTCTCGATCGTCTCGTCGATCGCCGCCGCCACCGCCAGGAACACCCGCAGCGGGCGGTTCGCCTCGACGACCGCCATCCGCCGCCCCACGGCCCGGCGCCGCGCCTCCCGCTGCTCCTCCCGCCGCCTGTCGCCCATCCTCTCCTCCAGCAGCACGGTCAGCCGCACCGCGCGGGCGGCGGTGGCGAATCTCTGGCAGTAGTCGACGCCCGGCTGCGGCGCCTCGACCGCTTCCGTGCGGGTGGCCTCGGCCACCTCCATGCCCAATTCGGCCAGCCGGGCCAGCATGCGCAGATGCCGCGCCGCCCGCTCCTCCGCGGAAGCGGCCGCCGGTCCATGCCCTGATTGGTCTGCGCCTTGTTCATGGAACATATCATGAACGAAGATCGCCAGTTAACGATAGTGCACATCGTGTTCACTTGCGGCAGCCGCCCCCGTCGGCGCGGCCGTCGGGCCAGCCCTACGCCGCGATCGCCCCCAGGTCGTGGCGCATGATCGGGCGGGCCGGGGCGCGGCGGGCGACCTCAATGAAGCCGGCGCGCAGGAAGGTCGAGGCCGTGCCGGTGAAGATGTTGCGGGTGCTGCCCGGCACGCCGGTGTCGACCGGATAGGCTTCGAGAGCCGGCGCGCCCGCCCGCTTCGCCGCCGGCAGCGCCGCGGCGACGAGCTGCGACATGACGTTCTGCCGGCGACAGCCCCGGCGGACATAGAAGCAGGAGATCGACCAGACCGGCAGGTCGTCGACACGCAGGAACCACCAGGTGCGTTCGAGCCACCGCAGCTCCTGGCGCGGCCCGAGCTGGCACCAGCCCACCGGCCGGCCGCCGTCGAAGGCGAGCAGGCCGGGTGGCGGGCCGCGCCCGACGATCTCGCACAATGCCGCCCGGTTCCGCTCCCGCGGCCGGCGGCGATAGGCGCTGCCGATGCGCCAGTACATGCACCAGCAGCCGTTGCTGGCACCGGACCGGCCGAACAGATCCTCCAGCGCCGGCCACAGATCGGGCGTCAGCGGAAGAATCGTCAGCGCCACGGCAATGTCCTCCCGGTCAGTCCGACGCGCAGCCTATCAGCCGTAGCGCGCCGGAGACCAGGATCGGCGCGGCTTCATGCGCAACGCTGCGACGCCTACCCCGCCAGGGCCGTGGGCTGTTCGATCGGCGACTGCAGGTCGCACATCATCGCCGCCAGCCGGTCGCTCAGCGCCGGCGTGCAGGCGAGCAGCAGGTTGCCGCGGTGCAGGCCGTCATCCGCCAGGAAGTCGTTGGTCCAGCCGCCGGCCTCGCGCACCAGCAGGATGCCGGCGAGCGCGTCCCAGGCATTGATGTGCAGCTCGGCATAGCCGTCGTTCAGGCCGCAGGCGACCTCGGCCAGGCCGAGCGCGCCCGAGCCATGGCGGCGGAATTCCATGCCGGCCTGGGTCAGCCGCTGCAGCAGGGCGCAATAGGCCGCGAGCGGCCGGCGCTCGGACCAGCCCAGCTCGACCAGCGGCGCCGCGCCGTGCGCCAGGCCGCTGACCCGGATCGGCCGTCCGTTCAGCGTGGCGCCGCGGCCGCGCCGGGCGACGAAGAGGCGGTCGTCGGCCGGGGCGTAGATGATGCCGATCTCGACCTCCCCGCTCTGGAGATAGGCCAGCGACACGCACCAGCGGCCGGAGCCGTGGATGTAGCCGGCGGTGCCGTCGATCGGGTCGACCACCCAGACGCGGTCGGCCGCCTCGCCGCCGTATTCCTCGCCGATCACGGCGTCGCCGAAGCGGCGGGCGATCTCCTCGCGCACCATCCGCTCCACCGCCCGGTCGGCCTCGGTGCAGAAGTCGATCGCGCTCTTGGCTTCGACCGGCGCCAGGGTGCGGCGCATGCCGAGCGCCAGCGCGCCGGCGCGCAGGGTCAGATCCAGGCCGAAGGACTGGCGTTCGTCCAGCTCGTGCATCAGAGAGCCTCGCCCGCCGGGACCAGGGCGGCACCGTCCGCCGGGATCGAGACGCCGACGGCCGTCCCCGGGGTCAGGGGCGCGGCGACGTTGCCGTCGATGATGAAGGCCTCGACTCCGATCTCGGGCAGCTCTACCCGGTACTCCATATGGCTGCCGAGATAGGCCGCCTTCCGGACCGTGCCGGCGAGCTCGCCGCGCTGCGGCCCGCCGGCGCGCAGCCGGAAGGCCTGGGGCCGGACCGCGACCTCGACCGGGCCGACCGGCAGGTCGCGATGCGGCAAGGCCAGGGTGGCGCCGCCCAGCCAGACCTGCGCCAGCGCCCCGTCCCGCCGCTGCAGCGTGGCCGGCAGCAGGTTGGCGTTGCCGATGAAGTCGGCGATGAAGCGGTTCGCCGGCCGCTCATAGAGATCCCGCGGCGTGCCGTCCTGCACGATCCGGGCCGAATGCATCACCACGATGCGGTCGGAAACGGCCAGCGCCTCCTCCTGGTCGTGGGTGACGTAGACGACGGTCAGGCCGAGCGACTGCTGCAGGCCGCGGATGTCCTCGCGCACCCGCCGCCGCAGCTTGGCGTCCAGGTTCGACAGCGGCTCGTCGAACAGCAGCACCTTCGGCTCCAGCACGATGGCGCGGGCGACGGCGACCCGCTGCTGCTGGCCGCCCGACAGCTCGCTGGGCAGGCGGCGCTCGAAGCCCGACAGGCCGACCGCCGCCAGCTTCTCCGCCGCCATCGCCTCGGCCTTCGCCTGCGGGATGCCGGAGGCGCGCAGCCCGTAGCAGACGTTCTGCATCACCGTCATATGCGGGAACAGCGCATAGGACTGGAACACCATGCTGACGTCGCGCTCGGCGGCGGAGCGGTGGGTGACGTCCTCGCCGTCGATCAGGATCCGGCCCTCGCTGGCGAGCTCGAGCCCGGCGACGAGGCGCAGCGTCGTGGTCTTGCCGCAGCCGGACGGGCCTAGCAGCGTGACCAGCGTGCCGCGCTCGATCGCGAAGCCGACGCGGTCGACCGCGGTCACCGGCCCGTAGCGCTTGCTGACGGCGCGGAACTCGACCGCGGGGACGCCGCCGGCGCCGCCGCGGAGGCCGGCCGCCGCCGGCAGGATCAGGTTGATATCGCTTGTCACGCCTGCACCACTGCTTGCCGGTTGCGGGTTGCCGGGGCCGCCGCGGCGCGGCGGCCGATCCGCCGTTCGCCGACCAGGGCCTGGATCGCCGTGAGTGCCAGGACCATGATCGTGATCAGCACGGCGGAGTAGACGATCGCCAGGCCGTATTCGCCGAACTCGGCCCGGCCGACGATGTAGACGGTGGCGAGGTTGAACTCGCCGCTGACCAGGAAGATCACCGCGCTGACGCTGGTGATCGCCCGGACGAAGGCATAGACCAGGGACGTCGCGATCGCCGGCCGCAGGATCGGCAGGATCACCCGCCGCAGCGTGGTGGCCGAGCGCGCGCCGAGCGTCAGCGACGCCTCGTCCAGGCTGCGGTCGATCTGGCTGAGATTGGCCAGGCCGGCGCGGATCCCCACCGGCATGTTCCGGAACACGAAGGCGATGATCATGATCATCGCGGTCCCGGTCAGCTCGATCGGCCCGCTGTTGAAGGCCAGGATGTAGCTGATGCCGATCACCGTGCCCGGGATGGCGAAGCTCATCATCGTCAGGAACTCGAAGGCGCCGCGGCCGGCGAAGCGCTGCCGGTTCAGCAGATAGGCGGTGAGGATGCCCAGTGCCGCGGTCGGCACCATGGCCAGCAGCGCCACCTCCAGCGTCGTGATCAGCGAGTTCCAGGCCGATCCTGCCAGGTACCAGCCATGGTCGCTCTGGCCGATCGCGAAGGCGGTCAGGAAATGCTTCAGCGTCAGGGTGTTGTCGCTGCCGATGGCGCTGACGAAGCCGCCGACCAGGATGATGCCGTAGACCGCGACGGTCAGGGCGATCCAGGGCAGCACCACGGCGTAGCACAGGATCCGCAGCGGCGCGGGCAGCGGGCCGGGCAGGCCGGCATCGCCCTTGCCGGCGACGGTGACGTAGCTGCGGCGCCCGATCCACAGCCGCTGCAGCAGGAAGGCGGACAGGCTGAAGGTCAGCAGCACGATCGCCAGCACCGCGGCCTGGCCCTGGTCCTGCGCCGCGCCGACCACCGCGAAGTAGACGCTGGTCGACAGCACGCGGAAATTGCCGCCGATCATCATCGGGTTGCCGAAATCGGCCAGGCTTTCGATGAAGGCGATCAGGAAGGCGTTGGCGAGGCCGGGCCGGATCAGCGGCCAGGTGACGTGGCGGAAGGTGCGCCACGGCCCGCTGCGCAGGGTCTGCGACGCCTCCTCCATGCTCGGGCTGACGCCCTGCAGCACGCCAAGCAGCACCAGGTAGGAGATCGGGGTGAAAGCCAGCAGCTGGGCGATGGTCAGGCCCGGCATGCCGTAGAGCCAGCGGCTGCGCGGCAGGTCGAACCAGTCGTTCAGCAGCGTCGAGACCATGCCGGCGCGGCCGAACAGCAGGATCAGCGCCAGGCCGATGACGAAGGGCGGCGTGATCACCGGCAGCACCGCCAGCACCTTGAACAGGCGCGGGAACGGGAAGCGGGTGCGCTGGGCGACCAGCGCGAAGGCGAGGCCTAGGAGGGTGCTGAGCACGCCGACCAGCGTCGCCTGGGCCAGCGAGTTCCAGGCCACGCCGCAGCTGCGCCCGCCGGACAGGCAGGCCAGGCCCCAGATCGAGGAATCGGTCAGCTTGTCGGCGAACATCGGCAGGTCGACCTGCCCCTCATTGTCCTTGAAGGCCGACAGCAGGACGCAGAGCACCGGATAGCCGACGAAGACCAGGATCGAGCCGCAGACGACGACCAGCGCGCCGACGGTGAAGGCGTCGCCCTTGCACCAGCCCTGCCGGGCCAGGCCATGCGCGGCCAGCAGGCCCATGGACAGGAGGAAGGCCAGCGCCCCCCAGCCGAGAGCCGGCTGGGAGGGCGCGGCGCCGAGGACGCCGGTGAGATCCGCGATCGCCCAGCCCTGCCGGTCGACGGCGAAGCCCTGCAGCAGGGCCCAGGCGACGCCCGCCGCCCCGGCCCAGACCAGGAGCCGCGGCTGCCGCCGCAGCTCCGCGACGCTGGCGAGCAGGAGCGGCAGCAGCAGGCCGAGCAGCCAGGGATGGCCCCGCGCCGCCTCGACCACCGCCGGCGCCCCGCCTTCGGTCAACGCCCGGACCAGCCCGCCCTCGATGCCGTACCAGGGCAGGACCAGGACCGAGGCCCAGCCGAGCAGCAGGCACAGCCGGGCGCCCGAGAGCCGCGCCGCGGCCGCCCCTTTCCGGAGTCCCGTCGCCGTCACGTCAGCCGCCGCTCTTCACGTCATTGGTCCAGCGCGACAGCAGCCGCTTCCGCTCGGCCGAGGAGCCGTATTTCTCGAAGTCGTAGTGGATCAGCTTGATGTTGCTGGTGTCCGGCGATTCCGGCGGCACCGCGGAGGCCTTGTTCGACGGCACCTGGAAGCTGCCGTTCCTGGCGGCGATCGCCTGCGCCTCGGGCGTCAGCGCCCAGTCGTAGAACTTCTTCGCCTCTTCCACGTGGCGCGCGCCCTTGACCAGGCTCATCGACCCGATCTCGTAGCCCGTGCCCTCGCAGGGCGAGACCACCTTCACCGCCGGCGACTGCTTGGCGGCGTTGATCAGGTCGTGCTGGAAGGCGATGCCGACGATCGTCTCGCCGCTGGCCACGGCCTGGGCCGGCGCCGCGCCGGCGCTGGTGTACTGGTCGATGTTCCGGTTCAGGCCGACCAAGTACTCGAACGCCTTGTCCTCGCCCATCAGCTGCACGATGGTCGCCAGCATGGTCCAGGCGGTGCCGGAGGAGTTCGGGTCCGCCATCTGGACCTCGCCCTCGAATTCCGGCTTCAGCAGGTCGGACCAGCAGGCCGGCGCCGGCAGGTTCCGGTCCTTCAGCTCCTTTTCGTTGTAGCCGAAGCCGAGCACGCCGAGATACAGCCCGACCGTGCGGTCGCCGGAGCGCCTGGCCTGGTCCTGCGCCCAGTCCTGCAGTTGGTCCAGCAGCGGCGACTTGTAAGTCTCGGTCAGGCCCTCGGATGCGGCCTGCAGATGCGGGTCGCCGGTGCCGCCGTACCAGATGTCGCCGCGCGGATTGTCCTTCTCCGCCCGCAGGCGGGCATAGATCTCGCCGGCGCTCTGCCGCGTCATGTCGACATGGATGCCGGTCTTCTCCTGGAAGGCGCTGGCCGCGGCCCGGCACCATTCCTCGTTCACGCCGCAATAGACCACCACAGAGCCCTCCGCCCGGGCCGGGGCGGCGTTCAGCGCCATCCCGGCGACCAGCGCGACCGCCGCGCAGGACAGAGCCGCAGTGTTCCGCGTCATGGGCATCGGATCCTCCCTCTCATTGTTTTTGCAACCGTGTGCAAATGCTGTTCGATCGTCACCAAACCGTCAATGACAAATTTGTGACAGTCTGCAAACAGGCGAGATCACCCTTCACGATTGAACATATTTTCGCGGAAACCGTTCGTCCGAGCCTTGTTTGCACCTGGTTGCAAAGAGCTTATGATAGGGTGATCGAACAACGGAGCAGACCGGCATGCCCGGCCGAGACAGCACGCCACCGGAACCCCCGCCGCCGGCGGAAGATCTCGCCTCCCGGCGCTTTGTCGGCGCCCGCGCCGTGGCCGAGCTGGCAGGCGTGTCGCGCTCCGCCGTGTCCCGCACCTTCACCCCCGGCGCCAGCGTGTCCGAAGAGACCCGGCGCCGCGTCCTGGCCGCGGCGGAGGCGCTGGGCTACCACGTCAACCACCTGGCGCGCGGCGTGTCGCGGCAGGAGACCGGGATCGTCTGCCTGGTCGTGGCGGATATCGACGCGGCGCAGCCGTCGCGGCTGACGCGGGCTATCACGGAACGGCTGCAGGAGGCCGGCAAGGTGGCCGTGCTGCTGTGCGTCGGGGGGCCGTCGGACGACGTCGCCGCCACGCTGCGCCGCGCCCTCAACTACCGCGCCGACGCCACGGTCGTGATGTCGGGCACGCCGGCCCAGTCGATCGTGCGCGAATGCCTGGACAACGGGCAGCGGCTGATCCTGATCAGCCGCGACGACCGGATCGTCGGGCCGGACAACATCCTGCTGGACAATGCCGGTGCGGCGCGGAGGGCGCTGAACCTGTTCCTGCGCGCCGGCTGCCGCCGGCCGGCCGTGGTGACGACCGAGCTCGGCACGCCCAGCCTGTCGGCCCGGACGGACGCATTCGTCGACGCCGCCCGCTCGGTCGGCATCGAGCCGGCCGTGGTCCGGCTGGGGCAGATGACCAGCTACGACAACGGTGTGGCTGCCGCCCGCCGGCTGTTCACGGAGGCGGAGCGGCCGGACGCGGTGTTCTGCGTCAACGACGTGACCGCCTTCGGCCTGATCGACGCGGCGCGGCAGGAGTTCGGGCTGCGGGTGCCGGAGGACGTGTCGGTGATCGGCTTCGACAACGTCATGCAGGCGGGCTGGCTTTCCTATCAGCTCACGACCTTCGACCATCCGGTCGAAGACATCGCCCGGCACGCCGTCGCGCTGGCCGCGGAGAGCCGGACGGGACGAACGGCGCCGGCGAGGATCAAGCTCACGCCCGAACTGGTCTGGCGGCGCACGGTGCGGGTCTGATGGAGAGGCCGGGGATCGGGTTCGCGATCGAGGTGTTCGTGCGCGGGCACGCGGCCGGCAAGAGCCGCACGTTTCCCTACGAGGTCAGCCGCGTCGGGCCGCTGTGGCTGATGCGCGACGCGCCGCGCCGGAATCCGCGCGACTACCGCAAGGAGGAGTGGATCGCGCATGGTGTCGCCCCCGCCGAGGCGGATGCGGCAGCGCGACAGCACGCACGCGGACGCTACTTCGTCTGCGCCCTGGTCGCCGAGGGCGAGCCGGACGAGCCGACCCGAGCCGCCTACAAGGCCCTGGGCTACCGGCTGCTCGGAACGGAGGGCTTCTTCGTGCAGCGGCTGGAGCGGATTCCGACGCCGTCCTCCCCCGTCGCGATCGAGCGCCTGTCGACCCCCGGGCTGGCCTCGCAGCTGGCAAAGATCACCCGCACCCGGCCGATCGCGGACCATCTGCTCGGCGACGACGCCCCGTTCCGCCAGTATGTGGCGATCGACGGCGCGGACATCGTCGGGCGCGTGCGCAGCGTGGATGCCGCGGGCGCGACATGGTGCGCGGACATGCATGTCGACCCCGCGCACCGGCGCCGCGGCATCGGCCGGGCGCTGCTGGCGAGGATGCTGCGGGACGACCGCGACCGCGGCTCCGCCTGCTCGGTGCTGACCGCGAGCCATGCGGGGGCGCTGCTCTATCCCCGCGTGGGTTACGAGCGGATCGGGACGCTGTTCGTGTTCGCGCCAAGGCGGGAGACGCCGCCATAGACAGGCAGCGCGCCGGGTCCCTGCCCTCCCCCGGCATCTTCCCATTTGTCCGGGTCGCTCCGATCGGCATACTCGGCCGCATGGTCGACCTGCACTATTCCGACTCCGATCTCGCCGCGCTGTACGACGCGGTCTGCCCGCGGGCGGAGAGGAGCGATTTCGACTTCTACCTGCCCTTCATCATGGCGGCGCCGGCGGTGCTCGATCTCGGCTGCGGCACCGGCGCGTTGCTGCGCGAGGCCCGACAGGCGGGCCATGCCGGGCGGCTCTGCGGCCTCGATCCCGCGGCCGGGATGATCGCGCAGGCACAGCGGCACGCCAGTATCGAATGGGTCCAGGGCGACCTCGGCTCGGCCGGCTTCAGGCACGAGTTCGACCTGATCGTCATGACCGGCCACGCCTTCCAGGCGGTGGTCGAGGACGAGGAGATCCGGGCCCTGCTCGGTCATGTCCGCGCCGCCCTGGCCGCGGAGGGCCGCTTCGCCTTCGAGACCCGCAACCCGGCGGCGCGGGAATGGGAGGGCTGGGACCGGCAATATGCCGCCGAGGTCGAGGACAGCGCCGGCCGGCCGGTCACCATGGCCTGCCGGGTCGAGACGCCGTTCGACGGCCGCACCGTCTCCTTCACCCAGACCTTCACCAACCCGGCCTGGGCCGAACCGCGGGTGAGCTGGAGCACGCTGCGCTTCCTCGACGCGGACGCGCTGGCCGCGTTCCTGGCCGAGGCCGGCCTGGCGGTCGAGGCGCAGTTCGGCGACTGGGACCGCAGCCCCGTGACCGAGCGGAGCCCGGAGATCATCACGGTCACGCGGCCGGCGTAGCGGGCTAGCCGCTGCGCGATCCTTCCCCCAAGACCCGGTCGATGGCAGCGGCCCGGCGGATGCCCTCAGGAGGCTGTCAGCCGCTCGACACGCGACGAGAGTTTCTGCGATCGTTCCCGCCATTCCTGGGGTGATGGTCGCCCACAGGGCCTTGGAGTTTTCTAATGAGCATTCTGCGATTCGTTGTTCTGGCGTCAGCCATCGCCCTCTATTGCACAACCGCCTCGGCCGACTGGATGTCGGAACAGCGGATCGAGGCGATATATCGGTACGTCGTGGATCAGCAGCGCATTGAAAATGCAGCAATCTTCATAAACATCCTCATCGCCGCCGTATGCGGATATTTGGCAAAAGGGGAAGACAGAAGTATTATTGGATGGGCGTTGATCGGCCTTCTTTTGGATGTAAGCGGCATCATCGTGTTCTATCTGGTCGTCATACTCGACCATCTGCGAAGCAAGCGCGCCTAGCTCTCGTTCAGCTCCAGTCAACGGACAAGCCGTTCATGCGGATGTTCCGTCGCCCTCTCCCAACGGCGCCTCCCGCCCCCCCCGAACCTCTCGCGATAGGCGGCCGGCGGGACGCCGAGGCGGCGCAGGAAGGCGCGGCGCATGCGCTCCTCGTCGCCAAAGCCGCAGAGGGCGGCGATGCGCTTGACCGGCATCGCGCCCTCCTCGAGATGCCGGCACGCCGCCTCCAGCCGCAGCTCCTGCACCAGCTTGGCCGGAGTGCCGCCATGCCAGCGGACGAAGGCGCGGGCGAAGCTGCGCGGGGCCATGCCGACCGAGCGTGCCAGGGCCTCGACCGAAAGGTCGGCGGCGAGGTTGTCCACGATCCAGGCCGGCAGCTCCGTCAGCTTCGATGGCGCCGCGCCGAGCCTGGTCTGCGCCGCGAGCGCGCCGCTGAACTGCGCCTGGCCGCCGGAGCGGCGCAGGAACACCACCAGATCCTTGGCCACGGCGAGGCTGACGCGGCGGCCGTGGTCGTCCTCGACCAGGGCCAGGGCGAGGTCGATCCCCGCCGACATCCCGGCCGAGGTCCAGACCGGGCCGTCGCGCAGATAGATCGGGTCGAGCTCGACCTTCACCTGCGGATAGCGGGCCCGCAGCGCCGGCACCTCGCACCAATGGGTCACCGCCCGCCTTCCGTCGAGCAGCCCGGCCGCGGCCAGCAGGAAGGCGCCGTTGCAGACGCTGCAGACGCGCCGGGCCACGTGGGCCGCCCGCCGGATCCAGCCGATCAGCGGCGCCTCGGCCGGGAAGTCCGCGGCCCCCTTCCCGCCGACCACGATCAGCGTGTCGAGCCGCGACAGGTCGAGCGCCGAGAGGGGCCGGGTGTCGACGGCGAGGCCGGAGGTGGTGCGGACCAGCCCGCCGGCCTCGGACAGCACCTGCAGGTCGTAGCGGCCGCCGCCGAGGAGATGATCGGCCATGCCGAACACCTCGGCCGGACCGGTGACGTTCAGCCCGAGCGCCCGGTCGAACAGGACGAAGGCGATGGTGCGGCGTGTCTGCATGGCGGCACCTGGCAGGAAAGGAGGGGCCTCTGTCATATCGGACAGCCGCCGCCCCGGCTAGGGTCGGGCCGACACGTCCCAGACCCGAGGCCGAGATGGATGTCGCCGCCGAACAGGCCGCGCGGCGCGAGCCGCCCGCGCTGCTGCCGATCCTGACGCTGACGCTGTGCGCCTTCGCGCTGACCACCGCCGAATTCGTCGTCGCCGGCATCCTGCCGGAGGTGGCGGCCGGCCTGTCGGTCTCGCTCCCGGCCGCCGGCCATCTGGTGACGGCCTACGCGCTGGGCATGGTGGCGGGCGGGCCGGTGCTGACGCTGCTGACCGTCCGGCTGCCGCGCAAGCCGTTGGCGGCCGGGCTGCTGGCCGTCTTCGTCGCCGGCAACCTGGCCGCGGCCGCCGCGCCGGGGTATGCCGTGCTGCTGGCCGCGCGGGCGGCCAGCGGCCTCGTCGTCGCCACCTTCTTCGCCATGGCGGTGGTCGTCGCCGCGTCGCTGGCTCCGCCGGGCCGGCAGGCCTCGGCCGTGGCCAAGGTAGCGCTGGGCTTCAATCTCGCGATGATCCTGGGCGCGCCCATCGGCACCGCGATCGGCCAGGTTTTCGGCTGGCGGGCCACCTTCCTGGCCATCGCCGCGCTGGCGGCGGTGGCGCTGGCGCTGATGGTCCGCTTCGTGCCGGTCCGCGGCGCCGCGACGACCGGGTCGGCGGCGGCGGAGCTGCGCGTGCTGCGGCGGCGCGACCTGCAGCTGGCCCTGGCCCTGACCGCGGCCGGCAATGCCGGGGTGCTGATGGTCTTCACCTATCTGGCGCCGCTCCTGACCCAGGTCGCCGGCTTCGCCGCCGCCTCCGTGCCGGCGCTGCTGCTGACCTACGGCATCGGCGCCACGCTGGGGAACCTGGCGGGCGGCTGGCTGTCGGACCGTGCCCTGATGCCGTCGCTGATCGGGCTGCTGGCGGCCCTGGCGGCGGTGCTGGCGCTGGGCGCGGTGGTGGGCCATCTGCAGGTCCCGGCCGCGATCCTGGTATTCGCGGTCGGCGCCCTGGCCTTCGCCGTGATCCCGGGGATGCAGACCCGGGTGCTGGCCACCGCCGGTGCCGCCCCGACCCTGGGCATCGCGCTGAACGCCTCGGGCTTCCAGATCGCCGCGGCCGCCGCGGCCTGGCTGGGCGGCCGGGTGATCGACAGCGGCCCCGGCCTCGCTGCGCTCTACCCCGCCGGCGCTATCGTCACCCTCGCCGGCGTGGCGCTGGCGGTTCTGTGCTGGCGGCGGGACAGGCGGAAGGCCTAGCCGCCCTCGGCCATGTCGTAGACATCCTCGCCGTAGCGGATGCCGCCGGTCGGGTCGGGGTAGGCCATGTAGTAGGTCATCCGCACCGGGATCCGGCTCGGCACCCGGGCGAAATGGGTCTTGCCGGTGGCGATCGCGGCCTCGACCGCGGCGGTGTCGATGCCCAGCACCCACGCGGCGAGGCCGAGATAGTTCTCGACCCGGATGCAGCCATTCGACACCGCCCGGTTGTCGGTGGCGAACAGCTTCCGGTTGTTGGTGTCGTGCAGATAGATCGCCTGGTCGTTGTCGAGTTCGAACTTCAAGAGGCCGAGGGCGTTGTCGTCGCCCGGCGGCTGCCAGAACTTCCAGCCCATGGTGCCGACCAGCTCCGGCGGCACCTGGGCCGGGTCGAAGGTCTGGCCCTCCGGCGTCTTCACCACCACGCCGTGCTTGCGCATCTCGGTGTACTGGCCGGCCGCCATCTGGGCCTTGTACTTCTTGGTCAGCCCCGGCGGCACGGTCCAGTCCGGGTTGTACTTGACCGCGAACATGTTGGACTGGATCAGCGGCGTCTGGGTCAGGGGCGACCCGACCACGGCGCGGGTGCGCAGCACCTCGACCCCGTTCTCGAAGGCGATGATCTCCGCGGTCGGGACATTCACGATGATCGACTTGCCCCGCGCCGGCGGCGGCTGGTAGCGGGCCAGCGTCTGGCGCAGCGATGCCGCCTCGTCCGCCGGGGTGAAGTTCAGCGCCCGCAGCGTGCGGCGGCCGACCACGCCATCGTCGCGCAGGCCCCAGCGCGACTGCAGCAGCTTGACCCGCTGGGTCAGCGCCTCGTCATAGACCAGGGTGGCCGGCGCCACCGGGCCGATCAGCTCCGGCTCGGTCTCGGCGATCGCCGTGGCCGGTTCGGCCGGCGCCGCCTCGGGCTGGGCGATAGCGGGCTCCGCGGCCGCGGGCGCGGCGGATTCGGGCAGCGTGATGCCCATGGCGTCGAGCCGCTGGCGCAGCAGCGGCACGCGCGGATCGACGGCGCTGGGCTTGAGGGTACCCACGGGAATCGCCGACGGCGCCGAGGCCAGCTCGGCCTCCGTCCGCTCCAGCGCCATGCGCAGCTGGGCGTGGACCTTGTCCTCCGGCGGCACCGGCGTCGGCTTGGTCGCGGCCATCGCGACATGCGGCGCCAGCGCCAGCGCCAGGACCAGGGCCCAACGAATCATCATCGTACCTTCCTCGCCGGTCCGTTGTCCGGACCGGCCCCCCACAGCTTCCTTCCGGCCGGAATGGACCGTTCCGCCGCGCCGCGGTCAAGCCTTTCGAGACGGGCCGGAGCGGGCATCATCGCCGCGGTCTCGGCGCCGGCGATCCGCAATCGCTGCACGCCACCGTTGCGCCGGACGCCCGATCGGGGGAGATGTTGAGATAGGCCGTTCGAACGGCGCGGAGCGTGGCGGATGCCGGGGATGGATCAGGCGGAGAGGAAGCGCGATCAGGCGGCACGGGCGGCATGGCTGTCCTATGTCTCCGGCCTGACACAGGACGAGATCGCACGGCGGCTCAACGTCTCGCGCATGGCGGCGCAGCGCCTGCTGGCCTTCGCCGCGCAGGAGGGCATGGTCAAGGTCCGCATCGACCACCCGATCGCCGCCTGCATGGAGCTGGGCGAGCGCATCGCCCGCCGCCACGGGCTGCGCTTCTGCGAGGTGGTGCCGGCCGACCCGATGGCGCCGGCCGAGGCCAACCTGCCGGCGCTGGCCATCGCCGGCGCCACCTGGATCGAGCGGCTGGTCGACACCGACAGGCCGCTGGTGATCGGCGTCGGCAACGGCCGCAGCGTGCGCGCGGCGGTGGAGGAGATGGCGTCCTCGCCGCGGCCGCAGCACCGGGTGGTCTCGGTCACCGGCAACATCGCCCGCGATTCCTCCTACAACCCGTTCGACGTGGTGATGCGCCTCGGCGACCGGCTGGGCGCCCAGCGCTACCTGATGCCGGCGCCGCTGATCGCCGAGAGCGCCGAGGACCGGCGGGTGCTGGAGGAGCAGAAACCGTTCCGCGAGATCATGGCGCTGGCGGCGCGGGCCGACGCGATCCTGATCGGCATCGGCCAGCTCGACGACAGCGCGCCGGTGCTGCAGGACAAGGTGATCACCCGCGCCGAATACGAGGCGCTGCGCCAGGCCGGCGCGATCGGCGAGGTGCTGGGCAACTTCCTCGACGCCGAGGGCCGGGTCCTGGCCTCGCCGCTGCGCGACCGGGTGGTCGGCCTGCCGCTCGACGCCGTCGCCAGGCGCCCGGCCGTGGCCATCGCCGGCGGCGCCGCCAAGGTGCCGGCGATCCGCGCGGTGCTGACCCGCGGCCTGCTGCAGGGCCTGATCACCGACGAGACCGCGGCGGCGGCACTGGTGCGGCTGGGCTAACCCGCCCCTTGCGGCACCGGATGGCGCGGTTCGTAGAGGCCGAGCCGGCCGCCGCCCGGCAGATGGATGGCGGACAGAAGACCCCAGCCCTCGTCGCTGACCGGAGCGCAGTCGACGCCCTTCTCGCCCAGCCGGGAGATCTCGGCCGTCAGGTCGTCGCACATCAGGAAGAGCTCGTGCCGGTCGTTGGCCTCGGCAGGATGGCAGGCGATCTCGGCGGGCGGCGCCGCGAAGATCAGCCAGCCGTCGCCGGCATCGACCGAGGCCAGGCCGAGGACGTCCCGGAAGAAGGCGCGATCCGCCTCGGCGTCGCGGGTGTAGATCACGGCATGAAGACCGGTCAGCATTGGTCCCTCCGGCGATGGATGGCGAATGCCCATCCAACCGGCCCGCCGGGATCGATGTTCCGCCCGGCCGGCGTCGATACGGCGCCTGGTGGGCGTGCGCCGACCGTCAGCGGAACCGCTGCGGCGGCGCCTGGATCACCGGGGCGGCCGCGTCGAGGATGGCGCGCCGGTCCCCGGTCAGCGGCGGGTAGATGCGCTGGCAGTTGATCAGGCGCTTGGTCTGCTTCGCGGCCGGCCCCTGCGTCACCACCTGGCGGTCCCAGCCCTCGGTGTAGACGGCGCCCCAGGCGCCGAGATCGAGGATGGTGGTGTACCAGTCGATCCGCATCGGCAGCAGCGGCCGGCCGAGCAGGTCGGCGGCCGCGTTGTATCCGCCGAAGCGGCCCATCGGCCGGCCATGCTGGCAGG
Source organism: Inquilinus limosus DSM 16000 (assembly GCF_000423185.1). Taxonomy (GTDB): domain Bacteria; phylum Pseudomonadota; class Alphaproteobacteria; order DSM-16000; family Inquilinaceae; genus Inquilinus; species Inquilinus limosus. The sequence continues at coordinate 148,781 of NZ_AUHM01000015.1, read as the reverse complement.
ACATCACCGAGGCGTGGCTGTCGTCGACCATCGCCCGCGCCGAATCGCCGACGGCGAACTCGGCCTCGAGGCCGATGATCTTCAGGGTCGGATCGACCGGCAGCCGGCCTAGCCGGTCACGCTCCACCGGGAACTGGGCGGTCAGCGGGCTGGCCCGCATGCCGGCGCACCAGATCACGGTCGCGGCCGGGATCACCTCGCCGGTCGACAGCGTCGCCCCGTCGGCGTCGACGGCGGCGACCGACACGCCCGTCCGCGTCTCGACCCCCAGCGCGGCCAGGGCGGTCTCGATCACCGGCCGGGCGCTGTCGCCCATGTCGGAGCCGACCTGCGGCGCGTGGTCGGCCAGGATCACCCGGCCCGTCTTGCCGATCCGGTCCACCATCTCGGTCGCGACCTCGATGCCGGTCAGGCCGGCGCCGACGACCAGGACCGTGTCTCGCCCCGGCGCTGCCGGCCGCCCGCCCAGCCCGGCGAGATGGTCGGCGAGGCGACGGGCGCCGGCAAAGGTGTCGATGTCGAAGCCGTGCTCGGCCAGCCCCGGAATCGGCGGGCGGACGAGGCAGCTGCCGAGCGCGAAGACCAGGCGGTCATAGGGCAGCTCCGTCCCCTCCCCCGAGACGGTGACGCTGCGCCGCGCGAGGTCGATGCCCGTCACCTCGCCCTCGACCCGGCGGACGCCGATCGGGTCGAGCACCGAGGCCAAGAGCACGCGGATCGCGCCGAGATCGGCCTCGTAGTTGCGCACGCGGATGCAGTGCCAGGCGTCGCGGTTGACCAGAGTCACCTCGACCCGGTCGGGCCCGATTCCGAATTCGTCGAGCGCCCGCGCCGCGCCGACCGCGGCCCACAGCCCGGCGAACCCTGCGCCCAGGATCAAGATGCGCTGCATCCCCGCCCTCGCCCGCTGGTCCGGCCTGAACGCTAGGACCGGCCCGGACGGGAGGCAACGCCGTCCTTCGGCTGAACGCGGCAGATCAGCCCCGGCTCAGGCTCGCGCCCGGCCCGGCGGATCGGCCGCCGCCCAGAGATCGGCGACCTGCAGGAACTCCCGCCGCAGGGCAGCGAGGCCGAGCTGTAGCAGGACGAGGCCGGTCGACACCCGCTCGATGAAACCCCAGTGCCAGATCGGTCCGGGCTTGACCCCGGTGCGGCGTGAGAGGCCGAGGCAGCGGGCTCGGCCTTTCCGGCCGCCAGCGCCCGGCGCCGCACCTCCTCGTTCACGCGGATGGTCGTCATTCCCATCCTATGCCGCCCGTCGTCGCGAGGCGCACGGTGCCATGGCGATCGCCATGTAGCTTAACTCGCGCCGTTTGGTTAGAACAAAAAGAGAACATAGACTTCATAGGAGGCAACTGCACTCGAGCATGGTTTCGCGCCACGGCCGCCCCATGGCAGCGGCGCCGCTCAGCTATCCCCTTTCCATCGATCCGGAGCGCAATGCGAATGCCGACCATCACAAATGTCCAGACGGTTGCCACGATTCAGGATCTGACTCAGATTTGCGACACATGTCGCCAAGCCGAGGTTCCCATCGAAGTGCGGGGCTACTGGTCGGACGGCGACGGCGGCGGCGGGCTGTTCCGCTGGTCGCCGGGAGACACCGCCGCCGACGACATGGGGATGGTGATCGCGCCGGCAACTGCCGGCAACAACCCTGGCCGCTGGCGGCGGATCACCAGCGATTCGACGGTCAATGTCCGATGGTTCGGGGCCAGGGCGGACAACACGACCGACGATCACGACCGCATCCAGAAGGCCCTGGACACGAAGAAGAACGTCTTCTTGCCCGCGGGCTACTACCTGATCCGCAGTCCGCTGATCCTGAAGATCCATGGCCAGCAGCTGTCGGGCTGCTCGCCCTGTGACACCACTCACAATCCACTCGATGCGAGCACCGCCGAGGACCTCAAGAAGACCAAGACCGTCATCATCGTCGATGCCGGCTGCGATGGCATCCAGAACACCAGTTCCCTGGGATCCCAGCTCACGGTGAGCAACCTGCACATCGTCTCGACGATCGCGGATGCCACCAACGGCTGGACCGGCATCAACCTGTCGATCGGGACCTTCAACAAGGCCCTGACCGGCAGGGACTGCAAGGTCCTGGGCGTCGCCATCTGGAACTTCCGGTATGGCGTGTCGATCGGCTCGTCCGACCCGGCAAATATCGAGCCCAATGCCTGGGGCTGGCGGCTGCAGGACGTCAAGACGATCAGCTGTGCCGTCGGTTTCCGCATCAACGGCATGGGCAAGATCGGCTGGGCGGCCCAGAGCATCATGGATTCCTGCTCTGCGCTGCTCAACTACGGCAGCTATTGGATTGACGCCGGCGTCGATGCCCGGGGATGTCATCAGATCGGCGGAGACGTCCAATACAACAACTGCCGGTTCGAAGGATATCAGCGCAACTTCGTCCTGGAGTCGGGGTACGCCACCCTCGTCAAGCCTGCGCTTGAGAGTGCCTATACCTGCATCATTTCCGCCACATCCGATTCCCGCCTCACCATCGTCGGCGGATACGGCACGATCGCGGCAGACACCACGCGGACCTGCTTCATGCTGAAGGTCTACAAGGCGCCGGATGCGCCGCGGGACCTGATGGGCAACATCAGCCTCACGGATTTCGATCTCACCGACAATCTGTGGTTCAACACCGGCACCTCCATGAAGTTGAAGGCGCTGGCCAGCCTGGACGAGCCGGCCGATGTTCGGATCACCGGCTTGACCATCCGGAAGATGGCTCCACAGTTCGACACCCCGGCCAAGATCTTTGATGTCGGGACTGCGGCCAATCCCCGGTATACTCCTCTGGTCGTGGCCTTCGCCGGAGGCCCGGACGACGCCAACTACTACAAGTCGTTCAGATACGTCGCCAATCAGCCGGATCTATCGGGCAGCAGCAGCGCCAACATGACAAGGCTCAACGATTCTCCTTTCTGAACTTTGGAATCCACAGAGTCCTGGATAGTCCAGGAGGATCTGATCTGCCGGCCTGAAACGTATCGTAGATAGAGACAAGCAAGCCCCGCCGGGTCGCGCCAGCGGGGCTTGCTCCAATAGGGGCGGCTGATAAGCGGGGCGCAACCCGTACGCCCCCGAGCCCCTCAATCCCAGCTGAGCGCGCCGCCGTTCTGGTATTCGATCACCCGGGTCTCGAAGAAGTTCTTCTCCTTCTTCAGGTCCATCGCCTCGGACATCCAGGGGAACGGGTTCTCGGTCTCAGCGAAGACCGGGGCGAGGCCAAGCTGGGCGCAGCGGCGGTTGGCGATGAAGTGCATGTACTGCCCGCACAGCGCCGCGTTCAGGCCGAGGAAGCCGCGGGGCATGGTGTCCCGGCCGTAGGCGGCCTCGAGCTCCGCCGCCTCGGCCAGCATCCCCCGCAGCTCCTGCTGGAATTCGCCGGTCCAGAGATGCGGGTTCTCGATCTTGATCTGGTTGATGACGTCGATGCCGAAGTTCAGATGGATCGACTCGTCGCGCAGGATGTACTGGTACTGCTCGGCGATGCCGACCATCTTGTTGCGCCGGCCCAGCGACAGGATCTGGGCGAAGCCGGTGTAGAACCACATCCCCTCGAACACGACGTAGAAGGCCACCAGGTCGCGCAGGAAGGCCTGGTCCGCCGCCGGCGTGCCGGTGCGGAAGGACGGGTCGGACAGATTGCGGGTGTAGTCCAGCGCCCAGGCCGCCTTGTCGGTGATCGACGGCACCTCGCGGTACATGTTGAACAGCTCGCCCTCGTCCAGGCCCAGGCTGTCGACCACGTACTGGAAGGTGTGGGTGTGCACCGCCTCCTCGAAAGCCTGGCGCAGCAGGTACTGGCGGCATTCGGGGTTGGTCAGGTGGCGGTAGATCGCCAGCACGATGTTGTTGGCGACCAGCGATTCGGACGCGGCGAAGAAGCCGAGGTTGCGCTTCACCGCCCGGCGCTCGTCCTCGGTCAGCCCATCGCGCGACTTCCACAGCGCGATGTCGGCCTGCATCGAGACCTCGGTCGGCATCCAGTGGTTGTTGCAGCCGGCAAGGTACTTCTCCCACGCCCAGCGGTACTTCATCGGCAGCAGCTGGTTCACGTCGGCCCGGCAGTTGATCATCGCCTTGTCGTCGATGCTGACCCGGCCGCCGGTCCGGTCGATGGCGCCGAGGCCGGTGGCGTCGGCCGCGGGCGCATCGGCCCGCGGCGTCCGGACCGGCGCGGCGGAGGGGGTGTCGGACCAGTCGAGCATGGTCATGGGCGTGGTCTTCCTGGGCTCACCGCGATGATGGGACGCCGGCTTCGTGGTCTCGGCCAACGACGCAGGGCCGGGAAAGCTACAAGATGTTGCCATCCACAGCAAGGCCGCACGCTACGGATAGCGTCGGAAGTCCGGATCGACGGAAGCGATGATGCCTGAAGATTACGCCGTCAAATCCGGCTCAGCCGGCGTGAAGCCTGGCGCCGACACACCGCCGGCGCCCTCGCCGCCCCTCGAGTCTCGGGCGCTGCTGAAGAAGCAACATAAAGTCATTTTTGCTTCCCAGCGCTTTTAGATCAAAACTGCATATCGCGCATTTGAGGAGAATTGCAGACTTTTGCTGAAGCGGACGGGCAGATCTCCAAGGGACGCCGAGCACCTGCCTCAAGCGGCACTTGTATGCATGCGAATGAAAGCTGCGAGCGCAACCAGAAATGGGAGAATTTTTTGATTGCGATGCGAGCAACATTGCCGAAGGATGGCGAAATGGGGGTGCGTAGACAGTCGAAATGCTGAAGCGCGTTCCACCTTCGGATGCGGAGGTGGGTATCGGCGAAACCGTCGGCGGCCTCGGTGTCCGTCAAGAGATGGCCGCGGCGGTCGGACCGGAAATCAAGCGAAAGGGCCTCGGCCCGGCGTCCCGACAAGACTACGCACCGCAAACAGGGGGACATCGACAGCCATGAGCACTCGATCCACGTCGGGACCGTCGCGGCGTCGTATTTCGGCGCCCGTATCCACCCCCGAGTGGCGATGTACCTTCTCACCACCGTCGTGCCCGGATCGATGCCGGCACGGTGATGCGCCGGCCGCCGGCTGAGCGCAGTCCGGAGCGCCGAGCCAGACCGATCCGGCACGGTCTCCGATCCATTCCCGTACCGACGAACCGACGCTTCAGCCGGAGCTGACGCTGCACTCACCCGTGGGAATTCCGTCCCGCGACCGGATGGGCGTCGCCGATTTCATTGCCGTGTCAAAAGATAGGGGGAGCAAGACATGTGCATCCTGTGCCAGACGGGCTACAGCAAGGAGCACTCCACGCCGGGAGGCGTGGCGGTTTCAGGATCGTTCACGATCAGTCCGGAAGATCTCCAGAACTGGCAGAACATCGACCAGACGCCGGACAATCCCTACGGCAAAGACACCGATTACGAGACGTTCCTCAACTACCTGGGCGCGCTGAACCGCCCGCTGACGCCCGAGCAGGCGCAGTCGCCGATCGTGGTGAACGTCTCCGAGCTCGCCGACCATCCGGACTACATGGAGGCCGCGATCGGGGCGCTGGAGATGTGGTCGGCGGTGACGCCGCTGCAGTTCGAGATCGTCACCGACCGGCCCTACGACCCTGACACCGACTATCTCGAGGTCGTCAGCCCGGAGCTCGGGGAGCCGAGCGACGGCAGCGCCTTCTCCGCCGGCCGCTATGTCAGCGTCGGGCAGCGGTTCCACGACACCGAGCCGAACGCGACCGAGCCGGGCGGCTACATCTTCAACACCTTCATCCATGAATTCGGCCATGAATGGGGCCTGAACCATCCGGGCTTCTACAATTACGGCGGCCCCGGCGGCCCGCAGATCACCTATTACAACGACGCCAAATGGGTCTATGACCAGCAGCAATATTCGGTGATGTCGTATTTCGACAGCATCGACACCGGCGGCACCACGGCCTGGACCAACACCACGCCCGGGATCGCCGATATCGAAGCCGTCATCCGGCGCTTCTTCTCGACCGTCGACGCGAACGGCGTGCGGACGTACCAGGACATCCAGCTCAACACCGGCGACGACGTCTACGGCTTCGGCAGCACCCGGCTGGGCTACACCCTGACGGCGGACGGCCCGACCCACGACATCGGCTTCGTGGTCCACGACACCGGCGGCTACGACACGATCGACTTCTCGGGGTCGACCGCCAGCACCATCCTGGACCTGCGCGAGGGCCGCTTCTCCAGCGTCAACGGCCACAGCTGGAACGTCGCGATCTTCGACGGCCACAACGCGGACGCGACGCAGTACTATGTCGAGAAGGGCGTCGGCAGCGACTTCCTCGACATCATCATCGGCAATGACGGCGAGAACGAGCTGCTGGGCGGCGGCGGCGACGACAAGATCGACGGCGGCAACGGCGCCGACGAGATCCATGGCGGCGCCGGCGACGACCTGATCGTCGGCGGCCTGGACAGCAAGGACAGCCGCGACCGCAACAACACCCTGCCCCCGGACGACCTGCCCGAAAGCAACGACGGCGACGACCGGCTGTACGGGGAGGACGGCAACGACACGATCAATGCTGGCCAGGGCAACGACCTGCTCTATGGCGGCGCCGGCGACGACATCCTTCGCGGCATGGCCGGCGTCGATGTCTTCTACGGCGGCGACGGCATCGACACGGTCGATTTCAGCCTGGAGAGCCCGTTCCAGCTGCTGGTCAACCTGGTGACCAACGTCGCCAGCGGCGGCACCGCCAGCGGCGACACCTTCTACAGCATCGAGAACCTGATCGGGTCGGACGACCGCATCGACCGCTTCATCGGCGGCGACGAGGCCAACTACTTCCTCGGCCTGGGCGGCGGCGACGTGCTCAGCGGCGGCGGCGGCGACGACAAGCTCGAGGGCGCCCGCGACGGCGACGTGCTGAACGGCGACGCCGGCAACGACACCCTCATCGGCGGCGCCGGGGCGGACTATCTGGACGGCGGCGACGGCATCGACACGGCCGACTACACGCTCGACGAGCGCCAGCCGATGTTCGGTCCGCCGCGGACGCCTGCCACCGAGGGTGTGACCGTCGACCTCGCGGCCGGCACCGCCAGGGGCGGTGACGGCGAAGGCGACACGACGACGACGCATCAGTACGACCGGCTGGTGAACATCGAGAACGTCATCGGCTCGAAATTCGCCGACACCCTGATCGGTAATGCGGGCGTGAACGTCCTGTCGGGCGCCGCGGGCGACGACACCCTGGCCGGGGGCGGCGGGGCGGACACGCTCGACGGCGGCGCCGGGCTCGACATGGCGGCCTATTACGGCAGCACCACGGGCGTGACCGTCGATCTCGGCGTGGCCAGCACGCATCAGGAGACCTATGTCTCGATCGAGGGCCTGGCCGGCTCCGGCCATGACGACCGTCTCACCGGCGATGCCGGCGACAACAAGCTCGTCGGCCAAGGCGGCGACGACGTCCTGAAGGGGGGTGCCGGAAGCGACACGCTGGACGGCGACTTCATCCCCTTCCCCGTCTCCGGCGTCGGCATGGGCGACGGCTACGCCACCCTGGGGCCGGATGCGACGAACAACTCGGTCGCCGCTGCCCACGACCTGACCGACGACTTCTCGCTCGTCGCCGATTCGGACATCGTCGATGCGACTACCCTCCCGCACACCACGGTCAACGCCACCGGCAACGGCGAGGGGGGCTACTACAAGCTGACGGTGAATGCGGGGTCGATCATCACCGCCGATATCGACCACACGTCGGACGGGCTGAGCGACAGCTTCCTCTGGCTCGTTCGGGCCGACGGCACCGTGGTCGCCTTCAACGACGACGGCGGAAACGATCCCGGCTCCAGTCGCCGGACGGATTCGGCGTTCACCTTCAAGGTCGCCGAGACCGGGGACTATTACATCGTGGTCGGGCAATACAACAACGACACGGGAGAGCCCGAACAGGCCGTCCCCGACGGCGCGACCTATGAGCTGAACGTCTCTGTGGCCCCGCCCCCGCCGGTGATGCCGAACATCGGCGAGGCCGGAGACGACACGCTCGAAGGCGGTGCCGGCGACGACACCCTCTTCGGCCGCGCCGGGGACGACATCCTCCGCGGCGGCGCCGGCGCCGACGCTCTCGACGGCGGCTCCGGCATCGATCGGGCCAGCTATTTCGGCGTGAGCCAGGCGGTGACGGTCGATCTCGCGGCCGGCATCGGCCATGGCGGCGAGGCGGAAGGCGACACCTATGCCGGCATCGAGAGGGCCAGCGGCGGCAAGGGCGGCGACACGCTCATCGGCAATGCCGGCGACAACGTCTTCTGGGGCTATGAAGGCGACGACACGCTCGCCGGTGGCGCCGGAAAGGACACGCTGTCCGGCGGCGCCGGGGCCGATGTGTTCGACTTCTCGGCCCTCGGCGACAGCGTCCTCGGCGCCCTCGCCGACGTGATCACCGACTTCAGCCATGCCCAGGGCGACCGCATCGATCTCTCCGGGATCGACGCCGATACCGGCACCGCCGGCGACCAGGCGTTCAGCTTCATCGGCTCGGCCACCTACAGCGGCCAAGCCGGCGAGCTGCGCTTCGCCTCGACGACGCCGTCGACGACCACCATCGCCGGCGATGTCGACGGGGACGGCAGGTCCGATTTCCATGTCGTGCTGAGAGGGCTCGTCGATCTGGCGGGAGCCGATTTCGTGCTCTGATCTTCGGTCTCGACGCAAAGCGAAGGAGGCGGCGGCTGCAACCGCCGCCTCTTTCCGTTTCCGCCGTCCGTCCGGAAGCGCCTCTGAGGCCCGATGAGCCCGCCCGCTCAGACAGCCGCCCGCGTCAGCGCGGCGACAACGCTGTCGATCGGTTCCCGGCCGCGGCGCGGCTCGGCGGCCGGATCGCTGCCGAAGTCGATATGGCCGTCGTTGACGCCCCGCATCATCTCGACGAAGCCGGCGATTGCCGGGGCACTCAGGCCGCTGCGCGACAGCGCTTCGCCCCAGCCCGCCTCCGGGACGGCGACGGCGTGCACCGGCTTGCCGAGCGCCCGGGCGAAAGCCGCGGCGACATCGTCAGGGGAATAATCGGCTGGTCCTTGCAGGGCGATCTTTCGCTGTCCAGCCCAGTCCTCACGCAGGGCCTCGGCGGCGATGCGGCCGATATCGGCGGTCGCGACCATCGGGATGGCCCGGTCGAGCGGTGCGAGGAAGCTGGGCAGCACGCCTTCCGCGGCGGCGACGCTAGCCACCTCGGCCCAGTTCTCCATGAAGTAGGCGGCGCGAAGGAAGGCCACCGGCAGGCCGATCGCGGCCAGCCGCTGTTCGAGGGTCCGGTTGGTGGCGATCAACCCTGTTCCGCTCGGCCGGTCCGAGCCGACGGAGGACAGGATGACGAGCTTCGGCAGGCGAGCGGCGACAACCGCCTCGGCGATTGCCTCGGCCACCGCTGCGGCGTCGCCGAACGGATCCTCCGACGCATAGCCGGGCGGGTTCAGAAGGTAGGCGCCGCGGGCACCGGCGAGGGCGGCGGCCAGTGTCCCGGCGTCGCCGAGGTCGGCGACCGCGACCTCCGCCCCCCGCCGCGCCCAATCCTCGGCCTTGACCGCATTTCGCACGACGACACGGACAGGCTCGCCCGCTTCGATCAGAGCCCGGGCGGCGGCGGCACCCGTGTTCCCGCTCACGCCGGCAACGACATACATGGCTTTTCTCCCGAGTTGGGCCCGTCCACGACCGGGCCGGTGCCGAGGAGATGCGGTGGGGATCGCCATATCTCAAATGCATGGATATGATCTTTCACATGCGTGAAGTGGATCTGGCTGGAGTCGACCTCAACCTGCTGAAGCTGCTCGACGCGCTGCTGCAGGAGCGCAGCGTCACCCGGGCCGGGCTGCGGCTCGGCCTCAGCCAGCCGGCCGCCAGCCGGGCTCTCGGCCGGCTGCGCCGGCTGCTGGCCGACCGGATCGTGGTGCGAACGCCGAAGGGGCTGGAGCTGACGCCGCGGGCCGCTGCCCTGGCCGAGCCGGTGGCGCGGCTGCTGGAGAGCGCCCGGGCGATCGTGGCACCGACGGATTTCGATCCGGCGACGGCGCGCGGCCGCGTCACTATCGCGGGCGTCGACTACACGACCTTGCTGGTGATGCCCGCCCTGGTGTCACGGCTGTCGCGCCTCGCGCCCGGGCTGGACATTGAGATCCCGCCCCCAGCCGGCGACCATGTCGGGCTGATCGCCGCGGATGCCGCCGATCTGGCGCTCGGCGTCTACGACGCGCTGCCGGCCGGCTTCTTCCGCCGGGCACTCTACGAGGAGGACCTGGTCTGCGCCGTCCGCCGCGGCCATCCCGTGATCGCAGCAGGGCTGACGCTGGAGCGCTTCGCCGCTCTGTCGCATCTGCTGGTGATCGTCACCGGCCGGGGTGAGGCGCCGGTGGACGTCGCGCTGGCCCGGCGCGGGCTGACCCGGCGGGTGGCGATGCGGCTGCCGCATTTCATCGCCGCACCAATGCTGGTCGCCGAGAGCGACATGATCCTGTCGCTGCCGCGCCGGTTGGCGCGCCGCATCGCCGCCACGGCGCCGATCGAGATTCTGGAGCTGCCGCTGGAGATCGGACCTCTCACCGTGTCGATGATCTGGCACGAGCGGCGACAGGACGACCCGGCCCATGCCTGGCTTCGCCGACAGCTGGCGGAGGCGGCGCGCGCGGCGGCCGCCGGCTGACCACCGGGCGCAGTGATCTATATCGGGACCTATTTCACCCCGGAGCTGACGGAAGCCTTGCTCGGCCGCGTGCTGCCGAAGGCCGGTGTCGCACCGCTGGTCGCCGACCTGCCGGCGGGGGTCGAGGTCTCGCTGCGCCGTGCGGAAAGCCGGGAGCTTCTGTTCGTCCAGAACACCAACGCGGAGACCGCGGTGCTGACATCGCCCCCGACGGGGCAGGATCTTCTCAGCGGCGGCGCCGTCGGGACGGAGCCGCTTCGGCTGGAGGGTTATGACTGTGCCATCATCCGGCTCGGCAGCATCCAGACGGGGCCTGTCTGAACACGCCCAAACCGGACCAGGCGGCGGCATCGAAGATCACCTCATCGGGAATCCTGTCGATGGCTGGGATCGAGCGGCATCGGCCCCGGTATCGGGCGCCCTCGCCCATTCCGGTCGGCGGTCGTGGCGAACACATTTTCCAGAAAATGTCAGGTGTGGAGCCAGCTCTGCCCCACACCTGACGAGATGAATTCACGAAAGTGCAGGACGCCGCTTCACTGGCAGGCCTCGCAGCTGGGGTCGTCGATCGGGCAGACCAGCGGCGCCGGCTCGGGCGCCGGGGCCGGGGCGGCCACGACCGGTGCCGGGGCGGCGACGGCGTTGAGCTTGCCGTCGGTGCCTTTCAGCGTCGACTTCTCGACATGGGTCGCGCTCATCGCCCGCAGATAATAGGTGGTCTTCAGGCCGCGCTTCCAGGCCAGGCGGTAGAGCGCGTCCAGCTTCCGGCCGTTCGGGTTGGCGATGTAGAGGTTCAGCGACTGTGCCTGGTCGATCCATTTCTGCCGCCGCGCAGCCGCCTCGACCAGCCAGGAGGCGTCGATCTCGAAGGCGGTGGCGTAGAGCGCCTTCAGGTCGTCCGGCACCCGGTCGATGGCGCCGAGGCTGCCGTCGAAATACTTCAGGTCCGAGATCATCACCTCGTCCCACAGGCCGAGCGCCTTGAGGTCGCGGACCAGGCCGGGGTTCACCACGGTGAAGTCGCCCGACATGTTGGCCTTGACGTAGAGGTTGCGGAAGGCCGGCTCGATCGACTGGGCGACGCCGCAGATGTTGGAGATGGTCGCGGTCGGCGCGATCGCCATGCAGTTGGAGTTGCGCATGCCGACCGTGCGCACCCGCTCGCGCAGGCCGCTCCAGTCGAGGGTCGAGGAGCGGTCGAGGTCGAGCACGCCGCTGCGCGCCTCGGCCAGCAGCTCGACGGAATCGATCGGCAGGATGCCGCGGCTCCACAGCGAGCCCTCGAAGGAGGGATAGCGGCCGCGCTCCGCCGCCAGGTCGACCGAGGCGGAAATGGCGTGGAAGCTGATCACCTCCATGCTCTCATCGGCGAAGCGCACCGCGGCTTCGGACGCCACCGGCAGGCGCAGCGCCTGCAGCGCGTCCTGGAAGCCCATCAGGCCGAGCCCGACCGGGCGGTGCCGCAGGTTGGAGCGGCGCGCCTCGGGGATGGTGTAGAAGTTGATGTCGATGACGTTGTCCAGCATCCGCATCGCGGTGCGGATGGTGCGCTCCAGCCGCGCCCGGTCGAGGCCGCGCTCGGACACGTGGTTGGCCAGGTTGATCGAGCCGAGATTGCAGACCGCGACCTCGTCGTCCGAGGTGTTCAGCGTGATCTCGGTGCACAGGTTGGAGGAGTGCACGACGCCGACATGGCCCTGCGGCGAGCGGATGTTGCAGGGGTCCTTGAAGGTCACCCAGGGGTGGCCGGTCTCGAACAGCATGGTCAGCATGCGCCGCCACAGGTCGAGCGCGCGGACCTGCCTGTGGACGCGGATCTCGCCGCGCGCGGCCTTGGCCTCATAGGCCTCGTAGGCCGTCTTGAAGGCCGGGCCGTAGAGGTCGTGCAGGTCCGGCACCTCGTCCGGCGAGAACAGCGTCCAGGGGCCGTCGGCCTCGACCCGCTCCAGGAACAGGTCCGGCACCCAGTTGGCGGTGTTCATGTCATGGGTGCGGCGCCGGTCGTCGCCGGTGTTCTTGCGCAGGTCGAGGAATTCCTCGATGTCGACGTGCCAGGTCTCGAGATAGGCGCAGACGGCACCCTTGCGCTTGCCGCCCTGGTTCACCGCGATGGCGGTGTCGTTGGCGACCTTCAGGAAGGGCACCACGCCCTGCGACTGGCCGTTGGTGCCGCGGATATGGGCGCCGAGGCCGCGCACCCGGGTCCAGGCGTTGCCGAGGCCGCCGGCGTATTTCGACAGCAGCGCGTTGTCGCGGATCGACTTGAAGATGCCGTCGAGGTCGTCCGGCACCGAGGTCAGGAAGCAGGAGGACAGCTGCGGCCGCGGCGTGCCGGCGTTGAACAGCGTCGGCGTCGAGCACATGAAGTCGAAGGAGGAGAGCAGGTCGTAGAACTCGATCGCCCTCGCCTCGCGGTCGATCTCACGCAGCGCCAGCCCCATGGCGACGCGCATGAAGAAGGCCTGCGGCAGCTCGAAGCGGATGCCTTCGGTCTGCAGGAAATAACGGTCGTAGAGGGTCTGCAGGCCCAGGAACTGGAACTGCAGGTCGCGCTCCGGCTTCAGCGCCGCCGACAGCCTGGCCAGGTCGAAGCGGCCGAGTTCGGCGTCCAAGAGGCCGACATCGATGCCCTTCTTGACATAGGCCGGGAAGTACTCGGCATAGCCCTCGGCCATCTCCGCCTGGGTGGCGCGGGTGGGGCGGCCGTGAACGAAGGACAGCGCCTCCCGCCGCAGCATGTCGAGCAGCAGGCGGGCGCTGACATGGGTGTAGTTCGGCTCGGCCTCGATCAGGGTGCGGGCCGCCATGATCGGCGCCAGCGCCAGCTCGGCCTCGCTGATGCCGTCATAGAGGTTGCGCCGGGTCTCGGCCAGGACCGGGGCGGGGTCGACATCGGCCAGGCCGGCGCAGGCCTCCTCCACCAGCCGGGCCAGGCGTGCCTGGTCGAGCGGCGCGCGGCTGCCGTCGGCCGCGGTGACGTGCAGCGCCGGGGCGACCGGAGTGGCTTCGACCTTGGCCGCGGCGGCGGCGCGCTCGCGCGCCCGGTCCTCGCGGTACAGCACATAGGCGCGGGCGACCTTGTGGTGCTCGCCGCGCATCAGCGCCAGCTCGACCTGGTCCTGCACCTCCTCGATGTGGAAGGTGCGGCCGTGGTCGGCCCGGCGGGTCAGGGCGCCGACGATCTGGGCGGTCAGGCCCTCGACGATGTCGTGCACCCGGCGCGAGGCGGCGGCGCCGGAGCCCTCGACCGCCAGGAACGCCTTGGTCAGCGCCACCGAGATCTTGGAGGCGTCGAAGGCGGTGACGGCGCCGTTGCGGCGGATCACCTGATAGGCCGGCTCGGCAGCAGCGCGCGGCGCGGCCGGGGCGGCGGGCGCGCCCCCGGCGAGGGCGCGGTCGGATTCGAGGAGGACAGACATCGGCAAACCCCATGATCGTGAGGGGCCTGGGCCGAAGATGCGGAGCCGGCGCCGCGCCGGCGTGCCGACGCAACCCGACCGACGCACCATCGGGACACCCCGCCCGAGGACGTTGACTGCGATCACGGGCCGGTCTCCTGGCTCGCGGGAATCGCCCCTCCGCCTCGCCTTCCCGGCGGGTCGCCCCGCCAGTGACTAGCGACGGAAGAGCACTCCGCTTACAGTTGCGGGGACAGCCCCGGCCTTGCCGCGGATGCGGCGCACCGGATTCCCGAGCGCCCGTGATGTCTAGATATAGACGTCCTTCTGCTGGTTCTCGTCAATACCTAGTTGGTGCGCTGCTGAACTTCGCAATCCAAGTGCGTTTTCGACTCCGCCCCTGAAATCCCGGAATCGGGATGCGGCGCGAGGTCCGGCGTCGGCGCGGCCCGCTTCACCGTGGAGGCGTCCGGGCACATCCGGTACAGAGAAGGGGATGACGTCGCGCGCCTCCCCCGCATCGCCCCCGGGCGCCCAGCCCCCGGGCCGGCTCGCCCGGCTGCGGACCGTGCTGCGCGCGCTGTATCATGGGCGCAGCCCCCTGGCGATCCGCTTCCGCCTCGGCGTCCTGATCGTCGATTTCGCGATCATCGCCTTCTTCATCGTGGCGCCGGTGCTGCGCGACACCGGCGTCTTCCTCGCCATCGACTATGCGATTGCCGTGCTGCTGGCGCTCGACCTCGCCGCCCGCGCGCTGTCCTGGCGCGACCTGCGCGCCTGGGTCCGGCGGCCGATCGTCTGGGTCGACCTGTTCGTGCTGGCCACGCTGCTGGCGCCGCAATGGCTGGCCAATCTGGGCTTCCTGCGGATCCTGCGCCTGTGGAGCCTGTTCCACAGCGAGTTCTTCTGGTCGACGGTCGGCCGGCGCTACGACGACACGCGCTGGGAAGACGTCGTCCGCACCCTCTCGACGCTCGCCACCTTCGTCTTCGTGGTGACCGGCTTCGTCTACACCGGCTTCGCCGGGACCGAGAGCGGCATCGCCGGCTATGTCGATGCCCTCTACTTCACCGTGGCGACGCTGACCACCACGGGCTTCGGCGACATCACCCTGCCCGGCACGGCGGGCAAGCTGCTGTCCATCGTCACCATGATCGTCGGCATCAGCCTGTTCGCGCGGCTGGCGCAGACGCTGTTCCGGCCGAACAAGGTGCGGTTCGACTGCCCGACCTGCGGGCTGCAGCGGCACGACCCGGACGCCGTACATTGCAAGGCCTGCGGCACGCTGCTGGCGATCCCGAACGCGGACGAATGACCCCGGCCCCCTATCCTCCCCCGCCCTGGCGGCTGCGCGGCGCGGTGCAGGCGGCGCTGTGGCGGGTGCCGCGGGCGGCGCTGCCGGGACCGCTGCCGGCCGGGGCCCGGCCGCTGGGCTGGGGCGGGACCGCGCTGCTGGCGACGGTGCGGGCGGATTGGGGGCCGGATGGCGACCTGGCCTATGGCGAGCTGGTGGTCGCGGTGCCGGTACGGCTGGGCCGCCGGATCGGCGTCACCGTCACCGCCGCCTGGGTCGACAGCCCCGCGTCCTTGGCCGGCGGCCGGGAGTTGTGGGCGATCCCGAAGCGGCTGGGCCGCTTCGAAACGCAGGCCGGGCGAACCGCGCTGACCGACGCCGAGGGGCCGGTCGCCGCCTTCCAGGGCCGGTCGCCGAGATCCTTGCCGGTCCGCCTGCCGATCCGGCTGCGGATCCTGCAGCCGGATCGGAGCGGCGTGCGGACCACGCGAGCCGCCGCCACCGGCGGGCCATGGCCCGGCGGCCCCGGCTGGGACTTCTCCGCCGATGGACCTCTGGCCCTGCTGTCCGGCCGGCGGCCGCTGCTGAGCCTCACGCTGGCTGACGCCGAGGCGCGGTTCGGGCTGTGACCGGCCGGCGCGCCGACGCATCGTCGGCGCAGTCCGACTGCGGCGGCTCGATCCAGAAGGGCAGGTCCGCCAGCTCGCGCGGGGTCATGGCCAGCAGCGCCTCGGCGCCGTCGGGCCGGCACCGGCGATCCCGGCGCCGGAAGAGGGAGAACATCGCGGCCTCCTCGGCAGATCTTCTTCAAGAGATAGACCCGCCGAGCCGCAGCCGGGATGGACAGTGTCTCTCCACGCCTATAGAAAATCTCCATAGGCGCGGAGACGATCGGGTCAGGCCAGCGCCTGGTCGAGCCGGTCGAAGGTGCCGGACCAGCCTTCGGTCATCGAGTCCGTCATGCCCGCGAAGGCCTGCCGCTCGTCCTCCGCGGCGTCCAGCGGCGTCCAGACCAGCCGGACCCGGGTGCCCGCCGCCTCCTCCTCGAAGGTCACGGTCGACAGGATCCTGAGCGGCCACGGCCCGCCGAAGGGCGAAGGCGCGAGATTGGCCTCTTCGTCCGCGAAGGAATGCTCCCAGACCAGGCGCGACGGCGCGACCACCTCGCGATAGGCGAACTTCACCCACATCTGCCCGCCATCGGGCCGGTCCATGCGCGCATGCATCATCCCGCCCGGCCGCAGATCGAGGGTCCTGACCGTGGTGACGACGCCCTTCGGGCCGAACCATTGCGCCATCAGCTCGGGCTTCGCCCAGGCTTCCCAGACCCGCGCGCGCGGCGCCTTGAAGACGCGGGAGATGACGAATTGGGGATCGGTGGCGGCCATGATCTATCCGTCCTTCGTTGGCTTGGGATTGGCTTCGAGAAACGCCTCCAGGCGGTCGAAGCTGTCGTTCCAGAGGTTGCGGAAGTGCTCGAACCATTCGACCGTTTCCTGCAGCGCCGCGAGGTTGAGGCGCCGCGGCCGCGACTGGGCGGCCTGGCCGCGTTCGATCAGCCCCGCGCCCTCCAGTACCTTGAGATGCTTGGAGATGGCGGGCTGGCTGATCCGGAACGGGGCCTGCAGCTGCGCCACCGTGGCTTCGCCCTGGGCGAGGCGCAGCAGGATCGCGCGCCGGGTGGGGTCGGCGAGCGCGGCGAATCTGAGGTTGAGCGAGTCTTCTAAAACCATATGGTTATATAACCAACTGGATATTATAGAGTCAACCGTGGCTTCGTCAGGCGCGACGACGCTGGACAGCCCGCCGCCCTCCGCTCAAGAAGAAGCATGGCCTCGCCCTTCCCGATTCCGCTGAACGCGCTGCGTGCCATCGCGGTGGTGGCGCGCGGCGGGTCGCTGTCGACCGCCGCCAAGGAGCTGGGGGTGACGCCGGGCGCGGTCAGCCAACACATCCGCCGGGCCGAGGCGCGGCTGGGCGTGCTGCTGTTCGAGCGCACCCCGACCGGCCTGGTACCGACCGCCGAGCTGTGGCGGATCCGGCCGATGCTGGACGCCGGGTTCCGCATGCTGGCCGACGCGATCGCCGCATTGGCCGTGGAGCGCGCCGGGATCCTGACCGTCACCGCCGGCACCGCCTTCGCCGCGCGCTGGCTGGTGCCGCGGCTGTCGCGATTCACCAGCGCCCACCCCGACATCGAGCTGCGCTTCGTCGCCACCGGAGAGGTGTTGGACCTGGCGCTCGGCGACATCGACTGCGCCATCCGCATGGGCCCCGGCGGCTGGACCGGCGTGGTGGTGGAGAAGCTGATTCCGCAGACCGTGTTCCCGGTCTGCGCCCCGTCTCTGGCGCCACGGCTGAAGACTCCGGCCGACCTGGCCTCGGTGCCGGTGATCCGTGACGAAGGCTCGCTGATCTCCTGGGCCGAGTGGTTCGCCGCCGCCGGGGTGGCGTCGCCGCCGCGCCTGTCCGGCCCGACCTACACCGACCCGATCCCGGCGCTGGAGGCGGCGCTGGCCGGCCAGGGCGTGTTCATGGCCTGGCAGTTGATCGCCGCCGACGCGCTGGCGGACGGAAGGCTGGTCCGCCCCTTCCCGATCGCGGCGCCGACCGAGATCGCCTACTGGTTCGTCACCACCGAGGCCCGGGCGCGGCAGCGCAAGGTGCAGCTGTTCCGCGCCTGGCTGGAGGCGGAGCTGACGTCCAAACGGGCGCGCCCCGTCTCCGGGGTGTGGAGCTGAACCTCACCGTGCCGGCCAGCGGATCCGGTCGGCCGGCAGGCCCGGGCCCCAGCGGTGCACGCCGACCAGCCGGAAGCTCGCGGCATCGGCCAGGCCGAGATGGGTCAGGATCAGGGCGACGATCGACAGCCACATCTCCGTCCCCTGCAGCCCCGACTCCTCGCCGCGGTTGAAGGCGAAGCCGCGTCCGGGCGCGTAGTGGCGGAGCGCGGCGGCGAGGAGGCGGCGCATCACGTCGGCTATCTCCGCCGCCCGGTGGCCGGTCTGGCGGGCGCAGAGCATCAGCGGGTGCACCACGTCCAACACGTTGCAGGCGTTGAACCCGGCGCGCTCGAAGCCCGCGTTGCGGTCGAGATGGGCGAGGACGGAGTCGATCGTCCGCTCCGGCCAGGGCAGCGGGAGGCCGAACTGGGCGTAGGTGCCGCGGGTCAGCCGGTAGAAGCCGTTCACCGCCTGCAGCCAGTCGTCGCCGACCGGACCGCTCCACAGCCCGGTCGCCGGATCCGCCCGCGTGGTCAGCCAGCCGATCAGCGTCGTGAGCTCGCCCGGATCGCCGAAGTCACGGGCGTTCAGGTAGTAGGCCGTGCCCAGCGCATCGACCCAGGCGCCGGAGGACCAGCCGCGCTCGGCCCAAGGCAGCCCGTCCAGCGCCCGCTGCAGCGCCGCGGGGTCGAGGCGCGAGGCCCAGGCGACGGGGTGGCGAAAGGCGGCGCCGAGGCATTCCAGCGCATAGCCGACGCAGAGGATGTTGTAGAGATTGTCGCCGCCGGGATCGGCCGGCGGGCCGCGGCGGACCGCATCCGGCGTGTCCGGGTTGAAGCAGAGGCCGGTCTCCGGATCCTGCAGCGCCGTCAGGCGGGCGATCCACTCCTCGCGGCCGAAGGGCTGGGGCACGGCGCCGAACATCGCCGCGATCTGGATCGCGTCGCAATCGGCGCGGAACGGCGCGTTCCCGGCGTTGCGCGGATCGCGGTACCAGGAGGGCTGGCCGGGCGGCGCCGCATGCGCGGCGAGGATCGAAGGCCACTCCTCGCCGACGCGGGCGTCGAAATCCTTCACCTCGGCCAGCAGCGTATCGGCCGGGGCCGGGCCCCGCGGCCGGCGGCGGTCGCGGATCACCCGGGCCGGGTTGCCGCCGACCAGCGCATAATCGGGGACATCGCGAGTGACCACCGCGCCGGCGGCGACGATGCAATGGCTGCCGATCCGCACCCCGTCGGTGACCACGGCATTGGCGCCGATCCAGACGTCGTTGCCGATCTCGATGCCCTTGGTGGACACGCCTTGCTGCGCGATCGGCGTCTCCGGGTCGTCCGACACATGGTCGAAGCCGGCGATCATGGCCCCGGCGGCGATGCGGACCCAGGAGCCCATGCGGACTTGTCCGATCACCGAGGCGTGCAGGTTGAAGGAGCAGTGGTCGCCGGCAATCAGGTCGCCGTGCAGGCGCACCCCGGCGGCGACGACGCAGCGATCGCCGAGCGTCAGGCTGTCGGGGAAGATGTAGGCCTGAGGCGACAGGTAGCAGGCTTCGCCGAGCCTGAGCGGCAGGCGCCGCGCCAGCTGGGCGACGAAGGCCGCCTGCGCCCGGCGCTGCGCCTCCGTAGCATGAGCCTCGAAGCGCCAGGGGTGGGAATCGAACTCCTCCACCGTGCGGGGCTCGGCGCCTTCGGGATCCGGCATGACCGACATCGAGAGCCTCTCTCAGAGAAGGGCGCGGGCGTCCGCGATCAGCTGCGCGGCGCCGTCGCTGATGGAGGCGGTGAAGGCGACTGTGTCCGCCACCCGCTTCATCACCCGGCCGAACTGCTGCGATCCCTTGGGCGGGGGCGGCGGATAAGGGCCGACCTTGTCGGCGATGAAGTTGACGTAGTCCACCGTGGCGCGTTGCGTGGGGTCCAGCGTCGGCAGGATCAGATCGCGCGCCGCCGGGCTCAGCGGCACGCCGCGCTCCACCCCCAGCACCTTGGCGGCCTCGGGGTCGTTGAGGAAGAAGGCGAGGAAGCCGGCCGCCGCCTCCGGCGCCTTGCACCGGGCGTAGATCGACCAGCACGAGGCGGGCCGGTAGAACTGCCCCGGCTTCGCCCCCGGGCCGCCGTTCGGATACATCGTCAGGGCCAGCGGCGCGGTGGTGGCGGATTGCATGCCGACGATCTGGTTCGAGAAGGCCAAGCTGGTCGCCGCCTTGCCCTGGATCAGCGACATCTGGGTGATGGTCGAATCCGGGCTGAGCGCCGCGATGTCGGCCGGGACGCAGCCGCCGCGCCGGCGCATCCCGTCCCAATAGGCGAACCACTCCGCGGCATGCTCCTGGCCGAAACCGAGCGCGCCGTCCGCGGTGAACAGGTCGGCGCCGCGCTGCCGCAGCCAGACCTGGAACGCGAAGCTGTAGCCGCTGGCATCGCAGGAGCCCCAGTACTGGTCGCGGCCGGCCGCCTTGGTCAGCTCGACCATCCGCTCGGCATAGTCGTCCCAGCTGGTCTTGTCGTCGGGCGGGGCGATGCCGGCCGTCTTGAACACGGCCGCGTCGTACATCAGGGCGAAGGAGTTCAGGCCGTGCGGGATGCCCCAGACCTTGCCGTCGAGGACGCAGAGGTCGAGCAGGTCGCGGCTGATGCCGGAGGTGTCGATCGGCTGCGGCAGAAAGCCGTCGAGCGGCAGCGTGGCGCCGCGCTGCACGAAATCGGCGAAGCTGTTGGGTTCGAGCTGGAAGATGTCCGGGGCGCTGCGCCCGACCAGCTGGGTCGCCAGCTTGGGGAAATACTCGGCGTTGCTGACCTCGCCCACCAGCTCGGCGCCCGGAACCTTGGCCTGATACAGCTTCAGCACCTCGAGCGTGCGGCGGGTGCGGTCGTCATTGCCCCACCAGACGACGCGCAGCCGCGCCGCTTCGGCCCGGAGAACGGCCGGCAGCGCCATCGTCCCTGCCAGGCCCAACGCCCCGGCCAACACGGATCTGCGCCCGATCGCAGCCGACATCGCACCCTCCCCTGTTGGTTGCCGATGGTCCGGGCGGGTTGGCCCCGCCGGCGAAGTAACCGTTTGGTTACAAGTGAACCGGGGAATGCGCCCGCTGTCAATTCGCAATCCACCCTCGGCCGGACCGGCCGATCGTCCCCCCTTGGCCGGCACCGCCGTTCCGGGCATCGTCGGAGGTATGATCCAGGATTCCGAGACCGCGCCGTGAGCCGCAGCCGCAGCCGCAGCCTGCCGCCGGCGCCCGAAGCCGGGCGGCCGCGCATGGCCGACATCGCCCGCATGGCCGGCGTGTCGGTGGCGACGGTCAGCCGGGCCCTGGCCGGGTCGCCGCGGGTGAACGAGGAGACGAAGGCGCGGATCGAGGCGGCGGTGCGCGACACCGGCTATGTCGTCAACCGCATGGCCCGCGGCCTGCGCCTGCAGCAGGCGCGGCAGGTGTTCGTGATGGTGCCGAACATCGCCAACCCGTTCCACGCCTCGGTGCTGCTGGGTGCCGAGGAGGCGGCGGTGGCGGCAGGCTTCCACGTGCTGATCGGCAACACCGCCGGCGACCCGGCACGGGCGGAGGAGCATGCCCGCCAGCTGCTGACCGGGGCGGTCGACGGCATGCTGGTGCTGGGCGGCCATATGCCGGAGACGCTGAAGACCCCGTCCCTGCGGCAGCGCCTGGTGGCGGTGATCGAGCCCGTCGCCGCCCCCGGCGTGCCGGCGGTGCAGATCGACAACCGGGCCGGCGGGCAGGCGGCGACGCGGCATCTGATCGAGCTGGGCCATCGCCGCATCGGCCATATCGGCGGCAGCGCCCCGGCCACCGCCACGCCGAAGCGCTTCGAAGGCTACGCCGCGGCCCTGGCCGAGGCCGGGATCGCGCTGCGGCCCGAGTTGGTGCGCTACGGCACCTTCTCGATCGCCACCGGGGCGGAGGAGATGGCCGAGCTTCTGGCGCTGCCCGAGCCGCCGACCGCCGTGTTCTGCGGCAGCGATGAGATCGCCATGGGCGCGATCCGCACCATCAAGCAGGCGGGCCTGCGGGTGCCGGAGGACATCTCGATCGTCGGCTTCGACAACATCTACTTCGCCGCCGTCTACGACCCGCCGCTGACCACCATCGACCAGCCGGCGCGGCGGCTGGGCTTCGAGGCGATGCGTCTGCTGGCGGACCGCCTCGCCGGCATCGCAGCGTCGAAGCGCGGCGTGAGCGTGCCCCACCGGCTGATCGTCCGCGCCAGCACCGCGCCGCCGCGGCACTGAGCCTTACAAATAATTAAGAAAACAAGCTTAGAGTACTTTGCTCGTCCGATAGGATTCCTCGACGGCACTTCAAGATGCGACATCGTCGCTGCGCGCCATTTTGACATGCATTCAGGGACGTATGCATCTGTATCGTCTGGCACGGGACGAGATACGGGACCGCAATCCTAGCGAGACTCTCGTGGAGCCAGGAATGACCAGACGCATCGTCTTCGCCGCAGGGGCAGCCGCGCTGCTGGCCGCGACACCGGCCGTGGCGCAGCAGGTGAACGGCCTCTATGTCGGCGCCGGAGCCGGCGTCAACTTCCTCCAGAGCAACGGCCTGAACCAGGACGACTATGATGTCGGGCCGGCGGGCAACCTGTATGTCGGCTACGGCTTCGGCAACGGCTTCCGCACCGACCTCGAAGCGAGCATCCGGGAGAACAGCCACGACGGCAACAGCCACCAGACCACCTACGGCCTGATGGCGAACGGCTATTACGACTTCGATTTCGGTTCGCCCTTCGTGCCCTATATCGGCGGCGGCGTCGGCGTGGCGCTGGTTGATGCCGACTTCAACCCGAGCGGCCCGGGCAACTACTTCAGCTCGACCAAGGCGCAGTTCGCCTATCAGGGCATCGCCGGCGTGGCCTACAACTTCGCGCCGAACCTGGCGGCGACCCTGGAGTACCGCTATCTCGGCACCACCGCGCCGACCTTCAAGGACAACGGGGTGCGGATCAAGTCGGACGAGAACAACAACCACAGCATCCTGGTCGGCCTGCGCTACACCTTCGGCGCCGAGGAAGCGCCGCCGCCGCAGGAGGTCACGCAGGTGACCCAGGCCCGGAGCTATCTGGTGTTCTTCGACTTCGACAGCTCGAAGCTGACGCCTGAGGCGAAGCAGATCGTGGGCTCCGCCGCCTCCGACGCGTTGCAGGGCCGGAGTACCCGGATCGACGTCACCGGCCACACCGACCGCGCCGGCTCGGACAGCTACAACCAGGCCCTGTCGCAGCGCCGGGCCGAGGCGGTGCGGCGCGAGCTGGTGGCCGACGGCGTGGCCGACAGCATGATCGTCACCCGCGGCGTCGGCGAGGCCGATCCGCTGGTGCCGACCGCCGACGGCGTGCGCGAGCCGCAGAACCGGCGGGTCGAGATCGTCGTGAACTAACGCGGCGAGAAGGGGGCTGCGGCCCCCTTCCCTCCTCTCGCGTCACCGGTCGGACCAGACGGCGAGCTCGTAGCCGTCCGGGTCCTGGAAGTGGAAGCGGCGGCCGCCCGGGAAGCTGAAGATCGGCTTGACGATGCGGGCGCCTGCCTTTTCCAGCCGCTCCTGGGTTGCGGCGAGGTCCTCGGCATAGAGGATCACCAGCAGCCCGCCGGGCTTCGCCTGGCCGCCCTGGGCAAAGCCGCCCTTCAGCCGGCCGTCGTCGAACTCGCAATAGCTCGGGCCGTAATCCGTGAATGTCCAGCCGAAGGCGCTGCCGTAGAAATCGCGCGAGCGCGCGATGTCGGCGACGGCGAACTCGATGTAGTCGATGCGTCGGTCGTTGCCGGGCGTGGCCATGATGCCTCCTTATCTCCGATCCGGCCGCGAGCCTGCCATCGCCCGCTGATGCCGTCTTGAACGGAACGGCCAGTCAGGCGGCTTCGCGCCCCTCCGTCTCGCCGAGGGCGAGCTGGCGGAGGATCGCGGCCGGGGTCAGGCCGGACAAGCGCCGCACCTCGCGCGTCAGATGCGCCTGGTCGGCGTAGCCGGCGGCGGCAGCGAGGGCCGAGAGCCCCTCCTCCCCCGCCTCCGCCAATGTCAGAAACCGCTGGAAGCGCAGGATGCGGTCGAGCGTCTTGGGGCCGTAGCCGAAGGCCTCGTGGCAGCGCCTCCGCAGGCTGCGCTCGCTGATCTCGAGCCGGTCGCGCAGCGCCGCCAACCCGGCCTCCTCCGCGCCGCGGCCGAGCAGTTGGAAGGCCAGCGCCATCTCCGGCGCCGGCGGGGCGATCTCCGGCGCGATGCGCGCCAGCCCGGCCTCGAGCCGCGCCATCCGCTCAGTCACGGTCCGCGCCTCGCCGATCCGGCCGGCCAGGTCGCGCGCCCAGGGACGGCGGAGGTCCTCCAGGTCGACCTGCCGGCCGGTGAGCTCGGACATCGGCAGGCCGAGCCAGCGGAAGGCGGCGCCTGGACGGAAGCGGACGGCGACCACCGGGTCGCCGGGCAGCAGCAACGGGTGCTGCGCGGTGAGGTCCGGCCCGGCCACCACCAGCCGGCCGCCGACCCACAGCAGGTCGACACAACCGTCGGGGACGACGGCCACCGGCAGGGCCAGGCCCTGCGGGACCGCATGCATCCACCGGCACAGCAGGTGCGGCGCCAGCTCCAGCGCCGGCGGGGCCTCGCGATAGAGGCCGGCGCGCTTGGCCAGGACCGGCCCGTCGTCGCTTTGCCGCACCGCCGGCCCGGTCAGTGCAGCTTGGCGGATTTCAGCACCCGGGCCCGGTCGGTCGAGCGGATATGTACGTCGAACACGTCGCCCTCGCGGTCGAGCGTCAGCGGCACCTCGACCCCGGCCTCGCCCAGCGCCCAGACGGCGCGGAAGAAGCCGGCGAGGTCGGTGACCGCCTCGCCGTCGACCGCGAGCACGGCGTCGCCCTCGCGCAGCCCCGCCCGCCGGGCCGGGCCGTTGCCGGCGAAGCCGACCACCACCACCCGGCCCTCATCCTCGGTCGCGAACAGGCCCAGCCAGGGGCGCGGCGGCCGGTCGGCGCGGCCCAGCGTGGCCAGATCGTCGAAGATCGGCTGCAGCAGGTCGATCGGCACCGCCATGTTCAGGGGCAGCACCCGGCCGCCGGCCGCCTGGTGCTGGATCTGCAGCGACCCGATGCCGAGCAGGTCGCCGGCCGGGCCGATCACCGCGGTGCCGCCCCAATGCGGGTGCGCCGGGGCGGTGAACATCGCCTCGTCCAGCACGTATTCCCAGTATCCCGCGAATTCCTGGCGGGCCACGATCTGCCCGGCGAGCGACCGCCGGCGGCCGCCGGCACCGGCGATCACGACGTCCGTGCCCGGCAGGGCGGACCGGCCGTAGCCGGGCTTCAGCGCCTTCACGCCGAGCGGACCCAGAGCCTGGACCAGCCCGAAGCCGCTGGCCTGGTCGTAGCCCAGCACATGGCCGGGCACGACCCGGCCGGCATTGGTGGTGAGCCAGACCTCCTCGGCCTCGGTGATCAGATAGCCGATGGTCAGGACGATGCCGTCGTCGCGGATCACCACGCCGTTGCCGGCGCGCTCGGTGCCCAGCGTGCCGGCGGTGAAGGCGTCGGCCGGGACGCGCGCGGTCAGGCCGAGCACGGCATTGAGCGCGCGGTCGAGGTCGAAGGCGTAGTCGTCGGGGTCGGGCTGCGCCCGCACGGGCACTTCCCAGTCGTCCGGTCCGAGGGCCATCGCGGCCTCCATGGTATCGGGCGGGATAGTCCGTCAATTCTCGACGCCATGCGGGGCCCGATGCAAGCCCCGAGACGGTGCGAGGCGGCTGGCCGCTTCGCCCGGGCTTGTCTCGCGCCGCCGATCCGGGACAGGCTGCGCCCGCAGCCGGAGGGTCGGGGGACGCATGGCGAAGGAGAAGACGGCGGGAGAGGTGCTGGGCCGGCGCGGCCGCAACCGGGCTCTCCTGGCCCGGCAGGGGCTGCTGCAGCGCTGGCCGGTGACCGCGGCCGAGGCGATCGAGCGGCTGGTCGGAATGCAGTCGCAATCCCCGACCGCCCCCTATGTCGGGCTGTGGAGCCGGCTGGAGCGCTTCGAGCTGGAGGATCTGGCCGAGCTGATCCGCGACCGCAAGGCGGTGCGCATCGCCCTGATGCGGTCGACCATTCATCTCGTCACCGCCCGCGACTGCCGGCTGCTGCGCCCGGTGCTGCAGGGGGTGCAGGAGCGGCTGCTGATGACCGGCACGCCTTATGGCAAGCAGCTCGCCGGGCTGGATCTGGAGGCGCTGGTGGCCGCCGGGCGCCGGCTGCTGGTCGACCAGCCGCGCACGGTGGAGGAGATGGGCCGGCTGCTGCAGACGCAGTGGCCGGATCGCGACGCCAAGTCCCTGTCCTATGCCATGCGCAACCTGGCACCGCTGGTGCAGGTGCCGCCGCGCGGCCTGTGGGGCATCGGCGGGCTCCCGCTCTGCACCACGGCGGAGAGCTGGCTGCGGCAGCAGCTCGGCACCGACACGGCGCCGGAGCCGATGCTGCTGCGCTACCTGGCCGCTTTCGGCCCGGCCAGCGTGCAGGACATGCAGACCTGGTCGGGCCTGACCCGGCTGCAGCCCGTGGTCGACGCGCTGCGGCCGAAGCTGGTGACCTTCCGCGACGAGGCGGGGCGCGAGCTGTTCGACCTGCCGGACGCACCGCGCCCCGACCCGGACGTGCCCGCGCCGCCGCGCTTCCTGCCGGAATACGACAACCTGCTGCTGTCCCATGCCGAGCGCGAGCACGTGATCGCCGAGCGCCACCGCCCGCTGGTCTACGGCAATTTCATGCCGCCGGTGCTGCTGGTGGACGGCATGGTCCGCGGCCGCTGGAAGGCCACCCAGGCGCGCGGCGCCGCGGTGCTGCGGATCGAGGCCTTCGGGCCGCTGTCGCCGACCGAGGCCGCGGCTGTGACCGAGGAGGGAGAGAGGCTGCTGGCCCTGGTCGCCGAAGACGCCAGGAGTCGCGAGGTGCGGATCGACGCGCTGGAATAGAAGTCGACGGCCGGGCGTCATCCTGGAGGAGCGCTCGGCAAATTCGCCGAAAATTTCAGACAAACCTCCGAAACCGCGCTGGAGGCGCCGGAACGCTGTCGTGATCTGCACAACATCCGGGAGGAGAGGAAATGCTCGCGTATCGAGGGACTGCCACGATGCCGCCCCCTCCGGGGAGCCGATTGGTCGAGGAGACGGAGTCCCGCGACTCATCCGCCGAATCCGACCAGGACAAACCTGGCGGCGAGTCCCAGGCAGCGGTGGTCACCATCATCGATCATCGCACGCTCAGCCGGGACGGCCTGGCGAAGGCGATCGAGGATGCCGACGCCGGATATCTCGTCGAAACCTTCGCCAGCTTCGATGACTGGCTGTTCGACGAGGACGCGTCTCGTCGCACCTCGATCGTCATCATCAACATCAATACGGGGTCTGACGCCGAGGATCATGCTCGCGAGATCGGCGCCCTGGCCTGCCTGAGGACGCACTACCCTTCCATCCATGTCCTGGCATTGGGGGAAGACGAGGATCCGGATCTGGTTGTCGGTGCGCTGGCCTGCGGGGTTCAGGGATATCTGTCCAGAAGCTTGAGCGTCAGCGTCGTGCTCGGCGCGATCGGATTGGTCCAGTCCGGCGGAGTCTTCGTTCCGGCCGACAGCCTCATACGGCTGTATCAACGGCAGTCCGCTCCCCCCAAGGATCCGACGGAAGAGCTTCTGACCGCTCAGCAGGCCAGGGTCGCCCAGAAATTGCTGACCGGCAAAGCCAACAAAATCATCGCCCATGAACTGAACATCCACGAAAGCACCGTGAAGGTGCATGTCCGAAACATCATGCGAAAGCTTCAGGCTCGCAATCGTACGGAAGTCGCCTTCAAGCTGAACACTTGGCTTCAGCTCAACCGGAAACGGGACCTGTTCTGAGCCCCATCGCCGAACCGAAGGAGAGTTGCCGAGGCATTCGAGTGAAAAGACACCTCGTGGCGCCGCCGGCGCAAAAATGATCCGGCCCACAGGAACCGTCCCGACAAAGTTCCTGTTGGCCGGAAAAGCGCCGCGTCGCCCGGCGTCGGATTTCCGAGGACGATTTCACGAGGTGCCCGATGGCCCGCCGTTTGCTGCCCCTGTCCCTGCTGACGGCCGGCATCGTCGCCGGCGTCGGCGCCCTGGCCCAGTCGCTGCCGCCGGACGCGACCTACCGGCCCCTGCCGACCCAGCCCTTCGACCAGGTCAAGGCCGATGACGAGGCGGCCAAGCCGGAGGTGATGCGGCGCCAGCAGAGGCTGATGGAGGAGCGCTACGACCTGTCCGACCGGCCGATCCCGGGCGTGATGATGTCGGGCGGACGCAAGCCGGTGCAGGGCGGCGTCCGGGTGCAGCTGCCCCAGGGCCTCACCTGGGACGAGCTGGCGGCGATGAGCCCGGACGAGATCAGGCAGCGCGGCCTGTTCCCGGCCGGCTTCCTGCCCCTGCCCCATGTCAAGCACGCGACCGGCGGACAGGTGTTCCCGAACCACCAGATCGACGAGATCGCCCGGCAGGAGCAGCGCAACCTGCGCCGCTTCGACGTCGATTTCGACCTGCCCGACGCCTTCACCCCGGAGTTCCCGCCGCCGATCTTCCTGACCACGCATCCGGAGCTCGGCGACGTCTCGCGCGGGCAGCTGCTGACCATCAAGAACTACTATGCGATGATGGTCGGGCTGATCACTCCGGTGCAGATGGAGGGGCTGCGGCTCCTGCTCACGCCCTTCCCGCAGGAGGAGTTCAACCAGACCGAGGACCGCAAGAGCGCCGACCAGAGCCTGGGCGTCACCTGCCTCGACTGCCACTCCAACTTCCACAGCAACGCGGCGTTCCACCTGAACCCCGACACGCGGCCGCAGGCGGCGCGGTTCCGGATCGACACGGTCAGTCTGCGCGGCATGTTCAACCAGCAGATCCACGGCTCGAAGCGGTCGCTGCGCTCGGTCGAGGACTTCACCGAGTTCGAGCAGCGCACCGCCTATTTCAACGGCGACCAGATGAGCGCCCAGCGCAAGGGCGTGAACCTGCCGGACCGCCACGACCAGACGGCGATGATGGCGCAGATGCAGAACATGATCGACTTCCCGCCGGCACCGAAGCTGAACCCGCTGGGCCGGCTGGACCCGGCCAAGGCGACGGAGCAGGAGCTGGCGGGCGAGCGGATCTTCATGGGCAAGGGCCAATGCGCCGTCTGCCACATCCCGCAGACCGCTTTCATGGACAACCAGATGCACGACCTGAAGGCGGAGCGGTTCTACGACATCGGCCGGACCGTGAACGGCCAGGTCGTCCTGCCGGATGGGCCGATCAAGACCTTCACCCTGCGCGGCATCAAGGATTCCCCGCCCTATCTGCATGACGGCCGGCTGCTGACCCTGGCCGACACGGTCGAGTACTTCAACCTCGTGCTCGGGCTGAGGCTGACCGAGGACGAGAAGGACGCGCTGACCGCCTATCTGCTGGCGCTGTGAGCGGCCGGCCATGGAAGGAGGAACGGCATGATCGATCGGATCGCGGCCGCGGCGCTGACGGCCCTGCTGCTCGGCTCGGCGCCGGCCTGGGCCCAGACGACCACCAACCCCGCCACCCCGGCGCCGGGCAATCCGGCGACCACCCCGGCCGGCACGCCGGAATCCAGGCCCGGCACGCCGGCACCGCACCGGCCGAACCCGTCGGACCAGGTCTTCGCCGTCGCCGCCGCCCGGGGCGGGCTGGCAGAGGTGGCCTTCGGCAAGCTGGCCGAGGCGCAGGGCGGCAGCGATGCAGTGCGCGACTTCGGCCGGCGCATGGTGCGCGACCACGGCAAGGCCAATGATCGCTTGGCCGAGCTGGCGAAGGCGGCCGGGATCGTCCTGCCCGACGCGATGGATGCCGAGCACCAGGCGATCCATGACCGGCTGAAGGGCCTGGAGGGCGACGATTTCGACCGCGCCTACATTGCCAGCCAGATCACCGACCATCAGGTCACGGCGCAGTTGCTGGAGTACGAGATCGGATCCGGCCAGGACAAGGGCCTGCAGGATTTCGCCGCCGAGACCCTGCCGGTCGTGTTCCAGCACCTGCAGATGGTGCAGGGCTTGCACACGGAGATGGCCGCCCAGGCGACCGCGCCGCCGGTGCCGAAGGCGAAGTGAACCGCGCCCGTCCCGATCGCTGAGCGGTCTGCTCTCGGCCGAGTGGTCCCGCCTGCCCCCGTCTGGCATGCTGCTTGCGTCGTTCCGGAGCAGGAACGGCATCGGAACCGCGGCCATCAGAGCTGCGGCCGGACAGCTGGCAGGGAGAGCACGGGATGGACGGTCTCGATCCTTCTGTCTTCACCATCAGCCGGCCGGCGCTGCACGATTATGCGGCGGTGGCGCGGCCCGACATCATGGTCGAGTGCTACCGCAGCGATGCCGGGCAGATGGAATCCTGCGGCAGGCTGCACCGGCTGTCGCTGAACCGCACCGGCCACGGGCGCTATGCCTTCAGGATCGGTGACGGGCCGACGCGGCGGGTGGCGCGGCCATCCTGGACCCTGGGCGTGCAGCCGGCCGGGCTGCCGCTGTTCGTCGACGGCGACGGCGCAGACTACGTCTCGATATTCCAGCCGCCCGAGGCCTACCATCGGATCGGCCGCGAGATCGGCCCGGCGGAGCTCGAGGACGGCGAGATGCTGGTCGCCGCCGACCCGATGACGATCCATGTCGCCCTGGCGCTGGCCGAGCTGGCACGGCGGCCGGAGGCGACTGACCCGCTGCTGGCGGAGCAGTTGAGCCTCTCCTTCGCCGCCTGCACCCTGCACCTGCTGTCGCATCGCCCGGCGCCGCGGCCGGAGCGGCCCGACGCGCTGTCGCCGGACCGTCTGCGCCGGGTGCTGGCACATATCGAGGACGCGCTGGAAGACGGCGATCTGAGCCTGGCGGAGCTCGCCGCCATCGCCCGCCTCAGCCCGTTCCATTTCAGCCGCGCCTTCAAGGCCGCGACCGGCCGCGCGCCGCACCAGTTCGTTCTGGCGCGGCGGGTCGAGCGCGCCAAGGCGCTGCTGGCGCGGCCCGACCTGGCGCTGGCCGAGATCGCCTACCGCGCCGGCTTCGCCAGCCAGGCGCATTTCTCGACCGCCTTCCGCCGCGCCACCGGCACCACCCCGGCGCGCTATCGGGCGGAGGGGTGAATGTGTTGGACGGCTCCCTCTTTGTCATGCCCGGGCTTGACCCACGGGTGTCCGGTTGAGGCTGAACAACAACCGACGGGAGAATTTTAGAGCTAAAGCCTCAATTTATAACTGTCATGCCCGGGCTTGACCCGGGCATCCAGGAATCTCGATGCCGCTCTGGGTGGCCCCTGGATCGCCGGGTCAAGCCCGGCGATGACGGTTGAGGGAACCGGGCAGACCATCGAAGCCAAAGCAAGATCCGGCAACGAAACCGCAGGATCGCGAAAGAAGGCCGGCCGCGAGCGGCGCCATGATCGGCGCGAGACCGTCCGGAGACCGCCATGCCCTTTGCCCAGGCCCATCCGATCACCGACATCTGCTTCCTGGTCGAGGATGTCGAGCGCGCGGCAGCCTTCTATATCGGCAAGCTGGGCTTCAAGCTGCGCCGCCGCGCCCCGGGCTTCGCCGACTTCAAGGCCGCCGGGCTGACCCTGGCGCTGTGGGAGATCGACCACATCGCCGCGCATACCGGCGTCTCCGGCCGCCGCGCACCGCCGGGCACGCACAAGGCCTGCGCCGCGGCCGAACTGCCTTCTCCCGCGACGGTCGACGCCCTCCATCGCGAACTGAGCGCACTCGGCGTGCCGTTCCGGCGCCCGCCCGCGGATTATCCGTGGAACGCGCGCTGCGCCTACTTCACCGACCCGGACGACAATCTGTGGGAGATCTATGCCTGGCTCGACGGCGGCCCGGTGGGCGACGTCGAGACCCCGTGACGGAGGACAGCATGACCGCCTTCGACCGCCGCACCCTTCTGGCCGGAATCGCCGCCTTCGGCGCCGGGATCGCGCTGAGGATCCCGGAGGGCCGGGCCGAGGCCACCCGTGTGGTGATCAAATACGACTGGCTGATCAGCAACGGCCAGATCGGCGACGTGGTGGCGCTGAAGCAGGGCCTGTTCCAGGCCGAGGGGCTGGAGATCGAGTTCTCGCCCGGCGGCCCGAACTCCGCCACCGTGCCGCCGGTGGTCACCGGCCAGGCGGCGCTGGGCCAGTCCTCCGATTCCGCGCAGCTGCTGCTGGCCCGTGCCTCCGGCGTGCCGGTGAAGATCATCGCCTGCGGCTACCGCTCCGCCCCCTTCGCCTTCTACTCCCTGCCCAAGGCGCCGATCCGCAGCGTCCGGGACATGATCGGCAAGCGCATCGGCATCCAGCCGACCGCCCGCTTCGTGCTGGACGCGATCCTGGCCAAGAACCAGATCGACCCGTTGCAGATGGACATCACCAATATCGGCTTCGACATGACGCCGCTGGTCGCCGGCCAGGTCGACGCCGTCACCGGCTGGATCACCAACACCAAGGCGCTGTCGGTGATCGGGCCGGACCGGATCGACCTGATGATGAAGGACACCGGCCTGCCCTCCTATGCCAACGTCTACTTCGCCACCGAGGCGGCGCTGGCGGAGAATGCCGAGGTGCTGGCGAAGTTCCTGCGCGCCGTGGCCAGGGGCTGGGCCTGGGCCCACGCGCATCCGAAGGAGGCGGTGGACCTGACCGTCGACGCCTATCCGCAGCTGGACCGCGAGACCGAGCAGGCGACCGTCGGGCTGGTGCTGACGCTGAGCTTCGACGCCGACACCAAGGCGAAGGGCTGGGGCTGGTTCGACCCCGCCGCGATCGCCGAGCAGGTGCGGATCTATGACTCGATTGGCCAGTTCCAGGGCAGCACGCCGAAGCCGGAGGAGTGCTGGTCCGGCGCGATCCTGGAGATGACCGAAGCCGACCGGCCGAAGCTGGGGTGACGGGACGGATGGAGAGCAGTGCGGCGGCGATCCGCTGCAGGAACCTCGCCGTCGGATACGCCGCGGTGCCGGTGCTGGACGGCGTCGACCTCGACGTGCCGCAGGGCGGCTTCCTGACCGTCCTCGGCCCGTCGGGCTGCGGCAAGTCGACTCTGCTGCGGGTGGTGGCCGACCTGCTGGCGCCGCTGGGTGGCGAGATCGCGGTGCTGGGCGGTCCGCCGGCCGCGGCCCGGGCGCGCCGCGACATCGGCTTCGTGTTCCAGGATCCGACCCTGCTGGCCTGGCGCAGCGTGCGCGCCAATATCGAGCTGCCGCTGCAGGTCGGCCGCGGCGCTCGTCCCGACGGCCCGGCGACGGAGGAACTTCTGACCATGCTCGGCCTCGGCGGGCTGGCGGAGCGGATGCCGGACCAGCTGTCGGGCGGCCAGCGCCAGCGCGTAGCGATCGCCCGGGCCCTGCTGTCCCGGCCGCGCATCCTGCTGATGGACGAGCCCTTCGGCGCGCTGGACGAGATCACCCGCGACCGGTTGAACGACGAGCTGCTGGCGCTGTGGTGCCGCACCGGCACGACCGTGGTCTTCGTCACCCACAGCATCGCCGAGGCCGTGTATCTGGGACAGCAGGTGCTGGTGCTGACAGCCCATCCGGGGCGGGTGCTGGAGATCGTCGATCTGCGGCCGTTGAAGGACGCCGAAGGCCGTTGCGACCGTGACGCGCCGGAGGTCACCGCCATCTGCGCCCATCTGCGCCGGCTGCTGGCGGCGGGGTCGGGAGGCGCGGCATGACCCGCCCCTTCGACATCCTGTGGCCGGTGGTGGGAGCGCTGTCGATCCTGCTGGTCTGGCAGTTCGCCCTGCCGGCCATGGGCGTGCCCGCCTTCATCGTGCCGACGCCGGCCGCGGTGTTCGGCAAGCTGTGGGCCGACCGGGCGCTGCTGCTCGCCAACGCCTGGCCGACGGTGCTGGAGGCGGTGCTGGGTTTCCTGCTGGGCAATACCGTGGCGGTGCTGCTGGCGATCCTGTTCACCTACAGCCGGCCGGTCCGCGCCGCCTATTTCCCGATCGTGCTGTTCCTCAACACCATCCCGGTGCTGGCCCTGGCGCCGATCTTCATCCTGATGTTCGGGCTGGGCCTCTTGCCCAAGATCGTGATCGCCGCGGTGATCTGTTTCTTCCCGACCTTGATCGCCATGGTCCGCGGCCTGACCCTGGCGACGCCGACCGAGATGGAGCTGATGCGGGTGCTGTCGGCCAGCGGCTGGGAGACCTTCTGGCGGCTGCGCGCGCCGCGGTCCCTGCCGATGCTGTTCACCGCCCTGCGCATCGCCGCCACCGGCAGCGTCATCGGCGCCATCGTCGGCGAATGGATCGGATCAAATGCCGGCCTGGGCGCGCTGATCATCCAGGCCACCTTCAACTACCAGGCCGACCGCCTGTTCGCCGCCGTCTTCATCGCCGCGGCGATGGGCCTTCTGGCCTTCGGCGTCGTCGTTCTGGTCGAACACCTGGGCTTCCGCCGCTGGGTGCGATAGCACCCTCCGGACCCTAAACGTCTGACATTCTGGACCTTGCCCCTCATGTCGGCGCATATGGCTTGACAGCCAGACCCGACAATCCCAAAGTTCACTTGATGGTTAACTATCAAGACGTCACCCTGGACCGTACCTTTGCCGCGCTGGCCGACCCGACGCGCCGGGCGCTGATCGCCCGGCTGGGCGAGCAGCAGGATCTTTCGGTCAGCGAGCTCGCCCGGCCCTTCACCATGTCGCTTCCGGCCGTGATGAAGCACCTCGACGTGCTGTCCGAGGCCGGGCTGATCACGCGGACCAAGACCGGCCGCACCGTGACCTGCCGTTTGTCCGCGGCACCGATGGAGCAGGCGATGGACTGGCTGAGCCGCTATCAGCGCTTCTGGTCCGAACAGCTCGACCGCCTGGCCGCCTTCGTCGAAGAGGAGTCATGCTCGCCAAGCCCAGCCTCAGCCTCCGGCGCCGCCTCGCCGCCCCTCCCGCCAAAATCTACGCCGCCTGGACCGACCCGGAAAAAATAATGCGCTGGTTCGGGCCGGAAGGCGCCGAGACGATCAGCGCCGAGGCCGACCCGCGCACCGGCGGCCGCTACCACGTCGCCTTCTCCACCCCGGACGGCGAGCGCCACGATGTCGGCGGCGTCTACAAGGAGGTGGTGCCGAACGAGAAGCTGGTCTTCTCCTGGGCCTGGCGCACCATGCCGGAGCGGGAGTCGCAGGTGACGGTGACGCTGCGGCCGGACGGCGACGGCACCGTGCTGATCCTGACGCATGAGCAGTTCTTCGACGAGCCGGCCCGCGATCGCCACCGCGAGGGCTGGGGCGGCTGCCTCGACCGGCTCGAGCGCTATCTTCTGGAAGAAGCCGTCGCCTGAGAGAGGCCCATGCCCGCGGAGAGCGCCGGACTGCTGATGCACAAGCGCGTGGACGGGCGCCTCCACGTCCTGCTGGTGCATCCCGGCGGCCCGTTCTGGCAGCGCAAGGATCTCGGCGCCTGGTCGATCCCGAAAGGGGAGCTGGACCCCGACGAGGACGCGGAGGCCGCGGCAAGGCGCGAATTCGCCGAGGAGCTGGGGGTCGAGCCCGAGGGGCCGCTGCTGCCGCTCGGCCGGATCCGCCAGCGCGGCGGCAAGGCGGTCACGGCCTTCGCGGTCGCCGGTGACCTGGATGTCGGCCGGATGCGCAGCAGCACCTTCGAGCTGGAATGGCCGCCGAAGAGCGGCCGGATCCAGATCTTCCCGGAGGTCGACCGGGCCGAGTGGTTCGACCTGCCGACCGCCCGGGAGAAGATCCTGGAGGGCCAGCGCCCCCTGCTCGACCGGCTGACGGAGATTCTGGAGGGCTGATACCGGCGGCCCGAACCACTAACCCGTCATGGCGAGCCCCGAAGGGGCGTGGCCATCCCAGCGGCACCGGCCCCCTGGATGGCCACGGCGCATCGCGCCTCGCCATGACGGGGAAGGGACCGAAAGCCGATCTCGAAGGCCAGTGGTATGAGCCGCAGGCTCAGGTGCTCACCGTGTCGTCGCCACCGCCGAAGTCGCCGCCGAAATCGTCGCCGCTGCCGAAGTCCTGGCTGCCGTCGTCCTGGTAGTCGGCATCCTGGACGCCCTGGCCGTCGTCCTGCGGCACGACGTCGGTGTCGCGCAGGCCGGGATCATCCCCGCCGGGGGCGGCGTCGCCATAGTAGTTGTTGATCACCGTCTCGGTCAGGCCGGGGGCCGGGCCGCCGAAGCCACCCCAGCCGCCATGGCCCATCCCGAACAGGGATTCGATGCCCTGGAACAGCAGCGCACCGCCGGCGACACCGGCCGCGGTGGCGGCGGCGCTGCGCAGGAAGGACGGGCCGGAGGACTGGGCGAAGGGCCCGCCGCCCCACGGGCCGGGCTGGGCCTGCGCATAGGCCGGCGGCGCCTGGGTGGTGGCCGGCGCCTGGGGCTGCGGGGCCGGCTGCGGACGGCCGGCGCCGCTGCCGAAGATGGCGCCGAGGAAGCTGCTGCCGCCGCCGGCACTGCGGTGCGGCTGCTGGGCCTGGCGCTCCAACTCCGCGATCCGGGCCTGGGCCTGGTGCAGCGCATAGTCCTGGATCAGCACGGTCTGGGCCAGCATGTAGGGGGCGTCGGGCAGGTCGCGGACCAAGTCCCGGATCATCGCCGCCGCCTCCTCGTCCTTCTCGGCCGGCGGGGCCTGCTTCAGCCGTGCGACGAGATTGGTCAGCAGCTCGCGTTCCTGGGGTGTCATCACAACTCTCCGGTCGGGCCCGCTGCCGCGGGCATCCCCTTCCGCCGCTGATATGGGCGCGGCCCGAGGCGACGCAATCGACGGCGCGGCGCAGTGTCGCGCCGGCCAGTCAGGAGTGGGGCGGCCGATAGCCGTCGGTCAGCGTCTTCAGGAACGCGACGACATCGTCGATCTCGGATTCGGTCAGCGCCGGCGCGTCGCCGGGATGGCGGTCGAAGGGCGGGTCGCGGTTGATGTTGGCCCAGTATGGCGGCGGCAGGTCGTCATAGATCCGCAGGCTGCCGTCCGGGTTGCGCGGATACCAGCGGCCAGGATCGGTCTCGCGCGTGGCGTAGAAGGCGACCGCGTCGCGCAGGTCGTGGATCGCGCCGTTGTGGAAGAAGGTCCCTCGCAGCGCCACGTTGCGCAGGCTCGGCGTACGGAACAGGCCGCAATACTCCGGATGGTCCTTCAGGTCGGTGCGCTGCGGCCCGCAGACGCCGAGATCGACATAGGCCGGATCGGCATTGGCCGGGATCTGCGGGTTGCGCGGCACGGCGATCGCGATCAGGCCGTAGTCGCTGAACTGCGGCGGCGTGCCGTCATTGCCGCGCTGGCTGATATGGCATTCGGCACAGTTGCCCTTGGCCGGGTCGTTGAACAGGTCGAGGCCGCGCGCTTCCTGCGGCGTCAGCACTGCCTGCCCCGCGAGCCAGGCGTCGTATTTGCTGCTGTAGGGGTAGAAGCTGGCGGCGTTCTGCTCATAGACCTCGAAAGCCTTGAGGATCCCGGCATAGAGCGCCTTGCGGTCCTGCAGCACGCCCTCGCCGTAGATCCGACGCAGCGCATCGCCATAGCCGGCGGCCAGGGCGCGGGTGACGACTTCGTCAGGGCCGGCGTTGCCCATCTCGAAATCGGAGAGCAGCGGGATCGCGGCCTGGTCGGCACCGCGGTCGACCCGCCCGTCCCAGGTCAGCCCTCCGGTCGGGCCATTGTCGACGCTCTCGTCCGCATCGTCCTCCGAATCGAAGAAGTGCTCGGTGAAGGGCGGCACGGCCTGCAGATAGGTCAGCGACGGCACCGCACGGACGCCGGGCTTGGACATGTCGCCGCCGCCCATCTGCACCGGCAGCGCGTTCGCCGGGCCGAAGCCGTGCCGCGGGTCGTGGCAGGAACTGCAGGCGAGCTTGCCCGAGGCCGAGAGCGAAGGATCGACGAACATGGCGCGGCCCAGCGCCGTCAGCGCCTCCACCCGGCGCCGCACCTCGGCCCGAGACAGGCCGCCGGCCGGGTGCGGCCCGGCTGCGGCGGTCGAGACCGCCAGCATCGCTGCCGCCAGGCCGCAGCCCAACACCCACCAACGGCCGACATCCGTTCGCAAGGCCATTCGTGCCATCCCGTGATCCGCCTGACATGCGCGCAGGCGCTATCTATGCCGAAAAAGTTTCACTTGAGCGACAGCCTGCGGCGCGCCAGTGCTGGCGGGCGGAAGGGGATCACAGCCACCGGGTTTCGGCCCGGGAGCCAGAGGGATGCCTATGCGCACACTGATCGCCTCCGCCCTCGCGGCCGGCGCCGCCGGCCTGATCGCGCCGCCGGTCCTGGCCGCGGACGCGCCGGGCAGCGCCGACATCGCCCGGACCGCGGCGCTCCGCGCCATCGACACCGTCGTCGTGATCTATGCCGAGAACCGCAGCTTCGACAATCTGTTCGGCGAATTTCCAGGCGCCGACGGGCTTGCGAACGCAAGCGAGACGGCCAAGACCCAGCTGGACCGCGACGGCACGAAGCTGACGGAACTGCCGCCTGTGTGGGGCGGGCTGACCGCCAAGGGGGTGACGCCGGTGGTGACCCAGGCCCAGACCGAGCATCTGCCGAACGGCCCCTTCGCCATGGACGATCCGCAGGGCCTGAACGTCTCGGTCGGCACCGTCACCCACGACCTGTGGCACCGCTTCTACCAGAACCAGATGCAGATCGACGGCGGCCGGAACGACAAGTTCGTCGCCTGGGCCGATGCGGGGGCGGAGGTGATGGGCCATCTCGGCGGCTCGAAGACGGCGATGTGGACGATCGCGCAGCAATACACGCTGGCCGACCACTTCTTCATGGGGGCCTTCGGCGGCTCCTTCATGAACCACATCTGGCTGGCCTGCGCCTGCGTCGCCCGCTACCCGGACGCCGACAAGGCCGCGGCCAAGCCCTCGATCGCGGTGGTCGACCCGGATGGCGTCAGCCTGACCCTGGCATCGAACTCACCGAAATCGGCGATGGACGGTATCCCGAAATTCGTCGCCGACGGCAACCTGACGCCCGACTTCTTCGCCGTGAACACGATGCAGCCGCCCTATCAGCCGAGCGCCAACAAACCGGCCGAGGGCGGCGACCCGGCCCTGGCCGACCCGAATGCGCCGACCACGCTGCCGCCGCAGACCGAGATCACCATCGGCGACCTGTTGAGCGCCAAGGGGATCAGCTGGGCCTGGTACTCCGGCGCCTGGCAGTCGGTGCTGGACCACGGCAACCAGACGCCGGTCCCGGCCTTCCAGTATCACCACCAGCCGTTCAACTACTTCGCCAGCTTCGCGCCCGGCACCGCGGCGCGGCGGGAGCATCTGCGCGACGGCGGGCTGGACGGGGCGGAGTTCGTGAAGGCGATCGACGCGGGCACGCTGCCGCAGGTCACCTTCTACAAGCCGCAAGGCAACCTGAACGAGCATGCCGGCTACGCCGACGTCGCGTCGGGCGACGCGCATCTCGCGATGCTGATCGACCATCTGCAGAAGAGCCCGCAATGGTCGCACATGCTGGTGGTCGTGACCTATGACGAGAACGGCGGCTTCTGGGACCATGTGGCGCCGCCGAAGGGCGACCGCTGGGGCCCT
Organism: Inquilinus limosus DSM 16000; assembly: GCF_000423185.1. Classification (GTDB taxonomy): domain Bacteria; phylum Pseudomonadota; class Alphaproteobacteria; order DSM-16000; family Inquilinaceae; genus Inquilinus; species Inquilinus limosus. The sequence goes on along the minus strand of NZ_AUHM01000015.1, from coordinate 109,156 downwards.
GGCACCCGGATCCCGGCGATCATCGTCTCGCCCTTCGCCAGGAAGGGCTATGTCGACCACACGCCCTACGACACGACCTCGATCCTGCGCTTCATCACCCACCGCTTCGGGCTGCCGGTGCTGCCCGGCATCGTGGCGCGCGACGCGGCGATCGCCGCCAACGGCAACCCGCCGCTGGGCGACCTGACCGCGGCGCTGAACCTGCCAGCGGCGCAGTGAGGCTGGAGGGGCGGGTGCGTGAGCCCCGCCCCTGTCCTGCCCATGCCAGCGGCCTTTGAGATTGATTCCCGGCCTCTATGTCGTCATGGCGAGGCGCGCAGCGCCGTGGCCATCCAGGGCCGGTGCGGGTGGCCCTGGATGGCCACGCCCTTCGGGGCTCGCCATGACGGATCAATATTTCGGGCCGCTGCTATCAGTCCTGCGTGTAGTCCTGGCCGAACCATTGCTGCGACAGCTTCGCCAGCGAGCCGTCGGCCTTCAGCGCGGTGAGCGCAGCGTCGATCTTGGCCTTCAGCGCCTCGCCCTTGGCGTCCTTGCGGAACACCAGATAGGCCGGAACCTTGGTCAGCAGATCGCCGGTGGCCTCGACCGGCAGGCCCAGCTTCTCGGCATGGTCCTTGGCCACGATCGGGTCGTTGACATGGGCGTCGATCCGGCCTTCGGCGACGTCCAGCAGCACAGGCGTGACGTTGCCGTCGTAGTAGCGGATCTCGAAGGCGCCCGGATGAGCGGCGAGATAGTCCTCGACCAGCTTGGTGTGCTCGCTGCCGACGCCGGCGCCGACCAGCTTGCCCTTCAGGTCGTCCAGGCTGTGGATGCCGGTGACGCCCTTCTTGACGATGATGGACGAGCCGCTGTGGAAATAGGCGACGTCGGAGAACAGGTACTTGGTCTCGCGCTCCGCCGTTTTCGAGATCTCGTTCGCCACCACGTCGTATTTGCCGGATTCGAGGCCCAGGAACATGCTGTCCCAGGGCTGCGGCACGAAGTCGAATTTGAGGTCCGGCACCTTGGCCTCGACCAGCCGCAGCACCTCGACGTCGTAGCCGGTCAGCTTGCCGCTGTCGTCCTGGTAGGTGAAGGGCGCGTAGGTGCCCTCGGTCCCCACCCGCACCGTCTCCTGCGCCGCCGCCGGGGCCGCCGCCAGGGCCAGGGCGACCAGGCCCGCGACCGCCGCGGCGCCCTTCGCCAGAATGTGACGCATCGTTCTCTCCATGGTTGGCGGGCCCCTCAGATGTCGAAGCTGAAGGACCGCAGATAGTTCTTCAGGAAGTCCCGGGTCCGCTGCTGCTGCGGGTTGCCGAACAGCGATTTCGGGTCGCCCTGCTCGATCACCCTGCCGCCGTCGATGAACAGCACCTGGCTCGAGATCTCGCGGGCGAAGCCCATCTCGTGGGTGACGATGATCATCGGGATGCCCTGCCCGGCCGCCTTGCGGATCGCCTCCAGCACCTCGCCCGTGTGCTCGGGGTCGAGCGCGCTGGTCGGCTCGTCGAACAGGATCAGCTCCGGCGCCATCGCCAGGGTACGCGCGATCGCCACCCGCTGCTGCTGGCCGCCGGACAGGGAGGACGGATACTGCCCGGCCTTGTCGGCCAGCCCCATCAGGGCGAGGTGGTGCTCCGCGATCTCCTGGGCCTCCCGGCGCGGCAGCCGCTTCACCACCAGAAGGCCCTCGAGGACGTTCTCGATCGCCGTCTTGTGGCGGAACAGGTTGTAGTTCTGGAACACCATGCCGATGCGCATGCGCAGCGCCTGCAGCCGGCGCCGGTCCAGATGCGCCAGGTCGTAGCGGTTGCCGGCGATGTCGATGGTGCCGGACTCCGGCGTCTCCAGCCGGTTCAGGCTGCGCAGGAAGGTCGACTTGCCCGATCCCGAGGGGCCGAGGATCGACACGATGCCGCCGCGGTCGACATCGAGGCCGATGCCGTCGACCACGACCTGGCCCTTGAAGGATTTGCGGACGTCGCGGATCGAGATCATGCCGCGATGTCCCTGCGGCCACGGGTCAGATAGGCCTCCCAGCACCGCATCGCGATCTCGACCAGGATGCAGATCACCCAGTAGATCACCGCGACCGCCATGTAGAGCTCGAAGAAGCGCAGCGACCGGCCGCCGATGATCTTGGCCGCGGCCATGATGTCGACCACCGCGATCAGGAAGGCCAGTGAAGTGTCCTTGATCAGGCTGATGAAGTTGTTGCCGAGATTGGGCAGCGCCACCGCCAGCGCCTGCGGCAGGATGATCCGACGCATCGCCTGCACCGGCGTCATGCCGATCGAATAGGCGGCCTCGGCCTGGCCGCGGTCGATCGACAAGAGGGCCGAGCGGATCGCTTCCGACAGATAGGCGCCGACATTGACCGACAAGCTGAAGACGACGAAGACCAGCGCCGGCACCCGGTTGGCGTCGATCTCGGTGCCGAGTTGGAGGTTCAAGTACTGCAGCAGCTTCGGGATGCCGTAATAGGCGAGATAGATCTGCACCAGCAGCGGCGTGCCGCGGATGAAGGAGATGTACAGCGTCGCCAGCTGCCGCAGCAGCGAGATGCGGTAGATCCGGACCAGGGCGGCGCCGGTGCCCATGATCAGGCCGCAGGCCATGGCGCTGAAGGCGATCAGCAGCGTCACCGGCAGATAGGGCAGGATCAGCGGGAAGGCCGACAGGAAATAGTCGAAGTCGAAGATCGAGGTCATGCGGCCTCCGCGCGGAAATCGGCCTCTCCGCGCGCTCCATCAGAGAGGCGGATGGCCAGGAAGGATGTGGTGGGCACGGGAACCGTCAACCTGCTGTTCGGGCCGAACGGCCCTCCCCGGACAACGGGAACGGGCGGCGAGCGCGAGACATGGCGAGCCGCCCACGAAAGCGCAAATGCGAAACGTGCATATATAATTTTCACAAGGCGTCGTGTTGTTTATCCATGCCTGCCGCTCCGGTTCGCTCTTCCCTCGGCTGGGGAAGCATGGTCGGATGGCGCCCCGCCGCCGGCAGCCGCAGGGACCGATGCGATACAAACATCAGAATCCCGACACGAGACATCCAAAGTGATCCTCTAGACATCACTTCTGCTGCCTGATACATTAGATTTGTCAGAGGAAACTGCATGATCACCGCCGCCCAGATGCGCGCCGCCCGCGCCCTGCTCGGCATCGACCAGAGGCAGCTCGCCGAGCTGTCGGGCGTGTCGTTGCCGACGATCCAGCGCATGGAGGCCAGCGAGGGCAACGTCCGGGGCGTCGTCGACACGCTGACCAAGGTGGTCGAGGCCTTCGACCGGGCCGGCGTCGAGCTGATCGGCGATCATGCGGTGAGCCGCGAAGGCGGCCGCGGGGTGCGCTTCAAGACCCCGCGGACACCCGAAGGCGGAGCCGGCTGACGAGTCCGTCCAGCGACGGCGACCGCCGGCCGACCCGACGATCCCGCCGCCCCTGCGGTGCCGGGAGTGTCGAGGTCGATGGTGGCCCAGAGCCGTGATCCGTCCTTCATCGAGCTGTTCACGCCGAAGCTCGTGACCGTGCTGCGCGAGCGCTACGGCCTCGCCGACGTCAAGGCCGACGCCGTGGCCGGGCTGACCGTCGCGATCGTGGCCCTGCCGCTGTCGATGGCGATCGCCATCGCCTCCGGCGTCACCCCGGACCGCGGCCTCTACGCCTCGATCGTCGGCGGCTTCATCGTCTCGGCGCTGGGCGGCAGCCGGTTCCAGATCGGCGGCCCGGCCGGCGCCTTCATCGTGCTGGTCGCCGCCACGGTGGCGCAGCACGGCATCGACGGGCTGCTGCTGGCCACCTTCCTGTCCGGGCTGATGCTGTCGGCGGTCGGCCTGCTCCGGCTCGGCACCTTCATCAAATACATCCCCTATCCGGTGACCGTCGGCTTCACCGCCGGCATCGCCACGATCATCTTCGCCAGCCAGCTGAAAGACCTGCTGGGCCTGACCCTGGCGGGGCCGGAGCCCGGGCCGTTCATCCCGAAGCTGGAGGCGCTGGGCCGGGCGCTGCCGACCGCCAGCGCCGCGGCCATCGCCGTCGCGGCGCTGTCGATCGGCACCATCCTGCTGGTGCGGCGCCTGCGGCCGCACTGGCCGTCCTACCTGATCGCGGTGGCCCTGGCCGCGGTCCTGGCTGCCGTCCTGCAGCTGCCGGTCGAGACCATCGGCACCCGCTTCGGCGGCGTCCCCTCTTCCCTGCCGGCCCCGCACCTGCCCGACCTGTCCTGGGTGCGGATCCAGGAGGTGCTGCCGGCGGCCCTGTCCTTCACCCTGCTGGGCGGAATCGAGAGCCTGCTGTCCGCCGTGGTCGCCGACAGCATGAGCGGGCGACGGCACCGTTCGAACTGCGAGCTGGTGGCCCAGGGGCTGGCCAACATCGCCTCCGCCCTGTTCGGCGGCATCTGCGTCACCGGCACGATCGCACGCACCGCCACCAATGTCCGGGCCGGCGCGCGCGGGCCGGTCTCCGGCATGCTGCATTCGGTGTTCCTGCTGCTGTTCATGATGGCGGCGGCGCCGCTGGCGGCCTACATCCCGCTCTCCGCCCTGGCCGGCGTGCTGGCGGTGGTGGCCTGGACCATGGCCGAGAAGCACCAGTTCGGGATTCTGATCCGCGCCTCGGTCGGCGATGCGGTGGTGCTGCTCGCGACCTTCGGCCTGGTGGTGTTCCGCGACCTGACCGAGGGCATCCTCGTCGGCTTCGGCCTCGGCGCGCTGCTGTTCCTGCACCGCATGGCGCAGGCGGTCGAAGTCGACCGGCCCGACACGGCCAACGGCAGCGCTCGCGCACCCTATGACGCCGCGCTGGCCACCGACCGCGAGGTCGTGGCCTACAGGATCTCCGGCGCCTTCTTCTTCGGTGCGGCGGCCGGCGTGGCGGCGGCGCTGGACCGCATCGGCGAGCACCCGAAGGCCTATGTCGTCGATTTCTCGGCGGTCCCAGTGATCGATTCCACTGCCGCCGCCACGATCGAGGGCTTCGCCCGCAAAGCGCGGCGCCAGGGCGCGACGGTAACCATCGCCGGTGCCCGCCGGCCGATCCTGCGGGCCCTGCTGACGCACGGCGTCCGGCCGCCCCTGGTGCGGTTCAAGGCAGATCCGGCCGAGGCGCTGGCGGCCGCCCGACGGACGGCGGCGAACGCGGGCTAAAGCCTACAGCCGCGCCTTGAGGCCCAGGCAGAAGCCGACACAGACCGCGGCGACCACGGCCGACCAGGGGTTGCGGTGCACCGCCTCGTCGAGCGCGCTGGCCCGCGCCTGGGCCATCGACGCCACGGTCTCGCCGAGCCGGGCGACGTCTTCGCGCAGGGCGCGGAGATCCGCCTCCAGGTCTCTGCGGGCCTTGTCCGCGTCGGTCGTGGCGGCGTCCAGCTCGGCGGCGGCGCGCGTCGATTTCGATCCTGACACCTCCGCCGCGGCGCTGGCGGCAGACTTGTTCGCTCCGGTCTCGGACATGGGCGGGCTCCTTCTCTCCCCCGCCAACAGCGGCTGCGCATCGCTGGTTCCGGGCAGAGGGCGCCGGCGGTGCCGCATTACGACAAATTTAACCGATTCCGCAGCGAAGCGGCCTCGACAACGCCGGGCGATGGGAGCAGAAGAACTGCGAGAGATACGCATTCTTGCTCGCAACTGGGGCGGGCATGGGGCGCCGCCGATGGCGGCTTCAGGATGATGTCGGGATGCTTGTACCGTTCCTGATCATGATGCGCGAGGGCATCGAGGCCGCCCTGATCGTCGGTATCATCGCCGGCTATCTGCGCCAGACGGGCCGGTCGCAATGGATGCCGCTGGTCTGGATCGGCATCGCCATCGCCGTCCTGCTCTCCATCGCCGTCGGCATCGTGCTGAACCTGGTCAGCGCCGAGTTCCCGCAGCGCGAGCAGGAGCTGTTCGAGGCGGTGGTCGGCCTCATCGCGGTCTTCATCCTGACCTCGATGGTGTTCTGGATGCGCAAGGCCGCGCGCTCGATCAAGGCGCAGTTGCAGCATTCGGTCGACGCCGCGCTGGAGGGGCACGATGCCAAGGGGCTGGCACTGATCGGCATGGCCTTCTTCGCCGTCGCCCGCGAGGGGCTGGAATCGGTGTTCTTCCTGCTCGCCACCTTCCAGCAGGATGTCGGCCTCGAGGCGCCGATCGGCGCCCTGGCCGGGGTGCTGGTCGCGGTGGCGGTCGGCTTCGCCATCTACTGGGGCGGGGTGCGGCTGAACCTGAAGCGCTTCTTCCGCTGGACCGGCCTATTCATCCTGGTGGTCGCCGCCGGCCTCTTGGCCGGGTCGCTGCGGGCGCTGCACGAGGCCGGGCTGTGGAACGGGCTGCAGGAGATCGCCTTCGACCTCAGCCATGTCCTGCCGATCGACGGGCCGCTCGGCTCGGTGCTGGCCGGCATCTTCGGCTACCAGGACACGCCGACGGTCGGTGAGGTCGCCGTCTATCTCCTTTTCCTGATCATCACCGTGCCCCTGTTCCTGAGCGGCGGCCGGGTCGCGCAGGAAGCGCGGTCGAACGCCTGAGCCCGGAGCCGAAGCCCGAATGTCGTCCTTGCAGCGCACCACCCGGATCGGCATCGGCGTCGTCGCGGTCCTGGCCGTCGCCGTCGCGGGCCTGGGCGTCTATGCCTATCTCCACCGCGCCGGCACGCCCCAGGCCGCCGCGGGCGGCACGGCCGTGACCATCACCGCCAAGAGCTGCGAGCCGAACGACCTGACGGTCGAAGCCGGGCGCGTCACCTTCCAGGTCAGGAACGCCAGCGACCGCGCCCTGGAATGGGAGATCCTGCAGGGCGTGATGGTGGTGGAGGAGCGCGAGAACATCGCCCCCGGCTTCACCCAGAGCCTGACGGCGAGGCTGGAGCCGGGCACCTACCAGATCACCTGCGGCCTGTTGAGCAGTCCGCGCGGCACCCTGACCGTGACCGCGGCGAAGAACGCCCCGGCCCAGGCGCTGCAGCCCTCGCTGATCGAGCTGATCGGGCCGATCGCCGAGTACAAGGTCTACGTCACCGCCGAGGCCAGGGCCCTGGCCGACGCCACGCCGCCGCTGGTCGCCGCGGTCAAGGCCGGCGACCTGACGCGGGCGCGCGACCTGCTGGCCCCGGCCTGGATGCACTATCAGCGGATCAAGCCGGTCGCCGACCTGTTCGCCGATCTCGACACGGCGCTGGACGCCCGCGCCGACTATTTCGAGAAAAAGGAGGACGACCCGGGCTTCACCGGCTTCCGCCGACTGCACCACGCGCTGTTCACCAAGGGCTCGACCGACGGGCTTGGGCCGGTCGCCGACAAGCTGGCGGCCGATGTGCAGGCGCTGCAGGCTCGGATCGCCGGCCTGTCGATCCCGCCGGAGAAGATGGCCGGCGGCGCCGCCACGGTGCTGGCCCGCCTGGCCGCCGACGGCAATCCCGACCCGGACGTCGCCAAGGCCGATCTCGAGGGCGCGGCGCGGATCGTCGGGCTGCTGCGCCCGCTGAGCCAGAAGGCCGACAAGGCGCTGAGCGACCGGATCGACGGCAACCTGACCGCGGCCGGGCTGGCGCTGACCCGCGACGACGGCACCGGGCTGCAGGCCTCGGTGTCGGCCCTGGCCGACGACCTGCCGAAGCTTCGCACCGCCTTGGGGCTGGACTGACTGGACCGACCGCCATGAGCACGATCGACGAAGAACAGGGCAAGACCCCCGCTCCCGCAACCGACCTTCCCGCGCCCAGCCGGCGCGCCGTGCTGCGCGGGCTGGCCGGAACCGGCGCCGCACTGGGCGCGCTGGCCGCGGCGCCGGCCGTCGCCCAGTCGGTGAAGCAGCCGCCCGGCCGCGAGGCCGATGTCGCCCAGCAGGCGCAGCCTTTCTACGGTGAGCACCAGGCCGGGATCGTCACCCCCTCCCCCGCCGCCGGCCTCGTCGCGTCCTTCGACGTGCTGGCCACCTCGCGGCCGGATCTGGAGCGGCTGTTCCGCACTCTGACTGAGCGCATCGCCTTCCTGATGGGCGGCGGCACCCCGCCGGAGCTGGACCCGAAGTTCCCGCCGACCGATTCCGGCGTGCTGGGTCCGGTGATCGTGCCGGACAACCTGACCATCACCGCCGCCGTCGGCGCCTCCCTGTTCGACGACCGCTTCGGCCTGGCCGCGGTGAAGCCGCGCGAGCTGGTGGCGATGACCAGCTTCCCGAACGACGCGCTGGACCCGGAATACTGCCATGGCGACCTGCTGCTGCAGTTCTCGTCCAACACGCCGGAGGCCAACATCCACGCCCTGCGCGCGGTAGTGAAGGCGACGCCGGACCTGCTGAGCCTGCGCTGGAAGCTGGACGGGTTCCTGCCGGCCGCGACCAGCAAGGCCGGCCGCAAGGAGACGGCGCGCAACCTTTTGGGCTTCAAGGACGGCACCGCCAACCCGAACCCCGCCGACGCCACGGCGATGGACCGGATTGTCTGGGTCCAGCCGGGAGCCGACGAGCCGGCCTGGACCGCCGGCGGCACCTATCAGGTCGTGCGCATCATCCGCAATTTCGTCGAGCGCTGGGACCGCACCCCGCTGGGAGAGCAGGAGGCGATCATGGGCCGCGAAAAGGCGTCCGGCGCCCCTCTGGGGATGAAGGACGAGTTCGACGTGCCGGATTATTCGGGCGACCCCGAGGGCAAGACGATGCCTCTCGACGCGCATATCCGCCTGGCCAATCCGCGCACCCGCGAGACCGCGAACAGCCTGATCCTGCGCCGGCCGTTCAACTATTCGCGCGGGGTCACCAAGTCGGGGCAGCTCGACATGGGGCTTCTGTTCATCTGCTTCCAGTCGAGCCTGAACGCCGGCTTCATCGCGGTGCAGGAGCGGCTGAACGGCGAGCCGCTGGAGGAGTACATCAAACCGACCGGCGGCGGCTATTTCTTCGCCCTGCCGGGGGTGCCGGACAAGGACGGCTATCTCGGCCAGGGGCTGCTGCAATCGGTCTCGACCTGAGGCTGACCGAACCTTCGCCCGAAGAGCTATGACAAGAGGGGGTTGAACATGAAACGCATTCTGACTCTCAGCGCCGGCGCCGCCGCGTTGCTGGCCGCGTCCGGGGCCCTGGCCGCGCCGCCCTCGCCGCTCGAGCTGGTCGAGCCGATCGCGCAGTACAAGACCTGGGTCATCGGCGAGGTCGACCAGTTCGTCGAGCACACTCGCCAGTTCACCGAGGCGGTGAAGGCCGGCGACCTGAAGAAGGCGCAGGCGCTGTACGCGCCGAGCCGCGTCTACTACGAGCGGATCGAGCCGCTCGCCGAGCTGTTCGCCGACCTTGACGCCGCCATCGATTCGCGTGCCGACGACCACGCGAAGAACGAGGAGGATCCGGAGTTCACCGGCTTCCACCGCATCGAATACGGCCTGTTCGCCAAGCAGTCGACCGAAGGCCTCGCCCCCTTCGCCGACAAGCTGCTGGCCGACGTGACCGACCTGCAGGGCCGGATCAAGGACCTGACCACCCCGCCGGACAAGGTGGTGGGCGGCGCCGCGGCGCTGATCGAGGAGGTCGCGGCCACCAAGATCTCCGGCGAGGAGGACCGCTACAGCCACACCGACCTGTGGGACTTCCAGGCCAATGTCGACGGCGCCAAGAAGATCGTCGACCTGCTGCGCCCGATCCTGGAGAAGAGCGACAACGCCCTGCTGGCCAAGGTCGACGCCAACTTCAAGACGGTCGACGGCATCCTGGCCAAGTACAAGACCGCGGATGGCGGCTTCGAGACCTACGACAAGCTGACCGAGACCGACCGCAACGCGTTGAAGGGCCCGATCACCGCCCTGGCCGAGGACCTGTCCCAGCTGCGCGGCACGCTGGGGCTGAGCTGAGGCGTCCGAAGGGTCTGCGGGTCGGGTTCGCTGCGGCGGACCCGACCTCACCCCTGCCGATGGGCTCGTCTGAGTCGAGGATGAGACGAGGCTGAAGTCGACCCGGAGCCCAGCGTTCGCGGGGAGCGTGCTCCCGAGCCTGGCTCGCGATCCCGTGCTCAGACCGACGGACCGCCACATGGCCCGTGCCGACACAGAGGCTCGGCCTTAGAGGCCAGCGGCACAGAAATTCGAAGGTGATGACTGAACGGCTATCTCAGCGAGATAGTGGCGCGCCCGAGAAGATTCGAACTCCTAACCTTCTGATCCGTAGTCAGATGCTCTATCCAATTGAGCTACGGGCGCGTTCTGCGGGGCGTCTCGTCGGCGCCCCGTCGTCAGGCGGGCGGAACCTAGTCGATGCCCGGCCCCGATTGCAAGCCCCATTTTCATCGATCCGACACGAAACGAGGCATGCGGCAGCCGCATGGGCGGAAGCCCCTGCCCTGCGGCCGCTTTCCAGCCCGGTCCGGCAGCGCCATCTCACATCCAGGACGGCGGACTCCGGGAGGGCGTCATGGCGTTGGTCTGCGACGTGGTCGGGCGCGTTCTCGCCCTCTTCCTCCTGATCGCCATGCCCGCCTTCGCCCAGGCGCCGGCCGGCGATGCCGATCAGGCGGCCATCGTCGGCGTGATCCGGAAGCAGCTCGACGCCTTCCAGGGCGACCGGGCGGCGGAGGCCTTCGGCTACGCCTCGCCCGGCATCCAGCGGATGTTCGGCACGCCGGACGCCTTCATGGCCATGGTCCGGCAGGGCTATCAGCCGGTCTACCGGCCGCGCTCGGTCGATTTCCGCGAACTGGTCACGACCGGCGGCCGGATTGTGCAGAAGGTGCTGTTCATCGGGCAGGACGGGGTGCCGGTGATCGCCGAATACTTCATGGAACGGCAGCCCGACGGCAGCTGGCGAATCGACGGCTGCCGGCTGGACCGCGAGGGCGACCGATCGGCATGACACTTAGGCTAGAGGTGGCGTTGACAAGCCGGACGGGGCCGCCCCATCGTGCGGGCCCGACACCTGAGATTGCCGAATTCCCGCCATGACCGACACCGCGCTGAAGACCGCCATCGAACAGGCCTGGGCCGACCGCGACAGCCTGACCCCGGCCACCCAGGGCCCGGCCCGAGACGCCATCGAGGCGGCGCTGGAGGGCCTCGATTCCGGCATTCTGCGCGTGGCCGAGAAGATCGACGGGCAGTGGCAGGCCCATCAATGGCTGAAGATGGCGGTGCTGCTGTCCTTCCGCATCACCGACAGCAAGGTGGTCCCGGGCGGGCCCGACGGCGCCGTCTGGTACGACAAGGTGGCGCCGAAGACGCTGGGCTGGGGCGAGAACCGCTTCCGCGAGGCCGGGTTCCGCAGCGTGCCGGGCGCGGTCGTCCGCCGCTCCGCCTACATCGCGCCGGGCGTGGTGCTGATGCCGAGCTTCGTCAATGTCGGCGCCCGGGTCGAGAGCGGCACCATGGTCGACACCTGGGCCACAGTCGGTTCCTGTGCCCAGATCGGCAGGAACTGCCACCTGTCGGGCGGCGTCGGCATCGGCGGCGTGCTGGAGCCGCTGCAGGCCAACCCGGTGATCATCGAGGACGACTGCTTCATCGGCGCCCGGTCGGAGGTGGTCGAGGGCGTGATCGTCGAGCGCGGCTCGGTGCTGTCGATGGGCGTGTTCCTGAGCGCCACCACCAAGATCGTCGACCGCGAAACCGGGACCGTCACCTACGGCCGGGTGCCGGCCTATTCGGTGGTGGTGCCGGGGTCGCTGCCCGGCAAGCCGCTGGCCGACGGTTCGCCCGGGCCCTCGCTGGCCTGCGCCGTGATCGTCAAGCGGGTCGACGAGCGCACCCGCGCCAAGACCTCGATCAACGAGCTGCTGCGCGACTGACCTTCCATGGTGCCTCCGTACCGCGGCCCGGCCGCCCCCGACCCGATCGAGCTGACCCAGGCGCTGATCCGCTGCCCCAGCGTCACCCCGGCCGATGCCGGGGCGCTGGGGGTGCTGGAGGCGGCGCTGACGCCGCTGGGCTTCCGCTGCGAGCGGATGCGGTTCGAGGCGCCGGGCACGGCGCCGATCGACAACCTCCACGCCCGCATCGGCACGGGCCGGCCGCATCTCTGCTTCGCCGGCCACACCGACGTGGTGCCGCCGGGGGACGAGACGCGCTGGCGCTTCCCGCCTTTCGAGGGCCGGATCGCCGAGGGTCGGATCTGGGGCCGCGGCGCCTGCGACATGAAGAGCGCGGTCGCCGCCTTCGCCGCCGCGGCCGGGCGATTCCTGGCCGCGCGTGGGCCGGGATTCGGCGGCTCGATCAGCCTGCTGATCACCGGCGACGAGGAGGCCGAGGCGGTCAACGGCACGGTGAAGGTGCTGCAGGCCCTGGCGGCGCGCAGCGAGGCGATCGACGCCTGCATCGTCGGCGAGCCGAGCAGCAGCGAGGCGGTCGGCGACACCATGAAGATCGGCCGGCGCGGCAGCCTGACCGGCCGCCTGACCGTGCGCGGCGTGCAGGGCCATGTCGCCTATCCGAACAAGGCCGACAACCCCCTGCCCCGGCTGGTCCAGATGCTGGCGGCACTGGGACCTGGGCCGGAGATCGACCAGGGCAGCGCCCATTTCGACCCGTCGACGCTGGCCATCACCACCATCGATGTCGGCAACCCGGCCGCCAACGTGATCCCGGCCGAGGGCCGTGCCGTCTTCAACATCCGCTTCAATGACACGCACACGGCGGAGAGCCTGGGCGCCTGGCTGCGCCAGCGCTTCGATGCGGTCGGCGGCGATTACGCGCTGGAACTGCACAGCGGCGCCGACAGTTTCCTGACCGCGCCGGGGGAGCTGACCGGGCGGGTCGCCGGCGCGGTCGAACGGGTGACGGGCCGCCGGCCGGCCTTCAGCACCTCCGGCGGCACCTCCGACGCCCGCTTCGTCAAGGATTACGCGCCGGTGGTCGAGCTGGGCCTGGTCAACGCCACCATCCACAAGACCGACGAGAATGTCCCGGTCGAGGACATCGAGATGCTGGCCCGGATCTACCAGGCGGTGCTCGAGGACAGCTTTCCGGAGGAGGGCTGACGGCCATGGCGGTGTCTTCGGCCGACATCATCCGCGGGGTCTGGGGGGCTTGGCGCCTGGCCCGGCGCGACGTCGGCGGCATGGCCATGTTCGACATCTCGCCGGACGGGGCGGCGAAGAGCTTCTTCGCCGCGGTGCTGGCCTTCCCGCTCTACATGATCGCCCAGTTTCTGTTCCTGGGCGACAGATGGCCCCTTCTGCTGCAGCCGCTGCCGCTGATCGTGCAGACGCTCGGCTTCGTCGCCGGCTGGGCGCTGATGCCGGCGGCCCTGACCTGGATCCTGCCCTGGCTCGACCGCGGCCGGCGCCTGCCCGAGGCGATCGTCGCCTACAACTGGGCGGCGCTGCTGATCATGCTCGCCCAGTTCGTGCGCATCATCCTCGACGCCGTGGGCCTGTTTCCCGGGGCGCTCGGCGTCCTCGTTGCCATCGCCGTCGCCGCCGCCTGCTACCTCTACGAGGGCTTCGTGCTGCGCACCGCGGTCGAGGTCGACGTGCCGATCGCAGCCGGGCTGGTGGTGTTCGACGCGCTGGCCTCCGAGCTGCTGGCCGGCTGGATCGAGCTGGTCGCCCGCTCATCCCTGTAGCGCACCCACAGGAAGCACAGCCCGTCCGGCGGCGCGGTGGCGCCGGCGGCGGCGCGGTCGCGCGCCGCCAGCACCTCGGCGACCCAGCCGGGCGGGTGCTTGCCCTCGCCCACCAGCTTCAGCGTGCCGGCGATGTTGCGGATCTGGTGGTGCAGGAAGGATCGCGCCTCGGCCTCGATCTCGATCGCCTCGCCGCGGCGGACCACGTCCAGCCGGTCCATCGTCCGCATCGGCGACTTGGCCTGGCATTCGGCGGCGCGGAAGCTGGTGAAGTCGTGATGCCCGACCAGGTGCTGCGCCGCCTCGTGCATCGCCGCGGCGTCGAGCGGCCGCGCCACCTGCCAGGCCTTCCCCGCCTCCAGCGCCAGCGGCGCCCGGCGGTTGACGATGCGGTAGCGATAGGCGCGCAGGATGGCGGAGGTGCGGGCGTCGAACCGGTCGTCCACGACCTCCGCCGCCAGGATCGCCACGGGCAGCGGCTTCAGGTGGAAATTGACCGCGTCGCGCACCGTGCCGGGGTCGGTCGGGCGAGCGATGTCGGCATGCGCCACCTGCCCCGCCGCATGCACCCCGGCATCGGTGCGGCCGGCGGCGGTGATCCGCACCTCCTCGCCGCAGAAGCGGAAGATCGCCTCCTCGATCGCCTGCTGCACCGACAGGCCATGGGCCTGCCGCTGCCAGCCGACGAAGGGCCGTCCGTCATACTCGATGGTGAGCTTGTACCGCGCCATGCGCCGCACCATAGCGGCCCCGGCGGGAAGCGCCAGATCCAGCCTTCGTGCGGGGAGAGTATATTCGGGCTTTACACGCCCCATCCCGCTCCGCCAATGTTAGGCATTCGATCCGATTTTTATGGTTTAGAGGTCGAACAGAAGCGTGTTCAACAGCCGCTTGTGATCATTGGCGTAATGCGGATTCGGAGGGGGATTCGTTGGTCGCATTGACATTGCTCCGTCGTCGCATGGCCGACGGAGCGTTGATTGCGGGCCTGTTGGCCGTCTCAGCCTGCATGTCGGCTCAGGATCACCGCCAGGCGGTTTCCGCGAACCAGGGCGACAGGCTCACCATCGGCACGGTCCAGCGCGAGATCAGGGTCGGCATGTCTGCCGGCCAGGTGGTCGAGATATTGGGCTCGCCGAACATGGTGACCACCGACGAGCAGCGGCGTGAGGTCTGGGTCTACGACCGCGTCTCGACGGAAACCGCCTATTCTACCAGCTCGGGCGGGGTGAACGCGCTGGTGCTCGGCGGCGCGGGCATCGGGGCCGGACTGCTCGGTGGCGGAGTCGGGGGCGGCGTCGGCCAATCCGCGGGCGCGGTTTCGCAGACCCAGCGGACCATCACCATCATCATCAAGTTCGATAATCAGAACCGGGTGCGCGATTTCGCCTATCGGTCCAGCGCCTTCTGATATTCCGTTCGGGGACCACGATTATGAAACGCATGCTTCTGGCGGCATTATCCGCCTTGTTGTTGGCCGGCTGTGCCCAGGGTATTCCCAAGGAGGCCCTGCAGCTGTCCCAGGAGAGCTTACAGCAGCGTCAGCTCCAGACCCGGCGCTTCGACAGCGCCGATGAAGGCAAGCTGCTGCAGGCCAGCGCCGGCGTGCTGCAGGATCTCGGCTTCACCATCGACCAGAGCGACACGACGGTCGGCGTCATCGCCGCCAGCAAGAACCGCGACGCGACCGAGACCGGGCAGGTCGTCGGCGCAGTGCTGCTCGCCGCCCTGACGGGGGTGCCGCAGGCCTTCGACAAGGATCAGAAGATCAAGGCCAGCCTGGTGACGCGACCGATCGGCGACGGCAAGTCCACCGCCGTCCGCGTGACCTTCCAGCGCTATGTCTGGAACACCCGAGGCCAAGTCTCGAAGATCGAGGGCTTGAACGACCCTCAGCTCTACAAGGAATTCTTCGACAAGCTGAGCCAGTCCGTATTCCTGACGGCCAACGAGATTTGAGTCAGACACAAAAATGAAGAAGATCATTGCCACAGCGATCGTCCTCGCCGCGACCCTCTCAGCCGCCGCCTGTCAGGACGACAGCCGAAAGCAGGTGCTGGCGACATCGGCATCCGCGGTCCAGCTGCGCAGCATCCAGAGCCGGGCGTTCGATACGACGGACCAGCAGAAGACCCTGCGCACCGTCATCGCCACGCTGCAGGACCTCGGCTTCGTCGTGGACAACGCCAATGCCACCCTGGGCACAGTCAGCGGCACCAAGCTGGACGGCTATGCCCTGCGCATGACAGTCAGCGTCCGGCCGAGAGGGACGACGCAACTGCTGGTCCGCGCCAACGCCGACTACAACAACCAGGCGGTCGAGGATCCGCTGCCCTATCAGCAGTTCTTCGCCGCACTGGAAAAGGCGATGTTCCTGACGGCGCAGCAGGTCGACTGAAGTAGCGGCCGGCGGGGCGCATCGTGTGCGCCCCGTCACTTCTCATGCCCGAGAATGGGCGTGCGCTGCGCCACGGCCGCCCCGGCGGGAAGCGCCAATGCTCGCCATCGCCAGCACCATGCGCAGCGCCTGCTCCGCCGCATCGGCGACCAGGCGCGGCGCCTCGGCCAGGGCCTCCGCCAGCGAGCAGGGACGCTTCAGGATGCTGAAATAGGCGTCGATGCCGGCGGCGAGGTTGAGATGCGCGTCCGGCCCGACCGTGCCGGCCAGCGCGATCACCGGCAGGCCGTAGCGCTTGGCGCGGCGGGCGATCTCCGACGGCACCTTGCCGAAGGGGGTCTGGCCGTCGAGGCTGCCCTCCGCCGTCAGCACCAGATCGGCCCGGCGCAGCAGCGCGTCGATGTCGATGTAGCGCATGACGATGTCGTAGCGCGGGTGCAGCTTGGCGCCGAGCAGGGCGTGCAGCCCGGCGCCGAGCCCACCCGAGGCGCCGCTGCCCGGCATGCCGCGCAGCTCGATGCCGAGGTCGCGCCGCACCGCCGCGGCATAGGCCTCCAACGCCTGCTCCAGCGCCTCGACCGCCGCCGGGGTCGCCCCCTTCTGCGGCCCGAAGACGCGGCTGACGCCGCGCGGCCCCAGCAGCTGGTTGTGCCAGTTCAGCGCCACGTCGATCCGCACCCGGTCGAGCCGCGGGTCGCGGCCGCCGAGGTCGATCCGCCGCAGCGCGGCGAGCGCGCCGCCGCCGGAGCCGATCTCGGCCCCAGTCGCGTCCAGCAGGCGGATGCCGAGCGCCTGGGCCATGCCGGCGCCGCCGTCATTGATCCCGGAATCGCCGCAGCCGACCAGGATGCGCCGCGCCCCGGCGTCGAGCGCGGCGCGGATCAGCTCGCCGACGCCGCGGCTGGTGGTGCGCAGGGGATCGCGAGCGTCCGGCGGCACCAAGCGCAGCCCGGCCGCCGACGCCATCTCCAGCACCGCGATGCGGCCCCGGCCGCCGAGGAAGCCGAACTGCGCCTCGACCGGCTGCCCGACCGGGCCGGTGACCGTGACCCGGTGCAGGCGGCCGCCGGTCAGGGCCACCAGCGTCTCGGTGAAGCCCTCGCCGCCATCGACCATCGGCGCCGACAGGATCTCGGCCTGTGGCAGCGCGGCGTGGACGCCGCGGGCCATGCAGTCGATCACATCGGCCACGCCCAGCCCCTCCTTGAAGCCGGACGGGGCCAGCAGGACGCGAATCGGCTTGTTCGATCGAGTGATCATCATGTCGTCCTCGAGGAGCGGGTCAGAGGGAGAAGCGGCCGAAGCCCAGCGCCGGCCAGACGGCCAGGGCGAAGAGCAGCAGCAGCGCGAACAGCATCGGCAGCAGCGCCAGGGAGAGACGGAGAAGATCGGCCGGGCCGTAGCCCTGGCCCTCGCCGGCCAGGCCGAACATCGCCACCGGTTTGGCGCTGGCCATCAGCGTCTGGCAGAAGCCGGTTGCGGCGACGACCAGCAGCCCGGCGCCGGCGGGGTCGAGCCCCAGCCCGGCCGCCCCGGCCAGGACCGGCGGCAGCAGCACCGAGACGCGGGCGGTGCGAGACTGCACCACGAGATGCAGCAGCAGGCCGATCGCCGCGAGCCCGGCGCAGGCGAGGATGGGGGCCGTGCCGCCGAGCCCGTCGAGCGCGCCGCCGACCATCCGGCCGCTGACGCCGGACGCGGCCAGTCCGTCGGCGATGGCGATGGTCGCCGCCATGAACAGGATCAGCGGCCACTCCACCGCCTTCAGCCCGTCGCGTAGCCCGCCACCGCCCAGGCCCGGCAGGGTCAGCAGCAGCGCCCCGGCCAGCGCGATCAGCGTGTCGTCGACGCCGTGCAGCGGTGCGGTGAACCAGCCGAGCACGACCAGGGCCGCGATCGCGCCCGCGGAGCCGGCGCGGCGCCCGGGCGCCGCCGCCGTCGCGATCGGCGCCACCAGCGGGGTGCGGCGGTCCTCCGGCGTCAGGAACAGCAGCAGGATCGCCTCGATCGCCAGCGCCGTGCTGGCCAGGGCGAAAGGCAGGCCCAGCAGCGCCCAGTCGAGGAAGCCGATCGGCCGGCCGGTCCAGCGCCCGATCATCTCGGCCGCCAGCAGATGGGCGCCGGCGCCGGTCAGCGAGGCGAAGGCGGAGAGCAGGATCGCGGTCGGGAACAGCAGCGCCAGGGCCCGGCGCAGGCGGGGATTGGTGGTGGCGCCGGCCAGCGCCGCATGGACCGGGATCATCAGCGCGGCCCGGCCCGAGGTCGAGGGAACGACGAAGGCGGTCGCCAGCATCACGAGGCCGAGCCCATGGAACAGCGTGCGCGGGGTGCGGGCACGCGCCGCGACCAGCCGGGCCAGGCGGTCGGCCAGCCCCGCCCGCTTCAACGCATCCGCCAGGATGAAGGCGGCGATCAGCAGCCAGACGAGGTCGTTGCCCAGCGCCGCGAACACCGGGTCCGGCGCCGGGAAGACCCAGAGCGCCATGCCGAGCGCCGCCAGCAGCGCGACCAGCGTGTCGTCCAGCCGCGTCAGCCCCCAGCCGATGACGGCGAGGCCGAACAGGATCAGAGCGGCGCGGGCCGGCCGGTCGAGCGACGCCAGCCCGATATCGACCGCGACCGGCAGCAGGACCGCCAGCGAGAGGGCGAGAAGCGTCCGCGGTTCGGGAAGGGTCAGGCGGCCCGGTGCGAGGGGCGGCGCGAGGGTTTGTCGGGCGGGCACCGTTGTCTCCGGATCATGTGACGTTTCCGTGACAACGGTGGGCCTGGGATCTTATTCCGTACCTAGTTCAAGATGGTGCCGGCCGGGATCGGGAACCCGTTCAGCAGATCGCGCGCCGGCACCGGCGCCTTGCCCGGGCGCTGCAGCCGGAGAAGCCGGATCGCGCCGCGGCCGCAGGCCACCGTCAGCTTGTCGTCCAGCACCATGCCCGCCGCGCCGGAGCCTTCGGCCGGCACGGCCGCCAGCACCTTGATCCGCTCCCCTTCATGCTCGAACCAGGCGCCGGGCTTCGGCGTCAGGGCCCGCACCTGGCGATCGACCGCGGCGGCGTCGGCCCAGTCGATACGGCCGTCCTCCGGCGCGATCTTGGCGGCGTAGGTGACGCCAGCCTCCGGCTGCGGCGTCTCCACTGCAGTGCCCGCGGCCACGGCCTCCAGCGCCGGCACGATCAGCCGGGCGCCGAGGGCCGCCAGGGTGTCGTGCAGTTCCGGCGTCGTGGTTTCCGGGCCGATCGGGACGCGCTCCATCAGCAGCATCGGGCCGGTGTCCAGCCCCGCCTCCATGCGCATGATGGTGACGCCGGTCTCGGCGTCGCCTTCCAGGATGGCGCGGTGGATCGGCGCGGCGCCGCGCCAGCGCGGCAGCAGCGAGGCATGGATGTTGAAGCAGCCGAGCCGCGGCGCATCGAGCACCGGCTGCGGCAGGATCAGCCCATAGGCCGCGACCACCGCGGCGTCGAGGCCCAGCGACGCGAACTCCGCCTGCGCCTCCGGGGTGCGCAGAGTCTTGGGGTGGCGGACCGGCAGTCCGCGCTCCTCCGCCACGCGCTGCACCGGCGAGGGCTGCAGCTTGTAGCCGCGGCCGGCCGGGCGCGGCGGCTGGGTGTAGACGGCCGCGATCTCATGCCCGGCATCGATCAGCGCGAGCAGCGCGGGCACCGCGAAATCCGGCGTGCCCATATAGGCGAGGCGCAGGGGCATTGGGGGGACGAGGCGCCTCAGAACGGCAGCTTCATCCCCGGCGGCAGCTTCAGCCCGCCCATCAGCTTCTGGGTCTCTTCCTGCACCGCGGCCTCGACCTTGCCCTTGGCGTCGTTGAAGGCAGCGACGACCAGATCCTCCAGCACCTCGATCTCGGCCGGGTCGGCGAGCTTCGGGTCGATCTTCAGCGAGCGCAGCTCGCCCTTGCCGTTCAGCACCACCGAGACCATGCCGGCGCCGGCCTGGCCCGGAACCTCGATCTCCGCCAGGCGCGACTGCATCTCGGCCATCTTGGCCTGCATCTCCTGCGCCTGCTTCATCATCTGTCCGAGATTCTTCATGCCTCTCGCGGCTCCTCTTCATCGGTGGCATCGGCGGCGGGCATCGGCTCGGCTGCCGGCCCGGCCGCATCGTCCTGTTCCAGCGGGTTACGCAGATCGCGGATCACCGCGCCCGGGAAGGCGGCCATCACCGCCTTGACCAGCGGATGCTCGGCGGCCTGGGCCAGCGCGTTCTCGCGGTCGGTCCGCGCCTGCTGGGAGAGCGTCGGCGCGCCCTCGGCGCCGGAGACGCTGACCACCCAGCGCTCGCCGGTCCAGTCGCGCAGCGCGGTGCCCAGGCGGTTGGCCAGGTCCGGCGGCGCCGATTCATGCGGCCGGAACTCCAGCCGCCCCGGCTCGAAATGCACCAGATGCACCGCGCTGACCAGCTGGCCGTGCAGCACCACGTCGCGGTGGAAGGCGATCTCCACCAGCTCCTGGAAGCTCTTCGGATCGGCCCGCAGCGCCGGCTTGGCCGCCGGGGCCGCCGCAACCGCGACGGGGGCCGGCGCCGGGGCGACGGCAGGCGCGGCGGCCGGCGCCGGGTCGGCGGGAACCACGGACAGGGCGGCGCCGGACGCCGCCATCCGGGCGCCGCCGCCGGGGCCGGGCACCGGGGCCGGGCCAGGGGCCACTGCCCCCTGGGCCTGCAGGTCGCCGAATTTGCGGATCAGCTCGCCCGGGCTCGGCAGATCGCTCATATAGAGCAGGCGGATCAGCACCATCTCCAGCGCCGCCTGCGGGTTCGGCGCCGCCTGCACCTCGCCGGCCCCCTTCAGCAGGGTCTGCCAAGCCCGGGTCAGGCCCGGCAGGGAAATCTTCTCGGCCAGGGCGCCGCCGCGCTTGCGCTCGACCTCCGGCACCGACGGATCCTCGAGGACGGCCGGCACCATGCGGGCGCGGGTGACGAAATGGACGAAGTCCAGCAGGTCGCCCAGCACCGATTGCGGGTCGGCGCCGGCCCGGCGCGCCGCCTCCAGCCCCTCCAGCATGCGGGGGCCCTCGCCGGCGAAGGCGGCCTCCAGGATGTCGATGACGCTGGAGCGATCGGCCAGGCCCAGCATCTCGCGCACCTGGGCGGCGGCGATGAAGGGCTTGTCGCCGACCGGCGTGCCCTGGGCGATCGCCTGGTCCAGCAGCGACAGCCCGTCGCGCGCCGACCCATCGGCGGCGCGGGCGATCATGCCCACCGCCTCCGGCTCCGCCGCCACGCCTTCCTTCTCCAGGATCTGGGTGAAATAGGCCTGCAACTGGTCGGCGCCGATGCGGCGCAGGTCGAAGCGCTGGCAGCGCGACAGCACCGTCACCGGGACCTTGCGGATCTCGGTGGTGGCGAAGACGAATTTCACATGCGGCGGCGGTTCTTCCAACGTCTTCAACAGCGCGTTGAAGGCGTTTTTGGACAGCATGTGCACTTCGTCGATGATATAGACCTTATAGCGCGACGCCACCGGGCCGTAGCGCACGCCGTCGATGATCTCGCGGATGTCGTCGACGCCGGTGCGGCTGGCGGCGTCCATCTCCATCACGTCGACGTTGCGGTCCTGCAGGATGGTGCGGCAGGGCTCGCACACGCCGCAGGGATGGGCGGTCGGCCCGCCCTGCCCGTCCGGCCCGACGCAGTTCAGCGCCCGGGCCAGGATCCGCGCCGTGGTGGTCTTGCCGACGCCGCGCACCCCGGTCAGCACGAAGGCGTGCGCCAGCCGGCCCGAGGCGATGGCGTTGGTCAGGGTGCGCACCAGCGCGTCCTGGCCGATCATGTCGGCGAAGGTGGTCGGCCGGTACTTCCGCGCCAGCACGCGGTAGGCCGCGGCCTTTTCGGGCTGCGGCGAGTCCTCGGGACTGATCAGGGGCAGGGCTGCGTCATCGCTCATGGCGCGCGATCATAGGGAATGGACGTCGCGGTCGAAAGGCCGAAGCACGACCCGTCGGGCGATGAGCGATCGGAAGGTGAGGGAAAGGTGGGAGACCGGCAACGACCCGTGCCGAAACTCGTTACGGCTGCTTCCTTCCGGACCTGACCGGGTTGGCGAGGGACACGCCCGCGCCGATCTCCCGCGCCCTATATCGGAGCTTCGGCCGCCGGAGGCAAGGGCGGATTTCACGAAACCTCCACACGCTCACCGCACCCCCTCAGCCACCAGCGCGGCGATGCGGCGGCAGCAGGCGAGCAGCGGCCCGGCGTAGCGTTCGGGGTCGTCGGTCGCGGCCCGGTATTTCGGGATGCTGACGCTGATGCAGCCGACCGCCCCGCCGGCCCCCTCGATCGCGCCGCCATAGCACCAGATGTCGGCCTCGTTCTCCTCGGCGTCGATGGAATAACCGCGGGCGCGGATGCGCTCGATCTCCGCCGCCAGAGCCTCGACCGTCGTCAGCGTCTGCGGTGTCATCGCGACGAGATCGAGCGTCGGCAGCAGTGCCGCGGCCTCGGCCGGCGGCAGCGCCGCGAGCCACGCCTTGCCGACGGAGCTGGAATGGAGCGGCACGCGGGTGCCGATGCGCGAGGCCATGCGCACCGCCCGCGGGCTCTCCAGCTTGTCGACATAGATCATCTCATGCCCGCTGCGGACGGCGAGATGCACGGTCTCGCCGGTGGCGTCGCGCAGCTTCGCCAGCTCCGCCGCCGCGATCAGGCGCAGCTCGAACCGGTCCCAGGCGCGGGCCGCCAGCGCCATCAGCCGCGGGCCGAGGCCGAAGGCGCCGCCGCGCGGCACCTCCGCCAGCATGCCCTCGGCCGCGAGCGCCGCGACGATGCGGTGCACGGTCGGGCGCGGATGGCCGGTGATGCGGGCGATCGCCGCGACCGAGACCGGCTCGACGGCATCGGCCACGGCCTGCAGCACCGTCATCGCCTTGCCGAAGGCCGCCGCCCCCTGCACCGCCGCCGAACCGCCCTGCCCCATCACCGCTCGATCCCCTGACTCAGGCGACGAGATAGCCGCCATCGACCGGCAGCGCCACGCCGGTGATGAAGCCGGCGGCCGGGCTGCACAGGAAGGCGACGGCCTGGGCCACGTCCTCCGGCCGGCCCCAGCGGCCCATCGGGGTGCGGGCCAGGATGGCGGCGGAGCGGGCCGGGTCGTCCTGCAGCGCCTGGGTCAGCGGCGTGGCGATCCAGCCCGGCGCCACCGCGTTCACCCGGATGCCGTCCGCGGCATAGGCGATGGCGAGCGACTTGGTCAGCTGCAGCACCCCTCCCTTGCTGGCGCTGTAGCCCGGCACCAGCCCGCCGCCGAAGAAGCTGAGCATCGAGGCGGTGTTGACGATGCAGCCCTTCGCCTCCTTCAGCAGCGGCCGGGCGGCGGCGCAGAGCCGCATCGTGCCGGTCAGGTTCACCGCCAGCACCTGCTCGAACACCGCCGGGTCGTGCTCCGCCCCGCGGCGGATCACCCCGGCGCAGTTGACCAGGATGTCGAGCCGGCCGAGGCCGCCGATCAGCGCCTCGACCGCCGCGGCGTCGGTGACGTCGAGCTCGGCCAGCTGCGCGCCCTGCGGCGGCTCGGCCCCCGCGGCCGGGGCCAGGCCGGCGGCGGTCACGGTCGCCCCCAGCCGCGCCAGCTCGGCCGCGATGGCGGCGCCGATGCCCTGGGTGCCGCCGGAGACGAGGACCGTGCGGCCGGTGAAGAGATCGGGCTGGAAGGTCATGCGAAGCTCCCCTCCGGGGCTGCCGCCGCCCGGTCCGCGATCGGGTTCCGCACCAGCACCACGAGCGCCAGGGCGGCCACCGCGGCGACGGCGGCGCTGATCAGCAGGGCGTCGACGAAGGAGCCGGTCCGGTCGAGCACGAAGCCGGTGATGATCGGCGCGAAGGAGCCGGCGAAGTAGCCGCCGAAGTTCTGGATGCTGCCGAGCGACGCCACCTGCCGCGACGGCGCCGCGGCGCTGACCAGCATCCAGGCGGTCGAGCTGGCGTAGTTGATGCAGAACATGGCCAGCGAGATGTAAACGATCGCCATGGTCAGGCTCGGCGTATAGGCGGCCGGCAGGGTGAAGACCGCGCCGCCGACCAGCCCCGCCGCCATCGGCCATTTGCGGCTGGCGACAGCCCCGACGCCGCGGGCCAGCAGGAAGTCCGCCACCTTGCCGGAGCAGAGCATGCCGAGCGCGCCGACGAGATAGGGGATGGCCACCACCCAGCCGGTGCGGGCGATGCTGAGACCCCGTTCATGCTCCAGATAGCCGGGCAGCCAGGTCAGGTACAGCCAGACCATGTAGATCACGCCCATGAAGCCGAGCACCATGCCCCAGGTGGTGCGGTTCGCGAACAGCCCGGCCCAGTCGGCGAAGCTCTGCCGCGGCTTGGCCTGCGCCGGGCGGCCGTCGTCGAGGAAGGAGCGTTCGGCCTCGGTCAGCGGCGTCTCGCCGCGGTTGCGGTAGATCAGGTACCAGCCGACGGCGACGATCACGCCGAGCGCGCCCATCAGGACGAACATCGGGCGCCAGCCGAAGGCCAGCATGAGCGCGGTCAGGATCGGCGGCGCGATCGCCGGGCCGATGCAGGAGGAGGCGATGAAAACGCCGGTCGGCATGCCGCGCTCGCGCATCGGGAACCATTCGCTGATCACCTTGGCGCCGGCCGGGAACTGGGGCGCCTCGCCGACGCCGAGCACGGCCCGGGTGCCGATCAGCTGGCCCAGCGACTGCGCCAGCCCGCCGGCGAGCTGCGCCAGCGACCAGAAGAACATGCCGGCGCCGAGCATGATGCGGGCGCCGAAGCGGTCGAGCATCGCTCCGACCGGCAGCTGCGAGAAGGCGTAGGCCCAGGAGAAGGCGGAGAGCAGCAGCCCCATCTGCGTGCCCGACAGGCCGAGCTCGGCGGAGATGTCGTGATTGGCGATCGACAGGGTGCTGCGGTCGAGATAGTTGACGATGCCGGCCGCGGTCAGGAAGGCGACGGCGATCCACTGGATCCGGCGGATCCGCGGCGGCTTGCCGGATGACATGAGACGTTTTCCTCAGAACCTTGGATTTTCTGGCTTTTCGGTCGCGATCAGCGGATGAACTGATCGACGTAGTCCGCGCCGAGCCCGACTTCGGTGTAGTGCTTGCGGCACATGTCCAGCTTGGTGAACACGTCCTCGTAGCCGGTGTGCTTGCCCCAGGGGTCGACGTAGTACATGACGCCGTTGACCTGGAAGTAGGTGATCATCTCCTCGACATCCTCGTCGACCACGAGGGTGTGGGTCTCGCCCGGCGGCTCGAAGACGTAGCTGCCCTCGGTGGCGACCCAGTCATGCTCCAGGTAGCGCCAGCTGCCCCTCAGCACGAAACCATGCACCGGCCCCGGATGGCGGTGGCGGCTGAGCACGCCGGCCTTGCGAACCCGCAGGAGGTTCATCCAATAACCGCTTGAGATGTTAAGACAAAGTGGCCGGAACCAGACGTTCTCGGCCTGCGGCACCCAGATCCGCTCGTCCTGCGGGATGGCGTGCGGCACGACGATGTCGGGCAGCGCCTCGGACGGGTTCGGATACTGGTAGGGCATCCGCTTGGTGTCGGCGGCGTCGGCTGGCATGACGCTTTCCTCCTTGTCCACTATGTGGACGATCTATCCATATTGTGGATCGACACTGGACCCGTCACCGCCGGCCTGTCAATAGCCGGACAAATGAGCGCCTCTCCGCCTCGCGAGACGTTCACCGGACCGGCCCGGCTCGCCCCGAAGCGCAAGGCCGCAGCGGTCACGCCTCCGCACAATGCATGGATTTCCATGAGGTGCGGTTGAGGCATGCCGGGATTAGAGTGGAGTGGAGTGCAATATCGCCAGCTCGGATGTCGTCGCCCCGGACATGGATGTGTAGACGGACGTTGACGGTCCCCCAGGGCGTCTTGGTCCGGTAGGAGCAGCCGATGATGCGCGCCTGGTCGCACCGCCCCCCATTCCTGCACCTGGGGCTGTTCATGGCGGCCTACGTGCTGGCCGGCGGCTTCGCCCAGTCGCTCGCGATCGTGCCCGGCACGGGCATTTCCATCTGGCCTCCGGGCGGGCTTTTCATGGCGACGCTGATCCTGGCCCCGAGGCCCAGCTGGCCGTGGTGGGTGCTGGGGGGCTGCCTGGCCGAGCTGTTCAGCAATGTCCTGTGGTTCCACAGCCCGCTGCCGGCGGCCTTGCTGATCTATGCCGGCAACGCTCTCGAGGCGGCGGCCGGCGCATGGCTGGTGAACCGGGCCTGCGGGCGGCCGGTCCGGCTGGAGACCCTGCGGGAGGTTCTCGCACTGGTCGTGCTGGGCGCCGGAATCGCGCCGGTGATCAGCGCGACGGTGGGAAGCGCGACGCTGGCGTGGTTCGGCATCCAATCGCAATCCTTCGCCACCGCCTGGCCGCTCTGGTGGATCGGAGACGCCACCGGGGTCCTGATCGTGGCGCCGCTGGCGCTGGTCGTGTTCCAGAGCTGGCGCGGCAAGGCCCGGATCTCGGCCGCGCGCTGGATCGAGGCCGGCGTCCTGGGGCTGATCTTTCTCGCCGCCGCCGCCCTGTCCTTGAGCGGTTACCTGCCCTTCGCCTACATCGTCATGCCGCCTCTGCTCTGGGCCGCGGTGCGCTTCGAGTTCAAGGGCGCCGTCGCCACCCTGGCCCTCCTGGCCCTGGTCACGGCGGCGTTCACGGTCTTCGGCGCCAGCCAGTTTGCCGGCGATCCCGAGTCCCAGAGGCACAAGCAGGTCATGCTGCAGCTGTTCCTGGCGATCTCGGCCTTATCGGCGCTGATCGTGGCCGCCATATCCCGGCAGCACCATATGGCGGTGCTCACATTGCGCCAAAGCGTGGAGGCGTTGCGCCACCGGGAGCGCGAGCTCTCGCAGCTCGTGGACATGGTCCCGAGCCATGTCTGGCGCCTGACGCCCGACGGCGAGCCGACCTTCTTCAACAAGCGCATGGTCGATTTCACAGGCCTGGACGTGCCGGATACGGACAAGCCGGGAATGACCCGGCTGGCCGCGATGATAGAGGCCTCCGTCCACCCCGACGACGCATCGGCGTTCGGGGACGCGCTCGGGCGTTGCCTCCGAACCGGCGAAGCTTTCGCCATGCGGTATCGGCTGCGTCGCCACGACGGCGTCTACCGCTGGATGTCGAGCCGGGCGGAGCCGATGCGGGATCTCTCGAGACGCATCCTCCAGTGGTACGGCCTCTGCCACGACATCGACGATCAGATGCACGCCGAAGAGGCGCTGCAGGCCCGGGAGCGGGAGCTCTCGCTGCTCGTGGACATGATTCCGAGTCACCTCTGGCGCGTCACCCCGGAGGGAGAAACGTCCTTCCTCAACAAGCACATGGCCGACTATCTCGGCGTCGACACGACGGACAGGATGCGGCTGGAGGTGGTGATGGCCACGATCTTCCATCCGGACGATACGGTGGAGATGAACGAGGTGTTCGGCCGCTGCCTCGCCACGGGCGAAGTCTTCTCCATGAAGTATCGGCTGCGTCGTCACGACGGCGAGTATCGCTGGATGTCGGGCCGCGCCGAGCCGCTGCGGGATGAGGATGGACGCATCGTCCAGTGGTTCGGCCTCTGCCACGACATCGACGATCAGGTGCGCGCCGAAGACGCGCTGCGGCGCGCCTCGGGCAGGCTCGCACAGGCGACCCAGGCGGCAAGCCTGGCCGAGCTTTCCGCCTCGATCGCGCATGAGGTGAACCAGCCGCTGGCCGCGATCGTCGCCAATTCCCACGCCTGCCACCGCTGGCTGTCCGCTGAGCCCCCGAACATCGAGCGCGCGAAGATCACGGCCGAGCGCATCACCCGCGACGCCAACTCGGCTGCCGATGTCATCAGCCGCATCCGCGCCCTCTTCCGGCACGCGCCGCAAACCCGGTCGTCGGAAGACGTCAACCGCCTGATCGGCGAGGTTTGCACGCTGATGGCCGACGAGATCGCGGCGAAGGACATCCGCATCAGGACCGCCCTCGCGCCGGACCTGCCGTCGGTCGCGCTCGATCGTGTCCAGGTGCAGCAGGTGATCGTGAACCTGATCCGGAACGGGATCGAGGCGATGGACGGCGTGTTCGACGGTGAGCGTGCGCTCCAGATCCGCTCCCGCCGCGACGGCCCCGACACGATCCGCGTCGAGGTTCGAGACGCCGGACCGGGTTTCAGGGACCCCGAGCGCGTCTTCGAACCGTTCTTCACGACCAAGCAGCATGGGATGGGCATGGGGCTCGCCATCTGCCGTTCGATCATCGAATCGCATAGGGGGCGCCTCTGGACAGCCGACAACGAGCCGTGCGGGGCGACCGTCATCTTCACGCTTCCGCTGGTCGCGAGCGAGGCAGCATGAGCTGGAATCGCGGAAAGATCGGAGATGCCGATCACGCATTCGCGCCGGGCAAGGGGAGTTGAGCGTGAGCAAGCCGGGACCTGTCGTGGCGATCGTCGATGACGATCCGAGGCTGCTGGAATCGCTGCAGGATCTTCTGGAGTCCGCGGGCTATGTGGCCCGCAGCTTCTCGTCGGCGGGATCGCTGCTGATCAGCGGTCTGTCGGGTCTGGACCTGCTCATCACCGACATCGGGTTGCCCGGCATGGACGGTTTCGAGCTTCGCGACCTGGTGCGGAAGGCGCGTCCCGAGCTGCCGGTGTTCCTGATCACCGGCCGCCATGAAATCGCGGATCAGGACCGAGCCCAGGGCATCAGCGGATTCTTCCGCAAGCCCTTCGACGCCAAGGCCCTGCTTGCGGCCGTCGGCGACGCCTTACGCAACCGAGACAGGGAGGGTGATCATGCAAGTTGACCAGCCGCTCCTAGGGAGATCGGCACCGTTATCGCCGCAGCGAGGGAGCGACACGGAGCAGGCGATCGTCATCATCGTCGATGATCAGGCATCCGTTCGGGAGGCGCTGTCGGAATTGATGCTGTCGGCGGGTTTCCAGCCGGTCTGCTTCGCTTCGACCCGCGAATTGCTCGGCGCCGATATCGTGGACAGCCCCGGCTGCATGATCCTGGACGTGCGCATGCCGGGGGCGAGCGGCCTCGACCTGCAGCAGCATCTGGCCCAGAACGGCAACACCAAGCCGATCATCTTCCTGACCGGGCACGGCGACATTCCGATGACGGTCCAGGCGATGAAGGCTGGCGCCGTGGATTTCCTCACCAAACCGGTGCGGGACCAGACGCTGCTGGACGCAGTGGCTGCGGGCGTTGCGCTGGATGCCGCGCAGCGCGCCAAGGCCCGGGTCACTCGGCTGCATCTCGACCGCTACAGGACCCTGACCCCGCGCGAGCGGCAGGTGATGTGCGCCGTGGCTCTGGGGCGCCTCAACAAACAGATCGCCTATGACCTCGACATCAGCGAGGTCACCGTCAAGCTCCACCGCAGCAACGTCATGCGCAAGATGCAGCTGACCTCCGTCGGCGAGCTCGTTCGCGCCTGGGAGGCGCTGCCGGCCGAGCTGCGCGAGAGGGGAGCGGCCTAGGCTCGCCCGGCCGCTTCAGGCCGGGGCGTCGGAGGGAAGCGCGGCGTGGACCGGCCCTCTCAGGCGCCGATGGACGATCATGGCCAGCCCCCAGGCGGCGGCCGTGATGGCGACGCAGGCGGCGGCGAGGCCGGCATAGCCCGCCGCCACGATCAGGGCGCCGGCGGCCGCCGGGCCGGCAGCGAAGCCGAGCAGATAGGCCGATCCCGCCGCTGCGGCCCAGCGCCCGCTGCGGTCGAGCGCGGCGGCGAGGCCGAACATGTAGGGCATCGAGAAGTAATAGATGATGACCGATGCGACGAGGGCGACGACATAGGCAGTCGGGTTGCGCCAGAGACAGAGCACGAGCGCGACGAGCATGAAGACGACGCAGAACCCCGAAACGGGGAGCGCCCGCCCCCAGCGTATGTTGAGCACGGTGGCGGCCCCTGCGCCGGCGAGACCGACCAGCGATGCGACGGTGAGCGCATAGCCGACGGCGCCCGCGTCGAGGCCCGCAAGCTCGCCCAGAGGCGCGCTGAAGGCGTAGAGCGCGGCGGAGGCCGTCACGTAGAGCGCAGTCGCCGCGAGCGTTGTGATCCCGAGCAGCGGCGGGGCCTGCGCCGCGTCCGTCGCGGCCTCGTCGCTTTTGGCCCTGGCGTCCGGAATGAGCAGCAGCAGCGGCGCGAGGGCGAGGGTCACGCCCGCGACCAGCGCGAGGATGCCGCGCTGCGCATAGGCGTCGGTGAGCTGACCGCCGACGGCGAAGAGCGGGACGCTGCCCAAGGCCCAGACGACCTGGAAATAGCCGTAGACCTTGTCCGGGTTGCGGGAACGGGAGGCGATGATGGAGAGCGACACGGCCCAAAGCGCGCCCTCGCCGACGCCCGCGAGTCCGCGCAGCAGGGCGAGTGACGCCAGCGAAGCGCTGAAGATCGAAGCGGCCTGGGCAAGCAACGCCAGCGCGACGGCGACGAGGCCGACGCGTCGAAAGGACAGCCGGGGCAGAGCCGGCGCGATGGCGATCGCGGTGATGGCGAGGGCCAGGAACTCGACCGAGGCGACGAAGCCGGCGTCGCGTTCCGAAAGCGAGAGACCATCCATGAACCCGCCGATCATGAAGGGCGACATCTGCGCGACCAACCCGCCGATCACCTGCGCGGCAATCGCACCGATCACAAGGGACGCCGGATCGCGAGCCGTCACAGGATCGCGCGGGGATATGGTCATGGTTCGGTTGCGCTCCCTGTTCGCCGGCCGGGGCATCCGCACGTCCCGGCCGACGCAGTTCGGGCCGAAGGTCCAGTCGTCGGCACCCGGGCGTCCGGCGCTGCCCGCCACCTGCATCCTACCTCGATCCCGCCCGTTTCGATCACCACCTGATCATCCGAAATGCCGAGCACCGCATCCGCGGGCCGCTGCCGCGCGCCGGAGATGCAGGCGCGTCGTTGACAGCCCCTTGTGCCGAGGGCATTGACGCCCAGCGCCGCATCGATGGGGACCATCGTGGACGACGACCGCATCATCAGGAAGATCCTCGGCGACAACATGATGGTCGGAACCGCGAGGATGTTCCTGATCTGGGGGCTGCTTTCGGCCGTCGGCGGCACCCTGGCATGGCTCATCGGCCAATAGGCGAGCTCCGAACGTCTTCTCATCAAGGGGCGACGGGAAGCGCTCGGCCGCCCGCATCGGCGGCGACCTGCGCCCGCCATTGCCTGACCAGATCCCGGAAGTCCGGTGACAGTGCTTCCGTTTCGATCTCTTGCCCGCCCTATAGAACGAAGTCCGACGCCTGCAGCGAGACGGCGCCGTTCAGCACGATATGGAAGTCGGACTGGCGATCGCCGTTCACGTCGCCGGCGATGGTGGTCTGGCCGTTGCTGACCGCATAGCGCAACTGGCCGGCGGCGCCGGTATAGAGACCCGAGCCGATGAAGGTGAAGGCCTGGTTGCCGGCGACGCCCGAAACGGCGTCGATCGCCGACAGGTCGATCCTGTCGCCCTGGGCATGGCTGAAGTCGGTGATCCGGTCGGCGCTGGCACCCGTGACGCTGTCGCCCGTCGCGGCGAAGACGAAGCGGTCGCCGCCGACGCCGCCGGTCAGCGTGTCCTTGCCGGCGCCGCCGCGAAGCACGTCGCTGCCGTTCCAGCCCTGCAGCGTGTTGGCACCGCTGTTGCCGGTGAGGGTATCGTCGGCTTGGCTGCCCGAAACATTCTCGATCGAGACCAGGATGTCGCCCTGAGCATCGCCGCCGGCGCCCCGGCCGAGGGAGAGATCCACTGCTACGCCGACCGTGCCGGTATAGTAGCTGGCCATGTCGGTGCCTGCGCCGCCGTCGAGCCGGTCCGCCCCGGCGCCGCCGCGGAGCACGTCGCTGCCGTTCCAGCCCTGCAGCGTGTTGGCGCCGCTGTTGCCGGTGAGGGTGTCGTTGGCCTGGCTGCCCGAAACATTCTCGATCGAGACCAGTGTGTCGCCCTGGGCGTCGCCGCCGGTGCCCCGGCTGGTGGAGAGATTCGCCGTCACGCCGACGGTGCCGGTATAATAGCTGACGATGTCGGTGCCTGCGCCGCCGTCGAGCCGGTCCGCCCCGGCGCCGCCGCGGAGCACGTCGCTGCCGTTCCAGCCCTGCAGCGTGTTGGCGCCGCTGTTGCCGGTGAGGGTGTCGTTGGCCTGGCTGCCCGAAACATTCTCGATCGAGACCAGGGTGTCGCCCTGGGCGTCGCCGCCGGTGCCCCGGCTGGTGGAGAGATTCGCCGTCACGCCGACGGTGCCGGCATAATAGCTGACGATGTCGATGCCTGCGCCGCCGTCGAGCCGGTCCGCCCCGGCGCCGCCGCGGAGCACGTCGTCGCCGCCGCCCCCCATCAGGATGTCGTCGCCGCCATGGCCGATCAGCTGGTCGTTCCCGTCGAGGCCGTCGATGCGCTCGGCGGCGGCGGCGCCTTCCAGGAGATCGTCGCCGGCAGTGCCCGTCAACTCCCGCGTGAGGCCGGAGAACACACGGCCGCCGATCGCGTCGTCGTCGCCGTCGAGATATTCGCTCTCGTAGGCCACGAAGAACCCGCCGTTCTCCAGCGCCGTGACCGATGGCCATTCCTGGGTGTCGACGTGTGACTGGTTGATCAGGAAGTTGTCGCCGACCTTGCGCCCGTCCTCGGAGAAGTACTGGCCGAAAACTTCCTCGAAATGCCGGTCCGGAAGCTGCCCGTCCAGCTCCTCTGGGCCCCATTGATCCCAGACCACGACGAAGCCGCCGCCCGTCAGGCCGACCACGCTCGAATGGTCCGGGATCTCCCCATCGAAGGTATTGATCTGGAACGTCGCCGTCTCGGGCCGGCCGTCGGCCGAGAAGATCCGGCCGTAGAGCCGGAAGGCGGTGTCGCCGTCCGGCTGGCCCTCGAGAACCGTCTCCACCCAGGTGGCGACGAAGCGGCCGCCGGTGAGCGCCGCGACGGAAATGTCTGTGTTCGTGAGCGCGAAGCCCTCGTTGGGGCCGTTCGTCTCGGGAGCCAAGCCGAACTCCGCCGTGACCGGACGCCCGTCGGGGCCGAGGATGCGCGCGCGCAGATCCGAGGGGACGCCGTACGGGCTCTGGCTGCCGTATTCGCTTTCCCAGACCGTGACGATGTTGCCGTTGGAGAGTTGCACCGCGCGCACGTTGTGCTGATCGCCGAAGGTCCGCTCGTTGAGCTGGAAAGCGCTGTCGACGGGTGAGCCGGCTGCCGAGAAGCTCCTGGCGAAGGAGTTGTCGCCATCGAACGCCGGCTCACCGTCGGCCGTCCCCTCGCGCGACCAGATGACGGTGTAGCCGCCGTCCGCACGGGAGACGATCTCGGGGGCGAAGTACCAGTCGTCGGTGGGCTGGTTGACCTTCTGGATCGCGCCGACGCGGTTGCCGTTGTCGTCATAGACGGCGGTGTAGATGTCGGTCCGCTCCAGGACCGATCCGGGGCTGCCTTCCCACACTGCTGCGAAGCCGCCGCCCTCGAGCGCCTCGATCCGGGCGTGGTTGGCGACGAGGGAGAGGTCCGACAGGATCTTTTCGTTGCCGACCGGCGTGCCGTCGGGGTGGAAGACCTGGGCGGCGACATAGTGGACGTCCTGTTCGCCCTCCAGATACACCGAGTCCCAGATGACGACGACGTTGCCGTTCTTGAGCGTCGTGACGTCCGGGTTGTCCTGCCACGCTCCGTTCCAGGTGTTGACGACGAACTCGGGTCCGACGGGTCCCGGCATGAGCTCAGCCCTCCTCGATCCGCCGCCGCCCTGGGCGACCCCCTGATCGGCCGTTTGGTCGAGCGGCCCAGGCACGCTCCGGCTCTTCAGATCGACGTTTCACCGCACGCAATCTACGGGCGGTCAGCGTCGTTTTCATGACATGGACCGATTGCCGTAGAACGATCGGCAGGCGCAGATCACACGCCGATCCCTTGCACGTCGCGGGGTTCGGATGATCCGGCCCCTTTCTCAGCCCGGCATCAGCGAGACCAGCAGCCGGCCGGTGCAAGCCAGCGGCTAGGCCCTGTGACCGTATGCCGATGCGCCCTTGCCCATGCGGTCCGCTCCGCGGCGCTCGCGTGCGGTCAGCAGCCGGTGTGGCCCGCCGGCAACGGATCGCGGCCGCAACAAAGTATACATTTTTGTATGTATGTTGCTTTTTTTGGCGGGAATAGGGTTTCGGCGGTCTCAGGCGCCCGGCCGAAGCGGCCAGCAGGCCAACCCGACTGTGCCTTCCACGACACAGATCACGGCGGCAGACGGACGGAGGGTGTCCTGAGTGATCGCGCCCCGCATCGATGCGGGCAGAGGGAGGCAGGATGAAGCAGGTACTGCTGGGGGGCACGGCGCTGGCCGCTGCCGCGTTGGTCGGGACCATGCCGGCGTCGGCGGCCGATCAGAACGTGACGTCCGGTCTGCAGTTGAAGATCACGGGGTTCGTCGCCGCGCAGTCGGCGCTGGTGATCTCCAACACCGACCACTCCGAATTCGACCGCGACTACGATTTCCAGACCAATGCGCGGATGCAGTTCGACATCAAGAACGTCACCGATTCCGGCCTGGAATACGGCGGCCGCATCCGCTTCGACTCGGTCAACCGGCGGGACGGCGTCCAGGTCGACCGCACCTATGTCTATGTGAAGGGCAGCTTCGGCACCATCACCTTCGGTGACGGCCCGACCGTCGCCGACGATTTCGGCTACATCTACGCCCATGACGAGCTGGCCGGCGCCATCGGTGCCGGCGGCATGGATTTCGGCGACCTGCTGGATGGTGACTTCCCGCTGGGCGGCGGCCAGTTCTACTCGATCGATGCGACCTATCTCGGCGGCCTGGCGAACGACGACACGCGCATCAAATACACCTCGCCGACGATCGGCGGCTTCAGCTTCGGCGTCGACTTCACGCCGGTCGTGGGCGGCTCGACCCATGCCGGCCCGGGCGGCCGCAATGACCTGATCAACGACGACAGCACGCTGTACGAGAACGTCGTGACCGGCGGCGCGGCCTGGGACGGCGATATCGGCGGCGGCGTCGGCCTGCGCCTCGCCGCGACGGCCGCCTACGGCAACGGCGTCACCACCGACAACAATCCGGAGCATCACGATCTCGAGGCCTACACCCTCGGCGGCCGGGTCAAGTCGGGCGGCATCGCCGCCAGCGTGAACTGGACCCACTATTCCAGCCTGTACCTGACCAGCAAGCCGGTGGACACCGTCATCGGCGACCTGAGCTACCAGTGGGGTCCGTTCCTGACCTCGGTGTCCTACGCCTACACCTGGGCCGGCAACAACAACGGCCTCGAGCAGCCCGACACCGGCGCCACGAACCTGGCGGACAACCATATCGCCGGCGTGAACCTGACCTACACGCTCGCCCCGGGCCTGAACACCTATGCGGAGGTCATCTACGAGAAGCAGAACTTCCGCGAGGGCAAGGATTTCGAGGCGACCAACCTGCTGACCGGCATCAACCTGGCCTTCTAGGCCTCGGGCCGAGCCGCCTCGACAGCCGGCCGAGAAGACCGGACGCGACAGACCACTCCCAACGGTCTCTGTCTCGTTCCCTCCTAGGCTGAAAGATCGCGCCGGTCGATGGGGGATGCGCGGCGCTGCCGGCCGCGCATCCCCTTTCCTGTCCGGCGCCGATGCGAGCCGGGCGATGGCGAGCAGGGGCGGGCGGACGCCCCCTCCCCT
Organism: Inquilinus limosus DSM 16000; assembly: GCF_000423185.1. Taxonomy (GTDB): domain Bacteria; phylum Pseudomonadota; class Alphaproteobacteria; order DSM-16000; family Inquilinaceae; genus Inquilinus; species Inquilinus limosus. The sequence goes on along the minus strand of NZ_AUHM01000015.1, from coordinate 73,636 downwards.
GCCCGGGCAAGGGGCCGCCTGTCAGCCCGGCGTCAGCGAGACCCAGTAGCCGGGCCGGTACTCCACCGGCAGGAAGCGCTCGTGGAAGCTGCGGAAGGTGGCGTCCGGGTCGAGATCGGCGAACAGCTCCGGATGCAGCCATTTCGCCAGCGCCTGGATCGCCACGAACTGGTAGGGGCTGTCGTAGAACTGGTGCCAGATGGCGTACACCCGGCCGGTCTGCGTTGCCGGGATAGTGGTGAAGGCCGGCCGCTTCATCAGCGCCTCCAGCCGGGCGCGGGCCGCGTTCCGGTCGGCGCCGGGGCCGACGCCGACCCAGGCGCCGGCGGTCTCGTACAGCGTCCAGTTGCTGCCGGTGACGACCACGACATCCGGCTTCGACGCCACGATCTGCTCCGGGTTCAGCGTGCCGAAGGTGCCGGGGATCAGGTCGCGGGCGATGTTGTCGCCGCCGGCCACCTCGACCATCCGGCCGAAATTCTCGTTGCCGAAGGACATGCAGCATTCGTCGCTGTAGCCGCCGGCGCGGTCGATCATCACCTTCGGCCGCGGCCCCTTATAGGACGCCAACCGGCTCGTGACCTTCTCGATCTCGGCGCGGCGGAAGGCGATCAGTTCCTCCGCTCGCTGCTGACGCCCGATCACCTGACCGAGGATGCGGATGCTCTTTTCCGCATTCTCGAAGGGCTTCTCGCGGAAATCGATGAACACCACCGGGATGCCGACGGCGGCCAGCTTGTCGATCAGCCCGCCCTCGTCGGTCGCCAGCTTCGATTCCAGGTTCATCACCACCACGTCGGGATGCAGCGACAGCGCCTGCTCGACGTCGAAGGTGCCCTCCTTGGCACCGCCGAAGCGCGGCAGGTCGGCAATGAAGGGGTATTTCGCGCGGTAGATCTCGTAGCCGTCGCGGTCGGCCTTCTCGAGATCGTCGCGCCAGCCGACGACGCGCTGGAACGGCGCCTCGGTGTCGAGCGCCGCCAGCAGATAGATCTGCCGCCCCTCGCCCAGAATGATCCGCTTGGCCTCCGCCGGGACCTGCACGGTACGGCCGGCGACGTCCTCGACCGTCTGGGTCTCGGCCGCCGGCGCCGTGCCGACGGCGAACAGGAGCAGGGCGGCGGCCAGGCCGAGGGAACGTCGGGATATCATGAGGGCTGGTCCGATGTGATGTGTCGTGTCGGGCGCACCCAATGGATCAAGTGAAAGTGATTATCAATAGCTATTTTCTCCGTCATTGCTAGCGCAGCGAAGCAATCCAGGGCCGCTCGCACCGGCTCCTGGATTGCTTCGTCGGCTTCGCCTCCTCGCAATGACGAAAAAGGGGCCAGCGCCCTACAGCACCGGCCAGGGGCGCTGCGGGCCGCGGCGGTCCTCATAGGCCTTGGCCAGGCGCAGCACGCCGAGATCGTCGAAGCGGCGGCCGACGATCTGCAGCCCGATCGGCGCCCCGGCTTTCGTATAGCCGCAGTTGATCGAGACCGCCGGCTGCTCCGACATGTTCCAGAAGACGGTGTAGCCGATATGCTCGAACGGCTTCTCCGGATCGTTCAGCGGCGAGGCCCATTCCGCCGGGAAGCTCGCGACCGGCGCCGTCGGAGACAGCACGAAATCCAATGAACTGAACAGCTTGGCGGCCGCTTTTCTCATCTCCATCGTGCGGTTGAAGCCGCGGACCACGGCGAGGCCGGAGCGCCGCGCCCCCGATTCCGCCCAGGCGCGGATATAGGGCAGGATCCTCGCCCGCCGCTCCTCCGGCAGCCTCTCGACATCGTCCCAGGACCGCGCCCGCCAGAAATCGTCGAGCCCGTCCAGCATCTCGCGGGTCAGGATCGCCGGCACCGGCTCGACCACGGCGCCGGCGGCCTCGAACAGCCGGGCCGCGGCGGTCACCGCCTCGCCCACCTCCGGGTCCAGCGCCATGCCGGCGCCGATATCCATCATCAGGCCGATGCGCAGCCCCTTCGGGTCGATGGCGAGGTCGGACCAGTCGATCTCCGCCGGCGGCAGGCCCATGCCGTCGCGCCAGTCCGGCCGCGACAGCACCGACATGGCGAGCGCCGTGTCGGCCACGGTTCGCGTCATAGGCCCGGCGACGCGGCCGACATAGGGCGGGTCGATCGGGATGCGCCCGAGGCTGGGCTTCAGCCCGACGATGCCGCACCAGCCGGCCGGCAGGCGGACCGACCCGCCGATATCGGTGCCGATGTGGATCGGGCCGTAGCCGGCCGCGGCCGCCGCCCCGGCCCCGGCGCTGGAGCCGCCCGGATTGGTCGACAGGTCCCAGGGATTGCGCGCCAGCTTGTGAAAGCTGGAGAGGCCGGAGGACAGCATGCCGTAATCCGGCATGGTGGTCTTGGCCAGGATGACGGCGCCGGATTCGCGCAGCCGCGCGGCCGGCGGCGCGTCCTCCTCCGCCGGCACCAGCGCCGTGGCGGCGGTGCCGACGGGCACCGGCACGCCCTTGGTCGCGATGTTCTCCTTGATCGTCACCGGCACGCCGTCGACGGGCCCGAGCGGCCGCCCCTCGGCCCAGCGCGCGGCCGAGGCCGCGGCGGCGGCGCGGGCGCCGGCCGGGTCAAAGGCCCACAGCGCCTGCAGCTTCGGCTCCCAGGCCTCGATCCGCTGCAGCACCGCCTCGGTCACCTCGACGGGCGACAGGCTGCGGTCGCGGTAGCGGGCGACGAGGTCGACGGCGGACAGATCGGCAAGCGAGGTCATGCGTCACCGGCTGGGCAAGAATGAGATGACCCGCCCAGATAACCGGAAATTCGCCGCCCGACCAAGCCTAATTGCCGGACATTTCCTGTCCGCGCGAGGGATTCCGGCCGAGCCCCTACCCCGGCTCCTCCTGGAACGCCTCCTCGCGCTTGCGGCGGATCGCCGGGCTGATCATCACCAGCAGCACCAGCACGGTCAGCGCCAGAAGGGTCCCGCTGATCGGGCGGGTGACGAACACCAGCGGGTCGCCGCGCGACAGCAGCAGCGCCCGCCGCAGATGCTCCTCCATCATCGGGCCCAGCACGAAGCCAAGCAAAAGCGGCGCCGGCTCGCATTCCAGCTTCACCAGGATGTAGCCGACCAGGCCGAAGACGACGGTCACATAGACGTCGAAGACGTTGTTTCTGAGGCTGTAGACGCCGATGCAGCAGAACACCAGGATCGCCGGGAACAGCAGGTGGTAGGGCACCTTCAGCAGCCGCACCCAGATCCCGATCAGCGGCAGATTCAGCACGATCAGGAAGAAGTTGCCGATCCACATCGAGGCGATCAGGCCCCAGAACAGGTCCGGCTGCTCCGTCATCACCAGCGGCCCGGGCTGGATGCCCTTGATGATCATGGCGCCGACCATCAGCGCCATCACCGGGGTCGGCGGGATGCCGAGCGTCAGCATCGGGATGAAGGAGGTCTGGGCGCCGGCGTTGTTGGCCGATTCCGGCCCGGCCACGCCCTCGATCGCGCCGCGGCCGAATTCCTGCGGCCGGCGCGAGAGCTTCTTCTCCAGCGAATAGGCGGCGAAGGAGGACAGGATCGAGCCGCCGCCCGGCAGGATGCCGAGCAGCGAGCCCAGCCCGGTGCCGCGCAGGATCGCCGGGACCATGCGGCGCGCATCCTCGCGCGTCGGCAGCAGCCCCGAGACCTTGCGCACCATGACCTCGCGCAGATGCTCGTTCTCCAGGTTGCGGATGATCTCGGCGATGCCGAACAGTCCCATCGAGATGGCGACGAAGTTGATCCCCTCCGCCAGATCGGGGATGCCGAAGGTGAAGCGCGGTTGGCCGGTCTCGACATCCTGCCCGACCATGCCGAGCAGCAGGCCGAGCGCAATCATGCCGAGCGCCTTCAGGACCGAGCCGTGCGCCAGCGCCACCGAGGCGACGAGGCCCAGCACCATCAGCGAGAAGTTTTCCCAGGGGCCGAACTCCAGCGCGACCTTGGCCAGAGGCGGCGCGAACAGCGCGATCAGCAGGGTCGCGACCGTGCCGGCGAAGAAGGAGCCGATGCCGGCGGCCGCCAGGGCGGCGCCCGCCCGCCCCTGCCGCGCCATCTGGTAGCCGTCGATCGCGGTCACCACCGAGGCCGATTCGCCGGGCAGGTTGATCAGGATCGCGGTGGTCGAGCCGCCGTATTGCGAGCCGTAGTAGATGCCGGCCAGCATGATCAGGGCCGAGATCGGCGGCAGCACGAAGGTCGCCGGCAGCAGCATGGCGATGGTCGCGGTGGGCCCCAGGCCCGGCAACACACCGACCAGCGTGCCCAGCAGCACCCCGACGAAGCAGTAGCCCAGATTGACCGGCGTGAAGGCGACGCCGATGCCGAGGATCAGGTCATTGAGGAGATCCATCGCCGCGCCTCAATTCCCGAACCAGCGGCCGAATTCCGGGATCGGCAGCCCGAGCCCCCAGACGAAGACAGCGACGCAGAAGATGGCGAGGGCGACCGCGGCCGCAGCTGCGACGGGCGCCCGGAACCGGACGCTGGCAGCGGCGCCGACGAAAGCCACCACCAGCACCGAGAGCACCAAGCCGCCGCCGCGCAGCAGCAGGCCGAACAGCAGCATCGCCCCCAGCACGACCGCCCCGCCGCGCCAGGCCCAGCGCCCGACGCCCTCACCCTCCAGCACGAAGGACCGCGCCAGGGTGATCAGCCCGATCAGGGCCAGGATCCCGGCCAGCATGGTCGGGAAGTAGCCCGGCCCCATCTTGATGGCCCGGCCCATGGAATAGCCCTGGGCGATCCAGCCGAAGGCCGCGGCCAGGGCCAGGAAGACCAGCCCGGACCAGAAGTCCTTGGGGTGGCGGATGGAGAGACGCATCGGGACTCCTGGATCCGGCGATGAGACGATGAATGCGGCTCGCGGCCGGCGCTCAATCCGCGTAGACGCCGGCGGCCGTGATCACCGGCTGCCATTTGACGATCTCGGCCTTGAGATAGGCGTCGAGCGCCGCCGGGGTCGCCTGGTCGAGCGGCACCGGCTCGGTGCCCAGATCGGCGAAGCGCGCGACCACGTTGGGGTCCTTGAGCGCCGTCTGCAGCGCCGCCGCCAGCTTGTCGATCACCGGCTGGGGCGTGCCCTTGGGGGCATAGAGCCCGTGCCAGATGCCGATCTTGAAGTTCGGCAGCCCGGCCTCGGCGGTGGTCGGCACGTCGGGCAGCGACGGCACCCGCTTCTCGGTGGTGACGGCGTAGACCTTGATCTTGCCGCCCTTGATCTGGCTGGTGGTGTTGGTGGTCTGGTCGCACATGAAGTCGAAGACGCCGCCCAGCAGGTCGTTCATCGCCGGGCCGGTGCCCTTGTAGGCGACGGTGGTCAGCTGCGTGCCGATCGCCTCCATGAACAGCATGCCGCAGAGATGCGAGGCCGAGCCGACGCCCGCATTGGCGATCGTCACCTCGTCCTTGTGCGTCTTCGCGTATTCCACCAGGTCCTGCATCGACTTCGCCTCGAAGTCGCCGCGGGCGACGAAGGTCATCGGCACGTCGGTGACCAGGCCGATCCCGGCGAAGGCCTCGCCCGGCTTGTAGTCGAGGTTGCGGTAGAGCGTGGCGCTGGTGGCCTGGCCGATATGGTGCAGCAGCAGGGTGTAGCCGTCGGGCTCCGCCTTGGCGACGCGCGAGGCGCCGATGGTGCCGCCGGCGCCGCCGACATTCTCGACGATCACCTGCTGGCCGAGCGCCTTGCTCATCGGCTCGGCGACCAGCCGCGCCACCGTGTCGGTCGGCCCGCCGGCGGCGAAGGGCACGACCATGGTGATGACGCGGTTCGGATAGTCCTGGGCGGCGGCCGGCAGGGCGAAGGCGAAAGCCGTGGCGGCAAGCATGCCGAGGCCGATCCGGCGGGAAAGCTTCATAGACGTGACCCCCTTCGTGTCATGAACCCGGCCGATTCTCTCGACCTTCAATTTTATGCAATCTAACCTGTCTATCCGGGATGGCACAGTTGCTTTTCCGGCCTCTGGCGCGGCAGCCGGGCCCATGCCAGTGTCCTGACATGCTGCGCCCGAACTTCTACGTCCATCCGTCGCTCGACCGCGCCGGCCGCTTCCGCCGCGACGCCGAGTGGATCGCCCGCATCACCGTCAGCCAGCACACCCGGATCGTGCCGGTGTGGCAGGGCCGCAACCTGATCGCCGGGCCGCCGGAGGCGCCGCAGGCCGCCTTCCTGCCGGCGACCGAGGCCTGGTGGCGCGAGACCGCGGTCGAGACCGTGATGCTGGGCGTCAGCGGCGAGGTCACCTATCTGGCGGTCGACGTCAGCGGCCTCGCCGACCCGGCCGCCGACCCGGCGCTGTCCGGAGTCGGCAGCTTCCTCGACCTGCGCGCGGTCGGGCCGCTGCTGCCGCACGATGAAGGCGCCCTGCTGGCCTATGCCCGCGGCATGGTGTGGTGGCATTCGCGCCACCGCTTCTGCGGCGTCTGCGGCCAACCGACGGTCAGCAGCGACGCCGGCCACCGCCGCGACTGCACCAACCCCGCCTGCGGCGTGCAGCATTTTCCGCGCACCGACCCGGCGGTGATCATGCTGATCCATGACGGCGACCGGGTGCTGCTGGGCCGGCAGAAGGCCTGGCCGCCGGGCATGCATTCGGTGCTGGCCGGGTTTCTCGAGCCGGGCGAGAGCCTGGAGGACGCGGTCCGGCGCGAGGTGCTGGAGGAGGCGGGGATCCGGATCGACGATGTCCGCTACCACTCCAGCCAGCCCTGGCCGTTCCCGCAGTCGCTGATGGTCGGCTTCACCGCCCGCGCCGTGACCGCCGAGCTGCAGGTCGACCAGGACGAGCTGGAATCGGCCGCCTGGTTCGAGCGCGGCTGGCTGCGCCGCCATGCCGACGACGAGAGCTTCCGCCTGCCCCGCCGCGACAGCATCGCCCGGCGGCTTCTGGAGGATTGGCTGGCGGAGGGGTAGCAGCCCCTCCGACGCTCAGTCGTCCGCGGCGATCTGGCTCGGGTCGCGGCGGAAGGGGTGCGCCGGGTAGACGCCGAGCATGTGGAAGTTGCGGGTGAAGAACTGCAGCTCCTCCAGGGCGAAGCGCAGCGCCTGGTCGTCCGGATGGCCCTCGACATCGGCGTAGAACTGGGTCTGGCTGAACCGGCCGCCCAGCATGTAGCTCTCGAGCTTGGTGATGTTCACGCCGTTGGTGGCGAAGCCGCCCAGCGCCTTGTAGAGGGCGGCCGGCACCGAGCGCACCTCGAACACGAAGGTGGTCATCACCGGGCCGTTGTTCGGCGGCGGCCGCACCGGGTCGCGCGACAGCACGACGAAGCGGGTGGTGTTGTGCTCCGCATCCTCGATGTCGCCGGCCAGGATCTCCAGCCCGTAGATCTCGGCCGCCAGCCGGCTGGAGATGGCGGCGATGCCGGGGTCGCCGCGCTCGGACACCATGCGGGCGGCGCCGGCGGTGTCGGCATGGGTGACCGGCTTCAGCCCGCGGGCGCGCAGCCACTGCCGGCACTGGCCCAGCGCCTGGACATGGCTGTGCACCTCGCGGATGTCGGTCAGCTTGGCGCCGGGCAGCGCCACCAGCTGGTGGTTCACCCGCAGGAAGTGCTCGCCGATGATGTTCAGACCGGATTCGGGCAGCAGGTGATGAATGTCGGCGACACGGCCGGCGATCGAGTTCTCGATCGGGATCATGCCAAGATCGGCCCGGCCGTCATGGATCGCCGCCAAGGCCTCCTCGAAGGACGGGCACGGCACCGTCTCGGCATCCGGGAACACCTGGCGGGCCGCCATGTCGGAATTGGCCCCGGGCCAGCCCTGGAACGAGATCCTCTTGCCGGTCATCGGGCGGCTCCTTCCGCGAGCAGGCGCCGGGCGCGCTCCAGCTCCTCCTGGGTGTCGACGCCGAGCGGCACGGTGTCGACGACGGCGACGTCGATCCGCATGCCGGCCACCAGCGCCCGCAGCTGCTCCAGCTTCTCGCGCCGCTCCAGCGCCGCCGGCGGCAGCGTCACATAGCGCTCCAGCGCCGCCCGGCGATAGGCGTAGAGGCCGATATGGTGCAGCAGCGGCCCCTCGCCCGACGGCGCCGTGGTGCGGGTGAAGTAGAAGGCCCGGCCGGTCCGCTCCCCCTCCTCCCGCTCGACGATCGCCTTGACGATGGCCGGGTTGGTCTTCTCCTCCTCGCGCACGATCACCGCGGCGAGGGTGCCGATATCGACCGCAGGGTCGTTCAGCAGCGCCACCGCGGCCCGCGGCAGGGCGGGGTCCAGCGTCGGCAGGTCGCCCTGGACGTTGACCACGATGTCGTGCCGGCCCTCGGGATCGACGCTGCGTAGCGCCTGGGCGATGCGGTCGGAGCCGGACGGCAGGTCCGGGTCGGTCATCACCGCGGTGCCGCCCGCCGCCTCGATCGCCTCGGCGATCGGCCGGTCGCCGCAGGCCACCACGACGGGGCCGAGATTGGCGGCCACCGAGCGGCGCCAGACATGGACGATCATCGGCTCGCCGTGGATGTCGGCCAGCGGCTTGTTCGGCAGGCGGGTCGCGGCCAGGCGCGCGGGGATGACGACAATCGGGTTGGTCATGATGCCGCGTCATCCTCCCTTGCCGCGGCGGCGTCAAGTGCGCCCGAACGCGGCGAAGCGGAAGGCAACCCCGCTGCCGAGCCCGACCGTGGCCGCCACCGCAGTGTCGCAGCCGGACATCGCCCCTTGCCAGACCGCTCGCAACGCCTCTACAAGACGCGCGGACTGCTTGGTCGAATCGGCCTCGCGTGTCCGGGAGGGCAGCAGTGCTTCGGAGCGAGATCCGGCATGGAATTCAATAAAATATTCGCCGCCGTCCTGCTGGCCGGCATCATCGGGATGGCGACCGGCATTGTTGCCGATATCCTGGTCTCGCCCGAGCCCCTGAAGGAAAACGCATTCAAGGTCGACACCAGCGCGGTGGCGCCTTCCGCCCCGGCCGAGGGCGGCGGGTCCACGGCCCCGGCCATCCCGCCGATCGCGCCGCTGCTGGCCAGCGCCGACCCGGCCAAGGGCCAGCAGCTGTCGAAGGCCTGCACCGCCTGCCACACCTTCGAGAAGGGCGGCCCGAACAAGGTCGGCCCGAACCAGTGGAACCTGGTCGGCTCTCCGATGGGCCACAAGGAAGACTTCAACTACTCGTCGGCGATCAAGAAGAAGCACGAGGAAGGCGCGCACTGGACCTATGAGGAGCTGAACGAGTTCCTGGCCGCGCCGAAGACGCATCTCCCCGGCACGACCATGACCTATGCCGGGATGAAGAGCGAGAAGGACCGCGCCGACCTGATCGCCTGGCTGCGCACCAATGCCGACAACCCGCAGCCGCTGCCGAGCCCGGATGCCGGCGCGCCGGTCGAAAACGCCCCGGCCGGCGGGACCGCGCCGTCGGCCACCACCCCGCCGTCGAGCGGCGGCTGATCGCCGCAGCCCGGCCTTTCCGGGACGGGACCGCCACGCGCGGTCCCGTTTTCGTTTGGCTTTATTCCGCGTCGTGAGATTTCCTAAATTCCGACCGATCACCGGCGCCGTGGCGGCGCCGGACCGCCGGCCCGGGAGTCTCATGCGCCTCGTCAATGCCCTCCTGCTCGCTCTCGCCCTCGCCGCCCCCGCTGCGGCCCAGGAACCGGCGCCGAGCCACGCCCTGGCCCTGTTCGGGCAGCCGAAATACCCCGCCGGCTTCACCCATTTCGACTATGCCGACCCGGACGCGCCGAAGGGCGGCAGCCTGGTGCTGAGCACGGTCGGCACCTTCGACACACTGAACCCGATCCCGATCGGCACCTGGCCGCGCTCGATCGGCCTGCTCTTTGATTCGCTGATGGTCGAGAGCCAGGACGAGACCGGCGTCTATTACGGCCTCCTGGCCGAGAGCGTGACGGTGGCGGACGACGCCTCCTGGGCGGTATTCGCCCTGCGGCCGGAGGCGCGCTGGCACGACGGCGTGCCGGTGACGGCCGAGGATGTGGTGTGGAGCTGGGAGGCGGTGCGCGACAAGGGCTGGCCGTTCCTGAAGTCCTTCTTCCGCGACGTGACCGGCGCCGAGGCGCTGGACGACCGCCGGGTGCGCTTCACCTTCGCCAGCCGCGACACGCGGAAGCCGATCGGCCAGGTGGCGTCGGTGCTGCCGATCCTGCCGAAGCACTGGTGGACCGCGGCGGGCCGCGACGTCGGCCAGAACACGGTCGAGCCGCCGCTCGGCAGCGGCCCCTACCGCATCGTCTCGGTCGACCCCGGCCGCACCCTGGCCTGGGAGCGCGTGCCCGACTACTGGGGCCGCGACCTGCCGGCGGCCCGCGGCCTGTGGAACTTCGACCGCATCCGCTACGACTACTACCGCGACCGCGATGCGGAGTTCGAGGCGTTCAAAGGCGGCAACTCCGATTTCCGGCAGGAATTCACCTCGCTGTTCTGGGCCACCGGCTACGACATCCCGGCGGTGCGCGACGGCCGCCTCATCCGCGCCGAGATTGCCAGCGAGGATCCCCGCGGCATGCAGGGATATTTCTTCAATCTGCGCCGCGCCCCTTTCTCCGATCCGAAGGTGCGCGAGGCGCTGGGCTGGCTCTACGACTTCGAATGGGTCAACAAGACCCTGTTCTTCGGCCTGTACGACCGCATGACCAGCTATTTCAACGCCGAAGGTTTTCACTCTTCCGGCGTGCCGGAGGGCGAAGAGCGGGCGCTGCTGGAGCCGTTCCGCGGCCAGGTGCCGGACGCGCTGTTCGACACCCCCTTCGCCCTGCCGAAGACCGACGGCAGCGGCAACATGCGCGACGCCATGCGCACCGCGCTGCGCCTCTTCAAGGAGGCAGGGTGGGAGCAGCGCGACGGGGTGATGACCAACATGGCCACCGGCGAGCCGATGCGGTTCGAGATCCTCGACGACAGCCCGCAGTTCGAGCGCGTGACCCAGCCCTTCATCGACCGGCTGCGGCAGCTGGGCATCCAGGCGACCCTGCGCATCGTCGACGCGGCGCAGTACCAGAAGCGCTACCAGACCTTCGATTTCGACGTCACGATCTTCGCCTACACCTTCTACCCGCCGCCGGGCAGCGAGCTGCGCGGCTATTTCGGCTCCGAGGCGGCGGGGATCGAGGGCTCCGGCAACGTCATGGGCATCCGCAACCCGGTGGTGGACGCGCTGATCGACAAGGTGGTGGCCGCCCGCGACCTGTCGTCGCTGCAGGTTGCGACGCGCGCGCTGGATCGCGTGTTGTTGTGGAACCGCTATGCGATCCCGCAATGGGGCAAGACCGACGCCTGGGTGGCCTATTGGAACCGGTTCGGCATGCCGAAGACGCAGCCGTCCCGCAACTTCGGCGACCCGAACGGCGTCGCCTTTCCCTCGACCTGGTGGATCGATCCGGCGAAAGATGCGGCGCTGAAGCGAGGAGGCTGATGATGACAATGCTGACGCGACGGAGCTTCGCCCTCGGGGCGGCCAGCCTGCCATTCCTGCGCTATGCCCTGAACAGCAGGCTTGCCCACGCCGAAGCCGCTTCCGCCGGAAAGACCTATGCCCTTACCGAGCTGAAGCTGCCGCCGAAGTATCCTGCCGACTTCAAGCACTGGGATTACGTCAGGCCGGACGCTCCCGTCGGCGGGTCACTGCGCCTCGCGGCCTTCGGCACCTTCGACAGCCTGAACAGCCTGATCACCCGCGGTACGCCGGGCGCCGGCCTCAATCTTATCTACGATGCGCTGATCGCCGCCAACGCGGACGAACTGACCGCGTATTATGCCTATGTCGCGCACAGCATCGAACACGCCGAGGACAATTCCTGGATGGTATTCAAGATGCGCCCCGAGGCGCATTTCCACGATGGTACGCCAATGACGGCGCACGATGTCGTGTTCACGCACGAGACCTTGCGCGACAAGGGTGCACCGCGGCTTCGGATCCGCTTCTACGCCGATGTCGACAGGATCGAAGCCCTGGACGATCACACCGTCCGCTTCAGCGCCAAGTCGCTGCAGAACCCCAATCTGCTCATGGCGATCGCCACCTTCCCGATCCTGCCGAAGCACTGGTGGCAGAACCGGACTTTCGACGACCCCGTCCTCGACCCTCCTCTCGGCAGCAGCACCTACAAGATCAAGAGCGTCGATCCGGGGCGCTCGATCGTATACGAGCGGGTACCTGACTTCTGGGGACGTTCGCTGCCACAGAACGTCGGTCTCGGGAACTTCGACGAGATCGGCTACGATTATTACCGTGACAACAACGTCATGTATGAAGCACTCAAGGCCGGTGCGTTCGACTTTATCGAGGTCACGCAGAGCCAGGAATGGGCGACCGGCTTCACCAATGTTCCTGCGGTCAAGGACGGCCGCCTCATCCTTGAAGCGCTCCCTTCGGACGAGCCGGCCAATTTCGCAGGCTTCTGGTTCAATACCCGGCGGCCGCAATTCCGTGATGTCCGGGTCCGGGAGGCCTTGGCGCAGTTCTATGATTTCGAGACGGCGCGGCGTACCATCCACTACAACCTGTTCAAGCGGGTCGACAGCTATTTTCCCAATACGGATTTTGCAGCCACTGGTGTGCCGGAGGGCCGTGAGCTCGAGATCCTGAACCAGTTCAAAGGCAAGATCCCCGACAAGATTTTCACCGAACCTTTCCGGCTGCCGACGACGGACGGCAGCGGCAACATCCGTGCGAACCTTGCGCGAGCAAGAGATCTTTTCTCTCAGGCGGGCTGGACCGTTCAGAACGGCACACTGGTCGAGACTGCGACCGGCCAGCCGATGGCCTTCGAGATCATGTTCACCTCCCAGCCGACGGAGAAGATCGTCAACGCCTTCATCGCCAATCTTGCCCGTGGCGGGATCAAGGCAACAGCGCGGCTTGTCGATGTGCCACAGTACATCAACCGAATGGACAACTATGATTTCGACATGTCGGTCACGGCGCTGAACATCTTCTATCCTCCCGGGCAGGAGCTCCGTGGAGCATGGAAGTCGGAAGCTGCCGACGAGAAAGGCAACGAGAATATGACGGGGGTCAAAGACCCCGTAATCGACGCCCTAGTCGAGATTGCCGTAGCTGCATCGACCTGGGACGAGAAGGTGGCCGCGTGCCGCGCGCTTGATCGGTATCTGCTTTGGAACTGGCTGACGATCCCGACTTTCTACGACGATACCCATCGCCTCGCTTACTGGAAGATGTTCGGGAGGCCGGCCACCCGGCCGAAGTACGGCGTCGGATTTCCGGACAGCTGGTGGTTCGACGGCTCCGATCCCCGATCTCTGCGGGGGCAGCGCCGGTGAGAAGCATCCGTCGTGCACATAGTCGCCTCCTTCGCGCCCTGGCAAAAGCCTGACCGATGCTCGCCTATATCATCCGGCGCCTGTTGCTGATCATCCCGACCCTGTTCGGGATCATGGTGGTCAATTTCGTCATCGTGCAGTTCGCGCCCGGCGGGCCGGTCGAGCAGATGATCGCGCAAATCCAGGGCACGGCCGCGGACGCGATGGGCCGGGTCACGGGCGGGGGCAGCGATTTCGGCGGCGCGGCCAACAATGCCGACCTCGGCGGCAGCGCCGCTTCCAGCAAGTACCGCGGCGCCCAGGGGCTGGATCCGCGCTTCATCGCCGAGATCGAGAAGCAGTTCGGCTTCGACAAGCCGCCGCTCGAGCGATTCTACCTGATGATGCGCGACTATCTGAGCTTCGATTTCGGCCGCAGCTACTTCAAGAGCGCGCGGGTGGTCGATCTCGTCGTGTCCAAGCTGCCGGTGTCGATCTCGCTCGGCGTGTGGACCACGCTGCTCGTCTATCTGATCTCGATCCCGCTCGGCATCCGCAAGGCGGTGCGCGACGGCTCGCGCTTCGACGTCTGGACCTCCGGCGCCGTGGTCATCGGCTACGCCATCCCCGGCTTCCTCTTCGCCATGCTGCTGATCGTGCTGTTCGCCGGCGGCCGCTACTTCGCCTGGTTCCCGCTGCGCGGCATCGTCTCCGACGGCTGGGCGATGATGCCGTGGTGGCAGCAGGTCCTGGACTATCTCTGGCACATGGTGCTGCCGATCAGCGCCATGGTCATCGGCGGCTTCGCCACTCTGACCATGCTGACCAAGAACTCCTTTCTCGACGAGATCGGCAAGATGTATGTGCTGACCGCCCGCGCCAAGGGGTTGTCCGAAGGGCGGGTGCTGTACGGCCACATCTTCCGCAACGCCATGCTGATCGTGATCGCCGGCTTCCCCGCCGCCTTCATCAGCGTGCTGTTCACCGGCGCCCTGTTCATCGAGGTGATCTTCTCGCTCGACGGGCTCGGCTATCTCGGCTACGAGGCCGCGATCCAGCGCGACTATCCGGTGGTGTTCGCGACGCTCTACGTCTTCACCCTGCTGGGCCTGGTGATGAAGCTGGTGCAGGACGTGACCTACACGCTGGTCGACCCGCGGATCGACTTCGAGGCCCGCAATGTCTGAGGCCGCATTGTCCCCGGGGCGGGATTTCGCCCATCCGCGCTTCCTCGGCTTCCGCATCCGGCCGATCACCGCCCGCCGCATCGCCAATTTCCGCGCCAACCGCCGCGGGCTGATCGCGCTCTACCTGTTCATCGCCCTGTTCCTGGTCACGCTGTTCGCCGAGTTCATCGCCAATGACCGGCCGCTGCTGGTCAAGTATGATGGCCACTACTACGTGCCGGTCCTCGCGACATATCCGGAGACCGCCTTCGGCGGCGAGTTCGAGACCGAGGCGGATTACCGCGACCCCTATGTGCAGGATCTGATCAAGGCCAAGGGCTGGGCGGTCTGGCCCCTGATCCCCTTCTCCTACCGCACCATCAACTACGACCTGGACCAGCCCGCGCCCTCCCCGCCCTCGGCGGTGAACTGGCTCGGCACCGACGACCAGGGCCGCGACGTGCTGGCCCGGCTGATCTACGGCCTGCGCCTCTCGATCCTGTTCGGCCTGACCCTGACCGCCATCGCCTCGGTCATCGGCGTCTTCGCCGGCGCGGTGCAGGGCTATTTCGCCGGCTGGACCGACCTGATCTTCCAGCGGGTGATCGAGATCTGGTCAGGCATGCCGCAGTTGTACCTCTTGATCATCATGTCGTCCTTCTTCGTGCCGGGCTTCTGGACGCTGCTGTTCATCATGCTGCTGTTCGAGTGGATGAGCCTGGTCGGCGTGGTGCGGGCGGAGTTCCTGCGTGCTCGCAACCTGGACTATGTCCGCGCCGCCCGGGCGCTGGGCCAGCCGGACCGGGTGATCATGTGGAAGCACGTGCTGCCCAACGCCGTGGTCGCCACCGTCACCTTCCTGCCCTTCAACCTGACCGGCAGCATCAGCCTGTTGACCGGCCTCGACTTCCTCGGCCTCGGCCTGCCGCCGGGGTCGCCCTCGCTCGGCGAGCTGGTCAGCCAGGGCAAGGCCAACCTGCAGGCCCCGTGGCTCGGCTTCACCGCCTTCTTCTCGCTCGCCATCCTGCTCAGCCTCCTCGTCTTCATGGGCGAGGCGCTGCGCGACGCCTTCGACCCGCGCAAGACGGTGGCGGCCGGCGGCCCGGCCGCCGCCTCCACCCCCGTGATCGACGCCAAGGCCCAGACGCCATGACCCAGACTCCGACCTCCGGCGAAAGGCTGCTCGAGATCCGCGACCTGGCGGTCGAGTTCCGCATCCCCGGCGGCGCGGTGCCGGCGGTGAAGGGCGTGTCGCTGCATCTCGACCGCGGCGAGACCCTGGCGCTGGTCGGCGAGAGCGGCTCGGGCAAGTCGGTCACCGCCCTGTCGGTGCTGCAGCTGCTGCCCTATCCCAGCGCCCGGCACCCCAAGGGCAGCATCCGCTATCGCGGGCAGGAGCTGCTGGGCGCGCCGGAGAAGGTGCTGCGCGAGGTCCGCGGCAACAAGATCGCGATGGTGTTCCAGGAGCCGATGACCTCGCTGAACCCGCTGCACACGATCGAGAAGCAGGTCGGCGAGGTGCTGTCGGTGCACAAGGGCATGGGCAAGGCCCAGGCCCGCGCCCGGGTGCTGGAGCTGCTGCGCCTGGTCGGGCTGCCGAACCCGGAGCAGCGCCTGAACGCCTATCCGCACGAGTTGTCCGGCGGCCAGCGCCAGCGGGTGATGATCGCGATGGCGCTGGCGAACGAGCCCGACATCCTGATCGCGGACGAGCCGACCACGGCGCTGGACGTCACCATCCAGGCCCAGATCCTGGAGCTGATGCAGAGCCTGCAGCGCCGCTTCGGCATGGCGCTGCTGCTGATCACCCACGACCTCGGCGTGGTCCGCAAGATGGCGGACCGGATCTGCGTCATGAACAAGGGCGAGATCGTCGAGCAGGGCGAGACCGAAGCCGTCTTCGGCGCGCCGCAGCATCCCTACACCCAGCGCCTGCTGGCGTCCGAGCCCAAGGGCAACCCCGCCCCTGCCCCGGCCGACGCCCGGACCGTGGTCGCGGCCAGCGAGATCAAGGTCTGGTTCCCGATCAAGGCCGGCGTGCTGCGCCGCACGGTCGACCATGTCAAGGCGGTGGACGGCATCGACGTCGCCGTGCGCGAGGGCCACACGGTCGGCGTGGTCGGCGAGAGCGGCTCGGGCAAGACCACGCTCGGCCTCGCCCTGCTGCGCCTGATCTCCAGCCAGGGCTCGATCCGCTATGGCGACCGCGAGCTGCAGGGCCTGCAGTTCCGCGACATGCGGCCGCTGCGGCGGGAGATGCAGATCGTCTTCCAGGACCCCTACGGCTCGCTCAGCCCGCGCATGTCGGTGGCCGAGATCATCGAGGAGGGGCTGCAGGTGCACCGCATCGGCGGCTCGGCGGCGGAGCGCGAGCGGATGATCGTGGCGGCGCTGGAGGAGGTCGGGCTCGACCCCGCCAGCCGGCACCGCTACCCGCACGAATTCTCCGGCGGCCAGCGCCAGCGCATCGCCATCGCCCGGGCGATGGTGCTGAAGCCGAAATTCGTGGTGCTGGACGAGCCGACCTCGGCCCTCGACATGTCGGTCCAGGCCCAGATCGTCGACCTGCTGCGCGGGCTGCAGGAGAAGCACCGCCTGGCCTATCTGTTCATCAGCCACGACCTGAAGGTGGTGCGCGCCCTGTCGGACGAGGTGATCGTGATGAAGAACGGCAAGGTGGTGGAGCAGGGTTCGGCGACGCAGATCTTCGAGGCGCCGCAACACCCCTACACCCAGGCCCTGCTGAAGGCTGCGCTGGAGCTGAAGGCGGCGGACACGCCGGAGATCGCCGTTTGATACCGGCGGCCCGAAACGTTAACCCGTCATGGCGAGCCCCGAAGGGACGTGGCCATCCAGCGGCACCGGCCCCTGGATCGCCACGGCGTTGTGCGCCTCGCGATGACGGAAGTGGGCCGGAAGACCACTCCCAAGAACCGCCGGCCTAAGCCGCGCCTCCGCGTCCGCCGGCAGCCGGTCAATTCCTGCGCGGCGGCAGCCTGATGCCGGGATTGGTCGAACCGATATCGTCCCGCGGCACGCCGTCGATCCAGTCGCTCAGCTGCGAGATCGTGGTCGGGTTCCAGGTGAAGCCGCGGACCTCGGTGTCGACCATGTAGCTGTCGTCGTCGATGTCGACCATCATCCAGTTCGTGGTGCGGTCCGACAGCTCCCGCAGCATGTCGTTGGGCAACTCCTCCTTGTTGTAGAGGATGTAGTCGAAGAACTCCCGCTTCTCTTCCGGGGTGTCGTAGCCGCGGTACTCGGCCAGCTGCTCGAGCAGCGGGAACAGCGGCCGCCCCATCGCCTCGTCGGAGGCGCCGAAATCGTCCCGGCCCTCGGCCAGGATTTCGGCGCGCTCCGGATCCACCGGCGGATCGAGATTGGCCAGGATCGCCCGCGTGTCCCCCTCGAAATACTCGCGCTGCTTTTCGCTGGACTGCCAGTGCAGGATGCTGGCGCCGGCCAGCCAGACGGCGGCGGCAGCCCATCCCACCGGGCCGGCCCAGGATGTACCCGCGAACGCAACCGTGGCGACGGATGCGAGGCCCATCGTGGTCCAGACGCCTCCGCCGAGATAATTGCCGTTCGAGAACTCGATGGTCGCCGTCCAGGCGGCGACTCCCGCGGTGAGGACCGAGGACGCCGTGCCCAGGGTGCGATAGACGCCCGGCCCATCGACATAACCGAACCGGGTCATGCGATCCAGCCGTCCACCCTGGTTGAACAGGCTGGGAAGGCCGGTGGCCGGCCGGACATGCCGCCCCTGCGGGATCAGGAGGCTCTGGATGCCGGCCGCGGCCCCACGCGACACGTCCATGCCGGCCAGGAGGCCGAAGACCGCCGCCCAGGCCTTGTCGTCGGGTCGGTCGGACGCCGCGAATTCGCGGACACCCCAGATGTTCAGCGCGCCGCTGATCCCCGCAGAGGGAATCGCCGCGGCCCGGCGGCCAAGCAGCCCCTCCCGCGGCTCCGCCCCGCCGCCGGCTGCATTCACGCGGTCGGCGATGGCCTGCGTGATCGGCGACGGCGGCGCCAGAACGGTGGACACCAGCAGGCCCGAATTCTTGATCTCGCGCGAGACGAAGCCGCCGCTGGGGCCGTTGGGCTGGCTGTTCTCCAGCGCCTCCAGCGTCATCAGCAGCGCCGCGCCCTGCACCGGCTCGTCGCGCAGGGCGTTCAGCGCCTCCGCCCGGTCCTTGCCCTCCAGCCCGTCCAGCACCTCCTGGACGGTGGGCGGCAGGGACGTCATGCCGGGAGGCAGCTCGATGATGTCCGCATCCGGGTCGTCCAGCTGCCGCTGGATCCGGTCGTAGGTGTCCAGGACATCTCCGAACACGGCATCGAATTCGGTGTCGGAGATGTCCCGGTAGAGCGTCGCATACTGCTCGAACTCCGGGATGTCCTGCAACTGCCGCTCCACCTCCGCCAGCGTCAGGGCCTCCGGCGGCGCCGACATTCCCGCCATCGCGACCTGGACCATCGGCGCCGGGGCGTCGTCTCCGTCATCCTCGCTGCCGACGAGGAGATGGCGCAGATCCCCCTTGGCGTCCGTCAGGCGCTCATAGCCTTCCAGGTTCTCGCCTTCCAGGTGCCGCAGGGACTCCGGCAGCGCCTCCAGAACCGCGTCCGTGGACATGGCGCCGGCGAAGAGCCGCTCGAATTTGGAGACCGTCTCCGGATTGTCCTCGAGCTTGCCGTCCTGGACGGTCTGGATGGCGTCGGCCAGCTCCTCCTCGTCCCGCAGCCCCTCCAGATAGCTGCCGGCCCATTGGGGATCGCCGATCAGGCGCCCGTATTCCTCGGTCGCCTCCCGCGCCTCCGGCGTCAGGTTCTCCACGCCGAAGGCCACGGTGTGGAGCATGTTGTCGGCGGCCTCGTCCCAGCCCTCCTCCGCATAATGCGCCGCCATGGCGACCCCTAGGGTCGCGCCGTCGCCGTGGCTGATGCTGTCGACGATCGCTGTCCGCAGCGCCATGTTACCGCCGGATGCATTGGGCATATCCCGGTCGAGACCGCCGGTGTTCGCATCCGCCATCAGCGCCGCGAGGCGAGCGACACCGTCGCTGATCTGCATGCGGCCGTCATCGTCGACGGGAGCGGAGGCGCCGGCCTGCGTCGCGACGACGTTCAGGTTGCCGATCAGCTCCTTGTCCTCGTCCGAGATGTCTCCATCGCGCAGCGGATGGACGATCTCGGCCAGCCGCGAGGTCGGCGGATTCTCTTCGTCCCCATAATCTCCCGTCGCCGGCATCTCCGACAGCTCGACCAGGATCTGGTCGGCGCGATCGGGCGGCACGCCGGTCAGTGCCGTCTCCAGGGAGGCGCCGTCGGTCACCTGGCTGGCGGGATCGGCCACCATCACCTGGTGGCGCGCCGCTTCAAGCGCGGCGAGATAGTCCGGATCGACCTCCAGAGTGTCGGGATCCATCGGGCCGTAGAAGGACAGCTCGGCAATGAAATCCGCCGCCTCCTGGTCCATGTCGAAGTCGGAGGTCTGGGCCGGCGGGGGCGGATAGATCCGGCGCCGCAGCGCCTCCTCCACATCGCCCTGGAACGCGCTCCAATCGCCGCTCTCCACGGCCTGCGCGGCACTGTCGCGCAGGCCGGAGAACAGCCCGTTCATGTTCAGCCGGAAATCCTCGGCCCGGGAGTCGATCAGCTCCGAGAGGCCTTCCGTCTGCGGCAGCACCGCGCGCAGATGGGCGGTCCGCTCGTCGAGCGTCGCCTCGAAATCCTCCTGGTCCATCGTCCCGGCGATCGGCACCAGATCCGCGTCGATGAGGTCCTGCAGCTCGTTCTGCTCGGCCTGGGGCAGGTCGCCGATCGACTCCGCGCCGCCGGCGATCTCCGAGATCTGCTGCAGCCGCTCCACCCGCTCGTCGCTGAGGACGGTGATGACATGGGTCTCGGGCAGGCCGTCCGGATCGGCCTCCAGCTCGGGATTGAACCGGGTCAGAAGCTCGGCGTACTGCTCGGCATAGTCCCGGTCCGGGTCGAAGCCGAGGCGCTGCGCCACGGCGGGGTCGAGATTTTCGTCATAGCCCAGGCCTCGCGCGATCTCGGTCAGGTTGTCGCCCTGCTGCGCCCGGTATGTGATCTGGCCGTCGGTACTCTTGTTCGCCGGGTTGCTGCCGTCGAGCGCCTCCACCGGCTCCTTCCCCGGCGCCGCGTTGTAGGCCGGGACGACCGTCCCCGGGCCTTGTCTGTTCCGGTCCAGAGTCTGGTTCCAGAGCGTGGCGGAGGTGTTGTGCCTGAACCGCTCCGTCTGCGAAGGGCCACGGTCCTGCAATCCCGCAATAGTCGTCATCAGCCCCTCCCGAATACAGATCCGGTCGCCGATCGACAGACTCTTCGATCAGCGACAGAACGGTGTTCACCGAAGTTCTGGAGCGCTCAATCTTGCAGATTTGAGAACCATCTATGACATCAGGACTTCGTTCACACAACAGGAAAATTGTAATGATTATGTCATAGTTTCGCGAAACCTGGCGCGACCGCTCTGAATTCAGGCTCCGCCACCTCCGCATTGCGGAGTATCTCCGGCCGGTGACGGCACCGGGTCTGGTGGTTGCCGCCGACGCCGTCCAGGTCCATAGATGCGATATCGAGGAACAGCGACTTCGGGACTGGATCCATGGCGAGCGTCGATCTGAACTGCGACATGGGCGAAGGCTTCGGCGCCTGGGAGATGGGCGACGACGCGGCGATGCTGGAGATCGTCACCTCGGCCAATGTCGCCTGCGGCTTCCATGCCGGCGATCCGATCGTGATGCGGCGGACCCTGACCCTGGCGCGCGACCGCGGCATCGGCGTCGGCGCCCATCCCGGTTTCCTCGACCTCTGGGGCTTCGGCCGCCGCGTCATCCAGGGCGAGACGCCCGAGGACATCGAGGCCCATGTCGTCTACCAGATCGGCGCCATCCAGGGCATGGCCAAGGCCGTCGGCCACCGCGTCACCCATGTCAAGGCGCATGGCGCGCTGAGCAACATGGCGATGGTCGACGACGCCCTGGCGCTGGCGATCGGCCGGGCGATCAAATCGGTCGACCCGGCCCTGGCCTATATGGTCCTGCCCGGCACGGCGCTGGAGCGCGCGGCGCTGGAGCTGGGCTTGCCGGTGGTGCGCGAGGTCTTCGCCGACCGCACCTATGAGGACGACGGCACCCTGACCTCGCGCAAGATCGCGGGGTCGGTGATCCACGACGCCGACCTGGCGGCCGAGCGGGTGCTGCGCATGGTCGAGGAGCAGGCGGTCACCAGCCGCAGCGGCAGGCGCATCCCGGTGCCGGTCGACACGGTCTGCGTCCATGGCGACACGCCGGGGGCGGTCGGCATCGCCCGCCGCATCCGCGAGCGGCTGGAGAAGGCCGGCATCCGCCTGGTGGCGCTGAAGGACCGGGCGGCCTGACCCGGCGATGGCTTGGAATCGTCCGGAATTCGCCGAAAAGGCACCGGAGGACTCCACGCCTCCGCAGCAGACGACCGTTGCAGAGCATGCTCTTGTAACCGAACCTTAACACGTCCATCTCCGGAGCCGCGGGCCGTCCGATGCCCGCATCGCCGCCCTGCCGTCCGGAGACGGAAATGATCAACCGCCGCAGTGTTCTCGCCAGCATGGCCCTGGCCGTCGCCGGCCTGTCCGTGATGGCCGCCGACGTCCCGGACGGGCCGACGCGCGGCGGCGACGAGGCGCCGGTCAAGCCGGGCGTCGTCTACGCCCTCGGCGACAAGCGGGACGGCGGCTTCAACGAGGGCGCGCTGCACGCGCTGGAGTTCTTCCGCAACGAGACCGGCGAGGCCTATCTCGAGGCCGAGCTGAAGCAGGTCGGCGATTTCGCCGGCGCGGTCGACAGCATGGTGCAACAGGGCGCCAACCTGGTCATCGCCGTCGGCTTCTACTACGCCGACGCAGTGAAGGCGGCGGCGGAGGCTCATCCCGAGACCCGCTTCGTCCTGATCGACGGCGTCGCCGAAGGGCCGAACATCCGCTCCATCGTCTTCCGCGAGCAGGAAGGCGCCTATCTGGTCGGCGTTCTGGCGGCCCTGGCCTCGAAGACCGGCACCATCGGCTTCGTCGGCGCCGCCGACATCCCGCTGATGCGCAAATTCGCCGACGGCTTCTCCACCGGTGCCAAGGCGACGCGGCCCGGGATCGCCATCCTCGTCGACTATGTCGGCGCCGATGCCGCCGCCTTCCGCGACCGGGACCGGGCGGGCGAGATCGCGCACGGCCAGATCGGGCGCGGCGCCGACGTGATCTTCGCCGTCGCCGGCGAGGCCAATCTCGGCGTGTTCCAGGCGGCGCGGGACGCCGAGAAGCTGGCGATCGGCGTCGACAGCAACCAGAACGGCGTGGTCCCCGGCACCGTCCTGACCTCGATGCTGAAGCGCGTCGACATCGCCGTGCTGCGCTCGCTGGACGACATGCGGGCCGGCACCTGGAAGGCCGGCGTGGTCACGCTGGGCGTGCGCGAGCATGCGGTCGGCTGGGCGATCGACCAGAACAACCGGCCGCTGGTCACCCCGGCCATGGAAGAGGCGGTCGAGGCCGCCCGCCGCGCCATCGCCGACGGCAGCATCACCGTGCCCGACCCGGCGGCCCGCTGAGCCGCCATCTCCCGTGCCGCCCGGCTTCGTCTATTTCCTTGGTGTTTCTCCTCGGTGTCATTGCCGGGCTTGACCCGGCAATCCAGAAGGTCTCGACGCTCTCTGGATGCCCGGGTCAAGCCCGGGCATGACAGCCCTAAATTGAATTGATTGTCTAAAATCGCCTTTTGGATGTATTTTCTGCAGTGGCCCAGCACCTCTCTTCCGAAATTTCCTGCGAATCCCTGCAATCTGCAGATCCCTTTCATTCCGGCGTCTCTCCGAGTCACACGGATGCAACCGAAGCCCCCTACAGGTGTTTCGGCAGCGGCAAGGGATTCGGCCCTTGCCCGATGAAGAGGGGGACTTCGTCATGGCCGATCCGTTGCTCAACGAATTCGTCGCCAACCACACCGGCACCGACAGCTCGGAATACATCGAGATCAAGGGCGACGCCCTGGCCGACTACAGCGGCTGGACCCTGGTGCAGATCGAGGGCGACGCCGGCGGCACCGGCCGCGTCATCTCCGCCACCGAGATCGGCACCACCGATGCGGACGGCTATTGGAGCAGCGGCTTCCAGTCGAACCTGCTGCAGAACGGCAGCGGCACCCTGCTGCTGGTCGAGACCTACAGCGGCACGATCGGCCAGGACCTCGACACCAATGACGACGGCGTGCTGGACCTGACGCCCTGGACCCGGATCGGCGACGGCGTCGCGATCGATGACGGCGGCAGCGGCGACCGCTTCTACAGCACCACCGTGCTGACCCCCGGCTTCGACGGCGCCGGCCTGACCGTCGGCGGCGCCTCGCGCCTGCCGGACGGCACCGACACCGACAGCGCCGCCGACTGGACGCGCAACGATTTCGATCTGGCCGGCCTGCCGGGCCAGACCGGCACCCCCGCCCCCGGCGAGGCGCTGAACACCCCCGGCGCCGAGAACGCCCCGGTGCCCGACGACACGCCGGATTTCCGCGCGATCTACGAGATCCAGGGCGCCGGCCACCGCTCCGAGTTCGAGGGCGACCGGGTGGCGACCCGCGGCGTGGTCACCGCCATCGCCTCTAATGGCTTCTACATCCAGGACGCCCAGGGCGACGGCAACACCGCTACCTCGGACGCCGTCTTCGTCTTCACCGGCAGCGGCAACGTGCCGGCCGAGGTGCAGTTGGGCGTCACCCTCGACGTCACCGGCACGGTCACCGAGTTCAAGCCCGGCGGCGCCTCGACCCACAACCTGACGATCACCCAGATCACCGGCGCCGAGATCGAGATCTCGGCCGTGCAGCAGACCGTGCCGGTCGCGGTCAGCGTCGGCGCCGGCGGCTACGCCCCGCCGACCGAGGCGATCGATGACGACGGCCGCACCGTCTACGACCCCGGGCATGACGGCGTCGACTACTGGGAGAGCCTGGAGGGCATGCTGGTCGATATCCCCGCCCCGGTGGTGATCGGTGCGACCAACAATTTCGGCGAGGCCTATGTCCTGGCCGACAACGGCGACCACGCCACCGGCACCCGCAGCGGCGCCGGCGGCCTCCTGATCTCCGAGACCGACCAGCAGCCGGAGCGGATCCAGATCGACGACGACCTGCTGGGCAGCTTCATGCCCGACTTCAATGTCGGTGCCGAGCTGGGCACGGTGCAGGGCGTGGTCAGCTACAATTTCGGCTGGTACGAGGTCCAGGCGACCCAGGCGGTCACGGTCGAATCCCCCGGCACGCTGGCGCCGGAGACGACGACGCTGACCGGCGACCGCGACCATCTGACCGTCGGCTCGATCAACCTCGAGAACCTCGACCCGAAGGTCGAGGACGTGAACCTGGTCGAGGACCAGGACCCGGACAATGTCGACGACGATGTCGGCAGCGGCAAGTTCGACCGGCTGGCCGAGCAGATCGTCGGCAACATGGGCTCGCCCGATATCGTTGCGCTGCAGGAGGTGCAGGACAGCGACGGCGCCGAGATCACCGGCGTCACCTCGGCGGCCGAGACCGCGCGGGTGCTGATCGAGGCCATCGTCGCCCATGGCGGGCCGCGCTACGAATATGTCGACGTGGCGCCGGCGGACGGCACCTCTGGCGGCCAGCCCGGCGGCAACATCCGGGTCGGCTATCTGTACAATCCGGAGCGCGTCGACCTGGTCGAGGGCTCGGTCAAGGCGCTGACCGACCCCGACCTGTCGGACGGCGACGCCTTCGCCGCCAGCCGCCTGCCGCTGGCCGCCGACTTCGTCTTCAACGGCGAGACGGTGACGCTGGTGAACAACCACTTCACCTCAAAGAGCGGCAGCTCGCCCACCTATGGTGAGGACTTCCCGCCGATCAACCGCGGCGAGGACCAGCGCGAGGCCCAGGCGGCGATCGTCAACGCCTATGTCGACGGCCGGTTGGCGGCCGATCCCGACGCCAAGGTGATGGTGGTCGGCGACCTCAACGAGTTCTCCTGGAACGACCCGCTGAAGGTGCTGCGCGGCGAGGACGACGGCAGCCATGTGCTGAAGGACCTGGCCGACGAACTGCTGCCGGCCAATGAGCGCTGGAGCTACGTGTTCGAGGGCGGCAGCCAGGAGCTCGACCACATGCTGGCGACCGATGGCGTGTACAAGTCCGGGCTGGAATTCGACATCGTCCACACCAATGCCGGCTTCGCCGACCAGGTCAGCGACCACGACCCGTCGGTGGCGCGGCTGCACATCCCGGCGCCGGGCACGCCGGAGAACCCGAACATCATCGTCGCCGACAAGCCGACCTTCCTGTTCAACTTCGCCATCGTCAAGGGCACCGGGGAGTTCGACGAGGTCCGCGCCTCGGTCAACGTCAAGGCGAACGACGCGGTCGAGCGCATCGTGCTGCAGGGCGACCGCGACCTGATCGCCTGGGCCGGCAACACCGACACCCAGATCGCCGGCAACACCGGCGACAACACGATCTATGGCGGCGCCGGCAACGATCGCATCGCCGGCGGCGCGGGGAACGACCTGCTGATCGGGGGTCGCGGCACCGACGTCTTCGCCTTCGGCCATGGCGACGGCCGCGATGTGATTGCCGATTTCGACGTCCGCCACGACAAACTGCTGATCGCTGACGGCGCCGATTTCACGGTCAGGGCCGGCCTGCTGAGCACGGTGGTCGAGCTCGACGACGGCACCCGGGTCACGCTGCTCGGCGTCCGCCCGGACCAGATCGAGCATGCGGATTGGATGGTGTGAGGCGAGTCGGTTGGCTCGATTGTTGAGCAAGGGACTGAAAATCCCCGTATCAGCCTCGTAGGTTGGGTTCGCGGAAGCGAACCCAACATCGGGCAACTTCGAACGGTGTTGGGTTCGCCAAGGCGAACCCAACCTACGCTTTCAGCTCCTCCAACCTCTTCAGCAGGAACGTCCGCTCCGATTCCTGCTGCGTCAGGCCGAGCGCCCGCTCATAGGCGGCGCGGGCCTCGGCCGCCCGGCCCAGGCGGCGCAGCAGGTCGGCGCGGGCGGCGTGGGCCAGGCGGTAGCCGCCGAGATGGCCGTTGGCCAGGATCGCGTCGATCAGCACCAGCCCCGACGCCGGGCCGTCGCGCATCGCCACCGCCACCGCCCGGTTCAGCGCCACCACCGGCGACGGGTCGGCCCGCAGCAGCAGGTCGTAGAGGCCGACGATCTCGGCCCAGTCGGTCGAAACGGCGTCCGGCGCCTCCGAATGCACCGCCGCGATCGCCGCCTGCAGCGCATAGGCCCCCACCTCCCGGCTCGACAGCGCCCGCCGCACCAGCGCCGTCCCCTCCGCGATCTGCGCCCGGTTCCACAGGCTGCGGTCCTGGTCGGCGAGCAGCACCAGCTCGCCGGTCGGGGAGCTGCGGGCGGCGCGGCGCGAATCCTGCAGCAGCATCAGGGCCAGGAGGCCGATCGCCTCCGGCTCCGGCAGCAGATCGACCAGCAGCCGGCCCAGGCGGATCGCCTCGCCCGACAGGTCCGGCCGGGTCAGGTCGGCGCCGGAGGACGCCAGATAGCCCTCGTTGAACACCAGGTAGATGACGGACAGCACGCTGTCCAACCGGTCCGGCAGCTCGGCCCGCGGCGGCACCTGATAGGGGATGCGGGCGTCGCGGATCTTCGCCTTGGCCCGGACGATGCGCTGCGCCACCGTGGTCGGCGCGGCCAGGAAGGCATGGGCGATCTCCTCCGTGGTCAGGCCGCACATCTCGCGCAGGGTCAGCGCCATCCGGGCCTCGGGGGCCAGCGCCGGATGGCAGCAGGTGAAGATCAGCCGCAGCCGGTCGTCCTCGATCTCCTCGCGCTCGTGCTCATGCGGGTCCTCCGCCTCCTCCAGATGCTTCGCCAGCTCGGCCCGCGCCGCGTCGAGACGGGTGCGGCGGCGCAGCCCGTCGATCGCCTTGAACCGGCCGGAGGAGACCAGCCAGGCGCGGGGATTGGCCGGCACGCCGTCGCGCGGCCACTGCTCCGCCGCCGCCCGGAAGGCGTCGTGCAGCGCCTCCTCGGCCAGGGTGAAGTCGCCGAGCAGGCGGATCAGCGTGGCCAGCACGCGGCGCGATTCCGCCCGGTAGACGGTCTCGATCGTCCGCTGCGTCACCTGATCCGCGGTCATGAGCCGCCGCAATGCTCCCAGACCGGCCGGACCTCGATGCTGCCCATCCGCGCCATCGGGATGTTGGCGGCGAGCTGCAGCGCCTCGTTGAGGTCCCGCGCCTCGATCATGATGAAGCCGGAGAGAAACTCCTTGGTCTCGGCGAAGGGGCCGTCGCTGGTGATGACCCGGCCGCCGCGGATCCGCAACGTGGTGGCGGCGCTGGTCGGCTGCAGCGCCTGGGCGGCGACGAACTGGCCGCGGCGGCGCATCTCCTCGTCATTGGCCATGGATTCGCGGACCAGCGCGTCGAGCTCGTCGGGCGACATCGCGTCCAGGGTCCGCTGCTCCATATAGACCAGGCAGAGATACTTCATGGCGAGGGTCCTCCCGGCTGCGAGTGTGGATGCAGGCTTGTCGTTCCGGGAAGCGCGGAATCGACAGGCTGCCGGTTTACGCCGCGGCCCGGCGCGCCTAGATAGGTCGGCAGTCGAAACAGGAACACCATGCCCGAAACCCTGACCATCGGTTCCGTCGCGGTTCCCGGACGGGTCTGGATCGCCCCGATGACCGGGGTGTCCGACCTGCCGTTCCGCCGCGCCGCATCGCGGCTGGGGGCGGCCTATGTCTCGACCGAGATGGTGGCCTGCGCCGAATTCGCCCGCGGCCGGCCCGACGTGGTGCGCCGCGCCGCAGTGGGCGACGGCCTGCCGCTGATGGTGGTGCAGTTGATCGGGCACGATCCCGGCGCGGTGGCCGAGGGCGCCCGCCTGGCGGCGGCGGCCGGGGCGCAGATCATCGACCTGAATTTCGGCTGCCCGGCGCGCGAGGTGACCGGGGTGCAGTCCGGCTCTGCCCTGATGCGCGACCCGGAGCGGGCCGAGCGTCTGGTGGCGGCCGCGGCGGAAGCAGTGGACGTGCCGGTCACGGTCAAGATCCGTCTGGGCTGGGACGATGCCAGCCGCAACGCGCCGGACTTCGCCCGCCGCTGCGTCGGCGCCGGCGCCCGGGCGGTGACGGTGCATGGCCGCACCCGCTGCCAGTTCTACAAGGGCACGGCCGACTGGGCCGCGGTGCGGGCGGTGAAGCAGGCGGTGCCGGTGCCGGTCATCGTCAACGGCGACATCGTCGACGGCGCCACCGCGCGCGAGGCGCTGGCCCGGTCCGGCGCCGACGGGGTGATGGTCGGCCGCGGCGTCACCGGAAAGCCCTGGATCGCCGCCGCGATCGAGGCGGCGCTCGACTGGCCGTTGGCCGAAGGCGCTGCCGGGCCGGACTCCGAGGAGCGGCTGGCCATCGCCCTGCAGCATTTCCGGGAGACGCTGGCCTTCTACGGCGACCATCACGGGCTGCGCGTGTTCCGCAAGCATCTGGCCGCCTATATCGAGGCGGCGCCATGGCCGGCCTCCGCCGAGGACCGGCGCGAGGCCCGCCGGGTGCTGTGCCAGACCGATTCCCCGGCCGAGGTCGAAGCCGGCCTGACGGCGCTGTGGACCGGCCCGGAGCATCGGCTGGCGGCCTAATCCGCCGCCGGGACTTCGGCGCCCTGCGGCGGACGCCGCAGCACCGTGGCAGTCAAGGCGGCGGCGGCGAGCGCGATCACCGCACTGACCAGGGCGGCCAGGCCGAAGGCGTGGGTGAAGGCGCCGCGCGCCGTATCGGCCAACGCCCGGCCGGTGTCGCCCGGCAGGTCCTGTGCCGCCGCCAGCGCGCCGCCCAGAGTCGCCCGGGCCGCCTCCGCCGCTTCGGGCGGCACGCCGGCCGGAACGCTGTCCACCATCACGCCGCGATAGAGCGCGGTGGCGATGCAGCCGAGCACGGCGATGCCCAGGGCGCCGCCGAACTCGGCCCCGGTCTCGGAGATCGCGGCGGCCGACCCGGCCCGCTCCGGCGGCGCCGCGCCGACGATCAGGTCGGTGGTCAGCGTGAACACCGGCGACAGCCCGGTGGCGAAGACCACCGCCGCGCCGGCCAGCAGCGCCGGGCCCGAGACATGGTCGACCAGCGTCAGCGCCAGGAAGCCGAGCGCCGCGACCACCAGCCCGCCGGCCATCAGCACCACCGGCCGGGTCCGGCGCAGCGCCATCGGGGTCAGCATCGACCCGGCGACGAAGGCCAGCGACGAGGGCAGCGTCCACAGCCCGGCCTCCAGCGGCGACAGCCCCAGCACCAGCTGCAGATACTGCGCCACGAACAGGAAGGTGCCGAACACGGCGAACAGGCCCAGCACATTGACCGCCAGCGCCGCGCCGAAGGCCGGGGACCGGAACAGGCGCAGGTCGATCAGCGGATCGGCCAGACGGGCCTGCCGGCGGATGAACACGGTTCCGACGGCGAGGCCGGCCAGGATCCACAGCAGCGGCGGCCAGCCGGGCCCGTGCTCGGCCAGCATCTTGACGCCGTAGATCGCGGCCAGCACCGCCACCAGCGACAGCGCGGCGCTGGCCAGGTCCAGCCGCCCGGCCTGCGGGTCGCGGTATTCCGGCAGCAGGATCGGGGCGACGATCAGCAGCAGCACCATCACCGGCACCGCCAGCAGGAACACCGAGCCCCACCAGAAATGCTGCAGCATCAGGCCGCCGAGCAGCGGGCCGACGGCGCCGCCGACCGAATAGCTGGTGATCCAGACGCTGATGGCGAAGGTGCGCTGCTGCGGGTCGTGGAACATGTTCCGGATCAGCGACAGCGTCGACGGCGCCACCGTGGCCCCGGCGACGCCGAGCAGAGCCCGGGCGGCAATCAGCGTCTCGGCCGTGTTCGCGAAGGCGGCCAGCAGCGAGGCGGCGCCGAACACCGCGGCGCCGATCATCAGGAGCTTGCGGCGGCCGATCCGGTCCCCCAGCGTGCCCATGGTGATCAGCGACCCCGCCACCAGGAAGCCGTAGATGTCGACGATCCACAGCAGCTGCGCCGCGCTGGGCCTGAGGTCGGCGGTCAGCGTCGGCACCGCCAGGTTCAGCACCGTCAGGTCCATGGAATAGAGCAGGCAGGGCAGCGCGATCACCGCCAGCCCGATCCACTCGCGGCGGGTCGCCCTCGGCCCGGAGGCGAGGGTATCGGGCAGTTCCTCCGGCATGGTTGAATAAACCGTTCGGTTAAGTAAATTACTGCCTGGATACGAGCCGCCGCCGGGGGCTGTCAAGCGCACGGCGCGCAAGGCTGGCGCTGCCGCTTGACGTCTTGTTCCCTCTATGTTCCTATCACTACCTCAACCCTTCTGTGTTCCGCTTCGCCGGCGGCCCTTCCCCTCAGCCCTTGCCGGACCGATAGTGTCGACATGACCTCAGCGCCCCTCCGCTCCCCCGCCCCGGCCTCCCCGGTCGTGGTCCACCGCCCGGCCCTGCCGGAGACGGACCGTTCGACCCCGTTCAAGCTGGTCTCGGACTACAAGCCGGCCGGCGACCAGCCCACGGCGATCGCCGAGCTGGTGGAGGGGCTGCAGCGCGGCGAGCGCGACCAGGTGCTGCTCGGCGTCACCGGCTCGGGCAAGACCTTCACCATGGCGCATGTGATCCAGACGCTGCAGCGCCCGACCCTGGTCCTGGCCCCGAACAAGACCCTGGCCGCGCAGCTCTACGGCGAGTTCAGGAGCTTCTTTCCGGAGAACGCGGTCGAGTATTTCGTCAGCTACTACGACTACTACCAGCCGGAAGCCTACGTCCCGCGCACCGACACCTATATCGAGAAGGAAAGCCAGATCAACGAGCAGATCGACCGGATGCGCCATTCGGCCACCCGGGCGCTGCTGGAGCGGCACGACTGCATCATCGTCGCCTCGGTCTCCTGCATCTACGGCATCGGCGACGTCGAATCTTATAGCGAGATGACGATCCCGCTGGAGGCCGGTCAGCGGCTGAACCGGCAGGTGCTGCTGAAGCATCTGGTCGACATCCAGTACCGACGCAACGACACCGCCTTCGGCCGCGGCACCTTCCGGGTGCGCGGCGACACGGTCGAGATCTTCCCCGCCCACCTCGAGGACCGGGCCTGGCGCATCTCGTTCTTCGGCGACGAGATCGACGCGATCCACGAATTCGACCCGCTGACCGGCGAGAAATATGCCGCGCTGAAGCAGGTGCGCATCTACGCCAACAGCCACTACGTCACGCCGAAGCCGACCCTGCTGCAGGCGATCAAGGGCATCCGCGAGGAGCTGAAGGAACGGCTGGCCGAGTTCAACGCGGCCGGCAAGCTGCTGGAGGCGCAGCGGCTGGAGCAACGCACCCAGTTCGACCTGGAGATGATCGAGGCGACCGGCAGCTGCGCCGGGATCGAGAACTATTCCCGCTTCCTCACCGGCCGGGCGCCGGGCGAGCCGCCGCCGACGTTGTTCGAATACCTGCCCGAGGACGCCCTCCTGATCGTCGACGAGAGCCATGTGATGGTGCCGCAGGTCGGCGCCATGTTCCGCGGCGACCGGGCGCGCAAGGACATC
Source organism: Inquilinus limosus DSM 16000 (assembly GCF_000423185.1). Taxonomy (GTDB): domain Bacteria; phylum Pseudomonadota; class Alphaproteobacteria; order DSM-16000; family Inquilinaceae; genus Inquilinus; species Inquilinus limosus. Next base: position 41,663 of record NZ_AUHM01000015.1, on the reverse strand, counting down.
CTGGCCGAATACGGCTTCCGCCTGCCCTCCTGTCGCGACAACCGGCCGCTGAAATTCGAGGAGTGGGACGCGATGCGGCCGCAGAGCATCTTCGTCTCCGCCACCCCCGGGCCCTGGGAGATGGAGCGGACCGGCGGCGTCTTCGCCGAGCAGGTGGTGCGCCCGACCGGCCTGATCGACCCGCAGGTCATCATCCGCCCGACCGCGACCCAGGTCGACGACGTCATGGCCGAATGCCGCGACTGCATCGCCCGCGGCCTGCGCGTCCTGGTCACCACCCTGACCAAGAAGATGGCCGAGGCGCTGACCGAGTACATGACCGAGTCGGGCATCAAGGTCCGCTACATCCATTCCGACGTGGAGACGCTGGAGCGGATCGAGATCATCCGCGACCTGCGGCTCGGCGTGTTCGACGTGCTGGTCGGCATCAACCTGCTGCGCGAGGGGCTGGACATCCCCGAGGTCGGCCTCGTCGCCATCCTCGACGCCGACAAGGAAGGCTATCTGCGCAGCCGCACCTCGCTGATCCAGACCATCGGCCGCGCCGCCCGCAACATCGAGGGCCGCGCCATCCTCTATGCCGACAACATGACCGGCAGCCTGAAGGCGGCGCTGGAGGAGACCAACCGCCGGCGCGAGAAGCAGCAGGCCTACAACGCCGCCCACGGCATCACGCCGGAGAGCGTGAAGAAGCAGATCGGCGACATCCTCGACAGCGTCTACGAGCGCGGCGACCGGGTCACCGTCTCGACCGGCGACGCCGGCGTGAAGCACCTGACCGGCAAATCGCTGCAGGAGCACATCGCCGATCTGGAGAAACGGATGCGTGAGGCCGCCGCCAATCTGGAGTTCGAGGAGGCGGCCCGGCTGCGCGACGAGATCCGCCGCCTGGAGGCCGCCGAGATGGGCCTGGACGCCGGATCGGAAGGTGGGGGCGCTGGAATCGTCGTGCACGCCCGCGTCGGCTCGCACGGCCATGCGGCGGCGCTGGAGGGCGTCCCGCTGTCCATCGGCAAACCGACCGAGAAGCCGCGCAAGGGCGGCCGCCGCCGCAAGGGACCATGAGCCGATGACGCCTGCCGAACGCCCCCTGCCCCCGACCGGCCGGGCCATGCCGCGTGTCGCCGTCGTCACCGGCGCCGCCAAGCGGATCGGCCGGGCGATCGCGCTCGACCTCGCCGGCCACGGCTGGCGCGTCGCCATCACCTACAACCGCTCGGCCGAAGAGGCGACGCAGACGGTCAAGGACATCGAGACGGCCGGGGCGCAGGGGGTGGCGATCCAGGCCGACCTGGCGGACGAGGCCCAGGTCGAGACGGTGATCCCGCAGGCTGCGGCCGCCCTCGGGCCCGTGTCCCTGCTGGTTAACAACGCCTCGGCTTTCCGAATGGACACGGTGGTGACGGCGACGCGCGCCAGCTGGGACGAGCATGTCGAGACCAATCTGCGCGCCCCGCTGGTGCTGACCCAAGCGCTGGCGCGGCAGCTGCCGGCGGACTGGCCGGGCAACGTCATCAACATGCTCGACCAGCGGGTATGGAACCCGACCCCCTATTTCCTGTCCTACACCGTCGCCAAGATCGGGCTGTGGACCCTGACCCGCACCCTGGCCCAGGCGCTGGCGCCGCAGATCCGGGTCAACGGCATCGGCCCCGGCCCGACGCTGAAGAGCGACCGGCAAAGCGAGGAGCATTTCGCCCGGCAGTGGGACGCCGTGCCACTGCGCCGGCCGACCACCCCGCAGGAGATCTGCGACGCCATCCGCTTCATCCTGTCGGCGCCGGCAATGACCGGCCAGATGATCGCGCTGGACGGCGGCGAGCATCTCGGCTGGGCCCAGCCCAGCCGCGGCATCGTACCGATGGAATAGGCGATTGCGGCATCGCTCCGAAATTATCTCGAATTTTCGACCAATCCCCTCTTGACCCGGACGCCTCGAAGCGACAACCCGCAGATGCGCCACCTTGCGCCCGGTGGACGCAGGGCGGCCGCTCTGCGATAGCGGCTATGGCCTTGGATTTCCTGGCCTCGGCGGCCCGCCACGACCGGGAGTTGTGCACAGGCGAAATCCGAATCGGAGAGGCCCGCAATTTTCGAGCTGCAACATAGTGTGTGATGCTTCTGTTTCAGCTTGACTTGGAATTTACCACGCCATTTCAAAGAGTTGGCGTTTTTGCCCATTTTTTGGGCAACAACGATGACACTTAGGCGGCGCCTCGGTTGCGGATCGTTCGCAGCCGCTTTCCCACAAACTTATCCACAGATTCGGTGGATATCACCGAAGCGTCATCGCCCCGCCTTGCCGACTCGCTCGGGCGTTCACGATCCGGTCTTGAAGCCGCGCCCGGACCGGCCGACATTGCCGGCATGAGCGACACCCTGACCGATAACCCGCCGGACAGCCCGCCGCCCGAGCGCCCGAAGCCCACGGGCCGTGCGAAGGCGCGGGCGCACAGCATCGCCGACGGCGTGGCCGTGATCCAGGCGCATCTGCGCACGCTGCCGAGCTCCCCCGGCGTCTACCGGATGCTCGACGAGGCCGGGAACGCGCTCTATGTCGGCAAGGCCCGCAACCTGAAGAAGCGGGTCTTCGCCTACACCCAGACCGGCAAGCAGCCGGCGCGCCTCCTGCGCATGATCGCCGACACGGCCGCCATGGAATTCGTGGTGACCCGGTCCGAGGTCGAGGCGCTGCTGCTGGAAGCCAATCTGATCAAGCGGCTGAAGCCCCGCTACAACGTGGTGATGCGGGACGACAAGACCTTCCCGCACATCATGATCTCGGGCGACCACCCCTTCCCGCGCATCGCCAAGCACCGCGGCGCCACTGGGTCCAGCGGCCAGTTCTTCGGCCCCTTCGCCTCGGCCGGGTCGGTCAACCGCACCATCACCGCCCTGCAGCGCGCCTTCCTGCTGCGCAACTGCTCGGATTCCGTGTTCTCCACCCGCAGCCGGCCCTGCCTGCAGTACCAGATCAAGCGCTGCACCGCGCCCTGTGTCGGCTATGTCGGCGAGGCGCAATACGCCGAGCAGGTGGCGAGCGCGGTGGATTTCCTGAGCGGCCGCAGCCAGGGCGTGCAGGCGCGCTTCGCCGAGCAGATGATGGCGGCCAGCGAGCGGCTGGACTTCGAGCAGGCGGCGCGCTGGCGCGACCGCATCCGGGCCCTGACCAATGTCCAGTCGCATCAGGACATCAATGTCGAGGGCATCGGCGACGCCGACGCGCTGGCGATCCACGAGGCCGGCGGCCACAGCTGCGTCCAGGTCTACTTCTTCCGCGGCGGCCGCAACTACGGCACCCGGGCATATTTCCCGAGCCACGACAAGTCGGCGGAGCCGCCCGAGATCCTGGCCGCCTTCCTGGGCCAGTTCTACGACACCAACCCGCCGCCGCCGCTGGTGCTGCTGAGCCATGAGGTGGCCGAGGGCGAGCTGCTGGCCGAGGCGCTGAGCCTGAAGGCCGACCGCAGGGTCGAGATCGCGGTGCCGAAGCGCGGCGACAAGCGGCGGCTGATCGAGCATGCGCTGAACAACGCCCGCGAGGCGCTGGGCCGCCGCATGGCCGAGAGCGCGACCCAGGCGGTGCTGCTGGAGGGCGTGGCCCGGGTGTTCGGCCTGGACGCGCCGCCGCGCCGGATCGAGGTCTACGACAACAGCCATCTCGGCGGCACCAACGCGCTCGGCGCCATGATCGTCGCCGGGCCGGACGGCTTCATCAAATCCGCCTACCGCAAGTTCAACATCAAGGGCGCGGTCACGCCCGGCGACGACTACGCGATGATGCGCGAGGTGCTGACCCGCCGCTTCGCCCGGGCGCTGAAGGAGGACCCGGACCGCGAGCAGGAGGGCTGGCCCGACCTGGTGCTGATCGACGGCGGCCAAGGCCAGCTGAACGTCGCCTGCGAGGTGTTCGCCGAGCTCGGCCTGACGGAGATCGGCCTGGTCTCGATCGCCAAGGGGCCGGACCGCGACGCCGGCCGGGAGCGCTTCTTCATGCCGCACCGGCCGCCCTTTGGCCTGGAGCCGAAGGACCCGGTGCTCTACTTCCTGCAGCGGCTGCGCGACGAGGCGCACCGCTTCGTCATCGGCGGCCAGCGCACCCGCCGCGCCGGCGACATCGCCCGTTCGCCGATCGACGAGATCCCGGGTATCGGCCCACGGCGCAAGAAGGCGCTGCTGCTGCATTTCGGCTCGGCCCGCGAGGTCAGCCGCGCCAGCCTGCAGGACCTCGAGGCGGTGGACGGCATCAGCAAGGCGGTGGCCGGAATGATCTACCGGCATTTCCACCCCGACGCCTGACAGGACGAATTTCCGGGTCAGGCTCTGCAGCGCCATGTGCTAGCGTTCGGGAACCCCAGAAGACAGTGCCGTCGCCATGGTCACCAGCCTTCCGAATATCCTGACCTATTCGCGCATCGCCGCGATTCCGGTGCTGATCGCGCTGTTCTACGTGCCGGACGCCTGGGCCGCCTGGACCTGCCTGGTGATCTACGCCGCCGCCGCCATCACCGACTATTTCGACGGCAAGCTGGCCCGCGCCTGGAACGAGACCTCGCTGATCGGCCGCTTGCTCGACCCGATCGCCGACAAGATGCTGGTCACCGCCGTCCTGTTCATGCTGGCCGCCTTCGACCGGCTGCAGGGCTGGTCGGTGATCCCGGCGGTCGTCATCCTGCTGCGCGAGGTCCTGATCTCCGGCCTGCGCGAGTTCCTGGCCGGGATGAACGCGCGCGGCCTGCCTGTCACGGCGCTGGCCAAATGGAAGACCGCCATCCAGATGCTGGCGATCGGATTCCTGATCGTCGGCGACGCCGGCACCCGCGCCTTCGGCGGCCAGGTGCCGGTGACCGAGATCGGCGTCGCCGGGATCTGGATCGCCGCGGTGCTGACCCTGGTGACCGGCTGGAGCTATCTGCGCGAGGGCGTGCGCCAGGCGATCACCGAGGACAGCCCGCCGGCCAAGGCCGCCGGGACCTTCGGCTAGGCCCCCATGCGCGTCCTCGGCATCGCCGGCTGGAGCGGCAGCGGCAAGACCACGCTGCTGGCGAAGCTGATTCCCGTGCTGATCGCCCGCGGCCTGACCGTCTCCACCGTCAAGCACGCCCATCACGAGTTCGACGTCGACCAGCCCGGCAAGGACAGCTGGCGGCACCGCGAGGCCGGCGCCACCGAGGTTCTGGTGTCGTCCAGCCGGCGCTGGGCGCTGATGCACGAGCATCGCGGCGCCGCGGAGCCGCCGCTGGAGGCGCTGCTGGCGAAGCTGGAGCCGGTCGATCTGGTCCTGGTCGAGGGCTTCAAGCGCGAGCGGTATCCGAAGCTGGAGGTGTGGCGGGCCGAGACCGGCAAACCGCCGCTTTACCCCGAGGATCCCGATATCATCGCGGTGGCCAGCGACGGTCTGGTCGCCGATGGGGTCGTCGGATCGAGCCGCCTGCGCCTGGATGTCGACGACGTCGAGGCGATCGCCGATTTCGTCGTCGATTTCGTCCGCAAGGCCGGCTGAAGCATGGCCCGGCTGTCCGACGACTGCTTCGTGCTCGGCGACCGTCTGCTGTCGGTCGAGGAAGCGGTGGCCGAGTTCCGGTCCCGGCTGGACACGGTCACCGGAATCGAGACCGTTCCGCTGGCCGCGGCCGAGGGCCGGTTCCTGGCCGAGGATCTGGCGGCGGACCGGCCGCTGCCGCCCCACACCAATGCGGCGGTCGACGGCTATGCCGTCCATGCCGACGACCTGTCGCCCGACGCCCCCACGACGCTGCCGGTGACCGGCCGCGCCGCCGCCGGCCATCCGCTCGGCCGTCCGGGCCGGCGGGGCGAGGCGATCCGCATCTTCACGGGCGCGCCGCTGCCCGCCGGGCCCGACACGGTGGTGATGCAGGAGGACTGCTCGGCCGAGGGCGACCGCGTCACCGTCCCGCCCGGGCTGCGGCGCGGCGCCCATGTGCGCCAGGCCGGCGAGGACATCCGGGCGGGCGACACGGTGCTGGCCGCCGGGCGTCGGCTGGGCCCGGCGGAGATCGGCCTGGCCGCCTCGCTGGGCCGCGCCGCCCTGCCCGTCCGCCGGCCCCTGCGGGTCGCGGTTCTGTCGACCGGCGACGAGGTGCGCGAGCCCGGCACGCCGGTGGCCGAGGGCCAGATCCACGACGCCAACCGCTACCTGCTGATGGCGCTGCTGCGCCGGCTGGGCTGCAGCGTGACGGATCGCGGCATCGTATCCGACCGGGCCGAGACGGTCCGGTCGGCGCTGACGATGGCCGCGGCGGAGGTCGACGCCGTCGTCACCTCGGGCGGCGTGTCGGTCGGCGAGGAGGATCACGTCAAGGCGGCGCTGGAGGCTGCCGGCGGCCGGCTGCACCAGTGGCGGCTGGCGATCAAGCCGGGCAAGCCGGTGGCGCTGGGCCAGATCGGCGGCGTGCCGTTGCTGGGCCTGCCGGGCAATCCGGTCGCGGCGATGGTGACCTTCCTGCTGGTCGCCCGGCCGCTGCTGCTGCATCTGGCCGGTGCCGAGCCGGTGCCGCTGCGCCGCTTCTCGGTTCCGGCCGGCTTCAGCCACGGCAAGAAGCCGGGCCGCCGGGAGTTCCTCCGGGCGACGCTGGAGGCCGGTCCGTCCGGCGCCCTCGTCGCCCGCCGCCACGGCCGCGACGGCGCCGGCACGCTGAGCTCCCTCGCCGGCGCCGAAGGGCTGGTCGAGCTGCCGGAGGATGCAACCGGCGTGGCGCCGGGCGATCCGGTTGCCTATATCCCGTTGAGCGCCCTGATCTGAGTGTTGGTCTGCTGATGGGATTGTACCCACTATCGTCATGGCGAGCCCCGAAGGGGCGTGGCCATCCAGCGGCACCGGCCCCTGGATCGCCACGTCGCTTCCCTCCTCGCGATGACGGTCCCGAAGTTGGCTTGGACCGCACTCAGCGAACCCTGATCTGAGAACCGGCATGAAGCTCCTGTATTTCGCCTGGGTCCGCAGCAAGATCGGCACGGCCGCCGAGACGGTGTCGCCGCCGGAGACGGTGCGCGACGTCGCCGGGCTGCTCGACTGGCTGCGCGCCCGCGGCGCCGGCTATGCCGATGCCCTGGCCAACCCGGCGGTGATCCGGGTCGCGGTCAACCAGCGCTTCGCCCGCCCGACCGACCCGGTGGCGCCGGGAGACGAGATCGGCATCTTCCCGCCCGTCACGGGGGGCTGAGATGACGGTCCGCGTGCAGGAGGCCGATTTCGATCCCGGCGCCGAGATCGCCGCACTGTCGGACGGCCGCACCGATGTCGGCGGCGTCGCCTGCTTCGTCGGGCTGGTGCGGGACATCGCGAGCGGCACCGCCGTCCGGGCGATGACGCTGGAGCACTACCCCGGCATGACCGAGCGGCAGCTGGCGGAGATCGAGGCCGAGGCCCGCGACCGCTGGCCCCTCCTGGAGGTGCGCATCGTCCACCGCATCGGCCGGCTGGAGCCGGGCGACCGAATCATGTTCTGCGGCGTCGCTTCCGCCCATCGCGGCGCCGCCTTCGAGGCCTGCGCCTTCCTGATGGACTGGCTGAAGACCCAAGCCCCCTTCTGGAAGAAGGAGGAGACGCCGGAGGGCGAACGCTGGGTCGAGGCCCGGGCCGAGGACGATGAGGCCGCCGCGCGCTGGCGCTGACGGCAGCCGCTGACCGCCAGTCCCTGACTGCAGTCCTGCCAATTCGACGCTTCTCATCGTGCCGCCGGCGGTGTAGCCCGGCAGCAAAGGGGGAAGCGCGGCATGATGCAGGCACCGGCGGAACCGGCGACCGGCTGGGCGGATCTGCTCGCCGAAGGGCGGCTGCCGTGCTTCGCGATGGTCTGCCTCGGCATCTGGCTGAACGCGGCCGACGCCCTGGTCACCGCCACCATCATGCCCAGCGTCGGCGCCGATCTCGGCGGCTACGCCTATTTCAGCTGGGCCACGGCCGGCTTCCTGGTCGGCGCCATCCTGGCCGGCGCCAGCGCCGGACGGCTGTCGGAACGGTTCGGGCTGCGCTGGGCCTCGGCCATCGCCGGCCTGGCCTTCGCCCTGGGCTGCGTGCTCAGCGCCGCCGCCCCGACCATCGGCCTGTTCCTGGTGGGCCGCGTGCTGCAGGGCGTCGGCAGCGGCTGGGTCGCCGGCTTCTCCATGGTCGCGATCGCCCTGCTCTTCCCCGAGCGGCACCTGGCCCGGATGTTCGCCGTGGCCTCCGGCATCTGGGGCATCGCCACGATCCTGGGGCCGCTGATCGGCGGGCTGTTCGCTCAGGCGGGCGACTGGCGCGCCGTGTTCTGGCTGTTCACGGCGCAGTCGCTGCTGTTCGCCGCGGCCTCGCCCTGGCTGCTGAAGGGCACGGTCCGCAGCGGCGGCCAGCCCGGCGTGCCCTGGCCGCAGATCGGCGGTCTGGCGCTCGGCGTCGGCGCCATCGCCATGGCGGATGTCAGCCCGAACCCCGTCCTCGCCCTGGCGCTGGTGGCCGCCGGCCTGGGTGTCCTGGTGCTGGTGCTGCGGATCGACGCCCGGGCCCGGGTGCGGCTGCTGCCGCGCCGGGCGGGAGACCTGGGCACGGTCTGCGGCACCGCCTACGCCGCGATCTTCGCCCTGATGGCCACCTCGATGGGCCTGAACGTCTACGGCCCCGCCATCCTGCAGACGCTGCACGGCCTGTCGCCGCTCTGGGCCGGCTATGTGGTGGCGGGGATGGCCCTGGCTTGGACCCTCGGCGCCTTCGTCGTCGCCAGCGCGACCGGCGTCGGAGAGCTGCGCTGGCTGCTCCGCGGTGCCGGCTGCATCCTGGCCGGGGCGGTGCTGCTGGTCCTCGTCATGCGCGACGCCCCGCTGCCCTGGATCGTCGCCGCGGCCCTGCTGATGGGCGCGGGCTTCGGCTTCTCCTCCAGCCTCTTGAACCGGCGGCTGATCGGCGTCCTGGCCGATGACGACAAGGCGATCGGCAGCTCGGCGCTGATCGCCGTGCGCCAGACCGGCGGGGCGGTGGGCGCCGCCATCGCCGGCGCCACCGCCAACCTCGTCGGCTTCGGCTCCGGCCTCACGGTCGAGACCGCCCGGTCGGTGGCGCTGTGGGTGTTCGTCACCGCCCTGCCGCTGGCTCTGTTCGGCGCCTGGGCGGCCTGGCGGCTGACGGTCGAGGCTCGCCGGTCCGGCTAGCGCGGCGCCGTCCCGTCATCGGCCGCGTTCTGGCTGATCCACAGGGCGCCTTCGAACGGCATGGCGGCGAAGCGGCTGTCGATCTCGGCCAGGGTGGCGCCGGGGTCGAGATCGCCGAAGATCTCCGGCCGCACCCAGCGCGCCACCGCCTCCACCGCCACGATGTTCAGCGGCACGGCGTTGAAGAAGTTCCACAGCCCGTGGACCCGGCCGTCGCGGGCCGCCGCGAGGCCGGAGAAACCCGGCGCGGCCAGCACCTTGGCGAGGCTCCGCCGGGCGGTCTCGGCGGGGACGCCGGGGCCGACCGAGAAGCCCTGCCCGCTTTCCGCCTCCGGCAGGCCGGTGGCGATATAGACCTGCGGGTCCTGGCCGATCACGTATTCCAGGCTCAGCACCCCGCCCCCCGCATCGGGGAACCGGTCCGCGGCGATGTTCCTGCCGCCGACCAGCGAGATCAGCTCGCCCAGCCCGGTCTCGCCGATCGCCCAGCAGCAGGCCTCCGGCTGCGGATAGGCGTGCATCAGCACGGTCGGGCCCGGCTCCGGATGCTCCGCCATGCGCCGGCGGATGCGGTCGACCCGGGCCTCGTAGAAATCGGCGAAGGCATTGGCGCGGTCCTCGCGGCCGAGGACGCGGCCGAGCAGCCGGATCCCCGGCGCCGTGTTCGCCAGCGGCCGGTGGTTGAAATCGACCACCACCGCCGGCACCCCGGCCGCGGTCAGCCGGTCCAGAATCTGCCGCCCCTGCTCCGTCTCCGCCTGCCAAGCGCCGAAGATGGCGAGGTCCGCCCCGACCGTCAGCGCCTTCTCCAGCGAGAAGCTCTCGTCCGTGCCGCCGCCCACGGTCGGCACCTCGGCCAGGCGGGGGAACTTCGCCAGGAAGGCGGCGTAGAGGCCGGGGTCGTATTGCCGCATGTCGTCAGCCCACCCGGCCAGGAGCGAGACCGGATCGGGCTCGATCAGCGACAGCGCGACCAGGTTGACGCCGGCGCCCAGCAGCACCGCCCGCGGCTGATGCGGCACCGTCACCTGCCGACCCGCGGCGTCGGTCACGGTCACGGGCCATTCCGCCCGGGCCGGCAGCCCGGTCAGCAGTCCCGCCAGCAGAAGAAGGGCGCAGGCCAGCGCCTTGCATCGAGTCATCAGATCGTCCTGGTCACGTTCCCAAAACGACCTAGACGAGAATGAGAATTGATGTCAATTAGCCGGCCGTTCGAGTCCGGCGGTTCCGCGCCGGGCCTCTCCCCGCGACCGGAGCCGACCTGACCGATGCGACATCGACCAAGCCCCCGCACCTGCCTTCTGCTCGGGCTGCTCGCCACCACGGCGCTCGCGCTGACACCGATCCTGGCCCAGGCCGCGGCACAGGAGACGGGGTCGACTCCGGCCGATGACGCGGGGGTGACCCTCGCCCCGATCGTGGTGCAGGGCGGCGCGGAGACGCCGACCACCGAGGTGCGGGGCTTCACCGCCACCACCAGCGCCAGTGCGACCAAGACCGACACGCCGCTGATCGAGACGCCGCAGTCGGTCTCCGTCGTCACCCGCGGGCAGATGGACGCGCGCAACGTCCAGAACCTGCAGGAGGCTCTGGTCTACACCCCCGGCATCCTGACCGGCCTCTACGGCTTCTCGCCCCGGCTCGACCAGTTCTGGATCCGCGGCTTCGACGCGGCCTATTTCGGCATCTTCCGCGACGGGCTGCGGCAGCCGACCGGCCAGGTCTTCGCCGGCATCCGCACCGAGCCCTACGGCCTGGCCGGGATCAACGTGCTGCGCGGCCCCGCCTCGGCCAATTACGGCCTGTCCTCGCCGGCCGGCCTGGTCGATCTGATCACCAAGCGGCCGCCGGACGAGCCGCTGCGCGAGGTCGAGCTGCAGTTCGGCAACCACGACCGCTATCAGGGCCAGTTCGACCTGGGCGGGCCGCTGGACGAGGAGAACCGCTTTTCCTGGCGCCTGACCGGGCTGTTCCGCGACAGCGACACCCAGATGCCGGCGGTGCCGGACGATCGCGCCTATATCGCGCCCGCCTTCACCTGGCGGCCGAGCGAGGACACGACGGTCACCTTCCTCGGCGCGTACCAGAAGGACAAGACCGGCGGCAGCCTGTTCAACTACTACTCGCCGGCCACGGGCCTGCTCGACATCCGCACCGCGGATCCGGCCTGGAACGACCTCGACATGGAGAGTGTGCGGGCCGGCTACCAGATCGAGCATCGCGTCGACGACGCGCTGACGCTGCGGCAGAACTTCCGCTACGCCCATGTCGATTCCAACACCCGCTACGTCTACATCGCCGGCCTGTCCGACGACGGCAACACCGTCTTCCGCCGGGCGGGGCAGGACCGCGAGAGCCTGGACACGGTGGCGGTCGACAACCAGGCGCAGCTGCGCTTCGACACCGGGCCGGTGCAGCACACGCTGCTGGCCGGGCTCGACTACACCTTCCTCGACACCACCAACATCGCCGGCGACGGGCCGGCGCCGGATCTCGACCTGATCACCCGGAACTACGGCAAGCAGCACATCGACCAGCCGCCGGTCTATGCCCGCACCCTGCAGCAGCAGCAGCAGATCGGCGTCTATCTGCAGGACCAGATCCGCTTCGGCGGGTGGCTGCTGACGCTGAGCGGCCGGCACGACTGGCTCGAGACCACGAGCGAGGAGCGCATCGCCGGCACCGAGCAGGACGCCTCCGACAGCGCCTTCACCGGCCGCGTCGGCCTGAGCTACCTCACCGATTTCGGCCTCGCGCCCTATGTCTCCTACGCCACCTCCTTCACCCCGAACACCGGGACGGACTGGCAGGGCCGCCTGTTTAAGCCGACGACCGGGGAGCAGATCGAGGCCGGCGTCAAGTACCAGCCCGACGGGCTGAACAGCCTGATCACCGCCTCGGTGTTCCAGATGACGCAGGAGAACGGGCTGATCGCGGACTCGGCCCACATCAACTTCCGGGCCGCCCGCGGCGAGGTGCGGGTGCGCGGCATCGAGCTGGAGGGCCTCGCCGATCTCGGCGACGGGCTCAGCCTGCAGCTGGCCTACACCTATCTCGATCCGGAGGTGACCAAGGGCACCGAGGCGACCGAGGGCAAGAACCCGTCGGGCATCCCGAACCACATCGTCTCCGCCTGGGCCGACTACCGGGTGCCGGACCGGATCGTGCCGGGGCTCAGCCTGGGCGCCGGGGTGCGCTACATCGGGTCGAGCTACCGCGACGACGACAACACCACCGGCAAGAACGATGCGGTGACCCTGTTCGACGCGGCGATCCGCTACGATCTCGGCGCGGTCGAGCCGCGGCTGGACGGGGTGCAACTGGCGGTCAACGCCACCAACCTGTTCGACCGCGACTACACCACCTGCGCCCAGGGCTACTGCTATGAGGGGCTGGGCCAGACGGTGATCGGCAGCATCCGCTACCGGTGGTAGCAAAAAGGGCGCGGCCGGATGGCCGCGCCCTTCGGCATTCCGTCAGCCTTAAGCTGCTGCCGCGGCCGGCGCCTTCCGCACCTCGGCGCTGTAGGCGTCCATCATGGTCTTGCAGATCTGCGCCGGGGTGAAGCGGTGCTCCCCGATCTCGCCGACCGGCGTGATCTCGGCCGCGGTGCCGGTCAGGAACACCTCGGTCGCCTGCGCCAGCTCCTCCGGCTTGATGTGCCGCTCGATCACCTCGATGCCGTTGCGGCGCGCCAGCTCGATGGCGGTCTGCCGGGTGATGCCGTTCAGGAAGCAGTCGGCGGTCGGCGTGTGCAGCTTGCCGTCGATGGCCAGGAAGACGTTGGCGCCGGTCGCCTCCGCGACGAAGCCGCGATAGTCGTACATCAGCGCGTCCTGATAGCCCGCCGCCTCGGCCTTGTGCTTGGCCAGGGTGCAGATCATGTAGAGGCCGGCGGCCTTGGCATGCACCGGCGCCGTGTCCGGCGCCGGGCGGCGCCAGTCGGACAGGGTCAGGCGGATGCCCTTCATCTTGGCCTCGGGCGAGAAGTAGCTCGGCCACTCCCACACCGCGATGGCGACATGGATGGTGTTGGCCTGGGCCGAGACGCCCATCATCTCCGACCCGCGCCAGGCGACCGGGCGGATATAGGCGTCGGTCAGGCCGTTCTTCTCGAGGGTCAGCTTCTTCGCCGCGTCGAGCTCGGCCACGCTGTAGGGCAGCTTCATGCCCAGCGTGGTGGCCGAGAACTCCAGCCGCTTGGAATGCTCCGTGCCCTTGAAGATGCGGCCGTTGTAAGCCCGCTCCCCTTCGAATACAGAACTGGCGTAGTGTAGGCCGTGAGTCAGGACGTGGATGTTGGCGCTACGCCATTCGACCAGCTTGCCGTCCATCCATATCCAGCCGTCGCGGTCATGGAAGGGAGTCGTCGACATGATGGGCCTTTCCCGGATTGTCATTTCTGTCGCCATCGGACCGCGAGCGGTAACATTCGGGGCCAAAACAAGTCAACATGGCTGACATAAAATCACCCGTGAACCCGCTCTTCCTCCGCGAGGAGGAGATCCGACAAGGCATCGAACTGCTATTCTACGCCTATCGCGGCTTCACTGCCGAGCCCGATGCGCTGCTCGCAACCCTGGGTCTCGGACGGGCCCATCACCGTGCGCTTTATTTCATCGGACGGCATCCGGAGATCACGGTCAGTGCGCTGCTGGCGATCCTGCGCATCACCAAGCAGAGCCTGGGCCGGGTCCTGAACGACCTGGTCGAGCGCGGCTATGTCGAGCAGCGGCAGGGCCAGCGCGACCGGCGCCAGCGCCTCCTGACCCTGACCGAGCAGGGCGCCGCGCTGGAGCGGCAGCTGTTCGAGAGCCAGCGTCGGCTGATCGGCCAGGCCTACCGCAACGCTGGGGCGGAGGCGGTGGACGGCTTCCGCAAGGTGCTGGAAGGGCTGATCGCCCTGAGCGAACCGGCGGCCGCGGCGGAGGAGCCGGAGGCCCCGGCGCCCGCCCCCCGCGTCGCCAGCCGGTAGCCGACCATGACGACCATCTCCGACGAGCCCGCCCATATCCTGGTCGTCGAGGACGACCGCAGGGTGCGCGAGCTGCTGCGGCGCTACCTCATGGAGAACGGCTTCCTGGTGACCGCCGCGGTCGATGCGGCGGATGCGCGGGAGAAGCTGGCGGCGATCGCCTTCGACCTCATCGTGCTGGATGTGATGATGCCGGGCGAGAGCGGGCTGCAGCTCACCGCCGATCTGCGCCAGCGCATGAGCACGCCGATCCTGCTGCTGACCGCCCGGGGCGAGCCGGAGGACCGGATCGCCGGGCTGGAGAGCGGCGCCGACGACTATCTGCCGAAGCCGTTCGAACCGCGCGAGCTGGTGCTGCGGATCAACAGCATCCTGCGCCGCCTGGCGCCCCCGCCGCCGCGGGCCGCCGGCACCATCCGGCTCGGCGCCTTCACCTTCGACATCGAGCGCGGCGAGCTGCTGCAGGACGGCGAGCGGATCCGCCTGACCACCGGCGAGGAGAACCTGCTGCGGATCCTGGCGCAGCACGCCGGCGAGACCGTGTCGCGCGAGGCGCTGACCGAATCCGGCACTATCGACGGCGGCGTCCGGGCGGTCGACGTGCAGGTGACGCGGCTTCGGCGTAAGATCGAGCCGGATCCGCGCCTGCCCCGCTATCTCCACACCGTGCGCGGCGAAGGTTACGTTCTGAGACCCGACGGATGATGCTCCGAGCCCCCGCCCTGCCCCGGCTGTCCACACCCCTCCGGCTGCGGGCGCGGATCAAGAAGTTCCTGCCGCGGACCCTGTTCGGGCGGACGCTGGTGATCATCGTCACCCCGATGATCCTGGCCCAGGCGATCTCCACCTACGTCTTCTTCGGCCGCCACATCGACGTGATCACCACGACGATGGCCCGCACCGTCTCCGGCGAGATCGGCCTGACCATCGACGAGATCGCCGACGGCCTGTCGCCCGTCGCCCGCGGCGCCGTGTTCCAGCGGGCCCAGCGGAACACCGGGCTGGTCTACACCTTCGATGCCGGCGTCGAATTGGGCTCGACCAGCAGCGATGCCCTGGACGAAGGGCAGCGCGCCCTGGCGCGGGCCATCCGCGCGTCGCAGCCCTACGACTTCACCATCCAGGCGGCCCCGGACGATGAGCGGCAGATCGTCCGGATGCAGCTGTCGGACGGCGTGCTGACGGTGGAGGTGCCGTCCAAGCGGCTGTCCAGCTTCACCACCAACCTGTTCTACCTGTCGATGCTGGGATCGACGGTGATCCTGTCTATCGTCGCCATCATCTTCATGCGCAACCAGCTGCGCCCGATCCGGCGGCTCGCCATCGCCGCCGAGCGCTTCGGCAAGGGCCGCGACATGCCGGGGTTCCGCCCGCACGGGGCGGAGGAGATCCGCCAGGCGTCCGAGGCCTTCATCGACATGCGCGACCGCATCCGCCGGCAGATCCAGCAGCGCACCGAGATGCTGGCCGGCGTCAGCCACGACCTGCGCACGCCGCTGACCCGGATGAAGCTGCAGCTCGCCATGCTCGGCGACGGCCCGGACATCGACGAGCTGCGCGCCGATGTCGACGAGATGCGGCAGATGATCGACGCCTATCTCGCCTTCGCCCGCGGCGAAGGCACCGAGGAGGCGACGCCGACCGATCTCGCCGCCTTCCTCGAGGAGGTGGTGGTGGCCGCCCGGCGGGAGGGCGCCGACATCGCCTTCGACACGCCGGAGAGCCACGTGCTGCCGCTGCGGCGCGAGGCGATGCGGCGCTGCCTGATGAACCTGCTGTCCAATGCCCGGCGCCATGCCCGGCACGTCTCGCTGTCTGCCGTCCGCGACGACAAGACCATCTCGCTGGTGGTGGACGACGACGGGCCCGGCATCCCGCCCGCCCAGCGCGAGGAGGCGATGAAACCCTTTGTCCGGCTGGACGAATCGCGCAACCAGGAGACCGGCGGCACCGGCCTCGGCCTCGCCATCGCCCGCGACGTGGCGCGCAGCCATGGCGGCGACCTTCTGCTGTCGACCTCGCCGATGGGCGGGCTGCGCTGCACGGTGCGGCTGCCGCTCTGAACCTTGGAGGATGTCCGATGGGCCGGCTGCGGGAGATCGTATTCGACTGCCGGTCGGCGCCGGCCCTGGCGCGGTTCTGGGCCGCGGCGCTCGACGGCTATGCCGTGCGCGCCTACGACCAGGCGGAGATCGAGCGGCTCGCCGCGCTCGGCCACACGCCGGAGACCGACCCCACCGTCTTGGTCGACGGGCCGGGGCCGAGCCTGTGCTTCCAGCAGGTTCCGGGGCGCGACTACACCAACAACCGCGTCCATCTCGACATCGCCGCAGCGGATCGCACCGCCGAGGTGCGCCGCCTGCTGGCCCTGGGCGCGAAGGTCCAGCGCGAAGCGGACGAGTACACGGTGATGCTGGACCCGGAGGGCAACCAGTTCTGCGTCGTCGAGAGACGGACTGAAGCCTGACGGCTTGGACGATCCGGCCGGGGCCTATAGCATCCTGTGCGGCGCCGGATACGCTTCGATCGCCTTCTCCGCACTCTCGGGAAGCCCCACGTGACCGAAACGGATCAGTTTGGAGACCAGCTCGTCGCGCTCCTCCCGAACCTTCGCCGTTTCGCGATCTCCCTTTGCCGGTCGCGCGACGGCGCGGACGATCTGGTGCAGGCGGCCTGCGAGCGCGCGCTGGCCAATGCCGATCGCTTCGAGCCCGGCACCAGCCTTCATGCATGGATGTTCCGGATCCTGCGCAACCTGTGGATCGACCAGATCCGGAAGCGGAACACGGCGGGGCCGCAGGAGGACATCGACCAGCGCCGGGACATCGCCGGAGTCTCGGGCGAACGGGAGACCGAGGCGCGCCTGACGCTGAACAGCGTCGGCCAGGCGATCATGGACCTGCCCGACGAACAGCGCGAAGTGCTGCTGCTGGTCTGTGTCGAGGACCTGTCCTACAGGGAGGCAGCCGACATTCTCGACATACCGATCGGAACGGTGATGAGCCGGCTGGCGCGTGCCAGGAAGAATCTCGCCGAGGCGGCCGGAATGACTCCGGGCTCGTCACGTTCAGAGATCACGAAGGCGAGAACGAATGACCGCACGCGCGTTTGACGACCAGACCCTCATGGCCTTCGCCGATGGCGAGCTCGACGACGAGACCGCCGCGGCCGTCGAGAAGGCCATCGAAACGGACGACGAGCTCGCCGGCCGGGTCGCCCTGTTCCTGGAAACCAGGGGACGGGCCAAGGAGGCCTTGGCGCCGCTGCTCGAGGAGCCGGTGCCCGAAGCCCTCAGCCGCTCCGTGCGGCGGATGGCCGACGAGGCAAGGCCGAGGAGCACGCCGCCGGATGGCGACGACGTGATGCGCGTCACCGTCCCCCCGAGGGCGACCGGCCGCCGGGCGGCGTCGCTCAGGCACCGGCCCTGGGCCATGCCGTTGGCCGCGTCGCTCGCCGCGATCGTGTTCGGCCTCGGCGGCTATCTCGTCGGGACCGGCGGCCGCGGCACGCCGCAGGGGCTGGAGGTGGCGGGTCTGGGCAGCCCCGCGATTTCCGAGGCGCTCGGGCGGGTGGCGTCCGGCGAGGATGCCGTTCTGGCCGGCACCGGCGACAGGCTTCGTGCCATCGCCTCGTTCCGCGATGCAAATGGCGCCTTGTGCCGGGAATTCGAGGTGGACGGCGCGGGCGGCGCCACCGTGATCTCCGTGGCGTGCCGGTCCGACGGCGCCTGGTCGGTGCGCTTCGCCGTGGCCGCCCCGGCCGGCGAGGGCGGCTATGCGCCGGCGTCGTCGATGGAAGCCCTCGACGCCTATCTCGCCGCCATCGGCGCGCAGGAGCCGCTGTCCCGCGAGGACGAGGCCGCGGCGCTGGGGCGATAGCCCGTGCGGACAGGGGATCACGGAGGTCCGGAATAAGGCTCGGCCGGTCCCGTTAACCGGGGACGTGAATCCGGAGGGACCCGATGCTGTCGCTCATCCGCCGGCCCGCGCCGGCCATCACCTTCGTCTGCCAGCCGCAGGATCACGGCGTGATCGCCGAGCCGAGGCCGGCCAAATCCGTCCTCCCCGACTGGTTCCGCAAGCTCCCGCCGGTCGACAGGGAGCACCTCACCGTCGGCAACAACGGGCTGACGGTGAAGCGCTGCATGCCGTTCTTCGACGCCATGGCGACGGGCTGGATCCTGCCGCTGGCGGCGACCGTGCGCCTCGACATCCGGGACGGCGGCCGCACCGTCGAGGCGGGATGGGAGTTCGACCGGGTGATGGTGAGCAATCACGGCGCCCATCAGGTCGCGGGCAACCCGAAGGAGCCCCGCCCGCCGTGCAAGTTTCACAACTACTGGTCGATCCGCACGCCGCCCGGCTGGAGCTGCCTGTTCCTGCCGCCGCTCAACCGGCCCCCGCAGCCCTTCGAATGCGTCGCCGGCCTCGTCGACACCGACACCTATACGGCCCACATCCACTTCCCGTTCTTCGCGACCGCGCCCGACGGTCTCTACGTGGTCGAGAAGGGCACGCCGCTGGTCCAGGTCATCCCGTTCCGCCGCGACGAGGCGGCGGTCAAGGCGGAGATTCGGGCCGAGACGGCCGGCGAGACGAGAGAGCGCGAAACCGTCCACCGGAACACGATCGCCGGCGAAGGCTGGTATCGCAAATGGGCGCGTGCCGCCCGATAATGCCGACGGCCCTGAAGGTCGCCCCCATCGTCATCGCGAGGCGCGAAGCGACGTGGCGATCCAGCGGCACCGCCCTCCTGGATTGCCACGCCCCTTCGGGCTCGCAATGACGGGTTTATATTTCTGGCCGACGGTGCAGGAACTCCATCCCGACCAAACGATGCGGGGGCCCTGAGGGCCCCCGCAGTTTTATCGGCGCTCAGCGCCAGGACCAGCGCCGGTCCCCGCCGCTCGAATTGGACGAGCTGTTCGAGGACGAGTTGGAGCTCGAGTTATTCGATGAGTTCGAGCTCGAATTGCTGGACGAGTTGGAGCTCGAGTTCGACGACGAGTTCGAGCTCGAATTGTTCGAGGAGTTGGAGCTCGAATTGGACGAGCTGTTGCCGGCGACGATGATCGCACCGTCGCTCCGGCTCGTCATGACGGGCGACGCACGCTCGATATCCAGGGGCGCCGCCTGATGCTCCCTCGCCTCGGCCGTGGTGCCGGCAAGCGCCGCCACGCCGGCGACCAGGGCTGACATCAGCTTCCCGTATCGGGTCATGATCTTCGCTCCTTTCCAGATCGGACCGGGCTTCGGTCCGGGAGGGGGAACGGGCGGCCGAACCGAATATTCCGCGATCAGGAAACCCGGCGCCCCGATCCGCGGTTTGGAATAGGATTGCGCGCGACCCGTTCTGCGGACGTCGGCTGCGCGGCCCGACCGATCAGGAGACACAGCGCCGTGGCTTCATGTCTTCGCCGTTTCGTCCTGGGCGTCCTGCTTCTCCTGGGTGGGAGCGCGATTGCCGGCCTGCCGTTCGCCGGCGGCGGACTTCACCTCGCCTCGACGGCGCTCGCCGATGACGACGATGGCGGCGGCGACGACGATGGCGGCGGCGGTGACGATGGCGGCGGGCGCTCCGGCGGCGGATCCGGCGGCGGATCCGGCGGCGACCGCGGCGGGGGACGGGATGGCGGCGACGGTTCCGGCGACGACGACGGGTTTTCGATCTTCGACGACCTGTTCGGTCGCGACGACCCGCCGCCGGTGCGCCGACAGGCCAGGCGGGTGGCCCCGCAGCGGGTCCCTGCCTATGCGCCCGCCGAGCTGGTTGCGGCTGGCAGCGCGGCGGATATGGCCGCGGCCGAGGGTCTCGGCTTCGTGATCATCGCCGATGCGCAGGCCGATCTCCTGGGCGGCCGGCTGGCGCGGCTGCGCGTTCCGCGTGGCTGGACGCTGGCCGAGGCTCGCCGGCGGCTGATCGAGGCGAGACCCGGGGTCACCGCCGATTTCAATCACTACTATCGCCCGAACGAGGAGTCCGCATGCGCCGACCGGCCCTGCCTGGCACGGTCGCTCATCGGCTGGCCAAGGGACGGCGTGCCGTCGGCCGCGACCGCACGCATCGGCTTGGTCGATACCGGCATCAACCTCGCGCATGAGGCGTTGAAGGGCCAGAAGATCGATCTCGTCGAGCTTTCCGACGAACCCCGCGATCCCTCCTCCAAGATCCATGGCACGGCCGTCGCGGCGCTTCTGGTCGGGGCGAGGGGCAGCCGGACGCCCGGGCTGCTGCCCGATGCGGAGCTGATCGCCGTCGACGCGTTCCACCGCGCCGGCGAGGACGACCGCAGCAACGCCTACGATCTCGTGCGCGCCCTGAACATCGTGGCGGCGAAAGATGTCGACGTCATCAATCTCAGCCTGGCCGGCCCGGATAACAGCGTGCTCAGGCGCGCCGTCGCCGCCGTCGCCGGCAAGGACGTCATGATGGTGGCCGCCGCCGGCAACAACGGGCCCAATGCCGCTCCCACCTACCCGGCCGCCTATCCCGACGTGACCGTCGCGACTGCGGTCGATCGCCGGTATCGGCCGTATCGGCGGGCCGGCCGCGGCGGCCATATCGATTTCGCCGCCCCCGGCGTCGACGTCTGGACGGCGGCCTCCGTCAGCGGCGGGCGCGCCAGGACCGGAACCTCCTTCGCCGCCCCCTTCGTCACCGCCGCCATCGCCTATCTCAGGGCACGGTCGCCGGAGATGACGCGCCCCGAAATCAAGCAGGTGCTGGCCGCCGCGGTGGAGGATCTCGGCGACCCCGGCCGCGATTCGATCTTCGGCTGGGGCCTCCTCCGCCTCGACCGGCTCGACCCGGCGGCGGGCACGGCATCTCCAGCATCTCTGGATGTCCCGATCGAGGGCGGTGGCATCAGCCTGTCGACATCCCCCTGACCTGATCAGCCGGCCGGAGGCCGCAGCCCCGCGATCAGGCGGTCGACCGCCTGCGGCTGCAGCCTCGTGTCGACCACCAGCCGGGCCGCGCCCAGCAGCCCCGCCATCTCGCCTCCGCGGGCCGCGACGATGGTCAGGTCGCGCGTCGCCAGCGGCAGGCAGCGCTGATAGACGAACTCCCGGACACCGGCCAGCAGATGCTCGCCTGCCTGGGACAGGGTGCCGCCGACCACGATGACGCTGGGGTTCAGCACGCTGACCACGTCGGCCGCCACCTCGCCCAGCACCCGGCCGGCCTGACGCACCAGGCTGATCGCCTCCGGCCGGTTGCGGGCGACCAGATCCATCACGTCGCGCGCGTCCCGCGCCTCGAAGCCCTGGGCCCGCAGGTCGCGGGCGATCGCCCAGCCGGCGGCATAGGCCTCGACGCAGCCCAGCTTGCCGCAGCGGCACAGCGGCGCCTCGGCGTCGCGCAGCTGGATGTGGCCGATATCGCCTGCGGCCCCGCGGGCGCCGCGATGCATCCGGCCCTCGGTGATGATGCCGCTGCCGATGCCGGTGCCGGCCTTGATGAAGACCAGCTGCCGCTCCTCCGGCCAGTACCGGCGATGCTCGGTCAGGGTGCGCAGCCGGACGTCGTTCTCGGCCAGGACCGGCGCCGTGTAGTCGCCGGCGAACCAGCCGGGAATGTCGAAATCGTCCCAACCGGTCATCACCGAAGGCCCGACCACCCGCCCGGCGGCGTGATCGACCGGGGCCGGCAGGCACAGCCCGATGCCCAGCACCTCCGAGGCAGGCCGGCCGAGCTCGGCCAGGAGGTCACGGAACTGCTGCGCGATCCAGGACAGGATCGGCACCGGCCCGCTGCCGACATCGATCTCCCCGAGCCGTTCGGCGAGCACGGTGGGCCCGAGA
Organism: Inquilinus limosus DSM 16000; assembly: GCF_000423185.1. Classification (GTDB taxonomy): domain Bacteria; phylum Pseudomonadota; class Alphaproteobacteria; order DSM-16000; family Inquilinaceae; genus Inquilinus; species Inquilinus limosus. The sequence goes on along the minus strand of NZ_AUHM01000015.1, from coordinate 19,742 downwards.
TCGGTCGCCGCGACCCGGATGCGGCTCTCGCCCACATCCGCCGCCAGCACCACGCCGAAGCGCTCGTTCAGCTTCAGCACGCGGGCCGGGCGGCCGCCGCTGGCCTGGGTCTCCTCCGTCTCCTGCAGCAGCCCGGCCTCGAACAGCACGCCGAGGCGCTGGGCGATGGTGGCGCGGGACAGGTCGGAGATGCGGGCGAGGTCGGCCCGCGACCGCGCCTGGCCGGACAGGATCAGCGACAGCACGTGGCCGGCGCCGGCGGTGCCGAGGGCGTGGATTTCTGGGTCTGGAACTGCCATTGCCCAGTATTGCTCTTTTTTAGGCAAAAGATCCAGGTGATCGGATTGACTCCGATCAAAAGCCCGATCTATCGTGGCCGGCGCCGGTCGATCGTCCGGCCAATGCGCAGGGCCGGCGCCGCAGAAGCGCCCGCCCGCAAACAGGAGGAAACCGCGATGATCCGATCGCAGAGGTCTGCGCTTGCTCCGACCCCCCGCCGCCTCGCCGGCCTGCTCGCCGCCGGCGCGGTCGCGCTCGCCCTCACCGGCACGGCGGCGATGGCGCAGGAGGCCATCGTCGGCCTGGTCACCAAGACCGAGGTCAATCCCTTCTTCGTCAAGATGCGCCAGGCGGCCGAGGCGGAAGCCCAGGCCAAGGGGCTGAAGCTGATCGCCCGGGCCGGCAAGTTCGACGGCGACAATGAGGGCCAGGTGGCGGCGATCGAGGATCTGATCAGCGCCGGCGCCAAGGGCATCCTGATCACCCCGAACAACTCGACCGGCGTGCTCGGCGCGGTCAAGAAGGCCCGCGACGCCGGCATCCTGGTGATCGCGCTGGACACCGCGACCGATCCACCGGACGCGGTCGACGCCACCTTCGCCACCGACAATTTCGAGGCCGGGGTGCAGCAGGGCCAGTACGCCCGCAAGGCGCTGGGCGACAAGGCGCCGAAGCTGGCGATGCTGGACGGCACGCCGGGCGGCACGGTCGATACCTTCCGCCATGACGGCTTCCTCAAGGGCTTCGGCATCGCCGAGGGCGACGCCGCCATCGTCGGCAAGCAGAACACCAACGGCGCCCAGGACAAGGGCCAGACGGCGATGGAGAACCTGCTCTCCGCCCATCCCGACATCAACGTCGTCTACACGATCAACGAGCCGGCGGCCCAGGGCGCCTATGCCGCGATCCGCGCGGCCGGCAAGGAGGACGACATCGTCCTGACCTCGATCGACGGCGGCTGTCTGGGCGTCAAATACGTCAAGGACGGGCGCGTCGCCGCGACCGTGATGCAGTTCCCCTACAAGATGGCGCAGATGGGCGTCGACGCCGTGGCGGAATACGCGAAGACCGGCAAGAAGCCGAGCGGCTTCGTCAACACCGGCTCCTTCCTGATCACCGGCAAGCCGCTGCCGGGGCTGGACTCGAAAGATCTCGAATTCGGAGAGAAGAACTGCTGGGGCTGACCGCCGCGGCAGAGACTGAACGGATGCTCTGATCGGTGGCGCCGCTCCCCCCTCACCCTCCCGCCGCCTTCGGCGTCGGGCCCCTCCCTCTCCCCGAGGAGAGGGGAAATTCACCTCTCCCGCGGGGAGAGGTCGAAATCGCGCGAGCGATTTCGGGTGAGGGGGAGCGGTCTCTCCGATCCGGGCTGAACCTCCCGAACGAGAGAGCGATGGCCCCTTCCTCGTCCTGGCCCCCCTCGTCCTGGATTGCTCGGGCGGCGCGGGTGCTGACCACCCCGCCGCTCGGCCCGCTGATCGTGCTCGTGGTCTTCGGCGCCGTGTTCACGGCGATGAGCGAGCGTTTCCTGACCCCCGGCAACCTGTCGCTGATCGTGCAGCAATCGGTGATCATCGGCACGCTGGCGATCGGCCAGACCCTGGTGATCCTGACCGCCGGCATCGACCTCGCGACCGGCGCGATCGCCGTGCTGGGCACCATCGTCGCCGGCAAGCTGGTCGACGAGGGCTATGCCGCCCTGCCCGCGCTGCTGCTGGCGATCGGGCTGTGCAGCCTGATCGGGCTGATCACCGGCACCCTGGTCAGCCGGCTGAAGCTGCCGCCCTTCATCGTCACCCTCGGCATGCTCGGCATCGTCACCGCCGCCACCCGGCTGTTCTCCGGCGGCGGCGCCTTCCCGGTGCTGGACGATCTCCTGGGCTGGTCCGGCAACACGCTGCGCCTGTGCGGCGCCGTGATCACCTACGGCATGATCATCATGCTCGGGCTCTACGCGCTGGTCTGGTACCTGCTGAACCAGACCGCCTGGGGCAAGCACATCTATGCCATCGGCAACAACCCGGAGGCGGCGCGGCTGGTCGGCATCCCGGTGCAGCGGCGGCTGCTGTCGGTCTATCTGTTCGCGGCCTTCCTCTACGGCATCGGCGCCTGGCTGGCGCTGGGGCGGATCCCGAACGCCGACCCGAATGCGATGCAGACCGCCAATCTCGACAGCATCACCGCCGTCGTGATCGGCGGCACCAGCCTGTTCGGCGGCCGCGGCAGCCTGATCGGCACGCTGATCGGCGTCCTGATCGTCGGCGTGCTGCGCAACGGCCTGACCCTGATCGGCATCGACCCGCTGTGGCAGGACCTGGTCACCGGCGTCCTGGTGATCACCGCCGTCGCGTTGGACCAGCTGTCGCGATGGAGGCGGGTATGACCGCGCCCGTCCTGGAGGCCCGCGGCGTGGTCAAGCGCTACGGCCATGTCACCGCGCTGGGCGGCGTCGATTTCGAGCTGCGCGACGGCGAAGTGCTGGCGGTGGTCGGCGACAACGGCGCCGGCAAGTCGACGCTGATCAAGGTGCTGTCCGGCGCCATCACCCCCGACGAGGGCGAGGTGCTGCTGGACGGGCAGCCGGTGCGGTTCCACGGACCGCTCGACGCCCGTCGCCGGGGCATCGAGACGGTGTACCAGGATCTGGCGGTGGCGCCGGCGCTGGACATCGCCACCAACCTGTTCCTCGGGCGCGAGCTGCGGCGGCCCGGGCCGCTCGGCCGCTGGCTGCGGCTGCTCGACAAGCCGCGGATGCGCCGCGAGGCGCAGCGCCACATGGACGAGCTGCGCTTCCGCCTGCCCTCGATCACCCATGCGGTCGAGAGCCTGTCCGGGGGCCAGCGCCAGGGCGTCGCCGTGGCCCGGGCCGCGGTCTTCGCCCGCAAGCTGGTGATCATGGACGAGCCGACGGCGGCGCTGGGCGTGCGCGAGACCGGCCAGGTGCTGGACCTGATCCGCGGCATCCGCGACCGCGGCTTGCCGGTGGTGCTGATCAGCCACAACATGCCGAACGTGTTCGAGGTGGCCGACCGCATCCATGTCATGCGCCTCGGCCGCCGCGTGGCCCTGACCACGCCGCAGCGCCACACCATGGCCGAGGTGGTGGCGATCATGACCGGGGCGATGCCGGGCGACCAGCCGGCCCCGAACGGCGAGACGGCCGCATGACCCTTTCCTTCCTGAACCCAACCGACCGAAAGACGAGAGATCGAGCATGACCCGCCTGGACGAGAAGCTGGCCCGCATCCGCGCCGGACAGTACAAGCGCAGCGACTTCATCATCGCCGACGCCAAGGACGGCGACATGGGGCCGAGCCTGACCTCGACCGGCCCGAAGCGCGCGCCGGACGGCAGCTGGACCCGCTATCGCAGCCGCGACGAATTCCTCGACACCATCCGCCAGGTGGTGGAGCAGGACATCGTCGACATCATGCTGGTCTCGGCCTCGAACCTGGAGCGGCTGGTCGAGAGCGGCACCTTCAAGGGCAGGCGGGTCAAGCCGGCGATCCGCGCCAACGACACCAGCGACGTCTGGGCCGTGCGCGGCGGCGGCTATACGCAGAAGCCGTCGCGGCCCTTCCGCTCGGCCTCGCTGCCGCGGGTGATGCATGGCGGCACGGCGCCGGACCCGAAGGCGCCGGTGACCGGCACCGATCTCGGCCTCTATTCCGTCACCTTCAACAACGACCTCGAGGCCGACATCCGGTCGCTGGAGGCCTTCGCCGAATTCCGCGCCGACGCGGCCGCGAACGGCTTCAAGTACTTCCTCGAGGTGTTCAACCCGAACGTCGCCACCGGCATCGACCCGGCGGTGCAGCCGCATTACGTCAACGACTGCATCCTGCGCTGCCTGGCCGGGGTGATGAAGGCCGACCGGCCGCAGTTCCTGAAGATCCCCTACAACGGCCCGAAGGCGCTGGAGGAGCTGGCGAGCTTCGACCCCAGCCTGATCGTCGGCGTGCTCGGCGGCGGCGCCGGCACCACCCGCGACTGCTTCGAGCTGCTGCACCAGGCCGAGAAGTACGGCGCCCGCGTCGCCCTGTTCGGCCGCAAGATCAACCTGGCGGAATCGCCGCTGGCGATGGTGAGCTTCATGCGCCAGGTGGCGGACGGCACGATCGCGCCGGAGGAGGCGGTGAAGGCCTATCACGGCGAGCTGCAGAAGCAGGGCATCACCCCGCTGCGCCCGCTGGCCGACGACGTGCAGACCACCGAAGCCGTGCTGAAGCAGGGCTGAGATGGAGCGCTCCGGCATCATCTGCGGCGGCACCATCTGCATCGACGTCAACAAGGTCATCGACCGCTTCCCGCCGCAGGAGCACGTCGCCCGGATCCTGGAGGAGATGCCGGATTGCGGCGGCCCCGGCTTGAACATGGCGATCGACCTGGCCCGCCTCGGCGCCCCCTTCCCGATCGAGGTGATCGGGATCGTCGGCGACGATGCCTACGGGCGGATCGCGCTCGACACCTGCCGCGAGCTCGGCATCGGCGCCGGGCGGATCGCGGTGGTGCCGGGCGGCCGCACCTCCTACACCGACGTGATGATCGTGGCCGAAGGCGGGCGGCGGACCTTCTTCCACCAGGAGGGGGTCAACGCCCAGCTCTCGACCGGGCATTTCGACCTGGCCGGGTCGACCGCGAAGATCTTCCATGTCGGCTCGCCCGGGGTGCACGCCCGGATGGACGCGCCGCAGGGCAACGGCAACGGCTTCTCCGAGGTGCTGGCCCGCGCCAGGGCCACCGGACACCGCACCAATCTGGAGCTGGTCGGGGTGGCGGGGGAGCGGCTGCGCGACCTCGCCCTGCCCTGCCTGCCGCTGCTCGACAGCATCATCATCAACGAGTCGGAGGCGACGGCGCTGACCGGCGTCGAGACCCACCGCGACGGCCGGCCGGACTGGGCGCTGGTCGAGGCGGCGGCCGCGGCGCTGATCCGGATGGGCGTGTCCAGCCTGGCCGTCGTGCACTTCCCGGAGGGCGTGGTCGCCGCCGACCGCGACGGCCGCCTGTGGCGCCAGGGCGCCGCCTGGGTGCCGCCGGAGAGGATCAAGAGCACCAACGGCGCCGGCGACGCCCTCGCCTCCGGCGTGATGCTGGGGCTGCACGAGGGCTGGCCGGTGGAGAAAGGGCTGCGCCTCGGCGTCTGCGTCGCGGCGCTCAGCCTCGGCTCCTACAGCACCTCGCGCGCCATCCCCTCGGCGGAGGAGTGCTTCGCCTATGGCGAGAAGGCGGGGTTCAGGTCGACGGCTTGACCCCGCCCTCCCCGCTCAGCCCGGGATCGGGAACCGCCTCGCGAAGTCCCGCACCGCGTTCGCCAGCGCCGGCTCCGGCCGTGCGCCGGTGACCGCGTCGACGATCAGGTCGGCCAGCGCCGTCATCTGCCCCTCGCGCATGCCGCGGGTGGTGACGGCCGGCGTGCCGAGCCTGAGGCCGGACGGGCGCAGCGGCGGACGGGTGTCGTCCGGCACCACCTGCTTGTTCGAGACCAGCCCGACCCGGTCCAGCCGCTGCTGCGCCTCGGCGCCGTCGACGCCGAAGCTGGCGGCGACGTCGACCACCATCAGGTGGTTGTCGGTGCCGCCGGTCACCAGCTGTGCCCCCCGGCCCTGCAGCGCCGCGGCCAACGCCCTGGCGTTGTCGAGCACCCGCCTTGCATAGGCCCGGAACTCCTCCTGCGCCGCCAAGTGCAGCGCCGTGGCAAGGGCCGCCACCTGGTCCATATGCGGGCCACCCTGCAGCCCGGGGAACACCGCCTGGTCGATCGCCTTGCGGAACGGCTCGCGGCACAGGATCAGCCCGCCGCGCGGCCCGCGCAGCGTCTTGTGCGTGGTGGTGGTGACGACGTCGAAGCCGGCCGCCAGCGGGTTCGGCAGCGCCTGGCCGGCGATCAGCCCGCCGATATGCGAGACATCGGCCATGGTGATGGCCCCGACCTCGTCCGCGATCGCCTTGAAGGCGGCGTAGTCGATGTCGCGCGGGTAGGAGGAGAAGCCGGTGATCAGCAGCTTCGGCCGCTCGCGCCGCGCGGTCTCGCGGATCGCGTCGAAATCGAAGCCGCCGCCCGGAAGCGTGCCGTAGCGGACGAAGCGGAAGATCCGGCCCATGGCCGAGACCGGCGCGCCATGGGTCAGGTGGCCGCCATGCGACAGGTCCATCGCCAGGATGGTGTCGCCCGGCTGCAGCAGGCCGAAATACACCGCCTGGTTCATCGGCGACCCTGACAGCGGCTGGACATTGGCGTGCTCCGCCCCGAACAGCGCCTTGGCCCGGCCCTGGGCCAGCTCCTCGATCTCGTCGGCATGGAGGTTGCCGCCGTAGTAGCGGCGGCGCGGCTGGCCTTCGGCGTATTTGTCGGCGAAGACCGAGCCGAGCAGCGGCCGCAGCTCGGGGAAGGCGTGGTTCTCCGACGCGATCAGGGTCAGGCCCTGCTGCTGCCGGCGCTCCTCGCACTCCAGGATCGCGGCGGCCTCGGGATCGGCGGCGGCGAGGCGAGCGCGCGGATCGGGATCGGCCGGGGCCGGATCGGGCTGGTGCTGATAGTCCATAGAAGTCTCCGTTTCGATGCTCAGAACAAAGATCGCCTGACCAGCTTCCAAGGAAGGCTGCCCAGGCGAGCGGCATCGAAACGGTCCTCCACGCTCCCTCGGGGTGCTCCCCGTCTCGCCAGTCACGTGGAGGGTATGGCCGATCTTGCGATCGCGATGATGATCGGCGGGTCGCGCCGCCGCGTCAACCGCGGAGGCCTAGTACAGCCTTCCGCCGTTCGGCACCGGCCGCTCGATCGCGGCCAGCACGACGTTGCCGTCGGCGTCGGGGAAACCGAGCACCAGGATCTCGGAGATGAAGCGGCCGATCTGCTTCGGCGGGAAGTTCACCACCGCCGCGACCTGGCGGCCCAGCAGCGTCTCCGGCGTGTACAGCGCCACCAGTTGGGCCGAGCTGCGCTTCTGGCCGATCTCCGGCCCCAGATCGACGGTCAGCTTGTAGGCCGGCTTGCGCGCCTCGGGATAGGGCTCGACCGCCACGATGGTGCCGACCCGGATGTCGACCTTGGCGAAATCGTCGTAGCTGATCGTCATTCTGCCCTCCGCGAAGCCGGCGCACACTGCCGCGCCGGCTGCCGGAAGGCAAGCCGTCGAAGGCCGCCGGAAGCGCCTTCGCGTCTACGCCGGGATCAGCGCTTCGCGGGGGTCTTCAGGACGGTCTTGAGCTCGTCGAAGCTGGCGCTGACGCGCTTGCTGACGATCTCGGCCGCCTCCGTGTTCGACTTGGCGAGCAGCTCGGCCAGCTCCTTCATGTCGGCGATCGCCTTCTCGAAGGCCGCCTTGGCCAGCTCGGTCTGCTTCGCCAGCTTCTCCTCCGGCGCGCCCGCGGCGACGGCGTTGGAGAACTGGCTCTGCAGCTCGGCCATGTTCTGGCGCAGGATCTCGCCCTGGCGGCGGGCGAAGGCCTGCAGCCCCTCGACCGCGGTCCGGTTGGCGGCGGTCAGCGCTTCGATGTTCTTGCGCTGGGCCTGCAGCACTGCGTCGAGGTCGACGCCCGGCAGCTTGAACTCGCTCAGCACCTTGGTGAAGTCGACGTCCCAGACCGGCGGCACCTTGCTCATGGCCTACTCCCAATGTGCACAAGAAAGCAGCACCTTACACGGCCCGCACCGCGTCGCAAAACATATTTGTGCACTGCAACAAAAGCGTCGTCAGTGCAGGGTCGGCTCGGGCCCTTCCATCGTCTCCGGCGCCGCCGGCGGCTCCGCCCGGCGGGTCGCGCGGCCGCGGCCGAAGGTGTTCTCCCACTGCTCGGCCTGGCGCAGCCGCTGGTCCAGCGCCTTCATGGTGCGGTCGAGATCCGGCGAATCGTCCTGCTCCCACACCCGCAGCACCAGCCCGTACAGCAGGCACAGGGCCTGCACCCGCGCCCGGCCGAGCAGCCCCGAGGTCGAGATGCCGGCGGATTGCAGCGTCCAGCGCATCGACAGCTCCAGCTGCCGCGCCTGCAGCAGGCTCGCCAGCGGGTCGCGCCGCAGGTCGCGCAGGATCGCCTTGACCCCGGCGCGATGGGCCGTCAGCACGTCGAAGCGGCGCATCAGCAGGTCGAACAGCCGGTCGCGCGGGCTCTCCTCCTCGCCGGGCAGGCCTTCGGACAGCACCGCCTGGTCGATCATCCGGCTGAACCCGGCCAGGAGCTCCGCCTTGGTCGGGCAGTGGCGGTACAGCGCCGACATCGGCACCCGCGCCGCCTGGGCGATGTCCGCCAGGCTCAGCGTGCGCCAGCCCCTCTCCGCCGCCAGGTCGATCGCGGTGGTGACGATGTGGTTCGCGATATCGGTCTTCTTCGGCATGGTCCCCGCCCTCCGCGATCGGCCCTCGGCCCCGGATGTCCAGCCCCGCACGGAGCAGATGCAGTCGGTTCCAATCTAGCCCAATTCCGGCGCAATGCGAGCCCGGGGCGACGGCGTGCCCGGATCGCGCCCCCGGGGCACCGCCGTCCGCCCCGGCGGCCGTCACGCCCGCCGCAGATGCTCCAGGATCTGGACGGCGTTGAGCGCCGCGCCCTTGAGCAGCTGGTCGCCCGAGACGAACAGGGCCAGCGAGCGGCCGGTGGGGTCGCCGAGATCCGTCCGGATGCGGCCCACCAGCACCTCGTCGCGGCCGCTGGCCTCGGACGGCATCGGGAAATGGTTGGCGGCGCGGTCGTCGACCAGGCGCAGGCCGGGCGCGAACGCCAGCAGGTCCCGCGCCTCCTCCGGCGTCACGACGGCGTCGAGCTCGACCGACAGCGCGATCGAATGGGCCCGCAGCACCGGCACCCGGATGCAGGTGATGCCGATCGGGAGATCCGGCGCGTCGAGGATGCGCCGCGTCTCGGCGATCGCCTTCAGCTCCTCGCCATTGTAGCCGCTGGCCGGGTCGACATCGGCGTTGTGGCTGAACAGGTTGAAGGCGTAGGGGTGCGGCAGCACCTTGGGCTCGAAGGGCCGGCCCTGCAGATGGGCGGCCGTCGCCGACCGCAGCTCCTCCATCGCCGCGGCGCCGGCGCCCGAGGCGGCCTGGTAGGTCGCCGCCGTGACCCGCCGCAGGGGATGCGCCCGATGGAGCGGCGCCAGCGCCACCGTCATGATGGCGGCGACACAGTTCGGGTTGGCGATGATTCCGGAATGGCCCGCCAGCGCCGCGGCGTTCACCTCCGGCACCACCAGCGGCACCTCGGGCTGCATGCGGAAGGCCGAGGAGTTGTCGACGACCACGGCCCCGGCCGCCACCGCGGCCTCGGCATAGCGCCGGGAGATGCCGGCGCCGGCCGAGAACAGCGCGATGTCGACGCCGGTGAAGCTGGCTTCCGTGAGCTCCTCCACAGCGAGATCCCGGCCGCGGAACGGGATCCGGCCGCCGGCCGAGCGAGCCGAGGCCAGCAGCCTCACCTCCGCCGCCGGGAAGCGCCGCGCCTCCAGGCAGCGCAGCAGCTCGATGCCGACGGCGCCGGTGGCGCCGACGATCGCGATCACGGGATCGGGCGCGCGCCGGCCGTGCGGTGCCTCTTGCGGATCGGGGGATGAGAGCATGGTGTCGTCCTTCCTGCTGGCCGGGAGGGACGATGGCTGAACCTGCAGGCCCCGTCCGTCCTCGGCGGGGCCTCTGGTTGCTATGTCGCGGCAGTCACCGCGCGCGCCAGAGAACGCCCGCCGCAGCGGTCGTCTTGGTGGTGCGCTTCAGGGTGATCGTCGTCGCCATGCGCCTGTCGTAGCGTTCCGCGGCGGAGCGAGTCAACGGCCGCCGTCGCGCTTCGCCCCGCCTACTGGCAGACGGCCTCGAGCTTGTGGCCGTCCGGGTCGTAGACGAAGGCGGCGTAGTAGCCGGGCCCGTAATGCGGCCGCAGCCCGGGCGCGCCGGCGTCACGCCCGCCCTGAGCCAGAGCGGCGGCGTGGAACCGGTCGACGGCCTCGCGCGTCGGGGCATTGAAGGCCAGGTGGAAGCCGGGCCCCGGCGGCACCACCGGCTGCGGCTGCCGCATCAGCGCCAGCTTGTCGTTGCCGCCGGGCGGCCCGTAGCCGGCGGCGGTGTCCTGGGCCCACACCCTCACCATGCCGACCGGGGCCAGCACCGCGTCGTAGAAGCGGATGGCGCGGTCGAGGTCGAACACGCCGAAGGACAATGGCCGATCATGGTGCGCGCCTGGCGATGTCCGCGACCACCCCGCCGGTCAGCGCCACCAGCTGGCCCGGGGTCAGCGCGAAGACCGAGTTCGGCGTCCCGGCCGCGGCCCAGATCTTCGGCAGGGCCAACAGGTCGCGGTCGATCACCACATGCGGCGGCGTGGCGTGGCCGACCGGGGCGACCCCGCCGATGGCGAAGCCGGTGGCGTCGCGCACGAAGCCGGCATCCGCCCGCTCGATCCGGGCGCCGTCGATGCGGTCGGCCAGGGCCGCGGCCACCGCCGCCTCGTCGACCCGGTTGACGCCGCTGGCGATCACCAATACGGGGCGGTTGCTGCCGCGAGCGCGGAACACCAGCGACTTGGCGATCTGCGCCACCTCGCAGCCGATCGCCGCCGCGGCGTCGGCCGAGGTTCGGGTCGATGCGTCGAACACCCGGATCTCGGGCGCATGCCCCGCCGCCGCCAGCGCCGCGGCCACCCGTTCACCGCTGCTCGCCATCAGGCCAGTTCCCGGCCGCGCTGCGTTGCAGCGGCGACCGCCCGGGTCATCAGCGGCTGCAGCCCGTCCGGCGCCATCAGCACGTTGAGCGCCGCCTCGGTGGTGCCCTTCGGGCTGGTCACGGCGATGCGCAGCTCGGCCGCGCTCTCTCTCGCGGCCCCGGCCAGGGCCCCGGCGCCGACCACGGTCTGCCGCGCCAGCGTCATGGCGAGCTCGGCCGGCAACCCGGCGGCGCGTCCGGCCTCGGCGAGGGTCTCGATCAGGTGGAAGACATAGGCCGGGCCGCTGCCGGAGACGGCGGTGACCGCGTTCATCAACTCGTCGTCCTCGATCCAGGCGGTCTGTCCCGCGGCCTGCATCAGCGTCTCGGCGCGCCGGCGCTGGTCCGGCGTGACCGCGGCGTTCGCCACCAGGACGGAGATGCCCTGGCCGATCGCGGCCGGCGTGTTCGGCATGGCGCGGACGATCGCGGCCTCCGCCCCCAGCCCTTGCTCCAGCCAGGCCAGGGTGCGGCCGGCGGCGATCGACAGGAACAGCGTGCCGGGCCCCGTTGGTCGACGGCTTGCGAAGCGTCGATAGACAGGCAGTGCCTCGGGCATCATCTGCGGCTTCACCGCCAGCACCACCACCTCCGGCGCCAGGTCGGCCGGCAGCCCGGCGGCGTCGCGCACATGGTGCAGCCGCGGATCGGCGAGGCCGAGATCCGCCGGCTCGACCGCCCAGATCCGGTCGGCGGCCTTGCCCGCCAGCCAGCCCTTGACCAGCGCGCTTCCCATCCGGCCGCAGCCGACCAGCAAGAGATCGGACACCCTGTCGCTCCCCATTCCGTCGAGACGCGCCATCATGGCGCCGTCCTGGGCGGGCGCAAGGTCCTTCGCGGACCGGGCCTGCGCATGCCTCCCGGCGCGCGCACCGGACACCGCGAATCCTGGACGGATGCTCTCCGTTTCTTAAGGTGCGGACACCCTGGTTTTGACCAAGATTGAAGCTCACAGTTCCTCTGCCGGGCGCATGCGGCCGGAAGCGTCGCCGCCCCGGCGCCGAAGATGGAGAGCGAAGCCATGGTCACCACCACCCGTGCGGCCGCCGCCGCACTCCTCGCCGGCCTGGTGGCCGCATCGCCGGCCTGGGCCCAGACCACCGTGATCCAGACCCCTGCCGCCCCTGCCGCCCCTGTCGCCCCTGCCGCGCCGCCCCCCGCCACCGTGCCGGAGAAGGCGATGCCCTATCCGGTGCCGCCGGGCACCCGGGTCGACCAGCCGCGCCGGTCGCCGGTCGCGCCCGCTCCGCGTCATCCCGCCATCTCGGCCACGGCCGGCGGCACGGCCCCGACCGATCCGCGCAACTATGCGACGAACACGCCGATCACCGTGACCGGCCGGATCGACGGCGTCTCCCGCCGCAGCGGCGTGACCTCGTTCCGCCTGCAGACCCCGACCGAGGCCTGGACCGTGGTGGTGCCGCCCGACCAGCCCGGCAGCGTCGCCAGCGGCCGCCGCGTCACCGTGGTCGGATACCCGCATGTCGAGATCCGGAACCAGCTGCTGGCCCAGAGCGTCACCGCTGGCAGGTGACCGCCTGCGCCCGACCTATCCCTTGGTATGACCCGCTCTGATCGCATGTCCGATAAGCGGGACGGGCCGGTTCCGCTGCCTTGTCACGGCACGGCGGCTCTCTCCCCAGCGCCTCCATCGCCGCGTCCGGCGTCACCGCTTCCTTGCCACGAGGAACGGCCGCACATCCTTGCCGCGCGAGGCGTGGCGCCCGCGCTCGATGATCTCGAACCCCACCGCCGCGATCTCGCGCTCCAAATCCTCTGCATCGAAAAAGCTCACATAGGGCGCCTTGCCGACGAGCTGCATCAAAGGCAGGGCGACGCGCATCAGCGGGTTGGCCTCGCCGAGACATGGCGTCTTGGACACGAAGATCCCACCCGGCTTCAGCAGCCGGTGGACGCCCCTCAGAGCCGCCTCCCGCGCCGCCACCAGATGCAGGACGTTGAAGCCGAGAGCGGCGTCGAACATCCCGTCCGGGCACGACATCGCATCGGGCGTCGCGACCTCGAAGCCGGCATTGGCGCAGCCTTCGGCTTCGGCCCTCTTGCGGGCGATCGCGATCATCTCGCCCGAGATGTCGGTCGCCACGATCCGCCCGACGGAAGACGCGAGCCTGAGCGCCGTCGTCCCCGTGCCACACCCGAATTCGAAGACCGTATCGCCGGCTTTGAGATAGTGCCGTGTGCGCTCCAGCGTGCGCTCGTAGCCATCCCTGTCTGCGATCGGACCGGCGGCGTATCTGCTCGCGCCCCGATCCCAGAAGCGCGCGTCGTTCGCGATGCGCAACATGGCGGTCCCCCCCGTGTCCCGGTATACGCCCAGACATCCGAAGTTTCAGATGTCTGATACCAGCGAGCCTATCAAAGGATCGTCATTGCGAGCGCAGCGAAGCAATCCAGGGCGGTTTGGCGTGGCTCCTGGATTGCTTCGTCGGCTTCGCCTCCTCGCAATGACGGTTCTTTCGGAGGAAAGAGTCTGATCACGAGCACGCCGGCATGAGCATCAAGACGCGTTCACGAAAGCCAGCTGCGCAGGCTGCTGCAAGCCCGGCCGGACTGGCCACCAGAGGACCACGTCGCCTCCCTCGTCCATAGCCAGGGTGTCCTCGAGATGTATACGATCGCCGGGCCTGTCAGAAGGCATGGATGGTGGGGTTGGCCAACAGGGTCGCAGATATGGCGCCGACGCGGGGCCGCCTCGCCGAATTCCGACGCCGGGAGCTTTCCGTCCCGGGATATGCGAGCGGGGCTGACGCTCCGCTTCGGGCGACCGCAGCCGCGCTGGAACGCGCCCGGCACGCTCGCTCCGTCGTGCTGGTCGAGGGCATCAGCGATCAGATCGCGGTCGAGACCCTGGCAAGCCTTCAGGCACGAGACCTGGCGAAGGAGGGCGTGGTCGTGGTGCCGATCGGCGGCGCCCGGTCGGTGTCGAGGTTCCTTGCCCGTTTCGGGCCGGCTGGCGCCGGGCTGCGCGTCAGCGGATTGTGTGATGCTGCCGAAGAGCGGCACTTCTGCCGTGAATTGGCGCGGGCCGGCTACGCGCGCCCCGATACGCGCGGTGCGCTCGAAGACGAAGGATTCTTCGTCTGCGACCGCGACCTGGAAGACGAGCTCATTCGTGCGGTCGGCCCCGACGCCATCGAAGCGATACTGGCGGAAGAAGGAGACCTCGCTTCGTTCCGCACGCTTCAGAAGCAGGCCGCATGGCGGGACGCCGGCTTCGTCGATCAGGTCCGCAGGTTCCTGGGCGCAGGCGCACGCCGGAAGCTGCGCTACGCGAACCGCTTCGTTCTCGCGCTGGACCTCGACCGCCAGCCGCGACCGCTCCGGGCCGTCCTGAGCCGGGCCTAGTCGGGGATCGCAGCGAAGGTCCACAACAGGTGCAGTTGCATGGGCGATCGAGAGCTGCCAGCGGCGGCTCGCGTCCGATCGCCCCCTGCACCCGCCTGATCACCAGGCCACGACAAAGGTGGCGAACAGGACGCCGGCGACGATCGCGACGATCCAGGCCGGCGCCCGGGGATTGGTCGCCGTCCAGTATCGCCAACCTTCGAGCAGCCGATCGAGCGGGTGCGACGCAGGCCGTCCGGGGGATTCTTCTGGCCGGATCCCGGAGAGGGCTTTCCCTCCGGAGTCGGGATCCGTGGGCGCGTCGCGCGAAGGGTCTTGCGCCGGCGCGCCATCCTGCAGCAAAGCTGCGGAAAGCTCCTCTGGATCCACGGTGACGACCTGGACCAGCTCGCCGCTTCCGGGACGGCCGGGCAGGCGGATCATCGTCGCGACCCTCCGGTAGACGGGCGGCGACGAACCATCGAGCTGCTCCTCGTCCGTCTCCACCGTATAGGTTCCAGGCGGCTGTGGCTCGTCGATGCCGCTCAGGGTGAACGGACGAACGAAGGTCACGGTTCTGCTGCTGGTCCGCGTGGTCATTCGCGGCTCCTTCTCCTCGCCCGGACCGACGGCTAGGCGAAGGCCCGGACTGCGGCGTAGACGACGATCAGCACCACGAGGCCGATCGGAATCACGACGGGCGGGACGAACCAGGCCTTCATTGCGGCACCGCCGCGAGATCCGGCACCTCCGGCTTGGCCTCCTCCGCCTCGATCTTCGGCTTCCAGCGCGATGCCCGGCGATGCGCCTGCGCGATCTGCGTGGCGGTCAGATGCGCGGCGGCACGCTCGTAGCCCGATCGGGCGGCCTGACCCCGGGCGCCGGACTCCCCCGTCGCCGCCAGGAGAAACCAAGCGCACGCCTTGACCGCATTCTTCGACGCGTCCGGGCCTTCGATATAGATTTCGGCCAGCCGGCTCTGCGCCCGCGGCAGGCCTTGGTTCGCCGAGCGCAACAGCCACCGGATGGCCTCCATCCGCCTCTCGATGGCAGAGCCGCCTTCACCGCTCGGATTGCCGTAGACGATACCGAGATTGAACTGCGCCACGGCATCGCCGAGCTCGGCATCCCGCTGCAGCCGTCTCATACTGTCGATCTTCAATGATGATCTCCTTGTGCTGGCGTCCTACACCGCGCGCGGCAGCTCTCGGTCACGGCACCGGAACAAAGGGAACGCCGGAGGAGCCTGGTGGAACGAATGATTCAGGTCCCGGTGCGTCGCACTCCGGCGGCTCCACTCCGAGCGGGCTCACTGCACATCAGCGTGGCTCATATGGTGACGCCCAGCAGGGATTGCGATAAAAAACTCATGGATCAGGCGAAAATTAGCCTTCGCTTTTCCCAATATCTGCATGTATGCATCTGAAAAATTTCGCGCATTCGGCATTGATCTCGGTGCATTATTTTTTAGAAGATGGTCATCGTATTTTTCCTTTTTATCGCGACGGATCCGGTCCATGATTGTCAGATCAATCCGGATATACAGCTTCGGCTCTATGCTAAACGGGCACGGCGGAAGTCTGGATTCTCTCATCTGCATACGAATTCGGCGGTCTGCGAGCGTCGCGGGCCGCCCGATCCAATGCTTGCGAAAGGAGCATTCATGGCAACGGGGACCGTCAAGTGGTTCGACGCCCAGAGAGGCTTCGGCTTCATCACGCAGGATGACGGGAGCAGAGATGCCTTCGTCCATATCAGTGCCGTCGAACGCTCCGGCCTCGGCCAGCTGAGCCAGGGCCAGAGGTTGGGCTTCGACCTCGTCGCCGATCGGAGGAGCGGGAAGTCGTCCGCGGACAATCTCAAAGTCGTGGACTGATCGCACCGGCGCGATCGCAGGTGCATTCAATCATCCAATCATCACAGACCGCATGCAGAGGAGATTTCATGGCCAAAGGGCAGAAACGCAGCAATCGGGAAATCCGGAAGCCCAAGCAGCCGGCGAAGCCGGTGGTTCACGGTGCGACCATGAGCCTGCTGAGCCGGCTGGCGGCCCCGGGCGCCGGCCATAGCAAGAAGAAGAACTGAGCCCGGCGCGTCGACCATTCTTTCCTGCACCGGCCGTCTGTCGCCGCACGGCGACGGCGGGCGGCCGTCCCGATGGAGGTGCTGCCGTGCCGCGTGGCCTTCATCGGCAATTCGCTCCCGCGCCGCGGTCGGAGCGTCGGAGGCGTGGCGGACGCTCGCATCGGCGATCACCAGCCATGCCCATGCCCGTCACGACCCGGCTGCCGCCCGCATCGAGATCGCCGACGATCGGATCGAGGACCACGCCCGGGCGGCCGATGCCCTCAATGCCGGCCGGTTCGACGTCGTTTCGTTCCAGCATGAGCTCGGCATCTTCGGCCCGGCCGTGACCGCCCGCACCGATCGACACGGAGACGCATGATGCAGATGGAGATCAGGCCGACGATATCGGTCTGGGACGAAGGCCGTTGGCACCGCGTCGACACAGGGGCCAAGCTGCTCGACCTGCTGCGGGTTCTGGCCCGCGAGCTGCCGGAGCCCGGCTTTGTGCCGCAGGATGGGGCCGGAATCGACTCGGCGACGATTGCGCATCGCCGGTTTCAGGAACTGGTGCGGCTCGTCGAGCGAGAACGCGATGCCGGAGCGGAGCAGCTCAGCCGGGCCGCGGCGACCTCCGCCGGGGATCTGATCGGCAGTTATCGCCGGGTGTTCATCGGGGTCTTGCCCTGAGGCCGGCTCGATACTGCCGTAAGGGATCGGTCCGTGCCGCCACCCTGGAGGACAGGGTGTCTGCTGGTTTGCGCCATCAGAAAAGCGCGGATTTTACAGGCCCGGGCGGGACGCTGTTCGGCCGGGCGATCACCACCGGCTCGGTCGTGATTGTCAGACGGGCCGGCTTGCGCCCGATCGCCTCCGCATTGTCGACGCTCATTCACCGCCGGCGCCCCTTGGAAGATCAGGAACATCGCTCATGAAAGACTACAAATTCGCGGTCGACAGCACCGTGCACGTCTCACGCCGGTCTCTGTCCGGGCAACCCGGACGCGGGGCGTTCAAGGTGCTCGCATGCTATCCCAGCGGCTCTGCCGGTCCGCTCTACCGGATTCGCAGCGTGCTCGGGAGCGAGGAGCGGATAGTGCCGGAGAGCGAGCTGTCACGCCGGGCAGGCCATGAGCCGCCGGCGTCCTCCGATCGGATGATCGTTGATCCGGCATGATGCTCTGGCTGTAGTAGCCGCTTATGATTAGGCTCGGAACCGCGAAGCCGCCGCACCGGCCGGTCACTGGCGGTGTCGAACCGGGAATGTCGCCCGGCGTGGAGCCTGTCGGCTATCCTGCCGGCGAGATGACGGCCCGGGTTCCGACCTCTGCTCTTCTCGACAGTCTGCTGCGAGACGCGGATCCCAAGCGCGTGACCTTAGGCTGGCTGGTGGACAGGCTGGGCGACCGCTCCTTCGGCCTGGTCATGTTGTTGCTGGCGCTGCTCGGGGCGATGCCGGGTGCATCCGCCGTCGTCGCTCCGCTGCTCGCCATCCTGGCAGTGCAGATGATGCTGGGCCATGCCGGCCCCGTCTTCCCCCGGCGTGTCGCCGAACGGAGCGTGCAAACCGAGGGGCTGGCGCGGACCTTCGGCCGCGCCGTGCCGATCCTGCGCACGATCGAGGGCTTCATCCATCCGCGCTGGCCGACGCCGTTCGAGGCGACGAAACGCGGGGTCGGCCTGGTGGTGCTGCTGCTGGGCGTCCTGCTGCTGGCTCCGATCCCGTTGAGCAACATCCCGCCTGCCCTGACGATCGCTCTGCTCGCCATCGCCTATCTGGAGGAGGACGGGATCATGCTCTGCATCGCGCTCGCGGCTTCCGGCTTGCTGCTCGCCGTCGCCGCCGGCGCGGTCTGGCAGACGATGGGCGAGCTCGGCTGGGTGCAGGGCTTTCTATAATGGCGGATCCGGCAGCCACAGCATCTCGGGTCGAGTTTCGGCGCAAATCTGGAAATCCGGGCAAGACATTCTTTTTGGACCGACATATGGCCGACAAACGATTCGGTGGCTATATCCAATCGACTGTCCGGGATTGATTTTGCTCAGGATATCCAAACGTGCAATTCCAATGCCACTTCGTTTACCTCCTCACGTTGTCGATAGCCGGTGGATTTGCACTTCTCCTTGATATGATTGAATGAATTTACTGTTTTGATCCCGTTTGTATTTTTCTGGACCTTGATTTTTGGATTACCGCTATCACATATGATTAACATGACGTGTGGCTGGGAAATGCCTGATACGGACGTCTTTCGCCTGCAAAAATCCAATCTGAATGCGTTTCTGTTCGCCGACGTCGGGACGGAATCCAACGGCATGCCTTTGAGCGTGGTCTCGATGCTCGGGCGCCTCGGCGGCGATCCCTGGACGATGGCGAGCCGGCTGGCCAAACAGCCACGAGATGTTGCTGTGCTGGAGCTGGCGGAGATCATTACCGGCACGACACGGGCCGAGCGGTCGGGTGCCGAGATCATGGCCATCGCAACGCGTCTGGCTTCACTCTTGCCGAGCACGGGGCCAATGCCATCGGGTGCTGCGCGACCGGAGACGCGACCTTCCTCCGGCCGATGGAACGAGGGGGCTCTGGCCGTGCTGGTGCTTGCCGCAGTGGCAGTTATCCTGATTCTGAGGGTGGCTGGCTTCTTGTGACACTGGGCTGCCTGGCTGCGCCGTCCCGGCCGGAAGCATCGCTGCCGGTCGAAGAGGTGGCGGAGCGTCTCGGCAAGCGGTGTGGCGATCGAAGGCTGAGCTCATGGGCATAAGCTCGCCAAGCGGATGTCACCAGCGGGTCGGTTCCGCTCGACGAGGTGTCCGGTTGTGGAGCTGGCCGTCGCCTGCAGCCAACGAATGCCGGAATTGGTCGTCGCCAGCTGTCGAGCGTCCACTAGATCACCTGCTCCGTCTCGCAGAGGCGCTCCCGATCACGAGAGACCCGGCAACGGCCGACCGATGCGACGAGGCAATTCCATCGCCTTCTTGCCGACCAGGCCCATTCCGCCTCTTACTTAACTCGGAACGCATGTTCATGATATGTTCCATGGATGTGGCGCAGAGCGATGGCGAGGCGGGCGAGGCCCGGCCGTCCGATCCCGACCGAGGCTGTGTGGAAACGCGTGTTTGGTGAGGGCAGGTGGGGGTGTCGGCGTGCTACCGGCAAAGCAGATTGGGCAGATCGGATATCAGGCCCGGATCGCCTGGAGCAGGCCGCCGACGCCGAGGATCGAGATCACGCGCTTGAAGTTGTAGGCGAGGACCTGGAGGCTCATCTCGGTGCTGACCCGCTGTAATCCTCGGGTCAGGAAATGGGTGGCGCCCATCCAGGCTTTGAGGGTGCCGAACGGGTGCTCGGCCGTCTGTCGGCGG
>NZ_AUHM01000014.1 GCF_000423185.1 Inquilinus limosus DSM 16000 | reverse complement strand
GATCAGCCCCAGGATCTCCTCGGCATGGGCCTCGAGCCGCTGCGAGCGATGATCACCGCCCCGCGGTCGCGGCGCCACCGCGCCGGTACGCTGCCACTGCTCAACCCACTTGATCGCCGTCGAGGCGGCAACCCCGAAGCGCTTGGCCGCAGAGCGCCGCGTCATGCCGCCGTCCACCGCCCGAACCAGCCGGTCCCGGATGTCCATCGAAAGAGGTCGCGTCATGCAAGCTGGCCTCCCTCACCAGCCTGCATCTTGAATCAGAATTCCCAGCCTTCGGGAATCCCCCACGATTCCTGAAGATCGGAAAGTGCTCTAGACCTCCTCCATCAGCCCCATGCCGTTGCCGGACAGGAGGCCGTCGACCCAGCCATTGGCGATGCGCACGGCGTCCTGCGGCGTGAATACGGAGGGATCGAGGCAGAGCTCGAGCCACAGCCCGTCGAGCATGGCGGTGAAGGCCAGTGCCGCGAGCGGCGCGTCGATCCGGCGCGACCGGGCTTCGGCTGCGGCGGCGATCAGGCCTTCGAGGCGCCGGCGATAGGCGGCGTAGACGTCGCGGTGGATCTGCCGGATCGCCTCGTCGCGGCGCACCAGCGCCCAGAAGGACAGCCAGATCGACAGCAGGTCGGGGTCCAGAACCGGCGGCCGGAAGCTGGCATCGATGAAGGCACGCAGCCGCGCTTCGGGCGTCGCTTCCGCTCCGTCCAGTGCGACAGCCAGAGTCTCCGCCACATGGCTGCCGATGAAGCGGTAGGTTTCGGCGATCAGGGTGTCGATGCCGCCGAAATAATGGCGCACCAGCCCGGGAGAAACGCCGGCGCGGGCGCACACCTCGCGCACCGAAGTGGCGGCATGGCCGCGTTCGGCCAGGCATCGGGCGGTGGCTTCGATCAGCGCCCGGCGTCGCACCGCCGGCAGTTCGCGCGTGAACTTCGCGCGTGGCCCTGGTTTATCGTCGGGCACGTGATCTGGGGGCACGTGATCGGATGGGACGGAGCGAGGTCCGGCCACGCAAGGCGACGGCCCGGGGTCTCCCCCGGGCCGCGTCCGTTGTCACAGCAGCTGGACGGCTTCCGCCATCGGGCCCTTCTGGCCCATGCGGACCGTCAGGCGCACCCGCTGCTCGCTGTTCAGGCCCGGCAGGCCGGCCCGCTGCAGCGCGCGCGAGGCGACATACACGTCCTTGCCGCCGTCGTCCGGGGTGACGAAGCCGAAGCCCTTCTCGGCGTTGAAGAACTTCACCGTGCCCTCGACCTCGGTGGCCGGGCCGCTGAAGCCGCCGCCACCGCCGCCAAAGCCGCCACGGGGGCCGCCGTCGCCGAATCGGCTGGGGCGGAAACCGCCGCCGGCCGGCGGAGCGCCGAGCTCCTCGACACGATGGATCACCGCGACCTGCGGGCCCTTCTGACCTTCCGCGATGTCGCAGACGATCTTCGTGCCCTCATACATCTCGCGATGTCCGGACTGTTCCACGACCGAGGCGTGCAGGAACGCGTCCGGCGAACCGTCCGTCACCTGGACGAAGCCGAAGCCCTTCGTCGGGTTGAACCACTTGACCACAGCCGTCACGTCACGGCGATATTCGCCGCCTCCGACGCGCGGCGGATGACGTCGGTTCATCATTGAACTGAAACTCCAAGAGAAAGTGCTGCACCAGGACCAAGGGTGCGGCTTCCGCGAGCGGAAACCAGGATCTGTCCGCTCGCGACCGGCGATGCGCCGGCGCTGGACGGTCTGAACGTTTTTGTCGAGACGACCATTCGTTACCCGAGACAACCCGCCCGCGCGTGAAGACCACCCGCAGTCGACGATCGTCCCTATACCCCTCAGCCGAGCCTACAGAAGACACCCGCAGGAACTATAACCCCAGGCCGCGCGCCTTGACCATAGGCGTCGCACCGGAGCGAGAGAGAATCTTTCGCAGGCCCGAAGACTCGTTCAGCGGGATGAATTTATTGTGACAACCGCACCGGAGCGCCGGTCTTCACCGATTCCCAGGCCGCGTCGGCCAGCAGCAGGGCCCGCTTGCCGTCCTCCCCGCCAGCCCGCGGCGCCCGGCCTTCCAGCACCGCGTCGATGAAGTCGTCGAGCTCGCGTCGATAGGCCTCGGCGTAGCGCTCCAGGAAGAAATGCAGCGGCTTGTCCAGCACCACCCCGTCGGCGCCGGCATATTCCACCGTGGTCGCGGTGCGGTTCTCGGCCCGCAGCATGCCCAGCGACCCGAAGGCCTCGATCCGCTGGTCGTAGCCGTAAGTGGCGCGGCGGCTGTTCGAGATCTGGGCGATGGCGCCGCCGGCGGTCTTCAGCGTCACCACCGCGGTGTCGACGTCGCCCTCGGCGCCGATCGCCGGGTCGACCAGGTTGCTGGCGGTGGCGTAGAGCTCGACCGGCTCCTCGCCCAGCAGCCAGCGGGCCATGTCGAAATCGTGGATCATCATGTCCCGGAACAGGCCGCCGGAGACGCGGATGTAGCTGGCCGGCGGCGGGCCCGGGTCGCGGCTGGTGATCGCCACCAGCTCGACCTTGCCGATGCGGCCTTCGGCGATGCCGGCATGGACCGCCTCGAAGCTCGGGTCGAAACGCCGGTTGAAGCCGAGCGCCAGCGGCACCCCAGCCTTGGCGACGGTGTCGAGGCAGCCCTCGACCCGGGCGCTGTCGAGGTCGATCGGCTTCTCGCAGAAGATCGCCTTGCCGGCCTTGGCCGCGGCCTCGATCAGGTCGGCATGGGTGTCGGTTGAGCTCGCGATCACCACCGCATCGGCGCCGTCCAGCGCCGCCAGGCCGTCGCCGACCGCGGCGCCGTGCTGGTTGGCCAGCGCCTCGGCTGATTCCCGATGGACGTCGACCACGGCGACCAGCCGGGTGCGCGGGTTGCGGGCGATGTTGTCGGCATGGATCTTCCCGATCCGTCCGGCGCCGAACTGGCAGATCTTGAGCATCTTTCCTCTCCCTTTCGTCGCGCCGGAATCATCGGCCCGGCGGCGGCCGGCTGCGATAGAAAAATCAGAATTCCGAGGTTGCAGTCAAATGGAATATTTGTTCTATTTGTCTGAAATCGCGCCTTGGGAGGACCAGCCATGACCCGCCATCTGACCGGCCACCGCGGCGGCTTCGGCCCGGGGCTGACGCAGATCACCCGCTTCGACGAGCCCGAGGACGACACCGGCATCGCGGTCGCGGTGCTGAAGCTGGCGCCGGGCGAGAGCCGCGAGATCGAGACCGCGAACGAGACCGCCTGGCTGCTGATGTCCGGCACCGCCGAGGTGACGGTCGACAACCGGACGGTGCGCTTCTCGCGCGCCTCGCTGTTCGACCAATCGGCCAGCGCTGTCCATGTCGCGGCCGGCGCCCGGGTGCGGCTCGAGGCGGAGGACGAGGCCGAGTTCACGGTCTACGAGACGAAGAACGCCAAGCCCTTCCCCTCGCGCGTCTTCCTGCCCGAGGATGTGCCGAACGAGCACCGCGGCAAGGGTCAGGTCGACGACGCCTGCTACCGCTATGTCCGCACCATCTTCGACCTGCGCAACAGCGACCCGAATGCCGAGCTGGTGCTGGGCGAGGTCGTCACCTTCCCAGGCCGCTGGTCGAGCTATCCGCCGCACCACCACCCGCAGCCCGAGATCTACCACTACCGCTTCACCGATCCGCGCGGCTACGGCCATGCCGAGCTGGGCGAGACGGTGCTGAAGGTGCGGGAATACGACACCATCAAGATCTTCGACGGCTTCGACCATGCGCAATGCGCGGCGCCCGGCTACGGCATGTACTACGCCTGGGTGATCCGCCACCTGCCGGGCAATCCCTACACCGTGCCGGAGTTCACCGAGGAGCATCGCTGGACCATGGATGCCAAGGCCGAGTTCTGGCGCCCGGAGGGAGTGTCGCGCCATGGCTGATCCCGTCCTGGATGTGATCTGCATCGGCCGCTCCTCGGTCGACCTCTATGGCGAGCAGGTCGGCGGCCGGCTGGAGGACATGGCCTCCTTCGCCAAGTACGTCGGCGGCTGCCCGACCAACATCTCGGTCGGCGCCGCCCGCCTCGGCCTGCGCTCCGCCCTGCTCACCCGGGTCGGCGACGAGCATATGGGCCGCTTCATCCGCGAGCAGCTGGCGGCCGAAGGCGTGGACACGAGCCATGTCATCACCGACAAGCAGCGGCTGACCGCCCTCGTCATCCTCGGCATCCGCGACCGCCACACCTTCCCGCTGATCTTCTACCGCGAGAACTGCGCCGACATGGCGCTGTCCGAGGGCGACGTCGATGAGGCCTTCATCGCCTCGGCCCGCGCCGTGGTCGTGACCGGCACGCATTTCTCCACCCCCTCGGTCGCGGCGATGAGCCGGAAGGCGATGCGGCTGGCCCATGCCCATGGCCGCAAGGTGGCGCTGGACATCGACTACCGCCCGGTGCTGTGGAACCTCACCGGCCACGGCCTGGGCGAGGAGCGCTTCGTCGAGAGCTCGGCCGTCAGCGCCCATCTGCAGGCGATCCTGCCGGACTGCGACCTGATCGTCGGCACCGAGGAGGAGATCCACATCGCCGGCGGCGCCACCGACACGCTGGCGGCGCTGCGCCGGATCCGCGAGCTGAGCGCCGCCACGATCGTGGTCAAGCGCGGCCCGATGGGCTGCGTCGTGTTCCCGGGCGCCGTTCCGGACGACATCGAGCAGGGGGTGAAGGGCCCCGGCTTCCCGGTCGAGGTCTACAACGTGCTGGGCGCCGGCGACGGCTTCATGGCCGGCTTCCTGCGCGGCTGGTTGCGCGACGAACCGGTCGAGGCGGCCTGCCGCTACGCCAATGCCTGCGGCGCCTTCGCCGTGTCGCGGCACGGCTGCGCGCCGTCCTATCCGAGCTGGACCGAGCTGACGCATTTCCTGGCGCACGGCAGCGCCCATCACCGGCTGCGCGAGGATCCCGTGCTCAACCAGGTGCATTGGGCGACGACCCGGATCCGCGACTGGCCCGAGGTCCATGCCCTGGCCTTCGACCACCGGTCCCAGCTCGAGGAGATGGCGGTGCGGCACGGCGCCGATGCGGAGAAGATCGGCGCCTTCAAGCTGCTGGCCTGGAAGGCGGCGCAGCAGGCCCATGGCGGGCCCGGCTTCGGCGTGCTGATCGACGGCCGGCTGGGCAGCGAGGCGCTGTTCGCCGCCGCCGGCAGCGGCGCCTGGATCGGCCGGCCAGTCGAGTTGCCGGGGTCGCGCCCGCTGCGCTTCGAGGGCGGGCCGGATGTTGGCGTCACCCTGCGCGAATGGCCGCTGGAGCATGTGGTGAAGTGCCTGGTGCAGTACCACCCGGACGACCCTCCGGAGATCCGGGACGAGCAGGAGCGCCAGCTTCTGGCCCTGTTCGATGCCAGCCGCGCGACGCGGCACGAGCTGCTGCTCGAGATCATCCCCCCGAAATCCATGCCGGCAGACGACCGCACCATGGGCCGGGCCCTGGACCGGCTCTACGACATCGGCATCCATCCGGACTGGTGGAAGCTGCCGCCGCCGCCCTCGGAGGCTGCCTGGGCGGCGATCCAGGAGGTGATCGCCCGTCGCGACCCGCATTGCCGCGGCGTGGTGCTGCTGGGCCTGGAGGCGCCGGAGGAGGAGCTGGCGGCCGCCTTCACCCTGGCGGCGCGCCAGCCCTGGTGCCGCGGCTTCGCGGTCGGCCGCACCATCTTCGGCCGGCCGGCCGAGGACTGGTTCGCCGGCCGCATCGACGACGACGAAGCGGTGAGACGGATGGCCGCCAGCTATGGCAGCCTGATCGCCGCCTGGCAGAATGCCCGCGCCGCGGCCCAAGCCGCGGCCTGAAGGAGCGATAGGGATGGGAACCGTGCGTTTGACCATGGCGCAGGCCCTGGTGCGCCACCTCGCCGCGCAATGGATCGAGGCGGAGGAGGGCAGCCGCGAACGTCTGTTCGCCGGCGTCTGGGCGATCTTCGGCCACGGCAACGTCGCCGGCATGGGCGAGGCCCTCTACGCCCACCGCGAAGAGCTGCCGACGCTGCGCGCCCATAACGAGCAGGCGATGGCCCTGGCCGCGATCGCCTATGCCAAGGCGAAGTTCCGCCGCCGGATGATGGCGGTCACCACCTCGATCGGCCCCGGCGCTACCAATCTGGTGACCGCCGCCGCGCTGGCCCATGTAGACCGGCTGCCGGTGCTGCTGCTGCCCGGCGATGTCTACGCCACCCGCCGGCCCGACCCGGTGCTGCAGCAGATCGAGGATTTCGGCGACGGCACCGTCAGCGCCAATGACTGCTTCCGCCCGGTGTCGCGCTATTTCGACCGGATCACCCGGCCGGAGCAGATCCTGACCGCCCTGCCCCGCGCCCTGTCGGTGCTGACCGGCCCGGCGGAATGCGGGCCGGTGACGCTGGCCCTGTGCCAGGACGTGCAGGCCGAGGCCTATGATTACCCGGCCTGGTTCTTCGCGGAGCAGGTGCATCGCATCCGCCGCCCCGGCCCGGACGAGGCCGAGCTGGCCCGCGCCGTCGCGGCGCTGCGGAAGGCCGAGCGGCCGCTGGTGATCGCCGGCGGCGGCGTGCTCTATTCCGACGCGGCGAAGGCCCTGGCCGGCTTCGCCGAGCGCCACGGCCTGCCGGTCGCCGAGACCCAGGCCGGCAAGGGCAGCCTGGCCTGGAACCACCCGAACAATGCCGGCTCGATCGGCGTCACCGGCTCGAGCGCCGCCAACGCGCTGGCCGCCGATGCCGATGTGGTGCTGGCGGTCGGCACCCGGC
The DNA here is from genome assembly GCF_000423185.1 of Inquilinus limosus DSM 16000. Taxonomy (GTDB): domain Bacteria; phylum Pseudomonadota; class Alphaproteobacteria; order DSM-16000; family Inquilinaceae; genus Inquilinus; species Inquilinus limosus. The sequence continues at coordinate 191,658 of NZ_AUHM01000014.1, read as the reverse complement.
TGCAGGACTTCACCACCGGCTCCCGCGCCCTGTTCCGGGCGCCGGGGCGGACCCTGATCCAGCTGAACGCCGCCGCCTTCGACGCCGGCAAGCACGGCGCCCTGCCGCTGGTCGCGGATGCCCGCCGCGGGCTTGAGGCGTTGTCGCAGGCGCTGGGGTCCTGGACCGCGCCGAAGGCCCAGGCCGACCGGATCCGCAGCCTGATCGCGGAGTGGAACGGGGCGGTCGACCGCGCCACCGCGGCCAGCAACGCCCCCCTGCCCTCCGACGCCCAGGTGCTGGGCGCGGTCAACCGCGCGGCCGGGCGCGGCGCCATCGTGGTCTGCGCCGCCGGCGGGCTGCCGGGCGAGCTGCACAAGCTGTGGCGCACCGACGCGCCGGGCGGATACCACCTGGAATACGGCTATTCCTGCATGGGCTACGAGATCGCCGGCGGCCTCGGCGTCAAGCTGGCCCGGCCGGACCGGGAGGTCTACGTCCTGGTCGGCGACGGCAGCTACATGATGATGAACTCCGAGATCGCGACCGCGGTGCAGCAGGGCGTCAAGCTGACCATCGTCGTGCTCGACAACCGAGGCTTCGGCTGCATCAACCGGCTGCAGAACGCGACCGGCGGCGCCTCCTTCAACAACCTGTTCCGCGACATCGAGGGCGCGCAGCCGATCGACTTCGCCGCCCATGCCGCCAGCATGGGCGCGGCGTCGGAGAAGGTGGCCGGCATCGCCGAGCTGGAGGCCGCGCTGCTGCGCGCCAAGGCGACAGACCAGACCAGCGTCATCGTCATCGACACCGACCCGGTGGCGACGACCGAGGCCGGCGGCGCCTGGTGGGACGTGGCCGTCCCCGAGGTCTCCGACCGCGACCAGGTGCGCCGGGCCCGCGCCGGCTACGAGGAGCAGCTGGCCGGCCACCCCGTCACCGGGCGCGATGCCTGATTCCAAACCATCCGTCACCCGAGCCCACGAGACCGCCGCGATGACCGTCACCCTCGGCACCAACCCGATCGCCTGGAGCAACGACGACCTGCCGGAGCTGGGCGGCGAGACGCCGCTCGAGACCTGCCTGTTCGAGGCGCGCGAGGCCGGCTTCACCGGCATCGAGCTGGGCAACAAGTTCCCGCGCCAGGCGGACGCGCTGCGGCCGATCCTGGAGGCGCACGGCCTCAAGCTGATCTCCGGCTGGTACAGCGCCAACCTGATTGACCGGTCGGTCGATCAGGAAATCGAGGCGATGGAGCCGCACCTCGCCCTCCTCGCCGCGCTCGGCTGCAAGGTCATGGTGTTCTGCGACACCTCCGGCGCGGTGCATGGCGATCGCGGCACGCCCCTGTCGCAGCGCCCGACCCTGCCGGAGGAATCCTGGCCGGAGTTCGGCCGCAAGCTGACCGCGGTCGGCGACCACATGGCCAGGCGCGGCGTGCGGCTGGCCTATCACCATCACATGGGCACGCTGGTGCAGAGCGAGGCCGAGGTCGACCTCCTGATGCAGCACACCGGCCTGTCGGTCGGCCTGCTGCTCGATTCCGGCCACATGACGGTGGCGGGTGGCGACCCGGCGGCGCTGGCCAGGCGCTATGCCAGCCGGATCAACCACGTCCACGCCAAGGATGTGCGCCGCGACGTGCTGCAGAAGGTGCGCGACGAGGATTGGAGCTTCCTCGACGGCGTGATCGGCGGGCTGTTCACCGTGCCGGGCGACGGCATGGTCGATTTCCCGCGGATCTTCGACGCGCTGCCGAAGAGCTACAGCGGCTGGATGGTGGTGGAGGCCGAGCAGGACCCGGCCAAGGCGCATCCCCTCACCTATGCCCGGCTGGGCTACCGCAACCTGTGGAAATTCGCGACCGGCGCCGGCTTCGAGGTGAAGACCTGAGGCCGGATCGGTCAACACACTGTCTATGAAGATTTCCCCAACGGGACGAGGCGGTTGGTGTCATAGTAAGACATCGATTCACTCGCCCGGATGGTGAAATGTCGGCCTTTTCTTCCTTCTTCGCCTTCTTCGCGCGGATCTTCCTCGCCGCCATCTTCGTCGTTTCCGGCTGGGGCAAGCTGACCGGCTTCGAAGGGGCCGTCGGCTATATCGCCTCCAACGGCCTGCCGGCCCCGCAGGTCTTCGCGGCGCTGACGATCCTGGTCGAGCTCGGCGGCGGCATCCTGCTGATCCTCGGCCTGTTCTCGCGCCTGGCCGCCTTCGTCATGGCCGGCTTCACCCTGCTGACCATCGTCCTGGTCCACCATTTCTGGACCTTCGAAGGGGCGGACGCGATGATGCAGCAGATCCACGCGATGAAGAACCTCGCCATCGCCGGCGGCCTCTTGATGGTCACCGCCTTCGGCCCCGGCGCCTGGGCGATCGGCCCCGGCCGCGACTGAGAGCGACCTCCGAGGCTGTCAGGAACGGCGGGCCTCCGGGCCCGCCGTTTTCGTTCGGGTCAGCGGTGCTTGAACGCCGGCGGCCGCTTCTCGACGAAGGCGGCCATGCCTTCCTTGCGGTCGTCGGTGGCGAAGGTGGCGTGGAACAGCCGCCGCTCGAACAGGATGCCTTCGGCCAGCGGCGTCTCGTCGGCGCGGTGCACCGCCTCCTTCGCCATCATCGTCACCGGCAGGGAATAGCCGGCGATCGTCTCCGCCGCCTTCAGCGCCTCGGCCAGCAGCTCTGTGGCCGGCACCACGCGGGCGACGAGGCCCGAGCGCTCCGCCTCCGCCGCGTCCATCATCCGGCCGGTCAGCACCAGGTCCATCGCCTTCGACCGGCCGATCAGCTTGGTCAGGCGCTGGGTGCCGCCGGAGCCGGGGATGGTGCCCAGCTTGATCTCCGGCTGGCCGAACCGCGCCGTGTCCGCGGCGATGATGAAGTCGCACATCATCGCGATCTCGCAGCCGCCGCCGAGGGCATAGCCGGCCACCGCCGCGATGATCGGCTTGCGCACCCGGGTGATGCAGGTCCAGTTCTCGATCAGGTTGCCCCGATAGGCGGCGATGAAGTCCTTCGACGCCATCTCCTTGATGTCGGCGCCGGCGGCGAAGGCCTTCTCCGAGCCGGTCAGGACGATGGCGCCGACATCGTCATCCGCGTCGAAGGCCGCGAGGGCCTGCCCGAGATCCCTGAACACCGCGTCGTTCAGGGCGTTCAGCGCCTGCGGCCGGTTCAGGGTGATCAGGCCGACCCGCCCCCGGGTCTCGACCAGGATGGTCTCGTAGCTCGCGGTCATGAAACGCTCCTCCGCATCGGGTCTCGGATTGATCGAACGCCCGGTCAGCGCTGGCAGACCGGGCAGAAGAAGGTGCTGCGGCCGGACTGCACGATCCGCCGGATCGTGCCCCGGCATCCCGGCGTCCGGCACGGCTCTCCCTCCCGGTCGTAGACCGACCAGGAATGCTGGAAATAGCCGAGCTCGCCATTGACCTGGACATGGTCGCGCAGGGACGACCCGCCGGCCTCGATGGCGCGGAGCAGCACCGCCTTGATCTCCGGCACCAGCCGCGCCGCCCGCACGCCGGCGACCGAGGCGGCGACCCGGCGCGGCGAGATATGCGCCGCCCACAGCGCCTCGCAGACATAGATGTTGCCGAGCCCGGCGACGACCCGCTGGTCCAGCAGCGCCGCCTTGATCGGCGTGATCTTGCGGGCCAGCGCCTGGTCGAGATACGCGGCGTCGAATTCGTCCGACAGCGGCTCCGGCCCCAGCGCCTCCAGCGCCTTGTGGGCATGCAGGGCGTTCTGGCTGACCAGGTCCATCATGCCGAAGCGGCGGGTGTCGTTGAAGGTAACGACCGAGCCGGATTCGGTCTCGAACACCACATGGTCGTGCGGGCTGACGATGTCCGGCCGCCCCCGGCTGACCATCATCCGGCCGGACATGCCGAGATGGATCAGCAGCACCATGCCGTCGTCGAGATGCAGCAGCAGGTATTTGGCGCGGCGGTCGAGCCGCGTGATTCGCCGGCCGGTCAGCCGCTCGGCCATGCGCTCGGGCAAGGGGAAGCGCAGATCGGGGCGGCGCTGTTCGACGCGGGCCAGGCGCTGACCTTCCAGGACGGGCGCCAGGCCGCGGCGGACGGTTTCGACTTCGGGTAGCTCGGGCATGGCCGGCACACTGGCACGAGCCGGCGCCGGACGCTATGGTCCCGGCCATGAGCGACAGGCAACGCAACCCCGAAAGCCGCTGGTTCGGCGACACCGAAGTCGATCCGACGGAGAAGACGCAGCGCGTCCACGGCGTCTTCACCAGCGTCGCCCGCCGCTACGACCTGATGAACGACCTGATGAGCGGCGGCATCCACCGGCTGTGGAAGACCCAGTTCATCGCGGCGATCCGGCCCCGCCCCGGCGAGGTCCTGCTGGACGTGGCCGGCGGCACCGGCGACATCGCCTTCCGCTTCCTCGACCGCGCCGGCGTGGACAGTACAGGCCAGGGCGCCCGCGCCATCATCTGCGACCTGACCGAGGGCATGGTCGCGGTCGGCCGCGACCGGGCGATCGACCGCGGCTGGGTCGGCCCGATCCTGCACATGGTCGGCAACGCCGAATCGCTGCCGGTCGCCGACCGGTCGGTCGACGTCTACACCATCTCCTTCGGCCTCAGGAACGTGACCCGGATCGACGACGCGCTGCGCGAGGCGCGGCGCGTGCTGAAGCCGGGCGGGCGCTTCTTCTGCCTGGAGTTCAGCCGCGTCGTGCTGCCGGGCCTCGACCGCGCCTACGACCTCTATTCCCGCGCCGTGATCCCGCGGATGGGCAAGGTGGTGGCCAAGGACGAGGACAGCTACCGCTACCTGGTCGAGAGCATCCGCCGCTTCCCCGACCAGCCGACCCTGGCCGAGCGGATCGAGGCGGCGGGGCTGGAGCGGGTGCGCTGGACCAATCTCTCCGGCGGCATTGCCGCGATCCACACCGGCTGGCGGATCTGAAACATCGTCCTGAGGGGGCTGAGGGGGTGCGATGAAGAAGGGTCTCCTCGCGCTCGCGGGCCCGCTGGGCCTGGTGGTCGGCGTCGCCGTCGGCAGGGCGCAGTACGACGCGCCGGCACCGACGCGCGTCAACATCGACAATCGATCGGGACAGGCCATCGTGGGGATAGAGCTGATCGGTCGTTCCGATCCTCTGCTCGCCCCCGGCCGGACGCTCGGGATCGTCCATGACGCCGGGGGCGATGCCGGCTTCGACCTCCGGGTCACCTTGGCCGACGGCTCGGCGCGTGAGATCGGGAATCTGTATCTCGACGGCGGCAGCACGGAGACCGTCGCCATCACGCCCGAAGACTGAGCTTCGGCTGATTTCACGCCCCCTGTCGCGCATTTCGTCGCAGCCGGCGATCGTAATGCTTGCCGAATCCGGCCGAGGGCCCTAAAGAACATTCATGCGATGTAGTTCGCCCTCCGCCGTCCCTGGGGACATGCCGTGACGCTGACGCTGCGCGACCGCCGCATCCTGCTGGTCATCGCCGGCGGCATCGCCGCCTACAAGTCGCTGGACCTGATCCGGCGGCTGCGCGAACGCGGCGCCCGGGTGCGCTGCATCCTGACCAAGGCCGCGACCGAATTCGTCACCCCCCTCGCCGTCGCCGCCCTGACCGAGGACAAGGTCTATGGCGAGCTGTTCTCGCTGACCGACGAATCGGAGATGGGCCACATCCGGCTGTCGCGCGACGCCGACCTGCTGGTGGTGGCCCCGGCCACCGCCAACATCCTGGCGCGGATGGCGGCCGGGCTGGCCGACGACCTGGCCACCACCGCCCTCCTCGCCACCGACAAGCCGGTGCTGGCGGCGCCGGCGATGAACGTCCGGATGTGGGAGCATCCGGCGACTCGGGACAACCTGGCGTTGCTGCAGCGCCGCGGGGTGCGCGTCGTCGGGCCGAACCAGGGCGAGATGGCCTGCGGCGAATACGGCTTCGGCCGCATGGCCGAGCCGCTGGAGATCGTCGCCGCCGTCGAGGCCTATTTCGCCGAGGTCGACCGCTCCGGCACCGGCGGGCCGCTGAAGGGCCGCCACGCCGTCGTCACCAGCGGCCCGACCCATGAGCCGATCGACCCGGTGCGCTACATCGCCAACCGCTCCTCCGGCAAGCAGGGCCACGCCATCGCCGCGGCGCTGCACCAGGCCGGGGCGCGGGTGACGCTGGTGACCGGGCCGACCCATGAGCCGCCGCCGCCCGGCGTCACCGTGGTGCCGATCGAGACGGCGGACGAGATGATGGCCGCGTGCCGCGCCGCCCTGCCGGCCGATATCGCGGTCTGCGCCGCGGCTGTGGCCGACTGGCGGGTCGCCGCGCCCTCCGGACAGAAGATCAAGAAGGGCGCCGGCGGACCGCCGGCCCTGACCCTGGCCGAGAACCCGGACATCCTGGCGACGCTGAGCGCCCCGGGGCCAGACCGCCCGGCGCTGGTGGTGGGTTTCGCCGCCGAGACGCAGGACGTGGTGGCGCACGCCCAGGCCAAGCGCGCCCGAAAGGGCTGCGACTGGATCCTGGCCAACGACGTGTCGCCGGGTACCCAGGCCTTCGGCGGCGATTCGAACATCCTGCACCTGATCACCGCCGACGGCGCCGAGACCTGGCCACGGCTGAGCAAGGCCGATATCGGCACCCGCCTGGCCGGTGCGATCGCCCGCCACTTCGAGAAAGGTTGAACCCGATCCGATGACCGAAGCCGTCTCCATTGCCGTCACCCGCCTGCCGCATGGCTTGGGCCTGCCCCTGCCCGCCGCCGCCACGGCAGACTCGGCCGGGCTGGACCTGCTGGCGGCGGTGGCGGAGCCGGTGACGGTGGCGCCCGGGCGCCGGGTGCTGATCCCGACCGGCATCGCCATCGCCCTGCCGCGCGGCTGGGAGGCGCAGGTGCGCCCGCGCTCCGGCCTCGCCCTCAAGCACGGCATCACCATCGTCAACGCGCCGGGCACGATCGATTCGGATTATCGCGGCGAGATCGGCGTCGTGCTGATCAACCACGGCGACGAGCCGGTCGCCATCACCCGGGGCATGCGGATCGCCCAGATGGTCGTGGCCCGCCACGCGACCGTCGCCTGGGACGAACAGCCGAGCCTCGACACCACCGCCCGCGGTGCGGGCGGCTACGGGTCCACCGGAACGGGAGCCTGACGGATGTTTCGACTGCCGAAGAAGATGCTGTTCGCGATCGAGGCGGTTCTCGACATCGCCTACAACGCGGTCGACACGCCGGTGCAGAGCGCCGAGATCACCAAGCGCCAGGGCATCCCGCGCCGGTACCTGGAACAGGTGCTGCAGCAGCTGGTCCGGGTCGACATCCTGACCGGGGTGCGCGGGCCGCGCGGCGGCTATCGCCTGGCGCGGGAGCGCCGGCGCATCACCGTCGGCGAGATCGTGCGCGCCATCCGGTCGCTGGAGACCGCGACCGACGACGAGGACTCGCTGCCGCCCGGCTCCCGCCTGGGGCAGGAGATCGTGCGGCCGCTGTGGCACGAGCTGCAGGAGGAGGCGGTGCGCAAGCTCGATTCCCTGACCATCGAGGATCTCGCCAACCAGGCGCGCGACAGGGGCATCCCGCGCGAACGGGCCGCCCCCGTGGACTTCTCGATCTGAGCCGGTCCGAGCGGCTGGCCTTCCCCAGGGCCGACGCGTATAAATGTTGATCGGCTTATTTAACGCCCCTGGAGAGTAATATGTCCTCTTCCGCCGCCGGGAAGACCGAGTTCCGAGGCAAGATCTACGATTCGATCCTGGACACCATCGGGGCGACCCCTCTGGTGCGGGTGAAGAAGCTGGCCGAGGCGCATGACGCCAGGGCCGATATCCTGGCGAAGCTGGAGTTCTTCAACCCGCTGTCGAGCGTGAAGGACCGCATCGGCCTAGCGATGATCGAGGCGCTGGAGGCGTCGGGCAGGATCAAGCCGGGCGTCAGCACCCTGATCGAGCCGACCTCGGGCAACACCGGCATCGCGCTGGCCTTCGTCGCCGCGGCCAAGGGCTACCGCCTGATCCTGACCATGCCCGAGACCATGTCGGTCGAACGGCGCAAGATGCTGAAGCTGCTGGGCGCCGAGCTGCATCTGACCGAAGGCCCGAAGGGGATGAAGGGCGCCATCGCCAAGGCCGAGGAGCTGGTCAACAGCATCCCGAACGCGATCATCCCGCAGCAGTTCGAGAACCCGGCCAACCCGGAGATCCACCGCCGCACCACGGCCGAGGAGATCTGGAACGACACCCAGGGCGGCGTCGACATCCTGATCTCCGGCGTCGGCACCGGCGGCACCATCACCGGCGTCTCCGAGGTGATCAAGCAGCGCAAGCCGAGCTTCACGGCCATCGCGGTGGAGCCGGAGGACAGCCCGGTGCTGTCCGGCGGCAACCCGGGCCCGCACAAGATCCAGGGCATCGGCGCCGGCTTCGTTCCCTCGGTGCTGAACACCAAGATCATCGACGAGGTCGTGCGGATCTCGAACGAACGGGCCTTCCAGGTCGCCCGCCAGGTCGCGAAGCTGGAGGGGCTGCCGGCCGGCATCTCCTCCGGCGCCGCCCTGGCCGCGGCGCTCGAGGTCGGCGCCCGGCCGGAGAACGAAGGCAAGAAGATCGTCGTGATCGTGCCCTCGATCGCCGAGCGCTACCTGTCGACCGCGCTGTTCGAAGGGCTGGATTAAGCTCCGCCTTCTCAGTGCGTGCGGGGGAAGCGGGCCTTCGGGCCCGCTTTTCCGTTCTGCTCATTTGCTCAGGTCGATGACCCTGCCGATGCCGACCGCCTCGAGGAAGTCGGGGTCGTGGCTGGCGACCAGCAGCGCCCCGTCATAGGCGGCCACCGCCCGCTCGATCGCCGCGATCGAGTCGAGGTCGAGATGGTTGGTCGGCTCGTCCAGGATCAGCAGCCGGGGCGGCCGCGGCCCGCCCAGCACGCAGGCGAGAGCCGCCCGCAAGGTCTCGCCGCCGCTGAGATCGCCGACCTGGCAGAGGGCCGCGTCGGCCCGGAACAGGAAGCGCGCCAGCGCCGTCCGGCAGGCATTGTCGGTCGCGTCCGGATGCATCGTCCGGAAATTCTCCAGGATGGTGCGGTCCGGCCTCAGTCCGCCGGCCCGCTGGTCGAGCATGGCGACGCCGCCGCCGAAGCGCCGGACCGTCCCTTCCTGCGGCTCCAGTTCCCCGGCCGCGAGGCGAAACAGCGTCGACTTGCCGGCGCCGTTCGGCCCGGTCGCAGCCACCCGCTCCGGCCCGACCAGGGTGAAGGACAGGTCGCGCAGCACCGGCCCGGCCGCGCCCGGTGGCGTCCAGGAGACGTGCTCGAAGGCGAGCACACGGGTGCCGGCGGCGAGCCCCGTGGAGGGCAACGAGACTCCCAGCGTCTCCACCCGCTCGACCGCGGCGCGGGCCTCGGCCAGCGCCGCCTCGGCGGTTTCCTCCCGGCGCTCCCGCAGGCCGCTCTGGCGCGCCTGGGTCTGCCCGGCCCGCTCCTTGGCGGCATCGAGCAGGAGCTTGGACTGGCTGCCGTCGGCGCGGGCTCTCCGGCCGCGGGCGTCACTGCGGGCCTTGCGCTCCAGCGCCGCCTGCCGCTCCCGCGCCAGCCGCGCCACCTCCTGCTCGGCATGGGCCAGGTTGCGCCGCGCCGACTCGGCATCGGCCTCGCGCCGGGCCCGGTGGTCGTCCCAGTTGCCGCCATAGCTTCGCGCGCCCAGGCCGGAGAGCTCGACGATCCTGTCCATCCGGCGCAGCACCTCGCGGTCGTGGCTGACCACCAGGGCGCCGCCGCGCCATTCCTCCAGCAGCGCGCAGATGGCGTCGCGGCCATCGGCGTCGAGGTTGTTGGTCGGCTCGTCCAGCACCAGCATCTCCGGCGGATCGACCAGCAGCCCGGCCAGGGCCAGCCGGGTCGCCTCGCCGCCGCTCAGGGTGCCGAGCGGCCGGCGCAGGTCGAGATCGGCCGGCAGGCCGAGCCGGGGCAGCGCCGCGGCCGCCCGCTCCTCCACCGTCCAGTCGGCGGCAGCGAGATCCTCCTCGCTGCCCTGCCCCGCCAGCAGCCGGTCGAGCCGGGCCAGGGCCGGGGCGATGCCGAGGGCATCGGCGGCGGCCATGCCCGGCTCGATCCGGACGGTCTGCGGCAGATGCCCGATGCGGCCCTGCCGGCGGACGCGGCCGGATTGCGGCGGGAGCTCGCCCAGCAGCAGGCGCAGCAGCGTGGATTTGCCGACGCCGTTGCGGCAGACGAGGCCGGTCCGCTCCGCCCCGAAGGCGAGCGTCAGATCCTCGAAGAGCGGGCGGTGGTCAGGGGTGTGGTGGGACAGCGACTCGGCGGCAAGGAGAGGCATGGCGGCTCGACGGAGGCAGCGTGACGGGGCGGGTGAAGTGCCGTTCCGTCCTGCGCTCCATCAGGGCCTCTCCTGCGCTGTGAGGCCGGCAGCATAGCCGCAAATATTCTCCAGGCAAACCAGGGCGCAGGCGCGCATCCTTGCGGCGGGACGGGAGGGAGACCCGAGATGGCGGATGAGGAGACGGTCCGGCGCGCCGCGCTGGCCCTGCCGGAGGTGACGGAGGAGGCGCATTGGGAGCGGCCGTCCTTCCGGGTCGGCGGCAGGATCTTCGCCGTGCTGCGCCCGGCGGAACGACGGGCGGTGCTGAAGCTGCCGCACGACCATCAGGAGATGCTGTTCGCGGCGCATCCCGAGGCCTTCACCCCGGCGCGCTGGGGCCGGCTGGCCTGGACCTTCGTCGCTCTGCCGCAGGTCGACGACGAGCAGATCGGGTCGCTGGTGGCGGAGGCCTGGCGGGAGGTGGCGCCCAAGCGGCTGGTCCGGCAACGCCCCGGCTGACCGGCATGGACAAGTGCGCCGCCGTCGCGCTAGCCCGGAAGGGCAACGCAGCCGAGGAGCCGCCGATGACCCAGAAGCCGAGGGCCCGCGACCTGGGCATCCCCTTCGACGGCGAGCCCGGGCCGCTTAACGCCATCACCGATGTCGCGGGGGTCGAGGTCGGCGCTGCCACCATCATCGCCGGCGACGGCAGGCTGGAGGTCGGGCGGGGGCCGGTGCGCACCGGCGTCACCGCCATCCTGCCGCGCGGCCGCGTCTTCGACCCGGTCTTCGCCGGCACCGCCGTGCTGAACGGCAATGGCGAGATGACCGGAACCATCTGGATCGAGGAATCGGGCTTCCTCGAAGGGCCGGTGATGATCACCAACAGCCACAGCGTCGGTGTCGTGCGCGACGCCGTGATCGGCTGGCAGGGCCGCCGCGGGCTGGTGGCGCCGCTGGCCCACGACCTCTACTGGTGCCTGCCGGTGGTGGCCGAGACCTGGGACGGCATTCTGAACGACATCAACGGTTTCCACGTCACGGCGCAGCATGCGGTCGAAGCGCTGGACGGCGCCAGGCCGGGCCCGGTGGCCGAGGGCAATGTCGGCGGCGGCACCGGCATGTCCTTGTTCGGATTCAAGGGCGGTACAGGCACGGCTTCGCGTCAGCTCTCACCCGAGCACGGCGGCCATGCCGTCGGCGTGCTGGTGCAGGGCAATTTCGGCCGCCGCCGGAACCTGACGATCGCCGGCGTCCCGGTCGGGCGGGAGATCCCGGACCTGCTGCCCGACCTGGCCTGGGACCGCGACACGGGATCGATCATCGTGGTGATCGCCACCGACGCGCCGCTGCTGCCGCACCAGCTGAAGCGGCTGGCGCGGCGGGCGCCGATCGGCATCGCCCGCACCGGCGGCACCGGCGCCAATGGCAGCGGCGACATCTTTCTGGCCTTCTCCACCGCCAATCCCGGCGCCTTCAGCCGCAAGGACAGCCGGATGGTGCAGGTGCTGCCGAACGACGCGATGGACGGGCTGATCGAGGCCGCGGCCCAGGCGACCGAGGAGGCGATCGTCAACGCCCTGGTCGCGGCCGAGACCATGACCGGCCGCGACGGCAACACCCTGCATGCGATCCCGCATGACCGCCTGCGGGAGATCCTTCGGAAATACAACCGGTTGACGGAATGAGTTGAGACGGCGCCGCCTCAGTGCACCGCCATCTCGGCCCGGATCTTCTGGCGCAGCAGATCGATCGGGGCCAGCCGGTCGCGCTGGGCCTCATAATGCCAGAAGGTCCAGCCGTTGCAGGAGGGCGCGCCCTGCAGCGCCGCGCCGACCCGGTGGATCGACCCGGCATGGTCGCCCTGGCCGTTGCTGGCGATCAGCGTGCCGTCGGCCCGCACCTTGGCGACATAGCGGCGCTGGGTGTCGAACAGCCGGTCGCCCGGCCGCAGCATGCCGCGTTCCACCACCCAGCCGAAGGGCACGCGCGGCGCCTGGCGCTTCGACAGGGTGTCGAGCACGGTCGGGTCCGCCGGCGCCTCGATCGCGGCGATGCGCTGGGCGGCGACGCGGGCATAGACCTCCTCGCGCTCGACGCCGATGAACTTGCGGCCCAGGCGCTTGGCCACGGCGCCGGTGGTGCCGCTGCCGAAGAACGGGTCGAGGATGGTCTCCCCCGCCCGGGTCGAGGACAGCAGCACGCGCCACAGGAGCGCCTCGGGCTTCTGCGTCGGATGCGCCTTGCGGCCGTCGATCTTCAGCCGCTCGCCGCCGCTGCAGATCGGCAGCGTCCAGTCGCTGCGCATCTGCAGTTCCTCGTTCAGCGCCTTCATGGCGTCGTAGTTGAAGGTGTAGCGGCTGTCGGGCGACTTGGCGGCCCAGATCAGCGTCTCATGCGCGTTGGTGAAGCGGGTGCCGCGGAAGTTCGGCATCGGGTTCGATTTGCGCCAGACGATGTCGTTCAGGATCCAGAAGCCGAGATCCTGCAGGATGGCGCCGACCCGGAAGATGTTGTGATAGGTGCCGATCACCCACAGCGTGCCGTCGTCCTTCAGCGCATGGCGCGCCGCCGCCAGCCAGTCGCGGGTGAAGCGGTCATAGGTGGCGAGGTCGCTGAACTTGTCCCACTCGGCGTCGACGCCGTCGACCCGGCTCTCGTCCGGCCGGCGCAGCTCTCCGCCCAACTGCAAATTGTAGGGCGGGTCGGCGAACACGCAATCGACCGAGCCGGCGGGCAGCGACCGCATCGCCGAGATGCAGTCGCCGAGGACGATACGGCAGCCCGGCGGCAGCCGGTCGGTGATGGAGGGTGATTCGCTCATGAGGCGACGATGATTCGCCTCGGAGTCGCCGTCAATCCCCCGTTTGAATCAGCCTCTTATGGCGAGTCGCTGCATCACCGGGGCAAACGACCGGCGATGGTGCTCGCAGACCCCGATCCGGTCGAGCGCGGCGATATGCTCGGGCGTGCCGTAGCCGACGTTGCGTTCCCACCCATAGCCGGGATGGAGGGTGGAGAGACGCAACATCTCGTGGTCGCGCACAACTTTTGCGAGGATCGAGGCCGCCGCGATCGACAGCGACAGCGCATCGCCATCGACCACCGCACGACCGTCGCAGGGCAGGCCGTCGGGCAGCTTGTTGCCGTCGACGAGGGCCATCTCCGGGCGCTCGGGCAGCGCCTCGACCGCCCGCCGCATCGCCAGCATGCTGGCCTGTAGGATGTTGATTCGGTCGATCTCCTCGACCGAGGCCCAGCCGAATCCGACCTGCGCCACCGCCCGGATGCGCGGCACCAGCGCCTCTCGCCGCTGCGTCGTCAGCACCTTGCTGTCGTCGATCAGGGATGCGAGCTCGGGGTCGAGCGGCCGGGTCAGCACCACGGCCGCGGCCAGGACCGGGCCGGCCAGCGGGCCGCGGCCGACCTCGTCCAGCCCGGCGACCCTCCTCGCCGGGGCGCCGCATTCGATTTCAAGACTCCAATCCGGCATCCCGCCCCCGGCCGTCTGCAAATGCTACTGGCATGGCCGCCTGACGGCGGTTTCTCCGCTTCCGGTGCTCACGGACCTTCATGTCCGCTGCGCTCCGGTTCTCGAAACCACCGCCAGCCGACTCACGCCAGCGCATTTCCAAACGGCCTATTAGCGCCGACAGCCCTCAGAGCCAAGTCCGGACGGTCGGAGCTAGAACAGCCTCAACTGGTCGCCCGGCCGCGGCGGCGGGGAGAACTGGCTGGTGTCGAGGGTCCAGCGCTTGCGGTCGAGGCCGAGCCGGCGGACGGCGTGGTTGAAGCGGGCGCGGATCAGATCCGCCACCGGCCCCTCGCCCCGCATCCGCTCGCCCCAGCCGGATTTGTACAGCTTGCCGCCGCGAGTCTGGCGGATCAGCGACATCACCCGATTGGCCCGGTCCGGGGCATGCGCCGCGAGCCATTCCTCGAACAGGCCGGCGATCTCCAGCGGCAACCGCAGCAGGGTCCAGCCCGCGGCCATGGCCCCGGCCTTGGCCGCCGCCTCCAGCACCTGCTCCAGCGAATGGTCGTTGAGGCCCGGGATCATCGGCGAGGTCAGCACGATCACCGGGATGCCGGCCTGGGCCAGCTGCCGCATCGTCTCCAGTCGCCGCGGCGGCGTCGCCGCCCGCGGCTCCAGCGTCCGCGCCAGCTCGCGGTCCAGCGTCGACAGCGAGACGCAGACGGCGGCCAGCCCCTTGGCCGCCATCGGCGCCAGGAGGTCGATGTCGCGGGTGATCAGCGCCGATTTGGTGACGATGCCGAGCGGGTGGTTGAAGCGCGACAGCACCTCGATCACCCGGCGGGTCAGCTTCAGCTCACGCTCCACCGGCTGGTAGGGATCGGTGTTGGTGCCCATCGCCATCACCGCCGGGACGTAGCCGGGGCGCCGCAGCTCCGCCTCCAGCAGCTCCGGCGCGTCCGGCTTGTAGAAGAGTTGCGTCTCGAAATCGAGGCCGGGCGACAGGCCCAGCCAGGCATGGGTCGGCCGGGCGAAGCAGTAGATGCAGCCGTGCTCGCACCCCCGATACGGGTTGATCGACCGGTCGAACATGATGTCCGGCGAGTCGTTGCGGGTGATGATGGTGCGGGCGGTGTCGACATGGAGTTGCGTGCGCAGCGGCGGCTCGTCCTCCTCCGGCGCCGTCCCGGCCCAACCGTCGTCGACCCGGTGCCGGGTCGCGGCCTCGAAGCGGCCGGTCCGGTTGCTGACCGCGCCGCGCCCCTTGCGCGGCCGGTCCTCCAGCTCGTCGATGTCGGGCGGCTTGATCGGCATGAGAACAAATATAGAACAAGCATCTCTGCTTGCCAAGGCCGACCCGAATGCGCTGCGATCCGGGGTGCGCGGGGACCAGACTCGGCTTGACGCCCGGACCCGAAGGGACTATGAAGCGCGCTCGTTTTT
The DNA here is from genome assembly GCF_000423185.1 of Inquilinus limosus DSM 16000. Lineage (GTDB taxonomy): Bacteria > Pseudomonadota > Alphaproteobacteria > DSM-16000 > Inquilinaceae > Inquilinus > Inquilinus limosus. Next base: position 176,486 of record NZ_AUHM01000014.1, on the reverse strand, counting down.
TCTGGGCCCGCGCTGGGCCGAACCGGGACCGACAATGGCCAACCACAAGTCCGCCGAGAAGCGCATCCGCCAGACCGAGCGCCGCACGCTCGTGAACCGCAACCGCGTCAGCCGCATCCGCACCTTCGTCAAGAAGGTCGAGACGGCGATCCTGGCCGGCGACAAGACCGCCGCGGCCGAGGCGTTCAAGGCGGCGCAGCCGGAGCTGCAGCGCGGCGTCACCAAGGGCGTGCTGCATAAGAACACGGTCGCGCGCAAGCTGTCGCGCCTGTCCGGCCGCATCAAGGCCCTCTAAGCCCGGATCATCGAACAGCCGTTCCGCGGCGGCGGTCGCGGAACGGTTTTTTGTTTGCCCGGAGGGGCGGGAGCGGCGCAGATGCGACCGCCGGCCGGACCGTTTTTTGCGTTTTCGCGGGGTCCGGTTTTGTTCCGTTGCCAGCCAGCGCCTCCCCTGCCTATGATCTGCGTTCACCTGCGGATCTGCAGGTGAGGACGACCTCAGGATACAACTTGCCCGGCTACCAGCCTTCATCATGAAGATTGGCAGAAGTCCGCGAGCGTCCCTGAGCAATACTCGCTCAATTTTTACTGACACACTTCTCTGTCACGCAAGTAACGCGAGGAATTGTTCCTGCGCGCTTGTCGTGATACTATGATTGTTACAGTTTGAATTCTGCGAGCATGGCAGCCGCGCGCTGGGGAACCGATGCCGTTGTCGACGGTAGCGGGTAGAATTCGAATCGTGGGCGGACGGGGTGACGCGGACGCCGGAGCCGGAGGGGTCGGAAGCAGCATGTCGTCGATGGGGGGAGTCATCGCATCGATCGAGCAGCAATGGGCCCGGGTCTGCGGCCGGTTGCGCGAGGAAGTCGGCGAGGGCGCCTTCAAGAGCTGGCTTCGCCCGGTGGTCGTGGTCGACCTCGACGGCGGCGAGGTCCGCATCGCCGCCCCCACCCGCTTCATGCGCGACTGGGTCGCGGCGCACTATGCCGACCGCATCCGCAATCTCTGGCATTCCGAGAACCCGGACATCCACAGCGTCGACGTGATCGTGGTGCCGGACCGGCTGGCCGTGAAGCCGGCCGCAGCCGCCGCGCCGGCGGCGACCGCGCCGGCCTCGCGCGCCGAGTCGCCGGCACCGGAGCGTTCGGCCGAGTCGGCGGCCGAGTTCGGCGCCGTCCTGGACCAGCGATTCACCTTCGACAATTTCGTCGTCGGCAAGCCGAACGAGCTGGCCCATGCCGCCGCCCGCCGGGTGGCGGAGGCCAACAGCGTCACCTTCAACCCGCTGTTCCTCTATGGCGGTGTCGGCCTCGGCAAGACCCACCTGATGCACGCCATCGCCTGGCACATCCGGCAGAAGCACCCGGAGCGCCGCGTGCTCTACATGTCCGCCGAGAAGTTCATGTACCAGTTCATCCGTGCCCTGCGCTTCAAGGACACGATGACGTTCAAGGAGATGTTCCGGTCGGTCGACGTGCTGATGATCGACGACGTGCAGTTCATCTCCGGCAAGGACTCCACCCAGGAGGAGTTCTTCCACACCTTCAACGCGCTGGTGGACCAGAACCGCCAAGTGGTGATCTCGGCCGACAAGTCGCCCTCCGACCTCGAGGGGATGGAGGAGCGGCTGCGCTCCCGTCTCGGCTGGGGCCTGGTCGCCGACATCCACCCCACCACCTACGAGCTGCGGCTGGGCATCCTGCAGGCCAAGGCGGAGACGGCGCGGGTCGAGATTCCCGCCAAGGTGATGGAGTTCCTGGCCCACAAGATCACCTCCAACGTGCGCGAGCTGGAGGGGGCGCTGAACCGCATCACCGCCCATGCCGAGCTGGTGCACCGGCCGATCACGCTGGAATCGACCCAGGAGCTGCTGCACGACCTGCTGCGCGCCTCCGACCGCCGGGTGACGATCGACGAGATCCAGAAGCGGGTGGCCGAGCACTACAACATCAAGGTCGCCGACATGCATTCGGCCCGCCGCGCCCGCACCGTGGCCCGGCCGCGCCAGGTGGCGATGTACCTGTCCAAACAGCTCACCCCGCGCTCGCTGCCGGAGATCGGCCGCAAATTCGGCGGACGGGATCACACGACCGTGATGCACGCCGTGCGCAAGGTCGAGGAGCTGTGCAGCGAGGACCGCTCCTTCGCCGAGGATGTCGAGCTGCTGCGGCGCATGCTGCAGGTCTGACGGACTCAATATCGTCAAAGCGTTAGAGACCGCTGTGAAGACGGCGGCGCAACCCGGGACGGCATGAGGCGCCGCCTCGGGCCGGCGCGCCCGCCGCGCGGCCTCGCAAAGACCGGGAAAACCGCGGCGGACGGACGTGCGCGGCACTCGCCACCGCCGTCGCCTTTCGGTTATAGTGCGCGCCCGCCGCGTCGGCCGGGCCCCTGCCCGCCCCGATGAACTTTCCCGGCGGCCGGCATCGTCGAAGTGGAATCGGGATGAAGCTGATCATCGAGCGTGCCGCCCTTCTGAAGGGCCTGAGCCATGTGCAGAGCGTCGTGGAGCGGCGCAACACCATCCCGATCCTGTCCAACATCCTGCTGCGCGCCGATGGCGGCACGCTGCGCCTGACCGCCACCGACATGGATCTCGAGATCGTCGAATCCGTGCCGGCCGAGATCCAGGCCCCGGGCGGCACCACCGCCCCGGCCCACACCCTGTACGACATCGTCCGCAAGCTGCCGGACGGCAGCCAGGTCGAGATCGAGACCAACCCCGACGGCGGCTCGCTGACGCTGCGCGCCGGCCGGTCGAACTTCCGGCTCGGCTGCCTGCCGGTCGAGGACTTCCCGAGCATGGCGGGCGGCGATCTGAGCCACCGCTTCACCATCGCCGCCGGCGACCTGCGGGTGATGATCGACCGGACCAAGTTCGCGATCTCGACCGAGGAGACGCGCTACTACCTGAACGGCATCTATCTGCACGCCGCCACGGCCGACACCGTGCCGGTGCTGCGCGCCGTCGCCACCGACGGCCACCGCCTGGCCCGGGTCGAGATGCCGCTGCCGGACGGCGCCGACGGCATCCCCGGCGTGATCGTGCCGCGCAAGACGGTGATGGAGCTGCGCAAGCTGCTGGACGAGACCGGCGAGACGGTCGAGGTGCAGCTGTCCGAGACCAAGACCCGCTTCACCCTGCCGGGAAGCGCGGGCGACGGCGTGGTGCTGACCTCGAAGCTGATCGACGGCACCTTCCCGGAATATGAGCGGGTGATCCCGAGCGGCAACGACAAGATCCTCGAGGTCGACGCCAAGGAGTTCGCCAAGGCCGTCGACCGCGTCTCCACCATCTCGACCGAGAAGAGCCGGGCGGTGAAGCTGACCCTGGAGAACGGTTCGCTGACGCTGTCGGCCAATTCGGCCGAACAGGGCAGCGCCACCGAGGAGATCGAGGTCAGCTACGACGCGCCACGGCTGGAAATCGGCTTCAACAGTCGCTATCTCCTTGATATCACGCAGCAGATCGAGGGCGACGGTGCCCGCTTCGCCATGGCCGATGCCGGATCGCCGACCATCGTCCGCGACACCGCGGATTCCAGCGCGCTCTACGTGCTGATGCCGATGCGGGTGTGACGGCTTGAACCGAACGTGCCGGCCATGCCCCTTTGCCTGACCAGGGGGGCGAAGCATCCGCTTCGGATGCCTTGAGCCACATGTCCCAGGACCCCATGCCGGAGCAGGCGGCCGCCTCCTCCGGGCGCCCCGCCCGGATCGCGGTGATGCGCCTGACGCTGACCGAGTTCCGCTGCTACGCCCAGCTGCGGATCGAGCTGGATCCGCGCCCGGTGGTGCTGACCGGGCCGAACGGCGCCGGCAAGACCAACCTGCTGGAGGCGGTGTCCTTCCTGTCGCCGGGGCGCGGCCTGCGCCGGGCGCCGCTGCCCGAGGTGACGCGCCGCCAGGCGGCCGGCGGCGCCGGCTGGGCTGTGGCGGCACGGCTGCTGACCCCGACCGGCGAGATCCGGCTGGGCACGCAGCTGGAGCCCGGCGAGGGCCGCCGCGCCGTGCAGATCGACGGCCGCGCGGCGCCGAGCCAGACCGCGCTCGGCGCCCGGGCGCCGATGGTCTGGCTGACGCCGCAGATGGACCGGCTGTTCGGCGACGCCGCGAGCCAGCGCCGCCGCTTCCTCGACCGGCTGGTGTTCGGCTTCCACCCTGATCATGCCGGGCAGCTCGGCGCCTATGACCGGGCGATGCGCGAGCGCAACCGGCTGCTGAAGGAATCCCGCGCCGACCCGGCCTGGCTGACAGCGCTGGAGGACACGATGGCCACATCCGGCACCGCCGTCGCCGCCGCGCGGCGCGAGCTGGCGGCGCGGCTGCGCGGCGCCGAGTCGCTGATGGCGGAGGGGCCGTTCCCCCGCGCCGACCTGGCCGTGGACGGCCGGATCGAGGCGTGGCTTGAGGATCGGCCGGCCGTGGATGCGGAGGAGGAATTCCGTCGTCTTCTGTGCGATAATCGTCGCATCGACGCCGCGGCCGGCGCCGCGACGGAAGGTCCGCACCGCAGCGACCTGTCCGTCCATCACCGGTCCAAGGCGATGCCGGCGGCGCAGTGCTCGACCGGCGAGCAGAAGGCGCTCCTGATCGGCATCGTCCTCGCCAATGCCCGCCTGCTTGCCGGGGAACGCGGCGCCCCACCCCTCCTCCTCCTCGACGAGGTGGCGGCGCATCTCGACGGCACCCGCCGGGCCGCGCTGTACGAGGAGATCCTGGCGCTTGGCGCCCAGGCCTGGATGACCGGCACCGATCCGGCGCTGTTCGCGCCGCTCGGCGACCGGGCACGTCACTTCGGCGTCGACGACGCCCGGGTGACGGAACGAAACGGATGAAGAAGTATGTCGGACTCTGCGATCCCGAATGAAGAAGCCGCCTATGATGCCGGCTCCATCACCGTGCTGCGCGGCCTGGAAGCCGTGCGCAAGCGGCCGGGCATGTATATCGGCGACACCGATGACGGGTCCGGTCTGCACCACATGGTGTACGAGGTCGTCGACAACGCCATCGACGAGGCGCTGGCCGGCTATTGCGACACCGTCACGGTGACGCTGAACGCCGACGGCTCGGTCTCGGTGACCGACAACGGCCGCGGCATCCCGGTCGCGATCCATGAGGAGGAGGGCATCAGCGCCGCCGAGGTGGTGATGACCCAGCTGCATGCCGGCGGCAAGTTCAACCAGAACTCGTACAAGGTCTCGGGCGGCCTGCACGGCGTCGGCGTCTCGGTCGTGAACGCGCTGTCGGAGACGCTGGAGCTGCGCATCTTCCGCGACGGCCAGGAATGGTTCATGCGCTTCCGCGACGGCGAGAGCGAGGCGCCGCTGGCCGCGGTCGGGCCGCAGAACGGCCAGCGCGGCACCCACATCACCTTCCTGCCGTCGAAGCAGACCTTCTCCAAGACCGAGTTCGATTTCGGCACGCTGGAGCACCGGCTGCGCGAGCTGGCCTTCCTGAACTCCGGCGTCAAGCTGACGCTGACCGACGCGCGCGGGCCGGAGCCGAAGGTCGTCGAGATGCATTACGAGGGCGGGCTGAAGGCCTTCGTCAGCTATCTCGACAAGGCCAAGCAGACGCTGCATGGCCAGCCGATCACGATCACGGCGGATCGCGACGGCATCACGGTCGAAGTGGCGATGCAGTGGAACGACAGCTACCACGAGACCATGTTGTGCTTCACCAACAACATCCCGCAGCGTGACGGCGGCACCCACCTGGCCGGGTTCCGCGGCGCGCTGACGCGGCAGGTGAACGCCTATGCCACCGAGAGCGGCATCCTGAAGAAGGAGAAGGTGGCGCTGACCGGCGACGACGCCCGCGAAGGCCTGACCTGCGTCCTGTCGGTGAAGGTGCCCGACCCGAAATTCTCCAGCCAGACCAAGGACAAGCTGGTCTCCTCCGAGGTCCGGCCGGTGGTCGAGGCGGTGGTCAACGAGATGCTGGCCACCTGGTTCGAGGAGCATCCGAACGACGCCAAGCGGGTGATCCAGAAGGCGGTCGAGGCCGCCTCGGCCCGCGAGGCGGCGCGCAAGGCGCGCGAGCTGACCCGGCGCAAGGGCGCGCTCGACCTCGCCTCCCTGCCCGGCAAGCTGGCCGACTGCCAGAACCGCGACCCGGCGGACTCCGAGCTGTTCATCGTCGAGGGCGACAGCGCCGGCGGCTCGGCCAAGCAGGGCCGCGACCGCAAGTTCCAGGCGATCCTGCCGCTGCGCGGCAAGATCCTGAACGTGGAGCGGGCGCGGCTGGACAAGATGCTGTCCTCGGCCGAGATCGGCACGCTGATCACGGCCCTGGGCACCGGCATCCGCGACGAGTTCGATGCCGACAAGGCGCGTTACCACCGCATCATCATCATGACCGACGCGGATGTGGACGGCAGCCACATCCGTACCCTGCTGCTGACCTTCTTCTACCGGCAGATGCCGGAGTTGATCGAGCGCGGCTATCTCTACATCGCCCAGCCGCCGCTGTACCGCGCCGCGCGCGGCAAGGAAGCGGTGTATCTGAAGGACGATTCCGCGCTCGAGGCCCATCTGATCGACATCGGCATGCGCGACCTGGTGTTCACCCCGTTCGACGGGGCCCAGATCGCCGGCAACGACCTGCGGGCGCGGATCGAGCAGGCGCTGGATGCGAAGCACCAGCTGGCGCCGCTGATCCGCAAGGTTGGCGACCGGGTCGTGGTGGAGCAGGTGGCGATCGCCGGCGCGCTGTCGGCGCAGGTGGTGCACAACCCGACCCAGGCGGCCGAGGCCGCGAGCTACGTCTCGCAGCGCCTCAACGCCCTGGCGGCGGAGTTCGAGCGCGGCTGGCAGGGCGAGGCGCTGCCGCCGCAGGGCAACCAGCCCGGCGGGCTGGTGTTCCGCCGCACCCTGCGCGGCGTGACCGAGGCCCGCCTGATCGACGCCGACATCATCCGCTCGGTCGAGGCGCACCGGCTGGACCGCATGGCCGGCGAGCTGCAGGCCCTGTACCGCCGTCCGGGAGTGCTGACCTGGATGAACCCGAAGGGGGCCGCCCAGGAATGGCCGATCACCGGCCCGATGGACCTGATCGACCGGGTGCTGGAGCAGGGCCGCAAGGGCCTGGCGGTGCAGCGCTACAAGGGGCTGGGCGAGATGAACCCGGACCAGCTGTGGGAGACCACGCTGGACCCAAACGCCCGGGTGCTGCTGCGCGTCGAGGTCAAGCACGCCGACGACGCCGAGGACGTGTTCTCGACCCTGATGGGCGACGTGGTCGAGCCGCGCCGTGACTTCATCCAGGAGAACGCGTTGAAGGTCACCAACCTCGACGTGTGACGACGACGACGGGTCTCCCGTAACCCGACGGCCGCTTCCGGCGAACCGGCTGTCGGGACACCGGGCCCTGCGCGGGCCCGAACGGGAGATCCGGATCGTGACCACGAAGCGCCTTCCTTCCCTGCCGGCCCTGGCCGGCGCGATGCTGATCCTGACGGTTGCGGCCGGCCTGTGGGTCACCCGGTCCTCGGCCGAAGAGGCGCGGCTGGTGCCGCCGCCGGCAGTCGACGAGAGTCCCGCCCCCGGCGCGACCTCGGAGACCGCGGTGCTGGCCGGCGGCTGCTTCTGGGGCGTGCAGGGCGTGTTCCAGCATGTCGAGGGCGTCACCAGCGCCATCTCCGGCTATGCCGGCGGTGAGGCCGGCGCCGCGCGCTACGAGTTGGTGAGCAACGGCGGCACCGGCCATGCCGAGTCGGTGAAGGTCACCTTCGATCCGCGCCGGATCAGCTATGGCCGCATCCTGCAGATCCACTTCTCGGTGGCGCACGACCCGACTCAGCTGAACCGCCAGGGGCCCGACATCGGCCCGCAATACCGTTCGGCGATCTTCCCGGCGGATGCGGAACAGGCGCGGGTGGCCAGGGCCTATGTCGAGCAGCTGGACCGGGCCGGGGTGTTCGACGCCGCCATCGTCACCAGGATCGAGCCGGGCCATGCCTTCTACCCGGCCGAGGACTACCACCAGGACTATCTGACGCGGCACCCGACCAGCCCCTATATCGCGATCAACGATCTGCCGAAGATCGAGGCCCTGCAGCGGCTGTTCCCGGAGGCCTATCGCGCCGACCCGGTGCTGGTCTCGCAGGCGAACTGAGCGGCGGCGGCCGGGACCGCCCGAGTTGCGCCGCACGCCGGCCTGCCGATATCCAGGGGAAGGCCCGGCGGACCGGATGGGGGCGGCGCGATGAGGATCCTGGTCACAGGCGGCAGCGGCTTTCTCGGCCAGGCGCTGTGCCGCGAGCTGGTCGAACGCGGCCATGAGGTTGCCAGCCTCCATCGCAGCCCCGAGCCTGCGCTCGATGCGCTGGGGGTGCAGCAGATGCTGGGCGACCTTGCCGACCGCGGCACAGTGGCCGCCGCCTGCGCCGGCCGGGACGCGGTCTTCCACTGCGGCGCCAAGAGCGGCATGTGGGGCAGCCACGACAGCTATCACCGCGCCAATGTCGTCGGCACCGACAACGTCATCGCCGCCTGCCGCGCACATGGCGTCGGCCGCCTGATCCACACCTCGACGCCCAGCGTCACCCATCGCGCGGGGCGGCCGGTGGAGGGCGGCACGGCCGAGACCGTGCCCTACGGCACCGGCTTCAAGGCACCCTATCCGGCGACCAAGCTGATCGCCGAGAAGGCGGTGCTGGCCGCCAACGGCACGGACCTCGCGACGGTCGCCTTGCGCCCCCGCCTGATCTGGGGACCGGGCGACCGGCAGGTGCTGCCGCGGCTGGTGTCGCGAGCCCGCGCCGGGCGGCTGCGCCTGGTCGGCCCGGGCGACATCCTGGTCGACACGACCTATGTCGACAACGCGGCGCTGGCGCATGTCGCCGCCTTCGAGCGCCTGGCGCCCGGCGCGCCCTGCGCCGGTCGTGCCTACTTCATCAGCAACGGCGAGCCGCGGCCGATGCGTGAGATGATCAACGGGCTGCTGCGGGCCGCGGGCGCGCCGGAGGTGCGAGGCACCATCCCGTTCCGGGTGGCCTATGCGCTGGGAGCGGCCTGCGAGGTCCTGTGGCCGGTCCTGCGGCTGAAGGGCGAGCCGCCGATGACCCGCTTCTTCGCCGAGCAGCTCAGCACCGCGCACTGGTACGACATGGCGCCGGCGGCGCGCGATCTGGGCTATGTGCCGCAGGTCTCGATCGAGGAAGGCCTCCGACGCCTGGCGCAGGCTTTCAGGAGATCGGCATCCGTTCTTGACGATAGGATCGTATGATCGATCGATCCGCCGTATCGGGCGCCGCCGTCCTTGCGTCACCGCGGGAACAGGCGATCAATTTTCCATGTTCACGAGGCCGAAGCGGGAGCGCGGCGACAAATCGCCTCTCGCCAGGACGGCCGTCTTGTCCGACCATTGCATAACCAGGAATGCGCCGGCTGAAGGCCCATGAGAGGACCGGCCGGCAGACAAGGGACGGGACCTGCATGAGGCTGGCGAGCATCGGCCGCATCGCTCTCGGGGTCGGGCTGCTGCTGATCGTGGGCGGCGTCGCGGGCCTGGCCGCCTATGCCTGGCGCCCGCCGATCGGCCCGGTCGACCCGCCGGCGGCGGCGAGCTTCGATCCGGCGCTGGTCCGCAAGGGTGCCGACCTGGCCGCGATCGGCAATTGCGGCACCTGCCACACCGCCCCGGGCGGGCAGCCCTTCGCCGGCGGCCTGCCGCTGCCCACGCCCTTCGGCACGATCCACAGCACCAACATCACCCCCGACCCCGACACCGGCATCGGGCGCTGGTCGGAGGCGGCGTTCCGGCGAGCGATGCGCGAGGGCGTCGACCGCGAGGGCCGGCACCTCTATCCGGCCTTCCCCTACGACCACTTCACCCTGGTGACCGATGAGGACAACCGGGCGCTCTACGCCTTCCTGATGACGCGCCGGCCGGTGCCGGCCCGGGCGCCACCGAACGACCTGCCCTTCCCCCTGAACCTGCGCGTCCTGCTGGCCGGCTGGAAGCTGCTGTTCCTGGAGGAGGGCCCCTACCAGCCCGACCCGGCGCATGACGCGGTGTGGAACCGCGGCGCCTACCTCACCGAGGGGCTGGCCCATTGTGGCGCCTGCCACACGCCGCGCAACCTGCTCGGCGCCGAGCGGACCGACCGGCGCTTCGCCGGCGGCGACAGCGAGGGCTGGCATGCCGTGCCGATCGGCAGCGGATCGCCGGCGCCGGTGCCCTGGACCGAGGACTCGCTGTTCAAGTATCTGCGTGCCGGCTGGCACGGGCTGCACGGCACGGCGCAAGGGCCGATGGCGCCGGTGGCCGACAACCTGTCGATGGTGCCGGAAGAGGATGTGCGGGCGATCGCCGTTTATGTCGCCGCGGTGACGGGCCCGCCGGACGCCGAGGCCCGCAAGCGCGGCGAGGCCCTGGCCGCCGCCGCAACGCCGGCCGGCCCCGGCACCCGGCCGCAATCGGCGGGCAGCCAGACCATCGCCGTCGCCCCCGCGGAGCAGGATCCGGGCGCCGCGATCTACGCCGCCACCTGCGCCAGCTGCCATGAGAGCGGCCGGGCTTCGCCCTTCGGCGGGCTCGATCTCAGGCTCAGCTCCGCCATCACCGCCGACAGCCCGGCCAACCTGATCCGTATCATCCGGCACGGCGTCCCGGCACGGAACGGCGCCTCCGCCCCGATCATGCCGGGCTTCGCCGCCGCCCTGTCGGACCGGCAGCTGACGACGCTGGTCGACTATCTGCGCGGCCGCTTCGGCAACCGGCCGGGCTGGACCGGCGTGGAGGCCGCCATCCGGGCGGCGAAGGACAGCGAGGTCGCGGCTTCCGCGGCCCCCAACCAGTAGGGAGGGGTCATGATCGAGCTCAAGGTCAACGGCCGCACTTACACCGTCTCCGCCGATCGCGACACGCCGCTGCTCTACGTCCTGCGCGGCGAGCTGCAGCTCAACGCCGCGAAATACGGCTGCGGCCTGGGCCAATGCGGCTCCTGCACCGTGCTGGTCAACGGCGAGGCCGTGTTCTCCTGCGTCGTCCCGATCCTGCTGGTGGAGAACAAGGAGGTTACGACGCTGGAGGGGCTGGGCACCGAGGACGCCCCCGGCCCGCTGCAGCGCGCCTTCATCGAGGAGCAGGCGGCGCAGTGCGGCTACTGCATCCCCGGCATGATGATGCGGGCGCACGCCCTGCTGCGGAAGACCCTGACCCCCTCGGACGCCGAGATCCGCCGCCAGCTGGAAGGGCATCTCTGCCGCTGCGGCACCCATATGCGCGTGCTGCGGGCGATCCGACGCGCCGCCACGGCGATGCGGAGCGCGGCGGCCGAGCCGCAAGGGGCGGTCACTGGGGAGACGGTGTTGTGAGCGCCGGGCTCTCCCCCGTCCTGTCGCGCCGCGGCCTGCTGCAGGGCGCCGGCGGCTTGGTCGTCAGCTTCGCCCTGAGCCCTGCCGCGCGCGCCCAGCAGGCCGCCGAGACGCCGCAGCTCGGCGACGATCTGCCCGGCAGCCTGGCGGACGCCCCCTTCCTCGATTCCTGGATCCAGGTCGATTCCACCGGCTCGGTCACCGTCTTCACCGGCAAGGCCGAGCTGGGCCAGGGCATCGCCACCGCGCTGCAGCAGATCGCGGCGGAGGAGCTGGGCCTGCCCTTCAACGCGCTGACCATGGTCACCGCCGACACCGGCCGGACCGCCAATGAGGGCTACACCGCCGGCAGCCATTCGATGCAGGACAGCGGCACCGCCATCCGCCACGCCGCGGCCCAGGTCCGCGAGATCCTGCTGGGCGAGGCCGCGCGGCAGATGGGCGTGCCGGCCGACCAGTTGCGGATCGAGGGCGGCCAGGTGCTGGCGCCCGGCGGCAACCGCCGCTCCTTCGGCGGCCTCGTCGCGTCCGGCCTGTCGCTGCATGTAGAGGCCCGGCCCGAGTCGAAGCTGACCGAACCGGCCGATTTCCGGGTGATGGGCCGGCCGGTGCCGCGGACCGACATCCCGGCCAAGGTCACCGGCGGCGCCGCCTATGTGCAGGATCTGCGCCTGCCCGGCATGCTGCACGCCCGGGTGGTTCGGCCGCCGAGCTACGGCGCCCGCCTGGCCACGCTGGACAGCGGCGCGGTCGAGGCCCTGCCCGGGGTGGTGAAGGTGGTGCGCGACGGCGACTTCCTGGCGGTGGTGGCGGAGCAGGAGTTCCAGGCGATCACGGCGATGCGGATGCTGGCCGCCGCGGCGCAGTGGACGGAAAGCGCCGAACTGCCCGACCAGGCCCGGCTGCCGGAGGCGCTGCTGGCGCTGCCGGCCCGGGACTTCACCATCCTCGAGCGGTACGGCGCCACGCCGTCCGCCTCCGGCCGGACGCTGGAGGCCAGCTATTCCCGGCCCTATCTGCTGCACGGGTCGGTCGGCCCGTCCTGCGCCGTGGCGCAGCAGGAGGCGGACGGCCTGCTGACGGTCTGGACCCACACCCAGGGCGTCTATCCGGACCGCAGAGCGATTGCCGAGATGCTGGGCCGACCGCCGGAGACGGTGCGCTGCATCCAGGTCGAAGGGTCCGGCTGCTACGGCCACAATGGTGCCGACGACGCCGCGGCCGACGCCGCCCTGCTGGCCGTCGCCCTGCCTGGCCGCCCGGTGCGGGTGCAGTGGATGCGCGAGCAGGAGCATGCCTGGGAGCCCTTCGGCCCGGCGATGGTGGCCAAGGTCCGCGGCACGCTGGATGCGTCCGGCCGAGTCGCCGACTGGGCTTACGAGGTCTGGAGCAACACCCATTCCACGCGCCCCGGCCCTGCCGGCAGCCTGCTGGCGGCCCGGCACATGGCGAAGGCGTTCCCGGCTCCGGCCCCGAGGCCGCTGCCGCAGCCGGAGGGCGGCGGCGACCGCAATGCCATCCCGCTGTACGGTTTCGCCAGCGCCCAGGTGGTGCACCATTTCCTGCCGGACATGCCGCTCCGGATCTCCGCCCTGCGCTCGCTGGGCGCGCAGATGAACGTGTTCGCGATCGAGAGCTTCATGGACGAGCTGGCGCTGGCCGCCGGGGCCGATCCGGTCGCCTTCCGGCTGGCGCATCTGCAGGATCCGCGCGCCCGCGACGTGATCGCCGCCGCCGCCGAGACCTTCGGCTGGGACCGGGGCCGCCCGGCCGGCGCCGGGCACGGCCGCGGCTTCGGCTTCGCCCGCTACAAGAACCTGGCCGCCTATTGCGCCGTCGCTGCCGAGGTCGCGGTCGAGCGCGAGACCGGGGCAGTCCGCGTACCGCGCGTCGTCGCCGCGGTCGACACCGGCCAGGTGGTCAACCCCGACGGCGTGCGCAACCAGATCGAGGGCGCGGTGCTGCAGTCGATGAGCTGGACCCTGTACGAGAGCGTCGGCTTCGACCGCAGCCGGATCACCTCGGTCGACTGGTCGACCTATCCGATCCTGCGCTTCAGCGCCGTGCCGGACAGCGTCGAGGTGCGCATCATCGACCGGCCGGGCGAGCCCTTCCTGGGCTGCGGCGAGACCGGCCAGGGCCCGGCCAGCGCCGCGCTGGCCAACGCCATCGCCGACGCCATCGGCCGGCGGCTGCGCGATCTGCCGCTGACCGCGGCCAGGGTCAAGGCGGCGGCCGGCGAGTGAGGCGTCTATGCCACACTCCTTCCCGTCGCCGCCGCGGATGGGAACGATCTCGCGATCCGCATCGTTTCCGTGTCTGAAATGGTTACTGGCACGGAGATGAGGATGCTGAAGCCGGCTATGCTTATCCTGGCGGCGGCGCTGTCCCTGGCGGCGTGCGGCCGCGACCCCGGCACCCGGGCGCTCTCGGGTGGCGCGATCGGCGCGGGCCTCGGCGCCGGCACGGCGGCGGTCACCGGCGGCAATGTCGGGACCGGCGCGATCATCGGCGGTGTCGGCGGCGCTGCCGTCGGCGGTCTGACGAACTGCCACGCCGTCGGACGCTGCTGACCTAGAGGTCGGTCAACGATCGGTTCGGGCCTGCGGAGCATCGCTGCGCAGGCCCGAACCTTGTCTGCTCCGTACTTTGGAGAGGCAGTCCGTCAGCGAGTGCCGAGCAGCTTGCGCGCGGCCTCGACCTTCGTCATGCATCCGGCCTCGTCGCCGGTCTGCGCCAGCTGGCGGGCTTCCTTCAGGTGGGCGGCGAACTGCTCCTGCTGGGACTGCTCGCCCGCGCCTTTGAGCGCCTCCCGCTGATGTTCGCTGGAAGCGGCGTCGGGGGCGCTTCCGGTGCTCGGCATGGTACCGGCGGCCCCCGTCTGGGCGCCCTGCATCGTCTGGGTTTGATGGGGCGTGGCCGCAGGCTGTCCGCTTTGCGCCTCCGCCTGCTTGAACTGCGCGTCGAGCTGGTCGATGTCCTGGCGGCAATCGGCCAGGGCCGCAGGGCTCAGCGCCAGGAAACCCGCTGCGGAGGCGATCAAGACCCACTTCATGGCGGTTCCTCCTGTGAAGTTGGTTGCCGGATCAACGGGGCATCGGGATCGGTCATCCCGCGGCTGGCGGATTAGACCTTGGACCAAGGCCGCGATGCCGCACGACCGCCCGACTACGACCGGACTTTCGCCGTCAATCCGGCAAGCCGATCGGCGGGAATGGCCGCGTCGAAGGCCGCCATGCGCAGAGCTTCGGACTCATACGCCTCATCCGGCGCATCGCCGGAACCAGCCAGGATGACGGTATAGCTCGTCACCAAGGCACCGTTCTCGTCGAACACGTCGACGACCCGCTCCGACATGGCGGCCTCCCGACGCCGGTCTCCGTCAGCGCGGCAGCGAACCGGTCCAATACGGGCTGATGCCGTAATAGTCGTGTATGTCCTGCTCGTATTCGCGGTTCCAGCGCGGCGGGGTCTCCTCGGCGTAGACCGGAGCCCCTTCCAGCTGCTCGCGCGACAGGTTCACGACGTAGCCGCCCTGATTGGTGTCGTACTCCAGCGCCGACCAGGGCAGCGGGTGGTACTTCTCGCCGATGCCGAGAAAGCCGCCGAACGACATCACCGCATAGGCGACGCGCCCGGACACCTTGTCGATCATCACGTCGTGGATCTCGCCGAGATGCTCGCCCGCCGTGTTGTAGACCTCCGTCCCGGCGACCTTGTCGCCGGAGATGAGCGTGGTCGTCTCCTCTCGATGCTCCATAACCGTCTCCTTGCGTCCCGATTGCACGTATAACGGGAGGAGACGAACACTCAGTTCCTTTCCGGATTGTGCGATTTTGGCACCCGCGAGACCGTTTTCGAATGTAGCCCGGCCCCGGCTCACTCCGGCTGGAAATCCAGCGCCACGCCGTTGATGCAATAGCGCAGCCCGCTGGGCGGCGGGCCGTCCTCGAAGACGTGGCCGAGATGGCTGCCGCAGGTGGCGCAATGCACCTCGATGCGGGTCATGCCGAAGCTGCGGTCGACCGTGGTCTCGACCGAATCCGGCACCGGGTCGTTGAAGCTGGGCCAGCCGGTGCCGCTCTCGAACTTCCACTTCGATTCGAACAGCCTGCTGCCGCAGCCGGCGCAGCAGAAGGCGCCCGGCCGGTGCTCGCTCAGCAGGCCGCAGCTGCCCGGCCGCTCGGTGCCGTGCTGGCGCATGACCCGGTACTGCTCCGGCGTCAGGATGCGGCGCCATTCCTCGTCGCTGCGGGTCACGGGATAAGGTTCGGGCATGCTCGATCTCCTGGGCCGGTCCGGAGAGACGCCGGCGCTCCGAGCCTGATATAGGGAGGCATCGCGAGTCGAGACAGGGAGGACGTCATGGGCGGGCAGGATTTCGCCGGGCGGCGGGTGCTGGTGACCGGCGCCGGCAAGGGCATCGGCCGAGCGACGGCGGTGCTGCTGCACCGGCGCGGCGCCGAGGTGGTCGCCGCCACCCGCAGCCCCGAGGACCTGGCGAGCCTGGAGCAGGAGACCGGCTGCCGCAGCATCGCGGTCGACCTGGCCGATGCCGAGGCGACGCGCCGGGCTGCCGAGGAGGCTCTGCCGGTCGACGCCCTGGTGAACTGCGCCGGCACCACCACGCTGGAATCCTTCCTCGACACCTCGGTCGAGAGCTTCGACCAGATCATGGCAGTGAACGCCCGGGCGCCAATGATCGCGGCCCAGGTGGTGGCGCGCGACCTGATCCGCCGCGGGCAGAAGGGCGCCATCGTCAACGTGTCGAGCGTGTCCTCGATGATCGGCCTGCCGGACCACACCGCCTATTGCGCCTCCAAGGGCGCGCTCGACGAGATCACCCGGGTGATGGCGGTGGAGCTGGGGCCGCACGGTATCCGCACCAACAGCGTCAACCCGGTGGTGACGCTGACGCCGATGGCGGTGAAGGCGTGGAGCGACCCGGCCAAGTCCGGCCCGATGCTGGGCCGCATCCCGCTCGGCCGCTTCGCCCAGCCGGACGACGTCGCCGAGGTGATCCTGTACCTGCTGAGCGACGCCTCGGCGATGATGAACGGCGCCATCGTGCCGGTCGACGGCGGTTTCCTGGCAACCTGACCGGTCAGGGCGCCTCGCGGCACACTGCCTCGACATTGTGACCGTCGGGGTCGAGCAGGAAGGCGCCGTAATAGTCGGGATGGTAGTGCGGCCGCACCCCGGGCGCGCCGTTGTCCCGGCCGCCGGCGGCGAGGCCCGCCGCATGGAAGAGGTCGACGATACCCCGGTCCGGCGCGGCGAAGGCGACATGGGTGCCGGTGATCGCCCCGTCATGCAGGCCGATCCAGAAGAACGCCCGGCGGCCGACGCCGTAGCCGGCGAAGGTCTCGCCATCGGCATAGAGGCGGGCGATGCCGAGCGGCGCCAGCAACTGGTCGTAGAAGGCCTTCGACCGTTCGAAGTCGCCGACCCGGATGGTGACGTGGTCCAGCATGAGCCCCTCCCCTGCCCCGCCCGATCATCGCCGATCGGGCGCCCGGCGGATAGCCGGCTCAGGCCGTGAAGCCGCCATCGGCCACCAGCTCGGCGCCGGTGACGAAGGCTGCGTCCGGGCCGGCGAGATAGGCGACCGCGCCGGCGATCTCCTCGGCCCGGCCGTAGCGGCCGACTGCGATACCGGGGCCGACGATCTTCGACACCGGGCCGCCGTCCGGGTTCATGTCGGTGTCGGTCGGGCCCGGATGCACGGTGTTGACGGTGATGCCGCGCGGGCCGAGGTCGCGCACCAGGCTGCGGTTGAAGCCGGCCACCGCCCCCTTGGTCAGGGTGTAGACCGAGGCGCCGCCGAAGGCCGCGTAGCGCGCCATCGAGCTGCCGATATGGATGACGCGGCCGCCTGCCGTCATGTGCCGCACCGCCTCCTGCGTCGCCACGAACACGCCGGTGACGTTCACCGCGATCATGCGCTGGTAGTCGGCGAAGGAGACCTCGTCGATCGGGCCGCCGAGCGCGATGCCGGCGTTGTTGACCAGGATGTCGAGGCCGCCGAGGACTTCGACGGTGCGGGCCACGGCGGCGCGCACCGCCTCGGGGTCGCCGGCATCGGCCCGGATCGCGACGG
The DNA here is from genome assembly GCF_000423185.1 of Inquilinus limosus DSM 16000. Taxonomy (GTDB): domain Bacteria; phylum Pseudomonadota; class Alphaproteobacteria; order DSM-16000; family Inquilinaceae; genus Inquilinus; species Inquilinus limosus. The sequence continues at coordinate 159,059 of NZ_AUHM01000014.1, read as the reverse complement.
CCCGGCCGCCCGCCGCCTGGATGGCGCGGACGACGCCCTCGGCCTTGTCCGGCGAGGCGCTGTAGGTGATGGCGACGGCGGCGCCGTCCGCGGCCAGGCGCCCGGCGATGGCGGCGCCGATCGAGCGTGAGCCGCCGGTGACCAGGGCGACCTTGCCGGAGAGCGGGGAATGGGTGGTGGTCATCTGAGGACACTCCAACGGTTTGATGGAGTGGATATCGCACCGCAATTGCTGCATGATTAGTATGGAATGACTGGAATCAGTCACAAGTATCCGTTGAAGATGTGACGCGATGGAGACCCTCGCCAACCTGGAATCCTTCGCCCGCAGCGCCGAGGCCGGCAGCTTCTCCGCCGCGGCGCGCCGGCTGGCGCTGACCCCGGCCGCGGTCAGCCGCAACGTGGCGATGCTGGAGCGGAACCTGGGCGTGCGGCTGTTCCACCGCAGCACCCGCAAGCTGACCCTGACCGAGGCCGGCGAAGGCTTCCTGGCCTCCATCGAGGGCAGCCTCGACAGCCTGCAGGCGGCGATCGCGGCGGTGTCGACCGGAAGCGGCGAGCCGGCCGGCGTGCTGAAGGTCAGCCTGGCGGTGACCATCGGCGTCGACCACATCCTGCCGCTGCTGCCCGCCTTCCTGGAGCGCTATCCCCGCATCCGCCCGGACTGGCGGTTCGAGAACCGTCAGGTGGACCTGGTGGCCGAGGGCTTCGACGCGGCCATCGGCGCCGGCTTCGAGCTGACGCCGGGCACGGTGTCCCGCATCCTGGCCCCGGCGCATGTGGTCGCGGTGGCGGCGCCGTCCTGGCTGCAGGGCCGGGCCACGCCGGCCGACCCGGCGGGGCTGGCCGGCCTGGACGGGATCGTCATGCGCTCGCCTCGCACCGGGCGGGTGCGGCACTGGATGATGCGCAACGCCGCCGGGCTGGAGATGGCGGCGACGCCCGCCGAGACCGTGGTGCTGAACGATCCCGCGGCGATGTGCCGGGCCGCGGTGCTGGGACTCGGCGTCGCCATGGTGACGGTGGCGGATGCGCTGCCGCATCTGGACAGCGGCGCCCTGGTGCGCCTGCTGCCGCAGTGGCACGCCGATGCCGGCCCGATCTCGATCTACTACGCCAGCCGCACTCTGCTGCCGGCCAAGACCCGCGCCTTCGTCGACTTCGTCACCGAAGCCTTCCGCCGCGAGCGCCTGGCCGAGCGCTTCGCCGGCGACCGGGGATAGCGTCGGCTACAGCCCCCACAGCCCCGGCTCGAACCGCCAGGCGGCGATGCCGATTCCATCGGTCGGGACGGCGACGGCCGCCGCCGCACCCTCGAGCGGCGGCAGGTCGTGCAGATGCCAGTCGGCGCCGGCGAGGTCCGGCGGCAGCACAGGACGGCTGGTCCGCTCGGCCGGGTCGGCGCTGACGGTGAAGCCGGTGAAGTCGAAGGAGAAGCCGCGGCCGATGCCCTTGGACAGCGCTTCCTTGCGGGTCCAGATCGCGTAGAAGGCCGCGGTCAGCGCCTCGCCGGCCAGGCCGGCGAGGGCCGCCCGCTCCGCCGCCGAGTAGGCGATGCCGGCGACCTCGAGCGGCGGCGGCTGCGACACGGCCTCGACATCGACGCCGACCTCGATGCCGCGGGCCAGCGCCACCACGGCCCAGGGGCCGCTGTGCGAGAGATTGAAGCGCAGGTCGCCCTCCGCCAGCTCGGGCTTGCCCCAGGCGTTCTGGCCGAAGCGCAGCGTCTGCGCCGGCCTGCCGAGGGCGCGGCCGAGCAGCAGCCGCAGCGCCGCATGGGCGGCGACGTAGCGGGCCCGCAGCAGGTCGGTCCGGAACCGGTCGGCGCGCGCCCGCTCCTCCGCCGACAGCAGGACGAGCCCAGCCTGCGGGTCACGCTCGGTCCGAACGCGCCAGACATGGACCTCACCCGGCAGGAGGTCGGGAAAGCCCGACGGCATCGCCCAGATGTCGGACATCGCCCCTCCTTGCGCACCCCTCGCTGTTATACCAGTGGCCTTTGGGATCGGCTCTTCGGTTCTTCTCCGTCATGGCGAGGCGCGCAGCGCCGTGGCCATCCAAGAGCCGGTGCGAGCGGCCCTGGATGGCCACGCCCCTTCGGGGCTCGCCATGACGGGTTGATGTTTCAGGCCGCTGACATCCTGCCCCGCACGAGCGGACGCCGCCTCATTCCCCGTAAGGCAGCCAGATGTTCTTCACCTGGGTGGCGCGGCGCAGGTATTCCCGCCCCTGCCCTTCGGTGTCGGACAGCCAGTCGCGGCGGCGGCCCTGGTTGGTCCAGGTGGCCTTGAGATTGCCGGCGCTGGCCTTCTCCACCGCCGCCCCGCCTTCGGCCGGGCCGACATACCAGAGGGCGGCGACGTCGTCGTGCTCGGCCAGGGTCTTGGCCAGAACATCGCGCTCGCCGGTGACGATGTTGACCACGCCGCCCGGCACGTCGGAGGTGTCGAGCACCTGGTAGAGATCGGTCGCCGCCAGCGGGTGGCGCGGCGACGGCACCGCGACCACGCGGTTGCCCATGGCGATCGCCGGCACCACCAGCGAGACGAAGCCGAGCAGCGGCGCCTCGTCCGGGCAGAGGATGCCCATCACGCCCCAGGGCTCGTTCATCGCCAGCGTCACCTGGCGGGCGCGGGCATCGTGCACCTGGCCGTCGTACTTGTCGGCGAAGCCGGCGTAGAAGAAGATCCGCCGCACCGCGGCTTCGACCTCGGCCGCCGCGGCCTTGGCCGAGGCGCCGGTCATGGCGGCGATCCGGCGGGCGAACTCCTCGGACCGGGCGGCCAGGTTCTCGGCCAGGTAATACAGCACCTGGGCGCGGTTGTGCCCGGCCAGGGCGCCCCAGCCAGAGGCCTTGTGCGCGGCCTCGACCGCGTTGCGGATGTCCTTGCGGTTGCCGAGGCCCACCTGGCCCAGCGCCCGCCCCTTCGGATCGGTGACGGTGTAGCTGTAGCCGCCATCCGGCCGGGCCTGCTTGCCGCCGACATAGAGCTTGGCGGTGCGGTCGATCGAGGGCAGGTCGTGGTCACCGCCCAGCGGCACCGCCGCCAGCGGCGCCGCGGCCACGGGCTTCAGCGCCGGCGCGTCCTTCTCCCAGCCCGGCACGAGGTATTCGAACATGCCTTCGCGGCCGCCCTCGCGGCCGAAGCCGCTCTCGCGATAGCCGCCGAAGCCGACCGCGGCGTCGAAGCTGTTGGCGCAGTTGATCCAGACCACGCCGGCCTTCAGCCGCGCCGCGACGTGCAGCGCCTGGTTCACTGTCTCCGACCACACCGAGGCGGCGAGGCCGTAGCGGGAGTTGTTGGCCAGGGCCACCGCCTCGTCCGGGGTGCGGAAGGTCGAAGCCGACAGCACCGGGCCGAAGATCTCCTCCTGCGCGATGGTCGAGGCCGGCTCGGCCTCCGTGAACAAGGTCGGCGGGAAGTAGAGGCCGCCCTTGGGCAGCGTCGCCGAATCCTGCCAGCAGGCGGCACCCTCCTTCTTGCCCAGTTCGACGTAATGCCTGATCCGGTCGAGCTGCACCTGGGCCACGATCGGGCCCATGTCGGTCGACTTGTCGAGCGGGTCGCCGACCCGGAGCGTCGCCATCCGGCGCTTCAGCTTGTCGTACATCCGGTCGGCCACGCTCTCCTGCACCAGCAGGCGCGAGCCGGCGCAGCAGACCTGGCCCTGGTTGAACCAGATCGAATCCACCACGCCCTCGACCGCGGCGTCGAGGTCGGCGTCGTCGAAGACGATGAAGGGCGACTTGCCGCCCAGCTCCAGCGACAGCTTCTTGCCGCTGCCGGCGGTCGCCTCGCGGATCTTCCGCCCGACCTCGGTCGAGCCGGTGAAGGCGATCTTGTCGACATCGGCATGCTCGACGATCAGGGCGCCGGTGGCGCCGTCGCCGGTGACGATGTTCAGGACCCCCGGCGGCAGCCCGGCCTCCTGCGCGATCTCGGCGAAGAGCAGCGCGGTCAGCGGCGTGAACTCGGCCGGCTTCAGCACCACCGTATTCCCGGCCGCCAGCGCCGGCGCCACCTTCCAGGCCAGCATCAGCAGCGGGAAGTTCCACGGGATGATCTGGCCGCAGACCCCGACCGGGCGATAGCCGGGGAACTCGGTCTCGACCAGAGAGGCCCAGCCGGCGTGGTGGTAGAAGTGCCGGGCGACCAGCGGGATGTCGATGTCGCGGCTCTCGCGGATCGGCTTGCCGTTGTCCATGGTCTCGACCACGGAGAGCAGCCGCTCGCGGCGCTGGACGTGGCGGGCCAGGGCGTAGAGGTGGCGGGCGCGCTCATGGCCCGGCAGCGCCGCCCAGCCCTTCTGCGCCCGGCGCGCGGCCTTGACCGCGGCGTCGATATCCTTCGCGGTGCCCTGCGCCACCTGCGCCAGCGGCTTGCCGGTGGCCGGGTTCAGCACCTCGAAGCGGCCGCCCTCGGCCGGGGCGACGAACTTTCCGTCGATGAAATGGCCGAAGCCCGCCTCGTGCCGCGCCAGCCAGTCGCGGGCGATGCCGCTGTCCTCGGGCGCCGGGCCGTACTCCATGGTGTCGAGAATCTCCGCGATCCGGGGCATGGTCGGGCTCCTCAGGCGGCGGCGTGGCGGAAGCCGGCCGAATAGCGGCCGGTGACGAAATGCTCGATCTGGCGCTCGACATCGGCGAGCAGCGAGGAGGCGCCGATGCGGAACAGCTCCGGCTCCAGCCAAGGCCGGCCCAGCTCCTCCTTCATCAGGATCAGCCAGGCGATCGCGTCCTTGGCGGTGCGCAGCCCCCCGGCCGGCTTGAAGCCGACCCGCTCGCCGGTGCGGGCCTGGTAGTCGCGGATGGCGCGGACCATCACCAGGCTGACCGGCAGGGTGGCGTTGACATCCTCCTTGCCGGTCGAGGTCTTGATGAAGTCGGCGCCGGCCATCATGCAGACCAGGCTGGCGGCCTCGACATTGCGCAGGGTCCTGAGGTCGCCGGTGGCCAGGATGGTCTTCAGATGCGCGTCGCCGCAGGCTTCGCGCATCGCCCGGACCTCGTCATAGAGGGCGGACCATTCGCGGTTCAGCACCTGGGCGCGGTGGATGACGATGTCGATCTCGGCCGCTCCCTCCTCCACCGCATAGCGGATCTCGGCCAGGCGCTGCGGCAGCGGCGTCAGCCCCGCCGGGAAGCCGGTGGCGACCGAGGCGACCGGGATGCCGCTGCCGGCCAGCGCCTTCACCGCGGCGCCGACCATGGTCGGGTAGACGCAGACGGCGCCGACGGTCGGCGGCCGGTCGGTGAGGCCCAGCGCCTCGACCAGGTCGTCGCGCAGCGGGTGGCGGGCCTTGGCGCAGAGGCGCTGCACCCGGCCCGGCGTGTCGTCGCCGGCGAGCGTGGTCAGGTCCATGCAGGTGATCGCCTTCACCAGCCAGGCGGCCTGGTATTCCTTCTTCACCGTGCGCCGGGTGGTCAGGGTCGCGGCCCGGCGCTCGGCGGCGCTGAGATTGACCCGCGCGGCCTCGACCCAGTCCAGCTCCAGCGCCATGCCCGGGTTGCGGTGGGTGTTGGCGGCCGGCATGATGCGGGCCACGGCCTCACCGGTGCCGTCTCGACGATGGTCGGGCATGGACGTCTCCCTTGAAATCTGCGGGAACAGAGCGCCGCCGGCACCGGGCTGTCAAGGCGCAGCGCGGAGCGATACGCTGGCCGAAACAATGTCGGAGGGAACCCATGACCGAGAGCGCGCGCATGCTGACCGGCCGATGCTATTGCGGCGCCGTCCACTACGAGGTGGCGGACCAGTTCCTCTATGCCGCCAACTGCCACTGCTCGAACTGCCGGCGGACGACGGGGTCGGCGTTCAAGCCCTTCGCCGGGATCGAGCGCGCCAAGCTGGCGGTGACGCAAGGCCATGACGCGCTGATGATCTATGGCGAGGAGGATCTCAACAATACGCATTGCCGGGTCTGCGGGTCGCTGCTGTTCTCGGTCGTCCGCGACGGCGCCTATGTCCATGTCGCCATGGGCACGCTGGTCGACGACCCGACCATCCGGCCGACCGAGCACATCTTCGTCGGCTCCAAGGCGCCCTGGTACACCATTACCGACGACCTGCCGCAATATGAGGAGTTCCCGGGCTAGCCTTTGCACTCAGATGGAGGACTGCATGTCCGCGGCGACCGACGTCATGGCCGAACTGGCCGCGCTGGAAGACCCGAAGCTCCGGGCAGCCAATGCAGAACGCGGCGACGATCACGGCGTCAATCTGTCTGCTCTGCGCGCGGTCGCCAAGCGCCTGAAAGCCCGGCATGAGCTGGCGAGAGAGCTCTGGGCCACCGGCGACACGGCCGCACGGCTGCTGGCGACCCTGATCGCCAAGCCGGAAGCCTTCTCCGCCGACGAGCTCGACGCGATGATCCGCGACATTCGCGCGCCGAAGCTCCTGGACTGGTTCGTCACCAACATCGTCAAGCCCGGGAGGCACGCCGAAGAGCTGCGTCTGCGCTGGAAGGACGATACGGATCTGGTCGGACGGGCCGGCTGGAGCCTGACGACCGATCGCGTGGTCAAGGATGCGGCCGGGCTGGACCTGGACGGCCTGCCGGACCAGATCGAGAGGGAGATGAGGGATGCGCCCGCACCCAAGCAGTGGTCGATGAACCACTGCCTTGCCGAAATCGGCATCCGTCACCCCACGCACCGCGCCCGCGCCATCGGCATCGGCGAAAAGCTCCAGGTCCTCATCGACTATCCGGCGTCGCCGGGCTGCACGCCGCCCTATGCTCCCGTCTGGATCGCCGAGATGGTGCGCCGCCAGGAGACGTCGGCTTAGGGCGCAGACTCACGACGCTTGCTGAGTTGCACCGGCCGCCTGGCGCACCAGGGCCGCCAGCACCTCGGCCAGGGGCGTGGCGCCCCGGCGGACCTCGCCGCCCTCGGCCTCGATCCGCCCGGCATTGTGGGCGTCGTAGAGGTCGGTGATCAGCCGGACATAGCCCTCGCCCAGCCCGCCGGCCGACAGCGCCTGGTCCCACTGGCCGCGCGGCAGGGCCACCGCCTGGACCGGCCGGCCGAGCGGCGCAGCCAGCGCCGCGGCCACGTCCAGCGCGGTGTAGCGCTGCGGGCCTTCGGCATGGAGGATGCGCGGCGGCGCCTCGGCCGCGTCCAGGAGATCGGCCGCGATCAGCCCGACATCGGGGGCGGAGACGGTGGGGAAGCGCTTGTCCAGCGGGTGGTGCAGGCTGGCCAGGACGCCGGTGGCCATGACGGCGCGCAGCGACCGGGCCCAGTTCTCCATATGCTCGGCCGAGCGCAGGAAGGCGATGCCCGGCAGGCCGCCGAGCCGCTGCTCCAGGTGGTGGAACAGCAGCGTGATGCCGGTGCCGGCCGCATGCTGGGCGCCGTAGTCGGAGATCGCGACGGTGCGCGGCGGCCGCGCCGCCTCCAGCGACCGGGCCAGGCTGCCGACCAGGCCGCGGACCTCGGCCGCGGCGTCGCCGCGCGACGGGGGCAGCGGCACGATCGCCAGCACGCCCTCGGCGCCGCGCAGCGCCGCCGTCAGCGCCGGCGCGTCGGCGATGTCGGCGACGGCGACCTCACAGCCGGCCTCGGCCAGCGCGCCGGCCCGGCCGGGGTCGCGGACCACGGCCCGCACCGCCCTGCCCCGCCGCCGCAGCTCCCGCGCCGCGGCCCCGCCGACCCGGCCCGTGGCCCCGATGATGGCGAACATGATCTCTCTCCCGCTGCGCCCCGGATCGGAGCCAAGACGGGAGGAGCCTGCCGTGCCGGCGCCCGGCGGGTCGCGCCGGAACGGACGGGCGGGAGCAGGTTCGGACGGCGGCGTTCAGCCCCGCTCGCGCCGCAGCGCGCCGGGGGTGATGCCGAGGACCCGGCGCATCGCCCGGGCCATGTGGCTCTGATGCGCGAAGCCGGCGTCGAGCGCCACCTGGGCCATCGGCAGGCTTCCGTCCAGCAGCAGCGCCCGTGCCCGCTCGACCCGGCGGCGGATCACGAACTGGTGCGGCGCCAGCCCGGTCGAGGCCTTGAACAGCGGCTTGAAATGCGACGGGCTGAGCCCGGCGGCGGCCGCCAGCTCGGCCAGGGCCAGGCGCTGGTCCAGCCGCGACTCGATCAGCTCCAGCACCCGGGCCAGCTGCCGCCGCGACAGCGCCTGGCCCGCCGCGGCCGCCGGCACCGGCGCCGCGTAGCGCCGCAGCAGATGGGCCGCCAGCGCCAGGCCGATGCTGTCGGCATAGAGCGGATCCGATTCCGCCCCCGCCTCCAGCTCGGCCTTCAGGGCCCAGCCGAGATGCTCGATCCGTGGGTCGCGCAGCTGCAGCCGCGGCGCGATCTCCAGCCGGCCGGAGGCCAGCCCCAGCCCCTCCGCCGCGCTGCGCATCAGTGCTGGGGCCAGGCGCAGCAGCAGGAAGCGGGCCGGCCCCTCATCCTCCCAGGCGCCCGACGCGCCGGCCGGCAGCAGGTCGATGTCGCCCTCGCGCTGCAGCCGGTCCTGCACCAGCCCCTCGGCCCGGCAATGGGCCATGACCGGCGGCCCGACATGCAGGCTGAGCCGCAGGTCGGCCGAGGGCACGGCCTCGACCGCATGGCCGGTGGCGGCGAACAGCCCGGCGGCGAAGCCGGACCATTGCCCGGCCTTCTCCGGCACGATCGCGCCGGACCGGATCACCGGTTCATGTGTATCCATTTCGCCACACCTCCGGGCCGACCTGCGGCGTCCGCGCCGCAGTCTACGACCCGGCGCTTGAGCCGGCGAGGCCTCCCCGCTATATGGGCGGCGACCAGGCCGGGCCCCTCTGGCAGATCCTCCGGGATCTGCGATGTCGGACTGGAGACTCCATCGAGTGGCCCGCCTGCCGACCCTGACACGCTCCCCCGGGATGGCATGCAGGCCGCTCCTCGCGACGAAGAGGACGGTTTTCGCATGGAACATCTGCTGACAGGCGAAGCGCTGGCGGCCCTGGCCCAGGTCATCATGATCGACCTGGTTCTGGCCGGCGACAACGCCATCGTCATCGGCCTGGCCGCGGCCGGGCTGCCCAAGGAACAGCGCGGCAAGGCGATCCTGATCGGCATCGGCGCCGCCACGCTGCTGCGCATCGGCTTCGCCCTGATCACGACGCAGCTGCTGGCCATCGTCGGCCTGTTGCTGGCCGGCGGCGTGCTGCTGCTGTGGGTGTGCTGGAAGATGTGGCGCGAGCTGCGCCATACCGCCAAGGAGGAGCACCAGGCCGAGGAGGCGCTGGAAGGTCACGAGGTGAACGGCAACGGCGCGCCGCGCAAGACCTTCGCCCAGGCCGCCTGGCAGATCGTGATCGCCGACGTGTCGATGTCGCTCGACAACGTGCTGGCCGTGGCCGGTGCTGCGCGCGAGCACCCGGTGATCCTGATCTTCGGCCTGGCGCTGTCGATCGCGCTGATGGGCTTCGCCGCCTCCTTCATCGCCAAGCTGCTGAACCGCCACCGCTGGATCGCCTATGTCGGCCTGGCCGTGATCCTCTACGTGTCGATCGACATGATCTGGCGCGGCGCGTTGGAGGTGTGGCCGCACCTGCAGGGCGCGATGTAAGGACGGTTACTTTAAAGCCAAGCTTGCCTCTGAACTCTCCCCCTCCCCTCGCGGGAGGGGGTTAGGGGGAGGGGGTGCCGCCGACCGAGCCGGCATCACTCCAGTTTGCAATAATCTCTTCACCCGGCAATGCCGCGGCGATGGCATCGACAACGTCCGGCAGATGGTATCTGACCTGATCGCTGGTGAAGCGCAGCACGCGGAATCCCTGGCCCTCAAGCCACTGCGTGCGGCGTTCATCCGCATCCACGGTCAGGTCGTGTGACGGTCCGTCGACCTCGATGACCAGACGGGCCGCGAGCCAGACGAAATCGACGATAAAGGCTCCGAGCGGATATTGCCGTCGGAAGCGAAGGCCACCGACGCGCTTGCTGCGGAGCTGACGCCACAGCAGACGCTCGGCCTCGGTCTGATTTTGGCGGAGTGCGCGGACGCGAGGATCAATCACCAGATCGATACCCTTCCGGCTGCGACAGCCCCCTCCCCCTGCCCCCTCCCGCAGGGGGAGGGGGAGAGTTGATGTGTTACTCCGCCAGCACGTCCCGGACCGCCAGCGCGACGATCTCGGTCGCCTTGTAGAGGTCGTCCAGCTTCAGCCGCTCGTCGGCGCGGTGGGCGTTGGCGTCCTCGATGGTGCGGGGGCCGGCGCCGTAGAGGGCGATCGGCACCCCGGCGGCGGCATAGTGCCGGGCGTCGGTGTAGAGCGGCACGCCCTTGACCGGGATCTCCTCGCCCAGCACCGGCGCGGCGCGGCGGCGGATCGCCTCGGCCAGCCGGTCGGTGCCCGGCAGCGGCGACAGCGGCTCGGCCAGCAGGATGCGGCGAACCGTGACGGTCGCCTTCGGGAAGGCCTTGGCCGCGTCCTCGATCACGCCGCGCAGCTCCGCCTCCACCGCCGCGCCGTTCTCCTCCGGGATCAGGCGGCGGTCGAGGCGGAAGGCCACCCGGTCGGGCACGACGTTGGTGTTGATGCCGCCCTCGATCAGCCCGACCGTGAGCTGCGGCGAGCCGATGCCGGTCACCTTCGACACCGTGGTCGGATACAGGCGCCGGTGCTCGTACAACCGCGCCAGGATCGGCGTCGCCGCCTCCAGCGCATCGATGCCGGTCGAAGGCAGCGCGGCATGGGCCGACTTGCCGCGCACTTCGACCTCGAGATGCAGGCAGCCATTATGCGCCGTCACCACCGCATAGCTGAAGGCGGCAGCGATGGCGAAGTCCGGCTTCGACAGCCCCTGCTCCAGGATCAGCTTCGGCCCGATCTCGCCGCCCGATTCCTCGTCATAGGTCACGTGCAGCTCGACCATGCCGCGGGTCAGCTGCCCCGCCAGTTCCAGCGCCTTCAGGGCGAAGGCGTAGGTGGCGATGTCGGATTTCGAGACGGCGGCGCCGCGGCCGTACATCCAGCCGTCGACCACCTCGGCACCGTAGGGATCGTGGGTCCAGCCCTCGCCCGGCGCGACCACGTCGCCATGCGCGTTCAGCGCGATCACCGGCCCGTCGCCGAAGCGGCGGCGGACGATCAGGTTGCTGGCGCTGATCATGCCATGCGCCTTCGCCAGCTCCGCCGGCACCGGATGGACCTCGACCTCGAAGCCCAGCTCGCGCAGCAGCTCCGTCGTCCGCCTGGCATGCGGCTCGCAGTCGCCCGGCGGGTTGTCGGACGGGACCTTGACCAGCTCCGCCAGGAACCGGGCCTGCTGCTCGCGCGCGCCGTGGAGCCAGGCGCGGATGGCGGTGTCGATGCTGTCGGTCATCAGGAGAGCTTTCGTCTTAGGCAGGGTCGTACTGGCGGAGGAGGTCGAGCAGGACGCGGACGGCGAGGTCCGCATCCTCCACGGTGATGGATTCGGCCGGGTTGTGGCTGATGCCGCCGCGGCAGCGCAGGAACAGCATGCCGACCGGGGTCAGCGCCGCCATCGCCATGGCGTCGTGGCCGGCGCCGCTGGGCAGCCGCCGCGCCGGCAGGCCGTGGCGGCGGATTGCGGTCTCCAGCTTCTCCATCAGCGCCGGGTCGCAGCGCACGGCGCCGCCATCGTGGTAGCGGTCGAGCGTCAGCTCGACGCCGCGGCCGCGGGCGATGCCCTCCAGCGCCGCGGTCAACTCGGCCATCGCGGCCAGCCGGTCGGCGTCGTCCGGCGCGCGGATGTCGATGGTGAAGCGCACCGCGCCGGGGATGACGTTGACCGCGCCGGGCTGCACGTCGAGCTGCCCGACGGTCGCCACCACGTCGCGCCGCGTCTGGGCGCAACGCTCGACCGCCAGGATCATCGAGGCGGCGGCGGCCAGCGCGTCGCGGCGCAGGTCCATCGGCACGGTGCCGGCGTGGCCGGCCATGCCGCGGACCACGGCGTTGTAGCGGGCGGCGCCGTTGATCGCGGTGACCACGCCGAGCGGCAGGCCCTCGGCCTCCAGCACCGGCCCCTGCTCGATATGCAGCTCGACATAGCCCAGCACGTCCTCGCGCCGCCGGGCTTCGGCCTGCAGCCGGTCCGGGTCGCCGCCGAAGCCGCGCAGCAGGTCGCCCAGGCGCAGCCCGTTGTCGTCCAGCGCGTCGGCCACCGCCGGGTCGACGGTGCCGGCGACGGTCTGGCTGCCGGTCAGGGTGACCGGGAAGCGCACGCCCTCCTCGTCGCCGAAGCCCAGCACCTCGACGGCGAAGGGCAGCCGCTCGCCGCGCCGGTGCAGTTCCCCGACCACGGCGATGGCGGCCAGCACGCCGAGATTGCCATCGTATTTCCCGGCGTCGCGCACCGTGTCGATGTGCGAGCCCAGCAGCAGCGCGGGCAGGCCCGGCCGGTCGCCCTCGTAGCGGCCGACGACGTTGCCGGCGGCGTCGATCCGGGCCGCCATGCCGGCCTCGCGCATCCAGGCCAGCACTTGGTCGGCCGCCTGCCGGTGCGCCGGCGACAGGAAGGTGCGGGTCAGCCGGTCCGGCTCCTCGCTGAAGCGGGCCAGGGCATCCAGCCGCTCCATCAGCGCGGGGCCATAGAGATGAGTGTTCTGCATTGGCGCTGGGCCCAAGCTCACGGCAGCAGGTCCTTCAGTCGCAGGAGGGCGATGGTCTCCACCTCGGCCAGGGCGGTGGTGAACTCGACGTCGCGCGGGTTGCCGATGCGGCGCTCGAAGGCGGCCAGGATCTCGGCCCGGCTGCGGCCCTTCACCGCCATGATGAAGGGGAAGCCGAAGCGCTCGACATAGCGGGCGTTGAGCTCCTGGAACCGGGCGAACTCCTCCGGCGTGCAGCGGTCGAGCCCGGCGCTGGCCTGCTCGGCGCTGGAGCTGGCGGTCAGCTCCCCCGCCACGGCCAGCCGGCCGGCCAGGTCGGGATGGGCGCAGAGCACCTGAAGCTGCCGGTCGTGGTCGGCGGCGCGGAACACGGCGCAGAGCGCGGCATGCAGCCCTTCGGCGGTGTCCTGCTCATGGCTCAGCCCGGCCTCCCAGGCAGCCTCGGCGATCCAGGGCGAATGCTCGAACACGCCGCCGAAGCGGACGACGAACAGGTCGCGGTCCATGGTGCTGGGGCGCGGCGAGGTCATGACCCGTCTCCGCCATAGGGATGCTTCTCCCGCCAGTGCCGGGCGATCTCGATGCGGCGGCAGAACCAGACGCCGTCATGCTGCCGGGCGTAGTCCAGGAACCGCTCCAGCGCCATGATCCGGCCCGGCCGGCCGACCAGGCGGCAATGCAGGCCGACCGACATCATCCGCGGCGTCTCCGCCCACTCCTGGTACAGCGCGTCGAAGCTGTCCTTGAGATAGGCGTAGAACTGCTCGCCGGAGTTGAAGCCCTGGACCGCGGCGAAGCGCATGTCGTTGGCGTCCAGGGTGTAGGGCACGATCAGCTGCGGCTTGCCTTCGACCACCTCCCAGTAGGGCAGATCGTCGTCATAGGCGTCGGCGTCGTAGAGGAAGCCGCCGTGCTCGGCCACCAGCCGCCGCGTGTTCGGGCTGGTGCGGCCGGTGTACCAGCCGAGCGGCTTCTGGCCCGACACCTGCTCCAGGATCTCGACGGCCTTGCGGATGTGCTCGCGCTCGGTGTCCTCGCCGACATACTGGTAGTTGATCCAGCGATAGCCGTGGCTGGCGATCTCGTGCCCGGCCTCGACCATGGCGCGGATCACCTGCGGGTTGCGCTCCGCCGCCATGGCGACGGCGTAGATGGTCAGCGGGATCTGCTTGCGCTCGAACAGCCGGAGGATCCGCCAGACGCCGACCCGGGCGCCGTAGTCGTAGAGGGATTCCATCGAGATGTGGCGCACGCCCGGCAGCGGCTGGGCGTTGACGATCTCGGACAGGAAGCTCTCGGAGGCCGCGTCGCCGTGCAGGATCGAGTTCTCGCCGCCCTCCTCGTAGTTGAGGACGAACTGCAGCGCCAGCCGCGCCCCGCCCGGCCAGTCGGCCTTCGGCGGGTTCGGGCCGTAGCCGACGAGATTTCTCGGATAGACGGACACCGGCCCTTGCCTCCCTCTCGCACGCGTGATCCCGGATAGAGGATACCGGCCCCGCCGGCATCCACTTTTGCGATTGCGTTGAAAGTCTTTCCGCCGAACAGCCGTTGAGCATCGCGGGTCCCGGCGTGAAACATGACGCAAACAACAAGCGCGCCACAGCCGAAACAGGGCGATAATGCCCGGAGGCGCGCCGGACCGCCAGGGACCGGCGGCAGACACGGAGAGGCAGGATGGCCACAGACATGGCATCCCACCGGGGGCGACTGACCACCCATGTGCTCGACACCGCACATGGCCGGCCGGGCATGGGCATCGGGGTGGCGCTCTACCGCCTCGACGGCGACCACCGCACGCTGCTGACCGAGACCCGCACCAATGCCGATGGCCGCTGCGAGGCGCCGCTGCTGGCCGGCGACGACTTCCGCGCCGGCACCTATGAGCTGGTCTTCGCCGTCGGCGCCTATTTCCGCACCGCCGGGGTGGCCCCCGCCGACCCGCCCTTCCTGGACCAGGTGCCGATCCGCTTCGGCATCGCCCATGCCGACCAGCACTACCACGTGCCGCTGCTGATCTCGCCCTGGTCCTATTCCACCTATCGCGGCAGTTGAGGCCATCATGCGGGACACCGTCCGTTTCCTCTTCGGCGACGAGCTGCGCGAGATCCGCACGGTCGACCCGACCCTGACGGTCCTGGACTGGCTGCGGATCCAGGAGCGCAGGACCGGCACCAAGGAGGGCTGCGCCGAGGGCGATTGCGGTGCCTGCACCGTCGTGGTCGGCCGGCGCGACGGCGACCGCATGCGCTACGAGCCGGTCAATGCCTGCATCCGCTTCCTGGCGACGCTGGACGGCTGCCAGCTGCTGACGGTCGAGCATCTGAAGGCCGCCGACGGCGCGCTGCACCCGGTGCAGCAGGCCATGGTCGACTGCCACGGCTCGCAATGCGGCTTCTGCACCCCCGGCTTCGTCATGGCGCTGTTCGCGCTCTACCGCAACGACCCGGCGCCGACCGAGGACCGGATCGACGACGCCCTGGCCGGCAATCTGTGCCGCTGCACCGGTTATGCCCCGATCGTCGCCGCCGGGCAGCGCATGTACGAGCTGGGCGCGCCGGAGGCCGACCGCTTCGCCGCGGCGGAGACGGAGACGATGAAGCGGCTCAAGGCGCTGGAGGACGAGGAGACGGTCGCGGTCGGCGACGGCGCCCGCCGCTTCTACGCCCCGGCCACAGCCGACGCGATGGCGGCGCTGCTGCTGGAGCATCCGGACGCCACTATCGTCTCCGGCGCCACCGATGTCGGGCTGTGGGTCACCAAGCAGATGCGGGTGTTGCCGGCCGTCATCTACACCGGCCGGGTGCGCGACCTGCGCGCCATCCGCGAGACCGCGGACGGCTTCGAGATCGGCGCCGCCGTCACCTATGCCGAGGCGATCGGGCCGCTCGGCCGCGCCTATCCCGATCTCGGCGAACTGATCCGCCGCATCGGGGCGGAGCAGGTGCGCGCGGTCGGCACCATCGGCGGCAACATCGCCAACGGCTCGCCGATCGGCGACACGCCGCCGGCCCTGATCGCCGCCGGCGCCACGCTGGTGCTGCGCCGCGGCGAGGAGCGCCGATCGCTGCCGCTGGAGGACTTCTTCATCGCCTACGGCCAGCAGGACCGGCGGCCGGGCGAGTTCGTCGAGAGCATCCTGCTGCCGAGGCTGCGGCCCGGCGACCGCTTCCGCATCTACAAGATCAGCAAGCGCTTCGACCAGGACATCTCCGCCGTCTGCGCCGGCTTCCGGCTGCGGGTCGAGGACGGCAAGGTCGCCGAGATCCGGATCGCCTATGGCGGCATGGCCGGCACCCCGAAGCGCGCGGCCGAGACCGAGGCGGCGCTGCTGGGGCAGCCCTGGACCGAGGACACGGTGCGCGCCGCCCTGCCCGCTTTGGCCCGGGACTTCACGCCGCTGACCGACTGGCGCGCCAGCGCCGGCTACCGTGCCCGGGTGGCCGCCAACCTGCTGCTGAAGCTGCATGCCGAAACCGCCGATCCCGCTGCGGAAACCCGCCTGGTCGGCGAGCGGAGCCTGGCCCATGCCTGACACCACCGTTTCCCTGCAGGCCAACGCCCAGCCGGCGGCCGACCGCATCGACGGCGCGGTGCACGACCCGCGCCGGCACGACAGCGCCCACAAGCATGTCAGCGGCGAGGCCGTCTATATCGACGACATCCCGGAGCCGGCGGGCCTGCTGCATGTCTGCCTGGGGCTGAGCGAGAAGGCCCATGCCCGGATCCGGTCGATCGACCTGGCCCCGGTCCGCGCCGCGCCAGGCGTGGTCCGCGCCTTCAGCGCCGCGGACGTCCCGGGCGAGAACGACATCGGCTGCAGCCATCTGGGCGACGAGCCGCTGTTCGCGACCGAGCTGGTGCAGCATGTCGGCCAGCCGATCTTCGCCGTGGCCGCCGAGACCCGCGACCAGGCCCGCCGCGCCGCCCGCCTGGCCGTGATCGACTATGAGGAGCTGGCGCCGGTGCTGGACTACGAGGCGGCGAAGGCCGCCGGCACGCTGGTGACCAAGCCGATGACGCTGAAGCGTGGCGATGCCGCTTCGGCGATCGCGGCCGCGCCGCGGCGCATCGACGGTCGCATGCGGATCGGCGGGCAGGAGCATTTCTACCTGGAGAGCCAGGCGGCCCTGGCCCTGCCGGGCGAGGATGGCGACGTCACCGTCCACTCATCCACCCAGCACCCGAGCGAGGTGCAGCACATCGTCGCCGGAGTCCTCGGCGTGCCCGACGGGGCGGTGACGGTCGAGGTGCGGCGCATGGGCGGCGGCTTCGGCGGCAAGGAGACCCAGGCCAACCTGTTCGCCGCCGTGGCTGCCCTGGTGGCCAAGGCGACCGGCCGGGCCGCCAAGCTGCGCCCGGACCGCGACGACGACATGATCATCACCGGCAAGCGCCACGATTTCGAGGTCGACTACAGCGTCGGCTTCGACGAGGAGGGCCGGATCGAGGGCGTCGAGATGCTGCTGGCGGCGCGCTGCGGCTGGTCCGCCGACCTGTCCGGGCCGGTCACCGACCGCGCCCTGTTCCACGCCGACAACGCCTACTACTACCCGGCGGTGCAGCTGTCCTCGCTGCCCTTGAAGACCAACACCCAGTCGAACACCGCCTTCCGCGGCTTCGGCGGGCCGCAGGGGCTGGTGGCGGGTGAGCGCCTGATCGAGGAGATCGCCTTCGCCGTTGGCCGCGACCCGCTCGAGATCCGGAAGCTGAACTTCTACGGCACCGAGGACCGCAACGTCACGCCGTACCACCAGACGGTCGAGGACAACATCGTCCATGGGCTGGTGGCGGAGCTGGAGCGCGACAGCGACTACTGGGCCCGGCGCGAGGAGATCCGCGCCTGGAACAAGACCAGCCGCTTCCTCAGGCGCGGCCTGGCGCTGACGCCGGTGAAATTCGGCATCTCCTTCACCCTCACGGCCTACAACCAGGCCGGCGCGCTGGTGCATGTCTACAAGGACGGGTCGATCCATCTGAACCACGGCGGCACCGAGATGGGCCAGGGCCTGTACGTCAAGGTCGCCCAGGTCGTGGCGGAGGAGTTCCAGGTCGATATCGACCGCATCCACATCACCGCCACCACCACCGGTAAGGTGCCGAACACCTCGGCCACCGCCGCCTCCTCCGGCGCCGACCTGAACGGCATGGCGGCGCAGGCCGCGGCCCGCACCATCAAGGACCGGCTGATCGCCTTCGCCGCTGAACGCTGGCAGGTGAAGCCGGACCAGGTCGTGTTCCGCCGCAACGCGGTGCGGATCGGTGACCAGGAGGTGCCGTTCGCGGAGCTGGTGCGCGCCGCCTATTTCGGCCGGGTGCAGCTGTCCGCCGCCGGCTTCTACAAGACGCCGAAGATCCACTGGGACCGCGCCGCCGGCCGCGGCCGTCCCTTCTACTACTTCGCCTACGGCGCCGCGGTCAGCGAGGTCACGGTCGACACCCTGACCGGCGAATACCGGCTGGACCGGGTCGACATCCTGCACGACGCCGGCAATTCCCTGAACCCGGCGATCGACCGCGGCCAGGTCGAGGGCGGCTTCATCCAGGGCGCCGGCTGGCTGACCATGGAGGAGCTGTGGTGGGACGACAAGGGCCGGCTGCGGACCCATGCCCCATCCACCTACAAGATCCCGGTGGCCAGCGACCGGCCGAAGATCTTCAACGTCCGGCTGGCCGACACGCGGAACCATGAGGAGACGATCTACCGTTCCAAGGCGGTGGGCGAGCCGCCGCTGATGCTCGGCGTCTCGGTGCTGCACGCGATTTCCGACGCGGTCGCCAGCGTCGCCGACCACAAGATCTGCCCCCGCCTCGACCCGCCGGCCACGCCGGAGAAGGTGCTGGAGGCGGTGGAGCGCCTGCGGGCGGCTGGAGGAGGGACGGAATGATGCCGCTCTCGCGCGTATCAGCCCTTTTTGGGTCCCCCCTCCCCTTGCGGGAGGGGGGTAGGGGGAGGGGGTTCTCAACGCGAGAGCCGGCCTCTCTAGGCCTTGCTTTCTCCCGCCAGCACCGCCCCGATCGTCTGCACCACGCCCGCCAATTCATGCATGACCTGCTCGTTCGAAAAGCGGACGACGCGGAAACTCTGGTCTTCCAGCCAACGAGTCCTTCGGGCATCGGCATCGACGGTCAACTCGTGCGACGGCCCGTCGACCTCGATCACCAGCCGCGCCGAGAGACAGACAAAATCGACGATGTACGGGCCGAGGCGATACTGGCGCCGGAAGCGAACGCCGCCGACACGCTTGTCGCGCAGTTGATGCCACAGCAGCACTTCGGCGTCGGTCTGGTTCTGCCGCAGGAACTGGACGCGTGCATCGGCCATCGGTGCGTTGCCTCGAAAACCCCCTCCCCCTACCCCCCTCCCGCGAGGGGAGGGGGGACTCAATTGTGCGATGAGCACCTGCGGGAAAGCCATCGCGGATGCGATGCCGGGAGGTTCGCATGACCCCCCTCGCCCCCACCCTGCGGCTGTGGCTCGGCGACGGCGAGCCGACGGTGCTGGTGACGCTGGCCGAGGCTCGCGGCTCCACCCCGCGCGAGGCCGGAGTGCACATGCTGGTCACTGCCGGCGCCAGCCGCGGCACCATCGGCGGCGGACGGATGGAGTGGGACGCGATCGCCGCTGCCCGGGCGCTGATCATCGCCAAGGAGCGGTCGCGGCGGGTCGAGATCCCGCTCGGCCCCGCTATCGGCCAGTGCTGCGGCGGTTTCGTGGCGATCGACCTGGAGCTGGCCGACGGCGCCATCCTGGCCCGGATCGAGGCCGAGGAGGCCAACGAGGCGGCGACCTGCCCGAGCGTCCTGATCTTCGGCGCCGGCCATGTCGGCAAGGCGCTGGTCCGCGCTTTGGCCCCGCTGCCCCTGAAGATCCAGTGGATCGACGGCCGCGCCGACGAGTTCCCGGCCGAGATCCCGGAGACCATCACCCGGCGGCTGACCCCGACGCCCACCGACGTGATCGCCGAGGCGCCGCCCGGCGCCGCCTACCTCGTCATGACCCACAGCCACGCCATGGATTTCGACGTGACCGAGGCGGCCTTGCGCCGCGGCGACGCCGCCTATGTCGGGCTGATCGGATCGGCCACCAAGCGCGAGCGCTTCGAGCGCTGGTTCCGGGCCCGCGGCAACGACCCTCGCCGCGCCGGATTCCTGACCTGCCCGATCGGGGCGGGCCTCGGGCGGGACAAGCGCCCGTCCGTCATCGCCGCCATGGTCGCGGCGGAATTGCTCGTCGCCTTCGCCAAGGCTAAGGACAGGCCCGCCCCCGCCGACAAACCGGCGGCGGGGGCGGCTCCAGAACAGGAGGCTGCATGGACCGCAACCCGGGGGCCGGCCCCGCGCGGATCGAACTCCGCGGCATCACCAAGAGCTTCGCGAGCCTCGTCGCGAACGACGGCGTAAGCTTTTCCGTCCAGCCCGGCGAGATCCACGCGCTGCTCGGTGAAAACGGCGCCGGCAAATCGACGCTGGTCAAATCCATCTACGGGCTGCTGCAGCCCGATGCCGGCGAGATCCTGTGGAACGGGCAGCCGGTCCGTCCCGCCAGCCCGCACGAGGCCCGCCGCCTCGGCATCGGCATGGTGTTCCAGCACTTCTCGCTGTTCGAGGCGCTGACCGTGGCCGAGAACATCGCCCTCGGCCTCGATAGCCCGCCCGACCGGCGCATCCTGGCCAGGCGGATCCGCGAGGTGTCGCAGGCCTACGGCCTGCCGCTGGACCCGCATCGCGAGATCCACTCCCTGTCGGTCGGCGAGCGCCAGCGGGTCGAGATCGTGCGCTGCCTGCTGCAGGACCCGAAGCTCTTGATCATGGACGAGCCGACCTCGGTCCTGACCCCGCAGGAGGTGGAGCGGCTGTTCGAGACGCTGCGCCGCCTGGCGTCGGAAGGCTGCTCGATCCTCTACATCAGCCACAAGCTGCACGAGATCAAGGCGCTGTGCAGCCGGGCCACGATCATGCGCGCCGGCAAGGTCGTCGGCTCCTGCGACCCGGCGGTCGAGACCGCGCGCAGCATGGCGCAGATGATGATCGGGGCCGAGCTGCGCACCCTGTCCCGCCGCTGCGCCCGCGACACATCCGAACCGCGGCTGGCGGTCGAGGATCTCAACCTGCCCGCCGACGGTCCATTCGGCACCGCGCTGAAGCAGATCGGCTTCACCGTCGGCGCCGGCGAGATCCTTGGCATCGCCGGCATCGCCGGCAACGGCCAGACCGAGCTGCTGCAGGCGCTGTCCGGCGAGCGCCGGGTGCGGCCGGCCGGGGCGATCCGCATCGGCGACCGGCCGGTCGGCCATCTGGGCGCGGAGCAACGCCGGCTTCTCGGCCTGTGCACCGTGCCGGAGGAGCGCAACGGCCATGCCGCGGTGCCGGAGATGAGCCTGGCCGCCAACGCCCTGCTGAGCGCCCGCAACCGCATGAAGCTGGCCCCCGGCGGGCTGATCCGCGCCGGACTGGCGCGCCGCTATGCCGAGCGGGTGATCCATGAGTTCGGGGTCAAGACCCGCGGCTCCGAGGCCCCGGCCGGAAGCCTGTCCGGCGGCAACCTGCAGAAATTCGTGGTCGGCCGCGAGGTGCTGCAGACGCCGGAGGTCTTCATCGTGTCGCAGCCGACCTGGGGCGTCGACGCCGGCGCCGCCACCGCGATCCACCAGGCGCTGATGACCCTGGCCCAGAACGGCGCCGCGGTGATCGTGATCTCGCAGGACCTCGACGAGCTGCTGCAGATCACCGACCGCCTCGCGGTGATCAATCTCGGCCGGCTGTCCGAGGCCCGGCCGACGCACGACATCTCGGTCGCCGAGATCGGCCTGCTGATGGGCGGCCTGCACGGGGCCGAGCCGGGCGCGGCCGAAGAGAAGGAGCACGCCGTCCATGTCGCTTAGGATCGAGCCCCGGCGGGAACCGTCCCGCGCCATGGTCTGGCTGACCCCGATCCTCGCGGTCGCCCTGACCATCGCCAGCGGCTGGCTACTGTTCCTCGTGCTCGGCCTGGATCCGGCGGAGACGCTGTACCAGTTCCTGGTCGCCCCGATCGAGACCTTCTACGGCTGGACCGAGCTCGGGGTGAAGGCGGCGCCGCTGATCCTGATCGCCACCGGCCTCGCCATCGGCTTCCGCGCCAATGTCTGGAACATCGGCGCCGAGGGCCAGCTGATCATGGGCGCGGTCGCGGCCGGCGCCGTCGCGCTGGGCTTCTGGGGCGAGGAGGGCTGGTGGATCCTGCCCGCCATGTGCGTCGCCGGAGCCCTGGGCGGCCTGGCCTACGCCGCGATCCCGGCCTTCCTGAAGACCCGCTTCGACGTCAGCGAGATCCTGACCAGCCTGATGCTGACCTATGTCGCCTCGCTGGCCCTGAGCATCCTGGTGTTCGGCCCGTGGAAGGACCCCGACGGCTTCAACTTCCCGCAGACCCGGATGTTCACCGACGCGGCGCTGCTGCCGGTGCTGATCGAGGGGACGCGGCTGCATCTCGGCGCGCTGGTCGCCCTGCTCGCCGCGATCGGCGCCTGGTTCCTGGTCGGCCGCACCGTCGTCGGCTTCCAGATCCAGGTGGTCGGCCAGGCCCCGGCCGCGGCCCGCTTCGCCGGCTTCAGCGGCAAGCGCGTGGTCTGGTTCTGCCTGCTGCTGTCGGGCGCGCTGGCCGGCCTGGCCGGCACCTTCGAGGCGGCGGGGCCGATCGGGCAGCTGATCCCGCAGCTGACGCCCGGCTACGGCTTCACCGCCATCATCGTCGCCTTCCTCGGCCGGCTGCACCCGCTCGGCATCGTCGCCGCCGGGCTGGTCATGGCCCTGTCCTATATCGGCGGCGAGAACGCCCAGGTCTCGGCCGGCCTGCCGCAGGCGGCGACCGGCGTGTTCCAGGGCATGCTGCTGTTCTACCTGCTGGCCGCCGACGTCCTGGTCCGCTACCGCCTGCGCTGGACCTCCGCCCAGGCGGCGCCCGCCCCCAAGCCTGCCACGGTGCCGTGATGGAGTTCCTGGTCCTCGTCGCCGCGACGGTCATCACTGCGGCCACCCCCCTCCTCTTCGCCGCGCTGGGCGAGCTGGTGGTGGAGCGTTCCGGCGTCCTCAACCTCGGGGTCGAGGGCATGATGCTGATCGGCGCGGTCGCCGGCTTCGCCGTGACCATCACAACGGGCCATCCGGCGCTCGGCATCGTCGCCGCCGCCGCGGCCGGGGCGGCGCTGGCGCTGGTCTTCGCCGTGCTGACCCTGACCCTGATGGCCAACCAGGTGGCGACAGGCCTGGCCCTGACCATCTTCGGCGTGGGGCTCAGCGCGCTGCTCGGCGCCGGCTTCGTCGGCCACCCGATCCCGCCTTTGCCGAAGCTGTCGCTGCCGGTGCTGACCGACCTGCCGGTCGTCGGGCCGCTGATCTTCGGCCAGGACGCCCTCGTCTACCTCTCCGTCGCCATGACCTTCGGCGTCGCCTGGTTCCTGAAGCGCACGCGCCCCGGGCTGGTGCTGCGCGCGGTCGGGGAATCCGCCGAATCCGCCCATGCCATCGGCCATCCGGTGATCCTGGTGCGCTATCTCGCCTGCCTGTTCGGCGGCGCCATGGCCGGGCTCGCCGGCGCCTTCCTCTCCCTCTCCTACACGCCGATGTGGATGGAGGGGATGACGGCCGGGCGCGGCTGGATCGCCCTGGCGCTGGTCGTGTTCGGCTCCTGGCGCCCCTGGCGGGTGCTGCTCGGCGCCTATCTGTTCGGCGGGGTGACGATCCTGCAACTGCACGCCCAGGGCATCGCCGGGATCGACCTGCCGGCCCAGGTCTTCAGCATGCTGCCCTATCTCGCCACCATCGCCGTGCTCGTGGTCATCGCGGCCGGCCCCTGGCGCGGCCGGCTGCAGGCGCCGGCGGCGCTGGGCAAGCCGTTCCGCCCTTCCGTCTGACGATGCGCCTGATATCTTCAGACCAATCAACAACCGGAGGTCTCATGTCGATGCTGGTTTCCCGCCGGACGCTTCTCGCCGGCTCCGCTGCAGCCCTGGCCGCGTCGGCTCTGCCCGGGCGGGTCTGGGCCGCCGACCCGCTGAAGGTCGGCTTCATCTATATCGGCCCGGTCGGCGACTACGGCTGGACGCACGGGCACGACGTGGCGCGCCGCGAGGTCGAGGCGAAGTTCGGCGACAAGGTGAAGACCACCTTCGTCGAGAACGTGCCGGAAGGCCCGGATGCGGAGCGGGTGCTGCGCCAGCTGGCCCAGGCCGGCAACGAGCTGATCTTCACCACCTCCTTCGGCTACATGAACGCCACCATCCGGGCGGCCAAGCAATTCCCGAAGGTGAAGTTCGAGCACGCGACCGGCTACCAGACCGCGCCGAACGTCAGCACCTACAATGCCCGCTTCTACGAGGGCCGCGCCGTCTGCGGCACCATCGCCGGACATCTGACCAAGACCGGCAATCTCGGCTATATCGGCTCCTTCCCGATCCCCGAGGTGGTGATGGGCATCAACGCCGTCGCCCTCGCCGCCCGCAAGATCCGCCCCGACGCCAAGGTGAAGGTGGTCTGGGCGAACAGCTGGTACGACCCGGGCAAGGAGAGCGACGCGGCCAAGGCGCTGATCGACGGCGGCGTCGACGTGCTGAGCCAGCACACCGACAGCCCGGCCCCGCTGCAGGTGGCGGAGAGCCGCAACGTCTACGCCTTCGGCCAGGCTTCGGACATGCGCAACTTCGCGCCGAAGATGCACCTGACCGCGATCGTCGATGCCTGGGGCGAATACTACATCCGCCGGGTGCAGGAGGTGATGGACGGCACCTGGAAGACCTCCAGCGTCTGGGAAGGGCTGAAGGAGGGCATGGTCGGCATGGCCCCCTACAACGAGGCGATCCCGGCCGAGGTGGTGCAGGCGGCCGAGAAGGTGCGCCAGGGCATCATCGACGGCACCGGCCATCCCTTCGCCGGCCCGATCAAGAACCAGAAGGGAGAGCTGGTGGTGAAGGAAGGCGAGACGCTCAGCGACGAGCAGCTCCTGAAGATGGACTGGTATGTCGAGGGCGTGGAGGCCTGAGAGACGGCCGCACGTGGCCCTTTTTGAGTCCCCCCTCCCCTTGCGGGAGGGGGGTAGGGGGAGGGGGTTCCCGCCGCAAGAGCTGGCTCCTCGACTATTCACCTCCCCCAGCGAGCACCGCCCCGATCGTCTGCACGACACCCGCGAGCTCGTGCATGACCTGGTCGTTGGTGAAGCTCACGACGCGGAATCCCTGATCTTCCAGCCAGCGCGTCCTCCGAGCATCGGCATCGAATGTCAGTTCGTGCGACGGCCCGTCCACCTCGATCACCAGCCGCGCCGAGAGGCAGACGAAATCGACGATATAGGGGCCGAGGCGGTATTGGCGCCGGAAGCGCAGGCCGCCGATGCGCTTGTCCCGCAGTTGGTGCCACAGCAGCAGCTCGGTTTCGGTCTGGTTCTGCCGCAGACCCTGGACGCGTTGATCGGCCATCGGCGCGTTGCCTCGGAAACCCCCTCCCCCTACCCCCCTCCCGCGAGGGGAGGGGGGACTCCATTGTGCGGCACCGGCGCACACAAAGGCCACAGCGCGAAGAGAGATAGTGACGGAACGGGCCGGTTCCGGACGAGAGAGCGGCCATGACCGCCCCCCTCTATCTCGACCACCTCGCCTCCACGCCACTGGCGCCCGAGGTGTTCGACGCGATGCGGCCCTGGCTCGACCCGGCCGCGGTCGGCAACCCGCATGCCGCCCGGCACCAGCCCGGCTGGCGGGCCGCCGAGGCGATCGAGGCGGCGCGGGCCGAGGTGGCGGCGCTGATCGGCGCGCGCCCGGGCGAGATCCTGTTCACCGGCGGCGCCACCGAGGCCAACAATCTGGCGCTGCTGGGCGGCACGCCCGAGGGCTGGCCCGTGATCGCCTCGGCGATCGAGCATCCGAGCGTGCTGGCCTGCCTGCCCGAGCTGGCGGCGCGCGGGCACCGCACCGCGGCCCTGCCGGTCGGGCCGGACGGCACCGCCGATCTCGACGCCTTGCGAAAGCTGCTGGCCGGCCGTCCGGCCCTGGTCTCGCTGATGGCCGCCAACAACGAGATCGGCACGATCCAGCCGCTGACGGAGGCGGCGCGGATCTGCAATGAGGCCGGCGCGCTGCTGCACAGCGACGCGGTGCAGATCCTGTCGACCGGCGCGGTCGACGTCCGCGCCCTCGACCTCGCCTTCCTCAGCCTGTCCGGGCACAAGCTGTACGGCCCGATGGGGATCGGTGCCCTATTCGTGCGTGAGGGCATGGCTTTGCGCCCCCTCCTCCATGGCGGCGGCCAGCAGCAGGGGCGCCGCGCCGGCACCCTGCCGACCGCGCTCTGCGTCGGGCTCGGCGCCGCCTGCCGCATCGCCCGGCAGCGCCGGTCGGCCGATGCCCAGCGGTTGACCGCCCTGCGCGAGCGGCTGTTCGAGGCGCTGCAGCGAGAGCTGCCGGATCTGCGCCGCAACGGCTCCGCCGCGCACGGCCTGCCCGGCTGCCTCAATGTCAGCCTGCCGGGGCTGGACGCCGCCGACCTGCTGCTCGACCTGCCGGAGCTGGCGCTGTCCACCGGCTCCGCCTGCTCCACCGGCAGCCCAGGGCCGTCGCATGTGCTGCGCGCCATCGGCCTGTCACCGGAAGCGGCGTGCGGCAGCCTGCGCTTCGGCCTGGGCCGCGGCACCACCGAGGCGGATGTCGACCGGGCGGCGACGCGGCTGGTCGAGGCGATCAGAGCGCGAGATCGGCGCTGAGCAGCGCCCGCGTGCGCTCCACCAGATAATCCGAGAACACCCGCACCTTGGCCGGCAGGAAGCTGCGATGCGGGTACAGCACCGCCAGCACCACCGGCTCGGGCGGATGGTCGGGCAGCACCACCTGCAGCGCGCCGCTGCGCAGATGCGCCGCCACCTCCCACACCGGCTTCATGACGATGCCGCGGCCGTCCAGCGCCCATTGCGTCAGCACGTCGCCGTCATCGGCGTCGAAGCTGCCGCGCACCGGCACCTTGGACGGCCCGTCCCTGCCCTCCAGCGTCCACTGGTACTGTCGCGATCCGGGGAAGCGCAGCAGCAGGCAGTTGTGGCCCATCAGCTCCTCGGGCGACTTCGGCGTGCCCTGGGCCTCGAGATAGGACGGCGCTGCGCACAGCACCCGCCGGCAATCGGCAATCTTGCGCAGCACGAAGCTGGAATCCCGCATCTCCGCCATGCGGATGGCGAGGTCCACCGCCTCGCCCAGCAGGTCCAGCAGGTGGTCGGACAGGCGCAGCCGGACCTCGACCCGGGGATAGAGCTCGTGGAACTGCGGCACCAGCGGCGCCAGGACCCGGCGGCCGAAGCCGAGCGGCGCCGTCACCCGCAGGCTGCCCGACGGCACGCCGCTGGTGGTGGCGACGCTGGTCTCCGCCCGCTCCACCGCGTCCAGCACCACCAGGCAGTGGCGGTAGAAGGTCTGGCCGTGCTCGGTTGTCTGCACCTGGCGCGTGGTGCGGTTCAGCAGGCGGACGCCGAGATGCTGCTCCAGCTGCTGGATGCGGTGGCTGACCACGGCCGGCGACATGCGCACCTGCCGGCCGGCGGCCGACAGGCTGCCGAGCTCGACCACGCGCACGAAGACCCGCATGTTCTCCAGCAGCGCCAATCCCGAGTGAACTCCCTGTTCCTTGAAGCGATTCTGGGCGCATCCGCCGGGCGGGATTATAGCGATTCTTTTGAAAGTGCTGCGCGGCCGCATCGCTTCCCCAGCCGCGGCGATGTTCATTAGGCTGGCCGGAACGGATAATCAGCCAGGACGGCGGAGGCGGCGGCATGGAGCCGATCATCTGGGAATGGATCAACTTCGTGGCCCGCTGGGTGCACGTGATCACCGCTATCGCCTGGATCGGCTCGTCCTTCTACTTCGTCGCCCTCGACCTCAGCCTGAAGAAGCGCGAGGACCTGCCGGCCGGCGCCGGCGGCGAGGCCTGGCAGATCCACGGCGGCGGCTTCTACAACATGGTCAAGTACCTGGTGGCGCCGGACCGGCTGCCGAAGGAGCTGACCTGGTTCAAATGGGAGGCCTACTCCACCTGGATCAGCGGCTTCTTCCTGCTCTGCGTCCTGTACTACCGCGGCGCCGACCTGTTCCTGATCGACCCGCAGGTGTCCCTGTTCTCGCCCAAGGAAGCGATCGCGATCAGCGTGGTCAGCCTGGCTCTCGGCTGGCTGGCCTACGACCTTCTGTGCAAGTCGCCGCTGGGGGAGAGCGACGTCAGGCTGGCCGCCGCCGGCTTCGTCGTGCTGGTCGCGGCGGCTTACGGGTTCGCCCAGGTGTTCAGCGGCCGTGGCGCCATGCTGCAGATGGGCGCCCTGATCGGCACGATGATGGTGGCGAACGTCTTCTTCATCATCATCCCGAACCAGCGCAAGGTGGTGGACGCCCTTCTGGCCGGGCGGGCCCCCGACCCGAAGCTGGGCCGGCAGGCCAAGCAGCGGTCGCTGCACAACAACTACCTGACCCTGCCTGTCCTGTTCCTGATGCTGAGCAACCACTATCCGCTGGCCTTCGGGTCGCACTACGCCTGGGTGATGACGGCGCTGGTGCTGGTGATGGGCGGGGTGATCCGGCACTTCTTCAACTCGCGCCACGCCGGCAAGGCGACGCCGTGGTGGACCTGGGCCGCGGCCGCGGCCTGCATGGCGGCGATCGTCTGGCTGTCCACCCTGCCGCCGCCGCGCGAGCACGAGGTGGCGACCGCGACCAAGCCCTGGATCGGACTGCAGCCTGAAGCCCCGGCGCAGACGGCCGCGGCGGCCGACCCGAATCCGGTCTCCTTCGCCCCCGTCTCCTTCGCCAAAGTCACCGACATCGTCGTGTCCCGCTGCAGCATGTGCCATTCCACCATGCCGGGCTGGGAAGGCATCCACGAGGCGCCGCGCGGCGTGCTGCTGGACTCGCCGGAGGAGATCCGGCGCCATGCCGAGCTGATCCGCTTGCAGGCGGTGCTGACCCATGCCATGCCGCCGGCCAATGTCAGCCAGATCACCCCGGAGGAGCGCGACCTCCTCGGGCGCTGGGCGGCCGATCCCGACCGGGCCGTGCAGTAACAGGAGCCTTGCGATGACCATCACCGCCCTGCGCGGCCGCCTGCTGAGCTTCCTCGCCGCCCCCGAGGGCGCCGGCGACGCCGCCAGCTATCGCTATACCTCCGACGGGGTGGTGGTGGTCGAGGATGGCCGCATTGCCCGGGTCGGCCCCGCCGCCGAGATCCTGCCGACGCTGCCGGCCGGCGCCGCGGTCGACCATTATCCGGACGATCTGATCCTGCCCGGCTTCATCGACGCGCATCTGCACTTCCCGCAGACCCAGGTGATCGCCTCCTACGGCGCGCAGCTGCTGGACTGGCTGCAGAAATACACCTTCGTCGCCGAACAGCGTTACGGCGACCCGGAGTTCGCGGAGCGCCAGGCGAAGTGGTTCCTGGCCGAGCTGCTGGCCAACGGCACCACCACCGCCGCGGTCTACGGCTCGGTCCATCCCGGCTCGGCCGAGGCCTTCTTCGCGGAATCCGAGCGCCTCGGCACCGCCATGATCGCCGGCAAGGTGATGATGGACCGGCATGCGCCGCCGGCCCTGCTGGACACCGCCCAGTCCTCCTACGACGACAGCAAGCGGCTGCTGCAGCGCTGGCACGGCCGCGGCCGGCAGTGCTACGCCCTCACACCGCGCTTCGCCATCACCTCGACCGAGGCGCAGCTGGAGGCGGCGGGCGCGCTGGCCCGCGAATTCCCGGACGCCTATGTCCAGACCCATATCGCCGAGAACCGGAAGGAGATCGAGGCGGTCCGGGAGCTGTTCCCGGACAGCCGCGACTACCTCGACGTCTACGATAAGTACGGCCTGCTCGGCCCCAAGACCCTGTTCGGCCACTGCATCCATCTCGAAGAGCGCGAGCGGCAGCGCATGGCCGAGACCGGATCGGTCGCCGTGTTCTGCCCGACCTCGAACCTGTTCATCGGCAGCGGCCTGTTCCCGATGCGGGAGCTGGCGCGGCGCGACCCGCCGGTCCGGATCGCGGCCGCGACCGATGTCGGCGGCGGCACCAGCTATTCGATGCTGCGCACGCTGGGCGAGGGCTACAAGGTGCAGCAGTTGCAGGGCACCAACCTGTCGGCGCTGGAGGCCTTCCATCTGGTCACCGCCGGCAACGCCGAGGCGCTGGGGCTGCAGGACGAGATCGGCAGCATCGCCCCCGGCCGCTACGCCGACCTGGTGGTGCTGGATGCCCGCGCCACCGCCGCCATGGCGCACCGGATGGAGGCGGTGGCGGGCGATCTCGAGGAGGAACTGTTCATCCTCATGACTTTGGGTGATGATCGCTCGGTGAAGGCGACCTATGTCCAGGGTCGCCGCATGCACGAACGGGAGGGAACGCGCAGCCGGTCACCGGCCTGAGCGTCCAGTCAGGAGCGCCATGGCCGAGATCGACCGCGACAGCGAGTTCTCCATCGACGAGCCGAAGACCGGGCAGGTCCGCTCCCTCCTCCGCGCCCTGCGCCTGCTCGACACCGTGGCCGGGCGGGCCGAGGGGATGAGCCTGACCGAGCTTGCCCGTGCCACCGGCCTCTCCGCCCCCACTGCCCACCGCCTGCTGACGACGCTGGAGGAGGCGCATTACGTCCGCTGCGATCCGGCGACGCGGCGCTGGATGGTCGGACTGCAGGCCTTCCTCTCCGGCCTCGCCTATGCCGACGGCATGGGGCTGCGCCGCCTGGCCGACCCGCCGATGCGCACCCTGTTCGGCCTGTGCCACGAGACCGTGAACCTGGCGGTGGAGGAGCGCGGCACCATCCTCTACCTGCACCAGCTGGGCGACCCGGGCGCCAGCCTGCCCGGATCGACGCCGCTGCCGGTACACGGCTCTGGCGTCGGCAAGGCCCTCCTGTCGGCCAAGCCGGATCCGGTGCTGTCGCGCACCCTGCCCGCTTTGGCCCTGACCCGGCTGACCGAGAAGACGGTGGCCGACCTGCCCAGCCTGCGCGACCAGATCACCCGCGCCCGCCGCTCCGGCTACGCCGTCGACGACGAGGAGCATCTGGCCGGCGTGCGCTGCGTCGCCGCCCCGATCCTCGATAGCGCCGGCCGCCCGGTGGCCGCCCTGTCGATCTCCGCCCCGCGCGAGCGCATGGGCGACGAGCGCATCCACCAGATCGGCGCGCTGGTCCGCCAGGCGGCCGAGAAGGTCACGCTGCAGCTCGGCGGCCGGGCGCACTGAGGCCGCATTGGCTCAGCGGCTGTAGTGGAAGCGGCAGCTGGCGATCTCGAGCATTTGGGCATTGCCCGATCCGGCCACGCGGTAGACGAGGCGATGTTCCCGGGTGATGCGCCTCGACCACCAGCCCTTGAAATCACCACCCAATGGCTCGGGCTTCCCGATACCTGTGAAAGGGGAGCATGATGCGTCTTTGATGAGTTCGTTCACCCGTCCCAAGACCGCCTTGTCGTTCTGCTGCCAGAATAGATAGTCGGCCCAAGCGGCCTCGGAAAAGAAGAGCTTCATTCCTCGATCAGAGTCCGCTCAGTCCCCTTGCCCGCATCGAGTTCGGCGATCGAACGGCGCAGATGATCGGCATTGGCAGGGGTACTGAGGAGGTGAAGCGTTTCCCGCAGCCCCTCGAACTCGGCCAGTGGCAGGATCACCACCGGCTCGTGGTTCTGGCGGGTTACGACCAGCTCCGTCCGGTCGGCCTCGATCTGATCCAGGTGCTTGGCCATGTTGGCCCGCAACTCGGTGAGAGTGACGTGGGGCATGAGCATCTCCGATAATCTGTACATATATATGTACAGGAACTGACTCCGCAATCTTTCCGCATGGGGAGGGCAGCTTCCACCAGGTGAAAAAGACCGATCCGGTCGGCCGATTTTCGCGCCCTGGAAAGTTTCGGCCCGCCGCTGGCCCTGCCCTGCCCCACTCGCCACCATCGCCTGAGAACCTTCGAACGGGAGGGCATGATGCCCAAGATGACGGCGATGGAAGCGGCGGTGCATGTGCTGCGCAGCGAGGGGGTGGAGGTGGCGTTCGGCGTGCCCGGCGCGGCGATCCTGCCCTTCTACGAGGCGCTGAAGGACAGCGGCATCCGCCATGTGCTGGTGCGGCACGAGGAGGGCGGCACCCATGCTGCCGAGGGCTACACCCGGGCCCGCGCCGGGGCGATCGGCGTCTGCATCGGCACCTCCGGCCCCGCCGGCACCAACATGATCACCGGCCTCTACTCCGCCATCGCGGATTCGATCCCGATCCTGTGCATCACCGGCCAGGCACCGCGCGCCAAGCTGCACAAGGAGGATTTCCAGGCGGTCGACATCGCCGCCATCGCCCGGCCGGTGACCAAATGGTCGGTCACGGTGATGGAAGGCGCCCAGGTGCCCTGGGTGTTCCGCCGCGCCTTCCAGATCATGCGGTCCGACCGGCCGGGCCCGGTCCACATCGACCTGCCGATCGACGTGCAGAAGGAGATCATCGACTACGACCCCGAGGCCGACGCGCCGCTGCCGGTGTCCCGGCCCGCGCCGAGCCCGGCCGCCATCGCGCGCGCCGTCGACATGCTGCTGGCGGCGGAGAAGCCGCTGATCGTCGCCGGCGGCGGCATCATCAACGCCGAGGCCTCCGACCTGCTGGTCGAGTTCGCCGAGCTGACGGGCGTGCCGGTGGTGCCGACGCTGATGGGCTGGGGCACGATCCCGGACGATCACCCGCTGAACGCCGGCATGGTCGGGCTGCAGACCCAGCACCGTTACGGCAACGCCACCTTCCTGCAGAGCGACCTGGTGCTGGGCATCGGCAACCGCTGGGCCAACCGCCACACCGGATCGACGGATGTCTATACGAAGGGCCGCAAGTTCATCCATGTCGACATCGAGCCGACCCAGATCGGCCGGGTGTTCTGCCCGGATCTCGGCATCGTCTCCGACGCGAAGCTGGCCCTGCAGGCGCTGATCGCCGAGGCCCGCGGACGCCGCCTGCCGAAGCGCGAGGCCTGGGTCGCCGCGGTGCAGGAGCGCAAGCGCACCATGCTGCGCCGGACCGACTTCGACAATGTTCCGATCAAGCCGCAGCGCGCCTTCCAGGAGATCAACGCCGCCTTCGGCCGCGACGCCCGTTTCGTCACCGCGATCGGCCTGTACCAGATCGCCTCCGGCCAGTTCCAGAAGGTGTACAAGCCGCGCAACTACATCGTCTGCGGCCAGGCCGGGCCGCTGGGCTGGGAGGTCTCGGCCTGCACCGGCGCCAAGCTGGCCGACCCGTCGGCCGAGGTGGTCGGCATCGTCGGCGACTACTCCCTGCAGTTCCTGATCGAGGAGCTGGCGGTGGCCGCGCAATACCGCATCCCCTTCGTGCTGGTGGTGCTGAACAACGCCTATCTCGGCCTGATCCGCCAGGCGGAGCGCGGCTACAACATGGATTACGAGGTCCAGCTCTCGTTCAAGAACATCAACGCGCCGGAGATCGGCGACTACGGCGTCGACCACATCAAGGCGGCCGAGGCCTTCGGCTGCATCGCCCGCCGGGTGTTCGACCCGGAGGAGATCGCCCCGGCGCTGCAATGGGCGCGGACCCGCGCCACCCAGGCCAGCCTGCCGGTGCTGGTCGAGATCATCACCGAGCGGGTGACCAACATCGCCATGGGGCCGGAGATCGACAGGATCACCGAGTTCGAGGAGGTCATCGACCTCGCCCCCGCCGAGGCCCGCGAGCCGGAAACCGTCTGAGCCGGGAGACCGCCATGCCGCGCTTCGCCGCCAACCTCACCATGCTCTTCAACGAGCATCCCTTCCTCGACCGCTTCGCCCGCGCCGCCGAGGCCGGCTTCACCGGGGTCGAGTACCTGTTCCCCTACCCTTATCCGAAGGAGGAGCTGGCCGAGCGACTGCAGCGCCATGGCCTGACCCAGGTGCTGCACAACCTGCCGGCCGGCGACTGGGCCAAGGGCGAGCGGGGCATCGCCTGCCTGCCCGACCGCAGGGGCGAGTTCCAGGACGGGGTCGGGATGGCCATCGAATACGCCCGGGCGCTGGGCTGCCGGCAACTGAACTGCCTGGCCGGCAAGCGGCCGGAGGGTGTGGCCGAGACGGTGCTGGGCGACACGCTGGTCGACAACCTCCGCTTCGCCGCCAAGGCGCTGGGCGAGGCCGGAATCGACCTGCTGGTCGAGCCGATCAACACCCGCGACATCCCGGGCTTCTTCCTCAGCGGATCGCAGCAGACGCTCGACCTGCTCGACGCGGTCGAGGCGCCGAACACCAGGCTGCAATACGACATCTACCACATGCAGATCATGGAGGGAGACCTGGGCCCGACGCTGCAGGCGCTGATGTCCCGCATCGGCCACATCCAGGTCGCCGACAATCCCGGCCGGCACGAGCCGGGCACCGGCGAGATCCACTACCCCTTCCTGTTCCGCCTGCTCGACGCGCTCGGCTATGCCGGCTGGGTCGGCGCCGAATACGTGCCGCAGTCCGGCACCGAAGCCGGCCTCGGCTGGTTCGCGCCGTACCGCGCCAAGGCCACCGTCGCCGCCTGAGCCATCCCTCTCGCCCTCCCGCAGGGGAGACCTTTTCGGAAGTCCCAACACCGTCATTGCGAGCGCAGCGAAGCAATCCATGGTGCAGCACGAGCGGAAGCATGGATTGCTTCGTCGGCTTCGCCTCCTCGCAATGACGGCAGGGGTTTTTCTCACAGGAGTTCGTCATGAACGTCGCCTTCATCGGCCTCGGCATCATGGGCCGCCCCATGGCCGGCCACCTGATCGCCGCCGGGCACAGCCTCTTCCTCCATGACATCACCGGCGTACCGGAGGGGCTGGCCGGCACCGCCGTTGCCTCCGCCGCCGAGGCGGCACGGCGGGCCGAGATCGTCATCACCATGGTGCCGGACACGCCGCATGTGGAGGCGGCGCTGTTCGGCCCCGGCGGCGTCGCCGAGGGACTGTCGCCCGGCAAGGTGGTGGTCGACATGAGCTCGATCTCGCCGATCGCAACCAAGGGCTTCGCCGAGAAGATCAATGCGCTGGGCTGCGACTATCTCGACGCCCCGGTCTCGGGCGGCGAGGTCGGCGCCAAGGCCGCCAGCCTGACCATCATGGTCGGCGGGCCGCAGGCCGCCTTCGATCGCGTGAAGCCGCTGTTCGAGGCGATGGGCAAGAACGTGACCCTGGTCGGCGGCAACGGCGACGGCCAGACCACCAAGGTCGCCAACCAGATCATCGTCGCCCTGACCATCGAGGCGGTGGCCGAGGCCCTGCTGTTCGCCGCCAAGGCCGGGGCCGACCCGGCCCGGGTGCGCCAGGCGCTGATGGGCGGCTTCGCGGCCTCGCGCATCCTCGAGGTGCATGGCGAGCGCATGATCCAGCGCAACTTCGCCCCCGGCTTCCGCATCGCCCTGCACCAGAAGGACCTCGCCCTGGCGCTGGACGGCGCCCGGTCCTTGAGCGTGCCGCTGCCGAACACGGCGGCGACGCAGCAGCTGCTGCACGCCGCCATCGCCCAGGGCGGCGCCGCCTGGGACCATTCCGCCATCCTCAAGGTGCTGGAGCGCCAGGCGGATTTCGAGATCGCCCGCCCGGCGGCGCAGAGGGATGCGGCGTAACCCCAAACCGTCATTGCGAGGAGGCGAAGCCGACGAAGCAATCCAGGGCCAGCGCGAGCCGCCCTGGATTGCTTCGCTACGCTCGCAATGACGGCTGGGGGCATGGCCAGCTTTGAAGCTCTTTCAAACCGGCTTACCCCTCCCCTCCCTTCCGCCGGCTGTTAGGTTACCCTCGGACGGGATGGGAGACTTGCGATGCGGCTGTGGATCAGGGACCCGCTGGCGATCCTGGCGGAGGGCGCCGAACGCGGCGTGGTGGTCGAGGACGGCCGCATCGCCGAGCTGGTGCCGACGGGGCGGGAGCCGACGGCTCCGGCCGACAGCGCGTTCGACGCCGGCGCCCATGTCGTCCTGCCCGGGCTGATCAACACCCACCATCATTTCTACCAGACCCTGACCCGCGCTCTGCCGGCGGCGCTGGACCGGGAGCTGTTCCCCTGGCTGCAGGCCCTCTATCCCGTCTGGTCCCGGCTGGACCCGGAGGCGCTGCGCAGCGCCGTCACCGTGGCGATGACGGAGCTGCTGCTGTCCGGCTGCACCACCACCTCCGACCACCACTACGTCTTCCCGGACGGGCTGGAGCACGCCATCGACATCGAGGTCGAGGTGGCGCGGTCGCTCGGCATCCGCGCCGTGCTGACCCGCGGCTCGATGAACCTGTCGGTGCGCGACGGCGGCCTGCCGCCTGACAGCGTGGTGCAGGACGAGGACACCATCCTGGCCGACAGCGAGCGGCTGATCGCGTCACATCACCAGGCCGGCGACGGCGCCATGGTGCAGATCGCGCTGGCCCCCTGCTCGCCCTTTTCGGTCACCGGCTCGCTGATGCGGCGCACGGCGGAGCTGGCCGAGCGCCACGACGTGCGGCTGCACACCCATCTGGCCGAGACCGAGGACGAGAACCGCTTTTGCCAGGAGACCTTCGGCTGCCGGCCGCTGGATTATCTGGAGGAATGCGGCTGGCTCGGGCCCCGCACCTGGCTGGCGCACGGCATTCATTTCAACCCGGCCGAGATCGGCCGCCTGGCCCGGGCCGGCACGGCGGTGACGCATTGCCCCTGCTCGAACCAGGTGCTGGGGTCCGGCCACTGCCCGGTGCACGGCATGGAGCAGGCCGGGATGGCAGTTGGCCTCGGCGTCGACGGCTCCGCCTCCAATGACGGCTCGAATCTGATGCAGGAGGTGCGCGCCGCCTTCCTGCTGCAGCGGCATCACTACGGTGTGACCACGATCAGCCACCGCGACGCGCTGCGCTGGGCCACGGCGGGATCCGCCGCCTGCCTCGGCCGGCCGGATCTCGGCACCATCGGCCCGGGCAGGCAGGCCGACTTGGCCCTGTTCGCGCTGGACGAGCTGCGCTTCGCCGGCCATGGCGACCCGCTGGCGGCGCTGGTGCTGTGCGGCGCCCACAGAGCCGATTTCGTCATGGTCGGGGGTGCCTGGCGGGTGCGGAACGGCGGGATGCCGGGCCTCGACCTGCCCGGGCTGATCCGGCGCCATCAGGCCCTGGCCGCCAGGATGCAGGCGGGCTGACGCCGCCGGGCCCCATGCGCCTGCCTTGACACGCCGCCACGATGGCCGTATTGAACTGATTGGTTGATCAACCAATCGGTTCAGAACGTGCCGACGGATCCTCTCAGCCAGACCCTCGCGGCCCTCGCCGACCCGACCCGCCGGGCCATCCTGGCGCGGCTGGCCGAGGGCGAGGCCTCGGTCACCGAGCTCGGCGCCCCCTTCGCCATGAGCCTCACCGCCGTCTCCAAGCACCTCAAGGTGCTGGAACGCGCAGGGCTGGTGGAGCGCGGCCGCACGGCGCAGTGGCGGCCCTGCCGGCTGCAGGCCGGGCCGCTGAAGGAGATCGCCGACTGGGTCGAGCGCTATCGCCCCTTCTGGGACGCCGGCTTCGACCGGCTGGACGCCTATCTGCGCCAACTGCAAGGCAAGGAAGCCCAAGACGATGACCGGACCCAGTGACAGCGCCAGCCCGAGGGAGGAGCTGGTCATTACCCGTCTTTTCGACGCGCCGCGCAGCCTCGTCTTCAAGGCCTGGACCGAACCCGAGCATCTGGTGCGCTGGCTGGGGCCGAAGGATTTCACCGCATCCGTGGTGCGGCTCGACGTGCGGCCGGGCGGCGCCTGGAGCGCTGTCATCACCTCGCCCGAGGGCAAGAGCTACGGCATGGCCGGGGTCTATCAGGAGGTGGCGCCGCCGGAGCGGCTGGTCTTCACCTTCGCCTGGGAGGAGGACGAGGCCGAGGAGATGCTGATCACCCTCACCTTCGCCGAGCGCGGCGGCAGGACCGAGATGATCTTCCGCCAGGCCGGCTTCCGCTCGACGGAAAGCCGGGACAGCCATCGCGAGGGCTGGGAGGAGTGCTTCGACCGGCTGCCGCCCTATCTGGCGCAGCTCTAGACATATCGGGGGAGGAAGCGATGAAACGCACCTATCACGGCAGCTGCCATTGCGGCGCCGTGCGGTTCGAATGTGAGCTCGATCTGACCGCCGACACCAGTCGCTGCAACTGCTCGATCTGCGGCAAGGGACGGTTCTGGAAGGCGATCGCCCCGGCGCCGGACTTCCACCTGCTGCAGGGGGAGGAGGCGCTGTCGGACTACCAGTTCGACGGCGCCGCCGGCGGCACCATCCACCATCTGTTCTGCCGCCGCTGCGGCATCAAGCCGTTCGGCCGCGGCTTCATGGAGGAACTGGGCGGCACTTTTTACGCCGTCAATGTCGTCTGCCTCGACGATGCGACGGATGAGGAGCTGGCCGAGGCGCCGGTCCGATACGAGGACGGACGCGCCGACCGCTGGGACTCCCCGCCGGCGGAGACGCGCCACCTGTAGGCGGCGCGCCTTTGCCACGGGCGACCGTCAGTAGGACGGGGTCACCACGGTGGTGCGCGGCGGCGGGGTCACCACCGTTGCCGACGGTTGCGGCTGGGTCACCACGGTGGTCGGCCTCTCCGGCGGCGGGTTGTTCACCGTGCAGGCGGCCAGGAGAGGCAGCCCGAGCAGGGCGACGATAAGGGTCATGGAGCGCATGACCGATCCTCCCATTCCGTGAAACGGCGTGTGTCCACGCCACGCTCACACTGCAACAGGACGATGCGGCACCCCGTTCCCCGGTGAGCGTGGGGAGAGGGTCGGCACGGCGGCCCTGGAAGCGGGCGTCGACGCCCCGGCGGCCGCAGCCGCAGGCCGCCGTGCCGGAGCCGGCCTCAGTAGGCCGGCGTCACCACCGTGGTGCTGGGCCGCGGCGTGACATAGGTCGTGTTCGGCGTGGTGACGACCGTCCCGGGCTGAGTGACGACCGCTGTCGGCGCCGGCTGGACGACGGCCGTCGGCGCCGGCTGGGTGACCACGGTGGTCGCGGCCGGCCGCTCGGCCGGGGGGTTGTTCACCGTGCAGCCCGCGGCCAGCAGCGACAGGCCGGCCAGGGCGAATGCGGCGCAGAAAGAACGCATCTCACGTCCTCCGATCTATCAAGCGACCCGAATCGAGGCCGCAACGGAGACGCAACGCGACCAGGAAGACCTGCGTTCCTTCGGCCCAATCACATGGAAATTGTGGTGTTCTTTATGCAACTCTCTGCGGCAGTAGAGCCCGCGATTGCCTCCGCCGCCATTGCGGCCTCATGCTGAAGGCCGTCCCGCGGCAGTGTACCGTCGACCGACGAGAGGCCTCCGCCATGACCCGCGACCTGTCGCGCAGCCACGCGCATTTCCGCCGGGCGTCGGCCCGGCTGCCCCTCGGCGTCGCCTCGAACTTCCGCTACTGGGGCGACGACCGGACCATCTATGTGAAGCGGGGCCGCGGCGGCCGGGTCTGGGACCTCGACGACAACGGATATGTCGACTACCGGCTCGGCTACGGCCCGGCGATCCTGGGCTACGCCGATCCGCGGGTGGACGAGGCGGCACGGCAGGGCATGGCGGTCGGCGGCGTCTTCGCCCTGTCGACCGAGCGCGAGCTCGCGGTCGCCGAGCGCATCGCGAAGATGATGCCGGCGGCGGAGCTGGTGCGCTTCTCCAACTCCGGCACCGAGGCGGTGATGGCGGCGCTGCGCCTGGCCCGCGCCGCGACCGGCAAGGAAGGGTATGTGCTGGTCGAGGGCAGCTATCACGGGCTGTTCGACGCCGCGATGTGGCGCGTGGCGCTGGACCGGTGGGACCCGGACCGGCCCGGCGAGGAGCCGCCGGTCGTGCCCTATTCCGAGGGCGTGCCGGAAGCCGTGCGGCCGCTCCTGCACCTGACGCCGATGAACGATGCCGACCGGCTGGAGGACCTGCTGCGTCGCCGCTCGAACCAGATCGCGGCGATGCTGATCGAGCCGATCATGGGCAATTGCTGCGGCATCACCGCCGATCCCGACTATGTCCGCGCCGCGCGCGAGCTGTGCGACCGCCACGGCGTGCTGCTGATCGTCGACGAGGTGAAGTCGGGCTTCCGCGTCGCCCGCGGCGGCGCGCAAGAGCTGATGGGCATCCGGGCCGACATCGTCACCCTGGCCAAGGCGATGGCCAACGGCTATCCGATCGCCGCCATCGGCGGCCGCGCGGACGTCATGCGCCGGTTCGGCCGCGGCGTGGCCCATGGTGGCACCTACACCGCCCATCCGGTGGCGCTGGCCGCGGCCGAGAAGACGCTGGAGATCCTGGACGAGACCCCGGCTCTGGAGACGATCGCCGCCTATGGCCGCCGGCTGCAGGCCGGGATCACCCGGATCCTGGAGGCCCGCGGCGTGGTCCATTGCTTCGCCGGGCACCCGTCGATGGCCGGGCTGTTCTTCGCGCCGGCGCCGCCGCGCGACTTCCGCGACTGGCGGCGATCGGACTTCCGCTTCTACGACGCGCTGGCCCGCGAGTTGCACGAGGAGGGCGTGCTGTGCGAGCCGGATTCGCGCGAGCCCTGGTTCATCTGCGAGGCACATGACGAGAGCTGCCTGGCCGACACTCTGGCCGGTTTCGAGCGCGCCCTGGACCGCACGCTCGACGCCGTCGCAGCCACAGCGCGCTGACGGCGGGCATCGCGGCGCGCGATCAGCCCCGGCTCACCAGCGGCGGTGCCGATAGCGCCAGCGGTCGTGGCGCCAATGCCGGCGGCGGCGCCAGCCGTCGTCATCGTCGTCGGCGATGGCCGCGCCGATCGCCAGCCCGCCCAGCGCCAGCGCGCCGACGGCCAGCGCGGTATTGGTGTCCTGCTGCTGCCGTTCGATTTGCGCCTGATAAGACAGCGGGCCGAGGGAGTTGCAGGCGTAGGGATCGCCATAGGCGCAGCGCTGCGACGCGTAGTTGAGCTGCATCTCCGACGGCGTCGGGCCGCAGGCGACCAGGAGCGCCAGGGCACCGATCCCGCCGACACGCCAGAGGCCGGGCCTCAGGGCACCGGCCATGATACCGGTCATCGTCTCGTCTCTCCTGCCGACCCCCCGATCGGCCGATGGCGACGGTGACTCGGAATCAGAGCGAAATTGTGTTGATCCGCCATCCGCGCCGCATGTCGGCCAACCGCGTCGAGACGGCCGGGCAGAGCCGTTCCGGCGGCCGTCGGCCGCCGGCTGGTGCCGCCCCGCTTCCACGATCTCGCCATAATTCCCTATGCCGATCCGATATTGCGGCCAACATCCCCCCTTCCCCAGAACATACAGTGATGTACTGTACAGGCAGGAACCGGGAGGCGCCAGGGCAACCGGCGGAGGCGGGGCGGGCGGATGCAGCGATATTCCTTCTTCTCGCTGGCGCGGCAGGCGCTGGGCGGCCATCGCGGCTGGGAGCCGGCGTGGCGCAAGGCGACGCCGAAGAAGAGCTATGACGTCGTCATCGTCGGCGGCGGCGGGCACGGCCTGTCCACGGCTTACTACCTGGCCCGCAACCACGGCATCACCAACGTCGCGCTGGTCGAGCGCGGCTGGATCGGCGGCGGCAATGTCGGCCGCAACACCACCATCGTCCGCTCCAACTACCTGCTGCCGGACAACCAGCACTTCTACGAATGGTCGCTGAAGCTGTGGCACGGCCTCAGCGAGGAGCTGAACTACAACGTCATGTTCTCGGCCCGCAGCTCGATCTTCCTGGCCACCTCGCTGGCCGGGGCGATGGCGCTGCGCCGCCGCGGCAACGGCATGCGCCTGGCCGGCATCGACGCCGAATGGCTGGAGCCGGACGACCTGCGCCGGATCGCTCCCAATCTCGACTATTCCGACAACGCGCTGTTCCCGATCTATGGCGGCATGCGCCAGGGCCGCGCCGGCACCGCCCGGCACGACGCCGTGGCCTGGGGCTTCGCCCGGGGCGCCAGCAATCTCGGCGTCGACATCATCGAGGATTGCGAGGTGCTGGACTTCCTGCGCGAGGGCGAGCGGGTGACCGGGGTGATGACGGCCAAGGGCCCGATCTCCGCCGATCACGTCTGCCTCGCCACCGCCGGCTCCTCCTCCACCCTCACGCATAAGCTCGGCCTCAAGCTGCCGATCGAGAGCCATCTGCTGCAGGCCTTCGTCGGCGAGGGGCTGAAGCCGGTCGTGAACCAGGTCTTCTCCTGGTCCGGCAGCGGCCATTTCTACATCAGCCAGTCCGACAAGGGCGGCCTCGTCTTCGGCGGCGACCTGGACGGCTACAACTCCTACGCCCAGCGCGGCAACCTGCCGGTGGTCGAGGACGTCGCCACCGCCGCCATCGCGCTGATGCCGAGCCTGTCGCGCACGCGCATCCTGCGGCACTGGGCGGGGGTGATGGACATGTCGATGGACGGCAGCCCGATCATCGGCCTGGCGCCGATCGACGGGCTCCATCTGAACATGGGCTGGTGCTACGGCGGCTTCAAAGCCATCCCCGGCTCCGGCTGGGTCTGCGCCCACACCATCGCCCATGGCGAGCCGCACGAGCTGAACCGGCCCTTCGCCCTCGACCGGTTCGAGCGCGGCCGGATCATCGACGAGAACGGCGTCGGGCCGATCGCGAACCGGCACTGAGGAGCGGACACAATGCGGATTCCCTGCCCCTGGTGCGGCCCGCGCGACCTGTCGGAGTTCTTCTACGGCGGCGATGCCGAAAGCCCAAGACCGGCCCATGAGGAGACGGCGGTCGGGCCCTGGTTCGACCATGTCTACCGCCACGACAACCCGCGTGGCGCGCATCGCGAGCTGTGGCAGCACAATTACGGCTGCCGGTCCTGGATCCTGGTCACGCGCGACACGCTGACCCATGAGATCACGGCGGCGGAGCCGTTTCGCCGTCCCGCGATGGAGGCCGGACGATGACCTCCCATCGCCTGGCCCAGGGCGGGCTGATCGACCGGTCGCGGCGGCTCGGCTTCATCTTCGACGGGCAGCGCTACGAGGGCCATCCGGGCGACACGCTGGCTTCCGCCCTTCTCGCCAACGGCGTCCGGCTGGTCGGCCGCAGCTTCAAGTACCACCGGCCGCGCGGCATCCTATCCGCCGGGTCGGAGGAGCCGAACGCGCTGGTCGAGCTGCGCGGCGGCGCGCGGCACGAGCCCAACACCCGCGCCACCATGGTCGAGCTCCATGACGGCCTGATGGCGCAGAGCCAGAACCGCTGGCCGTCGCTGGCCTTCGACGCGCTGGGCGTGGTCAACGGCCTCTTGGCCCCGGTCTTCCCGGCCGGCTTCTACTACAAGACCTTCATGTGGCCGGCCTCGTTCTGGGAGCCGGTCTATGAGCGGATCATCCGCCGCGCCGCCGGGCTGGGCCGGGCGCCGCAGGAGCCCGATCCGGACCGCTACGAGCGCCGCCATGCCTTCTGCGACGTCCTGGTGGTGGGCGGCGGTCCGGCGGGGCTCAGCGCCGCCCTGGCCGCGGCCGAGGCCGGCGCCCGCGTCATCCTGTGCGACGAGAACGACCGCTTCGGCGGCGCGCTGCTGGCCGAGGACCAGCCGGTCGAGGGCCGGCCGGCGGTGGACTGGGTGGCGGAGCGGCTGGCGGCGCTGCAGGGTTTCGGCGACCGCGTCACCCTGGTGCCGCGCGGCACCGCCTTCGGGATCTACGACCACGGCACGGTCGGGCTGATCGAGCGGGTCGCCGATCACCTGCCCGAACCGCCGCCGCATCTGCCGCGCCAGCGCTTCTGGACCATCCGCGCCGCCGCCATGGTGGTCGCGGCCGGGGCGATCGAGCAGCCGTTGGTCTTCCCGAACAACGACCGGCCCGGGGTGATGCTGGCGAATGCGACGCGCCGCTACGCCCATCGCTATGGCGTGGCGCCGGGCAGGCGGGTGCTGGTGGCCGGGATCGACGACGGCGCGGCGCGGACCGCCCTGGCGCTGAAACGGCACGGCGTCGAGATCGCCGGGCTGGTGGATTCGCGCCGCGATCCCGCCGGACCGCTGACGGAGGAGCTGCGCGCCGCCGGCATCCCGATCCATGCCGGGTCGACCGTGCGCGGCGCCAAGGGCGGTCTGGGTGTCGAGGGCGCCCGGATCGGCCGGGCCGACGGCGAGGGGAGATCCATCGCGATCGACTGCGATGCGGTCGCCATGTCCGGCGGCTGGATGCCGACCACCCATCTGCTGAGCCAGCGCGGCGTCCGCCCCCGGCTCGACACGCGGCTCGGCGGCTTCGTGCTGCCGGAGTTGGACGGCCCGCTGCTGGCGGCCGGTGCCTGCGCCGGCCGCGCCTCGACCGAGGCGGCGATCGCCGATGGCTTGGCGGTCGGGCAGAGGGCGGCACGCCTAACCGGGGGTCGTCATCAGAGTGTTGGCGCGTTGCCTCTCCCGCTTGCGGGAGAGGCCGGAGCCGCGCCAGCGGCTCCGGGTGAGGGCCTTCCCGCCGCCGGTGCCAGCCCTCACCCGGACATCCTGGCGGATGTCCGACCTCTCCCGCCCCGCGGGAGAGGTCACGCGAGCGAGACCGCGCTCCTCCAGCGCCCCGCCCCTGCCCCGGCCTCCGCTCCCGTCGTCGCGGACCCGCAGGTCACGGGCAAGGCCTTCGTCGATTTCCAGAACGACGTCACCGCCGCCGACATCCGGCTGGCCGCGCGCGAGGGCTATTCGTCGCCCGAGCACATGAAGCGCTACACCACCCTCGGCATGGCAACCGACCAGGGCAAGACCGCGAACGGCCCTGCGCTCGGCGTCCTGGCCGAGGCGCGGCATCTGCGCGCCGGCGACTTGGCCGCCCCGACCTTCCGGCCGCCTTATACGCCGGTCGCCTTCGGCGCCATCGTCGGCCGGTCGGTCGGCTGGCACACCGTCCCCACCCGGCGGACGCCGTTCGATCGATTCCACCAAGCCGACGGCGCCGTCTTCGTGCGCTCCGGCGGCTGGTTGCGGCCGCATTACTACCCCCGGCCGGGCGAGAGCCTGGGCCAGGCGGCGCTGCGCGAGGCCCGGCACGTCCGGACGCAGGTCGGCATCTTCGACGTATCGACCCTCGGCAAGGTCGA
The DNA here is from genome assembly GCF_000423185.1 of Inquilinus limosus DSM 16000. Taxonomy (GTDB): domain Bacteria; phylum Pseudomonadota; class Alphaproteobacteria; order DSM-16000; family Inquilinaceae; genus Inquilinus; species Inquilinus limosus. The sequence continues at coordinate 114,502 of NZ_AUHM01000014.1, read as the reverse complement.
CGTCCGGGGCCCCGATGCCGCCGCCTTCCTGGAGCGGCTCTACGTCAACCGGATCGAGACGCTGCCGGTCGGGCGTTCGCGCTACGGCATCATGCTGCGCGACGACGGCATCGTGCTGGACGACGGCACCGTCACCCGGCTGGCCGAGGACCGCTTCTACGTCACCACCACCACGGCCAAGGCGCATGACGTGGTGCGGACGATGGAGCGGCTGACCGAGGTGGACTGGCCGGAGCTGCGCGTCGCCGTGACCGAGGTGACCGAGGCCTGGGGCGCCGTCGCCCTGACCGGGCCGCAGGCGCGGACGGTGCTGGAGCGCCTGGTCGGCGGCGCCGCGGACGTCTCGAACGAGGCCCTGCCCTTCATGGCGGTCCGGAACGTGGCGGCAGACGGGCTACCGATCCGCATCCTGCGCGTCAGCTTCACCGGCGAGCTTGGCTACGAGCTGCATGTCGAGGCGCAGCACGCGCCGGAGCTTTGGCGCAGGCTGGTCGCGGCCGGTGAACCGCTGGGGCTGGAGCGCTTCGGCCTGGAGGCGCTGGACCTGCTGCGGATCGAGAAGGGCTTCCTGACCGGCGCCGAGATCAACGGCCAGACCACGCTGGCCGACCTGGCGCATGAGCGCTTCGCCAAGCGCGACGGCGCCTATGTCGGCAAGCCGCTGGCGCAGCGCGAAGGGCTGGCCGATCCGGACCGGCCGCGGCTGGTCGGGCTGGTCTCCGAGGCGGGCGAGCCGCTGATGGCCGGGGCGCATCTGGTCGAGGGCGGCATGTTCCGCGAGAACGAGCCGACCCAGGGGCACATCACCTCCTCCTGCACCAGCCCGGTGACCGGGCAGCCGATCGCCCTCGGCCTCCTGGCCCGCAGCCGGGAGCGGATGGGCGGCACGATCTTCGTGACCGACCCGCTGCGCGGCACCCATGTCAAGGTGCGGGTGACCGAGCCCTGCTTCTACGACCCGAAGGGAGAGCGCGTCCGTGGCTGACATCTCCGTCCCCGAGAACCCGCTCGAGGCCCTGTCGACCATCGATGCCGACGGCCTGACCCTGCGCCCCTGGCGTCCGGCGGCGATCCTGCAGCTCGCCGCCTGGAGCACGGACTCCGCCGCCGCCCTGGCCGGCTGGGAGCGCGCCGTTTTCGGTGCCGCCGTCGCAGAGGCCGGGGCCGCGCTGGTCGTGGGCGGGCTGCGGCTGTGGCCGGTCGCCCCCTGGCGCCGCCTGCTGATCGCCGAGGCCGGCACGGCGCTGCCCGGCCTGCCGGACGGCGTCGCCGCGGTGCCCTGCACCGGCGGCCATGTCGGGCTGCGTCTCGACGGGACGCGGTCGCGCGACCTCCTGGCCAAGCTGATGGCGGTGGACCTTCATCCGGACATGCTGGCCGAGGGCGACGTCGCCACCGCCCGGCTGGAGCATGTGCGGGTGCATCTGCAGCGCGCCGGCGCCGACGGCTTCGACCTGCTGCTTCCGGTGTCCTATGCCGAGTTCGCCCTCGGCGCCCTGGCCGACGGCGCGCTGGAGTTCGGCGCCCGGATCGACGCGGCCCTGCTGCACCGCCCGCCCCCACCGCAGGAATCGCCGCGGACGGTACGGCTGAAATAGGGAGCGGCGGCACCGCAATTTTCTCCAAGCGACGGCCGCCCGTCCCGTCCTATCCAGGGCTTCCCACAGATCGGGAGAGCCCTCGTGACCACCTTCGCTTCCCTGAAAGACGCCCTGTTCGCCGACGGCCCGGCGCCGGACCGGGCCGAGAAGATGGGCCTCTATGGCTGGCTGATCGGCGACTGGGAGATGGACACCCGGCTGTTCGCCGAGGACGGCACCGCGACGCCCGGCCGCGGCGAGATCCATTTCGGCTGGGCCCTGGACGGCCGCGCCATCCAGGATGTCTGGATCCTGCCCGGCGTCTTCTTCGGCACCACGCTCAGGATCTACGACCCCGGCCTCGATGCGTGGCACATCCTGTGGAACGACCCGCTGAAGCAGTACTACACCCGGCAGATCGGCCGGGCCGAGGGCCGCGACATCGTCCAGCTGGGCAAGGACGAAAGCGGCGCCGTCATTCGCTGGAGCTTCCGCGAGATCACCCCGGACAGCTTCGTCTGGCGGGCCGATCGGTCGCCCGACGGCGAAGGCGACTGGCGCCTCCTGGCCGAGTTCCGGGCCCGGCGGGTCGGGTCTGGCCCGACGGCCGGTTCCGGCTAGACTGACTCCGTCCCGCAACCGGAGAGGCCTGCGATGACGGAGGATGAGCGCGCGATCCACGACCTGGTCGAGACCTGGATGAAGGCCAGCAAGGCCGGCGACGTGGCGACGGTGCTGAGCCTGATGTCGGACGACGTGGTCTTCATGGTCCCCGGCCATGAACCCTTCGGCAAGGAGGCCTTCGCCGCCGCCTCCGCCGGGCAATCGGAGATGAGCATCGACGGCCGCAGCGAGATCCGCGAGCTGCAGGTGCTGGGAGATTGGGCGTATCTGCGCGCCCATATCGACATCACCGTCACGCCGCCGGTCGGCCAGCCGGTGCGGCGCGCCGGCTGGACCCTGACCATCCTGCGCAAGCAGCCGGACGGCCGCTGGCTGCTGACCCGTGACGCCAACCTGCTGACGGTGCAGCCGGACAGCACCCGCTGATACCGAAGACATATCAAAGCGAGCAGAAGCGATATTTGATCGATCAGACGGGCTGCCCCAAAGAAGCCGGAGCACCAATCCGGAGGGATCGATGCCTGTGCTGCGCGCTTCCCGGGCCGCTCTTCTGGCCGCCGCCCTCGCCGCGGGCCCGGCCGCGGCCGGGCCCGATCTCGTCCGCGAGGAGCTGCGGGTGACGACTGCGGACAAGGTCGGCATCCATATCCGCGAAGTCCGGCCCCGGGCCGGCGGCACGGGCGAGCCGATCATCCTGGTCCATGGCGCCCGGGTGCCGGGGATCGGGTCCTTCGACCTCGACGTGCCGGGCGGATCGCTGGCCGGGGATCTGGCCGAGCGGCTGGGCCGCAGGGTCTTCATCATGGACGTCCGCGGCTATGGCGGGTCGGACCGGCCGGCGGCGATGGACCGGCCGGCGGCCGAGAGCCGGCCGCTGTCACGCGGCCACGAGGTGGTGCGCGACATCGACGCCGTGGCCCGCATGGCGGCGGGGCGCGCCGGATCGGACACGGTCGCCCTGATCGGCTGGGCCACCGGTGGCATGTGGTCGGCCTGGTACGCCTCGCTCTGGCCCGAGCGGGTCGGCCATCTAGTGGTTCTGAACGCGCTCTATGGCGGCGCCGACCGGCATCCGACGCTGGGCCCCGGCACGCAGTCGGCTGATCCCGAGCATCCGGACCGGCCGAGCCCGAAGCTCGGCGGCTATCGGCCGACCACGGCCGCGGCGCTGTTCCCGGCCTGGGACGAGTCGATCCCGGCCGAGGACAAGGCGAGCTGGCGCGACCCGGCGGTGGCCGAGGCCTATGCCCGGGAAGCGCTGGCCAGCGACCCGGCCTCGGACACGCGCGATCCCCCCGCCTTCCGCGCCCCGGCCGGAGCGATGGAGGACAGCTTCCATCAGGCCGGTGGCCGCAGGCTGTTCGATGCCGGCTCGATCACCGCGCCGATCCTGCTGGTCCGCTCCGAACACGATTTCTGGAGCCGGCCGGAGGACGTCGACGCCTTCGCCCATGACGCAATGCGGTCCGCGGGCGTGCGCAGCGTCACCCTGCCCGGCGCCACCCATTTCGTGCATCTCGACCGCCCCGAGCGCGGCCGGGATGCGTTGATCGCCGAGATTGCGGCTTTCCTCGGCGGACGCTAACCCCGGGCCATCTCGGCCAGCTTCGCCACCGTGTTCATGTTGCGGGCGGTGCCGGCCTTGGCCGCCGGGATCGACAGCTTGGAACGGGCCATGCCGTCGCTGTAATGGACATAGATCTCGCGCCTGCCGAGCCGCATCCCCTCGCCCTGCCGGCCGGTCGCCTTTTCCAGCGCATCGGCCGGCGGCGGAGCGTCGAGGAAGATCGCCACGGTCCGGTTCGGCGCGGCCCCGGGGAACGGGTTCGCCGCCAGGACCTCAGCCATCTCCGCGGCGCTGCGCACCAGCACGCCGACCGGCTTGCCGGCATAGGCCTCGAGCGAGGCCTCCACCGCGGCCTTGATCTCGGCCTCCGTCCGGTCGCTGCGGCAGACGACATTGCCGCTGGCGATATAGGTGCGGATGTCGGCGAGCCCCGCCGCCTCGCACAGGGCCTTCAGGTCGCTCATCGGCAGCTTGCCGGTGCCGCCGACATTCACCGCCCGCAGCAGGATGACGAAGCTGGTCACAGCCGCCTTCCGTGGATCAATAGGCCAGCCGGCCGTACATGTCGTCGAAGGGCATCATCACATGCTCGCGATAGGCCGGCCGGTCGGACAGGCGGCGGTACCAGGCGCGGACATTCGGCACCGGCGGCGTCTCCAGCCCCATCTCGAAATAGCGGTAGAGCGCGGTGCCGGCCGGGATGTCGGCCAGGCCGAACGCCTCGCCCGCCAGGAAGGGCCGGCCGGCCAGATGCTGGTCGAGCAGCCGGAAATGCGCGGCGCAGGCCTCCTGCTTCCGTGTGATCAGCTCCCGGTTGCGCTCGGCCTCGGGGGTGCGCCAATGGCCCCAGAACAGGTCCATGAAGTCGCGCTGCAGCGTCGCCAGCGACCAGTCCATCCAGCGGTCGGAGAAGGACCGTTCCGCCGGATCGGCCGGCCAGAACCGGCCATGCCGGGCGGCGAGGTAGCGCAGGATGCTGTGCGATTCCCATACCACCGTGCCGCTGTCGTCGATCACCGGCACCCTTCCATGCGGGTTCCTGGCGCGGAAGGCCGGATCGTCCAGCCCGCCGAAGTCGCCGCCGGCCGGGATGTGCTCGTGCTGCAGGCCGAGCTCGCCCACCAGCCACAGCACCTTCTGCACGTTGAAGGCGTTGCGCCGGCCCCAGATCGTCAGCATGGCTCCGATTCCCTGAACGGTCGTCCGGTCAATACATCGTCATAGATCGGCACGTAGCGCAGCCGTTCCGGCCGCGGCTCGCGGAAGGGGATGGCGTAGTAGCCGATCTGGTGGAAATAGCTGATCCGGGCGCGGATCTCGACCTCGTCCGGGGCATAGCCCATCTGCCCGAAGGCGCGGCGCAGCAGGCCCATGCGGAACTGGTCGGCCTCCTGCACCGCCCGGGCCACCTCCTTGGCGGCGCGGCCCCAGTCGCGCACCGCCATGTCGAGCGCCGGGCTGAACGGGTTCTCGTCGACCCAGACGTTGCGGAAGGCGCGGAACAGCGCCGTCCCCGCCAGGTCGTCGCGGCCCTCCAGCGCCTCGAACGGGGCGCAGTTGCGGCGGCGCCACTCCTCCAGCAGCGCCGTCAGCAGGTCCTTGCGGCCGCCGAAGTGGAAATAGAAGCTGCCCCGCGTCACCTTCAGCGACTTCGCCAGCCGGTCGACCTTGATGCTGGCGACGCCGCCCTTCTCCAGAACCTTCAGCGCGGCCCTGACCCAGTCTTCGCGGCTCAGCGTCCGGCGCCCGTTTCCGCCTTCCGCCGTCGCTCTGCTGTTCTTCGTTGTCGCCAATGCGTCGGTCCTCGATCGGTGCCGGCGGTAGCCTTGCGTCACCAGCCAGATGCCGACCCATCCTGTATGCCCGCAGCAGGCGACGCCCTGCAAGGCAAGAGGGGAGCCGGCCCGGACGCCGCGTCGGAGAACGAAGCCATCATGCCCCATCCCCCCATCGATCCGAAATCGGTCGCCGGGAAGACCCCGGCGGTCGAACGCCATGTCCAGCTGCTCGTGATCGGCGCCGGCCCGGCCGGCATCGCCGCGGCGGCGGAGGCGGCGGAGCGCGGGCTGGAGGTGCTGCTGGTCGACGAGAACCCGGTTGACGGCGCCCTGATCGGCATGGATGTGCCGCTGCATTTCGGCGGCCGCGCCACCGCGGCGGTGAACACGCCCGGCCGCCTGCTGGAGCCGTTCCTGGAGGCGTCGCCGGAGCTGGCCGAGCTGTTCGACAAGGGCGTCGAGGTGCTGCTGCAGACCACCGTCTGGGGCCTGTTCGCCAATGGCCCCGGCGTGCAGTGGATGCCGGGTCCCGTGGCCGGGCTGGCCGATGCCGAGCGGTCCTGGCTGGTCGGCTTCGACCGGGTGGTGGTGGCGGCCGGCCGGCGCGACCTCGGCATGTCCTTCCCGGGCTGGGACCTGCCGGGGGTGATGGGCGTGACCGCGGCGCACCGGCTGATCGCCGGCTACGACGCCTTCGCCGGCCGGCGCCTTTTGATCCTCGGCTCCGGCGCCGAGGCGCTGGACCTGGCGCTGACGGCGCTGGGCCGCGGGCTGGAGGTGGCCGGCATCGTCGAGGTGGCGGCCGAACCGGTCGGTCCCGCCGCGCTGGTCGAGGCGGTGCAGGCGCATGGCGTGCCGGTGCTGACCGGCCATGTGATCAAGGTGGCCTCGGGCAACGTCGAGGGCGTGACCACGGCGACGCTGGTGCGGATCGACGACCAGCTCTCGCCCGTTCCGGGCAGCGAGCGCGACATCGCCTGCGACACCATCGCGCTCGGCATCGGCACGGTGCCGAATATCGAGCTGCTGGCGGCGCTGGACGCCAGGCTGGTGCACGACCCGGACCGCGGCGGCCACGTGCCGGTGACGGAGGCGGACGGCCGCACCGCCCTGCCCTTCGCCTATGCGGTCGGCGACTGCGCCGGCATCCACGCCGCCAAGTCGGTCGACGCCGCCGTGGCGCGGCAGGAGGGGCGGGTGGCGGCGATCGCCGCGGCCGCGTCCCTGGGCAGGGCGGCCGAAGCCGATGTAGTGGCGGCCCGGGCCGGGCTGGCGCAGCCGGTCTGCGGCCAGGCCGACCACCGGATGACTTGGCTGAAGGCGCTGCTCAACACCGGCGGGCTCGACGTGCTGGTCTGCCAGTGTGAGGAGGTCAGCCGCGGCGAGCTGCTGGATGTCAGCCCGCCGCGCTATCTCGAGCGCAAATCGAACAAGATGGGCACCCGGTCGCTGACCACGCTGCTGGAGGACGGGCCGGTCAACCAGGACCAGGTCAAACGCCTGACCCGTGCCGGCATGGGGCTGTGCCAGGGCCGCCGCTGTCGTGAGCAGGTGGCGATGCTGCTGGCCCTGTCCTCCCGCATCGATGTCGGCCAAGTGCCGCTGGCCAGCTACCGCCCGCCGGTGCGGCCGCTGCCGCTGAAGGTGCTGTGGCCGCAGGACGAGGCCGAGGTGGTGCGGCAGGAATGGGATTCCTGGTTCGGCATCGAGAGCCAGTGGATGCCCTGGTGGGAGATCCCCACCGGCGACGCGAAGCAGGGCTGAGGCGGAGGGCGGATCATGGCGGGAACGGAGAAGAGCGGCGCCTCGGTCGTCGTCATCGGCGGCGGCGTCACCGGGCTGAGCACCGCATGGTGGCTGGCGCGCGACGGCGTCGACGTGCTGGTGCTGGAGAAGGGCATCGTCGGCTGGGAGGCCTCGGGCCGCAACGGCGGCGGCTGCACTCATCCGCAGAGCCCGTTGTTCGCCGAGGAGCAGCGGCTGTGGCCGCAGATGGACGAGCTTCTGGGCTATCCGACCGAGCACCAGCCGCGCCGGCTGAAGATCGTGCTGCATGAATCGGACGTCGAGTTCATGCTGGGCTGGGTCCGGATGGGCGAGAAGCAGGGCTTCCATTACGAGACCTTGGACGGCAAGCAGATCCGCGAGCTGGCGCCGCTGGTGGGCGAGACCGTCGAGCGCGGCTATCTGCTGAACTATGGCGGCCACGCCAACCCGCAGCGCACCTCCCAGGCCTATGCCTGGGCGCTGCAGGACCATGGCGGCCGCATCCTGCAGCACTGCACGGTGACCGGCTTCGAGACGGCCGGCGGCAAGGTGACTCGAATCCGCACCGACCGCGGCGATTTCGGCTGCGACCATGTGGTGATCGCGGCCGGGCCGCAGACCGGCCTGTTGGCCGGGATGCTGGGCGTCGACCTGCCGGTCGCCTCCGGCCGGGCCGAGATGATCGTGACCGAGCCCCTGCCGCCGATGCCGATGAGCGGGGTCGACGGCAACGGCCTCTATGGAAGGCAGACGCTGCGCGGCAACCTGGTCTATGGCGGCGGCCCGCATGAATGGCTGCCGCCGGTCGACCTCTCGACGCCGCCGAAGCCGTCCAGCCCGTTGCTGCGCAACATCGGCCGCCGGCTGATGGAGCTGTTCCCGAAGGCCGCGCATGTGCGGATGATCCGCAGCTGGTCCGGCGTGATCGAGAACACGCCGGACGGGCGCGCGGTGATCGACCGGATGCCGGGCTTCGACAACGCCATCGTCGCCACCATGTCGAGCGTCGGTTTCGGCCTGTCGCCGGCCAGCGGCCACGCCATCCGCGACCTGATCATCGACGGCGCCTGCAGCTTCGCCGACCTGTCGACGATGCGCCTCGACCGCTTCGCCGGCCTGCCGAAGGACTGGCGCGAGGCCCAGGGCTGGCTGCCGCCGGTCGCGGCGTGACACGGTCCCGAGGATGGGATGCGGCCCCCCTTATTGTCATGCCCGGGCTTGACCCGGGCATCCAGAAGGCCTCGACATCCTCTGGATTGCCGGGTCAAGCCCAATGACAGCAAAAACAAGATCATGACGTGACGCTGCGTCCTGGGGAGGACCAACCATGACCGACCTGACCGCCCGGCTGGAGGCCTGCTATTCCGGGGCCGTCTACGACGTGCTGCGCGACCTGGGTCACGCCAACTGCGTGCTGCCGCGGACCATTGTCGCGATCGACCCGGACACCCGCGTCTCCGGCCGCGTCTTCACCATCCGCGGCCGGCCGGACGACACGGTCGATGCGCATCAGAGCCTTCTAGCCTGGACCGAGCTGCTGACGGTGGTGCCGAAGGACCATGTCGCCATCTGCCAGCCGCAGGACGACGTGCGGGCGCTGATGGGCGAGCTGTCGGCGGAGGCGCTGCAGTCGCGCGGCGTGCGCGGCTATATCGTCGACGGCGGGTCGCGCGACAACGCCTTCATCCGCAGGCTGGGCTTCCCGGTCTTCGCCCGTTTCCGCACCCCGCGCGACATCGTTGCCGCCTGGGTGCCCGAGGCCTATGGCGAGCCGATCACCATCGGCCAGGTGCGGATCGCCACCGGCGACTGGGTGGTGGCCGATATCGACGGCATCGTCGTCATCCCCGACGCCCTGGCCGAGGAGGTGGTCGGCCGGGTCGAGGACGTGATGCGGCAGGAGAACCTGGTGCGGAAGGCGATCCTCGAGGGCGTCTCGCCGCAGGAAGCCTATCTCCGCCACGGCAAGTTCTGACCGCCCCTTCCCTCGCCGCGGCCCCGGCCCCACATCGGAGATCCGGACACAGCAGCGAGGATCGCGCCATGAGCGACAAGCCGAGGAAGATCCCCGGACCCGACCATCCGATCACGATCGCGCCGAATCCGGGCCGGGTCGTGGTCACGGCCGGCGGCCGGGTCATCGCCGACAGCCGCAACGCGCTGACGCTGCGCGAGGCGAGCTATCCCCCGGTGCAGTACATCCCGCGCCAGGACGTCGACATGGCGGCGCTGCAGCGCACCGACCATGCCTCCCACTGCCCCTACAAGGGCGACGCCGCCTACTACAGCATCCCGGCGGGCGGCGAGCAGGCGGTGAACGCGGTGTGGAGCTACGAGGCGCCCTACGACGCCGTCGCCGCGATCAAGGACCACCTGGCCTTCTACCCGGACCGCGTCGATTCGATCACGGAGCAGCCGGCCTAGACACGGCGGTCAGGGAAACAGCCCCGGCGCGTCCGCCCGGTGGCAGACGCAGCACAGCTTGTTGCCGTCCGGGTCGCGGACATAGGCGCCGTAATAGTTCGGGTGGTAGTGCGGCCGGACGCCGGGCGCGCCCTCGTCGGCGCCGCCCGCGGCCAACGCCGCTTGGTGGAAGGCGTCGACCTGCGTCCGCTCGCGCACGTTGAAGCCGATGGTGACGCCGTTGCCGAAGGTCGCCTTCTCGCCGTTGATCGGGCGGCAGATCAGGAATTCCGGGCCGCTGTCGCCCTCGGGCACGTAGCACAGCCAGCCCGCGACCCGGTCGTCGAGCTGGCAGCGCAGCCCGATCGCCGCCAGCACCTGGTCGTAGAACTGCTTGGCCCGATCGATGTCGTTGGTGCCCACCGTGATGTGGCTGAACATGGCCCTCCCCCGCGGCCGATGGCCTTTTGTGTCCCGTGCATCGGGCTCGCCAGCCGACGCGATAGGTATGGCCCAGCATAGCGCCCGCCCTCTCTTGAACAAAGCGGCAACACCCCGAATTCTTTCGGCGGCACAGGGCCCGGATGCCGCAGCCGCGGCCGGAACCGGCTTTGCCCGGGCGCTATTGACCCGATAGCCGGCGTGGCCGGCCCTGCCCGGGAACGCCGCCGAGGAGGATGGACATGGACACCATCGGTCCCCTGACCCAACAGATCCACAGCGATCTTCTCGCGCTGATCGGCGAGCGGTCCGAGGATTACGCCGACGAGGTCGGCGGCGATCCCCATGCCCTCAGCGGCGCGCTGATCGGTGCTCTCGCCTTCCTGACCGGGCAGATGATCGCCGCCGCGGTCGATGCCGAAGGCGTCACGCACCTGATCGAGCGGGCGACCGCCAATATGCGGGTCGGCGCCGAGATGGGCGTCGCGCAGGTTGAAACGCTGGACACCGACATCACCCTGCATTGACCAGGCCGGCCGTCACAGGCCCGGGACGACGGCGCCGACGAAGCGCGGATCGATCAGCGCTGCGGCATCGACCTCGCCCCGCAGCAGCCCGGCGGCCCGGGCCGCTTCCTCCACATCGGCGATGACCTGCCGGGCGAAGGTGCCGGTCAGTTGGGCCTTGCTCTCCGGCAGGGAATAGAAGGTGATACCGTCGAAGGCGGTCGACAGCTGTTCCGGCATCGCTTTCACCGCCCTGGCGATGATGGCGCGGTCGTCCGCCCTGTTCTTCTCGTAATCGTCATGCGCCGCCTGCCAGGCGCGGAGCAGCGCCGCGACCTGGCCCGGGCGACCGGCCGCCACCTCCTCGCGCACGACGAAGACGTCGGAGATCAGGCCGGGCTCCTCGGCCGCCGTGTACAGCAGCCGGACCGACGGATCGACCAGCCGCGCGAGGGACAGGTAGGGCTCGTAGCTCACCGCCGCCGCGGTGCGGTCCACCGTCACGGCGGCGGCGGCATCCAGGGCCGGCATCGCCACCGAGGTGATGTCGGCGAGGCTCATGCCGTTCCGGTCCAGGGCGGAGCTGAGCAGCATGTGGCTGGTGCTGCCCGCCTCATAGGCCACCTCCCTGCCCTTGAGGTCGGCCACGGTCTCGATCCCCGGGCCGGCGATGATGGCGTCGGCGGTCATGCTGACGTCGAGCAGCGCGACGATCCGGATCGGCGTTCCCGCCGCCGCCAGCATCAGGGCGGTATGGGTGGCGACGCCCGCACCGTCGAGCCAGCCGTCGGCCAGTGCCGCGTTGATCTCCCGGTCTTCGGCGAAGGTCACGATCTCGACATCCGGCAGACCCTCGGCCCGGAACAGCCCCTTCGCCGCCGCGACATGCCAGAGGCCGTAGCCCAGCCAGGGCTGGATTCCCAGGCGGAAGCCGCCCGCCTCCGGCCGGGCCGGGACCTCCTGCGCCGCGGCTGGTCCGGCCCAGGCCAGCACCGCCGCCAGCAGCATCGCCGGCACGACACGGCGCGCCCCGCCGCCAGACTTCATGGCCCTTCCTCACCGCCGAGGCGCGGCCGCTGGCCGGCCACGCTGTTCTTGTGAAGCGAGGATTCATAGAGTGACCGTCCGCGGAGTCAATCGATGCCCGGTGTCTTTTCCTACAGCGACGGTCCTGAGCGACGCCGCCGCGTCCCGCAGACTTGCCAATCCGACATCCACCGGCTAACCATGAGTCATGGTCACCACGCGCTCCCTGCGAATTAGCCACTAGGCCCCGGGCCGGCCGTGCCGGCTCCCCCGGGGTCTTCGTCGTTGCTGTTCGCGTTTCCCCGGGAGAAGACGATGACCATGACCCGCGACGATGCGCAGGTCGTTTTTCACGTGGTCGGCCTGGCCGACACCAACCTGCTGCCCCGCCTGCTCGAGCCGTTCTGCCTGCGCGACATGGTGCCCGACCAGGTGTCGGCCGAGCGCCAGGGCGAAGAGATGCGGGTGACCATCGCCCTCCGCCGCGAGGCCTGCCCGGAATGGGAGGCCGTGGCCCGTAAGCTGGGCCAGATCTTCGTGGTGAAGAGCGTGCTGGCCTCGGTTACCGACGGCGCGGCGGAGCTGCAGGCGGCGGTCTGAACCCGTTCCGCCGCCTCGCCGCGCAATCCGGCTGACTAAGTCGGACATAATCGCTAGGGTCCGTCTGGACGCGGGGCGGATGCAGCCGACCCCGGGATCGATACGGGAGAGACGCAGATGGCAAGCAAGGTGGCGCTGGTGACGGGGGCCGGGTCGGGCGTCGGCCGGGCGGTGACGCTGGCCTTCCTGAAGGAGGGCTACAGGGTGGTGCTGGCGGGCCGCCGGCAGGACGCGCTGGAGGAGACGATCCGCGTGTCGGGCGCGCCGGCGGATCAGGCCCTGGCGGTGCCGACCGACGTCACCGACCCGAACAGCGTCCGCGCCCTGTTCGACGCCGCCAAGGCCCGCTTCGGCCGCCTGGACGTGCTGTTCAACAATGCCGGCGTCAGCGCCCCCGGCGTGCCGCTGGAGGAGCTGACCTTCGAGCAGTGGAAGGCGGTGGTCGACACCAACCTGACCGGGCCGTTCCTGTGTACGCAGGAGGCGTTCCGGATCATGAAGGACCAGGACCCGCAGGGCGGCCGGATCATCAACAACGGCTCGATCTCGGCCCATGTGCCGCGGCCGAACTCCGCCCCCTACACCGCGACCAAGCACGCCATCACCGGCCTGACCCGGTCGACCTCGCTGGACGGGCGGAAGTACAACATCGCCTGCGGCCAGGTCGACATCGGCAACGCCGCCACCGACATGGCGTCGAAGATGGCCAAGGGCGTGCCCCAGGCCGACGGCTCGATCAGGCCGGAGCCGCTGATGGACGCGGCCCATGTCGCCACCACCGTGCTGATGATGGCGTCGCTGCCGCTCGACGCCAACGTCCAGTTCGTGACGGTGATGGCGACGAACATGCCCTATATCGGCCGCGGTTGAGCGGATTACGGGAAACTCAAGCCGTCATGGCGAGCCCCGAAGGGGCGTGGCCATCCAGTCTGTCGCCACTATCAGCGGGGCTGAAAGACTGGATGGCCACGCTTCGCTCGCCATGACGATTTACTCCAGGCCACACCGGTACAGACGCTCAGCCTTCAGCGTCCCGCACATAGGGCGTGGTCGTGGTCAAGGCCCGGAAGCCGAGCCGTTCCAGGATCGGCCGGCTGTCGGGCGAGGCGTCGACGGTGAGGAAGCGGAAGCCCCGGGTCTTGGCCTCGGCGGCCCGCTTCGCCACCAGGGCGCGGTAGATGCCGCGGCCGCGCCAGTGCGGCCGGGTGGAGCCGCCCCACAGATCGGCGAAGGCGGTGCCGGGATGGAACCGGATCCAGCCGGCCGAGACGCAATGGCCGTCGGCCATGGCGAGATAGACCGACAGCCGGTCGGGCGCCGCCGCGATCTCGGCGCCCAGCACCTCCGACCGCCAGTCGTCGTCGGCGCCGTAGACCGCGGCCATCAGGTCGTCGATGGCGCCGAAGCGCACCGGGTCGACCACCCGCTCGACCGTCACGCCCTCCGGGTCAACCGGCGAAGGCAGCGGGCCGTCGAGGTCGAGCGCGAGCAGCGTCTCCGGCTCCTCCGGCACGAAGCCGGCAGCCTGCAGACGCTGGCCGAGATCGGCCGGCGCGTCATGGCCGTACAGCTTCCATTCGACAGACCGGCCCTCGCTCGCGAAGAACGCGGCTTCCCGCGCGATCGCGGCGTCGGCCGAGGCGGCGTCGAGCCGGCTCCACAGCACGAAGTTGTCATGCACCCCGAGCCCGGGGCCGATGATGCGGGTGACGTCAGGCAGCGGCTCGACCCGGTAGGCCGGATCGGCCTGCACCGGGGCGCGCCGCAATTCGGTATCGAAGCGCCTCAGGATCTCCGTCGTGTCCATCCCGTCCTCCGCCCAATGCGCCGGGCTTGCCCCGGGCGTCCCTTATGGCCGATTTTGGAGCCGGCTGCGACCGCAGCCCCGCTGTTTCGGAGGAATCGTGAACGGCACCCTGCTTTTGGCTTCCGGCCTCGCCGGCTTCGCCTACGGCATCTCGCCGGGGCCGGCGGTGCTGGCCCTGTTCGGCATCTCCGCCGGCCAGGGGCGAAAGGCCGGCGCCACCTTCCTGTGCGGCCACCTGGTCGGCGACGCGCTGTGGTCGGCGCTGGCGCTGACCGCGATCATCGGCGCCCAGGTGATCGGCCCGGCGGTGTTCGACGCGCTCGGGCTGATCTGCGGCGCCTATCTGCTGTGGCTCGGCTGGTCGGCGCTGACCGTGCGCCGCGGCTCCGACGGAACGATCGACACGTCGGTGCGGCGGCCGCTGCTGCGGGGCCTGCTGTTCGGCGTCACCAACCCGAAGGGCTATCCGGTGGCCGTCGCCACCTTCACCGCCCTGCTCACCAGCTATGCCGCCAGCCTGACCTGGTCGGAGCTGCCGGCCCTGGTCGGCGCCGCCTGCCTCGGCGCCGTCGCCGCCTATGTCATCCTGGTCGCCGTCGCCGGCGCTTCGGCGGTGCGCGGCTTCTACCGCCGGCACGAGATCTGGTTCGTCCGCGCCTCCGGCGTCCTGTTCCTCGGCTTCGCCCTGCACGCGCTGACCGAGTCGATCACCGGCTTCGTCGCCCGTCGGAGCTGACGGTCCCGATGCCCGCCCCCCTGACCGTCGCCTTCGACGCGGACGACACGCTGTGGCACAGCGAATCCGTGTTCGAGGAGACGCATGCCCGGCTGGTCGCCCTCCTCGCCCCTTGGGTCGACGCCGAGACGCTCGAACGCACCCTGCTCGACACCGAAGCACGCAACCTGAAGAGCTTCGGCTACGGCGTGAAGGGCTTCACCCTGTCGACGATCGAGACTGCGATCGAGATCACCGGCGGCCGCATCGGCGCCGGCGAGATCCGCACCATCCTCGACCTCGGCAAGGCGATGATGGACCATCCGGTCGAGCTGATCGACGGCGTGGCCGAGACGCTCGACGCGCTGGCGCCGGACGCGAAGGCGGGGCGGATCCGACTGATCGTGATCACCAAGGGCGACCTGTTCCACCAGGAGAGCAAGGTCGCCCGCTCCGGCCTCGCCGAGCGGTTCGAGAGCGTCGAGATCGTGGCCGAGAAGGACGAGGCGACCTATCGCCGGATCCTGCAGCGCGCCGGCGCGACGCCGGAGCGGTTCCTGATGATCGGCAACTCGATGCGCTCGGACATCCTGCCGGTGCTCGACCTCGGCGGCCAGGCGGTGCACATCCCCTACCGCATCACCTGGGCGCATGAGGCGGTGAGCCGGCCGGAGGTGGCGCCGCCCGGCTTCCACACCCTCGATTCGATCCGCGAGGTGCCGGCGCTGGTGGCGCGGCTGCTGGGATAGGGCCCGTCGTCTGAAGTATTGACCCGTCATGGCGAGCCCCGTAGGGGCGTGGCCATCCAGGGCCGCTCGCACCGGCCCCTGGATGGCCACGTCGCTTCGCTCCTCGCCATGACGGGAAGGAGAAAGGCCGCCAAGCCAGCTAAGCCGGCCGCCTGGGAACCACCATGTTCGCGACCATCACCTGCACCGGCTCGCCGGCCTGGTTCAGGGTGGTGATCCGGGTCTTGACCATGCCGCGGTCGGGGCGCGACCGGGACGGCCGGATCTCCAGCACCTCGCTCTCGACCCGCAGCACGTCGCCCGGGCGCACCGGGCGCGGCCAGCGCATCTCGTCGGTGCCGCCGCCGATCAGCCCTCCCACCGGCAGGAACTCGCCGCCGACCAGGAGCTTCATGGTCAGGGCCGCGGTGTGCCAGCCGCTGGCCGCGAGCCCGCCGAAGAAGGTCGCCTTCGCCGCCTCCTCGTCGAGATGGAAGGGCTGCGGGTCGAACTGGGCGGCAAAGGCCTTGATCGCCTCGGGCGTGACCGCGACAGTGCCCGAGCCGAAGCGCTGCCCGACCTCGAGGTCCTCCAGATACAGGCGGCGGGCGGCGGTGGTGTCCGGCGGCATCGGCGTGTTCTCCCTCTTTGCCCCAGCATGGCGCGGCGGGGCCGAACGCGAAAGTGCGCGTTGGCACTGGTCCGCCCGGCGCCGATGGTCTACATCCCGCGCATGACCGACACCGGATTGGCCACGCGCAAGGCCGCCGTCGAGCTGCTGCGGGCCGTTCTGGCGCAGCGGCGCCCGATCGACGAGGCCCTCGATTCCCATCTCGCCCTGCAGGGCATGGAACCGCGCGACCGCGCCTTCACCCGCCTGCTGCTGACCACCACGCTGCGCCGCCTGGGCCAGATCGACGCGCTGATCGACGGCGCGCTGAACACGCCGCTGCCGCGGGGCGCCGCCACGGTGCGCGACGTGCTGCGCCTGGGCCTGGCCCAGCGCCTGTTCCTGGCGACGCCGTCGCACGCCGCGGTCGACACCTCGGTCGAGCTGGCCGGGCTGACCGGCTTCGCCGGCATGAAGGGCCTGGTCAACGCCGTGCTGCGCCGGCTGGCCGAGGACGGCCCGGCCCTTCTGGCCGGTCAGGACGCCGCCCGGCTGAACACGCCGGACTGGCTGTGGTCGCGCCTGGCCGAGGCCTATGGCGCCGCCACCGCCGCCGCCATCGCCGAGGCGCATCTGCACGAGGCGCCGCTGGACCTCTCGGTCAAGGCCGACCCCGATCTCTGGGCCGGGCAGCTCGACGCCCGGCCGCTCCCGACCGGGACGCTGCGGCGCGAGGCCGGCGGCCTGGTGCCGGAGCTGCCGGGATTCGCCGAGGGCGCCTGGTGGGTGCAGGACGCCGCCGCCGCCCTGCCGGCCCGGCTGTTCGGCCCGATCCCGGGCCGCCGCATCCTCGACCTCTGCTCAGCACCGGGCGGCAAGACGGCGCAGCTGGCCGCCGCCGGCGCCGCGGTGACCGCGCTCGACCGCTCGACCCGGCGGCTGAAGCGGGTGGCGGAGAATCTCGGCCGGCTCGGCCTCGCCGCCGAGCTGCACACTGCGGAGGCCGAGACCTTCACCGGCGGCGCCCCCTATGACGGCGTGCTGCTGGATGCGCCCTGCAGCGCCACCGGCACCATCCGCCGCCACCCCGACGTGCCGCGGCTGAAGGGGCCGGAGGACGTGGCCAAGCTGGCCGCGGCGCAGGCGCGGATGCTGCGCCGCGCGGTCGAGCTGGTGCGGCCGGGCGGCATCCTGATCTGGTGCACCTGCTCGCTGCTGCCCGAGGAGGGCGAGGCGCAGATCGACCGGCTGCTGGCCGAGGACGACCGCCTGATCCGCGTGCCGGTGGCGGCGTCGGAGGTCGGCGGGTCGGCCGAGTTCCTGACCCCGGCCGGCGACGTCCGCACCCTGCCCTCGCACTGGCCGGACCTCGGCGGCCTCGACGGCTTCCACATCGCCCGGCTGAAGCGGCGGTCCTGATCCCCTCACTCTTTCGCTAATAATCAGACAAAAACAATTTGCGCTTCGCCGCGCTCTCTTTCACAGTTCCGCCCGAACGAGGCCGGGATCACCGGGGCCAGGGAGGAACGGAGCGGGATGGCGCTTCTGGAGCTGCGCGACATTGCCAAGCATTTCGGGGCGATTCACGCCCTGACCGGCGTCAGCTGGTCGATCGAGCCCGGCGAGGTGGTTGGGCTGATGGGCGACAACGGCGCCGGCAAGTCCACCTTGGTCAAGGTCATGGCCGGCAACTTCCCGCCGACCTCCGGCGAGATGCTGCTGGAGGGCAAGCCGGTGCATTTCCACAAGCCGGTCGACGCCCGCGAGGCCGGGATCGAGGTGGTCTATCAGGACCTGGCCCTGGCCGACAACCTGACCGCCGCCGCCAATGTCTTCCTGGGCCGCGAGCTGAAGAAGGGCGCCTGGCCGCTGCGGCGGCTGGACCATGGCGCCATGAACCGGCGGGCGCAGGAGCTGTTCGCCGAGCTGAAGTCGGAGACCCGCGCCGGCGACCTGGTCCGGCTGATGTCGGGCGGGCAGCGCCAGGCCGTGGCCATCGCCCGCACCCGCCTGTCCAACGCCAAGCTGATCCTGATGGACGAGCCGACCGCGGCGATCAGCGTGCGCCAGGTGCACGAGGTGCTGGAGCTGATCCGCCGGCTGCGAGACAGCGGCATCGCCGTGATCCTGATCAGCCACCGCATGCCCGACGTGTTCGAGGTGTGCGACCGGGTGATCGTGATGCGCCGCGGCCGCAAGGTCGCCGACAAGCGCATCGCCGAGAGCTCGCCCGAGGAGGTGACGGGCCTGATCACCGGCGCGCTGGAGGCGGCGTAATGGCCCAGGCCGCCAACTCCGCGACGATGAATTTCGACAATGTCCGGCGGCAGGGCCCGCTGCACCGGATCATGTCGTCCCAGATCACCTACGTCCTGGCGGCGCTGGTGATCCTGATGGTGGTCATGACGATCGCCTCGGACAAGTTCCTGACCGAGCGCAACCTGCAGAACGTCGCCCAGAACTTCTCCTACATCGCCATCGCGGCGCTGGGGCAGACGCTGGTGATCATCCTGGCGGGCATCGACCTGTCGGTCGGGTCGGTGATGGCGCTCGGCGCCGTCGCCACCAGCCTGGCAATGACCTGGACCGCCGACTGGCCGATCTTCGTCGACTGGCCGGGCCTGGCGCTGGCCTTCGGCGTGCTGGCGGGGGTGGCCGTCGGCGGCGTGGTCGGGCTGGTCAATGGGCTCCTGATCGCCCGGCTCGGCCTGTCGCCCTTCGTCACCACGCTCGGCATGCTCAGCGTCTGCCGCAGCCTGGTCTATGTCGTCACCCAGGGCCGCGGCTCGCCCACCGCCGGCCCGGCCAAGGACCTGTTCCGGGTGCTGGGCACCGACCCGATCTTCGGCATCCTGCCGCCGTCGCTGATCTACATGGCGGCGCTGGCCGTGATGATCTGGTTCCTGCTGCGGCACATGCAGTGGGGCCGGCACGTCTTCGCCATCGGCGGCAACGAGAAGGCGGCGGCGCTGACCGGCGTGCCGGTCGAGCGGATCAAGATCTCGGTCTACGTGTTCTGCAGCGCCCTCGCCGCCTTCACCGGCGTGCTGCTGCTGGCCTGGCTCGGCTCCGCCCCCGCCAACACCGCCGTCGGCTACGAGCTGCGGGTGATCGCCGCCTCGGTGATCGGCGGCGCCAACCTGACCGGCGGCCTCGGCGGCCCGCTCGGCGCCGTCACCGGCGCGGCGCTGATCGAGGTGATCCGCAACGGCCTGATCCTGGGCGGCGTGCAGCCCTATTGGCAGGATTTCTTCGTCGGCGTTTTCATCATCCTGGCGGTGCTGCTGGACCGCATCCGGTCCAAGCGGGCGGCCTGAGGCGCACAAGAGAGTTCAACGAGGGAGGACGAGCATTATGAGGAAGCTTCTTTTGGCCGCGGCCGCGCTCGGCGCGGTCCTGGCCATGGCGGGTGGCGCCAACGCGCAGGACAAGCTGCGCTTCGCCCTGGTGCCGAAGGCCATGAACAACCCCTATTTCGACCTGTCGCGCGACGGCTGCATGGAGGCCGCCCAGAAGCTGGGCGTCGAATGCGTCTATATCGGCCCGGTGGAGCACGAGCCGGCCAGCGAGGCGCAGATCGTGCAGGACCTGATCACCCAGGGCATCGACGGCCTCGCCATCTCGGTGGCCGATGTCGACGCCATGACCAACGTCATCAACCAGGCGGTCGAGGCCGGCATCCCGACCATCACCTTCGACGCCGACGCGCCGGGCTCCAAGCGCCAGGCCTTCGTCGGCACCGACAACTACGCCATGGGCAAGGCGATCGGCGAGATGGCGGCCAAGCTGAAGCCCGACGGCGGCACCTTCGCCATGGTCTCCGGCGGCCCGGCCGCGGCCAATCTGAACGACCGCGTGCGCGGCGTGATCGACGGGCTGGGCCAGGGCTGGACCCAGGTCGAGGGATCGCCGCTGTACTGCAACGACGACGCCGCCCTGGCGGTGCAGCAGCTGCAGGACACGCTGACCGCGCATCCCGACATCGACGCGCTGCTGCCGGTCGGCGGCTGGCCGCTGTTCGTGCCCGACGCCTTCCGCAACTTCGCCGAACCGATCAAGGCCAAGCTGGCGTCGAAGGAGATCGTCCTGGTCTCGGCCGACACGCTGAAGCCGGAGCTGGAACTGCTGCGCGACGGCTACGCCAACGGCCTGATCGGGCAGCAGCCCTACCAGATGGGCGTGCTGGCGATGGAGATCCTGCAGAAGCTGAAGAAGGGCGAGAAGGTGGACGAGATCACCTATGTCGGCCTCGACACCGTGACCCCGGACAACGTCCAGGAGTTCCTGGCGAAGGCGAAGTAAAACCCGCGGACCGGCCGGGGCGCCGCGGCGCCCCGGCCGGTCCTTCGGCCTTGCCGGCTTCGTCACGGTTGTGACGCGGTCGGTCCCTTGTTATGAGGACGATCATGGTCAAGCCGGTCCTGATCGCCCCCTCCATCCTCTCCGCCGACTTCGCCCGCCTGGGCGAGGAGGCTCGCGCCATGACCGAGGCCGGGGCCGACTGGCTGCACCTCGACGTCATGGACGGGCATTTCGTGCCCAACATCACCTTCGGCCCCAGCGTGGTGAAGGCGCTGCGCCCCTGCTCGGCCCTGCCCTTCGACACCCATCTGATGATCGGCCCGGCCGATCCCTATATCCCGGCCTTCGCCGAGGCGGGGGTCGACCGCATCAGCTTCCACCCCGAGGCCGGACCGCACCCGCACCGCACCGTCCAGCTGATCCGCTCCCTCGGCAAGTCGCCGGGGGTGGTGCTGAGCCCCGGCACGCCGGTCGCCATGGTCGAGGAGCTGCTGGGCGACATCGACCTCGTGCTGGTGATGACCGTCAATCCCGGCTTCGGCGGGCAGAGCTTCATCGAGAGCCAGCTCGACAAGATCGCCCGGCTGCGCGCCATGATCGACAAGGGCGGCCGCGACGTGCGGCTCGAGGTCGACGGCGGTATCACGCCGGAGACGGCGCCGCGGGTGATCGCCGCCGGCGCCGACACGCTGGTCGCCGGCACCGCCGCCTTCCGCGGCGGGCCCAAGGCCTACGCCGCCAACCTCGCCGCCCTGCGCGGCAAAAACTGAGCGATGCGGGATCCGCGCGCCCTCACCCGCAGCGTCCAGGACCAGCTGGCGCGGTTCGCCTATTCGAACCCGCTCTACTCGGTGGCGCTGGGGCGCAAGGGTCCGCGCGACCTGCTGATGGTGCCGCCCGATCCCTGGCCGGGCGATGCCGAACGCGGCGCCGCCCTGATCGCCGGCCAGTACCGGCTGGGCGGCCAGACCTACGAGGCCGCCGCCGCCGCGCCATGGGAGCCGTTCGGCGCCGCCCCCGAGTTCATCGAGGCGCTGCACGGCTTCGAATGGCTGCGCGACCTGCGCGCCGCCGGCGGCGACCAGGCCCGGCGCCAGGCGCGGCGGCTGATCGACCACTGGATCGAGCGCTACGACCGCTGGCACCCGCTGACCTGGCGGCCGGACATCCTGGGCCAGCGCATCGCCAGCTGGCTCGGCGCCCACGACTTCTTCTGCGCCAGCGCCGATGACGACTTCCGGGCCCGGGTCTTCGCCAGCCTGTCGCGGCAGCTGCGCCACCTGACCCGCGTCGCCGACGGCGATCCGATGGACCCGCGCCAGATCCAGACCGTGCGCGGCCTGGTCTACGGCGCCGTCGCCCTGCCCCAGGGCCGGCCACGGCTGGACCTGGCCCAGCGCATCCTCGGCAAGTGCCTGCCGCGCCAGATCCTGCCCGACGGCGGGCACATCCAGCGCAACCCGGCGATCCATCTGACCGTGCTGCGCCACCTGATCGACATCCGCGCCGCCTTCCGCGCCGCCCAGGCGCATGTGCCGGACGCGCTGCACCTGGCGATCGACAGGATGGCGCCGGCGCTGCGCCTGTACCGCCATGGCGACGGCGGCTTCGCCCTGTTCAACGACGCGCAGGAGGGCGAGCCGGTGCTGATCGACGCCGTGCTGGCCCAGGCCGATTCCAAGGGCAGGGCGCCGAAGAGCGCGCGGCACAGCGGCTTCGAGCGCGCCATGGCCGGCCGCACCCTGCTGCTGCTGGATGTCGGCGCGCCGCCGCCGGCCGGCGTCGACGACGGCGCCCATGCCGGGCTGCTCTCCTTCGAGCTGTCGGTCGGGCGCGAGCGCATGATCGTCAATTGCGGCGCCTGGCCCGGTCGCGGCAGCGCCGAGGACAGCGCCTGGCACACCGCCCTGCGCAGCACGCCGGCCCATTCCACGCTCTGCGTCGCCGGCCGCGATTCGGCGGAGATCCTGCGCGATGCCGGCATCGGCAAGCGGCCGCGGACCATCGAGGTCGACCGGCAGGAGACGCCGCATTCGGTGCTGATCGACGCCTGGCACGACGGCTATCGCGAGGCGCTGGGGCTGGTCCATCGCCGCCGGCTGGAGCTGTCGGCCAGCGGCGACGAGCTGCGCGGCGAGGACATCCTGTTCGCCGAGACCGACGCCGCGCGCGGCCTGCCCTTCGCCATCCGCTTCCACCTGCATCCGGCGCTGCAGCTGTCGCCGGTGCAGGGCGGCAGCTCGGTCATCATCCGTCTGCCCAGCGGCGACGGCTGGCGGCTGCGCGGCTATGGCGGCGAGGTGGCGCTGGAGGAAGGCATCTATCTCGGCCGCGGCACCGAGCGCCGCAAGACCACCCAGGTGGTGATCTGGGGCGAGGTCGGGACGGAGAGCACCGGCGTGCAGTGGATCCTGCGCCGCGAGCGGCGGCTGGCTTAGGATCGGAGGCCCGATTGCCTGCGGAGATCCACACGCGGCGGACGCTGGCCGCGCAGCTTCGTGAGATCGGCCTCGGGGCCGACGATTCGGTGATGGTGCATGCCGGGCTGCGCTCGGTCGGGCGCATCCTCGGCGGGCCGGATGCCCTGATCGATGCCCTGCACGACGTGATCGGCCCGGGCGGCACGATCCTGGTCTACACCGACTGGAGCGACGACTACCACGACCTGCTGGACGACGATGGCAACGTTCCGGCGGAGCTACGCGACGACATCCCGCCCTTCGATCCGGCCTCGTCCCGCGCCCGCCGCTTCAACGGCGCCATCGCCGAGCTGGTCCGCACCCGGCCCGGCGCCCGGCGCAGCGCCAATCCCGGCGCCTCCTTCGCCGCCGTCGGCGGCCGGGCCGACTGGTTCACCGCCGGCCACGCCCTCGACTACGGCTATGGCGAGCAATCGCCCTTCGCCAGGCTGGTGCAGGCCCGCGGCAAGGTGCTGATGCTCGGCGCCCCGCTCGACGCCATGAGCCTGCTGCACCATGCCGAGCACCTGGCCCGGATCCCCGGCAAGCGGGTGGTGCGCTACGAGGCGCCGATCCTGGTGGATGGGCGGACGGTCTGGCGCCGGTTCGAGGAGTTCGACACCTCCGACCCAATCGTCGACGGGCTGCCGGAGGGCTATTTCGCCACCGTGGTCGAGGATTTCCTGGCCGCGGGCGGCGGAGCGCGCGGCACCATCGGCGCCGCGCCCTCGGTCCTGGTCCCGGCGGCGGAGATGGCGGATTTCGCCGTCCGCTGGCTGGAGAGCCGGTTCGGCGATCCGCAGCGCAGCGGCGCGGCATCCGTCTAGACGGTCGACAACCTGTCCGTGCGGGTCTAAAGACGGGCCACTTTTGCCCGGGAGCCCGCCATGACCGAAGCCGCCCTGCCGATCCGCCGCGCGCTGATCTCCGTCTCCGACAAGACCGGCATCGTCGAGTTCGCCCGGTTCCTGGCCGAACGCGGGGTCGAGATCCTGTCGACCGGCGGCTCCTTCAAGGCGCTGGCCGAGGCCGGGATCCCGGTCAAGGAGGTCTCGGCCCATACCGGCTTCCCCGAGATCATGGACGGGCGGGTCAAGACCCTGCACCCGAAGATCCATGGCGGCCTCCTGGCCCGGCGCGACAGCGACGAGCATCTCGAGGCGATGACCGACTACGGCATCGCGCCGATCGACCTGCTGGTCTCGAACCTCTACCCGTTCGAGGCGACGGTGGCCCGCGGCGGCGATTTCGACGACTGCGTCGAGAACATCGACATCGGCGGCCCGGCCATGACCCGCGCCGCGGCCAAGAACCACGCCTTCGTCGCGGTCGTCACCTCGCCGGTCGACTACGAGCCACTGCGCCTGGAAATCGCCGCCAACGGTGGCACCCTGGGCCCGACCCGCCGCCGCCTGGCCGCCGCCGCCTTCGCCCGCACCGCCGCCTATGACGCGGCGATCGCCGGCTGGTTCGCCGAGGTCGAGGGCGAGACCTTCCCGCCGCGCCTGTCGCTGTCCGGCAAGCTGGCGGAGACGCTGCGCTACGGCGAGAACCCGCACCAGGCCGCCGCGCTGTATCTGAGCGGCCCGGCCGTGCCCGGCCCTGCCACGGCCGACCAGTTGCAGGGCAAGGAGCTGAGCTACAACAACATCCTCGACGCCGATGCGGCCTTCGAGGCGGTGTCGGAGTTCACCGAGCCCGCGGTCGTCATCGTTAAGCACGCCAACCCCTGCGGCGTCGCCGTCGCCGCCACGCTCAGCGAGGCCTATGCCAAAGCGCTGGCCTGCGACCCGGTCAGCGCCTTCGGCGGCATCATCGCCGCCAACCGGCCGATCGACGGCGCCACGGCGCAGGCGATCACCGCGCTGTTCGCCGAGGTGGTGATCGCGCCGGATGTCGAGCCGGAAGCCGCGGCCGCCTTCGCCGCCAAGGCCAATCTCCGCGTGCTGAAGACCGGCGGGGTCCAGGACCCGAAGCAGCGCCGCCGCGTGCTGCGCAGCGTCGCCGGCGGCTTCCTGACCCAGACCCGCGACGACGCGGCGCCGGAGGCGTCGGAATTGAAGCTGGTCACCCGCAAGGCGCCGACCCCGCAGCAGATCGAAGACCTGCTGTTCGCGACCCAGGTGGCGAAGCATGTCCGCTCCAACGCCATCGTCTTCGCCAAGGGCCGCGCCACGGTCGGCATCGGCGCCGGGCAGATGAGCCGGGTGGACAGCGTCAAGATCGCAGTGTCGAAGTCGGCAGAGGCGGCCCAGGCCGCGGGCGAGACCGGCTCGCGCATCGCCGGCTCGGTGGCGGCGTCGGAGGCCTTCTTCCCCTTCGCCGACGGCCTCCTGGCCCTGGTCGAGGCCGGCGCCACGGCGGTGATCCAGCCCGGCGGCTCGATGCGCGACCTCGAGGTCATCGAGGCCGCCGACCAGGCCGGCATCGCCATGGTGTTCACGGGGCGCCGGCACTTCCGGCACTGACAGGCGTCAGTCGCACATCTCCCGCACCGCCCGCCATTCGGCGTCGCTCATCGCCGAAGCGCCGGCCGTGTCCGGCGTGTCGAGCAGGGCGCGCTCCTCCAGCGGCGGGTGGGTGGCCAGGAAGGCCGGTCCTCCGCCGGCGTCCTCGGCGAGACGATGGAACAGCGTTGAGAGCCCGTCGCGGCGCAGCCCGGCCCCGGCCAGGAGCCGCAGCGCGGTCTCGTCCGCCTCGCGCTCGAAGCTGCGGGAATAGGACAGGGCCACCAGCTCCGACCCGGCCTGGCCGAGCCGGCTGAGATCCGACCCGCCGGTCAGCATCGCCAGGATCGAGAGCCCCTGCTGGCGGATGATGCCCTGCAGCCCGTGCCGGTGCAGCACATGCCCCATCTCGTGCGCCAGGACGCCGGCGAACTCGTCGGGGTCTTCCATGCGGTCGATCAGGCCGCGGAACACCAGGATCCGGCCGCCCGGCGCCGCCAGGGCGTTGGGCACGTCGCTGTCCAGCACCTCGACCCGGAACCGGTACGGGGATTGCTGCCCCGCCAGCAGGCGCCGCGCCAGGGCATCCACCGCCGCCCGGCCCTCCGCACCGTTGCACGCATCCGGGTGGCGGAGCATCGCCTCGATGCTGTCCGCCACCGTGTCGCCGAGCGAGGCCTCGTCCTCGATCGGCACCAGCGTGGCGATCGACGCGGACAGCTGCGGCAGGAGCAGCAGCACGGCGCCGATCACCGCGGCCAGCCCCAGGGTCCAGAACAGGATGGTCCGGCCGCTTCCGGCCTCAGGCCCGCCGAGGCGGGCGCCGGCCGCGCGCAGCCCCGGCAGGGCCGCGGGGTCGTCGAGGGTCAGCCGGGCGTCGCCGCCCTCCTCGGACCGCAGCCGGACCGGCGCCGCCGCCCGGCCCGCCAGATCCAGCGAACCGAGCGGCCATTCGGCCAGGATCGTGCCGTCCTCGCCCGCGATCACCAGCCTGTCCGCCGCGACCGTGGCGCGGACGGGCGTTATCCGCGCCGTCCTCCCGTCCGAATAGCGGCCGGACCAGGGTCCGACGGTCACAGCCCGCCGCCGTCGAGCAGGGCGAACAGCCCCTCGCCGGTGCGCGGGCCGGCGTCGGAGGACTGCGCCACCGCCTCCAGATCCAGCGCGCCGCCGATCGCCATGGTCTCGCAGCTGGCCTTCAGCACCGGATGGCCGAGGACGACGAAGCCGATCGTCGGCGCCAGCGCCACATAGAGCCAGATGCCGATGATCGTCAGCGCGGATGTGGACGGCGGCGGCGGCGTGTGCGTGCGGGCCGCTTCGATCACATCGAGCATGGTCGGCACGAGGAGGGCGGCGAAGATGGCGATGGTGATGACGGCGAGCAGGATCGTCGGCCCCAGCACCTGGCCCAGACGAAGACGCCCCTCGAGCTTCAGCCCGGCGATGCTGACCGTGGAGGACCAGTAGCGGAACTCACGCACCCGGTACCACACCAGCATGATGCCGAGGGTCGGCCCCGCCAGCAGCATGGTCAGGATCCAGGGCCAGATCAGCTTCGCCCCCCGCGCCTCCATGCGGAAGGGCACGGTGCCGTAGCGCGCATTGTTGACGATCGTCCGGGCCTGCCAGGTCCGCAGCAGCGGCATGCAGATGCCGAGCGTCACCACCGTCAGCAGCGAATAGCCGATGGTGCCGAGGACGAATTGGCGCGCCGTGCCGTCGAGGCCGAATCGGATGCCGCGCCACAGCGTGCGCGACAGGCGGTAGCGCGTGGCGAGATACACCGCGGCGACCGCGAGCACCGCCACGATCAGGTAGAACGCCGCCATCGACACCGGCAGGGCCACCCTGGACTGAAGCAGCCTGCCCAGAATGAAACCGATGCCGGCCAGCACCACGCCGAGGCCGATCAGGACGGCGATGGCCTTGAGGAAGCCGAAGAACAGCTCCTTGCCGGTGCCGGTGTATTCGAAGGGCTCGCCGTCGACGCTGACGGCGCCCCAGATCGCCCGCCGGATCTGCGTCCGGCCCCAGAAATTGTAGATGCCGAGCGTCACCACGGACAGCAGCATCGTCTTCAGAAACAGCCCGCCGATTCCGAACCGGCTGCCGTCGTAACGAACGCGCCCGGTCACGGGCGCCATATCCGCAATCGCCATTTTGCAGGTCTCCCCCCGCCAATGCGGACAGCATTCCTGAAAGCGGGGAGATCTGTCAAATTGTTGATATCAGCCCCGCGCCGGCTCCCGCACCGTGGCCACGATCAGGCCGCCGAGCGCGAACAGCACGACGATCGCCGCCACGCCGGCGCGCTGGGTGGCGAAGGCGGCGGTGGCGGCGGCGAACAGCCAAGGGCCGACGAAGCCGGTGGCGCGACCGGTCAGGCCGTAGAGACCGTAGGCCTCGGCCTCGCCGCCCACGGGGGCGAGACGGCCCATCAAGGTGCGGCTGGCCGCCTGCGCCGGCCCCAGGAACAGGCCCAGCACCAGGGCCAGGCCGATGAACCACACCGGGTCGGTGACCAGGATGATCGGCACGCCGAGGACGACGAGCCCGACGATCGCGATCAGGATCGTCGGCTTCGACCCGATCGCGTCGTCGACCCAGGCGAACAGCACCGACCCGACGCCGGAGGTGACGTTGAGGCCGATCGCGAACAGCACCAGCTGGCCGAAATCGAGACCCAGCGCGCCCGCGGCGTAGATCCCGCCGAAGGCGAACAGCATGTTGAAGCCTTCGCGATAGATCGCGCTGCCGACCAGGAACCGCACCAGGTTGCCCCGGCCCGGCAGCGATTCGAGGGTGCGCCACAGATCGTCGAGGCCGCGGCGGATCGCTGCCCTGATCGGGGCGCCGCCCGGCCGTTCGCGGACCAGCAGCAGCAGCGGCAGGGCGAAGACCAGCCACCACAGGGCCACCAGCGGCCCGGTGGCGCGCGGGCCTGCCGAGTCCACCGCCGGCAGCGGCAGCAGCGGCGCGGCGCCG
Organism: Inquilinus limosus DSM 16000; assembly: GCF_000423185.1. Classification (GTDB taxonomy): domain Bacteria; phylum Pseudomonadota; class Alphaproteobacteria; order DSM-16000; family Inquilinaceae; genus Inquilinus; species Inquilinus limosus. The sequence goes on along the minus strand of NZ_AUHM01000014.1, from coordinate 86,154 downwards.
CCGAAGCCGATCAGGCCGAACAGGGCGATGACGAGGCACAGCAGCCCGCCGAAATAGCCGAGCCCCCAGCCCCAGCCGGAGACGCGGCCCAGCTTCCCGGGCGGCGCGACGTCGATCAGCAGGGCGTTGTAGAAGACGTAGGACAGCTCGAAGGCGATGGTGGCGAGGCCGACCAGCACCATCGCCGGCAGGATCCAGGACGGTTCCGGCGCCGCGAACCACAGCAGCGCCGTCGGCACCACCGCCGCGGCGACGCAGGCGGCGAGCCAGGCCTTGCGCCGGCCGCCGTGATCGGCGACCGCGCCCAGCACCGGGCTGAGCAAGGCGACGGCGATGCCCGCGCTGCCGGCCGCGACGCCCCACAGCGCCGCGCCGCGGTCGGCGTCGCCGACGATGCCTTTGGTGAAATAGACCGAGAAGACGAAGGTGCCGATGACCGTGTTGAAGGCGCTCATCGCCCAGTCGTAGAGGCACCAGCCGAAGATCGCGGCCCGCGAGCCGGCGGGCGGGGCGGAGGCGGCCTCGGCGGTCACCGGCGGGGCCTCCGATGGATAAGAACGGATGGTTTGAACTCTCCCCCTCCCCTCGCGGGAGGGGGTAGGGGGAGGGGGTTCACGCCGGGGAAGCGGTGCTCGCAGGGATGATGCGAAGCGATTTGCCGATCACTCCGGAAGCGCCTGCGCTCTACGCTCGACAGCCCCCTCCCCCTGCCCCTCTCCCGCAAGGGGAGGGGCAGGTTTTCAATTTCACCCCCACGGCCCGCTGGCCTGGGCCATGCCGGCCATGCGGCGCAGCGCGGCGACGCGGTTCGCGGTCGAGGGGTGTGTCGAGAACAGGCTGTCGACCGCATGGGCGTGGAGCGGATTGATGATGAACATATGGGCGGTGGCGGGATTCCGCTCTGCCGCACCGTAATCGATCCGCTTGGCGAAGGCTTCGATCTTTTCCAGCGCCGAGGCCAGCCACAGCGGCCGGCCGCAGATCTCGGCCCCGATCCGGTCGGCCTCGTATTCGCGCGAGCGGCTGATCGCCATCTGCACCAACATGGCGGCGATCGGCGCCAGCACCACGGTCAGGATCACGCCGATGAAGCCGAGCGGGTTGTTGCGGTTGTCGCCGCCGCCGAAGAACAGGCCGAAATTGGCCAGCATCGACAGGGCGCCGGCGATCGTCGCGGTGATCGTCATGATCAGCGTGTCGCGGTTGCGCACATGCGCCAGCTCATGCGCCATCACGCCCGCCACCTCCTCCGCCGATAGCCGGCGCAGGAGGCCGGTGGTGGCGGCGACCGCGGCGTTCTGCGGGTTGCGGCCGGTGGCGAAGGCGTTCGGCTGGTCGGTGTCGATCAGATAGACCCGCGGCATCGGCAGCTGCGCCTGCTCGGCCAGCTGGGCGACGAGGTTGTAGAAGTCGGGCGCGGTGCGGGCGTCGACCTCGCGCGCATTGTGCATGCGCAGCACCATCTTGTCGGCGTTCCAATAGGCGAACAGGTTCATGCCCAGCGCCACCAGAAGCGCGATCATCATTCCGCCCTGCCCGCCCAGCAGCCAGCCCGCCGCCATGAACAGCGCGGTCAGGGCCGCCAGCAGCATCGCCGTGCGGATATAGCCCGACATCGGTTCCTCCGCGGTCTCGTCCCGGATCAGATGGCCCCGGCGCCGCTTCGATCAAGCCTGGACACGGTTGCCGCGCTTCGCCATATCGGGGGGATGAGCGAGACCGAGACCCCCGCCGCCAAGCCGCTGTCGCCCCAGGAGCTGGCCGAGCGCATCGACCCGCGCACCGGCGCGCCGGTCGAGATCGTGCCGCAGAAGCCCGGCGAGATCGGCGGCCCGAAGGGACCCGAGCCGACCCGCTACGGCGACTGGGATGTCAACGGCCGCTGCTCCGATTTCTGACGCTAGCAGCGCCAAACCCAAACCGTCATTGCGAGCGCAGCGAAGCAATCCAGGGCCGCACGAGCCGGCCCTGGATTGCTTCGTCGGCTTCGCCTCCTCGCAATGACGAGAGAGGCTGATCCGCTCGGCCATCGAGCTAGATCTCGGTCAAAGTCACGGTCGATCGGAACTTCGACGCCAGGTGCGGGCCGGACAGGACCGGCGGATATCTGGGCGTCTCGCCCGGCGCGAGGCAGGTCGGCAGGCAGGCGATCTCCGCGTCCCAGCTCGGCTGGTGGAAGAAGGCGATCGACTGGCGCCGGGTCGAGCCCGCCGCATCCGGCGGCGGATTGACGACGCGATGCAGGGTCGACCGCCAGCGGTCGTTGGTCCAGCGCGCCATCAGGTCGCCGAGATTGATCACGAAGCCGCCCGGCACCGTCGGTACGGCGTGCCATGTGCCGTCCAGGCCTTGCACCTCCAGCCCGCCCGGCGCGTCCTGCGGCAGCAGGATGGTGAGCGAACCATAGTCGGTATGGGCGCCGGCGCGCAGCTGCCCCGGCTCCGGCGCCACCGGCTGGTCCGGATAGTTCAGCAGGCGCAGCGCGCTGATCGCCCGGTCGATCCGGCCGTCGAAGAAGCTCTCCGGCAGGCCGAGGCCCAGGGCGAAAAGGCGCATCAGCCGGCCGGCCAGGCCGGACAGCTCCCGGTAGTAGGCCAGCATGGCGTCGCGGAAGCCGGGCGGCTCGGCCGGCCAGAGATTGGCGGCCCAGGCGAAGGCCACTGCGTCCTCCGACTCGGGCGGGGGCGTCAGGTCGGCCGGGCCGATCGAGAAGCTCTCCTTCAGGTCCGGCGGCCGCCGGTCGCCGAGCGACCGGGCCAGGCTCTCCCCCGCCACCGGCGAATAGCCGTAGGGATAGCCGGGGCGCGGCATCACCACGGTCCGCTTCGTCGCCTCGGGCAGGTCGAAGAAGGCCTGCGTCGCCGCCCAGGCCCGGTCGATCACCGCCGCCGGCACGCCATGGCCGGTCACGACCAGGAAGCCGACGCGCTCGCAGGCCTCCGCCACCATATCGGCCACCTGCCGCCGCCCCGCCTCTCCCGCCGCCGCGGGCGCCAGATCGATCACCGGCACCAGGCTCATTCCCGCCTCCCCTTCTTTGTCCGGCGCCATCTCACGACGCCGTGCGGCCGCGGTCAAAGCCTGTTCGTGCCGCCGGCCGGGCCTGAGGTAAGGTGGGCTTCGACACCGGCCATGGAGGACGCATGATCACCACCCGGCTCCATCGCCGCGCCCTGCTCCGCGCCGCCGGATCGGCCGCGCTGCTGGCCGGGCTGCCGGCCGCCGCCCGTGACGCCGCGGCGCAGCAGCAGGGGCTGGCCCTCGGCCCGGCCGCGCCCTTCTCCTACGAGGTGCTGGTCGCCCGGGCCCAGGCGCTGGCGGCGCAGCCCTACCAACCGCCCTACAAGCCGGCGCCGGATGTGGTCCAGGCGATCGACTACGACGCCCACGGCAAGATCCGGTTCAAGACCGACCTCGCCCCCTTCGCCGACGGCAGCGGCGCCTATCCGGCCACCTTCTTCCATCTCGGCCGCTATTTCGGCGACTCGGTCCAGATGTATCTGGTCGGCGGCGGCAGCGCCCGCGAGATCCTGTACCAGCCGGGCTATTTCGACATGCCGCAGGACAGCCCGGCCCGCCGGCTGCCGGCCGATTCCGGCTTCGCCGGCTTCCGCCTGCAGGAATGGCACGGGCGCGACGACTGGCGCACCCAGGACTGGGTCGCCTTCCTCGGCGCCTCCTATTTCCGGGCGATCGGAGCGCTGGGGCAGTACGGGCTGTCGGCGCGCGGCGTCGCGGTCGACGTCTTCGCCCCCGGCAAGCCGGAGGAGTTCCCGATCTTCACCCAGTTCTTCATCGCCGAGGCGCCGGACCCGGCGCAGCCGGCCATTGTCTGCGCCGTGCTGGACGGGCCCAGCATCGCCGGCGCCTACCGCTTCACCCTGCACCGGACCGAGGGTGTGGTGATGGAGATCGAGGCGTCATTGTTCCTGCGGAAGCCGGTGTTCCGCCTCGGCCTGGCGCCGCTGACCTCGATGTTCTGGTACGGCGAATACGGCCGCGGCCGGATGCTGGACTGGCGGCCGGAGGTGCATGATTCGGACGGCCTCGCCATCTGGACCGCCGATGGCGAGCGGATCTGGCGGCCCCTGAACAACCCGCGCGCGATCACGGTGTCGAGCTTCGCCGGCGGCAGCCCGCGCGGCTTCGGCCTGCTGCAGCGCGACCGCGCCTTCGACCATTATCTCGACGGCGTGTTCTACGACCGCCGCCCCAGCCTGTGGGTCGAGCCGCTGCAGCCCTTCGGCCGCGGCGCCATCCAGCTGGTCGAGATCCCGACCGACGACGAGATCCACGACAACATCGTCGCCTTCTGGGTGCCGGAGGGTCAGGCGGCGGCCGGCGACCGCCACGACCTGACGTACCGGCTGCACTGGCTGGCGGACGAGCCCTATCCCGACCGCGGCATCGCCCGCACCATCGCCACCCGGATCGGCCGCGGCGGGGAGCCGGGCAGGCCGCGCCCGCCCGGGGTCTTCAAGATCGTCGTGGAATTCGACAACCCGGCGGTGATGCGGCAGATCCCCTACGGCGTGTTCCCGGAGGTGGTGGCGACCGCCTCGCGCGGCACCATCCAGCGGTCGTTCAGCGAGCCGGTGCCGAACGGCAATGTCTGGCGCGCCACCTTCGACCTGGCCGTCGACGGCGGCGACCCGGTCGAGCTGCGCCTCTTCCTGCGCCTGAACGACCAGCCGCTGACCGAGACCTGGCTGTACCAGCTCCACCCGGAGCCGCCGCCGGCCTGAGCCACGCGCAAGACAGTCTCGCGAGCCCCGCGCGGAGCGAATTCCTGCATCGAAGATGACGGGCCTTTTCGACGCCGCATTACCGGCGCAGGCTGTCACCCTGCCCAGGAATGCCGCCGAAAGCCCCGTCATGTTCCGCTTCTTCGAGGCCCGCGTGTCCCCGACCGCCAGGGGCATGCCCGGCCAGCCGCCGAGCAAGCTGCTGCGCTTCTACTGGTTCTTCCTGCGCCAGGTGCGCTGGTACTACGTGGCGCTGCTGACGGTCGGCCTCGCCGTCGCGCTGCTCGATTCGCTGATCCCGGTCTTCATCGGCCGCGTCGTCACCCTGCTGAGCACCACCCCGCCCGAATCGCTGCTGGCCGACCACTGGCACGTCCTGGCCGGCATGGCGGCGGTGGTGCTGCTGTGCCGGCCGGCGGTCCTGTTCCTGCAGGCGCTGGTGATCAATCAGATCATCGCCTCGGGCTTCACCAACCTGATCCGGTGGCAGAGCCACTGGCACATCGTCCGGCAGAGCTGGACCTTCTTCCAGAACGACTTCGCCGGCCGCATCGCCAACCGGGTGATGCAGACCGGCGTGGCGCTGCGCGACAGCACGGTGATGTCGATCGCCGCGGCCTGGTACCTGGTGGTCTACGGCACCAGCGCGCTGGTGCTGATGGCCAGCGCCGATCTGTGGCTGGCGCTGCCGGCGCTGCTCTGGTTCTGCATCTACATCGCCCTCCTCGTCACCTTCGTGCCGCGGCTGAAGCAGCGCTCGATCGAGATGTCGGAGGCGCGGTCGCTGCTGACCGGCCGGATCGTCGACAGCTACACCAACATTCTGACGGTGAAGCTGTTCGCCCGGGCGAAGGAGGAGGACGACTACGTCCGCGAGGCGGTGGACGACCACACCACCATCTTCCGTGGCCAGCTGCGGCTGATCACCCTGTTCAATCTGAGCCTGTCCACCACCAACGCGCTGCTGGTGGTGTCGACCGCCGCCATCGCCATCGTCCTGTGGCGCCAGGGACAGGTGGCGCTCGGCGCCGTCGCCATGGTGCTGCCGCTGACCTGGCAGATCGTCAGCATGGCCGGCTGGGTGGCGCAGCAGGTGACCACGATCTTCGAGAATATCGGCGTGGTGCAGGAGGGCATGATCTCGATCGCCAAGCCGCTGCGCCTGGTCGACAAGCCGGATGCCGGGCGGCTCAAGGTGACCAAAGGCGCGATCCGCTTCGAGAATGTCAGCTTCAACTACGGCCGGCCGGGCGGGGTGATCGAGAACCTGAACCTCGATATCCGCCCGGGCGAGAAGATCGGCCTGGTCGGCCGTTCCGGCGCCGGCAAATCGACCCTGGTCAACCTGCTGCTACGCTTCTTCGACCTGGAGCGCGGCCATATCCTGATCGACGGCCAGGACATCGCCGGGGTGACGCAGGAGAGCCTGCGCGAGCAGATCTCGGTCGTGACCCAGGACACCTCGCTGCTGCACCGCTCGATCTTCGAGAACCTGAATTACGGCCGGCCGAGCGCGACGCGGGAGGAGGTGATCGCGGCGGCGAAGCAGGCGCATGCCCACGACTTCATCCTCAACCTCGAGGACTGGCGCGGCCGGCGCGGCTACGAGGCCCATGTCGGCGAGCGCGGGGTGAAGCTGTCCGGCGGCCAGCGCCAGCGCATCGCCATCGCCCGGGTGGTGCTGAAGAACGCGCCGATCCTGGTCCTGGACGAGGCGACCTCGGCGCTCGATTCCGAGGTCGAGGCGGCGATCCAGGAGCAGCTCGAGAGCCTGATGGAGGGCAAGACGGTGATCGCCATCGCCCACCGCCTGTCCACCATCGCCCGCATGGACCGGCTGGTGATCCTCGACCGCGGCCGCATCGTCGAGGTGGGGTCGCATGACGAGCTCTTGAAGGCGAACGGCCACTACGCCGCCCTGTGGCGCCGCCAGTCCGGCGGCTTCCTGGGCGAGGAGCAGGCGGCGGAGTAGGCCGCTCTTAAAATATAATCACCGAGACAATTCAATCTGTGGTATATTTTTTCTTGTAGGATAGCGAATACATCGCTTCCGAACGAAAGTCATTTTCATGAAATCGCCCACATGGCTGAAGCCAGGCCTCTACGGAGCGGTCTGCGGTGCCGTCGCGCTTGCTGTTATCGGCTTTTCCTGGGGTGGCTGGGTCACCGGCAGTTCGGCCAAGCGAATGGCCGCCGACCAATCCAAGGTCGACGTGATCGCAGCGCTGACCCCGATCTGCGTCGACCTGTCGACCCGCGATCCACAGCTGGCCGAACGGCTCGTCGAACTGAAGAAGGCATCGAGCTACAGCCGCGGCGACATCATCCTGAAGGCCGGCTGGGCGACCATGCCGGGAACGACGGAAGGCAACAGGGCACTCGCTGCCGCCTGCGCCGCCCAACTCGCCACCTGAGACCGGAGCAGAGGCAGCATGCCGCCTCTGCCACCCGCCTTCAGCTTCACGGCCCCTTCTCCTTCGCCGGCAGCACCTCGACCGTGGCGGTCATGCCCGAGGCCAGCAGCACGCCGTCCGGAATCGTGTCGATGGCGATCCGGACGGGGATGCGCTGGGCCAGCCGGACCCAGCTGAAGGTCGGGTTCACGTCGACGATCTGGTAGATCGAGTTCAGCGTCACCTCGCGGTCGGCAATGGCGCGGTCGATGCTCTCGACATGGCCCTGAAGCGGCGTCGACACGCCCATCAGCCGGATCTCGACCTTGTCGTCCGGCCGGATGCGAGGGATCTTCGTCTCCTCGAAATAGCCGCGGACGTGGAAACTGTCGGCATCGACGATCGCCATCACCTGCTTGCCCGCGGTGGCATAGGCGCCCTGCCGCAGGATCAGGGTCGAGACGTAGCCGTTGACCGGCGACCGCACGGTCGTCCGCTCCAGGTCCAGCTTGGCCGTCGCCAGCGCCGCCTCGTCCTGCTCCACCGCCGCGCGCGCCGCCTGGGCCGCGGCCTCGGCCTGCTGCCGGGCCTCGATCGAGATGGCGTTGCTGCCGAGCCTGGCGCGGCGCTCGGCCTCCAGCACCAGCTCCTCGGTCTGCGCCCGCTGGCTGTCGAGCGCCGCCTGGGCCCGCTGCACCGCCAGCGCATAGCGGTCGGGGTCGATCACGAACAGCACGTCGCCCTTCCGGACCTGCTGGTTGTTGACCACGCGCAGGTCGACGACGACGCCGGAGACGTCGGGCGCCACCTGCACGATCTCGGCCGCCACCCGGGCGTCCCGGGTCCAGGGGCTGTCCATGTAGTACTGCCACAGCAGCACGCCGGCGACGGCGGCGCCGGCCGCCACGACGAGAGTGATGAGGATTCGGAGCGCGAGGGCTGCGAGTTTCATGGTCGTCTTCTTTCCCTCACATCGTCAGCACGACGAGGGTGGTCAGGATGATCAGCAGCAGGGACAGGTCGAACAGCGCCGGATGCCAGATCCAGCGATAGGCGCCGATCCGGCCGAGGATGAAGCGCAGGATGCCGGTGAGCGCCAGCGCGGCCACGAGGTAGCCGAGCATCGGCGACAGGTACACGCCGGCGAGGTCGATTTCCTTGATCATGTCGGCACAATCAAATCCTGGATCAGCGGCGGGCCGTCGGGCTGCGGCAGAGCGAAGAAATCCGAGTGGTGCTCCAGGGCGATGCGGATCGCGGAGACCGAGATCAGGGCGGCGACGATGTCGGCTTCGGGCTCGAGCGCCCGCAGCGCCGCCTCGGCCCGGACCAGCGCCGCCATCGCGTCCCGGCCGCTGTTGCCGGGCCGGCGCCAGGCGCGGGCGAAATGGCGGGCCACGGCCGCCAGCGCCGCCGTCACCGCCTCGCCCGCAGGCGCCGGCAGCCGGCCGTCGAGCCGGCGCAGCAGCAGGGTGTTGTGGCCGATGCGCAGGCTGGCGAGGCTGCCCTGCAGGATCGGCCGGTCGCCGGGCGACGCCTGGTCCAGGCGCAGGAACAGGCCGTTGATCCGGTCGAACATCCGGCTCGCGAACTCGTCCGGCTGCGGCGACGCGCCGGCGGCCAGGCTGGCCAGGTCGTCCATGATCCCGGTGACCAGCCGGCGCGCCGCCCATTGCGTGCCGAGCGGCCGCAGGAGGCGGAACAGCGCCACGGCGATGGCGATGCCGACCAGGACAGCGAGGGCGTTGTTCACATAGGCCGCGAAGTCGAGCGAGGGCGCGCTGCCGAGCGACAGCAGGAACAGGAAGTTCACCACCAGCGGCACCGCCGCGAGGCCGACCCGCGGCGCCGAGATCAGCATCCCGGCCGGGATCAGATAGAGCGCGAGCGCGGCGGCCAGCATGAAGAAGCCGTCGAGCCGAGGCAGCACCAGCGTGACGTAGATCAGGCTGAGCACCACCGCGACCGCCGTCATCTTCAGAAAGCCGAGCGCCGCCACCGCCGGCTCGTCCGCGGCCGAGAAGAAGCCGCAGGCGATCACGATCATGGTCGCGGCCGAGGCGCCGTTGCTCCAGCCCGTCTCGATCCAGAAGGCACAGCCGATGGCGAGGGTGAGGAAAGCGGTGACGCCCGCAATCACGGCCACGCCCTGGTCGCGGTGCCGGCGGATCGACGGCGCCGGCCCCATGCGGCGCGGCCGGGTGCCGGTGGCGATATGGTCGCGCAGCTCCAGGCACTCGCTGCGCAGCGACAGCAGGTCCTGCAGCCGGTCCAGCAGGATGCGCACGATCATCGCCGGCCCGCCCTCACGCACCTCCTCCGCGCGAAGCTGCAGCGAGTCGATCAGCCGCCGGGCCTCGGCGATGCTCTCCTCGTCCTTCGGCTGGGCCGGGCCGAGCGCGCGATCCATGATCCGCGCCACCGCCTCGAAAGCCGGCGCGATCGCCCGCCAGCGCGCCGGGTCCTGGCGGCGCAGCAGCCAGGCCCGGTCCTGCACCGACACCAGCACGGCGAGGAACATGAACAGCCGGCCCTGCAGCTGGCGGATCACGTCGTTGACCAGGCGGATCGCCCTTGTGTCGAAGACGGCGTGCGAGCGCAGCGTCTCCAGGGCCACCGTATCGGCGATCATCCGGGCGCGGTCGGCTTGGCCCGGCGCCTCCTCCCCGCGGCCGCGCAGGATGTCGACCGACCATTTCGCGGTCGCCGCCAGCACCGCCTCGATCCGGTCCTGCAGGATCGGGCCGACCGGCCGCGGCAGGATGATGGCGCTGAGCAGCCCGGCGCAGCCGATGCCGATCAGGATCTCGGTGCAGCGGGTCACGGTGGTGTCGAACACCGTGGTCGGCGCCGTGATCACCGGAAAGCCGATGATCGCCGCGGTGTAGCCGGCCAGCATCGGCGCATAGGCCGCGGGAGCGTCGCGCAGCAGGACGGAGATGGTGATGCAGATGCCGAACCACAGCGCCGCCGCCAGCACGAACAGCTCGCGCGCCTGGGCGAACAGGCCGATGAAGAGCAGCGTGGCGAGGCCGCCGGCGAAGGTGCCGAGCACGCGGTAGACGCTCTTCGACAGCATCATCCCGGTCAGCGGCTGCGACACGATGTAGACGGTCAGCACCGCCGTGCCCGGCGAGGACAGGTTGAGGCGCAGCGAGATCCAGGCGGCGAGCATCGCGGCGCAGAAGGTGCGCAGCGAGAAGACGCCGTCGCGCCAGGTCGGCCAGTCCATGCGTCCCCCGATGGCCTAGCGGCCGCTCTCCGGTTCGGGCCGGCCGGCCGCGATGTTCCGCTCGATCCGGCCGAGAAGGCCGAGGCAGAGCATCATATCCTCGTCGGAGATGCCGGCCAGCAGGCGTTCGCGGATCTCCGCGGCAATGCCCTGGATCCCCTCCACCAGCGTCCGGCCGTCGGCGGTCAGGTGGATCGCCTTGGCGCGGCGGTCGGCCTCGTCCTCGCGCCGCTCGATCAGCCCCTGGCTTTCGAGCGAGTCGAGCAGCCGGACCAGCGACGGCCCCTCGATGCCGAGGGATTCCGCCAGGTCGCGCTGCCGGATGCCATCGCCCAGCCGGGAGACGTGCAGCAGCGGCTGCCAGGTGGCGGCGCTGAGCCCGTAGCGGCCCAGCGCCTCGTCAACCTCGCGCCGCCACAGCCGGGCGACGAGGAACAGACGGAAGCCGAAATCGGCCCGCGCGGTGGAGGAGCTGCTTGGCATGGGAATTTATTAGGATGCTAACTATTAGGGCCGAAGCGCGTTTGCCGCATGCCAGCCAACACCGCATTGCTTCGTCGGCTTCACCTCCTGGCAATGATGGTGAGGGATGGCAGAGATCGCCTCGGACGTCACTCCGCAGCGCGCTTCGCCGCAGCCCCGGCCTCCATGGCGCGGCGGATGCGCACCGCCTCGGTCTCCTCGATCGCGACGTCGTCCCAGCGCACCACGCTTCCGGCCCCCACCGGCCGCGCCAGCCTGACCTTGTGGGCGAGGCCGATCGGCAGGGCGCCCGTCGCCAGCGAATCCTCCGCCCGCATGATCCGGCCCCAGACCGTGGTGCCGCCCTCCCCGTCCAGCATTTCGCCGACGGCGAGCGGCCTCTTGGCGACGGCGACCGCATCCGCGCGGAAGCCGGTCGGGCTTCCGGTCGCCTCTTGCCGCAGCGCCGCCGAGGCGACGCTGACGCCGAGCTCGAGGCCGATGAAATGGACCGTCCGGTAGAGCGCCGCGTAGCGGCCCGACGGGTCGATGGTGATGTTGTATTCGTGGAAGCAGCGGCGCGTATAGGCGGCGCGCGCATCGTCGTCGCCGGCCTCGAACACCACATAGACGCCCCAGCGCAGGTCGTTGACGACCTGCCGTCCGTCGCGTTCCAGGCTGGTCACCACCTCGACCATGCCGGCGCGCTCGAGGACGCCGCCCGCCTCGCGCGGCCGCAGCACCCGGGCGAGATCGTGCGCGCCCGCCGGCGGGAACAGCAGGCCGTCGCGCGGCGCCACCAGCCCGGTGGCGTTGGCGATCGCCGCCATCTCGATCGCCGATTTCGTGCCGTCGATGAAGGAGTTGAACATCTGCGGATTCATGCCGCCGAGCCGCGCCTCCTCGTCCGTGATGCCGAAATGGCCCCAGACCGTGTCGGGCGTGGACTGGTGATAGCTGGGCAGGTATTTCGTGCCCTTGCCGGCGGCCACCACCCGGAAGCCGCAGGTCTCCGCCCAGTCCACCATCTCGCAGACCAGCGCCGGCTGATCGCCGTAGGCCAGGCTGTAGACCAGACCGGCCTTGCGGAACCGCTCGGCCAGGTAGGGGCCGGCCAGGACGTCGGCCTCGACATTCACCATGACGATGTGGCGGCCGTTCTCGGCCGACAGCAGCGCGTGGCGGATGCCGGCCGCCGGGCTGCCGGTGGCGTCGACCACGACGTCCAGCCCGTCGGCGCGGATCAGCGCCTCGGCATCCTCGGTGACATGGGTTCGCCCGGTCTTGCGCGCGTCGTCGAAGGAGGAGGCCTGGGCCGCGTCGATGTCCCAGCCGGTGTTCGCCATCGCCTTGCGCGCTCGCTCCGCCGACAGGTCGGCCACGCCCAGCAGATGCAGGCCGGTCGTGGTGCGCAGCTGCGCCAGGAACATCGAGCCGAACTTGCCGGCACCGATGAGGCCGACCCGGACGGGACGGCCCTCGGCGGCACGCTGCCTCAGCTTGGTCGCGAGATTCATGGCGGGGCTCCCGCTGGAGAAACCTCTGGGTTCAGAAGCTCCGGCCGTCGACCGGGATCGGGCTCAGGGTCGAGAGATCGATGTCGTCGAGGCAGCGGACATTGACCGCGACCATCTCGGTGCCGTCCGGCTTGCGGCCGCGGGCGAAGGATTCGATGCCGCATCCCGGGCAGAACAGGTGATGGATCACCTTCTTGTTGAACTGGTAGTCGACCAGGTTCTCGCCGCCCGAGACCATGGTGAAGCGGTCGGGCGTGACGAAGGTCAGCATCAGGCCGCGCTTCTGACAGTGCGAGCAGTTGCAGCTCATCACCTGGGCCAGGTCGGTCTCGACCCGATAGCGCACGGCGCCGCAATGGCAGCCGCCCTCATAGGTCTTCGTCTCGGGCATGGGGCGTTCCTCCGGCTTCTGGATCGCCGCCCGGAAACGGCGGCGTTCGGGCGAGAGAGTCGCCCGGGAGCCCCGTCCTGTCCACCGGGATCACGGATCCGCCGAGCCGTCATTTGAAGCGGTGGCGAATTCATCCTACTTTTGAGTCCGCCTTCGTGCCGCTCGGTTTCACGCAAGCAGGGGAACGCCATGAGCTTGTCCGGCATCTTTGCCCGAGTGGTCGCGCTGGTCGGCGCCGGAGCGATCCATTTGCGGCACCGGCACGACGGCCCGCAGGGGCCGGCCTTCGGCAGCATGCCGACGATCCCGCCGGCGAAGCCCCAGGGCAGCATTCCGACCCTGAAGATGCCGACCGCGAGAGGATGGACCGCGGGACAGACGCCGGTCGCGGCGCCGGGGCTCCAGGTGAACGCCTTCGCGGCCGGCCTGAAGCATCCGCGCTGGATCCATGTCCTGTCGAATGGCGACGTGCTGGTGGCCGAGGCCTTGAGCACGCCGGGGGGCATCAGGTCCGTCTTCGACTACGCCATGGTCAGCACGATGAAGCGTGCCGCCGCGGTGGGGGTCAGCCCGAACCGCATCACGCTGCTGCGCGATTCCGATGGCGACGGCGTCGCCGAAACCCGCGAGGTGTTCCTCGACGGGCTGAACCAGCCGTTCGGCATGGCGCAGCTCGGCGATACGCTCTATGTCGGCAACACCGACGGCGTGGTGGCGTTTCCGTACGCGCCCGGAGACACACGGATCAGCGCAGCGGGGCGCAGGCTGGCGGAGTTCAAGGGCGGCGGGCACTGGACGCGGAGCCTGCTGGCGAGCCCCGACGGGCGGAAGCTCTATGTCGGAGTCGGCTCGCTCAGCAACATCGCGGAACACGGGATGGCGGCAGAGGAGGGCCGGGCCGCCATCCACGAGCTGGACCTCGAGAGCGGCAATGTCCGCATCTTCGCCTCCGGCCTGCGCAATCCTGTCGGCATGGCGTGGGAGCCGACGACGGGGTCGCTCTGGACGGTGGTGAACGAGCGCGACGGGCTGGGTGACGAGACGCCCCCCGACTATCTGACATCGGTGCGCGACGGCGGCTTCTACGGCTGGCCCTATTGCTATTGGGACAGGATCGTGGACGACCGGGTGCCGCAGGACCCGGCGCTGGTCGCATCGGCCATCACCCCGGACTTCGCGTTGGGCGGGCACACGGCGTCGCTGGGCCTGTGCTGGCTTCCGGCCGGCACGCTGCCCGGCTTCCCCGATGGAATGGCGATCGGACAGCACGGTTCCTGGAACCGCAGCAAGCTGAGCGGCTACAGGGTCGTCTTCGTGCCGTTCGTCAACGGACGTCCCGTCGGGCCCGTGCGCGATATCCTGACCGGCTTCCTGTCGCCCGACGAGCGCGCCTCCTACGGACGGCCGGTGGGGGTGACCATCGGCCCGGACGGCTCGCTGCTGGTGGCGGACGACGTGGGCGACGTGATCTGGCGGGTCACGGGGGCGCCCGGAGGGTAGGGGGTAGGCCGATGACCCGGGCGCGGCGCCCTACCCGGCCTCGCCGACCCCGTATTCCAGCGCCGCATCGGCCAGCCAGTCCCAGAGATACTGGGCGAAAGACCGGCGGACATAGATCCGCAGCCGCGGCGCGCCGTCGGCATCGTCGGTGCGGTGCAGGATGACGTCGGCCTGGGCGATCATGCTCTGCGCCACCGACCCCGCCGGGAAGGATCGTGGATGCAGGTCCAGCGGGCAGCCCTTGGCGAGCACGTCCAGCGCCTTCGGCCCGGCCAGCGCGATCACCGTCCAGTTGTCGGTGACGTTGGTGACAGCGGCATGCCGGCCGGCCAGCGCGTCCCGCAGCCGGGCGGCGAGGTCGGCCTCGCGGTCCACCCCGCCGACCACCAGCCATTCGGTCGGGCCGAGCCACAGCGCCGCGACGCCGTCGCCCGCGGCGATGCCGGGCCGCGCCGGCAGGTCGAGCCCGAGGGCGCCGGCCACGGCCGCGCCGAAGCCGGGGTCGGACAGGTCGCCGCGCAGGTTCAGCTTGGCCTCATGCGCGATCTCGGCCAGGCGCACGCCCGGATTCGCCGGCGCCACCAGCGGCCGGACCAGCCCCGCCGTCGCCGAACGCCGGGCCGGGACCGCGGCCGGGGCGCCGGCCTGAAGGGACACGGTGTCAGGCATGCAGGCGCCCTCCCTCGGGGTCGACGAAGACCGGCTTCACCACCTTGGCCGGGATGGTGCGGTCGGGCATGGCGATGTGGACCGTGCCGTCGAACCGCCCCAGCCCGCCCTTGACCAAAGCAAGAGCGATCGAGCGGCCCAGGTTCGGGCTCCAGTAGCTCGAGGTCACATGGCCCAGCATCGGCACCGGCGGGGCGCCGGGCGTCGCCGTATCGACGATCTGCGCCCCCTCCTCCAGCACCAGCTTCGGGTCGTCGGTCAGCAGGCCGACCAGCTGCTTGCGGTCCGCCCGTGCCGTGTCGGCGCGGTCGAGCGAGCGCTTGCCGATGAAGTCCGGCTTCTTCTTGCCGACGATCCAGTCCATGCCCAGGTCGCCCGGGGTGATGGTGCCGTCCGTCTCCTGGCCGACGATGATGAAGCCCTTCTCGGCGCGCAGCACATGCATCGCCTCGGTGCCGTAGGGCACGAGGTCGAGCCCCTGCCCCGCCGCCTCGATCGCCTCCATCAGCGCCAGGCCATAGGCCGCCGGGACGTTGATCTCGTAGGACAGCTCGCCGGTGAAGGAGATGCGGAACACCCGCGCCGGCAGCCCGGCCACCGTGCCCTCGCGCATGGTCAGATGCGGGAAGGCCTCGTTCGACAGGTCGAGATCGGTCAGGCGCGACAGCAGCTCCCGGCACTTCGGGCCGGAGATGGTGGCGACCGCCCATTGCTCGGTGACCGAGGTCAGGAAGACCTTGAGGTCCGGCCACTCCGTCTGCAGCCATTCCTCGAGCCAGGCGAGGATGGTGGCGGCGCCGCCGGTCGTGGTGGTCATATGGAAATGGTCCTCGGCGAGGCGCGTGGTGACGCCGTCGTCCTTGACCATCCCGTCCTCGCCCAGCATCAGCCCGTAGCGGCAGCCGCCGATGGCGAGCTTCGACCAGGCGTTGGTGTAGACGCGGTTCAGAAACTCCGCCGCGTCCGGCCCCTTGACGTCGATCTTGCCGAGGGTGGTCGCGTCCATCACGCCGACCGAGGTGCGCGCCGCCTTGACCTCGCGGTTCACCGCGGCGTGCATGTCCTCGCCCGGCTTCGGGAAGTACCAGGCACGCTTCCAGCCGCCGCCGACATTCTCGAACACCGCGCCGTGCTTCTCGGCCCAGCCATGCATCGGGGTGCGGCGGATCGGGGCGTAGAGGGCCTTGACCCCGCGCCCGGCGATGGCGCCGAAGGTGACCGGGGTGTAGGGCGGGCGGAAGGTGGTGACGCCGATCTCCGGGATCGTTTTGCCCATGGTCTCGGCGACGATGCCGAGGGCGTTGACGTTGCCTGTCTTGCCCTGGTCGGTCGCCATGCCGGTGGTGGTGTAGCGCTTGACGTGCTCGACCGAGACGAAGCCCTCGCGCAGCGCCAGCTTCAGGTCCTTGGCGGTGACGTCGTTCTGGAAATCGACGAAGGCCCGCACGGCATTCGCCGGGCGGTCCGACGGCACCGACCACAGCGGCCGGCCCTCGCCCGCCTCCGGCTCCTCCTGCGCGGTCTCGACCGGCGGCACCGGCACCGCCACCGCGGTCAGCCCGGCGGCCGAGGCCGCGGCGGCGCCGGCGACGAGGCCCTCCTGCAGCGCATCGGCGAAGCGGATGGTGCCGGCGCAGCCCCCGGCCGAGCGCTCGGCCTGGAAGGACTGGCCGGGCATGAAGGTGGCCCGCGCCTCGTCCCAGCGCAGCCGGCCGCGCGACTGCGACTGCAGGTTCAGCACCGGGTTCCAGCCGCCGGACATGGCGACGGCGTCGCAGGCGATGGTGGTCTCGGCCCCGCGCCGCACCGACCGACCGTCGGCGGCCAGCGGCATCAGCCGCACCTCGTTCACCCTGAGACGGCCGGAGGTGCCGACCACGGCGTGGCCGGCATAGACCGGCAGGCCGGCGGCCCGCGCCGCGCGGACCAGCGGCCCGTCCGCATCCGGCCGGACATCGACGATCGCCGGCACGGCGACGCCGGCCGCGGCGAGGTCGAGGGCGGTGGCATAGGCGCTGTCGTCCGCGGTCGCGACCACGACGCGCTCGCCCACCTTCACGCCCCAGCGGTGCAGATAGGCCCGGGCGGCACCGGCCAGGAGGATGCCCGGCCGGTCGTTCTCGGCGAAGACCAGGCTGCGCTCGATCGTGCCGGTGGCCAGCACCACCTGCTTGGCCCGCACCTTCCACAGCCGCTGCCGCGGCGTGCCCACCGGCACCGCATGCGGCGCGATGTGGTCGGTCACCCGCTCCAGCAGGCCGAGCCAGTTGTGGCCGTAATAGCCGAAGGCGGTGGTGCGCGGCAGGACGCGAACGTCCGGCATCGACGCCAGCTCGGCCACCGTCGCCTCGACCCAGTCGAGCGCGCCGGCCTCGCCGATCGACGCCGTCGGCTCGGCCCTGAGCCAGCCGCCGAAGCGGGCTTGGTCCTCGGCCAGGATCACCCGGGCACCGGCGCGCGCTGCCGCCAGGGCGGCGCCGAGCCCGGCGATGCCGCCGCCGACCACCAGCACGTCGCAATGGGCGTTCACATGGTCGTAGCGGTCGGGGTCAGGCTGGCGCGGCGAGACGCCGAGGCCGGCCGCCTTGCGGATGAACCGCTCATAAACCATCCAGGCCTTGGGCGACCGTGGCCACATGAAGGTCTTGTAGTAGAAGCCGGCCGGGATCAGCGGCGCGAACAGGTCGTTGACCGCGTTCAGGTCGAAGCGCAGCGACGGCCAGCGGTTCTGGCTGCGCGCCACCAGGCCGTCGAAGATCTCGACCTGGGTGGCGCGGGTGTTCGGGTCGGTCCGCGCCGCGTCGGGTCCCAGCTGGACCAGGGCGTTCGGCTCCTCCGGCCCGGCCGAGATCACGCCGCGCGGCCGGTGGTACTTGAAGCTGCGGCCCAGCAGGTGGACGCCGTTGGCCAGCAGGGCCGAGGCCAGCGTGTCGCCCTCATAGCCGCGATAGGACCTGCCGTCGAAGGCGAAGGCGACGCTCTGGCTGCGATCGATATCGGCGCCGCGGCCGACCAGGCGGTAGCGTTGGGTCATCGTAACGACTGCCGTTCATGTGCTTTACCTCTCCCGCGGGGCGGGAGAGGTCGGACATCCGCCAGGATGTCCGGGTGAGGGCTGGCACAGGCGGAGGGAATTCCCCTCACCCGGAACCGCTGCCGCGGTTCCGACCTCTCCCGCTCGCGGGAGAGGTCACGCGATGTCGACACCCCTCTCATCCCGCCGGATCCACCAGCGGCAGGTTGGCGGTGCCCCGCGCCGGCTCGCCGGACGGGGTCGGGACGGGCTGGCCCTCGATCGCCGGCGGCGGCTCGCCCGGGCCGTAGACCGCCAGGATCTCGTCGGTCGCGGTGTGGCGGGCGACGTTGAACCAGCGCCGGCAGCCATGGATGTGGACCCAGCGCTCGTAATGCAGCCCCTTGGGGTTGGAGCGCATGAAGACGTAGTCCGCCCATTCCGCGTCGCTCAGCTCCGCCGGCGCCGTCGGGCGGCGGATATGGGCCTCGCCGCCGCAGCGGAATTCGCGTTGGTCCCGCGGTCCGCACCAGGGGCAGTCGATCAGGAACATGGCTACCTCAATGCGCCACGGCGGCGGCGCCGTGCTCGGCCACCAGCGCGCCGGAGGCGAAGCGGTCCAGCGCGAAGGGCGCGGCGATCTCGTTCGGCTCGCCGCGGGCGATGGTGTGGGCGAAGACATGGCCCGAACCGGGCGTGGCCTTGAACCCGCCGGTGCCCCAGCCGCAGTTGATGAACAGGTTCTCGACCGGGGTCTTGCCGATGATCGGGCTGGCGTCCGGCGCCACGTCGACGATGCCGCCCCACTGCCGCAGCATCCGCATGCGGCTGAAGATCGGGAACATCTCGACGATCGCCGCCAGCGTCTCCTCGATGATCGCGAAGCCGCCGCGCTGGGAATAGGAGACATAGCCGTCGATGCCGGCGCCGATCACCAGCTCGCCCTTGTCGGACTGGCTGACATAGGCGTGCACCGCGTTCGACATCACGACGCAGTCGATCACCGGCTTGATCGGCTCCGACACCAGCGCCTGCAGCGGATGGCTCTCCAGCGGCAGGCGGAAGCCGGCGAGGTTGGCGAGGACCGAGCTGTGTCCGGCCGCCACCACCCCGACCTTGCCGGCGCCGATGTATCCGCGCGTGGTCTCGACCCCGACGACGCGCCCGTGCTCGGTGCGGAAGCCCGTGACCTCGCAGTTCTGGATGATGTCGACGCCGCGGGCGTCGGCGCCGCGGGCATAGCCCCAGGCAACCGCGTCGTGCCGCGCCGTGCCGGCCCGTCGCTGCACCGTGCCGCCATAGACCGGGAAGCGGATGGTCGGGTCCGGGTTCAGCACCGGGCAGAACTCCAGCACCTGCTCGCGGTCCAGCCAGTCGCTGTCGATGCCGTTCAGCCGGTTGGCGTGCAGCCGCCGCTTCAGCTCGCGCGCCTCATGCGGGTCGTGGCAGATGTTCATCACGCCGCGCTGGCTGAACATCACGTTGTAGTTGAGGTCGGCCGACAGGCCCTCCCACAGCTTCAGCGCGTGCTCGTAGATGAAGGCGGAGGCGTCGAACAGGTAGTTGGAGCGGACGATGGTGGTGTTGCGGCCGGTATTGCCGCCGCCGATCCAGCCCTTCTCCAGCACCGCGACATTGGTGATGCCGTGCTCCTTCGCCAGGTAGTAGGCGGTGGCCAGGCCGTGGCCGCCGCCGCCGACGATGACCACGTCGTAGGCCGGCTTGGGGTCGGGGGAGCGCCAGGCCTTCTGCCAGCCTTCGTGGTGCGAGAACGCGTTGCGCGCGAGGGTGAAGATGGAATAACGCGACATCGATCCGATGGCCGGTCCGGGGTGAGCGTGGGCATGGTGCAGAGCCGCGTGGGCCGGCGCCAGCTTAGGCGCGACACGCAGGCGTCGCCCTGCGCCAAGGCCGCACGGCGCCGATGACGTGTGGGGGCCGTCTCAGTCGACCGGGATCTCGCGCTCGCGCCCGACCTGCCGCAGCAGGGCCATCAGCTCCGGCCGCTCGGCAGCCACCCGGCGGTATTGCGGCAGCAGGGCCTGGCGCAGCCGGCCCTTGGTGCCCAACGCCGCCTCGGCGTATTCGATCATCAGCGTGTTCGGCCAGGCCTGCGGCCGGATCGCCGCCAGCTTGGCCACCGCCGCCGCCTCGTCGCCCGGATGGCGCTGGGCGATCAGCATCAGCATCGAGGCGGTCGAGCGCGACACGCCCATATGGCAATGCACCAGCAGGTGGCGCAGGCTCTCACCCTCCAGCGCCATCGCATCGCCGAACTCCAGGATCGACGCGACATGCTGCGGCGTCGGCAGGATCTCGCCCGGCCGCTCGTCGATGATGTCGTGGAAACGCAGGTCCAGGCGGCGATGCGGGGCGAAGCCGTCGAAATAGCTCTCGGCCGGGGTGCCCGGATCGGCGATCGACAGCACATGGGTGACGCCGGCGGCGCGGAAGCCGGCGATCTCCTCCAGGCCGCAGACGGTGAGATGGCGATCGGGGTGCAGCAGCATCGGGTCGTCCTCGGAATCGGGCGAGGCACTCTCCCGCCCGGCCGCGGCCGGGTCAAACGCCGATGCCGGGCCTCAGCCGTGCGGAGCAGGCATGTGCTCTCACCTTCAGAACAGCCCTTCCACCCGCCCGTCTCCGTCCAGCCGGATGGCGTTGGCCGCGGGGGTCTTGGGCAGGCCGGGCATGGTCATGATCTCGCCGCAGATCGCGACCAGGAACTCCGCCCCCGCGGACAGGCGCAGCTCGCGCACCGGCACCACATGGTGCGACGGCGCGCCCTTCAGTGCCGGGTCGGTGGAGAAGCTGTACTGGGTCTTTGCGACGCAGATCGGGAAGTGGCCGTAGCCGCCCTTCTGGTACTGGGCGAACTGGTCGCGCACCCGCTTGTCGGCGATGATGTCGTCGGCGCCGTACAGCGAGGTCGCGATCGTCCGCATCTTCTCCCACAGCGGCAGGTCGTCGTCATAGAGGGTGCGGAACTGGGAATGGCCGTCCTCGGCCAGGTCCGCGACCTTGCGCGCAAGCTCGACGGTCCCGGCGCTGCCGTCCGACCAATGGGTGCAGATCTGGGCCTCGACCCCGTGCTCGGCGCAATAGTCGCGCACCGCCTGCAGCTCGGCCTCGGTGTCGGCGACGAAGCGGTTGACCGCGACCACCGCCGGCACGCCGAACTGGCCGACATTGCGGATGTGGCGGCCGAGATTGGCCAGGCCCTTCTTCAGCGCCGCCACATTCTCCTGCCCGAGGTCCTCCTTGGCCACGCCGCCATGCATCTTCAGCGCCCTCACGGTGGCGACGATCACCGCCACCGCCGGCTTCAGCCCGGCCTTGCGGCACTTGATGTCGAAGAACTTCTCGGCCCCGAGATCGGCGCCGAAGCCGGCCTCGGTGACGACGTAGTCGGCCAGCTTCAGGGCCGTCCTGGTCGCGATCACCGAGTTGCAGCCATGGGCGATGTTGGCGAAGGGCCCGCCATGGACGAAGGCCGGGTTGTTCTCCAGCGTCTGCACCAGGTTCGGCATGAAGGCGTCCTTCAGCAGCACGGTCATCGGCCCGTCCGCCTTCAGGTCCTTCGCCGTCACCGGCCGGCGGTCCCGGCTCTGGCCGACGATGATCCGGCCCAGACGCTGCTCCAGATCCTGCAGGTCCTTCGACAGGCAGAAGATCGCCATCACCTCGGACGCCACGGTGATGTCGAAGCCGTCCTCGCGCGGGAAGCCGTTGGCCGCGCCGCCCAGGCTGGTGACGATCGAGCGCAGCGCCCGGTCGTTCATGTCCATCACCCGGCGCCAGGCCACCCGGCGGGTGTCGATGTCGAGCGCGTTGCCCCAGTAGACGTGGTTGTCCAGCAGCGCCGCCAGCAGATTGTGGGCGCTGCCGATGGCGTGGAAGTCGCCGGTGAAGTGCAGGTTGATCTGCTCCATCGGCACCACCTGGGCGCGGCCGCCGCCGGCGGCGCCGCCCTTGACCCCGAAGCAGGGGCCGAGCGAGGGCTCGCGCAGGCAGATCGCGGTCTTGCGGCCGATCCGGTTCAGCCCGTCGCCGAGCCCGACCGTGGTGGTGGTCTTGCCCTCCCCCGCCGGGGTCGGGGTGATGGCGGTGACCAGGATCAGCTTGCCGTCGAGCCGGCCGTCGAGCCTGTCGACGAAGCCGGGCGTCAGCTTGGCGATATGCGGGCCGTACGGGTAGAGGGCTTCCGAGGGGATGCCGAGCTTCGCGCTGACCT
This sequence comes from Inquilinus limosus DSM 16000, assembly GCF_000423185.1. Taxonomy (GTDB): domain Bacteria; phylum Pseudomonadota; class Alphaproteobacteria; order DSM-16000; family Inquilinaceae; genus Inquilinus; species Inquilinus limosus. The sequence goes on along the minus strand of NZ_AUHM01000014.1, from coordinate 63,998 downwards.
CGGCGATCGGCCGCAGCGTCGCCGCCCGGGCGATCTCGATATCCGACGGTGCCCCCATGGTGTGCTCCCCAGGCAGTTTTTGCGCCGATCGTCCCATAGCATCCGGCGCGGGACCGCGTCTGCGGCGACGTGGTCCGGCCTCGCTGCGACTCCCGCCGCCAGCCATGCGCGGCGCGGATCGCACCAGCCCTCAGCCGTCGCATTCGGCCTCTTTGTCGAATTTGCGACCCGTGCTACCGAATCACTCAACAAGGCGCAAACGCCCGCCGGGAGGCAGTCATATATGGGCCAGGATCCAGCCTTCGACACCGAGACCATCGGGTTCCTCCTGATCCCGCAGTTCTCGATGATCGCCTTCACCTCGGCGGTCGAGCCGCTGCGCATCGCCAACCGCATGGCCGGCAAGCCGCTGTACCGCTGGATGGTGCTGTCCAAGGACGGCCAGGCAGTCAAGGCCAGCAACGGCATCAGCGTCGGCGTCGACACCTCGCTGGCCGAGCTCAGCCGTCAGGCCGGCGTGTCCAAGCCGCTCGACATGATCTTCGCCTGCTCCGGCCTCGGCATCGAGCGCTACCGCGATGACGAGGTCTTCGCCTGGCTGCGGCGGGCGGAACGGCAAGGCGTCGGCGTCGGCGCGCTCTGCACCGGCTCGCATCTGCTGGCCCGGGCCGGGCTCCTGGCCGGCTATCGCTGCGCCATCCATTGGGAGAACCTGCCGGGCTTCGCCGAGACCTTCCCGGAGATCCCGGTGTCGAGCGACCTGTTCGAGGTCGACCGCAACCGCTACACCTGTTCCGGCGGCACCGCGGCGATCGACATGATGCTGCATCTGATCGCGATCCGGCAGGGCCGGGATCTCGCGACCAAAGTGTCGGAGCAGTGCCTGGTCGACCGCATCCGCAGCCCGCACGACCGTCAGCGCCTGCCGCTGCGCGCCCGGCTGGGCGTGCACAACCCGAAGCTGGTCGCGGCGATCGAGCTGATGGAGGCGAACATCGCCGAGCCGCTGCCGCAGGAGGAGCTGGCGGCGCATGTCGGTCTGTCGCGCCGGCAGCTGGAGCGGCTGTTCCGCAAGCAGCTCGGCCACAGCCCCGCGCATTACTACCTGGAGCTGCGGCTGGAACGGGCCCAGCACCTGATCAACCAGAGCGACCTGCCGATCGTCGACCTGGCGCTGGCCTGCGGCTTCGTCTCGGCCTCGCATTTCTCGAAATGCTACCGCCAGCTCTACGGCCGCTCGCCGCGCGAGGAGCGGGCGAACGCCATCCTGCGCGGGGTGCCGATGCCGGAAAGGCCGGCGCGACAGAAGGTCCCCGCTTGACGACGCAATCCAGCTTTGCTGCGCTGCGGTAACTGGGGACTCGCTTCGGAGGACCGATCTGTGCATAGTCCGTCACTTCGCGTAACGGCATCCCGGATCCGAATGCCCGTAGACCGGACCTGGCAGGCCCTTTTGGCCGCCGACCGCCTCGTCGCAGAGCCCCTTAGCACCCCATGACTCGATTCTACGTGACCGGCACCGACACCGGTGTCGGCAAGACCCTCGCCTGCGCCTGCCTGGCTGCCGCCTGGGACGCCGACTACTGGAAGCCGGTGCAGACCGGCTTGGCCGAGAAGCCGGGCGACGTCGCCACCATCGCTTCCCTGACCGGCCTGTCGGCCGACCGGCTGCACGCCCCGCGCTACGCCTTCCAGGCGCCGCTGGCCCCGGTCGCCGCCGCGGCGCTGGAGGAGAGCGAGATCGACCCGGCCTCGCTGACGCCGCCCTTCTCGCCCCGGCCGTTGCTGATCGAGGGGCCGGGCGGCGGGCTGATGGTGCCGCTGGACTGTTCGACCCTGGCGATCGACCTGCTCGGGGTGTGGCGCTATCCCACCATCGTGGTGGTGCGCAGCGGCCGCGGCACGATCAATCACACCCTTCTGACCATCGAGGCGCTGCGCCACCGCAAGATCCCGATCGCCGGGGTGGTGATGAACGGCCCCCTCAACGCCGGCAACCGCGCCGCAATCGAGACGCATGGCGGCGTGCCGGTGATCCTCGAGATTCCGGAGCTGCCGAAGGTCACCCGCGCCGTGGTCGAGGAGCTGGCCCACGCCGTGCCGCCGCTGGGCGAGATCGTCTCGGAGGCCGTGGCCGCGTAGGTTGGGTTCGCCCTGGCGAACCCAACATCTCACCGCAACACCGGCCATACTGTTGGGTTCGCTGGGCACGAACCCAACCTACAAGCCGCATACCGACCGCATCCCGCTGTTGACCTTTGTCTCGTCCTTCTCCAGAAAACGTTAAGATATAACATTCTGGAGAAGGGGGATGCGGATCGCGCGTGTTCTCGCCACGGCCGGGCTGGCGTTCGGCCTCTGGGCCGGGATCGCTTCGGCGCAGGATCGGCCGCTCAAGGTCGTCGGACCCTGGGAGATCGCCGGCATCGACCCGGCGCAGTCGGGCTACATCTTCAGCCGCATGCAGGTGGCCGAGACCCTGGTCACGGCCGATCCGACGGGCATCCTCGCCCCGGCTCTGGCCGAGTCCTGGTCCGCCGCCGACGACGGGCTGACTTGGCGTTTCCGGATCCGCGGCGGCGCCGCCTTCCACGACGGCACGCCCGTCACCGCCGAGGCGGCGGCGGCGAGCCTGCGCCGCGCCCGCGCCGGGGTCGGTCCCCTGTCCCAGGCGCCGATCGCCGAGATCGTCCATGACGGCAGCGACGTCGTCATCCGGCTGGAGCGCCCCTTCGCCGCCCTGCCCGCCTTCCTGGTGAACTTCAGCACGATCGTCCTGGCCCCGGCCTCCTACGACGAGGCCGGCCGGGTCACGCGGATCATCGGCTCGGGCCCGTACCGGGTGAAGGCGCTGACGCCGCCGCTGAAGCTCGAGCTCGAGGAGGCCGGCGGCTGGTGGGGCGGCGAGCCGGGTATCCGGGAGGTCGAGTATCTCGCCGTCGGCCAGGGCGAGACCCGGGCGCTGATGGCCGAGAGCGGCGAGGCCGACCTCGCCTTCTCGATGCTGCCCGTCTCGGTGGCGCGGCTGAAGCGCGACCCCGATCTCGACGTGCGCGCCGCGACCATCCCCCGCACGCGCCTCCTGAAGCTGAACGCGGCCTCGCCCTTCTTCGACGACGTCCGGGAGCGGCGGGCGCTGAGCCTCGCCGTCGACCGCGCCGGCATCGCCAAGGCGATCCTGCGCAACCCCGAACTGGCGGCCACTCAGCTGTTCCCGCCCGGCCTCGCCGGCTGGCACGTGCCCGACCTGGCGCCGCTGCGGCGCGACCTGGAGGAGGCGCGGCGCCTCCTGGCCGAGGCCGGCTGGACACCCGGAAGCGACGGCATCCTGCAGCAGGACGGCCGTCGTTTCAGCCCGACCCTCGTCACCTACGCCAATTGGCCGGAGCTGCCGCCGATCGCCACCGCGCTGCAGGCGCAGCTCAAGGAGGTCGGCATCGACCTGAAGGTGTCGGTCGGCAACAGCTCGGAGATCGTCAGCCGGCACCAGGACGGCACGCTGGAGATCGGCCTGATCTCGCGCCTCTACTCCGTCGTCCCCGACCCGATCGGGGCGCTGACGCAGGACTATGGGCCGAAAGGCGGCGACTGGGGCGCGATGGGCTGGTCCGATCCGGAGCTGCTGGACATCGTCGGGCAGCTGATGGCGACCAGCGACCCGGACCGGCAGCAGCCGCTGCGCCGGCGCGCCGCCGAGATCCTGCAGGACCAGCTGCCGGGCATCCCGGTCACCTGGTCGGAGCTCGCGATCGTCGCCAACAAGCGCATCACCGGCGTGGAGATCGACCCGCTCGAGGTGAACTACCGCCTCGCCTCCATCCGCTGGGCGGACTAGGCCGGATGGAACGGCTTCTCCTCCCCCGTCTGGGCCAGGCCGCCCTGGTGGCGCTGGTCGTCGGCGCCCTGTGCTTCGTGCTGATGCGCGTCCTGCCCGGCGACCCCGCCATGCGGATCGCCGCCGGCCGCTACGGCCCCGACGCCATGAACGCGCAGGCGGCAGAGAAGGTGCGGGCCGAGCTCGGCCTCGACCGGCCCTGGCCCGCCCAGTTCGCCGAATGGATCGCCGATCTGGCCCGGCTGGACCTCGGGCGATCCCTCGTCACCGGCGCGCCCGTGGTCGAAGAGCTGGAGGTCCAGCTCGGCTATTCCCTGTGGCTCGCCGCCGCGGCGCTGGCGCTGTCGCTGCTGATCGGCCCGGCGATCGGCGTCGCCGCCGGCCTGCGGCCGCAGGGCTGGGTCGACCGGCTGGGGCTGGCCGGCTCCGTCGCCTTGCGCGCCCTGCCGCCCTTCGTGCTGGGCCTGGTCCTGATGCTGGTCTTCGCCATCCGGCTCGGCTGGCTGCCCCCGGCCGGCTTCGGCACCTGGCGGGAGCTCGCGCTGCCGGCGCTGACTCTCGGCCTCGGCCTCGCCGCCGTGTCGAGCCGGGTGACGCGGGACGCGGTCGCCGGCGTGGCGGCATCGCCCTTCTTCGCCTTCGCCCGGCACAAGGGGCTGCCCGAGGCGGTGGTGGTGCGCCGCCACGGCCTGCGCAACGCGGCGATCCCCGTCGTCTCCTATCTCGGCCTGCAGGCGATCTACCTGGTCGAGGGCGTCGTCGTGGTCGAATCGATCTTCGCCTATCCCGGCATCGGCCACGCCCTGGTGCACGCCATCATCGAGCGCGACGTTCCCATGGTCCAGGGCACGGCCCTGGTCATGGGGCTGATCTTCGTCGCCATCACCGCCGTGGTCGACGCCGCCACCGCCTGGCTCGACCCGCGCCCGAGGAGCCCGCGATGACCATGGCCCTCCCAACGCCCTCGCCGCGGCTGGTCGGGCCGCGCACCGTCGGCGGCGCTCTCCTCCTGGCCCTGGCAGCCTTCGCCGTCCTGGGACCCTGGCTGGTGGAGGCCGACCCCGCCGCGCAGGATCTCGGCGCCAGCCTGGCGCCGGTCGGCGGCGGCTACCTGCTCGGCGCCGACCATTACGGCCGCAGCCTGCTGGCCCGGCTGGCCCATGGCGCCCGGCTGTCCTGCGGCATGGCCGTCCTGACCATGGCGACGGCGGCGGTGCCCGGCGTGCTGCTCGGCCTCGCCGCTGCCTGGCGCGGCGGCTGGGTGGAACGGCTGGCCGACCTCGCCTCGACCGTCGTCCTGGCGCTGCCCGGGCTGATGCTGGTCCTGCTGCTGCTGGCCTTCGCCCCCGGCAATTTCGGGCCGCTCTATCTCGGCCTCGCCCTGACGCTGTGGGTCGAATTCTACCGCGTCACCCGCGCCACCGCCGCGACAGTCCTGAAGCAGCCGCATGTCGAGGCGGCGACCCTGCTCGGCTTCGGCCCCTTCTATGTGCTGCGCCGCCACGTCCTGCCGGTGATCGCGCCGCTGATCGGCACGCTCGCGGCCTTCGCCATGGCGACGGCGATCATCGCGATCTCGACCCTCAGCGCCATCAGCGTCGGGCTGCAGCCGCCGACGCCGGAGCTCGGCAGCATGATCGTCGAGCTGCTGCCCTACTACGCCGAGGCGCCGCTGCATGCGCTGCTGCCCGCCGGCCTGATCGTGCTGCTCGTCCTTGGCCTGCAGCTCGTCGCGCAGAAGGACCCCCGATGAACGCCCCCGACCACGGCCTCTCCGTCTCCGGGCTCGGCATCGCCTCGGCCGCCGGCCCCCTCGTCGCCGGGGTCGACCTGTCGCTGCGCCCGGCTCGGCCGCTGACCCTGCTGGGCGAAAGCGGGTCCGGCAAATCCCTGGTCGCCCAGGCGATCATGGGCACGCTGCCGCCGGGGCTGCGGGCGACGGGCTCGATCCGCCTCGGCGGCACCGACCTGCTGACCCTGTCGCCCTCTGAGCGACGGAAGCTCTGGGGCCGCGCGATCTCGCTGTTGCCGCAGGAGCCCTGGCTCGCCCTCGACCCGACGATGCGGATCGGCGCCCAGGTATCGGAGGTGCCCCGCTTCGTCCACCGGCGCCCCCGGGCGGAGAGCGAGGCGCGCGGCCGCGAGCATCTGGCGGAGGTCGGGCTCGGCGGTGTCGAGGCGCTCTACCCGTTCCAGATCTCGGGCGGCATGGCCCAGCGCACGGCGATCGCCATCGCCCATGCCGGCGGCAGCCCGCTGCTGATCGCCGACGAGCCGACCAAGGGCCTCGACGCGCAGCTCCGCGACAGCGTCGTGGCGCGGCTGAAGCATGAGGCGGAAGCCGGCCGCCTGCTGCTCACCATCACTCATGACATCGCGGTCGCCCGGGCGCTGGGCGGGACCGTCGGCGTCATGCTGGATGGCCGGATCGTCGAATCCGGCCCGGCGGAGACGGTGCTGCGGGCGCCGGGCCACGCCTACAGCCGGGCGCTGCTGGCCGCCGACCCGCAGGGCTGGCCGGACCGGGCGCCGCGGCCCTCGGGCCGCCCGGTCCTGCGCGGCCGCGGCCTCGCCAAGGCCTTCGGCGGCCGCCGGCTGTTCGCCGGGATCGACCTCGAGGTGCGGGCGGGCGAGATCGTCGCCGTGGTCGGCCCCAGCGGCTGCGGCAAGACCACGCTCGGCAACATCCTGCTCGGCCTGGTCCAGCCGGACGGCGGCGCGGTCGAGCGGCCCGGCGGCCAGCCGCGGCTGAAGTTCCAGAAGCTGTACCAGGACCCGCCGGCCGCCTTCGCGCCGCATCAGCCGATCCGCCGGGGCCTGCAGGACCTGGCCCGGCTGCACCGGCAGCCCTGGGACCGGGTGGAGCGGCTGATGGCCCGGCTGCGCCTCTCGGACGGGCTGCTCGACCGCCTGCCGGGCCAGGTCTCGGGCGGCGAGCTGCAGCGCTTCGCCCTGCTGCGGACGCTGCTGCTGGACCCGGTGTTCCTGTTCGCGGACGAGGCGACCTCGCGCCTCGATCCGGTGAGCCAGCAGGAGGTGGTGGAGCTGCTGCTCGAGGTGGTGGCCGAGACCGGGCTGGGCGTGCTCCTGGTCACCCACGACCTCGCCCTGGCGGAGAAGCTCTCGACCCGGGTGCTCAGGCTTGCGGGACCGGATCAGGATGTACCGGCGCGCGGCGCGGCGGAGCTGGCGGTGCCGGTTTAGGGGCCGGTCGGCCTTATACCAATGGCCTTTGAGATCGACTCTTCGATCCCTTCCCCGTCATGGCGAGGCGCGCAGCGCCGTGGCCATCCAGGGGCCGGTGCGAGCGGCCCTGGATGGCCACGCCCCTTCGGGGCTCGCCATGACGGGTCGGTTAGTTTCGGGCGTTGGTGTTAGTCCAGCGCCTCGTCCGTGGCGAAGCCGCCGCGGCCGTCGAGGGTGAAGCGGCCCTCCTGCATCGCCCTGACCCAGCGGGCCGACCGCTCCAGCCCGCCGAAGGCGAAGAGGTGCAGCTGGGCGATGTCGCAGGCTGGGTCCTTGGCCCGATAGTCGGCGAGCGCTGTCAGCAGCCGGTCCGGCACCGAGACCGAGGCCAGCTTGGCGATGTTCATTGCCTGCCGGGTCAGGAACCGCATCGACGGGCCGACGCCGCACATCGCGGCATAGTGGATCAGGCTCTTCAGCTTGGCCGGGCCGGCGAGGCCGAGATGGATCGGCAGCGCGTTGCCGGCGCGGCGCAGCTCACGGTCCCAGGCGATGATCGCCTCGGCGTCGAAGCAGAACTGGGTGGCGATGTACATCTCCGTGCCGGTCGCCTTGGCATAGGCGTTCTTCTCGGCCACGGCCCGGGCGATTTCCTCCGCCGGGATGTCCTTGCTGCCTTCGGGATGGCCGGCGACGCCGATGGTCCGGATGCCGTGCTGCTGCAGCAGGCCCGTCTCCAGCACCTGCATGGTGCGGTCGAACGGGCCGACGGGGGTGGAGACGCCGCCGCCGATCACCAGCGCCTGGTCGACCCCCGCCTCGCCGGCGAGGCGGCGGAGATAGTCGTCGAGCTGGGCTCGGCTCTGCAGGCTGCGGGCGGCGATATGCGGCACCGGCACCAGCCCTTCGCCGCGCAGCCGCGCCGCGGTCTGCACGATCTCGCCGAGATCGGCGCCGGGCAGCATGGTGACGTAGACCCGGGTGCCGGCCGGCAGATGGGCGCCGTAGCTGGCGGTCTTGGCGGCGATGCCGGGCGCGGTCTCGATCGACAGATCGCGGAACAGGTCGACGACCGCCGTCTTCGGCGTCGGGAGCGAGACAACCTTGGCGGCCGACCGATCGAATCCCAGCATCCACCGTCCTCCATGGGCACGGCGCCATCACCGGCGCTCGGAGAGAAGATGGTGATGCCGGGCCCCCGGCGCTGCGTCGCCGACGACCGGAACTGTCCGGAAGACGACACCGCGGCCTCGTTGCGACAGGCCGGCCCGCCCCGCGTGCCAGGATGGTGGTCCTTTGGCATAGTGGAGGCGGAAGCGGACCCGTGCCCGAGGCCGCCATCATCGAAGGGGGAAACCATGTCCAAGACAGCCCTGCGGCTGGCGCTGTGCGCCGGCCTGGCCGTGATCTCCGCCCTCCTGCCCGCCGGCCAGGCCTCCGCCCAGGATCCGGCGGCGGGCTACCCGAGCCGGCCGGTCACCATCATCGTGCCCTTCGCCCCCGGCGGGAACACCGACCTGTTCGGCCGCCTGCTGGCCGACGAGATGAGCAAGACCTTCGGCCAGCCCTTCATCGTCGAGAACAAGCCCGGCGCCGGCGGCGCCATCGGCGCCGAGCTCGTGGCCAAGGCCGAGCCGGACGGCTACACGCTGGGCATGGCCACGGTCAGCACCCATGCGATCAACCCGTGGGTCTACAAGGACCTGGCCTATGATCCGGTGAAGGACTTCGCGCCGGTCTCCCTGTCCGCCACCCTGCCGAACCTGCTGGTGGTCAACCCGGTCTTCCCGGCGAAGTCGGTGCCGGAGCTGATCGCCCTTCTGAAGGCCGAGCCGGACCGCTACAGCTATGCCTCCTCCGGCTTTGGCACCTCGATCCACCTCGCCGCCGCCGCCTTCGAGCAGCGGATCGGCTCGCGCATGACGCATGTGCCCTACAAGGGCAGCGCCCAGGCGCTGGGCGACGTCGTCGCCGGCCATGTCGACATGATCTTCGACAACATCCCGACGGCGGTGGAGCAGGCCAAGGCCGGCACCGTCCGCCCGCTGGCGGTGACCGGGCTGCAACGGGCCACGGTGCTGCCGGACGTGCCGACGGTGGCGGAGTTCATCCCCGGCTTCGACATCACCTCCTGGCAGGGCATCCTGGCGCCGGCCGGCACGCCGCCCGCCATCGTCCAGAAGCTGAGCGCCGAGGCGCAGCGGATCATGCGCCTGCCGGAGATCCGCGCCCGGGTCGAGGCCCTGGGCGCCCAGCCGATCGGCAGCACCGCCGAGGAGTTCGCCGCCTACATCAAGACCGAGACGGCGAAGTACAAGCCGATCGTCGAGGCCTCCGGCGCCACCGCGCAGTAGCCGTCAGCGCTGCTCCGCCGCGATCCGCAGCCCGAGCGCGACCAGGAGGACGCCGGTGACGCCCTCGATGGCGCGGCGGATCCGCGGCCGGCGCAGCACGTCGCCGGCCTTGGCCACGGCGACAGCATAGGCGGCGAGCCAGGCGAAGGTCATCAGGCTGAACACCAGGCCGAGGGCGAGGAAGGCGATGAAGGCCGGCTGCCCCGCCGGCACGAATTGCGGCAGCAGGCTGGCGAAGAACACCGCCATCTTCGGGTTGCCGAGATCGCTGACCAGCCCCTGGCGGAACGCCGCGCCGCGGCCGAGACGCCGGGCCGGCCGTGCGGGGCCGGCATCGCCGACCTCGTCTCCTCGCCACGCCGCCCGCAGCGCTTGCAGGCCGAGCCAGACGAGATAGGCGGCGCCGGCGTATTTCACCGCCAGGAACAGCGGCTCGGACGCCACCAGCAGGGCGACGATGCCGAGGCTGGTGGCGAAGGCCCAGATCGCCTGGCCGACCGAGACGCCGAGCGCGGTGAACACGCCGCCGGCGCGGCCGCCGAGGAGGGCGTTGCGCACCGTAACCGCGGTGTCGGGGCCGGGCGTGACGATGACCAGCGCCGACACCCCGAGAAACGCCAGGATCGAACTCGCCAGCATCGCCGTTCTCCTGCCTTCCGCTGATCGATCGACGATAGCGGCGAGACCGGCCCGGAGTCGAGTTGACCGCTCCCCCAACCGTCATTGCGAAGAGGCGAAGCCGACGAAGCAATCCCAGGGGCCGGTGTGAACGGCCCTGGATCGCTTCGCTGCGCTCGCAATGACGGCATTGGAAGTTGGAAGCCCGCGTCAGATGGCCGTCGGGGCGAGTTTCAGGATGGGCGGCCGCCTGGCCGCACCCCGAAGCTGGCGAGGAACCCCAGCGTCCCCAGCAGCGCGGCGATGCCGAACACCCAGCTGGCGGCGGGGATGATCGCCTCCGGCGTCAGCGCCGCAGCCATGCCGGCCTCGTTGGCGATCAGCCCGGCCACCGCGGCGCCGATGGCGTAGCCGCCGGATTGCAACGTCGGCAGCAGGGCGGAGGCGGCGTCACGCTCGCCCGGCCGCGCCGCCTCCATCACCGCCTGGCTGAGGAAGGCCCAGGAGATGCCGAAACCGGCGCCGATCAGCACCTGGCACAGCATCAGCAGCCAGGGCCGGCCCGTCGCCACCGCCGCCATCACCCCGAGCAGGCCGAGCGCCAGCAGGAACGGCCCGAGCCGGATCAGCCGACGCTGCGCCTCCGGCCGGACGATGCCGGCGACCAGCACGGCCGAGCCGCTCCAGGACAGCGCCATCAGGGCGCTGACATAGCCGGCCATGGTCGGTCCGTAGCCCCAGAGATGCTGGATGGTGATGTTGAGATAGACCGTGGTCGCCGCCTGGGCCACCGGCATCAGCAGCACCACCCAGAGCCCGGCGCCGACGGTGGAGTGGAAGGTGAAGGCGTCGGACGGGAACAGCCGGTCGTGGCTGCGCCGGTCGGCCAGCACCACCGCCGCCAGCACCAGAAGGGCCGCGGCGACGCACAGCGCCGCCTGCCAGCTCTGCGGCACGATGCCGGCGATCGAGACCAGCATGATGCCGAGGGCGCAGCCGAACAGGCGCCCGATCGGCACCCCGGCACCGGTCCGCGTGCCCGGGTCGGGCGGCACCACCACGGCGACCAGCGCGGCGAAGACCAGGATCGCCGGCACGTTGACCAGGAAGGCGGCGCGCCAGGACACGGTCTCGGTCAGAACGCCGGAGAGCAGCGGTCCGCCGAAGGCCGCGGCGGCCCAGACGATCGCCTCGGCCCCGAACACCTTCGGGATCAGGCGCGACGGGAACATCTCGGGGATCAGCGCATAGCAGACCGCGGCGATCACCCCCTCCCCCGCGCCTTGGGCCAGACGGCCGACCAGCACTATCGGCATCGATGTGGCAAAGCCGCAGACCAGCGTGCCGGCCAGGAAGGCCAGCGCCGCCAGCAGCAGCGTCGGGCGGGTGCCGAACCGCTGCTTCAGCATCGCCGAGGCGGCGCCGCCGACGATGGCGGCGACGAGGAAGACGGTGAAGGCCCAGCTGATCAGCCCGACGCCGCCGAGCTCGACCACCGCGGTGGGCAGCGAGGTCGAGACCAGGAAGGCGTTGAGCGCGTAGAGCGCCACGCCCAGGCACAGGGTGGCGACCGGAGCGGCATAGCGCCGGGTCAGCAGTTCGCCCCACCGCCCGTCGATCGTTTCCTCCATGGCCCGCCCTCTTTTTGCAAGTCACTTCTTGCTATATCCCGCAAATTAGAAAAGCAATTGCTTTGAAAAAAGACAGCAGCCCGCACCACTCCGAAGCGGAAGACAGGATGGACCGGCGGGACGGCGGGCGCCATCAGTCCGGGCCGTTCCCCGCGCCTTCGCACGGATGAAGAGTCCGGAGCCGTGCCTCCGCCCGGTCGAGGCCGAGCGCGAGCAGCACGGCGATCTCGTCCTCGCGCAGTCCCTGTTCCACGGCGCGCCAGCGCAGCTCGCAGCGCCGCACCACCTCGTCGAGATCGGCGTCGGACAGGATGTCCCGAATCGGTCGCATGGGACGGGCTGCTCCTCGGCATCGGGACGGGGAAGGCTGAGATAGGGCGCCGTCGCCGCGGCGCCCGTCCGTTCAGGCCTGCGAGACGATCCGCCCGATCTCGGCGACCACCGCGTTCCGTTGCTCGAACGACGCCGACGGCAGCTCGCAATAGGCGGTGACGATGACCGCCCCCCGTCCCGGCGGCCAGGCGATGGCGACGTCGTTGGTGCTCTTCTCCTTGTTGCCGCCGGTTCCGGTCTTGTCGCCGACCAGCCAGTCCGCCGGGAAGCCGGCCCGCAGCCTGGTGTCGCCGGTCTTGTTGGTGATCAGCCAGGCGGCCAGCTGGTCGCGCGAGCGCCTGGACAGCGCATCGCCGAAGAGCAGCTTGCGCAGCGTCTCCAGCACCGCCGCCGGCGTCGTGGTGTCGCGAGGGTCGCCCGGCCCGGCATAGGCGTTCAGCTCCGGCTCGGTCCGGTCCAGCCGGGAGACCTCGTCGCCGAGAGACCGCAGGAACGCGGTCAGCGCCGGCGGGCCGCCGAAGCTGGCGAGCAGGAGGTTGCCGGCGGTGTTGTCGCTGTAGGTCACAGCCGCGTCGCACAGCTCCGCCATCGTGATTCCGGCTCCGCCGACACGGTGTTCGATCACCGACGGCCCGGTGGCCACGATGTCCTTCCGCGAGAACACGACCCGCCGGTCGAGCTGCTCCTTCTTCTGGTCGACGCGGGCGAGGACGAAGGCCGCCGCCAGCGCCTTGAAGGTGCTGCACAGCAGGAAGCGCTCATCGGCCCGATGCCCGATGCGCGCCCCGGTGGCGAGATCGAGGACGGCCACGCCCAGGCGGCCGCCCTGCGCGCGTTCGAGCTCGGCGAGCCGGGCCCCGGCGTCCCGGCCGGCCTGCGCCCGCGCCTCCTTGGGAAGAGAGGCCAGCGCGGGAACCGCGAGCAGGGAGCCGGCCAGCGCCATCCGGCGCGATACCATGATCGTCAATGCTGTCTCCATGATTCGGGTGGCTGCCGGACGGGCCCTGTCCGGAACGGCGCCGGTCTCGCCGGCCGCCGCTCGCCCTCTGAATAGGCGGAGGCCATGCCCCTAGCCAAACGAGGAATACTCCGCCTAGACATGAGCCAATGTTGGCCTCAGGCGGGTGAGCCGATGGATGTCTCGCAGATGCCACTCAACGCCTTGCGGGCCTTCGAGGCATCCGCCCGGCTCGGCAGCTTCACGCGCGCGGGCCTGGAGCTGCGGGTCACGCAGACCGCCATCAGCCATCAGGTGAAGGCGCTGGAGGAGACGCTGGGCGTGATCTTGTTCGAGCGCCTGCCGCGCGGGCTGGCCCTGACCGACGAGGGGCAGGCGCTGCTGCCGGTGCTGACCGACGCATTCCGCCGCATGAGCGCCACGCTGAGCCAGCTCGAGGAAGGCAATTTCCACGAGATCCTGACCGTCGGCGTGGTCGCAACCTTCGCGACCGGCTGGCTGCTGCGTCGGCTGCAGAGCTTCAGGCAGCAGAACCCCTCGGTGGATCTGCGCATCAAGACGAACAACAACCGGGCCGAGTTTCTCGCCGACGGCCTGGACTGGTTCATCCGGTTCGGCGACGGCGCCTGGCACGGGACCGATGCGCTGCGCCTGACGACCGCGCCGCTGTCGCCGGTCTGCGCGCCGTCGCTCCGCGCGCGTCTGCGCAGCCCGGCGGACCTCGTCAACGAGCAGCTGCTGCGGTCCTACCGGGTCGACGAGTGGAGCATCTGGTTCCGGGCGGCCGGCATCGAGCCGCCGAAGCTCCGCGGCTGGATGTTCGATTCCTCGCTGACCCTGGTAGAGGCGGCGGCGCAGGGAGTCGGGGTGGCGCTGGTTCCCGTCGCCATGTTCGCCGACGAGTTCGAATCGGGGCGGATCGTCCAGCCCTTCGCCATCACGGCGCCCGCGGGCAGCTATTGGCTGACGCGCCTGAAGTCACGCACCGAGACGGCGTCCATGCAGGCCTTCAGGCGCTGGATCCTGGCCGAGATCGAGGCGGGGTAGCCGAGCGACCTCAGGTCGACGAGCCGCCCCACCGGCCCTTCATCCGGACCGGGCGATCCGGTACAGCACATGCGGGCGCAGCGGGTCGCCGGGCGGGACGGTGACGTCCTCGAAATCGCCATCCTCCACATGGGTCAGCCCCAGCCGTTCCATGGCGCGGCGGGAGGGCATGTTGACCGCGGAGGTGTAGCCGATGACCGCCGGCAGGCCGAACCGCGTCCAGGCGGCGTCGAGGCAGGCCCGGCCGATCTCGGTCGCATAGCCCTGGCGCCAGAAGGCCCGGCCGAGGATCCAGCCGATCTCGGCCGGATGGTTCCCCGGCACCTCGGGGCCGGGGCGCGACAGGCCGGCGCCGCCGACCAGCGCGCCATCCGCCTTGCGCTCGACCGCGACGAAGCCGAAGCCGCATTCCGCCAGCCCCGCCGCCGCCTGGTCGATGACGGCGTCGGACTCCGCCGGCGTCAGGACGCTCGGGTAGTAGTAGCGGCGGACCTCCGGATCGGCGTTGATCGCCACGAAGCCCGCGCGGTCGCGGTCCTCCCAGGGACGCAGCAGCAGCCGGGGCGTCTCGAGTCTCATGATCCGTCGCTCCGGACCGTCGGCGCTCGAAGGCCGAGGGCCGGCTTACTCCAGCATGCCGAGGGCCTGCTTGTAGAGGTCGAGCAGTTCCTCCTGCTCGCGGCGATCGTCCTGCTCCATCTTCCGCAGGCGGATGATCTGGCGGATGATCTTGACGTCGAAGCCGGTGCCCTTGGCTTCGGCATAGACATCCTTGATGTCGCCCGCGATCCCCGCCTTCTCCTCCTCGAGCCGCTCGATGCGCTCGATGAACGACTTCAGGCGATCCGCGGCGATACCACCGACATCCGACATGGCTGGTCCTTCAAAGGGAATGGGTCCGTTCAGGGCGCGGGACCATAAAGCGGCCGCGCCGGGCCGGCAAGCGGGCTGTCCAAGCCCAGCGCCGGCGCGGAATTCCGGCTGGCGGCGACCGCCTTCGCAGCCCCGATTCGGAGCGAACCAATCGCCCTCAAGCGGCGCGATGTCGACTTGTCTTGCGTTGCCTCTCCTGCCGGACGCGGGAGAGGCAACAAGGGGGTCGACCGTCAGTGCTTGTGCGAGGCCGCGAAGCCCTTCTGCTGGTCGGCCGACGCCTGCTTCTGGTGCTTGGCCTTCCAGCTCTCATAGGGCTCGCCGTAGATGATTTCCCGCGCCTCGGCGTCCGGCAGCGCGATGCCGCGCTGCTCCGCCGCCTCTCGGTACCAGCGCGACAGGCAGTTGCGGCAGAAGCCGGCCAGGTTCATCAGGTCGATGTTCTGCACGTCGGTGCGCTGCCGCAGATGCTCGATCAAGGTGCGGAAGGCGGCGGCCTCCAGCTCGGTGCGGGTCTTGGCGTCGATCTCGGTCATGACGGTGTCCACAGGTTCCGGAACTCAGGATGTAGGGCGTCAGGCGGATGGCTGCAGCCCCTCCTTGGTCTCCAGGATCAGCCGGTCGACCACGCGTCGCAGCGCCTCCGCCTCGTCGGCGCCCTGGGCCAGGGCCTCGTAATAGGTGGCGAGCTGGCGATGGGCCGAGGTGCCGCGGGCCAGGATGTCGCGCGCCTGCGCCACCTCGGCCTCGCAGCCCAGCGCCGCGGCGTCCTCCGCCACCATCGCCAGCACCTCCTCCAGCAGCTCGGCATAGGGCACCAACTTGCCCTTGCCCCAGTCGATCAGCCCCTCCTCGAAGCCGTAGCGCATCGCGCGCCAGCGGTTCTCCTCGATCAGCACGCTGCGGTAGCGGCGCCAGGCGATGTTCTGGGCCCGGAGCCGCCACAGCATGCGCAGCAGGCAGAGATAGAGCGCGGCGACGGTCAGCCCGTCTTCGACCCGGGTGCAGACGTCGGTGACCCGCATCTCCAGCGTCGGGAAACGAGCGGAGGGCCGGATGTCCCACCAGATCTTGGTGCCGTCCTCGATCACCCCGGCCTGGACCAGCGCCGCCAGCGTCGCCTCGTACTCGCCGTAGCTCTGGAACTCCTCCGGCATGCCGGTGCGCGGCAGCTCGGAGAACACGGCCAGGCGATAGGATTTCAGCTTGGTGTCGGTGCCCTGCCAGAACGGCGAGGAGGTGCTGAGCGAGAGCAGATGCGGCAGGAAGTAGCGGACC
The DNA here is from genome assembly GCF_000423185.1 of Inquilinus limosus DSM 16000. Lineage (GTDB taxonomy): Bacteria > Pseudomonadota > Alphaproteobacteria > DSM-16000 > Inquilinaceae > Inquilinus > Inquilinus limosus. Next base: position 47,885 of record NZ_AUHM01000014.1, on the reverse strand, counting down.
TGCCGCATCAGGTCGATGCGCAGATTCGGATCCTCGATCCCGGCATGGACATGGGTGCCGCAGATCAGCAGGCGCCGCACCGGCACGCCGAGGTCGCGCGCCAGCTGGTCGTAGCGGCTGCGGTCGGTGTGCTTCTGCGGCCGCCAGGTGCCGAAGGGATGGGTCGAGGCCGCGATCAGGGCCAGGCCGTGCCGCTCCACCTCCTCGATCACCGATCGGCGCAGGCGGGTCAGCTCGGTCCGCGCCTCGGCGATGCTGCGGCAGACCGGGGTGCCGACCTCGACCTGGCAGCGGAAGAACTCGCGGGCGACGGCGCCCTCGTGCCGGTTCTCCAGCGCCTCGACCAAGTCTGGCGGCGGGTCGGCCACCAGGTCGCGGCTGGCCGGGTCGACCAGCAGATACTCCTCCTCGATGCCGAGGGTGAGAGCGGGCTCTGTCACGCGACGGCCTGCAGCGGCTGGTACAGGGCCGGGTCGGCCAGGATCGGGGCGAAGATGCCGGCCATCCGGTCGGCCCAGGCCTGGGCCGCCTCGTCCGCCGCGATCAGGTCCTGCCGCATCTCGATCAGCACATGCGGCAGGCCGCGCGGCTCGGCATGGTGGTGGATGGTGTAGCCGTGCTCGTTGCGGCCGGAATAGGGCTGGTTGTCGCCGACCGTGATCTCCGGGTCGCTGCGCAGCGCCTCCATCAGCGGCAGCGGGATGCGGCCGTCGTCGCGCCACAGCACCCCGACATGCCAGGGCCGGGCGAAGCCGCGCATCACCGGGGTGAAGCTGTGCAGCGACAGCAGCGCCGGGGCCGGGCAGCGCGCCGCCATCCGGTCCAGCTGCCCGGCGATCGCGTCGTGATAGGGGTGGAAGAAGGCGTCGGCCCGGGCGGCCTCTTCCTCCCGCGTCAGCTTGGCGTTGCCGGGCACGATCACGCCGTCGCTGATGGCGCAGATCGAGGTCGGGTCGTCGGGCTGCCGGTTCGGGTCGAGGATCAGGCGGGAGTAGCGGTGCAGCAGCAGCGGCGCGTCCAGCCGTTCGGCGAGGCGGCGGGCGAAGGCGTCGATGCCGATGTCATAGGCGACATGGCGGTCGAGCGCGCCCGGATCGACGCCGAGCGTGCCGAGGGATTTCGGGAAGGCGCGGCCGGCATGGTCGGCGACCAGCAGGGCACAGGCCTTGCCGTCGGGATTCACCAGCTCGAAGGGCGGCGGGTCGTCGGGTCCGAGAAGCATCATCGCCGATGACCCTAGCAGGGCGCCGATGCGCTGTGGAGCGGCGCGACGCAACGCCGGGGTGCGCGCCGCAGAATTGTCGGACATGATGGCAGCCGAGTTGATTTGAAACCACGCGATTCGAGGTGAGGAAATGACCAGCCCAGCCCCCCTGCCCGTCTTCCCGGATCTCGCCGGCAAGACCGTGCTGATCACCGGCGCCAGCACCGGCATCGGCGCCGCCGCGGCCCGCGCCTTCGGCCAGAGCCGCGCCAGGGTGGCCGTGAACTACAATTCCAGCCGCGAGGCGGCCGAGGCGGTGGTTGCCGACATCCAGGCCGCCGGCGGCGAGGCCATCCTGGCGCCGGGCGACGTGACCAGGCCCGAGACGGCGCAGCGCCTGGTCGAGCAGACCGTCTCCGCCTTCGGCCGGCTGGACGTGCTGGTCAACAACGCCGGCGCCCTGGTCAAGCGCACGCCGGTCGCCGAATACACCGATGAGTTCGTCGACGCGGTGCTCGACGTCAATGTCCGCCACGTCGTCCGCTTCATGCGCGAGGGCGCGGTGCAGATGCGCCGACAGGGCGGCGGCGGGTCGATCATCAATCTCAGCTCGATCGCCGCGCGGCACGGCGGCGGCCCGGGCTCGGTGATCTATGCGGCGGCCAAGGGCTTCGTCGCCGTCGCCACCCGCGGCTGGGCGAAGGAGCTGGCGAAGGACAACATCCGGGTCAACGCCATCTCCCCCGGCGTCATCACCACCCCGTTCCACGAGCGCTTCTCGACGCCGGAGCAGCTGGCGGCGATGCAGGCGACGATCCCGATGAACCGGCTGGGAACGTCCGAGGAATGCGCCGCCGCCTTCCTTTATCTCGCCTCCGACGCCGCCAGCGGCTACGTCACCGGCCAGATGGTCGAGATCAACGGCGGCCAGTACATGCCGTAAGCCGCGGCCGCATCCTCCGCGCCGCGTTCGGCGATCGGAGCGTCCGATTCCAGGAGCGGCATCTCGCCAGGCCGCCGACTCATCCGCGGCCTGGCGACCTTGGGGCCTGCGTGCTCTTTCGCATACAAATCGGATCCGATCGGATCGGAAGGTTGACATTCCGGATCTGCTTTGCCCATATAGTTCGTGTCCGATTTAATCGGATGTGATTGATAGCGACAGATCCCCACCTCCGATGGAGAAACACGTGCCCGAAGACATCGACCATCACCGCCGCCGCTTCTTCGGCACCGCGCTGGCGGCCCTGGCCGCGGTTCAGTTCGCCGGAACAGACCCCGCGGCCGCCCAATCCGATACGGCGGGCACGGCCAAGCCGGGATCACAAGCCGCCTTCGGTCCGCTGAAGCAGATCGACGCCGGCCTCCTGAACGTCGGCTATGTCGAGGCCGGCCCTGCCGACGGCCCGCCGGTCCTGCTGCTGCACGGCTGGCCCTATGACATCCACAGCTTCGCCGAGGTCGCGCCGCTGCTGGCGGCCGCCGGCCACCGGGTGATCGTGCCGTATCTGCGCGGCTACGGCAGCACGCGCTTCCTGTCGGATGCGACGGTACGCAACGGCCAGCCCGCGGCCCTCGCCTCCGACGTCATTGCCCTGATGGACGCGCTGAAGATCCCGAAGGCGATCCTCGCCGGCTTCGACTGGGGCGCGCGCACCGCCTGCATCGTCGCGGCGCTGTGGCCGGAACGCTGCAGAGCCCTGGTGTCAGTCAGCGGCTATCTCATCGGCAGCGTCGCCGCCGGCAAGCGCCCGCTGCCGCCGGAGGCCGAGCACCAGTGGTGGTACCAGTTCTATTTCGCAACGGAGCGCGGCCGGCAGGGCTACGACCAGAACCGGCGCGACTTCTCGCGGCTGATCTGGCGGACGGCCTCGCCGCAATGGCGCTTCGACGACGACGCCTTCGACCGCAGCGCCGCGGCCTTCGACAACCCGGACCACGTCGGCATCGTGATCCACAACTACCGCTGGCGGCTGGGCCTGGCCGAGGGCGAAGCGCGGTACGACGACCTCGAGCGCCGGCTGGCCGAGGCGCCGGTGATCGGCGTGCCGACCATCACCCTCGAAGGCGACGTCAACGGCGCGCCGCATCCGGAGCCTGCCGCCTACCGCAGCAAGTTCTCCGGCCGGTACGAGCACCGGACGCTCACCGGCGGCATCGGCCACAACCCGCCGCAGGAGGCCCCGCAGGCCTTCGCCCAGGCGGTCCTCGACGTCGCCAGGCTCTGACCGGCCGTCCCCTCCTCCCCGTCACGCAAGGACATCCCATGATCCGTTCGCTCGCCCGCCGCCTGGCCGCGGGCGCGATGCTCGGCGCCGCCGGCAGCTTCGCCGCGACCTGCGCCGCGCCGGCCCAGCAGCTCAGCTACGCCCCGGCGCCGGTGATCCCGCTGGCTGGCCAGCCGGCGCCGGCCCTGCATGTCGAGTCCCCGCTGCCGGACGCCCTGGCGAGGGGGCTGGTCGTCATCCGCTACCAAGCCGACAACCTGCGCATCGTCCCCGTTTACGGCCCGGCCGCCCTCGACGTCTCGCCGCGCATCGGCCACATCCACGTCACCGTCGACGACGCGCCCTGGCACTGGGCCGACGCCAGCGGCGAGCCGCTGATCATCCAGGGCCTTCCCGCCGGCCCGCACAAGGTCCGGATCGACCTCGCCGATCCGACCCACAAGGTCGTCGACAGCAGGACGGTCGCGCTGGTGGTGCCGCAGCGGGGCGGCGACCACCACTGACCCTCGCGTCACTTCCCGGCCTGGTCGGCCCAGTCGGCGGTGCGGCTCTCCCCGTTCAGGAAGGGCAGCACCGTCTCGACCAGCTGCGGCGCCAGGAAGATGTCGTAATGGGTCAGACCGGGCAGGATGGCCAGACGGTTCCGCGACATGTGCTCGCGCTGCCAGCCGGCGTCGCGCAGCCCGCCGCCGAGCAGCTGGTAGAACTTCACCACATGCTCCGGCCGGTACATGTCGCTGTCGCCATAGACCAGCATCACCGGCATGGTCAGCTTCGGCACATCCGCCGACCAGTCATAGGGCTTGCGCATCAGCGCGCCCATGGCGTCGAGCAGCCGCGGGAAATCGTCCGGCTTCGGCGCCACCGCGACATACGAGGTGTACATCGGCGTGCCCTTCATCATCTCGGCCATGCCGGCGCCGACCGCGGCCTGCTGCGGCAGCATCTCCGGATAGAACCCGTCCTGGGCGTAGCCGGCCGAGACCAGGGCTAGGCGGCGCACCATCTCCGGATGCTGCACGGCCAGCTGGAAGCCGACGCCGCCGCCCAGCGAATAGCCCAGCACATCCGCCTGCTCGACGCCGAGCTGGCGCAGGATCGCCGCCATGTCGGCGCCCATCGCCTCGAGGCTGATCGGCCGGTCGCCCAGCGGCGTGCGGCCGTGGCCCTGCAGGTCGACGGCGATGACCTGGCGCTTCTCCGTCAGCGCCGGCAGCAGCGGCCGGAACATGTCGATGGAGCCCAGCCCGCCATGCAGGAGCAGCAGCGGCTCTCCCTGGCCATGGATCTCGTAGTAGTAGCCGATGCCGCCGGCCTCGGCATGGCCGCTGCGGAGGGCGGCAGGGGTCTGGGCGGCGGCGGGCCCGGCGACGAGCGCCGCGGCCGCGAGAACACCGGTCAGGATCATCTTCAGCATGTCGGGCTCCATCCCTGGGCCGGCGGCATGCAGCCGCCGTGATGCGATGGCCCAAGGACGCCGCCGCCAGGGCGGCCCCGACATCCCGTCCCGAAAAAAGATCAGAGACCGTCTAGAAATGCGCTGGCGTGAGTCGGCTGGTGGTGGTTTCGAGAACCGGCGCGCAGCGGACGTTTGGGTCCGTGAGCACCGGAAGCGCAGAAACCGCCATCAGACGACCTCGCCAGTAGCATTTCCAAACGGTCTCAGGGCGTCTCGTAGACGAAGATCCGCGATCGGTCGTCCTCCGGCATCGCGGTCAGGCGCAGGCCGGACTCCGTCGCCTCGACCAGCACCGGGTTGCGGGTGATGGCCGTGCCGTCCTCGGTCCACAGCAGCACCGGCACCTGGAAGGTCGGCCGGCCGGCGGCGAGGTCGACGATCTCGATCCCGCCCAGGCCGAAGACCGGCGAGTCCGGCGCGCGGCGGAACTCGGTGATGCCGGTGCATATGGCGCGGCCGACCGGCAGATAGGCGCAGTCCTGGTAGTCGAGATAGTGCTCGGGGTTCGGCGTGCGGGTCGGCGGAACGACGGCGTCGACCTTGCCCTCCGCGTCCAGGCGCCAGGTGTAGAAGCGGCGCGAGCCCCAGCTGACGCCGTGCAGCGTGTTGTGGTCCGTGTCGTGCACCAGCCCGCCGATATGGTCGTCGACGCGGCCGACCGCGACCGCCTCCAGCGTCTGCGGGTCGACCCGGTACAGGATCGACCGGCTGTTCGGCCGGTATTCCGCGACCGGCACCCACAGCCAGCGGCCGTCATAGTCGATGCCGCCCGGGTGGTAGATCGAGCCCTCGCCGAGCGTGACGTGGCCGATCTGCCGGCCCTGGGCATCGAGCTTGAACAGATGGCCGACGCCCTGGCCAGTGTCGCGGTCCATGCCGTCCTTCGGCTCCGGATAGCGCTTGGTCGGTACGGTGATCTCGACCGAGGAGACGAAGAGCGCGTCGCCGACCCGGGCGAAGCCCTGCGGGTGCTCGGTGTCGAACGGCACCTTGATCGTCTCGACCAGCCGCCACTGGGTCGAGCGCGACAGCCCTTCGATGCGCCGGGCCAGGTCGTCCGGACCGGCCGAGGCGGCGGTGGTGGCGGCGACGGCGGCCAGGACGATCCCGGCGGCCAAGGCGGCGAAGCGGTGCATGGCGAATCCCCCGATGGCGGCGCGCGCATCCTGCCGCGGCGCCGTGACGGTTTGATGATAGCGCCGGCCCGCGCGGCGCGCCGGTCTCCCCTGCGCGCCGATGCATGGCGCGGCGCCCGGCGCCGCAGATAAGCTCCCGGCCACCATGAGCGACGCCGTCCTGTCCCCTTCCCCCGCCCAGCGCCTGGCGCTGCCCGCCCTGATCCTGGGCGGGCTGGCGATCGGCAGCTCGCCGATCTTCGTGCGCCTGTCGGAGGTCGGGCCGGTCGCGACGGCGGTCTGGCGCGTGGCCCTGGCGCTGCCGATCCTGTTCCTCTGGTACCGGGCGGAGCGGGCACGGGGCGAGGCGGCGCGGCCGCGGAACCTGGCCGACTGCGCCGCCCTGGCCCTGCCCGGCCTGTTCATCGCCGCCGACCTGGTGGCCTGGCACTGGGCGCTGGCCATCACCTCGGTCGCCAACGCCACGCTGCTGGCCAATCTGGCACCGATCTTCGTCACCCTCGGCGCCTTCGTCCTGTTCCGCACCCCGATCCGCCCGGTCTTCGCCGCCGGCCTGGCCGTGGCGATCGCCGGCGTGATGGTCTTGAAGGGCGGCGGCTTCGGCGACGGCCGGCTGGCCGGCGACGCCCTGGCCGCCCTCGCCGCGGTGTTCTACGGCGGTTACATCCTGGCGGTTGGCCGGCTGCGCGACCGCTTCTCCGTTGCCACGGTGATGCTGTGGACCAGCGCCGTCGCCGCCGCGGCGACGCTGCCGCTGGCGCTGCTGATGGAGCCGTCGTTCCTGCCGCCGACGCTTTACGGCTGGGCCGTGCTGCTGGGCCTCTCCTGGGTCTCGCAGGTTGCCGGGCAGAGCCTCATCACCTATGCGCTGGCGTGGTTGCCTCCGGCCTTCTCCTCCCTCACCCTGCTGATCCAGCCGGTGGCCGCGGCGGCGCTGGCCTGGATCGTCCTGGCCGAGCCGCTGGGCCCGGCCCAGGGCCTGGGCGGCGCCCTGGTGCTGGCCGGCATCCTCCTGGCCCGGAGGGCCTGACCGCATGGCCGAGACCCGCCTCACCCTCAGCCTGCTGCCGGAGATGCTGGCCGTGGCCCGGTTGCCCGCCGGCGCACTGCTGCCCGGCTGGGTCGACTGGTCCGACCCCTTCGTCACCGTCAGCCGAACCCGCGACGAGCTGTCGGTGGTGTGCCCGGAGGCGCGGGTGCCTGGGGACGTGCGGGCCGAGCGCGGCTGGCGCGGCTTCAAGGTCGAAGGGCCGCTCGACTTCGCCCTGACCGGCATCCTGGCCCGACTCGCCGCGCCGCTGGCCGAGGCCGGGATCAGCATCTTCGCCGTCTCGACCTACGACACCGACTACCTGCTGGTGCGCGCGGCCGACCTGGAGGCCGCGACCGCGGTGCTGCGGCGGCAAAACGAGCTGCGTGTCTGATCCGCAACACCAGCCGCGAAGCCGCGCGTTTCCGCGCGGATCCGGGCCGAGGCGAAATATTAAGTCCACGTAACATCGGAAGCTCCGCGCACATTCGACGTTGGCGAAGGGCCGCGGATGTGATTTCTTCCCGGCGGTCGGCGCGGCCGGATCCCGCAGCGCCGGCACGAGATCCGGGAGTTCAGCCATGCCCAAGAAGCGCCCGTCGTTCCGCCGCACGCGCCAGACCAAGATCGTCGCCACTCTGGGCCCGGCCTCGAGCTCGGCCGAGGCGATCCGCAATCTGTTCCAGGCCGGCGTCGACGTCTTCCGGCTGAACTTCAGCCACGGCAAACAGGAGGACCATGCCGCCCGCCTCGCCCTGATCCGCGAGGTGGAGCGGGAGTTCGACCACCCGATCGCGGTGATGGCCGACCTGCAGGGGCCGAAGCTGCGCCTCGGCACCTTCGCCGACGGCCCGGTGCGGCTGACCGAAGGCCAGAGCTTCCGCCTGTCGCTCCAGGAGCGCACTGGCGACGCCACCGGCGTGACGCTGCCGCATCCCGAGATCTTCGCCGCGATCGAGCCCGGGCAGATCCTGCTGCTCGACGACGGCAAGGTGCGCCTCAAGGTCACCGATTGCGGCCCCGACTTCGCCGACACCATCGTCGAGGCGGGCTCCCGCCTGTCCGACCGCAAGGGCGTCAACGTGCCGAACGCGGTGCTGCCGCTGTCGCCGCTGACCGACAAGGACCGCGACGACCTGCGCTTCGCCCTCGACATCGATGTCGACTGGGTGGCGCTGTCCTTCGTGCAGCGGCCGGAGGACATCGCCGAGGCGCGGCGGCTGATCGCCGGCCGGGCGCAGGTGATCGTGAAGCTGGAGAAGCCGGCGGCGATCCAGCATCTGGACGAGCTGGTCGAGCTGACCGACGCGGTGATGGTCGCGCGCGGCGACCTCGGCGTCGAGATGCCGGCCGAGGACGTGCCGTCGCTGCAGAAGCGGATCGTCCGCGCGTCGCGCCAGGCCGGCAAGCCGGTGATCGTGGCGACGCAGATGCTGGAGAGCATGATCGCCTCCCCGACCCCGACCCGGGCCGAGGCCTCCGACGTCGCCACCGCCGTGTTCGACGGCGCCGATGCGGTGATGCTGTCGGCCGAAACCGCCTCGGGCGAATACCCGGTCGAGGCGGTGACGATGATGGACCGGATCGCCAAGCGGGTTGAGAAGGACCCGATCTACCGCACCATCCTCGACGCGGTGCATTACGATCCGGAGAACACCATGGCCGACGCCATCACCGCCGCGGCGCGGCAGGTGGCGCACACCATCGGCGCGGTGGCGATCGCGACCTACACCACCTCGGGCTCGACCACGCTGCGCGCGGCGCGCGAGCGTCCGGAGGTGCCGATCCTGTGCCTGACCTCGAACCTGCAGACCGCCCGCCGCATGGGGCTGTGCTGGGGCGTGCACGCGGTGCACACCGAGGATGTCAGCAGCTTCACCGAGATGGTCGGCAAGGCCTGCCGCCTGGCCCGGCACGACGGCATCGGCGCCCCCGGCCAGCGCCTGGTGGTGACGGCGGGCGTGCCCTTCGGCACCCCCGGCAACACCAACGTGCTGCGCATCGCCTGGATCGAGGACTGACCGCCTGCCGATGACCAACACCCCGCTCGCCGCCAACCAGGCCTTCTACGCCGCCCTGGCGGAGGGCGACGCGGCCGCCATGGCGGAGCTGTGGTCGCGCCGCCAGCCGATCGCCTGCATCCATCCCGGCTGGCCGGTGCTGGCGGGGCGCGAGGCGGTGATGAAGAGCTGGGAGACGATCCTGCGCGACCCGCCCCGGATCGCTGCCGAGGCGGTGCGGGTGCTGGATTACGGCGATACCGCCGTGGTGCTGTGCATCGAGCGGATCGGCGACAACCGGCTGGCGGCGACCAACGTCTTCCATCGCGGGCCCGAAGGCTGGCGCCTGGTGCACCACCAGGCCGGCCCGACCCGCGAGATCAGCCCCGCCCCGCCCAGGCCGGCCGGCACCATTCACTGACGGTCACTGTCAGAGAGCCCTTGATCGACGCCTGTCTGCTGAGGATTTCCGGCGCGGAGAAGGAGCAGGACTTGGTTTTCATTTGTCATCGCCGGGCTTGACCCGGCGATCCAGGAGCCACCGAGAGCGGCATCGACATTCCTGGATGCCCGGGTCAAGCCCGGGCATGACAGTGGAAGAAACGTCATTGCGACATCAAGGCCGCTCTGCTTCAGCCGCTCCCCGGCTCCGGCCCCGTATAGCGCAGGATCCAGAGCCCCTGGTTCTTGTCGGTGATGTAGATGAAGCCGCGCCGGTCGACGAGGACGTCCTCGGTCTGCACCACCAGCTTGCCTTCCGGCATCGGGCCGTAGCGCCGCGCTGGCTCCGGCGGGATGAAGAAGCCGACCTCGCGCGGCAGCCGGGTGTTCGAGACATCGTAGATCCGGAGACCGGCGTTGAAATGGGCGAGGTAGAACAGGTCGCCCTGCTTCTGCACGTCCGGGTGGTGCTGGTGGTGGTTCATGTTGTGCGGCCCGCGCCAGCCGCCCCGCGTGGTGAAGTCGTCATAGGGCGCCTCGGCCGGCGGGATCGGCTCCGGGAACAGGGACAGCAGGAACGGCTCGCCCGGGTTGGAGATGTCGAGGATCGAGGCGTGGTGCGCCGGTCCGCGCTCATAGGTGACGTTCTCGGAATTGGCGAAGGCGATGCCCCGCTCGGGGATCGGCAGCACCCCGTGCACGCCGAAGCGGGAATGGAAGGGTGGGCTGAAGGACAAGCCGCCGATCTGCCGCGGCCGGGCCACGTCGCTGATGTCGAGGATCACCACGCCGGCGGCCCCGTAAGGCAGATAGGCTGTATTGCCGACGACGTAAGGCGGCCCGTGCAGCGACACGTCCTCGCCCGACCCGGCGCAGAACACGCCGCAGCGGCAATGGCCGCCGGCATGGGGCGCGGCCTCGGCGGCGACGCGGGTCAGGGCCGCCTCCCCGCCCGCCTCGTGCTGGCCGGGCACCCACCAGCGACCGGCCTCGCGCGGGCGGGCGGGGTCGGAGATGTCGACGATCAGATAGATGTTGCCGCGATAGCCCGGCATGCCGGCCGCGACATGCATATAGGGCCCGCCGGCATAGAGGTTGCGGTGGGTGCCGGTGCCGCCGGTGCGGTACTGGCCCAGCCGGCGCGGCGCCAGCGGGTCGGCGATGTCCCAGATCACCACACCTTCGTCGAAGGGCGCGTCCGGATCGCCGCCGAAATTGGCGAAGGGCTTCTCCAGCGCCGTGATCATGATGTCGCCGTGCAGGTCGACCTGCAGCGTCCAGGTGTTCGCGCCCGGATGCTCGATGAAGCGCGCCACCCGGGGCTGGGCCGGGTCGGTGACGTCGACGATGCTCCAGCCCCGGTGCCAGAAATGGCCGGTGTGGAGGTACCACCGCCCCCCGGCCTCCCGGATCGCCATCTTGAAGGCCGGCCGGTGGTCGAGGTCGCTGTAGCCCACGATCTCGACATTGTGGGCATAGGCGCCGTTGGCGAGGGCAGTTCCGGCGATGCGGGGCTGGGCCCGGCCGGGATCCGGCGCCGCCAGGGCCGCGCCGGCCGCCAGCCCACCCAGCATCCGCCGCCGCGACAGTCGTCCATCCGTCATGATCGGATCCTCACACGTCCGCGAGCGGCAAGCCGGGCAGCAGCTTGTCGAGCGTGATCGGGAAATCGCGCACCCGCACGCCGGTGGCGTTGTGCACGGCATTGGCCACCGCCGCGCCGGCGCCGCAGACGCCGAGCTCGCCGATGCCCTTGGAGCCGAGCGGGTTCGCGCGTTCGTCCGGCTGCTCCAGGAACACGACCTCGAGCTCCGGCACGTCGGCATGGACCGGGACGTGGTATTCGGCGAGGTCGCGGTTGACGAAGCGGCCGTGGCGGGGATCGAGATGCGTCTCCTCCATCAGCGCCGCGCCGAGGCCCCAGGTCATGCCGCCGATCACCTGCGACCGCGCGGTCTTGGCGTTGAGCAGGCGGCCGGCGTCGATCACCGCCAGCATGCGGCGCAGCCGCACCTCCCCGGTGTCGATATCGACCGCGACCTCGGCGAATTGCGCGCCGAAGGAATGCTGGGAGAAGGCCTTGTAGTCCGGGTTCGCGGCCATCGGGGTGGACGCCCCCTCGGCTTCGAGGCCATCGGGGGCGATGCGGGCGAGGAGATCCGCCGACAGCGTGCCGTCGCCGGTCCCTGCGGCCTCCGCAATCTTCGCCCGCAAGGCCAGGCAGGCCTGATGGACTGCGGAGCCGGCGCTGGCCGCGCCCCAGGAGCCGCCGGAGCCGGCGGTGCGCGGGAAGCGGCTGTCGCCGAGCTCCACCGTCACCGCCGAAAGCGGCACGCCCAGCCGCTCGGCCGCGATCTGGGCCAGGATGGTGTAGGTGCCGGTGCCGATGTCGGTCATGTCCAGCCGCACCGTCACCCGGGCGCGGGCGTCGATCGCCACCCGGGCAGTAGCGGCGCCGATGTAGTTGGGCCGGATCGCCGCCGCCACGCCCATGCCGATCAGCTTCCGTCCCTCCCGGATCTGCCCCGGCGCGGCGCTGCGGCGGTCCCAGCCGAAGCGCCGCGCTCCCTCCCGCAGGCAGCCGACCAGGTTGCGGCTGGCAAAGGGCACGCCGCGTTCCGGGTCTTCGGCGGGCTCGTTGCGGATGCGCAGCTCGATCGGGTCGATCCCGAGCCGCTCCGCCAGCTCGTCCATCGCGCATTCGAAGGCCAGCAGCCCCGGCGCCTCGCCGGGCGAGCGCATCCACTCCCCGCGGCGGAGGTCGACCGGCACCAGCCGGTGCCGGGTCAGCCGGTTCGGGGCGGCGTAGAGCGACCGGGTGACGACCGCCGTCTGCTCGCAGAACTCCTCGATCCGGGCGGTGGCCGAGCAGACGTCGTGGCCGAGCGCGGTCAGCCGCCCGTCCCGGTCCGCGCCCAGGCGGACCAGATGCATCATCTCCGCCCGGTGCCCGGCATTGCCGAACATCTGCTGCCGGGTCAGGGCGATCTTGACCGGTCGCTGCAGGATCCGCGCGGCCAGGACGGCCAGCACCGTGTCGGCATGCGCGATCAGCTTGGCGCCGAAGCCGCCGCCGGTGAAGGGGCTGACGATCCGGACGTTCTCCGGCGGGATGCCGAGGGTGGTGGCGATGCCGGCCCGGAAGTTCGCCAGCGTCTGGGCCCCGGTCCGGATCGTCACCGCCTCCCCCGACCACGCCGCCAGCGTCGCATGCGGCTCCATCGGGTTGTGGTGCTCGTAGGGCGTCCGGTACAGCGCCTCGACCGTCACCGGCGCGGCGGCGAAAGCGCCCTCGAAATCGCCGACGGCGCTGTCCGTCTGCATGCCGGCATTGGTGCGCTGCGGCGCATAGGCCTCGGCCAGGCGCGGCGCGAGCGCGAAGTCGCCCGCCTCTTCCTCGTACCGGACCCGGATCAGTCCGGCGGCGGCGCGGGCGGCCTCGAAGCTCTCCGCCACCACCAGCGCCACCGGCTGGTCGTGATAGCGCACCCGGTCGTCGGCCAGCATGGGCCGGGCGCGGGTGAACACCTCCGGCACCGTCGGGGTCACCGGCGGGCCGAAGGGCGCCTGGGGCGGGGCGTTGCGATGCGTCATCACATGCAGCACGCCCGGCGCCCGCTCCGCCTCCGTCGTGTCGATCGCGACGATCCGGCCCTTGGCGATGGTCGCTCCCAGGATGAATCCGTAGGCCGGAGCCTTATCCGGCACATGCTCATAGGCATAGGCCGCCCGGCCGGTGACCTTGAGCGGGCCGTCGATCCGGTCGACCGGCTTCCCGATCACAGCGCTGTCATTCGCCATGGTTCTCTCACATGCGCTCGACGGCCGCGGCCAGGGTGTGCCGCAGCGTCCGTTGGGCCAGTTGGATCTTGAACGCGTTGCCGGGGCGGCCCTGCGCCCCGGCCAGGGCGGCCGCCGAGGCATCCCGGTAGCTGCGCTCTGCCGCGTCGGCACCGGCCAGAAGCCGCTCCGCCTCCCCGGCGCGCCAGGGCTTCGGCGCCACCCCGCCGAGGGCGATGCGGGCGTCGCGGATGCGGCCGCCCGCGGCGTCGACGATGGCGGCGACCGAGACCAGGGCGAAGGCGTAGGAGGCGCGGTCCCGCACCTTGCGGTAGATTTGCCGGCCCGCCGGCGGCGGGGGCAGGACGACGGCCGTGATCATCTCGCCGGGGCCGAGCACGGTCTCGACATCCGGGGCGGTGCCGGGCGGCCGGTGCAGCTCGCCGACCGGGATGCCGCGCGTCCCGCCATCCGGGCGCATGGTCTCGATCCGGGCGTCGAGCGCGGCCAGGGCCACGGCCATGTCGGAGGGATGGACGGCGATGCAGTCCTCGCCGGCCCCGAGCACGGCGTGCATGCGGTTGAAGCCGTCCAGCGCGGCGCAGCCGGAGCCTGGGCTGCGCTTGTTGCAGGGAACCGAGAGATCCTGGAAATACGGGCAGCGGGTGCGCTGCAGCAGGTTGCCGCCGGTCGAGGCCTTGTTGCGGATCTGGCCGGAGGCCCCGGCCAGCAGCGCCTGCGCCAGCAGCGGATAGCGCTGCCGCACCGTCCGGTCGGCGGCGAGGTCGCCGTTCCGCACCTGCGCCCCGATGCGCAAGCCGCCCTCGGGCGTCGGCTCGATCCGGTCGAGCGGCAGCCGGCTGATGTCGACGAGATGGGTCGGCCGCTCGACCCCGAGCTTCATCAGGTCGAGCAGGTTGGTGCCGCCGGCGATGAAGCGGGCGCCCGGCCGGGCCGCCACCGCCGCGGCCGCGCCCCGCACATCCGCCGCGCGCTCATAGGTGAAGGGCTGCATCTCAGGCCTCCGCCACGTCGCGGATCGCCGCGACGATATTGGGATAGGCGGCGCAGCGGCAGATGTTGCCGCTCATCCGCTCGCGGATCTCGGCATCGGTCAGCGGGCCGGGCGCGGCGACATCGGCGCTGGCGTGGCTGGGCCAGCCGGCCTCGGCCTCGCGCAGCATGCCGACGGCGGAGCAGATCTGCCCCGGCGTGCAGTATCCGCACTGGAAGGCGTCGCGGGCGACGAAGGCGGCCTGGATCGGATGCAGCGCGTCGCCCTGGGCCAGCCCCTCGATGGTGGTGATCTCGTCGCCCTCATGCATCACGGCGAGGGTCAGGCAGGCGTTGATCCGCCGGCCGTTCACCAGCACGGTGCAGGCGCCGCACTGGCCGTGGTCGCAGCCCTTCTTCGACCCGGTGAGGCCGAGCGTGTTGCGCAGCGCGTCGAGCAGCGTCGTCCGCGTGTCCAGCTCGACCGCACGCTCCTGCCCGTTGATCGAGAGCCGCACCGCCACGGTCGGGACCGGAGCGGGCCCCGGCGACTGCGCCGCGACGGGCGCGGCGGCGAAGATCAGGCTGGTTGCGGCGCCGGCCTCCAGCACGGAGCGGCGTGTCGGTCCGGTATTGCCGTCGAATTCGGCCATGAGCATCCCCGGTTGCGGGGCGAGGCGGCCGAAGCCGGTCCTCGCCGACGCCCCGGAGGTGGGAGCACCGGCGCCGGGCTGCTGTCAGGAAACCGGCCGGACTGTCAGGATTCGGGAAGAATCCGCATCCTGTAGGCCCGGGGCGTGACGCCCCGGAGGCGCCGGAAGGTGGCGGTGAAATGGCTCTGGCTCGAGAAGCCGAGGCGCATGGCGACGGCCCCGAGCGGAACGGCCGTGTCGCGCAGCAGCGCCTCGGCCCGGCGGATCCGCTCCTCCAGCACGAAGGCGTAGGGTGCCGTGCCGGTCGCGGCCTTGAAGCGGCGGGCGAAGCTGTCCGCCCCCATCCCGGCGGCCGCGGCCATGCCGGCCAGCGAGATGTCCTCGGCGATGTGGGCGTCGACATAGTCCCGGACCCGCGCCAGGGCGCGGCGGCCGAGCGGCCCGTGCCGCGACGCCGGCGGCGGGGCCCGGTCCAGCGCCGCGAGGCGGAAGCCCAGCAGGGCCACGAGATGCTCGACATAGGCCGCGTCGGGTCGGCAGCCGAGCGCGATCTCGGCCTGCAGCGATCCCATCAGCGTGCCGATCACGGGGTCGCAGCGGTTCACCAGGATCGGCAGGGCGGCCAGGCGCTCCGCGCCGTCCCAGGCCGGGTCGATCCACAGGGCGGAATAGCGGAGATCGGCGTCGCGATAGACGCCGGCCCGCTCGGCCCCGGCCGGGACGAAGGTGAAGACGCCCGGCCGGTCGGAACCGTCGAAGAGCAGCCTGCCGTCGGCCTGGACGCGGGTGCCGGCGGTCCGGCCGGCATCGGTCAGGACCAGCAGGTGCCGGGGCGCGGTCCAGCGCATCTCGACCTCCCGGCAGACCCAGCGCCGATGGTCGAACAGCACCCGGGAGTCGAGCCACGCGGCCCGGTGCAGCTGGACCGTGGCATCCTCGCGGGCCCGGATCTGCCCGTCGCCGAAGATGGGGCGGATCGACATGGCGGGGCTCGGCCTCCGGTTGCGGCGGGAACCCTCCCGATGTAGTGGGGCCCGGCGCCGGGTTGAACCCGGTCGCGTCGGATCGCCGCGCGGACGGGTGCTCCTAGCCGCGCCGTCCGCTGCAGCACGGGGTCGCGGCGCCTCCTGCACGCGCCTCCTGGACCGGCGGGCAGGGCGTGGTGCCGTAGGAGCAGAACACGCAGCAATCCCCCGGTTTCGGCCGGAGCAGAGCGCCGCACCCCCTGCAGTCGTAGAAGAACTGGCAGGCGTCGGTCGGCATGGTTTCCGCCGCCCGGTGGCCGCAGAGCGGACAGGCGATGGTGGAAGTGAGATCGATCACGCCGGCCGCACCAGACTGAGCAGCGGAAGTTCAAGCTGGTTCCAGCCGATCGCCGCCGCGACCACGAGGGATGCAAGGACCAGGAGGCTCGGAGGGATCCACGATCGGCGGGGCGCGGCGCAGGCGGAGCCGGCCGCACAGCGGCCGCGGCCGATCCACCAGACCAGCCAGCCCGCGGCGACCCCCATGCCGCCCGCCCCGAGCAGGGGCAGGCGCCAGGGGGCAAGCGCTTCCAGCGCGGAGAAGGCTGCGGTCCCGGCGCCGAGCCAGACCAGGGCCAGGGGAATGATGCAGCACGAGGATGCTGCGATCGCCCCGAGCCCCGCGGCCGCGCCGAGGGCCGCCAGAACGCCCGAGCCCCGGCGCACCGCCGGGCGGTGCATCCCTGTGGTGACGGGGGCGGCAATGGATTGGTGAGCGGCCATGGTCGCTTTCCTCGCCGGATAGGGGCATGATGAACCCCGTAGCCACTACGGACTCAAGCGGGATCGCGATGGCATCGAAGGGGCTGACGGTCGGGAAGCTGGCGGCCGCGGCGGGGATCCATCTGGAGACCGTGCGCTATTACGAACGCATCGGCCTGATGCCGCTGCCCGCCCGGACCGAAAGCGGGTATCGGAGCTACGACCTCCACCATGTGCGGCGCCTGTCCTTCATCCGAAGGGCGCGGGAGCTCGGCTTCGGCATCGAGGAGATTCGGGCGCTGCTGGCCCTGGCCGAACCGGGGCACGCCTCCTGCGCGGAGGTGAGGACCCTGACCCTGGCGCATCTCGACGAGGTCCGCGCCAAGATCGCCGACCTCCGCAGGCTGGAGGACATCCTGTCCCGCACGGTGGAGAGATGTTCCGGGGACATGACGCCGGCCTGCCCGGTCCTCGACATGCTGGCCGAGGAGGGTTAGATCGGCTCCCCCGCCTGGATCTTCTTCAGCTGTTCGATCTGGGCGCGGGCCGTGGCCATCTGCGGATCGATCGTCAGGACCCGCTGATACGCCTCGATCGCGCCCTTGATGTCGCCGAGCGCGATCCGGCACAGGCCGAGGCCCGACAGCGCGCCGAAATGGCGCGGCTCGCGCGCCAGCACCTGGTCGATATCGGCGATCGAGCCGCGGATGTCGCCGCGCAGATAGCGCACCGTGGCCCGGCGGTTCCAGCCTTCGGCATAGGCCGGGTCGCGCTCGATCACCGCGGCGAAGGCGGCCTCGGCCACGGCGTAGTCCCGCGCCTGCATCGCCGTGTTGCCGCGGTCCATCAGCGCCGGGACCTCGCTGTCCGCACCGTCATAGGTGAACCAGAGGCGCCAGATCTCGGCCTGCAGCGCCGGCTCCTCCTCCGGCGTCGCCGTCTGCAGCCGGGCGAACAGCTCGTCCAGCCGGGCCGCCCGATCCTGGGCCGCGGCCGGCACGGCCAGCGCGATCAGGACAGCCGACAGCAGCAGGGCGAGGATGCGGCGCATGGCTTTGATGTCGGTCCGGCGCGGCCGGCCGGCAAGAGGCGAACCGGATCAGAGCCGCGGGTTCTCAGAGCGGATAGCCGGCGAGGTATTTGCGCATCAGCGCCGCCTGGCTCTGGGCCGGGGCGTAGTGCGGGTCGAGCGCCAGCACCCGCTCGAAGGCGTCGAGCGCGGCCTGATGGTCGCCCTGCATCGTCCGGCACAGGCCGAGGCCGAACAGCGCCCCGAAATGCCGCGGCTCCAGCGCCAGGGTGCGCTCGATATCCTGGATGGCGCCGTCGCAATTGCCGCGCAGGAAGCGCGCCACCGCCCGGCGGTCCCAGCCCTCGGCGAAATCCGGCGCGCGCTCGACCACCGCGGTGAAAGCGGCCTCCGCCACGGCGAAGTCGCGCTGCAGCAGGGCGGCGTTGCCGCGCCGCAGCAGGTCCGGCACCAGCGGATCGGCGCCCTCATAGGTCAGCCACAGGGTCCAGATCTGCCGTTCCAGCTGCTGCGCCTCCGCGGCATTATCGGCGGTCCGGAGCTGGTCGAGGAGGGCGTCGAGACGAGTCGGCGTGTCCGCCGCCGAGAGGGTCCCGCACGGCGTCGCGAGAATGGCCGCGATCAGGGCCAGGATGCGCAACGCCTTCATAATCAGAAGATTGGAGCCTGCTTCTGCGAAGACAACGCCAAAAGATGCAATAAAAGAGGGGCGTTCGCGCATATGACACGGACGGAGTGAGTCGGCGCATTATTCGACAACGCGGGCCGGACCGCTATGGTGATTCCAGGCGATCGCATGCCGCCGGGTGCGCGGCGTTCCGTCGCGGCGGCGGGTTCGGGCGCAGAGGAACAAACCGGGCCTTCCCACCTTCCCGGCATGACGACACAGCGGAGATCGACATGGCGTCACTGACAGGGCATCCGGACGCAGTCCCCACCCCGGCCGCCGACGGCGCTGAAGGCCTCGCCACCGGCAAGCAGCCGAAGGTGCCCACCGAAGGACGGTTCAGGGGCCCGGCCGCACGGATCGAGGACTACGCCATCATCGGCAACTGCCGCACGGCCGCGCTGGTCGGGCGCGACGGGTCGATCGACTGGCTATGCCTGCCGCGCTTCGATTCCGAATCCTGCTTCGCCCGGCTGCTCGGCGACGTCGAGAACGGTCATTGGCAGATCGCGCCGGACGATCACCTCACCGCCCGGACCCGCCGCCGCTACCGCGGCAACACGCTGGTGCTGGAGACCGAGTTCGAGACCGACACCGGCACGGTGGCGGTGATCGACTTCATGCCGCTGCCGCACCGCGAGGACGAGATCTCGATCATCCGGCTGGTCGAGGGCCGCGAGGGATCCGTGCCGATGCGGCTGGAGGCGGCGTTCCGCTTCGACTACGGCCGGATCGTGCCCTGGGTGCGGCACCGGCCGGACGGCATCGTCGCCATCGCCGGGCCGAACGGGCTGCGCTTCCGCTCACCGGTGGCGCTGCACGGCGAAGCGATGAAGACCGTCGGCGACTTCACCGTCGAGGCCGGAGACCGCCTGCCTTTCATCCTGACCTGGTATCCGTCGCACCTGCCGGAGCCGGGGGTGATCGACCCGTTCCGCTCGCTGATCGACACCGAGACCTGGTGGAAGGGCTGGGCGCATCACTGCACCTATGACGGCCCCTATCGCGACGCGGTGCTGCGCTCCGCCCTCACCCTCAAGGCCCTGACCTACGCCCCGACCGGCGGCATCGTCGCCGCGGCCACCACCTCGCTGCCCGAGGAGCTGGGCGGCGAGCGCAACTGGGATTACCGCTACTGCTGGATCCGGGACGCGACCCTGACCCTCTACGCCCTGCTCGGCGCCGGCTTCACCGAGGAGGCGGCGGCCTGGCGCGACTGGCTGCGCCGGGCCGCGGCCGGACGGCCGGAGCAGCTGCAGATCATGTACGGGCTGGCCGGCGAGCGCCGGCTGACCGAGCTGGAGATCCCCTGGCTGGCCGGCTATGAGGGCAGCAAGCCCGTCAGGGTCGGCAACGGCGCCCATGCCCAGCTGCAGCTGGACGTGTATGGCGAGCTGCTGGACGCGATCCATGTCGCCCGCAAGAAGCACCTGACCCATCCGCACGACGCCTGGCGGGTGCAGCGGGTGCTGCTCGGCTATCTCGAGAAGATGTGGGACAAGCCGGATGAAGGGCTGTGGGAGATCCGCGGCCCGCGGCGGCATTTCGTGCACAGCAAGGTGATGGCCTGGGTCGCCTTCGACCGCTCGATCAAGGCGGTCGAGCAGTTCGGGCTGGAGGGGCCGGTCCGGGCCTGGCGGGCGTTGCGCGACCGCATCCATGCCGAGGTCTGCGCCAAGGGCTTCTCCGAACACCGCAACAGCTTCGTCCAGTCCTACGGGTCGGAGCTGCTGGACGCGGCGCTGCTGCAGATCCCGATGGTGGGTTTCCTGCCGCCGGACGATCCGCGGGTGATCGGCACGGTCAGGGCGATCGAGCGCGAGCTGACCGTGGACGGCCTGGTCCGGCGCTACGAGACCGAATCCGGGGTCGACGGCCTGGCCGGCGAGGAAGGCACCTTCCTGGTCTGCAGCTTCTGGCTGGCCGATGCGCTGGCCATGATCGGCGACGCCGACCGGGCGACCGCCCTCTACGAAAGGCTGATCGGCCTGGCCAATGATGTCGGCCTCCTGGCCGAGGAATACGACCCGGTCGCGCGCCGGCAGCTCGGCAACTTCCCCCAGGCCTTCAGCCATATCGGGGTGATCAACACGGCGCTGAACCTGGCCGAGTTCCGCGGCCCGTCCGAGGACCGCAGCCACGACGGGCATAACGCCGTTGCGGCCGAAGCGCAGTGAAACCGGCGGAACTCTGCACCAGCCCGCATTTCTCACACTCCCTATGCCCTGCGCCGATGTCCCAGGCCGGCAGGGCAGGAGCCGCGCGCCGCGCGATGCGGCACATCGGGCAAGCGCGGCGACGCACCCTGCCGGCCTGGGACGTCGGCCCGAAGGGTCGCTTTGCGGCGGCCGCCTGCGGGGGCGGGCCGCTCGACCGTAGTGCCGCTACGCTCTTCGCGTCCCGCCCCCGCATCCGTCTCGCCGCAAGGCGACGCAGGGTATAGGGAGTGTGAGAAATGCGGGCTAAGCTGCGGCATCGCGTTTGAAAGACCTCCTGATGACCGCCTTGTTCGACGCCGAGACCGAGACCACCGCCGAGCTGATGCGCCGCCTGGGCGCCGCCGCGCGCAGCGCCGCCGCGGCGCTGGCCCTGGCGCCGCGACCGCAGAAGGACGCAGCGCTGACGGCGGCGGCGGCGGCGATCCGCGACGACCGCGAGCTGATCCTGGCGGCGAACGCCGAGGACATGGCGCTGGCCCGGCGGAACGGCGTCGCCGGCTCCTTCCTCGACCGGCTGGCGCTGGACGACAGGCGGATCGAGGCGATCGCCCAGGGGCTGGAGGCCGTGGCCGCCCTGCCCGACCCGATCGGCACCGTGCTGGCCGACTGGACCCAGCCGAACGGGCTGCGCATCCAGCGCGTGCGGGTGCCGCTCGGCGTGATCGGCGTGATCTTCGAGAGCCGGCCCAACGTCACCGCCGACGCCGCCGCGCTGTGCCTGAAATCCGGCAACGCCTGCATCCTGCGCTGCGGGTCGGAGAGCTTCGCCAGCTCCACCGCCATCGCCGCCGCGGTCGGGCACGGGCTGAAGAAGGCCGGGCTGCCGCGCAGCGCGGTGCAGCTGGTGCCGACCCGCGACCGCGCCGCGGTGGGCGAGCTTCTCGGCCTGACCGAGTTCGTCGACGTGGTGATCCCGCGCGGCGGCAAGTCGCTGACCGCACGGGTGGCGGCGGACAGCCGGATCCCGGTGCTGTGGCATCTGGACGGCATCTGCCACACCTATGTGCACGAGGCCGCCGACCCGGAGATGGCGCGGCGCGTGGTCTATAACGCCAAGATGCGGCGCACCGGCGTCTGCGGCGCCACCGAGACGCTGCTGATCGACCGCAGCGTCGCCGTCTCGATGCTGCGGCCGATCCTCGACGACCTGATCGAGGCCGGCTGCGAGATCCGCGGCGACACCGTGGTGCAGGCGATCGACCCGCGGGTGGTCGCAGCCTCCGACGACGACTGGGACACCGAGTATCTCGACGCCATCCTGTCGGTGAAGACGGTGGACGGGCTGGATGCCGCGGTCGAGCACATCAACCTGCACGGCAGCCACCACACCGACAGCATCGTCACCCAGGACGAGGCGGCGACCGAGGCGTTCCTGGCCCGGGTCGACAGCGCCATCGTGCTGGTCAACGCCTCGACCCAGTTCGCCGATGGCGGCGAGTTCGGGATGGGCGCCGAGATCGGCATCGCCACCGGCCGGCTGCACGCCCGCGGCCCGGTCGGCACCGAGCAGCTGACGAGCTACAAATACCTCGTCCGCGGCACCGGCCAGACGCGCCCTTGAATGAAGGCTCCTGTCCGTAGGTTGGGTTCGCGGCAAGCGAACCCAACATGGTCGTCGGCAGCAGCGTCGGCGAAGCGTTGGGTTCGCCTCGGCGAACCCAACCTACGCGGTGCCGGGATGTCGCCATGCTGACCCCGCCCAATCCCCGGCACGGCCGGATCTGGGATGGCTGCCGCGTCGGGCTGCTCGGCGGGTCGTTCAACCCGGCCCATGCCGGTCACCGGCACATCAGCCTGGAGGCGATGAAGCGGCTGGGGCTGGACGCCGTGTGGTGGCTGGTGTCGCCCCAGAACCCGCTGAAGCCGGCCGACGGCATGGCGCCCTTCGCCGACCGGGTCGACTCCGCCCGGCGCGCCGCCCGCCATCCGCGCATCGTCGTCACCGGGATCGAGGCCGAGCTCGGCACCCGCTTCACCGCCGACACGCTGAAGGCGCTGACCGCCCGGTTACCGCGGACGCAGTTCGTCTGGCTGATGGGGGCCGACAACCTGGCGCAGATCCGCCACTGGCAGCGCTGGACGAAAATCTTCGAGACCATGCCGGTTGCCGTCTACGACCGTCCTTCCTATTCTCTAAGGGCGTTGTCGGGATTGGCGGCGCAGCGGTTCGCGCGGGCGCGGATCGACCAGGACCACACCCGGGCGCTGGCCGGAACGGCCCCACCGGCCTGGGTGTTCTTCCTGGCGAAGCGTCACCCGGCCTCGGCCACGGCGCTGAGGGCCGCGCGGCAGCTTCGCACCAACCCTGCCGGCGCCGCGGCGCAGCCGCGTCGTGTCCACCGCGAAACCTTGAGGTGAACGCCATACGACCGAACTCCGTGACGCCCCAGGCCGAAGCCGGGCGTCTGCCGCCGGGCCTCGCCGCCAGCCTCGCCCGGCCGCTGCTCGAGACCGCTCTGACGTCGCTCGACGACGACAAGGCCGAAGATGTGGTCGTGATCGACCTCACCGGCCGCTCCTCCATCGCCGACAGCCTGGTCATCGCCTCCGGCCGTTCCTCGCGCCAAGTCGCCGCCATGGCCGAGCATCTGCTGGAAAAGCTGAAGCCGCTGGCTCCCGGCCCGATTCAGATCGAGGGCCAGGCGCGGGCCGACTGGGTGCTGATCGACGCCGGGGACGTGGTGATCCATCTGTTCCGGCCCGAGGTGCGTGATTTCTACGCGCTCGAGAAGATGTGGGCCGACGACGCCGAGCGGGTGACCCGCATCGCCGGCA
This sequence comes from Inquilinus limosus DSM 16000, assembly GCF_000423185.1. GTDB lineage: Bacteria > Pseudomonadota > Alphaproteobacteria > DSM-16000 > Inquilinaceae > Inquilinus > Inquilinus limosus. The sequence continues at coordinate 24,543 of NZ_AUHM01000014.1, read as the reverse complement.
CGGCCTGAGGCCGTACGGACGGCCCCGCCATGCGGCTGACCATCGCCGCGGTCGGCCGCGCCCGGCCGGGGCCGTTGCGCGACCTGTTCGACGACTATGCCGGCCGGTCCGCCTGGCCGCTGACCCTGCGCGAGGTCGAAGCCCGCAAGGGTTTGTCCGGCCTCGCCCTGAAGCGCGAGGAGGCGGCGCTGCTGCTGGCCGCGGTTCCCGCCGGGGCCGCCGTGGTGGCGCTGGACGAGCGCGGCCGCGACCTCGACAGCGAGGGCTTCGCCCGCCTGCTCGGCCGCTGGCGCGACGAAGGACGAGGCGACGCCGCCTTCCTGATCGGCGGCGCCGACGGCCATGACGATGCGGTGCGCAGCCGCGCCGACCTGCTGCTGTCCTTCGGCCGCCTCACCTGGCCGCACATGCTGGCCCGGGCGATGCTGGCGGAGCAGATCTACCGCGCCCAGACGATCCTGAGCGGGCACCCGTATCACCGGGCGTGAGGGCGGGCCAACCCTTGCCCTACCTGTCATTGCCGGGCTTGACCCGGCAATCCAGAAGCTGTCGACATTCACTGGATGCCCGGGTCAAGCCCGGGCATGACACCGGGGGTGGGGACGGGGGTCATGTCGCTTGCGCCGCTGCTGGATGCCCCGCTCGTCATCCAGCTTCATGTGGCCGCGGTCTGCGTCGCCGTGATCCTGGCGCCGCCGCAATTGATCCTGCCGAAAGGAACGTCCCGCCACCGCGCCATGGGCTGGATCTGGGTCGCCGCGCTCGTCGCCGGCTGCGTCAGCGCCCTCTTCATCCTGGACCGGCCCGTCCCGCCGCATATCGGGCCGGTCAGCTGGCTCCACCTGCTCGCGGTGTTCACCCTCGCCAGCCTGTGGCAGGCGGTCGCCTCCGCCCGGCGGCGCGACGTCGAACGTCACCGCCGGATCATGCGGAGGATCGCCTACTTTGCCCTCGGGATCCCGTTGGTCGTCGCCTTCGCCGTCCCCGGGCGCATCATGTTCCGGGTTCTGTTCGGGCCCTGAGACCTTCAGCCCAGCGCCGCGAAGTTGCGGTAGGCACCGATCAGCTCCTCCACCGGGCCGGAGCGGCAGCCGCGCTGCCGGGCCAGGCTGGCCGCGTCCTGCTCGTTCGCCGCGCGGCGGGCGCCGAGCTCCTGCCACACTGCGGATTGGTTCGCCGGCGCGCCGGGCGCGTTGGCGAGCTGCCCCGCCGCCTCGGCCTCCGCCTGCGACAGCACGGCCGCGAAGCGCTGCTCCTGCAGCGGGTCGAGCCGCACCCGGCAGGACCGGGCGGCGGTCTCGGCCCGGACCATGGCGTCGTAGCGCTGCAGCGCGTCGCCGGCATGGCCCGGCTGCGGCGACACCGGCGCCGGCTCCGGATAGTAGTAAGGCTGCTGCGGCACGCAGGCCCCGAGGGCGAGTGCCGCGACCGCCGCGGCCGATCCGAAGCGCCTGATGCGCATCACTGTCTCCGTCATCGTTTCGGGTCGGGTCGGGTCGGGTCAGCCCTGACCGGCCGACAAACGATCGGCGAGGGCGATCAGATCCATGATCTGCGCGTCGCCGCAGCCGCGCTCTGCGACCGCATCGCGCACCATACGCTCCTGCAGGGTGCGGCGGGCGGCGATGTCGCCCAGCACCTCCGGGTCGCCCGGCGCCGTGCCCTCCCGCTTCGCCAGAGCCTCGGTCGCCTGACGCTGGGCCTCCACCATGAGGTCGGCGAGCCGGGCCTCCCGCCCCTCGGCCAGCGGCGCACCGCAGACATAGCGCGCCGCGTTGGCGCGCAGCACCGCCTGCCAGCGGTCGACCGGGTCGGCCGTGTCGTAGGCGACGCCGGCCATCGAGCCGCCGCCGCAGCCGGCGAGGAGCAGGGCCACCGGGAACCATCGCGCGCCGAGTCTCGTCATGCCGCCTCCATTCCGCCCTTGTGCGGGCGGCGGCAATCGATACATGAAGGGCGGATTCCGAGAAAGGACATGCGATGAGCGCAGCAGCCACGACCCCGCCCCGTCCCGTCGTCCTCTGCGTCCTCGACGGCTGGGGCTGGCGCGAGGATGAGGCGGACAACGCCGTGCGCCAGGCCCGCACCCCGAACTTCGACCGGCTGTGGGCGGAGGAACCGCACGCCTTTCTCCAGGCCAGCGGAGAGGCGGTCGGGCTGCCGGCCGGCCAGATCGGCAATTCCGAGGTCGGGCACATGAATCTCGGCGCCGGCCGGGTGGTGTTCCAGGACCTGCAGATGATCTTCAACGCCATCGCCGACGGGTCGCTGGCAAAGGCCGAGGCGCTGCAGAAGCACGTCGCCGCGCTGCAGGCCTCCGGCGGCACCTGCCATCTCATGGGCCTGCTGTCCCCCGGCGGCGTCCACGCCCATCAGGACCATATGGTGGCGCTGGCGAAGATCGTCGCCGGGGCCGGCGTGCCGGTCGCGATCCACGCCTTCACCGACGGCCGCGACACCCCGCCGCAGGCCGGCGCCGACTATCTCCGCCGCTTCCTGAAGGACATCGAGGGCCTGCCGGCCACCCGCGTCGCCACGGTCGACGGCCGCTACTACGCCATGGACCGCGACAAGCGCTGGGAGCGGGTGGAGAAGGCCTACCGCGCCGTCGCCGAGGCCAAGGGCGAGACAGCGCCCGACGCCGTCGCCGCGGTCGAGGCCGCGTACAAGGCGGAGACCGGCGACGAGTTCATCCTGCCGACCGTGATCGGCGGCTATGCCGGGATGAAGGACGGCGACGGCGTGCTGTGCGCCAATTTCCGCGCCGACCGGGTCCGCGAGATCCTGCAGGCGCTGCTGGACCCGGCCTTCGACGGCTTCGCCCGCGCCCCGATCCGCTTCGCCGACGCCTGCGGCATGGTCGAGTATTCCGACCTGCTGAACGGGCTGATGTCGGCGATCTTCCCGCCCAAGTCGATCGACAAGGGTCTGGGCGAGGTGGTGGCCGAGGCCGGCAGGACACAGCTGCGCACCGCCGAGACCGAGAAGTACCCGCACGTCACCTTCTTCTTCAACGGCGGCGAGGAGCGGCAGTTTCCCGGCGAGGACCGGATCCTGGTCCCCTCCCCCAAGGTCGCGACCTACGACCTGCAGCCGGAGATGTCGGCGCCGGAGGTGTGCGAGAAGCTGGTCGCCGCGATCGATTCCGGGAAATACGACCTGGTCGTGGTCAACTTCGCCAACCCGGACATGGTCGGCCACACCGGCGTGCTGGAGGCGGCGATCAAGGCTTGCGAGACGGTCGACACCTGCCTCGGCAAGGTCGAGGCGGCGGTGCGGCGCCAGGGCGGCGCCATGATCGTCACCGCCGATCACGGCAACGCCGAGCTGATGCGCGACCCGGAGACCGGCGGCCCGCACACGGCGCACACGCTGAACAAGGTGCCGGCGATCCTGGTCAACGCGCCCAAACCCGACGCGGGGGGCCCTCGCCCGGCCCTGCACGACGGCAGGCTGGCCGACGTGGCGCCCACCCTGCTGGCGCTGATGGGCCTGCCGCAGCCGGCGCAGATGACCGGTCGCAGCCTGATCGGCGCCCCGGAAGCGGCGCCGATGTGACCTCCCGCCGCAATTATGAGCCTCTGGTAACTTGATCCAGCCGAAACCCGGCAGATATCATCGATTGGCGTCCACCCTGGCCGGCCGTCCCTTCGTTGTGGGGATGGCGGGCCGGCCGATTGACTCGAGCGCTTGGCGGCCCGGCCGTCAGCGAGGGCAAGCATGAAGAAGCATCTGAACGCCGTCGCGATCGGGGCCCTGGTGGGCCTGGCCTTCGTCGGCGGGCACACCCTGACCTTCCAGGGCTGGGCGCAGGACAAGGCGCCCGAGAAGGCCGCGACCAGCGACGACGCCACCGACACCTACAAGCAGCTCGACCTGTTCGGCGAGGTGTTCGAACGGGTGCGGGCGGAATATGTCGAGCAGGTCAGCGACAAGCAGCTGATCGAGGCGGCGATCAACGGCATGCTCACCTCGCTGGACCCGCACTCCAATTTCCTGAACACCGACGAGTTCCAGGACATGCAGTCCCAGACCCGCGGCAGCTTCGGCGGCCTCGGGATCGAGGTGACGATGGAGAACGGGGTGGTGAAGGTGGTGTCGCCGATCGACGACACCCCCGCCGCCCGGGCCGGGGTCCAGGCCGGCGACCTGATCATCGCCATCGACGGCAAGCCGATCGTCAACATGAGCCTCAACGAGGCGGTGGACAAGATGCGCGGCCCGGTGGGCAGCAACATCACCATCACCATCCGCCGCGGCGAAGCCGAGCCCTTCGACGTGAACCTGGCGCGCGCCACCATCCCGGTGGAATCGGTGCGCTGGCGGACCGAGGGCGACATCGGCTACATCCGCATCACCAGCTTCACCGAGCGCACCGAGGACGGGCTGAAGCGCGGCATCGCCGACATCAAGAAGAAGCTCGGCGACAAGCTGCAGGGCTATGTCCTCGACCTGCGCAACGACCCCGGCGGCCTCCTGGACCAGGCGATCGCGGTCTCCGACGCCTTCCTCGACAAGGGCGAGATCGTCTCGACCCGGTCGCGCAAGGCCGACCAGGCGCAGCGCTACAACGCCACGCCGGGCGACCTGGCCGAGGGGCTGCCGCTGGTGGTGCTGATCAACGGCGGCTCCGCCTCGGCCTCCGAGATCGTGGCCGGCGCGCTGCAGGACCACCACCGCGCGGTGCTGATGGGAACGCAGAGCTTCGGCAAGGGCTCGGTCCAGACCATCATCCCGCTGCCGGGCCACGGCGCGATGCGTCTGACCACGGCGCGCTACTACACCCCGTCCGGCAAGTCGATCCAGCAGCTCGGCATCACCCCGGACATCGAGGTGCAGCAGGCCCGGATCGAGGAGATCGCGCAGATGCGCGGCTACCGTGAATCCGACCTGAAGGGCGCGCTGAACAACGACAACCAGCAGAGCCAGCCGGGCGAAGGCGGCGCCGACCAGAAGGCGCCGACGACGACGCCGGGCGGCGCCGCCTCGACCGACAAGCCGGCCACCCCGGGCCAGGACAAGGCGGTGTCGCCGCCCTCCGACGGCGCCGCCGACGCCAACAAGCCGGCGGATGTCGACTACCAGCTGTCGCGGGCGCTCGACCTGCTGCGCGGCCTGTCGCTGTTCCAGAAGGGGCAGGCGGGCTGACGCCCGCCGCCACGGCGATGCCGGCGAAGCCAAAGGACGACCTGCCCTACCGACCCTGCGTCGGCATCATGCTGCTCGACCGCGACGGCCGCGTCTTCGTGGGGCGCCGCCGCGACACCCCGGACGGGTGGCAGATGCCGCAGGGCGGCATCGACCACGGCGAGACCGCGCAGCAGGCGGCCTTCCGCGAGCTGAAGGAGGAGATCGGCACCGACCGGGCCGAGTTCCTCGCGGAAGCGCCCGAGACGGTGCGCTACGACCTGCCCGACCATCTGGTCGGCAAGGTCTGGGGCGGGCGCTATCGCGGCCAGGAGCAGCGCTGGGTGGCGCTGCGCTTCCTGGGCGAGGACAGCGACATCGACCTCGAGACCGAGCATCCGGAGTTCGACGCCTGGCGCTGGTCGGAGCCGGACCGGGTGCTGGCGGAGATCGTGCCGTTCAAGCGCGACGTCTACGCCGCCGTGCTGGCCGCCTTCGCCCCGCTGCTGCGGCGTCCGTGACGATCCTCGCCCTGCACCACGTCAACCTGACCTTCCCGGCCGAGCTGGAGGCCGAGACGGTGCGCTTCTACGTCGAAACCCTGGGGCTGGAGCGGCTGCCGAAGCCGCAGGGCCGGCGCAGCCGGGGCGCCTGGCTGCGGGTCGGCGCGGCCGAGATCCACCTGTCGCCGGACGCGCCGGGCCTTGAGGAGCAGATGGCCGCCGACCGCCATCTCTGCCTGACCGTGGCGGACCTGGACGCCACCATGGCCCAGTTGCATGCCGCCGGAGCGCCGATCGAGGACGATCCGCGGCCGCCGACAGGATATCGCCGCCTGTTCACCCGCGACCCGGCGGGCAACCGGCTGGAGCTGAGCGAACCGCCAGTCAAGACCGTCACTCACGGATCGGAAGACGAGTTGTCCAGCAATGCGGGGAAGGAGCCCCTGGCGGATCGGATCGCGCGGATCGCGGCCATCGCCGCTGCGGAAGCAGGATCGGGCGGGCGTGCCATGACCAAGGACGAGATCGATGAGATGTGGGGCCATTGATGCGATCGGCCCAAGCCTAGACAGGCCGGTGATCGATCAACATTCGCAGCGATTCGAAGCCGCCATTCAGACCAACGCTCCGAAATATTAACCCGTCATGGCGAGCCCCGAAGGGCGTGGCCATCCAGCGGTCCCGGCCCGTGGATCGCCACGGTGCCTCGCGATGACGAGGGCTGGGCCGGAGAGTCATTCGAAAAGCCCGCCGGTATCACTCTGCGGCTTCGCTCACAGGAAGCTGTACGGATCGATATCCACCTGCACCCGGACGGTCCCCGGCACCTGCACCCGCGACACCCATTCCGCCACCAGCGGCTGCACCGTGATCCGCCGGTCGGCCTTCAGCAGCAGGCGGCGCCGGTGCCGGCCGCGCAGCATGGCCAGCGGCGCGTCGGCCGGGCCCAGCACCAGCAGCCCGTCGCCCTGCGGCGCGGCGCGGCCGAGATCCTGCGCCACCCGGTCGACCGCGCCGCGGTCGGGGCCGGAGACGATCAGCGCCACCAGCTTGCCGTAGGGCGGCAGTCCGCGCGACCGCCGGGCCTCCGCCTCCGACGCCAGGAAGCCGTCGCGGTCGTCGACGACCAGGGTCTGCATCACCGGGTGGTCGGGCATGAAGCTCTGCAGCAGCACCCGGCCCGGCTTCTCGCCGCGCCCGGCCCGGCCGCCGACCTGGTGCAGCAGCTGCCAGGTCCGCTCCGCCGCCCGCAGGTCGCCGCCGGCGAGGCCGAGATCGGCGTCGACCACCCCGACCAGGGTCAGCCCCGGGAAGTGGTGCCCCTTGGCCAGGATCTGGGTGCCGATCAGGAGGTTGACCGCGCCGCTGGCGAGGTCGGCGGTCAGGTCGGCGATCGCCTGGGGGCCGGAGAAGGTGTCGGAGGCGACGATCTGCCAGCGCGCCTCCGGCAGGGTCGCGTCGACCTCCTCGGCGATCCGCTCCACCCCCGGGCCGCAGGCGGCGAAGCTGCCGTCGGCGCCGCAGGACGGGCAGGCCTTGGGCAGCGGCGCCCGGTGGCCGCAATGGTGGCACTCCAGGCGTCCGGCCAGGCGGTGCTCGACCAGCCAGGCGGTGCAGTGCGGGCATTCCAGGCGGTGGCCGCAGGTCCGGCACAGGGTCAGGGGGGCGTAGCCGCGGCGGTTCAGGAACAGCATCGCCTGCTCCCCCGCCCGCAGCGTCTCCACCACCGCCTCGCGCAGGGTCGGCGACAGGAAGCGGCCGCGCGGCGGCGATTCGCGGCGCATGTCGATCGCGCTCACCGTCGGCAGCCGCGCCGCGCCGTGCCGGTCCGGCAGTTGCAGCGCGGCGTACCGCCCGGCCTCGACATTGGCCAGCGTCTCCAGCGACGGCGTGGCCGAGACCAGCACCACCGGGAAGCCGCCGAGATGGCCGCGCAGCACCGCCATGTCGCGGGCCTGGTAGACGACGCCGTCCTCCTGCTTGAAGGCGCTCTCATGCTCCTCGTCCACCACGATCAGGCCGAGATCGGGATAGGGCAGGAACAGGGCCGAGCGGGCGCCGACCACGATCCGCGCCTCACCGAAGGCCACGGCCCGCCAGTTGCGCCGGCGCTGGGTCGAGCTCAGCTCGGAATGCCATTCCACCGGCCGCACGCCGAAGCGGGCGGCGAAGCGGTCGAGCCAATGCGCCGACAGCGCGATCTCCGGCAGCAGCACCAGCACCTGGCGCCCGGCCGCCAGCGCCGCCGCCACCGCCTCGAAATACACCTCGGTCTTGCCCGAGCCGGTGACGCCGTCGAGCAGCGTGGTCGAATAGCCGCCGTCGGCGACCGCATCGATCAGCCGGTCCGCCGCCTCGCGCTGGATCTCGCCCAGCACCGCCCGCGGCCTGGAGAGGTCCGGCTGCGGCACCGGCTCGAAACCGGGCAGCAGCACCACCTCCAGGAGGCCAGCCTCGGCCATTCCCTTGATCACCGGCGTGCCGCAGCCGGCCTCGCGCGCCAGCTCGGCCGGCAGCCGCGGCGGCCCGTCCTCCAGCACCGCCAGCACCCGCCGCCGGGCGGCGCTCAGCTTCGCCCCCTCCGGCGGCGCCTCCGCCCGGCGATAGGCCTGGATCGGCTTCGGCGGCTCCAGCGCCCCGGTCGAGGACAGCGTCATGCGCAGCACGGCGCCGGGGGGCGACAGGGTGTAACGGGCGACCCGGTCGATGAAGCTGCGCGCCACCTCCGGCAGCGGCGGCAGGTCGAACCGGTGCAGCACCGGCTTCAGCTTCGACCGCGCGACCTGGCCGCTGCCCGGCCCCCAGACCACGCCGACCCGCCTGAGGCGGCCGAGCGGCACCTCGACATAGCTGCCGGGCGCAAGATCCATGCCCTCCGGCACCGCATAGTCGTAAGCTTCTGCCAATGGCAGCGGCAGCAGCACCCGCACCGTGGCGATCTCGCCACTCTCTTCCCCGATGGGCGTTGCTGCTGTGGCCTCGGACTCCGCCATCGGCTAGACTTGCCCCCGTGCGCCGGAATCGGCGCCGCGCATCGGCCCGAAACGATCCCCGGCCATTGGAACGAAGCCCATGAAGTTCTTCATCGATACCGCCGACATCTCCGAAATCCGCGATCTCGCCGCCACCGGCCTGGTCGACGGCGTGACGACGAACCCCTCGCTCGTCGCCAAGTCCGGGGCGCGCTTTCTCGATCTGATTCCCCAGATCTGCGAAGTGGTGCCGGGCCCGGTCTCGGCCGAGGTCGCCGCCACCGACTTCGAGACCATGCTGGCCGAAGGCCGCAAGCTGGCGAAGATCGCGAAGAACATCGCGGTCAAGGTGCCGCTGACGCCGGCCGGCCTCAAGGTCTGCCGCACCTTGGCGGACGCCGGCACCATGGTCAACGTCACGCTGTGCTTCTCGGCCGGCCAGGCGATCCTGGCGGCGAAGGCCGGTGCGAGCTTCATCTCGCCCTTCGTCGGCCGGCTCGACGACATCGGCGAGAACGGCATGCAGCTGATCGCCGACATCGTCGAGATCTACCGCCAGTACCCGGCGATCAAGACCGAGGTGCTGGTGGCCTCGATCCGCGGGCCGCAGCACGTCATCCAGGCCGCCAAGCTGGGCGCCCATGTCGGCACCATGCCGCCGGCCGCTCTGCGCGCCCTGTTCAGCCACCCGCTGACCGACAAGGGCCTGTCCGCCTTCGTGGCCGACTGGCAGAAGACCGGCCAGAGCATCCTCGACGACAACGAGCTCGCGGCCCTGAAGCAGCAGAAGTCGGCGGCGTGAGGGCGGCCCGTTGGCACAGGAAGTGAAGCGGCCGGACGCTCCCGCGATCACCGCGGCGGACGTCTCGGCCTGGCTGCTGGCCCATCCGGACTTCCTGGTCCAGCACCCGGACCTGCTGGGCCGGCTGGCCCTGCCGCCGCGCGACCGCGGCGAAGGGGTGATCGACCTGCAGGGCTACCAGGCCGAGAGGCTGCGCGGCCAGGTCGACCGGCTGAAGGACCAGCAACGCGCCTTCATCAGCGCCAGCCGCGCCAACCACAACACCCAGAACCGGGTGCATGCCGCGATCCTGTTCCTGCTCGACGCCGAGAGCTTCGAGCAGCTGATCCACACGGTGTCGACCGACCTCGCCGTGCTGCTCGACCTCGACGTGGTGACGCTGCTGGTCGAGGCGGCGGATGGCGAGGAATCGCCGCCGCACAGCGCCGAGGTCCGCATCGTCGGGCCCGGTGAGGTCGGCCGCCGCCTGGGCGGGCAGGAGCTGCTGCTCGAATCGGACATCGCCGGCGACGAGGCACTGTTCGGCGCCGGGGCCGGGCTGGTGCGCAGCCAGGCGCTGGTCCGGCTGAACGTCTCGCCCGAGACGCCGCCCTGCGTCCTGGCCCTCGGCAGCCGCGACCCGGAGATGTTCCACCCCGGCATGCGGACCGAGCTGGTCGGCTTCCTCGGCCGGGTGCTGGAGCGCTGCATCCGCTCCTGGCTGACCATCCCCGGCCAGGACGGCTAGGGCCCAGGCCCGATGGGCGGGTCGGTCCTCTTGCGACAGGAAGCTTCTTTCCTCGGTCGCCTTTCCGCCGAAGCGGTTCGCTCTTCCTTGTCCCCCCTCCCCTCGCGGGAGGGGGGTAGGGGGAGGGGGGTGTCGAGGGCAGACTCGGTTCCGCTATCGGAGCCGCCGACCAAAGACTCCTTAATCCTCTCTTTCCGGACATCCGTCAGCTCGACGGCGCGAGCCCCCTCCCCCTACCCCCCTCCCGCGGGGGGAGGGGGGACTCGTCTGTGCGCATCGGCAACCGTCCATGCCCTCTGACCCCGACTCCATGGCCGGCTGGCCGGCGGCGGCGGATCTGCGCGACGCGGCCGGCCGCTGGCGGGTGTGGCTGGAGGATGAGAAGCGGGTGTCGCCGCACACGCTGCGCGCCTATCTCGGCGATGTCGCCCGCTTCGTCGGCTTCCTGGCCGAGCATCTCGGCCGCCCGCCCAGCCTGAACGACCTCTCCGCCGCCGCCCTGTCCGACCTGCGCGCCTACCAGTCGCGCCGGGCCACGGGCGGGGCCGGCGCGGCGACCCGGGCCCGCGGCCTGTCCGGCCTGCGCAACTTCCTGACCCATCTCGACCGCGCCGGGGTGCTGCACAACGCGGCCATCGGCTCGCTGCGCAACCCCAAGCTGCCGAAGCGCCTGCCCCGGCCGCTGGCCGTGCCCGACGCCCTCGCCGCGGTCGACACCGTGGAGACCTTGAGCAACGAGGAATGGATCGGGCTGCGCGACCGCGCCCTCCTCTTCCTGCTCTATGGCTGCGGCCTGCGCCTGGGCGAGGCGCTGGGGCTGACCCGGCGCGAGGCGCCGAAGGGCGACACGCTGGCGGTCACCGGCAAGGGTCGCAAGCAGCGCATAGTGCCGGTGCTGCCGGCGGTGCGCGAGGCGGTCGACGCCTATATCGCCGCCTGCCCCCACCCGCTCGCCGCCGACGGGCCGCTGTTCCTGGGCGCCCGCGGCGGCCCGCTGAATCCCGGCGTGGCCGAGCGGCAAATGCGCCAGTTGCGGGCCGTGCTGGGCCTGCCAGATTCGGCGACGCCGCACGCCCTCCGGCACAGCTTCGCCACCCATCTCCTGGCCGGCGGCGGCGACCTGCGCACGATCCAGGAGCTGCTGGGTCACGCCGCCCTGTCGACCACGCAGCGCTACACCGACGTCGACACCGACCGGCTGATGGCCGTCTACGCCGACGCCCATCCGCGGGCGCGGCGCGGCCGCGACTGACGCCTCCCGGCGCCGATGGGGACGGAAGCGTTGACGGTGCGCGGACGAAACCGGCACTCTCCGATGCGTGACTTTTTGAGACCATCCCGCCATTCGCGCGCGATCCCGCCCGATTGACACCACGCATTCATGAGAACCTCCGCCCTCGGCGGGGAATACTGGAAGAGACGATTTAGAAGATCGGATGTGAAGGGGACGTATCCGTGACCTTCGAGATCAAGACCGTCGTCGCCGGCAAGATCGGCTTCGCGTCGCATCAGAATGCCGTCCCGGTTCTGCGCGAGCTGGAGATCGCCGGCCATGCGGAGGCGCCGGTGGACGGCGCGACGCTGACGCTGACCGCGGATCCGGCCTTCCTCACGCCCAAGACGTGGCGGATCGACCGCTTGGCGTCCGATGGCGTCCTGCACGTTACGGACCGCGACGTCGCGCTGAACGCCGGTCTCTTGAACGACCTGACGGAGAGCATCCGGGGCACCGTCACCTTCCGTCTGACCGCCGGCGACGAGGTGCTGGCCGAAGCCACGCATCCGATCGAGCTGCTGGCCCGCAGCGAATGGGGCGGGGCGGGCACGATGGCGGAGCTGCTGCCCGTCTTCGTGATGCCGAACGACCCTGCGGTCGATCGCGTCCTCAAGGCCGCGTCGGATGTGCTGCGCCGTGCCGGCCGTCCCTCCGGCATGGACGGCTATGAGGCGAAGTCGCGGGAACGGGTCTGGGAGCTGGCCTCCGCGATCTGGTCGGCGGTCGCGGGCTTCCGGATCGCCTATGCGCTGCCGCCCGCCAGCTTCGAACAGCAGGGACAGAAAGTGCGAACGCCCGGCGCGATTCTGGAGGGCCAGGTCGCGACCTGTCTCGACACCGCGCTGCTGTTCGCCGCGGCGCTGGAGCAAGCCGGGCTCAATCCCCTGATCATCGTCACCCGCGGCCATGCCTTCGCCGGCGTCTGGCTGCAGCCGGTCGAGTTCTCGGCGCTGATCACGGACGAGGCGGCCGCCCTGCGCCGCCGGATCGACCTGAAGGATCTCCTCGTCTTCGAGACGACGCTGGTCACGCAGATCCCGACGCCGAGCTTCAGCCAGGCGGAGCGCACCGCGGTGCGGCAACTGGCGGAGGATGCCCTCGCCCCGTTCGAGATGGCGGTCGACGTGCGCCGCGCGCGCATGCAGAAGATCCGGCCGCTCAGCCTCGTCGGATCCAGGCCGGCGGAAGACGGGTCCGCCGATGCGCCGCCGGTCGCCGAGGCGCTCGAGGCGCCGCCGGCCCTGCCGGGCTTTGATGTCGAGACGGCGGCAGAGCCGGTGACGGCGGCGGACCGCGTCGCGTTGTGGCAGCGCAAGCTGCTGAACCTGACCACCAGCAACCGCCTGCTGCATCTGCCCGACGGCGGCAAGGTGGTCCGGCTGCTCTGCCCCGATCCGGGCGGGTTGGAGGACCGCCTGGCGATGGGACAGAAGGTCCGCATCGTCCCCATGCCTGACCTGACCGCTGGCGGGCGCGACGAGAAGCTGTTCGAGGCCCGGACGAACGAAAACCTGCGCGAGGAGCTTGCCCGGGCCGCGCTGGAGCGCGGCGAGGTGCTGTCGCTCGCCGACAAGGAGACGCTGGACAGCGCGCTGATCGACCTCTACCGCAAGGCCCGGACCGACATGGCCGAGGGCGGCGCCAACACGCTGTTCCTCGCGCTCGGCTTCCTGAAATGGAAGAAATCCGCCTCCGACCCGCGCAGCTTCCGGGCGCCGCTGATCCTGCTGCCGATCCGGCTGGAGCGGAAGAGCGCCCGGTCCGGCGTGGTCATGACCCAGCACGAGGACGAGCCGCGCTTCAACCTCACGCTGCTCGAGCTGCTCCGCCAGGATTTCGAGCTGACCATTCCCGCCCTCGAGGGGCCCTTGCCGGCCGACGAGCGCGGCGTCGACGTTGCCGCCGTCTGGACCACGGTCCGCCGGGCGGTGCGCGACCTGCCGGGCTTCGAGGTGACGGAGGAGCTGGTGCTCGGCACCTTCTCCTTCGCCAAATATCTGATGTGGAAGGATCTGGTCGACCGCGCCGACCAGCTGAAGCAGAGCCCGATCGTCCGCCACCTGATCGAGCGGGACGGGTCGGGCTTCCCGAAGCGGGGCGAATTCCCGCGGCCCGAGCAGCTGGACCAGTCGGTCGATCCGGCCGAGCTGTTCACGCCGCTGCCGGCCGACAGCTCGCAGATCGCCGCCGTGGTGGCATCGGCGAGAGGCCATGACTTCGTGCTGGACGGCCCGCCCGGCACCGGCAAGTCGCAGACCATCGCCAACATGATCGCCCATAACCTGGCGCTGGGACGACGGGTGCTGTTCGTGGCGGAGAAGATGGCGGCCCTCGACGTCGTGCAGCGCCGCCTCGCCGAAAGGGGGCTGGGCGAGTTCTGCCTGGAGCTGCATTCGGCCAAGGCGACCAAGACCGAGGTCCTGAAGCAGCTCGACCGCGCCTGGACCACACGCGAGACCATGAATGCGGAGGAATGGGCGCGCGAGGCCGCGGAAGCGAAGCGCCTGCGCGACGCCTTGAACGACGTCGTCGCCCTGCTGCATCGCCGCGCCGCCAATGGCCTGACGGTCCACAGCGCGATCGGCCGGGTTGTGCGGGACTGGACGGAGACGAGCCCGCGCTTCGCCTTCGCGCCCGGAAGCGACCATCGCGAGGCCGATCTCGCCCGGCTGCGCGACATCGCGCGGCGCCTGGGATTGGCCTGGGCCGAAGTCCACGATCTGTCCGGCGCGCTCGACGGCATCGCCCATGCCGACTGGTCGAACAGCTGGCAGGAGGCGATCGTCGAGGCCGCGCAGGCGTTGCCGCCGGCGCTCGATACGATGCTGGCCGCGCGCGACGAGGTGCTGGCGGCGACGCGACTGCCGCTCGCCGCCGACGATCCCGCCGGCATGGCGCGGCTGCGCCGGCTGGTCGGGCTCGGGCTGGCAGTCCATAGCCGCGATTTCCGCTTCGCCTTCGCGCCCGACGCCGCCGAGCGGATCGCCGCGGCCCGCACCGCGATCGGGCTGGTCGAACGCTATCGGCACGAGGAGGCCGCGCTGTCCGCCCGCTACGCGCCCGAAGCGGTGCGCCGGATCGATCTTTCGGCGCTGCGGGCGCGCTGGCAGGCCGCCGGGGAGAAGGTCTGGCTTCTCGCCACCTTCGCCCGGAGGCGGGTCGCCCGCGACCTGGCGCAGCAGGCCGGCGTCGCAGCGCCTGTCGACGTCGCGGCCGATCTGCCGCGTCTCGAGGCCATGGCCGCCGCGCTGTCGGAGCTGGATGGCCTGTCCCTTCGCCTGGCGGGCTTGCCCGGCTGGGCAGGGGTGGCGTCGGATACCAAGGCCATCGCGGACACTTTGACGTTGGCCGAAGAGCTGCGGACCGCGGTGACGGCCGCGGCGACCGGCCCCGACCATCTAGTCGCGCTGCGCGGGGCGGTATCGACCCTCGTGGTCGACGCCAACGACCTGCTGGCGCCGGACAGTGCGATCGCCCGCGGCAAGACCCGCCTCGAGGATGCCGCCGCGGCCTTCGAGGCGGCGTCCTCGCGATTCGATGCGTTGGCGGAGCCGCCCGCCGCTTCCCGCGACTTTGCCGAGACCCGCAACCGTGCCCTCGCCGTCGTCGCCCGGGCACCCCGACTGAAGGCCTGGACCGACTGGCGCCGGGTGCGTGACGAGGCGATGCTGGCGGAGCTCGGCCCGCTGGTCACGGCGCTGGAGTCCGAAACGATCCGTCCGGGCGAAGCCTCCGATGCGTTCGAGACGGGATATGCCCGCTGGTTCGCCAGCCGGCGGATCGACGCCGAACCGCTGCTGTCGCGCTTCGTCTCCTCGGTCCATATGGACAATATCGAGGCGTTCCGCCGGCTCGATGCCCGGCTGTCGGAACTCGCCACCCGCTACATCCGCGCCAGGATCTGCGGCCTGATTCCCGCGAAGGAGAGCGTCGGCCGGGGCGACGGCTACGCGGTTCTGAAGCACCAGCTGCAGCTGCAGCGCCGGCACAAGCCGATCCGTCAGCTGGCGGCGGAGATGGGCGAGAGCTTCACCCGCCTGGCCCCCTGCATGCTCATGAGCCCGCTGTCGATCGCGCAATACCTGCCGCCGGACCAGGCGCTGTTCGATCTGGTGATCTTCGACGAAGCCTCCCAGATCGCCCCCTGGGATGCGGTCGGGGCCATCGCCCGCGGAGCACAGGTGGTGATCGCCGGCGACCCGCGGCAGATGCCGCCGACCAGCTTCTTCAACCGTTCCGCCACGGCGACCGACAGCGATGCGGACACCGAGGAGGACATGGAGAGCATCCTCGACGAGTGCCTCGCCACCGGCGTGCCGATGCACAGCCTGTCCTGGCACTACCGCAGCCGGCACGAAAGCCTGATCGCCTTCTCCAACCACCGCTACTACGAGGGCGGCCTGGTCACCTTCCCCGCGCCGGTCACGCGCGCCAGCGCCGTGGAATGGCGGCGGGTCGACGGCGTCTACGCCCGCGGCAAGGGGCGGACCAACCCGATCGAGGCGCAGGCGATGGTCGACGAGACCGTGCGCCGCCTGACCGACCCCGCCTTCATCGCCGCCGGCCTGACGCTGGGCATCATCACGCTCAACGCCGACCAGCAGCGGCTGGTCGAGGACCTGCTCGACAAGGCACGCCGGCAGCATCCCGAGATCGAGGCGCATTTCGGCGAGGACCGCACCGAGCCTGTGGTGGTGAAGAATCTGGAGACGGTGCAGGGCGATGAGCGCGACGTGATCATGCTCGGCATCGGCTTCGGCCCGACCGAGCCGGGGGGCAAGATCATGTCGATGTCCTTCGGCGCGCTCAACAAGGAGGGTGGCTGGCGGCGGCTGAACGTGGCGGTGACGCGCGCCCGGCGGGAGATGGTGGTCTTCACCTCCTTCGATCCGGGCATGATCGACCTCAACCGGACCAGCGCCCGGGCCGTGCGCGACCTGAAGCATTTCATCGAGTTTGCCGAGCGCGGGCCGGCCGCGATGGCCGAGGCCGTGCAAGGATCGGTCGGCGGCCACGAATCGCCGTTCGAGCAGGCGGTGGCGCGAGAGCTGACGCGGCGCGGCTGGACCGTGGTGCCGCAGATCGGCGTCTCCCGCTTCCGCATCGATCTCGGCATCGTCCATCCCGACCGGCCGGGCGACTATCTGGCCGGGATCGAGTGCGACGGCGCCGCCTATCACAGCGCCGCCACCGCCCGCGACCGCGACAAGGTGCGTGCCGCCATCCTGCAGGGGCTCGGCTGGACCCTGATCCGCATCTGGTCCACCGATTGGTGGATCGACAAGGCCGGATCTGCCGACCGGCTGCACCGCGCGCTGGAGGCGGCGCTGGCGGAGTCGCGCGCCAGGATCGAGGCGGAGAAGGCAGCCCCCGTCCCGTCGGCGCCGATCATCGTCGATCCGGCCCCTGCGGCGGACGCGATCCCGGCGCTCGATCCGATTCCGGACGGGACGATCGCGGAACCGCCCACTCTTCACCATGCCGCGGCCGGCAACGGCGCCGGGGAGACCGACACGATCGCGAGCACGGCGCCGATCCAGCTCGCCCGGCAGATCCAGGCCGACGCGACGGCGGCCGAATCGCCCCCCTACCGGGCGACCGACTTCACGCCGCATCAGGAGAGGATCGATCCCGCCGCGTTCCATGAGCCGGGCTATGACGAGACGCTCTCTGCGCTGGTCGAGCACGTGCTCGCCGGCGAGGCGCCGATCTCGGAGACTCTGCTGGTGCAGCGGATCGCCCGGGCGCACGGGTTCCAGCGCGCCGGGCGGCTGATCCGCGAACGGGTGATGGCCGTGGTCGCGCAGCGGCACCACGCGGCGCCGGACGGCGCGGCGGGGCTGTTCGTGTGGCCCGACCGGGAGGCACCGGCGCGCTGGCAGGGGTTCCGTCCGCCGGCCTCGGCCGAGGACATCCGCCAGATCGAGGAGATCGCGCTGGCCGAGATCCGGGCCGCGGCCCGGGCCGGCGTTGCCGAGGACCCGGCGGTCGAGATCGCCCGCCGGTTCGGCATCCGCCGGCTCAGCGGCACCGCCCGGCAGCGGATCGAGGCGGCCCTGGCCCCGGAGACGCAATAGCGCCCGGAGCGACGCCGCGCTCCCTCACGCCGGCGGGAGGCCGTTCTCGAAGCAGTAGTACAGCGTCGGGAAGCTCCGGCGCAGCGCCACCGCATCCGGCCGGACGGATTCAGGCGCCTCGCCGCGCACCAGGACACGGGCGATCAGCTCGGCGATCGCCTCCATCTCGCGCTCGCGCATGCCGAAGCGGGTGACCTCGATGGTGCCGATGCGCAGCCCGCCGGGATAGTCCCAGTCTTCCTTGCGGTCGGCCGGCAGCAGGTTCTTGTTCACGATCAGGTTGGCGCGCTCCAGCGTCTGCGCCGCCGCCAGGCCGCGGCCGAAGTTCCGGGCGTCGGCGATCGCCTGATGCGTGGTGGTGAAGCCCTTGTGCGCGCCGAGCATCGGCACGCCCCGCTCCTGCAGCGCCCGCGCCAGGGCCCGGGCATTGGCGACGATCTGCGCCTGCAGCGCCGCGCCGAAGGCGATCGCCTCGGCCGTCGCCAGGGCCAGCGCCGCCACACGGTTGACCTGGTGCGTCGCGGCCCAGACCGGGAAGACCGCGGTGGTCACCGCCTCGGTGATGGTCGGGTCGTCCCACAAGAGGATGCCGGATTGCGGCCCGGCGAAGGTCTTGCCGGCCGAGCCGGTGATGATGTCCGCCCCCTCCTTCAGCGGATCCTGGAACTGGCCGCCGCCGATCAGGCCCAGCTGATGCGCCGCGTCGAAGAAGAAGCGGCCGCCCCACTCCGCGATCACCTCGCGCATCGCCGCCACCGGCTGCGGGAACAGCGTCATCGATAGGCCCAGCGCCACCAGCTTGGGCCGGGCCAGCGGCGCCGCCCGGCGGAACAGGTCGATGTCGACCACCAGCTCCTCGGGATCCATCGGGATGTCGACGATGGTGCGGCCCATGGCGCCGGCCGGCCCGTCGGCCCGGTTCGAGGAATGGCCGCCGACCGGCTGCGCCGCCGTCATCACCACGTCGCCCGGCGCGGTCAGCGCGGTGTAGACCACGGCGTTGCCGATCATCGAGGCGCAGAGCCGGTGGTCGGCGTAGCTGCAGCGGAAATGCCGCTTCAGCAGCTCGACGCACAGCGCCTCGACCTCGTCGATATGGCGGGTGCCGGCGAACCAGCGGTTGACCCGGCCGATATGGCCCTCCGCCGCGCGGGTGCCGATCTCCGCCGCCAGCAGCGCCCGCACGCCCGGGCTGGTCGGCGCCTCGGGCGCCAAGAGGTTGATGCACTCCTCGCCGCGCCAGGCCGCGTTGCGCCCGACGGCGGCCTTGACCGCCTCCCCCATCGCCGCGGCATCCGCGCAGGCGTCCAGCACGGCGCGCGCCGCCGCCAGCGCCTCGCGGTCGTGCACCTCGATGCGGTTCGACAGATCCGGTGAGTCCATGTCCGCCTCCTGTTCGACGTTCGTCGAGGCTAGGACGAAATCGGCGGAAACGGATTTCGATTTGCAGGACCGGAATTTCCGTCGTGGAATGTGCCGGCGCCACCTCGAGGAAATCCATGAAAAGTCCCGACCGCCCCCGCCCTGCCCCGGCCCAGCTCGACGCCATCGACCGCCGCATCCTCGACGCGCTGCAGGAGGACAACCAGGTCACCAACCTGGCCCTGGCCGAGCGCGTCGGCCTGTCGCCGCCGGCCTGCCTGAAACGGGTGCGGCGGCTGCGCCAGGAAGGGGTGGTGGTGCGCGACGTGGCCCTGGTGGACCCGGAGAAGGTCGGCCAGACCATCGTCGCCTTCGTCGGGGTCGAGCTGGACCGCCAGCGCGAGGACGTGCTGGCCGCCTTCGAGCGCAAGATCGCGGCAGAGCCGGAGGTGCAGCAATGCTATTTCGTCTCCGGCGAGATCGATTACCTCCTGGTCGTCACCTGCCGCGACATGGAGGCCTACAACCTGTTCTGCCGGCGCGTGCTGGCGAACGAGCACAACATCCGGCGCTTCCGCACCAGCTTCAACCTGTCGCGGGTGAAGTACGAGACCAAGGTGCCGATCGGGGCGTGACGGCTCAGCCGCGCCCCGCCCCGTAGAGCCGCAGGAAAAGATCCGCCGCCGCTTCCGCCCGCTGCCGCAGGGCCTTGTCGTCCGGCGCTGACGCAGCCCCGACCAGCACCTGGATCTGCAGGTCGCGCAGCAGCAGGCCGAGAAAGACCGAGAAGGCGTCCTCCGGATCGGCGATCTCGATTTCGCCGCGGGCGGCCCGGTCCCGCAGCAGGGCCACCACCCGGCCGCCTGTCGCCCCGCGGCCGGAGGCGACGAGGAGGCGCCCGAACTCGCTGTCCTGCGCCGCCTCCGCCGCCGCGGCGCGGTTGATCGCCACCGCCCGCGGTCCCAGCAGCAGGCCGAGCAGCGCCGAACCGAAATCCGACAGCACGCCGCGGATCGGCGCCTCCTCCGGGTCGGCGAGCATGGCGTCGACCATGGCGTTCAGGGCCGCGGCATTGTCCGCGACCAACGCCGTGAACAGCCCCTTCTTGTCGCCGAACCAGGCGTAGAGCGTTTCCTTCGACGCCCGGGCCGCGCGGGCGATGTCGAGCATGCTGGTGCCGGCATAGCCCTGGCGCTCCAGCACCGCCAGGGCGGCATCCAGCACCGCCCGCCGCCGCTCCTCGGTCTGTCGTGACACCGATCCGTACCTCTTGACCCTTCGGCCTCATTCGCTGCAGCATATCAGTACCGATCGGTACGGTACAGATCCGGGAGATCAGCATGCCATCGTTTCGGCTTCTCGACCGTGGCCTCCTGGCGCTGTCGACCCTCGCGGTCGCGTTGGCGGCCGGGTTCTTCTACGCCTACGGCTGTTCCGTGCTGTACGGGCTGGCCCAGCTCGACGATCGCGCCGCGATCGCCGCCATGCAGGCGATCAACGCGACCGTCCGGAACCCGGTCTTCGCCTTCGCCTTCTTCGGCGCCCTCGCCTTCCCGGCGGCGCTGCTGGCGCTGCGGCTGGCCCGCGCCCGCTTCGGCCGGTCGGAGGTCTGGCTGGCCGCGGCGGTGGTCCTCTACGGAACCGCTGGCTTCGCCCTCACCTTCCTGGCGAATGTGCCGCTGAACCAATGGCTGGCGACGGTTCCGCTGGATGGCGCAGCCGATCTGACGGCGGCGCGGGCCCGCTATTTCGGGCCGTGGGATGCCTGGAACTGGGCGCGCACGATCGCCGCCGGCGCAGCCGCGCTGTGCCTGGCCCTGGTCTGGTTCGAGGACGGCCGGAAGACGGCCTGACCCTCACCGGGCGGTGCCGGTACGTTCATGGTCGAAAGAGCCGCAGGCCCCCGCCCATCTCCGAAGGGTGGAAAGCGGAAGTTTCAACTAAGGCCGCTGAATGGCCGCTCCAAACGATGGCGGGCATCCGGTCCCAGTGCCGAATGCAATCACGGCACGCGCGATAAGGGGCTTATCGGGCATCGGGGCTGCCGGCGGCGGCAGCGATCGCCGGCTCGGCGCGGGTCGGTCGGTCGCCGGTGCGGCTGGGTAGGGGCCGCAGGCGGCGATACGCCCGGCCCCTGTTCTGCCAGGACCATCCACATGGCGTTCTGCCGCAACGACCGTGCGGCCGTGGCCGGATGCTGCCGATCGACGACCGTAGGATCCGATCCGGAGATGCTCCCGACCCGCCGCCGTCCGCGTGGCCCGAGAAGGAGTCGACAGTCCGCGGGGGCAGTTCATGAATGGGTGGCCACCAGACGTCCCAAAGTTCTCCTGTCCCATCCTGAAACATCACCGCCTCCTCGCCGACACGATCTTCTTCTCGTAACGATACAACGAAAAAAACACCATCTTCGAAGCCAATTGACATCTTCTGTTGTTTGTTGATTTCAGTAGACACTACTCTTTTACCAATTTGATTACACAAAGCATTGCGATATTTTAACGATGTACTGTCGCATGTCCGTTCTTCCGAATCTATAACTATCGGCAAAGTATATAGATTAAGATATGGTCCATCAAAATGCAATTGTAGATAGTCTCTAATAAAAGTAATGGCGCTCAATTCGAGATCCAACAACCTATCCAGGATTGATACCTGTGGTTCAGGAGTGGTCATCGTCACTCCTCATTTGGCGAGAATGTGAACATGAAGGATCAGATTTGCCAATTGTTCTTCCTGTTCCGATATTAACGGCCTGGCCGCCAGGATTATTATACGAGCTATATCCGCCAGCATAACCCTGCCTTGGATCCATGTATCGGAAGCCGCTCGTGTTAGGACTAAGACCGGAGCCTCCTAGGGCTCCTTGGTACTGAATGTCCTTTCCGGTATTGGCCGCTTTGCGTCGAAACCAGTCAGCGGCCACCCCGCAGCGGACCGGCTTCGACCCACAGGAGGTGTCGCTGCCGGGAGGGTCAGTAGCCGGTACGAGCCCATAGCGGAAGCCAGAACAGAACTTGCGCAGCGCGCCGATCTGATAATATGTTCATTGCGCAGGAGACAGCAGATGCTTCAATCGAATTTCGCAGTCGTAGGTGAAAGGTGCATGGCCCGGTAGCGGAAGCCATATCCGTTCGCCATGCGCCCCCGAACCATCGTTCGGGGGCTTTTTGTTTTCAGGGATTCTGAACCGATGCGCAAGGCAAGCGGCCCCCCGGCCCTGGCGACGCTGATCCTGATGACCGCCACCTCGACGGTGACGCTGAACATGATCGTGCCGTCGCTGGCCAACATCGCGCGGGATCTCGATGCCGACTATGCCTTGGTCAGCCTTGCCCTCGGCGGGTATCTCGCCGTCACGGCCGCGGTCCAGCTCGCAGTAGGTCCGCTGTCCGACCGGATCGGCCGGCGTCCGGTGCTGCTCGCGGCGCTCGCGGTCTTCACGCTCGCGTCGCTCGGCTGCGCGACGGCCGGGACCGTGTGGATGCTGCTGGCGTTCCGGATGCTGCAGGCGGCGGTGGTGTCGGGCTACGTCCTGTCCCTCGCGATCGTTCGCGACACGGCCGGGGAGGCCGAGGCCGCGCGGCTCTTGGGCCGCATCGGCATGGCGATGGCACTGGCCCCGATGCTGGGACCGATGCTGGGCAGCGTTCTGGACGCCGCCTTCGGCTGGCGCATGGTCTTCCTGCTCTATGCCGCGGCCGGGGTGGGGCTTTTGGGCCTGGCATGGGCGGATCTGGGCGAAACCAACCGGCCCTCGGCCGGCGCGGGACATGACGGCAGGCGCCTGACCGCGCTGCTGCGGGAGCCGGCGTTCTGGTGCTACGCGCTGTGCACGGCCTTCTCGACCGGCGCCTTCTACGTATTCCTGGCCGGGGCGCCCCTTGTCGCCACGGTGTTCGGGATCGGCACGGCGGAGCTGGGGGTGTTCGTCGGCAGCATCACCGCGGGCTTCATGGCCGGCAGCTGGCTGGCCAGCCGCCTTGCCGGCCGGCATCCGCCGACGACGGTCATGCTGATCGGCCGGATGCTGGCCTGCCTGCCTGGGCCTTCTGCTCGGCCTCGCGGTCATCGCCACGGGCCATCTGGCGCCGGCTCTGTATTTCGGATGCACCATCTTCGTCGGGCTGGGCAACGGCATGACGATGCCGAACAGCAATGCCGGGGCGATGTCGGTGCGCCCGCGGCTGGCGGGAAGCGCGGCCGGCATCACCGGCGCGCTGACCGTCCTGGGCGGCGCGCTGATGACGACGCTGACGGGCCTCGCCCTGTCCGGCGAGCCGTCGCCTGCGCTCCTGATGGCGCTGATGCTGCTGGCCTCCTTCCTCGGCCTGCTGGCCGCCGCCGCAGCCGTCCGGCTGAACAAGGTTGCGCCCGGCGTTCCGCCGGCATAGCCGGCGAAGGCGGAAAGCCCGCCTTGGCCGCATGGGTTATTCGGCGCTGCCGCGGCGGGCGGCCTCGCGCCGCCCTTATCGAAAGGGACGCTGTGGGCTGGATTCGACCCTTGCAGCCATCAGTGGAATAGCGCCCTCAACCACCCAATCCGTTGTCTCGCCTCGGTCTCAGCCGTGTCGGGAGAGTCGTAGATGCCGGCATCGATGGTCGGAAGACTCCAGCCGCTTCCATCATGGAATTGGCGCTTGTAGGTGAATCTGTCGTCGGAGCGCTGCACGATCAGAACCTTTTCGGTTCCTGTTGGATTCACGATCTCTCTGAGAATCTTTTCAGTCATTCCGTAAGATAGCGTGCTGACCAGGATCTTCGCAGGAGTTCCGCTTTCCGCCCAAAGGCGACGGTCAGCATCCCCCGGCAGAGCACTCGCCCCGCCGCCCTCCTAAAGCGCACACGAGCTCGAGCCGACGTGCCTTCGCCCTGGTTAACACAATGTTCATTGCTTAACTCCGCGTACCTCGTTCATGATATGTTCCATGAACACGCCGCACTCCGTCCCCACTCCCCAGCCAGCCGCCCCGGGCCTCGACCCGGCCGAGGCGGAGCGGGCGGCGCGCATGCTCGACCGGCTGGCGGAGATGGCGATGCAGCAGGCGGAGGCGATGCACCGGGCCACGATGGCCGCCGTCGAGGCCGATGACGCCGCCAAGGCCAAGGAGTTCGGGCTGGTTTTCGAGCGTGCCGGCCGCGGCGTCCGCCACGTCCTGGCGCTCAAGCTCCACCTCGCCAAGAAGCGCCAGGAGATGGCGGAGATGGTCGCCGTCCATGCCCGCGACAGCGCCGCGGCGAAGGAGACGCGCCGCCACCGGGTGGCCCGCGCCGTCGCCTGCTCGGTCGCCGCCAACCGCGACCTCGATGCCGAGACCTGCGAGGCGCAGATCGCCGCGATGTGGAAGCGGCTGGTCGACGACCCGGCGATCGACGCCGACCTCTCCCTCTCCGAGCATGCGCTGGAGGCGATCGTCTTCCAGCTCTGCCGCGACCTGCGCATCCGCCCCGACCCGGCCTGGCTGGACCCGGAGTATTCCGGCGCCGACTGGTTCGGACGGCGGAAGAAGGCGGCCAAGGACGGCGACAAGCCCCCCGTGCCCTGGTGGCCCGAGGACGGACCGGATGCCGGCCGCTACTGGCATCTCGACGAGAGCGACAAGATCCCGGTCCAGGGCTGGTATGACATCGAGACCGGCAAACGGCTCGACCGCGCTCCCTGGCTGCCGAAACCGGGCAGCGGCTGAGCGCGGCCTG
>NZ_AUHM01000013.1 GCF_000423185.1 Inquilinus limosus DSM 16000 | reverse complement strand
AACGGTGATGCCGGCCATCGTGTTGCTCACGGTGAAGGCCGTGCCTGCGGGACGGCTGGCGACCACGAGCTCGCGCTTGGATGTATCGATCCCGATATGGACCGGCGATGTCTTCCGCGCCATGCTGAGAGACCTCCCTTGTCTGCGGTCTGGAGACCTTGCAACCGTTCGGGCTGCACAGCGGGAGGCCGCCGGACCCAGCTCACCCTCGGGCGGCAATCCCTAGGGCTGTGTACGGTCTCGGCGGCCCAGGCTGGGGATCCGGATCCCCAGCCTGGGCTCAGCTTCTCACAAACCTCATCAGACAAGGGCTGGCCCAGGCCTCGGCAAACTCCCCTCACCCGGAGCCGCTCCGCGTCTCCGACCTCTCCCGCAAGCGGGAGAGGCAACACCTCACCGCCTTGGTCCGGTTGGATGACCCGATCTGGACTGGACTCATCCCGCTCTAATGTTTCGGCCGCTGGTATGAGCTCGGCGGCACGGTCCGCCGTGTCCCGATCAGCCCTTCGGCTGCGGCGCGATCGCGTCCAGGATCTCGCCGATCTCCTTCGCCTTGTGGCGGCCGAGCCAGAGCAGGCCGGAGGCGAGGCCGACGAACAGGACCAGGAAGACCCAGAGCGCGGTGGCCATGTAGCCGTGCATCGGATCGCTCTCGGCCTCGCGGATCATCAGGAGGCCGAGCACCAGGACGAACAGCACGAAGCCGATGACGCTGAGATTGACCGCGGTGGTGTGCCAGGTGGCCAGGCGGCGGTACTCGATCCGGCACTCCACGATCGCGCGCTTTTGCGCCTCGTCGCCGGCGAAGCGGTTCAGCTCGATCTTCTGGCGCAGCGCCAGCAGGTCGCGCAGCCACTGGCTGAGCTGGATATAGAAGAAGCTGCCGACCAGGCCGGCCAGGGTCAGCAGCGGGCTGAGCAGCGACAGCGGGTTGGCCGGGGTCACGGCCGGTCCTCCCGGCGCAGGGTGTCGAGCAGGGCCAGGATCGTCTCCGCCGTGATCGAGAACCAGGTGAGGGTGGGCGAGGAGGGCTTCTTCGCCGGCGGCGCGGGCCGGCTGCCGTTGGTCACCACCGCCGCGACCGAATCGTAGAGGGTGACGAGCTCATCATAGCCGCCGCGCGACAGGCTGAGCTCGAAACGCTGCACCTGGGCCCGGCCGGCTGCGGCCGCGGCGCGGGCGTCGGCCTCGGCCTGCTCCAGGGCCTGGCGCAGCTCGGCCCGGGCAGCAGCCCGCCACTGCGCGGTGCGGCGGGCCCGCAGCAGCCGCGCCAGGTACTGCGCCCGCGGCAGGCCGAGCTGGAACCGGGCGTAGATCCGGTTGGCGTCCGGCTGCTCGTCGCTGTGCAGCGAATCGTAGAAGCGGGCGATCCAGGCCTCGGCCTGCTGCCCCGGGCTCTCGTAGCGGCGTTCGCCGAGCACCCATTCGCTGACGAGATCGACGCACAGCGCCTCATAGCCGGATTCGATCCGCGCCCGGCTGGCCGGCGTGGCGTCGATCGCCAGCGCCGCCTTGGCCCTGGCCAGGCGCTCCCGCCTCTCCGCATCCTCCGCCATCGCCTCTCCCCGATTCCGCCGCACGGACCGATCCTATCGAATCCGGTGCGCCGGGGCAGGGCACTTCTCGTGAACCCGGTCAGGCCGGCAGCCCGGCCGCGAGCAGGCCGTCGCGGCAATGCGCGCGGTCCTCGTCGTATTTGTAGTGCAGGGTCGCGAGGAAGCCGTCCGCCGTGAACCCTGGCTCGATCCGCAGCACCGCCTGCGCATGGGCGCCGGCGGCCGTGGCGTCGCCCATCTGCGCCAGCGCGGCGGCGAGGAAGGCGTGGTGGGTGTGGTCCTGGCGGGTGATGTGGCTGTAGGCCTCCACCGCCTCGGCATAGCGCCGGGCGGTGTAACAGGCCCGGCCGAGATGGCTCCAGAACCGCTCCGGGTGATAGGGGTTGAGCCGCATCGCCTTGCGGATCCAGTCGATGCCTTCCTCCGGCCGGCCGAGCCAGGTCAGGATCTCGCCCTGCTGCACCACGATCAGGTCGTAGTTCGGGTTCAGGCCCAGCGCCCGCTCCTGGTGATAGACGGATCGGTCGAACTCGTCCCGCGTCAGGGCGACGGCCGCCAGGATGCGGTGGACATCGGCGTCGTTGTCGTCGAGGGCGACGGCGGTCTCCAGCGCGCCGACCACGGCATCCCAGGTGGCGTCGCGGTCGGCGCACCAGCCGTTGACCCAGCCCTGGCCCAGCACGCAGGCCCGCCAGGCATGGGCATGGGCGTATTTCGGGTCGAGGGCGATGGCGCGGTCCAGCATCGCCAGGGCCTGGGCGTTGTCGTCGCGCGTCGACCGGTGGTGCAGCACCTTGCCGGCCAAAAGGCACTCATAGGCTTCCAGATTGTCCGTGGTCTTGCGCTTCGCCCGGTCGCGCGCCGCGGCCTCGACCCGGCCGGGCAGGGTGGCGGCGATCGCCGACGTGACCTCGTCCTGGATCGCGAAGATGTCGGCCAGGTCGCGGTCGTAGCGCTCGGCCCAGATGTGCCGGTCGGTCTCGGCGTCGATCAGCTGCACCGTCACCCGCACCCGGCCGCCCGCTTTCCGGACGCTGCCCTCGATCACGTAATGGACGCCGAACTCGCGGGCGACGTCCTGCACCTTCACCGCCTTGCCCTTGTGCACGAAGGCGGAGTTGCGGGAGATCACGAGCAGGTCGTGGAAGCGCGACAGCTCGGTGATGATGTCCTCGGTCAGCCCGTCGGCGAAGAACTCCTGCTCCGGGTCGCCGCTCATGTTGACGAAGGGCAGCACGACCAGGGAGGGCTTGGTCGCGGCCGGAACGCTGGCGGCGGCGCTGGGCGGGACCTCCGCCGCCGTCGGGTCGAGCCGGACCCGGTAGACCCGGATCGGCCGGGAGATGTTCTTGACCGACTGCTCGCCGAGATCCTCGAAGCCGATGTCGAGCCGGTCGCCGACCTGGTCGCGCACCGCGCCGGAGACGCAGATCCCACCCGGCTCCGCCAGAGTCTGCAGCCGCGCCGCGACGTTGACGCCGTCGCCGAACAGGTCGTCGTCCTCGACGATCACGTCGCCGAGATTGATGCCGATGCGGAACTGGATCCAGCGCGCCGGCGAGACGTCGGCGTTGCGCCGGGCCATGCGGCGCTGGATCTCCGTGGCGCAGGCCAGGGCGTCGACGACGCTGGCGAACTCGACCAGGAGGCCGTCGCCGGTGGTCTTGACGATGCTGCCGCGGGTCTTGGCGATGGCCGGGTCGATCAGCTCGAGCCGGTGGGTCTTCAGCCGCGCGAGGGTGCCGGTCTCGTCGGCTTCCATCAGCCGGCTGTAGCCCGCCATGTCCGCCGCCAGGATCGCCGCCAGCCTGCGCTGGACCTCCGGCCGTTCCATGGACCCGTCCTCGCCCCGAAGGATGCAATTTTAGCAAAAACGGGCTCGGGTCACAAAAGAAGTTACGCCCGCCGCCGCCCGCGCTCCCCCCGCTTCGGCGCCGCCTCGGCGATCATCTCGGCGGCGGCCTCCTCCAGCATCGCGTCGATGGCGCCGGCGGCGACGCTCTCACGGCCGATCTCCAGCAGCACCGGCACTGCGAGCGGCGAGATGCGGTCGAGCGCGCGCAGCGTCAGCCGGCGCCGGGCGCGCTTCAGCAGCAGGGCGACACGGCCGAGGTCGACCAGGCCGCGGGCCGCGTCGGCGCGGGTGGCGCGCAGCAGCACATGGTCCGGCTGGTGCCGGCGCAGAACGTCGTAGATCAGGTCGGCGCTGACCGTGACCTGGCGGCCGGTCTTGCGCTCGCCGGGAGAGCGGCGGTCGATCAGCCCGGCGATCACGGCGACGTTGCGGAAGGTGCGGCGCAGCAGGCTGGAGTCGCCCATCCAGGCCTCCAGGTCGTCGCCCAGCATGTCCTCGTCGAACAGCGGCGCCGGGTCGGTCACCGGCTCGAGGCTCCAGGTCGCCAGCACATAGTCGGTGGCGACGAAGCCGATCGGCCCCAGCCCGGCGCGCTCCATCCGCTTGGTCACCAGCATGCCCAGCGTCTGGTGCGCCTGCCGGCCCTCGAAGCAATAGGCGACCATGTAATGCCGGCCGCCGCGCGGGAAGGTCTCGATCATCAGCTCGCCCGGGCCGGGCAGGCCAGAGCGGTACCGCTGCAACTCCAGCCACTCGCGCGCGTCGTCCGGCAGCCCGGGCCAATGGGCGGGGGTGGAGAGCAGGCGCCGCACCCGGTCGGCCAGATGGGTGGTCAGCGGCATGCGGCCGCCGGCATAGGCCGGCACCTTCGGCTCGCCGCGGGCGGCGCGGCTGCAGATCACCGTCATCTCGCGGATGCCCTCGAAGCGCAGCAGCTGGCCCGCGAACATGAAGGTGTCGCCCGGCACCAGCCCCTGGGCGAAATACTCCTCGACCTCGCCCAGGACCTTGCCGAAGCCGCCGGAGAGCCGGACCTTCAGCATCTCCTCCTGGACGATGGTGCCGACATTCATCCGGTACTGCCGGGCCACCACGGCGCTGGCCACCTTCCAGCGGCCCTGGGCGTCCTGCTTCAGCCGGTGGAAGCGGTCATAGGTGCGGAGCGCGTAGCCGCCATGGGCCACGAACTCCAGCACGTCGTCGAAATCGCGGCGCGGCAGGCCGGCATAGGGCGCGGCGCGGCGGACCTCGGCGTACATCGCATCGGCGTCGAAAGGGGCGGAGCAGGCGCAGCCCAGGAGGTGCTGCGCCAGCGTGTCCAGCGTGCCCGGGGCGGGCGGGTCGCCGTCCAGGGTCATCGCCTCGATGGCGTCGGAGGCGGCGCGGCACTCCAGCACCTCGAAGCGGTTGGCGGGGACCAGCACCGCGACCGAGGGCGCGTCGAAGCGGTGGTTCGACCGGCCGATGCGCTGCAGCAGGCGGCTGGCGCCCTTCGGCGCGCCGATCTGGACCACTAGGTCGACCGCCGCCCAGTCGATGCCGAGGTCGAGCGAGGAGGTGGCGACCACGGCGCGCAGCTCGCCCCGCGCCATCGCCGCCTCGACCTTGCGGCGCTGCTCCGCCGCCAGGCTGCCGTGGTGCAGCGCGATCGGCAGCACCTCCTCGTTGATCCGCCACAGCGCCTGGAACACCAGCTCCGCCTGCGCCCTCGTGTTGACGAAGAGGATGGTGGTGCCGGCCTTGCGGATCCGCTCGTACAGCTCGGCGGCGGCGTAGGTGCCCATATGGCCGGCCCAGGGCAGCCGGCCTTCGGCCACCATGATCTCGACCACCGGCTTGATCCCGGGCGGGCCGCGCACGGTGCGCACCAGGGCGGGGTCGGCCCGGCCGCTCGGCGACAGCCAGGCCACCAGCGCGTCCGGATGCGCCACCGTGGCCGACAGCCCGACCCGGCGGGCCTCCGGCGCATGGGCGGCGAGGCGGGCGAGGCCGAGCGCCAGCAGGTCGCCGCGCTTGGTGCCGGCCAAAGCGTGCAGCTCGTCGATGATGATGCAGCGCAGGCTGCCGAAGATCCGGCCCGCATCCGGATAGGACAGCATCAGCGCCAGGCTCTCCGGCGTCGTCATCAGCAGCTGCGGCGCGTGCCGGCGCTGACGCTCGCGCTTGATCTGCGGCGTGTCGCCCGTGCGAGTCTCGGCCCGGATCGCCAGCCGCATCTCGGCGATCGGCCGTTCGAGGTTGCGGTGGATGTCGACCGCCAGGGCCTTGAGCGGCGAGATGTAGAGCGTGTGCAGCCCCTCGCGCGGCCGCTCCGCCAGCTCGATCAGCGTCGGCAGGAAGCCGGCCAGGGTCTTGCCGCCGCCGGTCGGGGCGATCAGCAGGGCATGGGCGCCGTCGCGCGCCGCCGCCACCATCTCCAGCTGGTGCGGATGCGGCGTCCAGCCCTTGTGCCGGAACCAGCCGGCGAAGGCGGGCGGCAGCAACGGTTCGGCGGTCTCCGCCAGCATGGTCTCCCGGTCCCGACATGCAACCGTCACGGCGGGGCGCCGTTTCGGCCATGATCCGGGGCCAGCCTGCGCCCGCCCCGTCACCGGAACAGATCAGCCCATGACCCGCCGGACACGCAAGCGTTTAGTGTTTGTTCTCGTCCTCCTGGGCGCGTTCGCCGCCGGAGTCTTCGTCGCCAACAGCTCCCGGCTCTACGGCCCGCCGGGCGGGAAGCCGGCGCTGCTGGCCCATCGCGGCCTGGCCCAGGGCTTCGACCGCGCCGGGCTGACCGGCGACACCTGCACCGCCGCCCGCATGCTGCCGCCCGAGCATCCCTATCTCGAGAACACCATCGCCTCGATGCGCGCCGCCTTCGGCCTCGGGGCCGAGATGGTCGAGATCGACATCCAGCCGACCACGGACAGGCGGTTCGCCGTCTTCCACGACTGGACGCTCGACTGCCGCACCGACGGCCGCGGCGTCACGCGCGAGCACAGCCTGGCCGAGCTGCAGGCGCTGGACATCGGCCAAGGCTACACCGCGGATGGCGGCAGGACCTACCCGTTCCGCGGCAAGGGCGTCGGGCTGATGCCGTCGCTGGACCAGGTGCTGGCGGCGTTCCCCGACCGCCGCTTCCTGCTGAACGTCAAGAGCAACGACCCGGCGGAGGGAGAGTTGCTGGCCGAATACCTCGCCGCCCTGCCGCCGGATCGTCGCGACCGGCTGGCCGCCTATGGCGGGGACCGGCCGATGGCGGTGCTGCGCGAGCGGCTGCCCGGGTTCCGCTCGATGTCCCGCGCCTCGATCAAGGACTGCTTCGTCGGCTACATCGCGCTGGGCTGGACCGGCCATGTGCCGGAGGCGTGCCGGCGGAGCGTCCTGCTGGTGCCGGCCAACATCGCGCCCTGGCTGTGGGGCTGGCCGCACCGCTTCGTCGACCGGATGCAGGCCGCGGGCACGCCGGTCTTCCTGATCGGCCCCTGGAGCGGCGGCTTCTCCGAAGGGATCGACGATCCGGCGCAGGTCGCCGATCTGATCGCCGCTGGCTATGCCGGCGGAATCGAAACGGACCGCATCGATCGTCTGGCGCCAGCGCTGAAAACCGCCGAATGAATCGAGACAATCCAACCCGGGTTTCCGCGGCGCCCAGTCGAGAGTTCTTGTTTGTCGGACGAATATAGAAGCACTTTTATGGATCATCGTCACATTATTGTTCCGAGGATCGTGCGCAATTCGATACGAAATTATATGACTCTCCGGATGCGTTTTTTCTCTTCCCTCCTAAGATGCCGGCCTGCGGGCCGCAGGCCCGAAGAAGCACATCAGGAGGAAGCGCGATGGGCCTGTCGAGCCAATCGTCCGGGGCCGAGGGCGGCGATCTCGCCCGCCGGCTGAAGAGCCGCCACATCCACATGATCGCGATCGGCGGCGCCATCGGCGTCGGGCTGTTCCTCGGCTCCGGCAAGGCGATCGCCAAGGCCGGGCCGGGGCTGCTGCTGAGCTACGCCATCGGCGGCCTCGCCATCTTCTTCATCATGCGGGCGCTGGGCGAGCTGCTGCTGCACAAGCCGGTGGCCGGTTCCTTCGCCACATATGCCGAGGAGTTCGTCGGCCCCTTCGCCGGCTTCGCCACCGGCTGGTCCTATTGGTTCATGTGGGTGGTGATCGGCATGGCCGAGATCACCGCGGTCGGCGTCTATGTCCACTACTGGCTGCCGGATGTGCCGCAATGGGTGCCGGCGCTGGTGACGCTGGCGGTCCTGACCCTGGTCAACATCGTCGCGGTGCGGCTGTTCGGCGAGCTCGAGTTCTGGTTCGCGCTGATCAAGGTGGTGACCATCGTCGCGCTGATCCTCGGCGGCCTGGCCGTGATCGTCTTCGGCATCGGCGACCTGGGGCAGGGGGCCGGCGTGTCCAACCTGTGGTCGCATGGCGGCTTCCTGCCCTTCGGCGTGCTCGGCGCCGTGCTGGCGCTGCAGATGGTGATGTTCGCCTATCAGGGGGTGGAACTGATCGGCGTCACCGCCGGCGAAGCCGAGGACCCGGCCCGGGTGCTGCCGCGCGCCACCAACGGCATCATCTGGCGCATCCTGATCTTCTACCTGGGCGCGCTGGCGGTGATCATGTCGCTGCTGCCCTGGACCCAGCTGGACCCGAACGCCAGCCCCTTCGTCTTCGTGTTCGACAAGCTGGGGCTCAGCGCCGCGGCCGACGTGATCAACCTCGTGGTCATCACCGCCGCCGCCTCCTCCTGCAACAGCGGCCTGTTCAGCAACGGCCGCATGCTGTTCACCCTGGCCCGGTCCGGCCAGGCGCCGCGCGCCTTCGCCCGGGTCAGCCGCAACCATGTGCCGGTGGCCGGCATCGCCGCATCCTCCGCGGTGATGCTGATCGGCGTCGTCCTGAACTACCTGGTGCCGGAGGAGGCCTTCGTCTGGGTCACCAGCATCTCGCTGGTCGGCAGCCTGTGGACCTGGGGCATCATCATGATCGCCCATCTCGGCTATCGCCGCGCCGTGGCCCGGGGCCAGGCCGCGCCGGTCGCCTTCCGCATGCCGGGCGCGCCGGTCGCCAACTGGCTGGTGGTGGCGTTCCTGGTGCTGGTCGCGGTGTTCCTCGGCTTCGACCCGTCGACCCGGGTCGCGCTCTATGTCGCGCCGGTGTGGTTCGCGCTGCTGATCGCCGGATATCTCCTGATCGGCCGCCGCCGGCAGCCCGCGCTCGGCCTGTCGTGACGCCTGTCCTAACCCTTTGCGCCGGCTGCCGGACCGGCGCATAAGGGGCGGGACGGAGAGCGGAGGACAGCGATGCGCGCGGACGGACCGATCGGGCTCATGGCGGCGATCCCGCAGGAGCTGGCGGCCCATGACGACCTGGTGGTGCGCACCGAGCGCGAGATCGCCGGCTGCCGCTTCCGCCTCGGCCGCCTCGGCACCCGTGATCTGGTCGCGGTCGAGGCCGGCATCGGCAAGAGCCATGCCGCCATGGTCGCGACCCTGCTGCTGCAGGAGTTCGGCTGCAGCTCGCTGCTGTTCTCCGGCGTCGCCGGCGGCCTCGACCCCGACCTCGCCATCGGCGACGTGGTGGTGGCCGACCGTCTGGTGATGCACGACTACGGCGCCCGCGTCGGCGGCCGGCTGAAGCCGTACCAGCCTGGCGTGCCGCCGCTGCCCGGCTTTCCGGAGGAGACCGGCTACAGCCTGGACCAAGACCTCCGAGAGAAGATCAGGGACGCTCTCGAAGGTCTTGATATCGGTGGATTTGGCGCTGCGGCGACCGGTGGCGAGCCGCACCGGTCCCGGCTGATCTTCGGCACCATCCTGACCGGCGACATCTTCCTCAACGACGCGCAGGAGCGCGAGCGGCTGCAGCGCGAATTCGGCGGCGTGGCGGTGGAGATGGAAGGCGCGGCGGTGGCGGCGGTGGCCGAGCGCTTCGGCGTGCCGGCGGTGGTGGTGCGGGCGCTCAGCGACCTCGCGGGCACCGAGAGCCACATGGATTTCCGCGCCTTTCTCGACGCCGCCGCGCGCATCGCCGCCCGCGTGGTCGGGCGGATCTCGACGGTGCTGTAGCCGGCGGCTGGAGCCTCCGGCGGGCGCCGGCAACCTGAACTTCCGGCGGAGTCGGCCTGTTTTCCTTCGGGAGCGGCGCCGCCGACGAGCGCCGCCATTGCCGGAGGAAACGGAGCATGCTCCCGATCCTGCAGGTGGTCAGCCTGTGCCTAGTCGCGCTGGCCCTGACGCCCGCCCTGGCGCATGCGCTCGAGTGGCCGGGCAAGATGCGCCTCGGCCGCGAGGCGTATCTGGCCGTCCAGCCGATCTATTATCCCGGCTTCACCTGGGTCGGCGGCGTCGGCGAGATCGCCTGCATCATCGCCGTCCTGATCCTGCTGGTGATGACGCCGGTGGACGGCGCCGCCTTCTGGTGGGTGGCGGCCGCCCTGCTGGCCCTGGTCGCGATGCACGCCGTCTACTGGCTGGTGACCCATCCGGTGAACCAGGTCTGGCTGCGGCACGAGACATTGGGCCGGGCCGGCGCCGGCTTCTTCGCCAGCGATCCGCTGCGGCGCGAGGGGGCGGCCGATCCGGACGAGGCGAACTGGATGGCCTATCGCGACCAGTGGGAGCGCTCGCACGTCATCCGCGCCGGCCTGGCGGCGATCGGCTTCGTGGCGCTCGCGATCAGCGTCGTGCTCTGAGCAGCGAAGAATCCGGTTCGGTGCGGCACGGTCTCGACAGGCGCGACGAGGATGACATCATGGCGGAAACCGTCGAAGCCCGGAGATGGGCAGGAACGGAGGAGGCCATGGACGCAGCGCTCATCGAGGAATATGCGCAGAAGCTCAGGACCGCCGGCGCCGGGGCGTCGCTGGTGCTGTTCACCCGCGGCGGGCACGAGCACCCCGCCCGCGATGTCCGGACCGCGCGCGATCTCGTCTACCTGACCCATGACGCCGGCGAGACCGTCATCCTGCGGTCGGAGATCGTCGCCATCCGGTTCCGCGACGCGAAGACAGGATCGTCCAAGATGGGATTCTGACCGGCAGAGGCGCATGGCAGGGCCCGGCCGGGCTCATGGATCGGGGGCGATCCGGCTTTGCCAAGCCGGCGGCCGGGGCCGAGGATGACGGCAAGCGATCGACGCGCCGGACCGGAGCGCCATGACACCCCGCCACATCCTGCTCGCCCTGCTGGTGGCCGCCATCTGGGGCTTCAACTTCGTGGTCATCCGCATCGGCCTCGGCAATTTCCCGCCGCTGCTGCTGGCCGCCCTGCGCTTCATCCTGGCGGCGCTGCCGGCGGTTCTGCTGCCGCGCCCGCAGGTGCCGTGGCCGCGCATGATCGCGATCGGCCTGACCCTGTTCGTCGGCCAGTTCGCCTTCCTGTTCCCCGGCATGCTGCTGGGCATGCCGGCCGGGCTGGCCTCGATCATGCTGCAGTCGCAGGCCTTCTTCACCATGCTGGTGGCCGCCCTGGCGCTGCGCGAACGGCCGACCGGCCGGCAGATCGGCGGCGGCGCCATCGCCTTCGTCGGGCTCACCGTGATCGCGTCGACCGCGGATGGGGGCGACGTCACCGCGATCGGCCTGGCCCTGACCCTGGCCGCGGCGCTGAGCTGGGCCTGCGGCAACGTGCTGCTGCGCGGTGCCGGCAAGGTCGACATGCTGCCGATGATCGTCTGGCTCAGCCTGGTGCCACCGCTGCCGCTGCTGGCCCTGTCCGCCGCGATCGAGGGGCCGGCGGCGATCGGACACGCCCTGGCCTCGGTCAGCTGGACCGGCATCGGCACGGTGCTCTACCTCGCCGTGCCGACCACGCTGCTCGGCTTCGGCATCTGGGGGCATCTGCTGAAGCTGTATCCCGCGGCGACGGTGGCGCCGTTCTCGCTGCTGGTGCCGATCTTCGGCGCCGCCTCCGCCGCCCTGGTGCTGGGCGAACGCTTCGGGCCGGCGCGTCTGCTCGGCATGGCGCTGATCCTGCTCGGCCTCGCCGCCGTGGCCCTGCCGGTGGCCAGGCTGCTGCGCCTGCGCGCGGCACCTGGATCGTCTTGAATCACGGCCACCCGATCCGCTTCTATCGAGTTCCCGAAGCTGCGAGACCGCCCATGGACTACGAACCCCGGCTGCGCAACCACGGCCTGCCGCACGACCCGTTCAAGGCGCTAGTGGTGCCGCGGCCGATCGGCTGGATCAGCACGATCAGCCCGGACGGCGTGGTCAACCTGGCGCCCTACAGCTTCTTCAACGCGGTGGCCGACCGGCCGCCGATGGTGATGTTCGCGCCGAGCGGGCCGAAGGATTCGCAGCGCAACGCCGAGGCGACCGGCGAGTTCGTGGCCAATCTCGCCACCTGGGACCTGCGCGAGCAGATGAACGCCACCTCCGCCTCGGTCGGGCCGGAGGTCAGCGAGCCCGAGCTGGCCGGGCTGGAGATGGCACCGTCCCGGCTGGTGAAGCCGCCGCGGGTCGCGGCGGCGGCCGCGGCGCTGGAATGCCGCTGGGTCCGGTCGGTGCCCCTGACCACCGCGGCGGGAGAGGCCGTGCCGGGCGCCGTCGTGATCGGCGAGGTGGTGTCGATCCATATCGACGACGAGGTGATCGTCGACGGCCGCATCGACCTGTCGTCCCGCCGTGCGATCTCGCGTCTCGGCTATATGGATTACGGCGTGCTGGACACGGTCTTCAGCATGCAGCGGCCACGCTGAACGCTTCCGACCCGGCATCCGTGCTACCTTCGGAATTCGGGAACCCATCGCGCCGTCGTGTCGTTCCGTTTGCCGGGACGCCCGCCGGAGCGCGGCGGGCCGAAAGGGAAGGGGACAGCATGGGTCTGCGCATCGGCTTCTGGTGGTGTTCGGCTTCGGCCGTGCTCGGCATCGCGCTGCTCCCGGCCGGAGGGCAGGCGCAGGAGGTTCCGGCCGAGCCGAAGCGGCCGGCGATCATCACCTCTACGCCGCAGGCGCCGCGGCCGCTGACCGAGGATCCGGGCGCTTTCATCGGCTTCAGCCTGGAGAACGACGTCTTCGCCAACACCGACCGCGGCTACACCAACGGCTTCCGCTTCGCCTTCACCAGCTCGGAGACCTGGACGCCGGACTGGCTCGCCGGCGCTGCGCGCGCCTTTCCGCTGTTCCCCGACGCCGCGCCGATCCGGTCGACCCTCTCCTTCGGCCAGAGCCTGTACACGCCGAAGGACATCTCACTGCGCGACCCCGACCCGAACGACCGGCCCTACGCCGCCTGGCTCTACGGCAGCGCCGCGGTCCTCGCCGATTCGGGCGACCGGCTGGACCGGCTGGAGCTGCAGATCGGCGTCGTCGGCCCCTATGCCCTCGGCGAGCAGGTGCAGAACACCGTGCACAGCATCATCGGCTCGGAGAAGGCGCGGGGCTGGAAGCACCAGCTGAACAACGAGCCGGGCGTGATCCTGAGCTACGAGCGCACCTGGCGCAGCGCCTATGTTGCCGCACCGCTCGGCTTCGGCTTCGACATCTCGCCCTATGTCGGCGCCAGCCTCGGCAACGTGCTGACCCAGGCCTCGGTGGGCGCCACGGCGCGGCTCGGCCTCGATCTGCCGGCCGATTACGGGCCACCGCGGATCCGGCCGAGCGTGCCGGGTTCGGACTTCTTCATCCCGACCAGCGGCTTCAGCTGGTATCTCTTCGCCAGCGTCGAGGGGCGGGCCGTGGCGCGCAACATCTTCCTCGACGGCAACACCTTCGAGGACAGCCCGCACGTCACCAAGAACCCGCTGGTCGGCGACCTGCAGATCGGCCTCGCGGTCCAGATCGACGACATCCGGATCGCCTACACCCATGTCTACCGGACGCAGGAGTTCGAGGAGCAGAAGAACCGCTTCACCCAGTACGGGGCGTTCACCCTGTCCTGGCGGTTCTGACGCCGATCAGCCGATCGCGGCCCAGGCCTTGGCGATCCGCGCCGCGATCCGGGCGTTGTGCTCCACCAGCGCGATGTTGGCGGCCAGGCTGCGGCCTTCGGTCAGGGCGACGATCCGGGCCAGCAGATAGGGCGTGACCGCCTTGCCGGCGATGCCCTCGCGCCCGGCATCGGCCAGGGCGCTGGCGATGGCGGCGTCGATCTCCGCCTCGGGCAGGGCGTGCGCCTCCGGGATCGGATTGGCGATCACGGCCCCGGCCGGGAAGCCCAGTGCCGCCTGGGCTGCGAGCAGGGCCGCCACCTCTTCCGGCGTGTCGCGGCGGAGCGCCAGGGGCAGGCCGCTCGACCGGCAAAAGAAGGCGGGCAGGGTGTCGGTGCCGTAGCCGATCACCGGCACGCCGCGGGTCTCCAGATATTCCAGCGTCTTCGGCAGGTCGAGGATCGACTTGGCGCCGGCGCAGACCACCGCGACCGGGGTGCGCGCCAGCTCCTCGAGATCGGCGGAGATGTCGAAGCTGGTCTCGGCGCCGCGATGCACGCCGCCGATGCCGCCGGTGGCGAACACCCGGATGCCGGCGAGATGGGCGCCGATCATGGTCGCCGCCACGGTGGTGGCGCCGAGCCCGCCCGCGGCCAGGATCGCGCCCATATCGCGGCGCGACAGCTTGGCGACATCCTTCGCCGTAGCGAGTCGCTGCAGCAGCGCGTCGTCCAGGCCGACATGGATGCGGCCGTCGGCCACCGCGATCGTCGCAGGCACCGCGCCTTCCTCGCGGATGATCGCCTCGACCCGGCGCGCCATCTCCAGATTCTGCGGATAGGGCATGCCGTGCGAGATAATCGTGCTCTCCAGCGCCACCACCGGGTGGCCGGCGACCAGGGCGGCAGAGACCTCGGGGGCGATGGCAAGGAAGCGGTTCATCATGGTCCTCACGCGACAATCAGGGCGCGCCGGCGCAACGCGTCGGCGGTCAGGGTTTCGGGCACGGCGGTCGGCGCCTCTAGCGCCAGGGCCGCGGCGGCGCGGCCCAGCCGGGCGGCTTCGGCCAGCGCCAGGCCGGTGACCAGGCCGTAGAGGGTGCCGGCCACGGCGGCATCGCCGGCGCCGGTGACGTCGACGATCCCGGCCGGGCAGGCGGGAACAGCGGCCTCGCCGGCCGCGTCGGCGATCAGGGCGCCCGCTTCGCCGCGGTTCAGCACGACACGGCCGACGCCTTCGGCGCGCAGCCGGCGCAGCGCCGCCCAGGCCGTGGCCTCGTCGGTCACCGGCTGTCCGGTGATCGCTTCCGCCTCGTCGCGGTTGAGGCAGAGCAGGTCGATGCGGGCCAGCAGGCCACGCAGCTTCTCCGATTTCGGCGAGGACACCGCATCGACCGCCACCAGCGCCGGACGGCCGGGATGGGACAGGATCGCCGCCAGCCCCCCGGCCGGCAGATTGGCGTCGACGAACCAGGCCGCGGCCGGCTGTGCCGCCGCCAGGGCCGGGGCCAGGATGTCCGGCCCGATCTCGTCATAGATGCCCATATCGGCGATCGCGACCGCCATCTCACCGCCCGGCTCCAGCACCGCGGTGTAGCTGGCGGTGCCGCTGGTCTCCGACCGCGTGACCTGGGACAGGTCGAGGCCGAGCCGCGCCATCTCCGCCAAGATCCGCTCGGCCGAAGGATCGTGGCCCATGCGGCTGACCAGACCGACCGGCAGGCCCAGCCGGGCCAGGGTCTCGGCCACGTTGCGGGCGACGCCGCCCAGGCTGGTGCGGATCGTCACCGGGTTCGAGGTGCCCAGGCGCACGGCGCGGTGGGCGCGGGCTTGGCGGTCGATGTGAGCGGCGCCGAAGCACCAGACGGGCGGGGTCATGCGGTCTCTCGTCGATCGGGCCGCACCCTGCGTCCGCCATCCTCGAAAGGCAAGATCCAGGGTTGCGCAGCGCGGCCGCAGACGGCAGCATCCCGGCCATGCGACGCGTCGCCACCCTGATCGTGCTGCTGTTCGCCCTGGCCGGTCCGGCTCTGGCCGAGGATCCGCCGGTGCCGTCCGGCACCTATCGCGGGCAGGTGACCTCGGGCGGCGTGCTGTCCCCGTCGCTGCTGACCTTCATGCCGGAGCGGCGCGGCGGCTGCTATCACGTGGTCGACTCCACCGCCGGGCCCTATGACGGCCAGCTCAGCGACGGCGAATCCCTCGGCGGCGGCCTCTATCGCTTCACCTGGAGCGACAAGTTCGGCATCGGCACCGTGACCTTCGCCTTCCGCGACGGCGGGTCCGAGTTCAGCGGCAAATGGTACTTCGCCGACCAGTTCGCCGGCGTCTGGCTGGCCAAGCGGGCCGAGGGCGAGGACATGAAGTGCAAGCCGATCCCGGTGGCGTCGTTGAACTAGCTCCGCGTTTGGCGCCGCCTCGATCCGTCCCATATGCTTGAGGCCATGCCGACCCTGCGCCCCGACCAGTGGATCCGAGTCCAGCCCGAGGGCCTGCTGGTGGTGCCCGGCGGCTTCCATGTCGACCCGGTGCGGCCGGTCGAGCGGGCGCTGGTCACCCATGGCCATTCCGACCACGCCCGGCCGCACAATGGCGCGGTGCTGGCGACGGCCGAGACGCTGGCGATCATGCGCGCCCGCTACGGCATCGATGCCGGCCGCAGCCTGCAGCCGGCGGTGCTGGGCGAGACCATGCGGATCGGCGAGGTCGACGTCACCTTCGTGCCCGCAGGCCATGTTCTGGGCTCGGCCCAGATCGTGCTGGAGCATGCCGGCAGCCGGGTGGTGGTGTCCGGCGACTACAAGCGCCGACCGGACCCGACCTGCCGCGGCTTCCAGCCGGTGGTCTGCGACGTCTTCGTCACCGAGGCGACCTTCGGCCTGCCGGTGTTCCGTCACCCGCCCGACGGGCATGAGATCGGCAGGCTGCTGCACTCCATCGCCCTGTTCCCGGAGCGGGCGCATCTCGTGGGCGTCTACGCCCTCGGCAAATGCCAGCGGGTGATCCGCCTGCTGCGCCAGGCCGGCTGGGACCGGCCGATCTACATCCACGGCGCGCTGGAGGCGTTGTGCGAGCTGTACGAATCGCTCGGCGTGCCGCTCGGGCCGCTGCTGCCGGCGACGACGGCGTCCAAGGCCGAGCTCGCCGGGCAGATCGTGCTGGCGCCGCCCTCGGCCGGCGCGGACCGCTGGTCGCGCCGCCTGCCGGACCCGGTGGTGGCGGCCGCCTCCGGCTGGATGCGGGTGCGCCAGCGCGCCCGGCAGGGCGGGGTCGAGCTGCCGCTGGTGATCTCCGACCACGCCGATTGGGACGAGCTCTGCGCCACCATCGAGGAGGTCGAGGCCGGCGAGGTCTGGGTCACCCATGGCCGCGAGGAGGCGCTGATCCATCAGGTCCGGAAGTCCGGCCGCGCCGCCCGGGCGCTGGCGCTGATCGGCTTCGAGGAGGACGACAGCGTATGAAGGGCTTCGCCGCGCTGATCGAGGGGCTGGTCTACATGCCCTCGCGCAACGGCAAGATCCGGCTCCTGACCGACTATTTCGAGCACACGCCGGATCCCGACCGCGGCTGGGCGCTGGCGGCGCTGACCGGGACGCTGACCTTCGCCGCGGCCAAGGCCTCGACCATCCGCAACCTCGCGGTCGAGCGGGTCGACGAGGCGCTGTTCGGCTGGTCCTACGACTTCGTCGGCGACCTGGCCGAGACCGTGGCCCTGATCTGGCCGCCGAAACCCGGCGCCAACCGGGAGCCGAGCATCACCGAGGTGGTGGAGGAGCTGCGCGCCACTTCGCGCGCTGCGGCGCCGCTGCTGATCGAGCGCTGGCTCGATTCGATGGGCGCGTCGGAGCGCTTCGCCCTGCTGAAGCTGATCACCGGCAATCTCCGGATCGGCGTGTCGGCGCGGCTGACCAAGGTGGCGCTGGCGGAATGGGGCGGTCAGCCGGTCGACGAGATCGAGGAGCTGTGGCACGCGCTGGAGCCGCCCTATGAGGAGCTGTTCGTCTGGCTGTCGGGGCAGGGGCCGAAGCCGGAGATCGGCGACCGCGCCACCTTCCGGCCGCTGATGCTGGCGCATCCGCTGGAGGCCGGGGACATCGCCGGGCTGGACCCCGCCGCCTATCGCGCGGAATGGAAGTGGGACGGCATCCGGGTGCAGGTGGTCGGCCGCGGCGACCGGCCGCCGCGGATCTATTCGCGCAGCGGCGACGACGTCACCGGCGCCTTTCCGGACCTGGCCGACACCATCCGCTTCCATGCCGTGCTGGACGGCGAGCTGCTGGTGGCGCGGGATGGGGTGGTGGCGCCGTTCAACGACCTGCAGCAGCGGCTGAACCGGAAGGTGATCACGGCCCGGATGATGGAGGAGTACCCGGCCTGGGTGCGGCTCTACGACATCCTGTTCGAGGGCGAGGAGGATCTGCGCCCGCTGCCCTTCGACGCCCGCCGGATCCGCCTCGAATCCTGGATCGCGCGGGAACGGCCGCCGCGCATGGACCTGTCGCCGATGGTCCCGTTCGAGAGCTGGGACGAGCTGGCGGCGCTGCGCGACAATGCCCGGGCCCAGGCGATCGAGGGGCTGATGCTGAAGCGCGGCGACAGCGACTATGTCGCCGGCCGTCCGAAGGGGCCCTGGTTCAAATGGAAGCGCGGCGCCCTGACGCTCGACGCCGTGCTGATGTACGCGCAGCGCGGCCACGGCAAGC
This sequence comes from Inquilinus limosus DSM 16000, assembly GCF_000423185.1. Classification (GTDB taxonomy): domain Bacteria; phylum Pseudomonadota; class Alphaproteobacteria; order DSM-16000; family Inquilinaceae; genus Inquilinus; species Inquilinus limosus. The sequence goes on along the minus strand of NZ_AUHM01000013.1, from coordinate 191,514 downwards.
GCTCCTCCTACTATTCCGATTACACCTTCGGCTGCTGGCGCGGCGAGCCGGAGGGCGACCGGCTGGTGCCGGTGGGCAAGGCCTATTTCGGTTTCACCGACGAGGAGCTGATGCAGCTCGACCGCTGGGTGCGCAACCATACGGTCAAGCGCTTCGGCCCGGTGCGCGAGGTCGAGCCCCGACTGGTGCTGGAGGTCGCCTTCGACAGCGTCCACCGCTCCACCCGCCACAAATCGGGGGTCGCGATGCGATTCCCCCGGATCCATCGCATCCGCTGGGACAAGCCGGCCGCGGAAGCCGATCGGCTGGAGACACTTGAACGAATGATCGTGGAGTAATACATCGGTTTAATATGATTTTCATTTGACAAGAAATTTTATTCATCGCCGGCGCGTATTAGGCGTTGACAGTCATGGCCCGGTGAGCGAGGGTCGGCGGCAAGAGCGGCCCCCGATCAAGGCCGCCGAGCACTTGATGCCAGCAGACGAGTCGCGCCCCGGAGAGGGCGAGGAGCCGTGCGCTTTCTTCAAAGGACGCGGCAGGACACGGAAGGATGACATGTTGGCGAACGACCTCAGACCGAACTCTCTGACCTCCGACCATTCGGCCGGGCGCTGGCGGAACTGACGGAACAAGCACCGCGTTCCCCCTTCGCCCCGTCCTGCCCGGCGCCGCGCGCCGCTGTCACAGAGGTCCATCCATGGTTCGTTCCGAAGCGTTCACGATCGAGGTCGCGGGCGAGGCGGTCGGCATTGTCGTCGCCCAGAAACGCGGCTTCCGCTTCTATGCGTCCGATTCCCGCTTCCAGCACCTCGAAGGACAGAACTTCCGCTCCGTCGCCGATGCCGAACGCGCCGCCCGCGATCTCGGCCGCACGCTGCCGCCCCTGCGGCCGGCCGTCGGCATGGCGGGGTGAACCCGGTTCCCCCGCCCGACGGACCGGCTTGCAGGTCCGGCCTGCCGCGGGTCAACGGACCGGACTGACCAATGAACGCCGCATGACCGGGGATGCGAGAATGCGGCGGCCGAGGGCCCGCCCCGGCATCTCGATGGTGTTGTAGACCAGCCAGGTGGCGGCGAAGACGATCGGAACCGTGAGCGCCATGGCGAAGGCGAAGCGGGCCGGTGCCGGTGTCGATGTGCCCAGCGTCGTCGCGACATAGGCGACGGCCGGCAGCATGACCAACAGATGGATCAGATAGAGGCCGTAGGAGGCCTCCCCCAGCAGATGGAACGGGCGGCTGCCCAGCAGGGCCGCCGACCGGGACAGGACCCGCCCCACCAGGCCGCCGAGCGCCGCGTGGTGGATCAGGCCGAACAGCCCGAGCGCGATCATCGCCCGCGCCAGCAAGGGGAGGGGGGTGACGCGGCCACCGATCGGAACGGCGGCGAGCACGACCGCCAGCAGGGCACAGAGAAGCACGGCCCGCCGCGACCGTCCCATGGCGCCGGCGCACAGCATCCCGGCCAGGAAGACGTGGAGCTTCAGCACCAGGACGGACGGCATCTCGTAGCTGTCGAAAAAGGACGGGCTGATGCTGAACAGAAGGATGCCGGCGGCGGCAATCGCGACGGCACCGGCCAGCCATCCGATGCGGCTGATGACCAGCATCAGGAACGGCAGCGCCAGATAGTACTGCATCTCCAGGCCGATGCTCCAATCCGGCAGCGCCGTGCGGAAGCCATAGTCCGGCAGCAGGCCGAACAGGAAGGAGAGGTGCAGCAGGATGTTCTGCAGGCTCTGATCCGTGTACCGCATCATGCTCGTCATCGAGGCGGGGACGACGGAGGCGATCTCCACCCGCGCCTCCCCGAGCCAGGGACCGGTAGCCACCGCCACCGCCAGCGTCGCGTAGTAGAGCGGCGCGATCCGGAAGAATCGCCTGATCCAGAAGGTGATCCAGGTCGACGGCGCCTCCCACGGCTCCCTCTGCCGCCGCTGCATGTAATGGAACGCCATCAGGAAGCCGGAGATCATGATGAACAGATCCACCCCGAAATCCGGCGACGCTACGATCGGGACGTGCCAGCCAGAGAGCAGCAGGCCGTGCCCGACCAGGACCCAAAGCGAGGCCAAGCCCCTCAGCCCGTCCAGGCATCCGATGCGGCTGGCGTCGCTACGGTCGGCGTCTTGCATGCTATTCACCTGATTGCGGGCTGATCGGCATATAGCACTGCCCTACAGGCCGGGCATGGCTTGTTCAAGCCGAAGCCGTCAATCGGGTGAAGGCCGAATTCATCGAGACCATGCCAGAGTGAGCCGAAGCTGCGATCCCGACCGTGCCGGCCGAACGTCGGAGGTTGTGTGGATCGCTGGTGCTGCCGGTGAGGATTGAACTCACGACCTCTCCCTTACCAAGGGAGTGCTCTACCACTGAGCTACGGCAGCCCGCCTTCAAGGCGGCGCGGAACCTGCCATAGCGTCGGGGGTGGTGCAAGCGCTTTTCCGAGGGGGTTGTCGATTACTCGCGCAAGCGGCGTTCATCCGTCGTTCCGCCCCGCCCCCGTTTCTGCTCCGGTTGCGTAACGCCGCCGCATCGGCCATACCAAAGCCGAAATGACCGATCAGCGTCGTCCCCCGACCGCCAAGCCCGCATCCGTGTCGCGCCAGGAGCGCGAGGCGGCTGCGCTGCGCGCCAACCTGGCGCGGCGCAAGGCGCAGAGCCGGGGGCGCGCGGCGGTCGAGGAGAAGGCGAGCGCGGAGGGCCGGGAGCCCGGCCGCGACGAGGATCAGGCGAGGGGTTAGACCGTGGCGATCATGTCCGACATCTGGATCCGGGAGCGGGCGCTCCAGGACAAAATGATCGAGCCCTTCGTCGAGCAGCAGAAGCGCGAGGGCACGATCTCCTACGGCCTGTCGAGCTACGGCTACGACGCCCGCGTCTCGGACGAGTTCCTGGTCTTCACCAATGTCGACAGCGCGCTGGTCGACCCGAAGAACTTCGACACCAAGAGCTTCGTCGAGCGCAAGGGGCCGGTCTGCATCATCCCGCCCAACAGCTTCGCCCTGGCCCGCACGGTCGAGTATTTCCGCATCCCGCGCGACGTGCTGGTGATCTGCCTCGGCAAGTCGACCTATGCCCGCTGCGGCATCATCGTCAACGTCACGCCGCTGGAGCCGGAATGGGAGGGGCATGTGACGCTGGAATTCTCCAACACCACGCCGCTGCCGGCCAAGATCTACGCCAATGAAGGCGCCTGCCAATTCCTGTTCCTCAAGGGCGACCAGCCCTGCGAGGTGTCCTACGCCGACCGGGCCGGCAAATACATGGGCCAGCGCGGCGTCACCCTGCCGAAGCTTTAGCGTCACCTCATACCAGGGTCCGGGGGAGCCATCATGGACAAGATTCGTATCCGGGGCGGGCGCCCCCTGCAGGGCCGGCTTCCGATCAGCGGGGCGAAGAACGCGGCCCTGCCGCTGATGGCGGCGGCGCTGCTGTCGGACGAGCCCCTGACCCTGACCAACCTGCCGCATCTGGTCGACATCTCCACCCTGGCGACCCTCCTGGCCCAGCACGGCGTCGAGGTCGCGCTGAACGGCGTCGCTTCGGACGGGGCCCAGGGCCGGGTGATGGAGCTGACGGCCCGGCGCATCCGCAGCACCACCGCCCCTTACGACCTGGTGCGGAAGATGCGCGCCAGCGTGCTGGTGCTGGGCCCGCTGGTGGCGCGCGAGGGCCACGCCAAGGTGTCGCTGCCCGGCGGCTGCGCCATCGGCACCCGCCCGGTCGACCTGCACATCGTGGGACTGGAGCAACTGGGCGCCGAGATCGAGGTCAGCGAGGGCTACATCAACGCCCGCGCCCCGAACGGGCTGCAGGGCGGCCGAATCGTGTTCCCGAAGGTCTCGGTCGGCGCCACCGAGAACCTGATGATGGCGGCGGCCCTGGCCCGCGGCGAGACCGTGCTGGTCAATGCCGCGCGCGAGCCGGAGATCGTCGACCTCGCCGCCTGCCTCACCGCCATGGGGGCCCAGATCGAGGGGGCGGGAACCGACACCATCCGGATCCAGGGCCGCGACCGGCTGGGCCGGGCGACGCACCGCATCGTCGCCGACCGGATCGAGACCGGCACCTATGTCATGGCCACGGCCGCGACCGGCGGCGAGGTCGAGCTGGTCGGCACCAGCCTGCACCTGATCGAGGCGGCGGCCGACGCGCTGCGCGGCGCCGGGGTCGAGTTCGAGCCGACCGTCGACGGCTTCAAGGTCCGCCGCAGCGGCGATCTGATCGGCGTCGACGTGATGACCGAGCCCTATCCGGGTTTCCCGACGGACCTTCAGGCCCAGATGATGGGGTTGATGACCGTGGCCAAAGGGGCTTCGATGATCACCGAGACGATCTTCGAGAACCGCTTCATGCATGTGCCGGAGCTGATGCGCATGGGCGCCAACGTCACCATCCACGGCGCCTCGGCGCTGGTGCGCGGCGTGCCCAGGCTGACCGGCGCCCCGGTGATGGCGACCGATCTGCGCGCCAGCGTGTCGCTGGTCATCGCCGGCCTGGTGGCCCAGGGCGAGACGGTGCTGAACCGGGTCTATCACCTCGACCGCGGCTACGAGCGGCTGGAAGAGAAGCTGGCCGCCTGCGGCGCCGACATCGCCCGCCTCAAGAGCGACTGAGATGCCGTCCGACGCGCCCGTCCGCCTGCGCCTGCGCGCCCGCGATGCGGAGGATCTCGCCGTCCTCTCGGCGGCGCTGCAGGACGCGATCGTGCCGGTGCACGACATGACCTTCCTGCGCCCAGAGCGCTGCTTCGTCATGGCGGTGAACCGGTTCTGCTGGGAGCAGCCGGCGCAGCTGGTCGAAGGGCAGGAGTACTGGCATCGGACCCTGTGCGGAGTGCGCTTCCAGGGCATCGATTCGGTCCAGTGCCGGAAGCTCGACCTCCATGACCGGTCGCGGATGCTGGACCTGCTGGCGATCACGGCGGAGGAGGGCGGCATCCTTCTCAGCTTCGCCGACGACGTCGCCCTGCGCCTGGTCGGCGAGGGCATCGACGTCCTCCTGGAAGACCGCGGCGAACCCTGGCCGACGCCGCAGCGGCCGCAGCATCCAGAGGATTGACCGAACGATCGGTCAGTCCAGCCCGCCCTGGGCCCGGAAATGGCCGCGGATGCGCTGGGTCAGCTCGACGAATCGCGGATCGCCCATGATGTCGAGCGAGCGCGGCTTCGGCAGCGGCACGTCGTAGATCGCCGCGATCGACCCCGGCCGCTCCGTCATCACCAGCACCCGGTCGGCCAGGAAGACCGCCTCCGGGATCGAATGGGTGATCAGGAGGATGGTCTTGCGCGTCTCGCGCTGGATCCGCTGCAGCTCGACATTCATCCGCTCCCGCGTCATGGCGTCGAGCGCGCCGAAGGGCTCGTCCATCAGGATGATCGACGGGTCGGTCACCAGGGCCCGGCACAGCGACACCCGCTGCTGCATGCCGCCGGAGAGCTGCCAGGGCAGCTTGTCGGCGAATCCGTCCAGCCCGACCATGCGCAGCAGCTGGTGCGCGCGGTCCAGATGCGGGGCGCGGGGGAGGCGCTTGACCTCGACCGGCATCATCACATTGGCCAGCACGCTGCGCCACGGCAGCAGCAGCGGGTTCTGGAACACGATGCCGGCGTCGCCGTGCGGCCGGTCGACCTCGCGCCCGCCGAGACGGATCCGGCCGGTGCTGGGCGGCAGCAGGCCGGCGATCATCCGCAGCAGGGTGGACTTGCCGCAGCCGGACGGGCCGACCAGCACCAGGAACTCGCCCTCGCCGATGGTGAAGTCGAGCGGCGCCAGCGACGGCGTCTCGCCGTCGCGGCTGCGGTAGGTCTTCGACACGCCCTCGACGGCGATGACGGCGGGCTGCGGCGCCGACTCCGCCGTCTCCACGAGCTGCAGCCTCGGCCTGCTCATCGCGCTCCGCCCCCGCTCACTTCGGCAGGAATTCGTTGGTGTAGAAGGCCTTCGGATCGGCCGCGGCGGACGCGTCGACCCCGCCATACTCGATCAGCAGCTTCACCGTCTCCGCCATGTTCGCGTCGGTGACGCGGAACGGCCGCTGGCCCTGGGTCTCCTCGGTCCGGTACAGCGGGATGGTGCGCTCGAAGCCCTCCTGCAGCGTCTCCGGCTTGCCGGCCTTCGGCAGCGCCGCCAGGGTCGCGGCGGTGGCCTCGGCCGGCGCCTTCTCCGCCGCCTCGACCGCCTGCGTCGTCGCCGCCATGAAGCGGCGGATCAGGTCGGGGTTCTCGGTCAGCAGTTCCTTCTGCACGACGATGCCGGAGGACACCATGTTCACCCCGTAGTCGGCGAACAGGATCGGGGTGACGTCCTTCCCGGTGGCGTCCTTGATCTTCATGCTCTGGTCCATGGCGTAGCCCAGCAGCAGGTCGGCCTGGCCGTTGATCACGGCGTTCAGCTTGGTCTGGGCGTCGCCGGAGACGGTGCGGAAATCGCTCTCCGAGAGGCCGGTCTTCTGCAGGAAGAAGGGCCAGATCTGCGACAGCGAGTCGCCGGGCGTGGTGGCCACGGTCTTGCCCTTGATGTCTTCCGGCTTGCGGATGTTCTTGTCGGTGAAGCCCATCACCGACATCGGGCTCTTCTGCAGCAGCACGCCGACCGAGACCAGCGGCGCGCCCTTGGCCGCCGCCTTGATCATGGTCGGCACGTCGAAATAGCCGAAGCCGACGGTGCCGGCGGCGACGGCCTGGGCGGTCATGGCCGAGCCGCGGCCCTCCTGGATCTCCAGGTCGATGCCCTGGTCGGCGTAAAACCCCTTGGCCTTGCCGTAGAAGAACGGCGTGTGCTCGCCATAGACGTACCAGTTCAGCATCAGCACGACCTTGTCGGCCGCCTGAGCCGAACCGGCCGCGAGCAGGACGCCGAGGGCGATCAGCAGGCTGCGGACCATGGTTGTTTCCTCCCCCTCATGTTTGGTTGCGCCGCCTCAGGCGGCGACGATCAGCTCGCGCCGCCGGCTGGCGTGCCATGGGATGACCAGCCGTTCGACGAGGTCGATCAGCCAGAACAGCACCACGCCCAGCAGCGCCAGGATCACCAGCGCCGCGAACATGGTCGGCAGCTCGAAATTGCCGATCGAGCGCTGCAGCACGAAGCCGATGCCGGAATTGGCGCCGACGAACTCGCCGACCACGGCGCCGACCACCGCCAGCGTCACCGAGACCTTGAGGCCGGAGAAGATCGCCGGCATCGCCTGCGGCAGCCCGACCATGCGGAAGATCTGCCAGCGGCTGGCGGCCATCGCCCGGGCCAGGTCGAGCGTGTCGGGATCCAGCGACTTGAAGCCCTGCACCGCCGACACCACCACCGGGAAGAAGCCCAGCAGGAAGGCCGAGATCACCTTGGGTTCGAGCCCAAAGCCGAACCAGACGACGAAGAGCGGCGCGACCGCCACCTTCGGGATCGACTGCGAGAACACCAGCAGCGGATAGACATAGGCCTCGACCGTGCGCGACCCGGCGATCAGCATCGCCATCGGGATGCCGATCACGGCCGACAGCAGGAAGCCCAGCACCGTCGCCACGGTGGTCGGCACCGATTGCGACAGCAGCTCCGGCCCGTCGCGCCACAGCGTGACGATCACGTCCCAGGGCGCGGGCACCTGGTAGGGCGGCAGCCGGAAGACGCGGATCGCCAGGTCCCACAGCACGATGATGATCAGGAGCAGGATGACGGGCCTGACCCAGCCTGCCTGCAGCAGGTTGAACGCGCGGCCTGGGGCGCGGTCACGGGCGCTTCGCGTTCCCATCGGCGTCTCCCGGTCTCGGGCTTCTGGACGGCCCGGCAGAAATTAACTCGTTGGTTAAAATCCTGCTGTGGAGCGGGGCGGGGGTCAAGAGGGGAACGGCGAGGCGCTGTTCTCGGGCGCGCAATGACGGTTTCAAAGGTGGGGGGCGCCCGGCACGGCAGCGCCCGGCCGCGTTCGTCAATCGAAGCGGGGCGGCGCGGCAGCGGTGCGAAGCGCTTCCAGCAACGCCGCCGAGGGCTGGCCCGTGACCGGCATACCCTGGCTCTGCTGGAAGGTGGCGATGGCGGCCCGGGTCCTGCTCCCCAATCGGCCATTGGCCTGACCCGCATCCAGGTCCAGCCTGGTCAGCAATTGCTGGATTTCCCTGATCTCGGCGCCGGTCGCCGGCCGCTCGGGCGCGACCGTCGGTTGCGTGGCAGGCACGGCCGATGGAGAGACGACGGCCGTTTCGGTGGGGCTGGGCGGCCTCGGCACCGTGCGGGCGGTTGCAGTGCCGGGCATCGCCGACGCGCCGGTGCCTGATGAGGCTTGCAGTCTCGCCAGCGCCTCCTTGCCCTGCGCGTCGCCGGCCTCGGCTGCGATCCGGTACCAACCGGCGGCGATACGCGGGTTGGACGGCCCGAGCTCGCCGGCTTCATAGAGGCGGCCGATCTCGTACGCACCGCGCGGATTACCGGAGACGCTGGCCCGGCGGAACCAGTTCATCGCCTCTCTGGCATCGCGAGGCACGCCGGAGCCGTTGAGATAGGCGAGGCCCAGAGCATAGCGCGCGTCGGCGCTGCCCTGGTCGGCGGCGCGGCGCCACCAATAGGTGGCGCGCTCATGGCTCTGCGGCACTTCGGCGCCGCGTGCAAAGAGGGTGCCGATCTCGTACTCGGCATTCGCGTCGCCGGCGATGGCCTTGCGCGCCAAATCGCGCAGCTCGGCGGAGGCGCTGTCCGGCAGCGGCAATTCGGCTGCCGGATTGTCGGCCGGGAGCGGGGCGGTGCCGGTTTCGTCCGGCGATACGGCGGCCGCCATGAGGGTGGGCGCCGAAGCTGCGGGCGCGGGCTGCGGAACCAGGGCCGTGGAGCGGGCTGTAGAATCGGCTGCCTGCGGAGCTTCGACGGGAGCGGCTTCGCCCCAGCCGAGTCCCAGCTCGTCCAGAGTGGCGCAGCCGACCACGGTGAATGTGAGCAGGACCGCTCCCACGCGGCGGACTGCGGTCCCCTGGGCATTGTTCGGCTCGTGCTCGAGCCGGGTGACATCGTCGGCCGGAGATTTCACCTGACCTCCTCGCCCGTTTCCAGGTTTTGCCGCGAGACGAATTCATCAGCTCTGGCTGACTTCACTCAACGGCGGCGACGTGCTGTCCTGATCCAGAGCGGCGACACGACGACTCGGATCATTCTCTTCGAGATGACGGACATCCATGCATCGTCCGAGCGTCGACGATGTCTTCTTACCTCGCCACTCTTCCGACGGCGTCCTTGGCCGGGAAATTCACCGGCGGACTGCTGGACGATGACTCATTGCTCAGGCGATCGCGACTGCCCCAATGGTGCAGCCTCCTGCCTTGGCTGCGTGCCCGATACGGTGGTTCAGCTTCCCCAATTTTCCGGATAGTCATACGCCATTCGCGGTACGGAATGCCGATTCTTCCATCTGCCGCGGGTATTCGCAGCGTGGCGCACGGCATCAGGGCCGCAGCGCGGACAGCACCAGATCGGTCATGTGGGCGAGGCGGTCGGCCCGGGCCTTCGCCTCGAACAGGTCGCGGTCGAAGATGACGCCGAGTGTCCAGCGGTTCGAGACGTAGAAATAGGCGAGGCCGGCGATCGAGATGTAGAGCTGCACCGGGTCGATGCCGTGACGGAACACGCCGGCGGCGACGCCGCGGTCCAGCACCTCGCCGATCATCTCGACGAAGGGCGAGTGCAGGGGGCGGACATTGGGCGATTTCCGCAAGTGCCGGGCCTGGTACAGGTTTTCCTGGTTCAGCATGATGATGAATTCCGGGTTCTCCAGGAAATAGCTCCAGGTGAACTCCACCAGCCGGGCGATCGCGGCATCCGGCGCCAGGCTCTCCAGGTTCAGGGCGCGCTCGGCGGTGCGGATGCGGGCGTAGGTCGCCTCCAGCACCGCCAGGTACAGCATCTCCTTGTTGCCGACATGGTAGTAGAGCATGCGCTTGTTGGCGCCGGCGGCCGCGGCGATGCGGTCGATCCGGGCGCCGCCGAAGCCGTGCCGGGTGAACTCCGCCAGCGCCGCATCCAGGATGCGCTGGCGCATGCCTTCCGGGTCGCGCTGCCAGCGCGCCCGCGTCTTGCCTTCGGCGCTCTCGATCCGGTCCAAGGCCTCGCCCCTGCTGCCTTCGTCCATTTGCCTCCACCCGCCGGGCGGGCGAAAGAGGAAAACCGCAGCCGCCGCCGTCTCGACAGGAGCTGCCGGCTGGCGCAATTTGCCCGTCGGACCAGTCAGCCCAGGGAGATGCAGATGGTGAGTCCGCTCGCAGGGAAGCCCGTCGACCCGGCCGACCTCGTCAACCTGCCGCGGCTGGTCACGGCCTATTTCACCACCGGGCCCGATCCAGCGAACACGGCGCAGCGCGTGGCCTTCGGCACTTCCGGCCATCGCGGCTCGGCCTTCGCCGGCAGCTTCAACGAGACCCATATCCTCGCCATCACCCAGGCGATCTGCCTCTACCGCAAGCGCGCCGGGATCGACGGGCCGCTGTTCATCGGCATCGACAGCCACGCGCTGTCCGAGCCGGCGCTGGCCAGCGCCCTCGAAGTGCTGGCGGCGAACGGCGTCGAGACCATGATCGACCGGGACGGCGGATACACCCCGACGCCCGTCATCTCGCACGCCATCCTGACCTACAACCGCGGCCGGACCTCCGGCATGGCCGACGGCATCGTGGTCACCCCGTCGCACAACCCGCCGGAGGATGGCGGCTTCAAGTACAACCCGCCCAACGGCGGCCCGGCCGACACCGAGGTGACGGGCTGGATCGAGCGCACCGCGAACGAGCTGATCGAGAAGGGCCTCGACGGCGTGCAGCGGGTGCCGCTGCAGCGCGCCCTGAAGGCCGCGACCACGCACAGGCACAACTACATCGACTTCTATGTCGGCGATCTCGGCAGCGTGATCGACCTCGAGGCGATCCGGTCCGCGGGCGTCAAGATCGGCATCGACCCGCTCGGCGGCGCTGCGGTGCGCTACTGGGCGCCGCTGATCGACCGCACCGGCATCGCCGCGACCGTGGTCAGCGACCTCGTCGACCCGACCTTCCGCTTCATGACGGCGGATTGGGACGGCAAGATCCGCATGGACTGCTCCTCGCCCTACGCCATGACCCGGCTGCTGGGGCTGCGCGAAAAGTTCGACGTCGCCTTCGCCAACGACACCGACGCCGACCGCCACGGCGTCGTCACCCGCACCGCCGGGCTGATGAACCCGAACCACTTCCTGGCCGCGTCGATCGCCTATCTGTTCCAGCACCGCAAGGGCTGGCGGGCCGACAGCGCGATCGGCAAGACGCTGGTCAGCAGCAGCATGATCGACCGCGTCGCCGCCAAGCTGGGCCGCCGGCTGCTGGAGGTGCCGGTCGGCTTCAAATGGTTCGTCGAGGGGCTGAGCGACGGGTCGGTCGGCTTCGGCGGCGAGGAGAGCGCCGGCGCCTCGTTTCTGCGCAAGGACGGCACGGTGTGGACCACCGACAAGGACGGCATCATCCTCGGCCTGCTGGCGGCGGAGATCACCGCCGTCACCGGCCGCGACCCGAGCGAGCTCTACAACGGGCTGACGCAGGAGCTGGGCACCGCCTGGTACGCCCGCACCGACGCGCCGGCGACCAGCGAGCAGAAGCGGGTGTTCAAGACCCTGACGCCGGAGGGCCTCGGCGCCACGCAGCTCGGCGGCGATCCGGTGACGCAGACCCTGACCAAGGCCCCCGGCAACGGCCAGCCCTTCGGCGGCATCAAGGTGGCGACCGCGAACGGCTGGTTCGCGGCCCGGCCCTCCGGCACCGAGGAGGTCTACAAGATCTATGCCGAGAGCTTCCGCAGCGAGGACCACCTGCGGCAGGTCCAGGACGACGCCAAGGCCCTGATCGGCCGGGCCTTCGCGGCGGCGGGGCAGGGGTAGGGGCTGGCGACTTGATGCCGGCGGCCGAATGATGAACCCGTCATGGCGAGCCCCGAAGGGGCGTGGCCATGCCAGCGGCACAGACTCCTGGATGGCCACGGCCCCCGGATCAAGTCCGAGGGGCGCGCCTCGCCGTGACGGGGAAGGTATGGGAGTCGATTTCAGAGGCTGATCTTCGCGCATGGGCGAGTCGCGGCCTCTTCTGGTCTCGCGGCGCCGCTTTCGGCTATGGTGCCGGCCGTTCCCGCGGAAGCCGGCGCCATGTCCTCGACCGTACCCGATCCCTTGACCATCGCCCTGCCCAAGGGCCGCATCCTGGACGAGCTGCGCCCGCTGATGGCGCAGGCCGGGCTGGAGCCGGAGCCGGCCTTCGACGATCCGCGCCATCGCGGCCTGTCCTTCGCCACCAACCATTCGCATATCCGGCTGATCCGGGTGCGCTCCTTCGACGTCGCCACCTTCGTCGCCTTCGGCGCGGCGCAGCTGGGCGTCGCCGGGAACGACGTGCTGATGGAGTTCGACTACCCCGAGCTCTACGCCCCGCTCGACCTCGGCATCGGCGCCTGCCGCCTGGCGGTGGCCGAGCCGGTGGACCTGGCCGAGACCGACGATCCGCGGCGCTGGAGCCATATCCGCGTCGCCACCAAATACCCCGCGGTGACCCGCCGCCACTTCGCCGCCCGCGGGGTGCAGGCGGAGTGCATCAAGCTGAACGGGGCGATGGAGCTGGCGCCCTCGCTGGGCCTGTGCCGCCGCATCGTCGACCTCGTCTCCTCCGGCAGGACGCTGGAGGCGAACGGGCTGCGCGAGATCGAGCACATCGCCGACGTCACCTCGCGGCTGATCGTCAACCGCGCCGCTTTCAAGACCCGGCCGGAGGAGATCGCCGGCTGGATCGACCGTTTCCGGAATGCCGTCCATGCCGCTGCGTCTTGATGCCCGTTCGCCCGGCTTCGCCGAGGCCTTCGACGCCTTCGTCTCCGCCCGCCGTGGCGCCCATGCCGATGTCGCCGACGCCGTCGCCGCCATCGTGGCCGACACCAGGGCGCGCGGTGACGCGGCGCTGATCGACTACACCGAGCGCTTCGACCGGGTCAGGCTGACCCCCGAGACGCTGCGGATCAGCGCGGAGGAGATCGCCGCGGCCCGGGCCCAGGTCGATGCCGAGACCCTTGCGGCGCTGGACCTGGCCGCGCGCCGGATCGAGGCGTTTCATGCCCGGACCGAGCTGCCAGCCCTGTCCTATGTCGACGAGGACGGGATCGGCCTCGGCGCCCGCTGGACCCCGATCGACGCGGTCGGCATCTATGTCCCGGGCGGCCTCGCCAGCTATCCGAGCTCCGTTCTGATGAATGCGATCCCGGCCAAGGTGGCGGGGGTTGGCCGCATCGCCATGGCGGTGCCGGCGCCGGACGGGGTGCTGAACCCGCTGGTCCTGGCCGCGGCGGAGCGCGCCGGGGTGACCGAGATCTGGCGTATCGGCGGCGCCCAGGCGGTGGCGGCCCTGGCTTACGGCACAGCCCGCATCCGTCCCGTCGACAAGATCACCGGCCCCGGCAACGCCTATGTCGCCGAGGCCAAGCGCCAGGTCTTCGGCGCCGTCGGCATCGACATGATCGCCGGCCCGTCCGAGATCCTGGTGGTGGCCGATGCCGGCAACGACCCGGAATGGATCGCGGTCGACCTGCTGTCCCAGGCCGAGCACGACACCCATGCCCAGTCGGTGCTGATCACCGACGACGCCGCCTTCGCCGATGCGGTCACCGCGGCGGTCGACCGCGTGCTGGCCCGGCTGCCCAAGGCGGAGATCGCCGGCACCAGCTGGCGCGACCAAGGCGGGGTTATCGTTGTCGAATCGCTCGACGACGCGGCGCCGCTGGTCGACCGTCTGGCGCCCGAGCATCTCGAGCTCGCTGTGGCCGATCCTGACCGGCTGGCCGACCGGATCCGCCATGCCGGGGCGATCTTCCTCGGCCGCCACGCGCCGGAGGCGGTGGGCGACTATGTCGCCGGGCCGAACCACGTGCTGCCGACGGCGCGCAGCGCTCGCTTCGCCAGCGGCCTCAGCGTCTTCGACTTCGTCAAGCGCACCACGCTGGTGCGCTGCGACGCCGCCGGCCTTGCCAAGGTCGGGCCGGCGGCGGTGCGCCTGGCCCGGGCCGAGGGGCTGGAGGCGCACGCGCTGTCGATCGCCCAGCGGCTGAAGGCGGCCGGATGAACCGCGCGGCCGGCGATGGGGAGCAGGGGCGCCTCGTCGAGGTCGTGATCGACGAGAGCGCGGCCGTCCGCCGGTCGCCGGAGGTGGCGCATGAGCGTCGGGTCGCGATCCACGACCTGATCGAGCAGAACAGCTTCCGCCTGGTCGAGGGCCCGCCCGGACCCTACCGCCTGCGCCTGCGCATGGAGGAGAACCGGCTGATCTTCGAGATTGCGGTCGATTCCGGGGAGGAGATCGAGCGGATCGCCCTGCCGACCCAGCCCTTCCGCCGGATCATCAAGGACTACTTCCTGGTCTGTGAAAGCTATTACGCCGCGATCAAGACGGCGCCGCCGTCGCGGATCGAGGCGATCGACATGGGCCGGCGCGGGCTGCACGACGAGGGCTCGACGCTGCTCGGCGAAAGGCTGGCCGACCGGATCGCCATGGACCACGCGACGGCGCGGCGGCTGTTCACGCTGCTCTGCGTCCTGCAGATCCGTGGGTGAGCGATGGCGGGGCCGACCAGCGTCCTCTTCACCTGCACCCACAACGCGATCCGTTCGCCGATGGCCGAGGCGATCCTGAAGCACGTGGCCGGATCGCGGATCTTCGTCGACAGCGTCGGGGTGAGGCCGGGCGAGCTCGACCCCTTCACCGTGGCGGTGATGCAGGAGATCGGCATCGATCTCAGCCGTCATCGGCCCAAGAGCTTCGACGATCTCGAGGACGACAATTTCGACCTGGTGATCTCGCTGTCGCCCGAGGCCCAGCACCGGGCGGTGGAGATGACCCGCACCACGGCGTGCGACCTGGAGTTCTGGAACACCTTCGACCCGACCGCGATCGAGGGCAACCGCGAGACCCGGATGGCCGCGTTCCGCCAGGTCCGCGACATGCTCCTGGCCCGCATCCGCGAGCGCTTCGGCGACCTTGAGAAGGAACGGGCGTGACGGCCGACCTCTTGCCGTCCGCGTCAACTCGACCGATATTCTGACTAATCTGGTCAGGAGGCCGTTTGTGGCGGCTCGCAACAAGCACCTTTCATCATCCGCCTTGCCGGCCTGGAAGCTCGAGGACGCCAAGGCTCGATTCAGCGAGCTCGTACGGCGCGCCCGGGAGGCGGGGCCGCAGCGAGTCACCGTGCATGGGCAGGACGCCGTCGTCGTTCTGTCGGCGGCGGACTATGCGCGCCTGGCGCCGACGGCAACCGTGAGCTTGGCAGCTCTGTTCGGGGAAGGGCCCTTCGCGGTGCTCGACGAATTCGAGGCGCTTCGTGAGCCCGCGCCGGTGCGCGACCTGCCGTCCTTCTGATCATGGCGCGCGGCTGGTTGCTCGACACCAATGTAGTCTCCGAGTTGCGCAAAGGGATTCGGTGCGATCGTGCGGTCAAGAGTTGGGCGGAAAGCGTTCCGCCGGTGGCCTGCTATCTCAGTCGAGTGACAGTCGCCGAGATCCGATTGGGCATCGAGCGGGTCATCGACCCAGGCTTCCGGGCCGAGTTGGAGACGTGGTTGGAAGATGGCGTCAGGTTGTGGTTCGGCAACCGCATCCTCGATGTCGACGAGGAGATCCTCCTGATCTGGCGCCGTCTGGTGCATGACGGGCAGAAGGCAGGCTACACCTACGCGCAACCCGATGCGCTGATCGCCGCGACGGCGAAGGCGCACGATCTTGGCGTCACCACCCGGAACGTCGGCGATTTCCGGCGGGCGGGCGTTCCGGTGTTCGATCCGTGGACCGATAGACCGTCCGCGCCCTGAAGCGGCGCCGCGGGCATGGCCGGACCGCGGCACGGAGCCGCACAAACATCTTGACCCGACAAGGACGGTCGCCCACTTCTTGGGCGGATTCCCAACATGGCGAGCATGGATGGCCAAGGAAGATTTGATCGAGTTCTCGGGCACGGTGACCGAGCTGCTCCCGAACGCGATGTTCCGGGTGAAGCTGGACAACGACCACGAGGTCCTGGCGCACACCTCGGGCAAGATGCGGAAGAACCGCATCCGGGTGCTGGCGGGGGACCGGGTCAATGTCGAGATGACCCCGTACGACCTGACCAAGGGTCGCATCACCTTCCGCTTCAAGTAACAGCCGTGCCCGGTCCGGATCGGACGGGTGCGACCGACTCGTTGATTCTCGCCTCGGCCTCGCCGAGGCGTCTCGATTTGTTGCGCCAGATCGGCATCGTGCCGGACCGGGTCCTGCCGGCCGATCTCGACGAGACTCCGCTGAAGCGCGAGCTGCCCGGCCCGCACGCCAAACGCCTGGCCCAGGCCAAGGCGGAGGCGATTCGCGCCGGGGCGCCCGACGTGTTCATCCTGGCCGCCGACACCGTGGTCGGCTGCGGTCGCCGCATCCTGCCCAAGGCGGAGAGCGACGCCGAACTGCGGCAGTGCCTGGAGCTGCTGTCCGGCCGCCGGCACCGTGTCTATGGCGGCGTCTGCCTGATCACGCCGGACGGCACCATGCGGCTGCGGCTGGTGCAGAGCGTCGTCGTGTTCAAGCGGCTGACGGCGGAGGAGATCGATGCCTATGTCGCCTCGGGCGAGGGTCGCGGCAAGGCCGGCGGCTACGCCATCCAGGGGCGGGCGGCGGCGCTGATCCGGGCGATCGAAGGCTCCTATTCCAACATCGTCGGCCTGCCGCTGTTCGAGACCTCACAGCTCCTGCGCGGCGCAGGCTACCGCTGGTGAAGACGGTCGAGATCACCGCTACGGACGGCCTGCTGCTGGCCGGCGTGGTGATCGACGGCCGCCTGACCGACCTTACCGCCGAGCGCCTGTCGCGGCCGAGCCTGTCGGGCGCGGTGGTGCTGGCGCGGGTGGAGCGGGTCGACCGCGTCGCAGCCGCCGCCTTCCTCGACATCGGCACCGGCCGCAGCGCCTTCCTGCCGCTGCGCGGGCCGGAGGCGGGAGAGCTGCGGGCCGGCGGGCCGGTGATCGTCCAGATCGTCGCCGATCCCAGGGCGGAGAAGGGGGCGGAGGCGACCCGCGACGTGGCTCTGCCCGGCGCCGGCCTGATCCACCTGCCGTTCTCGGCCGGCGTGGCCGTGTCGAATCGGCTCGGGCCGGCGGCGAAGCGGGAATGGCAGCAGCGTCTGGAACGCGGCTGGATCGTCCGCGCCGCAGCCGCAGGGATGGCGGTCGACGAGGTGCTGGCCGAGGCGGCACGGCTGGAACGGCGCTGGGAGGCGATCGCCGACCGTGCCGAGGCGACGCGCGCCCCGGCGCTGCTGGAGCCCGCGCCGGGCGCCGCCCGCCGGCTGATCCTGGATCACCCGGATGCCGCCCGAATCGTCGTGGATGGCGCCGCCCTGCTGGCGCCGCTGCAGCGCTGGGCCGCGGCGGCGGTGCCCGATCTGGCCCCCCGGATCGCCGCCGGCGCGGCACCGCTGGGCGACGCGCTGGACGCGCTGCTGACGCCGACCGTGCCGCTGCCTTCCGGCGGCAGCATCACCATCGAGGCGACCCGCGCCCTGACCGTGATCGATGTCGACGGCGGCCGTGCGCCCGACCATCTCCGCGCCAACCGCGAGGCGGCGGCGGAGATCGCCCGGCAGCTGCGCCTGCGCAACATCGGCGGCACGGTGGTGGTCGACTTCATCTCGATGCGCCGCGGCGCCGATCGGGCGGCGCTGCTGAACGCCTTCCGCGCCGCCCTGGCCGAGGACCCGCTGCGGGTCCAGCTCGGCGAATCCCTGTCGCCGCTCGGCCTGGCCGAGCTGGCGCGCGAGCGGCGCGGCCAGGCCCTGGCCGATGTCGTGCACGGCTGAACGCGGACGGGCTTGAAGCCGCGCCCCTCTGACCCGATTCTGGTGACCATGACCACGACCACCACCGAAACCCGCGGGCGCTGCCCGATCTGCCGCAAGCCGACGGTGCATCAGTACCGTCCCTTCTGCTCGCGCCGCTGCGCCGATATCGATCTCGGCCATTGGTTTTCAGAGGCTTACGCGATCCCGGCGAAGCCCGACGACGAGGCCGAGGAAACATTGCAGCCGGATGAAGATCAGCGCTAGACAGGCGGCTCTCGGTTTCCTATAAGCACGGCCTCCGCACCGCGGAGACCAACGGCGCCCAGGTAGCTCAGTTGGTAGAGCAGGGGACTGAAAATCCCCGTGTCGGCAGTTCGATTCTGTCCCTGGGCACCATTTCCCATTCACTCGGTGAATGGCATCGGGTGACTTTCGCACCTACTCCCTTCAGTCTTTCGGCTTCGTGCTCCCGGCCGATGCTCGCGCGCTACATGGCCGGGCTCGATGGGGTGATCTGATCGGCCGACGGCTTCGACAGGATCGCGACGTAGTTCTTCGGCTGGCCGCGATCGGTCACCTTCTGCTTCATCTCAAGCCAATGGAAGGCAAGTCCCGTCGCCGCCATCTGCATGCGGAACAAGAGCATGAGCGGCGCCAGGGCGTAGCCGAGGAGGCCCGGCGCCACCCCGGCCGGCCGTGACGGCAGGTGCCGGGCCATCCGGTTCGCCTGGTGGGCGACGGTCCCGTAGTAGCCTTCCATCCAGTCGAGCCGATCGATGCGAAAGCCGGCTCCTTCGAACAGATATCGCACTGCGAATTGCGTGTAGCGGTAGAAGTCGTACGGCTGCTCGTGCTCCTCGTAGAACAGCGGCGCAGTGAAGATCATCCGTCCGCCCGGCTTGAGCACGCGGAACAATTCGCGGATCACCAGCTTGGGCTCGGGCAGGTGCTC
Organism: Inquilinus limosus DSM 16000; assembly: GCF_000423185.1. Classification (GTDB taxonomy): domain Bacteria; phylum Pseudomonadota; class Alphaproteobacteria; order DSM-16000; family Inquilinaceae; genus Inquilinus; species Inquilinus limosus. Next base: position 172,731 of record NZ_AUHM01000013.1, on the reverse strand, counting down.
CATCACCTGGTTGAAAATGATCGCGTCAAACCGCCCATCCTCGACCGGTATGGCGGAGAGATCGCAGACATAGGTCGATTTCGCGTAAGGCTTGTCGACCTTCTCGAAGTCGGCGGACTCATAGCGGGTGTGCGCCAGGAGCGATTTGTAGGGCGCGTCGCCGGCGCCGGCGTCGAGCACCAAGGCACCGGCCGGGATGCTCTCGGCGAAGGCCTTGTTCTCGAGCCAGAGCCGTTGGCGAGACGAGTTCACCGCCATCAGGCGCCTCAGCGTCGCCTTCAGGCCTCGAGGTTGCCCCGGGCCGATGACGTGGCCGGTCAGGCGGTCGACGGTCGGCGTATCCAAATTCGTCTCACGATTGCGGCTCGAGAGATGAATGCCCAATCTATATCGCCTATGGCGCGGTCGCCAGGGGCTAGGCAGCGAAACCTGTCGGGGCTTGCAGACGGCGTTGCGGCCGCCCGCCGATCGAGCCGGCTCTCGGGCCCGATGGCCTCGAGCGGTGTCGCCCGGCTCTCGGCTAGAGCTTCGCTCGTGCCGCCGAGGTCAACGCCGCGCCGTGCCGGTCGAAGAACTTCTCGCCGACATAATCCGATCCTTCCGCCGTCAGATGGCCGTCGTCCCAGAACAGCAGCGTGCCGTCCTGCTGGATGCGGCAGCGCGTGCCGGTGCAGAAGAGTTCCTCCGGCGCGAAGAAGACCACGCCGTTCTGCTCCGCCACCTGCGCGACGAGGCGGTTGAGGGCCGCGTGATCGATGCCCTCGACCGGCGCGGAGAGCGTATTGGTCTGCATGCCCTTGATGTAGAGAGCATAGGCTGGGGCATGGAAGGTCGGCGACTGCCCGATGACGATCACCTCGGCCCCGACCTCCTGCAACGCCGTGATCGTGCTGTCCAGCCGGGGAATGTCCTGCGGGTCCAGGAGCTCCCACCGCGCGGAGAGGATCACGGTCTTCGGCGGGTTCTTCCGGATCAGGCCGAGGATGTGAGCGTTGAACTGCCCGCAGCCGGCGTGGCGATGGAGCGGCAGGCTCAGGATCGGTGCGCAGGCCTGGGAGGTCGCCTGGCCGATCCGCAGGTGCGCCGCCGTGGCATGGTTGGACAGGCCGCCATAGAGATGCGCGCCGAAGCTGTCGCCCCAGATCAGGGCGTCCGGCGCCGTCGCGCCGTAGCATGTCTCGAGCGGATAATCCGCGGGGCGCTGATCCGCCCGCATGAAGCAGGTGCCGAGGCGGTACAGGTCGACACGGTCGTAGTCCGCGTATTTCTCGATGATCGGGATCGCCTCGGGGAACCGCTGCGGCCAGCCCTTAGCCAGGTAGCCGGTCATGCCGACGGTGAGGAACAGAGCGGCGGCGACGGCCGACGCCGAGAAGATCCAGCGGCGCGTGAACCGGTTGCCCTTGCCGCGGAACGGCTGCTCGATGACGCGCCAGGACAGGGTGGCGGCGGCGACCGACGCGGCGACGACGAGACCAGTCTCGGCCAGCGAAAGCTCGCGATTGGTCGAGTATTTGACGAAGACGATGATCGGCCAGTGCCAGAGATACAGCGAATAGGAGATCTTGCCGATGAAGACCACCGGGCCGAGGCTCAGCAGGCGGCCGCCGAGGCTCTGACCGCCAAGCCCGGCCCAGATCACGAGGGCCGCCCCGATGCAGGGTGGGACGGCATTCCATCCAGGGAACGGATCGCTCGACGACAAGGTGAGGACGCTGGTGCCGATCAGGCCCAGCCCCAGCGCCGAGGCGACCTCGCGCATGGCGCGTCCCGCGGGGGCGGGGACGACGCTCAGGGCCAGCATGGATCCCAGAAGAAGCTCCCAGGCCCGCGCCGGGAGGAAATAGAAGGTGGCGCTGGGGTAGGGACCGACGCCCCAGACGCTGGCGGCGAAGGACAGGCCGACGATCGCCGCCAGTGTCACGTTCCGCGTCCGTCGCCCCGCTCTGGACAGGACGTACAGCAGAGGCGGGAAGACGATGTAGAACTGCTCCTCCACGGCCAGGGACCAGGTGTGGAGAAGCGGCTTCAGCTCCGACGGCGCCGCGAAGTAGCCCGACTCCAGATAGAACAGGATGTTCGAGGTGAAGGAGACCGTGGCGAGCACGGCCCGCGAGAAGGCCTTCAGGTCGAACGGCAGCAATATCGCGGTGAACGCGACGATCGAAACCAGCAGCATGAAGAACAGCGCCGGGAAGATCCGTCTCGCGCGGCGCTCGTAAAAGGAGAGGATCGAGAATTCTCTTCGCCGGATGTCATCCGCCAGGATGGATGTGATCAAATATCCGGATATGACGAAAAAGACATCGACGCCGACGAAGCCGCCGCCCAGCAGGGAAATCCCTGCGTGATAGAGGACCACCGGAACGACTGCGACAGCACGCAATCCATCGATGTCTTTCCGGTAGTCGATCGACATAGAACACCAAAAAAGAATTGTCGCCGCGCCGCTCTATCAAAGAAGCGGACGCTGCGCCAGAGACGAAGAGGACCCTCTCACAAACTGCGTCCTGCCGCGTCCTAGCCGACAGGCCGGCAATCCCGCCGGCCTGTCGCGACGGGAGGCAGCATGAGCATCGGGGAAATTCTCGCGGGGCAGTCGGCCTGGACCTGGGGGATCATGCAGGCCTCGGCCCAGCTGGGGGAGATGATCCGGGAGGACGCGATCACCTCGGTCAACCTGGCGACGATCGCCGGCGTGGCTGCGCAGCAGGGCATCGGGCTGTCGATCACCAGCTTCCAGGGTGCGAGGCTGGAGAAGGAGTTCGGCGCGGATTGGATGTGGCAGCTGGGCCAATCGGCCTATCTGGTCCAGGCCAAACGCCTGGACGTGGTGCCGCGCAGCGGCGTGTTCTCCTATCTCATCGACATCGGCCAGCTGAAGACGCTGGTCAGTGCCGCGCAGGCGCTGTCGACCGGTCAGGGCATCGACAGCAAGCCGGCCTATGTCTTCTACAACTCCATGCTGCCGGGGAACGACGATCCCGCGAAGCTGGGCTGCCTCTGGGTCAACGGCTATGTGCTGCACGAACACCTGTCCCAGGAGAGAAAGCTCGACCAGGCCAGCACGGTCCTGTCGTTTCAAACGGCAGCCCGATTGCCCGGGGCGGCGCCGTGGTACGGGATGTTCGGCTCGTGAGATGGGCCCTGCGGCGTCCGCCGGGGTTGACCGTCACAGCCGCCCGGCAGGACGACTACGACGGTCGGGGCGGCTGCTAGGCCGGCGCGGCGGCCACCGGCCGCGGCCGTTCCAGGTCGGGCAGGAACACCGTGAGCAGCCCGATCAGCGGCAGGAAGGCGCAGATCCGGTAGACGAAGCCGATGCTGGTCAGGTCCGCGATCTCGCCGAGCACCGCGGCGCCGATGCCGCCCATGCCGAAGGCGAAGCCGAAGAACAGCCCGGCGATCGTGCCCGTCTTGCCCGGCACCAGCTCCTGCGCATAGACGACGATGGCGGAGAAGGCCGATGCCAGGATCAGGCCGATGATGATGCTGAGGACCACCGTGCCGGTCAGCCCGACATAGGGCATGGCCAGGGTGAAGGGCAGCACGCCCAGGATCGACCCCCAGATCACCACCTTCCGCCCGAAGCGGTCGCCGATCGGGCCGCCCGCCACCGTCCCCACGGCGACGGCGCCGAGGAAGATGAACAGGTGGATCTGCGCCTCCTGCACCGACACGCCGAAGGTCTGGATCAGGTAGAAGGTGAAGTAGCTGGTCAGGCTGGCCAGGTAGATGTACTTGGAGAACACCAGCATGCCGAGGATGCCCAGCGACATCCCGACCTTGCCGCGCGACAGGGCGACCGGAACCACCGGGCGGCGCGGCTTGGCCGCCATGCTGCGCCGGTGCCGCTGGTACCAGGCGCCGACGCCGGTCAGCACCAGGATGGCGAGCAGGGCGGCGGCCGAGAACCAGCCGATGCTGCCCTGGCCGCGCGGCAGCACGATGAAGGCGGCGAGCAGCGGCCCGATCGCCGACCCGATATTGCCGCCGACCTGGAACAGCGACTGGGCGAGGCCGTGCCGCCCGCCCGAGGCCAGCCGGGCGATGCGCGAGGATTCCGGATGGAAGACGGCGGAGCCCATGCCGACCAGCGCCGCGCCGAGCAGCAGGATCGGGAAGGTCGGGGCGACCGAGAGGATGACGAGGCCGACCAAGGTGAAGCCCATGCCGAGCGGCAGCGAATAGGGCTGCGGCTTGCGGTCGGTGTAGAGGCCGATCGCCGGCTGGAGGATCGAGGCGGTGAGCTGGAACACGAAGGTGATGAGGCCGACCTGGCCGAAATCGAGGCCGAAATCGCTGGCCAGCATCGGATAGAGCGCCGGCAGCAGCGACTGCATCATGTCGTTCAGCAGATGGCTGAAGCTGATCGCGGCCAGGATGGTGAAGACGGTTCCGTCGGCTTCGGGCCTGCGGCCCGTGGTCAGTGTTTCACTCGTCATTCCCGATCGTCCCGGTGGCCACTGAGCGGCCACCACAGAGGCGCCCGGAGGCGGGAATGCCTCCGGTCGGCGCAAGGATACGCCTTTCGCTGTGCCCTGCTTTCGTGGTCTGGTCTATTACCTTCGAGAGTGGGCCATGGTTCGCAACGTCATCCCAGCCGATTTCGAGGCGACGCCGCGCCCCGTCGTCGCCATCGGCAACGACTACCCGGCGAACTATGCGATCCTGCCGCACCGGCACCGGCGGTCGCAGCTGCTGCACGGCAGCAACGGCGTGCTGCTGGTCCGGACCGAGCAGGGGCGCTGGGTGGTGCCGCCGGAGCGCGGGGTCTGGATCCCGGGCGGCATCACCCACGACGTGCAACTGATCGGTGCGGTCAGCATGCGCAGCGTCTATGTCGAGGCGGACGCTGTGCCCGACCTGCCGTCGGAATGCCGCGTCGTCGGCGTCTCGCCGCTGATGCGCAGCCTGCTGATGGAGGCGGTGGACCTGCCGCTGGAATACGATCCCGACAGCCGCGACGGGATGGTCATGGCGCTGATCCTGCAGGAGATCGCGCGGATGCCGGTGCTGCCGCTCAGCCTGCCGCTGCCGGGCCATAGGGCCCTGGCGGCGCGCTGCCGGCGGTTCCTGGAAGGGCCGACGCCGCACGACACGATCGACGACTGGTGCGGCGCGCTCGGCATGAGCCGCCGCGCCTTCACCCGGCTATTCCGGCAGGAGACCGGCCTCAGCCTCTCCGCCTGGCGGCAGCAGGCCTGCCTGTTCGCGGCCCTGCCGCGGCTGGCGGCGGGCGAGCCGGTGACGACCGTCGCCCTCGACCTCGGCTACGACAGCGCCGCCGCCTTCACCACCATGTTCAAGCGCCTGCTTGGCGCGCCGCCCAGCCGTTACTTCGCGGCGGGCGAGGATGGCATCTCCGGCTCCAGCCCGTAGGAGGTGACGCGCAGCGCTTCGCGGATGTCGGGGATCGCCGCCTCCGCGGCCTCGTAGCCGAGTTCGATCAGCTCCGCCGCCCGGTCGAACTCGGCGGCGCCGATATGGCCGAGCTTCGGGTCGATCGCCACGTCCGGCGGCTCCGCGGCCAGCCGGGTCCGGCCCATGCGGTCGAGGATGATGTTGAGCGAGGCCATCATCACCCCGAACAGGCTGGGCATCTCCGGATCGCGCCGGAACAGCTTGCGGGCGACGCCGTTGATGCCGCCCAGCAGGGTACCGCCCGGCATCAGCTCGAGGATGTCGAAGCCGGCGATGCGGGCATAGCCGCCCTCGGGCACGCGGGTGCGACCCATGATGTCGCCGTTGAGGTTGACGGCGATCACCACCTCGGCCCCGAGGGCGCGGCAGACCGAGACCGGGACCGGGTTGACCAGGGCGCCGTCGACCAGCATGTGGCGGCCGATGCGCCGCGGCGGGAAGACGCCGGGCAGGGCGTAGGAGGCCTGGATCACCTCCGAGACGCGGCCCTCGCGCAGGCAGACCTCGTGCCCGGTGAACAGGTCGACGCAGACCGCGCCGAAGGGCACGCCGAGATCCTCGACCCTGAGGTCCCCGAAGCTCTGGTCCAGGAGGCGGCCAAGCCGCCGGCCGCTGATCAGGGCCGGCAGGCCGAGGCCGAAATCGAGATAGGAGACCATCCGCTCCCGGTTCAGCCCGCGCGCCCAGGATTCGAGCATGTCGAGCCGGCCGGAGAGATGGGCGACGCCGGCCAGGGCCCCGACCGAGGTGCCGCACACGACCTGCGGCCGGATGCCGGCGGCATCCAGCGCCCGCAGCACGCCGATATGGGCCCAGCCGCGGGCGATGCCGCCGCCGAGAGCCAGACCGAGGATCGGCGGAGCCGTACCGCCGGTATCGATCATCATGCCGAGACCCGCCGGATGCGGCCGTCGACCTTCGGCGCCACGGTCTTCATTGCGGTGACGTAGTCCATCACCACCGTCGCCATCAGCCGCGCGGCCGAGGCGTCGATCAGCATCTTGCCTTCGGTGAAGGCGGCGTAGCCGTCGCCGCCGCCGGCCATGTAGTCGTTGGTGGCGACGCGGTAGACCGCGGCGTCGTCCAGCGGTTTGCCGTCGACCGTGACCGAGACCACGCGGCTGCCGGCCGGCTTGGCGGGGTCCCAGACGAAGGCGAGGCCGGAGACCTGCGGGAACCGGCCGGCGACGCCTTCGACCTGGGACACGCCGTTCTCCAGCGCCGCACGGATCTCGGCGCCGGTCAGCTCCAGCAGCACCGCGACATTGCCGAAGGGCAGCTCGGTCAGGATGTCCTTGCGCGTCAGCTGGGTGCCGGCGGCGATCAGCCGGTCGCCGCGGATGCCGCCGCCGTTGACGATCGCGATCTGCGCGCCGGATACGCCCCAGCGCAGCCCGTCGGCGATCAGGTTGCCCATCGTCGTCTCCTGGGTGCGGACGGCGCCGCGCTGGCTGTCGAGCTCGACCGAGGTGGTGCCGATGACGACGCCCAGCGCATCGTCCAGCGCCTTGTTGAAGGCGTCGACCTTGCCCTGGATCTCCGGGTCCGGCTCGACCCCCGCGGTCGGGCGCACCTCCCAGCTCGGCAGCACGGCGATGACCGGCCCATCCTTGGTCTCGCGGGTCGAGACCTCCAGCTCGACCACGCCGAGATAGTGCGAATCGTAGCCGGCTTTGAAGATCAGGACGTTGTTCTCGTAGAACATGATCGGGTCGTGGTCGTGCCCGCCCAGGATCAGGTGAAGCCCCTTCACCGACTGCGCCAGCTGCCGGTCCTGGGCGATGCCGAGATGGGTCAGGGCCACCAGGATGTTGGCGCCTTCGCCCTTCAGCGCCTCGACCGCCTGCTTCGCCGTGGTGATGATGTCGGGGAAGCTGATGTCCGGCCCGGGGCTCGACAGCGTCGCCGTGTCCGGCGTCAGGATGCCGAGGAATCCCACCGTGTAGTCGCCGACCTTGCGGGTCGCGGTGGCGACGCCGCCGCCGAAGGGCTTGCCGTCCTTGCCCAGGACATTGGTGCCGAGCCAGGGGAACTTCGATTCGCCGATCCGCTGCGACGCCAGCTCCGGCCCGTAGTCGAATTCATGGTTGCCCCAGACCGCGTAGTCGACGCCGACGGCGTTGAACAGGTCGATCATCTGCGAGCCCTTGGTCAGGCCCGACATGACCGAGGGCGACAGCGTGTCGCCGCCGAAGGTGGTGATGCTGTTCGGGTTCTCGGCGCGGGCCTGCTTCAGCAGCGTCGCGAGCTGGCCGAAGCCGCCCTGGCCGCGCACCGGCCCGATCTCGTAGACGTCGTTGACGTGCAGGAAGGTCAGGCGCAGCGGCGCCGCCGCCGCCCATCCGGGCAGCGGGGCTGCGGCGAAGACGGTGGCGAGCATGACCTGACGGCGCGACGGGCCCCCCTGCATGGCTGGATCTCCCTCCGGATGGTGGCGCCAGAATGGACCGGCCCGCCGCCCGGTGTCATCCTCCGCCGCGTTTCGAACCGGTGACAAGTGAGCGGATCGGATGAGCCAGGACAGTCTTTACCACCCGGCCACCGCCGACACCGCCCGCACCGTTCCGAGCTACTGGGAAGACACCGCCGGCCCGCCGCCCGAGGGTTGCGGGCCGCTCGCGGGCGACGAGGCCTGCGACGTCGCCGTGATCGGCGGCGGTTACACCGGCCTGTCGGCGGCGCTGTACCTGGCCCGCGACCTCGGCGTCGACGTCCGGGTGCTGGAGGCGGGGCCGATCGGCTGGGGCGCCTCCGGCCGCAATGGCGGCTTCAACTGTGTCGGCGCGGCCAAGCTGTCCGGTCCGGCGATGCTGCGGCGGGTCGGCCGCGACGAGGTGCGCCGCTACTACGCCGCCCAGGTCGAGGCGACCGAGCTGGTGGCGGCGCTGGCCCGGGACGAGGGCATCGATCTCGACCGCCAGGGCGACGGCGTCATCAGCGTCGCGCACAAGCCGAGCCGGATGCGCGAGCTGGAGGAGGATGCGCGCTGGGACCGCGAGGTCTCCGGCCTGGTCTCGACGCTGTGGAGCCGGGAGGAGCTGCGCGAGCGCGGCCATGCGGGGCCGGAGGCGCATGGCGCGCTGCACCATGCCGCCGGTTTCGGCCTGCATCCCTTGAAGTATCATCGCGGCCTGACCCGGGCCGCTTTGGGCCGCGGCGCCAGGATCCACGACCGCAGCCGCGTCACCGGCTGGCAGCGGGAGGGCGGCATGCACCGGCTGGTCACGCCGGGAGGTTCGCTGCGGGTGAAGCGGGTGCTGATCGCCACCAACGGCTACACCACCGACGGGCTGCACCCCTATCTGGCCGGCACCTTCCTGCCGGCCCTGTCCAACATCGTCGTCACCCGGCCGCTGACCGAGGCGGAGCGCGCAGTGCAGGGCTGGACCACAGAGACGCCGCTGTCCGACACCCGCAACCTGCTGTTCTACTTCCGGCTGCTGAAGGACGGGCGGCTGCTGCTCGGCGCTCGCGGCGGCACCTGGGGCAGCCCGGAGGCGTCGGCGCGCTATCGGCGCTGGCTGGAAGGCCGGATCGGCATTGCCTATCCGGCCTGGCGTGGCGTCGAGACCACGCATTTCTGGTCGGGCCTGGTCTGCCTGTCGGCCAATCTGACGCCGATGCTGGGTCAGGTGCCGGACGATCCCGGCGTCTGGTACGCGCTGGCCTATCATGGCAACGGCGTCGCCAGCGCCGGTTGGGCCGGCCGCGCCGTTGCCCATGCCATGACCGGCAGCCCGGTGCCCGGCGTCGGCATCCCGGCGCTGATGGCGACGCCGCCGACCCGCTTCCCGCTCGGCCCCTGGCGGCGGTGGCTGCTGAAGGCGGCCTATCTGAAGTTCATGATCCAGGACGCCCTCTGACGCCGGGACCGCCCCGCATTCTCGGCATTTGGTTCCGGAGCGGCATGGCCCTTAGCCTTTCCCGACCCATTGCCGGAGAGAGCGAGCCCGTGAAGATCCTGACCATCCAGAACGCGGACCTGACCCCCTCGGGCGTGATCGGCGACGCCATCGCTGAAGCCGGCGGAGTCGAGGATGTGCGGTTCCCGGAGCACGGCGATACGCTGCCGGCGGACGTCTCCGGCCATGACGGGCTGCTGGTGCTCGGCGGCACGCAGCATGCGGCCGACGATGCCGCGCACCCATATCTGCCGGCCGAGCTGGCGGCGATCCGCGCCTTCGCCGTGGCCGGCAAGCCGGTGCTGGGCATCTGCCTCGGCAGCCAGCTGCTGGCGCGGGCGCTGGGAGGCGCGGTGCGCCGCCATCACACGCCCGAGATCGGCTTCACCGCGATCGAGGCGACCATCGCGGCGGAAACCGATCCGCTGTTGCAGGGGTTGGCGCTGCCGCGTCTGATGCACTGGCACTTCGACACCTTCGATCTGCCGGAGGGCGCGACTCTGCTGGCGACCAACGCTGCCTGCCCGAACCAGGCCTTCACCGCGGGCCCGGGCGTCTACGGGCTGCAGTTCCACCTCGAGATCACGGCCGACATCGTCCAGGGTTGGATCGACGTCTCTCCGGAGTGGACGCAACAGCAGTTCCCGGCCTTCTTCGCCAGCCACCGCGACCAGCTGGCGGAGCATGTCCCGGCTTCGATCCGCTTCGCTCGCGAGGTCGGGCGGCGCTGGATGGAGATGGTCAGCGCGGCCCGGGCGCGGAGCCAGCAGGCCGCCTGACGACGAGGGAGGGCGGCGATGACCTTCGACGATGTCTGCGCCATCGCCCTGGCTTGGCCCGGCGTCGAACGGGGGACCTCCTACGGCACGCCGGCTTTGAAGGTGAAGGGCAAGCTGCTGACCCGGCTGCGCGAGGATGGCGAGACGCTGGTCGTGCTCGGCATTGGCTTCGACGAGCGCGAGATGCTGATGGAGGCCGAGCCCGAGGTGTTCCACCTCACCCCGCACTACCGCGACTTGCCGATCGTGCTGATGCGCCTGCCGCAGGCCGATCCGCGTGCGGTCGAGGCTCTGCTGCTGCGCCGCTGGCGCGCAGTGGCGCCGAAACGGCTGGTCCAGGAGTTCGAGGCGGCGAAAGGCTGATGGGGCGCTGTTACAGCCGCGCCATCAGCATGGCGAAGCGGGTCAGGCCTTCCGGCCAGGGGCCATGGCCGCTGGCGCTGTCGAGATGGCCGGCGTCGCCGGCGTCGATGAAATGGCTGCCCCAGGCCGCCGCCAGATCGTCGGCCACGGCCTGGGCGCAATGGGGATCGCTGGCGCTGGCGACCAGCATGGACGGGAAGGGCAGGGGATCGCGCGGCACGTTCTCGTAACCGGGCGCTCCGGCAGACGCCGGATCCGCTGGCGCCACCAGCAGCGCCCCGGCGACACGGCCGTTCAAGCGCGGCGCGGCGAAGGCCACTGCCAGCACGCCCACGCCATGGGCGATCAGCACCGCCGGCTTGTCGTCCGCCTCGACCGCCGCGACCAGGGCCGCGACCCGGCTGTCCCGGTCCGCCGGATCATCAGCGTCGCCGACCCAGCGCGCGGTCTTGAGCCGCGACTGCCAGCGCGATTGCCAGTGGCCTTCGTCCGGCGAGGCCAGGCCCGGGACCATCAGGATCTGAGCGTCGGAGGATTTCATGAGAGCCGATGCGGTGTCGGGGCAAGAAGTGCCTCTAAATGTGCCCGCCTCGGCGCTGGATCAAGCGCCGGCCTCGTCCAACGCCGCCGTCAGCGCCCGGAACGGCAGTTCGACGCAGTCGTGCCGGCTGCGCACGGTTCGGACCGGGGTGAAGATCTCCAGCTCCGGCCAGGGCGGCGGCGCCCCTTCGCGCAGCATCGGCTTGATCCCGGCGGCCACCGCACGCAGCGCCGCCGGTGCCTGGCCGATCGCCTTCTCCGCGATCAGCGCCGCCGCCGCCTCGCACAGCACGCAGCCGCGCACCAGATGGCCGACCGCCGATACCCTGCCGTCCGCAAGGGTCAAATCGATGGTGACGCGGTCGCCGCAGAGCGGGTTGTCGATCATCGCCGACCCGTCCGGCTGCGGCAGCCGCCCGGCGCCGGTCGCCGCCCGCGCCCGCTGCAGGATCGCCTGGTCGTAGAGCGCATCCATCATCGCGTCCGCGCCTTGCTCTCGGTCAGGGTCGCCAGGATCTCGGGCGTGTCGACGTCGAACAGCACCGTCGTGTCGCCGGCCTCGATCTCGGCCACCTCGTCGGCATGCTCGCCGATCAGGTGGCGGGCGCCGACATCCCCGGCGACCGCGGCCATGGCCGGGAAGAAGCGGCGGTCCCACAGCACCGGGTTGCCGCGCTTGCCGTTGTGGGTCGGCACCACGATCGAGCGGCCCTCCGCGGGCGCATAGGCGGCGACCAGCCGCTCGATCAGCCGCGGGCTGATCCGCGGCATGTCGCCGAGGCAGACGATGACGGCGTCGACCTCATGCGGCAACGCCGCGAGGCCAGCGGCGAGCGAGGTGCTGAGCCCTTCGGCATAGCGCGGATTGGCGGCGAAGATGACCGCCCGGTCGGCCAGCGCCGCCTCGACCTGCTGGTGCTCATGGCCGGTGACGACGACGACCGGGCCGATGCCCTTCGCTTCCAAGACGGCATCGACCGCATGCGCCACCATCGGCTTGCCCTCGACCGGGGCCAGCAGCTTGTTCACCTCGCCCATGCGCCGCGACTGGCCGGCCGCCAGCACCACCACGCCGATGGCCGGCGCGCGCGGCATGCCGTTGCCCTCGGCGGCGCGGTCACGGGGCAGGGGGCGGGTCGGGATCTCGGCCAGGAGGCCGCCGACGCCCATGGCCATGACGTCGAGCCGGGTGACGGTGAGGCCGGCGGCGATGCGCTGCAGCACCCAATCGAAGCCGTTCAGCTTGGGCGAACGGGCGCAGCCGGGCAGGCCCAGCACCGGCATGGCGCCGATCCGGCCCATCAGGATCAGGTTGCCGGGGTCGACCGGCATGCCGAAATGCTCGACGATGCCGCCGGAGGCCTCGATCGCCGCCGGCAGCACGTCGCGCCGGTCGGTGATGGCCGAGGCGCCGGCGATCAGCAGCAGGTCGAGGCCGAGATTCTGCACCATGCGGATCTCGCTGGTCAGCGCCGGGGCCCGGTGATCCGACCGGCGTTCGCGCACCAGCGTGCCGCCCAGCCGGGCCAGCCGCTCCGCCGTCACCTGGGCGGTCTTGTCCAGCACCGTCGGCTTGGTCGTCGGCAGCTTCGTCTGGATCAGCCCGACCTTGAGCGGCCGGTAGCGGGCCAGGCGCACCGCCGGGCCCCGCGCCGGCAGGGCCGCCATGGCCTCGACCAGCGACACCGCATCGCCCGGCGCGGCGAAGGGGATGATCTTGATCGTGGCCACCATTTGCTTGGGCGCGACCTCGGCCCATTCCGGCAGGGTGGCGATGGTGATGGATTCGTCGAGCCGGTTCAGCCGGTCGATCCGCTCGCGGTCGATCACCACCACGCCGGCCGCCTCGGCATAGAGATTGACCCGGCCGGTGAACGCGGCGCTGGCGGTCAGCCCCGGCCCCTGCACGGCCGCGGCCACCCGCTCGGCCGCCTGGTCCTCGTGGATGTCGCCGCGTTCCAGCCGCGCCGCCTGCACCTCCGGCACGCCGGCGGCCTGCAGGGCCGCGATATCGGCCTCGCTCAGCCGCCGTCCCTTGCGGAACACCGTGTCGCCGGCGGCGACGGCGTGGGCCAGGATGGCGCCGGCGGCCTCGGCCGTGGGCAGGGAGCCGAAGATCACGCGGGCACCTTTCCGTGAGGCTCGGCCCCGTGCAGCACGGCGGTCATCTGCGCCATCACGGCGATCGCGATCTCGGCCGGCGACACCGCGCCAATGGCGAGGCCGGCCGGCCCATGGATCCGGGCCAGCGCCTCCGCCCCGTGGCCGCGGGCCGTCAGCCGCTCGACCCGCCCGGCATGCGTCTTCCGGCTTCCGAGCGCGGCGATGTAGAAGGCCGGGGACCGCAGCGCCACGTCCAGCGCGGGGTCGTCCAGCTTCGGGTCATGGGTCAGGGTGACGACCGCGGTGCGGGCATCCGGCTTCAGCGCCGCGAGCCCATCATCCGGCCATTCCGTGCTGACCTTCACGCCCGGGAAGCGCTCGTCCGAGGCGAAGGCGCGGCGTGGATCGATCACGGTGACGTCATAACCGGCGATCGCCGCGATCGGCGCCAGCGCCTGGGCGATGTGGACGGCGCCGATGATCGCCAGCCGCAGCGGCGGCACGAAGGCGTGGATGAACAGCCTTCCGTCCGGCGTGATGCGGCTGCGGTTGTGCCGGATCGCCTCCTGCACGGCGGCGCGAACGGCGTCGTCGACCGCGACATCGTCCGTCGCCGTGCCGTCGACCCACAGCGCCTGGGCGCCGGTCATCAGGTCGGTGACGAGCGCGGCGGCGCGATGCTCCGCCCGTGCCGCCTGCAGCGCCTGAAGAAGGGCGAGCTTCATGAAAGCCGCTCGACGAAGACCTGGACCTTGCCGCCGCAGGCCAGGCCAACCTCCCAGGCCTGCTCGTCGGTCACACCGAAATCGAGCAGGCGCGGCTTGCCGTCATCCATCACCTCCAGCGCCTCGCGCACCACGGCGCCTTCGATGCAGCCGCCGGAGACCGAACCCTCCATCCGGCCGTCGCCGTCGATCACCAGCTGGCTGCCGGCGGGGCGCGGCGAGGAGCCCCAGGTCGAGACCACGGTGGCCAGCGCCACCCGGCGCCCCTCGGCGGCCCAGGACGCGGCCTGGGCCAGAACGTCGTCACGATCGGTCATCGAACCACCTCCTGCTGGCCGCGATCTGGTCCGAGGACCAGATCGCTACTCTATAAGTTGCGGATCAAATTACCCATGCGCTTGGTCTCCCAGCGCATGGTTTGATCCGCTGGCGAGGCTTCGCCACTTGGCCATGCGCCTGTCACCGTGGACCGGGGCCTCGGCCAGCACGTCGATCAGCGCGGCCAGGCTGGCCAGGCTGTGCACCGGGCGGAACTCGTCGACATGCGGCATCAAGGCACGGGCTCCCATAGATTTTGGCGCATAACCGTCCCAGCGCAACAGGGGGTTGAGCCAGATCAGGCGACGGCAGCTCCGGTGCAGCCGATCGATCTCGGCCTCCAACCGGTCGCCGGCGTCGCGGTCGAGCCCATCGGTGATCAGCAGCACCACGGCGCCCTGGGCCAGCACGCGGCGGCCCCAGACCCGGTTGAACTCGGCCAGGCAGGCGCCGATGCGGGTGCCGCCGCCCCAGTCCTGCGCCGCCCGGCCGACGCGGTCGAGCGCGTCGTCGACGTCGCGGCGGCGCAGCTGCCGGGTGATGTTGGTCAGCCTTGTGCCGAAGACGAAGCTGTGCACGCGGTCGCGCTCGGTCGTCACCGCGTGCAGGAAATGCAGCAGCATGCGCGAATACTGGCTCATCGAACCGGAGATGTCGCACAGCACCACCAGCGGCGGCGGCCGGGTCCGGCGGATGCGCCGGGCCAGGTCGATGGAATGGCCGCCTGCGCGCAGCGACTGCCGCAGCGTCCGGCGCATGTCGATCAGCGCCGCGGTGTGATGGGGGTTGTACCGCCGGGTCGGCACGTCGCGCACCGGCAGGCGAAAGCGCGCAATGGCCGCCCGGGCGCGGGCCAGCTCCTCGGCGCTCATCTGCTCGAAATCCTTGTGCTGCAGCTTCTCGCGTTCGGAGAAGGTCAGGCTGGCATCGACCTCCAGCTCCGGCGGCTCCTTCGCGTCCTCGGACGCCTCGCCGCGGCCGGGCTGGCGCCGGTCGGCGAAGGCCTCGGCGACCCGCCGGTTGACCGCGCGCTCCTCTTCCTTGCCGGTTTGGATCTGCGGCAGCATCAGCGTCATGGCGCGCTTCAACATGTCCGGGTTGCGCCAGAACAGGTGGAACGCCTGGTCGAAGATCTCGCGCTGGTCGCGCCGGTTCACCAGCGTCGCGTGCAGCGCCCAGTAGACGTCCTGCCGGCTTCCCACGCCAACGATCTCCAGCGCTTCCAGCGCCGCCAAGGTGCGGCCGGGCCCGACCGGCAGGCCGGCGGCGCGCAGGGCGCGGCAGAACTGCATGACGTTGAGGGCGAGGCGGCCCTTCTCGGCCGCGGCGGGCTCAGCCGGCATGTCGGCCGCTCCACTCCTCGGCCAGCAGCGCGTAAACGACGTCGTCGCACCACTCGCCCTTGGCCCAGACCGAGCGCCGGAAATGCGACTCGCGTCGGAAGCCCAGCCGCTCGAACAGGGCGACGGAGCGGGCGTTGCGCGGATCGATCGACGCGTGCAGCCGGTGCCGGGTCTCCTCCGTGAACAGACGGCGGATCAGGGCCCGTAGCGCCTCGGTCGCATGGCCGCGTCCCTGGGCGCCGCGGGCGAAGGTGACGCCGAGCTCCGACAGCCGCGGCTCCGCGGCGAGGACATGAACGCCGATGTCGCCCAGCAGCCGGTCGTCCGCCCGGTCGGCTACGGCGATCTGAAACCATCGGCCCGGCCGGCCGTAAGGGGCGGCTTCCATCTCGGCGACGAAGGCCCCGGCCTCCTCCCGGCTGCAGCCGTCCCAGCCCTGCCAGCGCGCGATCTCGGGATCGTCTCGATAGGCGCGGAACGTCTCGGCATCCCGCGCCGCGAAACGCCGCAGGAGCAGGCGGTCGGTCGGGATCGGGGCGAATCCGCCGTCGCTCATACCGGCATCGACACCGCGGCGGCCGCGGCGTTGATCTCCGCCCGCATCTCGGACAGGAGCCGCGCCGCCTCGGCGCCCTGGATGCGCTCGATGTCGTCCTGGTATTTCAGGATGGTGCCGAGCGTGTCGCGCACCACGTCGGGGTCCAGCTCCAGCACGTCCAGCTCGGTCAGCGCCTGGGCCCAGTCCAGAGTCTCGGCCACGCCCGGCTGCTTGAACAGGTCCATCCGGCGCAGCTTCTGCACGAAGGCGACAATCTGGGCGCTCAGCGCCTCCGGCGTGTTCGGCGCCTTGGCGTGCAGGATGGCGCGCTCGCGCTCCGCCGTCGGATAGTCGACCCAGTGGTAGAAGCAGCGGCGCTTCAGCGCGTCGTGGATCTCGCGGGTGCGGTTCGAGGTGACGATGACGATCGGCGGCTCGGCCGCCTTGATGGTGCCGAGCTCCGGGATCGTCACCTGGAAATCGGACAGCACCTCCAGGAGGAAGGCCTCGAAGGGTTCGTCGGTGCGGTCCAACTCGTCGATCAGCAGCACGGCCGGGCCGGCGACATCCGGCTCCAGCGCCTGTAAGAGCGGACGGCGGATCAGGAAACGCTCGGCGAAGATGTCGCTGGACAGCTGGTCGCGGTCTTGCATGCCGCCGGCCTCGGCCAGGCGGATCTCCAGCATCTGGCGCTGGTAGTTCCACTCATAGACCGCAGCGGCGATGTCGAGGCCTTCATAGCACTGCAGCCGGACCAGGCGCCGGCCCAGCGTCGTGGCCAGCACCTTGGCGATCTCGGTCTTGCCGACGCCGGCCTCGCCCTCCAGGAACAGCGGCCGCTTCAGCCTGAGGGCGAGGAACAGCGCGGTCGCCAGCGGCCGGTCGGCGACATAGTCGCCGCGCGACAGCAGGGCGAGGGTCTCCTCGACGGAGGCGGGCAGGGCGGCAGCGTTCATCGGACGAATCCCAGTTTTCCGGCAGAATACGGGCATGGACGGGCAGGGGCCAGTCTCACCACTGCCGCGGGCCGTCACCGAGCTGTCATTGGCCCGTCGTCAATCCTTCGCCACCGACATGGTTCCTTCCGGCGACTTCGAAAAGGGAGAGACCGATGATCGACACTGCCTTCGCGATCCGCCGGCGGACCCTGGTCGGCAGCCTGGTCGCCGCTGCGGCGCTGACGCGCACCGGGACCGCCGACGCGGCCGTGCTTCCGGCCGCGCCCGAGGGAACCGCAGCCGATCTCGCCCGGAAAGGCGCCTATTGGGACGAGGTGCGCAAGCTCTATGCGGTGACCGGCGAGATCACCAATCTGGAGAACGGCTACTGGGGCATCATGGCCGAGCCGGTGCGGCGCGAGTACCTGCGCCTGACCGACATGGTCAACCGCGACAACTCCTTCTACGCGCGGGCCAAGTCGGGCGCGGATCTGGAGAAGGTTCGGCAGGCCGTAGCCATGGCGGTCGGCGCGGCGCCGGAGGAGATCGCCCTGACCCGCGGCGCGACCGAGGCGCTGCAACTGCTGATCGGCAACTACAACCGGCTGCAGCCAGGCGACGCGGTGATCTATTCCGATCTCGACTATGATTCGATGCAGTACGCGATGAACGCGCTGAAGGCCCGACGCGGCGTCGAGGTGGTGAAGTTCGCGCTGCCGGAGCCGGCGACGCGCCAGGCCGTGCTGGACGCCTATGAGCAGGTCCTCGCCGCCAACCCCAAGGCGCGCCTGCTGCTGCTGACCCAGCTCAGCCACCGCACCGGACTCGTGATCCCGGTCGCCGAGATCGCGGCCATGGCCAAGGCGCGCGGCGTGGATGTGATCGTCGATGCCGCCCATTCCTGGGGCCAGATCGACTTCGCAGTGACCGATCTCGGCGCCGATTTCGTCGGCTTCAACCTGCACAAATGGATCGGCGCGCCGCTGGGCGTGGGCTTCCTTTATATCCGCAAGGACCGGCTGCCCGACATCGATCGCGACATGGCCGACGAGGACTGGCCGGAGGCCGATATCCGCTCCCGTGTCCACACCGGCACGGTGAACTTCGCCGCGGTGCTGGCCGTGCCGCAGGCGATCGCCCTGCACCAGGAGATCGGCGCGGCTCGGAAGCAGGCGCGGCTGCGCCATCTGCGCGACTATTGGGTGTCGCGGGCCAAAGGGTTCAAGGACCTGCAGATCCTGACCCCGGACGAGCCCGGCAGCTATGGCGCGATCACCTCGTTCCGCCTGGCGGGGCGGTCCGACAAGGCGGCGAACGACGCGATCGTGGCGACGCTGCGCGACACGCATGGCGTCCTGACGGTGCGGCGCGCCGGCGTCGCGGCCGGCCAGTGCATCCGGGTGACGCCGGCCCTCTACACGCAGGAGGCCGATCTCGATCGTCTGGTGCAGGCGCTGGCCGCCGTCACCGGCTCGACCGCCGGGTAGGTTCGGGTGTTAGACTGCAGGGCATGACTGACCTGAAGAACCGGGTGGCCCTGGTCACCGGCGGCTCGCGCGGCATCGGCAAGGCGGTCGCCCTGGCCTTGGCCGAGGCGGGGTCTGCGGTCGCCGTGAACTATCGCAGCCGTGCCGAGGAGGCGGAGGTCGTCGTCGAAGCCATTCGCAAAGGCGGTGGCCGCGCCGCCGCTTTCGGCGCCGACGTTTCGCTTCGAACCGCGGTGCAGAACATGGTCCGTGACGTGGAGGAACAGCTCGGCCCGGTCGACATCCTGGTCAACAATGCCGGCATGGCGGCTGTCCGCGGCCTCGACGACATCACGGAAGAGGATTTCGACCGCGCCATCGCGGTCAATCTGAAATCCGCCTTTCTCTGCACCCAGGCCGTCCTGCCGGGCATGCGGGCGCGGCGCTGGGGCCGGATCGTCAATATCTCCTCGATCGGAGCCCGCATCGGCTCCGGCTCGGTCAGCATTGCCTATGCCGCATCCAAGGCCGGGCTCGAAGGCCTGACGCGCGGCTATGCCCTGCGGCTCGCGCCGGAGGGCGTGACGGTCAACGCCGTGGCGCCGGGCCTGATCGACACGGAGATGGGGAGGCCGCTGATCGAGGCCGGTGCTGCCGCCCGCATTCCGGTCGGGCGAACCGGAACGGGTGACGAGATCGCGCAGGCGGTCCTGCTGCTCGCGGGCAACGGCTACATGACCGGCCAGACGATCGCGGTCAACGGCGGCTCGCTGTTTTCCTGAGGTCGTCTTAGCGGAGCTACGCCGCGTTGGGAATCGTCTCGCCGCGCAGCTCGGCGGCCGGCGTGAACAGCTCCTGCGGCTGCGGCACGCCGCGCAGGCGGCGGGTGCCGCAGGAGATCAGGCGCACCGGGCACAGCTCGGCGAAGCGGGACGAGGTCAGGATGCGCCGGCCGATCAGCTTGGTCATTTGCTCGATACGCGCCGCCCGGTTCACCTCCGGCCCGACCACGGTGAAGTCGAGCCGGTCCGGCGCGCCGATATTGCCGAAGATCACCTCGCCGACATGCAGCGCGATTCCCGCCTCGATCGCGTCCAGCCCCTCGGCCCGGCGGCGGTCGTTCAGGGCGTCGAGGCCGGCGAAGGCGTCCAGAGCGCCGATCAGGCCGCGGGCGCAGGCTTCCTCCGCCGCCTCGCCGTCGCCGAGGCGGAAGATGGCGAGGACGCCGTCGCCCATGAACTTCAGCACCTCGCCGCCGGCGCCGTGCA
This sequence comes from Inquilinus limosus DSM 16000, assembly GCF_000423185.1. Taxonomy (GTDB): domain Bacteria; phylum Pseudomonadota; class Alphaproteobacteria; order DSM-16000; family Inquilinaceae; genus Inquilinus; species Inquilinus limosus. Next base: position 153,024 of record NZ_AUHM01000013.1, on the reverse strand, counting down.
CCGCGCCGACGACGATGGTGAAGTACTCGTTCATCAGCTGCAGCAGGGCATCGCGCGGCGTCGCCTCGGCCCGGGCGGTGAAGCCGCGCATGTCGCAGAACAGGATCACCGCCTCCAGCGACCGGGCGCCGCCGCGCACCACCTCGCCCTCCAGGATCCGCCGGCTGGCCTCGCGCCCGACATAGGTGTCGAGCAGATGCGCCATCTTCTGCCGGTCGACCATGATCTCGCAGACGGCGCCGAGCGCGGGCAGGATGTGCTGCACCAGAGCGATCTGATCGTCCGAAAATCCATCCGGAATGTCGGAGACCATGCCGAAGCCGGTGGTCCGCTGGTCGGTGCCGAAACGCATCGGCATCAGCACATAGTCCGCCGCTCCCTCGGCGTGCAGTTCCGCCAGCAGCGGGAACTCGATATTGGCCTCGGGGCCGGTCAGCCGCCGTCGGACCATCGCGCCCGTCCGGTGCATCTCCCCGATCGGGCTGTTGTGATACATCTCGCCGTCGGCCCGCTCGCGCTCGAACCGGATCTCGCGCGCCTCAGGGGCCGAGGCCCGCCACTCATAGGTGGCGGCGCTGATCAGCGGGTGGAACTGCGGCAGGTGGAAGGTCAGCCGCCACAGCGGATAGCCGGCCTGGACGAGGCGCTGGGCCAGCTCCTGCAGCAGCGGGGCCGGCGAGGGCAGGGCGCGTGCGGGCCCGAGCAGCCAGCAGATGATCTCGGCGGAATCGAGCATCCTGGTAGGATGAAGCGTCATCGCCGTTTCGGGAAGAGGCCGTCCGGCCGGGTTCACACCTGGTCTCGGCGCACGTCCCTGTCCGGTGAGCCTGTGGCCAGAGAACAGCAGGGGCATGGACCATGACGACCGAATTCCCGGCCTTCCCCGCAGCGCGCATCCGCCGCGGGACCGCGATCCTCGCGACCTTGCTGCTGGTCGCCGACGGCGCCTTGGCGCAGACGCAGACGAGCCTCCTACGAGTGACCAACCAGTGCCCCTATCCGATCTGGATCCAGCAGGATGACGCCCATCGGACGAACGACCCGGTGGTGGTGCCGATCGCTCAAGGAGCATCCTACGATTACTCGATTCCCGAGGCCGGGCTGGCCTCCACCCGGTTCTGGGCCAAGGCGGCCTGCGACAGCAAGGGGTGGAACTGCGGCATCGGCGAGAGCGTGGGGGTGTCGAACGCGGTCAGCGGCGGCGACCAGACCACGCAGACGGTCTACGACTCGCCGATCGACAGCAAGTTCGAGGCCACATGGGGGTGCCAGCTGGATGATTCTAGCCAGTGCGCGCTGAACCCGTCGAACCAGCAGCCGCTGCCGGCCACGACCTCCTGGGACGCCTCGGCGGTCGACGGCTACACCTTCGCCTACACGGTCCTGGTCAAGAACGATCCGAACGGCAGCTGCACCGACCAGGGCGGCAAGCCGGTGACGAAGATCGACTGCAGCGGCCTCGATGTTGGGCAATGCCCGACGGGCGAAGACCTGTCCTCGGCGGGCACCTATCCGGAGATCAACGGCATCGCCGTATCCGACCTGTCGCTCGCCTATGGCGCCTACACCGACACGTCCAAGGTGGTCGGCTGCTTCAGCCCGTGCACGCTGTTGACCAGTGGTCAGTGGCTGGGCCGCAGCGAGCAGTTCGGGAACCTGACGCCGGAGTCCGACCAGGCCCAGCTCTATTGCTGCCCCACCGCGGCCGGCGAGCCCTGGTCGGTGTCGCCACAGCAATGCAGCTCGACCGGCAAGACCATCGGTGGCACGCCGATCCCGGCGGTGGCGCCGAAGACCAACTACGTGAACACCGTCCACGAGGTCTGCAATTCCTACGCCTACGCCTATGACGATGGCGTCGGTGCGGTGAACTGCGCGGCGACGGTGCAGTACGAGATGGTGTTCTGCCCCTCGGGCACGGGTCCGGAGCTGCCGCCGCAGCGCCAGCCGGCAACCTTCTGCAACCCGCAGCTCGGCGACATCTGCCCGGGCGGCGTCGCCTGCCCGACCACGGAAGCGGCCTGCGGCGCCGATCCGACGATGTGTCGCTGCCCCAGCGCCAGCTAGCGAAACGGCCCGCCGGGATGGTCCCGGAGGGCCGTTCGATGGCTCAAAGAGGACTCAGCCGGCGGCCTGGACCGCGCGCTTGGCCATCACCTTGACCAGATGAGCCCGATATTCGGCCGAGCCATGGATGTCGCCATTCATGCCGGCGGGATCGACCGACAGCCCGTCCAGCGCTGCGGCCGAGAAATTGCCGGCCAGCGCCTGCTCGGCCTCGGCCCAGCGGAACACGCCGTCCGACCCGGCGCCGGTGACGGCGAGGCGGATGCCGCCGGCGGTCCTGGTCACGAACACCCCGACCATGGCGTAGCGGCTGGCTGGGTTGTCGAACTTGACGTAGGTCGCCTTTTCCGGCTTCGGGAAGTGGACCGCGGTGATCAGCTCGTCCTCCTCCAGCGCCGTGGTGAACAGGCCCTGGAAGAAGTCGTCGGCCGCGATCTCGCGCTTGGTCGTGCGCACCGTCGCCCCGAGCGCCAGCACCGCCGCCGGGTAGTCGGCGCTGGGATCGTTGTTGGCGACCGAGCCGCCGAGGGTGCCGCGATTGCGCACCTGGGCGTCGCCGATGTCGCCGGCCAGGGCGGCGAGGGCGGGGATCACCCGCTTCACGACGTCGGAGGCGGCGACATCGGCGTGGGTGGTCATCGCGCCGATGGTCAGGCCGCCACTCTCCTCCTTGATCCCCTTCAGCTCCGCCGCGCCGCCGAGGTCGACGACGTCGGAGGGCGAGGCCAGGCGCTGCTTCAGCGTCGGGATCAGGGTCATGCCGCCGGCCAGGAACTTGCCGTCCGCGGCGGCGGTCAGCTTGGCCACCGCGTCGGCCGCGGAGGACGCCTTGTGATAGTTGAACGCGTACATCGTGGTCTCCTCACTCGGCGGCCATGGCCGGGCGGTCGGCGTGGATCGCCCGCCACACCCGCTCCGGCGTCGCCGGCATGTTCATGTCGCGGCCGATCGCGTCGGTGATCGCATTCATCAGCGCCGCCGGTGCCGCGATCGCCCCGGCCTCGCCGCAGCCCTTCACCCCGAGCGGGTTGGAGGGGTTGACGGTCTCGATCATGCCGACCTTGAAGCTCGGCAGGTCGTCCGCCCGCGGCATGCAGTAATCCATGTAGGAGCCGGTCAGCAGCTGCCCGGTCTCAGGGTCGTAGGCGCAGTTCTCCAGCAGCGCCTGGCCGATGCCCTGGGCCACCCCGCCATGCACCTGGCCCTCGACGATCATCGGGTTGATCACCCGGCCGAAATCGTCGACCGCCGTGTAGTTGGCGACGGTGACAACGCCGGTGTCCGGATCGACCTCGACCTCGCAGATCTGGGTGCCGGCCGGGAAGGTGAAGTTGATCGGGTCGTAGAAGGCGCTCTCCTCCAGCCCCGGCTCGACTCCCGGCGGGTAGTTGTGCGGCACATAGGCGGCGAAGGCGACCTCCTGGATCGTTTTGGCCCGGTCGGTGCCGGCGACGGTGAACTTGCCGTCCTTGAACTCGATGTCGGCCTCGGCCGCCTCGAGCTGGTGCGCCGCGATCTTCTTGCCCTTGGCGATGATCTTCTCCGCCGCCTTGACGATGGCGGAGCCGCCGACGGCCAGCGAGCGCGAGCCGTAGGTGCCCATGCCGAAGGGCGTCTTGTCGGTGTCGCCGTGCACCACCTCGACCTGGTCCGCCGGCACGCCGAGATAGCTCGACAGCAGCTGGGCGAAGGTCGTCTCGTGGCCCTGGCCGTGGCTGTGGCTGCCGGTGTGGATGGTGACGTTGCCGGTCGGGTTGAACCGGATCTTCGCCGATTCCCACAGCCCGACGCCAGCGCCGAGCGAGCCCACCGCCGCCGACGGCGCGATGCCGCAGGCCTCGATGTAGCTGGAGAAGCCGATGCCGCGCAGCTTGCCGCGGCTGGCGCTCTCCGCCTTGCGGGCCGGGAAGCCGGCATAGTCGGCCAGCTTCAGCGCCTCCTCCAGCGCCTTCGGGTAGTCGCCGCAATCATAGGTCATGATCACCGGCGTCTGGTACGGGTACTGGTTCGGCTGGATGAAGTTGCGGCGGCGGATCTCCGCAGGGTCCAGCTTCAGCTCGCGCGCCGCCAGCTCGACGATATGCTCGATGACGTATGTCGCCTCCGGCCGCCCGGCGCCGCGATAGGCGTCGACCGGCGCGGTGTTGGTGTAGACGCCGTCGACCTCGCAATAGATCGCCGGGATGGCGTACTGGCCGGACAGCAGCGGCGCGTAGAGGAAGGTCGGCACGCAGCTGGCGAAGGTGGAGAGATAGGCGCCGAGATTGGCCGTGGTGTGCACGCGCAGCGCCAAGAACCTGCCGTCCTGGTCCATCGCCAGCTCGGCGTGGGTGACGTGGTCGCGGCCATGCGCGTCGGCCAGGAAGCTCTCGCTGCGCTCGCCGGTCCACTTCACCGGCCGGCCGACCTTTTTCGCCGCCCAGACGCAGACCGTCTCCTCGGCATAGATGAAGATCTTCGAGCCGAAGCCACCGCCGACATCGGGCGCGATCACCCGCAGCTTGTGCTCCGGCGCGATGCCGACGAAGGCGGACAGCACCAGCCGCGCCACATGCGGGTTCTGGCTGGTAGTGTAGAGGGTGAAGCTGTCCGAGCCGCGGTCGTACTCGCCGATCGCCGCCCGCGGCTCCATCGCGTTCGGAATCAGACGGTTGTTCTGCAGGTCCAGCCTGGTGACGTGGGCGGCGCGGGCGAAGGCGGCCTCGACATCGGCCTTGTTGCCCAGTTCCCACTCATAGACCGTGTTGGCCGGGATGTCGTCATGCACCAGGGCCGCGCCGGCGTCGCGGGCCCGTTCGGGCAGCACGACGGCCGCCAGCTCCTCGTAGCTGACCTCGATCTTCTCGGCCGCGTCCTTGGCCTGGTCCTTGGTCTCGGCGATCACCACGGCGACATGATCGCCGACATAGCGCACCTTGCCCTGGGCCAGGGCCGGATGCGGCCCGGCCTTCATCGGCTCGCCGTTCTTCGACTTGACCAGCCAGCCGCAGATCAGACCGCCGACCTTGTCCTTCGCCAGGTCGTCGCCGGTGAAGACGGCGATGACGCCGGGCGAGGCCTCGGCCGCGCTCTTGTCGATGCCGCGGATCCGGGCATGCGCCACCGGCGAGCGCAGGAAATAGGCGTAGGCCTGGCCGGGGCGGTTGATGTCGTCGGTGTAGTGACCGTTGCCGGTCAGGAAGCGATAGTCCTCCTTGCGGCGCAGCGGGGCGCCGATGCCGTCGGGTGCCATGACCGTGCCCCCCTCATTCGGCCGCGATGCGCTGGCCGCCGGACTTGGCGGCGCAGTCGAGGACGGCCTTGACGATGTTGTGGTAGCCGGTGCAACGGCAGATGTTGCCCTCCAGCCACTCACGCACCTCGTGCTCGGTCGGGTTGGGGTTGTTCTGCAGCAGGTCGACGGCGCTCATCACCATGCCGGGCGTGCAGAAGCCGCATTGCAGGGCGTGATTCTCGCGGAAGGCCTCCTGCATCGGGTGCAGCGTGCCGTCGGGCGCCGCCAGGCCCTCGATCGTGGTCACCGAACTGCCTTCGGCCTGGACGGCCAGCATGGTACAGGACTTGACCGACCGGCCGTCGACATGGACGACGCAGGCGCCGCACTGGCTGGTGTCGCAGCCGACATGCGTTCCGGTGAGCTGCAGGTGTTCGCGCAGAAGCTGGACAAGCAGTGTCCGCGGTTCGACCTGCCGCGTCACCGACCTCCCGTTCACCGTCAGGGTCACGGTGGTGGTCATTCATTCCTCCCAAGCTGGCGTCAGGCCGCCGGGCACCGGCTGCGGCTGTTGCACGCCGCTTGCGGTGCCCGATCGGGCCACCCGGAAGGAAGGCTAAGGTTTCGTCCGACGATCGGTCAAGCGGGCCGAAGGTCGGTTCCGCCTGCGTTACAAATAGAGATACAGCAGCACCAGCACGATCACGACCAGGGCGGTGATCCAGACCGCCGGAGGCAGCCCGCCACGCCGCTCCTCGGCGGGCGGGGAAGGCGTCGCCGGGCGGGGCGGCTGGGCAGCGGCAGGCTCGGGTTTCGGCGTCGGCTCTGCGGCGGGCACCGGCTGCGGCGCAGGCACCGGCTCGGCGGTGCCGAAGCTCGGCGCCTCGGCCGGACTCGGCGGGGTCATGGTCTCCTCGGTCGGGACCGGGATCGGCACCGGGATCTCGGGCGCCGGCTCGGCCGGCGGGGGTTCCGCGGCGGGGGCGGGCGTCGGGGTTCCGGCGCGCTGCGCCATCTCGGCGGCGAAACGGGTGAAGAAGTCGTCGGCCATCTTCTTGGCGGTGCCGTCGATCAGCCGGGCGCCGAGCTGGGCCAGCTTGCCGCCGATATTGGCCTTCACCGTGTATTGCAGCAGGGTGCCGTCGCCGTCCTCGACCAGCTTCACGTCGGCGCCGCCCTTGGCGAAGCCGGCGGCGCCGCCTTTGCCCTCGCCGGAGATGGTGTAGCTCTCGGGCGGGTTCAGGTTGGACAGGGTGACCTGGCCGGCGAAGGTGGCCTTGACCGGCCCGACCTTGGCGGTGACGGTCGCCGCCATCTCGGTCGGCGAGGTCTTCTCCAGGCTGTCGCAGCCGGGAATCGACCGGCGCAGCACCTCGGGGTCGTTCAGTCCTTCCCAGACCACCGACCGCGGCGCCGCGATCCGATGCTCGCCCGTCATTTCCATGGCGTGATTCCCTCGTCTCGAGCCGGTCGGCTCCGTCCTGTCGAAGCTAGTGCGGGCCACCGGGCGCGACAACCCTACCTTGGGCGTGCCGGCCGAAGCGTCTCGATCGCGGCCGGAAAAGGTTGGCTGCACCGGCCTTCGCCGCCATACTCCGGCCGCCGAAATCACGAAGCAAGAAGGGATGTTCATGCCGGTGCTCCGACATGCCCGCCGCTGCCTGGGAAGCATCGCGGCGGGGACCGCGATGCTCATGTCGATCGCACCGGCCCGGGCGGCCTCCGACGGGGCGCCGCATCTGGACGGGTCGGAGCTCGGCCTCGCCTGGATCATCCCCTTCATCGGCATCCTGCTGTCGATCGCGCTGTTCCCGCTGATCCGGCCACATTTCTGGCACCGGCATTTCGGCAAGATCGCCGCCTTCTGGGGCCTGGCCTTCCTGCTGCCCTTCGCCGCCGTCCACGGCGCGGATCTGGCGCTGTTCGAGGTGGTGGCCGTCGCCCTGACCGAATATCTGCCCTTCATCATCCTGCTGGCGGCGCTGTTCGTCGTCGCCGGCGGGGTGCGGATCAAGGGCACGCTGGTCGGCACGCCCGTTGTCAATCTCGGCATCCTTTTCATCGGCACCGCGATCGCCAGCTGGATGGGCACGACCGGCGCCTGCATGCTGCTGATCCGGCCGCTGCTGCGCGCCAACGAGAACCGGCGCTTCCGCGTCCACACCGTGGTGTTCTTCATCTTCCTGGTCGGCAATATCGGCGGCGCCCTGACGCCGCTGGGCGACCCGCCGCTGTTCCTCGGCTTCCTGCAGGGCGTGTCGTTCTTCTGGCCGACCGCGCATCTGCTGGCGCCGATGCTGTTCTGCTCGGTGATCCTGCTGGCGCTCTACTTCGCCATCGACACCGTGCTGTTCCGGCGCGAGGGACAGCTGCGCGAGGTGCCGCCGGAGCCGCGGGTGCCGCTCGCCCTCGAGGGCGGGATCAATCTGCTGCTCCTGGTCGGCGTCGTCGGTGCCGTTCTGCTGAGCGGCGTGTGGCGGCCGGGCGTGGCGCTGACCGTCTATCACGTGCCGGTGGAGCTGCAGAACCTGGTCCGCGACCTGCTGCTGCTCGCCATCATCGGCCTGTCCTGGGTGCTGACCTCGAAGGAGAGCCGGCGGCTCAACGACTTCAACTGGTTTCCGATCATCGAGGTCGGCAAGCTATTCGCCGCGATCTTCGTTACCATCGTCCCGGCGATCGCGATCCTGCGCGCCGGCCGCGACGGGGCGCTGGCCGACCTGGTCGACCTCGTCGGCGGCACCGGCGACCCGAACAACCTAGCCTATTTCTGGCTGACCGGCGCCCTGTCCAGCTTCCTCGACAACGCGCCGACCTATCTCGTCTTCTTCAACATGGCCGGGGCCGATCCGCAGCACCTGATGGGGCCGTGGGCGGCAACGCTCGGCGCCATCTCCGCCGGCGCCGTGTTCATGGGCGCCAACACCTATATCGGCAACGCGCCGAACTTCATGGTTCGCTCGATCGCGCAGGAGCGCGGCGTGCAGATGCCCAGCTTCTTCGGCTACATGGCTTGGTCCTGCGGCATCCTGCTGCCGCTGTTCGTGCTGGTGTCGCTGGTGTTCTACGCGGGGCCGTGAGTCAATCGCCCGCCGGCCCCACGTAGCCGAGATAGTCGGCGATCTCCGGCAGCGGGGGGCGGGTCAGCAGCTCGGTCGCCGGGCCGGTGGCGGCGATGCGGCCGTCCTCGACGAAGGCGGCCTGCGCCTCGATGCCGGGCAGGGCGTCGAGCTGGTGGCTGACCATCAGCACGGTCAGGCCGCGCTCGCGCCGCAGCCGGTCGACCAGCCCCACCATCTCGCGCCGCTGCGCCGGGCCCAGCGCGGCGAAAGGCTCGTCCAGCAGCAGGATCGGGCGGTCGCGTACCAGGCTGCGGGCCAAGGCGACGCGCTGGCGCTCGCCGCCGGACAGCTCCGCCGGGCGGCGCGATTCCAGCCCTTCCAGATCGACATGGGCCAGCGCCTCCGCCACCTGCGCCGCCTCGGCCGAGGTCAGCCTGCCCGGATGCAAGCCCAGAGCCACATTCTTCGCCGCAGAGAGGTGCGGGAACAGATTATGGTCCTGGAACAAGGTGGTGACCGGCCGGGCCGCCGGCGGCAGGCCCAGCACGTCGCGGCCGAGCAGGCGCAAGGTGCCGGACAGTGGCGCCTCGAACCCGGCGATCAGGTTCAGCAGCGTGCTCTTGCCGGCGCCGCTCGGCCCGAACAGCACGACGAAGGTGCCGGCCTCGACCGCCAGGTCGAAGCGCATCTCCATCGCCTCGTAGCGATAGGTCAGACCCTCGATTTCAATTGCGTTCCTGGCCACCGAAGATCCTCTCGATCAGGCCGAACAGGGCCAGGCCCATCAGCACCAGCAGCAGCACCACGGTCGACGCCTCCTGCAGCCGGTAGGCGCCGAGCAACTGCGCCACCAGCACAGGCAGGGTCTCGTTGCCGTCGCCGCCGAACAGCGCGGCGGCGCCGAGATCGCCGAAGGCGAGGCCCGCGGCGATCGCCATAGCGAAGCCGGCCGGCCGGCGCAGCAGCGGCCATTCCACCAGCTTGAGCCGGGCCCAGCCGGACAGGCCCAGGCTGTCGGCCAGCCTTCCATGCCGGTGCTGCGCCAGTTCGGCGGCGCCGACCAGCAGGCGCAGCACGAAGGGCAGGGCCATCAGCGCGTTGGTCGCGGCGATGACCGGCAGCGCCCAGCGCCGCAGATCGGCGGTGCCGAGCAGCATGACGAACAGGCCGGCGCCGAGCGCCAGCGGCGGCACCACCAGCACCACCGTCCCGCTCAGCTCGAAGATCCGCGCCAGCCGGCGGCGACGCCGGCCGATGCGCAGCGCGGCGATGCTGTGCGCCAACGCCCAGCCCAGCACCAGGGCCAGCGTGGCGGCGCCGAGGGCGACGGCCAGGCTGCGCCCGGCGGCGCGCCACAGGGCGGCGCTGGACAGGATCGGCTTGCCGATCCCGGCCAGCCCTTCGACCAGGATGGCGGCCAGCGGCAGCAGCACGAAGCCGGCGGCCAGGATCAGCACGGCGGCGTCGATCGCGCGGGCGACAGGGGTCTGGCCGTCGCCGCGCAGCACCGGGCGCCCGACGCCGCCTTCGTCGGCAACCCGGCCGGTCAGACGCATCGCCGCCAGCACCAGCAGCGCGCAGAGGCCGATCTGCAGCAGCGACAGGGCGACGGCGCGGCCGGGGTCGAAGTCGAAGCGCAGCGCCTGGTAGATCGCGATCTCGATCGTCGCCGAGGCCGGGCCGCCGCCGAGCGTCAGCACCACGGCGAAGCTGGTGAAGCAGAGCAGGAAGACGAGTGCCGCCAAGCCGGGAAGCTGGCGCCGCAGCATCGGCCATTCGACCAGCCGGAACAGGTCGGCGCCGTGCAGCCCCAGCATCGACGCCAGGCGCCAGCTCTCGGCCGGGATCGTGCCCCAGGCCGAGAGCAGCACGCGCACGGCGAAGGGCATGTTGAAGAAGACATGGGCCAGCAGAATGCCGGTCAGGCCGTAGATGTTCGGCCGGATGGTCAGCCCCAGCGTCGCGAACAGATCGGCCAGCAAGCCGGAACGGCCGAACACGGTGAGGATGCCGAAGGCGCCGGCCACCGCGGGCACGATCATCGGCAGGCCGAACAGGCGCAGCAGCAGCGTCCGGCCGCGGAAGCGGCGACGCGACAGGGCGCGGGCGACCGGGATGGCGACGGCGACGCTGATCAGCGCCGACAGCCCGGCCTGCAGCGCGGTGAAGCGCAGCACCGACCAGAGATACGGATCGGCCCAGACCGCCAGCAGATCAAACTCCGACGCGGCGCGGACAAGACCCGTCGCCGCGGTGCCGATCAGCGCCGCGATGCCGAGGAGGGCCAGGAGGCCGGGGAGGGAGGCGATCCGGTGCGCCGTCGATTGGGTTCGCCGTGACGAACCCAATCGACGATCGCTCAACGACTGGTCGCCTGCAGCCATTCGGCGATCCAGGCGGCGCGGTTGGCGGCGACCTCCTCAGGTGCATAGAGCAGCGCCTTTACCGGGGTCGGCAGCGCCTTGTAGGCATCGGGCAGGCCGGCTTTCGGCGTCACCGCCGGAAACATCCACTGCGTCGTCGGCAGCAGATCCTGGAAGGCCGGGCTCAGCATGAAAGCCAGGAACCTGTCGGCAAGCTCGGGATGCCTGGACGACGCCAGCTTGGCCGCGACCTCCACCTGCAGGTAGTTGCCCTCGCTGAACACCGCGGCGCCGACATTGCTGTCGTTCTCCGCGATCACGTGGTAGGGCGGCGAGGTCAGGTAGCTGAAGGTCATCGGCACCTCGCCCTTGCGGAACAGGCCGTAGCTCTCGCTCCAGCCCGGGGTGACGGTCAGGATGCGCGGCTTCAGCCTGGCCCAGGCCTCCGGCGCCTTGTCGCCGTACACCTGCTTCACCCAGAGCAGCAGGCCGAGGCCCGGCGTGCTGGTGCGCGGGTCCTGGATGGTCAGCTCGAGGTCGCTGTTCTCGACCAGGTCGTGCAGGCTCTGCGGCGGGTTCGGCACCTTGGTCTTGTCGTAGACAAAGGCGAAGTAGCTCCAGTCATAGGGAACGAAGACCGGGTCGGTCCAGGCGACGGGCAGCGACAGGCCTTCCAGCTTCATGCCGTGCGGCGCGAACAGCCCGGTCGCCGTCGCCTCGGCGGTCAGGTTGGTGTCGAAGCCCAGCACCACGTCCGCCTGGCTGGACTTGCCCTCCAGCTTCAGCCGCGACAGCAGGGCGACGCCGTCCTCGACCGAGGTGAACTCCAGCGTGCAGCCACATTCGGCCTCGAACGCCTTCTTCACCTGCGGGCCCGGCCCCCACTCGGCGGTGAAGGATTCGTAGGTGTAGACCTTGAGCACCGGGGGCTCGGCCGCAGCCGGCCCGGCGACGGCGGAGCTCAGGGCCGTCAGCAGGACGGCGGCAATCAGGCGCATCTCGTTTCCTCCGCGGGGCAATGTCGGGCGGAAAGGGAAACTGTCGATGCCTGAGGCGTCGTCTCGTCCTCCCTCCGCCGGCATGACCCGGATCAGGTTCGTCGGGTTGGCGCTGGCGCGCCTCTCAGCCCCCGCTCGGGCACCCCGGCAAGACGCGCGCATCATCGGGTCGCGCCTTACGCCTGTCAACGAGACGACAGGCATGGAAGGTGCCATCCGCGATCTTGTCGTAAGACTCGCGGCGGCACATGTCTCCGAGGCCTATATTCGAGGTGGCCTATGGCTGAGCCGAAACGAGTGAAGCTGTTCCGCAATGGCCCCAACCAGGCGGTCCGAATCCCTGTGGAATTCGAACTCCCCGGAACTGAGGCGATCATGCACCGCGACGGCGCCCGCCTGGTGATCGAGCCCGTGCGCAGGCGCGGACTGGTGGCGCTGCTCAAGACGATGAGGCCCTTGGGCGAAGACTTTCCGGAGGTCAGCGATCCCGTGCCGGACGCGGCCGAGGGCTACGCTCCTGATGACACTGGACCCGCGGCGCGGTAAAATTGCGAAATTAACACACAGTGGAGGTAAATATGGCCGGCCCGCTCGCGATTGGTGAGGACGCGCCCGATTTCGAAGTCGAGACCACCGCGGGGCGGATCCGCTTCCACGACTGGCTCGGCTCGTCCTGGGGCGTGCTGTTCTCGCATCCCAAGGATTTCACCCCGGTGTGCACCACCGAGCTCGGCGCCGTGGCCAAGCTCAAGCCGGAATTCGACAAGCGCAACGTCAAGGTGATCGGCCTCAGCGTCGACCCGGTCGGCGATCACGAACGCTGGGCCCGGGACATCGAGGAGACCCAGGGCGCCGCCCCGAACTTCCCGGTGATCGGCGATTCCGAGCTGGTGGTGTCGAAGCTCTACGGCATGCTGCCGGCGGAGTCCGGAACCACCTCGCAGGGCCGCACCGCGGTCAACAACCAGACGGTGCGCAACGTCTACGTCATCGGCCCGGACAAGAAGATCAAGCTGGTGATCTCCTATCCGATGACCACCGGCCGCAACTTCGACGAGATCCTTCGGGTGATCGACTCGCTGCAGCTGACCGCGAAGCACAAGGTGGCGACCCCGGCGGACTGGAAGAACGGCGAGGATGTGATCATCGTCACCTCGGTCTCTGACGAGGAGGCGAAGCAGAAGTTCCCGGAGGGCTTCAAGACGCTGAAGCCGTATCTGCGCACCGTCGCCCAGCCGCGTGACTGATTATCCGAGCCCCCCGGGCTCAGCCCAGCCCGGGGACGCTCTCCGGCGGTACCAGCCAGCCGGAATCGGGCCGCAGCCGATAGACCACCCGGCCAATGATGGCCCTGGCCGGGATCGGGCCCACATCGGCAATGCGGCTGTCCATTGAGTTGTCCCGATTGTCGCCGAGCACGAAGGCGGCGTCCGGCGGAACCACGCGCTCGGGAACGTCGTCCAGTAGGCCGTTGTCGGACATCTCGGCGATCTCATACGGCCGGACGCCGCTCAGCGCCTCCTCATAGATCGAGACCTGTGTCGGCCCCATCGGCAGGTCCAGTTCCACCTGCCCCTTCGAACGCCGCTCCACGGCCTTGCCGTTCAGGACCAGCCGCCCGGCCTGCAGGGCGATCCGATCGCCTGGCACCCCGATAACCCGTTTGGCGAAGACCGTTTCGGGCCCTGGCGGCCGGAAGACGATGATCTCGCCGCGGCCGGGCACGGTCCCTGCCGCGCGCAGGTCGGCCAGAAGGACGTCCTTCTCTCCCAACGTCGGCATCATCGATGTGCTGCCCATCGCATAAGCCTTGGCCGGGATTCCGGCCGCAGTGAAACGGGCGGCCATGCCGGCGCCACCGAGCCAGTCACCAAGCGACGCTGCGGCGGCCGGGCCTGCCGAGAGGGCCAGCAGGACGGAGCCGGCGAGCCGTACCGCCTCGCGGCGGCCGCAGGATGTCGATCGAGTCACCGTCATCGCCGCAGCAAATCCTTCGTCATCATCATGTGCACGCCCTTGCAGCCGTTCACCGTCTGGGTGATGCGCAGGTCGCCGGCCAGGCTGCATAGGGTGTAGGCGTCCTCGCGCGACAGCCCGGCGGTCTCGCCGAGCAGCACGATCATGTCGCGCAGCGCCATCTCCGCGCAGCGGTCGAGGTCCGGATCCATCCCCATGGTGATGTGGTGGGTCGGGGTCTCGGCGCGGGGGTAGGCGAAGCCGAGGTCGTCGCGGACGATCAGCTGGAATGTGCCCTGCAGCGCGGTCTCGATCGCGGTGACGCAGACCTCACCGTCGCCCTGGGCGCCGTGACCGTCGCCGCAGGAGAACAGGGCGTCGTCGTTGAACACCGGCAGGTAGAGGGTGGTGCCGGCGACAAGTTCCTTGTTGTCGATGTTGCCGGCATGGGCGCGCGGCTGGATCGAGCCGATCCGGCCCCAGCTCTTCGGCGGCGCCACGCCCATGACGCCGAAGAAGGGCGCCAGCGGCAGGTCCAGGCCCCAAGGCAGTCGCCCGGTGCCGCGCTCCGCATCCAGCGGGATGTGCAGCAGCCGCGTTTCCTCGAAATCGTACGGCAGGGTGCCGGCCAGCGGCCGGATCACGTTGTAGCCCCAGTCCTGGCGCAGCGAGACGTCGAGAATCCGCACCTCCAGCACCTGGCCGGGCCTGGCGCCGCGGACCGCGACCGGACCGGTCAGGATGTGGCCGGGCGTAGACCGGTCGCAGCGCTCATGGATCTCATACAATTCCGGCGGGATGTGGAAGCCGCCGGTCGGCAGCACCTCGGGCCCGCCCGTCACGGTGTCGATCACGACCGTGTCGCCGCTGTCGACCGTCAGCACCGGCTCGCGCGCGGCGTCGAAATAACCCCAGGCGCAGGTCGCGGCCGAGGCAGGCAGATGATGCTGCGGCATGATCGGTTCCCTCCGGTGGCGCCGACACGCTCGGACGTTTCGGCGCCGCGTTCAAGCCCGCAGGGAACAGCTCATCCTTTGACGGCACCGGCCGTCAGCCCCTGCACCAGATAGCGCTGGATCACGGCGAAGAAGATGCAGACCGGGATCAGCGCCAGCACCGAGGCCGCGGTCATCTGCCCCCAGTCGACGCCGAACTTGGCGACGAAGGTCAGCAGGCCGACGGCGAAGGTCTTCTGGCTGTCGGAGTTGATCAGCATCAGCGCGAACAGGAGCTCGCTCCAGGCCGCGGTGAAGACGAAGCCCAGCGTCGCGCCCATGCCCGGCAGAGTCAGCGGCAGCACCACGCGGCGCAGCGCCTGGAAACGGCTGCAGCCGTCGATCATCGCCGCCTCCTCCAGGTCCTTCGGGATGGCGTCGAAGAAGGACTGCATCAGGAAGGTGGCGAAGGCGACGTTGAAGGCGCTGTAGATGACGATCAGCCCCATCAGGTTGTTGGTCAGGCCCAGCGGCGCCATCAGCCGGTAGACCGGCGGGATGATCATCACCAGCGGGAAGGTCTGGGTCAGCAGCAGCACGAACATCACCGCCGGCTTGGCCTTGAAGCGGAAGCGCGAGAAGGCGTAGCCGGAGGCCGAGGCGCAGAGCGTGACCACCGCCGCGGTGGCGATCGAGACGATGACGCTGTTCAGGAAGTAGCGCGGGAAGTTGCTGGCGGTCAGGACCGAACCGAAGTTCCCCAGCGTCCACTCCGACGGCCAGAAGGTGATGCCTTCGGAGAACAGGAGCTGGGTCGGCGTGACCGAGATCTTGACCAGCCAGTACAGCGGGAACAGGGCGAACAGCAGATAGGCGCCGATGCCGAGATAGAAGCCGGTGCCGCTGGCGAGGCGGCCGAGGCGGGAACGTCCGACGATGGTCATGGTCTTGGCGTCATCTCATTGCTCCGCGAGCAGGCTCTTGCGCATCCGGATCAGGATCGCGGCATAGAGCAGGAGGAGGAGCAGCAGCACCGTCGCCACGGCCGAGGCGTAGCCGAAGTTCAGCCGCGAGAAGGCCTGGGCGAAGATGTAGGTCGACAGGATGTTGGTGGCGTTGGCCGGGCCGCCATTGGTCATCACCCAGATCAGGTCGGCGAAGGTGGCGATCCAGATCGTGCGCAACAGCACGGTGATGGCGATGGTCGGCGCCAGGAACGGGATGGTGATCCTGGTGAAGCGCTGCCAAGCCGTGGCGCCGTCGATCGCCGCCGCCTCGTAGTAGTCGGACGGGATCGCCTGCAGTGCGGCGAGCAGGGTGATGGCGAAGAACGGAATGCCGAACCAGATATTGGCCAGGATCGGCCCCCACATGGCCAGGTCCGGATCGGACAGGATGTTGGACGGCTCCGGCAGCAGGCCGAGGCCGGCCAGCCAGTAGGGCAGGGGGCCGACCACCGGGTTGAACAGCCAGGCGAAGACCAGGCCGGACAGGAAGGTCGGCACCGCCCAGGGCAGGAAGACCAGCGCCTGCGTCAGCCGCTTCCCCGGGAAGTCCCGGTTCAGCAGCAAAGCGAGGCCGAGGCCGCCGAAGAACTGGAACACCAGGCTGCCGACGGTCCACCAGACCGTGTTCTTCAGCGCCCGCCAGAAATTCGCGTCACCGAGCAGCGTCTCGAAGTTCTTCAGCCCGATCCAGGTGCTCTTCCCGAACGGTCCGAAATTCTGGAAGGCATAGGACAGCCCGACGATCAGCGGCACCAGCATGCTGAGCGTCAGCAGGATGATGGCCGGGCTGAGATAGAGCCAGGGCTCCAGCGCATGGCCCAGCGCGCGGCGGAAAGATCCCGGGCGGGCGCCCGGGATCGCATGGGTCATGGTCATACTCGCCATCGCATCTTTGAACCCGTCATGGCGAGCCCCGCCCCAGAGTCCAAATGGGGGGCGTGGCCATCCAGGGCCGCTCGCACCGGCCCCTGGATGGCCACGGCGCGGCGCGCCTCGCCATGACGGCTTGGGAATGGCCGCAGGTCGAAGCGTCCGGCCACACGCATCACTTCTTGCTGGCCAGGAACTTCTGTTGCGCGGCGGTGAGGTAGTCGGCCCATTCCTTGGCCACGTCGGCGGCCGGCTTCTGGCCCAGCAGGGCCTCCTGGAAGCTCTGCACCGACATCACGTCGAAGAAGTAGCCGAACTCCTCGAGATGGGCCGGCCAGGGGATCGGCTGCCAGCGCGGGTCGTTCATCTCCTGGAACCAGCCGGCATAGCGCTCGCCGGCGAAATGCTCGTTCTTCTCGGCGCCCTTGTGGATCGGCAGCACGCCGACGAACTTGGCCCATTCGATGTTCTGGTCGGCGTCGAGCAGGAAGGACATCAGCTTCCAGCTCTCCTCCTTGTGCTCGCTGTTGGCGAACATCGACCAGCCGGCATAGCCGATCGAGGGATAGGCGTGGCCGCCGGGGCCGAGCGGCATCGGCGCCACTGCGAAGTCCTCGGGCTTCATGTGGTCGAGGATGCCGATCATCGCGTCCGGGTCGTTGTCCAGCATCGCGCAGGTGCCGGAGTAGAAGCCGGTGACGGTCTCGTTGAATCCCCAGTTCAGGCTGTCCTTCGGGGCGCCGCCGGCCTTGTACAGGTCGACCAGGAACTGCATGCCCTTGACCGCGCCTTCGTCGCCCAGGGTCGAGGTGCCGTCCTCGTTGAAGAACGTGCCCTTGCCGTCCATGGTCAGCATGAAGAAGGCGGTGCCGCCAGTGCCGCCCTTGCCGCCACGCAGGCAGTAGCCGGTCTTGCCGCCGCCCAGCGCCGCGATCTTCTTCGATACCTCCATGAACTCGTCGAGGGTCTTCGGCGGCTCCTGGATCCCCGCCTCCTGGAACATCTTCTTGTTCCAGTACAGGCCGCGCAGATAGAAGCCGTACGGCACCATGTAGGGGGTGTCGTTCACGGTCTTCGAGAACTGCACCGTCCGGTCGCTCAGGGTCGAGGCCTCGTCCCACTTGGCAATGTAGGGGCCGAGATCCTCGAGCTGCCCGTTGTTGGCGTAGAGCGACATCCAGCGCTCCGGCATCTCGGCGATGTCCGGGGTCTCGCCGGCCTGCACCATGGTCAGGAACTTCTCGAAGGCCTCGCCCCAGGGCAGCGAGACGATCTCGACCTTCACGCCCGGATTGGCGGCCTCGAACTTGGCGATCTGGCCCTTCAGGAACTCGGTGCGCTGCGGGCTGGTGATGACCTCGACCAGCTTCAGGTTGGTGTCGGCCAGCGCCGGGCCGGTGAAGGCGATCGCGGCCAGGCCGGCCAGGAGCATCAGACGTTTCACTTTTTTGCCTCCCTTGTTTGCGGTGTCGAAAGTCAGATCGGCGGTACGAAATCTTGAACCGTCATGGCGAGCCCCGGAGGGGCGTGGCCATCCAGGGCCGCTCGCATCGGCCCCTGGATGGCCGCGTCGCTTCGCGCCTCGCCATGACGGATGATTCGGATGGGCACGGCGATGACCCTCCCGTCAACTCACGGACCCTGCGAGGGCACGGTCGAGATCGGCCCACAGATCTTCGGTGTCCTCGAGTCCGACCGCGAGCCGGACGAGGCGCGGCGAGACCCCGAAGGCGGCGAAGGAGTTCGGGCCCTGGGCCTGGCGCAGCGTGGCCCGGGCCGGGACCACCAGGCTCTCATGCCCGCCCCAGCTGACGCCGAGCTTGAACAGCTTCAGCCCGTCGACCAGCCGCACCACGTCGACCTTCTCCTCCACTTCGAAGGAAAACAGGCCGCTGTGGCCGGTCAGCGTGGCGCCGCCGGGGTGGTTGGAGAAGGCCGGGTGCAGCACCCGGGTAACGAGCGAGTGCTCGGCCAGGCGGCGGGCGATGGTCAGGCCGCTCTCCTGGTGCTGGCGCATCCGCAGCGGCAGGGTGCGCATGCCGCGGACCAGCAGCCAGGCCTCGAAGGGCGACAGCTTGCCGCCAAGATAGGGGTGGGTCAGGTCGTTGATCCGGGCGATGCGCTCGGCCGAGCCGGCGATCACCCCGGCCACCGTGTCGCTGTGGCCCGACAGGTATTTCGAGGCCGAGTGCACGACCAGGTCGACGCCGTGCCGGATCGGCTGCTGGAACAGCGGCGTCGCCCAGGAATTGTCGATGATGGTGGCCGCGCCGTGCGCCTTGGCCAGGGCCGCGAGCCGCCCGATCTCCTGCAGCTCGAACATCATCGAGGTCGGGTTCTCGAGATAGAGCAGCTTCGCCCCCGGCAGCCGGGCCTCGACCGCGGCCGGGTCGCTCGCGTCGACATACTCGACGGCGATGCCGAGCCGCGGCAGCAGCTTCTCGAACAGGCGGTAGGCGTCGCCATAGACGTGGCGGGTGCAGAGGATGCGGTCGCCGGATCCGGCGATGCTGAGCACGGCGGCGCTGACCGCCGCCATGCCGCTGGCGGTGCCGCGGGCCGCCTCGGCCCCCTCCAGCGCCGCCACCTTGCGCTCGAACTCCTGCACCGTCGGGTTGTCGCCGCGGGAGTAGACCGGGCGCCGCACTTGGCCGGAGAAGGTCGCCTCCATCTCCGCATAGCTGGCGAAGGTGAACAGCGAGGTCTGATAGATCGGCGGCACCACCGCGCCGGCGGGGAAGCTGTCGTCATGCGCCAGCGTGGTGGCGACCCCGTACTCCCCGGGGACGGGAAAATCGTCGGTCATCGGGTCCGTCTGCGATCGGCGTCTCGGATGTCCTCATCGACCATGTCGATGATGGTCAGGGCGGCGTTGCGCGCGCCGTCCGGGTCGCGCCGGACGATCGCGTCGTACATCACGCGGTGATAGGGGAAGGTGCGTCCGGCGAAATCCGGCATGTCCAGCGGGTTCTCCCAGAAGCGGTGGAAGGCATCGCGCATGCTGGCCAGGATCTGCCCGAAGATCGGGTTCTCGGTGGCGCGGAAGATCGACTGGTGGAACTCCCAGTCCTGCTCCGGCGCGTCGCCGTATTTGGTGTGGTGCGCCTCCATGATGTCGAGGCGGCGGCCGATCTCGGCGATCTGCTCGGCCGTCGCCCGGCGGGCGCAGATCGCCGCGGCCTCGCCCTCCAGCGCCCGCCGCACCTCCAGCGTGTGCAAGAGCGTGGCGACGTCGGAGGCACGGTCGATGGTCAGCGGCATGTGGATGCTGGCGGTCGAGACCGGCACCTTGAGATAGGTGCCGCTGCCCTTGCGCATCTCGACGATGCCGAGGCCCTCCCAGCGCTTCAGCGCCTCGCGGATGGTGGAGCGGCTGACCTGCAACTGCTCGGCCAATTCGCGTTCCGGCGGCAGCCGCTCACCGGGCTTGATGCCGGCGCGCTCGACATGCTCCGCGATCGCCGCCAGGGCCGCTTCGTCACGCGTCGGCGTGCGGACCGGCAGCAGGGCGGGGCGGGGGCGGGCGGACATCGCGGTGGCGGTTGTCTATGCAGTGGAACGGCAAAATTGGTCTGACATCCCGACCACTTTGGGCGAATGCATCGAATGCCGTCAATACCGGTTAAGGTGGAGGCGACGGCGGCATCAAATCGCAATATCCTTGCGGAATTGCCGGTGCTCGATTCGACGGTGGTGTGGCTGCGCATGCGTTCGTTTGGCTGGATCGCGATCGCCTGCGCCCTGCTGTCGTCGGCAGCCGGTGCGGCGCAGGGCAAGGACGAGACGGTCGAGCAGGCGGTGTGCCGGCTGATCGAGCAGTCCGCCGCCGCCGAGGACCTGCCGCTGGAGTTCTTCACCCGGCTGATCTGGAAGGAGAGCCGGTTCCGGCCGCGCGCGGTCAGCCCGAAGGGGGCGCAGGGCGTCGCCCAGTTCATGCCCGGTACCGCCAAGCTGCGCGACCTGGCCGACCCGTTCGACCCGGAGACGGCACTGCCGGCCTCCGCCGCCTTCCTGGCCGAGCTGCGCGACCAGTTCGGCAATCTCGGCCTCGCCGCCGCCGGCTACAACGCCGGCCCCAACCGGGTCGCGAGCTGGATCGGCGGCCGCGGCTTCCTGCCCCTGGAGACCGAGGACTATGTCCTCTTCATCACCAAGCGCCCGGCCGACGACTGGATGCCGAAGGCCGACGGCAGCATCCCCAGCTTCGACGGCAGCTCGAAATCCTGCCTGGAGCTGCTGGCGTCGCTGAAGACCGAGGCGGACCGGGACGAGCTGGTCTCGCCGACCGCGCCCTGGCACGTGCAGATCGCCGGCAACTTCTCCAAGGGCCGGGCGCTGGCGTCCTACAACCGCGTCCGCCGGCGCTTTCCGCAGCTGATGGCGGGCATCCAGCCGATGATCGTCGGCACCCGCATGCTCAGCATGGGCACGCGACGCTTCTACCGGGTCAGCGTGCCGGCGCAGAGCCGGGCCGAGGGCAACCAGTTCTGCAGCCGCCTGCGCCGCGCCGGCGGCGCCTGTATCGTGCTGCGGAACTGATTGCGCTTGACGAACGCCGCCTCGCACCGATCCTCAATCTGATGCTGTCGAGGGAGGGTGCCATGCGTATCCATAAATGCCTGGTCGTGGTCGGTCTGGCCGCGGCGGTCGCGTCCTGCCAGTTCGACAGCTCGCGGAACACGATCGGCGGGGCGGCCGCCGGCGGTCTGGCCGGTGCGGGCATCGGCGCGCTGGTCAGCGGCGGCAACCGCGGTGAAGGAGCCCTGATCGGCGCCGGCATCGGCGCGCTCGCGGGCGGCGCCCTCGGCGCCTATATGGACCGGCAGCAGGCCGATCTGCGGCGCAACCTCGCCGGTACCGGCATCGATGTCACCCGCCGCGGCGACAACCTGATCCTGGACATCCCGGGCGACGTCACCTTCGCCACCGATTCCGCGACCATCAAGCCGCAATTCTACGGCCCGCTCGACAGCGTCGCGGCGACGCTGAACCAGTACACCGACACCTATATCGACGTGATCGGCCACACTGACAACACCGGGTCGGCCGAGTACAACCAGCGGCTGTCGGAGGCGCGGGCGCGCTCGGTCGCCGACTACATCTCCTCGCGCGGGGTCTATCCGCCGCGGATCAACATCGGCGGTGCCGGAGAGACCCAGCCGATCGCCAGCAACGCCACGGCCGCGGGGCGGCAGGAGAACCGGCGGGTGGCGCTGACGATCCGGCCCTTCGGGCAGTGATCCTGGACCAGAGGCAGCCGCTCGTCACGCCATAGCCGGCTCATCGCATCCCGCGGGCGATGCGGTCGGCGAGCTCGCCCAACGCATCGCTCATGGCCCGGACCTCGGCGGCGGTGCTGTCGTCGGCGGGGCGGCGGGTGATGCGGGCGGTCTCGGTCTTGGGCCGGCCGCCGGCCTTGCGCAGCACGCGCCACTGCGCCTCCAGCACGATGGTGCCGTCGGGATCGGGATCGAAGCGGCCGAGCGCGAGTTCGACCGTCAGAGCCTCATCGCCCGACAGCGTCCGGCTGGTGGTGACGACCGAGCCGGCCGGAAGGCGTGCAGCCAGGTCGTCGGCCAGCACCCGCTGCACCATATTGGCCAGCGGCTCGCCCCAGCGCTCGAACTCCTCGACGCCGAGCTCGACCGCGCCCGAGCGGCGGACGATCTGCGGCCGGTCGAGATATTTCGGGATGTCGACCATCGCCACCGAGGCCGTCACCGGCCGGCCGCCGACCGCCGCGCCCGGCACCACCGTCAGAGTGTAGACCTTGGGCGGCGGAGAGGAGCAGCCGGCGAGGGCCGTCCCGGCCAGCAGGACGGAGAGGGCGGCGCGGCGGGACAGCATCATCAGTTCAGCCCTTGTGTCTTGCCCCGGATCAGCGCCTCGGGGTGCTGCTCGAGATAGTCGGTGAGGACGCGGACCGAGCGCAACGTGTCGTCGACCTGGCTCATCAGCCGGGTCAGGTCGCGCTTGAAGGTCGAGTCCGCGCCATAGCCCTGGTTGATCGAGCCGAGCGTGCCGGACAGCCGCTGCACCGCCTGCTGCGCGGTGGCGAGGAGCGGCGGCAGCCTCTCCATCACCGGTCGGAGATCGGTGTTGGCCTGGCCCAGCAGCTGCTGGGTCGAGGCCAAAGCGCCGGCGAGCGACCGCAGCGACTCCGTGATCTCCGGCGCCGCGGCCAGGCTCTCGAAGGATTTCAGCGTGGCGTCGGCCTGTTCGATCAGCTGGTCGAGCGGCAGGGCCGAGACCTTGTCGAGGATGCCGTTGATCGAGCGCATGGCGCTGTCGAACTGCCCCGGCACGCTCGGGATCACCGGGTAGCGGTCGCCCGTGCCCAGCTCCGCCGGCGGCGCGTCGGGGACCATGTCGAAGGTGACCACCATCTGCCCGGTCAGCAGATTGCCGGTCTTCAGCTGGGCCCGCAGCCCGCGCCGGACCAGCGCCGCCACATTGGCGCCGCTGCCGAAACTCGGGTCGGTGCCGACCAGCTCGATCCGCTGCGGCTCCACCTCGATCGTCACCGGGATCCGCGCCATGCCCGCGGCGACGTCGTATTGCAGCCGGACATCGGTGACCTGGCCGATCTTGAGGCCGTGCCATTCGACCGGAGCGCCCGGCGCCAGGCCGCCGACCGAGCCGTCGAAGTAGACCAGATAGGGCAGGCGGACGGTGTAGTCCGCCTCCCGGCTGCTGGTGGCGTCCTTGTAGAGGGTGAAGACGGTGTCCGCCTTGGCCGGCTCGCCGGTGCGGGCGGTGGCCGGGGTGTCGAAGGCGATGCCGCCGGCCAGCACCGCCGCGAGGGATTCCAGCTCGAGCTTAAAGCCCTGCGGCCCGGTGGTCAGCGAGATGCCGGCGGCGTTCCAGAACCGGGTGCCGTCATAGATGTACCGGTCATAGGGCGCCCGGACGAAGGCGTGGATGGTGACCCCGGCTTCGAGGTCGGCGGACTCGTAGCCCGTGACCTCGCCGACCTGCACGCCGCGGAAATAGATCGGCGAGCCGGGACCGACCGAACCGATCCGGTCGGCCTTCAGCACATAGGCCGTACCCGGCACCCCGGCCCGCACCACCGGCGGCTCCTCCAGCCCGGTGAAGTGCCGTTCGCTGTCGCCCGGACCCGGGTCCAGCTCGATATAGGCGCCCGACAGGATCGTGCTCAGGCCGGAGACGCCACCGGTCGCGGACAGCCGCGGCCGCACCACCCAGAAGCGGGTGCCCTGGCGCAGATGCGGCGCCGCCTCCCGGGTCATCTCGGCGGTCAGCTCGACATGGCTCAGATCCTCCGACAGGGCGATGCTCTTGACCGTGCCGAACACCACCTCCTTGTGCTTGATCAGGGTCTTGCCGGCCTCCAGCCCGTCCGCGGTCTGGAAGCTGATGGTGATCGTCGGGCCCTTCTCGGAGAAGGTGATCCAGGCGAGATAGACCCCGACCAGCGCCGCCACGATCGGCACCAGCCAGATCGGCGACAGCCGGCGCCGGCGGTCGAGGCGCGGCGCGGGCGGGTTCGGCGCGGGCGGTGTCGGCACGGCCGTGTCGCGCAGGATCTCAGCCTCGGTCATGGTTCTCTCCCGCCGCGTCCCACATCAGGCGCGGATCGAAGGTCATGGCGGCGATCATGGTGATGATCACCACCGCGGCGAAGGACACGGCTCCGATCCCGGGCTCGATCGTCGCCAGCTGGCCGAGCTGGACCAGCGCCACCAGGATCGAGAGCATGAAGATGTCGATCATCGACCAGCGGCCGACCGCCTCGACGATGCGGTAGATCACGGTGCGATTGCGCAGCTGTTCCCTGGCCCCGCGCTGGGTGGTGACCAGGAGGTAGATCAGCCCGGCCAGCTTCAGCACCGGCACGGTGATCGAGGCGAAGAACACCAGTGCCGCCAGCGGCCACATGCCGGCATCGGCCAGCTCGATCACCCCGCTCATGATCGTGTCCGGCGCGCCGCTGCCCAGCGAGATCACCGTCATCACCGGGAAGAGGTTGGCCGGGATGTAGAGGATGATCGCGGTGACGACGAGCGCCCAGGTGCGGGTCAGGCTCTCCGGCCGCCGGCGATGCAGCGCGGCGTCGCAGCGCGGGCAGTCGCCATGGCCGCCGGGCGGCAGGTTGGAGACCAGGCCGCAGGCGTGGCACAGGCAGGTCGGGCGGCGGGGATCGGCGGGTGGCGGCGGTGGTACCAGGCCGCGCCGCTCGAACTCCCGCCACACCGTCTCGGTGTCGAGGCTGGTGCCGGCGGCGATGATCGCCAGCATCAACCCGCCGACGGAATAGAGGCCAGGTCCAACGACGATGGTGGCGAGGTCGATCAGCTTCACATAGGCGACGAACACGCCGAGCATGTAGACCTCGACCATCGCCCAGGGGCCGAGCAGGTCGGCCCAGCGGTAGAGCCGCGGCAGCCAGCGCGGCGGCCGCCTCAGCCGCAGGCCACCCAGCACCAGGAACAGGGTGCCCAACCGCAGAAGCGGCGCGACGAACATGGTCAGCGCCACCACCCCGGCCAGTTCCCATAGCCCCTGCCGGTACAGTGCGAAGATCCCTGTGACCAGGCTGGCGCTCTGCACCCGGCCTGAGATCTCCATTGAGAGAAAGGGCAGAAAGTTCGCCATCAGGAACAGCACCAGCCCGGCGCAGGTGTAGGCGAGGGCATGGTCGAGCGAGCTGGCGCGGAACCGGTGCAGGGTCGCGCCGCAGCGGATGCAGCGGGCCGCGGTGCCGTCCGGCAGCGCCGGCACGGCATGCCGCAGCCCGCATTCATGGCATTCCATCAGCCGTGCCTGAGACCGATGGAACCCCAAGAGGCCTGTCTGTTCGGCTGGCGTGGCCTAATCCTCCAGCGTGACGACGACCGCATCGCCGCCCAGACTCAGCATCAAGCCCGTTCGCCTGGCCTTGAGATGCATGACCACGCCCTTGTCGTTCTGCAGCCACAGATCTCCGCCGCTTTCCTCGCCGACCGCAAATCCGTAGCGCCCCTGGGCATAGGCCCCCTCGAAGTCGCTGACCCTCCTCAGGTCGTAGACCTCGCCGGTGGCATCGATCGTCGACACGCCGATGCCGCCGACGCCAAGACCCGAGACCTTGAACCGATGGGTCCTGCCCTGGAAGTGGAGCGTGCCGTCCCCGGTGTTGCCGCTGCCGATGAAGGCCGCCTGCACCTGATGCATCGTGACCGTGCCGGACGGAGTCTGGTTCTGCACCGAAACCGAATTCGTCCCGCTGCTTTGCTGCTGGGAGCAAGCCGCGAGCGCCAGGATCGCCGCCGTCGCGACCGATCGAATCGAGATGCCGAAGCCGCTCCCGGGTCGAAATGCGTAACCCATCATCTGAAATGCTCCTCCGTATTGTCCGATGCCGATCCAGGCTCCCTGCACTGTTCGGTGACGGCTGCGGCAGCCTGGATGCCGTCACACCACCGGCCGGCAATCCAAATCATTTCCGGTTGGGGGCGTATTCCTGTTGCAACAACAGGCGAGGAATCACTGACTTCATGGTCATCATTAGCCAGGCCTCGCCTCCATAAAATCTTATTTGTTTTCTTAGGGCATTATTGCCGATGCCTTAAATAGCCACAAGTCATTTGTACATTCTCCGACGGCTCCTCCCTATCGATTAAGGCCGGTTGCGGATGGGTCGGACTGCGGCGTGATCGGGCCAGGACGCATCCGCGATTCCTTCGACCAAAGGAGAAGGCGATACGTGACGGGTTCACAACCCGAACGGGCGCGCGTTAGGCTCTTTGCCGGACATAAAGATCCGCAACGGGAGGAACGGCCATGCAGTTGAGTCGCGACGACCTTTTGCGTGCCTATCGCCAGATGCGCCTGATCCGGGAGTTCGAGGATCGGGTCCATCTTGAATTCGCGACCGGGGAGATTCCGGGCTTCGTCCATCTCTATGCCGGTGAGGAGGCCAGCGCCGTCGGCGTCTGCCTGCACCTGACCGACCGGGATTCGATCGCCAGCACCCATCGCGGCCACGGCCACTGCATCGCCAAGGACTGCGATCCGGCGGCGATGATGAAGGAGATCTACGGCCGCCGCGACGGGCTGTGCGGCGGCAAGGGCGGATCGATGCACATCGCCGACCTCTCCAAGGGCATGATGGGCGCCAACGGCATCGTCGGCGGCGGCCCGCCCCTGATCTGCGGCGCCGCGCTGGCGGCCAAGACGCTCGGCACCGGCGGCGTCGCCGTGGCCTTCGTCGGCGACGGCGGGTCGAACCAGGGCACCACCTTCGAGGCGATGAACCTGGCCACCGTCTGGAAGCTGCCGGCGATCTTCGTGTTCGAGAACAACGGCTATGCCGAGGCGACCTCGAGCAAATACTCGGTCAGCTGCAAGGACATCGTCGAGCGCGCCCAGGCCTTCGGCATGCCCGGCGTCCAGGTCGACGGCCACGACTTCTTCGCGGTGTGGGAGGCCGCGCGGGAGGCGATCGACCGGGCCCGGTCGGGCAACGGCCCGACCCTGATCGAGGTGAAGCTGAACCGCTACTACGGCCATTTCGAGGGCGATGCCCAGACCTACCGCGCCCCCGGCGAGGTCGACGCCATCCGGGCCCAGCGCGACAGCCTGGACCTGTTCCGCAACCGGGTCACCGAGGCCGGCCTGCTGGAGGCCGCGCAGCTCGACGCCATAGACGCCGAGATCAGGCAGGAGATCGACCGGGCCGTGGTCGAGGCCAAGGCCGCCCCGGTGCCGGGGCCGGCCGATCTCCTGACCGACGTCTACGTCTCGTACTGAGGGAGGCAGGGCATGAGCAGGAAGAGCTTCCGCCAGGCGGTCAACGAGGCGCTGGCGCAGGAGATGCGGCGCGACCCGCGCGTGATCCTGATGGGCGAGGACATCTCCGGCGGCTCCGGCTCGCCGGGCGAGCAGGACGCCTGGGGCGGGCCGCTCGGCGTCACCAAGGGCCTGTACAAGGAGTTCGGGCCGACCCGCGTGCTGGACACGCCGATCACCGAGAGCGCCTTCATCGGCGCCGCCGCCGGCGCCGCGGCCAGCGGGCTTCGCCCCGTCGCCGAGCTGATGTTCGTCGACTTCATGGGCGTCTGCTTCGACCAGATCTTCAACCAGGCCGCCAAGTTCCGCTACATGTTCGGCGGCAAGGCGGTGACGCCCCTGACCATCCGCACGATGTACGGCGCCGGCTTCCGCGCCGCGGCCCAGCACAGCCAGTGCCTGTACCCGGTGTTCACCCACATCCCCGGCCTGAAATGCGTCATCCCGTCCTCGCCCTATGAGGCGAAGGGCCTGCTGATCCAGGCGATCCGCGACGACGACCCGGTGATCTTCTTCGAGCACAAGGTGCTGTACGACATGGAGGAGGAGGTGCCGGACGAGCCCTACACCATCCCCTTCGGCGAGGCGAACCTGGTGCGCGAGGGCGAGGACGTCACCATCGTCGCCATCGGCCGGATGGTGCAGATGGCGAAGGCGGCGGCCGAGACCCTGGCCAAGGAAGGGATCGACTGCACCATCATCGACCCGCGCACGACCTCGCCGCTCGACCTCGACACGATCCTGGAGAGCGTGGAGGAGACCGGCCGGCTGGTGGTGGTGGACGAGGCCAGCCCGCGCTGCAACATGGCCACCGACATCTCGGCCCAGGTGGCGGACCAGGCCTTCGCCAGCCTGAAGGCGCCGATCAAGATGGTGTCGCCGCCGCATGTGCCGGTGCCGTTCTCGGCGGCGCTGGAGGATCTGTATATCCCCGACGCCGGCAAGGTGGCGGCAGCGGTGCGCACGGTGATGGGCGCGCCGGACCGGCGGGAGGCCGCCGAATGACCGGGACCATCCACCCGATCACCATGCCGAAATGGGGCCTGGCGATGACCGAAGGCCTGCTCGCCGCTTGGACGGCGGAGGAGGGGGCGCGGATCGAACCGGGCACCGAGATCGTCGACATCGAGACCAGCAAGATCACCAATGCGCTGGAATCGCCGGTCGCCGGCACGCTGCGCCGGCGGGTGGCGGCGGAGGGCCAGACCCTGCCGGTCGGCGCCCTGCTCGGCGTCGTGGTCGAGGGCGAGGTCGACGAGGCCGAGCTCGACCGCTTCATCGAGGCCTTCCAGGCCGAGGCGGCGGCCGCGGCCGAGAGCGCCGCGCCGCCGCCGGAACCCAAGATCGTCCAGGCCGGCGGCCGGGCGATCCGGGCCCTGGTGACGGGCGAGGGGGACGGCACGCCGATCGTGCTGATCCATGGCTTCGGCGGCGACCTCAACAACTGGCTGTTCACCCAGCCGGCGCTGACAGGCCGCACGGTCCATGCCATCGACCTGCCGGGCCATGGCGGCTCGGGCAAGGAGGTCGGGGCCGGCGACCTCGCCGCCCTGTCCGGGGCGGTGCTGGCCTATCTCGACGCCGCCGGCATCGCCAAGGCGCATCTGGTGGGCCATTCCATGGGCGGGGCGGTGGCGCTGTCCCTGGCGCTCGACGCGCCAGACCGGGTGGCCTCGGCGACGCTGATCGCCCCGGCCGGGCTGGGGGCCGAGATCAACAGCGGCTACATCGAGGGCTTCATCGCGGCACAGAAGCGGAAGGATCTGAAGCCGCATCTCGAGGCGCTGTTCGCCGATCCGGAGCTGGTGACCCGCGACCTGGTCGAGGATGTGCTGAAGTACAAGCGGCTGGACGGGGTCGAGGCGGCGCTGAAGACGATCGCCGGGTCCTTCTTCCCCGGCGGCCGCCAGGCGGTGTCGCTGCGCGACCGGCTCGGCCAGGCCCGGGTTCCGGTCCAGGTGATCTGGGGCACGGCCGACGCCATCCTGCCCGCCGTCCATGCCGAGGGGCTGCCGGCCGCGATCCCGGTGCACCGCTTCAACGGCAAGGGCCACATGGTCCATATGGAGGCCGCGGCCGAGGTGAATCGGTTGATCTCGAGCTTCGTCGGGAACGGGTAAGCCGGGCGGCCGGCAAACCGGCATCGAGGGCGAAATCTCGAATGAAGGCGCTGGACTCGCAATGGCGAAGCCAGCGCCTTCTCATGTTTTCTTCGCTTGCGCGGCAGATTTCGCGAGAATTGTCATTTGTATGACATAGAGATGGACTAGTGAATCCCCTTCGAAAGGAGGGACGAGCCCATGATATCCATCCGAAATATCAAGGTGATCGCAGCAATTCTCAGGGTTTGGGAGGGGTATTTCGGAATTGGAGGCTTTTTCCGCAAAGACTGGATTTATTTTGGTCTTGAGTTTCTGTCGCATAAGCAATGGCGAATATCTCAGCCAGGCCCGCCGCCCGATCCGGCCGGGAGCAATGTCTCGCGGCTCAGCGATCATCGGAAACCGCAAGCAACGGATGGCGCTCGGTCGAGGCCGGGGGCGTTGCCGGCGTCGGAGGCCCTTGCCGCGCGTCGGGCCGCCCGCTAGCCTCCAGGCCGCGTGCAAGACGCATCCGGTCCGCGGGAAGGGCAGCGCCCACTTGCGAGAGAGCTGCGCTTCCTGCGTCGATCCTTCTTTCTGCCCGTTGATGCGGATGCCGGGCGAGTGAAAGGAGGAGCGTCTTGCCCCATCCCTATGCCCAGGACCTGCCCGCGTCGCCCGATCCGGAGCAGCAGAAGAAGCGCGCCAAGGACCTGCTGAAGGCGCTGCGCGCCGGCGATGCCGAGGCGTTGGCCCGACTCCGCTACAGCCATCCCCGGCTGGCCCATCGCCCCGATGCCGAGCTGGTCGCCATGGCGAAGCTGAGCGACGCGCAATGGGTCGTCGCCCGCGAATACGGCTTCGCCAGCTGGCCGAAGCTGCAGGCGCATCTGGCGGGCGAGCCGCCGGAGATCGCCCGGCCCTTCGAGGTCGAGCTGCAGTATTACCGGGACCGCGCCGCCGGGATCCGCAGCAACCACCGCACCGGCGAGGCGGGGTCCATCCGCCTGGTGCAGCGCTTCCACCCGCGCTTCGCCGCGGCGTCGGAGACCGAGATCCGCGCCGCCGAGCTGAGCCAGGCCGACGCCGAGCTGATCGTCGCCCGCAGCCACGGCTTCGACGACTGGGCGGCCTTCGCCGAACGCATCAGGGCGATGAAGGCCGGTCGGGCCGCGGAGCCGTTCCGCATCGCCTTCGAGGCGATCCGCGGCGACGATCGCGCCGCCCTGGCCGCGGTGCTGGCGGCGAATCCCGGCCTGGTCAACGCCAAGGGCACCAACGGCAACCGCCTGCTGATGCTGGCGGTCTCGATGAACCGGCTGGTCCTGGCCGGCGACCTGCTCGACGCCGGCGCCGATCCGGCCCTGACCAACGACAAGGGCTGGGGGCCGCTGCACGACATTGCCTATGGCGGCGGCCGCGGCGACCTCGAGGCGCGGCTGACCCTTCTCGAGCGGCTGATCGCGGCCGGCGCGCCGGTCGAGGCCGAGGCCTATGGCGACGGCGGCACGCCGCTGGCCGTCGCCCTGTTCTGGGGGCACATCACGGTTGCCGAAAGGCTGGCGTCGGAGGTGGTGGTGCCGCTCAACCTGCGCATCGCCGCCGGGCTCGGCCGGCTCGACCTGATCGCGCTGTTCTTCGATGCCGACGGCCGGCTGCGGCCGGAAGCGGGGCATCATCGCGGCTTCTACCGCCCGCACAGCGGCTTCCCGAAATGGCACATGACCGGCGCGCCGCAGGAGGTCCTGGACGAGGCGCTGACCTGGGCCGCGCGCAGCGGCCGGATCGAGGCGATGGCGGCGCTGCTCGCCAGCGGCGCCGATATCGACGGGGCGCCGCACAACGGTGCCGCGCTGCACTGGGCGCTGCTGGCCCATCGGGCCGAGGCGGTGGACTGGCTGATCGGACAGGGGGCGGATGTGAACCGCCGCGTCGCCTGGGGCGACACCGCGGACGTCACCCCGCTGCACATGGTGGCCGGCTGGGCCAACGACCCGCGCGGCGCCCGCCTGCTGCTGCGGCACGGGGCGGACCCGGCGATTCGCGACCGGACCTACGGGAGCACGCCGCTCGGCTGGGCCGAGCATTTCGGCCATCCTGAGGTCGCCGCGGTGCTGCGTGGCGAATCGGAGGCTGAAGCCGACGGGTGAACGGGTGCCGGCCCCGGGGCTCGTGCGCTCCGGGCCGGCGATTCGTCACGAAGGCCGGGCCTTCAGCCGCCGCAGCAGCGACAGGGCGTAGAGCAGGACGAACAGATAGATGAACAGCTCCTGCTGCTCGGACGCGCGGTAGGGCTTCGGTCTTTGGCCGAAGCCGAACAGGTGCAGCCATTCCGGCAGGATCGTCACCAACGTCAGCAGGGCCGCGGTGAATCCGGCGAAGGTCGGCATCAGCCACCATGGCCGGCCGACGCGCAGCCGGCCGGTCGCAGCCGTGACCAGCGGGTAGAGGATGCCGCCGACATAGATCGCGACCTCCATCAGCGCGCGCGGCTTCTGGTCGAACCAGGCGGAGGTGTTGTGCAGGTTGGTCTCCTGCTGGTCGTTGACTTGGGCGAACCACCCTTCGGCGGTCCAGCCGACATAGTGCTGACCCCAGCTGATCTCCTCGCCGAGCATGTAGAGCGAGCCGAGCGCCAGCAGGGCGGCCCAGAGCACGAGGCCACGCTCCTGCGCGGCCCGGGCTCGGGCAACGAGAATCAGCGATGCGGCCAGGGCGACCAGGAGGATGGCCGCCTGGGCGTTCTCCAGGAGACCGAGCTCCCCTTCGATCACTGTCAGGCGCAGATCGGGCCGCAGATAGAGAGCGAGGCTGAAGGAAAAGAAGAGGACGAGCGGCAGCGCGATGGTGAAGCCAAGAGGCAAGTCATCGGCCGCCCGCACGCCGGACGGGCTGAATGCAACCAATGAACCGGAACTCCAAGAACCGATGCCCCTTGGCCGGAGTGTTACAAAATTGTGACGTCCATGTCGATCCGCAATCTCCGGCTGTGGCGACGGCCGTTGTCGCCTCAGTCCAGCGGAGACTCGTCGTCCCCGCCGATCGCATCCTGGACCGCGTCGACGGCGAGGTCCTGCACGGCGTCGGCCGCGGCGTCCTGCACGGCCTCGATCGCCGCATCCTGGACATCTCCGGCGGGCTGCAGGGTCTCGTCGGCGATTCTCTGCAGGGAGCCGAAGGCCGCGCCGGCCGAGCCCAGAAGATGCCGGAAGCCCGAGATGCTCTCGCAGCGCGCGCGTGGAGCGGGTGATGCGGCGAGTGCCTGCTCGCAGCTCTCCCGGCTGCCGGCGAGAATGGCGGCCGACGGCGGGGCCGCGTCGTCATCGGCCTCCTCGATCAGGTAATAGACCGGCGTGATGGCGATGCGGGCCAGGATCGCCACGGCCAAGATCATCACCACCGATCGCATGCTCGGCCTCGTCCGTCGGGTTTCGGGAATGTCCGAGGCTACACGCCGATGGCGGGCAATGGCCAGACCGAGAGGCCTGGACGCGACGCGTGCAGGCAAAACGAACCAGCGCCGGCCGGCCGATGTCGTCGAATTGTCTGGAGAGGCCGGAATTGGCTGGGGGACTAGGATTCGAACCTAGGCTGGCGGAGTCAGAGTCCGCTGTCCTACCACTAGACGATCCCCCAGCGGCCGGCGGGAGGGTGTCTACCCCAGTGATCCGCCCGTGTAAAGGCCCGTGTGAAGGAACGGCAGCCATGCCGAAAGCGGATGCGACCCTGCGGCCATTTCCTCTTTGGTGATGGCTGCGCTACAGTTCGGTGAAGGGACGGAGGCGCCGTTCGAAAAACCAGACGGACGGCCATGGAAGGAATGTCAGTGGTGGAGTCGATCGCGATCTCGGAGGCCACCGCGGCCGGCGATCGACGTCGGGCGCCCCGGCCCGAACCCCTCTATGCCGCGGTGGATCTCGGCACCAACAACTGCCGGCTGCTGATCGCGCGCGCGGCCGCGGGCGGATTCCAGGTGGTCGACGCCTTCAGCCGCATCGTCCGGCTGGGCGAGGGCGTCGGCGCGACCGGGCGGCTGCAGCCCGAGGCGATGCAGCGAACGCTGTCGGCGCTGCGCATCTGCGCCGCCAAGATCCGGCGTCAGAACGTGATCCTGTCGCGCGCCGTGGCGACCGAGGCCTGCCGCCAGGCCCGCAACTTTCCGGCCTTCCGAGACCGGGTGCGCCGCGAGACCGGACTGACGCTGGAGATGATCCCGGCGGCGGAGGAGGCGCGCCTGGCCGCGGCCGGCTGCGCGCCGCTGCTCGACCCCGCGATCCCGCACGCGATCATCTTCGACATCGGCGGCGGCTCGACCGAGCTGACCTGGCTGGAGATCGATTCCGACGGCCAGGCGGTGACGCTCGACGCGCTCAGCATCCCGCTCGGCGTCGTCTCCCTGGCCGAGCAGCATGGCGGCCACGAGGTGTCGGCCGGGACCTATGCCGCGATGAGTGCCGCGACCGCCGCCGCCCTGGCGGCGTTCGAGGCCCGCAACAATCTGCGTGGGCTGATCGCCGAGGGCCGGGTGCAGATGATCGGCTCCTCCGGCACCGTCACCACCCTGGCCGGGGTGCATCTCGGCCTGCCGCGCTATGTCCGCTCCGAGGTCGACGGCTGCATCCTGACCTTCGAGGAGGCGCGCCGCGCCAGCCGCATGCTGCTCGGCCTCGACTACGCGGCGCGGGCGTCCTATCCCTGCATCGGGCGCGACCGGGCCGACCTGGTGCTGGCCGGCTGCGCCATCCTCGAGGCGATCTGCGACACCTGGCCGGTCGGCAAGCTCAGGGTCGGCGACCGCGGCGTGCGCGAGGGCATCCTGTTCGACCTGCTGGCCGAGGCGCAGAAGCGCCACGCCTGATAAAATCCGGGTGAGATGAAGACTCCAAAGAAACCGGGCGCCGCGAGGGCAGGGGGGCCGAGCGGCCGCGGCAGCCGCGGTCTGACCGTGCGGGTCAAGACCGCCAAGCAGCGGACCCCGTCCTCGACCCGATGGCTCGAACGCCAGCTCAACGACCCCTATGTCGCCGAGGCCAAGCGGCTGGGCTACCGCTCGCGCGCCGCGTTCAAGCTGCTGCAGCTCGACGACAAGCTGCATCTGCTGCGCCGCGGCATGCGCGTGGTCGACCTCGGCTGCGCGCCGGGCGGCTGGATCCAGGTGGCGCTGGAGCGGGTGGGGCCAAGCGGCAAGGTGGTCGGCATCGACTATCTCGGCATGGACCCGGTGCCGGGCGCGACCATCCTGGAGATGGACTTCCTCGACCCCGCGGCGCCGGCCCGGCTGAAGGAGGCGCTGGCCGGCCCGGCCGACATCGTGCTCAGCGACATGGCGGCGCCGACCGTCGGCCACCAGGCGACCGACCATCTGCGGATCATGGCGCTGGCCGAGACCGCCGCCGATTTCGCCCTCGACGTGCTGGTGCCGGGCGGCGCCTTCGTCGCCAAGCTGTTCCAGGGCGGGGCGGAGAAGGATCTGCTCGACGTCCTGAAGCGCAACTTCGCCAAGGTCCGCCACGTCAAGCCGCCGGCCAGCCGCCAGGACAGCTCCGAGGTCTATGTCGTGGCCACGGACTTCAAGGGCCGGGAGTCCGGCGGATAAAAGCGTCGGTGCGGGCTGATCCCGGCTTTTTCGTCATGGCGAGGAGCGCAGCGACGCGGCCATCCAGGAGGGCCGGTGCCGCTGGATGGCCACGCCCCTTTGGGGCTCGCCATGACGGGTCTGGGATGACAGGACGGCGTGGACGGCACGCAGGCCGAAATCCGCGGGACGCAACGCAGGCCCCCTAGATCTGCGCTTCACAACGGCCGGAGCGGGGTTATATTGCGGCGCTTCCAAGCTCTGGGAGCCCCGACATGTCCTCCTTCCGCGATGCTCTGACCTTCGATGACGTCCTGCTGGTCCCGCAGGCCTCGTCGATCCTGCCTGCCGAAGCGGACACGCGGACCCGCCTGACCAAGCGCATCGAGCTCGGCATCCCGCTGCTCTCCGCCGCCATGGACACGGTGACCGAGGCGCCGCTGGCGATCGCCATGGCCCAGGCCGGCGGCATCGGCGTGATCCACCGCAACCTCGACATCGAGCGCCAGGCCGAGGAAGTCCGGAAGGTGAAGCGCTTCGAGAGCGGCATGGTGGTGAACCCGATCACCATCGGGCCCGACGCTACCCTGGCCGAGGCGCTGGCGCTGATGGACCGGCACGGCATCTCCGGCATCCCGGTGCTGGAGGACAGCGGCAAGCTGGTCGGCATCCTGACCAACCGCGACGTCCGCTTCGCCACCAACCCGGCCCAGCCGGTGCGCGAGTTGATGACGAAGGACCGGCTGGTCACCGTGCGCGAGGGCGTCGGCAAGGACGAGGCCAAGCGCCTCCTGCACCAGAACCGGATCGAGAAGCTGCTGGTCGTCGACGACGCCTTCCGCTGCATCGGCCTGATCACGGTCAAGGACATCGTCCGCGCCCAGCTGCACCCCAACGCCTGCAAGGACGAGCAGGGCCGCCTGCGCGTCGCCGCCGCCACCGGCACCGGCGACAAGGGCATCTCGCGCGCCGAGGCGCTGTTCGACGCCGGGGTCGACGTGCTGGTGCTGGACACGGCGCACGGCCATTCCGAGGGCGTGCTGAAGAGCGTGGAGCGGGCGCGGCGTCTGTCGAACTCCACCCAGATCGTCGCCGGCAACGTCGCCACCGGCGATGCCGCCAAGGCGCTGATCGACGCCGGCGCGGACGCGGTCAAGGTCGGCATCGGCCCGGGCTCGATCTGCACCACCCGCATGGTCGCCGGCGTCGGCGTGCCGCAGCTGACCGCGATCATGGACGTGGTCGAGGCCTGCCGGGCGCAGGGCATCCCGGTGATCGCCGACGGCGGCATCAAGTATTCGGGCGACCTGGCCAAGGCGATCGCCGCCGGCGCCGACGTGGTCATGCTCGGCTCGCTCTTCGCCGGCACCGACGAGGCGCCGGGCGAGGTGATCCTGTACCAGGGCCGCTCCTACAAGAGCTATCGCGGCATGGGCTCGCTCGGCGCCATGGCGCGCGGCTCGGCCGACCGCTACTTCCAGCAGGAGGTGTCGGACACGCTGAAGCTGGTGCCGGAGGGCGTCGAGGGTCGGGTGCCGTACAAGGGACCGATCGCCAACGTCATCCACCAGCTGGTGGGCGGGCTGAAGGCGGCGATGGGCTACACCGGCAGCCGCACCATCGCCGACCTGCACAAGCGGGCGGAGTTCGTGCGCATCACCAATGCCGGCCTGCGCGAGAGCCATGTGCACGACATCACGGTGACGCACGAGGCGCCGAACTACCGTCCGGGGCTGTAAGGGGGCCCTTACTCCCCCTGACCGTCATTGCGAGCGCAGCGAAGCAATCCAGGGCCGTTTGGCGTGGCCCCTGGATTGCTTCGTCGGCTTCGCCTGCTCGCAATGACGACGGAATAGCTGTGCGAGCATCGTGTCGTCCTGCGGCTAGCCCCGTCCGGTACGTCCCCCTATGCTGACCGGCCACGTTCAACCGGCACGGTCGACATGGACAGCCAGGCTTCCGACGATCCCTTCCTGTGGCTCGAGGACATCGAGGGCGAGCAGGCCCTCGACTGGGTCCGGGCGCGCAACGCCGAGAGCACCGGCCGCCTCGCCGAGACGACCGAGTGCGAGCGGATGCGCCGGCAGATGCTGGAGATCCTCGATTCCGAGGAGAAGCTGCCGCATGTCGTCCGCCGCGGCGACCGCTACTACAATTTCTGGCGTGACGCGGCCCATCCGCGCGGCCTGTGGCGGCGCACGACGCTCGCCTCCTTCCGCACCGCGGAGCCGGTGTGGGAGGTGCTGCTGGATCTCGATGCGCTCGCCGAGGCCGAGGGCGAGAACTGGGTCTGGCACGGCGCCGACGTCCTGGAGCCGGATTTCAGACGCTGCCTGATCGCCCTGTCGCGCGGCGGCGCCGACGCCCATGTCGTGCGCGAGTTCGACCTGGAGAGCCGCAGCTTCGTCCCCGACGGCTTCTTCCTGCCCGAGGCGAAGAGTCGCTTCGGCTGGAGGGACGCCGACTCGATCTATGTCGGCACCGATTTCGGTCCGGGGTCGCTGACCCGCTCCGGCTATCCGCGGATCTCTAAGCTGTGGCGGCGCGGCCAGAAGCTGGAGGAAGCGAAGACCGTCTATGAGGGGCAGGAAGACGACCTCGCCGTCGACGCCTTCCACGACCGCTTCCCCGGCTTCGAGCGCGACTTCGTCGCCCGGCGCATCGATTTCTACACCAGCGAGCTGTACCTGCTGCGGGACGGCGCTCTGACCCTGGTCGACGTCCCTCGCGACGCCGAGGCCAGCACCCACGGCCCGTGGCTGCTGGTGACGCCGCGGACGGAATGGACGGTCGGCGGCCGCACCTATCCCGGCGGTTCCCTCCTGGCCGCGCGTTTCGACGACTGGCTCGCCGGCAAACGCGATCTCGCGGTGCTGTTCGAGCCGAGCGAGACCACCGCGCTGTCAGGCACCTCCGGCACCCGCAACCACCTGGTGCTGCAGATCCTCGACGACGTGAAGAGCCGGGTGGAGGTGCTGACGCCGGTCGAGGCCGGCTGGCGGCGGCAGGTGCTGGACGGCCTGCCCGACGCCGCGACCATCGCCTATGTCGGCACGGCGCCGCATGAGGACGACGAGATCCTGGTCCTCGCTTCCGGCTTCCTCGCCCCGGACACGCTGTATCGCGGCACGGCCGGCGAGCCCGACTTCGAATCGCTGAAGCAGGCGCCGGCCTTCTTCGACGCCTCGCCCTATGCGGTGGAGCAGCACTTCGTCGCCTCGGCCGACGGCACGCGCGTGCCGTATTTCGTGGTGGCGCGGAAGGACCTGCCGCGCGACGGCCGGGCTCCGACACTGCTGACCGGCTATGGCGGCTTCGAGGTCTCGCTGCTGCCGCACTACATCCCGGGCGAGGGGCGGCTCTGGCTCGACCGCGGCGGCGTCTATGCCGTCGCCAATATCCGCGGCGGCGGTGAATACGGCCCGCGCTGGCACCAGGCGGCGCTGCGCGAGAAGCGGCCGCGCGCCTATGAGGATTTCGCCGCGGTGGCGCGCGACCTGGTCGCCCGCGGCATCACCTCGGTGCCGCATCTCGGCATCGAGGGCGGCAGCAATGGCGGGCTCCTGGTCGGCAACATGCTGACGCAGTATCCGGATCTGTTCGGCGCCATCGTCTGCGTCGTGCCGCTGCTCGACATGAAGCGCTACACCAAGCTCTTGGCCGGCGCCTCCTGGGCCGCGGAATACGGCGACCCCGACAAGCCGGAGGACTGGGCATTCCTCCGCACCTTCTCGCCCTATCAGAATCTGCGGCAGGACGCGGCCTATCCGCCGGTGCTGTTGCTGACCTCGACCCGCGACGACCGGGTCCATCCCGGCCACGCCCGCAAGATGGCGGCGAGGATGATCGCGATGGGCAAGGACGTGCTCTACTACGAGAACATCGAAGGCGGCCACGGCGCCGCCGCCAACAACGCCCAGACCGCCTTCAACCAGGCGCTGATCCACGCCTTCCTGTGGGAGAAGCTCGCGTAGAGGTTCCTGTCATCGTTCTCGTCTCGCGCTCCTGACGCACCGAGGTCATCGATGCCCATAACCGAGATCAAAGGGGTTCATTGGTTTCCCGAGCCACCTGTGATGACCGAGGGCGCCGTCCGCGCGACAGTGACGGTCGAAGTCGGGTTTCGCGGCGAGGACGGCACGGACATCTTCCACGCCTATGTCTGCACTCCAGCCTGGATCAAGGAGCGCGTGGACGCCGAGACGGTTCTTTGGCCGAGAGGCCATCTGATCGTCCCACGGCTGGACCTGGAGCATGTGACGGCCGTGCTCCGGGCGCTTGTGGAGCAGTTTTCGGAATCGAGCGATTGGGATCAGTTCGCCGAACGGCTGAACCGATATCTCTGCTGGGAATTCGAGGACTACAAGGCGATGTCACGCCACCGCGAGTAGAAAACCCTCTAGGTTAGTAGCTGCAGCCGATCATTTCTGAATGAGCGGCATTCAGCCCTGTCGGGCTGCCGTTCCCGCGCTGCGCCCCGATCATGCCGCCGCATCACCAACGCG
This sequence comes from Inquilinus limosus DSM 16000, assembly GCF_000423185.1. GTDB lineage: Bacteria > Pseudomonadota > Alphaproteobacteria > DSM-16000 > Inquilinaceae > Inquilinus > Inquilinus limosus. Next base: position 113,597 of record NZ_AUHM01000013.1, on the reverse strand, counting down.
CGGAGGCATCTTGGCAACTTCTCCCCTCATGATCCTGGTCGCCGGCCCGTACCGCTCGGGCACCGGCGACGACCTCGGGCGGATCGCGGCGAATATGCGGGCCATGAACGAGGCCGCGTTGCTCCTGTTCCGGGCGGGCCATCTGCCGATCACCGGCGAGGCGCTGGCCCTGCCGCTGATCGAGACCGCCGGCTCGACCGGTCTCGGCGATGCCGTCTTCGACGAGATCTTCCATCCGATCGGCGAGCGTGTGGCGCGGCGCTGCGACGCCTGCCTGCGCATCGGCGGCCCGTCCGGCGGCGCCGATGCCATGGTGGCAATCTTCGAGCAGGCCGGGCGGCCGGTGTATCGCAGCCTGGCGGAGGTGCCGGGATGTCGCTGATGCAGGACCGGATCCGGATCCAATCCGTCCAGACCCTCTCCGACGACTGGTACGTGCTGAAGAAGACCACCTTCGATTACCGGCGCAAGGACGGCACGTGGCAGACCCTCAGCCGCGAGACCTACGACCGCGGCAACGGCGCCGCGATCCTGCTCTACGACCCCGGGCGTGGTCGGGTGCTGCTGACCCGGCAGTTCCGCTTCCCGGCCTATGTCAACGGCCATCCGGAGCCGCTGATCGAGGCCTGCGCCGGCCTGCTCGACGACCGCGATCCCGAGACCTGCATCCGCCGGGAGGCGGAAGAGGAGACGGGATACCGGGTGGCGGCGCCGCGCCGGGTGTTCGAGGCCTTCATGAGCCCGGGCTCGGTGACCGAGCGGCTGGTCTTCTTCGTCGCCGAATACAGCCCGGCGGACCGGACGTCGGATGGCGGCGGGGTGGCGGCGGAGGGCGAGGACATCGAGATCCTGGAGCCGACCCTGGCCGAGGCGCTGGCGATGGTCGGACGCGGCGAGATCATGGACGGCAAGACCATTCTCCTGCTGCAATACGCCCAGCTGCACCGACTTCTGGGCTGAGGTCAGGGCGCCGCCATCCCGATTCGTCATGGCGAGCCCCGAAGGGGCGTGGCCATCCAGCGGCACCGGCCCCTGGATCGCCCCTGCTAAACTCAAGGGGTCGCTTCGCTCCTCGCGATGACGATCTTAAGATCAGGCTGAGCAAGGCTTCAGCAAAGTACCGAGCGTGACCACCGGCGAGCCGAACTGGGACGACATCCGCATCTTTCTCGCCGTCGCCCGCACCGGCAGCCTGACCGAGGCCGCGCGGCGCCTGGGGCTGAGCCAGCCGACCGTCGGCCGGCACCTGAGGTCGCTGGAGGATCTGGCCGGCGCCCGGCTGTTCGACCGGTTGCCGAACCGGCTCGAGCTGACCGCGCGGGGACAGGCACTGCTGCAGGCCGCCGGCGGCATGGAGGAGGGGGCGGACGTCCTGCTCCGCGAACTGCGCCAGGCCGGCGAGGCGCGGCAAGAACCAGTGCGGGTGACGGCCACCAGCTCGGTCTCGTTGTTCCTGACCAACCATCTGCAGACGCTGCTGGCCGAAAGCGGACAGGCGATCGCGATCGGCAATTCGCGCGCCCGGGCCAATCTCGCCTGGCGCGAGGCCGACATCGCGCTGCGCATGCGCCGGGTGCCGGAGGAGGGCGATCTGGCGGCGCGCCGGATCGGCCGCATCGGCTTCGCCCTCTACGTCTCGCGCGGCTATGCCGAGCAGCGCGGGCTGGCCGGCGACGGCAGCCTGGCCGGGCTGGACTTCATCGGCCTGCCGGAGCCGGAGCGGGTGCCGTCGCAATCCGCCTGGTTCGACGCCGTCGCCGCCCAGGGCACCCTGCGCTGCCGGCTGGGCGAGGTCTATCTGCGCCACCGGGCGGCCGTCGACGGCCTCGGGGTGGCGCTGCTGCCCTGCTTCCTGGGCGATGCCGACGATTGGCTGCTGCGCCTCGGCGATCCGGTGCCGGAGCTGGCCGAGGAGATCTACCTGATGCTGCACGGCGACCTGCGCCGCGACGCCGCCGTCCGCGCCGTGGCCGAGGCCCTGGCCGCCCTGTTCCGGCAGCAGCGCCGAGTGCTCGAAGGCACGCGGCGCGGCTGAGAAGAGCCTATGGGAGCGTAAGCTCACGCTCCTCATCGTCATGGCGAGCCCCGCAGGGGCGCGGCCATCCAGCGGCACCGGCCTCCTGGATGGCCACGGCTCTTCGCGCCTCGCCATGACGGTTATGAAATCGGCAACGGCCTCTCTCGACGCGTGCCGGCCTACTCCGCCGCCTGGCGCTGCTGGCGGGTGTGGATGATCTGCCACAGCTTCTGCGGCGTCGCCGGCATGTCGACATGCTCGACCCCCAGCGGCGACAGCGCGTCGACGATGGCGTTGATGATCGCCGGCGGCGCCCCGATCGCCCCGGCCTCGCCGGCGCCCTTCACGCCGAGCGGGTTCGTCGTGCAGGGGATCTCGTTGTACTTGAAATTGACGAAGGGCAGGTCGATCGCCCGCGGCATGGCGTAGTCCATGAACGAGCCGGACAGCAGCTGGCCGCTCTCGGGGTCGAACACCGCATGCTCCAGCAGCGCCTGGCCAAGGCCCTGGGCGATGCCGCCATGCACCTGGCCGGCCACCATCAGCGGGTTCAGCACCCGGCCGAAATCGTCGACCACGGTGTAGCGCAGAATCTCGACCTCGCCGGTGTCGCCGTCGACCTCCAGCTCGATGATATGGGCGCCGTTGGGGAAGGTCGCCGACGGCGGGGTGAAGCTGCCGCGCTCCTCGAAGGCGATCTCCGCCTCGCCCTTGGCGGCGATCTCGGACAGCGTCATCGACCGGTCGGTGCCGACCACGGTGAAGCGGCCGTCGGCGAAGGCGATGTCGACCGCCGCCGTCTCCATCAGATCCGCGGCCCGCAGCTTCGCCTTCTCCTGGATCTTCAGCGACCCGTCGCGAATCGCGGCGCCGCCGACGGGCACGGAGCGCGAGCCGCCGGTGCCGTTGCCGGTGCGCACCAGGTCGGTGTCGCCCTGGACGATGGTGACCTGGTCGGGCTCGACGCCGAGATGCTCGGCGATGATCTGCTTGTAGGCGGTCTCGTGGCCCTGGCCGTTGGTCTGGGTGCCGACATAGACCGTGACCTTGCCGTCGCGGCCGACCCGCACATCGGCGTTCTCGTCCTCGCCGCCGGCGCAGGCCTCGACATAGGTGGCGATGCCGAGCCCGCGGTACTTGCCCTTGGCAGCCGACTCGCGCCGGCGCGCCTCGAAGCCGGCGACATCGGCGATCTGGGCCGCCTCCTCGAGGTTGCGGGTGAACTCGCCGCTGTCATAGGTCACGCCGGTGACGGTCTCGTAGGGCATCGCCGAGGGCGGGATGTAGTTGCGCCGCCGCAGCTCGACCGGATCGATGCCCAGCACCCGGGAAGCGTGGTCGACGATGCGCTCGACGTTGAAGGCGGCTTCCGGCCGCCCGGCGCCGCGATAGGCGTCGACCGGCTGCGTGTTGGTGAACACGCCGCGCACCCGCTCGTAGACGCCCTGCAGGGTGTAGAGGCCGTTCAGCATCTGCGCGCCGCCGGCCATGGTCGGGATGAAGGGCCCGAAATTGGACAGGTAGGCGCCCATATTGGCGATCATGTCGACGCGCAGCGCCAGGAAGCGGGCGTCCTTGTCGACCGCCAGCTCGACCGTGGTGACGTTGTCGCGGCCGTGGTCGTCGCTGATGAAGGCCTCGGTCCGCTCCGACGTCCACTTCACCGGCCGGCCGAACTTGCGCGCGGCGTACAGCGTCGCCGGGTATTCCGGATACATGAACAGCTTCATGCCGAAGCCGCCGCCGACATCGGTGCTGCGGACCAGGAACTTTTCCGGCGGCAGCTTGAAGATGTCGTTCGCCAGCATGTCGCGCAGCATGTGCACGCCCTGGCAGGAGACGTAGAAGACGAAGCGCTCCTCGGCCGCATTCCACTCGGCGTTGCAGCAGCGCGCCTCCATCGGCGAGGCGACGACCCGGTTGTTGACCAGGTCGATCCTGATCACCCGGTCGGCCTGCGCGAACAGGGACTCGACCTGGTCCTTCTGGCCGAACTCCCAGTCGAAGCACAGGTTGTTCGGCGCTTGGTCCCAGATCGCCGGGCCGTTCAGCGTCGCGGCGGGGTCGACCGCCGCCGGCAGCGACTCGTAGTCGATCTCGATCGCCTCGGCGGCGTCCTTGGCCTGCTCGATGGTCTCGGCCACGACCAGCGCCACCGGCTCGCCGACATGGCGGACGCGGCCACGCGCCAGGATCGGCCGCGGTGGCAGCACCTGGTCGGAGCCATCGCTGTTCTTCACCGGGGCGTAGCATTTCAGCTCGCCGATGCCGTCGGCGTCGAGGTCGGCGACGGTGACGATGCCGATCACGCCCGGCATCGCCGCGGCGGCGGCGGTGTCGATGCTGCGGATCTCCGCATGCGCGAAGGGAGAGCGCAGGAAATAGCCCTGCGCCTGGCCCTGGGCTGAGACGTCATCGGTGTAGCGGCCGCCGCCCTTCAGCAGGCGGGGATCCTCGCTGCGGCGCATAGGCTGGCCGATGCCGAACTTCGTCGCCACGATCTGCTCCTCCCGATGCATGAATCGGTTTAGGATCGACCGTGGCGCTTCGGGCGTCAATGCCATGTCGGACAATAGCCGCGACAAAAGACGCGGCGGAATCGCGCGCGGGCCGAGCGACGGGGCTGGTATTGGGGGCAGGTCTTCGCTACATAAGCGCCATCGCCGGCTGCCTGGCGCAGCCGGCCGTTTTCGTTTGTCGACAGGTGTCCCTTGCAGCAGGTCTTGCTCGTCATCCACGTTCTGATCGCCGTGGCCCTGATCGGGGTGATCCTGATCCAGCGCAGCGAGGGCGGCGGCCTGGGCATCGGCGGCGGGGGCGGCGGCGGCCTGGTGTCGATCCGCGGCCAGGCCAATCTGCTGACCCGGCTCACCGCCGGCCTGGCGGCAGCCTTCATGGTGACGAGCATCGTGCTGGCGATCCTGGCCGGCGCTCATCGCGGCGGCTCCGCGATCGTCAACGAGGTGCCGGCGGCGCCGGCTCCGACCGCGCCCGCCACCACCACTCCGGGGACACCGTCGGTCCCGACGACGGAATAACCGGTTCTCACAGGATTGCCGACGAGGCGGCCCCCGTTGTCCAGGTGGGGCCGCCTCGCTGTTTTTGGGTGAACGAATCTGGGGTAGGGTAAGATTCCATGACGCGGTACATCTTCATTACCGGCGGCGTGGTCTCCTCGCTTGGCAAGGGACTGGGCGCAGCGGCACTCGGGGCGCTTCTCCAGGCGCGGGGATTCAAGGTCCGGCTCCGGAAGCTCGACCCCTATCTCAACGTCGACCCGGGCACGATGAGCCCGACCCAGCACGGCGAGGTCTTCGTCACCGACGACGGCGCCGAGACCGACCTCGACCTCGGCCACTACGAGCGCTTCACCGGCGTCTCGGCCCGCAAGAGCGACAACGTCACCACCGGCAAGATCTACTCGACCGTGATCGCGCGCGAGCGCCGCGGCGATTATCTCGGCGCCACGGTGCAGGTGATCCCGCACGTCACCGACGCGATCAAGGAGTTCATCCGCTCGGACGTCGCCGACGAGGATTTCGTCCTCTGCGAGATCGGCGGCACGGTCGGCGACATCGAGAGCCTGCCGTTCCTCGAGGCCATCCGCCAGTTCGGCAACGAGGTCGGATCGGAGAACGTGCTGTTCCTGCACGTCACGCTCCTGCCCTACATCCCGGCGGCGGGCGAGCTGAAGACCAAGCCGACCCAGCATTCGGTGAAGGAGCTGCTGTCGGTCGGGATCCAGCCGGCGATGCTGCTGTGCCGCGCCGACCGCCCGATTCCGGAGAATGAGCGGCGCAAGATCGCCCTGTTCTGCAACATCCGGCCGGAGCGGGTGATCGCCGCCCTCGACGTCGACACGATCTACAACGTGCCGATCTCCTATCACGAGGAAGGCTTCGACGATCAGGTCCTGGCCTATTTCGGCATCGAGCAGCCGAAGACGCCGGACCTGTCGCGCTGGTCCAACATCGTCCAGCGCGTCCGCGCGCCGGAGGGCGAGGTCACGATCGGCGTAGTCGGCAAGTACACCTCGCTGATCGACAGCTACAAGAGCCTGGCCGAGGCGCTGACCCATGGCGGCATCGCCAACAACATCAAGGTCAAGCTCGACTGGATGGATTCGCAGATCTTCGAGTCGGAGGATGCGGTTTCCCATCTCGAGCACGTCCACGGCATCCTGGTGCCCGGCGGCTTCGGCGAGCGCGGGGCCGAGGGCAAGATCCGCGCCGCCCAGTTCGCGCGCGAGCGCAAGGTGCCGTATTTCGGCATCTGCTTCGGCATGCAGATGGCGGTGATCGAGGCGGCGCGCCATCTGGCCGGGCTGCCGGCGGCGAATTCGACCGAGTTCGGACCGACCAACGAGCCGGTGGTCGGCCTGATGACCGAATGGGTCCGCGGCAACGAGCTGGAGGTCCGCAAATCCGACGGCGACCTCGGCGGCACCATGCGCCTCGGCGCCTATCCGGCCGTGCTGCAGCCGGGCAGCCGGGTGCAGGGGATCTACGGCGCGACCGAGATCAGCGAACGGCACCGCCACCGCTACGAGGTCAACATCAACTACCGCGAGCGGCTGGAGGCGGCGGGGCTGGTCTTCTCCGGCCTGTCGCCGGACGGCGTGCTGCCGGAGATCGTGGAGCTGCCGGACCATCCCTGGTTCATCGGCGTGCAGTTCCACCCCGAGCTGAAGTCGAAGCCGTTCGACCCGCACCCGCTGTTCACCGACTTCATCCGCGCCGCAATCGAGCAGAGCCGGCTCGTCTGAGGACCAGGACCATGACCGCTGCCCGCGCCGTCACCGTCGGCAATCTCACCTTCGCCAACGACCGCCCGCTGACGGTGATCGCCGGCCCGTGCCAGCTCGAGAGCCGCGAGCACGCGCTGGAGATGAGCCAGGCGCTGGTCGAGATCACCCGCAAGCTCGGCCTCGGCCTCGTCTACAAGACCTCCTTCGACAAGGCCAACCGCACCTCCGCCTCGGCCGCCCGCGGCCTGGGGATGGAGAAGAGCCTGCCGATCATGGCCGAGATCCGGGAAAAGTTCGGCTGCCCGGTGCTGACCGACATCCACGACGCGTCGCAATGCGCGCCGGTGGCGGAGGCGGTGGACATCCTGCAGATCCCGGCCTTCCTGTGCCGGCAGACCGACCTGCTGCTGGCCGCCGGCGCCACCGGCCGGGCGATCAACGTCAAGAAGGGCCAGTTCCTCGCGCCCTGGGACATGAAGAACGTCGCCGCCAAGATCGCGGCGACCGGCAACGACAAGATCCTGTTAACCGAGCGCGGCGTCAGCTTCGGCTACAACACGCTGGTCAGCGACATGCGCGCGCTGCCGATCCTGGCCCAGACCGGCTATCCGGTGGTGTTCGACGCCACCCATTCGGTGCAGCAACCGGGCGGGCAGGGCACCAGCTCGGGCGGCCAGCGCGAATTCGTGCCGGTGCTGGCCCGGGCCGCGGTCTCGATCGGCGTCGCCGCCGTCTTCATCGAGACCCACCAGGACCCGGACCACGCCCCGAGCGACGGCCCCAACATGGTGCCGCTGCACAAGCTCGAGACGCTGCTGACCACCCTGGTCGCGCTCGACCGCGTCGCCAAGGCCAATCCGGTCCGGATCTGAGAGACAAAAACCTGCGTCTCTGGCCGTCTTCTCCATTGTCATCGCCGGGCTTGACCCGGCGATCCAGGGCCACCCAGAGCGGCATCGACATTCCTGGATGCCCGGGTCAAGCCCGGGCATGACAGAAGAGGACTAGTCAGAGCCCGGGTTCGCATCGACGACCCGGGCCGGCCTGGCTACTCCGCCGCCGCGGCCAGGGTGGCGTAGCGGCGCTCGGTGTCGGTGATGTAGTCGCGGGTGAAAGGTGCTGCGTCGCGCTTCCGGGCCAGCTGCATCTGGAACACCATGCAGGTTCCCAGCCGGAACTCGTTCTCGCAGCCCAGCAGGTAGAACTCCCACATCCGGCAGAAGCGCTCGTCGTAGAGCTTGGCGATGCGCTCCCGCTGCGCCTGGAACCGCTCGTTCCAGGCCGCCAGCGTGTCGGCGTAGTGGACCCGCAGGATCTCGATGTCGGTCACCCACAGCCCCTGGCGCTCGACCGCGGCCATCACCTCCGACAGCGCCGGCACGTAGCCGCCCGGGAAGATGTATTTGCGCAGCCAAGCGCCGGTGTTGCCCGGAGGGGCCATGCGGCCGATCGAATGCAGCAGCATCACCCCGTCATCGGCCAGCAGGTTGCGTACCTTGGCGAAGAACTCGTCGTAATAGGCGGCGCCGACATGCTCGAACATGCCGACCGACACGATCCGGTCGAACCGCCGATCGAGCTGGCGGTAGTCGCGCAGCTCGAACTTCACCCGGTTGCCCAGGCCGCGCTTGGCGGCGCGCTCCTGGGCCAGCTTCTGCTGCTCGACTGACAGGGTCACGCCGGTGACCTCGACCGGCGCCAGCTCGGCCAGGGTCATCGCCATGCCGCCCCAGCCGCTGCCGATGTCGAGCACGCTTCTGGCGCCGTCGAGCATCAGCTTGGCGGCGATGTGCCGCTTCTTGGCCTCCTGCGCCTGCTCGAGCGTGCGCACTCCCTCGCCGAAATAGGCGCAGGAATACTGCATGTCCTCGTCGAGGAAGAGCTCGAACAGCTCGCGCGACAGGTCGTAGTGATGGGCGACGTGCTCCTGCGCCTTGCCGATCGGGTTGTACTGCTGCAGCCGGCGCAGCCGGCGGCCGAGCGAGTTCAGGAACGCCTGCAGCGGATAGCCGTCCAGCGCCTGGAAGTTATGGCCGTACAGCGCGAACAGGTCGCGCAGCGTGGTCCCGTCCTCCAGCGTCAGCGTGCCGTCCATATAGGCCTCGCCGGCCACCAGCGCCGGGGCCGCGAACAGCTTCCGCGGCAGGGCGGGGTCGTGCAGCCGGACCGAGGCGAAGGGGCCGGGCTGTTTGCCCGCGAAATCGTGGACCACGCCGCCCGCGTCGGTGACGCGCAGGCGCCCGGCCTGCACGAAGCGCGACAGCATGTGAGAGAGAAGCCGCATCTCGGCACCTTGAGTTGCGTAGTTTTGTCGGGAGGCTACTCCCCAAATTGACGCAGTTTCAACACGGGGGCGCCACAATCGCCGGATGTGAGATCTGCCACCGGCGCAGAGGCAAAAGTCCTTGCATTTTCCGGTCCGCGGCACAGTCTGGCCCCGCCGATTCCCGCCTTACCACTCCTGCGCCAAGCGAGAGGCAGCTATGACCGCGATCGTCGACATCCATGCCCGCCAGATCCTCGACAGCCGGGGCAACCCGACCGTCGAGGTCGACGTCACCCTCGAATCCGGCGCCTTCGGCCGCGCCGCCGTGCCCTCCGGCGCCTCGACCGGCGCCCATGAGGCGGTCGAGCTGCGCGACGGCGACAAGTCGGTCTATGGCGGCAAGGGCGTGACCAAGGCGGTCGACGCCGTGAACGGCGAGCTGTTCGACGCGCTGACCGGCCTCGACGCCGAGGACCAGATCGCGCTGGACCGCACCATGGTCGAGCTGGACGGCACCCCGAACAAGGGCCGCCTCGGCGCCAACGCCATCCTCGGCGTCAGCCTCGCCGTGGCCCGCGCCGCGGCCGAGGATGCCGGCCTGCCGCTGTACCGCTATGTCGGCGGCGCCTATGCCAGCACCCTGCCGGTGCCGCTGATGAACATCATCAATGGCGGCGCCCATGCCGACAACCCGATCGACATCCAGGAATTCATGATCATGCCGGTCGGCGCGCCGACCCTGGCCGAGGCGGTGCGCACCGGGTCGGAGGTGTTCCACGCCCTGCGCAAGAAGCTGAAGGATGCCGGTCACGGCACCAATGTCGGCGACGAGGGCGGCTTCGCCCCCAATCTCGCCTCCGCCGACGAGGCGCTGAGCTTCATCGTCCAGGCGATCGAGGCGGCCGGCTACAAGCCGGGCGATGATGTGGTGCTGGCGCTCGATGCCGCCTCGACGGAGTTCTACAAGGACGGCCGCTACCATCTGGAAGGCGAGGGCAAGACCCTCGATAGCGCCGGCCTCGCCGCCTATTACGAGGATCTGGTGAAGCGCTACCCGATCGTGTCGATCGAGGACGGCATGGCCGAGGACGACTGGGAGGGCTGGGCCGCGATCACCAGCACCCTCGGCCAGCGCATCCAGCTGGTCGGCGACGACCTGTTCGTGACCAATCCGGAGCGCCTGTCCCAGGGCATCGCCCGCGGCATCGGCAACTCGATCCTGGTCAAGGTCAACCAGATCGGCACCCTGACCGAGACGCTGCAGGCCGTCGAGATGGCGCACAAGGCCGGCTACACCGCGGTGATGTCGCATCGTTCGGGCGAGACCGAGGACGCGACCATCGCCGACCTCGCCGTCGCCACCAATTGCGGGCAGATCAAGACCGGCTCGCTCAGCCGCTCCGACCGGCTCGCCAAGTACAACCAGCTGATCCGGATCGAGGAGCAACTGGGCCGCGCCGCCAGCTATGCCGGCCGGTCGGTGCTGCGCCAGCGCTAGTACCGTCGATTGACGCCGACCCCGACCTATGGTGATCTGAGGGCATGAGCATGTTTCGCTATCTCCGGCGGAAACTGCGGCCCGTCATCGGGCCGGTGGTCGGCGTCTGCCTGATCGCCTATTTCACCTACCACGCGATCCAGGGCGACCACGGCATCTTCGCCCGCGACGCCCTGCAGGGCGAGGTCGACCAGGCCAAGGTGACGCTGGACGCGCTGACCGCGCAGCGCGTGGAGATGGAGAAGCGCGCCGCGCTGATCGACCCGAAGCAGGTCGATCTCGACATGCTGGACGAACGGGCCCGGGCGATGCTGAACGTCGCCCGGCCGGACGAAGTCGTCATCTTCTACCCGAAAGCCGCTCCGGCTCAGGCCCAGTAGCCGCTGCGGCGCGCTCGGCGCCGGCCTGGGACATATCATGACCTGTGCCTTGCAAATTCCGGCCGTGCGGGGTAGCACTGGGCCAGGCGAAACTGCTATGCGCGCCTACTAATCCGATGCCATCCGTCTGAGGGAGGATCCATTGGCCGCCACGAAACGTCGTCCCGCGCAGGAGAAGACGTCGGGAGCCGTGGCTCCCGCCGCCGCCGGCAAAGATGAGTTGCTGCGGTACTACAGGGATATGCTTTTGATCCGCCGCTTCGAGGAGAAGGCGGGCCAGCTCTACGGCATGGGGCTGATCGGCGGCTTCTGCCATCTCTATATCGGCCAGGAGGCCGTGGTGGTCGGCGTCCAGGCGGCGCAGATCCCGGCCGATGACGTGATCACCGGCTATCGCGACCACGGCCACATGCTGGCCTGCGGCATGGACCCGCGCGGCGTGATGGCGGAGCTGACCGGGCGCCGCGGCGGCTACTCCAAGGGCAAGGGCGGCTCGATGCACATGTTCAGCCGCGAGAAGAAGTTCTTCGGCGGCCACGGCATCGTCGGCGCCCAGGTGTCGCTCGGCACCGGCCTCGGCTTCGCCCATCGCTACAAGGAGGATGGCGGCGCCACCCTGGCCTATATGGGCGACGGCGCGACCAACCAGGGCCAGGTCTACGAGAGCTTCAACATGGCGGCCCTCTGGAAGCTGCCGGTCGTCTATGTGATCGAGAACAACAAATACGGCATGGGCACCTCGGTGCAGCGCGCCTCGGCCAGTGCCGACCTGCATCTGCGCGGCCAGGCCTACGGCATCCCCGGCGTCCAGGTCGACGGCATGGACGTGCTGTCGGTCAAGGCCGCGGCCGAGGAGGCGCTGGAGCGCGCCCGTTCCGGCGGCGGCCCGACCATCCTCGAGATGATGACCTACCGCTACCGCGGCCACTCCATGTCCGATCCGGCCAAGTACCGGAGCAAGGAGGAGGTGGCGAAGATGCGCGAGACGCACGACCCGATCGACCTCGTGCGCAAGAAGATCGACGCGATCGGCGGCATCAGCGAGGACGACTTCAAGGCGATCGACAAGGAGATCCGGGGCATCGTCAACGATGCGGCGGAATTCGCGCAGCAGAGCCCGGAGCCCGATCCGTCGGAGCTCTACACCGACGTCCTGATCGAAGCCTGAGTCATCACGACCCGGCGGGCGCCGCGACGGGCGCCGCCGGCTGCCGGAGAATTCCCCAATGCCCACCGAAATCCTGATGCCGGCCCTGTCGCCGACCATGACCGAGGGCACGCTCGCGAAATGGCTGAAGCGCGAGGGTGACGCGGTGAAGTCGGGCGACGTGATCGCCGAGATCGAGACCGACAAGGCGACCATGGAGGTCGAGGCGGTCGACGAAGGCACCATCGGCAAGATCCTGGTGCCCGAGGGCACCGAGGCCGTGGCCGTGAACACCCCGATCGCCATCCTGCTCGGCGACGGCGAGAGCGCGGGCGACATCGCCGCCGCGAACGGCAAGGCCCCGGTGGCGGAGACGCCGCGCGAGGAGCCGGCCGCCCCCGAGGCGCCGAAGGCCGAGGCCCGGGCGCCGGCCGCCGCCCCGGCCGCGCCGCCGGCGACCAAGGCGCCGCCCGCGACCGACGAGGACAAGTATTTCGCCAAGACCAAGCGCATCACCGTGCGCGAGGCGCTGCGCGACGCCATGGCCGAGGAGATGCGGCGCGACCCGACCGTGTTCCTGATGGGTGAGGAGGTCGCGGAGTACCAGGGCGCCTACAAGGTCAGCCAGGGCATGCTCGAGGAGTTCGGGGCCAAGCGCGTGATCGACACCCCGATCACCGAGCACGGCTTCGCCGGCCTCGGCGTCGGCGCCGCCTATGCGGGGCTGCGGCCGATCGTCGAGTTCATGACCTTCAACTTCGCCATGCAGGCGATCGACCAGATCATCAACTCGGCGGCCAAGACCCTCTACATGTCCGGCGGCCAGATGGGCAGCCCGATCGTGTTCCGCGGCCCGAACGGTGCCGCCGCCCGCGTCGGCGCCCAGCACAGCCAGGACTACGCCAGCTGGTACGCGCACTGCCCGGGCCTGAAGGTGGTCTCGCCCTGGTCGGCGGCGGACGCCAAGGGCCTGCTGAAGTCCGCGATCCGCGACCCGAACCCGGTGATCTTCCTGGAGAACGAGATCCTCTACGGCCAGAGCTTCGACGTGCCGGAGGATCCCGAATTCATCGTCCCGATCGGCCGCGCCAAGATCGTGCGCCCGGGCAAGGACGTCACCATCACCGCCTATTCGATCATGGTCGGCAAGGCGCTGGAGGCGGCGGAGACCCTGGCCGCCGAGGGCATCGACGCCGAGGTCATCGACCTCCGCACCATCCGGCCGCTCGATATCGAGACCATCGTCGCCTCGGTGAAGAAGACCAACCGCCTGGTCTCGGCCGAGGAGAGCTGGCCCTTCGCCGGCATCGGCGCCGAGCTGGCGGCGCTGATGATGGAGCACGCCTTCGACTATCTCGACGCCCCGGTCGGGCGCGTCTGCGCGGTCGACGTGCCGCTGCCCTATGCCGCGAACCTGGAGCACCTCGCGCTGCCCCAGGCGTCGCACATCGTCGAGGCGGCCAAGGCCGCCTGCTACCGCTAGGCCCGGCGCCGGACAGGGGAGGGATCGATGACGATCAACATTCTGATGCCCGCGCTGTCGCCCACGATGACCGAGGGCACGCTCGCCACCTGGCACAAGAAGGAGGGCGACAAGGTCAAGTCGGGCGACGTGATCGCCGAGATCGAGACCGACAAGGCGACCATGGAGGTCGAGGCGGTCGACGAAGGCACCATCGGCAAGATCCTGGTGCCCGAGGGCACCGAGAACGTGCCGGTCAACGAGGTCATCGCCATCCTGCTGGAGGAGGGCGAGGACGCCGGCGCGCTGAAGGGCGGAGCGCCCGCGCCGAAGGCTGAGGCCCCGGCCGAGCCGAAGCCGGAAGCGAAGGCAGAAGCCCCGGCTCCGGCGCCGCAGCCCGCCCCGGCTGCCGCGAAGCCGGCGGCGAACGGCCATGACGAGAGCCGCGTCTTCGCCAGCCCGCTGGCGCGCCGCATGGCGCAGCAGGCCGGCATCGACCTGGCCGCGCTGAAGGGCAGCGGCCCGCATGGCCGCGTCGTCAAGGCCGACATCGACGCGGCGCTGGCCGGCGGCGTTCCCGCGGCCAAGCCGGCCGCGGCGCCCGAGGCTGCGAAGGCCGCGCCGGCGCCTGCCGCCGCCCCGGCCGCGAAGCCGGCGGCCGCCGGCCCGAACGCCAAGCAGCTGGCGGACGCCTTCGGCATCCCCTACAGCGAGGTCAAGCACAGCAACATGCGCAAGACGGTGGCGCGCCGGCTCCTGGAGTCGAAGCAGACCGTCCCGCATTTCTACCTGACGGTCGACATCGAGCTCGACGCGCTGCTGAAGCTTCGCAAGGAGCTGAACGACCGCGGCGACGTCAAGCTGTCGGTCAACGACCTGATCATCAAGGCGGCGGCGCTGGCGCTGCGCAAGGTGCCGGCGGCCAACGCCTCCTGGACCGACGAGGCGATGATCCAGTACGAGCGGGTCGACGTCTCGGTGGCGGTGGCGACCGAGGGCGGCCTGATCACCCCGATCATCAAGGACGCCGACCGCAAGGGTCTGGGCACGATCTCGGCCGAGATGAAGGATCTCGCCGCCCGTGCCCGCGAGGGCAAGCTGAAGCCCGAGGAGTACCAGGGCGGCACCTTCTCGATCTCCAATCTCGGCATGTTCGGGGTCAAGGACTTCGCGGCGATCATCAACCCGCCCCAGTCCTGCATCCTGGCGGTCGGTGCCGGCACCCAGCGGGCGGTGGTCAAGGACGGCGCCCTCGCCATCGCCACGGTGATGAGCTGCACCCTCTCGGTCGACCACCGCGCCGTCGACGGCGCGGTCGGGGCCGAGTACCTGGCCGCCTTCAAGGCGCTCGTCGAGGCGCCGCTCAGCATGATGCTCTGACCGGTCCGGGCCGGGGCTGCGGTCCCGGCCCCTGGCCGGCGACCCCGTGACAGCCTCCGCCGGGGTGCGGGAGGCAGCAAGGAGACACGACTGTGGCTGATACGAGCTTCGACGTCCTGGTGGTCGGCGCCGGCCCGGGCGGCTATGTCGCCGCCATCCGCGCCGCCCAGCTGGGGCTCAAGACCGCGGTGGTCGAGCGCGAGCATCTCGGCGGCATCTGCCTGAACTGGGGCTGCATCCCGACCAAGGCGCTGCTGCGCTCCTCCGAGATCTCGCATCTGCTGAAGCATCTCGGCGAATACGGCTTTTCTGCCAAGGACATCAGCTTCGATCTTAAGAAGGTGGTCGAGCGGTCGCGCAAGGTCGCGGCCCAGCTGGCCGGCGGGGTCAAGCACCTGCTGAAGAAGAACAAGGTGACGGTGTTCGACGGCACGGCCAAGCTGCTCGGCGGCGGCAAGGTCGCGGTGTCGCTGAAGGCCGGCGGCCAGGAGACCCTGACCTCGAAGCACATCATCATCGCCACCGGCGCCCGGGCGCGCGTGCTGCCGGGGCTGGAGCCGGACGGCAAGCTGGTCTGGACCTACAAGGAAGCGATGGTTCCGCCGACCATGCCGAAGTCGCTGCTGGTCATCGGCTCCGGCGCCATCGGCATCGAATTCGCCAGCTTCTACCGCAACCTCGGCGCCGAGGTGACGGTGGTCGAGATGCTCGACCGCATCCTGCCGGTGGAGGACGAGGAGATCTCGGCCTTCGCCAAGAAGCAGTTCGAGAAGCAGGGCATGCGCATCCTGGTCGGCGCCAAGACCCAGAAGCTGGAGAAGGGCGCCGACAACGTCACCGCCACGGTCGAGGTCGGCGGCAAGACCGAGAAGATCACCGTCGACCGCGTGATCCTGGCGATCGGCATCGACGGCAACGTCGAGAACATCGGGCTCGAGAACACCAAGGTGAAGGTCGAGCGCGGCCACATCGTGGTCGGCCCCTATCTCGAGACCGACGAGCCGGGCGTCTACGCCATCGGCGACGTCGCCGGCCCGCCCTGGCTGGCGCACAAGGCCAGCCATGAGGGCGTGATCTGCGTCGAGAAGATCGCCGGCCAGCATCCGCACCCGATGGATGTGACCAACATCCCGGGCTGCACCTACTGCATGCCGCAGGTCGCCTCGGTCGGCCTGACCGAGGCCAAGGCCAAGGAGGCCGGCTACGAGGTCCGGGTCGGCCGCTTCCCCTATATCGGCAACGGCAAGGCGATCGCGCTCGGCGAGCCCGAAGGCATGGTCAAGACCGTGTTCGATGCCAAGACCGGCGAGCTGCTGGGTGCCCATATGGTCGGCGCCGAGGTCACCGAGCTGATCCAGGGCTACGGCGTCGCCAAGACGCTGGAGACGACGGAGGCGGAGCTGATGCACACCATCTTCCCGCATCCGACCTTGAGCGAGATGATGCATGAAAGCGTGCTCGACGCCTACGGGCGCGCAATCCACTATTGAGCAAAGCGTGCTTGGCTTCCGGCGGCGTTTGCCCATCTTTGGGTGAGGCGCCGCCGAGCCGAGGCCGCAACCCGCAAGGACGACCATGTCCGCTGTAGAGCCCCATCTTCGCCATCCCGAGAAGGCGCACCGTCCGGACAACCCGGTGCCGCGCAAGCCGGCCTGGATCCGGGTCAAGGCGCCGGTCTCGGCCGAGTATCACGAGACCCGCAGGCTGATGCGGGACCTCAAGCTGAACACGGTGTGCGAGGAGGCGGCCTGCCCCAACATCGGCGAATGCTGGGCCAAGGGCCACGCCACGGTGATGATCTTGGGCTCGGTCTGCACCCGGGCCTGCGCCTTTTGCAACATCGCCACCGGCCGGCCGGACCAGCTCGATCCGCATGAGCCGCAGCACGTGGCCGAGGCCTGCGGAAGGCTGGGGCTGAGCCACATCGTCATCACCTCGGTCGACCGCGACGACCTGGAGGACGGCGGCGCCCGGCATTTCGCCGAGACCATCCGCGCCGTCCGCGCCGCCTCGCCGGACACGACCATCGAAATTCTCACTCCCGACTTCAAGAACAAGCCGGGAGCTGTTGAAATCGTTGTCGAAGCGCGGCCGGACGTCTTCAACCACAACCTCGAGACCGTGCCGCGGCTCTACCCGTCGATCCGGCCCGGCGCCCGCTACTTCACCTCGCTGCAGCTGCTGTCGCGGGTGAAGGAGCTGGACCCGACCATCTTCACCAAATCGGGGATCATGGTCGGCCTCGGCGAGACGGCGGAGGAGGTGGGGCAGGTGATGGACGACCTGCGCGCCGCCGATGTCGACTTCATGACCATCGGCCAGTATCTGCAGCCGACGCCGAAGCACGCGAAGCTGGACCGCTTCGTGACGCCGGAGGAGTTCCAGAGCCACGAGCGGATCGGCCGGGCCAAGGGCTTCCTGATGATCTCGGCGTCGCCGCTGACCCGGTCGTCCTATCATGCCGGCGCCGATTTCGAGAAGCTGAAGGCCGCCCGCTTGGCCCGGCTGGGTGTCACCTCGGGATCGATTGACCTAGTCGCCCTGGCCCAGGGCGCCTGAAGGTCGCACTGGCGGGACGCTGCCGACGGTCTTATTTAGGATTGTCGAGCGTCCCGCGGGTTCATCATGCCGTCACACACCGAACAGCGCGTCCTGCCCTACACGCCCCAGCAGCTCTACGAGCTGGTGGCGGATATCGAGAGCTACCCGAGCTTCCTGCCCTGGTGCCTCGCCGCGCGCATCCGCAAGCGCGAGGGCAACGTGCTGATCGCCGATCTCGTCATCGGCTTCAAGATGATCCGAGAGCGCTACACCAGCCGGGTCACCTTGACGCCGGGCCGGCAGATCGACGTCTCCTATGTCGACGGGCCGATGAAGCGGCTGACCAATTGCTGGCGCTTCCTGCCGCATCCCGCCGGCTGCGAGATCGACTTCCACGTCGATTTCGAGTTCCGGTCGCGGGTGCTGCAGACGCTGATCGGCGCCGTGTTCCACGAGGCCTTCCGCCGCATGGTCGCCGCCTTCGAGACCCGGGCCCGGGCGCTCTACGGCGACCGCGCCTCGGTGGCCGCGGCGGCGGCCGAGGGCGGCTGATCCATCAGGGTGGGCACCTCAATTTGCCGCCATGGCATGCTAAATTGGCCGTGCTGCGTCGCGCGCGAGGCTCTCACCGAGGACAACGAGCGACACGCCGAGCAAGGCGATGTCCTTGATCAGGAAGTATCCGAGCTCATTCAGCGCCGGGAATCCACCCGAAGCCTCCTCCCACACCGGCAACGGCACGAGCAGGCTCGTCGTGACGAAGAAGGTGAGCGCGCCGAGCGCGCCACCAGCCACTCCGGCGCGGGCGGACCAGGGCGAGGCGCACAACAGCAACGCCGTCGCGATTTCGACCACGCCGAGCAGATAGGACGCGCCGGCTTCACCAAACACCGGATACATCCACGCCAGCCAGGGCGTTCCGCTGATGAGCGGCTTCAAGCCGTCGATCTCGATCTGCGTGAACTTGAGACCACCGATCATCAGAAGCACCAGGATCACGCCCATAAGCGCAATCAGTCTGCCGGCCGACGTCACGCGAGCCGGAAGTGCATGGGCAACGCCGGCTGCGACGTTGCCGCCTCTTGGTTCATTGCGTCGGGTCATCGCGGTTTCTCCGGTTGCGAAGAGTATCGCCCCGTGTCACAGCGCGAGTGAGAGGACCATCGTCCGGCGGATCACGGAGCTCATTCGGCCCCTTCCACGCGGAGGGCCGCGAGTTCGACGGGGCAGATGTCCTGGGGACATGCCGCGATGTCGCACAGGCGGCAGGTCCGGTCGCAGGTCGCACGATCGGGCGTCAAAGCGGTCAGCATCGTGTCAAGCATGCGCGCGAGCTGGTTTCGCTCGTCCGTCGACAGCACTGCCAAGGCGCGTGAGTAGACCGCGCGGCGTGCCTCCAGCACCTCATCCGCGCACTTGCTGCCGGCTTCGGTCAGCAGGACGGCGCGCGAGCGGCCGTCATCAAGACTCGTGCGCCGTTCAACGAGGCCGTCGGCCTGCAACCTGTCGATAAGTCGGGTCGCGCCTGCCGCGGAAAGCCCGAGAATCCGGCGTAAGGCGTCCACCGACTTGCCCGGATAGAAGAATGCGGTTGCCAGCGCGGCCGAGGCCGTCACCCCGTGACCCGAGGCCTTCTCAACGCTCGCTCGCATGGCGTCGCCAAGCGCGACAACGAGTGCACCCAGGAGGTTGTTCGTTCGATCGTCTGAATGCATGGCCGATAATTGCTTGCGCTAAGCAAATAATCAAGTCGCAATGCGTTGGACGCCCTCATCTCCGTGGAAAATGGGGTGATCGACCCGCTGGCGCGACGTGGGGCAAGCTGCCCCATGCGCCCAATCTACGGCGACCGCGCCTCGGTGGCCGAGGGCGGCTGATCCGCCAGGCCGGCGCTGGTGAAGCGCGGCGCCAGCGTGCGGTCGGTGCAGAGCGCGTCCAGCGGCGCTGCCGGGGAGTCGATGAAGCGGGCCACCAGCTCCGGCGCGCAGGCCTCGGTGCTCAGGATGGAATGGCTGCCGGCCCGGAACTCGACGACCCGGCCGTTGGTCAGGGTCCTGGCCGCGATATAGGCGTATTCGGGCGGCGTGATCGGGTCGAAGCTGCCGGCCAGCAGCAGGGTCGGCGTGGCGCTCGACACCGCCACGGCATCGACCGCCGAGATCGGCGGCACGTGCCAGGAATCGCAGACCTGCCACTCCAGCGCATAGGCGGCGTTGCCGCCATAGGGCTCGGAGGCGGCGACCGACGCCGCCAGCGCGTCGCGGGTGGCGAAGGGCCAGCTCTCGCTGCAGGCGACACTGAGCGCCAGCCCGTCCGAGCGGTTCGGCCCGCCGCTGAACACCGGCCCGATCCAGGGTGCAACGGCGGTCAGGTCGCCGCGCGCGACCTTGTCGATCAGGTCCGGCAGCTCGGGCACGACGGTCGGATCGTAGAAGGCGGCGTAGAGGGCATCGAGCACGATGCCGTCGTCGACCCGGATGGTCTTCCGACCTTGGCGGACCGTCTCCGGCTGGGTCCGGAGCTGCGCCAGCATGCCGTCGAAGCGGGCTTCCAGCAGCGGGTACCGGGCGTCGCAATCGGAGCTGGTCCTGCATTCCCCGAACAGCCGGCGGAACACGCGGGCGATCAGCGCCGGCTGGGTGTCGAGGTCGAAGATCCCGGGCGGATAGACGCTGTCGAGAACCGTGCTGCGTACCCGGTCGGGGAAATCCCGCATCACCGCCAGCGCCACCCGGCTGCCGTAGGAGACGCCGATCAGGTTGTAGCCCTCGTAGTTCAGCGCGGCGGCGACGTCGTCGACATCGGCCGCGGCCTCGGCGGTGGTGAAGGCCGACAGGTCGATGCCGGACCGTGTCAGCCGGTCGTGGCAGCGCACCGCCGCCGGCCGCTCCAGCGCCAGCACCTCGGCCCGGGTCAGCCCGGGCGTCCAGTTCCGGTCGGCGACGCGGTCCAGCTCCGGGCAGTCCAGGCTGGGCCGGGACTGCCCGACGCCCCGCTGGTCGAAGACGATGAAGTCCCGCGTCTCGCGGATCGGCCGGCTGATCTGCCACCAGGTGTCCGCGTCGTCGCCGAAGGCCGCGTCCCCCGGGCCACCGTTGAGGAAGATCACCGGGTCGGGCAGCGGCGACGCGGCGCGGCTGTGCAGCACGGCGACGTAGAGGCGGAGGCTGCGGCCGCGCGTGCCTTCGCGATGGGCCGGCACGGCGACGAAGCCGCAGGTCGCCCGTTCCCCGCGCGGCACGGCGAAGACGCAGCGGGCGCTCTCGAAGCTGGCGGCCGCCGAGGCCGGAAAGGCGAATAGGATCAGGGCGCCGAAGGCAAGGAGGGGCAAGGGCCAGAGGCCCGAGGCGGCCGAGATCAGACGCACAGGCACGATACTTTCGGGTGAGTCTCGCCGGGCATCATGCGGTGCGGCACCGCAGGCGGCAACCCGCGTCAGCCGGCGGGAGGGGATGCGGTTTTCGCAGCTTGCGCGCCGGCCAGCAGCAGTTCCAGCGCCCGCCGCATCGCCTGGGCCCGGACGGCGGCCCGGTCGCCGGCGAAGATACGCCTTTCGGTCAGGGTCGCGGCGCCCTGCCGGGCCAGGCCGAAATGGACCAGCCCGACCGGCTTGCCCGGGGTGGCGCCGCCGGGGCCGGCGATGCCGGTGACGGCCACGGCGAGGCCGACCCGGGCGCGGATCAGCGCCCCGTCGGCCATGGCCGACGCAACCTCGGCGCTGACCGCGCCCTTGTCGGCGATCAGCCGGGTCGGTACGCCGAGCAGCTCGGACTTCGCCGCGTTGGAATAGGTGACGAAGCCGCGCTCGACCACGTCGGACGAGCCGGCGATCGCGGTCAGCGCCGCCGCCACCAGCCCGCCGGTGCAGCTCTCCGCCGTCGCCAGCGTCAGTCCGCGGGCCCGGCAGGCGGCCAGCACCTGCTCGGCCAGGGCGAGGTCCGCGCCGTCGGTCATGCCAGCCCTCCCGCCAGGACCGCCGCCCCGACTGCGGCGGTGGCAATCCCGGCCACGATGTCGTCCATCATCACGCCCCAGCCGCCGGCGAGCTCGCGGTCGAGCCAGGAGATCGGCCAGGGCTTGGCGATGTCGAGCAGCCGGAACAGGGCGAAGGCGAGGGGGTACAGCCACAGCACCCCGGCGACGGGCGCCAGGGCCAGCAGCTGGCCGGCCACCTCGTCGACCACGATCGCGCTCGAATCCGCCTCGCCGCCGCGGCAGACCGCTCCGGCCGCCCAGACCCCGGCCAGGCCGAGGGCGATCCCCGCCGCGACCACCGCGGCCGGCCCGCCGAGCCGCCACAGCAGCCAGGCCAGGGGCAGGGCGGCGAGCGACCCCCAGGTGCCGGAAGCCACCCGGATCAGCCCGATCCCGCCCATCGTCGCCAGCAGCGTGGTCGGCTGCCAGAAGGTGCAGCCGGGCGGCAGCGGCCGGAACGGCATCAGCGCTCGATCCGCACGCTCGCCGCGGCCTGGGCGGCGATGCCCTCCTCGCGGCCGGTGAAGCCCAGCCGCTCGGTCGTGGTCGCCTTCACGCTGACCCGCTCGGGCTCGAGCCGCAGGATTTCGGCGATCCGCGCCACCATGGCGGCGCGGTGCGGGCCGATCTTCGGCCGCTCGCACAGCAGCGTGACGTCGACGTTGAGGATGCTGCCGCGGGCCCGCACCAGCTCGGCCGCATGGGCCAGGAAGGCGGCGGAATCGGCGCCGCGCCAGCGCTCGTCCGAGGGCGGGAAATGCTGGCCGATGTCGCCGGCGCCGATGGCGCCGAGCAGCGCGTCGGTCAGGGCGTGCAGCCCGACATCGGCGTCGGAATGGCCCTCCAGCTTGGCTGCATGGGGAATGCGGATGCCGCACAGGATCACGGCGTCGCCCGGGATCAGGCGGTGCACGTCGAAACCGGTGCCGGTCCGGATATCGGCGACGCCGCCGAGCAGTCGTTCCGCGCGGGTCAGGTCCGCCTCCGTGGTGATCTTGAAGTTGTCGACATGGCCTTCGACCAGGCGCACGGCGATGCCCTGGCGCTCCGCCACCGCGGCGTCGTCGGTCAGGGCCTCGCCGGCGGCGGCGCGGTGGGCGGCGAGCAGGGGGGCGAAGCGGAAGCCCTGCGGCGTCTGCGCCTGCCACAGGCCGCTGCGGTCGACCGTGCCGGCGGCGATGCCGCCCTCGGCCCGCTTGATGGTGTCGACCACCGGCACGGCGGCGATCGCGGCCTCGGCGGAGGCGAGGGCGTCGAGCACGCGCTCGATCGTTTCCCGGTCCACCAGCGGCCGGGCCGCGTCGTGCACCAGCACCAGCTCCGGCGCCCGCGGCGCCAGCCATTCCAGCGCCGCGCGTACGCTGTCCTGCCGGGTGGCGCCGCCGGTCACCGGGCCGGGCAGGTCCAGCCCGGCGGTCGCCGCCTCGTAGAGGTCGCGGTGCTCGTCGCGGATCACCACGACGACGTCGTCGAAACGGCCGCTGCCGCGGAAGGCCTCGACCGACCGGCGCAGCACGGTGCTGCCGGCCAGCGGGCGGTATTGCTTGGGCAGGGAGCCGCCGAACCGCTCGCCGGTTCCGGCGGCGACGATGACGGCGGCGTGGCGTGGCATGATCCGCTCGGTCTCCTGGACGAAAGGCGCCGCACGATAGGGCGGCGCCTTGGCAGAGACAAGCGAAGAGGCCGCTGCGGGCTATTGCGCAATCAGCTCGACCCGGCGGTTCCGGGCCCGGCCTTCATCCTTGGTGTTCGGCGCGACCGGCGCCAGGGGGCCAACCCCCGCCGGGTTCAGCCGCCCGGCCGGCACGCCGTGCTGCTTCACCAGCGCCGCCACCACCGCTGCGGCACGGGCGCGCGACAGCGTCATGTTGGTCTCCAGGCCGCCGACATTGTCGGTGTGGCCGACGACGTGCAGCTTGACCGCCGGATCGTCCTTCAGCACCTGCGCGATCTGGTCCAGCGCCGGTTTCGATTCCGGCTTCAGCTCGGATTTGTTGAAGTCGAAATGGATGCCGTAGAGGGCGATATGGCCCTGCTGGGCCAGGCCCTTCTCGATCTCGGCGGCCGAGACGGTCACCATCCTGTCCCGCAGCGTGCCGGATTCGACGATGTCGAGCTGGATGATGGCCTGGCCTTCCGTCACCGCGATGTCCCGGGTGTAGCCATCCTCGTATTCGGTGACGTAGAGGGCGATGTCGATCGTCGCGCCGTCCTTCGCCAGCTCCGCGGTCAGGAAATGCGCGGCGGTCGCGCTGTATTCGAAGAGCTGCGTCCCGACGCCGGCGAAGACGAGCCCTGGTGCTTGCCGATGTCGGCGCCTTCGGCCTTGAACAGCACCTGATAGCCCTTGGCCGCCAGCTCGTTCTCGTAGTTCTCGAACACGTCGTCGGCGGAGACGCCGGCCGACGCCGTGTAGCTGATGCGGGTCAGCGCGCCGCTGACCTCCTTCGCGGCGGCGAAGACCGGCTTCTCCTTGGCCTGGTCGTACTCGTCGGCCGGGCCGAGCGGCAGGGTGTAGCGGGCGAAGTCCTGGGTGCTGTAGGTCACGATCGACGAGCCGTCGAAGCGCTTGATGCCCGGATGGTCCTTCGCCCCGGCGATGTCGGCCGCGGCAGCCGGCGTCATCGCGCCGGCTGCCAGCGCGAAGGCCAGGGCGGTGATGCGGCCAATCGTCCCGATCGTCGATCTCATAGGATTCTGCTCCATGGTCGCCACCGGCCCGG
This sequence comes from Inquilinus limosus DSM 16000, assembly GCF_000423185.1. Taxonomy (GTDB): domain Bacteria; phylum Pseudomonadota; class Alphaproteobacteria; order DSM-16000; family Inquilinaceae; genus Inquilinus; species Inquilinus limosus. The sequence continues at coordinate 89,461 of NZ_AUHM01000013.1, read as the reverse complement.
TGGCGCGGCGTGCTTGACGCCGTCTCATGTAGCGCCGGCTGCAAGGAACTTCTTCCCCCTCAGAATAGGGGGTTGGATGGCATTTTTGCTCATTGGTTAGGCAAAACTTTCATTGGACAAAATTTAGGCGATACGCTGATCTGGCTCCCGTCAGCTCCTTTTGCCGCGATGCCGAATCTGAAACCGATCCCCGCCGCCGCGGCCGCGCCGCAACCGGATCCCTTCGCGCTCCTGGCCTCGCTGCCGGTGGCGGTCCTGGCCGTCGGCCAGGACCGGGTGATCCGCTTCGTCAACCTGGCGGCGCAGCAGCTGCTCGACGCCAGCGAATCCGCCCTTGTGGGCCAGGACCTGACCGGCTTCGTCCCCGGCGACAGCCCGCTCTTCACCCTGGTCGACCAGGCGATCCAGCAGGACCGCAGCGTCGCCGATTACGGCATGCTACTGGAAAGCCCGCGGATCGGCCGGCGCACGGTCACCGTGACGGTCGCGCCGCTGGTCGACCCGCCGGACCTCGCCGTGGTCAGCCTGTTCGAGGAATCGGTGGCGCGGCGGATCGACACCCAGCTCAACCGCCGCCACGCCGCCCGCTCGATGACCGCGATGGCGGCGATGCTGGCGCATGAGATCAAGAACCCGCTGTCCGGCATCCGCGGCGCCGCCCAGCTGCTGGAGCAGACGGTCGGCGATGACGACCGGGCGCTGACCCGGCTGATCTGCGAGGAGACCGATCGCATCGTCCGGCTGGTCGACCGCATGGACGCCTTCTCCGACCCCAGCCCGCTGACCCGCGAGCCGGTGAACATCCACGAGGTGCTGGAGCGGGCGCGCCAGGTGGCCCAGACCGGATTCGGCCGCCATGTCCGCTTCATCGAGCGCTACGACCCGTCGCTGCCGCCGGTGCCGGGGCATTTCGACCAGCTGGTGCAGGTGTTCCTCAACCTGATCAAGAACGCGGTCGAGGCGGTGGCGGAGGACGGCGAGATCATCCTGACCACCGCCTATCAGCGCGGCGTGGCGATCGCGGTGCCGGGCACCAGCCAGCGCATGAACCTGCCGCTGATGGTGTCGATCCAGGACAACGGCCCGGGCATCCCGGAGGATCTGAAGGACCACCTCTTCGATCCTTTCGTGACCACCAAGGCGGAAGGCTCCGGCCTCGGCCTGTCGCTGGTGGCCAAGATCATCGGCGACCATGGCGGGCTGATCGGCTTCGAGAGCGAGCCGCGCCGCACGGTGTTCAAGATTTCCCTGCCGATCCACGCCGAACCGGTGGCGAACGGCGACCATGACGACAACGGAAGCGAAGCATGACCAGCGGGACCATTCTGGTCGCGGATGACGATCGCGCCATCCGCATGGTGCTGACTCAGGCGCTGTCGCGGCTCGGCCACGAGGTGCGCAGCACCGGCACCGCCTCGACCTTGTACAAATGGGTCCAGGACGGCGTCGGCGACCTGATCATCACCGACGTGATGATGCCGGACGAGAACGGGCTGGATCTGCTGCCGCGGATCAAGAAGCTGCGGCCGGACCTGCGCGTCATCGTCATGAGCGCGCAGAACACTCTCCTGACCGCGGTCAAGGCGACCGAGCGCGGCGCCTTCGAATATTTGCCCAAGCCCTTCGACCTGAAGGAGCTGGTCGGGGTGGTCGAGCGCGGCCTGACCCTGCCGCGGCAGGAGGAGGCGGAAGCGCCGGGCGCCGAGGACGGCGAGGAGGCGATGCCGCTGATCGGCCGGTCGCCGGCGATGCAGGAGATCTACCGGGTGATGGCCCGGCTGATGGCGACCGACCTGACCGTGATGATCACCGGCGAGAGCGGCACCGGCAAGGAGCTGGTGGCGCGGGCGCTTCACGATTACGGCCGCCGCCGTTCCGGCCCCTTCGTCGCCATCAACATGGCGGCGATCCCGCGCGACCTGATCGAATCCGAGCTGTTCGGCCACGAGAAGGGCGCCTTCACCGGGGCGCTGTCGCGCTCCACCGGCCGGTTCGAGCAGGCCCAGGGCGGCACCCTGTTCCTGGACGAGATCGGCGACATGCCGATGGAGGCGCAGACCCGGCTGCTGCGCGTGCTGCAGGAGGGCGAGTACACCACGGTCGGCGGCCGCACCCCGATCCGGGCCGATGTCCGCATCGTTGCCGCCACCCATCGCGACCTGCGCACCATGGTGCGGCAGGGGCTGTTCCGCGAGGACCTGTTCTACCGCCTCAACGTCGTGCCGATCCGCCTGCCGCCGCTGCGCGAGCGGTCGGAGGACATCCCGGCCCTGGTCAGCCATTTCATGCGCCGCGCCGCGGCCGAAGGGATGAGCGAGAAGGCGCTGGACAAGCGGGCGATGGAGCGGCTGACGCGGCACCGCTGGCCCGGCAACGTCCGCGAGCTGGAGAATCTGGCGCGGCGCCTCTGCGCCCTCTACTCGCAGGAGACGATCGGCATCGACGTGATCGAGGCGGAGCTGAGCGACGCCCTGCCGCAGGCCGGGATCGCCGAGCCGGGGGGCGAGCCGCCGGCGGGGGAGGGCCTGTCCGCCGCGGTCGAACGCCATCTGCGCGACTATTTCGCCGCCCATGGCGGCAGCCTGCCGGCCAGCGGCCTCTACGACCGGGTGCTGCGCGAGGTGGAGCGGCCGCTGATCACGCTGAGCCTGGCGGCGACCCGCGGCAACCAGATCCGCGCGGCCGAGCTGCTCGGCCTCAACCGCAACACGCTGCGCAAGAAGATCCGCGAGTTAGACATTCCGGTGGTCCGTGGCCTAAGTTAAGAGGCTTGACCGTACCGCCTGCAGAAAACCGTCGATGACCACCAACGCCGCAAGCCCTTCGACCCTCTGGCGGCAGCTTTACCAATGGGCGACCCGGATCGGGCTGGAGAACAAGCTGGCGGTGGTGCTGATCTTCGCCGCCGTCGCCTCCGGCATCGCGACCTACACCGCGCTCAGCAGCAACTCGCTGTTCGGCAAGGACGCCGACCGGGTGTCGCTGCTGCTGGTGCTCGACCTGACCATCCTCCTGATGCTCGGGGCGATCGTGGCGCGGCGGCTGGTGCGGATCTGGGCGGCGCGCCGCCGCGGCTCCGCCGGCTCACGCCTGCATGTCCGCCTGGTGGCGCTGTTCGCGGTGGTGGCGGTCGCGCCGGCGATCCTGGTCGCGATCTTCTCGGCCGTCATCTTCAATATCGGCCTGCAGACCTGGTTCTCCGAACGCGTCTCGACCGCGGTCAATGAATCGCTCTCGGTCGCGCAGGTCTATCTCGAGGAGAACCAGAAGAGCATCCGCTACGCCGCGCAGAGCATCGCCACCACGGTCGAGCGGGCCTACGCCCAGTATCCGGAGTTCATCGCCGGCAACAGATCTGCCCTGGTCGGGATCCTGGGCAGCATGACCCAGACCTACAACATCCCCGACATCCGGATCATCGACCGCAGGGGCCAGGTCATCGCCGAATCGCCCTACGCCAAGGGCCTGAAGCTGGACATGGTGGCCCCGAAATACTTCGACCGGGCGATGGCCGGCGACAGCGGATACGGGCCGGTCGAGCTGATGATCGACGGCCAGGGCGACCGGGTGCGCGCGCTGGTGCGGCTGAACGGCTTCCCCTTCGATGCCTTCCTCCTGATCGGCAAGCAGGTCGATCCGGAGGCGCTGGCCTATGTCGAGCAGACCAAGGGCGCGGTCGCCGACTACCGGACGCTGGAAGGGCGGCGCTCGCAGCTGCAGCTGATCTTCACCGCGATCTACGTCACCGTCGCGGTGCTGCTGCTGATGGCCGCGGTCTGGATCGGCCTGGTCTTCGCCGACACGCTGGTGCGGCCGCTGCGCGAGCTGATCATGGCGTCGGAGCGCGTGCGGGCGGGCGACCTGTCGATCCGGGTCCAGGGCGTCGACAGCACCGACGAACTCGGCAGCCTGGCCCGCTCCTTCAACCGCATGACCAACCAGCTGGAAAGCCAGCGCCGCGAGCTGATCGAGGCCAACCGCCAGCTCGACCAGCGCCGGCAGTTCACCGAGACGGTGCTGTCCGGCGTCTCGGCCGGCGTGCTCGGCCTCGACCATGACGGCCGGGTCCATCTGCCGAACCGCTCCGCCACCGACCTGCTGGGCCGCACGGTCGACGAGCTGGTCGGCCAGCCGCTCGAAGCCGTGGTGCCGGAGATGGCGGAGCTGCTGGAGAATGCCCGCAGCCGGCAGGGGCGGGTGGTCGAGGGCCAGGTGAAGATCCGCCGCGGCGGCGAGATGCGGGTGCTGCTGGCCCGCATCGCGGCGGAGCGGCTGGACGGCGAGGTCCGCGGCTTCGTCGTCACCTTCGACGACGTCACCGAGCTGCTCTCGGCCCAGCGCAAGGCGGCCTGGGCCGACGTGGCCCGCCGGATCGCGCATGAGATCAAGAACCCGCTGACCCCCATCCAGCTCTCGGCGGAGCGGCTGAAGCGCAAATATCTCAAGCAGATATCGGACGATCCCCAGACCTTCATCACCTGCACCGAGACGATCGTGCGGCAGGTCGGCGACATCGGCCGGATGGTCGATGAATTCTCCGCCTTCGCCCGCATGCCGTCGCCGGTGATGAAGGCGATCGACCTGTCCGAGATCTGCCAGCAGGCGCTGTTCCTGCAGCGCAACGCCCATCCGAAGATCGGCTTCGCCTTCAGCCAGCCCGACGACCGCCCGCTGGTGCCGTGCGATTCCCGGCAGCTGTCGCAGGCCGTCACCAACCTGCTGCAGAACGCCGCGGACGCGATCGAGGGCCGCATCGCGGAGGGGCGCGACCTGCCGAAGGGGCAGGTGCGGATGATCCTGGACTACGCCGATGGCGAGGCGTGGATCACGGTCGAGGACAACGGCAAGGGGCTGCCCGCCGACGACCGCGACCGGCTGACCGAACCCTATGTCACGACCCGCACCAAAGGCACCGGATTGGGGCTCGCCATCGTCAAGAAAATCATGGAGGATCACGGCGGCCGGCTGGTCCTCGAGGACCGTCCGGGCGGCGGCGCGCGGGTCAGCCTCGTCTTTCCGTTGGAACAGGCGGGCGTGCCGGCCGTTCCAACCGGCGACGAGCCGGGTGCATCGACCGATCGGGTGACGGCTGCGGGCTCCAAGGACGCGGTGGGCCATGGCGCATGACATTCTCGTCGTCGACGACGAGGCGGATATTCGGATGCTCATCTCGGGCATCCTGGGTGACGAAGGGTATACGACGCGGGAAGCGGGCGACACGACGCAGGCGCAGCAGGAGCTCGCCGCGCGCCAGCCCAGCCTGGTGATTCTCGACGTCTGGCTGCAGGGCAGCCCGATCGACGGGCTGGAGCTGCTCGAGATCATCCGGCGCGACCATCCCGGCGTGCCGGTGCTGATGATCAGCGGCCACGGCAACATCGAGACCGCGGTCACCGCGATCAAGAACGGCGCCTACGACTTCATCGAGAAGCCGTTCAAGTCGGACCGGCTGCTGCTGATGGTCGAGCGCGCCATCGAGGCGGCCCGCCTGCGACGCGAGAATGCCGAGCTGCGGCTCCGCGCCGGCACCGAGGCCGAGCTGATCGGCCAGTCGCCGATGATCGCGCAGCTGACCCAGCAGATCGAGCGCGTGGCGCCGACCGGCAGCCGGGTGCTGATCACCGGCCCCGCCGGCGTCGGCAAGGAGGTGGTGGCCCGCCGGCTGCACGCCCTGTCCAAGCGCGCCGAAGGTCCGTTCATCGCGCTGAACTGCGCCGCGATGCATCCGGACCGGCTGGAGGAGGAGCTGTTCGGCGTCGAGGCCATGGTCGACGGCACCATCGCCACCCGCAAGGTCGGCACCTTCGAACAGGCGCATGGCGGCACGCTGCTGCTGGACGAGGTGGCGGACATGCCGCTCGCCACCCAGGGCAAGATCGTCCGGGTGCTGCAGGAGCAGACCTTCGTCCGGGTCGGCGGCGCCACCAAGGTCGAGGTCGACGTCCGCGTGATCGCCTCCTCGAACAAGGACCTGCCGAGCGAGATCGCCGAAGGCCGGTTCCGCGAGGACCTCTACTACCGTCTCAACGTCGTGCCGATCGCGGTGCCGCCGCTCGCCGCCCGGCGCGAGGACATCCCGCTCCTGGCCCGCCACTTCATGCAGCGTGCGGCCGACAGCCAGGGCCTGGCGCCACGGCAGATCGGCGAGGACGCGATGGCGGCGCTGCAGGCCTACAGCTGGCCCGGCAACGTCCGGCAGCTGCGCAACGTGATCGAGTGGCTGCTGATCATGGCCGCCGGCGACACCGCGACGCCGATCCATGCCGACATGCTGCCGCCGGAGATCGGCGCGATCGCGCCGGCGGTGCTGCGCGGCGACCGCGGCAGCGAGATCATGGGGCTGCCGCTGCGCGACGCGCGCGAGCTTTTCGAGCGCGAGTACCTGATCGCCCAGGTCACCCGTTTCGGCGGCAACATCAGCCGCACCGCCGAGTTCATCGGCATGGAGCGTTCGGCCCTGCATCGCAAGATGAAGAGCCTGGGCGTGCACGGCGCCGGCGACCGCAAGCTCGTCGACTGAAGGCGGGGAGAAACCGAGGAATGGCGCGCGACGCCTATGTCAACGGGCGCTATGTGCCGCATGCCCGGGCGGCGGTGCATGTCGAGGATCGCGGCTTCCAGTTCGCCGACGGCGTCTACGAGGTGGTGTCGGTCCGCCGCGGCCGGCTGATCGACGAGGAGGGGCATCTCGACCGGCTCGACCGTTCCCTGCACGAGCTGCGCATCGCCTGGCCGTGCGACCGGCGGGTGCTGCGGCTGGTCATGCGGCGGCTGCTGGAGCGGAACGGCGTGCGCGACGGGCTGGTCTATCTTCAGGTCACCCGCGGGGCGGCCCCGCGCGATTTCCGCTTCCCCGCCGCGGCGCGGCCGACCCTGGTGATCACCACGCGGCGCGCCACGCTGGCCCCGCACGCCCGCACCGGGGTCCGGGTCGTCACCATCCCCGACATCCGCTGGAAGCGCCGCGACATCAAGACCGTGGGCCTGTTGCCCCAGGTGCTGGGCAAGCAGGAGGCGGCGGAGCGCGGCGCCTTCGAGGCCTGGCAGGTGGACGAGGACGGCTTCGTCACCGAAGGCACCTCGTCCAACGCCTGGATCGTGACCGCCGACGGGGCGCTGGTCACCCGCCCGGCCAGCCGCGACATCCTCAACGGCATCACCCGCCAGTCGATCCTGCGAGTCGCGGCGGCGGAGGGGCTGCGCTTCGAGGAGCGGCCGTTCCGGGTCGAGGAGGCCTATGCCGCGCGCGAGGCCTTCCTCAGCAGCGCCACAAGCTTCGTCACGCCGGTGCTGAGAATCGACGACCGGACCATCGGCGACGGCGCTCCCGGGGCCTTGAGCCGCAAGCTGTTCGACGCCTATCTGGCACACGCATCCGGCGCCGGCGCATCGTGACCATGCGCCATTGCTCCCTTTTCTCCGGGCGTGCGCTTCCCATATTGTCGAAACGTGCCACATCGTGTGGCTCGGGCCCCTCGGGGCTCCAATAAAATCAAGCAGCAGGATCCCAACTATGTCAGAAAAGGCGCAAAACGTTCAGGACGTGTTCCTCAACAACGTCCGGAAGAACAAGATCCCGGTGACCATCTTCCTCGTCAACGGGGTGAAGCTGCAGGGTATCATCACTTGGTTTGACAACTTTTCGGTCCTGCTCCGCCGCGATGCCCATTCGCAGCTGGTGTACAAGCATGCGATCTCGACCGTGATGCCGGCGCATCCGATCCAGCTGTTCGAGCCGCAGAAGGAAGAGGCCTGATCCCTTTGGGCCAGACTTCGGGGCCAAATCACGGTGCGGATGGCGCGTCCTCGGGGCGCGCCATCGTCATTCATCCGGTCCTTCCCGGCACCCGCGGCGACAGCGGCCGGACCGCCGAGGCCTCGCTGGAGGAGGCGGTCGGGCTGTCGCGCGCGATCTCGCTCGACATCGCCGAGGCGCGCTGCGTCCGCGTGTCGCGGCCTCAGCCCTCGACCCTGATCGGCGAGGGCGCGCTGGAGGATCTGTCGAGCGTCGTCGCCGCCACCGAGGCCGGCCTGGTGGTGGTCGACGCCACCCTCAGCCCGGTGCAGCAGCGCAACCTGGAGCGCCGCTGGAAGACCAAGGTGATCGACCGCACCGGCCTGATCCTCGAGATCTTCGGTGAGCGCGCCCGCACCCGCGAGGGCCAGCTGCAGGTCGAGCTGGCGCATCTCAGCTACCAGCGCTCGCGCCTGGTCCGGTCCTGGACCCACCTGGAGCGCCAGCGCGGCGGCGCCGGCTTCCTCGGCGGCCCCGGCGAAACCCAGATCGAGCTGGACCGCCGCCAGATCGACGACCGCATCATCCAGATCAAGCGCCAGCTTGAGGAGGTGCGCCGCACCCGGTCGCTGCACCGCGAGGCGCGTGCCCGCGTGCCCTATCCGGTGGTGGCGCTGGTCGGCTACACCAATGCCGGCAAGTCGACCCTGTTCAACCGCCTGACCCGGGCCACGGTGCTGGCCAAGGACATGCTGTTCGCGACGCTCGACCCGACCATGCGGGCGATCGAGGCGGGGCAGGGGCGGCGGATCATCCTGTCCGACACGGTCGGCTTCATCTCCGACCTGCCGACCCATCTGGTCGCCGCCTTCCGGGCGACGCTGGAGGAGGTGCAGGCCGCCGACCTGATCCTGCATGTCCGCGACGTCGCCCATCCCGACACCGAGGCCCAGCGCGAGGATGTCGAGGCGGTGCTGCGCGACCTGGACATCGACATCGATTCCGACGGCCGCGTGATCGAGGTGCTGAACAAGGCCGACCTGCTGCCGGAGCACGAGCGCGAGACGCTGTCGACCGCGGTGCGCCGGCGCGGCCACGACGCGGCGGTGATCTCGGCCCTGACCGGCGAGGGCTGCGACGCGCTGATGGATCTCATCGCCCGCCGCATCAACGCCGATCGCGAGACCATGACGGTGAAGCTCGACATCGCCGACGGCCGCACCCTGGCCTGGCTGCACCGCCACGGCGAGGTGCTGGAGGCGCGCGACGACGGCGCCCACCTCTTCGTCCGCGTCCGCCTTCATCCCAACGACGCCGCGCGGCTGCACCGCCAGCTCGGCATCGCCACCCGCCACTGAGGATCCGCCCCCGATGCGTCTGCCCGAGATCGACCAGGTCGCCGCCCTGATCGCGGAGACGGCGCAGGAGCTGATCCTGCCGCGCTTCGGCCGGCTGGAGGACGGGGCGGTGATGGAGAAGGCGCCCGGCGACCTCGTCACCATCGCCGATCAGGAGAGCGAGATCCGCCTGGCCGCGCGACTGCCCGACCTGCTGCCCGGCTCCCTCGTCCTCGGCGAGGAGGCCCATGCCAAGGATCCGGCCGTGCTCGACCTGCTGGATGGCGACGACCCGGTCTGGATCGTCGACCCGGTCGACGGCACCGCCAATTTCGTCGCCGGCACCCCGCGCTTCGGCACCATCGTCGCCCTGGTGCACCGGGGCGAGACGCTGATGGGCTGGATCCACCTGCCGGTCGAGAACCGCACCGCCTGGGCGGTCCGCGGCGAGGGCGCCTTCATCGACGGGCGGCGCCTGACGCTGTCCGCGCCGGGGCCGCTGGCGACGCTGCGCGGCGGCTTCAACCTGGCCAAGCGCCCGCCCGAATACGCCACGGCGGTGCTGCGCCTGCGCGACGCGGTGGCGTCGCACATCCACGTCAACTGCGCCGGCGCCGACTACATCGACGCCGTCGAGGGCCGCATCGACATCCTGGCCTATCGCAAGCTGTTCCCCTGGGACCACGCCGCCGGCACGCTGCTGCACGCCGAGGCGGGCGGCTGGGCCGCGGTGCTCGACGGCACCCGCTACCGCCCGACGCTGCGCCAGGGCCCGATCCTGGTGGCGCCGGACGAGCCGAGCTGGCGCGCCGCCCGCATCGCCATGGGCGAGATCGCGGCCGCAGCCTGAACCATACCAACCCGAGAAGGAAGCATCATGTCCCGCACCGTCACCGCCTCCGGGCTGGAGATCGAGGATCTGGAGGTCGGCACCGGCGCCGAGGCGACGCACGGCATCACCGTGACCGTGCACTACACCGGCTGGCTGCAGAACGCCGACGGCAGCGCCGGCCGCAAGTTCGATTCCAGCCGCGACCGCAACGAGCCGTTCCGCTTCCCGCTCGGCGGCGGTCGGGTGATCCGCGGCTGGGACGAGGGCGTGCAGGGCATGAAGATCGGCGGTAAGCGCCGCCTGGTCATCCCGGCCGCCCTGGGCTACGGCTCCCGCGGCGCCGGCGGAGTGATCCCGCCGAACGCGACCCTGATCTTCGACGTCGAGCTGCTGGCGGTCTGACGCCTCAAGCCGCCGTCTCCGCCTTCTTGGCGGCGACCCACAGCGCCTCCATCTCGTCCAGGCTGGCCTCGGCCGGTTCGCGGCCTTCGGCCCGCAGCGCCGCCTCCAGGTGGCGGAAGCGGCGCTCGAATTTGGCGTTGGTGCGGCGCAGGGCGGAATCGGGGTCGACCTCGTAGCGCCGGGCGAGGTTGACAGCGCAGAACAGCAGGTCGCCGATCTCGTCCTCGATCCGCTCCCGCGGCGCGCCTTCGCGGACCTCCGCCCGGATCTCGGCCGCCTCCTCCTCGATCTTGTCGAGGATGTCGGCCGGGTCGGTCCAGTCGAAGCCGACCCGCGCCGCCCGCCTCTGCAGCTTCAGCGCCCGGGTCAGGCTGGGCAGGCCGGCGGCGATGCCGTCCAGCGCCCCGGCCGGCCGGCCCTCGGCCTTCGCCTTGGCGGCCCGTTCCTCCGCCTTCTGCCGCTCCCACTGCGCCGGCATGCCGTCGGCGTCGACCGGGGCGTCGCCGAACACGTGCGGATGGCGGCGGATCATCTTCTCGACGATGCCGGCGGCCACGTCGGCGAAGTCGAAGGCGCCGCGCTCCTCCGCCATGCGCGAATGGAAGGCGACTTGGAACAGGAGGTCGCCCAGCTCGTCCTTCAGCTCGTCCATGGCGTCGCGCTCGATCGCGTCGGCCACCTCATAGGCCTCCTCGATCGTGTAGGGCGCGATGGTGCGGAAGCTCTGTTCCACGTCCCACGGGCAGCCGGTCTCGGGATGGCGCAGCCGCGCCATCACCTCGATCAGGCGGCGCGTGGCCTCTGCGGCATCGGGGGCGGCGTCGGGACGGTCGGTCATCATCGGGTCTCCGGGCGGCGGTCCCCCTCTGGTATCGCATCACGGCGGCGGCCGCAAATCGCTCTCCTCCCCGACAAATGGGGGCTGCGGCGCGGGCGATCCTTCCTATACTCGCCGGCCGGGGCGCTTCGCTCCGTTCCGGAGGGGACAATCACGACATGAGCTTCCTGCGATCCTTCAAATCCATCACGCTGGCGGCCGGCCTGGCCTCCACGATCGCGCTCGCCGCCTGCGGCCAGCGGGCCGAGCCGGCGCCGGCCGCGCCGGTCGGTCCGACCCTGCTGTTCTCCTACGAGGCGCTGACCTTCAAGCCGCTCGGCCTCGACGCCGCGAAGGCGAGCTACGCCGACCGCGCCGCCGTCACCACGCAGGTGAAGGACACCGAGCTGCCGAAGATCCTGGCGCTGCTCAACGTCCCGGCCGACCAGGTGCAGACCGAGGTGACGCCGGGCGGCTACCAGCTCGAGACCAACGCCTCGCTGCAATCGGCCTTCGAGACCGACCCGAAGACCGCCGACCTGTTCGCCGCCGCGGTCGGCTACACCTTCCGGCAATGGAGCGTGCTGGTCACCGACTTCACGCCGGAAGGGCAGGGCAACACCGGCTATGCCGTGGTCACCTTCAAGGACCATGCGCCGAGCGGCGAGGAGGCGCAGGCCTTCTTCCAGCATGCCGCCTCGGTGAACAAGGGCCTCGGCGGCGGCTACACCGCCTTCGGCCGCGACCTGTTCTTCCTGAACATCGCGGATTCCACCGGCAAGGCCTATAGCGGGCTGGACGACGCCACCTTCGTGGCCGAGCTGACCAAGGCGGCCGAGACCTTCACCGGGACGCCGGTCTCGGTCACCCGCTCCGGCCGGGTCGACGCCCGCTTCGTCGAGAACGACTGGGACAAGTCCAAGACCGGCCAGGACTACGCCAAGATCCTCGGCCGCGACCTGACCCGCAAGCTGACCCAGCTGCGCCGCGAGCACGATCGGATGCTGCGCACCGCCGGGCAGACATACGGCTGGAAGTAGCAGAAGCCGGCGCCGCCCGGGTTCGGGCGGCGCCGCCTCACTCCGCCGCCTCCGCCGCCACCCGCGCCGGGCGGCGGCCGGCGCGCTGGGCCAGGACGACGCCCAGCAGCACCAGGGCGCCGCCGGCGAGGTGGTACGGGTGCAGGCTCTCGCCCAGCACGGCCATCGCGATCGCCGCCGTCATCACCGGCGACAGGTTGATGAACAGGCTGGTGCGGCTGGGGCCGAGCAGGCGGATCGCCTGCATCCACAGGAACGGCGCCAGGATCGAGGTCGGGATCCCGGCATAGAGGATCAGCCCGATCGCCGTCGGGCTGTGCGGCGCCGCCGGCGCCAGCAGCCAGCCGGGCAGCAGGAACAGCGTGGCGAAGGCGATCTGCAGGTACAGCGAGGGCCAGGCCGGCAGCGGCATCGGCCAGCGCCGCAGCAGCACGCCGTAGCCGGCATAGGTGACGCAGGCGATCAGCATCAACCCGTCGCCCGGCGCCAGCCCGCCGCTGAACGGCGCCAGCGGATCGCCCTGGCCGATCAGCAGCGTCAGGCCCAGCAGGGACAGGATCCCGCCCGCCAGCATGCCCAGGGTCGGCGCCTCGGCCAGCAGCAGGCTCGACAGAGCCATGGTCAGGAGCGGCACCAGCGACACCACGAAGCCCATCTTGGTCGCCGAAGTCGTCTCCGCCGCGTAATAGGCCAGCCCCTGATAGGCCGCCATGCCGAGCAGCCCCAGCACCGCCAGCTTCGGCAGATGCGGCCGGATCTCCCGCCGCAGCCGCCAGACGGGGCGCAGCAGGAAGGGCGTCAGCAGCAGCAGGGCCAGGGCCCAGCGCTCGAAGGCGATGACGCTGGGATGGATCGCGGTGGCCGCCAGCTTGGTGACGACCACGTTGCCGGACCAGATCGCGACGGTGACGACCGGCAGGGCGAACCAGCGCAGAGGGATGTTCGAGGCGGACATGGGGCGACCCTAGCGCCTGGCCGGTTCGAGATATATAACGATGATCGGACAACCGATCGGGAGGACAGGACATGACCAGGCCGGCGCTGCGCGGTGACCCGCCCGATCCGCTGTCCTTCCGCACCGAGGATTACCCGGCCGGCATGGTGTGGCCGGAGGCGTCGCTGCCCTGGGGCAAGCTGAACTACGCCGTGCGGGGCCTGATGGAGGCGACGGTCGGCGGCGTGCGCTACCTGTCGCCGCCGCATTATGCGATCTGGACCCCGCCCGACGTGCGGCATGCGTGCCACAATCGCGACGCGGTCCGCTACGTGTCGGTCTATGTCGTGCGCGATCTCTGCGCCGAACTGCCGGCCGAGCCCTGCACCCTGGCGCTCAGCCCGCTGATCAAGGCGATCCTGGCCGATTTCGACGCGCGCGGGGTGCGGGTGCCGCGCAGCGACGCCGACCTGCGGCTGGCGCAGGTGCTGGTCGACCAGATCCGCCTCGCCCCGCGTCACGCCTCCTACCTGCCGTTGTCGGACGACCCGGCGCTGCGCACCGTGCTGGAGGCTCTGCAGCGCCATCCCGGCGACCGCCGGTCGCTGGCCGAATGGGCGCGGCAGACCGGCACCACCGAGCGGACCCTGTCGCGCCACTGCCAGCGCGACCTCGGCATGTCCTTCGCCGAATGGCGGCAGCGGATGAAGCTGGTGGCCGCGCTGTCCCGGCTGGAGGAGGGGGCCTCGGTCGGCACGGTGGCGCGGTCGCTGGGCTACGGCAACGCCTCGGCCTTCATCGCCATGTTGCACCGCCTGACCGGCACGACCCCCGACCAGATGCGCAAGGACGGCCTGCGCCGCGACCGGGAAGCGGCGTGACGGCCCTTCTCGGCGACGCTCCCGTCAGCCGGCCTCGCCATCGAGCGACGTCAGGATCCGGTGGGCGGCCGTCACCCGCGCCGGGATCGGATAGGCCTTGTTCGCCAGGATCACCACGCCGATCCGCCTGGCGGGAACGAAGGCGGCATAGGCGCCGAAGCCGTTGGTGGAGCCGGTCTTGTTGATCAGCACCTCGCCCTGCGGCGGCACCGGCGGGTCCAGCCGGACGGCGGCGTTGGCCTTGCCGCTCATCTCGCGGGAATTCCCCGCCAGCAGCCGGCCGAGATCCGTGGGCCAGGCATACGTCTCCCAGCCCAGGCCCTGCGTCATGTCGCCGATCCTGTAGTACCCGGCATGGGTCGCGGCGATGGCGCGCCGCAGCGTTTCGTCCAACGCCGAGCCGTCCATGTTGGCCTCGACGAAGCGGATCAGGTCGGCCGCGGTCGTCTTCACGCCATAGGCTTCCGCGTCCAGCACGCCCGGCGTCACCCGGACTGGCTTGCCGGCCTTGTAGCCCCAGGCGTAGCGGTCCATCCGGTCCGGCGGCACCCGGATGAAGGTCCGGGTCAGGCCCAGCGCCGGGAAGGTCGTCCGCTCCATCAGCGCGTCGAAGGGCTGCCCCATGGCCCTGGCGGCGAGATGGCCGAACAGCCCGATGCTCGGGTTCGAGTAGAGCCGGCGGGTGCCGGGAGGATAGGCCGGGCGCCAGCCCCGGTAGAAGGCGATCATCCCGTCCGGATCCTTGATCTCGTCCGGGAACTGCAGGGGCAGGCCGCCCGCCGTATAGGTGCCGAGATCGAGCAGGCTGATCCGGTCGAAGCTGCTGCCGGCGAGCTCCGGCAGGTACCGGCTCGCCGGGTCGGAGAAGGACAGGGCGCCGCGCGCCTCGGCATAGGTCGCGAGGGTGGCGGTGAAGGTCTTGCTGACCGAGCCGATCTCGAACAGCGTGTCCTCGGTGACCGTCTGCCCGCTCTCCCTGGACGCGACGCCGTAGCTGAAGACATGGCGCTTGCCCCCGGCCGTGACCGCGACGGCCATGCCCGGAACATCGTTCTCCGCCATCATCGGCCGGATCGCCTCGTCGACGACGCGGCCGAGCGCGCTCGGCTCGCCGTCGGCGGCGCGGGCGCCGGAGAGGGCGGTCGAGAAAAGCGCGAGCGCGGGGACCGCGAGCACGGAGCCGGCAAGCGCCCGCCGGCGCGATAGCGAGATCGTCAATCCTGTCTCCATCGTTCGGGTGGCTGCCGGCGCCCTCTGGATAGACGGAAGCCGCGCCCCGAGCCAAACGAGGAATAATCCGCGGAGACATGAGCCAGAGTTGGCCAAGGATCCGCCGGCCGGAGGCCCGTGGAGGGGCGCTACCAGCCGCCGAAGCGCGGCCAGCGCACCGGCCCCGCCGTCGGGTCGGCGGGCAGCACCTCGTAGCCGTCATGCTGGGCGGCGGTCGCGCAGGCGTGGTTGGGCAGGATGCGCAGGCGGGTGCCGACCGGCAGCTCGGGCAGGGCGGCTGCGCTCCCGGGGCGGACCGCGACGATGCCGTGCTCCTGGTTGGCCGCGACGACGACGAGGTCGCCGAGGACCTTGCCGTCGATGTCGCAGACGAGGCCGTAGCCTTGGTCGACCGCCTGGCCCGCCGTGCCCCGGTCGCGGGACAGCGCCATCCAGCCGGCGTCGATGAAGAGGCAGCCGCGCTCCCGGTTGTGCCCGATGACGCTGGTCAGCACCGACAGCGCGATGTCGTCGGTCGAGCAGACGCCGATGCCGGCCATCACAAGGTCGAAGAAGACATAGACGCCCGCGCGCACCTCGGTCACGCCGGAGAGGTCGCGGGCGGCATGCGCGGTCGGCGTCGAGCCGACGCTGACGACCGGGCAGGGGAGGCCGGCCGACCGCAGGGCCTCCGCCGCCGCCACGGCGGCGGATCGTTCGCGCTCGGCGAAGGCAGCGTGCGCCTCGGCGCCGGACACGCCGTAGCTCTCCCCGGCGTGGGTCGCCACCCCGCGCAGCTCGGCGCCGCCGTCGTGCAGGATGCGGCCGATGGTCGTGAGTGCCGGATCGGCCGGGCTGATCCCGCCGCGATGACCGTCGCTGTCGATTTCGATCAGGGCCGGGATCCGGTCGCCGGCCCGCCGCGACGCCTCGGCCACGGCCGAGGCCTGCTCGGCCGAATCGAGGATGATCGACAGGTCGCAGCCCTTGGCGCGGATGGCGAGGACCCGGTCGAGCTTCTGCGGCGCGATCCCGACCGCGTAGAGGATGTCTCCGACGCCCGCCGCGGCGAAGACCTCCGCCTCCTTCAGCGTCGAGACCGTTGCCGGGCCGGGGCCGTCCGTCAGCAGGCGCCGGGCGACGTCGACCGACTTCGCCGTCTTGAGATGCGGGCGCAGCGTCACGTTCAGCGGCTGCAGACGGCTGCGCAGGCGCTCGATGTTGCGCAGCATGCGCCGCTCGTCGAGGATGAGGCTCGGCGTCGGGAGGGCGAGGAGGCGATCGGCGGTGGACATCGTGGGCGGATTCCGAAGGAGGACCCGCAACGTCTAAGCCGTCGCCGGCGCAGGCGCAATTTGCCGCTCATGCATAGGACGTCCGGGGTGCCGGTCGCCTCGTGCCGCTTCTGCCGGGCAGCTCCCGGGATCCCGAGGAACCGACGCGGCCGACTTGATGTTCGCCTCTTGCGGCAGGCGGAGAGACGCGATGAATGTCGGCGACGAGGCGAGCCGGTCCTTCTGGATGGAAACGGCACCGACGATCGAGGCGCCGCCGCTCGCCGCCGACGCCGAATGCGATGTGGTGGTGGTCGGGTCGGGGATCGCCGGGCTTTCGACCGCCTACGAACTGGCCCGCTTCGGCCGGCACGTGATCGTGGTCGACCGCGGGCGCATCGGCCGCGGAATGACCGCGCGCACCACCGCCCATCTGGCGACCGAGCTCGACGATCTCTATTCCGAGCTGATCCGCGTCCGCGGCGAGGAGGAGGCGCGGCTCTACTACGACAGCCAGGTCGCCGCCGTGAACCGGATCGAGGCGATCTGCCGCGAGGAAGGGATCGACGCCGATTTCGCCCGCGTCGACGGCTATCTCGTGCCCGCCGAGGACAGCCACCGCGAGAATCTCGAGCAGGAATACGAGGCCTGTCGGTCGATCGGGGTCGATCTCGAATGGGCCGATCGGGCGCCGATGCCCGGCTTCGGCTCCGGACCGGTGCTTCGCTTTCCGGACCAGGGGCGTTTCCATCCGGGCAAATATCTCGCCGGCCTCGCTCGCGCCATCACCGCCTGCGGCGGCCGCCTTCATTCCGATACCGCCTATCTCGGCCAGAAGGAGATCGACGGCGGCGTCGAGATCGAGACCGAGGCGGGGCCCAGAATCCGGGCGGCGGCCGCGGTCTTCGCGACGAACTCGCCAGTCAACGACAAGGTCGCGATCCACACCAAGCAGCTTCCGAACCGCACCTATGTGATCGCCGGTCGCGTGGCGAAGGGAACAGTCCCCGACGTGCTGCTCTGGGACACGCTCGATCCCTATCACTATGTCCGCATCCAGCCGCTCGGCGATGCGGAGGATCTGCTGATCGTCGGCGGAGAGGATCATCGATCGGGCGAGGCGAACGATATGGAGGAGCGCTTCGCCCGGCTCGAAGCATGGGCGCGCGAGCACTACCCCGGCTTTCGTGACAGCGACTATCGCTGGTCGGGCCAGGTGCTCGAGCCGGTCGATTTCATGCCCTTCTCGGGGCGCAATCCAGGCAACCCGAACATCTACATCCACAGCGGCGATTCCGGGCAGGGCATCACCAACGGCGTCGCCGGCAGCCTCACGATCCTGCCGCTGATCCTCGGGGAGGACAGCCGCTACGCGCCGGTGCTCGACCCCGCCCGCAAGCCGGCCGCGCTCGCCGCATTGGCCGAATTCGTCAGGGGGCAGGCGGGCGCGGTCAAGAACTTCGCCGAATACATCCGCCCGGGGGAGGTGCGTTCGGCGGACGAGCTCGCCCCGGGCGAAGGCGCGGTGATCCGAGAGGGGCTCAGAAAGATCGCGGTCTACAAGGCGGAGGACGGGACGGTGATCCGCTGCTCCGCCGTCTGCACGCATATGGGCTGCCTCGTCCATTGGAACCGGTTCGAGAAATGCTGGGACTGCCCCTGCCACGGCTCGCAGTTCTCGCCGGACGGCCAGGTGCTCAACGCACCCGCGCTCGAGCCGCTGGCGCCGGACGATCGCTGATCTCAAGCCCCGAGAAGTCAGCCGTGAACTGACCTGAGCGGACGGCGGTGGCCGTTTTCCGGCGGCCGCTACCCTGCCGAACGATGCGGCGCGACCGATGCGCGTGTCACCAGCCGGGTCGGAATGACCATGTGGCGCGCGGGTCCGTCATAGCCCTTCAGCCGCGACACGAGCAGCTCGGCCACCGTCGTGCCGAGCTGATGGACCGGCTGATCGATCACGGTGACCGGCGGGCTGGTCACGCCGGTCCAGTCGGCGTCGTGGAAGGTGATCAGCGACAGGTCGTCGGGGATCGAGAGGCCGAGCTCGCGGGCCACCTTGAAGATCTCGAGCGCGATCAGGCTGTCCGAGGCCAGGACGGCGGTCGGCGGCTCCGGCGACCTCAGCAGCTCCATCGCCAGCCGCCGCGTCTCCTGGCGGCCATTCGCCCCGAGCCGGACGGATCGTGCGGGCGAGGGGACCCGTGCCGCCTCGCAGGCGCTCAGGAAGCCTTCGATGCGGTGCCGGACGGAGACGGTGGGAATATCGGCGAGGTCGCGATAGGTGTGCTCCGGCGTGTCGCAGGCGGTGACATAGGTCAGACGGCGGTGGCCGTGCTCGATCAGCAGGCGGGTCGCCGCCTCGGCCGCCTCGCGGTCGTCGACCGTCACCGTGTCGACGGCGAGCTCCGGGATGGCGCGGTCGAGCAGGGCCAGCGGCCTTCCGGAGCGCTGGACGTCCCTCAGATGGTCGATCTCGCGCGACCGCGCGGGCGTGACGATCAGCCCGTCGACCCGCTTGCCGATCAGCGTGCGGATGGCGTCCCGCTCGGCCGCGATGTCCTCGCCGGAATTGGCCAGGATCACGGTGAAGCCGGCGCCGCGCGCCACATCGGTGATGCCGCGGACGGCGGCGCTGAAGAACGGGTTCTCGATGTCGCCGACCACCACGCCGATCGCGCCCGACCGGCCGGTCGTCATGCTGCGGGCCAGCTCGTTGGGGCGATAGTCGAGGGCCTCCGCCACCGCGAGCACCTTCTCGCGCACCTTGTCGCTGACGGTGCCGTAGCCGCCGAGGACCCGGGCCGCCGTGGCCTTCGACACACCCGCCGCCCGCGCGACGTCGGCGACGGTGACGGACGGCTTCACAGGCGGGGACTGTTCCATGCGGCTGCTCTACAGGAGGCGTTGACGGACGGTCAATGCGGCTTTATCAATTTCAGAAAGAGACCGGTCTCAATCATAAAGAGATCGGTCTCTTATAAAAAGAGATCGGTCTCAATTGCCGACAGAGGCGTCCGGCATAGAGGCCGGGCATTCGGGCAGGCTGATGGAAACACGCAACGGAGCGGAGACGATGAAGACGATTGCGGCGATGCTGACGATGGCGAAGGGGCTGCGGGCGCTGGCCCTCGCGCTGGCCTTGGGCGGCTCGATCGCGGGCCCGGCCCTGGCCGAGCCGAACCCCTTTGGCCTGATCGATCCGAAGACGATCAGCGTCGGCACCATGGGCGACGCCAAGCCCTACACCTTCATGACGGCGGACGGGCAGTTCACCGGCTTCGATATCGAGCTGTTCCTCGACGTGGCCCAGCGGATCGGCTTCAAGAAGGACCAGGTCGTCTTCACCGGCCAGGAATTCTCGGCCCTGATGCCATCCGTCGCCAACGGCCGTTTCGACGTGGCGGTGGCGGCGATCGGCACCACCGACGCGCGCAGGAAGACGGTCGACTTCTCCGACGGCTACCTGGCGGGCTACCTGTCGGTCCTCACCGCCGACCCGAAGATCACCGATGCCGGCCAGCTCGGCGGCAAGCGCCTCGGCGTGGTCCAGGGCACGCTGCAGGAGATCTACGCGGCCAAGACCTTCACCGCGACCGATCTGGTGAAGTTCCCCGACAACAACTCCGCCGTCGCGGCGCTCAACAACGGCACGGTCGACGCGCATTTCCTCGATTACGAGGCGGCCAAGGACTACACGAACCGCTATCCGTCGCTGAGGGTCGCCGTCAACATCCCCAGCTTCGACGCCCCGGCCGGCTTCGTCATCCGCAAGGGCAATGATGCGCTGCGCGCGGCGCTGAACCAGGGGCTGCACGCGGCGATGCAGGACGGCACCTGGAAGGCGCTCTACCAGAAATGGTTCCCGGGCTCGCCGATGCCTGACGAGTACCTGCCCAAGAAGTAAGCCGAATCCGGCCCGGCCGCCGTGGCCGGGCCGATCCGCCGTCCTCGCCCGGGAAGGGTTGGCTCCGCATGGATTGGATCGAGAACCTGCGTCGCAGCTTCCTCGACTGGGACGCGATGGGCGAAGTGCTGCCCACCATGATCGCCGTCGGGCTGAAGAACACGCTGATCCTGGCCTTCGCCTCGACGGTGCTCGGCGTCGTCATCGGCATGGCGCTCGCCATCATGGGCATCTCGCGGTCGCCCTGGCTGCGCATCCCGGCGCGGATCTACACCGACATCTTCCGCGGGCTTCCGGCCATCGTCACGATCCTGCTGATCGGGCAGGGGCTGGCCCGGGCGGGGCGGGAGCTGTTCGGGCCGTCGCCCTATCCGCTCGGCATCCTGGCCCTCGGGCTGATCGCCGGCGCCTATATCGGCGAGATCTTCCGCTCCGGCATCCAGAGCGTCGACCGCGGCCAGATGGACGCCTGCCGGGCGCTGAGCATGAGCTATGGCCAGGCGATGCGGCTGATCATCGTGCCGCAGGGCATCCGGCGGGTGCTTCCCGCCCTCGTCAACCAGTTCATCGGCAATGTGAAGGACTCCAGCCTCGTCTACTTCCTGGGCCTGCTGGCGTCCGAGCGTGAGATCTTCCGCATCGGCCAGGACCAGGCGGTGGTCACCGGCAACCTGTCGCCGCTGCTGCTCGCCGGCGTCTTCTACCTGCTGGTCACCGTGCCCCTGACCCATCTCGTCAACTGGATCGACACCCGGCTGCGGGTCGGCCGAAGCACGACCGGCGCCGGGGCCAGCGGTCTGGTCGAGGTCGGCGAGCTCGAAGGGGCAACCGTCGGGAGCGGTGAGACGGAGGCCCGCTTCAGCGGCGGCAGCCTGGCCGTGCGCGACCTCAGCATGGCCTATGGCGACCATGAGGTGCTGAAGAACGTCAGCCTCACTGTGAAGCCCGGCTCCGTCACCTGCATCATCGGCCCCTCCGGCTCCGGCAAGTCGACCCTGCTGCGGTGCCTGAACCGGCTGGTGGAGTTCAGGGGCGGGGACGTCCTGCTCGACGGTGAAAGCATCCGCGGCATGAAGCCGGAGAAGCTGCGCCGCCGGATCGGCATGGTGTTCCAGCAGTTCAACCTGTTCCCGGACCACACGGCGCTGGAGAACGTGGCGCTGTCGCTGACCCGGATCAAGCGCATGCCGAGGACCGCCGCGGACCGGATCGCCAGGGCGCGCCTGGCCGAGGTCGGGCTCGCCGGCCGGCAGCATCACCGTCCGTCCCGCCTGTCGGGCGGCCAGCAGCAGCGGGTCGCGATCGCCCGGGCGCTGGCGATGGAGCCCGAGGTCATCCTGTTCGACGAGGTCACCAGCGCCCTCGATCCGGAGCTGGTGAAGGGCGTCCTCACTTTGATGGCCGATCTCGGCCGCCGCGGCATGACCATGGTGGTCGTCACCCACGAGATGGGCTTCGCCCGGCGCGTGGCCGACCAGGTCGTCTTCATGGATGAAGGCCGGGTGGTCGAAGCCGGCCCGCCCGACGCGGTCTTCGACCGGCCGCAAAGCGACCGCCTCAAGCGCTTCCTGGCGGAAGTCCTCTGAACTCCCTCAAGCCATCTCGAAAGAACCATGATCAAGGACCAGGTCTCGAAAGCCGTCGTCATCGGCGCCGGCATCTTCGGCGTCTCCACCGCCGTCCATCTCGCCCGGCGCGGCGTGCAGACCGTGCTGGTGAACGACGGTCCGGTGGCGAACGGCGCCTCCGGCCGCTCGCTCTCCTGGCTCAACTCCTCCCGCTGGCGTTCGGAGGCCTATCACCGGCTGCGCATGGCCGGCATCGATCGCTACCGCACCCTGGCCCATCGCTATCCCGATGCGGGCTGGCTGCGGTTCGACGGGGGGCTGACCTGGGACGCCGACGACGACGGCAACCAGATCGAGGCCGCCTATCGCCACGAGGTGTCGCTCGCCTACGACGCCCGGCATCTCACGGCCGCGCAGGTGCCCGCGGTGACGCCCGGCGTCGCCGTTGCCGCGATCACGCCGCAGGGCGCGATCTTCAACCCGGGCGAGGGGTGGGTCGACCTTCCCAGCCTGATCCGCGTCCTGGCGGACGAGTTCGAGGAACGAGGCGGCAAGCTGGTCACCGATGCCGGACCGGCGCGCGTGGTCATCGAGGGCGGCCGTGCCGTGGGAGCGGCGACGGCGAAAGGGGAGGAGGTCAGGGCCGACGCCGTGCTGGTCGCCACCGGCCCGTCGGTGCCGAAGATGGTCGCCGAGGCCGGGCAGAGGATCGACGACGCCACGCCGGTCTCGCTCCTGGTCACGACCAAACCGGTCGATGCGCGGCTGAAGGCCGTGCTGAACACGCCGCGCGTGGCGATCCGACCCGCGCCAGGCGGCGCCTTCGCGCTCGACTCGGCGTGGTCGGAGGAGGAGGTGGAGATCCGCCCGGACGGCAGCTACGGGGTGAAGAGGGAGACCCTGGACGGTCTCCTGGCCGAAGCCTCGAAGGTCCTCGAAGGCTATCCGAAGCTCGAACTCGCCGGCTTCGGGGTGGGCCGCAAGCCGATCCCCGGCGATGGCGAGCCGGTCTTCGGCGAGCTGCAGGCGATCCCGGGCTATTTCGTGGCCTTCAGCCACAGCGGCGCGACGCTCGGGCTGATCGCCGGCGAGCTTCTGGCCTTCGAGATCGCCACCGGCGAGCGGCACCCGATGCTCGCCACCTTCCGGCCGGAACGCTTCCAGGCCTGAAGGCAGAGGAGGTTTGGTCGGCTAAGGCCGTCGTCGGCACGGTTCCGCTTGATTTAATGTTCCTGTTTTGTTCTGATTCAGGGATGATCAATGCCGCCACCAGCGCTCCCGCAAGGGGAGGGGGCCTGCACGCGAATGTGCGTTGCCCGCCGCGCCCGGGAACGACCAGCGGACGCGCCGATACCGGACCGGGATCGCTCCACATCCGCGCGGACGGGAACGAACATTCGCATCGTGGTTTCTATCGGTGACCGGCTGGGAAGGAAATCCGCATGTGCACCCGACACCACCGCCATTCGATCTTCTGCATCCTGCCGCCCTATCTGCTGCGCGCCGTGCTCGCCAACGGCACCAGGGCCCAGAAGGCCGCCGCCGGCCGGGCGCTCGGCATCGACACCACCTTCCGGTCGATGCGGCAGCGGCTGGCCGTCACCCAGACCGTGACCGAACGCCGGCGGCGCAGGCTGGCCCTGCCGACGCCGCGGCAGGGCAGCATCTACACCGCCGGGAACACCGAAGCCCTGCCCGGCACGCTGGTGCGCGCCGAAGGGCAGGGGCCTTCGGGCGATGTCGCGGTGGACGAGGCCTATGACGGTCTTGGCCACACCTTCGACTTCTTCTTCGAGACCTATCGCCGCAACTCGATCAACGATGATGGCATGGCGCTGGAGGCCACGGTCCATTACGGCGAGGACTACAGCAACGCCTTCTGGAACGGCCAGCGCATGGTGTTCGGCGATGGCGACGGCGACCTGTTCAACCGCTTCACCGCCTCGCTCGACGTCATCGGCCACGAGCTCGGCCACGGCGTCACCGAGGACGAGGCCGGCCTCGTCTACATGCAGCAGCCGGGGGCGCTGAACGAATCCCTCTCCGACGTCTGGGGATCGCTGGTCAAGCAATGGGTGCGGCAGCAGACCGCGGAGGAGGCGGACTGGATTGTCGGCGAGGGCCTGTTCACCGACAAGGTCCAGGGCGTCGGCCTGCGGTCGATGAAGGAACCGGGCACCGCCTATGACGACCCGGTGCTCGGGAAGGACCCGCAGCCCGGCCATATGCGGGACTATGTCGACACGATCCAGGACAATGGCGGTGTCCACATCAATTCCGGCATCCCGAACCGGGCCTTCTATCTCGCCGCCACCGGCATCGGCGGCCACGCCTGGGAACGGGCGGGCCGGATCTGGTACGATGCCCTGCGCGACCCGCGGGTGACCGAGACCACCAAATTCGCCGATTTCGCCGCGGTGACGGTGGATCTGGCGGGGCGGCTGCCCGGTGCGAAGAAGGCCGAGGTCAAGGCCGTGACCGAGGCCTGGAAGCAGGTCGGCGTCCCGACCGGCTGACATCCGGGCCCGGCGGCGGCCGGCGCCCGGGCAGGAGCGGACGATGCGGATCACCTTCGCGATGTCGAGCACGGGCATCTTCTATTCGCCGGGGCTGGCACAGCCGGTGGTGCTGGACCTCTCGGCGCTGCCGCCGGCCGAGGCGGCCCGGATCGAGGCGCTGGTCCGCGATGCGCATGTCCTCGACCGCCCGGCGGCACCGGAGGGGGCGCCGGTGCCCGATGCCCGCCGCTTCACCGTGACGATCGACGAGGACGGCCGCAGCCGCACGCTCGAGCTGGCGGAGCCGATCGCCGACCCGGCGCTGAAGGCCCTGATCCGCTGCCTGCAGGACCAGGTCCGGGCGCTGCGGGCGAAGAAGCGGCCATAGCCCTCCTCTCCGTAAGTGCAGTTGACGCGAGATGTCCGGCGCCGGCTCGCCTGCGCGATATATCCCGAATTAAGCCATAGTTTTACGCGTAACTATCATTCTCGACCGAGGATTCCGCGACTTATTTCTCAATCCATTCCAAAGGATAGGACAATGGCCATCATTCCGGGAACTGCGGGCGACGACAATCTCTACGGCACATCCGCCAGCGATCAGATTACCGGCGCCGGGGGCGACGACACGATCTCTGACGGTGATTCGTCGGCCGGCGCGGCAGACACCATCAGCGGCGGCGACGGCGATGATTACATCTACACCTATGCCGGTGCCGACACCATCAACGGCGGCGCCGGACAAGACGTCCTCAATTTCTATTATTATAACAGCACGACGGCGTTCACCGTCACGACCAACACGACGCCGGGAGGGACCACGACCACCTCCACCGGCGTGCAGTTCACCAATTTCGAGAGGCTGTCCTTCTATCTCGGCTCCGGCGACGACGTCGTGACCGGTGGGAATGGGGACGATTCCTTCTCCGGCAATGCCGGAAGCGACACCTTCAACGGCGGCAGCGGCCGGGACAACGGCTATGGCGGCCTGGGCAACGACCTGATGACCGGGGGCAGCGGCGGCGACTACCTGACCGGCGACGAGGGGAACGACACGCTTCACGGCAACAGCGGCGGCGATTCCCTCTATGGCGGCGCCGGCATCGACTCCCTCTTCGGCGGCGAGGGCTATGACTATATGGACGGCGGCGCCGGCGGCGATCTACTCGACGGCGGTGCCGGCACTGATTCCTTGAACTACTATTCCTCCACCGCCGCGGTGGTGGTGAACCTGGCGTCGGGGACCGCGAGCGGCGGCGACGCGCAGGGCGACTCCTTCTCGAACTTCGAGAATGTCTACGGCAGCCGGCACAACGATACGCTGACCGGAAACGCCGGCAGCAATTCTCTCACTGGCGGCTCCGGCAACGACACCCAGTCGGGGGACGCCGGAAACGACTATCTTTCCGGGGATGACGGCAACGATGTGCTGCGCGGTGGCGCCGACGCGGACACCCTCTACGGCGGCAACGGCAACGACACCGCCAGCTATTACACCAGCTCGGTCGGGGTTGTGGTCAGCCTGGAGACCGGGGCCGGCAGCGGCGGCGACGCCCAGAGCGATTACCTGAACGGGATCGAGAACCTCTCCGGCAGCCAGGGCAATGACAACCTTGTCGGGAACAGCGCCGCCAACACGCTGCAGGGCTGGAACGGCAACGACGTCCTTACCGGGGCGGGCGGCAGAGACACGCTCACGGGCGGTCTCGGGGCCGATCGCTTCGTCTACGGCAGCACGGCACAGAGCCCGGTCGGCGCCGGGGCGGATCTGATCACCGATTTCAGCCACGCCCAGGGCGACAAAATCGATCTCTCGGCGATCGACGCCAACACGACCGTCGCCGGCGACCAGGCCTTCACCTTCATCGGCAGCGGCGCCTATACCGGGGTCGCGGGGCAGCTGCGCTACGCCCAGACCAGCGTCGGCACCACCATCGTGGCCGGCGACCTCAATGGCAATGGGACCTCGGACTTCCACATCGTGCTGTCCGGGCACATCACGCTGGTCGCCGGCGACTTCGTGCTCTGACCGTGCGGCCGGCGGTTCAGCCTGCCTGCGGAACCGGCGCGCCGGCCGGGCGGCCCTTGCCGGCGCGGATGCCGGTCAGGTCGGCCCAGCGGTAGCGATCCATCGCCAGCCCTTCCAGGTCGATCTCGGCGCGGCGGCCGGAGATGATATCCGACATCACCCGGCCGGAGCCGCAGGCCATGGTCCAGCCCAGCGTGCCGTGGCCGGTGTTGAGGAACAGGTTGCCGTAGGGCGTGCGGCCGACCACCGGCGTGCCGTCCGGCGTGTTCGGCCGCATCCCGGTCCAGAAGCTGGCGCGGGCCACGTCGCCCCCGTTCGGGAACAGGTCGGTGACCGAATGCTCCAGCGTCCGCCGCCGGGCGTCCCACAGCCTGCTGTCGTAGCCCGCCAGTTCGGCCGTGCCGCCGACGCGGATGCGGTCGCCCAGCCGGGTGATGGCGATCTTGTAGGTCTCGTCCATCACGGTCGAGACCGGGGCGCCCTCGGCCTCGGTGATCGGGATGGTCAGCGAATAGCCCTTCACCGGATAGACCGGGATCTGGATCCCCAGCGGCTTCAGCAGCACGGGCGACCAGCTGCCCAGCGCCAGCACATAGCCGTCGGCGCGCAGGGTCTCGCCGCCCTCCAGCGCCACGCCGCCGATCCGGTCGCCCTCGGCCACGAGGCCGGCGATCCGGGCGCCCCAGCGGAAGGTCACGCCCAGGCCGGCCGCCAGCGTCGCCAGGTTGTTGGTGAACTTGAAGCAGTCGCCGGTCTCGTCTCCCGGCAGGCGCAGCCCGCCCGCGATCTTCTCGCGCACCGTGGCCAGCGCCGGCTCGGCGGCGGCGCAGCCGGCCGGGTCCAGCACCTCGTAGGGCACCCCGGCCTCCTGCAGCACGGCGATGTCCTTGGCCGCGGCGTCGACCTGCTTCTGGGTCCGGAACAGCTGCAGCGTGCCCTGGGCCCGGTCGTCATAGGCGATACCGGTGTCCGCGCGCAGCTGACGCAGGCAGTCGCGGCTGTATTCGGCCAGGCGGACCATCCGCTCCTTGTTCACCGCATAGCGGGTGGCGGTGCAGTTGCGCAGCATCTGCGCCAGCCACAGCCACTGCCGGGTGTCGAGCCGCGGGCGCAGCACGAAGGGGCTGTGCTCCATCAGCATCCACTTGATTGCCTTCAGCGGCACGCCCGGCGCCGCCCAGGGGGCGGAATAGCCGGGCGACACCTGGCCGGCATTGGCGAAGCTGGTCTCGTTCGCCGGCCCGGCCTGGCGGTCGACCACGGTCACCTCATGGCCGGCGCGGGCGAGGTAATAGGCGGTGGTCACGCCGATGACGCCGGCGCCGAGGACGATGACCTTCACGACGGGACTCCTTCGAGGACCAGGGTGTTGGGCTGGGGGGCGGCCGGCAGGGCGTCGCGGTACTCGCGGCGGTAGCGGCGGCCGAGGCGGGTCAGGATCTCGTAGCCGATCGTGCCGGCATCGGCGGCGACCTCGTCGACGCTGCGGCGCGGGCCGATCAGGTCGACCACGGCGCCGGGGCGCAGCGCGCCCTCCGGCAGGGCCGAGATATCGATGCCGAGCGAGTCCATCGACACGGCACCCACGATCGGCAGGGCGGTGTCGCCGAGATGCGCGGTCCCGGCATTGCTCAGGCTGCGCGGGAAGCCGTCGGCATAGCCGGCCGCGACGGTGGCGATGCGGCGCGGGCCGTCGGCGCGGAAGGTCAGGCCGTAGCCGACTCCGTCGCCGGCTTCGATGTCGCGGATCTGCACCACCCGGGCCCGCAGCCGCACCACCGGGCGCAGCGGGTTCGGCGCGCCGGCGACCGGGGCCAGCCCGTACAGCGCGGCGCCGGGCCGGGCGAGATCGTAATGATAGTCGGGGCCGAGGAAGATGCCCGAGGAATTGGCCAGCGCCGCCGGGGCTTTCGGCAGGCGGCGGCGGGCGACGTCGAAGCGCAGGCGCTGCGTGCCGTTGGCGGGATGGTCCTGCCGCTCGGCGCAGGCCAGATGGCTCATCACCAGGCGCAGCTCGATGCCGTCCAGCCGCTGCGGCTCGGCCGCGATCCGGTCCAGCTCGGCCGGCGACAGCCCCATGCGCGACATGGCGGTGTCGAGCTGCAGCACCGCCGGCAGCGCCCGCCCGCGGCGGCGCGCCAGGGCGGTCCAGCCCTCGACCTGCTCCAGGCTGTTCAGCACCGGGATCAGGTTGTGGGCGAGGGCGGTCTCCTCGCAGCCGGGCATCGGCCCGTGCAGCACGAAGACCTCCGCCGCCTCCGGCACATGCGGCCGCAGGGCGACGCCCTCCTCGAGATGGGCGACGAAGAAGTGCCGGCAGCCTTCGGCGGCCAGCGCCGGGGCCACCCGGTCGGCGCCCAGCCCGTAGGCGTCGGCCTTGACCACCCCGGCGCAGATCGTTCTGCCCAGGCGGCGGCGCAGCGCACGATAATTCTCTCGGATCGCGCCGAGATCGACGGTCAGCGTGGCGCCGGAGGCGTCGGGGAGGGTGGTTGTCATCAGGCCGGACCGCAAGGGATCGCAACGGCTTCAGAATAAGGCGGCGGGCCTTCGGCGATCCTTGATTTCCGTTGATCCTTCTGCGGTCCGGTGCTCTGGTGTCCGCAGGAAATTCACCGGTTTTCGCAGAAACCACGCATGACGACGCTCGACGCCATCGACCGCAAGATCATCCAGGCGCTGCGCGCCGACGGGCGCATCAGCAACGCCGACCTGGCCGAGGCCGTCGGGCTGTCGCCGTCGGCCTGCCTGCGCCGGCGCCAGCTGCTGGAGCATGCCGGAATCATCCGCGGCTACACCGCGCTGATCGACGAGCCGGACGTGGCCAACCCGACCATCGCCATCGTCCAGATCACGCTGGAGCGCCAGACCGAGGAGTATCTCGCCCGTTTCGAGGCCGCGGTGCGGAAATGCCCGGAGGTCGACCAGTGCTATCTGATGACCGGGACCTCGGACTATCTGCTGCGCGTCGTCGCCCGCGACACCGCCGATTACGAGCGCATCCACAAGGAGCAGCTGTCGCGCATGCCCGGCGTGCTGCGCATCCAGTCCGCCTTCGCCCTGCGCAGCGTGATCCGGGGGAATGCCGGGACCTAAAGCCGCCCTCGCTGCTCCAGGAAGGCCCGGCCGGACGCGGTCAGCCGCACCACCGGGCCGTCACCGGCGCTGCGCTCCCGGCTGACCAGGCCGCGGTCGTTCGCCTCCTCCCACACCGGCAGGCGAGGGCAGGAGGTGCGCCAGGCGTCCATCACCTCGGCGTAAGGCCGGTCCTTCTCGGCGATCCATTCCAGCAGGTCGAGCAGCAGGGAATCGACGGTGTCGCTCATCGCAGCCTCCGCTGACCGGACGCCGCAGCCTAGCACATCGGAGACTATTGCTCCTTCCACACGCCCCACAGGCGGGCGGTGCCCGGCGCCCAGTCGGCATAGCCACGGACTTTCGGCCCGACCGCCGTCACCTGCACCGGGTTGAACAGGCCGATCACCGGCACCTGCTCGGCCATGCGGGCGTGCAGCCGGTCGAAGATCGCCTGCCGCGCCGCCTTGTCCTCCACCGTCTTGGCCTCCGCCAGCCAGGCGATCGCTTCAGGGTCCTCCCACTGGCTGGTAGGATCCTCGTCCTTGCTGCCGATGATCGAGTCGAAGGCCAGCGCCGGGTCCGGCCGGCCGGAATAGGTGAAGACCGAGGCCTGGAACTTGCCCTCGCGGTAGTTCTGCAGCTGCGTCGCCCAGTCCAGCGTCTCGATCTGCGCGTCGAGGCCGGCGCCGGCGAGCAGCCCCTGGATCATCAGCGCCGCTTCGTGCTGGCCGGTCGGGCGGTTGTTGGTCTGGATCCGGATCGAGGCGCCGGCGCGGCCCGCCTCCTGCAGCAGCTTCGTCGCTTCGGCCGGGTCGTAGGCCGGCCAGACGGCATCGGCGTCGCGGTGATAGGCGCTGGCGGTGGCGATGGCGGAGGGGTTCGGCGTCGCTAGGCCGAAGCTGGCGGCCTCGGCCACCTGCTTGCCGTCGATCGCCCGGGCCAGCGCCTGGCGCACCCGGGCGTCGGACAGCAGCGGGTCGCGGGTCTGCAGCAGCAGCACCGCCCAGGACAGGGTCGGCGTCACCGTGACCTGGGCGCCGGCCGCCTTCATCGTCTCGATCTCGGTCGCGCCGACATCGGGGACGATGTCGACCTGGCCGGAGAGGAGGGCGGCGTTCATCACCGAGCGGTCGGGAATGACGACAAAACGCAGCTTCTCGGCCAGCGCCTGCTTGCCCCCGGCCAAGCCGTCGCGCTCACCCGGCACGGGCTTGTAGCCGTCGAACCGCGTCAGCTCGACATGGCGGTTCTTCTGCCAGTCGGCGAAGACATAGGGCCCGGTGCCGACCGGCTTGATCCAGGCGCCGTCCGGGCCGAGCGAGGACGGGCTCAGCACCACGGCCCCGCACTGGATCGTCGCCATGTTGACCAGGAACAGGGCGCTGCGCCGGTCGAGCCGGAAGACGACGGTGCGCGGGTCCGGCGTCTCCACCGCCAGCACCTTCGGACCGCTGCGGCCGTCGAAGCGCTCCAGGCACTGCCACTGCGTCGCCGGGTCGAGATAGCGCTTCCAGCTCCACGCCACCTCGGCCGAGGTCAGCGGCCGGCCGTCGTGGAAGGTGACGCCGTCGCGCAGGCGGAAGGTGTAGGCGGTGCCGTCGGGCGAGACCTCGATGGCCTCGGCCAGCATCGGCACTGGGGTCTGGTCCTCGCGCAGCGCGACCAGCCCTTCCGTCACATGGCTCAGCACGACGTCGGAATTGAAATCGCGCTGCACCCCGGGATTGCTGCTGCGGATGTCGGCGTTCAGCGCGATCGACAGCAGCGGCGTCGGCTCCGCCGCGGCGGCAGGGGCGGCGGCGAGGAGCAGGGCGGCGATGGCGAGGAGCCTCATGGCCGTCACGCCGCCTCGGCCCGGAGCTTCGCCAGGGTATCGGCGAAGAAGTCTTTGACCGGCTCCAGCACCCGGGTGCCTTCATGGCCGACGCCGGGGACGATGTCGTGGCGCACCGCGATGCCGTGGCGCTCGAAGCTGGTGCGCAGCGACAGCATCCGCTCCTGCCGGTTGCCGCCGGCCAGGTCGGCCCCTTCCATCCACCCCGGATCGGTCGGTTTGGTGACGATCTCCCAGGTCTCGGTGTCGTCGCCGCCGATCACCATCTGCACCGCCACCCGGCGCATCGCCGCGAGGTCGATCGGCCGGCCGAAGCGCATCTCGAAGTCGCGCAGGCCCACCCACCAGTCGTGATCCCAGTCCAGCAGCGTGACCGAGCCCGGCGCGCCGATCGACACGCCCAGCACCCGCTCGGGGTGGACATAGAGGAAGCGGTGGACGAAATGGCCGCCGCCGGAGAAGCCGAACATCAGGAAGCGGTCGGCCCGGACCCGGTACTTCGCCGCGACCTCGTCGACCATGGCCAGCAGCAGCAGGTCGAAACGCATGTCGTGGAAGGCCAGGCGCTTGTAGTTCGAGAGCTCGCCCGGCTTGATCAGCCCGGCCGGGAACAGCGGCGCCAGCAGGATGCAGTCGTTCGCCTCGGCGAAATCCATGAAGCCGTCGCGATAGGCGGTGGCGGTGCGGCCGGTGCCGTGCATCAGCACGGCGAGGCTGTAGGTCTTGTCGCCGTCCTCCTCATAGTCCTTCGGCACGTAGAGGCAGTAGGAGACGCGCTGGTCCGTCTGCAGCGCGAAGAACGGCGTCTGGCCGAAATCGTAATAGGACAGCTTCACGCCATGGCCCGGACGGTCGCGCATTGTTCTGCCTCCCCTGCGCCGGCTCGACCGGCCGGCCCGGGCATCTTAGGACGGCCCGCGGGCGCCGCAAGGCCAAATGTATTTTGATCTTCTAAAAATCGAGAACGCGGTCCGGCCAGGAGCACTCCGCGGCCGTTGCGAGCCTTTGCGCAAATCCGGCCGGCATGCCTAGACTTGCCGAGACCTCGGCCAGCGGGGCGGAGCCAGATGCAGCAGGCGGTCGGCGCCAAGGACGATCTGCGGGTGGAGCGGGGCGGGGAGCCCGCGCCCTACCGGCTGCTCCAGCCTTTCGTCGAAGCGCTGGCCCATCCGGTCTTCCGCCTGGTCTGGTTCACCGGCCTGTTCGCCAATCTCGGCGACTGGGCGCAGTCGGTCGCCGCCGCCTGGGTGCTGACGGTGACCCAGGCCGGCCCGCTGCTGATCGCCCTGATCCAGGTGGCGACGGCGGTGCCGCTGGTGCTGCTGTCGCTGCCGACGGGGGCGCTCGCCGACGTCCACGACCGGCGCAAGATGATCCTGGCGGGGGAGGGGTGCTGCGTCCTGGGCGGCCTCGGCCTCACCCTGCTCGGCGTCCTCGACCTGCTGGAGCCGATCGGGCTGATCGGGCTGACCTTCCTGATCGCCATCGGCTATGCGCTGGAGGGGCCGGCCTGGCAGGCGGCGGTCGGCGACATGGTGCCGAAGCCGGCGGTGGCCAGCGCCGTGCTGCTGAACTCGATCAACTACAACGTCGCCCGCGCCCTGGGGCCGGCGATCGGCGGCCTGCTGCTGGCCTGGCTCGGCGCCTCCTGGGTGTTCCTGATCGCCACCGCCAGCTTCGCCGGGCTGATGGCGGCCGTCTGGTCGTGGAAATGGCGGCCGGCGCGCTCCGCCCTGCCGCCGGAGACGCTGCGCGAGGCGGTGACCGCGGGGCTCCGCTTCGCCCGGCATTCGCTGGTGACCCGGCGGGTGGCGACGCGGTCCTTCATCTTCGGCTTCTGCGCCAGCTCGGTCTGGGCGCTGCTGCCGCTCCTGGCGCTGGAGCAGCTGGGCGAGGACGCGGTCGGCTACGGCATCCTGCTCGGCGCGCTCGGCATTGGCGCGGTCTGCGGCGGCTTCGTCGTCCAGCCGGCGCGGGACAAGCTGGGCACCAGCCGGCTGATCTCGGCTTCCGCATTCGTCTTCGCTGCGGTTCTGGTGGTGCTCGGCACCGTGCACATCACCGCCGTGCTGGTGCCGGTGCTGTTCCTCGGCGGCGTCGCCTGGATCGCCGTGGTGTCGACCTACAACACCGCGGTGCAACTGCTGGTGCCGGACTGGGTCAAGGCCCGCGCGATGGCGATCTACCAGATGGCGCTGTATGGCGGGCTGGCGCTCGGCTCGGTCGCCTGGGGTGCGGTGGCGGAAAGCCTCGGCGTCGCCGCCACGCTGGCGGCCAGCGGCGCCGCCCTGCTGGCCGGCGTGCTGTGGGCGCTGCGGCTGAAGATCCCGGACATCGCGCTGGTCGACCTGCGCGCCGCGCCGGCTCGCAAGCTGGAGCTGCCGGCGCTGCCGATCGACCCGCGCCGCGATACGGTGATGGTGGTGGTCGAGTACCGCGTCGGGCCGGAGCAGGAGCGCGACTTCGTCCGCGCCGCCGCCCGGCTGCGCGAGGTGCGGCTGCGCAACGGGGCCAGCCGCTGGTCGCTGTTCCGCGACGCCGCCGACCGGCTGAAATGGAGCGAGGTCTATTTCGTCGACAGCTGGTACCAGCATCTGCGGCTCTTGGCCCGGCTGACCGCGGCCGACCGCGAGCTGATCGACCGGGTCGGCCGGCTGCATCAGGGGCCGGCGCCGCCTTCGGTCCGTCATGCCATCAGCTGGCGCCGCCGCGGTCGCCGGATGCCGGCCGCCAAACCCGTCGACGGCCCGGCCAGGCCGGCAGGCGAGACGATCCCGCTGCCAGCCGGCCCGGGAATGGGCCCGCCGGCGGGACTGCAGCCCGTCGGTCCGGAGCCGGGGCGCCCGACCTCCGCGTCCGGCCGTCCATAGCCCGTCGGGCAGCGGTGGACCCACTGTCGCGAGGACTTTCCGACAGCACCGCTTCCTCTGGCGGAAGAGGAAGAAGAAGTCTCTCTTCGCCTCGCTTCGTATTTCTGTCGGATGCCCGTCGATAATCGCGGCGATCGATGTTGATTGAAATGAACTGCAGCCGACCAAAGGCATTCGAGCTTTCGAATTTCATTCGATAACGGATGGCCATCTACGGGCGGCGGCGATATTCTGGGCAGACCGTGCTCTGGACTGGATTTCAATGATGGCCGTCGGACCGATGGCAAGAACAATGAACGACGCGGCACGCCGGGTATGAAACCTCCGATCGATCCCTTCGCCGCGCTGGAGTTCGAAAGCGCCGCCCATCTGACGCTGACGCTGCTCGGCCAGGTGCGGGACGGCCGGATGACCCCGATCGAGTTCGCGATCTGGCTGCGGCAGCTGATGATGCACAAGCATGACCCGCTCTCCGACAACGAGAAGAGCGCCATGGCCTGCACCCTGGCGGTGGCGCTGCTGAGCGAGGAGGGGCTCGACCTCGCCCCGTCGGAGCTGATGGAGATCCTGGACAATTCCGATCAGGCGAACGCGGTCGGGCGGCTGGTCTAGCGGAACTCCGGCCGCATGGCGCCGTTGTTCAGACACGATGGGTCCGCCATCCGTCAGCAACGGAGTCCGGTGATGATCAGATCAGCCGTGCTAGCCTTCGCTGCGGGAACCGCCCTGATCGCTTCGCCCGGTTTCATCCTGTGGCCCACCGCTGAGGACAGGCCCGCCCAGGCCGATGGACCGGCCGCGCCGCCCCTCGTCGACGCGCCGATGGCGGCCGATCTGAGGATCGATGCCGATCTCGGCAGCGACCCGGATCGCGGCAGCGCCGCCGCGGCGCTCGGCTTGGCCGCCGGCGCCGCCGCCGCGACGATGCGATATCAGTAGGGCGCCGCCCGTCAGCTCTTGTCGGCGTGCTCGGGCTTGCCCTTGCGCTTGGTCGAAGCCATGTCGTCGAGCTGCTTCTCGCTCATCGACTTGTACATCGACTTCGCCGGGCCTTTCAGGTCACTGACCTTCTGCTCGCCGCGCTTGGCGGCCAGGGCCGCGCCGGCCGCCTTCTGCTGCGCCTTCGATTTCGCCGGCATGATCTGCCTCCACGGTTGTGGCTGCCTGCAACGGGAACGGACCGCCGCGCCGGCCGGTTCCGCTCGGAACGCCTGACGCCGTCCTCCTGTTGCAATCGTACTTTCCCGTCCCAGACAGGGAGATTTGCCATGAGGGCCGTCCTTGCGTTCTCCGCGGCGGCGATCGCATGTTCGCTCGCGCTCGGGGGCTGCAGTCGCGACAGCGAGCCGGCGCAGATGCTCGCGTCGCTGGCGCCGACGCCGCAGATCGATCCGGCCAATTACGTGCAGACCGCCGGGATGAGCGACCTGTTCGAGGTCGAGGCCGGCAAGGTCGCGACCCGGCGGGCCCGCAGCAGCGAGGTCCGCGACTTCGCCCGGATGATGGTGCGGGCCCACACCGAATCCACCGGCAAGATCCGCAACGCCGTCGCCGCATCGAACCTGTCGATCCGGCTGCCGACCGAGCTCGATCCCCAGCATCAGGAGAAGCTGGCCGCCCTGAGCTCGGCGTCGCGCGCCGATTTCGACCGCCTGTACATGGAAGGGCAGGTCGAGGGCCACGAGGAGGCGCTGAAGCTGCAGCAGAGCTATGGCGACTCCGGCGGCGACCCCAATCTGAAGGCGGTGGCGATGGAGCTGACGCCGATCGTCCAGCGCCATCTCGACGAGGCGCGGACCATCCTGTCCGGCTTGCGCTGAGCGCAGAGGGCCTGCCGCAGCGGCGCGGCAGGCCCGGGCTAATGGATCAGCCGCTCGATCACCGCGGCCACGCT
The DNA here is from genome assembly GCF_000423185.1 of Inquilinus limosus DSM 16000. Classification (GTDB taxonomy): domain Bacteria; phylum Pseudomonadota; class Alphaproteobacteria; order DSM-16000; family Inquilinaceae; genus Inquilinus; species Inquilinus limosus. Next base: position 53,322 of record NZ_AUHM01000013.1, on the reverse strand, counting down.
GCCGGTCTCGACCGGCTTGCGGATGACCGGCGCGTGGAACCGCTCGACCTCGGGGTCGCTGTAGCCGGTGACGAAGGAGAAGGGGATGCTGCGCCGCTGCAGGGTCCGCACCACCGGGAAGACCCGCTGGCCCCGGTCGAGCCGCACATCCAGGACGGCGGCGTCGAGATCGTCGGCCTCGGCCAGCCGCAGGCCCCTCTCGAGAGAGTCGGCCGGGCCGATGACCTCGAAGCCGAGCGAGCGGATGATGGCCTGAAGATGCAGGGCCAGGAACTGGTCGTCTTCGACGACCAGGATGCGCTTGGTCGTGCGTGCGGGCTTGGGGGCAGCGCCACGCCGGGCCGGCAGGTGGATGTCCCGGGACAGCGGTTCGGCCGCCTTGTCGGGCCTGCCTGTCCAGGCCATCGGCCGTGGCCATTTCGCGATCGCCTCCAGCCCCGGGCCGTCGAGGATCTGCAGCCATTCGTTCTTCAGGCGGATCAGGCCGGCGCGCTGCAGCTTCATCACCATCCGGTTGGTGTGGACCGGGGAGATCCCCAGGGCGTCGGCCAGATCCTGCTGGGTCAGCGGCAGCCGCAGGCCGCGGTCGCTGACGAGATCCCTGGCCGCGGCCCGCTCGAACAGCCCCAGCAGCATCGAGGCGAGCCGCTCGTCGGCGTCGAGGCATCCGAACGACAGCAGGGTCTCGTGCGCCTGGGCATTCTCCAGCGCCAGGATGACGCAGAACTGGCGAAGGCCGGCATCCGACTGGTCGATCAGATCCGCGACTGGGGCCGTCGCGACCCGCGTGTCGGTCAGGGCGACGGCCGGGGCGGGCGCCGATCCGGAGAATTGCGACGAGACGCCGACCAGATCGCCGGGCATCAGGAAACGGAGGATGTGCCGCCGGCCATCGGTCAGCGTGCGGAACTGGGCCAGCCAGCCGGACCTGACGAGATGAAGGCAATCACGCTCGCCCCAGTCCGTCCGGTCGCCCTTCGCCAGGCGGCGCTGCTCGGCGCCGGCGAAGCGGCCCTTGATCTCCGGGTCGAGAAGATCGAGTTGCGGGCGCGCGGACATGCGCTCGTCCTGCCGCCGGCCCGACCGCAGGTCCAAAGGCCGCAACGAACCGGGCCGATCAGGGGATGCGGCCACTCGGAATGGCATCGTGCAGCTCCGCTCTGATCTGTCGTCGTCCATTTTAAAACGTGCTCAAGCCACGCAAGTTCCCCGCCGTCTGTGGTTCCCGGAGATCGTCGGCGAGCAGCGGATTCCGAAATGGACAGATCGATCGAGGAAAATAATCAAATGATATTTCTGGATCGAGTTCATCGGCAGCTCGTGGGAAAGGACGGGCCGACTTTCTGCGGACGTCACCTCGCTTCAATGTTGAGGGTTCCGTAACAGGCGGCTAGAGTTCAGGTTCTGCGGCCGGCTGGTCTCATGCGGCCCCTTGTCCTGCCTTCGGCTCCGGCGCTGGCGGATTAACATTCTTAGAAGGGGCACCTGATGAACGGCAGCATCCGGGGCGGATCGCCTGCGGCACAACGGCGGACCGTGCCGCCACCTTCGCCCGAGGAAAGGACAGCGCAGGAGATCCTGCAGGCGCTGCCGGCCGCGATCTACATGACCGACGCCGCGGGGCGCATCACCTTCTACAACGAGGCCGCGGCGGAGCTGTGGGGCTGCCGCCCGGAGCTGGGCAAGAGCGAGTTCTGCGGCTCCTGGAAGCTCTATTGGCCCGACGGCACGCCGCTGCCGCACGACCAGTGCCCGATGGCCCTGGCGCTGCAGCAGGGGCGGGCGATCCGGGGCATGGAAGCGGTGGCCGAGCGCCCCGACGGCACCCGCGTCCCCTTCATTCCGTATCCGACACCGCTGTTCGACGCGTCCGGCCGCCTGGTCGGTGCGGTGAACATGCTGGTCGACATCTCGGAGCGGCAGGAAGCCCAGCGTGCCCAGACCCGCCGTCTCGAGACCCTGAACCGCGTCGCGCACAGCATCGCGCGCGATCTCGATCTGGAGCGCATCGTCCAGACCGTGACCGATGCGGCGACCGAGCTGAGCGGCGCCAGGTTCGGCGCCTTCTTCCACAATGTCACCGACGAGCAGGGGGAGCGCTACCAGCTTTACACCCTCTCGGGCGCGTCGCGGGAGGCGTTCGAGACGCTCGGCCTGCCGCGCAACACGGCGCTGTTCGAGCCGACCTTCCGCGGCGCCGGCATCGTCCGGTCGGACGATATCCGGACCGATCCGCGCTACGGCTGGAACGTCCCTCACTTCGGCGCACCGAAGGGCCACCTGCCGGTGGTCAGCTACCTGGCGGTGCCCGTGGTCTCGCGCACCGGCGCGGTGCATGGCGGGCTGTTCTTCGGCCATGACCGGCCGGGCGTCTTCACGGCCGAGGCCGAGGGGCTCGTCGCCGCCATCGCCAGCCACGCCGCCGTCGCCATCGACAATGCGCGGCTGCTGCAGGCGGCGCGGGTCGAGGCCGAGGAGCGCACCCGCGGCGAGCAGGCGGCGCAGCGGCTGGCCGCGATCGTGGAATCCTCCGAGGACGCGATCGTGGCGAAGGATCTGAACGGCGTCATCGCGAGCTGGAACCGGGGTGCCGAGCGGCTGTTCGGCTACACCGCCGGGGAGGCGATCGGCCGGCCGATCACGATGGTGATCCCGGAGGACCGGCTGGACGAGGAGACCGAGATCCTGGCCCGCATCCGGCGGGGTGAACGGATCGAGCCTTTCGAGACCATCCGCCGCCGCAAGGACGGCAGCCTGGTCGAGATCTCGCTGACGATCTCGCCGGTCCGCAACCGGAAGGGCCAGATCGTCGGCGCCTCGAAGATCGCCCGCGACATCACTGAGCGGAAGCGGGCGCAGGAACGCCAGATCCTGCTGCTGCGGGAGATGAACCACAGGGTGAAGAACCTGTTCGCCCTGGCCGGCGCCGTCATCACCCTGAGCACCCGGAACGCGCGGTCGCCGGAGGATCTGGCCGAACAGGTGCGGAACCGGCTCGGCGCCCTGGCCCGCGCCCATGAGCTGACCCTGCCGGACCTGAAGCGGGAACAGGTGGCGACGCCGACCACGCTGGAGGCGCTGATACGCACCATCGTCCTGCCCTATGAGGAGCACGGCGACGGACGCGTCGAGATCGCGGGGCCGGAGGTGGCCATCGGCGGCCATGCCGTGACCAGCCTGGCCCTGCTGCTGCACGAGCTGGCGACCAATGCGGCCAAATATGGCGCCTTGTCCACCGCCTCGGGCAGCATCGCCGTCGACTGGACGGTCGAGGACGCCACGCTGTCGCTGTCCTGGGCGGAACGCGGCGGGCCGCCGGTCTCCGGCGCTCCCGGCAGTGGCGGGGGGTTCGGCGCCTGGCTGATCGACGGCACCGTCGACGGCCAGCTTCAGGGCCGGATCACGCGGCGCTGGGGCGGCGAGGGTCTGACCGTCCGGATGGACCTGCCGCTGGATCGCCTGACCGGGTGACGCCGCACCCCGGAGGCCGGAACCTCCTCTCTCCGGCGCCCGTTCGCCTTGGCAGAAGGGCTTTGCCCGGGAGACCCGCCATGGACGATCTGGAACGGCGCATCCGCGAACGCGCCCACCGCATCTGGCTCGAGGAAGGCTGCCCCTCCGGTCGGGAGGAGGCGCATTGGGAGATGGCGCGGGAGCTGATCGCCATCGAGGACAGCCAGCGTGACGCCACCCGGCCCAACCCCGTGGCGACGGAAGGCGAGGAGGCTGTCCGCGACGAGCCGGTCGAGCCGATCGAGGCGGTGGAGAGCCTGGGCGACCTGCCGGGGCGCGGACGGGCCGACCAGGCGGAGCGCCCGGACTACCCGAAACGGAAGGGCGACCGTTCCGATTGAACCGACGCCCATCCTCAGAGGACGCCCGACATGCCGCAGATGACAGCCGCCATCACCCCCGGGGATCGCGAATGGCTCCTGGCCGCGCATGATCCCGCAGTCACCCTCTACGTCGCCACCGAGCCGGTGAAGCGCGCCATTGGCGGCAGCGGCGCCAAGGCCCAGCATCTGCGAGAGGCGCTGGAGCAACGGCTGCAGAGCCGCGACCTGAAGCCGGAGCGCCGGCAGGCGCTGCTGGCGGCCGGCGCGCAGTCCCTGTCCGACGCCGATTTCGCCGCGCTCGACCCCGGCTTCGCGCTGTTCGTGGCGGAGGACCGGGCCCTGACCCTGCCGCTCGGCGAGGCGCCGCCGCAGGATATGAGCGCGATCGGCCACCGTTTCCTGCTGCGCCCGATCCTCGATCGGCTCGGCCCCGGCGAGCGCTTCCACATCCTGGCGATGAGCGCGGGCGGGACGCGGCTGCTGGCGGCGACGCGCGAAGCCTGGCGCGACATCACGCCGCCCGGCCTGCCGCATTCGCTGAGCGAAGTGGTGGCGGAGACCGAGGCCGAGGTCACGCGCCAGGCCAATCAACCGGGCCGCGGCAGCGCCGGCGAGGCGGCCGGATCGACGCGGCACGCTTATGAAAGCCCGGCGGAGCTGCACAAGACCCAGCTGATCGACTACATCCGCCACACCGTCAAGGCGGTGCGCCGGCACTTGGCGGGCGATCCGGCCCCGGTCGTCCTGGTGGCCGAGCCGGAGCTGGCCGGCCAGGTCCGGACCCTGAACTCCTGGCCGGAGCTGCTGCCGGATTTCGTCAACCGCCATCCGGCGCGGATGCGCGACGAGGACCTGCACGCCGCTGCCCTGGCCCTGCTGCCGACCGAGGAGGAGAGGGCGGAGCCGGTGCTCGACCGGATCAACGGCCGCCTCGGCCGGGGCGAGCCGACCGCCGCGCTCAAGCTCGAGGAGATCCTGACCGCCGCCCGCGACGGCCGCGTCGATTCCGTGCTGATCGCCGAGGACGAGACGATCTGGGGCCGCTTCGACGAGGCGCGCGGCACCACCGCGGCGAGCGGCACGGAGGGCGGCGAGGAGGATCTGCTCAACCTCGCGGCGGTGATGACGCTGGCGACCGGCGGCGCCGCGTTCAGCCTGCCGCGGGCCCGGCTGCCGCGCTCGGTCCCGGCCGCGGCCGCGCTGCGCTACTGAGGACAGGTCGATGAGAGTGACCGGAAGGGCCGTCGTCCTGACGCTCCTGGCGGTCGTGGTGGTCGCGGCCGCCGCGGTTGGCGGTGTCTATCTCCTCGCCACCACCGGCGACGACGCCCGGCTGCCGGAGCAGGCGTCGACCGGGCCGAGCCCGACCCTGCCTCAGCCCACCACATCCCTGGTCCCGACCGTCAACATCGCCCCGGCGGAAGGCTGGCCGGAAGGCGGCAAGCCGACCCCGGCGGCCGGGCTCTCCGTCACCGCCTTCGCCCAGGGACTCGACCACCCGCGCTGGCTCCTGGTGCTGCCGAACGGCGACGTGCTGGTGGCCGAGAGCAACGCGCCGAAGCGGCCGGAGGAAGGGAAGGGGGTCAAGGGCTGGGTCTACCAGACGGTGCAGGGCTGGGCCGGCGCCGGGGTCGACAGCGCCAATCGCATCACCCTGCTGCGCGACACCGACGGCGACGGGGTGGCGGAGACGCGGACCGCGTTCCTGCAGGGGCTGAACTCGCCCTTCGGCATGGCGCTGGTGGGCCAGGACCTCTACGTCGCCAACACCGATGCGGTGCTGCGCTTCCCGTACAAGGAGGGCGAGACAGAGATCACGGCGCCGGGCGCAAAGGTCGCCGACCTGCCCGCCGGACCGCTCAACCACCACTGGACCAAGAACATCATCGCCAGCCGCGACGGCGGGCGGCTCTACGCCACCGTCGGCTCGAACAGCAATGTCGGGGAGAACGGGCTGGACCAGGAGGAGCGGCGCGCCGCGATCCTGGAGATCGACCTGGCCACCGGCCAGTCCCGCGTTTTCGCCTCCGGCCTCCGCAATCCGAACGGCATGGCCTGGGAGCCCGAGACGGGCGCCCTGTGGACCGTGGTGAACGAGCGCGACGAGCTCGGCAGCGACCTGGTGCCGGACTACATGACCGCGGTCAAGGAGGGCGGCTTCTACGGGTGGCCCTACAGCTATTACGGCCAGCATGTCGACAGCCGCGTGTCGCCGCAGAAGCCGGATCTGGTGGCGAAGGCGATCGTCCCGGACTATGCGCTCGGCAACCACACGGCGTCGCTCGGCCTGACCTTTTCCGAAAGCCCGCTGCTGCCGGAGCGGTTCCGCCACGGCGTCTTCGTCGGCCAGCACGGCTCGTGGAACCGCAAGCCGCTGAGCGGCTACAAGGTGATCTTCGTGCCGTTCTCCGGCGGCCGTCCGTCGGGTCCGTCGGTCGACGTGCTGACCGGCTTCGTCAGCCCCGACGGCCGCGCGCAGGGCCGGCCGGTGGGCGTCGCCATCGACCGCCGCGGCGCGCTGCTGGTGGCGGACGATGTCGGCAACGCCGTCTGGCGCGTGACGCCGTCGCAGCCGCAGACCGCACAGAGACCATGAGAATGACGGTCGAGCGCCTGCGGACGCCGCATCTCGAGATCGCCTATGAGACGGCCGGCCTGGCCGACGGTCCGCCGGTGGTGCTGGTGCATGGCTGGCCGGACGATGTCCGCTGCTGGGACGAGGTGACGCCGCAGCTGGCGAAAGCCGGGTGCCGGATCTTCGCGCCCTATCTGCGCGGCTGCGGGCCGACACGGTTCCTGTCGGCCGACACGATGCGCAGCGGCGCGATCGCGGCGCTGGGCCAGGACCTGGCGGATTTTCTGGACGGGCTCGACCTCCGCAACGTCCTCGTCGTCGGCTACGACTGGGGCGCGCGGGCCGGCTATGCCGTCGCCGCGCTGCAGCCGCAGCGGCTGCGCGGCCTGGTGGCCATGGCGGCGGGCTATGCCACCGCCAAGCCCATCGAAGAGATGAGCTACGAGCTGGTGAAGGCCTATTGGTACGAGTGGCTGGTCGCCATGCGCCCGGGGCGCGAGGCCGTGGACCGGGACCGGCGCCGCCTGTGCCGTTACCTCTGGGAGAGTTGGTCGCCCGGCTGGCGCTTCACCGAGGAGGAGTTCCAGGCCAGCGCCGCATCCTGGGACAATCCGGACTGGGCCGCTTCCCGGAGACCTCGGCCGGCAAGGAGGAGTTCTTCCTCGGTGGTTACGAGCGGACGGTGCTGCCCGGCATCGGGCATTTCCTGCCGCGCGAGGCGCCGGACGAGGTGGTCGCGGCGGTCCGGAACCTGCTGTCCCGCTGAGCCGCAGCTGGTCGTGAGGCCGGGGGCCGGTGCAGGTTGGTCGCCGAGGGATCTGCGCCGACCTTTTCGGCTGAGGGCATCTGAAAGTCGGATAATATATATTATGGAAAATAAGATACGACATCAGAGCATCGCCGGTCCGGCCGCCCGGCTCGCCGTCCGATCCGCCGAGGCCTTCCCGGCACCGCCAGATAGCGCACGGACCGCTGCCGGTGTTTGATGATCTGGTGTGCCGTCCCGCACCCCCGGCTGACGCGCCGAGCACGTCGCCGGCGCAGTCGGATGCTGATCGTCCCCATAGCGGTACGTGCCCTGGCCCTCGATGATCACGAACGGACAGCCACTCTTGCCTCGCTGTAGCTCACGCCGAGCTGGGCGGCTACAAAACGAGACGCGGCCGCCCGGATATCCGCGCGTAGTCCGGACTCGATCTCTATTGTCATCGCCGGGCTTGACCCGGCGATCCAGGGGCCACCCAGAGCGGCATCCAGAGGGTGTCGACATCTTCTGGATTTCCGGGTCAATTCCATTAATGACAACAAAAGGATTAAAGCAGAATCCTGAAGTATGATATCACCTTAAGATAGCCACGCAATTCATTGAAAATTAAACCGTATCACGACTGCGGTTCCAACTTCACCTTGAGCCATCCGGGCTCGCGCCGGTCGAAGGCCTCGAAGGCTTCGATCGCGGTTCCGATCGGCTCGACCTGGGTCAGCAGCGCGGCGGGGTCGATCACCCCAGCGCGGGTCAGCTCGATCAGATGCGGGATGTATTTGCGGTGGTTGCAGTTGCCCATCTTGATGGTGAGGTTCTTGTTCATCGCCTCGCCGATCGGGAAATGCTCCGCAGCCGGCGGATAGACGCCGATGATGCCGAGCGTGCCGGCCTTGGCCAGCGCCGTCACTGCCCAGGCCAGCGCCTGGCTCGGCGCGTCGCCCGGCTGCCACTGGCCGCCCTTGGGATGGGTCTCGGGCGCCACCGCGGCGACCTCCGCCTCGAATTTCTGCTTCTGTTCCCCGGCTTGCCGCGCCGCCGGGCCGTGATGGGCGTGCACGGCGTCGACCCCGACCGCGTCGATGACGCGGTCGACCCCGATGCCCCGGGTCAGGTCGAGGATGATCTGGACCGGATCCTCGCGCTCGAAATCGATCGTCTCGGCGCCCTGCCGCCGGGCCATGGCCAGGCGGTCCTCGTGCCGGTCGACGGCGAAGACGCGGCCGGCCCCCATCAGCTTGGCGCTGGCGATCGCGAACTGGCCGACCGGGCCGCAGCCGAACACCGCGACGGTGTCGCCGTCGGTCACCTCCGCCAGCTCGGCCCCGAACCAGCCGGTCGGGAAGATGTCCGACATCAGGATCGCCTGGTCGTCGCTGACGTCGTCGGGGATCTTCACCAGGCCGACATGGGCGAAGGGCACCCTCGCCTTCTCGGCCTGCAGGCCCGGGATCGCGCCATTCGCCTCCGGCCCGCCGAAGAAGGCGGTGCCGGCGCGGTTGCCGCCGGGGTTGGCGACGTCGCACTGGGCGTAGTAGCCGGCCCGGCAATAGACGCAGCTGCCGCAGGCGACGGTCGAGGGGATGATCACCCGGTCGCCCGGCTCGATGTTGCGCACCAGCGTGCCCACGGCCTCGACCACGCCGACGCCCTCATGGCCCAGGATCGTGCCCGACTTCATGCCGGCGACGGTGCCGCGGACGAAATGCAGGTCGGTGCCGCAAATCGCCGAGGCGGTCAGCCGAACGATCGCGTCCGTCGGCTCCTGGATCTTCGGCTCGGGGACGTCGTCCAGGCGGATGTCGCCGATGCCGTGAAACACCACTGCCTTCATCGCCGTTCTCCGTCAGGGATCTCTCTGGGCAATCGGGCCGGCGGCCGATCGGTTCCCGGGGCCACGGCGGTCGCCGGCGGGCTCGCCTAGCCCCGTATTTCCGTGCGGCGCATGGCGGCGGCCTCGGGCCCGATCACCAGCTGCCCGTGCCAGCCGCGGGGATCGGCGCCGAAGCCGGTGAAGCGCTCCCAGCCCCGCTCCGGCGCCGAGCAGGTGAAGGCCGTGCCGCCGGCGGCCGTGACCAGGCAGAGCCCGCCGGCCACGTCCCAGACATTCGGCCGCTCGAAGCGCGCCACCTCCAGCAGCCCCGCCGCCACGAAGGCGCATTCGATCGCGGCCGAGCCGGTCTTGCGCGTCTCCCAGGGCAGCACCGTCCCGGGGTCGAGGCGCGGCTCGCCGGCCAGGCGCCGGCGCACCGCCGGGTTCGGGCCGACCTCCAGCGCCGCCCCGTCGAAGCACAGCGGGCCGCGGCCGCAGGCGTGGTAGACGCCCGAGCGCAGGGCGTGGCTGGTCGAGCACCAGACGGCGCCGATCACCGGCCGGCCGCGGTGAAGCACGCCGATCGAGGCGGCGAACAGCGGCAGCCCGTTGATGAAATTGGCGGTGCCGTCGACCGGGTCGATCGCCCAGACCGGGCTGTCCGCGGCCGCCGGCCTGTCCTCCATCTCCTCGCCGATGATGCCGTGATCGGGGTAGAGCTCGGCGAGGCGCAGCCGGATCAGGGATTCGACCCGCTGGTCGACCTCCGAGACCGGGTCCCGGAACACGAGATCCTCCCCCTGCCCCGCCCCCGTCTTGTACCGGATGCTGAGCGTCCGGCCGAAGGAGGCGACGATCTCGGCCCCCGCCAGCCGGGCGAACTCGATCGCGGTCTCCTCCCATTGCTGCAGCTGGGCCGCGGCTGGTTCGAAGCGTTCGGCCGTCGCGCTGGTCATTCGCGGTCTCCCGGAGTCAGGACGGTCACGTGCTTGGGCTCGAGGCCGATGGTCAGCGTGGCCTCGCCGCCCTCGACCACGGTGTCGTCGACATGGATGACCTTGCCGTGCGGATTCAGCTCGACCTGCTTCGCCTCGACCCGCCACAGCGGCGCCTCCGCCGCCTCGGGATCCTCCAGCCAGTCGAGCATGGCCTCGCGCTTCGCCTCCGGCAGCCAGGCCAGAACGAGGTTCGCCTGCCGCGCATCGGCCTCCGGCGCCAGCAGCAGGTTGGGACCGATCATCGGGATGTTCATGACCTCGACCATCAGCATCGACCCGATCAGCGGCTTCCCGTCCACGACGATATCGGCGTCGAGCGGTTTGCATTTGGCGACGATGCGCCGCAGGTCCCGGCGCCTGTCCTCGGCCAGATCGGAGCCGTGCTCCTTCGCACCGACGTCCCGCTTGATCGCGGTGGCGATCGGGCCGAGGCCGACCGCCTCGACGAAGTTGCGCTCCCATTCCGGTCCGCGCAGGACTCCGATCCGCAACGGCGTGCGCCTGGCATTGGGCAGGCCGGCGACGACGAAGCGCGGCTCCTCCACGATGCCGAGCGCCCGCGCGATGTTGTTGGAGCTCCCGGTCGGGATGATCGCGATCGTGTGCGGCCGCCCATGCAGCGCCCGGACGATCGCGGCGACGGTTCCGTCCCCGCCGGCAACCGCGACCAGGCTGTGCGGATTCTCCAGCGCTCGCTGGAGTTCCTTGCCGCGGACGGAGCAATGCACCGGGGCGAAGCCGGACATCTCGAGCAGTCGGACCAGCCGGTCCGGCGACCAGCTTCCGTCGCCCGCCTTCGGGTTATGGAACAGCGAGACCTCCATGGCCGGTCAATCCACGCATGGCGGTCCCGGTTCCGTCCGCTTCGGCCGGCATCGCAGGGGAACCCTCCCGGCGCCCGCGACATTGTCGCCAGCAGGACCCGCGGCCGCCCGGCCGCAGGCCGCCCGGACCATCGGTCGGACAGGCCTCAAGGGCTCGACAATGGCACCAGACGACGCAACCCGTCAGGGCGCCGCCGATGCCGCGGCGGCCGATGACCGGACCTCGGCTCCGCCGGAGGACCGCCGCCGCGTCTTCGCCCGGCACCGGCGGGCGATCCTGATCGGCACGATCGCGGCCGTGGTGCTGCTGGCCGGCGCCATCGGCTGGTGGCTGCACGCCCGCAACGACGAGAGCACGGACGACGCCTTCATCGACGCCCGCACCGTCGCCGTCAGCCCACAGGTCAGCGGCGCGATCGTCGACGTGCCGGTGACCGACAACCAGCCGGTCGAGGCCGGCGCTGTGCTGGCCCGGATCGACGACCGGGACTACGCCGCCGCCCTGGCCCAGGCGCGCGCCAGGGTTGATCAGTCGCAGGCCGACATCGCCGACACCGCGGCGCAGATCGAGGCCCAAAGGGCCAAGGTCGACCAGGCCCGGCTGCAGATGGCCTCGGCCCAGGCCGCGCTGCAGTTCGCCCAGGACGAGAACCGGCGCGCCCAGGATCTGGCGAGGACCGCCGCCGGCACCCGCCAGCGCGCGGATCAGGCCTCGACGGACCTGCGGCAGCGGCAGGCCGATTTCGACGGCGCCCAGGCGTCGCTGACCGCCGCCGAGAAGCAGCTCGGCGTGCTGCAGGCCCAGGCGCAGAGCGCCGCGGCCGGGCTGGAGCAGGCCCGGGCCTCGCTGCAGCAGGCCCAGGCGAACCAGGACCGCACCGTGATCATCGCCCCGGTCGCCGGCCATGTGGCCGAGCTGTCGGCCGCCAGGGGCGCCTATGCCTCGCCCGGCCGGAGCCTGATGATGCTGGTGCCGCGCGAGGTCTGGGTCACCGCCAATTTCAAGGAGACGCAGCTCGACCGCATGCGGCCGGGCCAGCCGGTGTCGATCTCGATCGACGCCTATCCCGACCGCGACTTCCCGGGCCATGTCGACAGCCAGCAATTCGGCAGCGGCACCGCCTTCGCCCTGCTGCCGGCGGAGAACGCCACCGGCAACTACGTCAAGGTGGTGCAGCGCGTGCCGGTGAAGATCGTGTTCGACCGGCCGCCGGACCTGCCGCTCGGCCCCGGCATGTCGGTGGTGCCGACCGTGACCGTGCGATGAGCGCGGCGGCGGAGGCCCCCGGCAGCCGTTCGGCCGCCGGCGGCCGCAACCCTTGGCTGATCGCCGGCGTCGTCTCGATCGCCACCTTCATGGAGGTGCTGGACACCTCGATCGCCAACATCTCGCTGCGCCACATCGCCGGCGGCCTCGCCGCCGGACAGGACGAGAGCACCTGGGTGCTGACCAGCTATCTCGTCGCCAACGCCGTGGTGCTGCCGATCAGCGGCTGGCTGCAGGGCGTGGTCGGGCGCAAGCGCTTCTACATGATCTGCGTCGCCCTGTTCAGCCTGGCGTCGCTGATGTGCGGCCTGGCGACCAGCCTGGAGATGCTGGTGTTCTTCCGCGTGCTGCAAGGCCTCGGCGGCGGCGGGCTGGCGCCGAGCGAGCAGTCGATCCTGGCCGACAGCTTCCCTCCGGAGAAGCGGGCCCAGGCCTTCGGCATCTATGCGATCGCCGTGATCGTCGCCCCGACCTTCGGCCCGACCATCGGCGGCTGGATCACCGACAGCTTCTCCTGGCACTGGATCTTCCTGATCAACGTGCCGATGGGGCTCGTGTCGCTGGTCCTGGTGCAATGGCTGCTGGTCGAGCCCGAGACGCTGAAGCGGGAGCGCCGGCGGGCCCTGGCCGGAGGGCTGAGGGTCGACTGGGTCGGGCTGGTGCTGGTCGCGCTCTGGCTCGGCTGTCTCGAGGTCATGCTGGACAAGGGGCAGCGCGAGGACTGGTTCGAATCTGGCTTCATCACCGCCTTCGCCGGCATCTCGCTGGTGTCGCTGCTGCTGCTGGTGCCGTGGGAACTGTCGCGCAAGGACCCGATCGTCGACATCCGGCTGGTGCTGCGCCGGCAGTTCGGCACCACCTGCCTGGTGATGCTGGCGGTCGGCGCCATCCTCTACAGCTCGACCCAGATCCTGCCGCAGATGCTGCAGGAGCGGTACGGCTACACCGCCACCTGGGCCGGCCTGGCGCTGATGCCCGGCGGCCTGGTCATGTTCATCCTGATGCCGATCTCCTCCCGCCTCACCAACCTGGTCCCGCCGAAATACCTGATCATCGGCGGCCTCACGGTGGTGGCGCTGGCGATGGCGCATTTCACCACCCTCTCGCCGGAGGCGAATTTCGGCTGGTTCGCCTGGTCGCGGGTGTTCCAGATGATCGGCCTGCCCTTCCTGTTCCTGCCGATCACCACCGCCTCCTATGCCGGCCTGCCGCCGGAGAAGACCGGCCAGGCCGCGGCGCTGATCAACGTGGCGCGCAATCTCGGCGGCTCGATCGGCGTGTCGCTGTCGACCACCCTCCTCGCCCAGAACGCGCAGATGCACCAGACCCATCTCGTCGGCCATGTCGCGCCGTCGGTCCTGACCTACCAGCTGGGGCTGGACCAGGCGACCGCACATTTCCGGGCCCAGGGCGCGGCTGGGGCCACGGCCGGGCAGCAGGCCTTCGACTGGATCGGCCAGCTGGTCGCGAGCCAGGCGTCGATCCTGTCCTACATCGACGTGTTCCAGGCGCTCTCGATCGTCGCCCTGCTGATGGTGCCGGTGGCGCTGCTGCTCCGCGGCCGGGCCGGCGCGGCGGCGCATTGATGGAGATGATCGGCCGCACCCCGGCAACCCTTGACGCCGGCGATGGCCGAGCAAGTTCAATGCTTGCGGCCCGCCACTCAGGATTTTAGTCCGAAGACGCCGATCGCGGCAGTCCGAGACCATAGAGGATGGAGGCATCGATGCCGGAACGAAGCGGCTTGCGACCGATGCTGTGGATTTCCGGGCTCGTCATCATCCTGCTCGGCTTCGCCCTCGGCGCCGGCGGCGTGTGGCTGCTGCAGCTCGGCGGGTCCTGGTACTATCTCGCCGCCGGCTTCGGCTTCGTCCTCACCGGCCTGCTTCTCCTGTTCCGCAGCCGCGCGGCGCTGTGGGTCTACGCCGTGATCGTGCTCGGCACCATCGCCTGGGCGGTGGACGAGATCGGCCTCGACTGGTGGCCCCTGGCGGCCCGCGGCGACGTCGTGTTCCTGATCGGGCTGTGGCTCCTGATGCCCTGGATCAACCGCGGCTTCCGCCGCGATCCGGCGGATCCGCCGCCGGCGGCCTGGCGCGGGGCCGGGCTGCCGCTGAGCGCCGCGCTGCTGATCGGGGCCGCGATCGGCATCGCCGCCATGCTCACCGACCGGCACAGCATGCCGGGCGAACTGCCGGCGGCCCAGGGAGCGGTGCCGCAGGACTACGGCGGCGTGCCGGACGGCGACTGGCGGGCCTATGGCCGCTCCTCCTACGGCGAACGCTGGTCGCCCCTGGCCCAGATCACGCCGGAGAACGTCGCCGGTCTCCAGGTCGCCTGGCATTACCGCACCGGCGACATCCGCGGTCCGAACGACCCGCAGGAGACCACCTTCGAGCTGACGCCGATCAAGGTCCATGACACCCTTTACGTCTGCACCCCGCACAATTTCGTGATCGCGCTGGACGCCGAGACCGGCCGCGAGAAATGGCGCTACGATCCCAAGATCTCGCAGTCGAAGAACCTGCAGCACCTGACCTGCCGCGGCGTCTCCTACCACGAGGCGGCGGGCGCCCAGGCCACGGCGTCCGGCGACTGCAGCCGCCGCATCTTCATGCCGACCGCCGACGCCCGGCTGATCGCGCTCGACGCCGGTACCGGCCAGCCCTGCCCCGGCTTCGGCCAGAACGGGCAGATCGACCTGTGGGACGGCATGCCGGAGCGGCAGGACGGCATGTACTACTCGACCTCGCCGCCCGTGGTGACCCGCGACCTCGTCATCATCGCCGGCAATGTCAGCGACAACGTTTCGGTCAAGATGCCGTCGGGCGTGATCCGCGCCTATGACGCGACCACCGGCCGGCTGGTTTGGGCCTGGGATCCGGGCCGGCCGGATCGGACCGAGCCGCTCGGCCCCGGCGAGACCTATGTCGCCAGCTCGCCGAACAGCTGGAGCATCTCCAGCGCCGACGAGGCTTTGGGGCTGATCTACATCCCGATGGGCAATCAGCCGCCCGACCAGTGGGGCGGCAGGCGCACGCCGGAGGCCGAGCGCTATTCCAGCGCGATCGTGGCGCTGGAGATCGCCACCGGCAGGCCGCGCTGGGTGTTCCAGACCGTGCATCACGACCTGTGGGACATGGATATCGGGTCGCAGCCGAGCGTGATCGACCTCGACATGCCCACGGGCAGAGTCCCGGCCCTGGTAGCGCCGACCAAGCGCGGCGACATCTACGTCCTCGACCGCCGCACCGGCGAGCCGATCATCCCGGTCGAGGAGCGGCCGGTGCCGCAGGGCGCGGCCGAGGGCGACCGAACGGCGCCGACGCAACCCTTCTCCGCCCTCACCTTCACGCCAGACCGCCCGCTCGAGGAGCGCGATGCGTGGGGCATGACGATGTTCGACCAGCTGCTGTGCCGGATCCAGTTCCGGTCGCTGCGCTACGAGGGCATCTTCACGCCGCCGTCGGAGCAGGGATCGCTGGTCTATCCCGGCAATTTCGGCGTCTTCGACTGGGGCGGCATCGCGGTCGACCCGGTGCGCCAGGTGGCCTTCGCCAATCCGGACTACATGGCCTTCGTCGACCGGCTGATCCGGCGGCAGCAGGGGCAAGACCAGCAGGAGAGCGCACAGGAGCCGGCCAGCGGCTCGGACATCGAGGGGACGCAGGAGACCGGCGGCGTGAACCCGAATTACGGCGCCCCCTTCATGGTCGCGCTGAACGCCTTCCTGTCGCCGCTCGGCCTGCCCTGCCAGGCGCCGCCCTGGGGCTATGTCGCCGGGGTCGACCTGCGCAGCGGCAAGATCGTCTACCGGCACAAGAACGGGACGATCCGCGACAGCTCGCCGGTGCCCCTGCCCTTCAAGATGGGGGTGCCGAGCCTCGGCGGGCCGATCATGACCGCGGGCGGCGTCGCCTTCCTGACCTCGACCCTCGACCAGTACATCCGCGCCTATGACGTGACCACCGGCCGCCAGCTCTGGGAGGACCGGCTGCCGGCCGGGGCCCAGGCCACGCCGATGACCTACCGGTCGGAGCAGAGCGGGCGGCAGTTCGTGGTGGTGGCGGCGGGCGGGCACGGTTCGCTGGGCACCCGCGCGGGGGATTCGATCATCGCCTACGCGCTGCCGCAGCGCTGAAACGGAGGGGGCCGGTCCTGCCGGACCGGCCCCAGATCTTCCGGCTTCAAGCCCGACGGATCAGCCGCCGCAGCGGGTGGCGTGCTCCTGATCCGCCGCCTGGATCCTCTGATCCGCATCCTGCAGCTGCTGGGCGGTGAGCTGCAGCTGCGCCTGGCAGTTGTGCTGGATCGCGCTGAGGCGCTTGGCTTCGGCGATCAGGGTGGCGCCGGTCCGGCACTGTTCCGTCATCGGCGCGTTCGCCTGATTGCTCAGCAGCTGGTGGGCGGTGCGGACCTTCTGGGCCTGGGCCTGGGCGTCCGTCTGGCAGTCGGCGAAGGCTGGAGTGGCGGCGAGGACCGCCGCAGCAGCGAAAAGCACGAGTTTCACGGGACACTCCCCATAAGGCTGGCAGGGTACGCCTCCGCTCCGTTGTGGCGGAGGACAATTAGGCAATGGTCGAGCCGCAGCGATTGTTCCGTGCCGCGCCGCAACAAAGTCCGGGTGCCCTCCGATCGGCACCCGGCCCCATCTCTGGTCCAGAGCCCATCGAAATCGATGAATGTTAATTCTGGTTCTCAGCCGCTTTATCGGACAGAGCACAATCCCCGAGGTCGATTATCATTTGATGGCAAACGACATCCAAAGCCAGCCGTTTCGCTGATATCTGCAGATTCTATGCAACTATATTGCCGTCTGATCGGGAAGGAAGCGCATTTTTTACGGAACAGTCGGGGGACCTGTCGGTTTCGTCAGTAGTCAGTCGCAACAGGGACGCTCTCCGATGCCGGCCATCTCAGCCGCGACCGAGCGACAGTTTCTGGCGACGGTCGCTCCTTGCATTCCCGATCTCCGGCGCTATGCCGTCAGCCTGACCCGCAACCGCGCCGATGCCGACGACCTGATCCAGGAGACGTTGCTGCGGGCAGCCCTCAAGCTTCATCTGTGGCGACCTGGAAGCAACATCGTCGCTTGGCTCATCGTCATGATGCGCCGCCTCCACCTCTCGAAATTCGTCTCGGGCAAGCGCAACCAGACCGAGATGGTCCCGATCGAAGGCTGGGACCTTCCCGCCCCGGCCAGCCAGCCCGAGGCGATCGAGGTGCGGGAGCTGGAGGCGCGCTGGCCCACCCTGTCGCGCAGCCACCGCGAGGTGCTGCGCCTGGTGGCCATCGGCGGCGCCTCCTATGAGGAGGCCGCCGAGCGCCTGCATGTGCCGATCGGCACCATCCGTTCCCGCCTGGCGCGGGCGCGCAACGCGCTGCGCGGGGACGACCGCCCGGTCCACTAGGTCGGCCGGGTGATGGCGCCCAGCTCCGGCGCCGACAGGTGGAGGACCTGGTAGAGGTCGCCATCTGCCGCCGGAGCCGCGGCCCACAGGGTGAAGCGCCCCCACTCCCAGCGCGACGGATCGATCGCCAGGGCCGTGGTGTGGACGCCGGGCAGTCGGGCGTGCCGGTCGAGCTCCGCCATCGCCTCGGCGACGAAGGCGGCGGGGTCGGCATCGGCCGGAACCCACCCCGTGTGGCGGGTGGCGGCGCGCGGGCTGTCGCCGCGGGCCGGGCCTGCCAGGCAGGCGATGCCGGTCCAGTGGCGCACCGCCGGCCGGCCGAAGGATTCGACGATGCCGCCGAAGCCGCCACCGCCCCACAGGAAGCGGCCCATCCCCTCGATCGAGGCCCAGAGATAGAACGGCGCATACTGGTTGACCGGCGCGCCGTCAACCCCGCGCTCGCGGATCAGATAGGCCTTGAGCCCGAGGCCGGGGAAGGCGTCGAGCGCCGGCCCCCGGGCCGCGACCCGCCGGCGGATGATCCGCATGTCGTAATCGGCCGGCAGGGTGATCTCGTACTGCATCGCATACATGGCGGCTCCTCCGGGTCAGGCCGGCTCCATCCAATGCACCGCCGTGCCGTCGCGGACCGGCTGGATGCTGAGATAGGCGAAGACGCTGTCGGCGGCGGCGCCATGCCAGTGCCGCTCGCCGGAGGCGAACCAGACGCAGTCGCCCGCCCTCACCTCCTCCATCGTGCCGCCGTCGCGCTGGACCAGGCCGACGCCGGAGAGGACGTAGAGGATCTGCCCGAGCGGATGGCTGTGCCAGCGGGTGCGGATGCCGGGATCGACCGTCGCGCGCATCGCCGTCATCTCGCCGTCCTTGCTGCCCTCCAGCAGCCGCTCGATCCAGAACGGGCCGCTGGCGACGCCGTCCGGGGCGCGGGCGATCGCGCTGCCGGCGCGGCAGATGGTCATCTCCGTCGGATTGCTGCCCATCGCCGGCTCCTATCGGTTCCCGAGCATCGAGGCGACGCCGCCGGCGAAGGACCATTCGTCGAGCTGGGTGGTCGTGATCACCACCATGACGTCCTCGGGCCGCACACCCGGCGCCTCGGCGAGGCGCTCGACCAGGCGCCGGTAGAACGCCGCCTTGGTCTCGGAGCTGCGCGGACGGCCGGCGGTGATCTGGAACAGCACGAAATCGTCCGAGCGCGGGCCGCCGAGATAGTGCCGGTCGAACACCAGCTCTCCCGGCTCGTGCTGGTGGATGATCTGGAACCGGTCGTCCGGCGGGACATCGAAGGCCTCGACCAGCGCCTGGTGCAGGCTGTCCGAGAGGGTGCGCAGATATTCGGGCGGCTTGCCTTTGGTCAGCGAGATGCGGGTGAGCGGCACGGGATCCTCCTGGATCAACCTTGACGCCTTGGAGATAGCGATACAGGTTCATCCCGAAAATCGGAAATATCTGGATCATCGATTCAGGAAATTGGGACGATTCCCATGCGCCGGATCACCTTCGACCTCGACGTGCTGCGCAGCTTCGCGACCGGCATGGAGCAGGGCAGCTTCGCCCGGGCGGCCGACCGCCTGGGCCGCTCCACCTCCGCGGTCAGCGCCCAGCTGCGCAAGCTGGAGGAGCAGGCGGGCACGCCGATCTTCCGCAAGGCCGGGCGCGGCTTGGCCCTGACCGAGGCCGGCGAGACCATGCTGGCCTATGCCCGGCGGCTGCTGGCCCTGAACGACGAGGCGGCGGCCGCCATCCACGGCATCGATCTCGAGGGGTGGGTGCGGCTCGGCCTGTCCGAGGATTTCGGCGAGACGCTGCTGCCGGCGGTGCTGGGGCGCTTCGCCCGCGCCCATCCCAAGGTGCGGATCGAGGCGCGGATCGCGCGCAGCTTCGATCTGCTCGACCGGGTCGGCTCCGGCCAGCTCGACCTCGCTTTGGCCTGGGGCGACGGCGGCGCCCTGCCCCATGCCGAGCGGGTGGCGGAGCTGCCGATGCGCTGGATCGGCCCGGCCATCGAGGACGAGGACAGGCCCGCATCGGCCTACGGCCGGGCGGACGAGCCGCTGCCGCTGGCGGCGCTGGAGGCGCCGTGCCTGCTGCGCACCGCCGCCGCCACGGCGCTGGACCGCGCCGGCATCTCCTGGCGCCTGGCCTTCGTCAGCCCCAGCCTCGCCGGGCTGTGGGCGGCGGTGGCGGCCGGGCTCGGCGTCACCGTGCGCACGGATGTCGGCCTGCCGGCCGGGGTGCGGGTGCTGGGGGCCGGGGAGGCGCCGCCCCTGCCTGCCCTGCCCCTCACCCTGCTGCGGGCGGAGGCCGAACCGGACCCGGTCACGGCCCGGCTGGCGGCGATCCTGGCGCAGTCGGTCCGCGACGTCCTGCCCGGCCTGGCCGCGGCCGCGTGAGATCGAAGCCGCCGCTATTGCAGCATGCGCGCGATCGCCTTGTAGCGCGGGGTGAAATGCGGTGCCAGCAGCGCGGCCCAGGCCCTGAACATCTTGCGGGACTCGTCGGGGCAGCGGACCGCGCGCGCCTCGGGCAGGAACTTCTCCCGAACGATCCAGTCGTAGTCGTCCGGATTGTGGCCGTACATGTAGCACAGCAGGTTGAAGAAGCGCTGCTCGCTGAGGGAGTGCTCGTCGGCGAAGACCTGCATGTTCTGGCTGGTGTCGTCGCCCACCGAGGCGTTGTTCTGGAACCAGATGGCCGCCATCCGCAGCACCTCGGCGATCTGGTCGGTCGTCTCCTTCCCGCCGGGATTGAGCAGGATCATCATCGCCGCCATCTGGTCGACCGCATCTTCCTCCCGCCCGGTCGAGGGCAGCTCGAGCATGTCGATCAGGGCATGGCCGGTCTCGTGCAGCAGGATGAAACGGATGTTGCTGGCGATATAGGCGCCGAGGATGTTCGACTTCGGGTCCGCCTTCTCGGCCAGCTTCAACGCCTGCTGCTCCAGGGACGCGACCAGCTCGTAGCACAGGACGATCGCGGAATTCTTCGGCGAATAGAACGCGTTCACCGACCCGCATTCCGCGGCCGCGTAGCGCAGCTGGCGCGGCAGCTCGAACATCCCGTTCATCCAGGCGATTTCGGGATTCCGGCGCAGCAGGTCGGTGTCCCGGGTCAGCTCATAGGCGTTCCTGAGGGCTGGGGTCTCCGGTTCGAGATAGGCGAAGACGAACTGCCCCACCTCCTCTTCCCCGCCGCTCGGACCGGCCTGGTCCTCCCGATGGGGCGGGGGCGCGTCGTTCGTCTCCGCGGACTCCCGGGCAGGCGGCGGCCGGTCCGTGGCGGGGCTCGTGCCGGCCTGCTGCGATCTGCCGGTGTCCTGGGGCGTGTCCGTCGCACCGGCCGACCCGCCCTGCGGCCCGCGCGCGTCGGCCAGCGCCATCAGGGTCGGGTAGCTCGGCTCCGCCGGCGGCGTGTCATAGCCGAACGGATAGAAGCTGTTCGAGATCAGCACCGAGAGCGCCTGCAGATCCGCATCGTGGTCGGCCCGCCAGATCAGGTCGTAGCCGCGGATCTCCCGGCCGCGCTGCTCGAAACGGCTGTAGAACTTGCCGCCCTTGCGGTTGCCGGTGACGATGAACAGGTTGTTCCGGCGGAATTCGTAGGTGATCTCGGATTCCCCGCTGCCCGAAAGGGCGTCGTAGAAGGCGTTGATCTGGCCGTCGGTCACGTCGGTGAAGCGCATCGTCATCAGCGACGCGCCGCCATCGGGGTCGTCCAGGGTGACGCCGCCCGCCTCCGATTCCGACCGCCGGGTCAGCACCTTGGAGGGGTAGGAGATGGTGATCCCGCTCCGCGAGTCGGAGAGGGGCTGCCAGCCGGTCTTGTCCCGCATGGCCAGGGCGGTGCCGGCGAGCGTGATCGCCTGGTCGGCATCGAGCTCGCCGCTGGCGCGCAGGCCGTTCTGCCGCTGCCAGTTGGAGAGCGCATTGCGCGTGCCCTCTCCGAAGGCCCCGTCGAACCAGCCCTTGTAGAAGCCGAGCCAGGCCAGCCCCTCCTGGACCAGCTTCTTCTCGTCCAGGTTCAGTGTCCGCTCCAGGGTGGCCGGATCGGATGCGATCACGCCGGAGCGCTGGCCCGGCACGATATGCTGGCCGTATCCGGGCGATGCACTGAACAGCCCGAACAGCATGCAGGCAACGGCTGCCGCTCGCGCCAGCCTCGACGGTTCCGATCCCCTTCCCACCATCTTCCCCCTCCGAACCCACTCACCGCCTGATATTGGACGAATTTGTTGAGAATCAGGCCGAGTCCGCAATCAATAAAGAACTGAGCGGGGGAGATCTGAAAAGCCCCTGCCGGCAGAAGATCAGGGCCGGGCAGACACTTCGATCGTCAGGCCAGCGACTGCAGGTCGCCGCAGATGCTGATCGCCTGGCCGGAGATGGTGCGGCCGCGTGGCGAGGCCAGCAGCAGGATCTGGTCGGCCAGCTGGCGCGGCTGGATCAGCTCCCGGATCGAGGCCTGGGCCAGGGCCTGCGCCTGCATCTCCTCCGGCGTGATGCCGCGCTGCGCCGCCTTGGCCGCGAAGACCCGGCGGATGCGGTCGCCTTCGACGATGCCGGGCTGGATCGCGTTGACCCGGATGCCGAGGGGCCCGAGCTCCATCGACAGCGACTTGGTGAAGCCGACCACCGCCCATTTCGACGCGGCATAGGGTGAGCGCAGCGGGAAGCCCAGCCGCCCGGCCGAGGACGACAGGTTGATGATGCTGGCGTTGCCGCTCTTCGCCAGATGCGGCACGGCCAGACGGGTGCAGTTGAACTGGCCGGTGATGTTGACCGCCAGCGTCCGGTCCCATTCCTCCGGATCGATCTGGTCGACCCGGCCGGTCGGGCCGGCGATGCCGACATTGTTGACCAGGCAGTCCAGCCCGCCCAGGGCCGCCAATGCCTCGTCGAACAGCCGGGCCACCGCCGCGCGGTCGGACATGTCGGCCGCGGTCGCGGTGATCGCCGGGCGCTCCGCCGCCAGCGTGTCGAGCGCCGCCGCGTCGACGTCCGACACATGCACCCGCGCCCCCTCCTCCACGAAGGCGCGGGTGATCTCCCGCCCGATGCCGGACGCGCCGGCGGTGACCAGGACGCGCAGGCCCTTGATGCCGAGATCCATGGCGTTCTCCTCCTCGTTGTTTCAGTCCGGCAGCCTTCCCGTCGCCGCGATGAAGCGGGCGGCGTTCTCGATATCCGCGGTCAGCGCCGCCCGGGCCGCCGGCCCGTCCCGCGCCGCGATCGCCGCGACGCAATCGGCGTGGAACCCCTCCGCCCCGCCGTCGACGAGTCGCTCGGTCGAGGATTTGAGGTCCAGGTTGATCACCGGCCCGACCTTGAGCCAGAGCCCTTCGATGATGGCGACCAGCGACGGCAGGCCGGTCGCGGCATAGATGGCGAAATGCAGCTCCTTGTTCAGCCGCAGCGCTGCGATCGCGTCCGCCTCGGGCGCCTTGACCTCGCGCCGGAACGCCTCGTCCAGCCGGCGGATCCCGGCCAGATCGGCCTCGGACCGGTTGGCCGCCGCCTGCTCGGCGGCGAAGCCCTCGATGGCGAGGCGGACGGTGGTCAGCTCGCGGAACTTGGCGCGGGTCATCACCGGCACGGTGACCGCCCGGTTCGGCAGCACCGCCAGGGCATCGTCGGCCACCAGCCGGGTCACCGCCTCGCGCACCGGCATGATCGAGACGCCGAGCGTCGCCGCCACGCTGCGCAGCGACAGCTTCTCGCCCGGGGCCACGGCGCCGGAGAGCAGCAGCTCACGCAGCGCCTCATAGGCGCGCTCGCCGAGCGTCACCCGCTCGATCCGCGCCATGCCGGCCAGCCCCGTGCTCATCCTTCAGCTTAACTCCTTCCGGGACTCGACAAGCCTCCCGATTTCGTCCAGCCTAACTGTGATCACAGATCACGGCAAGGAGGGCGCAGACCCGTCCGGCCGTGGCTCGAACGGACGAAGACCGCGCCAAGCCGGCGTCTGACGAGGGAGGATCCTATGCCTGGAGATTTGCGCTTCACCCGCCGTGCCCTGCTGCGGGGCGCCGCGTCCACCGCCGCCGTCGCCGCCATCGGCATGCCGGCCATCGTCCGCGCCCAGGCGGACGCGCTGCGCATCGGCCATCTGACGCCGCGCACCGGCTTCCTCGGCCCGCTCGGCGAATACGCCGTGATGGCGGTGCAGCTCGCGGCTGAGGAGATCAACGCCGCCGGTGGCGTGCTGGGCCGGCCGATCGAGCTGATCATCGAGGATTCGGTCAACCCGCAGACCGCCTCGGCCAAGGCCGAGCGGCTGGTCGAGCGCGACAAGGTGGCGGCGATCATCGGCGAGATCTCCTCCGCCTCCGGCCTCGCCATCTCCCAGGTGGCGCAGCGCAGCAGGACCCTGTTCTTCAACACCGGCTGCAACTCCGACGCGCTGCGCGGCGCCGACTGCAAGCGCTTCATGTTCCATGTCGAGGGCGCCAACTCGATGTATGTGAAGTCGGTCGGCCGGGCGCTGCTGCAGAACGGGCTGGTCAAGGGCAAGCGCTGGTATTCGCTGACCGCCGACTACGCCTTCGGCCACGACCTCCTGAAGGTCGCCAAGCGCTTCATGGAGCAGAACGGCGGGGAGTTCGCGGCCGACGAGCTGGTACCGACCGACGCCACCGACTTTTCCGCCTATCTCCTGAAGATGCGGCAGGCCGCGCCGGACCTCGTGATCTCCAACCTGGCCGGCAACCAGATCACCAATTTCATCAAGCAATACGCCGAATACGGCCTGTCCTTCCCGGTGGCCGGCTTCGGCTTCGACACCGCGGTCGCCTGGGGCGCCGGCGAGGGCAATTTCCTCGGCACCTGGCCGTCGCTCTGGCACCACAAGGTCGACACGCCGGCCTCGAAGGCCTTCGTCGAGGCTTTCAGCAAGAAGTACGGCAAGCCGCCGGAGAACCAGGCCTGGGGCGACTACAACGCGCTGAAGATCCTGGCCCGCGCCATTACCGAGACCAAGTCGGCCGACAGCCCCGCGATCGTGGAATACCTCGAGAAGGGCGCCAAGTTCGACGTGATGAAGACGCGCGAGGGCTATTTCCGCGCCCGCGACCACCAGCTGATGACCGAGCTCTACGCCATCACGGCGCTGCCGCCGGACGAGGTGGAGAACCAGTGGGACATCTTCACCTCCTCGCCGCCGGTCCCGGGCCCGGAGGAGCCGCTGGAGGCGATCGCGCCGACGGAAGAAGAAGCCGCTTGCACGATGCCGGCGTAAGGTCCGCCGCGCCGTGTTCGTTGCCCTTCTCACAGAGCAGATCGTCAACGGCCTCTTCACCGGCGCGATCACCCTGCTGATCGCGCTGGGCCTGTCGCTGATCTTCAGCCTCGGCGGCATCGTCAACCTGGCCCATGGCGCCTTCTATGCCATCGGTGCCTATCTGGCGGTGTCGCTGACGCCCAGCATCGGCTATGGCGGGTCGCTGGTCGCGGCCCCGGTGGCGGTCGGGCTTTTGGGCCTGCTGCTGGAGCGCTTCCTGTTCCGCCGCTTCTACCGGGCCGACCCGATCCTGTCGCTGCTGCTGACCTTCGGCCTGGCCATGGTGATCGAGCAGCTGCTGCGCATGGCCTTCGGCGCAGCGCCCCTGCCCTACAGCATCCCGCGGGCGCTGCGCGGCCAGTTCTTCCTCGGCGATTTCGTGCTGTCGCGCTACCGGCTGACCATCCTGGCCGGCGTCGTGGTGATCGTCGCGGCGCTGTGGTGGCTGCTGCAGCGCACCGCCTTCGGCCGGGTGGTGCGCGCCGGGGTGCAGAACCCCGACATGGTCGGGGCGCTGGGCATCTCGCTGGCCCCCTATATGGGCGCCGTGGTCTTCCTCGGCGTCGGCCTGGCGGCCCTGGCCGGGGTGATGCTGGCGCCGATCGCCGGCGTCCATCCCGCCATGGGCGCCGAGATCCTGACCGGGGCCTTCGTCGTCGTGGTCATCGGCGGGCTCGGCTCCTTCTGGGGCGTCGTCCTGGCCGCACTGATCGTCGGCGCGCTGCGCGGGGTGATGGTGACGGTCTACCCCTCCGCCGCCGAAGCCGCGGTCTATGCGCTGATGGCGCTCGTCCTGCTGCTGCGCCCGCGCGGCCTGTTCGGCGAGCGCATCCTGCGCTTCGAGTGAGGACGACCGGGATGAGCAAGCGCAAGGACAGCCTCGTCCTCGTCACCGCTGCGCTCGGGCTGGTGCTGCTGCCCTGGCTGCTGCTGGCGGTCGGCCTCACCCTGACCTCGGCGATCGACGTGGTGGTCTTCGCCACCGCCTGCCTGGGGCTGAACATCCTTGTGGGACGGACCGGCCTCGTCTCCTTCGGCCATGGCGCCTGGTTCGGCCTCGCCGCCTATGCCGCGGCCCTGGCGCAGCTGCACTGGTTCCCGGGCGGGATCGTGCTGCCCGGCGTGTTCGCCGTCGCCTTCGTCCTGGTCGCCGCGGCCGCAGCCGGCGTCCTCGTGCTGCGGCGGCGCGGCGTCTATTTCTCGCTGCTGACCCTGGCGCTGACCGCCCTGCTTTACGCCGTCGCCTTCCGCTGGACCGCCCTGACCGGCGGCGAGAACGGCCTCGGCGGGCTGCAGCGCGGCACGCTTCTGGGCCTCAGCCTCGACGACGCCTGGGCCTACTACGCCGCCGTCGCCGCGGTCGGCTTCGCCGTGGTCGTCGCGCTGCGGCGCTTCCACGCCTCGCCGGCCGGCACCGTCCTGGTCGCGATCCGCGAGAACGAGCAGCGGGCGCGCTTCATCGGCTATCCGACCACCCGCTGCAAGCTGCTGGGCTTCGTCCTGTCGGCCGGCATCACCGGCCTCGCCGGGGTGATGTCGGTGTTCAACCACCGCTTCGCCTCGGCCGACCCGCTGTCGATCGCCTTCTCCGGCGAGCTGCTGGCCATGGTCGTGATCGGCGGCATGCGCAGCTTCCTGGGGCCGGCACTGGGGGCGCTGTTCTTCATCCTGTTCCGCGAGTTCCTGTCGATCTGGACGCCGGACTGGCTGCTGTGGTTCGGGCTGCTCTTCGTCGGCTTCATCCTGTTCTCGCCGACCGGCCTGGTCGGCATCGCCGGACGCATCCTGGCGACGCTCCGCCCGCCGCCGGCGGAAGCCGCCGCCATGGCGGGCCGGCAGGCGGGAGTTGCGGGCGCGCTGCCCGAGTTCCTGCGCCCGGCCGACCACGGCGACGGGCCGGTCCTCGTCGCCTCGGGCCTCGCCAAGCATTTCGGCGGCATCCGCGCGGTGGAGGGCGTCGACATCGCCGTGCGCGACCGGTCGCTGCACGCCCTGATCGGACCGAACGGCGCCGGCAAGACCACGGCGTTCAACCTGCTCTCCGGCATGTTCACGCCCGATGCCGGCGGCGTCACGCTCAAGGGCCGCGACATCGCCGGCCTGGCGCCGGAGCGGATCTGCGCCGCCGGCATCGGCCGGTCGTTCCAGATCACCAACCTGTTCCCGGCGCTGAGCATCGAGGAGAATCTGCGGCTGGCGGTCCAGGCGCGGCATCCGCAGCGCTTCGCCCCCTGGCGCGCCGCCCGGGCGATCCCGGAGATCGAGGCCGAGACCGCGGAGCTGCTGCGCTATCTCGGCCTGGCGGGGATCGAGCGGGCCGAGGCCGGCACCCTGTCCTATGGCGGGCAGCGCCTGCTCGACATGGGGCTGGCGCTCGCCACCCGCCCCCGCCTGCTGCTGCTCGACGAGCCTCTGGCCGGGCTGGCAGCGGCGGAGCGGCAGCGCGTCGGCGACATCGTCAAGCACATCTCGGCCGACATCCCGGTGCTGCTGGTCGAGCACGACCTCGACCGCGTCTTCCAGATCGCCGACGCGGTCACGGTGATGAACGAGGGCCGGGTGCTGGTCGACGGCACGGTCGAGGACGCCCGCGGCGACCCCCGGGTGCAGGAGGTCTATATCGGCTCGGGCGCCGCCGCGGTGGCGGCGAAGCCGCGGCCCAGTGCCGCCGAGCCCGAGACGCTGTTGGGCCTGGAGGGCATCAATACCTTCTACGGCAAGAGCCACATCCTGGCCGATGTCGCCTTCGCCGTGCACCGGCACGAGATCGTGGCCCTGCTGGGCCGCAACGGCGCCGGCAAGTCGACCCTGCTGAAGACCCTGATCGGCATCGCCCCGCCTGCCTCCGGCAGCATCAAGCTCGACGGCGCCGAGATCGCCGGTCTGCCGCCGGCCGCGATCGCGCGGCTGGGCATCGGCTACGTGCCGCAGGGGCGCGGCCTGTTCGCCGGCATGACGGTGGCCGAGAATCTCGGCCTCGGCCGGTCACAGCGGCGCAACGGCCATGGCGCGCATTGGGACCTCGACCGGATCTTCGAGTATTTCCCGCGGATCCGGGAGCGGCTGCACACCCCGGCCGACTATCTCTCCGGCGGCGAGCAGCAGATGGTGGCGGTGGCCCGCGCCTTGTCCGGCGACGTCCGCGTGCTGCTGCTGGACGAGCCGTTCGAGGGGCTGGCCCCGGCGGTGGTCGAGCAGCTGTTCGAGAGCTTCGACCGGCTGCGCCGCGACCTCTCGATCGTCATCGTCGACCACAATCTGGACCTGGCCCTCGCCCTGTCCGATCGTACCGTGGCGCTGGAGCGCGGCCGGGTGATCCATGCCGGCCCGTCGCAGGCGCTGCGCGACGACCTCGACCTGCGCCGCAAGGTGCTCTGGCTGTGAAAGGAAGGAACGCATGCCGACCGTCGCGATCATCGGCACCGGGCTGATCGGCCGGTCCTGGGCGATTGTCTTCGCCGCCGCCGGCTGGCAGGTGCGGCTGACCGACGCCAGCGCCGCCGCGCTGGAGGCCGCGCCGGGGCTGATCGCCGAAGGGCTGACGGATCTCGCGGGCCACGGCCTGGTCGGCGATCCGGCCGGCGCCGCGGCGCGGGTCCGCATTGCCGGGTCCCTCGCCGAGGCGGTCGCCGACGTCGATCTGGTGCAGGAGAACCTGCCCGAGGAGCTCGGGATCAAGCGCGCGGCCTTCGCCGAGCTGGACCGGCTGGCGCCGCGCGACGCGATTCTCGCCTCCTCCACCTCGGCCATCGTCGCCTCGCGCTTCACCGAGGGCCTGGCCGGCCGCGACCGGTGCCTGGTCGCCCATCCGGTGAACCCGCCGCATCTGGTGCCGGTGGTGGAGCTGTGCGGCGCGCCCTGGACCGCGCCCGAAACCATCGAGCGGGCGCGGCGGATCTACAGCGCCGTCGGGCAGGAGCCGGTGACGGTCAACCGCGAGGTCGACGGCTTCGTGCTGAACCGCCTGCAGGGCGCGTTGCTGGCCGAGGCCTTCCGGCTGGTCGGCGACGGCGTGGTCAGCCCGCAGGACCTCGATAAGACCATCGCGGCCGGGCTGGGCCTGCGCTGGTCCTTCCTCGGCCCCTTCGCCACCATCGAGCTGAACGCGCCGGGTGGCATCCCCGACTACTGCGCCCGCTACACCGGCTTCTACCGCCGCCTCGCCGCCGACCCGGCGAAGCCGGAGGTGTGGGACGGCCCCACCGTCGCCCGCCTGCTGGCCGCCTGGGGCGAAACCCCGGATGCCGCCCGGCTGGCCGCCCGCAGCGCCTGGCGCGACCGCCGCCTGGCGGCGCTGAAGGCGCACAAGGCGGCGCAACCCGGCGCCCCGACCGAATCCTGAACCAGAGGACTGCCCGATGGCCAAGAGCCGCAAGATCGTCATCACCTGCGCCGTCACCGGGGCGATCCACACCCCGTCGATGTCGCCCCACCTGCCGGTGACCGCCGAGGAGATCGCCGAGGCGGCGATCGGCGCGGCCGAGGCCGGGGCCGCCATCGTCCATCTGCACGCCCGCGACCCGGAAACCGGCAAGCCCGACCAGACCTCGCAGGCCTTCGAGCCCTTCCTCAAGGTGATCAAGCAGCGTTCCAGCTGCGTGGTCAACCTGACCACCGGCGGCGCCCCCTGGATGCGGGTGGAGGAGCGCATCCTGCCGGCCCAGACCTTCAAGCCGGAGGTGGCGTCGCTGAACATGGGGTCGATGAATTTCGGCCTGTTTCCCATGCTCAACCGGTTCAAGGAGTTCAGGCACGCCTGGGAGCCGGAGGCGCTGGAGGCCTCGCGCGACCTGGTGTTCCGCAACAGCTTCAAGGATATCGAGTTCATCCTGCGGACGCTGGGCGACGACGGCATCCGCTTCGAGTTCGAATGCTACGACACTGCCCATCTCTACAACCTGCACCACTTCCTGGAGCGCGGCCTGGTGAAGCCGCCGCTCTTCGTCCAGACCGTGTTCGGCATCCTCGGCGGCATCGGCCCGCATCCGGAGGACGTGATGCACATGAAGCGCACCGCCGACCGGCTGTTCGGCGACCAGTACCGCTGGTCGGTGCTCGGCGCCGGGCGCAACCAGCTGCCGATCGCGGCGATGGCGGCGGCGATGGGCGGCAATGTCCGCGTCGGACTGGAGGATTCGCTCTGGGCCGGCCCCGGCAAGCTGGCGGAATCGAACGCCCAGCAGGTCCGCCTCGCCCGCCAAATCATCGAAGGGTTGGGCCTCGAGATCGCCTCGCCGGACGAAGCCCGCGAGATGCTGGAGCTGAAGGGCGGCGACCGCGTCGGGTTCTGACGTCGGAGAGCCAGAATCGTCATTACAGGCGTGAGCGTCCGGCGCAGGATCGGCGACGAGATGGCGATGGAGCGCGCCGAGGCCATGCAGTTGCAGGCGCTGGCCGCGATCAAGGCCAACGACACCGACCGCGCCAGGACCCTCGAGCTCGCCCTCGACCGCCTCGACCGCGGCGTCCGCCGCACCCTGGCGATCAAGGCCCATCTCGCCCAGAAGCGCCGCGAGGCCGCCGACAAGGCCGCCGCCGAAGCCCGCGCCCGCGGCGAAGCCAAGTCCCGGAGGCGACAGCAGGTGCAGCGCCTCGTCGCTTGGTCCATGGCCGCCGCCGACGGCGACATGGAGGCCGACGATGTCGTCTATGTCTCGGCCGCGGTCCTCGGCCGGATGCTCTACGACCCGGAGATCGACGCCGCCCTGGACTTGGCCGAGCACCCGATCGAGGAGATCGTCATCCGCCTCTGCCGCGAGATGAACATCCGGCCGGAGCTGGTCCTGCCCTGCTTCGACCCGTCCGGCCCGTTCAAGACCATGGACGAGATCTGGGACGAGGGCGGGCCGCAGCCGCGGCGCCGCTACCCTCCCGGCTATTCGTCGCCGGCCTGGGAGGCGGCCGCCCCCGGCGCGGAGGCGCCGCTCGGCCCGTCCGAAAGCTGACGCCGGAGGGCCGCTGAGCGCGGCGCCCCGGCCGCTTGCCGCCCTTCATCCACGCCGCAGCCTTCCGCCCTCCCCGCCGCCCTGCCGGGGGACGCGCCTGCGCGCGCATGGGTTGAGGCGCGCCCGCAATGGCGGGTCGATATTCGGACGCGCCGGCAATGAAAGGCACCGAAGCGCGGCGAGGCGGCCTGTTACGGTCGTCACAGCGCGGGCTCGGCGCCCATGCTTCCATCAGAACATGGATGCCGTGCTTCACATCCCTATGCCATCGCTCGGCCGAACCGCGCTGCGGTTTGCGCCGGAGCGCCCATGGCGATGGCCGGAATCCCGCAATATTCGACAATGTGGCGATCTCGCCTTCGTTTCGCCGGCTTCACCCGATATTGATGGAGGATCAGCTGGAGGTCTGTGTTATCGTTTTATTGAAGGCTCCACCTTTCGGTGGATTTTACAGTCATTTGTTCAATGCAACGGTCATTTTGTTTCGAAGACAAGGAATATCGAAAGCGGGATGATTGCCGATGTGAATGAGTGGAGGACGATTTTTCCTGCCGTTTTGATGCGGGGCGCTACCGGCCGGCCATCGATCGGGATCAGGGGGCTTCCTCGCCGAGTCTGGCGCGGCCGCGCCGCCACGGACACGGGAGCCGTGTCGTGATGGGCGCGCAAACCCGCACAAATGCTGGCCTCTCGATTCGATGCACGACCGACATCACCTATAAGGGTATGATTGACGCAAGCATCCCGAAGGGGAGCGCAAGAAGCGGTAGGGAACGGACAGGTTCAATGGCACAGGCGCCCGAGGCGTCGCGCAAGACGGCTGGACACGATCAATCGATCGCCAGCCAGACTCTTCCTTCTCAGCTCCTGACTCTGTTCCGGACGCTGCGGGCGTCGCCCGGCTGGAAGCGGATCCTGGTCCTCGTCGTCGGTATCGTCATCGTCGTCGGCCTGACCGCGGCATCGCAGATCCGGCTCAACGCCTGGAACCAGCCCTTCTACGACGCGCTGGCGCAGAAGAGCCTGATGGGCTTCTTCCATCAGCTCATGGTCTTCGCCGTCATCGCCGGCGTGCTGCTGGCGCTCAATGTCGCCCAGGCCTGGCTCAACCAGACGCTCAAGGTCCGGCTGCGGGAGGGCCTGACCCGCGACCTGTTCACCGAATGGCTGAAGCCCAAGCGTGCCTTCCGCCTGGCAGGCGCGGGCGAGATCGGCGAGAACCCGGACCAGCGGATCCATGAGGACACGCGCCACCTGACCGAGCTGTCGACCGATCTCGGCATCGGCCTGCTGCAGTCGACCCTGCTGCTGATCAGCTTCGTCGGCGTGCTGTGGGTCCTGTCGGAGGGCATCGTCCTCAGGCTGGACGGGATGGCGTTGTCGATCCCGGGCTACATGGTGTGGTGCGCCCTGCTCTACGCCGCTGCGGCGTCCTGGGTCAGCTGGCGCGTCGGCCGGCCGCTGATCGACATCAACGCCGAGCGCTACGCCCGCGAGGCCGATCTGCGCTCGGCCCTGGTCCGGGTCAACGAGCATGTCGACGGCATCACCCTCGACGGCGGCGAGGCCGATGAGCGGCGGCGCCTCGACCTCGATCTCGACCGCATCCTCGCGGTGATGGGGCGCTATGTCCGCGCCGTCACCAACCTGACCTGGGTCACCGCCGGCTACGGCTGGTTCACCATCGTCGCCCCGATCCTGGTCGCCTCGCCCGGTTATTTCGGCGGCGACCTGACCTTCGGCGAGCTGATGATGGCGGTCGGCGCCTTCATCCAGGTGCAGCAGGCGCTGCGCTGGTTCGTCGACAATTTCAGCAGCATCGCCGACTGGCGCGCGACGCTGCTGCGGGTGATGACCTTCCGCGAGGCCCTGATCCGGCTCGAGACGCTGAACGGCGAGCCGCGCAAGATCGAGTTCGCCGAAGGCCCGGCCGACACGCTGGGCTTCGAGAAGCTGGGCGTGCTCTCCGCCGGCGGCCTCGCGGTGCTGGACGACGAGAAGGTCGAGATCCGGCCGGGCGAGCGCGTCCTGATCGTCGGCCGCACCGGCGGCGGCAAGAGCACGCTGTTCCGCGCCTTCGCCGGGCTGTGGCCCTGGGGCACAGGGCGGATCCTGGTGCCGCCGGAGGCGAAGACGATGTTCCTGCCGCAGCGGCCCTACCTGCCGCCGGGCCGCCTGCGCGACGCCCTGACCTATCCGCAGGACTCCGCCGGCTTCACCGACGAGCAGATCTGCGCCGCGCTGAGGCGCACCGAGATGGGGCATCACGAGATCTCGCTCGATCAGGTCAGGAACTGGGACAAGGAGCTGACCAGCGACGAGCTGCAGACCCTGACCTTCGCCCGGCTGCTGCTGCACAAGCCGCAATGGGTGTTCATCGACGAGATGGTCGACGCGCTGGACGAGGAGCGGCGGAAGACCGCGATGTCGATCTTCGAGCAGGAGCTGCCGGAGACAGCGGTGATCACCATCGCCCGGCGCGAGGTCAAGAACGGCTTCTACACCCGCGTCCTGCGGCTGCACCTGACCGACGAGGTCACGGGCGAGCGCCGGATCCAGATCGGCCGGCCGCCCCGGCGGGCGATCCCCTCCTCCGCCGGCTTCGCCCCCCTGCTCCACCACCGAGACCCGATGGAATGACGAAACGGCCTGCTGCGACCCGCCGCGCTCCGAAGAAGGGGGCCGCGGCGCTGTCGGACGGCGACCTGCTCGATCTCGTGCAGCGCCGGACCTTCCGCTTCTTCTGGGAGGCGGCGCACCCGGTCAGCGGCCTGATCCCGGACCGCACGGACCGTGCGGGCAAGGCGCCGAACGACACGGTGACGACCGGCGGTTCGGGCTTCGGCATCATGGCCATCATCGTCGCGGCCGAACGCGGCTGGATCGAGCGCGGCGCGGCGGTCGAGCGGCTGATGACGATCGTGCGCCATCTCGAGCGCACCACCTCGCATCACGGCGTGTTCCCGCATTTCCTCGACGGCCGGACCGGCGCCACCGTGCCGTTCAGCCGCAAGGACGACGGCGGCGACCTGGTGGAGACCGCCTTCCTGTTCCAGGGGCTGCTCTGCGCCCGCCGCTACTTCGACCGCGACACCGCCGCCGAGACCGAGCTGCGCAACCATATCGGCTGGCTGTGGAACGAGACCGAGTGGAATTGGTACACGCGCGGCGGCCTGAACGTCCTGTACTGGCACTGGGGGGCCAACAACGGCTGGGGCATGGGCCATGAGATCCGCGGCTGGAACGAGTGCCTGATCGCCTATGTGCTGGCCGCGGCTTCGCCCCGCCACGCCATCGACGCCGAGGTCTATCACCGGGGCTGGGCCGTCGGCCGCTGGTTCCTGGGCCAGCGCAGCTACTACGGCATCGAGCTGCCGCTGGGCATGCCCTATGGCGGGCCGCTGTTCTTCACCCACTACTCCTTCCTCGGCCTCGACCCGCGCGGCCTGAAGGACCAGTACGCCGACTACTGGGAGCAGAACCGCCGGCACACGCTGATCAACTACGAGCACTGCGTCCGCAACCCGAACGGCTTCAAGGGCTATGGCCCTGACTGCTGGGGCCTGACCGCCAGCGACACCCCGGGCGGCTACTCGGCCCATGCGCCGGACAACGACCTCGGCGTCATCACCCCGACCGCGGCCCTGTCCAGCATGCCCTATACGCCGGAGCACTCGATGCGGGCGCTGCGGCACTTCTACGAAAAGCTGGGCGACCGGATCTGGGACCGGTACGGCTTCGTCGACGCCTTCTCCGAGCAGGCCGGCTGGGTGGCCGACACCTACCTCGCCATTGACCAGGGGCCGATCGTGGCGATGATCGAGAACCACCGCAGCGGCCTCTTGTGGCGGCTGTTCATGAGCGACCCGGACGTGCAGCGCGGCCTGCGCATCCTCGGTTTCGAGAGCCCGCATCTGGGCCGCGGCTAGATGGCGAGCCCCGAAGGGGCGTGGCCATCCAGGCGGGAGCCGCTGGATCGCCACTTCTAGACTCGAGGGGCGCTGCGCTCCTCGCGATGACGGTTCTCATGGCCGGGACAGTTATCCATGACACCTTCCGCGACGGAGCGCGCCTTCTCCGCCTGGGTCGACCGGCAATACGCGATCGCCGCACGCAACCTGACCCTGGGCGTCTCCGCCACCCAACTGCTGAAGGAGCGGCCACCCTTCCGCCAGCGCATCCGGCCGAAGCCGGGATCTGTCGTGGCCTCGCCGGTGATGGGCGCCTACGACCCGGACCCGGACTACTTCTTCCACTGGTTCCGGGATTCGGCGCTGGTGATGGATGCGCTCAGGATCCTGGTGGCCGACGGCACCCGCCCGGCCTCCGATGCCGGCCTCATCCACGACTTGATCCGCTTCAGCCTGGACCTGCGCGGCCTGACCGGCGCCGAGGTGCTGGCCAAGGGCGACCCGCGGCAGGGCGTCGATCCGGATTTCGTGCAGCATGTCCGGTCCGACGCCGATCTGCGCGGCGTCGCCGGCGACCGGATCTGGGGCGAGGTCCGGGTCAATCCGGACGGCACGCTGGACACGCTGAACTGGTCTCGCCCCCAGCATGACGGCCCGGCGCTGCGCGCCCTGACCCTGTTGCGTTGCCTGGAGCTCGACGCCCTGGACCCGGCCGCGAGAAGCGAGGCGGCCGAGCTGCTGCGCATCGACCTCGCCTTCACCCTGGCGCACCACCCGGAGCCGAGCTTCGAGATCTGGGAGGACAGCCTGGGCCACGACTACTACACGCGGGTCGTGCAATGCGCGGCGCTGCGGCAAGGGGCCGGCTGGCTGGAGGCGCAGGGCGAGACCGAGATTGCCGGACGGTGCCGCGAGGCCTCGGCGGTCCTGTCCGCAGCGCTGGACGCCCATTGGCGGCCTGAAGCCGGCGCCTATGCCAGCCTGCTGCCGGCCGCCTCCGGCGCGCCGGGCCGCGATCTCGACATCGCCGTGATCCTCGGCGTGCTCCATGCCGGGCTCGCGTCCGGGCCGCACAGCGTGCTCGACCCGAAGGCCCAGGCGACCCTCGCGGCGCTGGAGGACCTGTTCGCCGGCCTGTTCCCGATCAATGCCGGGCGCCCTGCCCCGGCCCTCGGCCGCTACCGCGAGGACCGCTACTACGGCGGCGGCGCCTGGTACATCGCGACCCTGGCGGCGGCGGAGTTCCATTACCGCCTGGTCGCGGCGCTGACGGGCGGCGCGGCCTTCACGCTGACCGAAGAGAATCGCGGCTTCATCGCCCGGGCGCTGGGAGCAGAGCCGGGGGTGGGAGAGCTCGACAGCCGGCGCCTGGCGGCCGCCTTCCTCGCTCGCGGCGATGCCTTCCTGGAGACCGTGCGGGCCTTCACCCCGGCCGACGGCGCCCTGTCCGAGCAGTTCGACCGCACGACCGGCGCCCAGACCTCGGCGAGGCATCTCGGCTGGAGCTATGCCGGCTTCATCACAGCAGTCCAGGCGCGGCGGGAGGTCGTGCCGGCCTGATGATCTGGCCGGGCCGCGGACGGGCCCTATGTTCCTGCCATCAGGCCGGAGAATCGTCCTATGGCTCTTTCCCGCGCCCGCCCCATCCTGCTCCTGCTCGGCCTCTGGCTGGTCGCCCTGCCCGGACTGGCCCAGCAGCCCCCGTCGCAGATCTATGGCGAGCTGTTCCGGGAGGTCCAGCTGCAGCGGGTCTTCCCCGACGGCAAGACCTTCGTCGACTCCGAGCCGAAGGCGGAGCCGCGCGAGATCCTGCGCCGCTACGCCGAGGAGAAGGGAAAATCCGGCTTCGACCTGGCTGCCTTCGTGCGCCGGTACTTCACCCCGCCGGCGGCGCATGACAGCGGCTACCGCTCGGTCCCCGGCCAGGATGTCTGCAGCCATATCGACGCGCTGTGGGAGGTGCTGACGCGGCCGCCGGCCCGGCCCGATCCGCAATCCTCCCTGCTGCCGCTGCCCAACCCCTATGTCGTCCCGGGCGGGCGCTTCGGCGAGGTCTATTACTGGGACTCCTACTTCACCATGCTCGGCCTGATCCAAAGCGGCCGGTCGGATCTGGCGCGGGACGTGCTGGCGAATTTCGCCAGCCTGATCGACCGCTACGGCCATATCCCGAACGGCAACCGCAGCTATTATCTCAGCCGATCGCAGCCGCCCTTCTTCGCCGCGATGGTGGAGCTGGTGGCCGAAAGCAGCGACGACCCCGCCGCGACCTACAAGGCCTTCCTGCCCAGCCTGGCCCGGGAATACGCGTTCTGGATGGACGGCGCCGACGGCCTGGCGCCGGGCAGCGCCCATCGCCGCCTGGTGCGGCTGCCGGACGGCACGCTGCTGAACCGCTACTGGGACGACAGCGACCAGCCGCGCGACGAGTCCTATCGCGAGGATGTCGAGACGGCGCGGGCCACCAACCGCGCCCCGGCCGAGGTCTATCGCGACCTGCGTGCCGCGGCCGAGAGCGGCTGGGACTTCTCTTCGCGCTGGCTGGCCGACGGCAAGAGCCTCGCCACCATCCGCACCACGGCGGTGGTGCCGCCGGACCTCAACAGCCTGATGGCCGAGCTGGAGACCGTGCTCGCCCGGGCCTATGCCGCGGCGCAGCGGCCGGAGCGCGCGGCGGAGCTGGAGGCCCGCGCCAGGCTGCGCGCCGAGGCGGTCCGGCGCCTCTTGTGGGATCCGGAGGCCGGCGTCTTCACTGATTATCTTTGGCGCGAGGGGCGGCGCACCGGCACGGTCACCCTGGCGACCGTCTATCCCCTGGTCTTCGGCCTGGCCAGCCGGGATCAGGCCCGCCGCGTCGCGCAGACGCTGGAGCGCCGGCTGCTCGCCCCCGGCGGGTTGCTGACCAGCGAGACCGCGTCGGGGGAGCAATGGGACGCGCCGAACGGCTGGGCGCCGCTGCAATGGCTGGCGATCCGCGGCCTGGCGCGCCACGGCCACGACGCCCTGGCCGAGACCGTCGCCCGGCGCTGGGCCCAGCGGGTGGTCGGCGTCTATGCCGAGACCGGCAAGCTGACCGAGAAATACGACGTCTCCGCCGCCGCCCGCGGCGCCGGCGGCGGGGAATATCCCAACCAGGACGGCTTCGGCTGGACCAATGGCGTGCTGCGGCGGCTGCTGGCGATGAATCCGCAGCTCACCACCGCGGGCGGCGGCGACATCGCCTGCCTGACCGCGGCAAACGACAACCGGCCGCCGGAGGCCCAGCCTATGCGCCGTCCCCCTTAGCTCGCCTTGGCCGTCGAGGAGGCCCGCCAGAGGTCGATGCCGCCGTCGAGGGCGTGCTGGTCGATCTCGGCCAGCTCCTCGGCGGTCAGCGGCGCGCCCTTCAGCGCGTCGAGGCTGTCGTCGAGCTGGGCCACCGACCGCGCGCCGATCAGGGCCGAGGTCACGCGCGGGTCGCGCAGCACCCAGGTCAGCGCCATCTGCGCCAGGGTCTGGCCGCGCCGCTCCGCGATCGCGTTCAGGGCCCGGATGCGGGCGATGTTGCCCTCGGACAGCAGCGCCGGCCGCAGCGACCGGCCGCGCTTGGCCCGCGAATCCTCGGGCACGCCGTCCAGGTATTTCGAGGTCAGCATGCCCTGGGCCAGCGGCGAGAAGGCGATGCAGCCGATGCCGAGCTCCTGCAGCGCGTCGAGCAGCCCGTCCTCGATCCAGCGGTTGAGCATGGAATAGGAGGGCTGGTGGATCAGGCAGGGCGTGCCGAGATCCTTCAGGATCGCCGCCGCCTGACGGGTCGCCTCCGGTGAGTAGGAGGAGATGCCGACATAGAGCGCCTTGCCCTGGCGCACGACGTGGTCGAGCGCGCCCATCGTCTCCTCCAGCGGCGTCTCGGGGTCGAGCCGATGCGAGTAGAAGATGTCGACATAGTCCAGCCCCATGCGCTTGAGGCTCTGGTCCAGGCTGGCGACCAGGTATTTGCGCGAGCCGAAATTGCCGTAGGGTCCCGGCCACATGTCGTAGCCGGCCTTGGTCGAGATCAGCAGCTCGTCGCGGTAGGGCTGGAAGTCGGCGGCGAAGATGCGGCCGAAATTCTCCTCGGCCGAGCCGTAGGGCGGGCCGTAGTTGTTGGCTAGGTCGAAATGGGTGACGCCGCGGTCGAAGGCCCTGCGCAGCACGGCGCGGCCGGTCTCGTAATGGTCGACCCCGCCGAAGTTCTGCCACAGGCCGAGCGAGATCTCCGGCAGCTGCAGCCCGCTGCGGCCGGAGCGGCGGAAGCCGGCGGTGTCGTAGCGCGCCGTATCGGCGATCCAGGGCGTCTGCATGGGTGTTTCCGTCCTATCTCTATCGGTCTGGCTTCACGCCACGGGCTGGGCGCATTGCCCGGTGCCGAGGATCGTGGTCTTCGCGGCGTCGGGGTCCTGCGGCGCGCCGTCCTGCAGGAAAAAGACCTCGTTGTTCTGGTTGAAGGCCTTCAGCTCGCGTCCGTCCGCGTTCTCGATCGTGCCGGTGTGGTTGATCGGGCGCTGCTGGCGGCCACCCTCCGGCGTCTCGACGATCAGGAAGCCGCACAGCTCGTAATGCAGGGTCCGCCGGGCCGGCACCTTGACCTGCAGCTCGGCGACCGGATCGTCCTTGGTGACGTGCAGCACGCCGATGGTCCGGCCGTCGATGCCGACCGCGATCAGCTCCTCGATCTGGTCGGGTCCCAGCTCGTCGACGATGCGGAAGCGGTGCTCCTTCGGTTCGGCGGCGGCCGGCATCGTGCCGAGAAGCCCGGTCGCCAGCACGACGGCCGCGATGCGCCGGAGTCGCGAGCTGCGTGTCGATGGCTGCACGGGCGCACTCTCCGTTCACACGAGGTCGTGAAGCAGCGACCCTAGCGCGCGGGCGGACGACATACCAGCTTGCACGATCACCCCCGGATCGGTTAGGCCAGCGCTTCCGCGGATGCGGCATGGCCCCGGGCCGTGCCCACGGCATCCCTTCGAAACCCAGCGTAGGGTCAGTTATGCGTTCTTTCGACGGACAGCGGTCCGACGGCGTCCCGATTCGCCGGAGCCGCGAGGAAAAGCAGAAGCAGCTGCAGGAGCTGGAGCACCAGCGCGCCCGCATGGGCTCCCATGTCTCTCCGACTCTGCGGGCCGCCATGGACCGCAAGATCTCGGAGCTGAAGACCGAGCTGGCGCTGGCCGAGCGCGCCGCCGCGGCCCAGGCCGCCAACCCGACCCAGCCGCGCCGGCCGCCGCGCCGCTGATGCTGCCGCGGGGCGGCGCCGACCGCCGCCCCGCCCTCTCAGATTTCGATCACCAACCCGTCATGGGCCGGCCGGACATGGGCCGGCAGGCGGGCGCAGAGGCGCTCGTAGTCCATCGTGTGGTTCATGTGGGTCAGCCAGGCCTGCTTCGGCTTCAGCCGCTCGATCCACTCCAGCGTCAGCGCCAGATGCGCGTGCGAGACATGCGGCTCCTCCCGCGTCGCATCGACCATCCAGATCTCCACCCCCTCCAGCGCCGCCCAGGCGTGGTCGTCGAGGCGGACGACATCGGTCGAATAGGCGAAGCGGCCGAAGCGGTAGCCCATCGAGACGACGCGGCCGTGATCCTGCTCGAAGGGCAGGATGGCGATATCGCCGACCCGGAACGGCCCGTCCAGCAGATGCGGCACCAGGAACGGGT
Source organism: Inquilinus limosus DSM 16000 (assembly GCF_000423185.1). GTDB lineage: Bacteria > Pseudomonadota > Alphaproteobacteria > DSM-16000 > Inquilinaceae > Inquilinus > Inquilinus limosus. Next base: position 13,026 of record NZ_AUHM01000013.1, on the reverse strand, counting down.
GGTAGAAGCCGCGGTCCATCTCGACCGAGGTCATGATGTAGCCGAAGCGCTCCTCCAGCTCCTGCCGCACCGCCGCGTCCATATAGGCGTTGATCGGCTGCTTGAAGGCCAGCGGCCGCAGGTCATCGATGCCGTGGATGTGGTCGGCATGGGCGTGGGTGTAGAGCAGCGCGTCGACCCGCTTGACCTCGTGGTCCAGCAGCTGGTCGCGCAGGTCCGGCGAGGTGTCGACCAGCACAGTGGTGCTGTCGCTCTGCACCAGGATCGACGGGCGGCGGCGGCGGTTGCGCGGGTTGGCGGGATCGCAGCTGCCCCAGATGCCGCCGACCATCGGCACGCCCATCGAACCGCCGCAGCCGAGCACCGTCACGCGCATCGTTCAGGCCTCTTGCTTCGGGATTTTCGTGAACAGGCTGAAGAAGTTGTCCGTCGTTCTTCGAGCAAAGTCCGAACCCGACATCCCGTGCAGCTCGGCCACGCGCTGGGCGGTGTGGGCGACGAAGGCCGGCTCGTTGCGCTTGCCCCGCTTCGGCACCGGCGCCAGGTAGGGCGCGTCGGTCTCGACCAGGATGCGGTCGAGCGGCAGGTCCTTCGCCGTGGCGCGGATGTCCTCGGACCTGTTGAAGGTCACGATCCCGGACAGGGAGATGTGAAGCCCGAGCTTTACCGATTCTTCAGCGAGTTGCCGTGTTCCGCTGAAGCAATGGATGATGCCGCGCAGCGGCGGCCGGTCGCCGCCCTGCCCCTCCTCCTTGAGGATCCGCAGCGTGTCCGCCTCGGCTTCGCGGGTGTGGACGATCACCGGCAGGTCGGCGATCCGCGCCGCGCGGATGTGGCGCCGGAAGCTCTCCTGCTGCGCCTCGGCCGGGCTGAGGCCGTAGTGGTAGTCGAGCCCGGTCTCGCCGATGCCGACCATCTTCGGATGCGCCACGAGTTCCAGGATTCCCTCGACCGTCAGGTCGGTGAAGTCCTTGGCCTCATGCGGATGCACCCCGGCCGCGCCGTACAGCGCCGGGAAGCGCTCGACCAGGGCGATGGTCGCCGGCAGCCGGTCCGGGCGGGTGCAGATGGTCAGCATGCAGCCGACCCCGGCCGCCCGGGCGCGACCGACCACGTCGTCGATCTCCGCCGCGAAATCGGGGAAATCAAGGTGACAATGGCTGTCGACGAGCATCAGGACGCGGCCTCCGGCTCGACATAGCGCGGGAACACGCCCTCCGGCTTCGGTAGCGGGGTGCCGGGCACCAGCGCGTGGTCGTCGCCGACGCGGTCGAAGGTCCGCGCATCGGCAGCAACAGCAAGCTGGTCCAGCACCTTGGCCATGGACTGCGGCATCACCGGCTGCATCAGGATCGACAGGCGCCGCACCGTCTCGGCCAGCACCCACAGCACCGTCGCCATCCGTGCCGGGTCGGTCTTGCGCAGGGCCCAGGGCGCCTGCTCGTCGACATAGCGGTTGGCCTCGCCGACGAAGGCCCAGACCGCGTCCAGGCCGCGATGGAAAGCCTGGACGTCGAATTCGCGCCGCAGCGTCTCCAGGAGATCCGGCGCCTGGGCCAGCAGCGCGCGGTCCTCGTCGGTCAACGGACCCGGCTGCGGCACCTTGCCGTCGCAGTTCTTGGCGATCATCGACAGCACGCGCTGCGCCAGGTTGCCGAAGCCGTTGGCCAGCTCACCATTGGTGCGCTGGATCATGCCGCGGCGGGAGAAGTCGCCGTCCTGGCCGAAGGAGACCTCGCGCAGCAGGAAGTAGCGCACCGGGTCGAGCCCGTAGGTCTCCACCAGCTCCAGCGGGTCGATCACGTTGCCCAGCGACTTCGAGATCTTCTGGCCCTCGTTGGTCCACCAGCCATGGGCGAAGACCCGCTTCGGCGGCTCCAGCCCGGCCGACATCAGGAAGGCCGGCCAGTACAGGGCATGGAAGCGCAGGATGTCCTTGCCGACCATGTGCAGGTCGGCCGGCCAGTAGCGCTTGAAGCTCTCGGCCCCCGTGTCGGGGTAGCCGACGGCCGTGAGGTAGTTGGTCAGCGCGTCGACCCACACATACATGATGTGCGCCTCGTCGCCCGGCACCTCGACGCCCCAGTTGAAGGTGGTGCGGCTGATCGAGAGGTCGCGCAGCCCCGACTTGACGAAGGCGATCACCTCGTTGCGGCGGGATTCCGGCGCGATGAAGTCGGGATTGGCCTCGTAGAAGGCCAGCAGCCGGTCGCCCCAGGCCGACAGGCGGAAGAAGTAGCTCGGCTCCTCCACCCATTCGCATTCGGCGCCGGTCGGGGCGATGCGCTTGCCTTCGACGACGGTCAGCTCGTCCTCGCCATAGAACGCCTCGTCGCGCACCGAATACCAGCCGGCATAGCCGCCGAGATAGATGTCGCCATTGGCCTTCATCGCCTCCCAGATCGCCTGCGACGCCTTGATGTGCCGCGGCTCGGTGGTGCGGATGAAGTCGTCGTTGCTGAAGTTCATCGCCGCGGCCAGGTCGCGGAAGTTCCGACTGACCCGGTCGGTGAAGCTCTGCGGGTCCACCCCGGCCAGCTCCGCCGCCTTCTGCACCTTCTGGCCGTGCTCGTCGGTACCGGTCAGGAAATGCACGTCATAGCCGTCCAGCCGCTTGAACCGGGCCAGCACGTCGCAGGCCAGCGTCGTGTAGGCGTGGCCGATATGCGGCTTGTCGTTGACGTAGTAGATCGGGGTGGTGATGTAGAATGACTTCGGCGCCGACATCGCGCGGCCTCTTTCCCGTGCTGTGGCCCGATCCGTGGCGTCGGTCAGGTGTTGCAGGCGCGCTCGATGCCGATGAACGCCTGCAGGAGGACCTGCTTCCGATCGAGGTTGGACCCGTCCGCCTGAGCGAACAAACGGCGGGTGTTGTCCCACAGCTCCACCCAGCGATCAAGGCCGCCAGCCGGGCCGCCCCCCGACTGTCCAGCTGCACGATCGAGCGCGCCGACCACGCGCTGCATCACCGCCCCCTCCCCGGCCACGATCTCGGCCGGGGCGGTGCCGCGGGCGGCGGCGCGGGCCAGCCGCTCCATCCACCAGACCAGGAGCTCGGTGAACAGCCGCCAGCTGGAATCGGCCTGCGCCGGGCCGATCCGGTCGCCCATCTTGTGCACGGCGCGGAAATCGACCCGCGGGAAGTCGTCCAGCAGCGCCAGCATGTCACGGTAGAGGCCGAGCCCGCCCTCCTCGAGCAGCGAGGCGGCCCGGCCGATGCTGCCCTCGGCCAGGCGCACCAGCGACGCCCGCTCGGCGGGGTCGAGGTCGGGCGCATGCTCGGCCAGCAGGCGGTCCACGGTCGCGTCCGGCAGCGGCTCCAGCGCCAGATGGCGGCAGCGCGACCGGATGGTGGGCAGCAGCGCGCCGGGATTGCCGCAGGTCAGCAGCAGGACCGCATGGGCCGGCGGCTCCTCCAGGATCTTCAGGAGGGCGTTGGCGCCGTTGCGGTTCATCGCCTCCGCCTCGTCGACGATGACGACGCGCCAGGCCCCCTCGGCCGCGGTCAGGCGCAGGAACGGCTCGATGCGCCGGATCTCCTCGACCGGGATCTCGCGGCTGCGGCGCTTGCGCTCCTCCTCGCCGCCGCCGCTGCGCTGGATGGTCAGGAGGTCGGCATGGCCGCCGGCGGCGGTGCGGCGGAAGGTCGGGTGGTCGGCCGGCAGATCCAGGCTGTGCGCCGTGCGCGGACCGCCGGACAGCAGGAATCGGGCGACCCGATGCGCGAAGGTGGCCTTGCCGATGCCGGGCGGACCGGTGATCAGCCAGGCATGCGGGAGACGGCCGGCGCGCAGCGCGTCGAGGAAGGCAGCCTCCGCCGCCTCGTGCCCGAGCAGCCGAGGATTGGCGCGCGGCGGGGAAAAATCGGCGCTCACGACGGCGCCAGCCCGAACTTCGCCTCGACCGCCGCGCGGATCGCGGCCGCGACCTCGTCGACCGTGCCGCCGGCGTCGATCACGACGCAGCGCTCCGGCTCGGCCGCGGCGACGGCCAGGAACCCCTCGCGCAGACGCTGGTGCAGCGCCTCGCCCATCCGTTCATAGCGGTCCTCGCCGCCGCGGCGGGCCCCGGCACGGGCGAGGCCGATCTCGACCGGCACGTCGAGCACGAGCGTCAGGTCGGGCTTCAGCCCGTCGGTGGCGATCCGGAACAGGGCGTCGAGGCTGGCGCGGTCCACGCCCATGCCCCATCCCTGATAGACCATCGAGCTGTCGGCGTAGCGGTCGGACACCACCCAGGCGCCGCGGTCCAGCGCCGGGCGCACGGTGACGCGCAGATGATCGCGCCGGGCCGCGAAATGCAGCAGCGCCTCGGTGACCGGATCCCAGCGGTCGGTGTCACCCTTGACCAGGAGATCGCGGATCGCCTCCGCCCCCGGCGAGCCGCCGGGCTCGCGCGTGGCCACGACCTCCAGGCCGCGCTTGGCGAGATCGGCGGCAAGGCGCTTGATCTGCGTGCTCTTGCCCGAGCCCTCGCCGCCTTCAAACGTGATGAACCGTCCGCGTTTGCCCAAGCGATCCGTCCTCGGTTGCGGCCTCGTCGCGCCGCGGACCGGCAGGGTCACTCGGCGACGATGCGTGCTCCGGAATAGCCCGCGCTGGCAATCTGCTTCAAGGCGCTCGATGCGGCTTTGGGGTCGATGAAGGGGCCGATGCGAAGCTCGATCGCGCCGGAAGCGGCGGCGGTCGAGACCGGACCGAAGCGGCGCAGGGCTTCGGACAGCGTGGCCACCTGCTGCGGCCGGGTGGCCTTGGCGGCGGCGACGAACAGGCCGGACGGCTTCGGCTTCGCCTCGTCCTCGACATTGCCGACGATCTCGGGCAGGCGGTCGGGCACAGGCGGCGCCGGCGGCACGGCGATGTAGCGCGTGTCGACGAGGTCGTCGTCCTTGCCGGCCGAGGCGACCTGGCTCTTTCGTGCCTGTTCGCGCTGCTGCTGGAGGGCCTGGAAGCGCTTCTCCTCCTCCAGCACCTGGATCTTGACCCGGGCCGAACCGTTGCCGCGGAAGCCCAGCAGCTCCGCGCCGCGGGCGGACATGTCGATGATCTTCGAGCGCACGAACGGGCCGCGGTCATTGATCCTGACGATCAGGGTCCGGCCATTGTCGAGATTGGTGACCTTGACCAGGCTCGGCATCGGCAGGGTGCGATGCGCGGCGGTGACCAGGCCGCTGTCGAAGCGTTCGCCATTGGCGGTCTTGCGGCCATGGAAGCCCGGCCCATACCAGGTGGCGGTACCGACCTGCACGGACTCGCGATCGGTGCGAGCCACGTAGCGCACACCATTGATGGCGACGACACCCGGATCGACGGGGGGCGCGAGAATGGGCCGTTCGGCGATGCTCCCCTTGCCCGGCTGGGAGGGAGCGCATCCGGTGGCGGCCAGCGCCACGCCGATGGCTGCAACGACGGCGAGCCCCGGGCGACGATCCGACTTCGTGCGGCTAAAATTCACGCAAAAAGAACGGCGTCCGGACCGGGTCGAGATCGGTTCGGCAGTCATGTCGACCCGTATGTCACAACATCCGGTCAATGGTCCAGCATAATCGTCCCGTCTCGCTCTGGCATATCTGAGCATGTGCTGGCGGGCCGGTCCGCGGCGCCAGTTTGCACCCAGTATTTCTGGGCATTTCTGCATGCCCTCATAGGTTGTATTGGCGTGCAGATCGGTTTGACAGCAAGGGCCGCAACCGCTTCGGTTCGCAGCAAAAAGCGACAACTCACGATTTCAATGGCCGGATGTTGCCGCCGGCGCGCGACAGCGCCGGCGCGACCGATGCGAAGCGGTTTGAAACCGGCGCCGCAAATCCGTATGGTGCGGCCGGTCCGGAAGGGTGGCCGAGCGGTTTAAGGCACCGGTCTTGAAAACCGGCGTGGCGGCGACGTCACCGTGGGTTCGAATCCCACCCCTTCCGCCATTCGCCGCCGATCACCGCATTCCACCAAGCGCTCAGCGAACCGGCGCTTCACGCGATAGCGCGATATACAATCCAAAGCGATCCGACCCGCCGGCGCAGTCCGTCGGACGAGTCGCGCGATTAAGCAGGAACGTATGTCAGCCTAACCGTGTCCTCGCCAACGAGATCGGTGGAAACAAGGCGGAGCGGCGGCCGTGGGCCGGCAAAGAATGGCTTGCCGCGACCAAACACGACAGGGTGGAAGTAGAGTCGATACTCATCGATGAGACCAAGGTCGGTTAAGCTCCGCGCCAGGCTTGGTCCGGAAACTGCAATCTCCCCGACGAGCCGAGCCTTGAGGCTCCGTATCACCGCCTCGACGTCATCCTCGACAAGAGTCGCGTTGGGGCCGACCGACTTCAACGAGCGCGACACGACCCACTTCGGTTGGCGCCGCCACACCGCCGCGAACTCGTGTTGCTCCGCACTCCACTCAGGACGGTCTTCGTCCCAATAGCGCATGGTCTCGTACATGCGGCGACCGTACACACTGCCGGTCAGCTCGCGCACATGCTCTACCCAGTGACGAAAGAGTGCGGGGCCTGTCTGGATTTCCAGGTGGTCGACGTAGCCGTCCAGGGATTGATTCATTCCAAAGACGAGCTTCGCCATGCTGCAAAACCTCCAGCCCAGGGCCTTCACGATAGTATGAACAGCGTGTCTCAGAAAATGAAGTTGCCCGCCGCGTTGTCGGTTTGACGAATAGCCCTCTTACCGTAGGCCTATCTAGGAGAGGGATGGAGGGCTATGGCGCAGACATAGGTCTCCGTTTCATCGTCCTCAGCCAGCCATCTCGCCTCAGAAAAAGACCGATTTCTGCGCTTCCATGTCGAGCATTCCGCCATGGCTCGCGGCCATCGGGCCATCGGACGCCAACGGCGGCGGCGCAGTCCGGCGGATGATCGCCCCGAGAGCATCGACATCTTCGATCGGAGCCCAGGAAATTAGTATTCGCACACCATTTCGTCTTTTGTCGCCATTCGTTTGAGGCGGCATCACCGACTCGACTTGCCCTGGTACTTCAGCGACGATCGCGGCATTTCGGGGGAGAATTTCGATATGCCGTTTCGAGACGAGGAGATTGCCGCATCGCTCGGAAGGCTGGGCGAGAGAGCCGGCTGATGCCCGATATCCCGATTGCCGAACCGCTCGCCGCGGCCGATTGCGGCCGGGCGATGCACGACTTCATCCGGACCCTGTTCCCGATCTGCCGCAGCCTGACCGGCGACGGCGTGCGCCGGACCCTCGCCCATATCCAGGGCCTGCTGCCCGGACTGACGGTGCACGAGGTGCCGTCCGGCACCCGGGTGTTCGACTGGACCATCCCGGACGAGTGGAACATCCGCGGCGGCCGGCTGACCGGACCGTCGGGCGAGACGGTGGTGGATTTCGCCGACCACAACCTGCATGTCGTCGGCTACTCCGAGCCGGTCGATATCGAGCTGTCGCTGGAGGAGTTGCAGCCGCATCTCCACTCGATCCCGGAGCAGCCCGACGCGATCCCTTACGTCACTTCCTACTACAGGCGCCACTGGGGCTTCTGCCTGCCGCACCGGCAGCGCGAAGCCCTGCCGCCGGGCCGCTACCATGCGGTGATCGACGCCACCCTGGCCCCCGGCCACCTGACCTATGGCGAGCTGATCCTCCCCGGGGCCAGCGGCCGCGAGATCCTGCTCTCGACCTATGTCTGCCACCCCTCGATGGCCAACAACGAGCTGTCCGGGCCGGCGGTCACCACATGGCTGGCGCGCTGGCTGTCCGAGCAGCCGCGCCGATACACCTACCGCATCGTCTTCATCCCGGAGACGATCGGGTCGATCACCTATCTCTCCCGCAACCTGCCGCAGATGAAGGCGGCGACCATCGCCGGCTTCAACGTCTCCTGCGTCGGCGACGACCGCGGCTACTCCTATCTGCCCAGCCGGCTGGGCGGCACACTGGCCGACCGGGTGGCGCTGCATGTGCTGAAGCACCTGGCGCCGGACTACGTCCCCTACAGCTTCCTCGACCGCGGCAGCGACGAGCGGCAATACTGCGCGCCGGGGGTCGACCTGCCGGTATGCTCGATCATGCGGTCGAAATACGGCTGCTACCCCGAATACCACAGCTCGCTCGACGATCTGGAGCTGGTGACCCCGGCCGGGCTGCAGGGCGCCTACGAGGTGCTGAAGGCCTGCCTGACGTGCATCGAGGGCAACACCGCCCCCAGGGTCACGGTGCTGTGCGAGCCGCAGCTCGGCAAGCGCGGGCCGTTCGCGATCCTGTTCGCCGGCGATCCGACCGCGGCGAGCACCATGATGGTGAAGAACCTGATCGCCTACGCCGATGGAGACCACGACCTGCTGGCGATCGCGGACAGGATCGGCGCGCCGATGTGGGAGCTGATCCCGGTGCTGGAGTCTCTGCGGCGGCAGCAACTGGTCACCGAGGCCCAGGCGCTCGACGCCGAGCGGGTCCATGTTCTGGACAACGACCCCAGGTTGTGGTCAGAACACATGCTCCCGACGCGGTGAACCGAGGAGGCAGACCGATGGCCGAATTGCTTCACAGCGGCGACGAGACGATCCTGTCCTGCGACGCGGGCGGGCCGGTGATCGACAGCCCGCAGCGCGCCGGCGACCTGATCGGCGAGGCCCTGTCTGCCGGTGCCTCGGTGGTCGCCGTCCCGGTTTCCCGCCTTGGGCCGGCCTTCTTCCAGCTCCGCACCGGCGTCGCCGGCGAGCTCGCCCAGAAGGCCGTCAATTACCGGCTGAAGCTGGCCGTCATCGGCGACATCTCGCAGCATCTCGCCGCCAGCGCCGCCCTGCGCGACTGGGTACGGGAGGCCAATCGCGGCGACGAGATCTGGTTCGAGCCCAGCCTGGACAGCCTGGTGGCCCGGCTCGGCGGCGGCCAAACCGGGGTCTGACGCCGGCCCCTTTACCGCCCCGCCATCAGCGCATTGATCTCCGGATAGGGCATCGCCTCCGCGACCACCGGATCTGAGACGCCGTCCTGCAGGAACGGCTTCGCCAGAGCCGCGGTGCGGGCGAGCACGGCTTGGGCGATGGCGGCGCCGGCGCTGAGGCGGCGGACGCCGAGGGCAGAGAGTTCGGCCGCGCCGGGCAGGCCGGGGCGGGCCATCACGTTCAGCGGCAACGGCGTCCCCGCCGCGATCGCCCGGATCTCCTCGGGCTTCGTCACGCCCGGCACGAACAGGCCGTCGGCGCCGGCGGCGCGGTAGCGCTCGGCCCGCGCCAGTGCCTCCGCGACCCTGCCGCCCTCCGGCGCCAGGCCGCGCAGATAGACGTCGGTACGGGCATTGACGAAGACGTCCTGGCCGCTGCGGGCGGCGGCGCGCTTGATCGCCTCGATCTTGGCGCAGAGCAGGTCCGGCGTGCCCGCCCCGTCCTCGATGTTGATGCCGGCGGTGCCGGCGCCGATCAGCCGGGCCACCGCCTCGCCGACCGCGGCCGGATCGGCGCCGTAGCCGCCCTCGGCATCGACGGTCAGCGGCACACGGATGATGCGGGCGATGTCGGCCGTGGTGGCGACCAGCAGGTCGAGCGGCAGCGCATCGCCGTCGGGATAACCGTGCGCCCAGGCGACGCCGGCGCTGGTGGTGGCGATGGCCCTGGCGCCCAGGCTCTCGATCAGCCGGGCGCTGCCGGCGTCCCAGGCATTGGCGAGCAGGAGGATGCCGTCCTGGTGCAGGCGGCGGAACTGCTGCAGGGCCTCGGCCTGACGGGTGGCGGTCATATTCGTTTCTCTCCCAGGTGAGTCAGATGGCCAGGGACAGCTGCGGGCTGCCCGCGCCTTCGTGGTTGAGCAGCCAGCGCTTGCGGTCGAGCCCGCCGCCATAGCCGACGAGCGTGCCGTTCGCACCGATGACGCGATGGCAGGGCACGACGATCGGAATCGGGTTGGCGTTGTTGGCGAGGCCGACGGCCCGCATGGCCCCGGGCTGGCCGATCCGCCGGGCGATCTCGCCATAGGACACGGTGGTGCCGCAGGCGATGCCGCGCAGCGCCGTCCAGACCGCACGCTGGAACGGCGTGCCGCCGGTCTCGACCGGCAGTGCGTCGATGGCGGCGAGGTCGCCGGCGAAATAGGCCTGCAGCGCCGCGGTCAGCCCGAAGGGATTCCGCTGCGGCGCCAGGGTGAAGCCGTCGCCGCCGACGCTGCGGGCCAGCCGGTCGCGCAGCCCCTCCTCCCCGGCCCAGTCGATGGCGCGCAGCCGCCCGGCCGCGTCGGCGACGATCAGCAGTTCGCCGACCGGGCTGGGCATGCGGTCGAAGACCAGAGCTTCAGCCATGCTTCGCTCCCGACATCCGTTGCACCGGCACCGCATCGGCGGCCCAGAGATGCTGGGCGGCATAGGCGCGCCACGGCCGCCACGGCTCCGCCCGCTGCAGCAGGTCGGCCGGCGTCGGCCGCACCCCGGTTCCGTTCGCGGCGCCGCGCAGCAGGCCGATGTCGCTGGCCGGGAAGGCGTCCGGCTCGCGCAGGGCGCGCAGCGCGATGTACTGCGCCGTCCAGTCGCCGATGCCGCGGATGCGGCGCAGCCGGGCGATCGCCTCCTCCACCGTGCCGAAGGGGCGGAACAGATGCGGGTCGGCGATCGCGGCCTCGGCCAGCGCGGTCAGCGTCGCCCGGCGCGATCCGGGCATGCCGAGCGCGCCGAGATCGGCCGCCGCCACCCGCTGCGGCGACGGGAAAGCGCGGGACAAAGCGGGGTGCAGCCGGGCCGCCTCGGGCACCTCGGCGCCGCAGATCGACACCAGCCGGCCGGCGAGCTGCCGCGCCGCGACAACGGTGACCTGCTGGCCCAGCACGGCGCGCACCGCCAGCTCGAACCCGTCCCAGCCGCCGGGCGCGCGCAGGCCGGGCCGCTGCGCCACCAGCGGCGCCAGGAACGGGTCCCGCGACAGGTGCGCGCCGATGGCCTCGATGTCGGCGCCGACGTCGAACACCCGCCGCACCCGGGCCAGGATGCCCGGCAGCGCGCGCACCGAGGGGAAGCGGACCAGTACCGCCAGATTGTCGCGCGCCGGCTCGTGCCGCACCTCGACGGTGCCGAGATCGTCGCCCTCGGCGACGCTGCGGCGGTAGACGCCGCCCTCCACCTGCTCGACCCCGTCGATGGCGCGGGCCCGCAGATAGGCCAGCATCGCCGGCCAGTCATAGGGCGGCCGGTAGCGCAGCCGCAGCGTGACGCCGCCGGCGGCGACCGAATCGACCGGCAGCCCGGCCCAGGCCCGGCGACGCAGGGCGCTGGGCGGGCGGCGGAACAGGTCGTGGAAGGTCTCGTTGAAGCGGCGGACGCTGCCGAAGCCGGCGGCCAGCGCCACCTCGGCCATCGGCATCCTCGTCTCCTGGATCAGCTGCTTGGCGAACAGCACGCGCCGGGTCTGGGCCACGGCCACCGGCGTGGCGCCGAGATGCTGCCGGAACAGCCGGCGCAGCTGGCGGCCGCCGAGGCCGAGCCGTTCCGCCAGCGCCTCCACCCCCGCCTCGCCATCCAGGCCGCCGTCGGCGATCAGCGCCAGGGCGCGCGACACGGTGTTGGAGGTGCCGCGCCAGGAGGCGAGGTCCGGCGCCGTTTCCGGCCGGCAGCGCAGGCAGGGCCGGAAACCGGCCTCCTGCGCCGCGGCGGCGGAGGCGAAGAAGCGGCAATGCTCGAACTTCGCCGGCCGGGCCGGACAGACCGGCCGGCAGTAGATTCCGGTCGAGGTGACGCCGACGAAGAGGCGTCCGTCGAACCGCGGATCGCGGGTCAGCAGGGCGCGGTAGCAGGCTTCGGGGTCGAGCGCGAGCGGGTCCATGCCCCGACCATGTCACGTTCGTTCCGATCGCGCTCGCGATTTTCGGACATGATCGGCGGACCGGTTGCGCCCCCTACTCCACGGTGACGCTCTTGGCGAGGTTGCGGGGCTGGTCGACGTCGGTGCCCTTGGCCACGGCGGTGTGATAGGCCAGGAGCTGGACCGGCACGGCGTAGAGGATCGGGGCGACGAAGGGGTCGACGCCGGGCAGGCCGATCGCCGCGACCGGTCCCGGCCCCAGCCTCTCGATCCCCTCCGGGTCGGAGAGGAAGATCACCTTGCCGCCGCGGGCCATCACCTCCTGCACGTTCGACACGGTCTTGTCGAACACCGCGTCGCGCGGCGCCAGCACGATCACCGGCACCTTGTCGTCGATCAGCGCGATCGGCCCGTGCTTCATCTCGCCGGCGGCATAGCCCTCGGCATGGATGTAGCTGATCTCCTTCAGCTTCAGGGCGCCTTCCAGGGCCAGCGGGTAGGACAGGCCGCGGCCGAGATACAGCACGTCGCGGGCCAGCGCCACCTGGTGGGCGAGGTCGCGGATCGTGGCGTCGTGGTTCAAGACCTCGGCCAGGCGGCTCGGCAGCTCGGTCAGGGCGGTGGAGAGCTCCGCCTCGCGCCGGCCGTCGATGGCGCCGCGCGCCCGCGCCGCGGCCACGGCCAGGCAGGCCAGCACGGTCAGCTGGGTGGTGAAGGCCTTGGTCGAGGCGACGCCGATCTCCGGCCCGGCCAGGGTCTGGATCACCGCGTCGCTCTCGCGCGCGATCGAGCTGTCCGGCACGTTGACGATCGACAGCACGCGCTGGCCCTGGGAGCGGGCGTAGCGCAGCGCCGCCAGCGTGTCCGCGGTCTCGCCGGACTGGGAGACGAAGACGGCGAGGCCCCCCGCCGGCAGCGGCGCCTCGCGGTAGCGGAACTCCGAGGCGATGTCGATCTCGACCGGCAGCCGGGCCACGGTCTCGAACCAGTACTTCGCCACCATGCCGGCATAGAAGGCGGTGCCGCAGGCGACGATGGTGGCGCGCGGCACCTGGGCGACGTCGAAGGGCAGCGCCGGCAGCACGATCGCCCGGGTGGCCGGGTCCAGCATGGTGCGCAGGGTGTCGCCCACCACCGCCGGCTGCTCGTAGATCTCCTTCAGCATGTGGTGCCGGAAATCGCCCTTGCCGATCAGGGCGCCGGTCTGGGCGATCGGCTTCACCGGCCGGGCCACCGACCGATCCTCGGCGTCGTAGATCTCGACGCCGCTGCGCGCGATCACCGCCC